>CAWIVS010000010.1:0-335201 GCA_963839685.1 uncultured Pseudomonadota bacterium | reverse complement strand
CGGCCATCGGCGGCGCGATCCACGTCGGCATGCGCGTTGGGCTTGCGCATGTCGGCGACGAATCCGCCGAAGTTCACCGGCTGGCACTCGAGGTTGCGATAGTCGAGACGCACCTCCGGCCCGATGCCGAGCGATTTGCGGAAGTTGGCCTCGGTGGGCTGGCCGCTCTGTGCAAATCCCGACGAGGCGGTGAGCGCCAGCAACACGCTGACTAGAGCTGTTCGCATGGCCGCCATTATGGAGGAACGCTGACAAATGGACTGCCGCGCTCGAGGAATCTGCGACGCAGATGCTGATCGCGCGACAGGCCGATGCGGGTGCTGACGCGAATTCCGGAAGGCGCGCTACCGCGCTCCAGCCACAGCTGATCGCTGCTGCACAGGTCCACCCCCGACAATTCGCGCCCGATTCCCAGCGCTGCGCATAGCCGGCCCGGTCCGCGCGTGAGGTCGGCGACCCGCACCGCCGGACAGTTCCGCTGCATCCACTCCAGTCCTTCGGTGGGCTCGAGGGCACGGATCAACACCGCCGCGCCCACACCCTGCTCCTCTGCCGCGAGATTGATCGTGAGGCAGCTGCCGTACACCATGCGCACGTAAGCGCAACCGCGTGGCCCGAACAGTGGTGCGTTGCTGGTAGTTAGGCCGGGACGCGCGTACCCGGTGGGATCCCCGGGCGGATAGGCTTCGGTCTCGACGATGCGCCCCGCCAGGCGTCCGAGCGGCGTGGCATGAACCAGCACCTTGCCGATGAGGAAGCGAGCCAGCGCGACGGTGGCGATGGGCAGGGCGCGGCGCCCGAGACGTGGCCCGGGTTTGGGGGTGCGGCGTGGCATGGATTTCACTATCTCACGGCCCGGGCCGCGGATTGGTATGCTGCGCCCCGTGGCATCGGGGGAACGACTTTGACCGGATATCGCCTCGTCGCACTCGGCGCGTGCTGTGCGCTGCTCGCAGGTCCCGCAGCCACACAGAACGCCACCAGGCCCGCGGCGGAACCGAAAATTCCTTACCCCGAATGGCTCTTTCCGATCGATGAGGAAGCGATTCGTCTCCAGAAGAACCCGCCGAAGTCGCCGCCCAAGCTCGACGATGTCGAACTGCTCGGCATCCCCGACAGCGACCAGAAGTACACGTTGGCGCGCATCAACGATCAGTTCAATGCGCCCGACTGGCAGCCGGGTTCCCACATTTCGATGCCGGAGATCGTCGCCAAGGGGCGCAAGCCGAAGATCATCGCCTGCGCGTTCTGCCACACCCCCACGGGCCAGGGCCGCCCCGAGAATTCCGCGCTGGCAGGACTCCCCGAGGCGTATATAAAGGAGCAGCTGCGCGATTTCCGCAGCGGCAAACGTCCCGCCATTGGTCCCGCGGCCTATGAGCCGGCCCGCGGCATGCAGGCAGTCGCCGCGGCCATGACCGACGAGGAGATCGACGCGACCGCCAGGTATTTTTCGCAGCAGAAGTTAGGCCGACGGGTGTGGGTGGTCGAGGGCATCAACATTCCGCGCGCGGAACCTTCCGACTGGGTCTACAAGGAAGTCAACGGCACCGAGGATCTCGACGAACGCCTGCTCGAAGTCGCGCCGGACATCACCCGACATCAACGTCGCGACGACCGCATGCAATACACCGCCTACGCGCCGCCCGGCTCGATGGCGCGCGGCAAGCGGCTGGCGACCACCGGACAGGATCTGGACAAGACCAGCAAGACGCAGATCTGCGCGACCTGCCACCTCGCGAACCTCAAGGGCACCGATAAGGTTCCGCCGATCGCCGGCCGCTCCCCCACCTATCTGCTGCGGCAGCTGCTCGCGTACAAGAATGGCGACCGCAGAGGCGAGGCCGCCACGCAGATGGCGCCGACGGTCGAGAAGCTCGAGCTTGCGGACATGGTGGCTCTCGCGGCCTACGTGGGCTCGCTGTATCCGTAGTGTCCTGAGTTAGTAGGCGGCGCAGCCTAACTACATTTCCCGTGCGCCACGCTGGATTTCGCCGAAAAAAATAGCGTTTTGGCGATGCATTGACTCCACACCGCGCGTATACTGTACGCATTCACAGTCCCGCCAATTCGGGAGTTGCCAATGCGTTCAATCGACGAGCTTGCAGCCGATATCTGCACCCTGGCCGGCCACCTCAACTCCGCACAGCATCGCTGGTTGTTGTTGATCGCCGAGTTTGATCGGCGCAATGGTTGGTCGGACAGTGCAACCCAGTCGTGTGCTCATTGGCTGAACTGGAAGTGCGGGATAGCCATGGGCGCTGCGCGGGAGAAAGTACGCGTCGCACGGGCGCTCGAGAATCTGCCGAAGGTTTCCGCCGCGATGGCGCGTGGGAATCTGAGCTACTCCAAGGCGCGGGAGATCACGCGAGTCGGAAACACCGAGAACGAAGACTACCTGCTGATGATCGCCGAGCATGGCACCGCGCAGCATGTTGAAAACCTCGTTCGCGCGTATCGCCGCTGCCAGGACGCCGAGGAGCTGTCGCGCGAGGCCCGTCAGCAGCAGAACCGATGCGTCAGCTTTCGCTACGACGACGAGGGCTCGCTCGTCTTGACTTGCCGGCTGCCGGCGGAAGCCGGTGCGCTGATCTTGAAAGCGCTCGACCTTGCCGTGGAGGACGTTCCAGCTGGAACGTCTTCGGAGCCAGTTCCCTTCAGCGCGCGCCGCGCGGACGCGCTCGCGAGGGTGGCCGAGAGCTTCCTGGCGCACGGTGTCATGGAAGCGCCCGGCACCGACCGCCAGCAGATCATCGTGCATGTGGCCGCGGAGACCTTGCGGAACCGGTCCGCGGGTTGCTGCGAATTCGAGCACGGCCCTTCCATGGCCGCGGAAACCGCCCGCCGGCTCTCCTGCGACGCCTGCGTCGTCGCTCTCATCGAAGACGATGACGGTGAGCCACTCAATGTGGGCCGCAAGACACGCACTATTTCTGCCCCTCTTCGACGCCTCCTGAATGCCCGCGACAAGGGTTGTCGCTTTCCCGGCTGCGCGAATGCGCGCTACATCGATTTTCACCATGTCCAGCACTGGGCCAACGGCGGGGAAACCAAGCCCACCAATCTCGTCTCGCTATGCCGCTTCCACCACCGCGCTGTGCACGAAGGCGGCTTTCACATCGAGATCCTCGACGACGGTGCATTCAGATTCGTCGCGCCGAAGGGCGCAGCCATCGACAGCTTCTCGCCCGGCTACACACAGCCCCTCGGAGACTGGAAGCGGCTGCCAGTAGCAATGCACTCCGCGGAAACACGCTGGAGAGGCGAGCGGATGGACTACAGTCTCGGCGTCGAGGTGCTCTTGCAACGTGCAAGGCGGCCGAAGCACGTTCCAGCTGGAACGTCAGTGGCGGTGTGATCGCGGGCTATTCCGGGAGCCGACCATTTTTAATGGCGCTATGCCTGGCAAATATCATCAACGTTGAATAGACACGTTGGCCGCTTTCGTCACGCACACTTGTCCAAACAGCTGCTCCTGGCAACAGGTTGCGTCGAAAATTACCATCGCTCACGGTGTCACCCCGATAGGGGTCCTGGACAGTTGTGATTTCTAAGGCACATCGCGTAGTCCGGCATTCAAGGGCAAGGATCGAATATTCGCCGGGTTGTTCGTCTTCAATAGCTGCTTCCAGGCGCTCCTCCGACTCGCGCGCCCATGTGAGATCTCGCTCTTCTTCTGAAAACTTCTTGAGCGAGGACATTACGTCCTCGCACCGTGTGTAGGGCGCAGTTCTTGGATCGCTACACGTCCTGGCGGTTACAGGCGAAACTGGAAATGGCCGACCGACCGCCTCTTCTGCAAATCTCAATTCCAGCTGTGTCGTCACTGAAACTCTGTTTTTCGGCGCGTTACTCTGGCCCGCCACGCTCCCCAGGTTCGATTTAGGGATTGCGTCGAGCTCGGATGTCGATGCATCCAGCGTACGCCCAGTAATCTGCGAGCCGCGACTCTCATCGTCCTGATTTTTCGCTCGCGCATTGAGTTCGTTTGGGTCGATCGAGCTTGGTTTGAAATCCGGTGTCTCTTCGAGCGCCGAACTTGTGTCGACTGGCTTCGTTGTCAATGTTTTATCAGAGCCTGCCCAATACAACAGCGTTGTGGCGCAGGCGATGATCAATACAACTGCGCCCACATTTCGAACGTGCGTCATGAGCGCCGCGCGTCGCCACCGGCGAGTGCCACGCCGAGATTGTCGATCAGCACGCGCGTGCCGCGCTCGCGGCTGCCGCCATCCTCGAAGCCATCCAGAAAGGCGTGCTGCTCGGTGAGCACCAGTTTCGTTCCCTTGCCGGCCAGCACGAACTCCACGCTCGCAAGCGACACCGAGATCTTTTTTCCCTGCCAGTACATGTCGTACGTGTACACCAGGCGGCGCTCCGGCACGACATCCAGGTACTGTGATTCGAAGCGCGATTCGGAGCCGTCCAGGAACTTCCCGATCAACCGGTCGCGTCCGCCTACGCGCACGTCCATCTCGCGTATCTCTTCCTGCCACTTGTCCACCGGTCCGGTAAACCACCGCGACTTCACATCCGGATCGATCCAGGCGCGGTACACCAGCGACGGGTCGTGATCCAGGCGCCGCTCGATGACGAACGAGCTGTGCTTGATGGAGCGCGCACTCGAGTGCATGTAGGACTCCGGCGTCGGTGTAAGTGAAACGCCCTGACAACATTGGTGGTTAGGCCGGTCGTCAGGGTGCATGCGCACGGTCATACGGTCAACGTCTGCGGAACATTTCCGGCCGGGTGCGCATTTTGTTGGCGGGAGCCAAACATATCGACAGGGGATGCGCGCCATGAAGACGCGAATTTTTGCTGCGGCCACTGCCGCCCTGCTCTCGGCAGTCACGGGAGCGACGGATCGTCCCGGGGATTTTTCCAGGGATTTCACCACGGAGTTTCACGCACTCAAACAAGTGCGCGAAGGCCGCGAGACATTTCGTTTTGCGACCTTCGGCGATGAGGCGTTCTGGGGTGACGGCATTGGCCTGCACGAGGCCATCGCCGGCGCCGCCAACGGCGGTGTGGGCCCGGGTGTATCGCCCAAGGTGGCGCTCAGTGTAGGACTGAAGGTGGACGTCGAAGCGCTGCCGCACTGGCTGAAGGGTGCGCTCGCGCGCCGCGAGGTCGACCTCGGGGATCCAAAGACAACGCTCACACTGATGAAGCTCAACGCGGTGGTGGGCGTGACCGGCTTCTTCGATGAGAAAGGCGCCATCACCTCGATGGGCATCCAGTGTGCGTTCTGTCATTCAACCGTCGACAATTCGTTCGCGAAGGGCATCGGCCACCGGCGTGACGGCTGGGCCAACCGCGATCTCAACGTGGGCGCCATCGTGGCGTTGGCTCCGCGGCTCGAACCGGTGGCGGAGCTGCTCGGCACCGACGTGGCTACCGTGCGCAAGGTACTCAATTCCTGGGGACCCGGGCGCTTCGACGCCTCGCTGTTCGTCGATGGCAAGGCATTCCGACCCGACGGCAAGTCCGCATCGGTGCTGATCCCGCCGGCGTTCGGTCTGGCGGGCGTGAACCTGCACACCTGGACCGGCTGGGGCGGCATCTCGCATTGGAATGCCTTCGTCGCGAACCTGGAGATGCACGGCCAGGGGACCTTCTTCGATCCGCGGCTCGACGACGCCACACGATTTCCGGTGGCAGCGCGCGCCGGATCCGGGCACGTGCAGGCTGATGAAGATCGCATCACGGCCCTGCTGCCGGCGTTGCAGATCTACCAGCTGTCACTGCCGGTACCGAAGGCACCCTGGGGCAGTTACGACCCTGCTTTCGCAAGGCGCGGTGAAGTGCTGTTCAATGGCAAGGCAAAATGCAGTGGCTGCCACGTGCCGCCGCTCTACACCGAGCCCGGCTGGAACATGCACACCGGCGCCGAGATCGGCATCGACGAATTCCAGGCGAGTCGCGCCCCCGACGGTCGTTATCGCACCACGCCGCTGCGCGGCCTGTGGACCCACACCACCGGCGGCTTCTACCACGACGGCAGGTTCCCGACGCTGAACGCGGTCGTCAACCACTACAACTCGCATTTTTCGCTGGGGCTCACCAGCGGCGAGAGATTTGCGCTGACGGAATTCCTCAAATCGTTGTGAAGTCGTTACGCGGGCAAAAGGGAGCGCACCTCGAATTCGACTGACAAACTTTAGTGAGTCGAGGTGCGTCCCCTTTTGCTAGGAAATGGGGAGTGTCCCCAGCGTTCCTTGCTAAGCGAGGCGCCAGTCTGGTAAACGCTGCAGGATGGAAGTCATCGACCAGCGGCGCCGCGACCTGGGCGGGTTCGAAGTCGGGCGCGTGTTGCCATACACGCGCCGGCACATGGTCGGACCGTTCATTTTCTTCGACCACATCGGCCCGGTGACTTTCGCGGCGGGAATTCCCAAATCCGTCGACGTCCGCCCGCACCCGCACATCGGCCTCGCCACGGTGACCTATCTGTTCGCCGGCGAGATCATGCATCGCGACAGCGTCGGTGTGCAGCAGGCCATCCAGCCCAGCGAGGTCAACTGGATGATCGCCGGCCGCGGCATCACCCATTCCGAGCGTTTCGAAAAGGCCCGTGCCGAGGGCGGTCCGATGCACGGCATCCAGGCGTGGGTCGCACTGCCGAAGGAACATGAAGAGACGCAGCCTTCATTTGGTCACTTTGGCGCCGAGTCGCTTCCCCTGCACGAAGCAGACGGCGCCTGTACCCGTCTGCTGGCTGGCACCGCCTTTGGCCTGACCGCCGGCGTTGTCACGCATTCCCCGCTGTTCTACGCGCACTGGGAGCTCGCACCGGGTGCCCGTGTCGCCCTGCCCGACGAATTTCCGGAGCGCGCCCTGTACGTTGCCGCCGGTGAGATCGAATCAAGAGGCCACCGCTTCGGCGCCGGCCAGATGCTGGTGTTCGACAGCGGGGAAGACACCTCGATCACGGCACTCGCGCCGTCAACCGTGATGGCGCTCGGTGGCGAGCCGGTCGGTGAACGCTTCATCGAATGGAACTTCGTATCCTCATCGCAAGAAAGAATCGAACAGGCCAAGGCCGACTGGCGCGCCGGCCGCATGAAGCTGCCGGACTTCGACAACCAGGAATTCATTCCGCTCGCGTGACCTGCCGGCACTTCATCCTGTTGGCAGCCGCCGCCTGCTCGAGCGGTTGCATGGTCGCGCCCATGGCGGAGCACACGAATATTGCCGTGCGCGAGGTGCCATTTACGCCCGACAGCGGCACTCTCGCCATCCGTTGCGGTCTGCTGATCGACGGGGTCGCAACGCTGGCGCAAATCGATGCGCTGGTGGTGATTCGCGATGGCCGCATCAAGAGTGTGAAGGCCGACGCGAGCCGGAGCGATGCGTCCGCGGCACTGGTGCCGGTGCTCGATCTCAGCGACTACACCTGCCTGCCGGGCCTCATCGACATGCACACGCATCTCACGGACCGGCCGGAGGACACCGCGGATCTGCGGGTGTATTTCACGCGGCCTCTCGAGGAGACGCTGCAACAGTCCCACGAAAACGCCGCGGCCACGGTGCTGGCGGGTTTCACCTCGGTTCGCAATGTTGGTACCTACGTCGCGGGCACCGATGTGCTGTTGCGCGACGCGATCAACCGCGGCGAGGTACTCGGCCCGCGCATGCAGGTGAGCGGACCCTACCTCACCATTCCCCATGGCGGTGGCGACCTGTTCGTGCCGGATTACCAGGAGCCCGAGGACAATTCGCGATTTCACTTCGGCGTGGCGCAGGGCGCGCAGCAATTCCACGATCGCGCCGAGGTGCTGCTGGCCAGCGGCTCGGACCTGCTCAAGGTGATCGCCTCCGGCGCGGTGCTCGCCTACGGTGGCGTGCCCGGCGCACCCGAAATGTCGCGCGAGGAAATCGACGTGGTGGTCAAGGTGGCGCATGCGGCGGGCAAAAAAGTGGCCGCGCATGCGCATGGCGCGGAGTCGATTCGCATGGCCATGGAAGCCGGCGCCGACACCATCGAACACGCCTCGTATCTGGATGATGCCGGCATCACCCTCGCCCTGAAACGCGGCAATGTGGCGCTGGCCATGGACGTGTACAACGGCGACTACATCGACACCGAGGGGCGCCGGGCAAACTGGCCCGAGGAATTCCTGCGCAAGAACGTCGAGACCACGGAGATCCAGCGACAGGCGTTCACCAAGGCGGCGAAGGCCGGTGTACCCATCGTGTACGCCACCGACGCGGGTGTCTTTCCCCATGGCCTGAACGCGCGCCAGTTTCCCATCATGGTCAAGCGTGGCATGACGCCGATGCAGGCCATCCAGTCCGCGACCTCGGTGGCTGCACGATTCATGGGACTCGAGGACAGTATCGGCACCCTCGAAGCCGGCAAGTTCGGCGACCTCATCGCCGTGCGCGGCAATCCGCTCGTCGACATCAGCTTGCTGCAGAATGTTGAGCTGGTGATCAAGGGCGGCGTGGTCCTCAGGCTACCCGCGCCACCCTGATCTGCGCTAGCGCCGCGGACGCAGCTGCGTGCTCACCGTGAGCTCGCCGATCTTCCGACCCATGTCCTTGCCGATGTCGGTGGAGAATCGATAGTGAAAACCCGCCCAAATTCGCGCGTTTGACACCTCATCCACGTAGTCATCGAGCCGCGTCCAGGAGCGCGTCACGCCGGGGGCTGTCGAGCTGGTCAAAGTTAACGTGCCGATCTCTTCGCCGACTATGCCGCGCAATACCGCGGCCACGGCCGACGAGGTGATGCAATGGGCGCAGGGATATTCCGGGTGCATGGGCGTTTCACCCAGCGGCAGCCAACCGGCGTTGTCGGCATTGCGAATGGCGGTCACCGGCCGCCAGAAGTTGTAGTGGTACTTGGCCTCGAATACGGCGATGTATGCGTCCATGCCGGCGAGCGAGGTGAGCGCGAACAACCTCGCGCAATCGAGCAGATCCATGCGACGTGCCCCTGCCACCTGCGCCACCATCGGATTCCAGGCCCGCGCACCGGTGACCAGCCAGAATTTGCCCACGGTAGTTTGTTCGGCGCTGCGCACGGTGCTGTTGAGCGCACCGATGGCGCGAATTTCATTGAGATCGCGGGTCCAGGTTTCCGAGTTTAGCGACGGCGGTGGTACGGGCCGGAACTGGGCGGGGCTGGCCATCACCCACGGGCTCCACGCCCCAACCGTACTGTTCACGGCAATCATTGTGGACACGTAGACGCCGGGTTGAGTCATGGGCCGCCAGGTCTCGGGTGCGGTGAAGCCATCGTCGGTGCGCAACTCGAGCAGCTCTGCCGCGGCCTTGCGTCCCAGGATGAGCCCGCGCTCCTTCGGGGGCCCCTCGGGCACCTTGGCCAGCTGTGCGGCCAGCAGCGCATCGAGGCTCGCGCGTTGATCTGGATGCAGTGTCACGAACACCGCGTGTCCCGCGGCCGCGGCCGCCGCCTCGCGCGAGGTATTCCGATCGGCGACCAGCTTGAGGCGATAGGCGGCGTAACGCCCGTCAATGGCATTGAGCGCTTCGAACATGGCCACGTGCATGAGCGCGAGGCCACGGCCGTGCACCGGCCCCGGCAGCTTTTTCTCGGCCGCGATGGCGTCGGCACGGGTATTCCAGTCGATGATGACATCAGCGCGGGCGACGGCGACTCCCGCCAGCAGGTACGCAGCGGCGGCGCAATGCAACAGGATCTTCTTCATGGCTTCTCCCTTTCGAAGTCAGGACGGTAACTTTTGGCGATTAAGCCTGCGAGCCGCCGCCGAATCCCCAGGAAACGATGAAATTACGCTGAAATCGTCCAGAACCTTCGCGCTACGCACGTCGCTGCGCTATTTTTATGGCCATGCCATGGATCTCGCGTCCCCTCCGGGTGCTGGCCGCTGCGTTCAGCGTGCTGCTCACCGCGATGTTTGCCGCCGCAGGGCTGGCGGGCGCGCCGTCACCCTCACTCGCCATCAAGGGCTACGACCCGGTGGCATATTTCACCCTGCAACGAGCGACACCGGGGATGTCGCGATTCGAGTATCAATGGGATGAACATCTGTGGCGATTCGCAAGCGCCGAGCACCGGGAGCTGTTCAAGGCCGACCCCGTGCGCTATGCACCGCAGTTCGCCAACTTCTGCGCGGTCGCGCTGGCACGCGGCGAGCTGCATGAGGCCAATCCCGAGTACTGGTTGATCAGCGACGGTCGGCTGTATCTGTTCGGCAAGTCAATCGGCCCGGAGGTCTTTCGCAAGGATCTGGCGGACAGCATCGAACGCGCCAATCAAAACCGCGCGTTGCTGCCCCGAACTCAGCCCGCGGGCGAATAGAGCCCTGCCTTCTCCAGCCCCTGGCGCAGATGCGCGAGGTCGCCCGCCTCCAGAAACTTGTTGCCGAAGTTGGTGCCATCGAAAGTCGGATCTGTGCGGCGCAGTTTTTCGACCGCGCGTGCGGCTTCATCGCGCCGCCCCGCCTGCGCAAATGCGGCCGCGAGCACCGCGTGGTTGAAGCGCGCATCCGCATTGCGTTGCAGGTTCAGCTCGGCCTGCTCTATGGATTCCGCGTAACGGTGCTTGAGGTAATACGCCAGGCTCAGCGCGAAGCGATCGAAAGCATTGAGCTCCGGATCGATGCGCTGCGCGACCTCGAGCGCGCTGATGGCGTCGTCGGTCTTCCCCAGCCATACGAGAATATTGCCGCGACCCGCAAGCGCATCGGCGTCGCTTGGGTTGATCGCTATCGCGCGATCGATCTCCAGCTGCGCCTCGGCGAACTGATTGTAGGCGATGTACTTGCGGCCGAGCAGAATTCGCGCCCTCGTGTCCGAGGCATCGAGCCGGAGCGCTTCATTGGCTTCGTCCACCACGCGATTCCAGTACGTGTCGGGCGACTCCGCCCAACCCATCGACACGGCCACATGAAAAGTTTCACCCAGCGCCGAATGCGCCGCCGCGTAACCCGGATCGAGCTCGACGGCCCGGCGCAACAGGGTCCGCGCTTCGACGATGCCTGCGCGTGTCGGGCGCTGCAGCGCCGGTCGTGCGCGCAGCACGCAATCGTAGGCATCGAAACTCGAAGTCGGCTTGCCGGCCAGTCGTTGCAGCTCGAGCTGGGTGACACGAATCGCCAGCGCGCCCACGACTTCACGCGTGATCCGGTCCTGCAGCTGGATGGCAACCGCCGGCGCTTCCTCGTAACCCGCCGACCACAACACCCGGCCGCGCTCGTCCACGAGCTGCGCACTGACGCGCACACGATCAGCCGTGTATCGCACACTGCCCTCGACCTGGTAGCGCACCGCGAGTGAGCGTGCGATATCGGCCGGCGGCGCCCGCGCGCCCTTGTAGCCAGCCACGGCATTCCATGACATGACGGTGAGCGCCGAAAAGCGGCCGAGCGAATTGATGACGTCCTGGGTGAAACCGTCGGCGAGGTACTCGCGCGCCGCATCGTCGCTCTGGTTCTGGAATGGAAGCACGGCGATGGCGGGCCGCGCATCGAGACCCTGCGTGGACAGCACCGGTTCGCCGGGCCGAAAGACCGAACCATAGCGCCATGAAAATGATGGCCACGGCCAGCGTCGCGACCAGACCGTATTTCCAGCGCCAGCGCGGCGCGTGTTTGACCGGCGTGCTCACCGGGACTTCGAAGCGATAGCCACGGCGCGACACCGTGGTGATGTACTCGCGGCCCGTCTCCGCGAGCGCCTTGCGCAACTCGGCGATGCCCTGCACCAGGTTGCCTTCGGTGACGACGAGATTCGGCCAGATGGCGTCGAGCAAATCGTCCTTGGAGATGAGCTGGCCTGGCCGTTCGACCAGGTACTGCAACAATGCAATGGTCTTGGGTCGCAACGCGATCTCGCGCCCGTCGCGCATCAGGCAGCCGCGCGTGAGATCGAGCACAAAGCCGTCGAAGCTCAGACGTTGTGCCGAGTTTTCCTTCCCTGTACTGCCCATCGCGGCAGAATCATGACCGCAGCCGCATCGTCCGTCCACGGCGCGCGCAGATGAGGCTCCAGATGTCGCGCACTACGAGGCGCTGGCCAGCCCCAGCCGCAGGATCACACCCAGGAATCCTGCGGCCAGGATCACCGGTATGACGCCGAGCCGGAAACGAAACAACGCAAGCGCGGCGGCTGCAGCGATGGCCAACGAGATCCAGTCCGGCGTTTGCATCATTCCCGCCGGAAAGCATACGTGCATGGCGAAGAATACGGCGAGGTTGAGGATGACGCCGACCACGGCGGCGGTCACCGCCGTCAGTGGGGCGGTGAAGTGGCGCAGGCCGCGTGTGGCTTCGACCAACGGGGCGCCGGCGAAGATGAACACGAACGACGGCAGGAAGGTGAAGAACGTGACTACAAGACCACCGAGCAACCCGGCGATGCCGGGAGTCAGCCCCTGCGTAGCGGCATGGGTCCAGCCGCCCACGAATCCGACGAAAGTCACCACCATGATGAGCGGCCCAGGCGTGGTTTCACCGAGGGCGAGACCATCGATCATCTGCGAGGCGCTGAGCCAGTGATGTTGCTCCACCGCGCCCTGGTTGACGTAGGGCAGAACGGCGTAGGCGCCGCCGAAGGTGACCAGTGCCGCCTTGCTGAAGAAGCCAGCCATCTGCGGCAACGTGCCGGAGCGACCCTGCAGTTGAACCAGCAACGACATGACCGCCACCCAAAGCAGCAGCCCTACCCCCAGCACCCACAATGTCCTGCGCCAGGAAAATGTCGCGTGCGCCGGCGTCAAACTGTGATCGTCGATGACGGCGGCGCTTTCCGGCGATGCGGCCACCTCGTGGGATTGCACTTCAAAGCTCGCGGGTGAGAGCTTCGCGCCCAGCCAGCCCAGCAGCGCCGCACCGAACACCACCAGCGGGAACGGCACACTGAAAACCGCCAGTGCCAGGAAGGCGGCAATGGCAATGCCCGCAAGCACGGCGTTGCGAATCACGCGCCCACCGATGCGCCAGGCCGCGAACGCCACGATGGCCACCACGGCGGGTTTGATGCCGAAGAAAAACGCGGCTACCGCGGGCAGGTGGCCGTAGGCGACATATAGATAGGAGAGTGCCAGCAGGATCACCAGCGAGGGCAGGATGAACAGCAGGCCCGCCACCAGCCCGCCCCAGGTGCGATGGAGCAACCAGCCGACGTAGGTGGCGAGCTGCTGCGCCTCCGGGCCCGGCAACATCATGCAGTAGTTGAGCGCGTGCAGGAAACGCGCCTCGGAGATCCAGCGGCGTTTCTCCACCAGCTCCTGGTGCATGATGGCGATCTGCCCGGCGGGTCCGCCGAAGCTGATGAAACCCAGCTTCAGCCAGAAGCGGAAGGCCTGCGCAAATGAAGGCGGTTCAGAAATGGGGACATTCCTCATTTTCTGAAAAAGAGGAATGTCCCCATTTACGCGGCTTCGTCGTGCGGATCCTGCGCGCGTGACTCGAGATTTGAAACCAGCCACTTGCGCGCCTCGGCCTGGCTCCAGCCCTTGCGCGCCGCGTAGTGCTGCGCCTGGTCGAAATCGACGGGCCCCACCGCAAAGTACTTGGCATCCGGGTGCGCGAAGTACCAGCCGCTGACGGCCGCGGTCGGATACATGGCGAAGCTCTCGGTGATCTTCAGATCGATCGCCCGCTCCACGTCGAGCATCTGCCACAAGGTACCCTTCTCGGTGTGATCCGGGCAGGCGGGATATCCGGGTGCCGGACGGATGCCACGATAATCCTCGGCAATCAGCTGCTCGTTGGTCAGGCGCTCTTCGGGTGAATAGCCCCACAGTTCGCGCCGCACGCGCAGGTGCAGCGCCTCGGCGGAAGCTTCGGCGAGTCGATCGGCCAACGATTTGAGCAGGATGTCGTTGTAGTCGTCATGCGCCGCCTTGAAGCGCTCGAGGTGCGGCTCGATGCCGATGCCTGCGGTCACGGCAAACGCGCCGATGTAGTCGACCTTCCCGGAATCCTTCGGCGCGATGAAATCCGCCAGCGAGTAGTGAGGCTGGCCTGCGGGCTTGCCCTTCTGCTGGCGCAGGTGATGCAGCCGGTGCAGCACGCGCGAGCGCGTGGCGTCGCTGTAAACCTCGATCTCCTCGTCGACGCTGTTGCAGGGGAAGAATCCCACCACCGCGCGCGCGGTGAGCCAATGCTCGCGCAAGACCCTGGCGAGCATTTCCTGCGCGTCCTTGTGCAGCGACCGCGCCGCCGCGCCGCGCACCGGGTCGTCGAGCACCGCCGGGAACGTGCCGGTGAACTCCCAGGCATTGAAGAATGGCATCCAGTCGATGTACGGCGTCAGTGACGCCAGCGGCACGTCGTTGAACACCTTGGCGCCGAGGAAACGTGGCACCGGTGGGGTGTAGTTGGCCCAGTCGCAGCGGAAGCGATTGTTGCGCGCCTGGCCGAGCGTCAGTTGAGCACCCTTGACCTTCTTGCCCGCGTGTTGTTCGCGGCGACGAATGTTCTCGGCCTTCACCTCGGCCACGTAAGCCGGCTTCATCTCCGGGGTGACGAGCTGGCGGCACACGCCCACGGCACGCGACGCGTCTTTCACGTACACCACCGGCCCGTCGTAGTGAGGATCGATCTTGACCGCGGTGTGCGCCGGCGAAGTCGTGGCGCCACCGATCAGCAGCGGCACCTTGAAGCCACGCCGCTGCATCTCACCCGCAATGTGCGACATCTCCTCGAGCGACGGTGTGATCAGCCCCGACAGACCGATCATGTCGGCGCCTATCTTCTCGGCCGTGGCGAGGATCTTTTCTGCAGGCACCATCACGCCAAGATCCACGATCGCAAAATTGTTGCACTGGAGCACGACACCGACGATGTTCTTGCCGATGTCGTGCACGTCACCCTTGACCGTGGCGAGCACCACCGTGCCGTTGGTCTTCTGCACGCCGTCGGCCAGTGCTTCGATGAACGGAATCAGGTGGGCCACGGCCTTCTTCATGACGCGCGCCGACTTGACCACCTGCGGCAGGAACATCTTGCCCGAGCCGAACAGGTCGCCGACCACGTTCATGCCGTCCATCAGCGGGCCTTCGATGACGTGCAGCGGATGCACGGCGGCGAGGCGCGCCTCTTCGGTGTCTTCGAGAATGAACTGATCGTCGCCCGCCACCAGCGCGTGTGACAGCCGCTCGGCTACCGGCAGACTGCGCCAGGCGAGGTCGACGACCTTCTCCTTGCCGACGCCGTCCTTGTAGCGCGTGGCGATTTCCAGCAGACGCTCGGAGGCGTCGGCACGGCGATTGAGGATCACGTCCTCGACGCGTTCACGCAGTTCCTCGGGAATTTCAGCGTAGATCGCCAGCTGGCCGGCATTCACGATGCCAAAGTCCATGCCCGCCTGGATGGCGTGGTACAGGAACACCGAGTGCATGGCCTGGCGCACCGGTTCGTTGCCGCGGAACGAGAACGACACGTTGCTCACGCCGCCGGACACATGCGCATGCGGACAGCGCTTGCGGATCTCGCGCGCGGCTTCGATGAATGCCAGCCCGTAGCCGTTGTGCTCTTCGATGCCGGTGGCTATCGCGAAGATGTTGGGATCGAAGATGATGTCTTCGGGCGGAAAGTCGAGCTTCTCCGTCAGCAGCTTGTAGGAGCGCTCGCAGATCGAAACCTTGCGCTCGAGGGTGTCGGCCTGGCCCTTGTCGTCGAAGGCCATGACCACCACCGCGGCGCCGTAGTTCATCACCTCGCGCGCGTGTTCAAGGAAGGCTTCCTCGCCCTCCTTCAGGCTGATGGAATTCACCACGCCCTTGCCCTGGATACACTTCAGGCCCGCCTTGATGACCGACCATTTCGAGGAATCGATCATCACTGGCACGCGCGCAATGTCGGGTTCGGCGGCGATGAGATTGAGGAAGCGCACCATGGCGGCTTCCGAATCGAGCATGCCCTCGTCCATGTTCACGTCGATGAGCTGCGCGCCGTCGTTCACCTGCTGGCGCGCGATCGACAGCGCGGCCGGGTAGTCGTTGGCCTCGATCAGCTTGCGGAATTTGGCCGAGCCGGTGACGTTGGTGCGCTCGCCGACGTTCACGAAGGGAATGTCCCGGGTGAGATTGAAGACCTCGAGGCCAGACAACTCCATGCGCGGCGCCCGTTCTTTCTTGCGGCGCACCGGTTCGCAGCGCACCCGCTCGGCAATGGCGCGAATGTGGTCGGGGGTCGTACCGCAGCAGCCGCCCACCAGGTTCAAATGGCCGAGATGCGCAAGGTCGCCCAGCACGCTGGCGGTGTCGGCCGGCGCTTCATCATATTCACCGAAGGCATTGGGCAGACCGGCATTGGGATACACGCCGACATTCGTATCGGCGAGGCGCGACAGCTCCTCGACGTAAGGACGCAGCTGTTTGACGCCCAGTGCGCAATTGAGGCTGATGGTGATGGGACGTGCATGCCGCACCGAGGCCCAAAAGGCTTCCACCGTCTGTCCCGACAGCGTTCGTCCCGAGGCATCGGTGATCGTGCCGGAGATGATGATCGGAATGTCGATGCCGGAAGCATCAATCGCAGCGCGGGCTGCGTAGATGGCCGCCTTGGCATTCAGCGTGTCGAAAATGGTTTCAATCAGGATGACATCGGCGCCGCCTTCGATGAGCGCACGCGTCGCCTCGCCGTAGGTGGCGGTGAGATCATCGAAGCTCACCGCGCGAAATCCCGGATCGTTCACGTCCGGCGAAATCGACGCCGTGCGGTTGGTGGGACCCAGGGCCCCGGCCACGAACACCGGCCGGCCCAGACGCGCACCCTCTTCGTCGGCGACGCGCCGCGCCAGCTGCGCGGCATCGCGATTCAGCTCGTGCACCAGCGACTCGAGACCGTAATCCGCGAGCGCGATCGAAGTCGCGTTGAAGGTGTTGGTGCTGATGATGTCGGCGCCCGCGTCGATGAAGGCGCGGTGGATGTCGGCAATGACCGCGGAACGGGTCAGCACCAGCAGATCGTTGCAACCCTTGAGGTCGCGATGCCAGGCGGCGTAACGCTCACCGCGAAACGCGGCCTCGTCCAGCTTGTGCTGCTGGATCATGGTGCCCATCGCCCCGTCGAGGATGACGATGCGCTCGGCAAACAATTCGCGCAGGTTGTGCACGCGTTCGGATTGGATTTTCATCGCCGGAACTTCAGGCACTGGCCACCTTGCGTTCGCGGGGGCGGACACCGAGCGCATGGCAGATTGCGTAGGTGAGCTCCGAACGGTTCAGCGTGTAGAAATGAAACTGCTCGACGCCGTGACGCTGCAGCGTGTGCACCTGTTCGATGGCGACCGCCGCGGAGATCAGCTTGCGCGTGTCGGGATTGTCCTCGAGCCCGTCGAAACGATGCTCCAGCCAGTCCGGGATGGTCGCGCCGCAACGCGCGGCAAACCGCGTGATCTGCGGGAAACGCGTGATGGGCAGGATGCCGGGCACGATGGGTGCGTCGATACCGCGCGCCGCGCAGCGATCGCGAAAACGCAGGAACACATCGGTGTCGTAGAAGAATTGCGTGATGGCGCGCGAAGCGCCGGCGTCGATCTTGCGCTTGAGATTGCCAAGATCAAACTCGGCGCTCGACGCTTCCGGATGTTTCTCCGGATACGCGGCCACCGAGATTTCGAAGTCACCAACCGACTTGAGTCCTTCCACCAGCTCAGCCGCGAAGGCGAAGCCATCGGCACGCGGCTCGTACTTCGTGGTGCCGGCCGGCGGGTCGCCGCGCAGCGCGACGATATGACGGATGCCCTGGTCCCAGTAACGGCGCGCGATATCCAGCACTTCGCCGCGACTGGCGCCAATACAGGTCAGGTGCGGAACGCAGTTGAGGGAATGCTCGGCCTGCAGGCGCGACACCACGTTGTGCGTGCGCTCGCGCGTGGAACCGTCCGCGCCGTAGGTCACTGATACGAAGCTCGGATTCAGCGGCTCGAGGTAGCGAATCGATGTCCACAGGGTCTTTTCCATCGCCTCGTCGCCGGGCGGGAAGAATTCAAAAGAAACTGACACGGGACGTGGGCGGGACATGAAATTCCTGATAGCTGTCATAGAGTTAGCTGATGTGTAGCCTAACGCACTATGGGGAGCGCGTTATTGCCAAATGTTGACTATCAGCGGGCATCTTTTAGCATGTTTGCACTACCAACCTCGAAATCCGTGACTCATGGCTACTGAAAAACTCGACAAACTCGACTCGAAGATCATGCAGGTCCTGTCGCGCGATGGCCGCATCAGCTGGCGAGATCTGGCCGAGCAGATCGGCCTGTCGCTCACGCCCACCCTGCGCCGCATCCGGCGCCTGGAGTCCGAGGGATACATCACCGGCTACAGCGCGCAATTCGACGAACAGAAACTCGGCTTCGGCATAACCATGTACGTCTGGGTATCGCTCGAGCGGCAGGTCGAAGAAACGCTCAAAGTGTTCGAGCGACGTATCGCCGACGTGCCCGAAGTGATGAGCTGTTATCTCATGACCGGCGAGGCCGATTACGTGTTGCGTATCGTGGTACCCGACCTGCCCAGCTACCAGCGTTTCATGCTCGACGTCCTGACGCGCATCCCCGGTGTGTCGCGCATTCAATCAGGCCTCGCGATCAAGCCGGTCTTTCATCGCGCCGCGCCGCCTATTCCAAGATAAAGATTGGCGGCGTTGACCCGTTCGACTGCAGGAGTCACCCGATGAAGTTCCGGAATCTTGTCGCCGCCCTTTCTTTGTGCGCGGCATTGTCACCCGCCATGGCCGCGGAGTCCGGCCGCGAGCCGCCCGAGGTGCTCGCCAGCCTCGATCCGATCTTCGAGAAATTCATGTCGGACAACCACGTGCCTGGGCTGGTGTTCGGTGTGGTGACGGACGGCAAGCTCGCGTATGTGCGCGCGTTCGGCGTCCAGGATACCTCGACGAACACGGCCGTCACGCCCGATACGGTGTTCCGTATCGCATCCATGTCCAAGAACTTCTCGGCGCTCGCGGCCCTCAAGCTGCGTGACGCCGGGAAGCTCGCGTTCGACGCGCCCGCAGAGCGCTACATCCCGGAGCTGGCGAAGCTCGAGTATCCGACCAGCGACAGCCCAAAGATCATGGTACGCGACCTGCTCTCGCACGGCGCGGGCTTCGTCACCGACGATCCGTGGGGCGATCGGCAACTCGACATGAGTGAGAGCGACTTTTCGAAATTCATGGTCTCGGGAATTCCGTTCTCGCGTGCGCCCGGCATGGCGTACGAGTACTCGAATTTCGGCTATGCGCTGGTCGGCCGGCTCATCACCAACATTTCACGCCGCAACTACGCCGAGTACATCGAAGCGCAATTTCTCCAGCCGCTCGGCATGCGAGCGACCACCTATGACATCGCAAAGATTCCGCGCGCGCGTCGCGCCACCGGCTACCGGTGGGAGAAGGAGTCGTGGCGCGAGGAACCCGCGCTCGGCCCCGGAACATTCGGCGCGATGGGTGGACTGGCTACCAGTGCCAACGACTACGCACGCTACGTGTCCTGGGTGCTTTCGGCCTGGCCACCACGCGACGGCGCAGAGGATCCAATCCTCAGGCGCTCGAGTGTGCGCGAGATTGCGCGCCCGCAGAATTTCGCGACGCTCATCCCAGCCGCGGATCCGGCCGGCTGCGCACGCAGTGCGGCTTATGCCCTGGGCGAGAACTCGCAGAATGATTGCGTCCTCGGCTTTCACTTCGGGCATTCCGGCGGATTGCCCGGCTACGGCTCGAACGTGCTGTTCATTCCGGGCCGCAACCTGGCGGTGTTCGCGTTTGCCAATCGCACCTACACCCCCGCGTCACGCGCGGTGCGCGAAGCCGCCAACCAGCTTGGCCAACTCCGGGCAGTTCCCGGTGCGCGCGCCCTCACCGAGTCCCGCCTTGCAGTCGATGCTTTCCGTGTCCCAGGTCATCTACGACAATGCCGACGTCGCGCGCTTCCCGGACGCGCTGGCGATGAACTTCCTCATGGATCGCAGCGCCGAGCTGCGCAATGCCGAGATTGCCGCGCTCAAGGTGAAGTACGGCGAATGCCGCATCGCGCCGCCCATCACCACCGACAGCGCACTTTCCGGATCGTTCGACTTCAGCTGCGAACGGGGCAAGCTCAAAATCGAGCTGATTCTCGCGCCCACCAGGCCCGACACGATTCAGAAGCTCGAATTCGTGCCCGAGAAGTCCGCGCACTAGAGGCGGCGGCGCTCAGTTCTCGAATCGGTAGCTGAACTTCACCAGCAACTGCTCATCATCACGCAGCCCGAAGCTGTCCTGAATGAGACCGCCGGCGTCATCGGCCACCGGTTCCTCGCGGTATCCGCCGCGGGCGTATACGACATAGAGATATGAGAGCGGGCGGAACTCGTATCGGTATCGAAGCTGCACACCGAGAGTCTCGACGCTGAAATCATCCACTGGCTCGTCGGTGGGAATGGCCTCGCCACCTTGCACCCGATACGCCTGGCGCAGCCGGGCACTCAGCCCGATGGCCTGGAGTTTGAGTCGCAGCTCGTGCCGGTTGGCGACGTTCCAGGTGAATCCGGCGTTCAGATCTGTTTCGCGGCTCTCAAAACTGCCGATGAGATTGTCAACCTGCCAGACCAGCCAGTCGGGTGTATGGCTGTTTTCGACTCCAAGATACACGTTGAACGAGTCGCTGATGAAATAGCGTGGCTCGATGTTGAACCAGTAGCCGATCTGATCATTGCCCGACAGCCCGCCACTGAGGACTTCGAGTTCGACCTCGTAAGCCCAGCTGCCGATACGCGGCCGCTCATAGTTGAAATACGTGTTGAAGTTGGGCGGCAACCACAGGACGCCGTTACCGCGGGTCAACAGGTCGTCGTAACCGGCGCTGTTGATGTTCACTTGTCCGAATTCATAGCTGCCATTGCGCAGCCGGCTTTCGCGGCTGATCCGCAGCTGGTGACCCATGAGCTGGCCATGATCGTTGTAGTCAGTGCTCACGCGTCCCCGCCAGTCTTTCGACGCGTAACGCGAGTCGGCCGGCAGTTCGGTGAATCTCCGGTTCACCTGCCAGTGCAGGTAGTTGACGCTATTGCGGGAGAGGTAACCGGCATCGTTGATCTCGAGATGGTTGCCAAAATGCATGGCGATCACCTGTTGGCGCCAGCCGTGATCCATCTCGTAGTCGGCCCATACCGTAGCGCCGGTGTCACGCGAGCTGTCCCCAGACTCATCGATGTCGCTGCCGAACAGCCGCGTGCGCACGTTCCAGCGCGAGGTGGGCCGCCAGTCGTGATCGACGCCCACCACTGTGGCCTGCCGCTCCAGGTACGGATGATCGACCCAGGTGGCCATCAGGCCGAGATTCTGCTTGCTGAAATCGCGCACCAGGCGTGCAGCAGCGAAGGTGCGCCCGACCGACTCGGCCTCGTCGGCGCCGAACAGACCGTACTTGACGGTGCCGAGACTGCCATTGAGCTTGAGCGCGGCGACGATGTCGCCCGCGCCCACTCCATCGTCGGCGGGGCCGCCGACTCGCCGCGTGTATAGCAGCTGGCTGAAATCCGAGGGTGTGGTGAACTCGAAGATGCCCTGGTTTTCCGTGAAGAACGGCCGCTTGTCGCTGATGAATGTCTCGGTGGCACTGAAGTTCACCACCAGGTCGTCGCTTTCGACCTGGCCGAAATCCGGATTCACCGTGGCCGTGAGCTGCGTCTGGCCGTTCGGTTTCCAGAACACGTCGATTCCCGCATCACCGTCACTGCTCTTGCCGACCGCGTCGTAGAGTCCGGACATGTACGGCGTGATGGCCAGCAGTGACTGGCTGTAGTTGGACACCTCGATGGCCGCGAAGTCGGACATGAACCGCGGCCGCTCGAAGCTCGCCAGTGGCCACGCGACGCGCTCGCCGGTCGAGCCGACCACCCGGTCCACGTAGACGCCCAGCGTGCGTTTGGTGTCTGCGACGCGCATCGGTGCGATATGCCAGGGAATGAGCACCTCGACCGTCCAGCCTTCCTCGTCCGAGCCGACGGCATGCTGCCAGTTGCCATCCCAATCCGAGTTGAAAATATTCTCGTTGGTGACGATGGAATCGGAGATACCGTCGGTGTTGCTGATGGTGAAGTCGTAGCCGGTGCGGTGATCGCCGTCGAAGTCGACGATGACATTGACGCGGTCCACCTGCTCCTCGAAGTCTCGTTGCACGCGCTGCAGCGTGCGCGGCACCGAGGGCGGCTGCGTATTGCGGAATGCCACCGCCAGACCTTCCGGCGTCGCGAGGATCCATGCCTCGGTGGCCAATGTCGCCGGCTCGCCATTGAGTGGCTGTACCTTGCGAAAGTCGGTGATGTGCCGCGCTTCCAGCCATTCATCGGCGGCGATGTGGCCGTCGATCTGCACTGCATGTAGCGGCAACGCGAATATTCCGAGCAGCCATGGCCCCAGGCGGGAGAGCCGGTGGCGCTGCACCATCATTTCAATTCCCACGCCGCTTGAGATGCGGTCGGGAACCTCAAGGTTTGATTCGACACGATAAATTGCCCCAGCGGCACGGTCCGAAACCGGTGCCACCGGTGTCGCGGCTGCGTGAGGATTTTACCCGCGAGGGAGATTCGAACACCCGCTCGAACGGGTGCAGTTCGCGTCGGCCTGCGCCGCAGACCGCGGCCTGCCGGCAGGTCGCGCGACTATCCGATCAACTGAGTCGCTCCTCGAGATCCTCGATCAACTGGCGCAGGCGTTTGCATCGCGCCTCCGCCGCTTCGTGTCGCGCGCGCGCCTGCTGGATGACACTGGCAGGCAGGCGCGCTTCCGCTTCGAGCGTGTGACATTCCTCGCCAGTCTTGCGACTCCGTGCGCGCGCCTCGGCGTAACGCCGTTCCGCGGTGGCGAGCTGTTCCTCGAGATCGTAGCTCTCGTCCGCGCCCGCGATCTCTGAGGCCTTTCCAAATGACATCGAATGCTCCATGACGTCTCTCCCGTCCAGCTGCGAATGCCGCGCGGACAAGGTGGCAAACCGCCT
This sequence comes from uncultured Pseudomonadota bacterium, assembly GCA_963839685.1. Classification (GTDB taxonomy): domain Bacteria; phylum Pseudomonadota; class Gammaproteobacteria; order Steroidobacterales; family Steroidobacteraceae; genus CADEED01. The sequence continues at coordinate 312,284 of CAWIVS010000010.1, read as the reverse complement.
TGAACTTCGTTTGACGAAAACATGAAGTTCCGATGTCGCGTGCCACTACCGGTCGCGGCGCAGGAAGTCGATGGGCGTCGCGTCCGGGAACTGCGGCACGCCGTCGTGGATGTCGAACCACGGCGCCTTCGATGCCACGAACTGGTGCGCCAGCGGATGGATTTGCGGATCCGAATCGAGCGCGCCAACCGGAACCACCACCACGCCGCGCCCCGGTGAGCGGCGCGGCATGGCGCCGCCGCAGTTCCTGCAGAACGAGGTGCCGAAGAATTCCGCACCCGGCAGGTCAAAGTCTTCCAGCAGGTTCTCGCCCTGTGTGTAATGCAGCGCGTCGAGCTTGTAGATCACGTTGGTGGCATGTGCCCCGCCGCGGGCCTTTCGACAACGGCCGCAGTGACAATGGTGCATGCGAACGGGCTGGCCCCGCAGTTCGAAGCTCATCTGGCCGCAGGCGCAGCTGCCTGAGGTCACGTCGGTACTGGTGGCGCGCGCCGGCGTGTCCAGACCCTGCGCTCCCCACTCGGGTGGATAGGCCTCGTACTGCGGCAGCGGGTCGTGGATCTGCGAGGAGACGGCCCCGGAGCCCACGAACAGGTGCAACTGCGGCCGGATGCCGAGCTCACCCTCGAGCGCGCCCGCCGGCATGAATACCTGCTGCGCGTCGTGTTTTACGGAGGGTACCTTCGACCCGCACCGGGAGCAGAAGCTGCGTTTGCCGCGCGCCGAGGATTGCCAGGTGCCGATCTTCTCGGTGCCGGCGCGCCAGTGAAACGAGCTCAACGGTCCCACCACGAAGGTGGCAAACAGGGTGCCGTGGTGTTTGCGGCACATCGAGCAGTGGCAGTGGAGCATCGCACTGAACGGCGCGTCGTACGACCAGCGCACGGCGCCGCACACACAGGCACCGACGATACGCGCCGAAAAAGTTTCGGGCGGCAGTACCCAGGTGTCCGCCTCCACGGTATCGCTCCTCAGATTTTTTCGAGTGCCTGCGTCAGGTCGGCGATCAGGTCGTCGGCATTTTCGATGCCCACCGAAATCCGGACCATGGCATCCGTGATGCCGAGTCGGTCGCGGGTCTCCTTGGCCACGCCCGAGTGTGTGGTCGAGGCGGGATGCGAGATCAATGTTTCGGTGCCTCCCAGGCTCACGGCGAGCTTCATGACCTGCAGCGCATCGAGCATGCGAAATGCCTCGGCTTCGCCGCCGCGGATCGAAAAAGAAAACGTGGAGCCGGCGCTGAGGCATTGCCGCTGAAACACCTCGGCGCGCGGATCTCCCGGCTTGAGATGGCCGAGATAATTGACGCTCGCCACCTTGGGATGTTGCGCGAGAAATCCGGCGACGCGTGCCGCGTTTTCCGATCCGGCCCGCATGCGCAGACTCAGCGTTTCCATGGAGCGCATGATCATCCACGAGGTGTTCGGATCGAGTTGCGTGCCCAGGCTGCTGCGCAGGCTGCGCACCGGCAACACGACGGATTTCGGTCCCACCACACCACCGGCGACCAGGTCCGAATGTCCGCCGACATACTTGGTCAGCGAATACATCACCAGGTCCGCGCCGTGGTCCAGCGGCTTCTGGTACACGGGCCCCAGGTATGTGTTGTCGACCGCGACCGGCGGACGCGAGCCTCCCTGTTGCCCCGCGATCCACTCCGACGCCTCGCGCCACAACCTCAGGTCGACCAGTCCGTTGGTGGGATTCGCCGGAGTCTCGGTGACCAGCAAGCCCACCTTGCCGCCCCTGGCCTTGGCTTTTTCCAGCGCGGCCTTCGCACCGGCCATGACGGCGTCGCGGTTGATGGCGTCCGGCACGGCGACCGCGCCGATGCCGAACGCCGGCATGGTGCGATCGATGAGCGTTTCGGTGCCGCCGTACAGCGGCTGGCTCATCAGCAGGCAGTCATTGGGCTTCAGGTATGCCCAGAGCGTGGTCGAGATCGCCGACATGCCGCTCGAGAACACGCACGCGCTCTCACCACCCTCCCACAACGCCAGGCGATCCTCGAGCACTTCGAGATTGGGGTTGTTGAAACGCGAGTACACCAGGCCCGCGGCCTTGCCGGGCGGCGGCGCGCGGCGGCCCGAGGTGTAGTCGAAGAAATCCTTGCCATCCTGCGCGCTGCGAAACACGAAGGTGGAGGTGAGAAAAATCGGCGGCTTGAGTGCGCCTTCGGACAAGGCCGGGTCGAACCCATAACCCATCATCTGGGTCTCGGGCTGCAGCACACGGTTGCCGACCTTGCGCCTGTGATAGCTGTCGCTCATGAAGAGCCCCTGGATATTGAACTAGAGATTGAGGATGCCTGATCCTAGCTCGATCACGTCACCGCCGACGAACACTTCCTTGTCGGTGTTGACTTCCAGGAACAGCAGCGATGGCCGGCCGACGAATTCGCCCTGCGAAATTTCGATCTCGATGGGCAGACGCCGGCCCATGGCGAGAAACCAGCCGCCGAGATTGGCGACCGCCGAACCGGTGGCCGGATCTTCGAGGATCGAGCTGCCATCGGGAAAAAAGAAACGGCTGATGAATTTCATGTCACCCATCGCGGCAAACACGTAGGCCTGGCTGGCGCCATCGAGGCAGCGCAAGTTTTCAAACAAGGCCGGATCGGGTCGCGTGCGACGCACCGCCGACTCGCTGGTCAGTGGAATGATGAGCTGCTCACGTCCCGCCTTGACCCACAGCGGCTGGAAGCCGATGTCAGCCGACCCGAGCCCTAACAAACGCGCGATCTCCGCCGGTGGCGCCTCGACGAGTCGCGATGTCGACGGCGCCGCTCGCAAAGTCCAGTGATCGCCGTTGGAGGTGACCGGGATGATGCCGGCGCGCATTTCGAGGCCGAGCTGGTTGCCACCGAGCCCCAGCGCCCGCGCCACGTGCGCCGTACCCAGCGTCGGATGCCCTGCGAACGGCATTTCGTAAGCCGGGGTGAAGATGCGCACCAGCGCGGCCGCCCGCTTCGAGGGCAGGATGAACGTCGATTCCGACACGTTCATCTGCCGGGCAATGGCCTGCATGGTGGTGGCGTCGAGCTGACTGCCGTCCTCGAACACACATAGGGGATTGCCCGAGAGGCGCGCGCCGCCCGCCGTAAATACGTTGAGAATCCGGTACTTCAGTTCGATCACGGCGACCACCGTTCTCCCAGGTAACTAATTGTCTAAATAATTCTGAAATATCGGCAACTTACGATCAGTGCCTGAGGTCATTCGGAGCCAGGATGCGCGCCGCTCTCATCGCTGTCGGGCATGAACTCGTTCCACTCCATATATAAGAGTATCGGCCCGACGCAAGGGCCAGTTGAATACGCAACCCGCGCACTGTCTGCGATGCGCATCGATTGCGTGCCCTCCGAACAATCGCTGGCGCATCTGCCGCGCTCCGGTCGCGTGATCATCGTGGCAAATCATCCGTGTGGCGCGCTGGACGGACTCGCGGCCATTCGCGTCATTGGTACGCGGCGATCCGATGTGCGCGTACTGGCCAACGCCGATCTGGTTTCGATCGCCGAGCTCACGCCACTGCTGCTCGCGGTCGACCCCGGCATCGGGCGGAGCGATACCGCGCGCAACGCGCAGGCACTGCGCAAGGCGTGGCGCTGGCTGGTAGAGGAACACGCGCTCGTGGTGTTCCCGGCCTGCGGCGTCGCGCATTTCGACGCGCGCGCCGGCTGCGTCACCGATCCGCCCTGGAATCCAGTCATCGGGCGCCTGATCAAACAAACCGCGTCGCCAGTGGTGCCGCTGCATTTCGCCGGGCGCAACAGCACCCTGTTCCAGCTCGTCGGGCTGCTGGCGCCGCCGTTGCGCACCCTCCTGCTGCGCGGCGAGCTGCGACGCCGCCGCGCGTCGCGCGTTGATGTGCACGTGGGCGAATCCATTGCGCGTGAGCGACTGGGGCAATTCGAAAGTCCCGAGGCGCTGGCACTGCACCTGCGGTTGCGCACGCTGCTGGCGCCGGCCACTAACCAGTCGCACACTGCGGCGTCGATTGAGCCGCGCAACGTCGAATTGATTCCAGCCGCCATGCCGGTCGATTGCCTGGAGCGGGAGATCGGCCGGCTCGAACCGGAATCGCGGCTGCTGGCGCACGGACCAATGACGGCGCACGTGGCGCACGCGGAGGACATACCGCACCTGCTCAGTGAAATTGGTCGGTTGCGCGAGCTGACCGGGCGCGACGCGGGTGAAGGCAGCGGCCGCGGGCGCAACCTGGACCACTTCGACGCGCACTATGAACACCTCTTCATCTGGCATTCCGTGAGCCGCCAGATCGTGGCCGCCTGTCGCCTGGCGCGCAGCGATGACATCCGCCGCCGCTTTGGCAGGCGTGGCCTGTACACATCGACGCTGTTCAACTACTCCGACCTCTTCTTCCGGCTGTTGGGCCCGGCGCTGGAGGTCGGACGCTGTTTTGTGCGCCGGGAATTCCAGCGGGATCCAGCCCCGCTGATGTTGCTGTGGAAAGGCATCGCGGAATTCAGCGCGCGTCAGGGATATTTGCGACTCATCGGGCCGGCCAACATCAGCGGCGATTACCTGGACATCTCCAAGCATCTCATCGTCGATTTCCTGCGCAGCCAGCGTTTCGATCCGCTGCTCGGCTGGCTGGTTCGCGCACGCCATCCGTTTGCGCGCTCCGCATCACTGCGCTCACTCGCCAGCGAACTCGCCATGCTCGGCGCAGTGGACCCGCTGGCGGCACTCATCGAGGATCTGGAGCCCGACGGCAAGAGTGTGCCGGTGCTGTTGCGTCAGTACCTGAAGTTCGGCGGACGGGTGCTCGGTTTCAATGTCGACGAGAATCTCAACCGCGCCATCGACTGCCTGGTGCTCGTCGACCTGAAACCGCCGGTTCAACCGCCGGGAGTGGAGGCCGTGTCGGGCGGCGCCGCGGGAACAGGCGCCGGCACCTTCGCGTCATCGGCGCGTTCACGATGGAGTTCGTGAACAACGCCACCGGGCTCGAGCTGCACCAATTCAAATGGCTGGCCGACGAGCGCCTGATCGGGGTGCTGCCGCCACGCTGGAATCACCTGGTGGGCTACGACGAACCACGAGCCGACGCGGCGCTGCTGCATTACACTCATGGCGGGCCGTGGTTCACCCAGCATGTCGCAAGCGAATACGCGGCCGAGTGGGTCACCGAACGTGACCACATGCTCCAGGTGATAGAACGCTGAATTCGCGGCGACGCATTGCGGGAACGGTGCATGCAGCTCGATTTTCAATCTGCACCAACGCTCACCCTGCTGGGGTACAGCCCGGAAAAGCCGCGGAGGATCTTTTCGCGCGTCCGCGCTGGCGCCAAACCTTCCTCGCTCAAGGGTGACTTCGTGCTCGTGGTCGAGGGCCACGAGGCCGGCACGGGAGAGCCGCTGACCGTGTTCATATCGACGGTCGTCGCGGCAGTGCCGCATTTCTACACACGGGCTGGCACGCACTGGGTACACGCGAACAATGTCTTCGAATGCTGCAAGGCTGCTGGACTCGCGTGGCGCTGGAACTGGGACGCGCTGGCGCAGCTGGTGATGTTCGAGCACGTGCTGGGCAACGTATCACTGCACACTGAAATCGAGCGGGTTCCATCACGCAGCGTGGTGCGCCTGTGCGGGGCTAAACGTGAAATCAGCAGCGAACCGTTCTGGACCGAAATGCACGCGCACCGGCGCCTGCGAACGCTGCCGATGGATGCCGCCGAGGTCCTGCTCGAGGTCCTCGCCGAGCTGCCCGCCACCGGCGAATACTCGCTGTCGTTGAGCGCCGGCTACGACAGTCGCCTGCTGCTGGCGGCCCTCACGCGGCTCAAGCGCCATACCGCGACTGCCTGCATGGGTTCGCCCGAGGCCACCGATCCACGCATCGCCGCACAGCTGGCGCGCGCCATGGGCTGCGAGTTCCGGCGTATCGAGATCGATCCTGTCGACTATGCGCAATACGCCAGCGACATCGTGCGCACCACCAGCGGCGAGAAGATCTTCTGGGACTGGCATACAGCCATCTACTCACGCAAGGTCGGCTTCGACCCCGGCGCCATGCACCTCGCCGGGTCCAACGGCGAATTCGCGCGCAGCTATTTTTTCGACAAGGGATTCGCGGCCGTGCTGCTGGATCACTCGCACTATTCGCGCTGGGACCGCTGGTTGTCGCACAAGAACTCACACCGCCGCCGCGTCGTGCCCGCGGTGCTCGCGGCACTGGAACGCGAGGGAGATTTCTCGCGCGCGCTCGACGCGCGCCGCCAACTAGACAAGGCCTTCGTCGCCAAGCTGCGCTTCGGCGATGGCCTCGACTATTTCTATACCGCCGAACGGGTGCGGAATTTCATCGGGCAGAGGCTGGCCTTGTACCGCTCTTCCTTTCCCACCATGTCGCCGTTCCTGGACGCGCGCTTCATCCGCGCCGTGGCACACCTGCCCCGCCGTGACAAGCTTGCCGATCGCATGCACCGCGCGGTCATTGGCAAGCTGCAGCCGGCGCTGCTCGATTTCCCGACCGATGACTCCGGCCGCACCATGCGCGCGCCGCCCGAGCATCTGTACTTTCTCAAGCGCCGGCCATCGAATGCCTGCCAGCGTCACACCGAGGCGCAGAAACTTCCGCAGGTCGCACAGTGGGCACGCTCGGGTTTCGAGGTGTTGAGTGCACGGCGCGCGCCCGATCCAGGTACGGAACTGGACACCGAAGTCACGCGCTGGAATCACGCCATCACGGTGGGCGCGACCCGGCAGGTCCTCGAAGACATGCGCATTCCGATGGCCTGAGCCCATCGCGCACAGGCGTCAGGGACATCGCGACGATCACTGCGCCACACGCCTTCTCCGAAGCCGAGTACCACGATGCGGATCAGGTTGGTGGAATCGGTGAGAGCGCCGTAGTGCAGTGTCAGCCGCCGGTCGCTGACGTGCGGGCTCTCGTACAGGTGATCGATGCGATCCGTATTGAAGGACGATGAGCGTCGCTTGATGCCGTGAACTTCGAGGGCCAGCGAGCGTGCTGTCAGGCGGCAACCTCGACCAGCGGCTGGTTCGTCAGGCGCTCGCGCACCTCCGGCCAGGCCCACAGCGCCAGCCGACCGTTCATGTCTTCCACCAGCGCCGAACAGCTCTCCACCCAGTCGCCATCGTTGCAGTACTGCACGCCGTCGATGTCGCTGATCTCCGGGCGATGAATGTGCCCACAGACCACGCCGTCCACGCCACGCTTGCGCGCGGCATGCGCCACGGCGTTCTCGAAGCTCGAGATGTACTGCACGGCGTTCTTGACACGGTGCTTGAGATAACCCGCCAGCGACCAATACGGCAGGTTGAAGGCGCGACGCACCGAGTTCACGTATCGGTTCATCCACAACAGGAACTCGTACATGGTGCTGCCGAGGTTGGCGAGCCACGGGCTGCACTTCACCACCGCATCGAACTCGTCACCGTGCATCACCAGCAGCTCACGGCCGTCGGCCGTCTCGTGCACGAACTCCCGGTGAATTTCCAGGTTGCCGAACACCGAGCCGCAGAACTCGCGCATTTCCTCGTCGTGATTGCCCGGGATGTAGATGACCCGTGTGCCGCCCTTGGCTTTGCCGAGGATGGTGCGCAGCACGTTGTTGTGCTCCTGCGGCCAGTAGAAATTCTTGCGCATGGCCCACAGGTCGACGATGTCCCCCACCAGGAACAGGTAGTCAACTTCGACGGACTTGAGGAATTCCAGCAGTTGATCTGCGCGGCAACCTTTCGACCCGAGATGAACATCGGAGACGAATACCGCTCGCAACTTCGTCGTATGCCGAACACCCGCGGAAACCATGTGGACCTCGCCCCGGTTATGGTGCCTGGATGAAGCCTGCCCGATCGGCATTTCATCCATATGAACCCGGGACTTATGGGATTTGTCTTAAGCTGAAGGTGAGATCATTGCGGCAGGGCCGAAAACCGATACCCCGAGCCGCGCACGGTTTGTACGTATTCGGCGCATCCCAGGGTCTCGAGGGCCAGCCGCAGGCGCCGAACGTGGACATCGACGGTGCGTTCTTCGACGCGCACCGTCACCGGCCAGAGCTTTTCCAGCAGTTGCGCGCGCGAAAACACGCGCTCCGGAAAACCCATGAAGAATTTCAGCAGCCGCGCCTCGGTGCGGCCCAGGCGCACGCTGTCGGCGCCGTTTGCCAGCCGCGCACTCGCCAGGTCCAGCGACAACACGCCGAAATCGCAGCGCGTTTGGCCATCCTGCGTATCGCGCGCCCGCAGCAGCGATTCCACCTGCTCGACCACGCGTCTCACGGATACCGGCCGCAGCAGCATCGCGTCGGCGCGGTAGTTAGACTTGCGTACCAGTCCGTTGACGATGATCACGATGGCGGCGCGTCGGGGCGGATCCTGCGCCAGCAGCAGGTCGCCGGCGACGCCGTCCACACGCGTCAGAGATCGACCACCATCCTGAAGCCGCCGTACACCATGCGCTTGCCGTCGAATGGCATGACGCCGGCCTTCATCATGTGCGCGAGGCGCGGATCCTTCATGCATTTCGCGTTGATGCGGTCACGATCCCTGCGCGAGCGGTACACGATCCACGAAAACCACACCTGCTCGCCTTTCCTGAGTTTCACCCCGCGAGGAAATGACGTGGTCTTGCCGTACTTCAGGTCGTCGCCCAGGCACTCGCAGTAGCCGATCGCGCCGTGCTCCATCCACACCTTGCCGGCCTCGGTGGCGAGCTTCTGGTACTTCTTCGCGTTCTTCTTCGGGACCGGAACGAGGAATCCATCGACGTATGCCATGTTCTTCTCCAGCTTTGTTGGTCTAGGCGGCGTCGGAACGTTCGCCAAATTGTAGCTCTGCGAGTCGCGAGTACAACGCATTGTCGCGCAGCAGCTGTTCGTGGCGACCCGTTCCGGCGATGCGGCCGCGATCCACGACCACGATGCGATCGGAGTTGATGGCGGTGGCCAGGCGGTGCGCGATCACCAGCGTGGTGCGGTTGCGCATGAGCTTCTCGAGCGCATCCTGCACCAGGCGCTCACTCTCCGAATCCAGCGAACTGGTGGCCTCGTCGAGCAGCAGGATGGGCGGATTCTTGAGGATGGCACGCGCGATCGCGATGCGTTGCTTCTGGCCGCCCGACAGCCGCGCGCCGCGCTCGCCGAGGAACGTGTCGAATCCTTCGGGCAATTTGCGGATGAAGTCGTCGGCGGCCGCCGCGTGTGCCGCCGCCTCGATTTCCGCGTCGCTGGCATCGGGCCGTCCGTAACGAATGTTCTCGCGCGCGCTCGCACCGAAAATCATGGTTTCCTGCGGAACCAGGCCGATGCGCGCGCGCACCCGCTGCGGATCGGCGTTGGCGATGTCGACACCGTCGACGAGGATGCGTCCCGCGGATGGATCGTAAAAGCGCAGCAGCAGCTGGAATACCGTGCTCTTGCCCGCGCCTGACGGGCCCACGAAGGCCACGGTTTCACCCGGCGCGATATCCAGGTGAAAGTCGCTGAGCGCACGCGTGTCGGGCCGTGACGGATAATTGAATGACAGGTGTTCGAATGAAATCTGGCCCTTCTCGGCCGGATTCAACGCCACGGGTCTGGTCGGCACGACGATGGACGGCCGCGATCCCAGCAGCTCCACGGTGCGTTCCATGGCGCCCGAGGCACGTTGCAGCTCGCCCCACATCTCCGCCAGCGCCGCCACGGCCGTTCCCATGAAGATGGCGTAACTCAGGAACTTGGCGAGATCACCGCCCGTCATGCTGCCGTCGAGCACCGCGCGCGCGCCCAACCACAACACCAGCGTGACGGAAGAGAACGTCGTCATGATGGCCGCGGCGATCAGCCAGGCGCGCACGCGCGTGCGGCGTACGGCGGTCGAAAAACTCTCCTCCACGGCGGCGTCATAACGCCGGCCGTGCAATTCCTCGAGCGTGAAGGCCTGCACGGTCTGGATGGCGTTGAGCGTCTCGCCGGCCAGGCCCGAGGTATCGGCCACCCGGTCCTGCGAATCGCGCGACAGGCGCCGCACGCGCCGGCCGAAGATCAGCATGGGTGCGAGCACGGTGGGAATCAGCGCGAAGATGATGAGCGCCAGCTTGAGGCTGGTCAGCAGCAGCAGCACCAGTGAGCCGAGAAATGACACCATCGAACGCAGCAGGATGGACAGACCGATGCCTGACAGCGACTGGATCAGCGTCGTGTCGGTGGTCAGTCGCGACAATACCTCGCCCGTCTTGGTGACCTCGAAGAACGCCGGGTCCATGCGGATCACGCGGTGATAGACCGCGCTGCGCAGGTCGGCGACCACGCGCTCGCCGATCCAGTTCACCAGGTACATGCGCAAGCTGGCGAACGCGGAGAAAACAGCTGCTGCTGCAAGCAGCAGTAGAAAATACTTGTCGATGGCAGCTGCGTTAGCAGCTGAGAATCCCTTGTCGATTACGTTCTTGAGCGCCTGCGGCAATGCCAGCATGGCCGCGGCGGCGAACACGAGCGCTATCAACGCGATCATCATCCTGGTGCGATACGGCGCCAGGAACGGCAGCAGCGCGCGCAGCGGTTTGAGTGACCTGGCCTTGGGCCGTTCCGAGGACGGGTTATCGGTCACGAAACTTGAGTCTGCCCAGGTTCAATTCCCACCACATCCGGAAATCGCTGGCGAAGCTGTAGAACGGGTGACGGAATGTCGCGGGCCGATTGTGTTCGTAGCGGAAATGACCCAACCAGGCGAAGCTGTACCCGCAGAACAGCGCGCCGAGCAACCACCAGCCGTTGCCCGTGGAGATCAGCGCGAGCAGGCACAAGACCGCACCCCAGGTACCCACGTAATGCAACGCGCGCGACACCGGGTGCCGATGCTCGGACAGGTAGTAAGGATAGAACTCCGCAAGACTGCGAAAGCCCGATTCCTTCGGCGCCGTGAGCCGTGAGTCCATCAGGTGTCATCATCCGGTACTTTGCAGTCCCTCGGCAATGCCCGCGATGCACGCCAGCAGGGCTTCAAACAGCTCCCGGTCCTGGCGGCCCGATTCGCGCCAGCGACGCAGCAGGTCCACCTGCAGGAGGTTGATCGGGTCCACGTACGGGTTACGCAGCTCGATGGCGCGCTGCAACGTCGCGTCGCGGTCCAGTAACGCGCTGATCTGCTTGATTTCCAGCACCTGCTGGCGAACCAGTTCGAATTCCGCGCGCGCCTGCGCGGCGAAATCCTTGTGCCGGGCATCCGCCAGTGATTCGTAGGCGGCGGCGATCTCCAGGTCGGCCCGCGCCAGCGACGCCTCGAGATCATCGATGAGCGTCGCGAAAAACGTCCATTCGCCGTAGGCCGAACGCGCCGTCGCGAGCCCGAGCTCGTCGACCGCCGTCTTGAGGCCCAGGCCGGCGCCGTACCAGGCGGGCAGCATGTGGCGCGACTGTGTCCAGGCAAACACCCACGGGACCGCACGCAGGGCTTCGAAGCCCTCCTTGCCCGGGCGCTCCGCGGGCCGCGAGCCGATCTGCATCCGTGTGATCACGTCAATGGGAGTGACCGCCTGGAACCATGCGTTGAAATCCCTGACGTGCACATAACGCCGGTAATGCTGACGGCTCACGGCGGCCAGGCGGGCGGCGAACTGCAGATGTTCGGAAGTCGCCTCGGCACCGGTCGCCGTCCCCCCGAGCGGCAGGATCAACGCGTGAAAGGCGCGCTCCAGCGTGCGCATGGCAATCGGTCTCAAGCCATAGCCCTGGTTGATGACCTCACCCTGCTCGGTCAGGCGCAACACGCCATTGACCGTGCCGGCTGGTGCGGTCCGTACCAGGGAATCCACGCGTCCGCCGCCACGCGCGATGCTGCCACCGCGCGCGTGGAAGATGACGTAACGCTCGTTGGCGGCCGACAGCGCCGCGGACAGGTCCGCCTGCGCGCGAAACACCGCCTGGCGCGCCGCGCAGATGCCACTCTCCTTGTTGGCATCGGAATATCCCAGCGCCACGCACTGGGTACGGCCGCGCGCCTCCAGGTGTCGCCGGTACAGCGGGTCACCTAACAAGGTTCGCATCACGTCGCCACACTGCTGGAGCGCATCGACCGATTCGAACAGCGGCGCGATGTCGACCGCGACTTCGCCTGAATTGCGGTCGTAGGCTTCGGCCCAGCGCGCCAGCAACAAGGGAGCCAGCACATCGTCCGCGGCCTGCGTGCCGCTGACAATGTAATAGCCGATCGCATCCGGACCGTAGCGGTGGCGTGCCTGCAGGATCGCCTCGAAAACGCCGAGCGTGCGCCTGCCCAGGGCGTCCAGCTCCACCTTGGCGCCCACATCGCGCTCGATGGCGCGGACCAGCAGGTCGTGGCGTTCGGCGGGCGTACGCGCCATCCAGCCCGGATCGTCGAGTCCCTGGCCGATGACGCGATGATGGATCTCAGACTGCTGGCGAAGATCGAGCGTCGCCAGGTGAAAGCCGAAGGTCTCCACGCGCCGGATCAGGCGCTGCACGTTGGCCCAGCCGGCATGGAAGCCGCGATTCGCCCGGAGGCTGGTGGCGATGAGCTTGAGGTCGCGCAGGAAATGCTGCGGCCCTTCGTAGCCGTTGGGCCGGCCGTCGTAGGTGAGGCGCAGGCGTTCGGATACCTGCCCAAGGAACACCCGGTACGGCATGCGATCGTGGCGCATGGGCGTGATACCGAGCGCGCCCGGAATCAACGTCGCGTACAACTCGATACGTTGCGCGAGCTCGGGCGTGACGGCGCTGCGGCTCGCGCTCTGCGACAGCAGTTGCGCCAGATTCTGGCACTCGCCGTAGTAGGCATTGATGATGACCTGCTGTTGGCGCGCCAGCGTCTCGCGGATGGTCTTCGCGTGTACGTCCGGGTTGCCGTCCATATCGCCGCCCACCCAGGTCCCGAAGCTCACGATGTTGGGCAATTCGAGCGAGTCCGGCTGCACGCCGTACACCTTGCCCAAAGCCTCGGCGAGCTCTCCATAGAAGGCCGGCAGGATGCGATACAGGATCTCGGCGAGATAGAACACCACGTGTTCGCGTTCGTCCGCCACCGTGAGCCGCTCGCGCGGGTGATCCTCGGTCTGCCAGGCGGTGGTCACCTCGGTGCGCACCCGTCTCCAGTTCTGACGCAGTTCCTGCGGCGTGAGCGTGGGATCGAGCCGGTCCAGCAGCAGGCCTGCGATGCGCTGGTTCTTGCGCAGCAAGGTCCGGCGCGCGCTCTCGGTGGGATGCGCGGTGAACACCGGCTCGATGTGAGTCTTCTTCAGCAGCTCGAGGACCTCGGCGAGACCCGCACCGCGCTCCTTGAGCGCAAGGAACGCCGCTTCCACGCCGCCCGGCTGCGCGTGCTCGCCGGCTTCGAGGAAATAGCCGCGCCGCCGGCGGATACGATGCACTTTCTCAGCCAGGTTCACGACGCGGAACCACATGGAAAATGCGCGGGCGAGATCGCGCGCCATCTGCGGGGCACGCCCGCGCAACTGGATGCTGAGCTCCGCCGCGGCTTCGCGATCGCCGGCGCGGCGCCGGATCGCGAGCAGTCGATCCTTCTCGACCAGGTCGAACAACGCCTCGCCGCCCTGGTCCTTGAGCACGTCGCCGACCAGCGCCCCGAGCACGTGCACGTCGTCGCGCAGCGCAGAATGCTTGGCCGGGAACTGAATGTCGTCGCGCTTCACGGAGCGCGGCATTCTACAGTGAATGCCCCGGGGATTGAGCATCCGCCACCGCGTCTGGAATCATGCACTTATGCAGCAACCCAATTCCCTTGAACGGCAGCGTCTCGGCATGTTGTTTGTCGCCGCTGCGGCCATCCTGTTTGCCAGCAAGGGGCTGTTCAGCAAGGCGCTGTATCAGCGGGGCGTGGGGTTCGAGCTGCTGGTGACCGTGCGCGCGCTGCTCGCCATGCCGCTGTTCGGGTGGATCGCGCTGCGACCGGGCGCAGCGGCTGCAGATGGGAGTCCTGCCGCGCGGCCGCGGCCGGCCGCCGTATTCGCCGCCGCGCTCGCCGGAATCGTCTGTTATTACATCGGAGCGCTGGTGGATTTCTGGGCGCTGACGCTCATCGACGCCTCGATCGAGCGCGTGCTGCTGTTCAGCTATCCGGCGCTGGTGGTGCTGATCAGTTCGATCATGAAGCGACGCGCGCCGGAAACGCGCCTGGTCCTCGCCCTGCTGCTGACCTACGCCGGAATCTTCCTGGCGATGGGGGGCATCGACTTCACCGAGCTGCGGCAGAACCTGTTCGGCGCCATGCTGGTGCTGATCGCCGCCCTGACTACCGCCGTCTACTTCCTGATCGGCGAACGTTACACGCAGGAGCTCGGCGCCACGCGTTTCGCCGCCATCGCCATGGGCTCATCCGCGGTGGCGCTGGCGATCCACTTCGCATTGTTCCGCTCGGTCGCCGAGCTCGCACCGCTCGCGGCGCATGACTGGATGCTGCTCGGCATACTCGCGATCGCGTGCATGTTCCTGCCGGGGCTCATGCAGGCCGAAGGCGTGCGCAGCGTCGGCGCGCAGCGCGCAGCCATCGGCAGCACCATCGGCCCCCCGACCACCATCGTGCTCGCGGCACTGTTCCTGGGCGAGCGCCTCAACGGCTGGCAACTGCTCGGCAGCGCCATGATCGTCGCCAGCGTGCTGTTGCTCAGCCTCGGCAGGGAAACGCCCATCACGCCCATGGAGAAGAATTAGTCTTCCGTGCACCACAAGCCGGTGCGCGCGACCTACGGGGCGTCCCGGGTCTGAAGGTAGTTAGCGCGCTGTCACAGGAGACTGACCCCGAAGCGCTCGAGCAACTCGCGCGGCATGTTGAACAGCACCAGCTGCTCGTGCGTGCCCAGCAATTGCTTGCGTTTCAAGTCGGCGTGGATCCACACCTTCACGCGGTACCTGTAGCGGTTGCGGATGGCGTGAATTTCTTCGGATTTCGTCTCGAAGCTCGTGGCGCCGGTACTGAACCGTTCCATTACGGCCGTGCGGGACCAAGCGACCTTGCCAGCAACAAGAAAGCGGCGAAACCGGGCAGCGCGCGATTCAGGTTGTCGACCCGTCGTAGCCGGCATTCAGAGAATCTTGATCCCGAGTTGCTCGACCAGCGCGCGCGGCATGTCGAACAATACCCATTGCTCGTGCGTGCCCAGCAATTGCTTTCGATTCACGTCGGCATAGATCCACACCTTGACCTGGTATTTGTCGCGAATGCGGATGTGGGCAAACATTTCCGATACCACCCCGAAGCGGGTGGTGCCAGGCAGAATCTCGTACTCGGTGAACAGGGTCAGGTTCCGGTCCTGGGGATTCTCGAAATCCACTGTCACGTACAGAGTTTCGGTGACAGGTTTGCGCAGCCGGAATTGCAGCAGGTAGCGCAGGCGCCCCTCGTGGTGACGGACATCGCCGTCGACCTTGAAACCGCCGCCCGTGGTCACCAGCCACTCGGATTCGACCGGCCTGGGCGGACCTTTGCTGACACCGGGTCGCCGGAGCACCGTGCAAGCAGTCGAACGCGACGATCGCGCGCATCATGATGTTTCGCTGACCTGTCAGCCCGCCAGCAGCACGGCTTCGGCGTGCTCGAGTGCGTCGGGCGTGCCGTAGATCACCACGATGTCACCTTCCTGGAACTCGGTGTCGCCGGAAGGATCGCGGCCCAGGATGCCCTGGCGGCGGATGCCCGTGAATGCGACTTCCGCGCCGGCGCGGCGCACCTCCTCGACCGCCTTGCCAATGCACCAGGAACCCGGCGGCACCACCACCGAACGCACCTGTTCTTCGAACCCCGCATCGTTCGTCGAGTCGTCGCCGCGCGCGATGACATTGCGCAGCATCTCGTAGCGGTTGCTGCGCAGATCCTGGACCGAGCGCATGACCCGCGCCGCCGGTACCTTCAGCGACATCAATACATGTGAGGCCAGCATCAGGCTGGCTTCGAAGGCCTCGGGCACCACCTCGGTGGCGCCGGCCTCTTTCAGCTCGCGCGCCCGCGTGTCATCGGGAGTGCGCACCAGCACCGGTACATCACCGCGCAGACGCCGCAACGAACGCAGGATGGCGAGCGCGATGCGCGGGTCGGAGAACGAGATCACCACGGCGTTGGCGGTGGCGAGGCCGCATTCCTCGAGGACCTGCTCGTCGGCGGAATCTCCGTACACCACCGGATGGCCGATCTGCCGCGCGGTGCGCACCCGTACCGGATCGAGATCGATGGCGATGTATTCGAAGCCCTGCGCCTCCAGCACACGCCCCACGTTCTGGCCGACGCGGCCGAAGCCGCACAGGATGACGTGCTCGCGTTTGGCGACCGCCTGGGTGGCGGCGTCCTCGCGTTCGATGGCGGTCTTCGGCGGACCGCGTTCACCCAGCAACCAGCGGGCCATGCGTTTGTTGTTGGCGAGGAACAGGGGCGCCAGGACCATGGCCAGCACCACCGCGACCAGCATGGGTCGCGCGATGGCGGGATCGATGGCGCGGTTCTGCAGCAAGAGAGTCAATAACGCAATGCCGAACTCGCCACCCACGGCGAGCGTGATGCCGGTGCGCACCGATTTGAAGGCCGAGTCGACGAACAGCCGGGTGGCGGCCGCCGCGACCAGAGTCTTCACGCACACCAGCGCCACCAGCAGGCCGAGGATCAGGCCGAACTCGCGCCACAGCGCGTTGAAGTCGAGCAGCATGCCCACCGAGATGAAGAACAGGCCTAACAGGATGTCGCGGAACGGGCGGATGACGCTTTCCACCTGGTGGCTGTACTCGGTCTCCGCCAGCATCATGCCGGCGAGAAAGGCGCCCAGCGCCATGGAGAATCCGGCCAGCTGAGCGCCCCAGGCCGCGGCCAGCGCCACCAGCAGCACCGCCAGCGTGAACAACTCGCGCACATGACTGTTCGCGATCACGTACAGCAGGGGACGCAGCAGCCAGCGTCCGGCGGCCAGCACCACCAGCACCAGCGCGATGCCCGCGGCCAGCAGGCTCACGATGGCCGCGACGTTGAAGGCCTCCTTGCCCGGCGCCAGCGCGGCGGCCAGTGCCAGGAACGGCACCACGGCAATGTCCTGGAACAACACCACGCTGAAGGCCAGCCGGCCGTGGGTGCGGTTCAGCTCGGCGCGTTCGGCGAGCTGCTGCACGATGAGCACGGTGGAACTCATCGCCACCACGCCGCCCAGCACGATGCTCTGCGCCCAGGGAAGTCCGAACATGTGGGCGATGAGGGCCACGACCGCCGTGGTGCCGAATACCTGCAGGCTGCCGAGACCGAATACCTCGCGGCGCATGGCCACCATGCGCGGCCAGGAGAATTCCAGGCCCAGCGTGAATAGCAGGAACACGACGCCCAGCTCGCCCAGCAGGTGTGTGGTGCCGGACTCCGGGAACAGCCCGAAGGCATGCGGCCCGAGCGCCAGGCCTACGGTGACGTACCCCAGGATGGACGGCAGCCCGAGGCGCCGCGCCAGGGTGACGACGAACACCGAGGCGGCGAGCAGCAGGATGATGAGCGGTAGCGGCGAATCAAGCATTCGCCCCGGAAGTTAGCAGATCGGTGGACCGGATTCGGGATAGCTCATGCACGGTCCGCCGCTTCGGCGACGTTTTCCGTCGTGGCGCTTGCGCCTCGACTAGCTCATGAACACCGTGGTGTCGTAGCGCTCGAAGTTCTGCAGCGCGCGGCGGTAGGCGGCATGAACCATTTTTTCCGCCACCTTGTCGGCGCGCGGTGAAAGCAGCATGCGCAGCACCACGTCATCCGCGGGCCGGGCCTTGTCATCGCCCAGGTACTGTTCGATGAGCTTGGTGATGCGATTGCAGGTCTCATTGACGAACCGCAGGCGCGCACCGTCGTGGACCGAATCGAGCGTCGAGCCGTAGGTGGCGCGCGCCTCGATGGTCAGCTCCGACAGGAAACTGGCCAGCAGCCGCGCCTTGTCCGAAGTCGCCAGCTCGGTGAAGAAGGTGATTTCGGACTGCAGGTTCATGGCAGGGATTCTACGCCGCCGGGAAGAAGTCGATGGGCTTGCTGACCGTGAGCGGTTCGACGTCCGCCGGCTTGAAGCGAATCAGGCGCACACGCGCCACGATCTTCTTTTCCAGCTCGGCATCGTTGAGCTCACTCGACACCACGCGACACATGGTGATCTCGCCCGTCGGCGCGATGGTGAATTCGAGCACCAGCTTGCCCGCGAGTTCGGGCTGATCGCGCAGTGCGCGCCCGTACAACGCGTACAACGCGCCTTTGTTGCGGTCGAAGACGATTTCCACTTCCTCGCGCGCGCGCGAGCCCTTGCCGCTGTCACCGGTGCGCTGCACGCGACCGCCGGCATTCGGATCGAGACCCGCGCCGTGTTGCACCTGCGTGGTGGTGTGCGTGCCGATGGCTCCCGCGCCACCGCCGAAGCCACGGGCGAGATTGGAAGTGTTGATGCCGCCCGAAGCGCGGCCGGCCTGCGAGGTGATGAGATTGCGCTCCGAGCGCGCGTTCTCGACCGGCGCCTTCATCTGCGGATCCTTGATGTCGACGTCTTCGCGCAGGTCCGCGAATGCATCCTCGAAGGCGCGCATCTGCTTGCGCAGCTCGGGCTTGGGCTTCTCCGTGGGCTTCTGGTCGGGCTTGGGTTTTTCGGGTTCCGGCTTCTTCTCCGGCTCCGGTGGCGGAGGCGGAGGTGGCGGTGGCGGCTTCTCGACGATGAGCTGCACCACGCGCTCCGGCAGGTCCTGGACCGACGGCTTGGCGCGCTTCAACGGCAGCAGCCAGATGAGGATCGCAAGCAGCGTGGAGATGATGAGCAGGATGCTCAGCAGCCGCTTGAAGCGACGTTCGCTCTCCTCCCCAGGAGCCCAGGGCAGCTCGAAGCGGCGGAAATAGGGTGCAAGGCCCATGCTCATGCGCCCGCCCCCGCCTCGACTTCTTTCTGCATCACCGCCAGCGAGACCTTGCCGTAGTCGGCGGCGGTGGCGGTGGCCATGACGCGCTTGAGCACGGTGAAGGGCGTGCCCTTGTCACCCATGATGGTGACCTCGCGATCCGCGAGATCCTGCTGCGCGGTGGTGCGCAGGCTGGTGTCGTTCTGTTCTTTCAGCGCCACGCGCAGCGGCTCGATGATGAGCTCGGCACGGGCGTCATTCACGTCCTTGACCTTGGCCACAAGGCGGCCATTCACCAGCAGGTCTTCCTTGGTGACCATGACCACGACGGTCTCGCGCGGCTTGATCTCGGCGACCGACTGCGGCACGGTGATCTGTTTGGTGTTCGGCAGGATTTCCACGTCCGAGCTGTGCAACAGCAGAAACACCACCAGCATGGTCAGCATGTCGATGAATGGCACCAGCGCCATGTGACTGCCGTGATGACCGCGCTCGCGATGCTTCTTGATGCGATACGGTGTCACTTGCCACCTCCCGAGGCAGCCGCACCAGTCAGCGGCGCGTCACCCACCGAGATGTCGGGAAACAGTTCCACCTTGGTTAGCCCGATTCCCTCGGCTGTTGAGCCATACGCGCGTGTTGTCCATGGTCTGGACCAGCACGTCGTACGGAATATCCGGCTCGAGCAGCACGCTGGCCGCGAGCGTCGCCGGGTACTTGCTCTTCACGGACTGCAGGAATCCCGACAGGCCAGCGTAGTCGTATTCGCCGTCCTTCTTGGGCAGCGTGCGCAACACGCCCGAATTGCGGTCCGCGACTTCGATGGTGTTCTGCCGCACGATCACCTCGAGATTGAGCCCCTGGGGAAGTTCCGGCACCGAGGAGTTGGGCGCCGGAAGATTGAGCTCGAGGATGTTCGTGTTGGAGAACACCGCCGTGAACAGCAGGAAGAACACGAGGATGACCATCATGTCGATCATCGGCACGATGTTGAGGTCGTTGCGGCCGCGGTACTTCGCGTGGTTGCGAATCGCGCGGGCGGCGAGCTTGGATGAGGCCATATTCAGTTCCTATCCGTCACGGGATCGTCTGCCGATCGGGCCGCTATCAGGCAGTTCGCGGGGTCGGAACGCGCGGGGCCATGCCGGGGCCAGGCGCCGGAGCCGCGGGTTCCGAATAACGCTCCGTGATGGAATTGAGGAACTTGACCACCGCGATCTCGAGGCTGTCGATGAGTGAAGTGGTCTTCGCCTCGAGGAACATGTGCGACAGCAGCAGCGTGATCGCCACCGCCAGACCGGCGGCCGTGTTGTTCATGGCTTCGGAAATGGCCGCCGCCAGCAGCGACGCCTTCTCGGCGGGGTTCGCCTGCGAGACCGCGCCGAAGGCGTGGATCAATGCCATGATGGTGCCGAGCAGACCGACGAGCATGCCGATGTTGGCGAGCGCCGATAGATAGTGCGTACGCTTTTCCAGGCGCGGCACGATTTCGAGCAGCGACTCTTCCATTGCCTGCTGAATGTCATCGCGCCGGCGCGCCGTCGCCAGGCGTGCAAGGCCGTACTTGAGAACCGTGCCGATCTGCGCCGACGAGTTGTTGGCGAGCGCGACGGCCTGCTTGAAGTTGCCAGCGCCCAGGTGCGGCGCGACCTCATCCCACAGGTTGCGGTTCTTGAAGGTTTCCTTCGTCAGGTAGAACCAGCGCTCGACGGCGATGGCCACACCCACCACGAAGATGATGGTGAGCGGCCACAGGAAGAAGCCACCCTCCTTGAAGAAAATTGCGACACTTTTAATGGAATCCACGTCTACTCTCCTCGGAAAACTGGGTCAAAAAAGCCGGGGCGGGGCTCAAACAAACGCAAGAGTGCGTTACATAAGTGCTGAAAACTGTTAATCACTTCCCGTTAATTACTTCTCAGGGTTGCTGGCGGGGAGCGCCGCGTTGGGTTGCAGCGCGTCGAAGTAGCGGTTCTGCCTGCGAAAGACGTCACGGTCGACCGGCTGGAGCACTTCGTCCAGCAGGCTGTTGACCGGGCGCCCCACCAGGTCGCCGAGTTCTGCACTGCGCCAGGGCACGATGTACAGAACCTTGGGGAGTTCTCTGTTGCCGGTGATCTGCGTGGCATCGAGATCCAGGCGGTCCTTGGCGTTGCCGCGCGGCGCCGGCTTGGCCGCGGGTTTGTTAGTCGCGGCCGGTGCGCTGCGCGAATTGGCGGCAGGTGTGCCCTGGGATTGCGGGACGGCTGCGTCCGGAGTGGCGGCGGGCGGCGCCACCGGAGCGGACGACGGCGCCGACGTGTTGACGCCGGGCTCGAGCTCGGCGGGCGGTTTCGATTCCTGCGCCACGGCCGCAGCGGCGAGCAATACCAGGGCCAGGCAAAGTAGTTTGTTCACGATCAGCCTCCTTGCGGCGGTGGAGTCGGCGCGGGTTCCGCGGCCGGTGCGGGTTCCGCGGCGCGGTGCAGTTTCAGCGGGTCTTCCAGAGACCTTGTTGCGGGAGCGCAGTTCCGCGATCCAGCCGCTGACAGGTTTTTCCTCACCGCTGAGGGTCTTGTAAGTCTCGAGCTCGGCTTGCGCAGTCACCGGCTCGTCGAGGAACAGGTCGAGCAGCACACCGAGATTGCGGTGTGCCGGCGCGTAAGACGAATTCGCCTCGAGGGCGCGCTCGTAGGCGCTGCGCGCTTCGGTGAACTTGCCGGCCTGGCGCAGCGTGATTCCGTATTCGTTCCAGGTCGCCGCGTCCCAGGCCGCGAGTTCGGTGGCCTTCTGCAGGGCGGCCTCGGACTCGGCCAGCTGGTTGGTCTTGCGATACAGCAGGCCGAGATTGGTGTACGGGCCCGGCAACTCCGGATACGACTGCGTCATCACCTGGAATTCGAGGATGGCCTGCGTGGCATCTCCGCCGCGCATCAAGCCGAGCGCGCGCGTGAAGTCGGAGGTGGCGCGGCTCGAAACCGTGGGCATCGGTGGCGGCGTGATCGCCGGTGTCGCCGTGGGCGTCCCGCCAGCGCCGGCCACCGGTGCAGCCGTCGCCCCGCCGGCCGGGACGGCCGGCGAATCTTTCGAAGGATTTGCAGGAGTTGCCATCGGCGGCGGCGCCTGCGCCGGTGGCGGCGGTGGCACCGGTGCGTCGAAATATTCGGCACCCATTTCGGTCTTGCCGTAGCGGCCGGGCTTGAGCTCCGCCAGCGCCGTATAACTCTTCTTCACCGATTCGTCGTAGACACTCTGGCGCGCGAGTCGCGTGTTGATCTCGTGCGTGGCGATGGCCTGCTCCTCGAACGGGAACGCCTGTTCCTCGAGCAGCGAGTTGTATTCGTCCATCTGGTCGGCTTCGAGTTTCTTCGGCCGCTCGGACTTCATGATGTCCAGGCCCAGCTTGCGGTAGATCTCCGCGATTTCGTAGGTCGCCGCGGTGGTGACTTCGGCCACCCGGTAGTCGGCCGCGCTCTTGTAGCCACCGAGCGCCGCCTCCATGGCCTTGCGTTTCTTCGCCAGGCTCTGCTTCAGCGGCAGCACCAACGCGATGTTGCGGAACTCGTCGCGCGCCGGCGCGGCCAGCGCGAGCTGCGACTTGGCGGCGAGGTATTGCGTGCGGTCGGTGCGTCCCGGACCAGCCGTACGATCGGCATTGATAATCTCGCGCTGCCAGTAACGTTGTTTGTCGGCCTGGCCCGCGGTGCCGGCGATGTCGGCGAGCTTCTGGCGCGCTTCGACGGAATCGGCCACCGGCGTGGGATACGTGACCACGAAGCGCTCGAGCATGCCGACGGCCTTGGGCGTGTTGCCGGCCTTGGTGTACAGGTCGGCGGCAGTCAGGTTGGCCTCGCGCTGCACATCTCGCGTCTCCGCCGGATTCAACGCGATGCGTTCGAACTCCACCGCCGCCTGGCCGGCCTGGCCGGTCTCGGTATACGCCACCGCGAGCTTGCGCGTGACATCCGGGGTGAACTCGCTCTTCGGATTCGCCGTGCGGAAGCGCTCGAGCACGGTGATGGCGCGCGGCCAGTCCTTGAGCTGGATGAGCTGCGCACCGGCGTCGTATTCGGCCTGCGCCGCGATCTTGGAAGTGCCGGCCACCTGTGCGATGCGCAGGAAATCCTCGACCGCGCCGGCGGCGTCACCGCCCTTCTGCTTGGCTTCGGCCTGGCGATAAACCGACGAGGCGATGCGCTCGGTGAGATCCGTGCGCATCTTGTCGTTCGGCGGCAGCAGGTCGCGCGCCGCGATGTAGCCCTTCTCGGCTTCGGCGAACTGCATCAGGTCGAAATTCGCCTGGCCAATGATGGTGTAGGCAATGCGGCGCTTGGGTGCATCGGCCGGCGGCTGGTGCGCCAGCACGAGGTTGGCGACTTCGATCGAGCGCTGCAGATCCTGCGTGGCGAAGACGTCTTCGGCGGCGCGTGTCAGCACACCGGTGCTGTCCGGGTGTTCCGGGAAGCTGGTGCCGAACTTGATGCCGGCATCCACGGCCACCTTGTGTGCCTCGACTTTTTGCGCCGCCGGCAGGCTTTGCTCGTATTTGGTGTACGAGCCGAGCGCGGCGTAGGCCGCGGCCGCCGAGCGCGGATTGCGCGGATAGTTGTAGGCGGTGCGGGTGAATTCCGTGGCGGCGCCCTGGAAGTCATTGGCCGAGTACAGCGTCTCGGACAACAGGTAGTTGGTGCCGAAGGAATCCGGATCGTCCGGGAAGGAGTCGAGATAGGTGCGATACCAGCGGGCCGCCTCGAGGTACTCGTCCACCTTCTTCGACTTCTGCGCATTGGCGTGGAAGTAGGTGGCGACGTCCTTGAGGTTGGTCTTGAGCTCCTTGGCGATGTTCGGGTAGTCAGCCTTGTTGCGGCCGTTCCAGAATTCCGTGCCGTAGTTGTACAGCGCCACGTATTCGCGTTTGCCTTCGAGCACCAGCTCGGTAAAGCCGCCCTTGCGGTAGGCATCGATGGCCTGCATCGACAGGCCCGGCGAGAATTCGCTGTTCGGTTGGCGGGTGGCGAAGGCGCGATACACGGCCGCCGCATCCTGGAAGCGTTCCTTCTCGACATACAGATCGCCGAGGCGCGAGTAGAGGATGGGCGCGTAGGCAGGGTTGTTGTGCGCGGACAGGAAGCGGTCGATGGCGGCAACCGAATCGTCGTCATACGAGAAGGTGATGGCCATGACACGCAGCGTGTCGTCGGCCAGCTCGCGGTTGGCGCGCGGCAGCTTCTCGACTGGAATCAGCTTGTGAGTCTGGCGTGTGAGCATGGTGCGATCGAGCACCCCGGCAAACGACGGCAGACTGTCGTCGTTGAGGCCCTGCTTGAACAGCGACCAGCCGTGTTTGTACAGGCTCTGCGTCAGGAACGTGGATTTGTCGCCGTGCCCGAGCACGTAGGCGTAAGCATCCTGCGCGGGCCGGTACTGCTTGGCGGAAAACAGCAGTTCGCCGCGGCGGAATTGCACCTCGTCCATCTGCGGAGTCCGCGGATAACGCCGCAGGATGTCATCGAGAGTCGCCAACGCCTTTTCGGGCTGGCCCGTGGTCTCGTAGGCGCGCGCCAGCTGGTAGAGCACCTGGTCGTTGCGCGGGTAGTCGGGATAACTCTTGAGCAGGCTGGTGTACAGCTGGATGGCCTCGGCGCCCTGCGCGTCGATCAGCGATGCTTCGCCGGCGAGGCGATCGCCCTCACCCGCCTCCATGTTGAGGTCGGCGAGGCGGCGCAGCGCTTCGGCGCGCAGCTGCGGATCGGTCTTCTGCAGCTCGAGGAAGCGCCGGTAATTCTCCATGGCGCGCTGACTCGACGCTTCCACTTTCTGCTCGGGCTGAACGACCACCGGGCGCGCGTTGAGCTCGCCGATGGTTTTCTCCTTCTTCTTTGCCGCGGCGGCGGCGTCCAGCGCAATGCCAGCGCACAACGCCGTCATCAGCAGGACTGGCGCGGCGGCGAGCAGTTTGTGAGCGACGCTCCGGCTCATTTCGGCGCCTCGGGCGCTGGTGCCGAAGTGTTGACGCCCGGCTCCACGGAATCCGTCGGTGGAGTCGCGGGTGCGGTGTCGGTGGCAGTGCGGTCAGCCGGACCGGCCGGTGGCGCTTCCGGATCCGTGGCGCGCGGCGGTGGCGCGCCATCGAGCGGCGCGGGTGCCGGCTCAGCGCCCTCGCCGGGCACGGTTTCGAGATCGCCCTGCGATTCTTTCGGAGCGCCAGCGGGTGCGGCGGCCGGCGGTGCGGCGGCACGATCGTAGATGGCAGCCAGCGCGAAACGCGCCTGGATCTGGTACGTCTCGATGCGCTCCTTCTGCTGCACCAGTTCGTTGCGCGCCAGGCTTTCGAGCAGACCGTTCTGCTGCTTCGCGACGTCGGCGAGGCGCACCTGCGCGGCGTCGAGCCGCGAGCGCAACGCGGCGACGCGCCCGGCGAAGTCGCCGGTGTAGTCAGGCATGGAGCCGCGCGCCTTCTGCACCCGAACCCATCGATTCTGAGCTTCCCGCAAGGCTTGGTCCAAATCCTTCAAGGTGCGGCGTTCGTTCCACACGCGCGCCTTGAAACTTTCCGCGAGACGCCAGTAGAGCACGCCCTTGGCAAGCCGCGTCTTCTCGCGGATGACATTGGTTTCCTCGTCGTCCGGCGCGGCGAGTAACGCGGATTCGAGCCGCACGATGCGTTGCCACTGGTCGCGTTCCTCGGGAGTGCCGAGCGCGGCCACATCCTGCGAGGCCTCGACCTCGTCGAGCCGCCCGCCGACCGTGGTTCGGTCGGCACCATACTGGTCGAGCCGTCCCGAGCTCAGCACGGCGTCGGCCTGCGGCACGCGCTCCGCGTAAGCACGTTCGCGGGTCGCCAGCATGTCGTCGAATGCCACGACGCTGTCCTGCCAGCGCGCCAGCGTGCCGCCGAGGAAGGCCAGGTCGCGGTAGTTCTTGAGGCCTTCCTGGAAGTCGTGACCGGCCAGCAGGTGATACAGGTAACGCGATTGCGCGGCGTCCGGGATTTCGCGCAGCTGCCAGAACCAGCCGTATTGATCCCGCTCGTCGCGCTTCAGTAGTTTGTCGAGCATGGTGCCATCGTTGATTTCGGCGATGGACACATCGAGGTTTACGGTCTCGGTATCGAACGAACGGATGGCGAGCTCGTAGTTCTCGGCGGCCTGCGCGTTGGCATTGAGCTTGGCAAAGGCATACGGAATCGCGAGATAGGCCTCCTGCACGGCCGAATCCAGCAAGTTGCGATCGCGCAGCTCCATCCAGGGTGTGAGAGCCTCCTGGAATTGTCCTTCGGCCGCATCCGCCCAACCCACGCCCAGCAGCGCCTTGTTGGAGAACGGCCCGTCGAGGCGCACGCGCTCGAGCGCGGGCTTGGCGAGCGCCGGCTGGTTGGCCTGCAGGTAGGCGTAGCCGAGCGCGAGATTGGCGCGGTCCCGCAGTGAACGCAGTTCGCGCCGGCCGGACTCGATCGTGCCCACGGCGCTGAGGAAAGGATCCGCCTCGCTCACCAGGCCCTTGCGCACCAGCGCAACGCCCAGGTTGTACTGCGCGTAGGCCAGCCAGTCGGATTGATCCTTGCGGCCGCGCCAGGCGTTCAGCAGGGCGATGGCCTCATCGAAGCGCTGCTGGCGCATGAGGATGTTGCTGAGCATGTGCAGGCGCTCGGCTTCGAGATCCGGCGTCAGCCTGCCCTGCACTTCCTTGATGGCGCGTTCGGCGCGGTCGAGGTAACCGCGCACGTACCAGACCTTGCCGAGATAGAACCAGGCGCGGTTGCGCACACCTTCGGGCACCGACCGCGTGAGCAGCGTTTCGAAGCGTTCGCCGGCCTCGTTGTGCAGGCCGAGCGACAGGTACAGACCGCCGAGCAGCAGATTGGTCTCGGCGTCGTGGTGCGGCATGCGCCCCCACTGCTGGTAGGCGAGCAGGCGCGTGATCGACTCCAGGTCACGGCCCTGGTAGTAATAGAAGAGTGCGTCGCCGAAGTGCAGGTCGCGCACCACCGTCGGCGTCAGCTTGTCGACCTCCGGCTTGGCGGCCCTCGCCGGCGAGACAAGGGCCGGCGACAATGCCGCCAGCACAACGCACGTCACTGCGAACTGTTGCAGACGCTTCAAGCTCCGACTCCGGAAACTATTCCCAGTCCTTGATGGCGAACTCGGGCTGACCGCGACGCTGGCGGTCGGTGATCTTGAGTTCGAGATACTTGGCTCCCACGCCCTTCTCGAACTTGAGATTCGCGCCGCGCTTGTAGTCGCGTTCCATCGGCCCCTTGCCGTTGAAGAACGCCACCAGCTGGTGGTCGCCGACCTTGAGATTGCCGAGAAAGACGCGGTGCACGCCGCCCTTGAGCAGCGCCTCGGCCTCGCGCGGCGTGTACAGGTAGTTGGCCACTTCCTTGTTGTCGATCTTGAGCGTCAACGAATCGAGCGCGAAGAATTCGCCGATATCCATCGAGACGAACACCGCAACCTGCGTGTTGGCCGGGAACAGCAGCTCTTCCTCGAGCACGAACAGTTCGCGATTCAGATCGACCACGTCCTTCTTGAGATCCTGGACGGTTTCATCGAGCGCGCGCGTGTCGGCCGGCGGCTCGCCGGACTCGGGGGCGGCTTGCGTCGCGCCGTCGGCCGGCTCCGAGAGCAGCGTCCCGGCGGGCGCGTCCGTGACCGCTGCATCGGCGGGCGGCGCGGTTTCGTCGACCGGTGCGGCGGCGGCATCCGGGGGTGGCTGTGCCGGCGGGTCCTGCGCGAGCAGTGGCGTTGCGAGGATCGCGACAACCATCCAGGTGGCCGCGCGCACGAAGCGGTGGGTATGCATATCGCTACTCTTTGCTCATTCGTTCAAAAGGGTGCGCAACTCGCGCACGTAGAGGGATTCGTCGTGCGCCCTGAATTCGCGGTGCGCCCCGCGCAGCACGCCGGCACGATCCACGAACACCGTCATGGGCACGCGGTCGACGCGATAATCACGGCCGGTGTTCTCCGGCGCCGAGATCAGCAGCTGGAACTGCACGTCCTGGGTACGCGCGAATTTCTCGGCGCGTACCAGGTCGTCGTCGAGATTGACGCCGATCACGATGAGGCCGGCGCTCGAATAGGTCTTCGCGATGCGATCGAGCGCCTCGAGCTGGTTCCGGCAGGTATTGCAGCTGCCGCTCCAGAAGCTAACTACCACGACCTCGCCGCGGTGCTCGGAGATGCGCACGTTCTCGCCGGTGAGCCCGCGTGCCACCAGGTCGGGCGCGGGCTTGCCGATCAGCTCGTAGCGCTCGGCGGCCGACGCGGCGGGCAGCAGCAGCGGCAAGGCACAGCCCAGCGCACACGCAGCAATACGCGCGCGTGCTCGAGCCACCGACCTCACTAACAAACTGGTGCTCACGGTTGATGCAACTTCTCGGGTCACCGGACAAGCGAAACCGGCTTCCACGCAATATGACGCGGGAAACCCTCGCATAGGCTACTTAACAATGTCAACGCAACACGGGTGCTGGTTCACAAAGCAGCCACTGCGTCGCACACGTCAGAAATGAGGAGGGAGCGTCGGCTACACGCGACAGCGCGGCGCCAAGGAGCCTGACTGACTATTTCGCGCAAGCCGCGTTGTGATTCACGCCATGGCAAAGGAGAACGGTGCCCCGGTCGCGGCCACGCGTAATGGCCAGGCAGGCTCCGTGCTCCCTCGGATGCCAGGTACGACGCTCGGCCCTAGGCGGGGTTCGAAATCGTCCCGTTGCACACCGGCGCGATCATGAGCAGCGAGTCACGCGCGGCGCCGAGACCATTCGACGGGAACAACGTCTGGAATTGTCCTTCCTGACCGTGCAACGCCAGGTAGTTGAGGATCACGGTTTCGACCAGCAGGTTGACCGCGTTGGCGGCCGGACTGGAAACCGTCACCACGTCGCCGGCGGCATTGAAGGAACCTATCTGCAGGCGCGTCGCGCTGCGCATCTCGGGCCGACCACCCGGCCGGTAGACCAGCACGAACGGAGCGGCTGTGGACTGGTTGTCGCTGGCCCAGTCGAGCTTGCCGCGGCCCTCTACGGTGGTGTTCACCATTCCATTCGCGGACAACGAACCGTCGCTGAACACGTAGATCATGAGCGGCTTGTTCATGCGCGCCGCGTATTCCAGGCAGGCGCCGATGCAGCGGCCCGCGCGGAAATTGCGCGTCTCACCGGTGTTGCGGCCCTGGCCGTGATAGTCATAGCCGCCCATCGTCACAGTGCCGGCGCCCGCATAACCGTTGATGACCATCTTCATGATGGCCGCGGTCTTGCGGAATTCGTTGTCAGCGCTGTACTCGGCGGCCGTGAAGATCGGCGTGACACCGCCGGGCTGCACGGCCTGCGCCACGATGTGCGGATCGAGATCCGGGTTGAGTGCCGACGGCGAACGGAAGTTGTCGGCGAGGTAAGTCGACTTCACGTAGCCGCAGCGGACCAGGCGCCGCAACTCGGCTTCGGCCGGCGCGCTGAGCTTGGTCTGCGCGAGGTCGGCCCTGGCGTGCGACAGGCGCGTCATGGACTCGAGCACCGAGATCGCGTCGTCGGAATTGGTGAACAGCGTGCCGAGCTCGCCGGTATCGACCAGGCCGGTGACATCGCTGGCGCGGTCCACCTTGGTGGGACGCACCGCCGGGTTGATCATCATCACCGGGGCCATGGAGTTGCCGCCGGAGTCGGTGTTCTGCGAGCCGATCAGCGTCAGCAGCTGCCCGTCCGCGCCGACGCGGTTGATGCCGTACATCGGATTGTGCGGATTGTTGCCGGTGTCGTTTTCGGAGCGTGCCGCGATCGGAAAGCCGTTGACGTTGGAGCGCGTGGCCATCTGCGTCGAAGCCTGCATGCCGCGCAGGATCGCGCCGTCCGAATGCCAGGCGGCACCGAACTCGGTGTTGACGAAATTGTTGGTGGGGCTGGCCGCGTTGGCCGAACCCGGCGTCATGTTGCCCGGCAGACCGAGCTTGGCGTAGCCCTGCGTGGACAGGAAGTTGAGCGGGTTGCCCGACACGCCGCACAGCATCTCGGAGCCGGTGAGGTTCGCGCCGCCCGCGAGATCGAAGGCGATGAACGGCACCTTGCCGGCGCCGGCGGTGATGTTGCACACCCCGCGCATCGCCTCGAGGTCGGGCGACATGGCCTGCGCCTTCTCGGCGCCGATCAGCATGGCGAGGAACGCGGGCGCAGCGATCACGGCCGGACCGGTCTTGAATCCCTGGGCGATGAAGTCGCGCCGCGAGACGGGAGCCTTGTGGCTCTCGTGGCGGATCGGCTCATCCAGGCCGAGCGTACGTGGGCTCTTCTTGAGGATGTACATGCTCTTTCGCTCCCTTACTGAATCAGCGTCGTGCCGCTGCCGAGTACCGCGCCGCACGCGGCTTTCATCACGGTACCGGTTCCGCCAGAGGTGCTGCCCGTGGGGCCGGCAACCAGGCGGTTGATGAGGTTGTCGAGCTCGTTGCGGATCACGGTGTCATCCGGATTCCATTCGAGACCTGTGTTGATGCCCTTCTCGAGCAACGCGCCGATCACCACGTCACGGTTGGCGTTGTTAGGCGCGCCCGCGCTGCCGAACACCGAGGTGGCGGCGCTCGACGGGTTCAGCGAGTTGCCGTAGAACGCGCTACGCAGCGCGGGTGTCTCCACCATCTGGCTGCAATACTGGATCGCGAGCTGCGCGAGCGCCGTCTGCTGCGCCGGTCCGAAGGTGCCGAGTTTCTCGACCGCCGGCAGCGCCTGCTTGACCAGGTCATAGGTCTGCGCGACGCGCGTGTTGGTCTGTGGCACACCCGTGATCTGCGACAGCGAGGCATTGAGCTCGTCGAAGGTTCGCAGGCCCACGTCCGATTCCGGCGCCAGATCGGCCGGGGGCGCCGGCGGATTCACGGCCGGATCCGGATACGGAGCGCTGCGGTCGCCGATGCGTGCGAAGGACAGGAAGAACAGGTCGTCCATCACGCCCTTGTCGAGCGCCATCACCGTGCCGATTTCCGACATGCGCTCGCCGGTGGCGGGCGTGTAGCCCGAGCCGACGTTCGCGGCCAGCGGATCGTAGGCCTGGCCCGAGTGTTCCAGGCCGCCGTTCACGCCGATGCGAATGCCTTCGATCGACAGATTGGCGACGCTGGCGTCCGGGTCGAGGCTGATGAACGTCGGCTTGGTGAACTGCAGGCCGTAGCTGTCGAGCTGGCTGGCCTCGAGCATCACGTAAGCCTGCGGCACGCTCACCAGGTGGCTGACGTTGAACAGCATGAAGTACTTCTCACCGACGCCGGCTTCGAAGTTCTGCATGATCTGTCCAGGAGTGAGCGCGCGGTTGTGGATCGCAACCATGCGCAGCACGCCTTCCCACTGGCGATTCGTCGAGGTCTCGTTGCCGAGTACCAGCGCGAAGGTATCGTCCCAGTCGGCCAGGCTGCCGCCGCCCTGCGCGTCGGTATCGCCGGTGTACACACCGTTGACGTAGAAGCGGCGTCCTTCGACCGGGCTGTAGGTCATGACCACGTGCTGCAGGGCCGCCTGCGCGTCCATGTCGGCGGCCCTGGTCAGCAGCAGCGGGTTGCCGTTGGCGCCGGTCTTGTCGCTGCGCGTGTGGCCTTCGTACTGGTACATGCGTTGCGAGAGCGTGAAGTTGCGCGCGTTGACGCCGGCCGAGTAGCTGACGATGTACGCGTCTTCCTGCGCCACGTTGGCGTTGTTGGCCCACGCCTCGACCGAGAATTCGCCGGTCGACTTGATCATGTCGGTGAGCTTCTTCGACGCGGCGGCGGTGCCCTGGACCTTGCCACCCATCTTGATGTTGAGGCCCCAGCCGCCGACCCAGGTGACGTCTCCCGACATCGTGAGGTTCAGCGCCGGTTCGTGACCGCTGGTGTCATAGGCGATGGCGCCCATGCCGGTCTTGAACTCGTACTTGGCGATGGTCGCGGATTCATAACGGTTGCCGCCGGCGGCCACCGTGCCGTCATACAGCGTCAGACCCTTGGAAATGAGCAGGTTCGGGTCGACGTTGGTGACCTGGACCGCGCCGGCGAACTGGTTGACGGCATCGAGCATGGTCTGCGCGTTGGCCGCGCAACCTGACGTGCCCCAGCAGTTGTGGAATTCGTCGCGCAGACGGACCACGACACGCGACTGGTCGGGAGTGTCGAGATTGATCTTCGACTTGATGGCCGCGTAGGCCGCCTCCGGATCCGCGTCGGCGAAGAATGGCTGCTGCTGCGTCGCTGCACTCGAGGAGTGGCAGCGCACGCAGTTCGCGCTACCGGTGCTGCGCACCAGCGCGTAGAGCTGCGAGTTGGCGAAGGTGAGCGAACTGCCCGGAGCCACGGGGCTGGTGGCGGTCGGCGGGAAGCCCTTGCTGCCGCCCACTTCCTTGATCTCGGGAGCGACCAGCTGGATCTGCGTACCGCCGCTGGCGGTGGAGCCGGCCCAGTTGCGGATCCAGACCGTGAGCGTATCGGCGCAGGCGGACGGCGCCTGCAGCCAGCAGTTATGGCCGCCGGCCACCTTGATGACCATGCGCGACTGATCGGGCTGCGCCAGGTTCACGACCGTGTTGGCGGCCTGGTAGGCCTGGTTCACGTCGTCGTTGCGGGCGAACATCGGAGTCTGGCCGTCGGCGTTGTGGCAGTTGCCGCAACGGTTGTTAGCCTTGATGTTCTCCCAGAGATTGATGCGGAACGCCTGCACGTCGGCATTGGCCGAAGCCGGGCCGGTGTAGTCGATGACGTCCGGCGCCTCGAGGATCGGATTTACGACCGTCGGCGCACCGCCAGCGGAACATCCGGCGAGCATCGTGGTTGCCATGGCGGCAGCAAACGAGGCCGTCAGCCAGCGGGCGAAAGATTTTAACTGCAGCGAGTTCATGTGTGCTCCCTCAATCGCCCATGCAGTACACGGCGGTATCGGCGAAGACCTGTTTGAGCCGGTAACCGTTGGTGCTGAAGCTGTTCGTCATCGTGGCGACCTGGTTGCGGTCGGCGGCATTGCCCGGTGCGCGGAAGCACACCGCCTTGAACACCTTCTCGACCTGGCACTGGGCGAATGCCGTGCTGTTGGCGAGCTCCGCGCCCATCGACTTGGCGCCGGTGCCGGAGCCCGGCAGCGAAGTGTTCCAGCCGAGCAGCGAGTTCTGTCCCTTGCGCCAGCGGTTGGTCCACGCGTCGTCGGGAGTCACGAAGCCGGGCGCGAAGTTGGTGTTGTTGTTGAAGTACTTCGGTTGCACGGTGCCGGCGGTGTAGACCAGGCGCATCGTGCCCGGCGCTTCCGGCGTGCCGTTGTCGAAGTCGTAATAGGCAAAGGCGCGCGACAGTGGATCCATTCCGTTGTGGCAACCGATGCAGTTGTTCAGGAAGATACGGCTGTCACCACCGGGCGAGCGGCTCACGTCCTGGCGGATCATGTCCGGCGGCAGCGAGGTGTCGTGCACCTGCTCCATGTCGCGGCACAGGTGAGCCATCAGCGTGAAGCGGAACATCGCGCGGTTGGTGCCGTCGATGAAGAAGGCTTCTGACGAGGCGCGCGAAGTGATGAAGCCGGCGGTGGCCGCGGCCGGGATGCCCTGCACCGACGACTGGGTGGTGGCCTGCAGCGCCGTAAAGAGGTTGACCGAGTTGGCTTCGGCGTTCGCGTAGTGATCGTTGTTCGACGCTGAGGCCGCCGGCGTCACGCCGTTCACCGTGTAAGTGAGGTCGGCCGACAGCGCGGTGTTGAACGGCACGTCGTCGCGCACCATGCCGATGAACGTTGCCACGTAGTCATTGAGCGGTGCGAACACCGACTGGTCGCGGTTGGTCCACGGCACCGCCATGTTCTTGAGCGTGACGTTGTAGAACGAGGGAGCCTCGGTGGCGATGTCGGCCGCGGCTCGCGCATTGCCGCCGGCGACCAACGCTTCCATCTGGGCAAGCGTGGCCTCACTGGGCGGCACGCCGGCAATACGGTCGTGGATGCGCTTGGCCTTGTCGCGATCATTCGCCGACACGGCAGCGGCCACAAAGGCCAGCAAGCACGCCAGACCGACCTGTTTCAGTTTCGAGACCTGTTGGGTTTCCATTTGCCTCATCCGCATCCCATTTGACGGACCCAGTATCACGCCACCTGGCGCTATACTTGTTTGTCTCCGCTCATCTACGTCTCCAGGCGGCGACAACGCGATTAATTACGTACTCCTAGTAACCTTTGCCTCAAGGACTGCGAACCGCGTCACGGCGGATACCGCCCCTGATCTCTAACTACAACAGTCGGCAAGAAAACCGCGTTTGGCGGTATGCCCGCTGTGACGGCTTCGGCAGATCGCGGAGGCCACAAGCGGGAAGATTGCATTACGTCACATGCCTGTGCGGCAATGCACCGGCAGTGGCAGTGGAGGATCCAGTGAATCGATCAAGCGAAAACGCGAACCGCATCACGGCAGGCACCTGGCGCCGCGGGCTGTTGCTAGGCCTCGCTGCGCTGCTCACCGCCTGTACCGAGGGCCCCGGCGGCGGCGGCATCGGGCTGGGCAGCGGTCAGGAACCCGACCCTGCGACCGTCGATTTCCCGATCTTCTACATCCGCCACCAGATTCCCGAGGACCAGGACGACGTCACCCGGGTCCGGCCGTTCATCGAGGACGACGAATTCAGCGCCACCCTGTGGAAGCGTGACCGCGCCTCCCCCGGCGCCCCGGAAACCGAGATCACGGCCCGGCTGCGGGTCGATCCGCTGGGTGCGGCCGAGGACCGTTATGACATCAAGGATCTCGCGGTAGCGCCCGACGGCCTGCACGTGGCCTTCGCGATGCGCGGCCCTCTGGACGATGCCGATGACGAGGACGAGCCGCCGACCTGGAACATCTGGGAATACAACATCGAGACCGACACACTGCGGCGCGTGATCTCCTCGGACATCATCGCCGAGGAAGGCCAGGACGTCGCGCCGGGCTATCTACCCGACGGGCGCGTCCTGTTCTCGTCGACGCGCCAGCGTCAGGCCAAGGCCATCCTGCTCGACGAGGGCAAGTCGCAGTTTGAGGCCGCCAACGAAACGCGCAACGAATCGGCGTTCGTGCTGCACGTCATGAACGCGGACGGCACCGACATTCACCAGATCACATTCAACCCGTCGAGCGACCTGTACGCCTCGGTGCTGCAGAACGGCCGCGTGCTGTTCACGCGCTGGGATACCGGTGGCGCCAATGACGGGCTGCACCTGTACACCGCCAACCCGGACGGCACCGACACCCAGCTGCACTACGGTGCGCTGTCGCACGCCACCGGAACCAACGGCACCACCAACAACACTCCCGTCGAATTCCTGCGCGCGCGCGAGATGAGCGACGGGCGACTCATGGTGCTGGTGCGCGAGCGCACCGACGTCGACTTCGGCGGCAACCTCACCATCATCGACGCCAACACTTATGTCGAGAACACACAGCCGCTCGCCGCCAGCGCCGGCATGCAGGGCCCCGCGCAGACGCCCGCGACGCTGAACGATGTACGCACCGTTCCCGGCCCCTCCCCTGGTGGCCGTTTCGAATCGGGCTTTCCTCTGTGGGACGGCTCGAACCGCATTCTCGTGAGCTGGTCGCAGTGCCGCGTCTTGGATGTGACCGGACCCGATCCGACCCGCATCATTCCCTGCGACGCGCAGAACGTCGCCGATCCGGCCACGGTGACCGCGCCGCCGATCTACAGCATCTGGATGTTCAATCCTTCGCAGAACACCATCCTGCCGATCATGGCGCCGATCGAAGGCATCATGGTCAGCGAAGCGATCGCCGCGCAGCCGCGCAATCCGTTGCCCGCGGTGATCGTCGACCGCAAGCCGCCCGATCTCAATCCCGATCTCGTGGCCGAAGGCGCAGGCGTGCTCTCGATCCGCAGCGTCTACGACATCATGGGTGTCGACCAGGCGCGCGTCGCGTCCGGCGCCCTGAGCTCCATCACCAATGTCTCGAATCCGACGAGTGCGGCTTATGCACAGCGCCAGGTGCGATTCCTGCGCGTCGAGAAACTGGTTTCGCAACCCGACGACGATGACATCGCCGATCCCGACAACTCGGCATTCGGTCCCACCGGCCAGATGCGCGAGATCGTCGCGTACGCGCCGGTCGAGCCGGATGGCTCGGTGCGCATGAAGGTACCCGGCAACGTTGCCTTCCAGCTGAGCCTGCTCGACGTAAATGGTCGCCGCATGGGACGCCATGGCTCATGGCTGTCGGTGCGTCCCGGCGAAGTCCTCGAGTGCAATGGCTGTCACGTGCGCAGCGGCACCGCGCCGCGATCGCATGGTCGCAAGGGCTCGTTCAATGCCGTGTATGCGGGCGCGACGGCCACCGGCGCCGCATTCCCCGGCACCGTGAACACCATTTCGCCCGAGGCGGGTGACACCATGGCGACGGCGCGCACACGCGGCGGCTCCTCGTGCATCGATCCGGACACCATGATCGAACATTGCGGATCGCAGTCGATCACACCGAGCGCCGACGTGGTCTACAACGAGATCTGGAAGCCGGCCGCGACGCCGGACGAATCATTCTCGTTCAGTCACAACCAGCTGGTCACGGCGCGGCCGACGAATCCGTATTGCTACCCGATGTGGTCGGCGACCTGCCGCATCACTATCCACTACGCCACCATCGGCGCCCGTGCCGGTCACATTCATCCGCTGTGGTCCGTGCCGCGCCCCGTTGGCGGCGTCGATGACGGCGCGGGTAACATCACGTTCCCGCAGACTTGCACCCAGTGCCACAGCCGCGTGAGCCCGGTGGATCCGGCCGTGGTGCAATTGCCGGCGGCGTCGCTCGAACTGACCGACGATGTGTCGGACGAAGATGCCTTTCAGTTGAAGGCGTATCGGCAATTGCTGTTTGCGCGTCCGCGACTCGAGCTGGTCAATGGTGCGATC
The DNA here is from genome assembly GCA_963839685.1 of uncultured Pseudomonadota bacterium. Classification (GTDB taxonomy): domain Bacteria; phylum Pseudomonadota; class Gammaproteobacteria; order Steroidobacterales; family Steroidobacteraceae; genus CADEED01. The sequence continues at coordinate 275,593 of CAWIVS010000010.1, read as the reverse complement.
CAGGTCGTCACCGAGGAGGGTCCGCTGGATGACAACGGCATACCCACGCGGGTAATCGTGACGGACCCGCCGTCGATGGCGGTGGGCAACTCACGCGCTTCGCGGTTCTTCAGTGTGATGAACAATCCGACGCATGCAGGTATGCTCTCGACCGCTGAATTGCGCCTGCTTTCGGAGTGGCTGGATATTGGAGCCCAGTATTACAACGACCCATTCCCGCCGACTCCGCAGAATTAGCCTTGCGCTTTCGCTCGTCTTCGCGTGTTCTCTCTCTGCCACAGCGCTAGCAAAGGAGACCGAGGCAGAAAAGGCCGCCAAGCAAGCGGCGGCCCAGGAAAAGCTGCTGCAGGTTTTTGTCACGGAGCCCTACCTGGAACTGTCGACCGGGCCCGGTCGTGGCTACCCGGTGTTCCACGTGGTGGAGCGCGAAGCCTCGGTCGACGTGCTCTATCGCCGCACCGACTGGTTCAAGGTGCGCGACGAACACGGCGTGGAAGGCTGGGCACGCGCCAACGATCTGCGCCGCACGCGGCTCGCCGATGGCTCGCCCTTCGTGTTCAATCTCGGCGACCGCGCCGGATTCGCCTCGCACGACTGGGAGATTGGCATCGGCGGCGGAGACTATGGCGGTGCCGACCTCATCAATGCGTACGGCGCGTACTCGCTCACCGACAACATGAAGGTCGAGCTCACGTTGTCGCAGTTCCTCGGCAACGCCGCCAATGGCTACAAGGCCGAGGCCGGTCTCACACACGTGATTTTCCCCGAATGGCGGCTGTCGCCGTTCCTGCAGCTGGGCACGGGGGTCGTGCATGTCGAACCCCGCGCCACGATAGTTCTCCCCGAAGACCGCACCGACCAGACGGCGTATGTGGGCGCGGGCGTGCGTTTTTATCTCACCCGGCGTTTCTTCATCCGCGCCGACTATCGCTGGCACACGGTCTTCACGAGCCGCGATGACAATCAGGAGTTGGAAGAATGGAAAGTCCTAATCGCCTGCTTCTTCTAGGCGCAGTTTTCACAGCGGCAATGCTCGCCGGCTGCGCGTCGATGCGCGACAAGCAGGTCGAACAGCAGCAGACCGAGGAACAGGCCGCGGCCGAAGAGGCTGCCGAGGACGCCGACAGCACACCGCCGCGCGTCATCGAGCCCAATGTCGCGCGTCGCAAAATCAAGACACCCAGGATCGACAACGAGAACTGGGAACTGGGCGCGGGATTCGGTTTCCTGTCCATCGAGGACTTCGGCACCGGTTCCACCTACGCCGGAATGATCACCTACCATGTGACAGAAGATTTCTTCTTCCGCGGGGACCTGGGGCAATCGACCGCCGGGCGCACCAGTTTCGAGAACCTGGCAGGCGACATAGAGCTGCTGACCGGAGATGAGAGACGTTTCACGTACTACAGCCTTTCGCTGGGCTACAACTTCTTGCCTGGCGAGGTCTTTCTCGGTCGCGACACCGCCATGAACAGTAGTTTCTATGTCCTGGGTGGCATAGGGAGTGTGGATTTTGCCGGCGACAACCGGCTGACCCTCAACTTCGGCGCGGGTTTCCGCGTTTTACCCACGGACTGGCTGGCCATCCATCTCGCAGTGCAGGACCGCGTGTTCGACACCGACTTGTTAGGCGAGACCAAGGTCACCAACAACATAGAAATGCTGCTGAGTGCGACCGTCTTTTTCTGACGGAGTGAGTCATGTCGGCACGTACGTTGAATGGAATCGTCAAGAGTCTCGCGCTGGCTGCCGCGTTCGTGTTGCCCGCGTTTGCCACGTCGTCCTCGGGTCCCGCGCCCGCATTCCAGCTCTCGGGCCGCGGCGGCAAGAGCATCGACCTCGCCCAGTTCAAGGGCCAGGTGGTGATGATCAACTTCTGGGCGACCTGGTGCGGCCCCTGCCGGCAGGAAATGCCGCTGCTCGAAGACATCTACAAGAAGTACAAGCCGATGGGATTCACCATGCTCGCCGTGAACGTCGAGCCGGATTCCAAGGCCGCCGAAGCGTGGCTGGGCAAGCTCGCCAAGCCGGTCAGCTTCCCGGTCGCGTTCGACGTGGACAGCAAGGTCAGCAAGGCCTACAAGGTCGCTGGAATGCCGAGCACGGTGTTCGTCGATCGCAAGGGCAACGTGCGCGTGATGCACAAGGGCTACAAGGCCGGCGATGAGAACTTCTATCTCACGCAGATCCGGTCGATGTTGAAGGAGTAAATGTTATGCGCACTTTCCGCGGTTTGCTGACTCTTGCCCTGGCGCTCGCCGCCACGGGCTGCAGTTCGATCGAACCGTGGGTGAAGCCATACGATCGCGAAAATCTCGCCGATCCCATCATGGTGTTCACGCGCGCGCCCATTTCGCAGGACTTCCTCGATCACGTGTTCGAATCGCGCGAAGGTTCGCGCGGCGCCACCGGTGGCGGTGGCGGCGGCTGCGGCTGTAACTGACACGACCGCCGGACATGGCTAACAAGCTCAACACGCGTCTCGCGGCGTTCGTCATAACCTGCTTTGCCCTCGCGGACGTCGCCCTTTTTCCATCGAAGGCCGTGGCGGGCGTGCTGCCGGAAGACCGTGCCGACGTGCTGTATTTCCGTTACGACGGCGGAGGCGTCATCATCGACGGTCCCTCGATGCTGGTGCGCAAGAGCATCGGCGAGCACGTCTCCGTAGCCGCCAACTACTACATCGACATGGTGTCCTCGGCATCGGTCGACGTTGAAACCTCGGCGAGTCCCTACACCGACGAGCGCACCCAGGGCAGCCTTTCGGTGGACTTTCTGCACGGCAAGTCCACCTACAGCTTCGGCTACGTCAACAGCGACGAGAGTGACTACCAGGCGAAGACCATGTTCGCGGGGGTGAGCCACGACATGTTCGGCGACCTCACCACGATTTCCTTCTCGTACAAGAATGGCCAGAACGACGTGTTCCGCAACATCAAGGGCACCGACGGCTCGATCGCCAACGATCCGGCGTTCCAGGAAGAGATGGAGTCCAAGGGTTACAGCGTCGGCGTCTCGCAGATCATCACCAAGAACCTGATCCTCACCGGCCAGTACGAAGTGATCACCGATGAAGGCTGGCTCAACAGCCCGTATCGTTCGGTGCGTTTCTTCGTCGGCGCCGACCAGCAGGGCCAGCAGGCCGAGGTCTATCCGAACACGCGTTCCAGCAACGCCACCTCGTTGCGCGCCAAGTATTTCCTGCCCTACCGCGCGGCCATCGATGCGATGTACCGCTTCTACACCGACACCTGGGGCATCGTCGGCCACACCGGCGAGCTCGGTTACGTGCATCCGCTCGATGGCGCCTGGGCCGGCGGCAACTGGACCTTCGAAGGACGCGTGCGCTACTACACGCAGGAAGCCGCGGACTTCTACCAGGACATCTTCCCGCGCGCCGACTTCAGCAACTTCATGGCGCGCGACAAGGAACTCGCCACCTACAGCGCCATCACCGCCGGCGTGGCTGCCACCTACGAATTCAAGATCCAGCGCTTCCCCTGGCTCACCAAGGGACAGATCAATTTCCGCTACGACCACATGATGGTCAGCTACGACGACTTCCGCGACGCACGCTACAGCCTTGGAAGCTTCGGCGTTCCGCCGGCGGAACCGTTCGCGCCCGGCACCGAGCCGCTCTACGAGCTGAAGGCCGACATCTTCCAGCTCTACATCAGCGCGTTCTTCTGACCCACGGGCTCGTAACGGGTGGGATAGTCCACTTTCAGCCGCCCGGAATAGCCCGGATCCGACGCGGTGGCAATGCCGCGTAACCAGTGAGACCCAAGGCCGATGGAGAGCCTCACTCGCCGGCGCCAGCATACGCGTACGCCGATGCACGGCTCCATCCGGGAAAAAAGGCCATGGCAACCGACTCCACGACTAACAGCTTCATGCACAACCTGCCGAAGCTGCTGTGCGCAGCCGCGCTGCTCGCGCTCAGTGCCTGCGCTTCCACGTCGCCTCCCCGGAGCGGCACCAGCTTTTTGGACTCGTGGAAAGATCCCGACGCACAGCCGCTGCAGTTGAAAGGCGCCAAGGTGGTCGCGGTGGTGATGATTCAGGACCCCAAGGCCCGCCGAAGCGCCGAAGACGCGCTCGCAAAGGAAATCACCGCGCTCGGCGCCCAGGGTGTCCCCATGTATTCGATATCGCCGGCCGGCGTCGCCCCGAAAGACGGCGAATCACAAACTCGCGCCATCGTGGAAGCGGCCGGCGCCAAGGGCGTCGTGGTCATGCGCCCGGTCGACGTGAACCACCGGACCGTGAGCACCGTGACTCCTTCGTCCAACGATACCTATGGCGGCTACTGGGGCGGTTACTACGGTATCGGCTGGAACGATCCGTGGACCGAGTTCAACCCGGACACGCAAACCGACCTCGTTGTCACGATCGAGACGTTCGTGTTCTCGCTGCCACAGAACAAACTGGTCTGGACCGGCACCAGCCAAACCGTGAATCCGCGCGACGCCGAGGAGTTCGTTCACACGCTCGCGACCGAGACCGCCAAGGAACTGAAGCGGTTGGGCCTGGTGGGACCCTAGTCGGCGGAAAAAAATCAGCCCGGTGGAGCCAGGCCCTTCGAGTAGTACACCTTGCCATCCGGCGCGACGGCCACGGCGTCGACGTCGGGCAGCGTGTTGATGAACGCGATGCCCTCCTCGGGCCCCATGATGAACACACTCTTGGTCAGCGCATCGGTGCGCGTGGCCGTGCCACTGATGACGGTCACGCTGCGGCACTTGCGCGCGGAGTCACCGGTCTTCGGATCGATGATGTGGTGAAACCGTTTGCCGTCCTCATCGAAGTAGCGCTCGTAATCCCCCGAGGTTGAGAAGGCGGTATCGGTGAGCGGGATGCGCAGAAAGGTCTTGCCCTCATGATCCGGATCACGAATCCCGACCACCCACGGCTTCCCGAAGCGGTCGCCGAGGATACGGGTGTCGCCGCCGGCGTTGACCATGGCGCGTGTGATCCCGAGTTTCTGCAGGATCCCGATGCCACGGTCCACTGAATAGCCCTTGGCGATGCCACCGAGGTCGATCCGCATCCCGGGTCGCGAAAAGAACACAGTCAGTTTCTTTTCGTCCAGCACCATGTGGCGCCAGTTGATCCCCGGCAGCGCGGCGTCGATGGCCTTCTGATCCGGATGCACGCCTTTCTTGAAGTCGTACAGATACCCGACGCTGGCGTAGGTGATGTCGAAAGCGCCGTGGGTGAGCTCGGAGTAGCGCACGGACTCCTGCAGCAGGGCAAACAGCTCTTCGCTGATTTTCACCGGGTGTTTGCCCGCTTCGCGATTGACCAGCGACATCTCGGTGTCTTCTTTCCAGGTGCTCATCAGACGATCGATGCGTCGCATGTCGTCAAATACCGACGTGATCGCGGCTTCGCCCTGCGCGTGGTCTTCGCTCCACAGTTCCACCGCGCAGCGTGTTCCCATGATGGCTTCATCGCGCGTGATCCACTCGGCGCGGGCCGCACCCGGCAACATCGTGAGCGCACACAGCAGTTGGAACCCAATGGCGTGCAGGCGGTCGAAGATGCATGTCGGCAGTCGCATGGTGCCAATTATGCGCCAACGTGCCGCATGCAACCGGCGCCGAGTTGTCCTATGCTCAACGCCCATCGCATTCGAGAGGTTCGCAATGAACAGGAAACACCTCATCGCGCTGATGGTTCTCGCCGCAGGCGCGTTTTCCCAATCGGCCCTCGCCTCCGCCCGTGAAGAAGCCCGGCTGATCGAAGCCTCGGGCGTGCTCGAGGAATTGTTCGCGCAGAAGGACACCACCATTCCCGAAAAATTGATGGCACGTGCCTACGGCATCGCCGTCATTCCCAACGTAGTCAAGATTGCCGCTGTGGTCGGCGGTCGTCGTGGCAGTGGCGCCATGGTCGTGCGCGACGCGAATGGCAAGTTCACCGATCCCATCATGGTGTCGCTCACCGGTGGCAACGTCGGATGGCAGGTCGGTGTGCAGTCCACCGACATCGTGCTGGTCTTCACCACTGAGAAGGGCATCGAAGGCATCACCGACGGCAAGCTCACCCTCGGCGCCGATGCGTCGGTCGCGGCCGGACCGGTTGGCCGTTCAGCCTCCGCCGCCACCGACCAGAACTTCAATGCCGAGGTATATTCGTATTCGCGTAACCGCGGATTCTTCGCCGGTGTTTCCCTCGACGGCAGCGTTCTCGCCATCGACACCAAGTCGAACAAAGCCCTCTACGGAAAGTCAGCCCCCGCCACCGACATCATTGCGGGCAAGATTTCTACGGATGTAGACGCTGCGCAGCGCTTCGAGCGCGCGATCCTGGCGAGCACCGCGGGCCATGGCCCACCTAACGCCAGCAACGCCAAGCCGTCACCCGACAGTGGTTCGACCCCGGCTCCGCCCAGCCAGGATGCCGCGGCTCCGGCCGGCGCGACGGCGTTTCCGATCGAAGACGCCCAGCCCGGGACCGAGCCGCCCAAGTAACCGCGGGCCGGCGCCGCGCGCCGCGTCACTGCCAAATTAGTTAGGCGCCGTGGCGGTGCGATGGCGGTCATCGCGCCGCCGGTGCCCGAACCGCTGCCCTTCCACGGCCGGCTATAAGATAATCAATTCTTATTAGACGACTCTCAAACCGGCAAGGTGGCTTCCATGCGTGAACAGTACATCGAGTACCGCGACGGTGACGTGCTGCTCGAAGGCTTTCTGTGCTACGACGAATCGCAGCCGGGGCCGCGGCCCACGGTGCTGATCAATCACGCCTGGGGCGGGTGCGATGATTTCGTGGAGCGCAAGGCGCGGCGACTCGCATGGCAGGGCTACGCGTGTTTCGCGCTCGACAATTTCGGCAAGGGCAAGCGCGGCACAACCAACGAGGAATGCAGCGCCCTGATGATGCCGTTCATGAAGGACCGCGGCATGCTGCTCAAGCGGCTCCAGGCGGGACTGGCAACCGCCAAGGCCATGCCCATCGTGGATGGGCGGCGCATTGCCGTCGCGGGATTCTGTTTTGGCGGCCTGTGTTCACTCGACCTGGCGCGCGCCGACGCCGATGTCCGCGGCGTCGTCAGCTTTCACGGCATGCTGAAACCATCGGGCCACACGGAACCGAAAATCCGCGCCCGGGTACTCATTCTTCATGGCTACGACGATCCGATGGCTCCGCCGGAAGACGTACTCGCGATCGCGAAGGAACTCAGCGCGGCGAGAGCCGATTGGCAGCTGCATGCTTACGGTCAGACAGTGCATGCGTTCACCAACCCCGCCGCCAACAGTCGCGCCGCCGGCATGCAATATGACGAAGCCGCCGACCGCCGCTCCTGGCATGCACTGGAAGAGTTCCTGGCTGAAACCCTCAAATAGTCGGCTGTGCCGCCACTTCGCGTGTTAGCGTGACTCTGCATCGACCTGGGGAGCAAAATCGCATGATCTTCAATCCGGCCAGGCATCCGGGCAGGAATTCGGCAATAGTGCTCGTGGTGCTTGGCCTTGTATTCGCGGGTCTCGCCGAGGCTGCGCCAAAAAAACGCACGCGCAACCAGAACCGCATCGGCCCTTACGGCGCGGCCTTCGTGGGCCAGACGCAATACGTGGGCGACCAGGCCGACAACGAACAGACGCTCGAGGACATTCTCAGCCTCAACGACATCCCGTTCCAGAATCTGGATTCGAAGACTGAAGATACCGACATCGGCTACCAGCTCACTTTTGGTTTCCGCTTCCATCGCTTCTTTTCAGCGGAACTGGGCCTGGTGCAATACGGCGAAATGGTGTCGAGCGCGAATGCCGAACTTGATTATGGCGACGGCAATGGTTTCACCCCGTCGCAAGTCAGCCTCGGCTACTCCGTGGGTGGCGTGCTGTTCTCGGCCCTCGGCATCTTTCCCATCAACGACAAGTTCGAAGTGTACGGACGTGTGGGCTATCTGTTCGCCAACTCCGAGCGCGAGTTCATTTCGAAGGTGGAGGGACAACCCAACCTCGCCGGAAGCGCCAAGGGCGATTCACAGGAGCCGGTGTTCGGCGGCGGCATCGGCTGGAACATCAACGTGATGTACACCATCCGCGCCGAGTTCCAGAAGATCAGCGATGTCGGCAGCACCAACACCGGCACCGAAGACATGGAATACATGTCACTGGGACTCATCGTCCGTTTCTAAGGCGATCGCCGCGTGAAGCACGGGATCTTCCTCAACGCCCTTTGCCTGCTGCTCGCCGCCGCATGCCCCGGTTGCGGGAATGCGGATGCTCCGCAGGCGACGCGCATTGGCGACGAATTCCGCGCCACACCCGTGGCGGAGTTTCGCGAACCCTGGGCCATGACGTTTCTGCCCGATGGCCGACTGCTGGTGACCGAAAAGAAGGGCGCGCTCAAATTGCTGGACGTGAGCTCGGGGCGTCAGGGCGAGATCATGGGCGTGCCGACGGTGGCCTACGGCGGCCAGGGCGGCTTCGGAGACGTCATCCTGCATCCCGATTTCGCGACCACTCACCTGGTGTACGTGAGTTACGCGGAGCCAGGTGAAGACGACACCAGTGGCGCGGCGGTGGCACGCGCGCGTCTTGCTCTGGACGCGCAGGGCGGCGGCAGACTCGAGGATCTCGCGGTGATCTGGCGCCAGGTGCCGAAGGTCGAGAGCGGCGGACACTGGGGACACCGGCTGGCATTTGGTCCGGACGGCAAACTCTGGATCAGTTCCAGCGAACGCCAGCAGTTCACGCCGGCGCAGGACATGAAGTCCAACCTCGGCAAGATCGTGCGGCTCAACCACGACGGCTCGGTGCCCACCGACAATCCATTCTTCGCGCAGGGCGGCGTGACGGCGCAAATCTGGTCCCTGGGTCATCGCAATGTGCTCGGCCTCGCGTTTGACGTCCAGGGACGGCTCTACGCCCACGAGATGGGCCCGCGCGGCGGCGATGAGCTGAACCTCATCGAGAAGGGCAGCCAACTACGGCTACCCGGTGGTGTCGAATGGCGATCACTACAGCGGCGCGGACATTCCCGATCACCACACGCATCCCGAGTTCAAGGCGCCGCTCATCAGCTGGACGCCGGTGATCTCGCCGGCCGGCTTCATCATCTACTCCGGCACGATGTTTCCGCAGTGGACGGGCGACGGGTTCATCGGCGGACTGTCGTCGCAAGCCCTGGTGCGCGTGAAGTTCATCAATGGCAGCGCCGCCGAAGCGCAACGCTTCGACATGGGCCGTCGCATTCGCGAGGTGGAGCAAGGTCCCGATGGCGCCATCTGGCTGCTCGAAGACCAGCGCAACGGCACCGGCGGTCGACTGCTGAAGCTCACGCCGACGAAGTAGCCGGCACCCGCCGCGCGCGCCCCGGCTTCGGGCCGTCGGAAGGCCGCAGCTTGACCTGGGCAATCTCGCCAGCCAGCATGCCGCGGCACTCCAGGGGTAAAAACAATGAAAAGCTTTCTCGCGGTGCTCGCCGGTCTCGCCTTCACGATCGTCGTTGCGGTGGTACTCGATCTGGTGATGCACGCCGCGGTGTGTACGGCACCGAAGTCAGTGACATGACCACGTCGGACTGGCTGATCGCGCTGTCATATCGGCTGCTGTCAGCCATCGGTGCCGGCTGGATCACCGCACGTCTCGCGCCGTCGCGGCCGATGTACCTCGCCGTCATGCTTGGTGCCATTGGTACGGCGATCGCGCTTTTGGGCGTGGTCTTTGCCTGGGCCAAGAGCCCGGACCTGGGGCCGATCTGGTATTCGCTGCTGCTGATGCTGAGCGCCATTCCCTGTACCTGGCTCGGGGGAAAACTCGCGGGCTCGCGCAGTGCCTGATCCGCGAGTTGCCAGCGCCCTCGCCTGGCTGCGGAAACACTCCTCGAAAGCCGTGCGCGACGGCATGTTGCGCTATGCGATTCCCAACGACGACGCGCTCGGCGTGCGCATGGGAGACATCCAGAAGTTAGGCAAGGAACTCGGTCCCGATCACGCGCTGGCACTGGAGTTGTGGAAGACCGGCGTCTACGAGGCGCGGATGCTGTGCGCCTACGTGGATGAACCCGACAAGGTGACGCCGGCACAGATGGACCGACAGGCGCGTGCCTTCGACAACTGGGCGATATGCGACACGCTGTGTTTCGCGCTGTGGGTGCGCACCCCGCATGCATTCGCGAAGATCCGCCAGTGGGCCGGCCACCGCGACGAGTTCGTCAAACGCGCCGCGTTCGCGCTGCTCGCCAGCGTCGCGCTCAAGGACAAGGCCGCCACCGACGCTCAATTCCTGCGTTGCCTGCCGCTGGTCGCGAAGGCCGCGCGCGACGAACGCAACTTCGTCAAGAAGGGCGTCAACTGGGCGCTGCGCGGCGTCGGCGAACGCAGTCCGGCGCTCAACCAGGCCGCCGTCGCGCTGGCACGCAAACTCGCCGCCGCGGAGGATCCCGCGCCACGCTGGATCGGCAAGGATGCGCTGCGGCAACTTGCGAGTTCGGCCACGCTGCGGCGGCTCAAGAAGGCGAGCGAAGGGCTGACTGCTGCCGGAAACAGGGCTCTGACCGCAGATTCCGGGCCGCGCGCGCATTTGATTCTCCTTGCGTGCAATCAATTGCTGCAGGCGTTCGCGGGTTGCGATGGCCCAGGGACTCTGTTCGTCTGCCAGAAACGGGCCGGGATATGAGTCCAGCACCGCCCCGATGGCATCGGTGTCCACTGCACCGCGCAGCGCGCGTTCGAAGGCCCAGGCGTCTACGTTGCAAATCTGGGCATCGAGAGTGAGACGACCGGCGCTCAGGCGCACGGCGTCGTGACACTGCAGCATCCGACGCAGCCGATGCAGGGTCGTCGTGAATGCGCGATAGGCGTCGAAACCGTCCGCTTGCGGCCACAACTGATCGGACAGTCGACCGCTTGCCGCCCCCCCGGCTCCCGCCGCGATCAGGGCGGTCAACAACTCCAGTGAACGTATTGGCGCGCGCCCCTTGAATCGCAATGGCATGCCATTCAGGCAGACCTCGAAGCGACCGAGAGTGTAGATGGCGATTCGTGACTGAATCGCGAAGGCAGGGGGATCGTCTGGTGCCATGGGACTGCTCCTGTTGGTGGAGCCCACGGTGTACGTAATCGCTGGTTTTCAAGTCCTCAACGATTACTAAAGGAGTTCTATTTCGTTAATGAACTCCACGAAATCAAGGTGTTACGCGAGATCCGAATCAGAGTAAGCGGAACGTAATGACTGTTCTGGGAGGCTCTGACCCGGCAGTAAAGCGTCATCGGGGGTTAGGGGACCCGCGCCGCCTTGCGATTTCGACCTTTTGCACCACGGTCTCGAGCGCCGCATGAGCCTTCACCAGCGAACCCGTCCCGTCATCGTCGACACTGGCCAGCATCGCATCGGTTCCAAAACCATGCGCCGCAAAGAACGAAGCCTGTTCGGGAATCGAAACCAGGTAGAAGTCCTTGGCAGCGCGCTCCCCATTCGCGTGCCTGTTGCGCAACTTGACCAGCAGATGGGCGATCTGGGTGTTCGAATAGCCGCCCTGCTTCCAGGTATCACGGTCTCTGAAGTAGAGGAACGAACCCGAGATTTCACGCGTATTTCGGTCGACCACGGGCACCAGCAACGACGAGGTGCTCGGAACCAGCAGTTCTTCGGGGCGCGAGGCGGCGTTCATCAGCTGTCGCGTGGTGAGCACCACGATGGGAAATGCCGGCGCGGCTTCGAATTTCCGCTTCAAGCGCTTGCCGTTACTCGAAAATATCTCGTACTTGCGTCCAAGCTCTTCGATGCCGTCGCGCGTCACCTCGAGTGCGGTCTGCACCGGCATCGGCTCCAAAGTAATTGCCTGGGCCACCTGCTGGACCTGAGCCAGTGCCGGATATCCATCCGGATTGCCGGGACCTGCCTGCGGAGGCTCCAGCTCGTCGGCGGAACGCAGTTTGTATGCTTCCTGACTGTGCTTGGCGACGACGGGCTGGCCGAGCTCAATTTGCGGATCGAGGTAGGCCGCGTATGGGATCCACTGCTCGCGGCGTTCGGGCTTCGCCTCGGTCACGCCGTCTTTTGGCAGTGGATCGAACACGCGCACTTTGTGCGTTACGTCGTCGTAGCCAACGATGATGAGCCAGTGCGGCAGCGTGGGCAGAACCTGGATTTCCGTCTGCGTCGGATCGACAGCGCTGTAGTCCCACTGAATGATAACCGGCCGCTCCCGGTCAAAAATTTCCTTGGCAAAGTGTGCCTCGGTGAGCGCCTTGCCGGCGGGAACGCGCGTGCTGGTGCCTTCGAAAAGAAAGAAGTCTCCCGCAGCGTCGCAGGTGCTCCCGTCGAGGCTTGCGCATGTCGTGGCGGAATTCTTGAACCGGTTGCCGCGAAGCTTGAAGTGCGCGCACCGCTTGATCTCGGATCGCGCCAGGCGCACCAGTTCCTTCTGCGCCAGCGGCGTGAGTTCGTTCATGACTGTTGGACTCACGTCCTCGGCCGGGCAGGAAAACGGCTCCAGCGAACGCATCGCCATGGTGGAGACGGCCGCCCAACAAAGGCTGGTGCCTTGCTGTTTTTCCCGGTCCATGCCCAGGGTCATCGCCTTCGCGAGCGCGGGTGTGGGGTACAGGAATGTGGCAAGAGCCACCGCAAGAACCGCCAATTCAGCGAAAGATCTCGAATAGTTCATGCGGTGTTCCTCCCCGTCCCATTGAGCACACCGGTGGTGCAACGCGCCAGTGTCCTCCGTTTGATTTTGAGCGCAGACTAACGATTGTTAGCTGCGGGGTCCATATACGATTCGCCAGACGGAGAAAACCAACATGTCAGATCCTCAAGCCGTAGTGTTGCCCGGAAGCCTCTTTCTCACAAAGTTTCGCGACAAGATCATGGGTATGGCGGCGCTTCCGGTTTGGCCGGACACGCCGGATAAAGACGTCGCCACGGTCATCGCCCTGGAAGACATCCCCAAGGTAGTCACCGCGATGATCAATACGGTAGAACACGATGAAGACTTGCCTGGGGGTTCGTCAAAATCAGGCCTGGGATTGCTGAAGGCAGCCGCCGTCGAGGCGAACTGGACGGCCGAGAACACTGGAATACCCGCCGATTACCAACCGGACTTGCACAGTTTTCGCCTTTACGAGATTGCCCAGGCGATCACCATCATGCTCGAAGCCTTCAACCGCGCGGGCGGTGGCGGCCCTGGCGGCACCTTCCCGCCGGTCAAGCCGGCCTGAAAGGCGGGGTTTGAGCTTCGCCGCCGTGGCCGCGTTCTTCGCGCGCACGGCGGCGAGCAATTCCTGATAGTCGGCACGGGAGCGCAGGCTTTCGAAGTAGCGCTCGTGATCGGTCAGCCACGCCTCGCTCCATCCGAGTTCGGCAGCGCGCCGCAATGCCTGCATTGCGGCGTCGCTGTTTCCACGCATGGCCGCAAGTTGGGCACGCAGGATCTGCAATCCGGCCGTGTGCGCGCCCGCTTTTTCCATGCCGTCCAGCAATTGCTGCAGCTCCTCGAGCCTGCGATCGGCCTGCGCTGTATCTCCGGTGGCACGCAATGCGGCGGCGGTGATCAGTAGATAGGACCAGCCGGCTTTCGCCTGCCAGGGACTGGCCAGATCTTCCGGCGCCAGCTGCGGCGACGCCAGCGCCCGATTGACCAGATCCCGTGCCACGTCGTGGTCACCCACGATTAGCAACATGCTCGCCAGCACAAACTGCATGGGCGGATCAGCGCTGCGATCGAGCTGGTTGTCCGCAATGAACGCCCGCAAGCCTGCCGCGCCACCCGCTTCGATTGCCGCAGAACCACCGACGAACGCGAGATCGCTGTTGCGGCGCGCGGCGACGGCGTCCGCCCGCACGGCTTCACGATAAGCGGTGCCTGCGTCGCTGAGCAGGCCGAGGGTGACCAGCCAGCGGCCTCGCTCTCCGCGAATCCAGGCAACATCGCCGCCGCGCTCCAATGCGGCATCACTCCACTTCAGGGCTTGCTCGAAGTTGCCGCGCGCCGCCTCGAGCGAGCTCGAGACGCTGAAAACCCACGGCGACTCCGGCTCGAGCGCCCGCGCGCGCGCGCATGCGACATCCGCGGCCGCGAATCGGCCCAGGTCCGTGAGCGCGATGCATTGGTAGGCATACATGCCGAAGTCGCGTGGATCAAGCGCGGAGGCCATCGTGTAGTACATCAGCGCATCGCGCGGCGCGACTGCGGTCAGGTAGTAGTAGCCCAATATGCTCGCGGCGCCCTTGGAGCTCGGATTTATTTCCAGCGCGCGCCGCAGATCGCGGAGCGCAGCCTCGCGATCCCTCATGAGGATGTCGATAGGTGCCGCGCACCAAGTACAGATCCACGAGCTCGGGCGAGGATCTCTCGACGTCTGCAAGCAATGGCTCGATATCGGGCGACAATTGTTCGATGGTCTGGCTGGTGAAATAACGTTGATTGCTGATGGCCTGTGCCAGCCACACCTTGGCCAGCGCGAAGGTAGGATCGGCTTCCAGCGACTTCCGATACAGGGCGATGGCCTGCTCGTTCGATGGGCCGTCGAGTTTGGCGGCATGACTCTTGGCGATCAGGTACAGCCGTTGCGCTTCGGCGTTGCTACTGCGGCGCTCCGCGAAGCGCGTGTCGCGTCTCGGGCTCATGCGCAGCTCGAGACTCCCCACCACGGAACGCGCGATGTGCTCCTGCACCTGCAAAACGTCACCGGCCTCCACGTCGTAGGAATCGGACCAGAGGTGGTAGCCGGAGCCCGTGTGAATCAGCTGCACGGTGATACGCATCCGGTTTCCCGAGCGCCGCAGTGAACCTTCGAGAACATGACTGATCTTCAGCTCGCGCCCGATCGTGCGGACGTCGGCTTCCCGATCTCGATAGGCAAATGCGGAGGTTCGCGCCACGACGCTGCAGCGTTGGAACCTGCGCCAGCCAGTTGGAGGTTTCTTCAGTGAGCCCGTCGCAGAATGCCTGCTCGGTCTTGCCGACGGTGAGGTCGGTGAACGGCAACACGACGATGGACGGGATCTTTGCCGCCATTCCCGCGTCCGGCGCGAAGCGCCAGACTGCGGCCATTACCACCAGTCGCCGCGGCCCCGGCCAACATGACCCAGCCCAGGCGTTGCGGTAGCGGGGCGGCAGATTCGCTGATGCCTGCCTCGATATCCGGCACCGTTGCCGGAGCAGGCTTCGGCCCGGGAGAAGGTGCGGGCGGCGCGGACACGGGCGCCAGCAGGCGGTATCCCTTGCGCGCCACGGTTTCGATGTAACGAGGTGGGTCGTCGGTGTCCCCGAGCACCTTGCGCAGCTGCGACATCGATTGGTAGACAGACGCCGTTCCGACGACGACACCGGTCCAGACGGACTCGAGCAGCTCGTCCTGGCTCACGACCTGCCCGGGGTCTGCGCGAGACGAATCAGCAGGCGCATGGTGCGCGGCTCGATTTCAGCGCTCGCAGCCGCGCGTGAGCGAATCGTCGCGCGGATCCACCAGCCACTCGCCGATCAGTACGGGATCGTTGGAGACGGCCGGCATCAGTTCGGGTTCGGGCAGTCATTTCATGACTCCGAAGAATATCAGGCATCCGGGCGCTCTCAGTCGGCGAGCCGGCGGCTGACGAATGCTGGTACCTATCAAGACCAGCGACCAGACCGTGCCAGCCACGCTGGTCACAGTGCAGCGTACAGCCAGAAATAGCTGCCACCGACGTCGAACCGACTTCAACATGAAAGTGACGCCGCCCCAGATCGCTCCCTGGAACAACAATCCCGTGCCGCCACCAGCGCCAACGAGACCCGTGCCACCGCGTACGCACGCTCCCCGGCGATAACAAGAGTGCAACGCAGGAAGCAAACACCGTGAGCACCGAGATGCGCATCACGGTCCTCATCGTTTCCATTGGCGCCAGTTTGGGACTGCCGCGGTAACGCCCAGGTAACGGAAGTGGGGCGCCGGCCGCTCGCCTGGACCCGGATTACAGAATCTTTGTGAAGTACACCACGCGCTCGGTCTCGCGGAATCCGAGGGCAAGGTGTGCGCGCTGGCTGACTTCATTGTCGACCAGCGCATCCGAGGCCAGCTCGCGACAACCCCGGGCTTTCGCCCAGTCGCCGATGGCGGCGTAGAGCTGGCGCGCGACGCCCTTGCGCCGCCAGGCAGGAACCACGTAGACGCCTTCGACGAACCCCACCGGCGAGGACTCGGT
This sequence comes from uncultured Pseudomonadota bacterium, assembly GCA_963839685.1. Taxonomy (GTDB): domain Bacteria; phylum Pseudomonadota; class Gammaproteobacteria; order Steroidobacterales; family Steroidobacteraceae; genus CADEED01. Next base: position 259,451 of record CAWIVS010000010.1, on the reverse strand, counting down.
GCCGTTGACGTAATCGCCGCGGATCGAACCTTCGATGAACGCGAGTGGCTGCCGACTCTCGTCGTACATCATCAGCTGCAGGAACCGCTCGGGTTGCGCCAGCGAAATCGCCATGTAGTCGCGGTGCTCGTCGGCGGTGGCATCCGGCCACAGCGCCAGGCGCATGTCGAGCCATCCCGGCTGGTCGAGCGAGCTGCAGCGTTCGATACGGATTTTCGGCGGCATGGCGCGCAGGTTATCAGGCAAATACCCGCGTCATACAGTGCTCGGGAGCAACGCAGACTGGATGGACGTCGCTCCCGGGCGGGGAAAAAATATGCTTCATGCCCCTGCCCGCCAGCGTCATCGACAAACTTTCTGACCACTCTGGTGCATACGTAATTTGCGTCATCTGCCGCGGGTGCCGGCACGAACGCGAGATCGACCCGCGCAGCGTGGCTAACATCCTGGGATGGAACGTGACGCTCAAACAGGCCTGCACCCGCCTGCGCTGCTCGAAGTGCCAGGCGCGTAACTTCCAGGTGGAAATTGCTTTCAACCGCAAGCCGCGCGGCTGGAAGGCCAACCCGTCCTGATAATGGGGACATTCCTATTTAGCGGCGCCGCGAAAAACAGGAATGTCCCCATTTTAGTCGGCGGTGAATCGCAGCTTCGAAAACACCGCACGTGCGACGGCGCTGCAGTCCACGCTGCCGCGCGTGGCGGAGCGCGACAACTCTTCGACATTGACCTCGCACGAAGTCAGGTCGATGGGTGGCACGATGCGTCCGTTGAGCACGAGATACGGCACGATGTCGGAGTGGCTGCCACCGCCCTCGTTCACCGGTACACGCAGCAACAGGTACTGCGCGTCGCCCGAGCCGTACTCGAGCAACGCGGTGCGCACGCCGTTTTCGTAGGAATACATGCCGGGCGCGATGGAATGGCGCCCGCTGACATCGAGCGGCAGCGAGTACTCACGCCCGGCGTAGGTGAAAGTCGCGGCACCAGCCTGGTAAGTGCCCTCCTGGCGGCGTGCGCCCTCGCCCATCCGCGTGTTGCGCATCACCCGCCCCTTCGATGCGGTCGTCGAGGTGACGCCGGTGGGCAACTTCGCCATGGTGAGCACGGCCACCGGCGCGCCCGACGCAAACCCCACCTTCTGCAGGTAGATAGTCAGCTTCTGTCCGGGTGGATAGACGTCGAAGCCGAGCCCGCCGGGCAGCCCCGCCATCACCCAGTACTTGCGCCCGCCCTGCTCGAACTCGAGCTCGGGCAACTCACCGGTGAAATACAGCTCTGTGGTCGAGGGATCCAGGCCGCGGCTGGTGACCCATGCGCCGATGATCGGTCGAAAGCGACCAGAAATCGGTCGCTTGCGGCCGGTGAAATTCGCCGTGGTGGTGTACCAGTCGCTCAAGCCCGCGAGCTCGGCTTCGTCATTCTGCGAACGCGCCGCGCCGCCGAGGATTTTCGCGAGCGTCGATGGCGCGTACGCCGACTCGTCGGTGTCGCTGGGCGCGGCGGTCGCGCGCATGCACACGGCCAGCAGGATCAGGGCGCACCAGAATCGTGGATTAGCGGAAAGCCTCATGGCGTCGCACAATAACGGACGCCTGGCGCGCCGGGAATCAGCTCGCAAAAATCGCCTCGATCTCGGCCGCATTTGCCGGGCGCACGACGCGGCCGCGTTCCACGCCCGCTTCCACATAGATCAATGTCGGCCAGAGCTTCACGCCAAACGAACGCCCGAGTGGTTTGCCGCTGCCATCCTCGACTCTGAGGTGGCGGATGTCGGGATGGCGCGACAACGCTGCGGCGATATCCGCCTGCGCTGCCCGGCAGTAGCCACACCAGCTCGCACCGAACTCGAGCACGGTTGGAGCGGGGAAGGCGTCGACTTCTGCGCGTGTCGGTTCCTGCATGCCGCCTAGGGTAGCGTGTCGCGCCGCACACGTACTAGGAAATCCCCGCAGCCCAAAGGTTGTACGTACAACTCCTGCGCGCGGTCGCTGGACAACGACAGCCCACGCGCAGATTCTGAAGTCCGCTGTGGAGGATTCATGTCATCTAACAACATCGTCCTGATCCACGGGTTATGGACGACTCCGCTCGCCCTTGAATTCTGGGCACACAACTATTCCGAGCACGGCTACATGGTATATGCGCCGAGCTGGCCCGGGATGGAACGCGATATCCGCACGCTGCGTCGGGCGCCGGAGAGCTTCGCAAACCTGGGATTCCGCGAGATCACGGATCACTACGAGCGCTTCGTGCTCGCTCTCGATGAGCCGCCAATCCTGGTCGGACATGGCATCGGAGGACTCGTGGTTCAGGCGTTGTTAGATCGTGGCCTGGGAATCTGCGGCGTGGCCGTCGCATCCGCTCCCATCAGGGGAATCTGGACACTTCCCTACACCAAAATGCGGGTGGTCACGCCGCAGCTTTTGAAAACGCGCCGCAGCCGGCGATCGGTCGCCCTGACGCCGGCACAATTCCACTATGCGTTCATGAACACCTCGTCGCGCGAGGAGGCGCAACGAGCCTTTGAACGTTACGCGGTGCCGGGGCCGCGGCGCGTATTGTTGCAGGCCGAGTTCGCCAACCTGAACCCGTTCGCGGAGACCACGATCAACGTGCGTCGGAACAGTCGTGCGCCGCTATTGCTGATCGCGGCTTCCAAGGATCACCTCGCGCCGCCGTCGGTCGTCCTGGCCAATGCGCGCGCCTACCGCAATTCGCTCGCGACCACCGATTACCGCGAGTTCCCGGGGCGCACGCACTTCATCATCGCGCAGAGCGGCTGGCGCGAGGTCTCCAACTACACGCTGGACTGGGTGCAGGACCAGCAACTGCTGAAGCAGCGCGAAGCGCGCCGCGTGGTGCGCGAAATGCACGCCCGCCAGGTGGCGTAATTCACAGGCTTTCCAGCGCGCGGCCCAGTGCCGACAGCCCGATGATATCGATCAGCACGTGGGCGAAGATCAGCGGCCACAGCTGGCGCGTGCGCGCGTAGACGAATCCAAACAGCAATCCCAGCGGCACGATGGTGATCACGCCGATCGGCCCCTGGTAGATGTGATAGAGCAGTCGCACGACCGTGCTCACGTTGATCGCCGTCCAGATGCCACGCGTCTCCCTGAGAGCGGTGATGATGTAACCGGCAACGAACAATTCCTCGAAGATGCCGTTCACCGTGGATGCCAGGAACACCAGCTGCATGCTGACGCGCGGATCGGTCGTCGGATACTGCTGGACCGCCACCCGCATCTCCAGTGGCATGATCCATTGAGCGAGCGTCTGCACGCCCATCGCCAGTACGTAAGTTCCCACCAGCAACAACCAGCCAAGGCCGGTGCCGCGCCAGGTGATCGAGAGACCGAATTTTTCCAGCGTCCAGCCGCGCACGCGCAGGAACCAGATCAGGAACGCGGACTGAATGAGCTCGAACACCACGATGTTCAGCAGCGCCAGGTTGTTGAACACCAGCGCGCCGCCGGTCGGTGATCCGCTTGCGCCACCGGTACCCAGCGACATGATCGAAGCAAATATGGGCAGGCCAAAGGACCAGCTCACGACGACGAGGAATTCGACGCCGGCGGGCAGCCGGCGAATGCGCTCGTGCAGCGGGTTCACGGCGCGGCCGGCGCGCCAAGTCCGTAGAGCTTCATGGCGTTGTCGCGCAACACCAGTCGCGCGATCTCCGCCGCGCGCTCACGCGTGATCTCGCCATTCTGCATCATGGCCGTGAGCGCGATGGCGAGCGCGCGCCGCGCCTTGCTCGTCATCAGGAATTCCTTTTCTTCCCAATCGGCGAGCGGCGAGTCGACATCGGAATAGGCGTCCGAGCCGAACAGCACCTTCTCCGGGTGCCAGCTCAGCCAGTTGCGCAGCACCTCGGAGATCTGGTGGGTCGCCAGGTAAAACGTCTGCGCGGAGAAATCCACATAGGTATTCGGCTTGTCGGTCATGGCCTGGGCCAGGTCGTCGTAGGGCCAGCCACCATGCAGCAGTACGAAACTGGTCTTGCGCTGCGGGCGTGAATTGATGACGTTCTCGAGCAGCGCCGGGTTGGCGCGACCGTTGTTGAAGTAAGGCCCATCACCGTTGCCGGTATGGATGTGCACCACCAGTCCCTGCGCACCGGCAGCCGCGCAAATCGCGTTGAAAAGATAGTCCTCGAGCAGCTTTTGTTCGGGATCGGTGAGAGGTTCGGCGCCCTTGACCGCCTTGAGATACACCGGCGTGGCGGTCGCCTCGTCGACCACCTCGAAATCCAGAGAGCGTGCGTAGGCACTCAGGAACTTGATCGCCACGGCGCCGCCTCTTTTCCAGCGCGCCAGTGTGGCGTTCACGATATTGATGCGGTACTCGGTGAGTGTCGGTGGTGGCCGGCTGAAGCCGACGTCCCGCAGCAGCATCGCGATCGAGAGGTCACCTCCCGAATATTCCAGCCAGCTGGCCTCAGCCGCGAACGGCCGCAGCAGTGGATCCGCGTACGGCACCCAGCGGAAGCGGCCGTTGGTCTGCCCGGCACCGGGCCGTACTGAATTGAGCAGCGCGATGTCCACGCCCGCCGTATCGAGCACGATGCTCGGCCAGTTGACGCCGGCGTTTGCGAGTGTCTGACGCTTGCTCGCCAGCAGGCTCTTCAGGTGCGGCAGTTCGGCGTCGGCGTAGCTGTATCCATACAGCGCGAACCACGCGGTCCGCCACTCGGGATTGTTACGCTGCAATCCAACGACGTCGGGATAACGCGGCGTACCGAGCGGATTGTCGTCACGCCATCGCGTCGGGCGAGAGGCATCCACCGCGTCACCATGCATGTGATTGTCGATGGCGCGAATCCGGCCGATGTCGGCCAGTAGTTTGGCGTCCACGACGTCCTGCGCGGCGGCGGCGCCCACGAGTACCAGGGCAAAGAGCCAGGCCACGAGCGGCCTCATGTGAATCATTGCCGCAATGTACTCAAATCCAGGGGCGTGCGCACAATTGCCACGACGTGCACGCATCGAGGTGCGTGACCGTCAAGCGGCAGGATCTGCCTGCGCTTTCTCCGCGACCGTCCTGACACCCTTCTCCACCAGCGTGCTTCCGGCGCCTTCCGGTAATGCGTGTTGCTGTTGCAGCAGCGTGAGCCGCTCCAGGTACTCGCGCACCATCTCCGGCCGGCGCCGCGCCTGGTTCTCGAGCGCATTCACCAGCAATAACCTCGGGCGCAGCAACTCTGCACCGCCCAGCGCCACGTCGAACAGGTGATCGAAGATCGAGCGTTCCTGGTGCAGAAAGTTTGCGCCGCCTTGCTGGCGCGCGGCCAATCCCACGGCGAGCGCCTGCTCGAGTCCGGCGATATATCCCGGCAGCAGTTCCGGCGGCGGCATGGCGAGCGCCGATGCGGCATCTTCACGTCGCAGCGCCAGCAGTATGGTGAGGCGCGGCACCAGGTCATTGAGCAGTGCCAGCACGTCGCGACCCGCGGTCTCCAGCGAAAAGGCCTGTTCGAAGGTCACAGCTGTCGCCAGTCGCTGCGCGTTCTCGATGGAGACGCGCAGCAGCCAGGGAGTTTCGCGCGCGTCGACGTGCAGGAACACGAACAGGTCCGGCGGCGTATGGTCGGGCGGCAGGAACGCCGTGGTCCACGGCCGCGCCGAAAGGATGAAACCACCCTGTTTCATCCACGGCAGCAGGAACGCCGTGCGAGCGCTGGTGCGCAGGAACATTTCCTCGGCGAAGAACATCGGCAGGGCACGCGCCAGGCGTCCAAGATCGTTGGTGGGCTGCGAGACGACCTTGCCGCCCGCATCCTCGTGAGCCTCGCCGCTGCCGCAGATAAAGTGAATGCGCGGCGCGGACGCCATCTTCGCGGGCAACAGCGCATCGAAACCGAGCACGCCACGCGCCCAGACCGGCTGCTCGAGGCGCATCAGCACGATATCGAGGGGCGCCGTGACTTCCCCATAACGCTTCTGCGCGTCATCGAGTTTCTGTTCCCAGACAGTAAGCTGTTCGCGCCAATCGGGGCGCTGCTGCGAATAGAGCATTTCGAGCAGCTTGCGCGCCTCGGCGAACATGCCGAGTTCTAGGTAGGCGCGCAGCAGGTTGTTGCCCACGGTGAGACCGTGTGCCGCCAGCTCGAAACGCGGCTGGGTCAGGCGCACCAGCAGTTCCGTGTGCCCGCGGTTACCGAGATCGCCGCTGAGCTGCATGAGCAGATCGGCCGGCGCCGGATTGACGCGCCCCAGCGCCTCTTCATAGAGCTGCGTCGCCGTTGCCAGATCGCCGCGCGCCAATGCATCGCGCGCCAGCCACAACTGCGGCCGCCAGCTGCCGGCAAACGTCGCCGCGCGCGCGCAGGCCGCGAGGGTCGCTTCCTGCCCGTCGCTCGCGCTGAGGTTCGCGATCAGCCAGTTGAGGGAAGTGGCCTCGTTCGGATCCAGCTCGAGTGCACGCCAGATGAGCGCATCGGCGCGTTCCTGGTCGCCGAGCGCGGCATACACGCGCGCCAGGTTCGCCAATAGGTAGGCGTTCTCGCCATGCCGGGAAATGGCGCGCTCCAGCACTTCGCGTGCCCCGTCGTAGTCCCTGGTCTGCAGCAACACCACGCCGAGCACCGTGGCGCCGCGCTGCGGGTCTTGATCATTGTCGGCCAGCCAGCGCGCAGCCTCCAGTACGTCCGGCGCGAAGCCGTCACTCAATGCGCTGGTCACGAGTTCGTAGAGCGCATCCGCGTCGCCATGGCTGGTAGCGAGATTGGGCAGCAGCACGTCGCGACGCCAGGCCTCGCGACCGATGGAGATGGTGCGGCCGAACTGGTCGTAGACACGCACGACGCCTTCCGACACATCGGACGCGGGCGGCACGGAGGGCGGCACGGACTGCGCCGTTGCCGGCTGGAGAATAGCGGTGGCCGGCATTTCCGTGACCCGCGGCGGCCTGCGGGCGGGCGTGCGGATCTGCGGACCTTCCGGCGGAGTGCGGCCGAGGATGCGGTCGATGATGGACATGTGGCGCAAAGCTTACACGGGCGCATCCGCCGGGCGCATCCGCGCCGCATAAACATAAGGTACTTGATGAGTTTGCGAGCCGGCGCGCAGTCAGCGCGACAGGCGGCTCGCGTAGGAAACTTCACCGTCCTTGCATTGGTATTCGCGCGTCACCGTCCACAGGTTGCAGTTGCCGTCGTCCATGTTGGCGCACTGGCGAACCTGTCCGGCGATGGGCTCCGCTTCCCGGTAGCCCCAGGCATTGCAGCGATTCAACGCCAGCGCCTTGGCCTCCGCATCACTCATCTCGGGCTGGTGAAATTCGGCGTAATCGTATGAGAGCCGCACCACGCCGTCTTGACGATTGCCGCCGGCGGAAGCCCATTTTTGGGTACTGGTACAGGCCGTCAGACCCGGTAGCAGCAACGCAGTGATGAGGACTGTCGGGAAGTAACGGCTCATTTCGCAACCTTTCATCGAGTGATGACAGATTGCGCCCCGGCTTCTTAACGCACGCTGAATCCTGACTCACGCCCGGCGCATGGGAAGGCGACGGATGCGCTGGCCGGTGGCGGCGTGAACAGCGTTCGCCAGCGCCGGCGCGGCGCCGGGAATTCCCATCTCGCCCGCGCCACAGGGTGTCAACGTCGAGGGCAGGATGTGCGTTTCCACCCTGGGTGCCTCTGGCATCCGCAACAGCGGATAACCGTCGAAGTTCGACTGCTGGATGCGGCCGTTCTCGACGGTGATCTCGAGCCCGAGAGCGGTGGAGATGCCATCCACCGTGCCGCCCTCGAGTTGCGCCTGCACTCCGGCCGGGTTCACGACCTGCCCGACATCCGTGACGCACACGCAGCGTTCGATGCGCCACCCCTTGGCCTGCGCGACGACCTCGATGGCATGCGCGGTGTAGCCGCCGAAGGTGAAATGCGCCGCCAGGCCGATGCCGCGACCCTTGGGCAGCTTGCGGCCATACTCGATGCGCCGCGCCGCCTCGCGCAACACGCCACTCAACCGCCCGGTGCTGAACACCGGGCCGCCGTGATCGCGATATTCCAGGTCGCGCGGCGCTCCCAGCATTTCCAGCCTGAGCTCGAGTGGATCTCGTTTGGCCGCCAGCGCCACCTCGTCGACGAAACTCTGCACCGAAAAGGCCGTGAAGGTGTGCAGCGGCGCCCGCCACCAGCCGCGCGCCAGCCCGAATGGCACGTCCACGAATTCTGCCAGGTAGTTAGGAACGCAGGCCGCCGGGAAGCCATCGACGTCGAGCGTGCCCACCCACTCCGGGTCGTCGTCGCGATCGGCGCGGAACTTGCGCGAGGTGGCCGCCACGCGGTGCGACCAGCCGGTCACCTTGCCATCCGCATCCAGCGCCGCACGCATGCGGTGCACGCCGAATGGCCGGTAGAAATCGTTCTGCAGGTCATCGTCGCGCGTCCAGACCAGTTTCACGGGCTTGTCGAGCGACTGCGCTATCAGCACCGCCTCGGCCACGAAGTCGTTTTCGAGCCGGCGCCCGAAGCCGCCTCCGGCCCGCGGCAGCTCGATGTCGATGTTGAGCCGCGGGATGCCGGTGATGGCATTGATCATGCGTGACGCACCACCGGGACTCTGCAAGGAGGCGATGAGTTTCACGCGGCCACCGCCGATGGCAATCGTCGCCCCTGGCGGTTCCATGGTGGCGTGTGCGAGGAACGGCACCTGGTAGTCCGCTTCGACGCGTTGCGCGGCGCGCGCCCACGCGGCCGCCATGTCTCCCTGGCTGCGCCCGGTCACGATGCCGTCATTTCCACCAAGCGCCGCGCGGCAGCGCTGCTCCAGCGCAGTCGATGAATCCTTGCCCCATTCGCCGGGCTCCCATTCCACGACCAGCGCCTTGCGTCCCTGCATCGCGGCCCAGGTGCTGTTCGCAACCACGGCGATGCCGGCAGCGAGATTGCGCGTGAGATGGCCCGCGGCCGGCGGGGCGATCGGCACGATGGCCTGCACGCCGCGCACCTTGCGGGCCGCGGCGTCGTCCAGCGATTTCAGCCGGCCGTCGAAATACGGGCAGCGTGCGATGACCGCGAACAGCATGCCCGGCATGGAGGCATCGATGCCGTAGCTCGCGCGGCCACTGACAATGTCCGCGCAGTCGGCAACCCGGGTAGGCCGGCCGATGATGCGAAAGTCCTTTGCATCCTTGAGCGTGAACGGCCCCGCAGGCAGCGGCAGAGATGCGGCGCGCGCGGCCAGCTCGCCATACGTGAGGCGGCGGCCATCCGGGTGCCGCACCTCGGCTTCACGCGCCGTCAAACTACCCGCCGGCGCGTTCCAGGCCTGGGCGGCGGCCGTGATCAACAGTTCGCGGATCTGCGCACCGGCCTGGCGCAATTCCTGCCAGCCATCGGAAATGCTGGTGCTGCCGCCCGCACCCTGCGGTCCGTAACGCGGGGCGAACGTGCCCGGCTTGTCGCCTTCCTTGATGCCGTATGGCAGCTGTTCCACCTGCACCTGGTCCCAGCGCACTTCGAGCTCTTCGGCGATGAGCATGGGCAGCGAGGTGCGTACCCCCTGTCCAATCTCGCAACCGCGCGCTCCGATCACGATGCGGTTGTCCGGATCAATGCGCACGAAGACGCCCAGCGATACCGGCTGTGCAGCGAGCGCGGCGCCATCGGCGGCGGCGCGCGTCACCGCCGGCAGGCTGAACGAAACCAGCAGTGAGCCGCTGCCAAGCGCGCTGATCTGGAGAAATTGCCGCCGCGTCTGCCGCATGGCGCTATTGGACCACCATCCGGCGGGCGTTTGGCGTCGTTCCGGCGCACGTGCGCATCCGCCCGACGACGCGCCGCAAAAATGCTGCTCAAACCCGCCGCTCGCTGCGGCTCTGCGCAAGCGCGCGCGTTTGACGTGCCCATTCATCAAGGCGCGGCGACACCACGAGCCATGTCATAACTACGTCGTGCGGTCCATGACGTGTTCATGCGTCCCCGCGAAGCGGGAAATTGCTGCAGGAGCCGGCGGGGTGGGCAAACCCCCTGGCTAGCGCTTTGCGGCCGGCTCGTCGGCGGCGTCGATGCCCGCGATCAGGTGGAACGCGCGCTCCATCTGCCGGCGGAACACCGGATCCTCGAGCTGGAACGGTCCTGGCTGATTCATGAGCGTGTTGTTGAGCGTGCCGCGCACCATCTGGAACGCGAAGCGGATGCGCTCGACTTCTTCCTCCGACAGCTCTCGGCCGAGCAGCTGCGCGTGACACTCGAGAAAGCGCACCACGGAATGCCGGCCGAGCTCGCGAAATTCCTGCCAGAAAGTCTGATCGGTGGCGCCCTTGCGCAGCGCCGCGCGCCAGAAGTTCGGATGCTCGAGTACGAATTCCAGCTCGCGCGCCACGGCACGGGCGACCAGTGAATCGTGCGTCGCCCCCTGGTACCAGGTCTCGAGCAGGGCACGGCTTTGTTCGCGCCGCACCTCGGCAATGGCCAGGAAGTATTGGTCCTTGTCGACGAAGCGCAGGTAGAAAGAGCCGACCGCGCAACCGGCGGTTTTTGCGAGGTCCGCTACCGACAGGTCATCAAAGTGCTTGCGGCGCAATAACTTGAAGCCGGCCGCCAGCAGCTTGTCGCGCGTCTTGCGGGCGCGAGTCTGCTTGACCGGCAGGCTCCAGCGCGGTGCCGGGTCAGAAGTCTCTTGACTCATAAGCTGAATGCATGTTCATATTTTTGTGAATACCAATTCATATAAGAACCAGTGTACCCGGGTTGCGGGCCGGTCTTCATGGTAGGGGGAATCGATGCAGCTCAGCCAGCGCACGCGCGAGTCGGAATTCGCCGGGCGCAGCGCCATCACGCGCCGGCAGGTGCTCGCCGGGTCGCTGGCGGGCTCGTTGGGCCTCGGCCTGGCGCCGCACAAGGTGCGTGCCGCGGGCCGCCCCGCCCTGCCAAACATCGTCTTCATGCTGGCGGACGATCTCGGCTACGCGGACCTGAGCTGCTACGGGCGCAACTTCTCGACCCCGCGCCTCGATTCGCTGGCGCGCGACGGCGTGTTGCTCACGCAGGCCTACGCCAGCTCGCCGGTGTGCTCGCCGACTCGCGTCGCGCTCATCACGGGCCGCGAACCCGGCCGGCTGCGCGTCGGGCTGGATGAACCACTGGCGTTCGATCACGAAGAGAAGATCGGGCTGCCCACCGACATTCCGACGCTGCCGGCGCAGCTGCGCAAGCTCGGTTATCGCACCTCGCTGTTCGGCAAGTGGCATCTCGGCAAGCCGCCGAAATTCGGGCCGCTGAAGAGCGGCTACGACCGCTTCTTCGGCATGTACAGCGGCTATTCGTTCTATTTCGGTCATGGCAAGGATGACCCGAGCCCGATCATCGATGGCGAACGCATCCTCACGGATCACGGCTATCTCACCGACCTGCTGGCCGAAAAAGCCATCGAGGAACTGCAACTGAGCGCGCGCGAGGCACGCCCGGTTTTCGTGAGCCTGCATTTCAACGCGGTTCACTGGCCGTGGGAGGGACCGGGCGATGGCGCCAAATCCGCGGCGATCAAGAACGCCCAGCACCGCGATGGCGGATCGATCGAAACCTATCGCGCCATGCTCAGCAGCCTCGATGACAACGTCGGCCGGCTGCTCGATGCCCTGCAGGCACTCGATCTCACGCGCGACACGCTGGTGATCTTCAGCAGCGACAACGGCGGCGAGCGTTTCTCGGACATGTGGCCGCTCACTGGCATGAAGGGTGAATTGCTCGAGGGCGGCATCCGGGTACCGGTCCTGGCGCGTTGGCCGGGAAGAATTCCGGCGGGTCTGCGCTCCGAGCAGTTGTGCGTCACCACCGACTGGCTGCCGACCCTGCTCGCGGCCGCCGGCGGCGCGCCCGATCCTGCCTTTCCGAGTGACGGACAGAACCTGTTGCCGGTGCTCACCGGCGCGGAACCCACGCGTCCTCGCACGCTGTACTGGCGGTACAAGGGCAACGACCAGGCCGCCGTCCGCGACGGCAACTGGAAGTACCTGAAGTTAGGCGGTCGCGAGCACCTGTTCGACATCGCGGCCGATCCGCGCGAACGCGCCGAGCTGCACGAAGTTCACCCAAAGGAATTCGAGCGTCTGAAGCGCCTGCACGCCACGTGGAGCGCGCAGCTGCAGCCCTATCCGCCGGATGCCAGGAGCTATGACGTCAGGACCGGCACCGCCGACCGTTATTGAATCGACTCGAGGGGGAGGTAACTAACATGATATTCCGCAGGTACCCGCATCTTTTGGCCATCGTGTGTGGCTCTCTGGCGCTCACTTTGGGTGCGCAGGTCAACGCGCAAACCGAGAGCCAGGCCATCGGACTCGAAGAAATCGTGGTCACGGCGCAGAAGCGCGAGCAGAACGTGCAGGACGTGCCCATCGCCATCGATGCGCTGTCACGCGACAAGATCATCGCCCAGCGCATCACCGGCCCGGATGATCTCGTCAAACAATTGCCGAATCTGAGCCTCAAGACGGCGTCCGCCGTCAATTCCGGTTTCGCCATCCGCGGCGTCGGCACGAACAATTTCCACCTGACGGCGCAGCAGGCCGTGGGCCTGTACTTCGACGAAGTCTCCCAGGTCACCCCGTTCACCAGCCAGCTCGGGCTCTTCGACATGGAACGCATCGAGGTGCTGCGCGGCCCGCAGAACACGCTGTTCGGCCGCAACACCACGGGCGGGGCGGTCAATTTCATCACGCGGCGGCCGAATCCCGCAGACGAGACCAACGGCTACATCAATGTGAACGCCGGCAACTTCGGCAGGCTGGACGGCGAAGGCGCGGTGGGCTTCGCGCTCGGTGAACATTTCGCGGTACGCCTGGCGGCGCAGCTCCAGAACCGCGACGGCGTGTTCACCGACGTGGAGTCCGGAGAAAAGATCGGCAGCACCGAGCGTCAGTCGGCGCGCCTGGGGCTGGCGTGGATGCCCTCGGATGACACCGAGGCGTGGCTGTCCGTGCACTACGGCAAGAGCGATCCCGAACGTGTGCCGCGCAAGGCCACCGGCCGTTTCCTGGCCGACAATCTCACGACCTGCCCCAACAACGATGATGGTGCTCCCCAATTCGAAGGTACGAGCGACTGTTTCGCGCGCAATAAAACTGGCGTGCCGTTCAATCCTTCGCTGCCCGGGTGGCGTGATGCTCACGACGCCGCCGGCAACACCGCGCGGGTCGAGCTCAGCGGCGCATTGCTGCGCTTCGAACACGACTTCGGCGGCATCACGCTGGCGAGCCTCACGGGCTACGACAATGTCGAGCAACATCTCGCCGATGAGTCGGGCGGACTGCCCTACATCCAGTTCCAGGCCCAGCAGCAGGGCGACTACCAGGTCTTCTCGCAGGAGCTGCGGCTCACCTCGAACAGTGAAGGCAAGGTGAATTGGATCGGCGGCCTGTTCTACTCACACGAGAACGATCACTTCTCGACCACCGCCCGCAACAACGCCGTTGGACCGCCGACGCTCTCGGTGGTGCCGACCTCCATCATGAACCAGCAGGGCGACGTGTACTCGGCCTACGGCCAGATCGACGTGGCCTTCACCGACAGGTTCAACATGAATGTCGGCCTGCGATACACCAATGACAAAAAGGAAGGTCAAACTACCGTGGTCGCGATGTTCGACACCGATACCGGCCTCGCCACCGGCACGCGCCTGCCCGAGGATTTTGTCTACAGCCGCGATTTCGTGCTGGCACACGAGGACGATTTCCCGACTCTGTGTGCGCCGGGTGTGGTTCCGTGCTCCGGGCCATGGAAGGAAGTGGAGCAGGACTTCAGCAAGACCGCCGGCAAGATCGGCTTCGACTACCACTTCAGCGACGACACGATGGCGTATGCCAGCTACTCGACAGGATTCAAGTCGGGAGCATTCGACGTTCGCGCGCAGGCTGTGTTGCTCGGCACCGGCGACTTTCCGGTGGCGCCCGAGGAACTCGCGGCCTATGAAATCGGCTTCAAGAGCGAATTCCTCGACCGACGCATGAAGCTCAACGTCGCGGCGTTCTACTACGACTGGGAGGATCTGCAGACCTTCGCCACGATTCCGGGCATCGGCCCCGCGTTCCTGAACCTGCCCGAGTCCACCATCATTGGCCAGGAGCTCGAGTGGCAGTTCGCGCCGGGCAACGACTGGCTGTTGCGCCTGTACGGAGCGCATCTCGACACGGAAGTCACCGACGTGGGCACGCTGGGTCCCGACGCCGCGATCGAAGGCGCGCCGCTGCAGCAGGCGCCGGAATGGACCTTCAATGGCGGGTTCTCCAAGGCCTTCGCGATTGGTGAATCGCGGCTGACGGTGGGCGCCAACGCGCGCTACGCCGACGAGCAATGGGGCACGATGAACGAGCGGCCGAACACGCTGGTCGACTCGACCACCTTCGTCGACGCCTCGATCAACTATGAATTCGGCGCCGAGAACCGCTTCTCGCTGACCGCCTGGGGCGAGAACCTGACGTCCGAAAAGACCTGCTTCGTGCTCGGCGATCTCGACGGCTTCACCTGGACCAACGCCTGCCAGCCGAACGAAGGCACGACGTTGTATGGCGTTTCTTTCATGGCGAGGTTCTGACCTCGGAAGAAGTCTTGCGTGACAAGGGAGGACGCACCGCCAGGGATGGCGATTCAGTTATCCTGGCGCGCCAGCCATCTGCCGAAACACTTTCGCCGTGAATTCGTCCGCGGGGTAGAACGCTTCGAGCATCAACTCGGAGAGCGTCACTTCCATGGGTGTGCCAAACACCGTCGTCGTGCTGAACATCGATAACGTGCCGATTTCGGTTCGCAGCTTCAACGGCACCACCACCCCACCAAACTGCGGATCAGGTTCCGCCTCGCCGCCCGGATAACCGCGAAGTTCCGTCAGCAGCGCCGCCATTGTCGGATCGGCGGAGAGCTCCAGCTCTCGCGCCAGCGTTGTCAACAGGTGCGATCGCCACTCAGGCAGGTTCTCGATGCGCGGCGCGAGGCCTTTCGGATGCAGCGTGGCGCGCAGCACGTTGGTCGGCGGTCCGAGCACTCCCGGGTCCACCCCGACCATGAACGCGCCGGCGGCCTTGTTGGCCGCCAGCAGGTTCCAGTGTCTATCCACCAGCAACGCCGGATACGGCTCGTGGCCGGCCAGGATCAGGTCGACCGCTGCGCGTGCCGAGTTCATTGCCGGATCGTCGAGCGGGCGAGTTGAATACAGCGGCGCGTAACCCGCCGCGACCAGCAATTCGTTGCGCTCGCGCAGTGGCACCTCGAGTCGCTCCGCCAGGCGCAGCACCATCTCGCGACTCGGTTGCGAACGCCCCGTCTCGACGAAGCTCAGGTGGCGCGTGGAGATCTCCACGTCGCCCGCGAGCTCGAGCTGGCTCAGGTGCCGGCGCTGGCGCCAATTGCGCAGTGCGTTGCCGAAGGAGTGTTGATTCATGGACGAATCATAGCCCGCGGGACTCGCGCATCCATTACCTGCGAGGTAATCGACGCCGCGCGCTGACGGCGATCTACTTGCCTTCAACAAAGGAGCCAGACATGGATCGACGCAGCGCACTCACCTTTGGGACGGCCGCGGCCGCAATGGGACTCGCGGTGAATGCGACGCACGCCGCCGTGGCTCGCAAGCCGACGCACGGCGGCCCCTACATCGAACGGCCAGACGGCACCTCGCTGTTCTTCAAGGACTGGGGCAAGGGCGACCCCGTGGTATTCGTGCACAGCGCCGGCAACAGCTCCGACGTCTGGGCCCATTCCATGATCCACATCGTCAAACAGGGATTCCGCTGCGTCGCGTTCGATCGCCGTGGGCACGGCCGCTCCAGCGTACCCGGCGGCGGATACGACTACGACACGCTCGCCGACGATCTCGCCGCCGTGATCGACGCCATCGATTTGCACCGCGCCACACTCGTCGGACATTCCATGGGTTGCGGGGAGGTGGTGCGTTATCTCAGTCGGCATGGCTCCAAACGCGTGGCGCGCATCGCGCTGGTCGCGCCCACACTGCCCTTCCTGCTCAAGACGGCTGACAACCCGCATGGCATCCCGAAGGAATACTTCGAGCGCATTCGCGCCGAGTGGGCGCGTGACTATCCGAGGTGGTTGGCAGCGAACGCCGCGCCGTTCTTCACGCCAGAGACTTCGAAGGAAATGATTCAGTGGGGCATCAGCCTGGCGTATCAGACGTCGCTGCATGCGGCTATCGAAAGCAATGTCGCAGTGACGGAGACCGACTTTCGGGAGGAGCTCAGGAAGATCAATATTCCCACGCTGATCGTGCATGGGACTGCGGACAAGTCATGTCCGCTGGAGATGACGGGGAAACCGACGGCAGGCTTGATACCAGCGAGTGATCTGAAGATCTACGAAGGCGCGCCGCATGGGGTGCTGCTGACGCATGTGGAGCAGTTGAACAAGGACTTGATGAAATTCATGCGCCAGGTCACTTGATTACGATTCCCGCAATTTGCTCAACAACTCCGCTTCGCGCTCCGGGGCGAGACCGGCGCGCAGCTTCTGCTTCTCAGCAGGCCGAGTCTTTTGCCATGCAAGCGTGTCGCGGATCGTCGTCTCGACCGAACGGAACTCGAGCCCCTTGGCCTCGGCGCGTTTCGAACTGACCAGCGCGATGCCGGGATTGTCGCCCCCTGGCGGCGACCAGATGGGAATTTCCTTGCTGGCCCAACCATCCGCGTCGATGGCCTTCTGCGCCAGCAGAAAGTCGCGGCTTGCCCACGCGAACTTCGTATCGGCGCCGGTGACGCGCCGGCTTTCCTCGAGCAGCTTGCCAATAGTGCAGAAGCGCGGCGGCACGGTGAGGTTGTACTTCCCGGTGACGCGCTTCTCCACACACACGCGCACGAAGGTCGCGAGATCACGCACGTCGATGAACTGAATCGGATCATCCGGCGCGCCAGGTGCGATCATTTCGCCGCCCTGCGATACGCGGAACGGCCAGTAGGTGAACCGGTCAGTGTGATCCCCGGGGCCGCAGATGTAGGTGGGACGGATGATGTTGGCGCGTTTGCCATACGCCTTCTCCACCACGCCTTCGCACAGCACTTTCAACGCGCCGTAGTTGTCGCCCGTCAGCTTGTCGGTGGGCAGGTCGCCGATGGTCGCGAGCGCATGATCCTCGTCGATGGGCGGATTCTTGAAGTCACCATACGCCGCGATGCTCGAGATGAAGATGTAGTACTTCGCGCGTTCCTTCAGCAGGCTGGTCGAAAGCTCGACCTGCTTCGGGGTGTAACCCGAGTTGTCGATGACCACGTCCCAGTCGCGGCCTTCGAGCGACTTGAGGTCGTTGTCGCGGTCACCTAACAACTGCTCGACACCCGGTTTCTCTTCGTGTTCGCGTTTACCGCGGTTGAAAAGCGAAATCTTGTGTCCGCTGGCGCTCAGCGCGTCGACGAAATGCGGGCCGATGAATCCGGTACCGCCGAGGATGAGCACCTTCTGCACTTTCGCCTTGGCGAACGCGGGCTGAAGGGCCCCGGCCAGAATTGCAGATCCGGCCAGCTTGAGCGCATCACGTCGTTTCATGGTCATCTCCCGTGGTTCTCGCGGGCTGTTTTACCGTGCCCCGGCCCAAAGGTGGGTCACGCGCGACGCTGTTTGCCCTCATTTCGGCGCATTCCGCCCTCGTCGTGGGTGAGCGTCCGACGGCCCCTGGTGCCCCACGCAGCCAACATGAGGCAAACGGAAGGTACCCATATGGCCAGTATTCGCAAGCACATTCAAATCGACGCGCCGCCTGATCGGGTCTGGGATGCACTGCGCGATGTCGGCGCGCTGCACACACGTCTGGTGCCAGGTTTCGTCACTGACACGCGTATGGAGGAAAACGCGCGCGTGGTCACGTTCGGAAACGGCATGGTCGCCCGCGAGGAAATCGTCAGCGTCGACGAGGCGCGGCGGCGGGTCTGCTGGGCCGTTCTCGACGCGCCCTTCCAGCATTACAACGGTGCGGCGTGGGTCGAGCCTGACATCAACGGCGGCTCGCACTTTGTCTGGACCGCCGACCTGCTGCCCGACGAGCTGTGCGCGCAGGTGGATGAAATGATGACCGCCGGAATCGCGGTGGTGAAGCAAACGCTCGAGAACGCGGGGTCAAAGAAGGGGCCGCTTCTCAACCCGTGAGCTTCGACGGTATCCCCTCAATCGGGACGCCGATTCCCCATGGCCGCAGCAAGAGACTGTGGGGAAAAGCCCCGCGCGCCAAGAACATCACGGATCATCGGCTCGATGGCGAACGCGCACGAACTACCGCGCGTTGAGCGACTCATACCTTGCATGTTGAATCAGGCGACAGCGGCAGGTAGATCTACGTCATGACAAGACCTCTCCAACTCTCGCGCCGCGAACTGCTGGCGCTGCTTGCGGCTGGCGTCTCGCTGCCTTCGATCGCTGGCGCTTCTTCGGGACACGAACAGGATTGGCAATGGCTGCTCGGCAATTGGGACGTCTGGCACGTGCGCTTGAAGGATCGGTTGGTCGGTTCCACCGAATGGCAGGAGTTCGCGGGTAAGAGCGCCTTCTGGCAAACGCTTGGCGGCCTCGGGAACGTCGACGACAACTCGCTCGATCTGCCTGCCGGCGTGTATCGCGGGCTCAGCGTCCGCGCGTTCGATCCCGGGACCAATAGTTGGGCCATCTGGTGGATCGACGGACGCGAACCCGAGCGCATCGATCCGCCCGTGCGTGGCGGCTTCAAGGGCGACGAGGGCGAGTTCACGGGCACCGACACCTACAAGGACACGCCCGTTACCGTGCGCTTTCGCTGGCACGAGGTTCACGGCAAGCGGCCGCACTGGGATCAGGCCTTCTCGACCGATGTCGGTAAAACCTGGGAGATCAACTGGCGCAACTATTTCACGCGCACCAGCGCAAAAGCCGCGCCGCTGCCGCGCATCGAGGGCGATCCGCCCCAGGCACGCGACTGGGATTTTCTGGTCGGGCAGTGGCGCGTACGCAATCGCCGGCTGCGCCAGCGATTTGCCGGCGGCAAACACTGGGACGAGTTCGACAGCACGCTGGTGAACTGGCCGGTGCTCGGCGGGCGCGGCAACATTGGTGACAATCACTTCATGGGTCCGGGTGATCCGTATCGCGGCATGAGCATGCGTGCGTACAACGCCGAGAAAAATGAGTGGCTGAGTTGGTGGCTGGATGGCCGCTCGCCCGCCAACATCGGCCCACCGACTCGCGGCCGCTTTGTCGATGGCGTCGGCACGCTCATTGGCGACGATGAACACAACGGACGGCCCATCAAGGTGCGTTCGTTGTGGTCGAGAACCCAAACAACCTCACCTCGATGGGAACAGGCGGCATCGCTCGATGACGGCAAGAACTGGGAAACGAACTGGGTGGCAGAGTTTGCGCGCGAGAAATAGTTTCGCGCGCGCCTGCGCATCGATCTGTGTCGCGCTCTTTTCAGGCGTTGCGCATCCGGAGACGGCCCGGCTGCAGTTGGACGAGGTCTCACCGTTTCCACCAGGGATCGGCAGCGCTGAATACTCCGACGCGCGGCTCACGATCAGCCCCGACGGGCGCACGGCGCTGTGGTTTTCGCGGACCCGTCCCGGCGGTCCGGGCGGCTACGACATCTGGATGTCGCAGCGAACTGCGGCAGCCTGGAGTGCCCCGACGCTGGTTTCTTTCAATACTCCGCAGCGCGAATTCGATCCCGTATTTTCTGCGAACGGTGCATTTGTCTACTTCTGTTCGGATCGGCCCGGTGGATTGGGTGGCGACGACATCTGGCGCGTGGCGGTGTCGAACAGAGGATTCAGCGAACCGGAGCACCTCGGCGACGAGGTAAACAGCAGCGGCAATGAATGGGCGCCCATGTTGTCGGGCGCCAATCATCTTCTGTTCTCGAGCAACGGTCGCAAGGGTGCGCGGCGCATGGATCTGTTCCTGGCGCGAGCGACGGCCGGCGGGCGCTTCGCCACGGCGGCCGCTCTGCCCGGTCACATCAACACCGAAGCGGATGATTTCGACGCCACGTTTCTCGACGATGATCGGACCATCGTGTTTTCCCGCGCGCCCAATCTCGAAGTGGACACTGTGTGGTTGTACTTCGCATCCGCCCATGGCGGCGAATACGACGCGGGCACCCGGCTCCCTGAAAGCGTCAATCTCGCGGACAAGGGTACCTACGCACCTACTCTTGACGGGTCGCAACGCAATCGCTTTACCTTCTCGCGCGGCGGGGATTTGTTCGTGGTCTCGTACCGCCTGGATTGATCGCTCATCGTGAACGGGCTGACCCCTTCTCAGGCAGCGCAAACACCACGTACCCGCCCTTCCCCAGCGGATCCTTCGAGCCAATCCCGCTCTCGCGCGAATTCAGCCCCCAGGTGTGCGGGGTGGTGGCGTTGACCACGATGTAGTGCCTGCCATCCAGCTCGTAGATCGCTGGCAGTCCTTCGGTGGCCATGGGCAGCTTGTAAGACCACAACACGTTGCCATTGTCCGCATCGAATGCGTAGAACACGCCATCGCGCGCGGTGGAGAACACGATTCCGGTGGAAGTGACGATCATGCCCTGGCGCTGCGAGCCGCGCGGCACGCCGGTGTCCTTGCCGCCGGCCGCGGCAACGTCGAGATCCTGGCCCAGGGGCTTGCGCCACTTGATGACGCCGCGATTGAGGTCGTAGGCCACGATCTGCGACCACGGTGGCCCAAGTAGATAGGGGTAGCCCAGCCCGTAGTCCGTGAAGTAACGCACTGGCGGCGCACCAACACCTTCCGGGTAACCTGGGGTCGGCGGCGGCGCGTTGTCGCTGGCGGGAGCCGGTGGGCGCGGCGCACCGCCGTTGGCCACCACCGGACCTGCCGGCAATTCGTCGGCGGGCGCATCGGCCGGCCGGCCACGCGGGCGCGCGCCACCGCCGAGGAACTGGAGAATGTCGCCGATCTGCTCCTCGGTGACATGCGGCAACGGCGGCATGCGCCCGTTGCCGTAGACAATGATGCGCCGGAATTGCGGTCCGCCGATCTGGCCGCCCACCGAGAGCAGCGATGGCGCTGCCGGTGTGCCGGCGCGATCCGCCCCGTGACACATCGCGCAGGCTTCTTCATAAGCCTTCCTGCCGCGCTCCAGCGTCGCGGCATCCGGCGGCCCTGCACTCCTGCGCGGCCCGGCGCTGTCGGTCAGCTCCTGCAGCTTGTAAAAGGAGGGGAAGTCCTGGTTCAGCAGGTACAACATGCCGGCGCGCGGATTCGCGGCAGTGTTGCCCCAGTTGGTGCCACCCACGGCGCCGGGCACCACCGCGGACTCGGTCAGCGCCGGAGGATTGAACAGCCCGGTGCGTGCCCTGGAAATGCGCTCGCGCCAGGCGGCGCGTTCGGCATCGCTGATGAGATAAGGAGTGAGATCGTCGGGTTTGACGAGCTGACGCGCCGAAGGCGGCAGCGTCGAGTACGGCTGCGTGGGCCATGCCTGCTCACCGGGGGCGTCACTCTTCGGCACTGGCCGCTCCTCGATGGGCCACACCGGCTCGCCGGTCACACGGTCGAAGACGAATACGAAGCCCTGCTTGGTGGCCTGCGCGACAGCCTCTATCTTCCTGCCGCCCTTGCGCACCGTGATCAACTGCGGTGCGGCGGTGGGGTCATAGTCCCACAGATCGTGGTGCACCATCTGGAAGTGCCACAGCCGCTTGCCGGTGCGCGCATCCAGTGCCAGCAGGCAGTCGCTGAAGAGATTCATGCCGATACGATCTGCGCCGTAGTAGTCGTACGTGGGCGACGACACGGGTAGATAGGCAATGCCACGTCTCGCATCGAGCGTGATCTCGCCCCAGACGTTCACGCCGCCCGCGTACTTGTACGCGTCCGGCGGCCAGGTGTCGTAGCCGAATTCGCCCGGCTGCGGGATGGTGTGAAAGGTCCAGGCCAGCTCGCCGGTGATCACGTTGTATGCGCGGATGTGGCCGGGCGCAGAGAAATAGCCCTCGCCCGGCGAACTGCCGAGGATCAGCAGATCCTCGAAGACGCGGCCCGGCGTCGATGACATCACGCGGCGAACGGTGGCCGGATCGCGCCCCAATCCCTGCTTGAGATCCACCAGGCCATTGCTGCCGAAGGAGAGAATGGACTTGCCGGTGCGCGCATCGATGGCCTGCAGCGTCTCCTCGAGCGCGAACAGCAGGCGGCGGTCCTTGCCGTCCCTGCTCTGCCAGAAATTGATGCCGCGATTGGTGATGCCGCGCAGGTTGGCGTGGATCCACAGTTCCTTGCGCGTGCGCACGTCGATCGCCACCAGCGAGCTGTTTTTGGCCAGCACGTACATGACACCGTCGACGATGACGGGATTGAACTGGTAGGCGCGCTCGTCGCCAGTGGGATAGGTCCAGGCGACTTCGAGTTGCGAGATGTTCTTCCGGCTGATGTCCCGTGTGACCGCGTACTTTGACTGATCGGGCGTACCGCCATAGTCGGGCCAGTCAGCGGCGTGTGATACCGATACCATCGTCAGCGCCAGCGAAATCGACCCGGCCCGGAAGCGTTTCGACATGAGTAGTTAGCCTGCTACTTGACTTTGCGGGGCGTGACGTCGCTGACGTCCGGTGTCGGTGAAGTTATGCCGCCACGTGGCACTTCGATGCCCGCCGCCCAGGCGATGCCATTCAGCAGGAACCTGCGGTAATTGTCGCGCGCCAGGTTGTCGCGGAAATCGAGGCCGCCGAACACGAAGCCACGCCCGCCGTCATCGCGCTGGTATGCCCAGGCCGCGATCTGCGGGCCGATGCCTGGCTTGTCTTCCTTCGGTGTCGCGAGCAACAGATTCGTCCGCCGCTTGTCGTTCGGCAGGAAGAAGCGACAGAAAACCTCGTCGCGGTACGTCCAGGGCTTCACGCCTCGCAGGATGGGGTGCTTGCGGTTTTCCAGGGTCATCGACCAGTCGTCCTGCGGATTCTTCGAACCGATCTGGACCCACAGCCCCCCGGTCCAGTTCAAATAGTATTCGCGCGCGCGCCAGTTCTCGGCCCAGGTGGCGTAATGCAGGATCACCACGCCGATTTTCCTTTCCCTGATCAGATCGTCGAGCGCCTTGAGATACGCCGCTGTCTCGGGATCGTAGCCCCGCCCGTTGGTGGAGGGGTTCGGCGGAAAGAGCGGATGAATTTCGTTTTCGGCGCGGTCGGAACTGGAGTCGATGACGATGACGGCGGCATCACGCACCGCGGCGAGATCGCGCGGCAAGGCGCCGACGATCAATTGGGTCGTGACTCCACCGAGGTTGTTTGCCTGCTCCAGCGACTGCGCCAGAGTCTTCAGGTCGCGCTCGTATTCGTGCCGGCCCGGGGCCCCGTGGTCGCGCGGCCCTGCCAGGAACAGGACCTTCTTCGTCTCCGCCGCCGCGAAGTGCGCAACGCCCAACAGGGAAAACGCGGCGACGAGATACGGACTTAGTTTTTTCACCGGCCGATGTTAACGGTTCGTACGGCTTATTCGAACCAGTACGCGATGCCGCGCATCTCGATGCTGGCGCGCGGTGGCGCGTCGGTCGGGCAATCCGGGTTGTCGAATGCGCCGTGCGGCACGCAATGCGCCGCTTGCGGATCGCTGTCGTGCGTCTTGAAAATCAGCGCCTCTTCGGAGCGCATGTTGGAGAAGTGCGCCCAGCGCTGCTTCGGGTTGTAGCGCAGCAGCAGCGCCTCGAATGAGAACGCGATCGCGCCGTCCTTGTCGAAGAGCGCATCGGCAGAAATGAAATCTTCCGCTGCAAGGCTGCGTGCGTCGCACACCGCCAGTGGTACGTCCTGCGGCGGTGGCGTCAACACGCGCCACACGTTGTACTGCGCCGACCGACGCACGGCCCGCGCGTTGTCGGGGCGGGAGCGCGCATAGAAGTTGCCCGCCGTCGCGTCACTCACGTCCACATGGACGAAGCGCGCCGGGCGGGAGTTGTTCAACGCACCGGATTCTTTCGACTTCTCCGCAAAACGCAGCACGCCCGGACTGGTGACGGCCACGTGGTCGGCGCCCGACACCGAGAGCAGCAGTTGGCGGATCTCCTCCGCGTGCACGCGCTCGAGCTCGGTGCGATCGCGAAAGTCGCGCACGCTGCTGTGGTGCCGGACGAGACAGAAGCCCTCGCCGTCGAGCGACGGCGCGACTTTTCGGTGGCGCAGATCCTCGATTTCGACCGCACGCGGCACGACGTTCAGTACATCTCGCGTGATGTCGTTGGCGTGGAATTTCGGGCGCACGCTCATCGGCTCGCTGAAGCCCAGTTTGCCGATGACGCTGGGCGCGCTCATGAGAAATAGGCAATCGAGCGGAACTCGATGCTCTCGCGCGGATGTGCCTCGGGGCGGCTGGCGTCGCGGAACGCGGTGTGCGGGACGCGCCAGGGGCGAATGCGCCGGCTATCGTGAAAGACGAGCAGCAACACCTCGTCGCGCGTCATGTTCGAGAAATACCACCATCGATGATCGCGGTTGAAATGAAAAATAGCCGCCGCGATCTTCTGGTCTTCATCAGGTACGGGACGCAACATTTCCTCGCGCTCCGGAATCCGGTCGACGATGAACAGGGTATTGGGCACGCCCTCATCGTCGCGCACGCTGTTGCCGTCGCAGAGCGCCAGCGGGTAATCCTGCGGCGGCGGCGAAAAGGCCCGCCAGAAGCTGCGAATAGAGAAATCGTTTGTAAGGCGCAGCTTCGGGAAAACGCTCCCCGTAGAGCCGCTGCGCCATGGCATCGATGCGATCCGGTGAGGCATCGCAATGAGCTTCGGCGGCGGGCGGCTGGACTCCGCCCGAATGTTTGTAGCCCACTTCCGGGCGAGCATCAGGATCAAGCTCGCCGGAGGTGCGAACCATCCAGCTCATGGTTGCGACCCGGTCCGCGCCGGTGAATTGCCGCACGGCGTCGGCCACTTCATCCGGATAGACGGCGCTGACTTCTTCCTTGTCGCGAAAGTTGCGCACCGCGCTGCGATGCGTTCGCAATTCGAAGCCATGGCTTGCGCGGGTGAACTCCGCCTGGCGCGGCCGCGCGTCCCGGATCGTCACCGCGTAGGGCAGGTATTTTCCGGTATTCACTTCGCGGGCCGGCGCAACGAACCGCCGGTTGATGAAGGAACCAGGCGCGAGATAGGTGATTTCCGTCTCGATGGCGGGTGCTTCGGAAGTGTTTGCGCTGGCCACCTGGATTCCTCAGTGAACTTCACCCGTGAATGTCCGCAACGCGGGGTTGGTGCGATCGGGCATCGCCAGCGCCGCCTTCACCCCGGCGCGCTCCGACATGCGATCGCGCCACTCGGCGAGACGCGGATGCTTTCGATCGTCGGTGACGTCCGGAAACATGCGCGCGGCATACATGCCACAGTGCGAGAAGAAATTGATATCGGCCAGCGTGAACATTTCGCCCGCAAGCCAGGGAGTGCGCGAAAGCTGGTCCTCCACCTTGTCCAGTGCCACCGCCACCTTGCGCTTGGCATTCGCCAGGTCGGACTCGCTGAAGCCCGAGCGCGCCGTGCGCCATTTCTCGCGCTGTTCGTACAACGGAATTCTTTCGACCATGCGCTCGAAATGGCCCTGTTCGATGGCGCGCGCCAGCACGCCGATGAATCGGTGCCAGCCATGCATGGAAACGTAATTCATCACGTGCTCGTCGACGAACTTGTTCCAGAAGCGCATGCGCGCCTTGCCCGCCGGATCGGCCGGACGCAGTGGCGGCGCATCGGGGAACGCATCCTCCAGGTATTCGTTGATGACGGTCGAGTGCGTGATGATGGTGCCGTCATGATCGAGCACGGGCACCTGGCCCTCGGGATTGATCGCGAGGAACGCCGGCTCGTGCTGCTCGAACTTGTGCAGATCGACGTACACGCTCTGGAACGGCAGGCCCTTTTCCTTGAGCGGGACGAGGCACTTGAGTGAGTTGGCGCCTGGTTCCGCGTGGTAAAGCTTGAGCAAGTGGCGGATCTCCGTGACAGTTTTACAGGCCGATGACAGCACCGGTCGTTCCCGCGTTCTCGATTCGGAGCGCACGAAGTTCCTGCGACGCGTGCCACAATTGATCACAGTTTCGAGCTGGCTCGACGGCTAGGATTGCGCGCATGCCGTTTACGATTTCGCATGCCGCCGCGGTATTGCCATTCAGCAGAGTGGGGAAAACCCGACTGCCGCTGGCCGCGATGATGATCGGCAGCATGTCACCGGACTTTGCATATTTCCTGCCAGTCGGCATGACGCGGACTTCCACGCACGACCTCGACGGCATCTTGCTGTTCTGCTGGCCCGTGGGCCTCGCCCTGTGGCTGCTGTTCGTGCATCTGCTCGAGCGACCGACGATCGAACTCCTGCCCGCGGCCTGGCGCGTGCGTATGCCGCGATCCAACCGAACGGTTTCCCCTGAAGTGCTGGGGTTCGCATCGATCGCCGTCATCCTCGGTGCAATGACACATGTCGCGTGGGATGCGTTCACTCACGCCGACACACTCGTCACCGGGGCGTTTCCGGCGTTGAACGAGGAGCTATTCACCTTTCGTGGCAGGTCGGTTCGCATCTACCTGATCTTGCAGTACCTGAGCTCGATCTTTGGCCTGCTGGCACTCGCGATCTGGGCCCGCAATCTGCGGCGTTCCCCACCCCGGGGCCGCGACGTTGCTGAATCGCAGAGCTGCCTCTCGGATCGCGCCCGCATCGGCGCCTCGCTGATGGTATTCATGGCCTCCGCGGTGACGGCGCTGCTGGGCTATGCGAGTGATCCCGGCTCACCCTTCGAGCATCGCGTCTTTCGCCTGCTCATTGGCGGCATGACGGGCTGGGCCGTGGCGTGGTGCGTGGTGGCGCTTTTCATCGGCTGGTGGTCGCGCATGGCGACGCGACCGGCGCGCATCTTCAGGCGCTGAATTCCCGCGCGCGCTGGACACGGCGAGCTCACGGAGCGGTTTTCGCGCCAGCTTTTCCAGCACAGAAGTAACGGAACAAGTAACCGGCTGTCTGCTACCGAGGGCAACGTCAGTACAGGCTGGCAACCCAACGTGAGATTTCTGCGGCGGTCGTCATTCGATGATCAGCGCGCGCAAAGCAGTCGGTCCACTGTGCCGGTTTCTCATAGAAGCTGCAGGTACGCGACGATATCGTCGACGTCCTTGTCTGTCAGCACGATGAAACCGCCCAGGGACCGCGAACCGACCTGATCCTGCGCCTCCGTGAAGTTGAAGAACCGCTGATAGTGAGAAACGGCGTCACGGAGCGTCTTGGCGCCGTTGTCGTGGAAGTAGGGCGCGGTGTCCTTGACGCCCCACAGCGTCGGGATCTTGAACAAGTTCGCAAAGAAGGCGCGGGGGATGACGAACGGTGGCGGCGACGGAGGAGCGGGGTTGAGGAGCAGTCCGATATCGGGCGAGTCGACCGTCACGACCGGATTGATCCCGTCATCGATGATCCACGTTCGGACCGGATTGTTGGGTGCATTCACGAGCGTCACGCCCGTGTCGATGAAGCGCACTCCCGGCGGCGGACTGCCGCCGGAGAAGTCCGAATGCGCCTGGCTGACTCTGTTCAGCATCGGACCGCTATGACAGAGGGCGCAGATGCCCTCCTTTGAGGGAGGAGTGAAGGGCACGTCGACAAAGAACGTGCGTCCTCGCTTTTCGGCCGGCGTCACTCCAGGAGGCAGCTCAGGCGGGGGCCCACCCGCGGCGAATTCCTCGAGCTCATCCGAGGAGAAGAAGTGAGCATCGGTTCGCTGGAATTCTGCAATGGCATCGAGCTGCGCTGCCGTCGGTTCCACACTGTTCTGGTAGTGGTCGTGGATGGCGCCAAGTGCTTGCTCCTGGAGCGTCGGCGCGCGTCCGTCGTGGAGCAGCATCGCGTCGAGCGCGGGCGTGTTCCGCGTCGATGGAATACCGCGAAAGACGGTAACGTGCCTCGCGCCCGGGTCATCCGCCAGCGACAGCCACGGCGGCAATGGAATGCTCAGGCGGATGGTTCCGTGCGTCTGGACCCGCGTCGTGCCGACTCCATCGGCGTCGAGCGCATCGTGAATCAGGAACGGGTCGTCGGATTTCGCCTTGGCGACGATCCGCTGCACGTCGGCCAGAGTCAGCGTACCCGTGCGCTTGCTGTGACAGGTACTGCAGGTGCGCGCATTGCCGCCGAACGTCTCCTTCTCGAAGAGGTTCTTGCCCTTGAGCTCGATGCCCGGCTCCGCCTGGCCAAGCCCCTGTGAATGACAAAGGTCGCTGCCGGCGACAGTCGCGAAAGCCATCACGACGCCCAACGCGACACGCTGAGGGGTTGTTCGAGCCATGGGGCCTCCCGTCGACCGATGCGAAAACTGAGGCGAAAAGATGGAGGCACGTCGCGGGCAGCGTCAGGTTTCTACGGTGTTCTACCTCCGAAAAGGAGCGGTACACTCCCGCTGATCGTACGGAGGCCGGCCCAAATGGTCACCGAAACCGGCGCAAGCGGCCAGCCGCGAAGCATGCCGACCGATTGCGCTGTTCGCGCTCAGCTCGACAGCATCCTCGCCAGCGCGGTCTTCTCGCGATCCCCGCACCTGCGGCGCTTCCTCTCGTTCATCGTTGATCAAACGCTGGCTGGGCAGGGCCATACGCTCAAGGAATCGGTGATCGCCCACGAGCTGTACGGGAAGGGCACGGACTTCGATGGCGGTACTGATCCGGTCGTTCGGGTCGATGCCAGGCGGCTCCGCGACAAATTGCGCGAGTTCTACGAGGGCCGATCGGACCCCGTCGTCATCTCGCTGCCGAAGGGCCGCTACGTGCCCCTCTTCGAAGGGGAATCCGCAACACCCTCCCACAGTCCAGTCGCTCTCATCGGCCGGCACGAGCAGCGTCAGGTCACGAATTTCACGCGCGCAAGACTGTCCGTCGGCGCTCTCGCGCTCGTGGCGGTAGCGACGGCCGTGCTCGCATGGCGCGCGCTCTTCGCGCCGACAGACGCTCCAGCCCAGTTGCTTCCCCTGGCCTCGTACCCGGGTCCGGAGGGGCCGCCTGCGTTGTCCCCGGACGGCAAGCTTGTCGCCTTCGCCTGGCCAGGACACGCCGCTGGCCCGACGGATATCTATGTGAAGGCCGTGGGGAGTGAAGCGCTGCGGCGATTGACGGAGACTGCGGATTGGGAGAGCAGCCCGGCCTGGTCCCCCGACGGACACAGCATCGCCTTCGTCCGCGACGGGCAAGGTGCATTCACCATGTCGCAACTCGGCGGAGCCGAACGCCAGGTGTCGGCTTCCGGGACTCAAGTCGCCTGGGCGGGTGACTCGAAGTCGGTTCTCATTCGTGACCGGGAAGGGGACGTCGGTCCCTTCGGGATCTATCAGGTGTTCCTCGACACGCTGGAGCGTCGCCGGCTGACGCAGGCCCCCGTCGGTGCTGGAGACTGGCGGTTTGAAGTCTCACCGGACGGCAGGACTCTGGCGTTCATACGCTATGAGCGCGAGGGAATCGCGGACCTGTACATCATGCCCATGCGGGGCGGTGAACCGCGGCGGCTATCGAACTGGAACGCAGCCCTTACCGGGTTATCGTGGACCGCCGATGGTCGAGAAATTGTTTATTCAGTCGAGGGGGCAACCGCCGGTCGTCTGTGGCGAATCCGCTCGAACAGCGCCACGCCCGGTCGAGGCTCGCCGATTGCCGACATCCCCGCGTCCGCTCACAACCCGTCGATCTCGCGGCCGATGCCCGGCCAACCTGCACGCCTTGCGTTTCAAACGATCACACGCGACGTCGACATTCACCTGATGGACCTCGAGTCCGGTCTGGTGCATGACACCCTCGAGTCGCATCCTTTTGCGAATTCGACTCGCATCGAGGGTTCGGCGCGATTCTCGCCGGACGGCAGCCGGATTGCATTCGCGTCGAGCCGCTCAGGAGCCATGGAGATGTGGGTCGCTGGGCGCGATGGGAGCGGACTTCTGCAGATCACATCACTCGGCGTCGCTGATCTGGTCGTTGGCGGGTGGTCCCCGGACGGCGCAAGGATCGTGTTCGACGCAACGGTCGCCGGCAACAGTGACGTCTATGTTGTCGGCTCAGACGGAGGGCGCGTGCATCGGCTGACCTCCGAGCCCTCCATCGACGGCCTTTCGTCGTGGTCGGCAGATGGCTGGATCTACTTCACCTCGACGCGCGCGGGAGTGATTCCAGACGTTTGGCGGATCTCTCCCGCGGGCGGCGCAGCCAAACGGATGACGCGCAACGGCGGCTTCGAGCCGAAAGAGTCGTCCGATGGCATATACCTGTTTTACCTCGACCGTTACCCGCAGCGCATGGCGATCAACGGTACGGCGAGGCTTATGCGCCTACCTGTTGCCGGCGGACAAGAGGAATTGGTGCTCGAGCGCGTTCGGCCGTTCGTATGGTCAGTGACGGACGCCGGGATCGTATTCGTCACCCCTGAGCGCGACTTCGATGCGATTGACGTGTACGGATTCAGCGATCAGCGGGTTGCCCGCCTGGGCCGGCTCGGATTTCGTGTACCGGGGATTTTCAACCACATGACGGTGTCCCACGACGGGCGCTGGGCATTGGCAACGCAGATGGTTCGGTTCGATTCTGACCTCATGATGCTCGACAGCTTTCGGTGAGACCGTCGTCGGTAGTTCGTCCCTAGTTAGAGTCGCGCCGCTCAGGCCTTCTGCCCCGCTTCAACCTGCGGCGGAACGTACGAAATCCCGCATCCGCCCAGTCCGCAATAACCGTTCGGATTCTTGGCGAGATACTGCTGGTGGTATTCCTCGGCGTAGTAGAACTCCGGCGCCTCGCGGATCTCGGTGGTGATGGTCGCGCGGTGCGCCTGGCTCAGCGCTTCCTGGTAACGGCGCTTGCTGGCCTCGGCGGCCTGCTTCTGCGCGTCGGTGGTGTAGTAGATAGCCGACCGGTACTGCGTGCCCACGTCGTTGCCCTGGCGCATGCCCTGGGTTGGATTGTGCGACTCCCAGAACGCCTTGAGCAGGGTCTCGTAGTTCACCTTGTCAGGGTCGTACACCACGCGCACCACTTCGGTGTGGCCGGTGCGCCCGGTGCACACCTCTTCATAGGTGGCATTCGGTGTGTACCCGCCGGCATAACCCACGGCCGTGGTGACCACGCCGGGAATCTTCCAGAACTTGCGCTCCGCGCCCCAGAAGCAGCCCAGGCCGAAAACCGCCTCTTCGAGGCCACCCTGCGCGGGTTGCTTGAGATTGCTGCCATTGACGAAATGTTTGCCGGAAATCGGCAGCGGTGTATTGCGTCCGGGCAGCGCCTGGTCCTGCGCCGGCAACGTGCTCTTCCTGGCAAAGAGGGCCATGTCGGTCTCCTTGAAATCGTCGGGTGGTGCGGAAGTGTGGGGGCTGACGCGCTGCTTCTCAACATCGGCCCAGCGCGGCTCGCCCTATACTCCAGACCGGATTTTCGCGAGGGATATTTCATTGACGGATTCCGCGAGCACGCCGCGCCTGCGTACCACTTTTGCGATTTTCCTGGCGCTGGTCGCGGCCACCGCGATCGTCGGCCCAGGCGCCGTGCCGCCCACCTGGTACTACATCTCGGGTGTACTGGGTTTCCTGTGCGTGGCGCTGGCCTGCCTGGGGCGCATCTGGGCCTCGGTGTTCATCGCGGGGCACAAGGACGTCGAGCTCGTGACCACCGGCCCTTATGCGCGCTGCCGCCATCCGCTGTATTCCTGTTCGATCCTGGGCGCGCTCGGCCTCGGACTGACGACCCGATCGCTGCTGCTTTGCGCCATCGTGGTGGTGTTGATTGCAGCGCTGGTGATCTACGCGGCGTCCTGCGAAGAACAGTTCCTGGCGGATGCATTTCCGGATGAGTTCAAGGCGTACGTTGCGGCCACACCGAACATGTGGTGGCCCGGGACGCGGCGCGCCGCCCTGCCCGAGCACCTGGACGTGCGACCGGCGGTTTTCTGGAAGGCCTTCCTCGATGCGGGATCCTTCTTCCTGCTCTATCTTCTCGTCGCCATCGCGGCGGAGTACCGTTTGCTTCCGGCATTTTGAGAAGGAACCTCACCATGCGAATGCGCCGTCTCATTCTTGTCCTTGCGCTGGCGTTCGCCGCCTGTACCCCCGGCCCGCCGCCCGCCACCAAGGCGACCGAAACGATAATCACGGCGGAGCTGCTGAACACTTACTGGAAGCTTACGCAGGTCGGCGAACAGGTGATCACCACGCCTGAAGGCGCCCGTGAGATCCACATGGTGCTGCATTCGGAAAACCAGCGCGTCAGCGGTTTCTCGGGCTGCAACAACATGATGGGCGGTTACGTGCTCGAGGGCGACGCGCTCCGGTTTGCCCAGATGGGCGGCACCATGATGGCCTGCGTTGACACGGGCATGGAGCTGGAGAAGAAGTTCCTGTCCGTCTTCCCGCAGGTCGCGCATTGGGAAATCCGCGGCGAAACGCTGACCCTGAGTGACGCGGACCGCAAGAGACTGGCGATTTTTGAGTCACGTTACATGGGCAATACAGCGAATTAGTTAGCGGGAGTCTGCAGGCAGCGGTACTCGCGGATCACCAGCCACTTCGAACAGTCGCTCTCCAGCCCGTCTTTACACTGCCGGTCCTCGCCCTTGCGTTGCGCATCCTTGAAGCCCCAGTCGCGGCACCGCTCTCGCGCCAGCTGAATCCCGGCACGTTCGTCGACCTGGGGGTTTTCGAAACGGCGATATTCATAAGAGAGCTGCACCACGCCCTCCTCTTTCCCACCGCCGTATTCCGACCACATCTTGTAGGTGGTGCAACCGGCGACAGCCACCGTGGCGGCCAGAACTCGGAATATGCGAGCCATTTCAAATACCTCCGGATGCGGTGGTGAAATGTAGCGCCTTTTCGAGCGGACGCGTGATCACCTTCTGGCAAGTTGGCGTGGGCCGCGCTATATAACGCCCATGCAGCGATTCGCCTGGCCCGCCTTGTTTGTCGGCGCCCTGCTCGTCTCGGGGAGCACGGCCGCGGGAGATGAATTGCATCCGTCGCAGTCGGCCACCGTCATCGGGTCGACCAATGCGCTGCTCTCCGAAGGTTCACAGCTCCTGGAAAGGGGACGCTTCGAAGAAGGTGTGCGTGTCACGCTCGCCGGCCTCGAACAACCCACCCCACCACGCGACCAGGCCGCCGGTCATTCCAATGTCTGCGCCGGATACGCGGCGCTGAAGCGCTGGAAGGACGCGCTCGAGCACTGCAATCGCGCCCTCGAACTGGACCGCGGCAACTGGCGCACTTACAACAATCGGGCGGCGGTGTTCGTCGGCCTGAAGCTGTACGATCTCGCCATGACCGACGTGAACGCGGGCCTCGAGATCGCGCCCAATTCTTCGATCCTGCGCAAGAGCCGTGAAGTGGTGATTCAGCACAACAATGCTGCGACCCGCGACCGGCGGCGCAAGCCCAAGTCAGCTTGACGAATTTGCCTGAACAGGTGCCGGGCGCCGAGCGCTCGCAGTTCGCGCTGCTCGGGGTTCGGCGATTCCTGCCCTTCTTCCTGACGCAGTTCTTCGGCGCCTTCAACGACAACCTGTTCCGCATCGCGTTCGTGGTATCCGTGACCTACGGCGCGACGGCGGCCTCGAACGACGCTTCGGTGTTATCGAACGTCGCACAGGGTCTGTTCATCCTGCCGTTTTTTCTGTTTTCCGCGCTCGCCGGTCAGCTCGCGGACAAATACGAGAAAAGCCGGCTGATCCGCCAGACGCGGCTTGCCGAGGTAATCCTGATGTGCTGCGCGGCGGCAGCGCTATATATCGGCAACGTCCCGACGCTGCTCGCGCTGCTGTTCCTGCTGGGCGTTCTCGCCACGATCTTTGGGCCGCTCAAGTATTCGCTGATGCCGCAGCACCTGCGGCCGAGCGAATTGGTCGGCGGCAACGCGCTGGTGGATTCGGGCACCTTCATTGCCATCCTCCTCGGCACGATCTCGGGCGGCCTGCTCGCGCCCGCCGCTGACGGCGAACCGGCGGCCATTGGCGGTGACGCCAACATTGTCGCAGCAGTGGCAATTGTCGTTGTCGCCATTGGCACCTATGTCTGCTCGCGATTCATCCCGCGCGCCGAGGCCACCGACCCTGGTCTCAAGGTCAACTTCAACCCGTTCACCGCCACGTGGCAGGTGCTGCGTTTCGCCGCGCAGTCGCGCGCCATCCTGAATTCGTTGTTGGGTATCTCCTGGTTCTGGCTGGTCGGCGCGCTGGTGCTCGCGCAGCTACCGGCTTACGCGAAGGACGTGCTGGGTGGCGACAACACCGTGTTCACGCTGCTGCTCGCGGCATTTTCCATCGGCGTCGCGCTGGGTTCGCTGGCCTGCGAAAAACTCTCCGGCCACAAGGTGGAGATCGGCCTGGTGCCGCTCGGATCGATCGGCATGACGGTTTGCCTGCTCGGCCTGTATTTTGCGCATCCGGACACCGTCGCGCCCGATACCACGGCAGTCTCCTGGAAGCAGTTTCTCGCCAGCGGCGGCTGGGGAGTTGCGATCAATTGTGCATTGATCGGCGTATTCGGCGGGCTTTTCATCGTGCCCCTGTATGCGTTGATCCTGTCGCGCAGCGCTGAAAGCCACCGCGCCCGCATCATCGCCTGCAACAACATCCTGAACGCGGGATTCATGGTGCTGTCGTCGCTGCTGGCGATCGTGTGGCTCAGTTTCCTGCACCTCACCATTCCGCAGCTGTTCATCCTCGCCGCGGTTCTCAACGCCATCGTCGCGACCTATATCTACACGCTGGTGCCCGAGTTCCTCATGAGATTCCTCTCGTGGGTGTTCGTGAACATCATGTATCGCATCAAGGTTCGCGGCCTGGAAAACATTCCCGAAACCGGAGCCGCGCTCATCGTGTGCAATCACGTGAGTTTCATGGACGCGCTGGTGATAGGTGGCAACGTGCGCCGCCCGGTCCGGTTCGTCATGGACCACAACATCTTCAAGGTCCCGGTCATGGGCTTCATCTTCCGTACGGCGCGTG
Organism: uncultured Pseudomonadota bacterium; assembly: GCA_963839685.1. Taxonomy (GTDB): domain Bacteria; phylum Pseudomonadota; class Gammaproteobacteria; order Steroidobacterales; family Steroidobacteraceae; genus CADEED01. Next base: position 224,540 of record CAWIVS010000010.1, on the reverse strand, counting down.
CCATCCCGATTGCGCCTGCGCGCGAGGATTCAGCCGCGTTCAGCCAGGCTTTCGACCGCATCGATGCCGAACTCGCCGACGGTGAAATCGTCTGCATTTTCCCCGAGGGCAAGCTCACGCGCGACGGGGAGATGAATGAGTTCAAGCGTGGCGTGGAGAAAATCCTCGAGCGGCGCGCGGTGCCGGTGGTCCCGATGGCGCTACGCGGCCTTTGGGGCAGTTTCTTCAGCCGCCGCGATGGCAAGGCGGCGATGAGCCAGCTGCCGCGGCGCTTCTGGTCGCGCATTGAATTGGTGGCGACCGCTCCGGTGCCTGCCGATGCTGCGACCGCGCCGGCCCTGCAGAAAATCGTCTCCGGCCTGCGCGCCGAGTGGCAATAATGGGGACATTCCTGTTTTTCTTGTAACAATCGCCAGCAAGTTCGGCATGAAGAGGGCATCGACGATTGTTACAAGAAAATGAGGAATGTCCCCATCTGCTCAAGAGAGACGTCTTCGGCACGATCTCTCGTGTCGGCAACACGGTGGTCCGCAATGCGCGCGCCGCGCGGCCCTGGGTGCGCCGGCTGGCGCTTCATCTCATGCGTCGCGAACACCGCGCACTCACGCGCCTGGCGCTGGGAAATGGCCTCGAAGGGATTCCGCGAGTGATGCGATTCGAACCCGGCTGCCTCACGCGCACCTGGATCGACGGCGCACCCATGCAGATCGCGAAACCCCGCGACCCCGCCTACTTCCGCAACGCCGCGCGCCTGCTGCGCCGCCTGCACGCCGCGAACGTCGTTCACAATGATCTCGCCAAGGAGACCAATTGGCTGGTCACTCCTGAGGGCCGCCCCGCACTGGTGGATTTCCAACTCGCGATGACACTGACCCGGCGCGGACCGCTGGCGCGAGCGCTGGGTCACGACGACATCCGCCATCTCCTCAAGCACAAGCGCACCTACCTGCCGGAGCGTCTCACCGCCCGCGAGCAACGCATTCTCGCCAGGCCATCGCTGCTGTCGCGCATCTGGATGGCGAGCGGCAAGCAGGTCTATCTATTCATCACGCGCAGGATATTCCGCTGGCGCGATCGCGAGGGTGCTGGAGATCGCGGCGTCAGCGCGTGAGCCGGCTCACATCCGGCGCGGCCGGATCTGGATCCTGTAGACGTTGCCCTTGTTCGAGGTGACCTTGACTTCGCCCTGGTTGCCGTTCGCGACCATGATGCGCGGCTCGCCGACTTCCACCCATCGGCTGCCCGAGGGTTCCTCAACCGTCATCGAGAGCAGGATGGAGCCGTCGCTGGTGACCATGGGATTCACCAACAGGCGAACCTGGCCTGCGAGGCGGATCTCGGCAGACTTGCCTTCGTTCGCAACCAGCTGATGCTGTCCGAGCTTTTCATTGTTGAGCTCCAGGACCACGTCGAGCATGACCTCGCCGGCGACCGCGTCTCGCATGAAGAAGACGCCAAGGGCAATCAGCAATGTCGCTGCAACACCCAGGTATCGCAAACCCCGGACCTCGCGGCGATGCCCAGGCGTGCCTGGTTGCAGGGATTCGGTCGGCGCCCGCAGCGTGGAAACCTCCAGCTCCAACACCGCCGCGAGCGACTTCGCAGTTTCGAAGGAGGCGGACCCCGACGTTTCCACGCGCTGGATGGTGCGCAGCGATAGTCCGGCAACTTCGGCCAGGTGCTCCTGGCTCCAGGCGCGGCGTTCGCGCTCCGTTCGAATAAGGTTCGAGTTGAGTTGCATGTCCACGGGGGCGGCCTCCGGTTGAGTGTGGGTCCGGAGAGCATCGGGCGCGAGGCCGCTCACGGCCCTGACAGTACTACGTCAGCTGGCCGCCAGTCTCGTGTCAGGCTTGCCTTGCGGAAAGCAACCTGGCCGGGCGGCACTGCGTCCAGTCGATCTGCGCCCAGCGGCGTCGCGCGATGGAGCGCAGGATGAAGACAAGGAACGCCAGGCAACCTTGAACCACACAGACGGCAGCCAGGTTGGCGTTTCCGGGCTCTAGCAAGATGGGTATGGTCATCAGGCCCAACATGATCGCGATACCAAGCGCGGCTTCGACCCAGCGCAAGCCCCGCGTAATCATGAAGCCCAGGTAGGTGCTCAGGGCCGTCCCGAGAATCAACAAGGGCAGACCTGCTGCCAACAGGCTGAACGAAAGGCCGGCGTAACTGCCGATCAGCACCATGAGCGCCAATAACACGCCGAGGACCACGAAGTTGTGGCGCCAGAAGGATCGTTCGACCTCCAGGAAGATATCGGCGCGAGACCAACCGCGGCGTAACCATAGCGCGCGACTGCGTTCCGCAGCCTGTCCCGCGATCGCGCCGGTTACGGTGCTGAAGATTGTCAGGAAGAAAAGCCAGATGGCAGGCGCACCAGTTCCAATCCGAGTCGCGATGACCAGGGGCACTGTCAGTGCGGCGATCAGCAACCAGGGATTGCCCGTGCCGAGGATCAGGTCGATTTCCCGACCGGAAGTACGCTGGCCTGGCATCGCAATGGAACTCATGAGGTTCGGCAGTCGCCAGTGCGCGATTGTTTTCTTGAGCCGCGGCCAAAACAGAAAACCTGCGCCAAAGATGGCCCAGGCGACAACCAGTTGCTGAACATTCCATGCAGTCGTTGCGCTCAACTCATCGATCTCTCGAGTGGGCACGAACAACAGGAACACGACGACCAGCAGTCCCTTGGCCAGGCCCGCCAGGTTGCGCTGGCTGCTGAGGAACCACATGACCACGTAGAGCCACCCGGCGATGATGCAGAAGGAGGTGTAGGTAACGAGCACCAGGTTGATGGTGTAGTCGAGGAGCTGCGGGTACTTCGACAGGTCCGAAATCTTGCCGCTCACGCCTGCCACATATGCGAACGGCGTGAGCAGCCCCGCCGGCGCGGCGACGATCGCCACCGTGATCAGCGCGCTCGCCAGTAGCTTCAGGCGGCCGTGCGGCAGCAGGGTCATGGCCTTGCTCTGCGCCATGCGGCCGAGCATCAACGGCATCATGGCGCTGCCCAGGAACAATGCAGATCTGCCCCGCCGCGGCAAAGGCGAGCATGTGTTCGGATTGCGGCCAGCTGGTCAGTACATACAACGAGAATACGCACAGCCCCAGTCCGCCCAACGTCAAGGCACGCGTCATCGGCGTGCCCATGAAGTAGGAGTACACCAGCCGTGCGACCGCCTTCATCGATGCAGCTCCAGGAAAATCTCCTCGAGACCGAGCGATTCCACCTCGATCTCGACGGCTGCGGTCTTCTCGAGTGAAAGCTGCAGCGCCGGAGTCCAGTCGCGGACCACCACCGTCGCGAATCGTTCCCTCGACGACGCTGCGACAGCGCCCCCGGCACCGAAAGCCCGGCAAGCACATCTTCGGCGCCACGGATGTGCAGCCGTACGATGGATTCCTTGAGCGAATCCAGGTCGCCATGCCAATCGAGTCTGCCGTCCTTGAGGATCCAGATGCGATTCGCCAGGCGCTCGATGTCCGAAACGATGTGCGACGAAAAGATGATGGCGCGTTGTCCGTCCGCAGACACATCGACCAGCTGCTCGAGGAATTGCCGGCGCGCCATCGGATCGAGACTGGCGACGGGCTCATCGAGAATCAGCAGATCCGGGCGATGGCCAAAGGCCAGGAGTATCGACAGTTTCTGCCGCTCGCCGACCGACATGCTCTTGATGCGCGCTTTCGGTTCGAGGCTCCACTCCGCACACAAGCGTCCGATCAGATCCGAATCCCACGCTTCGTAGAACGAGGCAATGACTCGCAACTGATCGGCGACGCTGAGCTGATCCAGCAATTCGTCCTGCTGCGGCACGAATCCGACTCGCGACTTCACGCCCCCTGGCAATTCGCCGCTGGAATGACCAAACACCGAAACGGCGCCCCCCGTTGGCGGTGTGAATCCGAGCATGAGCTCGAGCAACGTGGTCTTGCCGGCGCCGTTCTTGCCCAACACGCCGATCACGTCGCCGCGCAATACCTCGAAGGACAGGTCGTTGATCACCTGCCTCGCACCGAAGCTCTTGCTGAGGTGTGACGCCTGTACAGCCGTTTCACTCATCACTGTTCTCCCAATTCTGTCGGACGCTCTTCACCAGCTCCGTCTCGCTCAATTCGAGTTGTTTGGCCGCCAGCACGGTCTGTTCTACCAGCGGCTGGATCTGTTGCAGCCGCTTCGGCAGCTGCGAGGCGCTGCGTGTCTGGCTGGCGACCGTCATGGGCCTGCCGCGATTGCGCTCGAGCAAGCCTTCGGCTTCCAGCAGGCTGTAGGCCTTCGAAATCGTCATCGGGTTCACGGCGTGCCTGACGGCGAGGTCACGCACCGAGGGCAACTCGGCGCCAGGCGCGAGTTGGCCGCTGGCGACCATGCGTCGCACCTGGTCGAGAATCTGCCGGTAGATCGGCACGCCGGATTGAGGTTTCAGGACGAACATGCCCGCGCCAGTGAATCTGTGTATCAAGACTATAATACACTTGGCTCGTAGAAGGCGAGACCTGTCTCACAGGCCAGGCGGCTCAAGTCACGGGTGGCGTTTGCGCAGCGCGTCCACCGACTTCGCCGCGAGCTTCGTGAGCACGCCCCGGTCGATGTCGTCGAGCTTCCTGACATACAGGCAGCCAGCGCCGGCCCTGTGTTTGCCCAATTTCTTCTTCAATGCCTCGTCGACGAGACCAGATGCCAGGTAGATCACCAGGTCCGGTGTGCGCGGCGAGAACCCCAGCAGCGGGGCATCCCCTTCCCGCCCGCTCTCATATACATAGTGATACGAGCCGAAGCCGACGATGCTCGGACCCCACATCTTCGGCGGCGCGCCGGTGACCTCGCGGAATATTTTCACCAGCTCGCGGCTGTCCGCGAGTTGCTGGCCACTGGCCTTGCGCTTCAGGAAGTCGGCGACACTGACCCTGGTGGGACGGGTCTTGTTTTCCGCCATGGCGTCACCTCAGGCTTTGAATGCCAGGCCTTCTTTCGCCAGCGAGGCGCGCAGCTTGTCGATGGCATTGGGCCCCATGCCGTGCAACTCGCGCACCTGGGCCTGCGTCCGTCTGGACAGCCGTCCCAGCGTCGTGAGGCCGGCGTTCTCGAGCGCGCGTCGCGCCGGTGCCGCGAGTGCAGCCATGAATCCATCGGCGGGCCGGCGGGCGGCCTCACATTTCGGGCAACTGTTGCAGCCCGGCGTCTTGTAGAAGACGTGGCCCTGACTGCAGACCTTGCGGTGTCGCATCACACGTCCTGGGCGTACTGGATGAATCCGAAGTTCCTGGCCACCTTGTCGTAGAGCGTGCGGCCCGGCGTGTTGGAGGTATGGGTCAGCCAATAGACGCGCTTGCAGCCCTGCTCCCGCGCGAGCTGGTACACCGCCAGGATGAGCGCGCGGCCGATGCCATGGCCGCGTTCATCGGGCGCGGTGAACAGGTCGTTGAGATAGCAGACCGGCTCGATGCGCGAAGTGCTGCGATGAAAAAGGTAGTGGCAGATGCCGAGCATCCTGCCATCACGTTCCGCGACGATGCAGTGGACCGGTTCGCTGGCGTCGAAAAACCGGCGCCAGGTAGTGTGCGTCACCTCGTCGGGCAATGCCGTCGGGCCGGTACGCTCGTAGAACGCGTTGTATTCGTCCCAGAGCGGCTTCCATGCGTCGTAATCATCCGGCTTCACCGGGCGAACTGTCGGAGACGCTCTTTTTTTCGTCATTTCTTCACTTCGAGATTCTGTTGGCGCATGGTATTGGCCGCGCGATCCCCGAAGCAACGATCTTTACCAAACGTGCCGAATTGCACCTTGCGCGGATCCATCGGCATTCGTACCCTTACGCCGCCATGGCAATCGTCCATCCACACAATCTGCGCAATCCTGATGCGGCCATCCAGCGTCCCTACGGTGTGCGCATCACGCTCAAGCCCAGCGACCCATTCAGAAAACTGCTCGGCGCGGACTGGAACAAGACTCACTGGTTCGGCTCGGCCGCCGAGCGGGATGCCGCGCTCATCGAAATGGCGCGCAAACACGAATATTCACGCTCCGGTGACAAGCCCGCGCTGAAGTTCGACAAGGTCGAGAAGCTGCACGAGAGCCGCGGGCTCTAGAGCCGCAACCTTCTTCTCTTTCAATACACGTACGCCGCCGCCCCGGCGGCGTTTTCCGATGTGGGCGTCAGCCCTCAAAAAGTCCGGCCGAGAAAGAGGTAGTACGCGGAGTTGCCCCCCTCGTCGAAACCGGTGGCGAAGTAGACCGGGCCCAGGATGGTGTCCAGGCCGACGAACACGCTGCCGTTGGTCCGTGCCGTGTTGAAGGAAATATCACTCCGGTCGCCCCACACATTGCCCTGCTCGATCGAGGCGCCAATGTACACCGGCACGTCGAGGAACCGGCCGGCGCCCCTGCCGATCTGCCGGTAATAGATACCCCGCAGCAGAGCGTAGTTAGGACCGACCAGCGTTTCGGGCGTAACGCCCGACATGTTGAAGAATCCACCGAGCGAGAAGAACGAGCGCACGAGATCGATGTCGTTGTCGGTACGCAGTCCGGCGCTCGCCCAGATCACACCGGTGTTTCGTCCCCAGGAATGCGCGTAGAGCTGGTCGTATGTCACGAGGTCGGCATCCCCGTCGGCCATTGCGCCCTTGCCTTCGCGCTCGGCCTGCCAACCGAGCTGGAAGGTTGAACCGTGCCGCGGGAAGTTCACGTTATCGACGCTGTCGTAACGAAACTCGGCGAACAAGGTGCGCGAATCGAATTCCTGCTCGACCAGCGTGGGATCACCGATACGCACCCGTGACTCACCGGAATTGCGGCCCCAACCAACACGCACCTCGCCATAGTTTCCGAGCTCCCGACCCAGATCGACGCCGAAGTCGAAGGTACGAACGCGAAATTCGGCCAGGATGTTGGCGTCTTCGTCCGCGAGTGGCAGTGTGCGGATCGAGAAACCGGCGTGCGGCGCCACGAACCAGGGCGAGCGGTAGCCGAATGGCAGGTAGACCTCGGTGAACGCGAGCGGGGTTTCGCCGATCTGCAGGTCCCACACCCATTCGCCGCCGTACCGGGTGATCTCCGCCAGCGTGCCGCGCACCGCGGCGTTGAACGACGAATTTCCCTCGAAGTCGTTCTGCAACTGCAGTCCGAAGCGCAGGTAGTTGGGTCCCCAGGAATTGCGCCGCGTGGTCAACGCCAGGCCATAGGAAGGCGGCGGGCCCGGTGATGCCAGGTCCGGCACCAGCTTGTAATCGAATATTTCGAGATTGCCCTGGCCATACAGGTCGTTGACGCGTTTGCCGAGCACCTTGGGGTCGGCCACCTCGCCGACCTGGTCGCCGAACAGCGCCTGGATTGCGCCCGAATAACGCTCGGAACCGGGCTCGACCCGCAGGAAGTCGATTTTCGGCGGGCTGGAACGCACCGCGGAGCGCGACGCGACGATACGCGCGAACTCCGGGTCCGTGACACCGAGGGCGGCGAGACGCTCGACCGCGCCACGCGCCGCCTCTTCGCCGATCTTCATCGCCCTGGCGTGTTCGGTGAAGTCGAGCGACGAGAAGTCCCCGAGCGCCGGATCGATGACCACGTCGCGATCGGTCAGCGACTTGCGCTGCGCCGTGGTGTTGTGGCGAATCAGGATGGCCAGCATCTGGTTGGAAACCGTCGCCACCGACTCGAGCTTGTTGCGCTCGAGGAGCGGAAATCCGCAATCCACCACGATGAGCACGTCGACGCCCATTTCGCGCGCCACGTCGATGGGCAGGTTGGATGTCAACCCGCCGTCGACCAGCATGCGCCCTTCGAAATCCACCGGGCTGAACACCCCGGGCGCCGACAGGCTGGCGCGCATCGCCGTAGTTAGGTCGCCATGATCGATGACCACGCGATCGCCGGTGACGATATCGGTGGCGATCGCGCGGAACGGGATCGCCAGTTCGTCGAAGTCCTGAATCTGCGCCACCGGCACGGTCAGGCCGCGCAGGATCTGGGTGAGCTTCTGGCCCTGCACGAGACCGCGCGGCAGACGAAAGCGCCGGCCTTTCAACCCCAGCGGAAACCTGACCAGGTAGGTCTGGTCCTCGAGTTTGCGGCGGAAGTTCAGATCCTTGCGTGCCGGGCGATCACGAAATGCGTCCTGCCAGTCCACCGAAGTCATGACGCGTTCGATGTCGGCGGGGGACAGGCCGGAGGCGTACAAGCCACCGACAACGGCTCCCATGCTGGTCCCGGCGATCGCGTCCACGGGTACACGGTTCTCCTCGAGCACCTTGAGGACACCGATGTGGGCGGCACCGCGGGCGCCGCCACCCGACAGCACCAATCCAATGCGCGGACGACTGGTGGCTGGCTGGGGCGTGGCTTCCTGCGCTGGTGCTCCTACCGCCATCACGAGGGAAATTGCCGCTAACCATGCTGCTTTTCCCGTTTTATTGTTCATCGTCACCGTGGTAAGGATAGACGTTCGTGGCGATAATCGGCCACAGAATCATGCGCATATCTCTAATCCTGGTAGCAATGCTGCCGCTCGGCGCAAACGCCGCGGACGACGACGCCCAGCAGGCTACCAAGCCGCTTCCGGTCACGTCGCCCGAAGCGACGGTCGTCGTCACCGCGACCCGCGAAGCGCGTGATGCGCTGTCTGCGCCGGCCAGCGTGACAAAGATCGACGGTGAAGGGCTCGCCGAACTCAGCGCCAAACATCAGTCCGAGGCTTTGAACGAGATCGCCGGCGTCTACATTCAGCGAGGCAGCGGCGCAGAGAGCCTGGGCGGCATCCGCTCTCCGGTACTGACCGGCGCGGGTGGCTGTGGCGCATTCCTCATCGCCGAAGACAATCTGCCCATTCGGCCGGTTGGCTTCTGCAACCTGAACGAGATGTTCGAGATCAACTACGAGCAGGCCGGCGCCATCGAGGTGCTGCGCGGCCCTGGATCGGCCATGTATGGCGCGAGCGCCGTGCACGGCATCGTCAACACGCTCAGCCCGCGGGTTGCGGATCTGCCCGGCTACTCCGCGGGAATCGAAGGTGGCTCGGATTCCTTCGTGCGCCTGCGGCTCGGCGTCGCGCACGAAATGGAGAACTGGGGCGTGGGCGCGTACGGCCTGGGCACGAGTGCTCCGGGCTGGCGCGATTCCTCCGGCGTCGACGAAGCGAAGCTGAACCTGCTCGCGGATGGCGAGGTCGGTGGCGGTACTTTGCGCCTGCGCGCCGCCGGCACCGAGCTGAACCAGGAAACCGCCGGCTTCATCCAGGGCTACAACAGTTACCGCGACGAAGAAATCGCCAAGACCAATCCCAATCCCGAGGCGTTTCGTGATGCTTCGAGCGCGCGAGTCTCGGCGCAGTACCAACGCGACAACTGCTTCTCGCGCGATTGCCGCTTCGAGCTCGCGGGAATCTATCGCCGCTCGCGCATGGACTTCATCCAGCACTTCCTGATCGGCAAACCTTTCGAGCACAACGCGCAGACCAGCTACATGGTGAGTAGCACGCTCGGCATGGATTTCTTCTCCAATCTCCTCAACACGCGTATCACGGTGGACGCCGAGACCGCGGATTCAGAACTCTCTGAATACCAGCCGGGACCGGCCACGGATGGCCCACCGCCGGCCAATGCGATTCGACCGGCGGGACTGCATTACGACTACGTGGTCGACTCGAACACGATCGGCAGCACGCTGGCGATCGACTGGCGCTTCGCGGAAGGCTGGTCGCTGGCCGCGGCATTGCGGGTCGACCGCACGCGGTACGACTACGACAACCTCATGATCGATGGCAACACCGACGAATTCGGGACGCCATGCCCCGGGATCAGCGGCTGCCTCTATTCGCGGCCCGCGGATCGCGTCGACACCTTCGACAATGTGGCGCCACGCATCACGTTGTCCTGGCAACCCGGTGAACGCTCGCTGCTGTACCTGAGCGGTTCGACGGGATTTCGCCCGCCCGAGATGACCGAGTTATACCGCCTGCAGCGCCTGCAATCCTCTGCCGATCTCGACAGCGAACAATTGGAGTCTCTCGAGGCCGGCTGGAAATACCAGTCCGGAACTTTCTCGCTGAATACCGCGCTGTTCGTCATGGAGAAGGACAATGTCATCCTGCGCGAATCCAATGGCTTCTTCGTGGGCAACGGTGCCACGACGCATCGCGGGTTCGAGTACGACGCGCACGTTCTTCTGAATTCGATCTTCAAACTTCGCCTGGCGGGGACTTACGCACGACACGAATATGCGTTCTCGCGCGCCGTCGATGGGGGCGAAACCATCATCGACGGCAATGACGTGGACACCGCGCCGCGCCACGTTCACAACCTGGGTCTCGATGCACGCTTCAACGAGCAGTTCGACGCGGCGCTGGATCTTTTCTACGTGGGTGAATACTTTCTCGACGCCGCAAATACCGCCACCTACCCGGGCCACGAGGTGGTCAACCTGCGTGTCGGCTGGACGCCGCGCGATGATCTGCGCGCCAGCCTGCGCATCGACAATGTCTTCGATACCGCCTATGCGGATCGCGCCGATTTCGCCTTCGGCGACTACCGCTATTTCCCGGCGCGCGGCCGCGCGCTGTTCCTCTCGTTCGACTACAAGACGCAATAAACGGAAGGCCCGCGAATGATTCCAGCCTATGTCGTCTCGGTGCTGTGCTCGTTGGGCATGATCGCCCACTGCATCAAGACCGGCCGCAACCGCATCTGGGTGTACGTACTGATCTTCACGCTCTGGACTCCTTTCATTGGCGCGGCGCTGTACGCGGCGGTCGAAATCCTTCCCGACCTGCTGGGCACGCGTACCAGCCGGCGTGCCATGCGCGGCATCCGGCAGACACTGGACCCGGAAGGTGATCTGCGCCGCGCGCAGAACGAAGTGATGGTGAGCGGCAATGTCGCAGCGCGCCAGCAGTTCGCCGATGAGCTGGTGCGGCTGGGCCGGGCCGAAGAGGCAGTGACTATCTATCAGAATTGTCTTACAGGGGTTTTCGCCAATGATCCCAAGCTGTTGCTGGGTTACGCACACGCGCAGTTCGCGGCCAACAACCCGGCAGGGGCGCGTGGCACGCTCGACGACCTCATCGCGAAGAATCCGGACTTCAAGTCGCCGGACGGACACCTGCTGTATGCGCGTTCCCTCGAGGATGAAGGCAATCTCGAGAAGGCCCTGGCTGAATTCGCCGCGCTCGCCGGCTACTACCCCGGCGCGGAGGCCAGCGTGCGTTATGCGAAGCTGTTGAAGCGCTCAGGGCAGCAGAAACTCGCGGGTGAGACACTGGAGGCGCTGCTGGACCGGGCCAAATACGCCCCTGCGCACTACCGAAGGGCTCAGCGGGAGTGGCTCGACGAGGCTCAAAAAGAGCTGCGCGCCTAGGCGGACCCGCTTATTTCCTGCGATTGATGGAACGGAAGGACACGCCTTCCATCATGGCCTTGTAGCGCACCGCACCCGGTGAGCGACCCAGTTTCTGCGCCGCGACGCGCGCCGAGACTCTCTGCTTGGCGAACTGGCGCAGCTTCTTCATGTCGCCGGCTGACCATTCGCGCATGTGCCGTGCACCCTTCTTCTTGGCAGCCATTCGGGAGTCCTCTTCGTCATGGTGGTGGGCGCCTAGTCTAACAACAATACCCAGGCAGGAAGCCAGCGTCGCCGGATGCCGACAATGCTAGGCCGACGCCTATCAACCTCACGCCAGCTTGATAGTCCGCGGATCGAAGTTAGGAGCGGGGAACCTTAATGGCAGCTGCTCGAATTCGTAAATAAGGATTTGTGACACCGCAAAATCGCGGAACCATTTGCGGTTTGCGGGAACTATGTACCAGGGCGCGTAATCCGTGGAACAACGCGCAAACATGGCCTCGAACGCGCGTGTGTAGGCGGCCCACTGTTGCCGTTTTTCCAGATCGCCGGTGTCGAATTTCCAGTTCTTGCGCCGATCGTTGAGGCGCTCCTGGAAGCGCGCGCGCTGTTCGTCCTTGCTGATGTGCAGGAAAATTTTTACAACGCGGGTGCCGGAAGCGTCTAGCAAGCGCTCGAATTCGTTGATCTGCTCGTAGCGCCTGCTCCAGACATCCTCGGGCACCAGGTCGTTGACGCGCACGATCAGCACGTCTTCGTAGTGCGAGCGGTTGAATACCCCGAGTTCGCCCCGCGGCGGTACGTGCCGGTGAATCCGCCACAGGAAGTCGTGGCGCAACTCCTCGGCGCTCGGCGCCTTGAAGGCGGTGACCGTGCAGCCCTGGGGGTTGAAGGCTCCAAACACCCTGCGGATGGTGCTGTCCTTGCCGCCGCCGTCGATGGCCTGCAGGGCGACCAGCATCGCGAAGCGGCCATCCGCATACATCTTGTACTGCAGCTCCTCGAGACGTTTGAGATTCTCGGCCGTGGCGGGGGCGCCCTTTTCCTCGTTCCCAGCCCAGGCACCGGTCGGCGTCCGCGTCCGACAGTTTGAGGCGGGATCCTGGCCGGACTCTGAGCCGTTCAGGAATGTCGCGTCGCGGCACGGGGCGCTGGGTCATCGGGGTACCTGCTGGGTGATGCAATGGATGTTTCCGCCGCCTAACAGGATCTCGCGCGCCGGCACTCCCACGACCTTGCGTCCGGGAAATGCGCGCTTGAGCTGCGCGGCGGCAGCCTTGTCGGTGCGCGGATCGAGCAGCGGCATCACGATGCCGCTGTTCGCGACGTAGAAATTCACGTAGCTCGCCGCCAGGCGCATGCCGGCGAGGCGGCCACGGATCTGATCGCGCACCAGCACTCCCGCCGCTTCTTCCGGCGTGTAGTGCATCGGTCCCGGCATCGGCAGCTTGATTACCGAGATCTTCCGCCCGTGCGCATCACGCGCCGCGGCGAGCCGGTCGAGCGCGTCGCGCGACACTGCTGTATTGCGGATCGCGCTTGTTTTCGGTCCAGGTGAGGGCCACGGCGCCGGGCTTCACGAAACACGCGAGATTGTCGATGTGACCTCCGGTCTCGTCGTCGACAACCCCGTCTCCCAGCCAGATGACGGTTTGTACGCCCAGGTAGGACATCAGGTGCCGCTCGATGTCCTCCTTGCCGAGATCGGGGTTGCGGTTTGGATTGAGACTCACGGACTCCGTCACCAGCGCCGTGCCCTGGCCGTCGACGTGTACCGCGCCGCCCTCGTTGATGATGGGCGCCCGGTATCGATCGTGGCCCTCGATTTCGAGAACCTTCTGCGCGACGAGGTCATCCTGGTCCCAGGGGAAGTACAGCCCGTTGCGCAATCCGCCCCAGGAGTTGAAGCGCCAGTCCACGCCGCGCTTCATGCCCTTCTTGTTGGTGACGAAAGTCGGGCCGACGTCGCGCATCCATGAGTCGTCGTGCGACATCTCGACGACGCGGATCTGCGCCGGCAGCCGGGTGCGTGCGAATTCAAAATGTTCCCTCGATACGCCCATGGTGACCGGTTCGAAGCGGGCGATGGCCGCGGCGACTTCGGCAAAGGCCAGCTGCGCCGGTTGTGCGCCCAGGCGCCAATTGTCGGGCCGCTCGGGCCAGAGCATCCAGCAGCCAGCGTGCGGTGCAAACTCCGCCGGCATTGCAAAGCCATCGTTGAGTGGTGTCGAGTTCAGCGTGCGTGTCATGGTCGGCCCGCATATTACAGGCCCTCTTGTCCATGAAAATGGGATCAAGGAAAAGGGTGAGTGAAAAGCCCGCGTCAAGTGTTGTGCTAGGATCGCGCCCCTCTTTTCGTACCCTCGAGAAAGCACTGCAAGATGTCTACCCCGACGAGTCCCAAGGTCAGCCCGCCCGCCGGCGGCGCAAAAATTTCCATCCAGAACGGCAAGCTCTCCGTTCCGGATCAACCCATCATTCCATTTATCGAGGGTGACGGGACGGGCCGGGACATCTGGCGCGCCAGCGTACGGGTCATGGACGCCGCCGTGCAAAAGGCCTATGGCGGCAAGCGCAGGATCCACTGGCTGGAAATCTACGCGGGCGAGAAGTCATTCAACCTCTTCAAGAGCTGGCTGCCCGACGAGACCGTCGAGGCCTGCCGCGAATACCTGGTGTCCATCAAGGGGCCCCTGACCACGCCCGTGGGCGGTGGCATCCGCTCACTGAACGTCGCGCTGCGACAGTTGTTAGACCTGTACGTGTGCCTGCGGCCGGTGCGCTGGTTCAAGGGCGTGCCCTCGCCGGTCAAGGCTCCGGAAAAGGTCGACATGGTGATCTTCCGCGAGAACACCGAAGACATCTATGCCGGCATCGAGTTCGAGCACGGCACCGAAGAAAACAGGAAATTCAAGGAGCTGTTCAAGCAGGCCTTCCCGAAGGCCTACGCCAAGATCCGCTTTCCGGAAACTTCCGGTATCGGCTTCAAGCCCGTGTCGCAGGAAGGCACCGAGCGGCTGTTCAAATCGGCGCTGGAATACGCGGTGATCAACCAGCGCCGCAGTGTGACCATCGTGCACAAGGGCAACATCCAGAAGTTCACCGAGGGCGCCTTCCGCAACTGGTCCTACGCGCTCGCGGAGAGCCCGGAGTTCGCAAGCACGTTCTACACCTGGGAACAGTGGGGCCGCACCAAGGCGGCGTCGGGCGAAAAGGCCGCCAACGATGAACAGGCCGCGGCGCTCAAGACCGGCAAAATCCTCGTGAAGGACGCGATCGCCGACATCGCCTTGCAGCAGGTGCTGACACGCCCGGATGAGTTCGACGTGATCGCGACGACGAATCTCAACGGCGACTATTTGTCCGACGCCCTGGCCGCGCAGGTGGGTGGCATCGGTATCGCGCCGGGCGCCAACATCAACTACGTGACCGGGCACGCCGTGTTCGAAGCCACGCACGGCACGGCGCCCAAGTACGCGGACCTCGACAAGGTGAATCCGGGCTCGGTGATCCTGTCGGGCGAGATGATGCTGCGTTACATGGGCTGGACCGAGGCGGCCGACGCCATCATTTCCGCGATGGACAAGACCATCGCCCAGAAGATCGTCACCTACGACTTCGCGCGACTCATGGAAGGCGCGAAGGAAGTGAAGTGCTCGGAATTCGGCGACGCGCTCATCAGAAACATGTGAGCGAAGCTAATCTTTCCATCATGGACGCCGGCCCCTGGCCGGCGTTTTCCATTGTGGGGCGCAGCCCCTGACAATCATCCAGGCCCATCTCTTCCATGGCACAGTCGATCACGCCGGGCGCGCAGAACTGCGGCGCGATCAGCTCGATGGCAAACAAACGCGCCAGGTACACGGCGGCGGCATCGGCCGCGGCGCCCGGAAATTCCCGCAGGCGCCGCCATTCGGCGGCGGTGGCGGCCGCACGCGCCGGGATGCCCCAGGCACGCACCGCACGTTCCAGCAATTCGCCACCATGTACGGCACACAGATCGGCCTTGCTGGCCGAGTCCAGCCGCACATGCGAAGCGTGTTCGACCTCGGCGATGGCGCGAATCGTCAGCATGTCTCCCAGCCGATGCAGCAGGCCGGCGATGGCGCTGGTATTGCCGTCGCCGCCGAGACGCGGTGCCAGCTGCAAAGCGAAGGCCGCGGTGACCACGCACTCTTTCCACATCGCGCGCAGCTCCGCCGAACGGGCCGGCGCAGTACACAACAACTGACCGAGAGTCACGAGGCGCAGGTCGGTGGCGCCACTGTTGCCTTGCAGGACAGTCGCCGGATCAAACCCGCTCCAGTCGAATGGTGATGGTGGCGGCACGCGCAGTCGCTCACGGACTTCAGCGGTGATGGCGCGGCGCGCATCGAGTGCGTCGTTGAACGAAGGATTGAGACGATTCGACATAAGCTCGCTCGCCTGGGAATCGGGCGATTGTCCCGACTGCGCGCCTTGCGTGCTGTGATGGGATCGAATTTATCCGAGAGCCTGGTCGATGTCGGCGATGAGATCGCCGACATCCTCGAGTCCGATCGACAGGCGGACCGTGCCCGGGCCGATGCCGGACAAACGCAACTGTTCGGCCGTGAAATCGCGGCTGCCGACCAGTTGCGGCGGCATCACCAGCGAGTCGGTGCTGCCGAGGCTGGCGGTAAGGGCGAACAGGTTGAGTCGCTCGCTGAAGCCGCGCGCCGCCTCGCTGCCCTGCCTGAGGTCGAAACTCACCACCGTGCCGGCATCGCGCATCTGCTTCTGCGCGAGCGCAAATTGCGGGTGGCCCGGAAGCCCCGGGTAATGCACACACGCCACGGCGGCATGCGCCGCCAGGTGCTCCGCAATGGCCTGGGCCGCGCGCGACTGTTCCCGGTAACGAACGAAATAGGTCTTCAACCCTCGCTGGATCAGGAATGCGGCGTGCGGGTCCAGCAGCGCGCCGAGCACCGAAAAATCCGGCCGCATGGCTTCGATGAGTTCGTGACGCCCGATGACCGCGCCGCCCATGACGTCTCCAGTCCCCGAGGCGTACTTGGTGAGACTGTGAACGAACAGATCGATGTCGTACTCACCGTGCTGGTGGAAGCCGGCAAAGGTGTTGTCGATGACGGCGAGTGCGCCATGACGATGCGTCAGTTCAACCAGCCGCTCGATGTCGGCGATCTTGGTGACCGGGTTGGTGGGGCTTTCGAACATCACCAGCCGCGTGGGACGCGAAGCCAGGACATTTTCGACCCCGGCCAGGTCCTCGATCGACAATAACGTGTGCTCGATTCCGAAGCGCGACAGCAGGCGGCGGATGATGTTGCGCGTCGGTCCGTAAGTTTCGATGAAACACAGGATGTGATCGCCCTGCCGGGTGAGCGCGATCAGCGTCTGCGCGATGGCATTCACGCCGGAGGCAGTCGCCAGGCAGTCATCACGGCCCTGCAACCGGGCCAGTGTCAGCTCGAGCTGGCGCGTGGTCGGGTTGCTGGCCCGCATGTAGAAATAACCCGGCTTCTCGCCGCGCAACATGCGCAGGGTCTCGTCGACGGACTCGAACTCGTACTTGACGCTCTGGTAGATAGGTGCAATCACCGGTTGATTGCCCGGCGGCGGCGACACGTCCGGCGGGTGGTTGACCAGCGTGGGCGGTTTCATGTTTCGAGCGTGATTTTCACGATTCGAGAATAAAGGCATCCGCATCCAGATGCGCGGGAAACTTGTCGCGCCAGGCGCGTAAAGCCGCGAGGTCGAGCACGACGGTTGTGATCCCGGTGCGGTCGTCGAGCTCGGCCAGCGGCTGGCCGGCGAAATCCACGACGACGCTGTCGCCCACGTGCGCGATCCCCTGCGCCGTCGTCGCCGACGCGATTCACGCCCGCGACGAAGGCCTGGTTTTCGATCGCGCGGGCGCGCAGCAGCGTCATCCACGCGTGGCGGCGTGCCGCCGGCCAGTTGGCGGAATACGTGAGCAGGTCGTAATCGAGCTGCGCGCGGCGCCGGCTCCACACCGGGAAGCGCAGGTCGTAACACACCAGCGGACAGACGCGAACGCCGCGCCACTCGAAGATCTGCGCGCGGCCGCCAGCACTGTAGTGGCGGTGCTCGCCACCCATGCGGAACAGGTGTCGTTTGTCGTACTGGTGCAGGTCGCCGTGCGGCGTCGCGAGCATGAAGCGATTGAAGTAGCGCCCCTGGTCGTTCACGGCGACGCTGCCACCCACGGCGGCATCGAGCAGCCGGGCCTGTTGCAGTATCCACGCGCGGGTCGCCCCGTCGGCAGCTTCGGCGTGGACCTCGGGCTGCATGGTGAACCCGCTGGTGAACATCTCCGGGAGCAGTACCAGGTCAGTGGTACCCGCGAGCGGCGCGAGCACCCGGGAAAAGTGCGCACGGTTCGCCGCGGCGTCCTGCCAGGCGAGCGGTTGCTGGACGAGACTCAGGCGGAAGTTCATGACTGGTCCGCGCGGCGCCCCTTGCCCG
Source organism: uncultured Pseudomonadota bacterium (assembly GCA_963839685.1). GTDB lineage: Bacteria > Pseudomonadota > Gammaproteobacteria > Steroidobacterales > Steroidobacteraceae > CADEED01. The sequence continues at coordinate 206,737 of CAWIVS010000010.1, read as the reverse complement.
CCGTGTAATCGCTGATACGCCGTGCGGCATCGATGAGCGTTTCATCGCGCTTGGCCACACACAACCGCACGATACGCATCTGTGCCGGCGGCTCCCGGTAGAACGGTGACAGCGGGATCACCGCGACCCCCGCCTCGTTGATGAGCCGCTCCGTGAATTCGACGTCATTGCAGGCGGCCAGCTCATCACCCAGCGGCCCATTCAATGTTGAATAGTCGGCGAGCTGAAAGTAGCTGCCCTGCGCCGGCGGCATCGCCAGACCACTGCCGGCCAGCCGCTCGCGCAGCAGGTCGCGCTTGGCGCTGAAAAACGCCGCCACCCCGCGCCACACATCCGGGTGACGTTCGAGATACCGGCGGATACCTTCCTGCAGCGGGGCAGCGATGCTGAAGGTATTGAACTGGTGCACCTTGCGCAGCTCGCGCGTCATCGCCGCGGGCGCCACGCAGTATCCGACGCGCCAGCCGGTGATGTGCAGCGTCTTGCCGAAGGAATACACCGCGAAGCTGCGCTCGCTGAGCTCGGCGTGGTTCATGACCGACTGGTGCACGCGGCCGTCGTATTGCACGTGTTCGTAGACTTCGTCGGCCAGCACGGTGATGGGGCGGTCCCGTGTCAGCATCGCCAGCATGTCGAGATCCGCGGCCGTGGCCACGGTGCATGCCGGGTTGTGTGGATTGTTGATGATGATCAGCCGCGTGCGGTCGCTCAGGCAAGCGCGCACCCGCTCCCAGTCGTAACGGAAATGCGGCGGCTCGAGTGGAATGTGGATGCACCGCCCGCCGGCCAGGCGGATCGCCGGGTCATAGGCGTCGTAGGCCGGGTCGAAGATGATGGCGTCGTCGCCCGCCGCGACCACCGCCTGGATGGCCGAATAGATAGATTCGGTGCCGCCGCAGCTCACGGTGAGCTCGGTATCGGGGTCCACGCGGCGGCCACCGGCTGCGACGATCTTTGCGGCGATGGCGGCGCGCAGCGCCACGCTGCCCTCCATGGGCGCGTACTGGTTGAAACCGGCCTCGACCGCGTCGGCGACGCAGGTGGCCAGGTCGGGATCTATCGGGTAGTCAGGAAAACCCTGTCCTACATTTACCGCGCCCTGCTCTATGGCGCGGCGCGACATCACGGTGAAGATCGTGGTGCCGACGTCGGGCAGTTTGCTGAAGGTGCCGCTGCCAGGATTCATCGGAACGCTGCGCAAAGCAGCCGCGCACCCCCGTACGCGGCGCCTGCGTCGGACGCCTTATTTCTTCTTGGCGCGCTTCGCCTTGCGGGCGAGCTTCTTCTGCACACCGGCCGGCTGGTCGATGTAGCGGAAGCGGATTCCTTCCACCATTGCCTTGTACTTGACCGCACCGGTGGAGCGTCCAAGTTCCTTGGCGGCGAGCCGCGCGGAAAGCTTGGATTTCGCCAGGGCGCGCATCTTCTTCAGATCCGCGGGAGTCCAGGGAGCATTGTGTTTACGGGCTGATTTTGCCATTGATCGCATCCTCGTCAAAGTCGATGGTAGTAGTTTAGCAGTAGTTAGCCAGCGGCCGCCATCTGTTCCTCGCGTTTGCGGCGCTGCTCCTGGCGGCGCATGAGTACCGCCGACAGGATGACGCCGAGAGCCACTATCAAGACCATCAGGGTTGCTAGTGCGTTCACGACCGGGTTTACACCTAGTCGAACACGAGAAAATATGACCATGGGCAGCGTGTTGGAGCCCGGTCCCGAGACGAACTGCGTGACCACCAGGTCATCCCATGAAAGTGTAAAGGCCAGCAGCCAGCCAGACAGGATCGCGGGCAGGATCAGCGGAACGGTGATGCGGAAGAACACGCGCGCCGGCCGCGCTCCGAGGTCGAGGGCGGCCTCTTCGAGCGAATCGTCGAAGCTGGTGAGGCGCGACTGCACGACCACCGTGACATAAGCCATGGTGAAGGTGATGTGCGCGATGGTGATGGTGCTGATGCCGCGGTCGAACTGCACGCCAAAGAACACGCGAAACAGTTGCTCGAGCGAGACAAACAACAGCAACATCGACAGGCCGGTGATCACCTCGGGCATGACCAGCGGGGCGGTAGTAAGGCCGCTCAGGAACGCGCGCCCCTTGAAGGGGCCGAAGCGTGACAGCACCAGGCCCGCCAGCGTGCCCAGGATCACCGCGCCGCTGGCCGACATCGCCGCCACCTGGATGGACACCCACGCGGCGGACAGGATCTGCTGGTCCGAGATCAGGCGCGCGTACCATTTCAGCGTCGGCGAAGTGGCGAAGTTCCACACCGTCACCGAGCGCGAATCGTTGAAGGAGAACACGACCAGGCAGACGATGGGTACGTACAGGAACAGGAAGCCGAAGGCCAGCATCGTCTTGCTGAACATGCCCTGGGTCTTCATTTCTTCTGCGCCTCGAGTTCCTTGTTCTGGAAGTGCTGGAAAATCATGATCGGCACGACCAGCAGCAACAGCATGACGATGGCCACGGCGCTCGCCCGGGGCCAGTCGCGGTTGAGGAAGAACTCATCCGACAGCAGCTTGGCGATCATGAGCTGGTCGGTGCGCCCGAGCAGCGAGGGAATCACGTATTCGCCGACCGCCGGGATGAACACCAACAGCGATCCGGCGACCACGCCTGGAAAGGACAGCGGCAGCGTGACGCGCAGGAAGGCGCGGATTGGCCCGGCGCCCAGGTCCTGCGCGGCCTCCAGCAGCGTCAGGTCGTGCTTCTCGAGATTCGAGTACAACGGCAGGATCATGAACGGCAGGTAGGAATAGACGATGCCGATGTACACCGCGAAGCTGGTGTTCATCATGGCCATGGGCTCGTCGATGATGCCGAGGAACTTGAGTGCATTGTTGATCACGCCATCGTTCTTGAGCAGCCCGATCCACGCGTAGACGCGCAGCAGGAACGAGGTCCAGAACGGCAGGATCACCAGCATGAGGAACACGTTTCGATAGGTCGGAGAGGCGCGCGCGATGGCATAAGCCATCGGGTAACCGAGCATCAGGCAGAAGATCGTCGAGACGAACGCCACCTTGATCGAGTACAGCCACGAGCTCACGTACAGCGGCTCGTTGAACAGGTACAGGTAGCTGCCGACCAGCAGTTTGATCTGCAGCGCGCCCTCGTCGAGCCACTGGAACACGGGCTCGTAGGGCGGCCGGCCCAGCGGCGAGTATTCTGCGAACGAGATCTTGAGGACGATGAGGAACGGGACCAGGAAGAACACCAGCAGCCACAGGTAAGGCACCGCGATGACCAGCCGCTTCCCGGACCAGTGGTTCAGGACGTACTCGGTCCAGCGCGGCGGCCCGAAGCGGAACAGGAACATCCACAGCGGACCGAGCCTGCCCGGCGCTTCATTCGATCCCATGGCACGGGAGGCGGTTGATCTCACGTGCCCGGGCCTTTCACTGTGTCACGACCACCGGGCTCGAGGCATGCCAGGTGAGCCATACGGTTTCGTCCCAGAGGATTCGCTCGTCGTCGGACATGCGTTCGACGTTCGGCAGCGTCACGCGGATGGTTTTGCCGCTCTCTATCTTCACCAGGTAGATGGACAAGTCGCCCATGTAGGCGATTTCCTTCACCACGCCCCTGACGCAGTTCTCGCGCGTGTCGGCCGGCGCGGTGCGCAGGATGTTGATTTTTTCGGGTCGTACCGCGACCCAGACGGTCGCCGAGGGTGCGGAGCTTATGCCGTGATCGACGTAGATCACACCGCCGAGCTCGTCGGACAGGATGCGCGCGCGATCCGGCAGGTCCTCGACCAGCTGCCCTTCGAACATGTTCACCGAGCCGATGAAGTCGGCCACGAACTTGGTCATCGGAAACTCGTAGATCTCGGTCGGCGTGCCGATCTGCACGATCTCGCCGCGATTCATGACGCCGATGCGCGAGGCCAGCGTCATGGCCTCTTCCTGGTCGTGGGTGACGACGATGAACGTCACGCCGAGCTGCTCCTGGATGTTGATGAGCTCGAACTGCGTAGCCTCGCGCAGCTTCTTGTCGAGCGCGCCGAGCGGTTCATCGAGCAGCAGCAGCTTGGGGCGCTTGACCAGCGAGCGTGCCAGCGCCACGCGTTGCCGCTGACCACCCGAGAGCTGGTGCGGCTTGCGTGCCGCGAATGGCGTGAGCTTGACGATTTCGAGGATGTCGTCGACGCGCGTCGCGATGTCCGACTTCGACAGGCCCTTTTCCTGCTCGAGTCCGAAGGCGATGTTCTTCTCGACGGTCATGTGCGGAAACAGCGCATATGACTGGAACATCATGTTGATGGGGCGTTCGTACGGCGGCACATCCGCCAGGTCCTCGCCGTCGAGGTAGATCGAGCCGGAAGTCGGCGATTCGAAACCCGCCATCATGCGCAGCAGCGTCGACTTGCCGCAGCCGGAGCCGCCGAGCAGGCAGAAGATCTCGCCCTTGAAGACCTTCAGCGAGACATTGTTGACCGCGACGAAATCACCGAACTTCTTGGTGATGTTTTCGATGCGAACGTAGGCCTCGGCGTGCGGATCATGCCACGGTTCGTTCTTGATCTTGCTCTTGTCTGCGCGTCGTTCCGCCGTTTGCATGGCAAACCCCCGTTGCAAAGAGATGGGAGGGCCGCCGCTCCCTAAGCGGCGGCCCCACCGGGGTTACTTGCCAGTACGGAACTTCGTCCAGGTGCGCGTCAGCGTGCGGGTGAATTCCGGAGACTCCGGAAGGTCCGGCACCAGCTTCGGCATCATCTCGGGCGTCGGGAAGATGCCCGGGTTGTTCTTGACCTCGGCGCTCACCAACGGCCACGAGGCGGCGTTGCTGTTGGCAAAGCTGATGAAATTGCTGTTTTTCGCGGCAACTTCGGCACGCAACATGTAGTCGATGAACAGATGCGCGTTCTTCACGTGGCTCGCGTCGGCGGGGATCGCCATGTTGTCGAAGAACATGACGGCGCCTTCCTTCGGGATGTTGTAAGCGATGTGGAAAGGCTTCTGCGTTTCCTCGGCACGGCCCTTGGCCTGCAGCACGTCGCCCGACCAGCCGAGCGCGAGGCAGATTTCACCGCCCGCCAGCTGTTCGATGTAGGCGGACGAATGGATGTTGCGGATATACGGACGCACCGACATCAGCACCTTTTCCGCCGCCTTGAGATCCTCGGGATTCTCCGAATTCGCATCCTTGCCGAGATAGATCAGCACGGTGCCGATCACCTCGGACGGCGCATCGAGCACCGACACGCCGCACTTGGCGAATTTCGAGACCACTTTCGGGTCCCAGAACATCGAGAAGCTATCTACCGGCGCATTGGGCATCGCGGCCTTGATGGCCTCTTCGTTGTAGGCCACGCCCGACGTGCCCCACATGTAGTTCACGGCGTATTCATTACCCGGATCGAACACTTCCAGGCGCTTGGTGATCTCCGGATCGAGATTCTTGAGGTTCGAAAGCTTCGACTTGTCGAGCTTCTGGTAGATGCCGGCCTTGATCTGGCGCGCCAGGAAGTTGGCCGAGGGGACCACGAGGTCGTAACCCGTACGGCCCGCGACCAGCTTGGTTTCCAGCAACTCGTTCGAATCCATCACCTCGTAGACGACCTTGACGCCCGTTTCCTTCGTGAAGTCCTCGAGGACGGCAGGGTCGATGTAGTCCGACCAGTTGTAGACGTTGACGACTTTTTCCGCGTCGGTGTCGACGGCCGGAGCCGCCGGCGTCGCGGCGGCAGGCGGCGCTTCTTCTTTCTTGCCGCAGGCGACCAACAGGAAAATACAGGAAGCCGAAACCAGAGCCGACAGGCTGCGCTTGGACATTGTGATGACCCCTAGAGTTGTCGCGGCGTGAGACCCACACGGCCGCGTCTTTAGACACGTTATAGCGCAACGACCGCGTCTATAGCCAGCCCTCGGCGCGAGCCCACACCGCGGTCTCGTCAAGTGACCGCACTACTTTGGACAGTAGTTCGTCGATTTCGGAGTGCGAAATGACCAAAGGCGGCGCGATGAACAGCGTATCGCGCGTCGCGCGCATGACGAGGCCATTGCGCGTGCAGGTATCGCGCATCCGGATGCCAACCTCGCCGCGCGGCTCGAAAAACCGCCTGGAACTCTTGTCCGGCACCAGTTCGATCGCCGCCAGCAGGCCCACACAACGCGCCTCGCCGACCAGCGGATGGGCCGCCAGCTCGCGCCAGCCCTTGGCTAGATAGGGCGCCGCCTCGAGCCTGACCCGCTCGACGATGCGTTCGCGGCGGAAAACCTCCAGGTTGGCGATCGCCACGGCGCAGGCGGCCGGATGGCCGGAATAGGTGAAACCATGGAAAAACTCGCCGCCCTTGTCTATGAGTACTTCGGCCACTCGCGCGCCGACCATCAGGCCACCGATTGGTAGATAGCCACTTGACAGGGCCTTGGCCATGGTCAGGAAGTCCGGGCGCGTGCCGTAATGCTCGCAGCCGAACCACTGGCCGGTACGGCCGAAGCCGCAGATCACCTCATCCGACGCGAAAAGAATGCCGTACTTGTCGATGATCCGCTGGATTTCCGGCCAGTAGGTCTCGGGCGGGATCACCAGGCCGCCGGCACCCTGGACCGGTTCGCCGACGAATGCCGCAACCCGTTCGGGCCCGATTTCGAGAATTTTCTGCTCGAGTTCGCGCGCGCGTGCCAGGCCGAACTCCGCCGGCGTGAGTTCGCCGCCCTCACCGAACCAGTAGGGCTGGTTGATGTGCGCAATGCCCGGCAGTTCCCCTGCGGGACCGAGTTGCTCGTGCATGGGCTTCATGCCGCCGAGTGATGCCCCGGCGATGGTGCTGCCGTGGTAGCCGTTCCAGCGCGAAATGATGACGTTGCGTTCGGGTTTGCCGAGCAATTGCCAGTAGCGGCGCACCAGGCGGATCAGGGTGTCGTTCGCTTCGCTGCCGGAGCCCGTGTAGAACACGTGGTTGAACTGCGGAGGCGTCACTTCCGTGAGAATCCGCGCAAGTTCGATCGCGGGCGTGTTGCTGCTCTGGAAAAAGCTGTTGTAGTAAGGGAGCTCCAGCATCTGGCGATGCGCCGCTTCGGTCAGTTCCTTGCGCCCGTAGCCGAGCGCCACGCACCACAGGCCGGACATGCCGTCGAGAATCTTTTCACCCTCGGACGTGTAGATGTACACGCCATCGGCACGCGTCACGATGCGCGCACCGCGTGCCGCGAGCGCCTTGAAGTCAGTGAATGGATGCAGGTAATGCGCCGAATCGAGTCGCTGCCATTCACGCGTTTCCGCGCGGGTTTCCGGCAGGGGTGCTCATACGTTCAGCAACAGGTGCTCGCGCTCCCAGGAACTGATCACCTGCAGGAATACCTCGTATTCGGCCTCCTTGACGATGGTATAGGCCGAGATGAAAGGATCACCAAGGATCCGCACCAGCGGCTCGCACTCCCGCAGCTCGCGGATCGCGTCGTCGAGTGAGCGCGGCAGCGAGAACGGCAGCTCATGCGCGCTGCCGGAAATCGGTTCCGATGGCTGCAATCCTTCGATCATGCCGAGATAACCGCACGCCAGTGACGTGGCGATGGCGATGTATGGGTTGGCATCGGCACCGGCGAGCCGGTTCTCGACGCGGCGGGCTTCGGGCTCCGAGGCCGGCACGCGCAGTCCGGCGGTGCGATTGTCATAACCCCATTGCACGTTGATCGGCGCCAGCTGAAAACGCGAGATGCGGCGATAGGAATTGACGTTGGGCGCCAGCAGTGCCATGGCGGCCGGCAGGTATTTCTGCATTCCGGCGATGTGCGCGAAGAACAGCGGCGTCGGCGTGCCGTCGGGATTCGAGAAGATGTTCTTCTTCGTCTTGGTGTCGACGATGCTCTGGTGGATGTGCATGGCGCTGCCGGGCTCCTTGGCGTGCGGCTTGGCCATGAACGTGGCGTACATCTTGTGGCGCAGCGCGGCCTCGCGCGCGGTGCGCTTGAAGAGGAAGGCCTGGTCGGCGAGGTCGAGCGCATTGCCGTGCAGCAGGTTGATCTCCATCTGCGCGGCGCCGTCCTCGTGGATCAGCGTGTCGATCTCGATGTCCTGGTCCTCGCAGAACTGGTACATGTCGTCGAACAGCGGGTCGAATTCGTTGACCGCCGCGATGCTGTAGCTCTGGCGGCCGGGCTCGGCGCGACCGGAACGGCCGACCGGCGGCTTGAGTGGATAGTCGGCGTCGATGTTGGGCTCGACCAGGTAAAATTCGAGCTCGGGCGCGACCACCGGCTCCCAGCCGCGTTGCGCGTACATATCGAGGATGTGCCGCAACACGCCGCGCGGCGCCATGCCGACGCGTCGGCCGTCGGAGTAATAGCAGTCGTGGATCACCTGGGCGGTCGGCTCGGCGGCCCAGGGCACGCGCCGCACGGTTTTCGCGTCGGCCTTGAGGATGATGTCGATCTCAGCCGGGCTCATCGCCTTGTCGGTATCGGGCGGATAGTCGCCCGTCACCGTCTGCAGAAAGATGCTCTCGGGCAGGCGCATGCCCTCGTCTTCGGCAAACTTTTCCGCGGGCATGATCTTGCCGCGCGCGATGCCGGCCATGTCCGGAATGATTGCTTCGACTTCGGAAATGCCGTGATCGCGCAGGAATTGGCGGATTTCATTTGCCATGGGGGCTTCCTAACTAATTGTTCTTTGACGCGCCGCCTTGCCGAACTCGGCGAACAGCGCGCTTGAAAACGGGTTGCTCATGACCTTCCATTCCGGGTGCCACTGCACCGCGAGCGCGAAGTTCGGCGCGGACTTCACGCGGAACGCCTCGACCAGCCCGTCGGGTGCGCGCGCCTCGACCGCGAGATCGGGCGCCAGCCGGTCCACACCCTGCCCGTGCAGCGAATTCACGCTGACACGCTCCTGGCCGGCGATCTTGCGCAACAGGGATCCGGGCTCGAGCACCACGTCGTGTGCCGGCCCGTATTGGACGTCGAGTGGCTGTTCCTTGTCCTCGCGGTGATCCTCCAGTCCCTGCACCTCGTGTACCCTCTGGTGCAGCGTGCCGCCGAATGCCACGTTCATCTCCTGGAACCCGCGGCACACGCCAAACACCGGAATTCCCCGTGCCACCGCGCGCGGAATCAGCGACAGCGTGGTGGCGTCGCGATGCGGATCGTGAAGGGTTCCTGGCGCGCTCGCGACTCCTGCGTATCGGTGGGGCTCGACGTTCGACGGACTGCCGGGAAAGAAAATGCCATCGACGCGCGCGAGGATTTCGGTGACGTCGAGCGGCGTCTCGAGCACCGGGATCAGCAGCGGCAGACAGTCCGCCGCCTGCACGACGGCCGCGATGTATTTTTCACCGACGGCATGAAATGGATGCGGACCGATCATGCGTCTGTCGGCGGGAATGCCTATGACGGGCCTGCTGCTCATAAGAACGCTTTCACGCGAACCGGTGATCCGGGTCGCTGTCTATTATCTTCTACGGGATCGGTCCGGCTTGCGGTCCGATGGTGGCCATTAGACCACACCTCACCATGCTCCGGCTCTGGCCAATGCGGCCCGGTAAGGAGGCTACGCAGGCGCGATTTGCCCGATTGGGCGGTTTGCCGGGCGAACTCGACGGGCATATGCTGCCGCGCCCGGCGCTGAACTGGCGTCGAAAATAATAAACACCCCCGAGATCCGTATGACGCGCGCCGTGAACAACGAACTCGAGCTATTCCTGGCCACCCACCCGACGGTGCGGTTCTTCGACGCGTTCGTGAACGATCTGAACACCGTGGAGCGCGGCAAGCGCATCGACCGCGCCGGAATTCACCGGGTGTTCGCCGAGGGAATGCCGCTGCCGGGCTCGATGTTCGCGCTCGACATCGACGGCGGCACCATCGAGGACACTGGTCTGGGCTTCGAAGACGGCGACGCGGATCGTCCCTGCATGCCCATCCCCGGCACGCTCGTGCCCGTGCCCTGGCAGCCCGAAGTGGCGCAGCTGCAGTTGCGCATGTTCGACCTGGACGGCAAGCGTTTCTTCGGCGACCCGCGCTGGATCCTCGAGAACCAACTGGCGACTTTCGCGGCACTCGACCTGACGCCGGTGATCGCGGTCGAGTACGAGTTCTATCTCGTCGATACCGAACGCGGGCCCGACGGACTGCCACAACCGCCGAAAGGCCCGCTGACAGGCCGCCGCGAGTTCCGCACGCAGATCAACTCGATGACCGACCTCAACGAATATTCGCCGCTGCTGGCGGCGATCGACAGCGCGTGCCGGCAGCAGAACGTGCCGGCGACCTCGGCGCTTGCCGAGTACGGTCCTGGCCAGTACGAAGTGAACCTTTCTCATGCACCGGATGCGCTCAAGGTGTGCGACGAAGCGTTGCGCTTCAAACGCGTGGTGAAGAGCGTGGCGCGCGCCCATGGTTGCGACGCCACCTTTCTGCCCAAGCCATATCGCGACATGGCGGGCAGCGGCCTGCACGTGCACGTGAGCCTGCTCGACAAGTCTGGCACCAACATCTTTGCGGCCGCCGATCCGCAGGCGAGCAAGCCGCTGCGCCAGGCGATTGCCGGCACACTCGCCACTCTCGGCGACGGCATGGCGCTGTGCGCGCCCGGACCGAATTCCTATCGGCGTTTCCGCACCGAGGCCTACGTACCCGTGCACGCCGACTGGTCCATCAACAATCGTGGTTCCGCGATTCGCGTGCCAGCCTCTGACACCGCCAATCTGCGCATCGAACATCGGCTGGCCGGCGCCGACGCCAATCCCTATCTGGTCGTCGCGTGGGTACTCGCCGGGATACATCACGGGCTCACACGCGGCCTCGAACCGCCCCCGGTCACGACCGGCAATGCCTACCAGCAGCCCGGAGAGCCACTGCCGATTCACTGGAATGAAGCCATCGAGCGATTCGCGCGCAGCGCGACGGCGCAGCATTACCTGGGCGAGCCGTTCGTGAAGTTGTACTCCACGGTGAAGCGCGCCGAGATGCAGGAGTTTGTCTCGCACGTCACGCGCGCTGGAAATCCAGCGGTACCTCGGGCCTCTCTAGGGCAATTCATGGGCCAGGCCGACGAGCAGAACTACTACTTCGCCACCACGCCGCGCCCGGCACCACATGCGCCGCTCGCGGGTGAACACGTCTGCGACGTGTGTGTCGTGGGTGGGGGCATCTCGGGGCTTTCGGCGGCGTTGCATCTCGCCGAACGCGGTCTGCGTGTTGCGCTGCTCGAGGCCAGACATCTCGGTTACGGCGGCTCGGGTCGCAGTGGCGGGCAGTCCATCATGGGTTATGCCTGCGACATGTCCACCTTCGAGAAGGCGCTGGGCGCAGCTGACGCGCGCCGTGTCTGGGACATGTCCATCGAAGGCCTGCGGCTGCAACGCGAGCTGATCGCCCGGCATTCCATCGAGTGTCACTACACGCCCGGCCACATGATCCTCGGCCTCAAGCGACGCCACGACGATGCATTACGCGAAGAGCTCGACACGCTCGCCACGCGTTACGACTATCACTCGCTGCGCCTGGTCGGCCGCGACGAGCTGCGCGGCATCATCGCCAGCGAGCGTTACAGCAGCGCGCTGTACGACTCGAACGGCGGGCATTTGCACCCCTACCGCTATACGCTCGGGCTCGGTCGCGCCGCCGCGCAGGCCGGCGTGGCGATCTTCGAGAACTCGTGGGTGACGCGCCTCGACGTGGCGCAGAACGCCAGCGCCGAAAATATCATCCGCACAACGCAGGGAACGGTGCGCGCGCGGCACCTGGTTGTCGCGGGCGGCGCACTGCTGGGCCGGCTGGTGCCGTCACTGGCACGCAAGCTCATGGACATCGGCACCTACATCGCGGTGACGCAACCTCTCGGCGAGGAACGCGCGCGCGCGCTGATCACCAACAATGCCGCCGCCGCGGACATGAACTGGATCCTGGACTATTTTCGCCGTTCATCGGACCACCGCTTGTTGTTCGGCGGACGCGTGAGTTACTCGGGCATCGATCCGTTCGATTCCGCGCGGGTGTTGCGAGCGCGGATCGCGCAGGTGTTTCCGCAGCTCGTCGATGCGCGCATCGAATACGCCTGGGGCGGCTTCCTCGACATCACGCTGTCGCGCGCGCCGCACTTCGGGCGCCTGGGACCCAACGCCCTGTTCGTGCAGGGTCTGTCCGGCCACGGCATGGTGATCTCGGGAATGGCCGGCAGACTCGTTGCCGAAGTCATCGGTGGCACGGCCGAGCGCTTCGACATCTTCACGCGCCTGCGGCACCGGGACTTTCCCGGCGGCACCTTGTTCCGCCGCCCCGCGCTGGTGATGGCGATGTTGTGGTTTCGCATCCTGGACCTGATTTGAGCGGTGCGAGTTTCCAGTTCGGCCTGTGGTTGTCGGCGCTGCCGCTGCTGCTGGTTGCCGCAACACTCACCTGGCTGCTGTCGCTGCCACAACGCAATGTCAACGTGGCCGACACGTTGTGGAGCCTGATGTTGTTCGCCGCGAGTGTCGTGTATGCGCTCGGCAGCGACCCGCGCGCACCGCGGATCGCGCTGGTGCTGTGGCCGTGTGCGCTCTGGGCGGCGCGTCTCGCCTGGCATCTCACCGTGCGTCACGCCGGCGCCGACGAAGACCGGCGGCACGCGCAGCTGCGGCAACGGCATGCCCCGCACTTCGCAATCAAGAGCCTGTTCATCGTGTTCTGGCGGCGCGCACTGCTCGCCTGGGTAGTTTCACTGCCCCTGCTGGGCGCCTTCGCCAGCATCCGCCCGCCCGGCTGGCTGGACGCCGCAGGCTTGCTGCTGTGGGTGGCGGGCTTTGTGATCGAAGCCAGCGCCGACTGGCAGCTGTGGCGTTTTCGCGCGGATCCCGTCAACGCCGGCCGCGTCCTGAACCGCGGCCTGTGGCGTTACGGCCGCCATCCTAACTACTTTGGCGAGTGCTGCGTCTGGTGGGGGTTTTACCTGTTCGCGCTGTCGGCCGGCGCCTGGTGGGCGCTGCCCGGTCCATTGCTCCTCACCTGGTTGCTGCTGCGCGCCTCCGGTCTCGGCTCGATGGCAAAACGCGCCTGACACGGGCCGGCATGCGGAGGCCATGACAGGCATCGACGGTTGGCCTAGCATCGCGCTAAAAGGGGAGCGCGAATGCGTATCACGAGCATGGCTGGAATCGGATTGTCCCTGGCGGTCGGCGCACTGGGCGCGCTCGTCGTTTCACCACACGCAGGCGCCGGGCGCACGGCGGCCGGCGACGACAGCGCCGCAGCTGCCGCCAACGCCTTCCTCGCTTCGCTGCCGGCGGATTTGCGCAAGACCGCCAGCTTTCCGGCGGACTCGCCCGAGCGAACCGCATGGTACTTCGTGCCGCGCGAACGAGTCGGCGTCCCGGTGCTCGCACTCGATGATGCGCAGAGCGAATTGTTAGGTCCGCTGCTCGCCAGTGCGCTGAGCCCGGAGGGCCTGCTGGCGGCGCGCGGAGTGATCAAGCACGAAAACATCCTGCGTCGCATCGAAACCGACGCCGGCGCCGCCAATGCCTCGCGGCGCGATCCCGGCCTGTATTACACCAGCGTGTTCGGCAGCCCGGGCGCCAGCGCTCCCTGGGCGTGGCGATTCGAAGGACATCACCTGTCGATCAACGTGACGCAGCTTCCAGGCCAGGCGGCGATCGTGGCGCCGGTATTCATGGGCGCCAATCCCGCGCGGGTCCCCGACGGGCCGCAGAAAGGATTCCGCCTGCTGGCCGCGGAGGAAGACCTCGGGCGTGAACTCGTGCATGCTGCTGCCGGAGTCGCGCCGCAAGACCGCGATGATCAACGACACCGCCTTCCCGGACATCGTCACCGGCAACGATCCGAAGGTGCGCCCGCTGCCATTCGAGGGCCTCGCGGCCGCCGACATGAACGCCGCCGAACAGCGGCAGCTGCGCAGCCTCATCGAGTTGTATACCAGCCGTTTCACGCCGGCCACGGCGCGCGATGCGTTGACGCGCCTTGATCGTGCGGGGTTCGGCAAGCTGCACTTCGCCTGGGCAGGCGGCATCGAAAGCGGGCAGAAGCATTACTACCGTGTGCACGGACCGACGCTGCTCATCGAGTACGACAACACCCAGAACGACGGCAACCACATCCATACGGTGTACCGCGACCTCGAGCGTGACTTCGGTGGCGATGTATTGCGCCAGCACCTGGCGACGGCTCATCTATCGAAGCCATAGTCAATTTCGAATGGCCGTGCCCCGGCCGGATGGCTAGACTCAATCCTCATAAAGTGAGGAGCGTCGTCATGGGCAAGAAGATTTCCGCCGCGGCCGTTGCAGCACCGCAGATCGACATCGGCATCAAGACCACGGACCGCGAGAAGATCGCGCTCGGTCTGTCGCGAGTGCTCGCCGACACTTATTCGCTGTACCTCAAGACGCACAACTTCCACTGGAACGTCGAAGGACCGATGTTCAACACGCTGCACCTGATGTTCATGGACGAATACACCGAGTTGTGGAATGCGCTCGATGCAATCGCGGAACGCATTCGTTCGCTCGGCTACCCGGCGCCGGGCACCGGCAAGGACTTTGCACGCCTCACATCGATCGCGGAAACCGACGGCGTCCCCGAAGCCATGGACATGGTGCGACTGCTGGTCAGCGGACACGAGGCCGTGGCACGCACCGCCCGCCAGGCCTTCCCGGCCGCAGAAAAGGCCGGCGACGAGTCGACCTGCGACCTGCTCACCCAGCGCCTGCAGGTGCACGAGAAGACCGCGTGGATGTTGCGCAGCCTGCTGAAATAGCCAGCTGGCGATGCGGTTGAAATTCATCGCCCTGCTCGCGGGGCTGCTCGCGCCCGCGCTCGTGCCCACGGCCAGCGCGGCTGAGGCGAAGCTCGAGATCGCGCTGACCTTCGACGACCTGCCGCTCAACGGTGTGCTGCCGCCGGGCAAGAAACAATCCGAACTGGCGCGCGACACGGTCAAGGTGCTGAAAAAACATCGCGTGCCGCCGTCTTATGGCTTCATCAATGCGCGCCAGCTCGAGCGCGATCCGGATGGCGCGCAGGCCCTGCAGGTGTGGATCGCGGCGGGCCATCCGCTCGCGAATCACACCTATTCGCACCTCGATCTCACGAAGAATCCGGTCGAAGAATTTCAGCAGGAGATCCAGCGCAACGAGCCGCCGCTGGCGCTGCTGACGCCCCTGAACTCAGACGACAAGCCAAAGTACGACTGGCATTGGTTCCGTTATCCCTATCTTCACGAAGGCGACACGCTCGAAAAGCGCCGCGCCATTCGCGCCTTCCTGGCGTCGCGCGGCTATCGCATCGCGCAGACCACCATCGACTGGGAGGATTACCTCTGGAACAGCGCGCACGCGCGCTGCGTCGCGAAGCAGGATGCCGCGGCCATCGAATGGCTGCGCAGCAGTTATCTCGCCGAGGCGCAACGCTGGATGAGCGTGCAACGCGACCTGTCACGGCAGGTCTGGGGACGCGACATCAAGCATGTCGCCCTGCTGCATCTCGGCTCGTTCAGCCCGCACATCCTGCCGGAACTGTTTGCGCTGCTGAAGCGCGAGGGCTACCGCATCATCACGCTGGAGCAGGCGCAGAGCGATCCGATCTACGCATCGGATCCGGATGTCGCCGATGCGGGTGGCGGCACGCTCACCGAACTCATGATGCAGGCCAAGGGCATATCGTGGCCCGAAGGACTGGCGACAAGCCGCGCGAGAAGCTGCGCAAATCTGCAAGTAAATGGGGACATTCCCCGGTCACACTCCGCCGATTCAACAGGCGGACGGGTTTGCCGGACGCGGCCGAGTCGTAGACCGCCCGCACCAGCGCCACGGCCTTGCGCGCTTCGCGACCCTCGATGAAGAACGGTCGCCGTTCGCGGATGCCGTCGATGAAGTCCTGGATCTGGCGCAGGTGACCTTCGAACTTGATGGCCATCGGCGCGGCGGCGCCCGAACCCATCGAAGCACTTTCACGCGTGGTGCGGATCTTCTCGTCCTCGGGCAGCTCGATCCGAAACTCCCAGCGCGCGATGTCGTCGTCTTCCATGACGACCGAGCCGTGTTCACCGCAGAGCTCGATGCGGCGTGAGAATCCGGGCCAGAGCGCGGTACTCGCTTCGATGGTGCCGAATGCGCCGCTGCCGAACCTGAGCGCCGCCACACAGGTGTCTTCGGATTCGATTCGTGTGTGCACGCGCCGCGTGGTCCAGGCGAACACCTCCACCGGCATGCCGGCAAACCATTGCAACAGATCGACACCGTGAATCGCCTGGTTGATGAGTGCGCCGCCACCGTCTTCGGAGAGCTTCCCCTTCCAGCCGGTGTAGTACTCGCCGGTGCGACTCCACTTCACGTAGCAACTGGCGAGCACCATGCGACCGAAACGCCCCGCGTCGGCGGCGGCCTTGACCTGTCGCGCGGCGTCGCCGAAACGCGCCTGGAAAATGGACCCGACGCGCACCCCGGCCTTGTCGGCCTCCGCCAGGATGTGATCCGTGCCTTGCACCGTCGAGTCGAGCGGCTTCTCGATCATGAGGTGCTTGCCGGCGCGAATCGCCGCCAGCGCCGGTTCGAGGTGCAGCGCCGAGGGCGTGGTGATACACACCGCGTCGACTCCCGGCAGCGCCAGCAGCTGGTGCACGTCATCGGACGCGAAGCTCATGCCGTGTTCCTGCGCGAATGCCTGGGCGGCGGCGCGGCGCCGGCTCACCACGCCGACCAGCCGCCCGCCGCGGGCGGCGGCCACCGCGCGCGCGTGGAAGTGCGCAATCGCGCCCGCGCCGATGAATCCGAAGCCTAACTCCTGATCGCTCATTCTCAGTGCGCGAGCGCCAACGGATCGTTGCGATAGACCGCGTCGCGGAAAGTCTTGTGCAGTTTCACCTTGTCGAACGGCCGCATCTGCGTGAACAACACCGCGGCGATGGCATTTTTCGGGTCAACCCAGAACAGCGTACTGGCCGCACCGTCCCAGAAGAATTCGCCCACCGCACCCGAGGCCTCGCCGGCGTCTTTGGGCGGCGCCACGCGCACCGCGAGGTCGATGCCGAAACCCACCTGTCCTTTCCCGGGCAACCACGACTGGTCGGTGACGTCGGGTGGCATGGCGTCGGTGGCCATGAGCTGCACGGTCTCGGGGTTGAGAATGCGCGCGCGGTCCAGCTTTCCGCCGCCCGCCAGCATGCGCGCGAATTTCATGTAGTCGTCGATGGTCGCGACCAGCCCGAAGCTGCCGGGCTTCATCGGCCAGTCCTGGCCGTTGAATTTGTAGGCTTCCTCGTCCGTCTGCCGCGTGAAGCTGCCGTCATCATTGCGCGTGTACACCGCCGCAAGCTGCGGCCGATCCGCATCGGTGGGCAGAATGGTGTAACGCACCGACTTCATGCCCAGCGGCCTGATGATGTGCAAATCGAGAAACTTGTCGATCGGCACTCCTGACAGTTTCTGCACCAGGTAGGCCTGCACGTCCACCGCATCGGAGTACAGCCAGTGGGTCCCCGGCTGATAGGCGAGCGGCACCTGCGCGAACTTCTGCGCAAACTCCGCCAGCGTGTTCGTGAACGCGCGCGGATCCAGCTCCCGGTAGATAGCGCCGACGGCAGTCTGGTCGCCGTCGCCGCTGGTAAAACCCGCGGTATGACGCAGCACGTCGCGGATGGTGACCTTGCGCTTCGGCGCTTCGTACTTCGGCTGACCGGCCTCGTCGAGACCGGCGTACACCTTGAGATTCGCGAACTCGGGCGCGTACTGCTCGAGCGGATCGTCGAGCTTGAACTTGCCGCGCTCGAAGAGCTTCATGAGCGCCACGCCCACGATCGGCTTGGTCATCGAGAAAATCTGCACCACGGAATCGCGCGCCATCGGCTTGTTGTTCTCGCGATCCGCCAGGCCAAAGGCGCCGAAATAGACCTCGTGACCGCCCTGGTAGACCAGCGCCGAGACGCCAATGATTTTCCGGCTTTCGACCATGCTGCGCAGCGCATCGTCGATCGCGGCGGGTTCGATGACCAGCGGCGGCGCGGTTGCGGGCGCGGGTGGCGCCGGCGCGTTGACCGGCGCAGCCGCACCGGCCGCCAGCGTCGTCATCGTCACCAGTGCCACGGTAAAGGCGGTCGTCAGAAACTTCATCGTCTGCTCCCGTTTCATGGATGCGCCACCGAGATGATGCGGTAGCAAGTGTCGAGCGTGGGCATGGGCACACCGAGCTCGCGTCCCTTCGCAAGCGCGTATCCCAGGGTCTCTTCGTACTCGAGCCGGCTGCCACGCAGGACGTCCTGCTGCGCCGACATGCGATGTTCGGGCGAAGTGTCGCGGAATTTCTGGCCGATGCCGCGGACGATCTCGATGGCCTGCGCGTCGCTGCCGTGGACGATGCTGGGCACCGGCAGCGGCGGCATGTCCATGAGCTCGACCTTCATCGCGGCGGCGAGCTGCGCCGCCTCGCGCACGATGCCCACGATGACCGCGGCGCTGCGCTCGTCCATGAGGAATTTCCAGGTGATCTGTCGCGTGAGCACCGCCAACGGGAACTGCGCGATCCAGCCCGCGTACTTCGACCATTCACGCCTGCGGATGTCGGGCGCCGCCACGCAGCGCACACCGGCCGCGTCGATGGCGGACGCCAGTTCCTCGACACGCGGACTCAGACCGCCCTTCTCTTCGCCGAGATGCAGCGCCACGTTGCGCGTGAATTTCACTTCGCCGTTGGCGAGCAGCTCGCCGCTGAAATCCGCCATGGCGCCAAGCACCCGCGAGAAGCCGAAAACCCTCGCCAGCAGCTCATTCTTGAGTACACCGTTCTGCACCGAAAATGCCTGGTCGAGATCCAGGTGGCGCAGCGTGTCCAGTGACTGCACCGAGTCGATGGCCTTGGTGGCGATGATCAGCGTGCCGGTCTCGCGCAGCTTTTTCGGGTCGTCGATGACGATGGAGCGTGACTTGATGTCCGACAGCCCATTGAGTACCAGTCCCTGGCGCTGCAGCACGCGCGCGCGTTCGCCGCGCACGATCATCGCGACTTCATGCCCGGCGTGCGACAGGTGCGCGCCGAGAATGGTGCCGAGTGCGCCCGCGCCGAGAATGGCGAACTTCACGAGCCTCCTGGCCCCTTGGATTTCCGGTACTTCCCGAACCAGGCCAGGATGTTATCAACCTTGGCGATGAGGTTGCTGGGTCGCGACGTCATGCCATGCGACGCCTCGGGAATTCGCACCATCACGGTGTCGATCTTGCGCAGTTTGAGCGCCTGGTAGAACTGCTCCGACTCGCCGATCGGCGTGCGGTAGTCGGACTCACCGGTGAGCAGCATGGTCGGAGTCTTCACGTTACCCACCAGCGACAGCGGTGAACGCCGCCAGTACTCCTGCGGCTGTTCCCAGGGTTGCGCACCGAACCAGTAGCGGTGGAAGAACGGAGTGATGTCCGAGGTCAGCACGAAGCTCGACCAGTTGATGACCGGTTTGGCGACCACGGCGGCACGGAAACGATCGGTCTTGCCGACGATCCACGCCGTGAGCACGCCACCGCCCGAGCCACCGGTCACGAACAGGTTGTTCGTGTCCACGTTGCCCTCGCCGATCAGCGCATCGACGCCCGACATCAGGTCATCGTAATCGTCGCCCGGGTACGCGTGGTGAATCAGGTTGCCGAATTGCTCGCCGTAGCTGGTGCTGCCACGCGGGTTGGAGTAGAGCACGATGTAGCCGGCGGCGGCGAACAGCTGCATCTCGCTGGTGTAGTTAGGCCCGTAGGCGGCGAACGGCCCGCCGTGGATTTCGAGGATCAGCGGGTATTTCTTCGACGGGTCGAAATCCGGCGGCGTGATGACCCAGCCCTGGATGTCGCGCTGATCCTTCGACGATTTCCACGTCAGCTCACGCACTTCGCCCAGGGTCTTGTTGCCGAGCAGGTCGTCGTTGAGCGCGGTCAGCACACGCGCGCCGCCGCCATTCCTGGAACTGGATTGCGCCGAAACGGCCACATCCGCCGGGCGCCCGGGCGCGTTGTGCGTAAACGCGGTGCGGCCATTCTTCGCGACGCTGAAAGCGCCGGAGGTGTACGGCCGGCCCAGGTCGGTGCCACCCAGCCCTTCGGCCAGGGTTCTGACTTTGCCGTCGAGCGAGGTGATTCCGAGCTTGCGCACGCCCCGTTCGTCATACGTGAAATAGATCCCGCGGCTGTCGTTCGCCCAGCGGGGATCGGCCACATCGCGGTCGAAATCGGCGGTCACCACGCGCGCGTTCCCGCCATCGATGTCGATCACATATAGATGAGTGACCTGGTAACCCTGGTAACGGTCGTCGTAGCCGAGATAGGCGATCTTCCGGCCGTCGGGCGAAACCACCGGGGCGTTGTCCGGGCCCTGGCGCGACGTCAGCTGCGTGAGCTTCTGCGTGGCGATGTCCACGCTGAAGACTTCCGTGTTCTGCGCGTCGCGCTCCCAGTCCGGACCGCGATTCGCCGAGAACACCAGGTGCTTGCCGTCGGGGGTAAAGGACAACGGGCCATCATGGTTGAAGTCGCCCGCGGTGAGCTGCCGCGGCGTGCCCCCTTCGGCCGAAACGATGAACACGTGTTGATAGCCAGACTCGAGGTATCCCGCCCCGTCGGCGCGGTACACCACCGAGTCGATCACCTTGACCGGCGGCGCCCAGGTTGCGCCCTCCGGCTTCGGGGGCGGCGCGGCCAGCGGTTCCTTCTGCGCGAGCACCAGCTGCGTGAATGCGATCGACTTGCCATCGGGCGACCAGGCAATGGCATCCGGCGGCTCGACCAGATTGGTCAGCAGCGCGGTCTGCCCGGAGTCCATCCAGCGCACGTAGAGCTGCGGGCTGCCCTCGGCGGCCGAAACGTATGCGACTCGCGTGCCGTCCGGCGACCAGCGCGGCGAACTGAAGCTGCGGATCTCGGAGCGCAACGGCCGGTTGTTAGTGCCATCGGCATTGATCATCCACAGGTTGCGGCGAGCGCGGTCGGTCATGATGTCGTGGCTGACGCGCACATAGACGATGCGGTTGCCGTCGGGCGAAATCTGCACATCGTCGGCGTATTCGAGCTGAAAAACGTCGATGGAATGCAGGCGCCGGGCTTCGGGAAGTCCGGCCGCGCCCGCGATGGACGCCATCAACAACAGGACCGCACCCAGCGCGGCGGCAGACTTGGGCTTCATCGTGAGTCCTCGGGCTGGTTTTGCCGGGTACTCTAACCGACGATGAAACCAAAGGCGCGCTGATCAGCCCGAGAGCTTGGCGCGCTGGTCAATTGGTGAGCTTGGCGCGCTGCTCGCGCTCAATTGGTGAGCTTGGCGCTCTGCTCAATTGGTGAGCTTGGCGCTCAACGAAATCTTGGCATTCAGCACCTTCGACACCGGACAGCCGGCCTTTGTTTGCTCGGCGATTTCCTGAAAGGTGCGGTCGTCGATGTTGGGCACCTTGGCCACGCACACCAGATCGCTGTGGGTGATGGCGAATCCATCGCCGACTTTCTCGAGCCGCACCGCCGCCTCGGTCTGGATGGAGTCAGCCGTGAATCCTGCCTTGCCCAGACCCGCGGAGAGCGCCATGGTGAAACAGGCCGCGTGCGCCGCGCCGATGAGTTCTTCGGGATTCGTGCCGGGCCCGTCTTCGAAGCGCGCCTTGAATCCGTACGGAGCATTGCGCAACACACCGGTCTCGGTGGAAATCGTGCCGGTACCTTCCTTCAGACTTCCTTTCCAGTCGGCCGAACCCTTCTTCATCATGGCTTGCTCTCCAATTCGTAACACCGGTGAATGCGCGGATTGCGCTCGAAATCCTTCGGCAGCGTGGCGCGCGAAATGTCCGTGACTTTGTACCGCCCGCCAACATCGGCGTCCATCTCGAACTTCTGCGCGTTGTTGGAGAACACGAGACGCCCGCCGGGCGCGAGCAACGCCATGCAGCGATCGATGAGCGCACCGTGATCGCGCTGCACATCGAGGATGTCGTCCATGCGCTTGCTGTTGGAGAACGTTGGCGGATCGAGAAAAATCAGGTCGTACACCTGGCGCTCGGCGACCGCCGTCTTGAGCCAGGATATGCAGTCCTCCTGGAGAAACTGGTGCTGCGATCCCGAAAATCCGTTCACCGCCAGATTGCGCCGAGCCCAATCGAGGTAGGTGGCCGACATGTCGACGGTCGTGGTTTCGCGGGCGCGGCCGGCCGCCGCGTACACCGTGGCGCTGCCGGTGTAGGCGAACAGGTTGAGGAAGCGCTTGCGCGCCGCCGCGTCGCGCAGCCGCTGCCGCGTGATGCGGTGATCGAGGAACAAGCCCGTATCCAGGTAGTCGCTGAAGTTGACCCAGAACCTGAGGCCGCTCTCCTCGACGAGCCGGAACTCGCCCTGCTCGCCTAACTTCTCGTACTGGTCACCGCGCGTGGTGCGTCGCCGCTGCCGCAGGTGGATGAATTCGGCGGGCACGCCGGTGACGCCTGGCAGGGCGGCCAATGCCTCGTTGCGCCGTCGCTGCACGGCGGCGGGTTCGATGGTCTTCGGTGCGCTGTATTCCTGCACGTACAGCCAGATGCGTGTGCCGTCCGCCTCGGTGTAACGATCGATGGCAAAGGAATACTCCGGCATGTCGGCGTCGTACAGGCGGTAGCAGCTCACCTGTTCGCGCTCGGCCCAGGACTTCAGTTGCTTGAGATTCTTCGCGACGCGATTGCCGAACATCTTCGAGCCAGGCGATTCGGCCAGCGACTCGTCGATGCGCGCCGTGCGGCCGGTGTGCAGCAGCTGCTTCTCTGTTTCGGCGGAGACATGCAGTCGCAGCAAGCGGCATTCCAGTGCGCCATTCCACACGGTATGCACACGCTCGGCACGAATGCCGAGTTCCAGTCCCGCATCGGGAGAACCGGCGAGAATGGCCGCGTCCCAGCCGCCGAAATTCGCGCGTAACACGCCGCCGAGTTCCTTCATCAGCGTGCGCGCGACGTTGCGATCCTCGAGGCGCACGCCGTACGGCGGATTGGTGGCGAGGAAGCCCGGCGCCGCGCCCTTCGGGCGAGCGCCGCCGAGCCGTGCCTGCTCGAAGCTCACGAACTCGCCCACCCCGGCACGTGTGGCGTTTTCATTGGCGGCCGGCAATACCGCGAGGTCCGCATCCAGACCGCGCAAGACGATTTGCGGCTTGCGCTCGCGCACCGCGGCTTCGCTCTTGACGGCATCCCAGGTGGTGCGCTCGTGACCTGACCAGCCGAAGAATCCGAAGTAGTGCCGGCGCGCACCCGGCGCGATGCCGGCGGCGATCATCGCCGCCTCGATGACCAGCGTGCCCGAGCCGCACATGGGGTCGAGAAATTCACCCGCGTGGGCGCATTTCTCCGGCCAGCCGGCGCGCAGCAGGATGCCGGCCGCCAGGTTCTCGCGCAGTGGCGCTTCGCCGGCCTGGGTGCGATAGCCGCGCCGGTGCAGGCCTTCGCCGGAAAGATCGATGGACACCGTCACCTTCGGACCGTTGGCATGCGCATGCACGCGCACCGCGGGGCGCTCGGGCGAGATGTCGGGACGGCGGCCGGTGGTGTCGCGCAACTGATCGCAGATCGCGTCCTTGAGACGCAATGCGCCAAACCGCGTATGCGTGATGGTCGGATGTTTGCCGGTGAAGTCGCAGGCGAGCGTGCGCGCAGGATCGATGTGAGCGCGCCAGTCGATGGCGCGGGCTGACTCGTAGAAGCGTGCCTCGTCGGCCGCTTCCATGTCGGCCACCACCAGGAAGACGCGGCTGGCCACGCGCGACTCGAGGCAGGCGCGATAGGCCACCGCGAGCGGCCCGGAAAACTCCACTCCCAGGGCGCGTTCACGCACCTCGGCGGCGCCACAGGCGCGCAGTTCCGCGGCAAGCAGGTCGCCGAAGCCTCGCGGGCTGGACGCCACGAAGCGCAGCGATGGTGTCGGTCACACCCACGAATCTTCGCGATGCCGGGGCAATGGCACCAGGCGTGCGTTGCCCAGGTGCCGGGTGAGGATGCGGTATCCGTCGATATCGAAGCGCCCGGCACGCGGGCGTCGCAGGCTGCGGCCAAATTCCTCCAGCGCCGTGGCGGCATCATCCCCGTCGAAAGTTTCCAGGTGCTGCCAGCCATCGATCACATGGTATTGCACGCGTTCGCCCAATCCTTCGCGCAGCACCATGGGTCCGTCGTAAGGCCATTGCCGCAGTCGCTGTGGCATCAGCTCCAGCTTGACGCGCGTGAGATGCACGGCGGCCGTTTCATGCCCGACGCACGCGCCGTTGCAGCGGCCAACCTGGAATCCAAAACAGGAACCCGCGCCGCATTCGAGACCCAGCACTTTCAGGCACCAGCGCCGTTCGCGCGCCAGGCTCTCGAGTGCCCGCCGCGCATCGTGCGCCGCGCGATAGGTGCCGAAGGCATTGCCCGAATGCAGCACCTCGGCCGACAGCTCGGTGAGACGCGGCGGTGTGGCGGCGTCGTCGAACAGCCACGTGAAGCGTTCGCCATTGCCGCGCAACTGGCGGTTGTAGACCGGCTGCGATTCGCGAATTTCGCGTGCTTCGAGCAGCAGCGCGCCGAGTTCACCGGCAGTCTGTGTCCACTCGACGCGGCGTACCTGCGAGGCGAGTCTCAGGGCCTTCGCATCTGACGCTCCCACGCGAAAATGATCCAGGACCCGCTCGCGCAGATTGTTGGCCTTGCCCACATATAGAAGAGTCTCGGCGCCATCCTCGCCCGCGCCAAACAAGCGGTACACACCGGCGGCCTCCGGCAAATCGTCACCGAGGTCGGGCGACAGCGCTGTCGGCAGGTTGACGCGCAGGGCCGCGATCTCCAGCGCGTGTTGCAGAGTTTCGCGCGGCCATGACGCGCGCAGCTGGCGCCAGAACTCGAGCAGCACCTGCGCATCCGGCAGGGCACGATGCCGGTTCGCCACCTGGATGCCGTGACGTTCCATCACGCGCATCGAGATTGTGATGCGCATCCTGCGGATACAGCGCGCGCGACAGCCGTACCGTGCACAGGTTCGGCGCGCGCCATTCGCCCCCGGTGCGCGCGAACTCCCGCCGGATGAATCCATAGTCGAATCGCACGTTGTGCGCCACGAACACGCGACCTTCGAGCCTGGCGCGCAATTCCCGCGCAATGTCGTCGAAGGCCGGCGCGTCGGCGAGCATGTCGTTGTCGATGCCGGTGAGCGCCGTGATGCCGTCCGGAATGCGCCCGCCCGGATTCACCAGGCTCTGCCATTCGAACTCGAGCTCGTCACCGCGCACGCCGATCACGGCCACATCGATGACGCGGTGCCGGTCGAACGCGCAGCCGGTGGTCTCGACGTCGACGAAGGCGAGCGGCGTGTCGGGAGTGATTAGCTCAGATCGATCCACGTGGTCTTGAGCTCGGTGTACTTGTCGAGGGCATGCAGCGATTTGTCGCGCCCGATGCCGGACTGCTTGAACCCGCCGAAGGGCACGGTGATGTCATCGGCGTCATAACAATTCACGTAGACCGTACCGGCGCGCAGCGCCCGCGCGGTGCGATGCGCGGTGTTGATGTCGCGGGTCCACACCGCCGCCGCGAGACCGTAGTCCACGTCGTTGGCGATCTGGATAGCCTCCTCCACGTTGCGGAACGTGAGCGTCGCGAGCACCGGGCCGAAGATTTCCTCGCGCGCGATACGCATCGCGGGCTTCACCGCATCGAAGACTGTGGGCTCGACGTAGAATCCACCCGTCTCCTGGCGCACGCGGTTGCCACCCAGCGCGACCTTCGCGCCTTCGCTCCTGCCCGTGTCGATGTAGGACAGCACACGCTTCATCTGGCTCTCATCGACGATCGCGCCGAGCCTGGTGGCCGGGTCGAGCGGATCGCCGGGCTTCATCTCGCGTCCCACGGCCGCGATTTTCTCCAGCATCGCGTCCTTGATCGAGGCGTCGACCAACAGCCTGGAACCTGCAGAGCACATCTCTCCCTGATTGAAGAAGATGGCGAATGCGGCTGCGGTAGCCGCCCGATCGAGGTCCGGGCAATCCGCCAGCACGATGTTGGGCGACTTGCCACCGCACTCGAGCCAGGCTTTCTTGAGATTCGACTGGGCGGCGCTCGCCATCACGGCCTTGCCGGTGGCGGTCGAACCGGTGAACGCAATGCAGTCGACGTCCATGGACGAAGCCAGCGCGTGGCCCGCGGTCTGCCCGAAGCCTGGCACCACGTTGAAAACACCTTCGGGAAGTCCGGCTTCCATCGCCAGTTCGGCCACGCGCAGCGCGGTGAGTGGCGATTTTTCCGAGGGCTTGAGCACCAGCGAGTTGCCGCTGGCGAGCACCGGACCGATTTTCCAGGATGCCATCAGCAGCGGGAAATTCCACGGAACGATGGCGCCGACCACACCCATGGGCTCGCGCGTGATCATGGCCAGCGCGCGCGGACCGGTGGGTGCGACTTCGTCGTAGATCTTGTCGACTGCTTCGGCGTACCAGCGGATGCAATTGGCCGAAGACGGAATGTCGACACTGAGTGAATCGGCGATGGGCTTGCCGGTATCGAGCGTCTCCAGCAAGGCGAGCTCATCGCGGTGGGCGAGCATCAACTCCGCGAGCTTGAGCAGCACTCGCTTGCGCGCCTTGGGTTCCTGGAGCGCCCAGCTGCCGCGACGAAAGGCGGCGCGTGCGCTCGCGGCGGCGCGTTCGACATCGCGCGCTTCGCCCGCAGCCACCGCGCCGATTGAACGACCCGTAGCCGGGTTGATGTTGTCGAAAGTCGCGCCGCTCACCGACGGCACGAAGCGCCCGTCGATGAATACACCGGAGCGCGGCTTGATGGCGGCGGCGCGCTCGCGCCATTGCGTCGCGGAAATGGAGGCATCCATGGAAGGTGATGCGGACATGGTGGGGTTCAAAACGTGGGCGGGGTGGAGGCCGAGATGATCTCACACACCTCGCGCCCGACATTGCGGAATCGATGCGGGGTCGCGCTCGCGAAGTAATAGGCGTCACCGGCCTCGAGCACGCGCGACTGGCCGCCGACGGTGAGCTCGACTTTGCCGCGGACGACAACGCCGCCCTCCTCGCCGCGATGCGACAACATGTCATCGCCCGTCGCCGCGCCCGGCTCATACCGTTCGTGCAACACGGTGAGCTGGCGTCCCGGGCGCTGCGCGGCCACCAGGCGCAGCGACGCGCCCTCGCCGCCAATCTCCACCAGCTCTTCTGCGCCGATAGAACACCTGCGCGGCGCTGGCGACATCGAGCGTGAAAAACTCGGCCATCGACAGGGGCACGCCGTCCAGCACCTTCTTGAGCGAACCCACCGACGGGCTGACACGATTCTGTTCTATCAGCGAAATGAGCCCGTTGGTCACGCCGGCGCGGCGCGCCAGCTCGCGTTGTGACAGGCCATGAAGCTCGCGCACGTGTTTGAGGCGCGCCCCGACGTCGATGCTCATATGGTTAGGATTATGATCTGCCCCACATTCCGGAGTCGATCATGAACGCCCAACCAAGCACAGTTGCCGACCTCGATGCCTACTGGATGCCGTTCACGGCCAATCGCCAGTTCAAGGGCAAACCACGCATGCTGGCGCGCGCGACAGGCATGTACTACGAGACTCCCGACGGCCGGAAGGTTCTCGACGGCGTTGCCGGGCTGTGGTGCGTGAATGCCGGACACGGGCGCGCGGAAATCACGCAGGCGGTGGCGCGGCAGCTCGAGACCATGGACTACGCGCCCCCGTTCCAGATGGGCCATCCCGCGGCCTTCGACCTGGCCAACGCGCTGGTCAGGATTGCGCCTGCAGGGCTCGACCATGTGTTCTTCACCAATTCGGGCTCCGAGTCGGTCGACACCGCGCTCAAGATCGCGCTCGCCTATCACCGGGTCAAAGGCGACGCGGCGCGCGTACGGCTCATCGGACGTGAACGCGGCTATCACGGCGTGGGTTTCGGCGGCATCAGCGTCGGCGGCATGGTCGCCAATCGCAAGGTGTGGCCCGCGTCCATGATCCCCGGTGTCGATCACCTGCCCCACACCCACGATCTCAAACGCAACGCCTTCTCGCGCGGCCTGCCCGCGCACGGCGTGGAATTCGCCGACGAGCTCGAGCGGCTGGTGACGCTGCATGATGCGTCCACTATCGCAGCTGTAATCGTCGAACCCATCGCGGGCTCGACAGGCGTCGTATTGCCGCCGCAGGGATATCTGAAGCGCCTGCGCCAGATCTGCGACAAGCACGGCCTGCTGCTGATCTTCGACGAAGTGATCACCGGCTTCGGGCGCACCGGCTCGGCGTTCGCCGCGCAGGAATTCGACGTGATGCCCGACATGATCACCTGCGCCAAGGGCCTCACCAACGGCGCTATCCCGATGGGCGCGGTGATGGTCACGAAGAAAATCTACGACGCCTTCATGCAGGGGCCACCGGGCGCCATCGAGCTGTTCCACGGCTATACCTATTCCGCGCATCCGGCGGCATGTGCCGCGGGCCTCGCCACGCTCGCGATCTATGAGCGCGAACAATTGCTGACGCGCGCGAAGCAGATGGCGCCCGCGTTCGAACAGGCCGTGCATTCGCTGCGCGGGCTGCCGCATGTCATCGATGTCCGCAATTACGGCCTGGTCGCCGGCATCGAGCTCGATCCCATTGCGGGCTCACCCGGCGCACGCGCGTTTGGTGTCTATCTCAAGTGTTTCGAGCGCGGCCTGCTGGTCCGCACCACCGGTGACATCGTCGCACTCTCGCCCGCGCTCATCATCGAACCCAAACACATCGACGAGCTGGTCGGCATCCTTTCGCGGGCGCTGAAAGAAAGCGCATGATCAGGGCACTCTTCATTGCGTTGGTCATTGGGTCGAGTGCCCGCGCCATTCCGGCCGCCGCAGCGGAGCCGGTCGTCGGACTGCCGTGTGAGGGATGCGCAGCGGTGTTCGACGGCATGCCGAACGAGCTGTCGTCCAGGGCGCGCATAGCTTCGCGTACCGAAGCCGGAGAGCCGCTGATTCTGAGCGGGCGCGTACTGGGAACCGATGGCAAGCCACGCGCGAATGTCGTCGTCTACGCCTATCAAACGGATGCGGCTGGAATTTACCCGCCACCGGAAAAATCGCTGAGCCGCTGGGCGGATCGTCACGGGCGCCTGCGAGGCTGGGCCGTCAGCGACGCCAATGGCAAATACACCTTCGACACGATTCGGCCGGCAAGTTATCCCGGCCAGTCCGTGCCACAGCACATTCACCTGCACGTCATCGAGCGCGGCTGCGCGACGTATTACATCGATGAGGTGCTATTCACCGACGACCCGATGCTCACCGGGCAAGAGCGCGGTGAGCGGCCGGAACGCGGTGGCAGCGGCCTCACCACACCGACGCGCGACCAGGCCAACGGCACCTGGCAGGTGGTGCGCGACATTCACCTGGGGCGGAACATTCCCGGATATCCGGGCTGCCCGGTCACGCGGTAACGGGCTGTAGCTTCCTGGAAAACTCCCGGCGCAGCAGCAGGATGGAGACCACCGCCTGCAGGAACATGCTCATCACCGACAGGTACCAGACGTGCACCAGCTGAAACCCCGGCCGGGTAGATAGCCAGAACACCGGACCGATGAACACGATCAGCCTGACCGCGCTCGAACCGATGGAAGGCCAGGTGTTGCCGAGCGCCTGGAACATCGAAGAGCAGCTGAAAATCACGCCATTCGCCGCGAAGTTCCACGAGCTGATCACCAGCAGCTGCACGCCGACCGCGACCACCGCGGCCTCGGTGGTGAAGATGTGCACGAAAAAGTCCGATTCAAACTGGCAGAGCACGGTGAGCAACAGCATGATCACCACGCTGTAGGTGACCGTCCACTTGAAGGTTTCGCGCACGCGCTCGGGTCTGCGTGCGCCGAAATTCTGGCCGGCGATCGGCGCGGCGGCAAACGCCACGGCCATCGCGGGCAACATGATGATGCGCATCACGCCCTGTCCCACGCCGAAACCGGCCTGCGCGGAGGCGCCGAAATCGCGGATCACCCAGTAGATCACTCCCATGACGATGGACATCAGGAAGAACTCGAGACCCACGGGCAGCCCGATATAAAGGATCCGGCCCCACACCTCGCTCTGCGGACGCATCTGTTCGCGATGAATGGCGACGTACTTTTCGTGGCGATGAAAGTAGTACGCGCTCAGCACCACGCCGACGACGGTGGCAATGGTGCTCGCGAGGCCGGCGCCCGCGGGTCCCATGGGTTTGCCGGTACCCCAGCCGGCGATCAGCACGGGTGCCAGCGCCACGTTCACCAGCACGCTGACGATCTGCAGGATCATGGTCGGCTTGACGATGCCGGTGCCGCGCAGCGTCGCGAACATGGCGATCATGAGGAACTGCAGACCGAGTCCCGGCGCGAACCAGTACAGGTAGTCGATGCCCGCACGCGCCGTGGCTTCATCGGCGGCGATGACGCGCATGTAAGGCCCTGCGGTCGCGAACACGCCGACGATCACCACTGCACCGAGAATGATGGACACGGACAGCGACTGGTTGAACACCAGATTGGCGCGATCGCGTTGCTGTGCGCCGACTGCGTTCGACACCAGCGCGACCGTGCCGACATTCAGGATCTGCGTAAGCGCGAGCACCACGAACCAGATATTTCCTGCCGAGGTGACGCCGGCGATGGCTTCATCACCCAACTTCGAGACGAAGTACAGGTCGGTGAAGAAATACAGGGTCTGCACCAGGATGCCGATCCCCATCTGGAACGCCATCGACGCGATATGCCCTGGTATCGAGCCGGCGGAGAGATCCTTCATCGCGCGAATTCTAGAGAGGTTTTTAACATCATGTACGCCGCCGCTTCGGCGGCGTTTTCCTGCGTGGGGCGCGAGCCCCTGAAAAGCCACAAACAAAAAAAAGGCCAGTCTTACGACTGGCCTCTTCCCGCGTCAGTACGAAGACTGAGTCGTTGCTTCAGATCGCCTGGCTCATTCCCACGGCAGCGTGGTCGTCACGCCGAACAGGAAACGCGCCTCGTTGTTGCCGATGTCGTCTTCAATTTTCATTTCGTCGCTGGCGTCCGTCGCGGTGAACTTGATGAAGAACGTCAGGTTGCCGGCGCTGTAGTTGCCTTGCACGGCGTAGTCGATGACCTCGTCACCCGCGACGTTTTCCCAGTAGTCACCCCACGAATAGCCGGCGTGCAGTGCGAGCGAGAAAGCGTCCCACTCCTGCGTGAAGTTGAACTTCGGAATACTGCGCAGTTTCGTCCAGCGCATAAAAGTCATTCGAGTACCACTGCTTGAAGCTGAAGCCACCGGCATTCAGGCCGATGTAGCCTTCCGGATAGCCAGACAGGCCGTCACCCAGCGGATAGTCGTAGTACGTGATGCCGGCGGTGAAGGCGAAGGTGTCGTTGATCTGGCCGGCATAGTTCACGTAGTAGTCGGATTCCAGATCGTCATCGACACCAAAGTCGACATTCGACGCCCAGATACCAACCGATAAACCGGACTCGCCAAAGGCGTAGTCGGCGCTCCCCTGGATGGCCGGATCTTTTCCGCTCTGGCTGTAACCTCGGAAGTCGTAATCCGAAACAAACGTCCAGGTGGAACTGAATTGAGCTTGCGACACACCGCTTAAGGCCAGGAGGCCGGTCACGAGCGCCAGTGTTCTAATCATTTTCATTGTCTCCTCCGAGAGCTAAAAGGCCCCATGACCCAAGCAAACCTTGTGCCATTAGTGCCGAAACATCGTCGTCGTTGCTTATTTATCAAAAACTTACGTGTAGCGAGAAAAAACACAACGGTGCGCGTGGCCGGGATTATGCCGACAAACAGTCAGCTCATGCACTTTTTAAGTGCGGGCTTCGAAGATCGCGTAAAACTTGGTGCAATCTTCAAGCACCTCCCAGGTTCCGGCGAAGCCCGAGGGCACGACAAAGCCTTCGCCGGGTCCGAATTCCCACCGTCCGCCGCTCTCGTTTTCCAGCACCACGCGGCCTCGAGTCAGGCAGCAGAACTCGGACTCTGAATAGCGGATGCGCCACTTGCCGCGAGTGCTCGACCAGGTTCCGGAATGGAATTGCTGGGTGGCGTCACTGAAGTAGTTGGAGACCTTCTGTTGCGGGCTGCCGGCGATGAGCCGGTCGGCGGGCGGTGCCGCGCTCTCGCCTTCGATCTGGTTTCTGAAATCGACGATCTGAATATTCATGGTCGGCGCCAGGGAGGAACAGTCGGGGGGCCAAGAGTAATCCCGACAATCCCTCCCCGGCACCAGGTGGAATCAGTTGCTGGCGAGTGACCCCGTGGATTCCAGGCGGATCTCCACGCAGCGCTCGAAGGCCTGGTCATCCGGCTGCGCCTCGCTGCTCGCGAAGCGCTCGCCCATGGCCTCGATCACCATGCGATCCTTCGGCACTCCCGCTTTCTCCAGCTCGAGCGCGACCATCTCGGCTCGTTCCTTCGACAGCGTCTGGTTGATCTCATCCCCACCACGCGAATCCGCGTAGCCCGAGACCCGCACTCGCACATCATCGAGGCCGGCAAGCAGCGCCCCCAGTCTGGCAATTCGTGCGCGATCGCTGTCGCGGACCGCGGTCTCGCCGGTGCGGAACTGCACGGTGGTTCCGACTTGCCCAGCCTTGCCCTCGATGCTGTTCAGCGAGCCTTCGAGAGTCTCGACCTCGCTCGCCAGAAGCGCGGCTTCGGCCTTGCGTTCGGCGAGGGCCAGGTTTTTCTTGTGACTGCGTTCGCCGATGATGCCGCCGGCAACCGCGCCAACCACCATGCCCACCGGGCCGGCAGCCGCCGCGCCGATGACCGCGCCACCCGTGAACCCGGCACCAGCGCGCTTGGAACCGGAATCCGAGTCCCTGGCGATTGCGGGATTCACCGCCAGGCCCATTGCCACAACACCCGCGATCAGCGCGGGTTTACGAAATCTCGAAGTCCAGGTGCCCATGTGCCCTCTCCAGTTGTTAGACGCCCGAGAGCGGTTTTGCTCTCGAGGTTCATTTCAACTGCGAATCGGGATCGCGCCCGGGCGGCGCAAGGGCGATTCAGCGGCGGATCGTGGCAAATAGTGGAAATGGAAAATGGGGACATTCCTGATTTTTCTTGTAACAATCGGAGCCGCCCTCGATAACGGTGAATCCGTAATCGATTGTTGCAAGAAAAATAGGAATGTCCCCATTTTCCCCATCATTCCTTCTCGCTGTCCTCGTGCAGGCGCGTGAGGAAGATGCGCACCTGCGCCTCGGCTTCCTCCGCCGACATCAGCTTCTGCTCGACGATCATGCGCGCCATGTCGCGCATCGAACGCTCGCCGTTGATGAGCGCCAGCAGGAACGCGTGGATCCGGCTCGAGATTGCCTGCAATTCGAAAGCCCGCGACCGCGGCACCGGACGGTCCGCTTCCAGCAGCCAGGCCGGCAGCAAGCGCGCGCGTGGCGATACCGCGGGCGCGGCCACCTTGTTCGTCACCCAGGTGACGACATTCTCGAGCCGCGAATGCCGGCTGGCGGGCGAACGCATGTAGGGCAGCGTGTTCTCGCGTACGTTGACGTCGGCGAAACCCGCGCCAGGCAGCAGCTCGAGCGCCTCGTCGAGACCGATCCGATCGGCATGCGTCGCGCGCGAAAACGCCAGCGAGCCGGAATTGATCCAGCGTCCGCCGGGCTTGAGCAGCAGATTGACGCGCGCCGCGACCCGCGTGAACGGCTCGCCCACGATATCGATGAACCAGGGCGTCACCACCGTATCGAAACTGCCGTCGGCGAATGGCGCCTGCAACGCATCGGCAGCCACGAGCTCGAGGCCCGCACGCGGCGGACCGGGTGAGGCCAGCCGCCGCAGCACGGCGTGATCCTCGACGCCGCGCGGCGCGATGGGAAACTCATGAAGCTCGAGGCTGCGGCCGGCAAACATTTCGCGCGCCACGAACAGCAGCAGTGGATTGAAATCCGTGGCCACCGTCAGCGGCGCATCGCCGCCGGCATGCAGGTCATACGCGAGTCGCCCGGCCCCGGCGCCGTGCACCAGGGTGCGCCCGAGCCCCCTGGCGTTGCCGCCGAGCACCGCGACGATTTCCGCCAGGCCAGCCGAGTTTTCCTCCTCGCCCCAGGCCCAGTCGCGATGCAGGTTGACATAGTAGTTAGTCAGTCCCTGTTCCAGCGGCAGGCGCGTACCGATGCCGCGGTGGGTGGCCTCGGCCATGGCGGTCTCGCCGAGGCCGAGGGGCGCCAGCAGCGCCTGCAGGCGCCGGATCTGGTCTTCGTACGCCGCGGCCACGTGCAGCAGCCGGCGTCGCGTCGCCGCGCCACCGGCCGCCTCGGCGCCGGCGCGCATGGCTGCCGCTTCGGACGCGAGAAATTGGGTCAGCAGGCCGAGGCGCCCGCGCCATTCGGCCAGCGCCTGGCGCGGATCCGGGAACAGCCAGGGGATTTCTCCAATGACGGGGTAGCCGCTGCTGCAGGCGCCGCAGATCCAGCCGGCACGGGACAACGCCACCGGGCCGCGATTGCAGCGCGGACAGGCGAGAATGCTGGACAACGAGTTCGAATCTTGTGGCGGCACCGGGATCCTGCGCGGAACGACCCGCGGGGCAATGCTGGCGGTGGCGCCGGCCGTGGTCAACGGGCCGAATGTGTCCCGGTCTGCGATCCGGACGCGGCGAGGCGACAATTCCCTTTTGGTTAGGCGAGAATCACGCTCCAGGCCCGGCCGAGAGGAAGAACGATTAGCGTCCCAACTGTGCTCGACTCGGTCGTCACGGCAGAAACTCCCGAAGGCATCCTGCTGGAAATGCGTCCGGCGGGCATGAGCGCGCGTTTCGGTGCGTTCGTGATCGACTGGCTCATCCGCATCGCCATCATGTACGCGATGGCGTTCGTCACCATGTTCTTCGGCGGCTTCGGCGTCGCCTTCTGGTTGATCCTGTTCTTTCTGCTCGACTGGTTCTATCCCGTCATATTCGAGCTCGGGCGTGACGGCGCTACGCCCGGAAAACGCGCCATGGGCCTCAAGGTGGTCATGGATAACGGCCTGCCGGTGACGCCGGCCGCGTCCATGACGCGCAACCT
The DNA here is from genome assembly GCA_963839685.1 of uncultured Pseudomonadota bacterium. Taxonomy (GTDB): domain Bacteria; phylum Pseudomonadota; class Gammaproteobacteria; order Steroidobacterales; family Steroidobacteraceae; genus CADEED01. The sequence continues at coordinate 171,793 of CAWIVS010000010.1, read as the reverse complement.
GCTGCGTTTCGCCGACTTCATGCCGTTTCTCTACGCGGTGGCAACCGTCTGCATGCTGACGCGCGCAGACGGCAAGCGGCTCGGCGACCTGGCGGCCGCCACGCTGGTGGTCCACCTGCCCCGTCCGGCGCCCAAGGCCACGCTCGAAACAGTGGTCCCGGTGGCACCGGTTCGCGCGCTCTCGATGCGCGACCAGTCGGCCGTCATTGCCCTGGCGGCGCGCGCCCCCACGCTCACCATGGAACGCCTCGACGAACTCGCGGCGCTCGCTGCCTCGGTACAGGGTGAGGCGCGCGAGCCCCAGGCCGAGGTCACCCGGCGGGTGCTCGGCGTAGCGCAATGGTTGTTAGGGAGGCGCACGTGACCCCGCTGCACTTCGAAAATATGTACCAGAAGGAGTGGGAAGAGCTCGCGACCGCGCTCACGCCCATCCTCGACGGACGCAAGCGCAAGTCGGAAAAACTCCACCCGATTCGTGGCGAGCGGGTGGCCGAGTTGTACCGACGCGCCTGCGAGCATCTGGCGTTGGCGCGGGCGCGCAATTATCCCCGCTATCTTCTCGACCGCCTCGACAAGCTGACGGCGGACGCGCACCAGGTCATCTACCAGCGGCGGGAGTTCGGGCTGAGCCGCGTCAAGCAGGCCATGGTGCGTGATTTTCCTCGCGCGGTGCGCGCGCACGCCGCGTACGTCTGGACATCGACCGCGCTGCTCGTGGTGCCCATGCTGCTGGTTGGCTGGCTGGTGTACGAGCGCCCGGATCTCATCCTGTCCGTCATGAGCCCGGAGGACGCCGCGGAAATCGAAGCCATGTACTCCGCCTCGGCGGAGTCGATCGGCAGCACGCGTGGCCCGGACGATGACTGGATGATGTTCGGAATCTACATCCAGGGGAACATCAGCATCGCATTCCAGTGTTTTGCCGCCGGCATCTTCGCCGGCGTCGGCAGCATGTTCTTCCTGGTATTCAACGGGGTTTTCTTCGGCGCCGTCGCGGGCTATCTCACCGAGCGAGGCCTTGGCGAAACGTTCTATTCCTTCGTGGTGACCCATGGCGCCTTCGAGCTCACGGCGATTTTCCTGGCGGGCGCCACTGGCTTGCGCCTCGGTCATGCGCTGGTGGCCCCCGGTCGGAAGACGCGTGTGCAGAGCCTGACGCTGGCGGCGCGCGAAACCATGATCATCATCTACGGCTGCGTCGTGATGCTGCTGATCGCCGCCGCGATCGAAGCCTTCTGGTCATCGGCGCGCTGGATGCCGCTGCCTCTCAAGTATTCGGTGGCCGGCGTCTGCTGGCTGGCCGTGATGAGCTACTTCGTTTTCCAGGGCCGCCGTGAGGATTGATTCACTCGCCTTGCAGATGCGACCCCGCGCGCCGCACGAAGCGGCGGACCTGGGTGTGCGGCTGTGCCAGGCACACGCGGGCGAGGTGTACCGCTGTTATCTCGTGGTCGCCATTCCGATGGCGCTGCTGGCGATGGCCTTGTTCGAAGTCCGGCCGTGGTTACCCATCGTGGTGATGTGGTTTGCAAAACCGTGGCTGGATCGCACCGTGCTCTTCGTGCTGGCGCGTGCCGCGTTCGGTCAGAAGACGAAGGTCGCCGACCTGTGGCGCGAGCAGCGCACGGTGTGGTGGAGCCGCTTCGTGATCACGTGGACCTGGCTGCGGCTGTCGCCATGGCGCGCGTTCACCCTGCCCGTCTACCAGCTCGAGGGACACTCGTTGTTCCAGATCCGCCGGCGCGTGCGCCAATTGCGGCGGCGACACAGCGGCGCGGCGCTGATGGTGACCCTGGCATTCGTGTGCGCGGAGACCGGGTTGGCATGCGCATGGCTGTCGCTGGTGTTCTGGTTCGCGCCGCCGGGAGTGGGATTCGACTTTTCCAGCTTGTTCAGTGGCGATGCCACGTTGCCGGCCCAGTGGCTGTCGTCGCTGGCCTACCTGCTCGCGGTGTTGTTCCTCGAGCCGTTCTACGTGGCGGCGGGTTTCGGCATGTATCTCAACCGCCGCGCCGAGCTCGAAGCCTGGGATATCGAACAGGAATTCCGTCGTGCGTTTGCGTCCTGACCTGTCGCGTTTCGCACTCCTCTTGCTGCTCGCGGTCGCCACGCCGGCGCTGAATGCCGGCGAGCCGCTGACGTCCGCAGGAGGTCGGACGCGCGGTGGAAGCGATCAGGTCCGACCCGAATTTCGCCACCGAAACCACGGTACGTCGGCTCGCCTGGGACAAGCAGCCCGAGGATAAGAAAGAGTCCCGCTCGACGCACGCCGAAGTGGCTGCAATGGTTTTTCGACCTGTTCGCCTGGATCCTGCAGACCTCGCAGATGTTGTTCTGGCTGCTGATCAGCGCCTTCGTGGCTGCACTGATCGTGCTGCTCGTGAGGCTGTTCTCCACGCGCGGGTCCGAAGCGCGCGCGGCCCGCTTCCTGGCGCCGACACATGTGCAGGATCTCGACATCCGGCCCGAAAGCCTGCCCGACGACATCGGCGCCGCGGCACGCGGACTCTGGGATCGCGGCGATCACCGCGCAGCACTCGCACTGCTGTATCGCGGACTCCTGTCACGGCTGGCTCACGTGTACGAAATTCCGATCCGCGATTCGAGCACCGAGGGCGACTGCCTGAGGCTCGCGGCGCGCATGCTCGAAACGCGCCGCACCGATTACGCCACGCGCCTGGTGCGCACCTGGCAGCGCGCGATCTATGGCGGCCTCAGCATCGACGACAGCGTCGTGCACGAGTTGTGCGCTGGATTCGATACGCACCTCGAACGGCCCGCCGGTCCCGAAGCGCCACGCCGCCATGAGTTTGCACGCGAGGCCGCGGCATGACGCGTGTCTTCGCGATCGTGACGTCGCTGATCGTCGTGGGTGTGCTGGCATGGCTGGCGAGCCACCTGTCGTTCCAGAACATGCAGGTGCCGGTACCACTGCGCGGCGAGGCCGCCCACAACCCGTTCTACGCGGCCATCCGCCTCAGCGATCTGCTTGGCGCGGAGGCCACGTGGGAACGCGTCTTCACGGCGCCGCCGGCCGATGGTGTGATCCTGGCGTCGAACTGGAACTGGTCGCTGAGTCGCGCTCGCCGGGAACGCTTGCAGCGTTGGGTCGAAGGTGGCGGCCGGCTCATCCTCGACGATTCGGTCATGGTGGATCTCGAGGAATTCGAAACCTGGAGCGGCATACACCAGCACGAAAACGAAGACGTCGAAGAACAAACCGACGCTGACGCCGACGACGACACCGATGAGGACGCGGAAGCGGACCTGGAAGAAACCCCCGTCGAGGAACCTTCCTCTTCCGAGCCTCGCTCCCTGACCGCGCGGTTCTTCGAAGCGGATTGTCACCCGCTCACCGAGGACGGCAGCAGTCGCAAGCTCGACGTCTGCGACGTGAACCGGACGCAGTCGCTGAGCAGCGAACGCGAGATCCTGTGGGCCTTGCGCGATGAAGATGGAATCCATGCGCTGCGCACGTCCGTGGGGCGCGGCAGCGTCACGGTGGTCAACGCCACGCCGTTTCGCTTTCGCGATTTCCTGCTCGGCGACCATCCGCTGCTGTTCGTGACCGCGGCGCAGCTGCAACGCGGCGACGTCGTCATGTTCCTCACCGAAGAAGACCACGCCTCGATGCTCCGTCTGCTGTGGCGCTTCGGCGCACCAGCCGCGCTGCTGCTGCTGATTGCCGTGGCATTGGCGCTGTGGCGCGCCAGTCCGCGCTTTGGTCCGCGCGCCGCGCCGACGGAGTCCGCGCGACGCTCGCTCGCGGAACAGATCCGCGGCACCGGGCAGTTCGCGCTGCGCTTCGGGGACGGAGCGGCACTGCATGCGGCCGCGCTGCGCGCGCTGCGTGACGCGGCCATCCACCGCTTCCCGGGTTACGACCACATGTCGGCCACCGAAAGGTTGACCGCCCTGGGCAAATTCGGCGGCCTCAATGCGGAAGAACTCGGGCCGGCGATGGAGACCTCCGGCACACGCAATCCACACCAGCTGCGCGAAGCAATCGCGGTACTCGAATCGACCCGACGTCGTCTACTGTCAAAAAGGTCAAAACATGGAACCGACTGAATCCAGCACTCTCCAGAAAGCGGCCGAGTTGCTCGGAAAACTGCGCGCCAGCATCGGGGAGGCAATCGTCGGGCAGACGGGCGTGGTCGAGGAAGTCGTGCTCGCGCTGGTGTCATCCGGACACGTGCTCATCGAAGGCGTACCGGGTCTCGGCAAAACCCTGCTGGTGCGGGCGCTCGCGCAGGCGCTGCAACTATCCACCGGCCGCATTCAGTTCACACCGGACATGATGCCTTCGGATATCACCGGCCACGCGGTGCTCGATCCCAAGACCATGGAAATGCGCATCGTGCGTGGCCCGGTGTTCACGCACCTGCTGCTCGCCGATGAGATCAATCGCGCCCCCGCCAAGACGCAGAGTGCGCTGCTCGAAGTGATGCAGGAATACCAGGTCACACTCGAGGGGCAGACGCATGTGCTGCCCAAGCCCTTCATGGTCCTCGCCACGCAGAACCCGGTGGAAACCGAGGGCACCTATCCACTGCCCGAAGCGCAACTCGACCGCTTCCTGTTCAAGATCGAGATCGGCTATCCGTCGCTCGCCGACGAGGTGGGCGTGGTGATCCGTGCGACCACCGATCAGGCCGGTGACCAGCTGCCGCTGTCCAAGGTCACCGCCGTGTTGAACGAGCGCGCGGTGACCAGCCTGCAGACCATCGTCGCGCGTCAGCGTGTCGACGAGCAGGTCATCGATTACGCCGTGCGGCTCACGCGTGCCACGCGCGAATGGGCCGGCATCGCCCAGGGCGCCGGCTCTCGCGGCGCGCTGGCCCTGGTACGCGGCGGCCGCGCGGTGGCATTGCTCGAAGGACGCAACTTCGTCATTCCCGACGACATCAAACGCGTGGCGCTCCCGGCGCTGCGCCATCGCATCGCGCTGGCGCCCGATGCATTGCTCGAAGGACGCAAGACCGATGACCTGTTGAGTTCGATGATCGAAAACGTGGCGGCGCCGCGCGTCTGACGGCACATGCGACTGCGCGTCATCCCCAGCTCACGCCTGTTGCTCGTGGTCACGGCCGCCGGCACTGCCGCCGCGGCGGCGTTGCTGCTCGGCGTGGACCTCAAGCTGGTGAGCTGGGCGAGCGGCTGGTTCGTGGCCGCGCTGTTGCTGGTCGCCCTCGTCGATTTCGCGCTGACGCGCCACGCGTGGCGCGCGGCACAGGTGCGCATGTTGCGGCGGCTGCCGTCCGCATTCGCCATTGGCGTCCGGCAGCTGGTGCATCTGCAGTTCGAGTCCGCCGGCTCGCGCCGCCTGCGCTGCGAGGTGTTCGATCACTGCGACCCAAGCCTGCGCGTCACCGGCCTGCCCGTGACCGTCGAGACGCAGCCCGACAAGCGCGTCGACATCGCCTATGAAGCCGTACCAACCCGGCGCGGCGAGATCGGGTTTGCGCCCGCCGATCTGCGGGTGCGCAGCGTCTTCGGCCTGTGCGAGCTGCTGGAGAGCGCGGGCGTGTCAGAGGCGCGGCGTTCGTACCCGGACTTCGCGCAGGTGGCGCGTTATGCCTGGCTCGCCGGAGACCGCCGGCTGCAGGAAATCGGCATCAAGACCTACCAGCAGCGTGGCGAAGGTACCGACTTCAAACAGCTCGCCGAATATCGTTACGGCGATCCGGTGCGCCACATCGACTGGAAGGCCACCCTGCGGCAGCACAAACCCATCCTGCGTGAATACCAGGACGAGCGTGACCAGTGCGTGATGCTGCTGGTCGACTGCGGGCGCCGCATGCGCGCCCACGATGTCGAAACCGGCATCGGCAGCGGGCACTTCGACCAGGTCCTCAACGCCGTCATGCTGTTGTCGTACGTCGCCCTGCGCCAGGGCGACGCGGTCGGGGCGCTCACCTTCGGCACGCCACCGGGCGAGGAACGCGTGTTTGCGCCACGCAAGGGCGGACACGTGCTGAACGCCCTGATGGGCGAGTTGTATGCAGTGCAGCCGTCGCTGACGCATTCCGACTACCTGTCCATGGCGCAAAACCTGCTGCGCAGGCACCGCAAGCGCTCGCTGATCATCGTCATCACCAATTTTCGTGACGAGGATTCCAGCGAGCTGTCGCACGCGCTGCGACTGCTGCGCTCGCGACACCTGGTGATGCTGGCTAGCTTGCGCGAGCGCATCGTGGGCGACCTGATATCCCAGCCGCTGGGCACGATGGATGCAGCGCTCGACGTGGGCAGTGCGCACCTGTACGAACAGTCACGCCGCGATGCCTTCAACCGCCTGGCGGCGCGCGATGCACTCATGGTGGACGCGGAGCCGACGCGGCTCGGCATCGAACTGGTGAACCGCTACAACGCCGTGAAGCGCGCCGGCATGTTGTGAGCGGCGGCGCTCAATCGAGCATGTAGTTCGGCAGGCTTCATTGCACTTGACGCAGCGGTGCGGGAATCGCCCCGTGTGCCACAGGCCCCTGCCGGCGGGGTAGGTGGTTCCGCGGCTTTTCGGGCTGGCCCTGGAAGGCGCGTAAGGATTGTGTGCTGCCAACGGCAGGAAAATAACAGGATCCGGTACGAATCGTGAACGGCTTCCCGTCTCGCGCGCCCGGGGGCAAACTAGGATCAGAAGAACAAGAGCGCGGGGAGACGTTCCATGAGCCTTGCCTATCCACCGGGTCCCGTCGACGTACCGCCGAATCTCACGGCCCCGAGCGCCGCGTACAAGCGCCACGCCTGGCTGGCGATGCTGGGACTCACCACTTTCCTCGCGGTGTATTTCGCATTGTCCGCCTGGTTTGCGCTGACGGCCTGGAGGCTGCTCGGCGGCATGTTCGGCGCCAATGGCAACTTCGATCTGTGGGGCCTGGTCGCCGGCGTGTGTGCGGCCTTCCTCGCGGTATTCATGCTGAAGGCGCTGTTCTTCATCCAGCACCGCTTCGACATCCAGGACATCGAGATCACGCGCGCCGACGAACCCGAGCTGTTCGAATTCATCGATCGGCTGGCCGACGAGGCCAGGGCGCCGCGTGCCCACAAGGTGTTTCTCTCGCCGCGCGTCAACGCGGCAGTGTTCTACGACCTGTCGCTGCTCAATCTCATCATCCCCACCAGGAAGAATCTCGAGATCGGCCTGGGTCTCGTCAATGTCGTGAGTCTCGGCGAGCTCAAGGCGGTGCTGGCGCACGAGTTCGGCCATTTCGCGCAGCGTTCCATGGCCGTGGGTCGCTGGGTGTACATCGCGCGAGAGATCGCGGATCACATCGTGTCGCGACGCGACGCGCTCGACAAACTACTGGCGCAGCTGTCACGCATCGATCTGCGCGTGGCCTGGGTAGGATGGCTGCTGTCCATCATCGTCTGGTCGATCCGCTCGATGATGGAAGTACTGCGTCGGCTGGTGACGCTGGCCGAACGCGCGCTGTCGCGCCAGATGGAATTCCAGGCAGATCTCGTGGCAGTGTCGCTGACCGGCAGCGATGCACTGATCCACGCGCTGCACCGGCTCGGCGCGGCCGACGACGCCTGGGACAAGGCCCTGTCGTTCGCGGGGTCGGAAGCCGGCAACAAGCGCGGCATCACGGACCTGTTCGCGGTGCAGACGCGCATCATCGATCGCATGCGCGAGATCCTGAACCAGCCCAACTACGGCGTCGTGCCGCCGCTGCCTGCGGGCGCACGTGACTCACATCGTCTGTTCAAGTCCGAGCTGGCGCTGCCGCCGCGCATGTGGATGACGCATCCGCCGAGCTCGGATCGCGAACACAATGCCAAGCAGAACTACGTCGCGGCACCGGTCGATGAACGCAGCGCCTGGGACCTGTTCTCGAATTCGCAGAAGCTCAGGGAGCGGATGTCGGCGCACGTGCTGCGCGATGCGACCGTCGAACCGACGCCCATGACGACGACGTTCGAGAATCTCGACAAGCTCTACGGCCGCGCGTTTCTCGATCGCCGCTACCACGGTGTCTACCTGAACCGCTCGCCGGTGCGCCATGCGCGCGATGTGCAGGAGCTGTACGGGGTGTTGCCCGCCGGCCAGGAAATTGCGCGCTCGCTCGATGCCCTGTACCCGGGGTCGCTCGCGCAAGACGTGGAGCAACTCAACGAAAAGCTGGAACAGAAGTACGCGCTCGAGGCCTTGCGTGACCAGGTGGCGCAGGCGCCGGGCGGCATCATCCAGCACAAGGGCGAAAAGCTGCGACGCGGAGATCTGCCGCGCGTGATCGCCGTGCTGGAACGTGAAATTGCGGGCGTGCGGACTGTCGTCGAGGAACATGACAAACGCTGCCGCACCGCGCATCTCGGCGCGGCACAGGCCCTGCAGAAGGGCTGGCCCGAATACCTGCAGGGGCTGCTGTCGGTGTTGCACTACGCCGACCATAGCCATGCCAACCTGCGCGATGCCCAGGGTTACGTCGCCAACATCTACAACATCGTCACCGCCGACGGCCGTGTCAGTTCGAGCGAGCTCAAGCGACTCATCGACGGATGCGACCAGCTGTACGCGGTGCTCAACGGCGTATACGAAGAGATTCCGCAGGTGACACTCGATCGCACGCTGCTGCGCCGGCTGGAAGTGGAAAGCTGGTCGGCCATGCTCGAGGAGTTCAAGCTGCCGCCGCCCAATCGCGAGAACATTGGCGACTGGATCAACGTGATCGACGGCTGGGTGGGTGGCACGCTGCACGTGTTCGGAAGACTGCGCGATGCGGCACTCGAACAGTTGCTGCTCGCGGAAAGCCAGGTCGCCAAGTTCCTGCGCGATCGCCTGACCCCGGCCGACGCACCGCCGTCGGCCAAAGTGCCGCGCGATTTCCGCAGACTCATGCCGGGTAACGAACGGCCGCGGCAGAAGCGGCTCGACTGGTGGGACCGGTTCCAGACCGCCGATGGCGTGGTGCCGGCCATTGCCCGCTCGAGCGTCGCGCTCGGCATCGTCGGTGGCGTGCTCGTACTGGGCACCAATTTCGGCACCTCGTCGGTCACCGTCTTCAACTCGCTGGCCCTGCCGCTCTCGGTACAGGTGGGCGACGCGCAGGTCCAGGCTGCGCCCTACAAGCCCGTGACCGTGAATGTCCCGCAGTCGGGCAAGATCACGGTGCGCGCGCTTACCGCCAAGGGCGATCTCGTCGAGGCATTCGACCAGGAACTCGACGGCGCGAATGCGCGCTATGTGTACAACGTCGCGGGCGCGGTGCCGCTGTTCCAGTGGACTGCGGTATACACGAGCTCGGCATCTGGCCAGCGGCCACCCAAGGAACGCCAGCTCGGTAACTTGCGGTGGTCAGTCACCCACGTCGACCACGTGTTCGAGGAGCCGCCGGAGCGCATCCAGGTCAAGGAGAATTCCGCCGGCTACCGCGAAGTGCTATCCGCCAACTGGCGGGCGCCACCCTACTCCCAGAGCCAGGGCATCAAGGATGAAAAAGAGCGCTCCCGCGTCATTCGCACCCACGCACGCTGGGATGCCACGGATTCCGCGCACTACTACGAATGGCTGGCGCTGGCCGCCGAGGAGCCGGGCTTCGATGAGATTTTCGCGACGCGGCTGAAAGAGGACACGTCGAACGTGGTGTTGCGGCGCTTCGAGCAGAACAGCTGCCGTGGATGAAGAGCATGCCGAGGTTTGTGCCCGCCACCAGGCGAGCGCCGCGGCCGCGCCCACTGATGCCGATTGGCAATACCTCGCCATACGATGCAACGCGGAGGGGCCGCAGCGCGACGTGCAGTTCATGGCCGCCCAGCAGAAATGGCCCGACAACGGTTGGCTGGCGCTGGCAGCGGCAGCGACGCACGCCCAGCAAAGCAACTTCCTGGCGGCCGCACCGCTCTACGAAAAGGCCTACAAGTCCGTGCCGTCGATGCGCGAATACCTGGCGCTCGACGCCGCGCGCGTGCGCCGGATCAATCTCGGAACCGACGCCAGCCTGCATGACCTCGCGCAGAATTCGCAGCAGCTGCAGACCTTTGCGGCCATCGAATCGGGCGAAAATGTCGCCGGCACTCCACTCGAGGCATACACCGCGATTGCCCGCGGACAACTGCAGCGCGCCGTGGCACTTGCGAAGAAGGCCGGGAAAGGCAGCGAAGACATCCTGTGGCTGGCGGCTGCCTCTGAAGGCGCAAGCGCAGAAATGATCGAAACGGCGCTGGGACTGAATATCCCGGAAGACGCCGACCTGCCGACCATGTTCACCATGTACGGTCTCGCCGCCCGCGAGGGCCGCGACACTGCGCCCTTTGCAAAACGTATCGAAGCCGCCGTCGGAGCCGACGCCGCGCCGGTGCTGGATTTTCTCGAGCGGGTGCGTCGTGGCAACGATGCGCTGCTGGCGCGCGAAGCGATCCGGCAGCTGGATCTTCGCACGCAGCTGTTCGCGCAGAACGCCGCGGTGCTGATGCGCGGGACGAGCGCCCCGCGCGGCTGGCGCGATCAGGTCGAGCGCGGGCTGTTCGTCGGTGAGCGCGAGTATCTCGGACCGCCGGTGAACGAACAGTCACCTCGTCCGGCCGAACGGCGCGAGCGCAACTCCAGGGACGACGCCAGGGCCGCGCGCATCATCAGCTCACCGGCGGGTTGAGCGGGCATCAGGCGCCGGGGCTGCGCCCGGCAGCAATCGAGGCGCAGAACGACCGCAATTCCGTGAAGTCGACGGGTTTGACGAAGTGCGCGTCGAACCCGGCGTCGAGCGCGCGCTGGCGATCGCTGCCCTGTCCCCAGCCCGTCACGGCGACTAGCTGGATGCCCTGGCTCCAGGGTTGCTTGCGGATCTCGGTCGCGAGCTCATATCCATTCATCTTCGGCATCCCGATATCCAGCAGCGCAACTTCCGGGTGGAAGTCTGCGATCGTCGCGAGCGCACTATCACCATCATAAGCGACGCGTACCTCGTGTCCTTCGATGCCGAGCAGCATCTCGAGGCTATCGCAGGCGTCGCGATTGTCGTCAGCAAGCAGGATGCGCAAGCGTGATGCGCCTGGCGTGGCATCTGCCGTTTCCGCCAACGAACCTGGAGTCGGCATCGCCTGCTCCGGCGTCGCCAGTTGCAGTCGTACGGTGAATTCACTGCCCTTGCCGAGGCCTGCGCTGCGTACCCCGAGCGTGCCGCCGTGCAGCTCCACGAGCGCCTTGGATAGCGCCAGGCCGATGCCGAGGCCGGCTTCCTTGCGATCGAGCGTCGGCTTCACCTGGGCGAACATTTCGAAAATCCTGGGCAGGTCCGTGGGCGCGACCCCGATTCCGTCGTCGGCGACACGGATCACGACGTCCTCGCCAACGCGTTCAGCAATCAGGCGAATCGTGCCTGGGTGCGCGGTATATTTCGCCGCGTTGGTCAACAGGTTCGAAAGCACCTGCGAGATGCGCAGCGCGTCGACATCGAGCATGAGCGGCTCGTCGGGCAGGTTGACCAATAACGCGTGTTTGCCGGCGTCGATGGCGGGTCGCGCCGTTTCCACGGCAGCATCCACGACGTTTCGCAACGCGACGCGCGCGCGGCGTACTTCGAGCCGGCCTCGCGTAATGCGCGAAACATCGAGCAGGTCATCGAGCAGACGCGCCATGTGCGCGGCCTGCCGCTCGATCACCGAATGGCCCCAGCGTACCTGTTCTGGCTTCGAGCCTGCATGGGCAGCGACCGCGGCAGCCTGGCGAATGGGCGCCAGTGGGTTGCGCAATTCGTGCGCGAGGGTGGCGAGAAATTCGTCTTTTCTCTGGTCCGCGAGTCGCAGCGCGTTCTGGGCGGCGCGTTCCTCGGTGGCATCCCGGAACACCAGCACCACACCTGTAATAGTGCCGGCGTCGTCGCAGATCGGCGCGCCGCTGTCCTCGATCGCGGTTTCGTGTCCCGCTTTGTGAATGAGCACGGTGTGATTCGCGATACCCACGATGCCACCCTTGCGCAGCACCTTGGTCACCGGGCTTTCCACCGTCGCGCGCGTCCGCTCATTGACGATGCGAAAAATTTCGTCGAGTGGTTTGCCCCTGGCAAGAGCCTGAGACCAGCCGGTGAGTTTTTCGGCGACCGGGTTGATCATCGTGACCGTCCCTTTTTCGTCGGTTGCGATCACCGCGTCGCCGATGCTGCGCAGCGTCGTCATGAGTCGCTCCTCGCTGAGCCGCAGGCGCGCGGAATCGCGCCGTACCACGTAGGCGAGCAGCATCATGAGCAAGACCGCGAGTGCACTGACCGAAATGCTCGAACGCAAGGTCGCCTGCCGCGCATCCTGCTCCAGCGTCATGAGGCGTTCGACATTGCGCTGCTCGACGAGCACGCGCTCGGCAATCTGCGTGCGCAGCGCCTCCATGGCGGCCTTGCCCTGGTCCGTATTCACAAGCGCCAGTGCCTCAGCGCGTCGGCCGGAACGGGCCAGCTCGAGGGTACGCGCCGTTTCGTCCAGCTTGGACTTGACCAGGCCGCTCAACACCTGCAGTTCTTGCAACGAACCGTTACGCGCCTGCATGCGCTCCTCGAGCGTATGCAGCCTGCCTTCGATCTGGCGCAGGGCTTCGTCGTAGGGAAAGAGGTAGAGCACACTGCCAGTCAAGAGATAGCCGCGCTGGCCAGTTTCGGCGTCGCGCACGCTGGACAGAAGCCGCTCGAGACTCAGCTCGAGTTCCTTGGAGCGCAGGATTTCGTCGCTGGTATCGGCGAGCAACTGCACCGAGCGATGCGCGATCACACCCGCAACGATGAGCACGATGCTCGATACCCCGACGGCTATGCCGACGATGGATTTCGACCTTTGCATTCTTGTTGCTTCCCGATCCCGGATCGCACTGCAGCAGAGCCCTGCCGGACTCTACGAGAATTGCGGGGGTGAAAGGTATCGGCGTCGGCGCCGTGGCGACGCCGATTGCTGGCGGGAAGGCGGGCAGCGTCCTGCCACCCGTCTACACCCGAATGCAGCAGCTATTTCGGCATCAGGCCAGGTCGAAGCGATCCAGGTTCATGACCTTGACCCAGGCGCCAAGGAAGTCCTCGACGAACTTCTTTTTCGCATCCGAGCTGCCGTAAACCTCGGCCAGCGCCCGCAGCTGCGAGTTCGAACCGAACACCAGGTCGACACGGGTGCCGGTCCACTTGACCGCACCCGTCCTGCGATCGCGGCCTTCGTACACGTCCCTGGCCTCCGATGTCGCTTTCCACTCGGTCTTCATGTCCAGCAAGTTGACGAAGAAGTCGTTGGTCAGCGTCCCCGGCTTTCGGGTGAACACGCCATGCTTCGACGCTGCGACATTCGCACCCAGCACGCGCAGCCCGCCCACCAGCACCGTCATCTCGGGCGCCGTGAGTGTCAGCAACTGTGCGCGGTCGATGAGCAGCACCTCCGAGGGCACCGCGAAGCGGGCCTGCTGGTAGTTCCGGAACCCGTCGGCCACTGGTTCGAGTGCGGCAAAGGAATCCGTGTCGGTCTGCGCCTGCGTGGCATCCATGCGGCCCGGCGAGAAACCCACCTTCACCTTGAAGCCCGCCTTGTTCGCAGCCGCTTCGATGCCGGCGCACCCGCCGAGCACGATCAGGTCGGCCAGCGAAACCTTGCGGCCACCTTTGGCCTTGTTGTTGAACGCCGCCTGGATGCCCTCGAGCGTCGCGAGTACCTTCGCCAATTTCGCCGGCTGGTTCACATCCCAGTCTTTCTGCGGGGCGAGACGGATGCGTGCACCGTTCGCGCCGCCGCGCTTGTCGGAGCCGCGGAAAGTGGAGGCCGAGGCCCAGGCGGTCGAAACCAGCTCGGCCACCGACAGTGTCGACGCGAGAATCTTCTTGAGCGCCGCGATTTCCTTGTCGCCAATCAGTTTGTGACTGGACTTCGGAATCGGGTCCTGCCAGATCAACTCTTCTTTTGGCACCTCGGGACCGAGGTAACGCGCACGCGGACCCATGTCCCGGTGCGTGAGCTTGAACCAGGCGCGCGCGAAAGCGTCGGCAAGCTGATCCGGGTTGGCGAGGAAGCGCCGCGAAATCTTCTCGTACGCCGGATCGAAACGCAGCGACAGATCGGTAGTCAGCATCGTCGGCACGAGCTTCTTTGACGGATCGTGTGCGTGCGGAATCGTCGCGCCCGCACCCTTGGCAATCCACTGCTGCGCACCCGCCGGGCTCTTCGAGAGCTCCCATTCGAAGCCGAACAGATGCTTGAAGAAGTCGTTGCTGAACTTCGTCGGCGTGCGGGTCCAGGTCACTTCCAGACCGCTGGTGATGGCGTCGGCGCCCTTGCCCGTATTGAACTTGCTGATCCAGCCGCAGCCCTGCGCTTCGAGATCGGCCGCTTCCGGATCGACGCCCACGTTGGTCGCCGCGCCCGCACCGTGGGTCTTGCCGAAACTGTGACCGCCGGCGATCAGCGCGACGGTTTCTTCGTCATCCATCGCCATGCGCGCGAAAGTCTCGCGGATGTCCTTCGCCGCGGCGAGCGGATCCGGTTTGCCATCCGGGCCTTCCGGATTCACGTAAATGAGGCCCATCTGCACCGCGGCCAGCGGGTTCTCCAGATTGCGCGTGTGCGGAACCTGCGAGTTGTCGTCCGAGGAAACCACACCGCCACGCTTCTCCACCCCGGGTGATCCCACGGCATATCGCAGGTCGCCCTCCAGCCACTTGGTTTCCCTGCCCCAGTACACGTCCTGGTCCGGCTCCCACACGTCCTCGCGCCCGCCACCGAAACCAAAAGTCTTGAAGCCCATGGTTTCCAGCGCTACGTTGCCAGTGAGGATCATCAAGTCCGCCCAGGAAATCTTGCGGCCGTATTTCTGCTTGATCGGCCAGAGCAGGCGGCGCGCCTTGTCGAGGCTGACGTTGTCCGGCCAGCTGTTGAGTGGCGCGAAACGTTGCTGGCCCCGTCCGCCACCCCCGCGACCGTCACCGGTGCGATACGTGCCCGCGCTATGCCACGCCATGCGTATGAACAATGGACCGTAATGACCGAAGTCCGCCGGCCACCAGTCCTGCGAATCGGTCATCAGCTTTGCGAGGTCCTTCTTCAGCGCCTTGTAGTCGAGACTCTTGAATTCCCTGGCGTAGTCGAAGTCCTGCCGCATCGGGTTGGACTTGGAAGAATGCTGGTGGAGGAGATCGAGCCTGAGCTGGTTCGGCCACCAGTCGCGATTCGAGGTGCCGCCGGCCGCGTGAGGGAGCGGACATTTGGCTTCTTTGAGTTGAGCTGACATGGTGCGATCTCCTCGAATGGAAGGATGTGGACGACGCTACGCCGCCCCTCGCATGTGTTGAATTCGGTTGTTTGGATGACCTTGATAGATGTCGTCTATCAGATCCGAGGCCGCCTACGGCTTGATGACGCCTTCTATCCTGAAGATGCGTGGCCCGGCGAATGGTAATTCACCGTCGTTGATCGAGGGGGTGGAGATGACGAGATCTTCGCCACTTTGCCGCCACGCAACATTGGTGTGGTGCGAACCCAGCAGGCTGATACGCGCGCCCTTCGCCAGTCGCAGGTTACGCAACGTGAGCCCGGTCTGCGGATAGAGCGGCAGGATGGCGTAGACCGTATCGTCCTTCCGGGTAAAGAGGACTTCCTTGCGCGCGTCACCCGGCGCAGGAGTCAGCGTGAGCGCCTCGACGTCGTATTTCGCGCGGTAGTTGGTCGAGGTATCCACCTCCTGCTTGCGTCCCGCCGTCCACTGGGCGCCGTCACGGAAGACGCGCGTGCCGTAGATGGCCTCGCCGTTGTGTGCCAGCCATTGGCCGAGATACGCCAGCCGATCCTGCATCTCCACGGGAATCCGTCCGTCGGCGGTTGGACCCACGTTGAGCAACAGGTTTCCGCCCCGACTCACCGTATCGATCAGCGTCAGGAGAAGCTTTTTCCCCGACGAGTAGTCGTTGAGATCCTCGTTGCGGTTGTAGCCGTAGGAATGGCCGATGCCGCGGTTCTCTTCCCAGGGGTGACTTGCGCCCGGCAGGCCTGCGCCGTACTCGGTTGTGTAGTAGCCACCGTGCCGGTGACGCGATTCCTTGCCCCAGCGATCGTTGACCACCACCTTCTGCGCCACCGGACTGTCGTTGTAGAGCCAGGCTAACAACTCGGGCGCGCGCCACTGCTCCGAGGGCAGCTCCCATTCACCGTCGGAAAAGATGACCGAAGGCGAGTAGCGGGTCACCAGGTCCTTGAACTGCGGAAACATGTGCCGCTCGACGTACGCGTCGGTGTCACCCGCGAGCCACAGCGGGTTGAACCACTCGTACAGCGAGAAATAGAACCCCATCTCGAGATTCTTGCGCCGTACCGCGGCCACGAGTTCGCCCGCCAGGTCCCGCTTCGGGCCGACATCGACCGCATTCCACTTGCGACCCCAGCTCCGATTCGCTTCACGCGAAGGCCAGAGCGCGAAGCCGTCGTGGTGCTTCGACACCAGCACCACGTACTTCGCCCCGGCGCGCTGAAAGATGTCCGCCCATTGATCGGCATCGAACATCTCCGCGGTGAACTTCGGCGCGAAGTCCGGGTACTGGAAATCCTTGCCGTAGACACGGTCGTGAAAGGCGTGCGTCTCGCGCCGGATGCGCGCATCGCTGGACGCTGGATCGGGGTTGCCGGGACGGCCGATGCGCTCCCAGTACCACTCCGCGTATTCACCCTTCGGCGCGTACGCCGGAACCGAGTAGATGCCCCAGTGAATGAAAATGCCGAACTTGGCATCGCTCCACCAGGTGGGTGTCGGCCGGCTATCGATGGAGTTCCAGGTCGCCTCGTAACGTTTCACCTGCGCCGTGGCTGCCGGCCCACCCACACCTGCCACGATCACTGCACACAGCAGCACGAGATTTCGAAACGTCATTGCGTTCAGTCGACGTGGAACACTTCGGTCATGTTGGTCCACCACTCCTCCGCGGAGGCGCTGGGCCATTTCTCTTGCATGGGTTCCATCAACGCCCACCAGCGCTGCGTTTGCCGGATCCGCCGCCATCGCGCGCATGTCCGCCGCGAAATCGCTGCCGACGTATTCGAAGTAGGCGAACAGCACACCGTCGCGCAGGAAGATCGAATAGTTGCGGATCTTCGAACGCCGGATCTGTTCCAGCACCCCCGGCCAGACCGCCGCATGCTGCCGCACATACTCGTCGCGGTGCTCTGGCCTCACGTGCAGAACCTGGCCGTATCGCTTCACGATGCCTCCCTCTGACCCGGTCATCTCGACATGATGATGCCGGTATACGCCGGGGGTCGCCCCCTGAACAGTGTCGGATGTCTTTACAGTGGGCCGGTTGACATTAAGGCCAGCTCAGGTGAATTCCTGCCAAATCAGGTACTTGCGTGGGTCTTTCAAATTTGGCGCGCCAATTGCATCTCTGTTTGCATCTGCTCATTCAGCATTGCCACCACAATAATGAAAATCACACGCTTCCTCGCTGCCATCACCCTGCTCGGCCTCAGCTCTGTCGCCTCAGCCATTCCGATTTCCGCTGACTGGCGGCGCCGACTCCCTGGTGGCCTGGAGCCAGCTCGGCAACAGTGGCAACAGCAGCGAGTTGCAGTTCATCGCGAGCTATCTGGGCGTCGATGCCTCGACGCTTTCCTACGTCAAGCCGGCCGGCGGCGACGGTGAGGACGGCGCGTGGCAGAGCGTCGATGGCGACTCCTCGCTGTACGCTTTCGACCTGAGCGCGTACTCGCCGGCAGTGTTCCTCATCAAGACGGGCAACCACGTCACGCTTTCGGGATCGGATGACGTCTTCGACACCTTCCTGTTCTCCAACACCGATTCGCCAACTGGGCAGTGGTCGACCTGGACCTCTTCGATCGCAATCGTGGCAATGTCGAAATCCAGATGATCAGCCACATTGGAGTCACGTCGGTTCCCGAGCCCGCGACTCTCGGAATGTTCGGCATGGCTCTGGTCGGCCTCGGCCTGCTGCGCCGTAAGCGCCGTCAGTAGACGACCCGCAAGAACGAAAGAAACGCCCGCCTCTGGCGGGCGTTTTTTTTCGCCTGCGGCCAGGCGGCGCTCAGCCCACGTCGCGGCGTTCTGCCCGGATGATGCGGTAGATCCACTCGCGGGATTCGAGCCGGTTGTAGGCGCGATGCCCGCGCACTCCCGACCAGTCACGGAAGTCACCCTGAAGGTGTTCCGGAAATCTGGACACGATCTGCTCGCGCCGGTCACTGTCGAGCGTGAGTGCCTGCAGCACATTCGCGGTGATATCAACGACGGACGAGATCGTGAATCCCGCATCAGCGATGAGTTGCATCGGGTCCTTGTCCTGCCAGCACAGGTCGGCGTGATAGAAGCCGCCGCCCTTGCGCAGGACGCGATTCGCTTCGCTGAAGAATTTCGCGGGATTGTCGTACAAATGCGCCGCCTCGACGTTGACGAGTGCATCACAGCTCTCGTCAGCCAGTGGCAGATTCTCGGCATTGCCGAGCTCGAAACGCAGGTTCGCCATGGCCGCGAAGCGGCGCGAGGCGATGGCGACGTTCTGCTCGCTGATGTCGATGCCGACGTATTGCGCGGGCCGGTACACCTGGGCCACATGCGCCGCGCCGCCCCCGCGCCCGCAGCTCACTTCGACGACCTGCCCTCCGGCCAGAGCGGCGTCGCCGAGCAGTTGCCGGTAGAGCTGCAGGCAATATCGTTCGGGCTCGTCAGCAGCGCTGAGATCCGCCGCGAGCGGCGCGAACCCGTAGTTCATGAACGAGAAGTCGTCCGCTGTCGAAGCCGCGGTGTTGTAGAAGCGGCGCGCCATCTCGCCGCGTGACACGGGGGTATTCATGCGGGGTTCCGTGCGTGTTGCACGCGCATCTTCATGCCATATCGCGGGTACATGGTGGTGCCGGGCGCCGGCTCGATCTTCTGGTCCGGTGCAACATCGAGCGTGTAGCGCTGCGCGATGCGCGCCACGATGAGCTTGAGCTCGATCATGGCCTGACCTGCCCCGATGCAATTGCGATGTCCGGCCGCGAACGGCAGGTATGCGAAGCGCGACCGCGCGGCGACACGCTCCGGCTCGAATCGCGCAGGGTCGAAGACTTCCGGCTCGGGCCACAGATGCGGCAGCCGATGTAGCGCATACATCGAAATGCACACCGTGGCGTCCTTCGGAATGAAATAGCCCCCGACAGTGTTATCGACCAGCGCGACACGCGAAATCGAATGAATTGGCGAGTGCAGACGCAGTGATTCCTCGATGACTTGCGTCGTGTAGGTGAGCTCGTGCAGTTCTGACGCACTGGCAATTCGCCCCTGGAGCACAGTGTGGATCTCCCGCTGCAGCTTCGCCCGTATGGAGACATGGCCCGACAATGCCCAGTGAATCCACGACAACGAGGTGGCCGAGGTCTCATGGCCGGCGAAGAACATCGTGGCGATCTGGTCGCGCAGCGACTGATCGTCGAATTCCGGACCATCGGCACGACCGCCAGCGAAAATCCGCGACAGCACGCCGCAGTTCTCGAAGTTCGTGCGCCGATGGCGCACGATGAACCCGCGAATGCATTCATCGAGCGCGACGAGGGCGGCGTCGAATCGCGCCAGCTTCTTTTTCGAATGCGGCAGGTACGCGCTCACCAGGTTACGCGGCGCCTGCGGCCAGTGTTGCTTGACCGCTGCCGCGGCCGTGCAGAACTCCTCGGAGATCTCATCGAAGTTCTCGCCCAGCAGGTAACGCCCGGAGAGTAATTGCGCGAGCCGGTTGAATTCGGGCTCGACGTCGATGATGGTGCCGTTGTCGGCGTTAGGCTTCCAGCGGTCGAGAAAGCGGTCCGTCAGCTCACCCATCCAGCCGACCTGCGCATCGAGCACATCGGGCTTGAACGCCGGCTGCGTGATCACGCGCTGGCGGCGCCATTCCGCCGCTTCGCTCAACAACAACCCCTGACCGACCAGCGCCTGGATGTGCCGGTAGCGGATGTTCTTCATGTATTTCTGGCGATGCGTGATCAGCATCTCCTTGAGCATTTCGGGATCCGAGACCACGTACAGATACTTGCCGCGAATGGGGACGCGGCAAATGCCATCGAAGCGGCGCGCGACGGCCGCGAGCGCGGCCATGGGATTTCGCAGAAATTCGAGCAAACAACCGATGATGGGGAGGCCGACGGGACCCGGCGGATGACGGACAGGCGCAAGCAACGCGCGGGGACTCCCCGCGACGGGATCTACAGCACTCAATTAAACCCCCGATACAAGAATCTCCGTGGAGCTATACCACGGAGTCGTGCCGGGAGTTCAACTAACAGTCTGGAAATGCGAACTGGGTATACGCACTAGGAGAAAGGCGACGATCGACGCCGTCGGGTCAGCGGTGCTTGATCTTCTCGTCCGCCTTCAACCCTGAGACCACTTCGATATTGATGCCATCCGACAAACCGGTCTTGATCTCGCGCTTCTCGAAAGTTTGCGGCGTCGTCTCGACTTCCACGAAGGTCTTGTCGCTCTCGATGATCAGGTTGCCTTCGTTGATGGCGAGTGCATCGTCGCGCTTGTCGAGCACGATGTCGGCATTGGCGCTGTAGTTGGAACGCAGGAACAGCTCCTTGTCCAGGACCACCGCTGCCCGGATGGTGAACTTGATGGTGCCCTGGTCGATGACGCCCTTGGGCGCTATGTATTCGAGCGTCGCCTTGAAGGGCTTGCCTTGCAACGCGCCGACATTCAGCACCAGTTCCATGCCCTCCTTCAGTTTTCCGACCTCCGATTCATCGACCAGTCCTTCGAAGATCATGTCGTTCATGTCGGCCAGCGTCGCGAGCGATGTGCCGGACTGAAAGGTACTGGATTCGAGGATGAAGGCGCCTTCCTTGTTCGGCACGTCCAGCACCGTGCCATCGATGGTGGCGGGAATCATGTTGGAGACCATGCCCTTGCTCGCACCTGTCTTCAACAACGCCAGGGTGTTCTCCGCCGACGCCACCGCCTCTTTCTGCAGGTTGTAGTTGGTTTCGTATTGCCGGAACTGCGATTCGGAGATGATCCGATCCGCCAGCAGCTTCTGATAGCGCTGCATGTCCGTCGCCTGGTTCTGCAGGTTGATCCTCGCCTGCAGCAACTGCGCCTCCGCCGCGCTGACATTGAGCATGTTAGGACGCAGCGAGATGCGCGCAATGATCGCGCCCTTCTTGATCGTCTGTCCGGCAACCACGTACAGCTTCTCGACCACGCCGGACACCTGCGCCTTCACTTCGATCTCGCGGCGCGGAATCACCTTGCCGGTGGCCACGGTCTTCTTGACGATGGCCATGCGCGCCGGGCTGTCGAGTTGATAGACCACCGGCGGCTGTTGCGACTTCTTGTACAGGAACACCAGTGTCCCGACGAACACCAGCGCGATCACGCCGAGGATGAGGTATTTGATGATTCGTTTCATTGTTATTCCTGGGGAACCTGTCACTCGTCTTGTAGTGCAACGATGGGATTGACGGCCGCGGCCTTGGCTGCCGGCATCAACGAAGCCAGCAACCCTGAAACCACCAGGACCACCAGCGCGATGATCGCAGTGTTGAAATCCACTTCCGGTTGGCCGAAGAAGCCCGCCTTGCCGCCCATCGCGTTCAGCATTTTCGCGATGGACTCGATCAACAATGTCCCAAGCACCAGGCCGCTGTAACCGGCCACCGCGGTGATGAACACCGACTCCTGCATGATCATGGCGACGATGGACGCGGGCGTGGCACCCAGTGCCTTGCGCAGGCCGATCTCGCGGGTTCTCTCTTTCACCACGATCAGCATGATGTTGCCCACGCCTACGGCACCGGCAAAGATGGTGCCGATCGCAACCATCCAGCTGAAGAACTTGATGCCCGTGAACAGGCCCTGCACCTTGTCGTATTGTTCCTGGAGGTTGAAGCTGCCGAACACGCCCTTGTCGTCCGGTGACACCTTGTTCAACTGGGCGAGATAGGCCTTGACGTCGTTTTCCGCCACGCGTGCATCCAGACCGGCTTTCGGCACGAAGGCCAAACTGCCGATCACGCCCGTCTGATTGAAGGCATATCGCAGCGTGTCGTTCGGAAGATAGATGCGCTCGTCTTCCTGTTGCTGATTGCCTTCCTGCAGGGACTGAAACACGCCAATCACCTGGAAGGTGATGCCATTGACGGTAATGTCTTCGCCGAGGGGGTTTTCGTCCTTGGCGAACAGCTGGTCCCTGACGCGCTGACCGATTAGCACCACCTTGCGGCGTTCCTGTTCATCCAGCTCGTTGAAGGGGCGTCCTTCCACGATGCGCAGGGCGTTGAAGTTCTCTATCCCCGCGAAGCCGCCTTGTATGCTGAATGCGCCGTTTTTGGATTTGCGCACCGTGTACGGCGCGCTGCCACCCCAGATGCCGACGGAGTTCTGGCCCTTGATGAATCCCACGCTGGGGACGTTTTTCGCGATGGCGTCGACATCGCCGGGCCTGAGCCCGATCTGGCGGCCGATGGGCATGCCCTGCCAGGGAATCTGCGTCGGGCCCTGCGACCAGATATAGACGGTGTTGGTGACCCGCGGAAATCCGTCGTTCACCCCGTTCTCCAGTCCCTTGCCGGCGCCTAACAACACCGTGAGCATGAAAATGCCCCAGAACACGCCAAAGGCGGTGAGCGCCGTGCGCAGCTTGTGCCGGCGCAGCGTGTTGAAGATTTCCCGCCATTTCTCGATGTCGATGAACATGGCGTCACTCGGCCCGCATCGCTTCGGTGGGCGTGATCTTCGCGGCGTGCAACGCGGGCATGAGCCCCGCGAGCACACCCACGGCGACCAGCAGCAGGAGCGCGGTGATCGCGAGCTGGAAATCGACGCTGGGATTCAGGAAGTACGGCAGTTTCGCGCCCGCAGCTGCGCAGCCCGAATGCCACCAGCTCGAGCAGACCCACGCCAACCACCAGCCCCAGGTAACCCGCGAAACCCGTCACCAGCGTGGACTCGAGCAGCAGTGTGCTGACGATATTGAACGGCGTCGCGCCCAGGGCCTTGCGGATGCCGATTTCACGGGTCCGCTCCTTCACCGTGATGATCATGATGTTGCTGATGCCGACGATGCCGGCCGTCAACGTGCCCAGGCCCACGAACCAGATGAACACGTTGATGCCGATGAACAGCCCATTGACGTTGCGAGTGGGCATGGCCATGTTGAATGAATTGATGCCGCGCATGTCCTCCGGCGCCACGTCATGCCGCCGCTTCAGCAGCTCGAGCACCTTTTTCTCGAGCTCGAAGCCGTCGACACCCTTTGCCGGCCGCAGCCAGATGTTGCTGGTGACTTCTCCGCCGCCGTACATCTTCTGCATCGTCGTCAGCGGCATGAGCACGCGTTCGGAGTTCTGGCCGCGGTTGCCCTTGTCGTAAAAGACGCCCACGACCTTCATCACCACGTCCTTGACGCGAACATCCTTGCCCACCGGGTCCACGCCCTTGTCGAACAATCGCTCCGCGACGGCGGTGCCGATCACGACGACTTTTCGGATCTCCTCGAGATCCAGCGGATTGACTCGCGTCCGAAATTGAACGGCACGTCTTCCTTGACCCGGAAGTATTCGTCGGGGACTGCCGAGGATCTGGGAGTTGCTGTTCTTGCGCTCGTAGGTGATGTTGCCGTTTTCCACGAATCGTTCCGCGGAGATCACGCTGATGCCGGGGACCTGCTGGCTGACCGCCTGGATGTCCGCCAGGTTGAGCTGGATCTTGCGTCCCGGCCCCATGCCGCGATACGCCATGCTGGTGTCACCCGTCCAGACGATGATGAAGTCCAGCACATCGGAGCCGAAATCGTCCCAAACGCCGTTCTGCATGCCGCGGCCCGCGCCGAGCAACAGCACCAGCATGAAAATGCCCCAGAACACGCCGAAGGCAGTCAGCACGGTGCGCAGCTTGTTCTGCCGCAACGTGAAGAGGATTTCCTGCAGGCCGTCGAGCATGGGTGTCAGGTCGAGGTGACCACGCCGTCTTTCAGGAAGATCTGGCGCTGGGTTTGATCGGCGATGTCCTGCTCGTGCGTCACGATGATCATCGTGTTGCCGCGCTGATGGATTTCCTTCAGGAGCGAAACGATTTCCTGCGTGGTCTGGCCGTCGAGCGCGCCCGTGGGTTCGTCCGCCAGGATCACCTTGGGCTTGCCCACCAGTGCGCGCGCGATGGCCACGCGCTGCTTTTGCCCGCCCGACAATTGATTGGGCATGAAGGTCTTGCGATCGGACAGGCCCACGATGTCCAGGAACTCCTCGGCGCGATGGTTGCGTTCCCTGCGGCCGACCCCCTGGTAGTAGAGCGGCAGCGCGACATTTTCCGCGGCATTCTTGAACGGCAACAGGTTGAAGGACTGGAACACGAAGCCCAGCTGTTTGTTGCGCAACCGCGCGGCCTCGGTCTCCCTCAGGTTGCCGACCTGCTGGCCGGCCAGCTCATAGCTGCCCTGGTCATAGCCGTCGAGGACGCCGAGGATGTTCAACAGCGTGGACTTGCCGGATCCCGACGAGCCCATGATGGAGACCAGCTCTCCGTCGCGGATGTGCAGGTCGACGCCCTTCAGGACGTGCACGGACTGCTCGCCCGAACGGTAAGACTTGTGGATGCCGTGAAGCTTGATCATCTCAGTGATTGGCTGGTGAAAACCGCACAACCGCCGGGTGGCCGCACGAGCCGCCTGAATGTACCAGCGCGCTGGTTTCATTGAAAGTCACGACGACACCTGGGTGCCCTCCCCGCGATCGCATATAGACGTGCGGGGTGAACAATTGGTTGCACGCGCTGGCGACGCGCGCTTTCGACGGGAGTTCCTGGTTTGGTCCGGGAACTGAGTCGACGCTCAGGCGCCTGGTGACCCGCCGACAGTACCCTCGACAACGGGCGGCGCTGGCAAAATCTCGTGCGCTTCGCGAGGCGCAGGGTGACCGTGAATATCGCGCCCCCTGCGAGATTGTTGCGGGCACTGATGCTGCCCTCGTGAGCCTCGACAATGGTTCGGGCGATCGCGAGGCCAATTCCGAGGCCATGCGGTTTCGTCGTGACGAATGGTGTGAACAGCCTGCCGATGAGATCCGGCGGCATACCCGACCCATTGTCGCGCACGGAGACTTCGGCATCGGCGCGCCTGACTTCGCTGCTGATCGATGATGTGACGTCGGCCCGGCGGTGTCTCCGCCATCGCGTCCATGGCGTTTATCAACAAGTTCACCAGCACCTGCTGCAGGAGCACCGGATCGCCGCTGATGACACAAGGTTTCGAAGGCAGCTTGACGGTCACCTCGATCTGCCGCGCTCTCATGTCGTAGGCAACGAGAGCAACAGCGTCATTTACGATGGTCTGAAGATCGTACGGCTTCTTCTGCAGCTGACGGCTACGGAGCATCGCCCGATGGCGCTCGATGATTTCCGCGGCGCGGATGCCATCGGTATGGATATCCGAGAGGATCTCTTCGATCGTCTCCGGCGTCGCGTTATTGGTATTGACCATCATCTGAAGCGCCTCCGCGTTGTGCAACATCGCACTGAGAGGTTGGCCGAGCTCATGCGCAATCGTGCTGGTCATCGCCGACATCGTCTCGCGGCGGCTGATATCCGCGGCGAGCGCCAGGTTCCTGCGGCTCTCGAACTCGGCCCGCCGTCGTGCGCGGCGTTCGTACAGCAGTCCGATGATCAGCAGCGCCTGGATCGCCAGGGCGCCAGCCGCGATCAGTACCGTGCCTTGGTGTTCGCTCCACAGGGTCGGAGCTCGAAATTGCACCAGGCTGCCGGGCGGCAAACGACTCTCGGGGATGTCCCACCGCTGCAGCTCACGCCAGTCGAACTTTGGTTGACCTGGCACCTGCGGTGGCACTTTGATAGCGCCCGGCGACTCGCCGTTCAGAATTCGATAGGCCGAGTCAGTCATGCGGCGAGTGATTTCGTCAATCGGCATTAGTCTGCCGCCCACAATGCCAGAGCCGAGGTACACGTCATGCGCCGAAAACAGCGGCGCATTCGCCGTCGCGTGCAGGTCGGCGAGCACCCGCTCGTCTGCATACGCGACGCCAGTCGCATCGGTGCCGAGGGTCATGATAGAAGATCGCCGAATTCGCCGAAAGGGTTGAACAGCGACGCAGGATCTCTTGAAGGGACAGATCGTCGGACCAGACAAATGTCAGGCGATCGTGAAATCGGCTGAATTCCTCCTCGAGCCGTTGACGCCAGAATTTTCCGATGACGCCGGAGCCAATCACCATGAACACCTGTCGGGTCTGTGGCCGTACCTGCAGGATGTCATCGATGACCCCCGGGAAATCGTGGATGCCGTGACCGCGGCCTCGTTCTCGGCCAGTGGTGCGTCGCCTAGATAGCGCTGATCGATGGCCCCAAAGAGCATCGGCGTGTCTGGAAAGAGTTCCTGATGGTACTTGCGCGCGAAAACCGCCGCGGGTCCGGCGAAAGTCACGATCAGATCCGGATCGGGACGACCGGCGAAGGTGGCACGAATGAAATCGACCACCGCTTGTTCCGGCGCCCCCACAAACCCCGTCTGACCCACGGTGAATTGAACGTAGTTGACCGGTCCTCCGACGCGCCGATCCAGCTCGAACCGGAAGTTGCTGGTGAAATGATCGAGTATGAGATTGCCGCGGTCGAACGATTGCAGCACCAGGACCTGGCGCACCAGCGGCTCAGCTGCGCGCGACGCCGCTACGAGCGCCAGCAATCCGATCAGCGCGGCGCATCGCAGTCGGTTACTCATGCGGTGAACCCGTGGCAGGCGCGATGTGATCGAACCAGCGCAGCGACATGCAGGACAGGCCCGCATCGATCTTGGCGATTTCTGAAACCTGGAGCGGGACCACTGTCACTCCGTGCGTCGTAAGCATGTCCATGGTACGCGGGCACCCTGCCCTGACAAACACGAATTCGTTGACCCGGAGTGCGTTGGCCGCGCAGCGTTCTTCGCTCTGCACCACAGCACTCGATACCCCTCCAGCACTCCAGAATCCGCAAGCTCTTCGGTCGCCAGGACAGTCTCCTCGTCGATCAATGAGCAGTCCGACTTGAGATGCAAGGTGCCGCGCGGAATATCAACCACCTCGCTGGGTCGACCGATCGAGTCGAGCAGGTTCTGCAGTGCGGCCGCGCCGGCCTGGTTCGTCCGGGCGGACAGACCGATAAAGACACGACCAGGTGTAACCAGCACGTCGCCGCCATCTACATGACCCTCGGGCAATTGATGGACCTTGGGGAACAGTGCCGCGAGCGTCCCGGACAATTCCTGGGCCTCGGCAAACCGGCTTGGCGCTCCTGGCCTCAGGAGCACAGCCGCGTCGCTGAATACCAGCGCGGGATCTTCCACGAAGATCGAATCCGGCAATTGTTCCAGCGGCTCGAGGGCCGTCACCTGAACGCCAGCGTCGCGCAAAGCGGCGACGTACGACTCGTGTTCGGCAACGATGGTTTCGAATGCCGGCGCTGGACCCGAACCGGCGCGCAAGCCATTGACGACGCTGTTCCCGGGGGAACGGACGATCGCGGAATTGAAGTCGAAGACGCGCATAGCAACCTGGGAACGTACGGGGACACCGGGTGTAGACAAAACGGATAGTCAATTGTGCTCCTAACTTACACCGCGAGCCTGATTCTTCAGAGCATGCTCATGACTGGGATGGCAATCCATCGCGGAGCACAACATGCCCGTTACCAGCACCCGCGGAATTCATCGCGATCCGCGTGCACGACGCAACTTCGGCCAGCTGCTTTGCCACATGGGTCTCCTGATCGCGGCCGTCGCGCCTGCGTCGGCGGTTGCCGCCGACGAGCTCGAGGTCTACGGCAAGATCAACGTGACGCTGCAGAACTCCGACGAAGCTGCGGAGGAGCAGGCCGAGCTGAAGAGCAACTCCTCACGCATCGGCGTGAAGGGCGAGCTGGCGCTGAATGCCGGTCTCAAGGCTATCTACCAGCTGGAATGGGGCGTCAATCTGGACAGCGAATCCGACGATGACAACATCACTCCACGAAACCAGTTCGTGGGCCTGGAAGGTGCCTTCGGCAAGATCAAGGTGGGGCGCCACGACACCGCGCTCAAGGAGGCTACACAACGGGTGATATCGGTGGAACCAGCGAGACCAACAGCTATGTCGCGATCGGCATCGAACACAACTTCTGAGAACAATAACTTAAGTGCCTGATATTGAACGTTTTGCGAAGGCCATTAACGACGCTTCTGCCCGGGTGCGCGAACAGTTGCCGAGTTGAAGTCGAATACGCGCAGGTGTCCCCAGACGATTGCGCCAGCATTCATTCTGCGCATGATCGAATGGAGCTTCGCCGGCCCCGGACGACGTGGCTTATCGCAGTCTACAGCCGATCATAGGCTTCGAGTGCCGCATCGATCTGGTCGTGCATGACGCCGTAGCCATCGGCGAGAACCATGGCCCGATCACAGTATTCGCGGACCAACCCGGCGCTGTGCGAGGCGAGAATCAGCGCCCGGTCGGCGCGCTTCTCGAACAGCTCGCGCTTGCATTTTTCCTGGAAGCGATGATCGCCGACGGCGATCACCTCATCGATGAGATAGCAGTCGAAGTCGATCGCGAGCGAAAGCCCGAACGCCAGCCGCGCCTTCATGCCGGAGGAATAGGTCTTCACTGGCATTTTCATGTAGTGACCGAGCTCGGCGAAGTCCTCAACGAAATCGCGGATCTCGCGATACTCGCGGCCATAGATGCGGGCGATGAAGCGCGCGTTGTCGTAGCCGGTGAGACTGCCCTGGAAACCGCCGGAGAACGCGAGCGGCCACGACACACTCATACGCCGCACAATCTGCCCGGAGGTCGGCAACTCGACGCCACCGATCAGCCTGATCAGCGTCGACTTGCCGGCACCGTTGCGGCCCAGAAAGCCAACTCGTTCGCCTTTGGCGATCTGAAAGTCGATACCGCGCAGCGCCTGCTTGTCTCGGCGACCGAGCGGGTACGTCTTGCGAATGTTCTCGCAGGTGATCATTCGACCACCAGCATTCGGCGCACGCGGCGGCAGAGCAGCAGGCCGATCGCCAGCAGAACTGCATTCACCATCAGGGGATAGGCGTAGTCGAAGTAAGGCGTGATGCGCATGGCCGTAGAGGCCGTAACGCATCATCTCCATGGCGTGAACGGGCGGAAACAGCAGCGTTGCATTGCGCGCCGCCGGCGTGAGCCATTCCGCCAGCGTGAAAGCGCCCGAGAACGGGATCGTCAGATACGTAACGACCGGAAGAAACTTCTCCACGACCTCGGACGTCTCGCTCAGCGGCGCGAGGATGCAGCACATCGCGAGCACGAAGAAGGCGAAATAAAGGCCGCCGAGTAGCATGAAGCCGAGATCATAGGGCACGGGAAACAGACCCAGTCCCATCAGCACGATCGCGATGAACAGATACGCGATCATGCAGCCGATCAGCTCGATGAGAAACCGCACCAGCACGAAGTCCAGAACCTTGATCTGGCGGTGGTACATGAGCCCGCCATTTGCCTGAAAGAGCCCGGCGGCGCGATTGACGCTCTGTCGGAACAGAACCAGCGGGATGTAGCCTGAAATGACGAAGCTCATCACGCCAATGCCGTGCTTGGTCGCGCCCCACATGAAGTTCCACACGATGCCGACCAGCACCGCGAACAGCAACGGCTCGACGATGATCCAGAGGAAGCCGATGTTGTGTCGACCATAGCGCGTCAGCAGTTCGCGCATCATGAGCGCGCCGATCACGCGCCCCTGAATACGCAGACCCTGGGCAAAGGCTGACATCTCAATGCTCCGGCGAGTGCTCAATGATGCCGGCAAGCAGCATCCAGCCAATGAAGAAGAGGCAAAGCGCCACGCCGAGCACCACGAATATCGAGGCGAGCCTGCGCGGATAACGCGCCAGGTCCGGCGCGTTGGGCTCCACTACCCGTTGCAGGTAAAACTGCTGCTTGTCTGCACTCGACACGCGCCAGCTCGAGCGAAGCGTTGGCCGACTCCAGCATCCGGGCGGCGAAGGTCTGCTCCAGCGTCAGATACTCATAGTCGCCCATCTTGGATGAGATGCGCAGCATCGCCGCCTGCCATCCGCAGCGTCTGACTATCGATCTCACGGGTGAGTGCCGCGATCTGACTGCGCAGAACGTCAACGTTCGGGCTGTCCGGCGCGGCCTTTGTCATGCGATCAAGCCGCGCCTGAAGGTCCGCCTTTTGGGTCGACAGCTTGGTGACGATCTCTTGAATGCCGGTCGCCTGCAGTTTCGGATCGATCAGGCTCTGCTTGTTGCGGAACTTCGTCATGGCCGTGGCCGCTTTGCGCACGCGTTCCTCCGCCTCGATGACTCGCCGCTCCGCCTCGATGATTCCCTGCTTGTGAGCACGCTCATTGAGTTGATTGACCAGGTCCTCGCTGAGACTCAGAAGTGCCGAAGCTATGGTGTGAGCATCTGACGAGGAAAACGCCTTGACGCGAATCACGGCCAAACCGGTCTCCGTATCGAGATAGACCTCGACCTTCTTCTTGTAGTAGTCGTAGAGATTCTCGAACTTGTCTTCGCGCAACGGAAATGGATAGCGCGCCAGGCGATCCGCCGCCGGGCTCATGAACATGGCAGCGCACATCGATTCGCTTCTGCAGATCCTCGAGCGCATTGCGCGAACGTACATAGTCCAGCACCGCATTGGTTTCCTCCTGCCCGCGCGACAGGCCGGTGGTCTGAATGAGATTCGCAAGCGTCGAGACCTGGGCGCCCTGCTGGCCCGGGCTCTTGACCAGGAAGCTCGCCTGCGAAAGGTATTGGTCGGAGGCGATCAGACCGTAGTAGGCGATCGCCAGCAGCACGGGCACGACCACAAGTGCGCAAAACAGCTTTTGACGGCGGATCAGCTGGCCGGCCTTGCGAAGGAACACCGCCATGGGGCCAGGAGCATCGTCAGGCGCGAGTTTCGGGTCGGCGGGTGTTGCTAGCATATCCATTGAATTAGTCCGTTATCCGGGATGGTGCGACTGGCACTCACTGCGCAGCCATTCCAGGAGTTTTGTGTTGAGCGTGCTCGGGTTTCTGGCGAGAGCCAGAGGCAGTGCGACTGTGCCCTTTGCGCCTCTAACTCTGCGTGCCGGCGCGCCGATGTCGAAGACCGCAATTGGAAGATCAGTCTGCAGTGCCGCAGACAAGGTGTAGGAATACGTTTCGGGGACTGTCGACGACACGAATATGGCGTCGAGATTCGCAGCCGCGATCTTTTGCTGGAGCTGCTCTTCCGCGTAGGCTCCAGTGACATCGATCCCCGCCGCGCGGGCGATTCGATCATCCCTGGTGTGCCCGACTACCACGAAATCGAGCGGCAGACCGCGCGAGCGCGCGTCAGCGGCGCACTTCAGAAGTACACCGAAGCCTTTGATATCGGATATGCCGCCGAGCACACCCACGCGTACCCTGGCTTGAACGCTCGGGATCGCTCGAACGCTCTCACGCTCCTTACTCTCTTCATGAGGGGCGACATCGAAGCGAACATCCGGGAAGTACCGCAGCATTCTGTCGGCCACGTCGGCGTCGGGCACGAGCACCCTGGATGCGGCGCGCAGCAGGCCGCCATGGTCTTTCCGCCACGTCGCAATATCCGGTGCGCCGAAGACCTCGCCTCGATTCCTGAGACAGGAATTGCAGCCCGCGTCATCCGGCTCACCGCAGTGAATGCCAGTTTCATCGTGCAATGTGATACGCGGACAGATCCAGAAATAATCGTGGATCGTGACCTCGAAGCGGATGCCCGACTTGCTCATCAGGGCATGAATGTTCGCGGCCCCGATCGCTCCATGGTCGATGACGTGATGAATGTGAACTTCCGAAATGGACAGCTCATTCCACGTCCGGATGATCTCATCCGCGTCCTTGCGCAGATCGAGAGCCGCAAGATTGGGAACATCAGGCGCCTGCGGATGGAAATGCACGACAAGCTGTTGGTCTTGCTTCACAGCCTGCATGACGAATACGGCGGCGCCTTCGCCTTCGAGTTTCATGATCGAGTCGCGCACGCAGCGCTCAACGCCGCCGCCGCGCGTGTGACTGATGATCAGCACATTGCGTTCGCGCTTCAGCCGCTTGAGGCGGGCAAGATCGAGCCGCGCACGCAGCGCTCTTGCAGGATCCTCCTGCAAGTAAGACCGGACGTTCTGCTGATAGCCCGGGTGTCTCGCTTCGAGCACTCTCAAGTTGTTTCGCGCAAGCTCGGCTTTCTCGCCCTGGAACGAGACGCTGCCCAGGTGGCGCACGAAGGTGTCCGTCGCGATCAGATCTTTCCAACCGGCCTTCTGGCCGCGCAGACAGAAGTCATTTTCTTCTCCGTAACCGCGCCCGAATGCCTCGTCATCGAAGCAGCCAATCTCCTGGATCAGCTTCCGCTTGATGTACATGCAGAAGCCCACGGCAGTGGGAGTCTCCACCACCTCGCCCCGATTGACTTCACGCGCCAGTCGGTCGAGCTCTTCAAACGGCAATTCCAGGGTGCCGTCATTCTGGTCGGCAAAGAACGGGTAGCTGCACACCGTTCCGTTGTTTGTCAGTGGCGTCAAAGTACCGCAAGAAGGATGTCGCCCAGCGATCGCGTGCAGCCGGTCGATCCAGTCCCCAAAGACTTCCGTGTCGGAGTTGAGAAGAATGACGTCGCGGTCCTCGTGAAGGCGCATTCCGCGATTGACTGTCTTGACGAAACCCAGGTTGGTGTCGTTCCTCAACAGATGGATGTGACCCGCCTCTGCGAAGCCGTTCCAGAGCGGCGGACAATTCCGGCTCCGGCGACTTGTCGTCGATCACGACGACCTGATGAGGAGTGATGTTAGGAGACTTCAGCGCGTGCCAGATGCACGACAACGTCTCGTTCTTTCCGCGATAGACGGGAATAACGACATCGACGACGGCGTGCGCGGCGCTCCGCAAAGGAAGCCGCATGATCTCCGCTTCGATATCCGCCGGAAGTAGACTGGATGTGCCGGTACAGCGGCACGTTCCTGAAATGCTTTTCGGTTTTTCCTGCCCTGCGTCCAGCTTCGTCCTTCTTCCTTGCCGTAGCGGACGTAGTGCAACAGCGGATTGACGCCGCATTCCGCGACGTCTTCATTGGCGGCGATGTAGGCATTACCGTCGAAGTGCAGGCGACGGATTGCGTCTCAGCCGCGCGCCGATCCACAAGTAGTGCTCAGCCGCATCCATGCCGAGCATGCGTCACGTCCGGAAACTTCTTCAGGTACCACGCTTCATCGAACAGTCCTGAGCCCTTGACTGCATCGATGTCGCCCGTGGCAACCCCGGTAGCTGGAGCTTCGTCGTCACTTCAGATCTTTTCCAGGAGGAGCCAGTAGCTTCTACTGCCGACGCCGGCTGAATTGAGAACGCTGAACCCGGTTCTTGAGGCAAGCCCTAGCGCGTCGACCTCCGTGTAGTGCGGCCCCCACGACCAATGCTTGCTATCCGCATGCTTCTGCCCACGAATCTGCACCTTGAACAGGCCTCCCCGACGGAGTGCCCGGTGGACGTTGGCGAATGAAAGCTCGACAGCCTGTGCCGAAGGGAAGTGCTGATAGACAATGAACGAAAATGCGAAATCCACTGTCTCGGGAATAATGGGGACGCTTGCTCCATCGCTTTCGACAAACGTGACGTTTTCTGCGTTGACGAACTCATGTGCCTTGGCCAGCATGGTCGGCGCGATATCAACGGCGACGACGTGCTTGAAGATGCGCGCCAAGCTCTTGGTGAGTCGGCCCGAACCGCATCCGATTTCAAGGGCAACCTTGTCCTGGAATGGCGCGATACGCCTGGAGATGACGGGATCGCCCTGAATGAAGCGGGACACGTTGTCTTGCCCGCTCGCCTCATACTCTTCATCCGACTGCTCGTGGTCGACTGATCGGACAAAGTAACGATCGTCTCCCTGGGCGAGATTTTCCCATTTGTTCTTGTGCTGTCTCAGTGAATCAGAGTTGCCTTTCATATTTGTAGTCTCGAGATCATTAGTTGGTTTGATTCAGATCGCGACAGCCGAAACGGCGCGATCCTCAGTCATTGAGCGTTCAGTCTTTTGCACGCGGTGAAGCGGCGAATTTTGCTTCTGCCACAGGAGATTCAGAAACACCTTTTCGTGTTCGGCCGCCCAGCCGCTCCAGTTGACGCTGCGCATGGTCGAGGCCAAGAACTGCCGCTGACCGATGTGTTGATCAGCGAGTCTCAGCAGGACATTCTTCAACGCGCCAACGTCTCCTACCGGATAGGAGACGTGAGGAAACTGCGGGATCACCCCGATCTCAGGCGCGATGCTCATCGTGCCGCAGGCCAGGGCTTCCATGAACGGCACCGGCCCGCCTTCGATGCGGCTGGGCACGAGCAGGTAGTCGACGGCGCGGTAGAAATCCGCCTGGTCCGGAAGATTCCACACCGGCGCGCCCCAACCTTCCTTGGAGGCGACAATGCGAACCTTCGCGGTCACTTCCGGATCGCCCAGCAGCGCGGTGACGATGTCGTCGCCTTTCCGTCCGCCGGGATATACGCGCCCAACTACTCCGATTGTCAGCTTCGGTTCGAACTGGATGTCCGCTCCAACGACGATCGTGGTGATCTTTTCATCCGGGATTCCGAAATCCCTCAGGATGTCGGCAGTCGCTTTGGACACGGCAACGCAGTGATCTACAACGCGCGCGGTCTCGACGAATTTGTCGGCCAGGTGATCCGCGTCGTAGTGCGTGAAATTGGCAACCGTCAGGCCCTTGGCGGGTTTCGCACGGAAGTAGCCATAGTTGATGTAATAGTGGATGTCCGCGTCCGGCCAATCCTCATTGATGCGAACATGATCCGCGCCGAGATGCTTCTGAATCTCCTCGGCCTTGCGGTGCATGATCCACCCCGGCTTCTCGGTGACGATGCGAACTCGTGGATGCTGTACGCCCACCAGCGGCTTGCCATTCTGTCGTTGACTGGAATACGTGAGGATGCGGGACATGTCCTCCGGCGGCGTCTTGGTCTCGCCGGTCTTCTTTCGAGTGGCGTTCTCGACATGTATCGCTGTCGCCCCTGCGACGTAGAGAATTTCCCGGTTGAACTTCGCACGATAGGCCAGGTTCAGGGCGATATCTTCGCCGCAGACTTTGAAGCGTTCATCGAAGCCAAGTGCCGCGAACTCTGCACGTCGCATGAGAATGAACGCGCCAGTTATGCACGGCACAAACATGTCATTTGCGACGCGCGCATCATCCCAGGTGATCTTGTGCTTGAAGCGGTGATACGGCTTCCCAGTGTCGTCGAAGAACACTCCGGCGTGCTGCAGCAACCCGTTCGTGTAGCGCAGGTTGATGCCAACCATGCCAACGGCCGGATTGCGAATTGCATCGAGCGCCTTGCGGATGGCGCCCCGATCAGGAATCACATCATCGTTGATGAAGAGAACGAGGTCTCCCCGGGCATGTCGCGCGACGGCGTTATTGTTCTTCGCGAAGTTGTAGGGACGCAGCTCGATCAGGCGAAAGTCCTGACCTGGAACCCGCTGGATCCGTTTCGCCTCAGCCTCATCCCCGTTCCAGGAGCAGAGGACTTCGTAATCGACGCCAATATCATTCGCGGCGATTGCCTGCAGAAGCCGCGTCATGTTCTCCGCGGTCCGGGAAATGACGAGGATCGACAGGCGTCAGCGGCGAACAGCGCGCCGGACTCTGGACGTGTCGCTTGCATCAGGCAGCTCCCTTGAGACTGCGCTTTGACTTGCCGAGGACCCGCCGATAGACAGATTCATATGCGGCCAGCATCTGCTCGTACGAATTCAGGTGTTTGAGCCGGGCATGGGCCGCACGCCCCATCCTCTCCCGCTCCAGCTTGTCGCGGCTAAGCGCGCGGATGTGAGAAGCCAACTGCTGAGCATCTCCTTCCTGGTAGAACAACACGCTTTCTTTCTCGATCAGCTGCTCAACCACACCGAAGCAGGGAGTCGAGATGACAGGCAGTCCAAACTCCATAGCTTCCAGAGTCACACGCGGATAGCTCTCCACCCGTGACGTCAAAACAAAGGCGTCGGCGGCCATGTAGAGCTCGGCGACCTTGCGCCTGTCTTCCTCGCCAGGAGATTCTTCAAGAAGGTGCATGCGCACACCTTCTTTTCGAAGCGTCTCCAGGTCCGTCATCGTGCGTTTCGAATAGTCCGACGAGTTAAAGCCCACGATTGCGAGGACCACTCGTCGACGCGTCTCGCTATCCAGTTGCCGCAAGCCGGCGACCAGGTCTTGCTGGCCTTTACGCTCCGAGACTGTGCCGACGTTCAGGAACAGCAAATCGGATTCGCTGATTCCCAGCGCCGCGCGAAGTGCCGGTCGATTCGCGCCGTAAACAAACTTCATCATTCGGTCGGTATCGATCCCATTCAGGATCGCCAGGTTGTCGACCAGACCTGTCAGTCGTGGCTGCCACAGCTTTCGCGTGGCTTCGGCAACAAACACGACAGCGCTGGCTTTCCCGAAACACGAATATGCGATCTCGCGAAGATCGGGCGGCAAATAGTCGTAGTAAGTATGCGGATCTTCACTCTCGCGGATATTCCAGACGACCGGAATGCCTACGTGATCCGCCGCCAAGACGCAGTGGAAGTTCTGCAGGGTATTGACGTGCACCAACGACGCACGATTTCGCACGTAGAAGTCCCCGAGAGACTGGACATACCTCAGCCGGGACGCGGGATCCTTCAGTCTGTTTTGCGAAACGCCGTGCATGACGGCGTCAATATTTCTGGCCCGGTACTGCTCGACGAGCGGACCGGTCGAATTCGCAAAGAGAACTGGCAGGAAATTCCCTCGCCGTTTCATGCCCGCCGCTATTTCGAACAAACTATTTGGCGCGCCTTGTTGTTTGAGATTGTGGCTCTCATAAACAACGACGGGTTTGTCCGTGCCCTTGCGAATCGATTTTGCAGCCGGCATCGCCACATCCACGACCATCGAAACCGGGCGGTCTTCTGCCCTGCCCCAGCGGGCGTAGTGCAAAAGCGGGTTGACCCCTCCTGCGGCCACGTCGTCGTTCGCGTCGAGATACACCACGGCATCGAATCTTGGCGATGGATTGCGCTTGAGCAGAGTTCCGATCCAGAGGTAGTGCTCCACCGGATCCATCCCTAGCTTCCTGACGTCTGGGTACTGATCGAGATACCAGGCCTCGTCGAACAGGCCAGATGTCTTGATGGTCGCGACGTCCCTCGCGCTCACACCCGTCATTTCGCTTCACCCTTGGCGCTGACGCTGAGTGGCCGGTCTTCCAGCAAACCGTGGCGCAGATAGTGACGGAGCGGGTCCTGCGTCGACTTCGCGACATCGGGGTTGCTCGAGAAGTACGCCTCCGCGTCGAAGAGTCCACTTTGTTTGAGGTGATCCATTTGCCGCGCGCGGCGCCACGCAGCGGGCAGGCAGGCAGACAACTTGCCTTTGAACGTGCGGGAGCCGTTAGCAAGAATCGATGCGGTCTCGCGAAGCCAGTTGCTCTGCGCTTGCGCTCTTCTTGCTGCCGCCTCTGCTTCACTTACGATGCGCGTCAACCGCGCGATTTCGACGAATCGCTCGGTGAGCTGCGACTCCGCCTCCTTCTTCTCGGCTTCGAGTCGCGTTACGTTCCCGTGCGCAGCGGCCGATTCACCTGCCTTCTCACGCAGGACGTCTTCCTTTTGACGTAACGCCTGAGTCAGTGCAGCAATTTCGTCGAACCGTTTCGCAAGTTGTGCGGCAGATTTCTGGCTGGCGCCTTTCGCCTGGGCGAGCGCATTGTCTTTCTCGGCCAACTGCCTGCGCAGGGAAATGACCGCCTCGGAGTCTCCACGTGTAACGGCATTTTCCTTGTCTTTTTCGCGCAAACGCTGGCTCAGGGCAGCGATCTCGTCGAAGCGCTCGGACAGACGCCACTCGACCGCCTTCCTTGCCGTGTTTGCTTCCTCGATGGCCAGTTCTTTGTTGGTCAGCTCCAATCGTATCGACGCGATCCCTCTCTCGGACTCGTCGACGCGAAGCAGCATCGCAGCGTTGTGCCCCAAGAGCAGCTCTTCTTTCTTGTTGAGCAGCGCCAGACTGGCTGCGTGCTCTGACAGGCGCCGCTCGAGTGCTACGCGCTCACCCGAGAGACGGAATATCCAATCGTCAGACTGCACCAGCTTTTTGGTCAGCTCTTCATTCGAGAGTCGAGCCGCTGTGAGTGTCTGCGCGTAATCTTGCTCTCGCGCACGCGCGACATTGATCTCGGTCTCCAGCAGCTGCACCTTTTGCGTCGACTGGTCGAGCGCCTCTTGCGAGTCTCTCAATGCACCTGCAAGAGCATCTCGATCAGCCGACGCTTTGGCGACGACTGCCTCCTGAGCGATCGATTTCTGTTGGATGAAAGTGATTGCACCTTCGAGCTCCTGCACTTTCACGGAGTGCGCAGCAGCAATCTTCTCCGTTTCCCCGAGCTTGGTCCGCAGGCCAGCGACCGTGCGTTCGTCCGCCTGGACAACTTTTGTTAGCGCTTCCAGTTCGATTTGAAGTCTCGCACTCGCTGCCTGACGCGCCTCTTCGGCGATCCTCATCGCGTCTTTCAGCGCATCGCGCTCTGCGGTAATTGCGACGGCCACGGTTTCCTGAGCGGCCAGTTTCTGTCGCGTCGAGTCGACGGAAACTTCGACTTCGCGCAGTCTCGCGGCTTGTGCGTCGGCTTCCTTCTCGGTCTCCTCGAGCTTGGTTCGCAGGCCATCGATCGTGCTTTCGTCCGCCTGGACAACTTTTGTTAGCGCTTCCAGTTCGGTTTTAAGTTTCGCACTCGCTGCCTGACGCGCCTCTTCGGCGATCCTCACCGCGCCTTTTAGCGCGTCGCGCTCCACAGCAATTGCGACGGCCACCGCTTCCTGAGCGGCCAGTTTCTGTCGCGTCGAGTCGACGGCAACTTCGAACTCGTGCTGCCTCGCGGCTTGTGCGGCGGTTTCCTTCGTCGTCTCCTCGAGCTTGATACGAAGTTCGGCGATGGTGCGCTCGCCCGTCTGGACGGCTTCCGTCAGCGATTTATGTTCGGCCTGGAGCTTCGCACTTTTCTGAATTGCTGCACGATTGGACACGATGATCCCGGCAAAAGCAGGCGCCGCGATGTCGAACTCCGCACGTACACGATCGAGCTGAGCGAAATCCTGCTGCCTCTCTCCGGCCGTCGCCCAATCAGCGAAGATCCGGAATGAGTCGCGCAGCCAGGTTGCCAACTGCGGATTTCCAAGGGTGTCTGCGATTGACTCTTCGTGGTGGCGTCGCTTCTTGTCGAGAAATGCGACAACTTCAGCGTCTACTCGGGCAGACTGGCGCGGCCACGACAGCTCGAGCGCTTCGGCGGCTTGCACCGCGACCGAAGCCCAGTTCTTGAGCAATCCGTCATAGCTGGTGAAAAAGCGTTCCCGTCCTCGGGTTGCGAACTCAGCTTCCAGCGCGTGACGCAGCCACAGCAGGTGTCCCAGCGCGGGCGTCAGGCCGTCGCGGGCCGTCAGCGACATCGCAACTTCCAGCGGGCTGCGCAGGGGCAGGATGACCCGCGGCACAGTGCCGTGCGCCGCCAACACGTTGAACCAGAAGGGCGCAAGTCTGCAAATGCGCGGATCCTTCATCACGAACAGACGCGAATTGCCGAACTCCTTGTCCAGCACCTCCAGAGCCTCTTCATGAAACTGCGCGGCCTTCGGTGATGAGAACCAGTCGGGATTGAAGGCCAGGCAGTCGTCCCAGGAAGAACCCGCCGACGAGAGCAGTCGATCATTCAGCTGCGAAACGGCCTGTGATTCCCAGTGCCCCGCCTCGTTGCCTTTGTTCGCCGGCATCAACGTTTTCGGCAGATCGCAGCCAAGTAGATTAAGCACACGCGCAAGCGCTGACGTGCCTGAGCGATGCATGCCCAAGACCAATACACAGGTACGCCGCTGCGAGATCGGGATACTACCGCTCTGAAGTAGCACTGAAACTTTGTCATGCATCATTTGCAAACTGCTCCAGGGAATTCACGTCCCCTACTCATGTCCGAATCTGCTCAGGAAGTTCGATCATTCTTCGGCGCAACGAATCTCCCAGCAGCCACAGCGGACGCAGCACGCGCCGCCAGACAGGAAGTTCCGTACGCCGGTCGCGCCACTCGACCAGTTCCTCCACCGCCCTCTCAGGCGTGGTGAAGTGTCCAGTCGCGCGACTCACGTAAGTCGGGTAAAGAATCAAGGCCCCCGCCACGAGCTCGTCGAGCTGCAATTTGCGGGTACGCCTCGCGACAGGATGGTGATCGGTTGTCAGTCCCCACCCTGCATAAAATGGCTGTCCGTAACAGGTAACGCGCTTTCCACGAAGCAGCGCTTCAAAGCCACTCAGCGACGCCAGCGTGTGGACCTCGTCCACTTCCGCGAGCATCGAGGCGATGCACGCATCGGTGACGATCTCATCGCACCAGGACTTCGCGTCGTTTTCATTCGAGCCGCTGCGTCGCAGGCCGGCCACCACATCTGGATGCGGCTTGTAGACGACATGCGCATCCGGGCGATTCGCGCGCACCGCTTGCAGCAAGCCGATATTGGTGTGGACACCAGGCGTGGCGAACCGGATGGCGGCATCGTGCTCCACCTGCCCCGGCACCAGGATCACGGGCATTGTGGTGGCAGACCTCGTCCATCTCGCCGTTGCCGAGTTGTACTTGGTGAGGTTCGCTTCCACGATCCGTTCGCGCAGACGCTGCGCGCGTTTGACCAGCACCGGGTCGAAATTTGTTTGCTGCAGCGTGTGCTCGAGCGCGGAAGGCGCGGAAGCGTCGTAGTAGATGCCTACTTCATCCAGCACCCAAGAAACAGGCTGCACGAGATCGGCACCCAGCCCGACCGATCTCAGGAATCCATCCTCGATGCGGACGATGCGCCCTTCAGACTTCTGTTTCGGCTGCGCGCGACCCCAGAGCGCCACGTGAGCGGCGCGCGGCGCGCTGGGCGAGAAGTGCACAGTCGATCCGGCGAGAAATCTTCGCAGCACGGAGCGCTTGAGCAACGAAAAGCCGCACGCATGAATGTGCCCCGGAAAGCGTGCACGCATCTGCCGCTGGAACGCGAGATAGGCGAGAACTCGCTCGACTTCGCACGGCTCACTGGTTTCAGGATCGATATAGCGCGGATACCGCACGAGCGCGGCATGCACGAGTTGTTCGAGGGTGGCGGTAGCGCGCCGCGTCGGTGCGGGAAGTTCGTCGTGCGTCAGGCCCCAGCCCGCATAGAACGGCATGCCGAAGGTGCGCGCGCGCTTGCCGAAAAGGAGTGCTTCGAACCCCATCTGGGAAGTCACGGCATAGACGGCTTGCGCCTCTTCGATGAGACGCGAAGCGTGGCAGTCCGATGCGATTACGCGAATGCGCGGATCGCCTGTCAGCACGCGCGGATCAAAATATCCAAGCTTCCGGCGCGTGAAGACGTCCGGATGGCACTTCACGACTACCGTGCAGCCGGGATTCTCCGCCAGCGCCGCCGCCAGCATGCGCACGAAACTCGCCGCATCCGCCAGGCCGCCGCGAACCGAGGCATCGCCCTGGGTTTGATCCACCACCAGCACGTACGATTGCGGCAGATCGCCTTCGTAGTCGCGAGCGTGGTTGTATTTGGAGACATGCGCGGCTTTCCACGCGCCGATCAACGCCTGAGTCCGCGATTGCTCATCGGCCGCCAACGGCGAGGCGATCAGGCCTTCCAGTCGCGACGCTCGGGTGGCATCGTGATAGATGCCCATATCGTCGGCGACGATGGAGAGCGGCGGACCGTCGCGATCGATGGAGCGCAGGAAACCGTCTTCCACCAGCAGGCAAGGTACACCGGCGATTTTCGCCGCTTCCCGTGCGCGCCGGCCCGAAGGCTTGCCGCCCCAGCCAGCGATCATGTCGCACGCGCCGGCAGATCGCCCCGCGCGGCGAACGTCGGCGCGCAGCAACGTCTGCAGATGCGGAATGCGCAACATGCCGCGCGAGCTGACGGCGATCGTCTTCATTGAA
This sequence comes from uncultured Pseudomonadota bacterium, assembly GCA_963839685.1. Classification (GTDB taxonomy): domain Bacteria; phylum Pseudomonadota; class Gammaproteobacteria; order Steroidobacterales; family Steroidobacteraceae; genus CADEED01. The sequence goes on along the minus strand of CAWIVS010000010.1, from coordinate 129,856 downwards.
TCAGGTACTGCGACTGCTGATAACTCGTCAGCAGCGGCGCGATGATTTGCAGGAACTTGCCAAACTCTGCGACCGGATGGTTGGCGACGTAGACGATGTCCTGGTCCTTCATCTGGAAGGAGCGCGCCAGGAAGAAGGCCTCGGGCCGGGTCATATCGAGCCGGTAAATGATCGGCACGTTGTTGCCGGCCAGCGTGGCAGGCAGGCCTGGCCGCAACGTCTGCGCGAGCTCGCCCACTTCGTAGCGGAAGAGGAATACACCGCCCGCGTCGGCGGTCATATCGCGCAGACCACCGACCTGCGCCAGCGCATCGGCGAGTGTCACCGAACGTGTCTTGAACGGTACGAGCTGGGTGCTTTGAACTGCACCAAATGCCGCATAGGTTCGCGGTTTGTGCGACAGAAGAACCGTGTCGCCCGGAGCGAGCCAGATGTCGTTCTCAGGATGATCGATCAGGTCTTCGAGCCTGACTGTTCCGCCTTGCGCCGAGCGCTTGAGCGTTGCCACGGTGTCATAGGTCGCTTCGCGCGCGCCGCCCGCAACCGCGATCATTTCCAGCAACTTCGCGCCACGCGCCGAGAGCGGGTAAAGGCCCGGACGGCTGATGTCGCCGACCACCACGACGCTGTTACTGATCTCCCCGATGACTGTGATCTGCACCTGCGGTTGAACCGCTTTGCCCTTGAGGCCATCCTGGATGACGGATCTCAGGGACTCGACTGACTCGCCTTCGGCGCGTACACGCCCGACGTAGGGAATGAAAATCAGCCCGGTCGCATCCACGACCAGTTGAATATCGGTCTGCTTCTTGTCCACGGTCGAGAACAGCCCATCGCCGGAGGCTTCCCAGATGCTGACCTTCAGCTGGTCGCCGATTCCGACGCGGGTACTGCGGCCGCTGACCGGCACGTCGCGGAATTCCGTGGGGAAGTATTCGGGCTTGTAAGCGCCGATTGTCCGCACGCTCGCGATGTCCAGCGGAACCACCGCGTAGCCTTTCTCAACGGACTCCTCTCCGCCGTTCCATGCAGTGACCGCCATTCCGGTAGGACCACTACGCGGCAGGTGAGAACAGCCAACGAACATCAACAACAATGCAACGCTTAGAAGGCGGGACAGGCGCGATGAGCCACCTGCGCGCGACACCGATCTTTCCTCGCTGATTCCATCGAGGGCTTCCTGTTCCGCGGACTCGCGTTGGATTCGTGCGGGCTTTTCGCTGTGGCGCGCGGCTTGAATCGTCTCCAGAACGCCCTGGCAGGCCGGAGCCATGCCTTTACGTGCGTAGAAGTCGCCCCGCTTGAGACAGCTCGCCTTGATCCACGCGAGATAGCGGCGCCGTTCCAGGAGATCGGCCACGGGCGCGCCCTGCCAGAACGCGTCGAAGTCAGGCTCGCCCCTCGCACACACGGCGAGTCGTTCATTGGCATAGAGTGCATCGCCGACCACGAGCAACGGCACACCGTGCGCGATGGCGGAAAGCCCGGATGTGGAATTGATCGTGATCATGCCCGCTGAGTGGCGCGTCAGCAGCCCCAGTGAGCCCGTGTCGATGACGTCGACGCGGTCGGCAATGCCGAGGCGTTGCGCGCTGGATCGTATTCGGTGCTCGTCAGTCGAGTGCCCGCGCTCGATCGGATGAATCTTGAACACCAGGCGATTCGTCTCCGGTGCGCGGAGCGCGAAGGAGGAGAGCACGGCGTCGATGAGACTCACGCTGTTCCAGCCGCGCGCAGCCTGCGCCATCTGGCTGTCCGCCGCGACCTGCAGCGGTACGATGAAGTACTGACCGTGGTGGTGTTCGAGCAGCCTCTCGATGGCCGAGAAGTTCCGCCCCAGATGCATGGTCCGCCGCCAGTAGTTGCGCACCCAGGCGAGCGCCTCGTGAACGAGGTTGAAGCGACGGTGAAAGAGTTCCCTTTGCGCCCAGCCGCTGAAAAGCATGCGAATCGTGTAATAGACCGCACCGTGAACACACATGCGGCCAAAACCCCTGAAATCGCTGCGCGACGAATCCACCGCGATGACATCGAAAACATCCGGCGGCATGAGCCCGGCAATGGGTGAACCGGAGTTATTGGCGCCTCGCTCTACGGTGACGAATCCGGGACGGATATAGCCTTCCTCGAGCGATATCACGTTGACTCCGGACGCTTCCGCGACGGAGCGGGCTATACGATGTATCTCACGTTCGGCGCCGAAGTAGACGACGTGATCCGGATTCGCAAGAGACACGAAATCGGAGAACCACGCCTGCCATTCCTGCCGGCCACCGCCATAGACGTGACAGCCTGTGCCAAGGGCAAAGAAGCGATCGCCTGCATCGAAACAGATGCGCAGAACTTCAAAGCCACGTCGTTCCAGAAAACGATGCAGACGCCGAAAAAAGGGCCCCACCGGTCCCTGAAGGAGAACAACCCGTGGCTTTTCCTTGCGCGACGAGATCGAAAACAGCGAACGCAAGGCCGTTCGGGCGCTTGCTACCATGATCCGCTTCTTTCCTCACTGCTTTGCCGTTGATTCCGGCGGCGATCCTGCCCATAAGCTGAGCTACATTCTGTTTAGTTGGTCACACGTGCGAGATTTGATGAGATACGCGTTGTGAACGGCGTGGAGCCCATCACAATCAAGAGATTAGGAACAAACGAGGTTGGCTCTGTTGCCACGCACGCAAAGAATTTGGGTATGACGTGAGTCACGAATTATCGATCCCGAAATCGCTACCCGACCGTTAACTAATGGCACGGCTTCCCACGACGGATCTCTACTTTCTGAACAGTTGCGCAGGCTCGGTGTCGGGCTTTTTCCGGCGCGGGCCGGTCCGCAGGCTGGGAGACAACTGTTTTGCGGCCGGCGAGACCGTCCTTCTCATTCGCCAGGATCGTCCGGACCTCATGGACCGGCTGCGCGCCGCCCCTCCCAGACGGCTCATCTATCTGATTGATGACGACATTCAGGCGGCACGCGAGGACGCGACCCTGCCCGAAAACTATCGCAGCCGTCTGACGCGCTTTCACACGGAATATCACGCAGAACTCGTCGCCCGCGCCGACACCCTGGTCGTCACATCGGACCTGCTGCTCCAGAAATTCTCCTTACATCACGATGTCAGGATCGTGCATCCCGTCTGGCACCTGGACCCGGCCGATGACCGTCATTTCGATGCGCTGGCCGGCGGCGCGGCGGTGCACGCCATGCACCTTGGCACGGCCAGTCACCAGGCAGGCCTCGACTTTCTGAAGCCGGTGGTTGAGGCGCTGCTGGAACGTTTTGATCGATTTCATTTCACCTACGTGGGGCGCGACGCACGCCTGGGAGCCCTGGATGGGCATCCGCGGGTGCACCGGGAGAGGCCACAATCCTGGAGGCGCTACCGAAAAACCCTGGGGCGGCGCCGCGTTCATCTGGGCCTTTATCCACTGCCCGACACGCCATTCAACCGCGCAAGATCGCGGAACAAACTACTGGAACACGCCATTGTGGGTGCCGTGGGTGTCTATTCGCGCTCCTGGCCAACCGCAGGCGAATTGCAGGGATGCGCCATTCTCACTGGACCAGATGCAGCGGACTGGATCGCGGCTTTGTCGCCCTACCTGGAAGAGCCGCAAAGGTTGCGCCCCCTCGCCCAGGCAGCGCGCCGGGTGATCGGCCCGCTGAATGACTCGACATCGCAACGCCGATTTTGGGCGGATGTTCTCGGCGCGAGGCTGCAATAGCCGGTAGCGTCGTGGAATGGAGTTCCTTTTCGCTCTCACGAAGGTGCTGCCGCGACATCCACTGCGTGGCCTCGTGGCGCTCTATTGGTACGTCACGCGGCGTCGAGTGCGCGCCCGCCATCGCCTGCGATATATGCAGGAGCAGAGTCCGGCCTTCTATGAGGTCTGGATCCGGGATGTGGAAAGTGTCGATCACGCCCGCCTCGAGGCGGACGCCCGCAAGAACGCAGGTACGTGTCACCCGCGTATCAGTGTCATCGTCTATCTGGATCCGCTCGTTTCGGCCGCCGGACATGAGCGGAGCATTCTGTCGGTAACCAGACAGGCCTATGTGGACTGGGAGCTGCTCATCGTTCCGAGCCCGGCGACGGCGTCACTCGTATCAGCAACGGAGCCCCGCATTCGTCACCTGCCGCCGGCGGCAAATGCCGCCGCAGCGCTGCAGGCCGCTGTAATTGCCGCCCATGGCGACTACATCCTGCCGCTTCGCGCTGGCGATGCGCTCGCTACCGCGGCGCTCCGTCGTTTCGTGGAGGCCCTGCAGGATTGCCCGTTGGCAACAGTGCTCTATGGAGACGAGGACGAAATCAAATCACGCGGACGCCGCGCCCGGCCCTACTTCAAGCCGGAATGGAACGAGGAGATGTTCCTCGCGCAAGACTACATCTCCGCGTCGTGCCTGATTCGCATCGATGCGGCACGCGCCGCCCTGCCCATTGCGCACGAGTTTGAAGGAGTCGCCGCTTACACGTTGCTCCTGCAGCACCTCGAACCATCCGCGCAGCGGAAGATCGTTCACGTGCCGCACATCGTCTGCCATCGCGACAGAACCAGACCCGATGAATTGCAGGAGACACGACGACAGGTCATCGCGTCCCATCTGCGACGGATCGGATCGGCCGCCGCCGCTGTCACCGGCAAGTTCGGCTCGGTGCGCGTGAGCTGGCCGCAGCCGGAGAATCCGCCGCTGGTCAGCGTGATCATTCCGACGCGGGACAAGCTTCACCTGTTACGCGCATGCCTCCGCGGCCTCCTTGGCGCAACCCGCTATCCAAACTTTGAAGTGCTGGTAGTGGACAATGGCAGCGTCAAGTCGGCGACGCACCGCTACTTCGAGGAAATCCGGCAGGACAAGCGTGTGCGGGTGCTGCGTTACCCGGGAGCGTACAACTATTCAGCGATAAACAATTTCGCGGTACGTGAAGCTCTTGGCAGCTACATCTGCCTGCTCAACAACGACACGGAAATCCTTCACGGCGACTGGCTCTGCGAATTGATGCGTCAGGCTGTGCGGCCGCACGTGGGTGCCGTCGGTGCCAAGCTTCTATACGCCGATCGCAGTATTCAACACGCGGGCGTCATCGTTGGGCTCGGAGATGCCGCCGGTCATGCTCACCGATTCTTACCCGACGACGAGCCCGGCTATTTCAACCATGTGCACTTGCCCCAGTACGTCAGTGCCGTCACCGCGGCCTGTCTCGTGGTTGAAACGAGCAAGTTCCTGGAGGTCGGAGGACTCGACGAGACTCACCTTGCCATCGCGTTCAACGATGCCGATCTGTGTCTGAAACTCGGCGACGCAGGATGGCGGAACATCTATACACCCCACGCGGTGCTCATCCACCACGAGTCGAAATCACGCCGTCGCGACTCGAAGGCGTCGGAGCAGACGCGCTATCGCCGAGAGCTCGAGACCTTGCAGACGCGCTGGCGGACAGTCGGATTCAAAGATCCTTGCCACAACCCCAATCTGTCGCGGGCCAGCGAAACGTTTCAGATCGCGTTCCGACGGGTCGACTCCACCGTGACGGAACTCCAGGCTCACGCCGCTCCGAATTGAAGTCGAAAACGCGCATTCAACAATGTGCCCGCAATACCCGCCCGAGGATCAGGTCCTAACGGAAGCTATGAGTCATGGAGGACGGGCGACGACGGGAAGGAAATCGACACAACTGATGCCGAGGAGGGACGGGCGCACATAGGCTATGTAGGCATCCTCCGTCATGGCATCCCGAGCGTCCTGCCAGGTGCCTTACAGGAACCCCGCGTCCATGACGTGTAGTACCCTTCAGTGGCGCTCGGGTGACTTCCGAGATTGTGCCAACGCACTCTGATGATTGCGGGCGAAATCATGGCCCGTTACACCGGAGCGTTGCCGACAGGAGCGTTCCATGACCGCACTGAATTGCGTAGTGATCGGCGTGGGTCCTGGCAATGGTGCGGCGTTTGCCCGTACTTTCGCGCGCGAAGGCTACCGCGTCGGACTCGTCGCGCGCTCGCGCACCGTGATCGACCCGCTCGCCGCCGAGCTCCCTGGCTCAGTCGCGGTCACCTGTGACGTGCGGGTGACGGCCGAGATCGAAACGGCGATGGGGGCGCTCCGCAATGCGATGGGCCCAATCGACGTACTCATCTATAACGCCGGCGCGGGCGCGTTCGAGGACATCGATCAGGCCACGCCCGAGTCCATCGAGAGTGCCTGGCGCACGAACGCGCTCGGTTTCTTCGTTGCGAGTCGCGCCGTTCTACCGGACATGCGCGCGCGAAGCCATGGCAGCATCATTGTGATCGGCGCGACGGCGTCGCTGCGCGGTGGTGCGAAATTTCTTCCTTTTGCCGCTGGCAAGGCGGCCCAGCGCAGCATGGCACAGTCGATGGCGCGCAAGCTCTGGGCCGAGGGCATTCATATCGCATACGTAGTCCTCGACGGCGTGGTGGATCTGCCGCGCACGCGCCAGGTGATGAGCGACAAACCCACCGAGTTCTTTTTGGGCCCGGAAACTATTGCGGACAGCGTGCTCGCGCTGGTGCGTCAGGGCCGACAGGCCTGGACCTTCGAGCTCGACCTGCGGCCCTTCGGTGAGAAGTGGTAAGGCACCCGCATGATTGCGCTCTCAGGTTGCCGAATTTCGCATCCGCCTGATTTCGACGGCGCTGTCGAGATCGTCCGCGCATCGTACGCCGTGCGCAGCTTTCCAATGCGCGTGAGCGACGAGCTGGGCATTTGTCTGAAGAACGGACCGGCTCATTCCGTCCGCAGCGACGGACGAGCGCTCACCTATCCAGAGAACGCGGTCTGCATCCGTTTTCCTGGCTGTGTCTGGTCGAGCGAGGCGGCAGCGGCCGCGTTCATCTCGATCGACATCTCACCTCGAATCCTCCCGATGGAGATCGAGAGCCGCAGGATGGAGTTCGTGCCATCCTCGAAGCTGCCCGGGATCGCGGCATTGGCGGCGCACCTCGATGCCTCGAACGAGCGTTTCAGTCGCGAGGAGGCGATTATACGACTGGTCAACGAACTCCTGCCGCTGGCGCATCAGCCGTTGTCTCGTCATGCCGCGGTAGCTCGCGCGCGCGCATTTCTGGAGACGTTCGCCGGACAACACCTCACGCTCGATGACCTCGCCAGCGCCGCGGGTTGCGACAAGTTCACGCTGATTCGCGTCTTCAAGCGCGAACTCGGCGTGCCGCCGTACGCCTATTTCCTGAGACTTCGTCTGAGGCTGGCGCAGAGACTCCTCGCGCGCGGGTATCGGCCAGCGCAGGCAGCGAGCGCGACTGGTTTTGCCGACCAGGCGCACTTTACGCGGCAATTCAAGAGGATCGTGGGATTGACGCCGGGAGGCTTACGCACGACAGGCGCGTATCGTGGTGGCTGTCAATAACGTTCAAGACCCTTCGGATCGACCATGATCTGATTCGGGAAAAGGAGGTCCGGCATGACTACCGGATTGACCGAGGCCGCGGCACCCGCGGGTGTTGCGAAGGCGAATTCGCAGGTACAGCACAAACGTCCGCATCAACGGCATCTAGCGGATCGTCAGTCATGAGGCGCGAGTGACACTCCTCGACCTGTTACGCGAGGTGCTCGATCTCAGTGGAACGAAAAAAGGGTGTAACGAAGGAGCTTGCGGTGCCTGCACCGTGCTTCTCGACGGACAACGCGTCAACTCGTGCATGCTGCTCGCCGCGTCATGCGATGGGCGCGAGGTGACGACCGTCGAGGGTATCGCCAACCCGGATGGTGTGCTGCATGCGGTCCAGCGGGCCTTCATCGACAACGACGCGTTCCAGTGCGGCTACTGCACGCCGGGGCAAATCGTCTCGGCCGTGGCTTGCATACGCGAAGGGCACGCCGGTTCCGACATTGAGATTTCGGAATGGATGAGCGGCAACTTGTGTCGCTGTGCGGCGTATCCGCAGATCGTCGCCGCGGTTCGTCAGGCGGCGTTGCAGGTCGGGAAGCAAGGTTGAAGGCGCATGCGCAACTTCACATACATTCGATCGAACAGCGTCGAGGAGGCGGTCGTTTCGAGCGCGTCGGGTGCTGCATTCATCGCCGGGGGCACAGAGATCCTGAACTGGATGCGGCTTGGAATCGCCGACCCTGACGTTGTCGTCGACATCGGGCGGCTCGGCAGCTTGCGCGGCATTGCGCTCGAGCGCGAGTTCGTGCGCATCGGTGCTCTCAGCACCCTGAATGAGATCGGGTTGAGCGATGTCGTGCGCCGCGCCGTGCCCGTGCTGTCGCAGGCATGCCTGGCGGCCGCGTCGGCCCAATTGCGCAACCTCGCCACCATCGGTGGCAACGTACTGCAGAAAACTCGTTGCCCGTACTTCCGCGCCGAGGCTGCTGGCGCGAAGGAACTGCCATGGCCGTGCAACAAGCGTAGCGCGAATACGGGCTGTGCCGCGCGGGACAGTGGCTACGGGCGGCTCGCGCTGTTCGGTGCCACCGAGGAATGCATGGCTACGCATCCCTCCGATCCGGCGGTGGCGCTGGCGGTGCTCGACGCGATCGTCGAGGTTTCGGGCACTGACGGCGCGAGGACAATGCCGATCGCGGACTTGCTGCTCACCCAGGCGGAAGCGAAGGCGCAGCATCACGAGCCTGGAGCGAACGTCGCCGCGCTCGAAAATCGCCTGCAGCCGAACGAGATCATCACGGGCTATCGCGTCCCCGTCGACGCCGCTGCGCGCCGCTCCGTTTACGTCAAGGTGCGCGAGCGTCACTCGTACGAATACGCGATGGTTTCCGCGGCGGTTGCGGTTGACCTCGATGGCGAGCGCATTCGCAGCGCGCGCGTTGCGCTCGGCTCGGTGGCGCAGAAACCCTGGCGGCTTGCGGCGGCCGAGCGCGCCCTCGCCGGCATGCTGATACGCAGCGAGCGGGTCAGTCAGGCGCTCGAGCTCTCCCTCGTGGATGCTCGCCCGCCGAAGGGCAACGAGTTCAAGGTGCGCCTGGCTCGAAACGCCGCGCACCGCGCGCTGCTGACGGCAGCAGGTGCACCATGATCGATACTCCCCTGCGTCCGGACGGGCACGCGAAAGTCACCGGGGGCGCGGCCTATGCGGGCGAACGCAGTCCGCGCAACGTGCTGCACGCGGTCATGGTGACGTCGCCGATCGCGCGCGGTCGCGTGACTCACATCGATGCGGCCGCGGCCCTCGAGCATGCCGGCGTGGTCTCGGTGCTCACGCATGTCGATATGCCGCGCCTTGCCAAGGCGCCGGTGCCCCCCGCAGCCCAATCCTTCACTCCGATGCAATCCGCAGACATCCAGTACGAGGGACAGCCCGTGGCGCTGGTGCTGGCGGAGACGCTCGAGGCTGCCGAACAAGGCGCCGCGCTCGTTCATGCGAGTTACACCACCGCAGCGCCCGACACTTTCGAGGGCGGCGAGGTGGTGATACCGAATAAGGAAGGCAACGGCTACGCGTTCGCGGAGCTGGACATTCGCAAGAGCGATGCGGAGACGGCGCTCGCGAATGCAGCCACGAAGGTCGATGCCGAATACCTCACGCCGACGCGTCATCACAACATGATGGAACCCTCGGCTTCGCTTGCCGAGTGGCGTGGCGATGAGTTGCACGTGCACGACGCCACGCAATGGACCTTCGGCGTCCGCTACGCCCTCGCCGCGCTGCTGCAGATGCCACCGGCGCAAATTCACGTCCGCTGCCCCTACACCGGCGGCGGCTTCGGCGCGAAAGGTTATGTCTGGCCGCATCAGATCCTCGCGCCCGTCGCTGCGCGCGTTACCGGCCGGCCAGTCAAGCTGTGCATCGAGCGCGCTGGCTGCTACACCGGTTGTGGCTATCAACCTGTCGTGCGCTCGCGCGTCCGTCTCGGCGCCGACCGCGACGGCAAGCTCACCGCGGTCGCGCATGAAACAACGAATGTCACGTCGCGGTTCGACGACTACGTCGAATATGGTTCGGCAGGCACGCGCGGTCTCTATGCGATGCCCGCGTTTGCTGCGAGCACTCGCGTCGTGAGAGCGAATGTCGGCACGCCGACCGCAATGCGAGCGCCGCATGAGGGTCCCGGCATGTTCGCGCTCGAGAGTGCGATGGACGAGCTGGCGTATGCGCTCGCAGTCGATCCTCTGGAGCTGCGCCTGCGCAACCATGCTGACACCGATCCACTGTCGGGCAAGCCGTTCTCGTCCAAGAAATTGCGTGAGGTGTACGAGGAGTGCGCGCGGCGCTTTGGATGGACAAAGCGGCCGTCAGCACCGCGCTCGATGATCGAAGGCGACAGGCTCATCGGTTGGGGGATGGCCTCTGCAATCATGTCGACTTTCCGCTTCGCTTCGGCGGCGCGCGTCCGCCTCGCGGCGAACGGCGACATCACGATCGAAGCCGGCACTCAGGAGATTGGCACCGGACCTTATACGATAATGCCGCAGCTGGCGGCCGACGTGCTCGGCGTCCCGGCTGCGCGCATCACGTTGCGCCTTGGCGACACCAGCTTGCCGGAAACCGGCGGCACGTTCGGGTCGTCCACCACGATGTGCACAGGATCCGCAGTCATCGACGCTTCGCGCAAGCTGATGGGACGGCTCGCCGAGATTGCCGGCGGCCCCGCGCCTGCTCCGGAAAAGTGGCCTGCGCTATTGCAAGAACGAGGCATCGAGGAGCTGAGCGCTGATGGGGCATTCGCGCTGCCTGGCAAGGTGGGCTTCGACGCGCACGGCGGCCAATCCGGCTACGCGATGTACACGTGGGGTGCCGTGATGATCGAAATGGAAGTCGACGAGACGCTCGGGCTCGCTCGCATGCGACGCTGCGTCGCGGGCTACTCGGCCGGCCGCATCGTAAATCCTCGCACTGCGCGCAGCCAGATGATCGGCGGCATCATCTGGGGCTACGGTCGCGCGATGCTCGAAGAGAGCTCGATCGACTCGCGCTACGGGCGCTATGTGTCCAAGAACCTGTCGGGCGTCATGCTGCCCGTAAACGCCGACATTCCGCAGAGCATCGACGTGTTCTTTGCCGACGAGCACGATCCGCACTCCTCGGCCCTCGGTGCCCGCGGGATTGGCGAGCTCGGTGAAGTCGGCGTCGCCGCCGCGATCACGAATGCGTTATTCCACGCGACCGGCAAGCGCATTCGCAAGTTGCCTGTGCGCATCGAGTCACTGCTCGCGTAGCGTCCCGAATCGGAGGTCGGCAGGTGGTTCATGCCCTGACGGCGTGCGGCAGTCGCACCAACTCCCACACTGCATCCGCAAACGCGCGTGGCGCTTCTTCCGGCAGATTGTGACCGGCACCCTCGATCACGCGGTGTGAACGAAAGCCTGCGAATCGACTGGCGGAAGCTTTGCCGTCGGTGGCGGGGACGACGCCATCGGCCGCTCCGTCCATGGTGATGGTGGGTACTGTGATCGCCGGCAATCCGGCCAGCCGCAATTCGACATCGCGATACTGCGGATAACCCTCGGCGAGACCGAGGCGATGCCGATACGAATGAATGACCACCTCGACGTAATCGGGGTGGTCGAAGGCGCTCGCATGCGCGTCGAGCGTGGCCTCGCTGAAACGCCAGTTGGGTGAATTGCGCAGCCACAAGGTACGTGCGATCTCTCGTCGATTCGCGGCGAGCCCGGCGCGGCCACGCTCGGTCTGAAAGTAATACTGGTACCAGAGCCCTGATTCGATCAGCGGCGGCAACGGTATGCCTGCATTCGCGATGTCCTGGATGAGATAACTGTTGACCGACACCAGTCCCGCACAACGCTCTGGCCATAACGCGGCGGCCACGCAGGCGGCACGGCCGCCCCAGTCAAAGCCCGCGAGCACCGCCCGCTCGATTTCGAGCGCGTCCATAAGAGCGATCAGGTCGACACCGAGAGCGCCCTGCTGCCCCGAACGCGGAGTTTCCGCGGAGAGGAAACGCGTCGAGCCGTGACCCCTCAGGTACGGAACGATGACCCGGCAGCCGCGCGCCGCGAGCATCGGCACGACTTCCGCGAAACTGGCTATCGAATACGGAAAGCCGTGCAGCAGCAGCACTGGCGGTCCTTCAGGCGCACCCGCTTCGTGGTAACCGACTTCCAGTACTCCCGCCGGTATCTGCCTGGTATCCATGGCGAGGGATTGCAACACACCGGATCAGCGCCGCCCTTGATACCAAAGTATCGCCGATACCTTGGCGCAATCGCTTCGCCGTGCCGGGCTTGATGAGATGTCGCCAGGAGCCTGCGAATCGACAGATCCAAACTACCGTGGAGATTCCATGAATACCGCAGCAGACATGATTGGCAAGGCGCCTGGCGGGCGCGTGCTCTACACCGCCCGGGTGCACACCACCGGCGGCCGGGACGGCGGCAGCTCGAAGAGTGATGACGGGCGACTCGACATCCGGCATTCGCTTCCCGGAACTGCGGGCACGGGCACCAACCCCGAGCAACTCTTTGCCGCCGGATGGTCGGCCTGCTTCGAGGGCGCCATGCTAGGCATCGCTCAAAAGGCCAAGGTCAAACTTCCGCCGGAAATGGCCATCGACGCCGAAGTGGATCTGATGCTGGGCGCAGACGGCTACAGGCTGCAGGCACGCATGAACGTCAGCCTGCCCGGGTTGCCGCGCGATGTCGCCCAGGCCCTCGTGGACGAGGCAGAACGAACCTGTCCGTATTCCAAGGCGGTGCATGGAAACATCAATGCCACCTTCACTCTGCGTTGACTTGTTGGCGGCCGGCGCACACCCCCCTCTCCCTCCCCCATGCGCCGGCCGCCGACAAGGAGTTCACTTGATCAACCTGCTTCGCCGCCGTCTGCTGGACACCACTCTCGGTCTCGCCGGGTTACAGCTCGCGCTTCCGCACCTTGCGAGCGCGGCCACATTTGCATCCCAGGCGACTTCGACGCCCTTCGGTACGCTGAAACAGATAGATGCCGGCGTGCTGAACATTGGCTACGTGGAGATGGGTCCAGCCGACGGCCGCGCGGTCCTGCTGCTGCACGGCTGGCCTTACGACATTCACAGCTTCGAGGAGGTTACCCCCCGGCTCGCGCAAGCGGGCTTTCGCGTGATCGTGCCGCACCTGCGAGGGCACGGCACGACACGCTTTCTTTCCAGCACAACCCCTCGCAATGCCCAGCAGTCCGCGGTCGCGCTCGACATCGTCGCACTCATGGATGCGCTGCACATCAAGGACGCCATCCTGGCGGGATTCGACTGGGGTGCCCGCACTGCCAACATCGTCGCGGCACTGTGGCCCGAACGCTGCCGCGCCATGGTGTCGGTCAATGGCTATCTCATCAACAATCTCGAACGTAACAAACAACCATTGCTGCCGAAGCTCGAGAGCGCCTGGTGGTACCAGTATTACTTCGCCACTGAGCGCGGCCGCGCCGGCTACGAGGCCAATCGCCGCGAATTCGTGAAGCTGATCTGGAAAACCAACTCGCCGGCATGGAAGTTCGGCGACGTGACCCTCGATCGTACGCTCGCGTCCCTCGGCAACCCGGACCACGCGGCCATCGTGATCCATAACTACCGCTGGCGCCTGAGCCTCGCGCCCGGCGATCCGGCCAACGACGCGATCGAGCAGCGCCTCGCCGCGGGGCCGTCGATTTCAGTACCCACGATCACGCTGGATGGCGACGCCGATGGTGTGACGCCAGCGACTGATGGCAGGGCGTATGCAGCGAAAGTTCGCCGGCCCGCGAATCCACCGGATCATCAAGGGTGCCGGACACGATCTTCCCCAGGAAGCGCCGGCGGCATTTGCCGGGGCCGTCATCGACGTCGGTCAGCTCGGCTGACCCCCCAGGAGCACTGACAATGAATCGACACGCAGACAAAGGGACCGCCCTCATCACGGGAGCTTCATCCGGCATTGGCGCTATCTACGCCGACCGGCTGGCGCGACGCGGGTATGACCTGATTCTCGTGGCGCGCAATGCCGAAAGGCTGGACAAGTTGGCCGCGCGCCTGGAAACCGAGACTCTCGCGATGGTGGAAACCATTGCCGCCGATCTCCATGACGCCGACTGCCTGCGGCGCATCGAGAACATCCTGCGCACCGACCCCAGTATCTGCATGCTGGTGAACAATGCGGGCATGGGTCTGTATGCGCCGACGCTGGATTCCGACATCGACACGCTGCAGAAAATGATCACGCTCAATGTCACGGCGGTCACGCGCCTGGCCTACGCCGCAGCCAAGAGCTTCGTTGCGCGCGAGGAAGGCGCCATCATCAACATCGCCTCGATCGTCGCGCTCGCACCGGAACTGCTCAATGCCGTGTACGGTGGCACGAAGGCTTTCGTGCTGGCTTTCAGCCAGGCGCTGCACAAAGAATTGTACGGCACGGGTGCTCGAGTCCAGGTCGTGCTGCCCGGAGCGGTGGCGACGGAATTCTGGGAAGGCGCGGGAAAGCCCGTGAAGGAGCTGCCGTCACAGATCGTCATGTCCGCTGAGGACCTGGTTGACGCGGCTCTTGCGGGATTCGATCTGGGCGAATTCGCCACGATCCCTTCGCTGCCTGACATTACCGACTGGGAGGCCTTCGAGTCCGCGCGGCTGTTGCTCCGACCGAAATTGTCGCTGGCCCGTCCCGCGTCGCGATACGCCATCGCGCGGCCCGAGGCCGCATGAATCAGAATCGCCACTGCACCCAGGCAGCAAGGAAATCTCCGGCGCGCCCCTGCGCCTCGAGCGTCACGGCGCGCGGCTCGAAACTGACGTAGGTGGCAGTGGCTTCCAACTGCTCGGTCACTTGCCACTCGATGAGAAGGCTGGCCTGCCAGCCTATGTCGCGTGACTGCGTCATCGACGTGCCGTCGATCGGCACCAGCGGCGGTGCGTAAAACGCGTCGGCGGCTTCGTGTTTCCACAAACCGTCCCAGCTCAGCTGCACGCCGACAGTCTCGGACACTGAAAGATGAAGATTCGGTTGCAGGTCGAGCAGGTTCGCGGGCGTCGCCAGGTTGGCTTCCGAAAAGTACGGCAGTCTCGGAAACAGCGGGTTGAATGTTCCGAGTTCCTGGTCGTCGAGGTCCTGGTCACCGCTGATGGCATCCGCCTTCAGCCCCACGCGCGGCGACAGCGGCAGCCCGGAGAACTCGTATCCTGCATCGACGGATACCGTCCACGCGCGAATGCTCGACTCGCCGAACGATCCCCACTGCCACGCGCCTTCGATGTTCCAGTCCCAGCCCGTGCGTTCTCCGAACGCGCGGACACCCACGGTATGACGCCGCTCGCGCGCCACGCCTGCCGCAAATTCCGCCTCCTCACGATCCAGGCCCAGGTAATACGCATCGAACGCGAGGCCGTCGATGCGTGCAGCCGGCCACGTCGCGTAAAGACCCCAGAATCGCTGGCCTGACGAGCTTCGGTCATCGAACACCCCTTCTTCGGGAAACACCGGACGCACGAAGAAGGCATTCACGCTGCGCTCGTCACGAGTCCAGATGGCGCGGACCCCATCGAAGGCACGCCGAATATTCGGCCCTTCGCGAATCGAGACGAGCCGGGAGGCGCCGAGGCTCAGCTCCTGCCGCCCGAGCCGAATCGCGAGCGGGCTGCCCGCGAGAGTCAGCGAAGGCTCGATGTACGCCTGCAGCAAGTCGAGCGCGTCATCCTGCGTCGGCGGTGGAGAACCCGTCCAGCCGGAGGTGAGCCCGCTGACCAGTTCCACGAAAGCACGGAAGTCGTCGTCGCGCCGAAGCTCGCCCGAAAGCACCGCGCGATGTAGTAGATAGTCGTTGTGCGCCGGCGATGCGAGGCCGAACACGGGGTTGTCCACCGACTCGGCTCGTTCGCGCAATTCACCGGCGAAATCGAAAGACCATGAAGGGTGCGGGCCGGGAGCCTGCTGCGCAATTGCCGCGGCCGAACCGAGACACAACACAGACAGCAGCGAGATGCGCTGACACATCAGCCCATCCAGCAATTGCACCCGAACGAATTCCAGAATTCTCTTTGCGTCGCCGCGGGCATGTCGGCGAACCACCCCGCCTGCGGCCGTGGCCCATGCTGCACGCAGGCCACCGGCATCGCAGCCGTCCTCTTTTCCCCGCGTCCGCGTTCGTAATAGCCGCCAAATCGATTTACCGGAGACCAATCGGGGCTGGCGGGCGGCAGCGCCGGTGCGAGCCTGGTGAAAGGACCGCCGCCATGTACGACGTTTCCGCCGAGCACGGTGAGGACTGAAACGAGATTCTTGATCTCGCCTTCGGGAACGGTCATGTAGTCCGCGGACAGCACCGCGAGGTCGGCCAGTTGCCCGGCCTTGATAACACCCTTCTTGCCTTCCTCGTTCGAGAACCAGGTGTTCGACTGCGTCCACAAACGCAGCGCCGTGGTGCGATCGAGCCGGTTGCCCGCCGGATACATGGCCAGGCCGCCAATGGTCCTGCCAGTCACCAGCCAATGCAGTGAGATCCACGGGTTGTAGCTGGCTACCCGAGTGGCATCGGTGCCGGCACCCAAAGGAACTTCGGCCGCCAGAATCCGCTTGATGGGCGGCGCGTCCGCCAGCACTTCCACACCGTAGCGCTTCGCAAAGTCCTCGCCCTGGAACGCCATGCGGTGCTGCACGGCGATGCCGCCACCCAGAGCCTTTACGCGATCGATATTTCGCGGCGAGATGGTCTCCGCGTGATCGAAGAACCAGTGCAATCCCGCGAGCGGTACGTCGCGATTCACGCGCTCGAACACGCCGAGCGCGCGGCTGATGGTTTCGTCGTAGGTCGCGTGCAGGCGGAACGGCCATTTCACCTCGGCCAGGTGCCGCACGACGCGCTCGAGATCCGCCTCCATGTTCGGTGGCAGCTCCGGGCGCGGCTCGCGGAAATCTTCGAAATCAGCCGCCGAGTACACCAGCATTTCGCCGGCGCCATTGTGCCGATACAGTTCACTTCCCTGCCCCGGCTTCACGATCTTCGACCAGCCCTGAAAATCGGCGAGCTCTTCCTTCGGCTTCTGCGTGAAGAGGTTGTAGGCGATCCGTACGGTGAGCAGGTTCTCGCGGGCCAGACGTTCGACGACTTCGTAGTCCTGCGGATAATTCTGGAAGCCGCCCCCGGCATCGATCACCGAGGTCACACCGAGCCGGTTCAGCTCGCGCATGAAGTGCCGCGTCGAATTCATCTGGTCGTCGGGCGATAACTTCGGACCCCGCCCCAGCGTGGCATATAAAAGAGTGGCGTTTGGCTTCGCGACCAGCATGCCGGTGGGATTTCCCTGCTTGTCGCGCTCGATGAAGCCGCCGGGCGGGTCGGGCGTGTCCCTGGTGTATCCCACGGCGCGCAGCGCTGCACGATTGAGCAGCGCGCGATCGTAGAGACGCAGGATGAACACCGGAGTTTCTGGCGCCGCGGCGTTCAGCTCGGCCAGCGTCGGCAGGCGCTTCTCCGCGAACTGGTACTCGTTGAATCCGCCGACCACGCGCACCCATTGCGGCGGCGGCGTGCGGATGGCCTGTTCGCGCAGCATGCGCATGGCCTCGGCAAGCGACGGCACGCCGTCCCAGCGCAGCTCCAGGTTGTAGTTGAGGCCACCGCGGATCGGGTGCGTGTGGCTGTCCATCAAGCCCGGAATGACGCGACGTCCGTCGAGATCGATCACCCTGGTCTGCGCACCGGCAAGCTTCATGACCTCCGGGTCACTGCCCACCGCCGCGAAGCGGCCATCGGTGATTGCGACCGCGGAAGCATCCGGCAGGGACGCATCGAGCGTGGTGAGCCTGCCGTTCCTGAGTATCAGCGCCGCTTTGCCGTCGGCGCGAGCCCGGCTCGGGAGCTGCAACAGCAAGGCGCCGGCGGACCCCGCCACCAGCGCCTTGAGGACCTGCCTGCGCTCGATGTCAGGTTGCATCGGCGCGCGTCACTTCTTCTGGCGCGCGACTTCCTGGGCCTTCTGGTAGCTCTCGGCCACCGCCTGGTAGTTAGGAGCCGCGAGGCCGTACAACTTGGCGATTTCCGCCGCGTCAGGACGATTCCAGGTTCGATGAACCTCGCTGAGTACGGCGTTGGTCGAGACCGGAATGATTCCAGCCTGGGCAAAGCGGGCCAGCGAGGTACGTGATGCTATCTCGCTCGGGTCACCCGAAGCATCGGTGACCGCATAGACCTTGTATCCGGCCGCCTTGGCGTCGAGCGCCGGAAACATCACGCAGACGCTGGTCCACACGCCCGCCATGACCAGGGTCTTCTTGCCCGTCTTGCGTACCGCTGCGACGAAGTCCGGGTTGTCCCAGGCGTTGACCTCGCCCTTGCGCGGCACGAACAACGCGCCGGGCGCCGCCTGCGCCAGCTCGGGCATGAGCGGTCCGTTCGGACCATTCGGTTCCGACGCCGTGGTGATCACGGGAATGTTGAACAGGGTCGCGAGCTTCGCGAGCATGAAGGTGTTGTTGCGCAGGTCGGTGATGGTGACGTCCTTCACGGTCTGAAACAGTCCCGTCTGGTGATCGAGCAGCAGGAAAACCGTGTCCGACGGGTCGATCAGCGCCTGGCCACCGCCGGTCGGCAGCACGCTGGAAGGAGGCGTCGCCTGGGCGTGCGCATCTGTGGCCAGCGCGAACCCACCTCCGATCGAGAGTGCGATCGCAAGTAATCTGAAGACTTCGCGGGATTTCATCTCAAACCTCCACAATGTGTGCTTGCAATCTAACCACCCGTGCGACAGCGGATCGATTGTCCTAAGGTATCGATCGAGCCGCGCGGTGATCAATTGCGGCGCGGATCCGCCTTCGCATCCACGTATTCGGTATCGGTCGGACCCCAACCCGTGATGTAAACCACGGCGGGTTCGTCGCGGGTCAGCGCGAAGTGGGCCACGTTCGCAGGCTCCGTGTAGAAACTTCCCGGTGCGAGCGACTTGACCACTTTTTCATCGGCGGCGGGGCCGTAGCCGAAGTACCAGGTTCCCGACACCACCACTGCGGATCGCTCATCGCGGTGTGTGTGCGACTGGATTCGCGTGTTGGGTGGCACGCGGATCTCAATCGTGTACTGGCCGGGCTTTTCGGGATCGCCCTGAAGCACGGTACTGCGGATGCCGGCAACGCCAGAAGTCCCCGCCCCAGCGCCGCCCTTGTTGAGCGCGGCCACCTCCGCGGGTGCCAGCCTCAATTGCCGCACCGGCGATCTGAGAAAATCCTGCACGATGCGTGTCGTCGCAGTGGGATTCTCGTCCATGATCCAATGCCCGGATTCCGGAACGACTTGCTGGGTGACATCTGTGGCCGCAAATCGCATTATCGTCGCCATCAAGGGTCCAAAGGATTTCTCGCCGCCGACGGCAAGCACGGGCATGCGCAGCGGCCCGTTCGCGGCCAGAAATGCCCGGTTATCGATGGCGTCCTGGTCGAACGCGGCGAACTGTGCGAACCCGGAGCGCATTGCGCCGGGCTGCGCATACAACTTCGCGTAGTGGACGCGTGCGGCCTCGCTGAAGCGTGCGGGTGTCGCTGAGAATTCATTCCAGAAGCGATCGAGATAGATGCGTTCGCGCCCCGCGACCAACCGCTCCATGTCTGGACCGCCGAAGCGGAAGTGCCACAGCAGCGGATTCTTGAGAACCTCTTCCCACGGGCCGATCCCCGGAACGGGCGCGTCGATCACGACCAGCCGCGTGACCCGGTTCGGGTAACGCGCGGCCAGCGCGAACGCCACCATGTTGCCGATGTCGTGTGCCACGACGTCGGCACGTGGAATTTTCAGGGTGTCGAGCACGCCAGCCATGTCTTCGGCCTGAGACTTCTTGTCGTAACCGCCCGGTGGCTTGGCCGACAGGCCCATGCCCCTCAGGTCGGGAATGACCACGGTGTGATCGCGCGCCAGCTCGACAGCCAACGGCACCCACATGTCACCGGTCTCTCCGTAACCGTGTAACAGCATTACCGCCGGGCCCTTGCCGGCGGTACGCACGTAAATAGAGGTGCCGTTAGTATCGATGGAGCGCGCGCGAAAATCGCCGGGATACTCCAGTTGCTGCGCGACCGCGGATCCGGCTGAGAGAATGCAAACGAGGATGCCGAAGAGAATGCGCATATTGCCTCCGATCAATTGCGGAACTGAGAGTCAACCAGGCGACGGCCAAACGATCGACATCCTGCTTTGCATCGCGCGCGGGGCGGCAAACAAGGAAGTCGCCGGTCAACTCAAGATCTCCGAGGAAACTGTCAAGGTGCACGTCAAGCACATCCTGGAAAAGCTGGATGCCACCGACCGCACGCAAGCGATTACGATCGCCTGGGACGCGGCATCATCACACTTTGAGCCGCGACTTGTGGTTCAACGTACCTGGTACGGGTGGAAGACGTAGTCCTTAGACTTCACCGCCACGTGGCACACCTGCCCGCAGTCGGCTTTGGCCGCGTCGGGCGTCATCCTGCCGGTGGCCTTGTCATGGTTGAAAACCGCGTATCCCCAGCCGCCGGTGGCTGGAAAGCGCTTGCTGTCCTTTTCCATGAGGAATGCCTGGGTGGGAGCGTCCGGCACGTCCACGTCGAAGGGTGCCTCCGTGCTCTTCTTGAACGTCCACTGCAACTTCGCGGCCTTGGAGCCTTCCGGGAAAGGCTGGCCGTTTCCCGGCACGCCGGCCTTGTAGGCCTGGATCATGGTCGGGTTGCCGACGATCACCTTGAAGACGTCTTTGTCCTTCGCGGCGGAGATCACCGCCCAGTCCTCGTAACCCTTGAAGTCGGAGAACGCGATTCCGCCCGGCGATTTCAGCGAGTACTTGTCCTGCTCCTGCGCGTAGAGGGCGGTACCGCCGAGGCCGGCGAGCGTGGCCAGGGTCAACGCGATCGTGAACTTGCTTTTGAGCTTCATGGCTTGAACCTCTCTCTTGTTGCTCGTAGCGGAGCTTATTTGCCGGGCTTGCCCGGCGACTGGAACGTCAAGGTCTTCGAGGTCAGGAGGCCACCTTCGGCATCCACCACCTCGATGAGCACCTTGTGCTCGCCGCGCGGCATATTGATCAGGATGATGGTGTCGCTCTGGCCATAATCCGCCCACGCCCACGGCAGGTCGTCGACGGTGATGTGCAGATGACCCACGCGCGGCGACAGGCTTTTGGCCGCAGACCCGCCCACGGGCATGATGCGCAGGTTCTCCACCCGGTACGGGATGAAGGCGACACCGTTGGCGAGCGGACCGGGCAATGGAGGATCCACGAATAACCTGGGTGCGGGCTCATTCTCGACGGACACGACGAGCGACGCCGCGCTCTGGGACCAGGCGCTCGTCCAGAGCAACGTGGTGGCAGCAACGGCGGCAAGTATCTTGGCAATGATGTCCATTGTCGTTCTCTCCGGTTTCATGCACTTGATGACCGGAGATCAAACCAGTCCTTAGTCGGCCGAACCAGTATTCTTTGGTATCGACTAGCCGACGGACCGCGCGCTGAGCACGGCCTCGACGGCATCAAACAACCCGCGCAGGCCATACGAGACATCCTGTATCCGGCCGTTCACGAAGAAGCCGGGCGTGGCACGCACTCCGCTCGCGCTGCCGCTCTGCTGATGCTCGCGCACTCGTTGTAGATAGACCTCGTCATCGAACTCCGCGGTGAAACGGGCCATGTCGAGGTCGAGCGCACGAGCGTAGTCGCGCAACTTTGGCAGACTGAGATGGAGTTGATTCTCGAACAGCAGGTCATGCATCTGCCAGAACTTGCCCTGTGCTCCGGCGCATTCGGCGACTTCTGCCGCACGCAGGGCGTGAGGGTGGATTTCCTCGAGTGGAAAATGGCGAAACACGAAGCGTGTCTGCTGCTCGAAGCGTGCCAGCAACAATTTTACGGCTCCCGCCGCCTGCTTGCAGTTCGGACATTCGAAGTCGCCGTATTCCACGACCGTCACGGGCGCGTGAGACGGCCCGATCGCGTGATCCACGGCACTCACGGGCTCCACGAGATGAAATGTTGTCGAATGCATTGTCTTCGCTCCTACTTCACGGGCACGAGGAGTGGTTTCCCCTTTTCGACCACGTATGTCGCGAGCTCCGCACCCGGGCCGTTGCCAACGTTTATCGCCGAGTGGACCGCGCCAGCCGGAACGAACAGCACGTCACCGGCCTTCACGGTCACCGGCGGCTGGCCCTCGATCTGGTACTCGAGAGTGCCTTCGAGGACGTAAATGATCTCTTCGCCCGGATGCCGGTGCTTGAACGGCGGCGTCCCCGGGGCGATCTCGACGCGCGCCTGGATGACCTCGCGCCCGGGCGCGCTGAGATCGTGGCGCTGCAAATCGGTTCGCGTGAGTCCCGCAATCTGCGCCTGAGCCACGTGCAGCGCCAGGAGACTTCCGACAGTCAGCCCCGCTGCGGCCATGAGTCTTGCCGTGATGGAGAAATGCATATGAGTTCCTCGCCCCGTGGGTTGTATCCACCGCATCACACCAGCGCGCCGCTTGCGCGTCGATTGGACCAACGTATCCATCCCTGAACCAAGGTGTCGGTCGACACCTTGGTGCGATGTATCGGGTGGCAGACTTCCATATTGTCTCTCCCATGTTCCGGAGGACAAATCATGCTTGTCTCATCGATTCGCTGCTCGGGCCCAGTGAGCCCCCACTCGCCGCTCATCTCGTCACCCCGCGCGCGCTCTACACGCATCACGGCATCTACGCCGGCAACGGGCGGGTCATTCACTACGCCGGCCTCGCGTATGGATGGTTGCGCGGTCCGGTGGAGGACGTTTCTCTCGAGCGCTTCGCGCGTGGCCACGCAATCCGTGTCCTGCACGACCGACGACGCTTCGATCGCCGCGCGGTGGTGGAACGGGCGCGCTCGCGCCTGGGCGAGCGCCGGTATCGCGTTCTGAGCAACAACTGCGAGCATTTTTGCGCCTGGGCGCTGCGCGACGAGTGTTGCAGCTGGCAGGTTGAGCGCGTGCTGCGTGTTCCGCGGGCCGCCTGGCGCGCGCTGCGTCAGTGGTGGAATCGCGCACGGGCCGGCGAGCTGGCAACTTCCTGAAGGTCAGGCCTTTTTCGCGAGGAGCGACTTGTCAATGGGCATGCGCCGCAGTGCCACACCCGTCGCCGCGTATATCGCGTTTCTCAACGCCGGCAATCCTGTCGTCGTGCCGGTTTCGCCGATACCGCCGGGCGCCTCACCGCTCTTGATGACATGAACCTCGATGGGTGGGACCTGGTTCATGCGCAGCACTTGGTAGTCGTGAAAGTTGGACTGCTGCACGCGACCTTTCTCGAGCGTGATTTCGCCGTACAACGCCGCCGAGAGTCCAAAGACGATGCCGCCCTGAAGCTGCGCGACGACGGTGTCCGGATTGACGGCAATTCCGGTGTCCACGGCCGTAGTCACGCGCCGCAGCTTGACCTCGCCCGCCTCATCGACTTCACACTCGACCACAGTAGCGATGAAGCTCGCAAACGAAGGCTGCGCCGAGACTCCGCGTCCGCAGCGAGGCGGCAGTGGCGTGCCCCAAGCGCTCTTCTCCTTCACCAAGTCGAGCGCGGCCCGCAGGCGCGGCGTCTTGTCGAGATGCGCGCGCCGAAACCCGATCGGGTCCTGGCCGGCCTTGCGCGCCAGTTCGTCCATGAAGGATTCGATGGCGAACACATTGTTGTTGGCGCCCACACCGCGCCAGAAAGTGGTGTTCACGCCCTGTGGCTCTTCGCGATTGAATTCCACGCGGAAGTTGGGAATGTCGTACGGCATGTCCACGGCGGAGTCGACGCCGTCGCTATCGACTCCGTTCTTGAAGTACGGCGGAAAAAAGCGTGCGATGACGGCCGAGCCCGTGACCTTGTGTTTCCAGGCCGCGATACGCCCGTCCTGCAGGCGCGCGGACAAGACATCGTGGTAGACAGGCCGATAGTAGTCGTGGCGCATGTCTTCTTCGCGCGTCCACACCACCTTGACGGGACCCTTGACTTGTTTGGCGATGCGCGCGGCATCGTAGGCCATGTCGGGCTCGAGCTTGCGTCCGAAACCGCCTCCGAGCAGATGGTTGTGCACCGTAACCTGCGCCTCGGGCAGGTTCGTGGCCCTGGCCACTGCCGCTTGCACACGCGCCATGACCTGCGTGCCGGTCCAGGCTTCCGCCGAAATCGGCGTCACGTGCACCGTGCAATTGAGCGGCTCCATGCACGCATGCGCCAGCAAGGGCAGTTCGTATTCCATCGTGACCATGTCACTCAGGTCGCCAATCTGGCCGACTTCCTTCGCCAGCGCACCGTCGCGCTTGCTGGCGCTGCGCAGCCGTGACCAGATGAGCTCGGAGGACACCTCGCCATTCGGGCCGTCGTTCCAGGTAATGTCGAGCGCCGCGAGTCCGCTATTCGCAGCCCACATGTGATCGCCGACCACCGCGACCAGATCGTCCAGCACCACGATTTGCCGTACTCCGGCAATCGCCTTGGCGCGGCTGTCATCCACCCGCACCACGCGGCCACCGAGCACCGGGCTCTTCATCAGCGTGGCAACTTTCACGCCCTGCGGCTGCACATCGATGCCGTAGATCGCCTTGCCATTGGTCTTGTCCGGCGTGTCCAGCCTCTTGAGCGAACGGCCGATCAGGCGGAATTTCGCGGGATCCTTGAGCGGCACATCCTTCGGGAGTGCAATCTTCGCGGCGTTGTCGGCGAGCGCCCCGTAGTCGAAACTGCGGCCGCTACCATCGTGGATGACGTTGCCGTTCTCGGTGCGGCACTCCGCGGCTGGCACTCTCCAGCTGCGCGCCGCGACCTCGATCAGGCAGGCGCGGGCGGTAGCCCCCGCCTGGCGCATCGGATTCCAGAATGCGCGGATGGAATTCGAATTACCCGTCGCCTGATCACCCAACATCGGGTTCGCGTACAGCTTCAAATTGGCCGGCGCATGCTCGACGCGTACCTTGTTCCAGTCGGCATCGAGCTCCTCGGCGAGGATCATCGAGAGTGAGGTGTAGGTGCCCTGCCCCATCTCCACCTGGGGAATGATCAGCGTCACCACACCTTGTTCATCGATGCGAATGAAGGCATTCGGCGCGAAGTGCGCGCTTTTGCCGGACGCTTCGGCCGCCAAGCCGGTGTGAATTCGAAAGCCGAGCACGAAACCCGTGGCCGCTGCAACGCGGAAGAACCCCCGGCGTGTCAGCTCCGAGGTGCCGCTACTCATTTGTCCGCCGCAGCGCGCTTGATGGCCTCGCGGATGCGCACGTAAGTTCCGCAACGACAGATGTTGCCGGCCATGGCTGCATCGATGTCAGCATCGCTCGGGCGTGGATTGCCATCGAGCAACGCGGTGGCGGACATGATCTGGCCCGACTGACAATAACCACATTGCACGACTTCCAGGTCCAGCCACGCCTTCTGCACTTTCGCACCGTTGCGCGTGCCACCGATGGCCTCAATGGTGGTGATCGATTGTTGACCGACGGCGCTGACGGGCGTCACGCAGGAGCGAATCGGCTGTCCGTCGAGATGCACGGTGCAGGCACCGCACAGCGCCATGCCGCATCCGAACTTCGTGCCCATCATTCCGAGAACGTCGCGCAACACCCAGAGCAGCGGCATGTCGGGTGGAACGTCGACTTCGTGGCGATTACCGTTGATGGTGAGAGCGACCATGGTCCGACTCGCTGCGGCAGGCGCTTATGGCATCACAGCGCGTGCCGCGGACCTATTGGACGATGGTATTGGTCTCAGGGCGTCATCCAGCCGCCACCGAGGGCCTTGTAGACGGCGATCAGTGAGGTCGCCGTTTGCATACGAGCCTGCGCCAGACCGTCCTCGGCAATCAACGCGTCCCGCTCAGCCTGCAGCACCACCAGGAAATCGCTCAAGCCCCCTTCGAAGCGCTGCCGCGCGAGCGAGGCTGCGCGTGTGCTGTGCGTCGCCGCACGCACCAGCGTCCCCTCACGACGCTGGGCATCACCGAAGGTGATCAGCGAGTTCTCGGTGTCTTCGAGTGCATTGAGCACCGCCGCTTCGTAGTCGGCGAGTGCGATGTCGGTCGCGGCGCGCGCAATGCCGATGCGGGCTCGCACGCGGCCGAGATCAAAAGCCGCCCAGGAGATGGCAGGCCCGGCGAACCAGGTCTGCGAAGCCGAGGATCCGATATCGTTCCAGCTTGCGGCGTTGTACCCGGCCGAGCCCACCAGCGTGACGCGCGGGAACAGGTCGCCGACCGCCACGCCGATGCGCGCCGTCGACGCCGCCAGGTTTCGTTCGGCGATTCGAATGTCGGGCCGGCGCCGCAGGAGCTCGTCGGGTCGATCGACGGAATTGAACACGGGCAGCTTCGGCATGGGTCGCGACGCGGAGAGTTGCGGCACCAGCAGCTCGGGCTGTCGCCCGGTGAGCACGGACAATCGATGGATGGTGGTCGCGATGGAAGTGCGCAGCGGCGGTATGGTGGATTCCGTGAGCGCCAGCTGCGCCGAAGCACGTGACACGTCGAGCTCGGTGCCGCGACCCGCCTCGAGGCGCGTCTGCGTGAGATCGAGCGTCTGCCGTTGATTGGTGGCGTTGCGCTCGGCGACCGCGAGCTGGTCCTGGAGCCCGCGCAGCACACAGTAGTTGCGCGCCACCTCTGCGGTCACGATGACGATGGCATCGCGCAAGATCGCCTCGGCCGAGTCCACCTGCGCGTGCGCCGCCTCCCGGGAGCGCCGCACGCGTCCAAACAAGTCGAGCTCCCAGCTGGCGTCGAAACCGACGTCGTAGGTGTCGACGGTGCGTTCATCACGCGTGGCGCCAGGGACGGGAGATTGGTGAGCACTCGAGAGATAGCGGATATAGGAACCACCGGCGGTCACGGTGGGAAACGCATCGAAGCCCACCAGTCGCGCTGCCGCGCGTGAGGCCTGCAGATTGCCAGCGGCGCGCGCCAGGTCCTTGTTGGCCGCAAGCGCGTCACTGACGAGCTGGTTGAGCTCCGGTTCGTTGAATAGAGTCCAGAACTGCGCGATCGCCTCGTCCTCGGCGATTCCCGGCTCGGCAACATTGCTGAAACTCGCCGGTACCGCGGTTGCCGGCTGCTCGTAATCCGGGCCGGCGGCGCAACCGGTGAGCAACGCGAGCCAAACAGCAAACGTGCCGCGCTTCACTCCTGCTCTCCGCGTGGCGCCTGCAATGCTTGCGCCGGGGTCCCGCCCAGCGGCGCAACCGCCGGCTGCCCGGGCTTCATGCGGCGCAGCGCCAGCTCGATCGCCACGAAGAATACCGGCGTCAGGAACAGGCCAAACAGCGTGACGCCCAACATCCCCGAGAAAACGGCGATGCCCATCGCGCTGCGCAGTTCGCTGCCGGCGCCGGTGGCGATCGCCAGCGGCACCACACCCATGATGAACGCGAACGAGGTCATGAGGATGGGACGCAGCCGCAGGCGGCAGGCTTCGACTGCCGCGTCGACGATGCCCATGCCCTGCTCCACGCGCTCGCGCGCGAACTCCACGATGAGGATGGCGTTCTTGCACGCCAGCCCCACGAGCACGATGAAGCCGATCTGCGTGAGCACGTTGTTGTCGCCGCCCGCGAGCCGCACCCCGATCAGCGAACACAGCAGGCACATCGGCACGATCAGCACGATCGCCAGCGGCAGCGCCCAGCTCTCGTACTGCGCGGCGAGGATCAGGAACACCAGCAACACGCACAGCGGGAAGACCAGCAATGCGGCTCCCGACGCGGACTTCTGCTGAAACGCCAGTTCGGTCCATTCGTAGCCGTAGCCGCCGGGCAGTGTCTGCTCGAGTACGCGTTCCATGGCGGACGGTCGCCTGACCGGACGAATACCCCGGCGCCGCCTGCCCATTCACGTCGGCGGCGAGGTACACGTTGTAATGCAACACGCGGTCGGGCCCGGTGATGAAACGGACGATCGCGACGGATCCGATGGGTACGGGATCGCCGGCGACATTGCGCGTCTTCAGATTGGCGATATCCTCGGGCCGCGCGCGGAATCGTGCTTCGGCCTGCGCATAGACGCGAAATGTGCGCCCGAACGCGTTGAAGTCATTGACGTACGATGAGCCCAGGTAGGTCTGCAGCGTGCCGAAGATGTTGGATAACGGCACGCCCTGCCGTTTCGCCTTGTTGCGGTCCACGTCGATGTAGAGCTGCGGCACGGAGTTCTGGTAGCTGGTGTAGGTTGCCGGTGCCAGCAACTCGGGCTGCTCGCGCGCGGCTCCAAGGACTTCACCCGTGACCCGTGCCAGCTCGTCGTAGCCGTTGCCGGCGCGATCCTGCACGTACAGCTTGAAACCGCCGGTGCTTCCCAGGCCCGTCACGGCCGGCGGCGGCACGATGAGAACGTATGCCTCGGGAATACCGCCGAGCTTCGCGGACAGCGCCTGGATGATCCCGGCGGCGGAGAGCTCCGGCGTGCGGCGCTTCGAGAAGTCCTGCAATGGCAGGAACATCACCGCCGAATTCTCCTTGAGGACGAAACCATTGGCTGAAAGACCCGGAAAACCGATGGCGTGCTCGATGCCGGGTGTCTGCAACGCCAGGTCGGACAGTTGTCTCACCACCTGTTCGGTTCGGTCGAGCGAGGCGGCATCGGGGAGCTGCACGATGGCGATCAGGTATCCCTTGTCCTGCGCCGGAATGAACCCTGAGGGAACGACCTGGAACATCAACCAGGTTCCGCCGAGCAGCAGCACGAACCCGGCGAGGATCACCCGACGCAGTCGCGCCGCGTCCACGATGCGCGCGGCGTAGGCATGCGACACGCGCTCGAAGAAACGGTTGAACAACGCGAAAGGTTTGCCGAGCACCAGGTTGATCAGGCGCTGAAACCGGTCCGGCGGCGCGTGCTTCGGCCGCAGCAATATCGCGGCCAATGCCGGGGACAAGGTGAGCGAGTTGAAAGTGGAAATCACCGTCGAGGCGGCGATGGTGATCGCGAACTGTCGATAGAACTGTCCGGTGATGCCGCTCAGGAACGCGACCGGGATAAACACCGCGCACAGCACCAGCATGATGGAGATGATGGGTCGCGTAACCTCGCGCATGGCCTCGTGTGCTGCCGCGCGCGCATCCAGTCCGCCTTCGATTTTTCGTTCGATGTTTTCGACCACCACGATGGCATCGTCCACCACGATGCCGGTGGCGAGCACCAGGCCGAACAGCGTCAGGGCGTTGATCGAGAAACCGAGCGCCAGCAGCACGGCCAGCGTGCCCACGATGGCCACGGGCACGGCCACCAGCGGCACCACGCTCGCCCGCCAGCCCTGCAGGAACACCACCACGACCAGCACCACGAGCAGCACGGCTTCGAGCAGCGTTTCCACCACCGCCGCGATTGCGTTGCGCACGAAGATGGTCGGATCGTAGGTGACCTCGTAGGTCAGCCCTTCGGGAAAATTCTTCGAGAGCTCGGCCATGGTGTCGCGCACGCCCTGCGAGAGCTCCAGCGCATTCGCACCGGGCAACTGGAATATCGGGATGGCCACCGCCGGCGCCGAATCCAGCATGCTGCGCAGGCTGTAGGTTTCCGGACCCAGCGCCACGCGTGCGACGTCGCGTAGATAGACGATGTCGCCGTCGTCGCCGGTCTTGATGATGATGTCGCCGAACTCGGATTCGGTCGTGAGGCGACCCTGCGCATTCACGATATATCCGAACTGCGTGCCGGGCATGGCCGGCTGGCCGCCGATCTGGCCCGCGGCCACCTGCGCGTTCTGTTCGCGCACCGCGTCGAGCACGTCGTCGACGGTCATGCCGCGGGCCGCGACCTTGCCGGGGTCGAGCCACAGGCGCATGGCGTAGTCGCCGGAACCGAACACGCGCACGTCACCCATGCCAGGCAGGCGGGCGAGCACGTCGCGCACCTGGATCACCGCGTAGTTGCGCAGGTACAGCGAGTCGTAGCGTTTGTCCGGCGAACGCAGGAACACCACCATGGTGAGATCCGGCGAACGTTTCTGCGTCACGAGACCGATCTGCCGCACCACCTCCGGCAGTCGCGGCTCGGCCTGGGCGACGCGGTTCTGGGTCTGCACCTGGGCGGTGTCGAGATTGGTGCCCAGCCGGAAAGTGACGGTCAGCGAAAAGCTTCCATCGGGATCCGCCGAGGAATTGACATACAACGCGTTCTCCACGCCGTTGACCTGCTGCTCCAGCGGCGTGATGACGGTTTCGGCGATGGTCTTGGGCGAGGCGCCCGGAAAGCGTCCGCTCACCACCACCGTGGGTGGAACGACCTCGGGAAATTCGCTGACCGGCAGCAGCGGCATCGCGACCAGGCCTGCCACCACGATGATGATGGACAGCACCGTCGCAAAGATCGGGCGTTCGATGAAAAACGACGAAATATTCACCGCTCGGTCTCGGCCACGGTTACCTCGGCCGGCGGCGAACCCTCGCCCATGATCACTGGCTTGGGCGTGACGACGACCCCCGGCCGCACCCGCTGCAGGCCGTTGACGACGATCACGTCACCGGGCTTGAGGCCTTTGCGAACGATGCGCAGACCCTCGTGGGCACGTCCCAGCTCCACACTGCGGTATTCGAGCTTGTTTCCCGCGCCAACCACCAGCACGAAGTTCTGTGTCTGGTCGGTGCCGACGGCGCGATCCTCGATGAGGATGGCCTGTTCCTGCGTGCTGCCGAGCAATTGCACGCGCGCGAACAGTCCCGGCGTGAACAGCCCTTCCTTGTTAGGCAGCACGGCGCGCGCGCGGATGGTGCCGGTGCGCACGTTGAGCTGGTTGTCGACGAAGTCCATGCGGCCGTGGTGCGGGAACCCTTCCTCGTTCGCGAGACCCACGCGTACCGGGTTCGGCACGCTGCGCGAGCTCGGGCGCGCGCCGCTGCGTGCCAGCTCCTCGTATCGCAGGTAGGCGTTTTCGTCGCCTTCGAAGTACACGTAGATCGGGTCGATCGAGACGATGGTGGTCAGCAACGTGCCGCCATTGTTTCCGCCGGTGACAAGATTGCCGCGCGTGACTTCGGCGCGGCTGGTTCGTCCATCCACGGGTGCCTGCACTTTCGTGAACGAGAGATTCAGTGCCGCCGTGTCGAGCGCCGCCTGTGCCGCGGCCACGTTGGCCTCGCGTTGATTCAGCGTGCTCGTGCGCTCGTCGAATTCTTCCTGCGAAACCGCGCCCGAGTCCTTGAGATTATGCACTCGTTCGGCCTCGAGGCCGGCCAGCTCGCGTTGCGCCCTGGCGAGTACCAGCTCTGCCCTGGCTCGGTCGTAATCCGCCCGATAGGGCCGCGGATCGATGATGATCAGCGTGTCGCCTTTCTTGACGGCCTGCCCTTCCCTGAACAACACCTGGTCGATGTAACCAGAGACACGCGGCCGCAGTTCCACCGAGTCGATGGCCTGGAATCGGCCGGTGTATTCATCCCAATCGGTGATATTGCGCGTCAGCACCGGGGCGACCATGACCTCGGGCGGCGGCGGGGCCGGATTCGGAGACTTGCCGCAGGCCGTTAACAACGCGCCGCATGCGACCAGCACTCCTGACATGTAATGCATGTGAGTCATGCCGCGTCCGCATCCTGCTTGCGCAATCCGTCCGCGACCGGCACCACGCCATCCATGCTCGATCACCAGGCGGCTCAGCTCGACGTAGTCGGGCTCGCTGACCAGCTGCTCGGCCGTCATGGCCTCTGCTGCCGCTGACATCTTCGTGCTCCCCGTGAAGTGATCGAGGTCAGATCACATCAGTTGACGAGGCGCGGAAAAATTGGACGTTGGTATCGATATCGGAAAATGAGAAGGCCCGCAGACAGTCCGCGGGCCTCCAGGCTCTCGAACTTCCGTGCCGCTACGCGCGCAAGGATTTGAAACCCGCGCGCATATCCTCGTAGAGGGACTTCGGCTGTTCCCAGGCAGCGAAGTGACCGCCCTTGGGATGCTTGTTGTAGCGGACGAGGTTTGGATACGCCTGCTCCGCCCAGCTCTTCGGAGCCTGGAAGAGCTCATCCGGGAAGGCGCTCACCACCACCGGAATCTTCACGTCAACCGGCGTAAAGAAGGGGAGCTTGTTCTCCCAGTAGAGGCGGGCCGCGGAAACGCCCGTGTTCGTGAGCCAGAACAGCGTGACGTTGTCGAGCACGTCATCACGCGTGAGCCCCTCAGGCACTCCGTCGAAGCTGCGTGAGATGAGCTCGAGACTGCGTCGGTCGTGGTCGATCATGAAGGTGGCGAGTCCGACCGGTGAATCCGCCAGGGCCGCCAGCGTCTGCGGACGCGTGCCCATGAAGAACGCGTAGTACACATCCTTGTAGAAGGACTTTCAGCTGCTCGAAGGCACTCGTTTCATCGGCGGACAGACCCGCCGGCGTCGGCGCGCCGGTGAAAGCCGCAGCGTCAATCGAAGGCGGAACCACCTTGGGCATGTTGGTGTGGACGCCCAGCAATCCCTTGGGTGCCGCGGCGCCCATCAATTCGACGACCAGGGCACCCCAGTCGCCCCCCTGCGCGACGTACTCCTTGTACCCCAGGCGTTTCATGAGCTCATCCCAGGCACGCGCGATGCGCTTGGCGTCCCAGCCGGTGGTGGTGGGTTTGCCCGAAAAGCCGTAGCCCGGCATCGAGGGAATCACCACGTCGAAGGCATCAGCGGAGGTACCACCGTGCGCGGTTGGGTCGGTCAGCGGCCCAATGAGCTTGAGCTGCTCGACGACGGAGCCCGGCCAGCCGTGCGAGATGATCACTGGCAAGGCGTTTTCATGCTTCGAGCGTACGTGGATGAAATGGATGTCGAGACCATCGATCTCGGTGATGAAGTTCGGCACCGCGTTGAGGCGCGCCTCGCACTTGCGCCAGTCATATTCGTTGGCCCAGTAACGCGCGAGTTTCTGCACAGTCGCGAGTGGCACGCCCTGCGAAAAGTCCGCGACGGTTTCACGCTCCGGCAACCGGGCCGCGAGTATGCGCCTGCGCAAGTCGGCGAGGTCAGAGTCGGGAAAGTTCACGCGGAACGGGCGGATGGAGCCGGCATCGGCGGCCGGCTGTTGAATAACTGCACTCATGGATTGCTCCTTGAAAGATGAAGGACTGGAACTGGTGGTGCCCGGACGGGCCCTCGCCATTCGACGGAACCTGTAGTTAGTCGACAATTGTCCGATGGTATCGGTCGACACCAACGTATCGGTCACCGTGCGACGATTCAAGCCAGTCGTTCGACAAACTCTTCGCGTGAAGCAATTCGCAGGGGCTGCAGTGCACTGCTCCAGGCGATGACCTGGTCCAAAAGCACCTGCACTTCACCCACATGTCGCGGCTGCGGCTTGAACGTCGTGAAATTCTCGAAATCCGTGAGCAGCGAAAGGATGACCTGGTTGCGCACATCGGCAACCTCTAGTTCGGACATCACCAGGCGTAGCTGTTCCACCGCGCGCACTCCGCCGACTCCGCCGTAACTCACGAATCCCGCGGCCTTGTTGTTCCACTCCGCGTACAGGAAGTCGATGGCGTTCTTGAGCGCGGCGGGGTACCCGTGGTTGTACTCCGGCGTCACGAACACGTATCCGTCGAAGGATGCGATTTTCGCGGCCCACTTGCGCGTGTGTTCGCGGGTGTACTGCCCGAGGCTCGGCGGCATCGGCTCGTCGAATAGCGGCAGGTTGTGCTGCGCGATATCCACCAGCTCGAATTCGGCATCGCGGCGGCGCATGGCGATGTCCAGCACCCACCGCGCCACCACTTCACTCTGGCGACCCGGACGCGTGCTGCCGGTGATGATGGCGATGCGCAGCATGTCAGCCCCCCTGCTTCGCGTCGCCGACAAGGTGTTCGCCGACGAACCAGGCCTGCAGCTCATTGGTGCGAATGACTTCGCTCACGATGATGTCGTTGGTGCCGTCATCGCCGTGTTCCGCGGCCTGGCGTGCCAGCGGCCGCGCTTCAATCAGCAGGAACTCGTGTGCATCGAGCAGGCCCTTGAGCTGCTGCGCGGGCGGCTCAGCGCCGCGCGGCACACGCGAGATGCGGCTCTCATGGACGACGTCCTGGGCGGTCGCCAGCGCGACGCCGCCCAGCAATTGCACCCTCTCGGCCAGCGAATCGATGAGCTCGAGCTGCTGCTCGTAATGCTTGTCGAACATCAAGTGCAGCGAGTAGAACACCGCTCCCGAGGTTTGCCAGTGCGCCTTCTTGTACAGGTCGCGCAAAGCCATCGAGTGCGCCAGCAGTCGATTGAGCGCCTGCACACACTGATGTCGCGTCTCGGCGGGGAGTCCGATGCGTACCGGCTGCAGGTTGCCAAAGGGTTGTTGAATCCTGGCGCGCGCGGCGCCCTTGTTCGTAGCCATCGTTCCGACTCCGTTGCGGTGACCGGACGATGAAAGCAGAAGACAGTTCGCTTCCCTATTGCACGATGGTATTGGCGGAAACGGTGCACGACACCATGGTCCAATCGATCTGCGCTCGAACCGCTGTTCAAATCAGACCATGAGATTCGTGACGCCTGCGGCGAAGCCTTCGAGCAACCTCTCCGCCCCAACACAGTTCCTGCAAGTGGGCGAACAGCGCTATGCCTATCGTCGCCTTGGCTCGGGTTCCGGAACTCCGCTGCTGTGCCTTCAGCACTTCACCGGCACACTCGACAACTGGGACTTTGCAGTCACGGACCCACTCGCGCGCGGTCGCGACGTGATTCTCTTCGAGAACGCCGGCGTGGGCCGCTCCACCGGAACCGTACCGCGGACGGTAGTCGGAATGGCGAACCACACGCTGGCTTTTCTGGATGGCATGGGCGTGGCCCATTGCGATGTGCTCGGATTCTCGCTCGGCGGGATGATCGCGCAGCAAATGGCACTGGATCGACCTTCGTCCATTCGCAGGATGATCCTGGTGGGCACGGCACCGAGAGGTGGCGAGGACATCATGCACCTCGAGAAGCCGAGCCTGGCGAAACCCCTCGCCGATCCCGATCTTCGGGGTTACCAGGTGCTAACCAGGCTGTTCTTCGCGCCGACCGCATCCAGTCAGGCAGCGGGCGAGGCGTTCATCCAGCGACTCATGCAACGCACTCAGGACCGCGAGCCCATCTCGGGACCGGCGGTTGCCGAGGCTCAAATGGCGGCGTTTCGTGATTGGGAGAAGTTCACGGGCGAACGGTTCGCGGATCTGAGAAACATCTTTCAGCCCACGCTCGTGGTGAACGGAAACCGGGACGAGATGATCGCCATCCGGAATTCCTACTGGCTGAGTGAGAACTTGTCGAACGCCATGCTTCTGACCTACCCGGACTCCGGCCACGGATCGCTGTTCCAGTTTCACGAATCCTTTACCCGACAGGCAGCGGCATTTCTGGCTTCCGATTCCGCACTCGCGCCGTATTGAGCTCCCGGCCATTGCGCCGCAACAAAATCAACACTCGAAAGGGTGACTGCAACTCCATCAGCTCGATGCGTCCCGCTTGCGGATTTCGTCCCTAAGCTGCGGACATGCAACGGTTCTTCTCGACGTTTCCCAATGCGTGGCCGGGCGCGGGACTGTTCGTCCTGCGACTGATGCTGGGCGGGGTGCTCATCGCTGACGCCGCTACCGCGCTCGTGCCATCGACATCCTGGCAGGTGATGATTCCCGCGGCCGTGGAACTCCTCACCGCGGCGTTCATCATCGTCGGACTCGGAACGCCGATTGTGGCGACTCTCGTCTGTCTGCTCCAGCTCGGCAGCCTGCTGATGTTCGATCGGGAGTTCGAGCCTCACCTGATACGGGCGGCCGTGAGCCTGAGTCTGGCCCTGCTCGGTCCCGGCGCCTGGTCCATCGACGCGCGGCTGTTCGGCCGCCGGCGGGTCGAGATCAAACACCTGCGCGACGGGTAGCTTGCGCGCGCGCGAAGGGCGCGCTCATAGTCCGACGACAAGAAGAGCAGAGACCGATCATGCATTTCCCATGGTTGTTGGTGCTGGCAGTGCTGGCATCGCCCGCGGCCGCGCGCCCTCTCGACGTGCCGGTGCGCCGCGATGTCGTGCGACTACCGGTCGAAAATGCCAAGGGTCTGCGCTTCCACCGTCTATCCACTGCCGATGGCCTCTCGCAGACGCGGGTGTCGCAGATCATCCAGGACGATCTCGGCTTCCTCTGGTTCGGGACGCAATACGGGCTCAACCGCTACGACGGTTATGACTTCAAACTGTTCGTGCACGAGCCTGGCAATGAGAAGTCTGCCGCCGGCACGTTCGTGTTCGCGCTTTTCAAGGATCGCGACGGCATCATCTGGATCGGCTGGAGCGAAGGGCTCGATCGCTTCGACCCGCGTACCGAGACCTTCACGCACTACCTGGTGGAGCGGGACGAAAGCTCGCAGCGTTCGAACACGGTACTGCACATCTCACAGGGTCGCGACGGCATGTTGTGGCTGGCCACCGCTTCTGGCCTGCACCGGCTCGATCCGGCGAGCGGTGCGCTCACGCATTTCCGCAGCGGCAGCCATGAAGACAGTTTGCCGACGAATGTCGTCAACTGGAGCGGTGAAGATTCTCGCGGACGATTCTGGGTGGGCACCAAATCCGGACTGCTGGAGTTCGATCGTTCGACTGCGAAGGTATTGCGCCACATCCGGATGCCCGATTCGGTGCAAGTGAGCGTGTTCGAAGATCGCGCCGGCCGCTTCTGGATCGCCCAGGCTTCCGGAAACGGCCTGGCCCTCTTCGACCCCGACACCAACAGCGTGACGCCGTATTCCTTCTACGAGCAGGACCCGGGGGCCACCGCGCTCACCGGCATCATGGGCATCGCGGAGGACGCGGACGGCAATCTGTGGCTGGGCTCACCGGGGCGCGGCCTGCTGCGCCTCGATCGCGAACGCAATCGCTTTTATCATTACGGCTATCAGCCGCAGGACGTGCATAGCATCGCGGAAAACAAGGTCATCGCATTGTTCCAGGATCGCGACGGCAACATCTGGACCGGATTGCATTCCACCGGCGTCAACTATTTCGGCAGGGGCTCGCAGCGCTTCGAGGTCTTTCGACACATTCCGGGCGACCCCGACAGCCTGACGCTCGACTTCGTGAATGCCATCTTCGAAGACCGGGATGGAATCCTGTGGATTGGCAATGATGACGGACTCAACCGCATCGATCGGCGCACCGGTAAGCGCGAGCTCGTCGATGTGGGCCTTGGCCCGAAACCGATGGTGATCAGCATCGTGCAGGACAACGATGGCGCACTGTGGCTGGGCACGTTCGCGCACGGGTTGACCCGCTATGAACCGCGCACGCGGCGCTTCGAGACCTACCGTCACGATCCCGACGATCCGCGCAGCCTGAGCCACAACGAAGTACACCGCGTGTACATCGACCGCAAGGGAACGGTCTGGGTGGCCACCGAGGACGGGCTGGATCGATTCGATCCGGTCACTCGCGACTTCACGGTTTTCAAGCTGCAGTCCGACAGCGGCATGAGCCAGAGCTACGTGGGCATCGTCGAAGACTCGGCGGGTATCCTGTGGCTGGGATCCGCGTACTCCGGCCTGCATCGCTTCGACCCGGCCACGGGACAAATAACGGTGCACCGCTATAAGCGCGGCGAGCTCGACGGGCTGCGGGACAATACCGTGCCCACGGTCTACGCCAGTCGCCAGGGCACGATCTGGATCGGCACGCAAAACGGACTGAACAGCCTCGATCCGAGGACGGGTGTGCTGCGGGGCTACGACACGCGCGATGGCATGCCCGCCAACACCGTCTCCTGCATCCTCGAAGATGAGCAGGGCGACATCTGGCTGAGCACGACCAAGGGGCTATCCAAGCTGACTCCCGCCACCGGCAGCTTCTCTAACTACTCGCTGGTGGAAGGTTTGCCGGGCAATGACCTCACCGGCTGGGCCACCTGCTCGAAGAGTCGGCGGGGCGAGCTGTTCTTTGCGGGCTTCGCGGGCGCCGTGGCTTTCGTTCCAGAGGCACTGCAGGAAGCGCAGCTGACGGCACCCCTGGTACTGACGGATTTCGAGATCGATGACGTGAAGGCGCGCATCGGCCCCGGTGAACCGCTCGAGCGTGCGATCGCCTACTCCGAAGGCGTCACCCTCGAACACGAGCAACGCAACTTCTCGGTCACGTTCGCCGGATTGCGCTATTCGAGTCCGGAAACCACGCGCTACCGCTACCGTCTCGACGGCCTCGACAAGGCGTGGCACGAATCTCCGAGCAGCGTCCGCAAGGCGACCTACACCACGTTGCCGGTGGGCCGTTATTCGTTACGGGTTCAAATGGCGGCAGACCGCGGCAACTGGCATGAGCCGGGCGTCGCGCTGAGCATTCAGATCCTTCCGGCCTGGTGGGCGACGTGGTGGTTCCGCACCGCCTGCGCACTGCTGCTCATCGGCCTGGGCTGGTGGATCGTGTGGGCACGCGTCCGTTACGTCGCCCGCGAAGTCACGTTGAAAATGGAGGGTCGCAACAACGAGCGCATGCGCATTGCACAAGACCTGCACGACACCCTGCTGCAGGGATTGCTGAGCGCATCGTTCCAGCTCTCGGTGGTACAGGATCAGCTCGCGCCCGAGAACAAGGCGCGCCGGCTCCTGGAGCACGTGTCGAATCTGCTGCGCCGGCTGGTGACTGAAAGCCGCAACACGGTGCGCGGCCTGCGGTCCTCGGAATTCGACGCCGAAGACCTCGAGAATGCGATTTCCGCCGTGCCCGGCGATCTGCAGATCGAGTCGAACGCGAAGTTCCGCGTGATCATCGAAGGCGAACCCAGGCCATTGCTGTCCGCCGCACGTACCGAGGTCTACCTGATCGCGCGTGAAGCCATTTCCAATGCGTTGCGACATGCGCAGGCAAGACTCATCGAGGTGAGTCTGGAATACACCCCGACCAGCTTTCTCCTCATGGTTCGCGACGATGGCAAGGGCTTCGTCGCCGGCACGGCGTTCGCGGAAGGTGCCGACCATTTCGGCCTGGCGGTCATGAACGAACGCGCGGAGCGACTGTGTGCGACGATCAATGTCTCCAGTGGCGCCGGCGCGGGCACCGAAATCGCATTGACCGTCCCGGCACGCATGATCTATCGGACCTGACTACATGAATGAACGAAAAAAAATACGGATCCTGTGCGTCGACGATCATCCGCTGTTCCTGGAAGGCATCGGCACCGTCATCAACCACCAGGAGGACATGTCGCTGGTCGGCACCGCGTCCACGGGAGCCGAAGCCCTGGCCCAGTATCGCGAGCATGCGGCCGGATGTGACCTTGATGGACCTGCGCCTTCCGGACGTCGATGGTATTGCCGCGATGGCCGCGATCCGCCGCGAGTTTTCCGATGCGCGCGTGATGATGCTGACGACATTCGAGGGAGACGTGGAAGTCCACCGCGCGCTCGCCGCCGGCGCACGCGGCTACATGCTGAAGACCTCCGCCCCCGAGCAGCTGCTGGCGGGCGTGCGCGCCATTCATGCCGGCCGCAAACACATTCCCGTCGAGATTGCGAGCAACCTCGCGATGCAGCTGGGCGCCGAAACAATTGAGCGATCGCGAGATCGAAGTGCTGCGACAACTCGCCGAGGGACACCGTAACAAGGATATCGCCGTGCACCTGTCGATTTCCGAGGACACCGTGAAGGGTCACGTGCGCAGCATCCTCGAAAAGCTCGGAGCAAAGGATCGTACGCAGGCGGTATCGATAGGAGTGCGGCGCGGGATCATTCACCTTTAGGCTGGCAGGGAGGCGCACATGCGTCGCCGAATCGCTGCTACGCGGTCATCGCGCATGCGTTGATTCCCGGCCTCGGCGCGTGGCGGCGGGCGACACTCCCGCTTCCGCCACTCGAAATCATCGAGGTGACAGCGTCGCGCATCCTCCGTGATGGTTACCAGGCGCCGACACCCAATACCGTGCTCGGCGAGGAACTCCTCGAATTGCGCGCGCCGCAAACGCTGGCGGACGCGTTGTCGCGCCTGCCGCAGATGCGCAACGCCGCCGATGAAGGCACCGGCTCACTGATCTTTGGCGGGCCCGCCGGGCGCGGCATCGTCAACCTCCGC
The DNA here is from genome assembly GCA_963839685.1 of uncultured Pseudomonadota bacterium. Classification (GTDB taxonomy): domain Bacteria; phylum Pseudomonadota; class Gammaproteobacteria; order Steroidobacterales; family Steroidobacteraceae; genus CADEED01. The sequence continues at coordinate 89,989 of CAWIVS010000010.1, read as the reverse complement.
GGCCTCGGCACCAACCGCACGCTCGTTCTGCTTGAGGGTGAGCGGCCCGTCAGCAATACCTTGTCCGGCGATCGAGATATCACGGCGCTGCCCTCGGCGCTGATCTCGACGGTTGACGTCGTCACCGGTGGGGCGTCGGCATCCTATGGGTCGGATGCGATCGCGGGCGTCGTCAATTTCCGTCATCGACTCCCGATTCACGGGTTTCAAGGCCAGCGTCGAAGGCGGCATGTCTTCCGATTCCGACGCGGGTGCCGGCAAGATGACCGCCGCGTGGGGCGGAGACTTCGGCGATCGGTGGCACCTGGTTGCGAGCGCGGAGATCTTCGACCGGGACGGCCTCGATCCGGGCTCGAGATCTTTTGCCACGCCGGCCGCCATCGTGCCGAATCCTGGCTGTCACCCAGGGCGAGCGGCCCTTGCGCGTGGTGCGAAACGCCTACGACGCGAATCAGTCGCCTGGCGGCCTGATATTGAATGGCCCACTCGCCGGTCAGCAGTTCCTGCCCGACGGCTCGACGGCAGCTTACGTGCCCTCCTCCTGTTCCGTGAGTCAGCCCTACCTGCTGTGCGACTCGCCGCGACAGGATCTCGCGGCGACCTTCGGCACCGTCGCGCTCAGCTCCCCACAGCGTCGCGCCGCTGGTTTCGCGCGCCTCACGTTCGAGATCACGCCGGACGTCGAAGCCCGACTCGATGCGCTCGTGGCGCGCAACGATACAGCGCTCACCTCGATACCACTCGAAACCAGCGTGTTCGGCCTGCAACTCGGAATCAATGTCGCCGACAACCCGTTTCTGCCCGAAGCGGTGCGCAACCAGTACCTTGCGGCGGGCGAATCCACGTTGTTCCTGGGACGCCAGAACACCGACGAAGGCGTTTTCAAGGATGACTTTCGCGAGAATGGTCGAGAGCTTCAGTGCCGGTTTGCGCGCGCGTCTGGGCGGCACATGGATGCTGGGTGCGCATGCATCCTACGGCCAGGCCGACACCGGGGAGCGCTGGCTGAACGCTTACAGCATCGATCGCTTCTTCGCCGCTGTGGATGCGGTGGATGTCAACGGGATGGCAACCTGCCGAGCGGTCACTGATTCCACCTGCGCGCCGGCGGACATCTTCGGCTCGGGCAACATGTCGGACGAAGCGAAGGCCTACTTCCTGGGCACCATCGAAAAGCCGCTGAAAACCTGGCAGCATGAATTCGCCGTGGATGTCACGGCTGAACCGTTCTCACTGCCGACCGGCCCGGTCTCGATCGCCTTCGGCGCCAGTTATCGGCGAGGAACGCGGGCGGCAGTTCAACGATGGTGTGGGCCGCGGGTTTGCGTTCACGGGATATCCAGCCTTCTCCGGCGAAACCCGCGTCACCGAGGCCTATGCGTCAGGCCGTCGTCCCATTGTTCCGTGACAACACGTTCGCGAAATCCGTGGAACTGGATCTCGCGGCGCGCTGGGTGGACTACAGCCAGTCCGGCTCCGAACTGCCCTGGAAACTCGGTCTGAACTGGGTTCCGGTCGAAGGCGTTCGATTCCGGTTCACCGCCTCGGAAGACATCCGCGCGCCTAACATCCTCGAGCTGGACCTGCCGCAGTTCGAGTCGAGCATCAGCCCGCAGGTGAATCCATTGCCGAACGGGCTGCCGATTTTCAATTCCCTGGGCCTCGCTCCGGGCCAGGCGTTCAACGTCCGGGAGGTCGGCGGCGGCAATCCCGCTCTCGCGCCCGAGGTCGCGCGCACGACGGCGGTCGGCGTGGTGCTGCAACCCGCAAGTCTTGTGGGATTCTCTGCGTCCCTCGACTACTTTCGCATCAAGATCCGGGATGCCATCACCACGCTTCCGGCGAGCGCCATCATCAGCGGCTGCGCGGCGGGAGACCAGGGTCAGTGCGACCTGATCGGTCTGCCGGTGGGCACCGGACTTCCGGTGGTCGAGACGATTTCCGTGAATGCGCAGTCATTCCTCACCAGCGGGTTGGATGGCGAAGCCAGCTACACATTCAAGCTCGCCGGCGGCCAGGCGACGATTCGCGCGCTGGCCAACTACCTGGACGAATATGAGCAGGTCGTTCCGGGGGCTGCGTCGCTCGACCTTCGCGGTGACAACCACCTCGGCCTTCCGTCGCTGCAGGGCGACCTGAGTTTCCAGTACGCGCGCGACGGAACGACCGTGATCCTGTCCGGCGTCTACCTCGGCAGCGGCTCGTTCAACAACAGCATGGCGGCGGATATCGAGAACAACCACGTGCCTCATGTCTGGTACGCCGACGTGAACATCGAGCATCGGTTCAGATTCAATGAGGCCGACTGCTCGGCATTTGTCGCGGTGAGCAACCTGTTCGATCGAGAACCGCCGCATCCCGGCTTTGGCATCTTCACCAACACCGACTCGATGCTTGTTTACCGGCGTTCCATACGACCGGGTCGGTCGATATTTCAAACTCGGGCTGCGCGTAGCGCTGTGAGCCTGCGCGGGTCAGGGGTCGGGCGGCGGGCGATGGTCACTGATGGCGACTTCCCTGAGACCGAACAGCCGCGCATCGATCGAAATCGCTCCCGGTCCGAGAATCGCCAGGACCGCGGCCATCACCGCAAGCTCAGCCAGTGCCAGGCGTGAATCGAGCAGCCAGAAATTCTCCGGGTGAAAGGTCACGCACAGCAGCGTGGCCTGGGCGGCGATCAATCCGCTGACAAACGGAGTGACGAAACCGATGATCAGCGCCAGGCCCCCGAGTGCGGCCGCGACCGCCAGCGTCATGGCCGGCGGAGATGGGACTCCACTCAGCGACGAAACCGCCTCCCCGAGGGTGATGCCGGCCACAGCCAGGCGCATCACCAGCAGCGCAAGGGCTGCCCACCCCGAGGGAAATCTCGAGAAGCTTTTTCTCAGCGGCACGCTCCACTCGCAGGTCGGCGACATTTGGACCGCAACGTATCGGAGCCGCCGGCGCGGCCGCTAACACTTTCGGGGTATTCAAAGCTGGATTATCCCGCGGCGAACGCCGATGGCCACCGCCTGCGTGCGATCCTTCGCGCCGAGCTTTTCCATGATATTCCGGATGTGAACCTTGACGGTCTCTTCGGCGATCGACAGATGCCGGCCAATATCCTTGTTGCGGTCGCCTTCGGCCATGCGAGTGAGCACCTCGACTTCGCGTACGCTGAGCGCATTGGCGCTGATGTTTTCCACGAGATTCATCGCCACCTCGGGCGGCAGGTGCTTGCGCCCCGAGTGGATCTTGCGGATCGCCTCCACGATTTCCTCCAGGGGCGCACTTTTCAACAGGTAGCCGCGCACTCCCGCCGCCAGCGCCCGCTGGATCTCGACGTCGCCTTCGAAGGTGGTCAGCATGGTGATTCTCGCGTCGGCAAATTTGCTGCGGATGGCGTTGACGACGGCAATGCCGCTCATGTCGGGCAACCGCAGGTCCATCAGTGTGACGTCCGGTCTGGCGCGTGCGAATTCCTCGATGGCCTGCTGACCTGTGGCGGCCCGACCGACGAGCTGCATGTCCGGCTGGTGTGCGATGACCGTGGCGATGCCCTCGAGAAACAAAGGGTGATCGTCGACGATCATGATTCGCATGCGTGGATCGCTCATGGACCTGCACTGCGCGCAGAAAGGTGCGCCAGCCGCTCCGTCCAATGGCGTTTGGCAACCGCTTCGAAGGCTGCCGCGCCCGGAATATCCAGGTCGACCTCCGTGCCCGAGCCGCGCGCGCTCAGCACCTTGAGAACGGCGCCGATTTTTTTCGATCGCTCACGCATGCCAGACAAGCCCCAGTGACCTTCGCGACCCGACTGCACCACGTCGGGGTCGATGCCACAACCATTGTCCCGGATCACCATGCGAAATCGCTCCGGGGAGTATTCGATCACTGCTTCGACCGAGGACGCTCCCGAATGCCGGAACGCGTTCGCCAATGCCTCGCGCGCGATTCGATAGACCTCGTCGTGGATCCCCGGACGCAGGGCCCTGGGAGTCCCGTCCACCAGCAGCCGGAATTCCACGTTGTCATCCTTGGCGAGATCGCGGGGAATCTGCGCCAGCGCCTGCTCCAGCGCATCACCGGGTGCGCTGCGGCTACGAAGGTCGCGTACCGCATTGCGACCCTCATCGATCACCTGGCGAAGCAGTTGCAGGATCTTTTCCACCAGCGACTTGGCGGGCGCCTCCGGCGGAATCTGGCTGTTGGCCAGCGAAAGCTGCAGCGATGCGCTCAGCATTCCCTGCAGCAGCGTGTCGTGCAGTTCGCGCGCGATCCGCTCACGCTCGATCAGGCGCTCTTCCATGCGCAGCCGCAGGCGCATTTCGATCTGCCGGACACGCAGCAGGTATACCAGCCACAAGACGCCGAGCGCGGCGAGCACGCACATCACCTTGAAAGTCCGCGTCTGGTAGTAAGTCGGTGCGATCGAGAACGCCAGGCGCGTTCCGGCCTCGTTCCAGACGCCGTCGTTGTTGCTGGCGGTGACCTCGAACACATAGTCGCGCGGCGGCAGATCCGTGTAAAAGGCCTGGCGGCGGGTTCCCACGTCCTGCCACTCGGTGTCATGCCCGACCAGGCGATAACGGAAGCGCGTCTTGCGGGGCACGGCGAAACTGAGTCCCGTGTAGTCGATCTGCAGATCGCCGAGTTGCGGCGGCAGGCGCAGGCCCTCTTCGCACGGGAAATGCCTGTCGGTCCGCCCAGACCTGTTCGACATGCACCGGCGGCGCGAGCGTATTTCCGGCGAGCCGCTTCGGGTCGATCACCTGCACGATGCTCGCATTCGCGAACCACAGGCGTCCGTCCGGGGCGATGGATGATTTGGGAAAGAAGTTGCCATAGGTGGGCTGCGCACCATCGAGCGCATCGAATACTCGATAGCTCACGCGTGCCTCAGGGTCCTTCCACCACGCATCGATCTGGTCATCCGGGATCGCGACGACACCGCATGAAGCGTACAGCCACAGCACTCTTGAACTATCTACCAGCAGCGTGTGAATTTCGTCGCAGGGAAGTCCATTCTTCGCCGCCGTCATGGTTCGCGCCCGCCCTTCATGCGAGGCGATGAGACCCAGGGGTGTGCTGCCGATGATGGAACCATTCGGCCAGGCCACCAGGCCGGAAACTGCGCCGGTCGCCTGCTCGCGATGAAACCCTATGGTTTCGAGCCGGCCCGCGCCGATAGCGGCCAAGGTCGCCGTTTCGCAGGCCTACCCAGACACCCTCGTGCGGATCGGCAACGATGCTCCGGTCGATGGGCACGACGTCGCGGGGAATCTGCTCGACCACCTTGCGGTCACGAATGCGCGTCAGCATGAAGGGATTGGCCGAGATGGCCCAGATATCGCCGGTGGCATCCTCGACCAGGCCTCGCGCATTTCCGAAATCGCTGCCATCGGGCCTGCGCACGACGGTGAACTTGCCGTTTTCGAAAACGGTCAGGCCGCGGTCGATGCCCAGCCACAATGTTCCTGCCCGATCCTCGAACAGCGCGGTGAATTCTTCGCCGGGAAAACCGTTCTTCGAACTCAACGAGGTGATTTTTCCGTCTCTCAACACATCGAGCGAGTGCCAGGCATTGATCCACACCGATCCATCGCGTCTTGCGAGCACGGCATTGGCGAGATCGGCGCTCAGGCCTTCGCGGCTGGTCACGCTCACGACCGGCAAATCACGAAAGGCCTCGATGCCCCGAGTGGTGAGCACCCAGAACGTTCCTTCGCGGTCTTCGAAGAAACCCTGCACGGTATCGCCCGACAGGCCATCGCGCGCGCGATACCGATGCACCTTGCCTTCGTGAAGTCGATAGATGCCCTCATCCTGCGTGCCGATCCACAAGGATTTCTGGCGATCGACGAATGTCAGGGTCATCGCCAGCTTCCGCCCGTCCAGTCCGGGCGCGACGAAGGCTTGCAGCTGGTCGTCCTTCAGGTGCAGTAACCCGAGGCCGCGGCTCGGCTGCATGGCGCCCACCCAGATTGAGCCGTCGGGCGCCGCAACCACGCTTTGCAGCACGTCGATCACTTTGACCTTGCCCTGCTCCGAGATTCCGGGCGGCATCCAGGTGCGCGACGCCCCGTCTTTCCAGCGCATCAGCGTGTCGTCCGACACTGTCCAGAGATTGCCCTGCGCGTCCTTGCTGAGCTGTCGGCCGTTCTTGATGGGCACGCCGTCCGCGGGGCCGTGACAGACGGCCCGATCGCCCTGGACTTCACACAGCGGTCCCTTGTCGTCGGACAGACTGGAGCGCGTGAACCAGATCTTGCCGGTGTCGTCTTCGAGGATGGACATGGTCCACCCGGGCGCATCGTCGAAATACTTCAGCTGTCCATCCCGGTAACGATGCAGACCCGAGCGCGTACCAATCCACAGACTGCCATCACGTCCCGCACCCAGACTCAGGATCCGGTTCGAACGCAACTTCTCGCCGGGCGGCGCCGTGAAGGGCACGAAGCGCACGCCGTCGAAGCGCACCAGGCCGCCGCGCGTGCCTATCCACAGGTAACCGTCGGTGGTCTGAACCATCTCGGTGGGAGCACCTGGCAAAAAGCCATCCTGCACCGTCCACACGGTGTGTCCGTATTGCGAGATCGATCGCGAGGGATCGAGCGCCCATGCCGCGGGTGACGCCATCAACAGCAAGAGGATCCAGCGTTGCATGATTCAGAACCGCATGGTCAGGGAAAATTTCACGAGTCGCGGCGGAGCCTGGGCGACGACATTGTTGCCGGTGGCCGCGAAGTACTTCTTGTCCGCGATGTTCTGCCCGGTCAGCCTGACAGTAAATTGATTGCCCTGGAAGTTGCCGGTGTAAGCCACGCCGAGATCGAAGGTCGTGTAGCCGGGTATGAATGCCTGGTTGTACTGGTTCACCGCGCGTTCGCTCAGGTAATACGCGGCGCCATGCACGCTGAGTCCGGGAACCATACTGGACAGGCGATACTCGCTGGCCAACGAGAAGGTTTGCTCCGGCGTATTCTCGATCTTGCGCCCCACCACCGTCGGGACGACGGTAACGTCACCCGTCAACGGGTTGGTCGTGATCACCGTCTCCGCACCGGAAATCTGCTTCGCCTCGAGGAACTGCCCGGTCAGGTACACAGACCAGTCCGGAGTCGGCTCGCCCGTCACGCTGAACTCCGCGCCGCGATACCTCGCCTTGCCATCGAGCACGAAAACATTGGCGCTGTTGACGAAGGCAGAATCACGTTCGATGTCGAACCACGCGGCCTGGATCAACAAGCCCGGTTTCGGCTCGAGCTTGATGCCCACTTCATGCTGCGTGCTGTTGGTCGCGGGCAGGTCCTCGGTCGCGTTCGCCGCGGTCTGTGGCGTGCGCGGTGTGGATTCGAGGCCCTCTATATAAGTGCCATACACACTCATCCACGGGCGCGGCTTGATGACCGCTCCGTAGGAGACGGAGGTCGGGTTGTCCTGGAACGTGATCTCGCCGCTGTCGAGACTTTTCTCGGTGTAATCCGACTTGCGTATTCCCACCAGGAGCTGCAGCCAATCCGTCATCCCGATGCGATCGAACAGGTAATAACCAATGTCATCGATCCGGGTTCGCGGTCCCGCGCGCGCCGGTAATGGAGTCTCCGGGATATCGACCGGATGAAAGGCATTCTGCCGACAGATGATCCGCGGGGCAGTGGGCGATTCACCCGGACAGGTGGCGGGTGTGCCCAAGGTTGTCCACGCATCGCGAATGTTCTGCGACGCGCCCAGCAGCAGCTCGTGTCTCATGAACCCGAGATTCATGACGCCGGCGACTTCCGCACGGTAGTTCGAGTTGTTGTTGGTGGCGCCGGGTTGCAGGTTGATGGTCAACTGGCCGTCGCCATTGGTATCCGGGCCGTAATTGTCCAGATCGAGATTGTTGAATCGCCGGTCGCGCTCCAGGTACGAGCGACCATAACTCGCGGAGAGCGACCACGCCGGCGAAATGTTCCAGGTCACGGTAGACAGGAGGTTGCGCGCCCAGGCGCGGTTCTCCGCCCAGCCCGGCCCGAAGTTGGTGGCCGGATCGAGCAACGGCGGCAGCTCGAGCGCGGGATACAGGTTCGTGGGCGTTGGCGCCGGCAGCCGGACATAGCGGAACACCCCCGGCTCGTTCACCCGCTTCTCGACGTATTCGCCGTCGAGCGTCAGCCGCAGATCGTCGGTCAGTTCGAAATCCAGCGCCGCCGCCAGCAGCGAGCGGTCACCACGCGTATCGTCGATGCCGGAATCGACGCTGCCATACAACGCGTTGATGCGCGCGCCAAACCTGCCCCAGGTATCACCCGCGTCGACGTGCCCACCCAGCGCGCCGTGTTCATTGCCAAACAAGGTTGCCGCGAAGAATGGATCCTCTGTTGGCCGTTTCATCGTGAGATTGACGATGCCGGCCGGCGTCGAGAATCCGTTGTACAACGCCGACGCGCCTTTCAGCGCTTCGACACGATCCTTGTCCTCGAGCGGCAGGTCGACGAGATTGACGATCGGCAGGATGCCATTCAGCCGGTAGTTGCCGCGGTTGTCCACGTTGATGCCGCGGATCGCCAGGTTGGAATACACGGTGGTCGACACCTGTGCGGGGCTCACGCCGGCCGTGTTGCGCAGCGCGTCGAGCAGGCCCTGCGCCTGGTGGGACTGGATCAGCGCGTTCGGGATGACGCTGACCGTCAGCGGCGTGTCCAGCTGCCGCGCCCCACGAAAACTCCCGGCCTGGATGAGATCGGCGCTGTAACTTCCCACTCGATCCGCCGTCACGACGATTTCATCGAGTGTGAGCTCGGATTGCGCGCGTGCATTCGTCGCAGCAATGCAGGCGACCATCATCCACACCCGGGGTTTACAGGTCGAGAATCCCACGCTTGAGCGCAATCATCACCGCGTGGGTACGATCCGCGGCGTCGAGCTTGGGCAGGATGCTTTTCATGTGTGTCTTGACCGTGCCCTCGGAGATGTCGAGCTCGGCGGCGATGATCTTGTTGGACTTTCCCGCGGCGACTCGTTTCAACACCGCGAGTTCACGTTCGGTGAGCTCATCGTCCGCAACGTGTTCGGCGATTCCGGTGGCAATCTCGGCGGGAATCCGTCGCTTGCCGGCATGTACGGCACGAATGGTCTCCAGCAGCTCCTTGCGCACCATGTTCTTGAGCAGGTATCCGGCAGCACCCGCCTTGAGTGCAGCTGCCGCCTGCGCGTCACCGGCATAGGTCGTCAGGACGACGATGCGCGCATGCGGATATTCGGCACGAATGGCTTCGATGGCCTCGATGCCGCTCATGTCGGGCATGCGCAGGTCCATCAGGGTCACATCCGGCCGCAATTGCCGGTAACTTTCCACTGCCTCGCGTCCATTGCTCGCCTGGCCAACGAGTTGCATGTCCTGCTGGCCGCTGAGCACCGCGGAAATGCCGTCCCGCATGATCGGGTGATCGTCGACGGTGAGTATGCGAATGGACATCTAGCGCCCTTGGGCCGTGGTTCGGGCGGCAGCGAGCGTCGAGGCGCTGCCGGCCGTGCTGGACTGAGGCTGCCGGTATGCCACATTCGCCGGCACCCGCATGTCTACTTCGGTTCCGGCTCCCGGCTTGCTCCAGACTTCGAGCCGCCCGCCGAGTTTCTTGGCGCGCTCGCGCATTCCCACCAGACCGAAGTGTCCCGGCAGCCCGCCCTCATTGAGCACTGCGGCACTGATTCCCAGTCCGTCGTCGCGGATACGCAGATGCAACGCCGAATCACCGTAGGTCAATTCGGCTTCGATGAGTTTGGCGCCGGAGTGTCGGAAGGCGTTGGCCAGCGCCTCGCGGCCGATCAACAGAAGCTCTTCGCGCACGATGGGGTGAAGGTCGTGGCTGGCTCCCTGGACCGCTACCCGGAATTGCGCGTGGTGCAGCTGTGCGAACTGCTGGCCTTCCTCCGCCAGGGTCTGGCCGAGGTCGGACAGATTCGTGTATGTCGGGCGCAGGTCTTTCACCTTGTCGCGGCTTTCGCCGAGCAGCTGGTCGGCCCGGTCCAGGGACTGCTCGAGCATCTGCCGCGCGGGTTCTTCGGGCGGAAGGCGATCCGCCGCCGCCTGGAAGCGCCAGATCAATCCCTGCATGCCCTGCAGCAGGGTGTCGTGCAGCTCACGTGCGATGCGCTCGCGCTCCGAGAGGCGCGCTTCCAGTCGGCCGCGCACCTGCGCCGCGACCTGTCGCACCCGGACTCGATACAAGGCCACGAGCACGGCCACGCAGCCGAGCACACAAAACGCGTAGAACCAGCGCGTTTGATAGAACGCCGGCGCAATCGAAAAGGTGATGGAAGTGCCAGCCTCATTCCACACGCCGTCATTGTTTGATGCCTTGAGCCGGAACCGGTAGTTGCCCGGACTCAGATTCGTGTACAGCGCCTCACGGCGCGCACCGGCGTCCTGCCACTGTCGATCCAGGCCCTCGAGTTTGTGCTGAAATCGCACGCGCTCCGGCACGGACAGACTTCCCGCGCTGTACTCGATCTGCAGGCGGGTGGTGTGAATCGGCAGCCGAATGTCTTTGCCGACGTTGGGGTAACGCATCGAGCCGCTGCTGAGCGACCAGATCGTGACCGGCGGTGGCAGCACATTGCGCCTCAATTGCGTCGCGTCGATCGACACCATGCCCGCCGTTCTCGAAAACCAGATGCGCCCGTCGGAGGTTTCGACGGCGGACTGCTGCGGACGCAATTGCACCGCGGTGCCGGGAACGCCATCCAGGTGGTTGAAGATTTCCACCTGCGCACGATGAGTCGGAATACGCACCAGCCCCTCGATCTCATCGCCACCGACGCGCAGAATGCCATCGATGCCGTTCAGCCACAGATCGCCATTGCGGGCACGCACGATGCCCGAGATTCCGCGGAACTCTTCGGCGGTACTGTTGACCGATTTGAAGCGCGAGCCATCCAGCCGCGCGAAGCCGAGCTCTCCGCCCACCCACACCTCACCTTCCTGGGCGAGAATCGACAACACGTTGCCCACGTCGAGCCCTTGCCGCTCGTCGAACAGTGTCACGTCCTCGCCATCCAGGCGCGCCACCTGGTTGTTCGCATAACCAAACCACAAAACGCCGTTGTCATCGCGGGTTTGCACGATCGGCCAGCCACGTGGCAGCGCGGCGAGGTTGCCGTATTCGGTCCATCGCCCATCCACGACGCGGAACAGACTCCTGCGGGTCACTGACACCCACATCGCCCCGCTGCGATCGCGCACCAGTCCTGCGATCGGTCGACCTTGCACCTCCGCCGGCAGAGGCTCGGACACGATGCGGCGATTCACCAGGTGTGCGATGGCAGTGGAGCCACCGAACCACACCGTGCCATCCGGGTCCCGGTACGCCGCGCTGAACGGCGGCGTAACCTGCGAGCTGACCAGCGCGCCGTCGCGGATTTCATCGACACGCGAGCCGGAATAATCGCCGCATGCGATCCACAACGTACCGTTGTCCCCGGCGGCGAACGCGGCAGCCGTGAAACCGTACTGGTAGCAGCGCGGCGCGGCGATACGCACCACGTTGCTGCGACTGAACCGATGCAGTCCATTGTCGCTGCCTATCCAGACATTACCTTCGCGATCCTGGAGCGTGACGAATATCCGCCCGGAGCTCACGCCTCCACCAGGCGAAAAGCTTTCGGGGGAGACAACGAGGTCCTTCGGTCCCATGGCCGCCACTGTGCGATCGGACACGCGCAGCACGGCCTTGGTTTCGATATCCGAGGCCCAGAGATTTCCGCCGGAATCAAACAAGAGTGGTCCGCTGGTGACCCCGCGCACGGTGACGGCACCGCCGGACCGTGGATCTTCCGGCCGGTCGACACGCACCAGTTTGTATTGAGGCGCGGCATAGATCCGGCCGTCCGGCGCCTCCGCAAGAACGCTGCCGCCTGGGCCGAATGTCAGGCTGCGGTCGACCTCCCGGAACTGCGCGTCTCCCGCAACTCTTGCAAACAAACCATTGATGGCAGCAACCCAGAAAGTGCCCCGGCGATCCAGCAGCACTCCGTAGGGTGTTTCGATGTCCGACGTGCCCGAATGTTTTTCCCAGCGCGCGCCCGTGAACCTGGCCAGGCCGCGCCGTGTCGCAGCCCAAAATGAGCCATCACGATCCCACGCGAACTGCTCCAGGGTTCCGTCGGGCAGACCTTCCTTGACGCCGTAGCGGGTGACATGTCCGCCCTTGAGAAATGCCGCGCCACCGGGTCGGAATCCGATCCACAAACCACCGTCAGGTGAGGCGAACAGACTGGCGATGTTGGTCCCCGGCAGGGGTTCCTCGGACGGCCCTGGATAGGCCACGAATTGCATGCCATCGAATCGCGCCAGGCCGGCGCGCCCGCCGATCCATAAAGTGCCATCGGGAGTTTGCGCCAGCGCATTGATGTCGGAAGGCGCGCCGTCGTTCGCCGTGAACACGCGATGATTCAATTGTCGCAGCGTCACGTCCGGCTCCTGCGACCACGCCTGCCCGCCCAGCGCGACGAGCAGCGAAATCACCAGAAGCGGGATTGCCTTCATTGTTGCTATCCACCCTTGTCTTCTGATTATCGTTTGTCGGGCAAACTTTGATCCCCCAAAAGGGGTAACTCCCGATACACGCCTTTTGGGTACTCGGCGCTGCCTTTGTGGCGCACCCTCGATGCGTGCAAAGGCTGTTTTCAATGTTTCCGCGCGGCTTGCCCGGCTTCGCCCTGTTGATCCTGCGGGTATCCGTGGCAGCTGCGCTGCTGCTCGAACACTACGCCCACCGCGACGCACTAGCCACCTGGAATTGGGTCGCCGCGATACTGCTTTCTGCAGTGTTATCCATGGGATACCTCACTCCCATCGCCGCGGCCCTGGGTCTCGTGCTGCACATGCTCATCTGGTTCGGACCTGGCGGTGGCAGCGCAGCCATCGTGCTCGTCGTTTCGCTCGATGCGATCGCGCTCGCGCTGCTGGGGCCGGGCGCGTATTCGTTGGACGGCTATCGCTTCGGACGTCGCGTCCTCGTGTTGCCCGCGCAATGACTAACTCCTTCGTGTCAGTCGAACTCCCCACTCATTAGGCGTGCGCCTGATCAAAAGCAGAAGGAACATACGCACGACCTCAAAGGCTTTTCACAGGGAGGTAGATATGAACTTCCGATTCACACTGTCGACCCGCAATGTAACCAGGGTGACCGAAACGCCGAGGGTGTTCGTCGTCGATGGTGACGCTGCGGCGCGCCAATCCATGGAGGCATTGATTCGCTCCGCGGGATATCAGCCGCGCGTGGCTGCGTCGGCCGAAGAATTTCTCGAGCACCCGCGCGGACTCAACCCCGGCTGCCTCATCGTCGAGCCGCACCTCCCTGGCATGAACGGCCTCGACCTGCAGAGAAAGGTTGCCGATCGCCTGGAGCTGCCCATCATCTTCCTGGCTCGTTGCGCCGACGTGACCGAGTCCGTGCAGGCGATGAAGGCGGGAGCTTTCGATTTTCTGACCCAACCGTTCCCTGAACAAGCACTACTGCTGGTCCTCAATCAGGCCATCGATCGCAGTCGCGCTGAGTTGCGCCAAATGGAGCAGGTCAATGCGCTGCAGCAACGTTTCGAATCGTTGAGCCGCCGTGAACGCGAGGTCATGAGCCTGGTGGTCACGGGCCGTTTGAACAAGCAGGTCGGCGGCCAACTCGGCATCTCCGAGATCACCGTCAAGGCGCATCGCGGCAAACTCATGCGCAAGATGCAGGCGGGCTCGTTCGCCGAGCTGGTGAACATGGCGGCAAATCTCCCGAACGGCTCGGAGACATACGCGGCCCAGGAATGAACGCGCCGCGTGCGTCGGTGCCGACGCGCGCGGAGGCCCGGCAGGCCTTCACGGCCATGTCTGCCCGCGGTCGATTTGCGAACCACGCCTCGACTGCTAACGTGACTCGCGGCGGTGCGGAATCCAGGCGACGCCGAACTGCAGTCCGACATCCGGCGTGTTGTTGATGTTCTGCACGTTCTCGGTGAAACCCAACGTGAGCAGCCAGTTGTCCAGGCGATGTCTCACGCCGACGCTGTACTGGTACTTGGTGCCCAGCAATTCTTCGAGATCAGTCTGATCGTGGTTGTAAACGCTATCGCTCATGTAGATCTGAAAATTCAGATTGGTGCGCGCGGTCCACTTGAACTCGTATCCGAGAATCAGCGTCGGCACCACCTGCGAATCGTGCGGCGCGGGAACGCTGGCGCCGGCGTAATACACGGCGGCGGCATCGATGTAAAAGGCGTGACGCCGGCCGGCTCGCTGTAGCGACGCCTGCATACCGTAATCCGTCCGCCCAGTAGACAGCAGCGTCCTTTGGCCCTGCACCGGTACCTTGGCCGCAGCTTCCAGCGTGAGGCGCCAGGTCGGAGAAAACTGCAGCCCGGTGTAGCGAACGCCCAGCACCGGATCCAGGATTCCGCCGTCCGTGGGTGTATCCAGCAACACGACCTGTGCGCCCTTCAGATCGTAGACCAGCGTGGTCTGATTGCGCGCCGCCGCCGGCCGGCCAAAGCTGCTGAAGCCGAAAGTCTCGTGGAAACTTTCGATGGTGCTGTCGAGGAAGCCGCCAGTGTAGGTAATCGCGCTCAAGGTCCCATAGAGCGTCCAGTTCTGCGACAGTTTGTAGTGTGCGGTCACATCCAGTGTCGCGCCCTCGATGTCGAGCAGGTAGCTCTCGCCGGGCAGGTCCTTGATGGCCTGGATTTCGGCCGGTCCAAGGTGGCGTCGGCCGCCCGGCTCGAGGCCGATGAGGTACTCCTCGACATCGGGGCTCAATGCCCAGGTGTTCTGATAGGCGAGTTCGGTCTCGAAGGCCCAGGTGCCGGGCTCGATGGCCACCGCGTGCGCCGGGCGCATATCGAGTCGCAGGAAGCCGAAAGGCGACAGGTCGCGCGAGCGCAGCAGCCCATAGAAAGCACCCTCGTCCGTCAACGCCGGCGTTGACTGCGCGAGCGCGAGTCCGATGGCGAGTGAAATGCGTGTGGTGTGTTTCATGGCCCGATCTCAACACGCGAATTCGTGCTTTGCCATTGCACGTTGGTGTCGAGTCTGCCCACCAATACCTTGGTGCAATCGCGCCCCGTGCGTTCGTTTGATGTGATCGCCTCTTCCATAATCGAGGAGATCACCCATGCACACACTAACTACGCTGAAGTCACCTGGATTGGTAATGATGGCCGTGCTGGCCATTGCGGCCATGGCTGCGGCGCCGGCGCGCAGCGCCGGCGAGCGTGTGCGCGCGCCCACCATCGTGCTGGTGCACGGGGCGTTCGCGGACTCCTCCAGCTGGAACGGCGTCATCCCGAAGCTGCAGGCCGAGGGTTACCAGGTCATCGCCGCAGCCAATCCGCTGCGCAGCCTCGCGACGGATGCGGCCTACATCTCCACCATCCTGAAGACGGTTCCGGGCCCCGTGGTGCTCGTCGGACATTCCTACGGTGGCTCCGTGATCAGCAATGCGGCCGTCGGCAATGACAACGTCAAGGCGCTGGTCTACGTGGCGGGATTCGCGCTCGAGGCCGGCGAGAGCACGTTCGGACTGGTCGGAAAATTTCCCGGCGGCATCCTCGGCAATTCCCTGGTGCCCACTCCGCTCGAAGGCGGTGGCAACGACCTGTACGTGAAGCAGACCGAATTCCGCGCGCCCTTCGCCGCCGATTTGCCGGAGGCAAAGGTGAAATTGCTGGCGGCAACGCAGCGCCCCATCACCGAGGCGGCAGGTAACGAACCTTCAGGCGAACCGGCGTGGAAGACGCTGCCATCGTGGTCTATCTACGGCAGCGCCGACAAGAGCATTCCACCCCAGGCAATGGCCTTCATGGCCGAGCGCGCGCGGTCACGTCACACCGAAGTCGTGAAAGGCGCCTCGCATGTGGTGATGGTGTCGCATCCGAACGAAGTGGCGAAGATGATCGTCGAGGCCACCCGCGCCACCACGAGTTCTCAGGTCGCTTCAAGCGCAGCCCGGTGAAATTTTTCCTGTCATGCCTGGTGTTTTCATGAGCGCATTTAGTCCTTCCTTTGGCGGCGCCCCGGCGCGCGCGCTTCGATCGCTCGAGCAGGGAGTCGCCTGGTTGAACTCACCACCGCTCAATGCCGCGGAGCTGCGCGGCAAGGTGGTGCTGGTCGATTTCTGGACCTACACCTGCATCAACTGGCGGCGCACGCTTCCCTATCTGCGAGCGTGGTCCGAGAAATACCGCGACCAGGGCCTGGTTGTCGTCGGGGTGCACACGCCGGAGTTCAGCTTCGAGAGGGATGTCGCCCACGTGCGGCGTGCGGCCGGCGAACAGGATGTCGACTACCCCATCGTCGTCGACAGCGACTACACCATCTGGAACGCCTTTGACAATCACTACTGGCCCGCAATCTACTTCATCGATGCACAGGGAAGAATTCGCCATCACCAGTTCGGTGAGGGTGAGTACGAAAAGCTGGAGGGCGTGATTCAGCAGTTGCTCGCCGAGGCCGGACAGAACACATTCGAGCGTCAGCTCGCGACCATCCAGGGACGCGGCGCGGAAGCCGCCGCCGACTGGAACAACCTGAAAACGCCGGAGACGTATCTCGGTTATGGGCGCTCCGAAAAATTCGCTTCTCCGGATGGCATGTCGCCCAACCGACCCCGCGACTACCGGCGGCCGCCGCGGTTGAGGCTCAACCAGTGGGCACTCGAGGGAAACTGGACCCTGAAGGGTGAGTTCGCGGCACTGAACCAGGCGGACGGGAAAATCACCTTCCGCTTCCAAGCACGCGACCTGCACGTGGTCATGGGCCCTGGTCCGGGTGGTACACCGATTCGCTTCCGCGTAACGATCGACGGAGAGCCACCACGCTCGTCCCACGGCGTCGATGTCGATGCGGAGGGACTGGGCGTGGTCGAACAGCCACGCATGTATCACCTGATCCGACAAGGTTCACCGATCGAAGAACGTGACTTCGAGATCGAATTTCTGGAACCGGGCGCGGAGATTTACAACTTCACTTTTGGCTGAGGGCAGTCGGCAACGGCAAAGCCCGATAACGTTTCCCAGTCAGCTTCGCCAGGGCGTCTCCAGCACGAACGTGTTTTGAAGTTCTCCTATTAATCTGACTGAATTTTCCTACCAGCAGAAGCGCCAATCTGTGACAGGGTGGACTGCCCCCTTGAATCGCCACCCGCCATCCCCAGCTTTTTTCGCCATCCGCGTCCCAACCCAAAAAGGAGCTACTCACATGTTCACCAATCTCAGGTTCAGAGAAAGTCCGCTGTTTGGCGAATTCCAACGGCTGGAGCAGGAGCTCGATGAGCTATTTGGCGGCACGCCATGGGCGGGAGGCATTCGCTCACTGCCGCCGGGGACATTTCCAGCGGTCAACGTCGCAGCTTCCGGCGACGCGGTAACGGTCTATCTCTTTGCACCTGGCATCGACGCCAAGGCGCTGGAGATCTCGCTGCAGCAAAACCTGCTTTCGGTGAGCGGGCATCGCGGGGTTGCGCAGAGTCCGAATGCCACCTACTACCGCAACGAGCGCGTCGGGGGCGCCTTTCGCCGGGTCATTGCCCTTCCAGAGGACATCGATCCCGACAAAGTCGAGGCGTCCTATCGCGATGGCATTGTCGAAATCCGGTTGCAGCGGCATGAGTCGTCCAAGCCGCGGCAGATCGAAATTCACTGATAAAGATGGAGGATCGCGCCATGACCAACCAGACCGAAGTCGCTCGCACCGGGACCAACAACGGTGTCAGCGCGGAACAGAGGGATCGTGCCCCTGCTCGCGAATCGGCCCTGCGGCCGCCCGTCGATATCTTCGAAACGGACGACAGCATCACGTTGCAGGCAGACATGCCGGGCGTCTCGAAAGACCGGCTGAACCTTCGCATCGAAGGGACGAATCTGCTCATTGAAGGCACGATCGGCATCGCGCCGGAGCAGGAGATGCAACCGCTACACGCGGATATTCGCTCTGCCGTGTATCGGAGGAGCTTCCTGCTCAGCAACGAGCTCGAAGCCGCCAGGATCGATGCGAATCTCCAGGATGGCGTGCTCACCGTGCGGATTCCCAAGCGCGCGGAGTTGCTGCCACGTCGTATTGAAGTGCGGACCGGCTGAGCAGGATCGGGGGCGGGAGCGTAACTCGGGTGTACGCGGCATGGCCGACCGGGATCGCGGTCGGCCGTGCTCCCTCAGGACCTGAGACGCGCGGGCACGACCTTGTTGCGGTCAACTCTCGAATACACCGGCATGAGCCAGAAGAAAGCGAAGTAGATCATCGAGAACACGCGCGCCAACAGGACATAGAGCGGTTCAGCCGGTTGAAGTCCCAGGTAACCCAGCGCAACGAACGAAATCGCGAAGGCGGCAAGCGCCAGGCGCGACAGCTGTCCCTTGTAACGCATCGACCGGACTGCGGAGCGATCGAGCCACGGCAGGAAGAAAAACGACACGACCGCCAGCAGCGTGAGCAGCGCACCCAGCCTCTGATCGGGTACTGCGCGAAGAATCGCGTAGTAGGGAGCGAAGTACCAGGCGGGCGCGATGTGTTCGGGAGTCGATGCCGGATTCGCGGGCTCGAAATTGGCAGGCTCGAGAAACAGCCCGCCGAACGTGGGTGAAAAGAACAGCACGAACGCGAATACCACCAGAAACACGCCAACGCTGAGCACGTCCTTGACGATGTAGTACGGATGAAAAGGAATGCCATCGAGCGGCCTGCCGTTCGCGTCGACGTGGTCCTTGACTTCGATGCCCTCGGGATTGTTGGAGCCCACGGTGCGCAGCGCAACCAGGTGCAGCGTGACCAGCAGCAACAATCCCAGCGGCACGGCAATCACGTGCAGTGAGTAGAAGCGGTTCAACGTTGCATCCCCGAGGCCGTAGTCGCCGCGGATCCAGTCGACGAGCCCGGCACCAACATGAGGAATGGCACCGAAGAGGTTCACGATCACCTGTGCTGCCCAGTACGACATGTTGCCCCAGGGCAGCACATAACCAATGAATGCTTCGGCCATGAGCGTCAGGTACACCAGCATGCCGAGAATCCACAGCACCTCGCGCGGCGCCTTGTAAGAGCCGTACATCAGCGAGCGGAACATGTGCAGATAGACGACGATGAAGAAGAAGGATGCACCAGTGGTATGCGCGTACCGAATCAACCAGCCCCACTCCACCTCGCGCATGAGCCGCTCGATCGAATCGAATGCCGTCTCCGCGCCCGGCTTGTAGTGCATGGCCAGGAAGATGCCGGTCAGGATCTGCACCGCCAGCACCACCAGCGCCATCACACCGAAGTAGTACCAGGCATTGAGATTCTTCGGTGGGTAGTAGCCCGTCAGCTGGCTTTCGATCAGCGCGCGAATTGGCAGGCGCTTGTCGAGCCAGTCGAGCAGTCGTCCGCCGGTGCCGGTGCTGGAGGTGCCGGAGGTCATCACGCACTCCGGGTTCGCCTGGCGGGCGCTTCTTCGAACTCGATGGCCGACTGCACCTTGGGCCGCTCCATCATTCGCATCTGCAGCGCGACCAGTCCCTCGGGAATAGCGATGTTGAATTTCGCCGCCCACCGCAACATCACGAACAGGTAGCAATCCGCCACCGTGGGCTCATTGCCGAACAGGTACTTGCCCATTTTCCGGTCCGCGAGCCAGCGCAACCGCTTGTTGATGTACTTCTCCGCCTTTGCCTTGTCCTCTTCGCTGGCGCCGGTGAAGAACGGCTTGAAGCTCTTGTGGATCTCCGTGGAAATGTAGGCCAGCGCCTCTAGCAGTTGCGTGCGCCCAAGTGCGCCATCCAGTCCCAATTCGGGCGACTGGGTCGCGATCCAATCGAGCACCGCGATGTTCTCGGTGACGATGTCGCCGCTGTCGATCACCAGGGCCGGCACATAACCCTTGGTGTTGATGGCAGTGAAGTCCGCGCCGGTTTCGGTCAGCTTGGTCTTCAGGTCGACGCGTTCCAGTTCGAATTCGAGGCCGGCTTCGAGCAGCGCGATGTGACTCGCAAGACTGCAGGCGCCGGGTGAATAGTAGAGTTTCATCGGGTTTCTCCTTCGGTTGACATTGCCTCCGCCTGTCGCCTCGTCGTGTAACTGGCCGCTGGCGGGACACTGCGCCGCTGAGTCGTCCCGCGCACGAACGGGTGGAAAGTGCGCGCCTCAGTGACAGCCTCCTCGACGAACTGGCACCCGTCATCTTCGTTGCGACGGGCGGAGGGCAAACTAGTTAACTGGTAACACGGCATCGACACCCTTGTTCTTGACCAGGACCACCATGATCTTCGCGGGCTTGGTCGTACTCGCGTTCCGCCCGACAGTGTGGATGTCGTTCGGACCCTCGTAGAAGACTTGCCCGGGAGTCAGCGTCACCGCCTGTTGTCCTTTCAGTTGCATCACGATGGAACCTTCCAGCACGTAGACGAAGGCGTGGGCGTCGTGACGATGAATGGGATCTTCGGCGCCCGGTGCAAAGTCGACGGTGATCACCAGGGCCTCCTTGCCGGGAATATCCGGGAGCTCCTTGAGCATGAGGGGTGTCACAACCTTGCCGTCGCCGGCATGAGCCAATCCGAAAACAAATGGAATGAGTAACAGGAGTTTTTTCATGGTGCACCTAGTCGGCTTTCCAGAATGACGTGGGATCCCGCCAGCTGATGGCGGCGACGATCTCGCCCTCGAGATCTATTTCGAATTCATCGACCAGCGGCTCGTCGAGCAGTTCGAAGTTCACCGCGCTACCCGTGATCGACCGGATCTCGCGCGCCCATCCCTGGTTGCAAGCGAACCAGGCGGGATACGTGTCGTTGTTGTCCACCGTCGGTTCGAGCGTGACGATCACGCTCAAGGCATGCGCATCCCGGATGGCCCAAAGACGTCGAATCGTCGGATGAGCGTCGTACCAGTCCGCCAGCGCCTCCGCTTCGGCGGTGACGTGGCGCGGAATCGTGGCCATGGGATCGAGGCTGAGTTTCATGTTTGGCCCCTACTCCGCGAACGGCGCGGCGAACAGCAGGTCCACCGTCGACAGCGGCTTGTAGCCGGGCACGAATCGCTCGCCGAAGTCCCGCGCGAAATTGTCGTAGGTCGTCGCGGGGCGTGTTTCGCAGAGGCGGCACACGGCGCGCGAGAATTGCTGCTTCATCTGCAGGCGCGGAAACGCGTCGATGATCGCGTCGATCTGCGCCTTGGTCAGCGACTCGTAACCCCACCCGCCCCAGTCGAGGCCAATGCCCAGCGTGCACAGCCTCACTTCGGTTTCTTTGTACAGTGCGATAGAAGGCGTCGAATTGAGCGCGGCACCGTCCCAGACGAGCTGCGCGCGCCGGGCGTCGAGTCCCGCGCGTTGCGCGAAGCTGCGCGCTGCATTGGCGGTCTCCACTTCGAACCGCAGGGGGCCGTCGAATTCCGGCGACAGGCCCAGGTCGTGCAAAAGCGTCGCTAACGCCAGCACTTCGGCGTCGTGCTCGACGCGATTCTGCTGCGCGAGGCTTTCGGCGAACAGCCATGACCGCATCACATGGTTGAAGAGATAGGGCTCGGAATGTTCGCGCGCGTACTCGATGGCTGCTGAGATCACAGGCGTATCCGGTACCCAGACGCCCGCCAGCGGTCGCGTCGCGGGGGGAGGCGCAATTTGCACCTGTGGCGGGTCCGACAAGGATGCGGTCATGGCGTTCATTGGGCAGTTTCTCCTTGGAGTTACTTCAGTGCGGTGCCGAACCAGGCCTCGAACCGGGTCTTGCCCAGCCGCGGCGGTGTCGTGAGCGGCACCAGGGATTCATCGCTGAGCTCGGTGCCGAAGTAGCGGGCGTGGGCGTCGCCCGTGACCTGGCGCGCGTCGCTTTTGGTACGGAGCACGCGACGCACCAGCTCATCGAGGCGAAATTTCTCGGGGCCCGCAACTTCGACGGTGCCGTTGATCGGCGCACCCACAACGACGTCGGCAAGCACCGCTACCACATCATCCGAGACGATGGGCTGCACGAACGCGATGGGCAGACGCACCACGTTTCCCTCCGTGGCCGCGTCCGCGATGCGGCCCATGAATTCGGAGAACTGCGTGGAGCGCAGGATGCTGAACGGAATGCCCGAAGCCTTGATCAGGTTCTCCTGTGCGACCTTGGCGCGCAGGTAGCCGCTCTGCGGCAGGCGGTCGGCGCCGACGATCGACAGCGCGACATGGTGCCGCACGCCCGCCGCCGCTTCCGCGGCCAGCAGATTGCCGGTCGAGGTCTGGAAGAACTTCAGCACCGCCGCGTCTTCGAACGACGGCGAATTCGAAACGTCGACCACCACCTGGGCGCCGGCCAGCGCCGCGGGCAGCCCCTCGCCGGTCAGCGTGTTCACGCCCGAGTCCGGCGAAGCCGCCAGTACTTCCTGGCCACGATCACGCAGTAGTTTGACGAGCTTGGAACCGATGAGGCCGGAGCCTCCGATGACGACGATTTTCATGTGCTGTCTCCGGTGATGCGTTCGAGGATCGTGTCGGCATCTGAAGCGTCGAGGCGGTGTCTTCTTGATCAGATCAGCGGCGGCTTGAAGAAGACTGCGATTTCTATGACTAACTACCTGCCTGCGAGACCTGCATGTGATCCGTCCGACCGGGTCACCGATCGGCAAGCAGCGTCGCCTGACGGACCGACAGCCTCGCTGACCCGGCTCCTCCGCCACGCCGCCGGAGTTTCTCCGACGACCTTGCGGAACAGTCGCGACAGGTGCGCCTGATCGGCGAGGCCGCACTCGAATGCGATTTCGCACAGCGGCATGTCGGTCGAGAGCATGAGCTGCTGCGCACGCTCGATTCGTCGCCGGATGAGGAATTCATGCGGTGAAGTGCCCAGACTGTTGCGGAATGCCACGTTGAAATGGAATTCGCTGTAGTCGACGAGAGCCGCGAGTTCTCTGTTCCTGAGCGGCGCTGCGAGGTTGGCTTCGATGTGTTCCAGCACGCGGCGTCGCTGCCAGGCGGTCAGCCTTGGACCGGGATGCACGGTGCGCGTTATTTCCGGCTGTGCCGCAGGCCTCAGGAAATTTTCCGCGCGCCGCAGATATATCACCGCGTTGGTGCGGTCATCGCGCAGCGCTTCGTTCAGAGCCCTGGAAATGTCAGCAATGGCTGACTGCAGTTGATGCAGCGACAACCGCGCGGCATCGCCGGCTTCGGCCACGATCGGATCGATCGGCAAGTGCGCGGAATCGACGGCAGAAAGACTCGCATTGCTTTGAAAATCCATCGCCTATCTCCCTGGTTTGACCACGCCGATGCGTGACCTCATGGGACGGCATTGAACTCCCCCCAGGTCGCAGGGTGTCTGCAAGGCGGCGTCCTTGAATGACGTCTGTCGACATTGACGAATCGCCTGAGTCAGGGCGCGACGCGTTTGTGTCATATGCAACCTGGATGCAGACCATGCTGCAGACGGCGTATGCTTTCCCGGTTCTCGTACTGTCGGGGCGCTTCAGGCACAGTCTCCCAGGGTCTGCTCAGGCAGCGAGCCAGCTCGGAGTAAAAAAAAGGTGCTTTCCAAGGCATTTACCCGCACGGAGCTGTGGTCGTCTGTGATTGCGTCACTCAGGAAGCGAGGGCAGGCAAATTGTCGCGCTGCGGCATGCCCTGACGCCCGCCGGGTTGCGCGACCAGGAGCGCTACGTGCGCGCCATGGACGCCAGCGATGATGGCTTCTGGGACTGGATCGTCGCCGACGACACTATCTACACGTCGCCACGGTTGCTGGAGATCTACGGTTTCGCCCCTGGCACGAGTTTCGCCGGCCGCGAAGACCTGCTCGCGAAGATTGCCGTTCCACCCCGACGATCGCCCGCGATTGATGCAGGAGTTTGCCGAACACTTTGCCGGCAAGACGGCGCGCTACGACGTCGAGGCCAGCTTCATTCGAGCCGGTGAGACGCGTTGGGCGCACCTTACCGGTATGGCAGCGCGCAATCCTTCCGGCGCGGTAGTGCGCTGGACCGGCACGGTGCGAGATGTAACAAAGCACAAGCGCGCCGAAGAGGCACTGCGCGAATCCCAGGAGCGCTACGAGCTCGCCATGGCCGCAAGCGAATCGGGATACTGGGATTGGGATATCGCCACCGACCAGTACTTCTCCTCGCCGAGAGCATATGAGATGGGCGGGTACGAGCCCGACTCGTGGGTCACCAGGGACGACTACCGGGCGCGCATCAACATGCACCCGGAGGACTTTGCGAGATGGGAGGCGGCGCGGGAGGCGTTGTTCGCCGGCACTGGCGAGCGACTTGCGATGGAAGTGCGCTTTATCGTTCGCGGGGAGACCCGCTGGCACAGCCTCCAGGCCATCTGCAGGCGCGACGACACGGGCAAGGTCATCCGCTGGACCGGCTCGACAACCGACGTCACCAAGCGCAAGCGCGCCGAAGAGGCGCAACGCGAATCCGAACAACGCTACGCGCGCGTGGTAAGCGCGAGCGACGAGGCGTTCTGGGACTGGAATGCCACTGTTGACGATCTCTATCTATCGCCCGGGTTCCTCGAAATGTTCGACTTCCCGCCTGGTACGACGTTTCCCGGGCGCGCTGCAATGTTCAAAGCCATGCCGATCTCGCCAGCGAACCTCGAGGCATTGCAGGGTGCGGCCGCCGAGCACTTCGCCGGGAAGAGCGCGCGGATGGAAATCGAGATTCCTACTTCGATCCGCGGCGAGGAACGCTGGGTCCAGTTTACCGGCCGTGCGACGCGCGATGCCGAAGGTCAGGTGGTACGCTGGAATGGCACCGTCCGGGACGTGACTGCACGCAAGCGCGCCGAAGAAGCGCTGCGCGAATCCCAGGAGCGCTACGAGCTCGCCATGGCTGCGAGCGAGTCGGGATACTGGGATTGGCACCTGCCCACCAACCGGTACTTCCTCTCGCCGAGAGCGTATGAGATTGGGGGGTACGATCCCGACACGTGGAACAGCAGGGACGACTTCCGGGCGCGCATCAACATGCACCCGGAGGACTTTGCGAGATGGGAGGCGGCGCGCAACGAGCTGTTCGCTGGAACGGGTGAACGGCTTGCCATGGAAGTGCGCTACATGGTTCGCGGGGAGATCCGTTGGCACAGTCTCCAGGCCATCTGCAGGCGCGATGACTCCGGCAAAGTCATTCGGTGGACAGGCTCGACAACCGACATCACGGAGCGCAAGCGAGCGGAAGAAGAACTGAAGACGATGGAGCGCAGGCTGCGCCAGGCGCAACGCCTCGAGGCGATGGGAACGCTGGCGGGCGGCATTGCTCACGACTTCAACAATATTCTCGGGGCCATCCTGGGCTACGGCGAGATGGCGCAGCGCGACGCGCCCGCAGGGAGCCGCCTCGCACGCGACCTCGACAGTATCGTCATCGCCGGCGAGCGCGGGCGCGCGCTCGTCGACCGTGTGCTGGCCTTCAGCCGTAGCGCAGTCGGCGAACGTGTGCCAATTCACGTCGAGGGGGTGGTACGCGAGGTGCTCGACCAGGTCGCGGCGAAGTCGCCGTCGAACGTTACCTTGCACGCCAAACTACACGCCGGACGCGCCGCGGTACTCGGCGACGCGACACAGGTGCACCAGGTGGTAGCCAATCTTGCGTCCAATGCCATCCAGGCGATGCCGGCCGGTGGCACGCTGCGCCTCGGGCTCGCCATCGAGCGCGTCGAGACTCCCCGCGCCGCGACAATCGGCGGGGTGGGCGCTGGAGAGCATGTCGTGCTCACGATCGCGGATACCGGCGCCGGCATTGCGCCGGGGATCGTCGATCGCATTTTCGACCCCTTTTTCACCACCAAGGAAGTCGGCACCGGTACCGGCCTGGGACTTTCGCTGGTGCACGGCATCGTCACCCAGCTCGGTGGCGCCATCGACGTCGCGAGCAGCCTTGGCACGGGCAGCACGTTCACTGTCTATTTGCCGCGCTCCGGGGATGCCGCCGCGCCAGTCGATGAAAAGGATTCCGCTCTGCCGCGCGGCGGAGGCCAACGCGTGCTGATCGTCGATGACGAGGAGCCGCTGGTGCAGATCGCCACACGCATGCTCGAGGATCTCGGCTATGTGCCGGTGGGATTCACCTCGAGCACTGCCGCCCTCGCCGCGTTCCGTGCCGATCCGCAGCGCTTCGATGCGCTGATCACCGATGAGCGCATGCCGGAAATGTCGGGCGCTGCGCTGATTCGCGAGGTGCGCGGCATGCGCGGCTCCATGCCCGTCGTGCTGATGAGTGGCTATCTGGGCGCGACGCAAGGTGAGGCCGACGTAGTCCTGCAGAAGCCGCTGTCCAGGCGCGACTTCGCGGCCTGCCTGGCCAAGGTGTTGAAGCCCGAAACATTCAGCCGCCCTGCTTCTGCACGTTCCGGCAAACGTCGCCGAGGATCCACACCATGAGAATCTTCCTGGCAGGCGCCACTGGTGTCATCGGCGTTCGGTTGCTCCCGCTCCTGTTGGCTGACGGACACGTGATCGCGGCGATGACCCGGACGCGGGCGAAGCTGGATGGATTGCGCATCGCTGGCGTCACCCCAGTCTTGTGCGACGTCTTCGACCAACGGGCTCTGGTCGCAGCGGTCAAGGACTTCGAACCGGATGTCGTCGTTCACCAGGTGACCGATCTGCCGGACAAGATCGAGAACCTCGAGGAATTCCTTCCGCGCAACAATCGTGTGCGGAGCGAAGGGACCCAGAATCTCCTGGCGGCAGCGCAGGCGGCGAACGCTTCGGGTGTCCTTGCCCAGAGCATCGCCTGGCGCAGCGGTCCTGGCACCGGACCGGTACTCGATGCTCACGAGAATGGAGTGACCTCGGCGGGCGGGACCGTGCTGCGTTATGGGCTGTTCTACGGACCCGGAACATTTTTCGAAAACGACCCGCCGCCGCATCCCCGCATCCACATCGATGAAGCCGCACGGCGCACCACGCCGTTCCTCGCGGGGCGGCGCGGGATCTTCACCATCACCGAGGATGACGCCGCATCATGACCGAGCAAACGAAATCCAGTGGACACGACGTTGCCGCGGACGCCGAGAAGCTGCGCAAGCTGCATGTTCCGGGCGATCCCCTGATCCTGGCCAACGTTTGGGACCCGACGAG
The DNA here is from genome assembly GCA_963839685.1 of uncultured Pseudomonadota bacterium. Taxonomy (GTDB): domain Bacteria; phylum Pseudomonadota; class Gammaproteobacteria; order Steroidobacterales; family Steroidobacteraceae; genus CADEED01. The sequence continues at coordinate 62,950 of CAWIVS010000010.1, read as the reverse complement.
CGCCCTGGTGGTTGAATCCGCAGGCATGCGCGCCATTGCCACGGCCAGCAACGCGCTCGCGCCCAGTAAATGGTTATGAGGATCACAGCCACCTTCCAGCCGATGTCGCGTTTGGCGCGCTGCGGCGCATCGCCGACGCGGTGAGACTGCCGGTCACGGCGGACCTGGAGGATGGCTACGGATTGTCAGCGGAAGAATTCGTCGCTCGCCTCGCTGATGCAGGCGCCTGTGCGGCGAACCTCGAAGACACGGACCATCGAGCCGGCACTCTTGTCGACGCCGACCGACACGCGGCGCGTATTGCCGCCATCAAGGCGGCCGCGCGTGCCCGTGGCTTCGACGCCGTCATCAACGCCCGAGTCGACGTGCACTATCACAAGGGCCAGCTCGAGGAAGGACTGAAGCGTGCCCGGAAGTACTTCGATGCCGGCGCTGATTGCGTCTACCCGATTTTCTTGTGGGACGCAGCTGCCATTCGGGAATACGTCGCCCTCGGCCCGACAAACGTCCTGTACGGTCCGGGAACCATCGCGCTTCGTGAGCTTGCCGACCTTGGCGTGGCGAGGATCAGCGTCGCTTCTTTTCTGCTCCGGCTGCTGCTGAAGCGGCTCGAGGCCGCGGCAAGCGCTCTCCTCCGTTACGACGACAAGGGCTTCGGACCTGAATGGCAAAGCAACCTGTTGGAAATGAAGTTGATCAATGGATAGCCCCACGATTCCTGCTCATGGGCCGTCGATTGACTCGCCTACCGCCGACAGCAACTCGGCGCGCGTGAACGGCTTCGGCAGAACGCTGCGCACTCCGAGCTGGCGCGCCACGGAGTTGGAGGAGCCCGTACCCAGCCTGAATCTGGCGGAGAGAAGCAGTATCGGGCTGGCATGCACCTCCCTGACGGACTTGATGATCTTGTCGGCACCCAGGGGATCCGGGACGTCGATGATGACGAGGTGCGGTTCTCCTACGTCGCCATTGACCTGAGGCGGCGTCAGCGAGGCTTCCACGACAACTGCATAGCCTGCTTCGCCTAGCCAGCGCTCGAGCAAGCCAAGAATCAAGTCGTCTGGTTCGACGACAAGGATGCGGTCCTTTTGCTGCACGATGATCATTTCAGACCATCAACCAGTCACGAATGTGTAACGAGCACCCGCATTTTTGCCATTTGACACAATTGTTTTAGGGGAAGACCTGCCGGTGCGATACTTCGCGTGCATGTTTCCTCCATGCTGGATGGAGCGCCAACACACATGAGTGCGACTTCGCCCGAGAAACTGTCGCCTGCGCCGACTCACGTTCTGGTCGTCGATGACGATCCGTCGATACGCCAGATGGTCGTCGACTACCTGGGTGATAACGAAATCCAGGTCACGGCGCTTGCGAGCGGAGGAGAAATCGCACGCGTGACCGGACACCAGATGATCGACCTCCTGATTCTCGACCTGAAGCTGCCCGGCGAGAACGGAATGGACATCGCGCGCCGCATACGCGCCGATTCCAACATGCCGATCATCATGCTGACCGGATGCAAGGAGGAAGCTGATCGGGTGATGGCACTGGAGCTGGGCGCGGACGACTACCTGACGAAGCCCTTTTCGCCGCGCGAGCTGCTGGCGCGCATTCGCGCTCTGCTGCGCAGGTCACGCGCCCACGAAACCGTGGCGGATGGGTTGGCGAAAATACGCGCCTACCGCTTCGCAGGCTGGGAGCTGAATGTCCGGGTGCGGCGCCTGAAGTCACCGCAGGGTGAAGCAATGACGCTGAGGAATGCCGAGTTCAACCTGCTCGCGGCGTTTCTCGCCTCGCCGCAACGAGTGCTTACGCGGGAGCAGTTGCTCAGCATGTCGCATCTGCACGATAGCGAGGTCTACGACCGCGCGATCGACACCCAGGTGGGTCGTCTGCGCAAAAAGCTCGAAGCGCATGATGCCAGCCAGGAGCCCAGACGTGAATTGATTCACACCGAGCGGGGAGCGGGATATGTGCTCACCGTCCCCGTCGAAGTCGTGCGTTGAGCGGCGCTTATTGATAACCAATGCCCAGTACATAGTCGCGCAGTAAGACTTCTTCGTGCGTCACCTCGTCGAGGAGCGCGCGTGCCACGTCACGCGCGTGAACGACGCCCAGCGGCCTGCCCGCCTTGTCGAGCACCGGAATGCATCGCACGCATCCCGCGCCCATCGCCTCCCATATGGATTGCAGTGTCTGGTCCGGGGCGCACGAACGAATCGGCTGGGTCATCAGCGCTGCCGCGTTTGCGTTGACTGCTTCACTGCTGTCGTGGCTCAAGGCGTTGACGATGTCCATGCTCGACACCACGCCCAACGCGACGCCTTCGCTGTCACAGACGACGACGAGCGGTGTGACCGGGTTTGCCAGGATCCCGGCGATGTCCCGGATCGAGGCGTCCAGTCTCAGCACCGCCAGCCGTCGCTGCGCGTCCTCGAGGATGTGTTGGACCAGGTTCATGGATCATCCCTGCGCGACCTTCCGTCTGCCTTGCGGGCTGAACGGGAGCGGTGAAGCGCTGTGCGAATTTGAGTGACTTCTCGGCGACCTCCCGCCAGCCTGCGTCGATCGTCAGGGAGTGCCCGCGGCCCGGCATCTTGACGATCTCGGTCACGCCGCTGTTGCGCTTCTGCTTCTTGTAGGACGCGTTCGCGATAGCCCACGGGAACCGTGTGGTCCGAGTCGGCCGAGATGATCAGCATCGGGCCTCGCTCCGGGTTCTTCGAGTCGACCTTCGCCTCTGACCACGGATTCAAATTCGCGGACGCCGCCTGGAAAAGCGGTTCACCCGCACCGGCGACCGAGTAGCCGAGATACAGCTCCTTCGCCTCGTCCTCGCCGACCACGTTCGCGAAGCTGTAGCGGAACTGCTCATAGGTGAGCGGGACCGCGCGGTTCCAGTTCGCCGGATTGCGCAGCGCGACGCTGGCCGTGCGCAGCGCCGCGATAGGCAGCGGGAGCACGCCGCGGAACGGAGCCGGGCTGATCGCGATCGACGCGGCGGCGAGGCCGCGCCCCGCGAGAATCATGGTCAGCAGGCCGCCGAAGGAGTGGCCGATGACCACGGGCTTGCGATCCAGCCGGCGGATGATCGCCTCCTGGTAGTCGGCGATCTCAGTGATCCCCTTGCCCGCGAACACCTCGGGGTGTTCTGCTGGCCTCGGCGACCGTCGCGGGATCGTCGGGCCAGCCTGGTGTCGACTCGCCACGCAGGCCGGCCTCCTCGAACAGCGTCACCCAACGATCCCAGCTCGAGGGTAGCAGCCAGAGCCCGTGAACGAAGACCACGGTGTGGCGTTCGAGGTGTTCGCGCGCATCGACCTGCGCCGCCTCGCGCTCAGTGATGGTCGGTTCGGTGTTCACGATGTTCATCGGCTTTCTCCTCGACTCCAGGCCGCATACGTCAGGCGACCTTCCGTTCGGCCTGCTTGCAGAACGCCAGCAAGTCACGGTTGATGAGCATCGGGATGTGTGGCAATGAGGCCGTGCGACAGGCCCGGATAGTAGATTTCCACGGCCCCCTTGATCAGCTGCGCTGACTTCCTCGCCGAATTCTTGACCGGCACGATCTGATCGTCCTCGCCGTGCATGACCTGGGTCGGGATATCGAACTTCTTGAGGTCTTCAGTGAAGTCGGTTTCAGAAAAGGCCTTGATGCTCTCGTACGAATTCTTGAGACCGGATTGCATGCTCCAGAGCCAGAACTGATCCAGCGTGCCCTGGGAGACCTGCGCACCAGGTCGGTTGGCGCCAAAGAACTGCGGAGCGAAGTCTTTGTAGGTCTGCGAGCGATCCTTGAGCAAGGCGCCCCGCAAGCCGTCGAAGATTTCGATGGGGAGCCCTTCTGGATTGGCCTCAGATTTCAACATGATCGGCGGCACGGCGGCGATGAGGACTGCCTTCGCCACACGCTTCGTGCCGTACCGGCCGATGTAGCGCGCAACTTCTCCGCCACCAGTCGAATGTCCCACCATCGTGATGTCCCTGAGATCCAGGGCCTCGACCAGCTCTGCCAGGTCGTCGGCATATCCGTCCATGTCGTTTCCGGACGAATGCCTGGCTGGATCGGCCATGGCCACGACGATCGTGTGCCACGACGCGGAAACCCTGCTTCGCGAGAAACAGCATCTGGGCGTCCCACATGTCGGAGTTCAGAGGCCATCCGTGCGAGAAGGTGATGACCGGGCCCTTGCCCCAGTCCTTGTAGTAAATGGTCGTGCCGTCTTTCGTCGTGATCGTGCTCATGTGCGTGCCTCCTGTGGCCTGCAAGGAAGCGGGATCCTGTTAGTGGAGCATCGTGATCGATGGCCGGAAGTGTCTCTTGTGGGAACCAGCGGAGGCTTGAAGGAGCTTGCGACCGACGCGTCGAATCCCGCGCTATTATTCTAGCGCCCGCCGCCGCGAATTGAACTGCCCATTTCGGTGGACGAAACCATCACGACCGCGCGATAGGGTGCGCGTCCATGAATACCGCTACTACCCCTGTCGCGCCGTTGTTCTCCCGCTACCAGAAAGTGGTGGTCGGGATGTTGGCGTTCCTGCAGTTCGCCGTCATTCTCGACTTCATGCTGATGGCGCCGCTGGGCGCGCTCATCATGCCGTCGCTGTCCGTCACGCCGGCCCAATTCGGCACGGTCGTCTCGGCCTATGCCTTCGCCGCCGGCATCTCCGGCCTGCTCACCGCCGGGTTCGCGGACCGTTTTGACAGAAAGAAATTGCTTCTTTTTTTCTACGCCGGCTTCATCGCGGGCACCGCCTGGTGTGGTGTCGCGCAGAGCTTCGAATCGTTGCTGCTGGCACGCGTGGTCACCGGGTTGTTCGGCGGCGTCATCGGTTCCGTGGTTCTCGCCATCGCCACCGACCTGTTTCTGCCGCAGATGCGCGGTCGCGTGATGGGCTTCATCCAGACGGCCTTTGCCGCCAGCCAGATGCCTCGGCATTCCCATCGGCATCGATCTATCGAACCGCTGGAACTGGCACGTGCCGTTCCTGGCGCTGGCGGTGCTCGGTATCTTTGGCGGATTGCTCATCGCCTGGCAGATGAAGCCGGTCGCGGATCACCTGAAGGCGCCGCAGGAACACAGCGCCTTCGAACACCTGCTCCACACCGTGACCGAGCCACGTTACCTGCTGGCGTTCGTATCGGTGTTGTTCCTGGCTACCGGCGGCTTCATGCTGATGCCTTTCAGCAGCGCGTTTACGGTGAACAACCTCGGGATCTCGCTCGACAGCTTGCCGATCGTCTATCTCGTGACGGGCATCTCCACGATCTTCGTGGGTCCGCTGGTGGGAAAGGCCGCCGACGTGTTGGGCAAGATGCGCGTGTTCTTCGTCGGCACCGCGATCATGATCGTCATGGTGCTGGTCTACACGCACATGGGCGTGACGACGCTCACCGTCGTGACCGTGATAAACGTCGTGCTGTTCATGGGGATCTTCTCGCGCTTGATTCCCTTCCAGGCGCTGATGTCGCAGGTACCCGCGCTCACGCAACGTGGCTCGTTCAACGCGATCAACGCGTCCCTTTCGCAGCTGGCGGGTGGACTCGCGTCGCTGGTCGCGGGGCACATCGTGCAACAGGGGCCGGATGGCAAGCTGCATCACTACGACATCGCCGGTTATGTCGTGGTCGCGACGTCATTGCTGGCCTGCTTCCTGCTGTGGCGCATCCAGCGCGGAGTCACCCGTCAGGCTGCCGTGCCGGCTTGAGGATCCAGATTCTTGCGTTCGCGCCTTCGGCCGTGCAGCAGCGGCTCGGTGTAACCATTGGGCTGTTCGGCTCCCTTGAACACCAGGTCGCAGGCCGCCTGGAAGGCCAATGAGCGATCGAAGCCGGGCGACATTGGCGTATAGGACGGATCCTCGGCGTTCTGCTTATCGACGACCTCCGCCATCCGCTGCAGCGCCGCCAGGACCTCATCGCGCGATGCGACGCCGTGCAGCAGCCAGTTGGCGATGTGCTGGCTGGAGATGCGCAAAGTGGCGCGATCTTCCATCAGCCCTACATTGTGAATATCAGGCACCTTTGAACAGCCGATTCCCTGGTCGATCCAGCGCACCACGTAACCGAGAATGCCCTGCGCATTGTTCTCGAGCTCCTCGCGTTTTTCCGCTTCCGTCCAGTTCGAATTCGGTGCGAGAGGTACGGTCAGGATGTCGCGCAGGGCGGCAGGTTGCCGCGTCGCCAGCTCACGTTGACGGGCGGCAACATGCACCTGGTGATAATGCAATGCGTGCAGCGTCGCGGCCGTGGGGCTGGGGACCCAGGCCGTATTGGCGCCCGCCATCGGATGCGCGATCTTGCTCTTCAGCATTTCCGCCATCCGGTCGGGCATTGCCCACATGCCCTTGCCGATCTGCGCGCGACCGGCCATTCCGCAGGCCAGCCCGATATCGACATTGCGATCTTCATAGGCCTTGAGCCAGGCGGCGGCGCGAATCTCGCCCTTGCGCAGGACCGCGCCCGCTTGCATGGCCGTGTGGATCTCATCCCCGGTGCGATCGAGAAAGCCCGTGTTGATGAAGATGATGCGATCCTTGACCGCGCGAATGCACTCTTTGAGGTTGACCGTCGTGCGCCGTTCTTCGTCCATCACACCGATCTTCATGGTGTGACGGGCAAGTCCTAACAGGTCTTCGACGCGATCGAACAGGGTGTTGGCGAACGCGACCTCTTCGGGCCCGTGCATTTTCGGCTTGACGATATAGACCGACCCCGCGCGGCTGTTGCGGTATTTCCCCTGCCCTTTCAGGTCGATCATCGCGATCATGGCGGTGACCACGGCATCAACGATGCCCTCGGGCGCCTCCTGGCCCTGGTGCAGGATGAGATCCGTCGTCATCAGGTGCCCGACATTACGGATCAACATCAGGCTGCGGCCGGGAACCTGCACCTTGCCGCCCGGCGGTGCTTGATAGACGCGATCGGCATTCAGCTTGCGATCGACATGGCCGCTGCCTTTGGGAAACCGCGCCGCCAGATCGCCGCGCATCAGGCCCAACCAGTTGCGAAACACGGCCACCTTGTCCGCGCTGTCGACCGCCGCGATGGAGTCCTCGAGATCCATGATCGTGGTCAGGGCCGATTCGAGCTGGACGTCGGCAATGCCAGCCGGGTCGTCACGCCCGATCGGATGCGCGCGATCGATGCGCACCTCGATGTGCAGATCATGATGCTCGAACAACAGTGCGGTCGGAGAAGTCTCCGTTCCCTGGTAGCCCTTGAATTGCCACGGGCTGGAGAGGCTGACTTGGGCACCATCGCTCAAAGCCACCTGAAGCGCATTGCCCGACACCACGTAACTGATTGCGTTCCGATGGCTGCCGGACGCAAGCGGCACGGCCTGATCCAGCACCGCGCGCGCGCGCGCGATCACCTCACCGCCTCGAAGGGCGTTGTAACTGGCGCCGCGCGCGAGCCTTCCGCTCTCCTCGATTGCATCGGTGCCGTAGAAGGCGTCATAAAGACTGCCCCAGCGGGCATTGGCGGCATTCAGCGCGTAGCGCGCATTGCTGAGCGGCACCACCAATTGCGGCCCCGCCAGGCGCGCGATCTCGGCATCGACATTCTGCGTGCCGATGTGAAAGTCCGGTCCCTCGGGCACCAGGTAGCCAGACCGAACCAGGTGCGCTTCGTGGGCCGCCACGTCAAACGGTTGCCCGCGCCGGGCGCGATGCCATGCGTCGATGTCGAGCTGCAGCTGGTTGCGCCGCTCGAGCAACGCCTTGTTGACGGGCACCAGTTGATCCAGCAGCGTGGCCAGCCCGGTCCAGAAGCGCGCTGCGTCCAGTCCCAGTTGCGGAGCAAGCTCCGGCTCGATCAGCCGCGCCAGTTCGATGGACACTTGCAGTCCACCGCGCGCGCAGTAGTCAGTTGCCATCGTTGAACCCCTGGTTCAGTGGCAGGCCTGCGCGGACCTGGGACAACGATTGCTGCGCGAGCAGATCGTCGTGGCTTCGTGAGTCAGCGCATCGCCGATCCAGCCGATGTTGAGGACCTTGGAGACGGTGAGCAGTGCCTGTTTGGTCTCGGCGGGAATCGGTGCGTCGCCACCGTTCTTGCGACAGGCCTCGGCCACCGCCTGGATCAGCGCGGCCTCATCGAAACCCTGCGCAGACAGCGCCGGCGACAAATCGACGCCGACCGAGATGACGTGCGAAACGGCGGCGGCATCGCGAGTCAGCATCGAATGACAGCAGTACATCCGGGTGTGCTCGCCGTCCGGCATGATCGAGATCTGCGACCTTGGCTTGTGCGCCGTCTTCGCGGATCCGGTGCCTGGATTTCGCAACAGCCGGAACACCGCCCAGCGCGGGCACGGGTCGGGAACGACACTCATGTTGCCCCAGGGCAGCGGGATGCCATTGGCGCGATAAACCGCGCGCAGGAAACCGGGCGCGTAAGCATCGAAGAAATGCCAGTGTCGATAGGGCGATACCGATGTCATCCGCCGCATCATCACCGCCGACGTCACGCCGAGGCGCGCGCCGGCCTCGACCGAGTGTGCTTCCCGGATGAGGAAGCGGCGAAAAGGCGCGCGCGGGCACATGAGCGCAGCCGCGAAAGAGCTGCATTCGAAATCACGCCAGGCATAGAGCACGTCCTGCGAGCCCATGCGGGGGCCGCCAGCCGCAGCCTCCGCAACTTCGTTCCAGGTGGCTTCGTGCGGTGAAATGAGGCCGTCACCGTTGTGCATGATGCGGTGGCCGGCGAAGAACGCGAGTTCGTACTTGAGCCGCGGCTCCTGCGACTTCAGGCGCTTGTTGATCCACACCGTGTGGGGCGCCTCGAACCGGGACCGCACCATCGCGCGCGCCGACTTGTCCTGCCCATCGAACCAGCGAATCTGCAGCCCGAGTCGCTTGCAGATCGCCAGCAGGTCCTGCACGGTCAACGGCATTTGCCGGTCGCCGACTTGCTCCGCCGCGCGCTCGATGTCGGGGAAATCGTTGTGGCGCGTTTCCTGCCATACGCGGATCAGCAACTGTGCGAACTGCTTGCCCGTGGTCGCTGTCTGGCTCAACAACTCCGGCAGCGCGATCTGCAAGAGGTCGTGGGAAAACAGGAATCCCGGCTCCAGCGGCATCGCCGCCAGCCCGCCGCGGCTCGGCGACTTCGGTTCGGGCGCGAGCTCGGTGTTCTGGTCCAGGAACCAGCCGGAAGCCTTGCCGAAGATTCCCGCCAGCAGCCCGAGCATGACGTCGGAGGGCACGCGCTGACCGGTTTCGATCATGCTGAGGTACGAAACAGACGGCGCGGAGGCAGCGTCGATCTGCACGCAGCGGGCCGAGAGTTCCTCGAGCGTCAGGCCATTGCGTTTGCGCAGCGAACGCAGCTTGGCGCCGAGGAAATGACCTTGTCGGACTAACGTACCCATCGTGTGAAATTCACATTGTGAAGTTTTTGATGTGAAAATATCGCCTCAAAACACTCTACTCTCTGGCCCCACGCCGCAGCAAGCGCCAATTACCCGCCACGGAGTCCGCCCATGTCCGATCGAACCGCCCAGCAGTACCGCCTCAATACCGAATGGACCACACATCCGCGCTGGCGCGGCATCGAGCGTCCCTACTCGGCCGCCGACGTGGTGCGGCTGCGCGGCACTGTAAACGTCGAGCATTCGCTGGCCCGCCTGGGAGCGGAGAAATTCTGGAAGCTGCTGAGCGAAGAACCGGTGGTCGCAGGCCTCGGCTGCGTCACCGGCAATCAGGCCGTGCAGGCGGTGCAATCCGGACTCAAGGCCATCTACTGCTCCGGCTGGCAGGTCGCCGGCGATGGCAACAGTGCTGGCGAGATGTATCCGGATCAGAGCCTGTACCCGGTCGACTCCGTGCCGAAGATGATCGAGCGCATCAACAATGCGCTGCTGCGGACGGATCAGATCCACGCGCTCGACGGCGAGAGCAGCATCGACTGGCTGGCGCCCATCATCGCGGATGCCGAGGCCGGATTCGGCGGCAACCTGAATGCCTTTGAGCTAACCAAGGCGATGATTCGTGCCGGCGCGGCCGGCGTGCACTTTGAAGATCAGCTCTCCTCCGCAAAGAAATGCGGCCACATGGGCGGCAAGGTGCTGGTGCCGACCGATGAAGCCATCAACAAGCTGGTGGCCGCGCGCCTGGCCGCCGACGTGTCGGGTGTGCCGACCGTCCTGATCGCCCGCACCGACGCGGAGGCCGCGAACCTCCTGACCTCCGATCACGACGCGCGCGACAAGTCGTTTCTGACCGGACAGCGCAGCGCCGAGGGTTTCTTCCAGGTGAAGAACGGCATTGACCAGGCGATAGCCCGAGGCCTGGCGTACGCGCCATACGCCGACTTGATCTGGTGCGAGACCGCCAAGCCCGACATTGAGGAAGCGCGCCGCTTCGCCAAAGGCATCCACGCCCGGTATCCGGGCAAGCTGCTGGCCTACAACTGCTCACCTTCCTTCAACTGGCAGTCGAAACTGAGTCCCGACGAGATGCGTTGCTGGCGTGAACGCCTGGCAGGGCTGGGCTACCGCTTCCAGTTCATCACCCTCGCAGGATGGCACGCGCTCAATCTGTCGATGTTCGAACTGGCGTCGGCATATCGCACCGACGGCATGCTCGGTTATTCCAGGCTCCAGCAACGCGAGTTCGCCCGCGAAGCGGACGGTTATCGCGCCACGCGTCACCAGGCCTTCGTCGGCACGGGTTACTTCGATGCGGTGCAGATGGCGATTACCTCGGGGCAGTTCTCTACTGGCGCCATGCAAGGCAGCACGGAGGAGGCACAGTTCATGCCTCGTGCTTCGTAGCCGCCCATCATGAGCGCGCAGCCCAACTCGACACCGTTCGCCATTGTAGTGCCCGGGCCAGCGCAGCTGGCGGCCGAGCTGCGTGAGCGCTTCGAAAACTACAACGCTGAGTTCGCGCACATCACGCGCCGCGCCGCGCGGCATTTCCTGGCACGCGATTGGCCCGCCGCACGCGCGGACGCCGTGCAGCGCATCGAACTATACGAACGGCACGTGAGCCGTGCGATCGATGCCGTGCGCCAGACGTTGGGCAACGCCATTCAGGAGCGTGCCCTGTGGATCGAGGTCAAACGACAATTCGACCTGCAGATCGCCTGCCTCCCGGACAGCGACTTCTACCGGACGTTCCTGAACTCGATAACTCGCGACGTGTTCGCAACGATCGGCGTGGATGAGGAGATCGAGTTCACCGCGACCGCCGCGGGTCGCGCCTCGGGCAGTGTGCCCATCCGCGTCTACCCGGCCGGCGAATCACTGCAGCGCGCGGTAGGCGAGCTGCTGACGGACCTGCCCTTTGCCGGCCTGTTTGTCGAAGTCGACTGCTTCGCGCGCGATATCTGCCGTGAATTGACGCCGCATTTCGACAGCCGGCGGCTAAGTGCCGCACCACAACTGGTGGAAGTCATCGACGCGCCCTTCTTTCGCGGCGACACGGCCAGTATCGTCGGCCGCATGATCGGCGATGGCAGCGTCACGCCATTCGTCATCGTGTTTCGTCATTCCGACGACGGACTGAAGATCGACTCGGTGATGCTCGCGCGCAGTGACATCAGCTCGCTGTTCGGGTTCACCCGCTCCTATTTTCACGTCGACCTGCCGGTGGTGAGCGCAACGGTGTCGCTGCTGCGTACCTTCATGCCAGGCAAGGCCGTGGATGAGCTCTACACGATCCTCGGCCGCGCCAAGCAAGGCAAGACCGAGCGTTACTACGCCCTGCGCCGCCGCCTGGCCCAATCCTTCGACGTGTTCGTGCACGCTCCGGGTCAGCGCGGACTGGTGATGATCGTTTTCACGCTGCCCTCGCACGACCTGGTGTTCAAGGTGATCCGTGACCGCTTCGGCCCGCCGAAGAATACGACGCGCACCGAGGTCATGGAAAAGTACAAGTGGGTCTTCGAGCACGATCGTGTCGGCCGCCTCGTCGATGCCCAGGAGTATCGGCAGCTGCGACTTCCCAAGGCGCGTTTCATGCCGGCGTTGCTCCAGGAATTGCTGACCGAGTCCGCCAGCGTGTGCCGGCTCGATGGTGACGACCTGATCGTCGGACACTGCTACATCGAACGCAGGCTGCGCCCGCTGGATCTGTTCCTGCGTGATGCGGACTCCGCAGCGGCCGAACGTGCCTTGCTCGACTTCGGCGACGCGTTGCGCGAGCTGGCAGGCAACGACGTCTTTCCCGGCGACCTGCTGCTCAAGAACTTCGGGGTCACCAGTCAGGGCAAGGTGGTCTTCTACGACTATGACGAAGTGACTTCGCTGCGCGATTGCAATTTCCGTGATCTGCCGGTTGCCAGCAATGAAGAGGAGGAGTTCAGCGCGGAGCCCTGGTTTTTCGTCGGACCCGACGACATCTTCCCCGAGCAATGGCTTCCATTCCTGGGAATTCCCGCGGAGCTGCTCGATTCATTCAAGGCCAGGCACGGCGACCTGCTCGGTCCGCAGTGGTGGCGCAACGTGCAGGTGGGCATCTCGCGCAACCGAAAGTTGGATGCGGGAGCTTAGTGGTAAAGGACGGAGCCCTCGAGCGGCTGCAGCGATCCATCTGGTTTTGCCCAGCTGACGCCGAGCGACGCTCCGCCCTCCGCCTGGAAGTAACGCAGTCGAAACTTGTGCAAGCCCCGCCGCAGGGGAACATGGCCGGCGATCGTTCGCGGCGCGTGATTGCCGTCATTGTCTACCACCACTTCATCGTCGATCTCGAGCACTGCCCCGTCGTCCGAATGCACGACGAACTGGTAGAAGTCATCGGAATCTATCTTCAGGAACCCTTCGAACTGAACCGCGTAATTGAGAGCACGACCGAACTGCTGCAGGTCGAGTGATTCGGTGGTTCCCTTGGCCACGTTCACGCCGCGCTCGATGTCACGCACGCTGGCGAATTTCCCGTCGTACAGCGCGAACGCGAGCTGGGGTTGCACCTCAACGCGTTTCGGCTCCAGATAGGCACGGCGCAGAAACGTCGCGCCGTAGACGACGCTGCGCCGGCCCTGCGGGGTAACAACGACCAGTTTGAGCGATTCCGGTTGTTCGGGCCGAAGCGCGATCTGCAGGGGCGCCCGATAGAGCGTCGAGGCGTCGGACGGCTCGCTGCCATCGAGCGTGTAGAACATTTGCGCGCCAGGAAGGGGCGGCCTCAGAGCGACGACCGCCTGATTTTGCGAGGTCGTGTAGAAGTCTTTCAATCCGTCGGGTTCGGGAATGCGGTAGCGCACGTCCTGTTTGTCGAGGCGACCGAGCTGATACGGCAACCGGCGCCGGAAGTCGTCGTAGCTCCGGACCGCCGGCGGCGACCAGACCGCCTCCGCAAAGGCCAGCACACGCGGGAACATCATGTACTCGGCATGCTCGGGAGTCGCGACGTACTCGGTCCACAACTGGGCTTGTGCGCCGAGTATGAATTTTTCTTTGTCCTTCGCGATCTGCTTCGGCACCGGCTCATAGGCGTAGGCTTTTTCCAACGGGATGAATCCGCCAATACTGAGCGGTTCGAGCCGCGCATCGCCCTGGTAGTAGTCGAAGTAGGTGTACTCGGACGGCGTCATGATGACTTCGTGATCCTGGCGCGCGGCCTCGATGCCCCCCTCCTCGCCGCGCCACGACATCACGATCGTCCGTGGCGCAAGGCCTCCTTGCAGAATCTCGTCCCAACCGATCATGCGCTTCCCCCGGGAATCAAGAAACCGCTCGATGCGCCGGGCGAAATAGCTTTGCAACTCATCCTCGTCCTTCAAACCCTCACGCGCGATGATGGCCTGCGCCTCCGGACTTTGCCGCCATCCCTCCTTCTCCACCTCGTCGCTGCCGATGTGCACGTAGGGACCGGGAAAAAGCGTGATCACCTCGCTCAGCACATTCTCGAGGAAGGCGAAAGTTTCCTGTTTGGGACAAAACGCCACGGCCTGATCGAAAGGCGCGCATCCGAGTTCGGGATAGGCGGCGAGCGCGGCTCCTGAATGCCCGGGCATTTCAATTTCGGGTACCACCGTGATGAAGCGCGCCTGCGCGTAGGCGACGATGTCCTTGACCTGTTCCTGCGTGTAGAAACCAACGAACGCCGAGTCGCCACCGCTGACGGCAGCATCCGTGGCGGTGAGCTTCGGGTATTTCTTGATCTCGATGCGCCAGCCCTGATCGTCGGTGAGATGCCACTGGAAGCGGTTGATCTTGTATTGCGCGGCCAGGTCGAGGAACTTCTTGAGGAACGCCACCGAGAAGTAATGCCGGCCGACGTCGAGCAACACTCCGCGATAGCCAAAGCGAGGTCGATCCTCGATGTCGAGCGCGGGTAGTTCGATCGACGCGCCGAGCCTCACCGGCAGGAGCTGCGTGAGGGTCTGCATGCCGTAGAACAAACCCGGCGCTGTCCCGGTCACGCGAATGCTGTCGGCGCCGATCACCAGGTGGTACCCCTCCGGAGGCGCGTCGCCGGCGCCGGCCCGGCTGAATGCGATGTAGTTAGCGGTGCGGGGCCGGCCGGAGGTGATTTCGAGCCGCAGGCCGTGCTGCTCGAGCAGGAAATCATTGAAGAGGCCGGCAATGCGGCGGGATTCCTGGTCCGCCGCCACGATACGAGTCTCGCCGCTCAGCAGGAAGACGCCCGGGCGCATCTTGATCTGCGCGGGTCGTGGCACGATGTTCAATTCCGCCGCCGGCGGTACTTGCGCGCCCGCGCATGTGGCCACGGCCAGCAGAAGTATCGCCAGGGCTGTCCGCCCGCCATTCATCGCTCGGCCTCTTTCGCGAGCGTCGCAAAGGCAATCTTTTGGAGCTTGACGGCCTTGACGGGCGCGATGCCAAGTTCGGCGGCTGCAATCTCGTTGCTGCCCAGGACGCGGGGATCGCGGCCTGTGACACTGCCGAAAATCACCAGCGCTTCGAGGTAGTAGCCAAAGGTGCTGGCGTGATAGCCGTCGGCCGCCCAGAGATTGATCTGGCCAGGGCGTATTTTCAGATAAGGATTGCGCACCGCGACGCCCTTGCGGATGGCGCGATTCCAGGCTTGACCCACCGGCACGACGGCGACTGTATATAAGGAATGCCTGGCGGCGAGATCGCAGGCGGCCCTGACGTCCAGGGCCATCGCCTCGATGGGCTGGCCGAACCAGTGCCCCGATTGCAGATAGGTTTGGTCGGCCCGGGACCAGGTCGCAACCAGGCGCAGGTCGACGCGCGGATTCATGGACTGAAACAGGGATGCGAGCCGCGCCGAATAATCGATGAGCTTGGACGCATCTCCGGGTGCATTCGCATCCAGAGTGCTGTAAGCCTGCAGCACCACGTGGTCCCATGCGCGCGCCAGTAACGCCGACTTTTCCTCGTAGTGAAAGTCGAGATTGGCGCCCGCTACTGTTTCGAGGCTCACGTCGTAATCGAAGCCCGCCTGGCTCGTGAACGACTTGAATAACGCGGGGATTCCGCCCATGCCGTCGTGATTCAGGTCGGTGACGGTCTCCGGGCGATAGTGCTGAACGGGTGATTCGGCGCCAAAGGTGAAACTGTTGCCGACGAACAAGATCGTTTCGGCGCTGGCAACCGCCTGTGTACAGGCGATGCCGAGCAGCGCCGCCGCGATACGAACTGCGTTGGGAGCGAGCCGAAGCCTCACGGTACCCCTGCGAGTCATCCAGTCGCCGGCAGTTTACGTCCTTGCCTGTCTGCGTTGCACTTGGCTACTCTCGGTGGACGACGCGCGCGGCGCGCCATGCCAAGGGGAAAGAGCGTGGCAGGACAAGGACTACAGCGCCGGGAGATCCTGCGCGTTATCGGCGTCGCAGCGCTGGCGTCGCACTTTCCGGGCTTCACGCGCTGGGCCTACGCCGGCGCGCATGCGCCCGGCGATGCCGCGCCACCCCCGCCCAAGAGCTACGCACCACAGTTCTTTTCAAAGCCGGACTTTGCCGTGATCAGCCGGCTCACGGAGCTGATCATTCCCAGTGACGAAACTCCGGGCGCGCGCGAAGCGGGTGTCTGCGAATTCGTCGACTTCATGGTGGCTCACGATCCGGAACAGCAAGCGCCGATGCGCGCCGGTCTTGCCTGGCTTCAGGATCGTTCGCAGCGCGAATTTACGCGCTCTTTTCTCCAATTGACCGCAACCGAACAGGCGGCGCTGCTCGAACCCCTTGCCTACAAGGCAAAGTACCGCGATGGCGAGGAAACCGGACGGGAGTTCTTCCGCAGGGTTCGCGAGCTTACGGTGATGGGCTTTTACTCGAGTGAAATCGGCTACCGGGAGCTCGACAACCCTGCACTGCAATTCCATACGCATTCGCCCGCGTGCCCGCACACCGATGATCCGGCGCACAAACGTCTTCCGCCGGCGAAGTGGTGAGCGCGATGACAAAGATCTTTGACGTCGTGGTCATCGGAACGGGAGCCGGCGGCGGCATGGCGTTGAAGACGCTCACCGGGGCGGGCCTCAAGGTCTGCGCACTCAATGCGGGGCGCAGGCTCGATCCTGCCAAAGACTTTCGCCACCATCGCAAGCCCTGGGACATGAAGTTCCGTGGCTTCGGCGATCCGGCGAAACGCGCCGAGTCGTACGGCTACATGGATAACGAGTGGGTTGAAGGCGTCTGGGAACACGAGATTCCGTTCACGACGGCTCCCGGCACGAAATGGATGTGGCCGCGCTGCTTCGCGGTGGGCGGCAAGACGAACTTCTGGGGACGCTCCTCGGCGCGCTTCGGCGATATCGATTTTCGAGCGGCCTCGCTCGCGGGCGCCGGTGTCGACTGGCCGCTCGAATACACGGAGATCGCCCCGTACTACAGCCGCGTCGAACGCATGATCGGCGTCGCGAGCACCGTGCAGAATCGGCCGAGCAATCCCGACGGCGACTACCTGCCCGCCTTCAATTTCCGCTGCCTCGATCACATCCTGCAACAGGGCGCGAATTCGATCGGTGTGCCCTACCTGCCGGATCGTATTGCGCAATTGACGCAAAACCACGCGGGTAGTCCCGCCTGCCACTTTTGCGGCGCCTGCACGACGGGCTGCGACACGGGTTCGTTCTTCTCGACGCCCTGGCGCTTCCTGCCTGGAGCCGAGGCCAGTGGCAATCTGGAGCTGCGTATCAACGCGCTCGCGAAGAACATTCTCGTCGACGCGAACGGGATGGCGAGCGGCGTAGCCTACATCGACCGCAACACCGGACAGGAGGTCGAAGTGGGTGCGCGCGCGGTGGTCGTGGCGGCCTCGTGCCTGGAGAGCGCGCGGATCATGCTCAATTCGAAGTCGAAGCACTGGCCGGATGGCATCGCAAACTCGAGCGGCCAGCTCGGCCGCAATCTGTGCGATCACCTCTACGGGGAGTCGGCGAACGGCCACCTGCCGCAGTTGCTCGGGCAGCCCAGTTTCCCCGACAACGTCGGCGACTGTCAGGTTGCCTGGATGCCGCGCTGGCAGAATCTCGAGAAACCGCACGCGGAGAAATTCGTCCACGGCTACTCGGTGTACCCGTGGGGAGGGTGCTCGGAATACCCGTGGTATGCGGTCCAGGCCGAGGGCTTTGGCTCGTCCTACAAACGCGAGGTCAAGCGCCGCTATCCGACGCCGATCAGTTTCTCCATCCAGGCTCCCTCGCTGCCCTCGCCCACTAACTACATGGATCTCGATCCGAAGGTGACCGACAAGTACGGTATCCCCGTGGCGCGGATGCATTTTCAGTGGCACGAGAACGAGCTCAAGATGTGGCAGCACTCCAAGGAGAGTTGCAAGGAGTTGTTGCGCGCGGCCGGCGGTGTCTTCGAGAGCGCGGCGAGCGAACCCAACATGCCGGGGTGGAGCCTGCACGAGACCGGGACCTGCCGCATGGGCAACGACCCGAAACACTTCGTGACCAATCGCTTCGGCCAGACGCACGACGTGCCCAACCTGTACGTTTGCGATGCGAGCGTGTTTCCGAATCCGACCGACAAGTCGACGACGCTCAGCATTCTGACTTTCAGCTTGCGGACCTCGGAGTATCTTCTCCAGAACTTCAACCAGCGGGTACATCGACGTGCGTAATCTGGCTTTCCTGCTGCTCGCGGCGTCGGCGGCGGTGCACGCGGGCAACGTAACCCCCTTTCTCGGACGCTGGGATGTCACTCTCGTTGCGCCGGAGCGCGAATACCCCACCTGGCTCGAGATATCGAATCCCGGCGACAAGCTGCAAGTACGAATGGTCGGACGCTGGGGCCATGCACGCGTTCTTCCCGAGGCGAAGTTCCTCGGGAACCGGATCCGCTTCGTCTCGCCGAAGGAAGAAGAAGGTCGCAAGGACGACATGGTCTTCGAGGCCTGGCTGGAAAAAGATTCGCTCGCAGGCGAGACGCGTGGACCGGACGGATCGGTGTGGAAGCTGCGTGGCGAACGCGCGCCCGCGTTGATTCGCTCGGTGGCGCCGGCCTGGGGCAAACCCGTGACTTTGTTCAACGGCCACGACCTCGCCGGCTGGCACCTGAGTGATCCCAAGGCCGCAATCACCTGGCGCGTCGAGGATGCAAACCTGGTGAGCCTGGGTAACGGCGCCGAGCTGGTGACCGATCGGAAATTCGAGGATTTCAAGCTGCACATCGAGTTCAACGTGGCGCCGGGTGCGAACAGCGGCATCTATCTGCGCGGCCGTTACGAAGTTCAGGTCGAGCATGATTCGCACCCCGAGGCAGCTGAGCGCAGCCTCGGCGGTGTGTATGGTTTCCTGGCGCCGTCTCCGATGCCTGCGCATACGCCCGGCATCTGGCGCACCTACGACGTCACACTCGTCGGCCGCCGCGTGACCGTCGTTCTCGACGGCGTCACGCTTATCGAAGATAAGGAAATTCCGGGCGTCACCGGCGGCGCGCTCGACAGCCACGAGGCACTGCCCGGTCCTATCTACCTGCAGGGAAGCGAGAACGGTCGCGTCGCTTTCCGTAATATCGTTGTGACGCCCGCCCTCCCGTGAAGCGCGCGTCAATCCCTCCGCTGGCGCTTGGCGCGCTGTTCGGCATTCTGCCGTGCGTGAGCACCGCGGTCGACGTGCAGGCCTGGGTCACGACGGCCGACAAGAGCCGTCTGCTCGCGCACGAAGCGGGGCTGTCATTCGCCACGCGGGCTACGCTCCCGAATCGAATCGATGTCGACGCGGACACCCGCTATCAGTCCATTGTCGGCTACGGCGCCGCAGTCACGGATGCGAGCGCATGGCTCATCCAGACAAAGCTCAACGAGGCGCAGCGGACCGCGCTCCTCAAGGAATTGTTCGGCCGCGACGGCGGGCTCGGCTTGAGTTTCACGCGCATCTCCATCGGCGCGTCGGATTTTTCTCGCAGCCATTACAGCCTCGACGACACGCCCGACGGCAAACCGGATCCGGAACTGGTCCACTTTTCCATTGAGCCCAATCGCGCGGAGCTGCTGCCGGTGCTGCGCGCGGCGCGCGCGATCAATCCCGAACTTCGTATCGTAGCCTCGCCCTGGAGTCCACCAGGCTGGATGAAGACCTCGGGCAGCCTGGTGCACGGACGTCTGCTTCCCGAAGCTCAACCGGCGCTCGCGGCCTATCTGGTTCGCTTCAGCGACGCCTTCGCCGCGGAAGGCGTGCCGATTTTCGCGCTCACGCTGCAGAACGAACCCGACTACGATACGCCGGACTATCCCGGCATGCTGCTGGAAGCGGCCGAGCGGGCGCGCATCATCGGACAGTTTCTCGGCCCCATGCTTGCGAAGCGAGTCGCAGCGCCGCTCATCCTCGACTGGGACCACAACTGGGATAAGCCGGAATCTCCGCTCGAGGTGCTCGCCGACCGCCGGGCGGCGCCTTTCATCGCCGGAGTCGCCTGGCACTGCTACGGAGGCAGCGTCGCGGCGCAAACGCCGGTACACGCGGCGCATCCGGACAAGGATGCCTATCTCACCGAGTGCTCGGGAGGGGAATGGGATTCGGGCTGGGCCGATTCGCTGCGCTGGTTCGTCCGTGAACTCATCATCGGCTCGACGCGCGGCTGGTCGCGCGGCATCGTGTTGTGGAATCTCGCGCTCGACGAGCAGCACGGACCGCACGCGGGCGGCTGCGGAAACTGCCGTGGTGTGGTGACGATCGATTCCAGGACCGGCGCGATCACGCGCAACCTCGAGTACTACGTCCTCGGGCACGCGAGTCGCTTCGTCATGCCGGGCGCGCATCGCATCGAGTCGCCAACCGGCGTCAACGACCTGGCGACCGTGGCATTCCAGAATGCGGACGGGTCCATAGCCTTGATCGTATTGAACGACGCGTATCGCCCCCGCCGGTTCTCGGTCCGCTCGGGTGGCGCGTCGTTCGACTACACCCTACCGTCCGGCGCCGTCGCGACCTTCGTCTGGAATCCTGAAAGTTAGCGGCAGATCGCGCGACGAGCGGCCAACGTAAACGGTGCGCGCGGTCGGCGCGACCCGCCACGCCGCATCTGCCGTCGACCAGTACCGCAGCCGTTCAGGCGCGATGTGCATATGCACGCGCTTCGAAGCGCCTGGCGCAACCGTGATGCGCGCGAAGTCGGCGAGCGCGCGCACCGCGAACGCCGCGTCCGCGGGCGGCGTTTCGGGCGCGCCGAGATAGACCTGCACCACTTCATCGGAAAGCCGCGCACCGACGTTTCGAACCGTGCATTCCACGTCGAGCCCGCCATCCGGCGTCCGCCGCACCGACAGACGCGAGTAGTCGAAGCGCGTGTATGAAAGGCCGAAGCCGAACGGGAACAGCGGTTCGATCTCATGACGATCGAACCATCGGTAACCGATGTCGATGCCCTCGTCGTAGCGCGTCTTGCCGGCCACGCCTCGCGAAGTGCGCTCGGGGTGAGCCGGATCGGTTGCGGGTCCGTCTTCGAGGCGGCGCGGCCACGTGAAAGGCAGGCGGCCCGCGGGGCTCGTCTTGCCCGTGAGCAGATTCGCTGCGGCCCATCCGCCCTCATCGCCCGTGTACCACATCTCGAGCACGGCACGAACCTTGTCGAGCCAGGGCATCGCGATGGCCTGTCCGGTATTGAGCACCACGATGGTGTTGGGATTGACCGCGGCGACCTCTGCGATAAGACGATCTTGCTCGCCCGGCAATCCAAAGGCTGGGCGGTTGCGGCTCCACGCGAACACGACGGCAACCTTGGACGTTCGTGCCGCTTCGATGGCCTCGGCGAATGCGCGGCGTTTCATTTCCGGCGTTACCCACGCCAGACGCGCCTGAACTTCATCGCCGCTGCCGTCGGCGTTGACCTCGACCGTGATCGCGTGCGCGCCGGCGTCGAGGTGCACGAGCCGGCGCAGGTTGTCGAGGCCATCGGTGGTGGGCACGACGTTGTCGCGGTTGGCGAACACGATGTCGCCGTGTCCGCCCCACCAGGCCATTCTTCCGATGAGCTTGCCATCGATTCCGAACTGGCCGGTGGCGCCGAGGAGCTGCAGGTCGATGTCGTAGTCACCGGCGACCGGCACGATGAGTGTGCCGCTCCAGCTGCGACGACTGCCCGCCGGCAACGCACGACCGGCGCGGCGCGTGAAGTCGATATCCGCATCGAAGATGGGTGTCGTCGCACCCGCGTCGCTGCGCATCATCTGCCCAAGCGCGCTCGCCGGAATTGGCACGCCGGTCATGTCGTCGGCGACCGCGAGCTTGAGCTTGGCACGCGGGACCAATTCCTTCAACGCATGCCACACGCCCACCTGACGCTCGGCGCGACCGAAAGACTGCTCGTCGCCGGTGACGTGCGCGAAGGTCTGCAGTGCGCCCGGGCCGATGAGCGCGAGCGAATCGAGATCGGCGGCGCGCAGCGGCAGTACGCCATTATTCTTGAGTAACACGGCGCCGCGCTCGGTCGTGCGCTGAATCACGCGCGCATTTGCCGCGATGGGCTGCGGCACGACCGTGTGCCGTGGCGCGTGGGCTAACCACCCGAAGCGTTCGATCTGCCCGAGCACGTGCCCGGCCGCACGATCGATATCCGCATCCGTCACCGTGCCTTTGGCCAGCGCCTCGCCGAGATTTCTCGGACTCTCGACGGGCGATGGCGCGTCCTCACCCGGCGCGGGCAACGGGAAGCGTTGTTCCTCGGGCACACCGGCCGTCATGATTTCGACCAGCTCGTTGACTTGCTGCCTGGACATTGCGGGTTCATCGGGTTTCGGTTCCAGCGCGAAGCTCGCCTCAGGGCTGACGCCCGGCTGCTCCATGTCCAGTCCCCGCGTGATGAACTCCGCGCCATGGGTCGCGCCCCAATCCGAAGTGACGAATCCGCGAAACCCAAATTCGCCGCGCAGGATTTGCCTGAGCACAGGTTCGTTCCCGCAGGAATGTGTGCCGTTGATCCGGTTGTACGAACACATGAGCGACGCAACGCCCGCGTCCACGACGGCCTTGAACGGCACGAGGTACACCTCGCGCAAGGTCTGATCGTCAACGATGGCATCTTCGGCACCTTCATACGCCACGAAGTGTTTCGCCTGCACCATCACGCCTTCGGCCTGCGCCGCGGTCACGAAGTGCGCAGCGAGAGTGCCCGTCAATACCGGATCCTCGCCGAGCGTGTTGTAGGCGCGCTCGAAGGTCGGGTCGCGGTACAGATTGATGTACGGCTGCAGGATGACATCGACGCCGAGCGAGCGAGCGTCGCGACCGATGATCTCGCCGTTGGCGGCAGCCTCGCGACGACTGAAGGTCGAAGCCACGACGAGCGTCCCCGGCATCCCGGTCGATGCATGGCGCACCAGCACACCCGGCGGACCATCGGCGAAGCGCAAGTCGGGAATGCCGAGCCGCGGCACGCCCCGGATCCAGCCCGCCTCACCGATGAACACCGCTTCCGGTTCTTGTGCGCCGCGGATGACGGCCAACTTTTCCGCGCGCGACATCTGCGCCAGCAGCTGCTGCACACGCGGCGAGAATTCCGCGTCCGGCGGCGATGCCGCAGCCGGACCCGTCAGCAAAAGCGCGAGCGCCAGGAGGCCCGGAGTATGGTGACGCGCGGTCAGGGAGCGCCCAGCACGTCGCGCAGCGGCGGCGCGGCTTTCGGATTGGACGATTGAAAGTCTTCTCCCACGAGCGCCGCGATTGTCGACGCGATCTGCGATTGGGTTACTGCCGCTGAAGTCTGGCGCTCGCCAAGCGGCCGTGTATCCGGCCCAATGACCGCGATCCAGATTGCGTCGGATCCTTTTTGATCAACGCCGTGGTCGCGCCACTGGCTTAGGCCCCCGCCGCGGCCGTGGTCCGTCGACACGATGAGCGTTGTTCGATCCTTGTAGTGCGCGGATGACTGTAACTGGCGCCATAGGTCCGCGAGATATGCATCGAAAGAATGCGCGGTTTCGAGGAAGGCGTCGTAACGTCCCATGTGCTGCCAGGTGTCCGTGTCGCCGTAGCCGATGAACAGCACGCGTGGTTGATGGGCGCGAAGGTGGTCGCGGACCACGACGTGCAGAAACGAATCGAAGGGATCGGCGCCTTCGAGTCGAGTGGTGGTGCGATAGAGTTCACTCAGCAACACGCCATGTGCGCTTCGATCGTTTGCATCGACCAGCGTCGCACCCGAACGGATCGGAAGATGGCTGCGCGCGCCGTTGAAGATGTCCGCGAATGTGGCCCAGGTGCCGAAGATCCCGACCTTGCCAGCGAAGGCCGGCTTGGTGTTGAGCCACTCGAACACCGTCACGTTCGGGTTCGGGCCGAATTCATTCGAATTGATGCGCGGGTCGGCCGCTCCGCTCACCATCTCGTTGTAGCCCGGGTAGGAGAACATCATGGTGTTCGTGACCCGCGCCACGCTGCCCTTGTTCTGGTTGCCGTAAATCTGGCCCTGCGTCGCGACCGTCTCCCACAGAAACGGAAACAAGCGTTTGCGCCGTACAGTCGGATCGTCGTCCCAGTACTTGGCCTTGAGCTCCGCGGCCGACGTCCAACTGCCGCCGGCCTCGCCGTTGAGCAGCGTTGGATCCGCTCCCGTGAATACCTCCTGCCAGCGCACACCATCGGTGATCACGAGAATTACGTTACGCGTCTTGCCGGCCCACGCAGTCGAAGCGAAACACAGCGCCACAAAGGCAATCGCGCGAGCCAGTCCTGTCCGGTTCATCGAATGTCACCTAATGCGTGGAGGTTTGTCGACCTCGACTGGATTATGTGTACGTCCGCCTGGAATTGTCAGCAGCGAACGCGACGAAAGACGTCGCGAGGTTTCGCGCCATGGCCACTTCGCTAACGCGCCGGCGTCTTCCCGGCCATTTCCTGCTTCGTCAGGAAGCCGATGAGCGCCTTGAGTTTCGTCTCATCGAGATCGCTCGGGGCGAAGGGCGGCATTGATTTCAAGCCGTGTCGCACGATGTATTCGATGTAATCCGGCGCGAGGTCCGCGCGCTGAGTCAGCAGGCCTTTGTCCTTGCCACGGGTCCGGCTCAACTGCATCGTGCCCGGAGCATCGGCAGTGCCGTGGCAATGGGTGCAGTAGTGTTCGAAGACTTCGCTGCCTTTCGGCTCGCCGCCGCCCGCGGGCCTTGCCAGGCCGACAAATGCAGATGCGCCGATCAGCAGCAACCCTATTTGCCTCATGTCTTCTTGCCCTCCCGCAAATATTTCGGCCAGATGCCGGACTTGCCAGGTGAGAGGATGCCATTCGGATCGAGCGCGTCCTTGATTGTCTGGTGCATCTTCATCAAGGCGTTGTTGTTCCAGTTGTAGGTCCCCGCAATCATGTCCATGTAATGGATGTGCGTGCGGTATTCGCCGTAGCCCTCGGCGGCAGCCTCGCGCACCAGGATTCCAAACAGCTTGTCGAGTTTCTCCCGCTCTTTCGGATCGCTCTGGTCGTACACGATTACGGTCACATGATGCAGCTCGCGGAAGCCGATCGCCATCAGACCCTGATAGTCGAAACCGAATTCGCGCACCCGACTGCTGACCATGCGGTACTGCTTGAGCGCGTCCTGCCCGGTGGTCGGCGACACGGGCGAGAAGCCGACGTGACCGCCGCCGCCGTTCCAGTTCAGAAAACCGAACTCCGTCAGCTTGGGGATGCCCTTCATCGTGTCGGCCCGATGCAGCAGGATGTCCGGGTTGCGTTTGCGATCTTTCGGCTCGTAGAACTTCGCACCAGGAATCTTGGAGAACGAATCGCGGATCACCGTCCAGAGCGCGTCAGTGATCGGTGGCGGACCGTACAACGCGCCACAGAAATTCCACATGCCCATTTCCTGATCAGCCATGATCTTTTTCGCAACGCTGTCCGAAATGGGCCCCTTGTCTGATGTGTACTGGCTCTTGGTCGCGAACAGCGCCGCGTCCAGCACCAGGCTGCGAATCGTGGCGGCGTTCTGGATGACCTGGTTGAGCCGCAGGGGCCGCACGATCTCGACCACCTGCTCGATGTCCTCCTCGCGTTGGAACGTGATCATGTATGGCCGATAGCCCGGGGGCTCCGGCATCAGCCAGATGCCCATCTTCGTCACGATGCCGAAGTTGGACTGCGAGAAAATCCCATCCACGTAAGGCCCGAAGCCGTACTTGAACAACTGCCAGGTATTGTTGCCCGGCACGGCGCCCATGCCAGTGCGCACCACCTCGCCGTTCGCCAGCACCACTTCCATTCCACATTGCACGCCGAAGTGATCACCGTAGGGCGTGTAGCCCACGCCGTGATCGAGCGCGTTGCCCATGACGCTGCCCCAGCCAGGATCGGGCACGTCCAGCCACAACTTCAGCCCACGGTCCTGGATGTACTTGTACAGATCGAAATAGCTGACGCCGGGTTCGACCAGCGCGTAGCCGAACTTCTCGTTCACCTCGAGAATGCGATTCATCCGGCTCAGGTCGAGCACGACTGAGCCCGAGAGCACCGGCGCCGCGCCGCCGTAAGCAAAGTTCTTGCCGCGCGAGACGGTCCATAGCGGGACGCGAAACTCATTGGCGACCTTGACGATCTCCTGAACCTGCTCGGCGGACTGCGGCGCAACCGCAGCACGTGCCTTGTAGCGCCCTTCGTCGTTGGGGATCGTGTACGGATCGTGGTAACTCTCGACCGCCTTTCCGGAAAAGACCCAGTCTTTGCCGACTATTTTCCGGAATCGCTCCAGAGCATCGGTCATTCGCTCTTCCGTCATGCGTGGCGGGAGGGGTTCAGCCATTGCGTCGTTCCGCACTTGTTTTGGTTCTGGGTTTGGGCGTGGTGCGCATCGTCCACAGGACAAGGTCCTGGTCGAGCCGGGAGAACTGCAAGTCCAGGTGAGCGAGATCGCCGATGAAGATCGCCGCGCAGAACCGGAATGATTCTGTCGTCACGCCACGCAGCTGCAGTGGACGCTCGCTTGATGCGCGTTCCAGAGCGTCAGTCCACGGGGTGATGTCACTCTGAACCGCGACCGACCCAATGGAAGCCGGCCATGAAGCCGCGATGCGACGGGCCTTCTCGAATCGTTCATCGAAGAAGGCGTAGTCGCCATGCGGATGGGACGCAGCCAGCGCCGAGAGCGACGGCCATTCCAGAGCGGCTAACAAGGATGCCGCTGAACCGCCAATGAAGTGCCTTCTTTTTATTGCTTCCAAGAGGCCGTACCCCAGGGACAAGAATGGCGCTGCCCGCAATACTGGTTTTCAGGGTAGACGCGTTGCGCGAATGCGGCTCGTCTGTTCGTGCAGGCGCTTGCGGCTGACAGCGCACAGTGCATCGACAAAGTAGCTGCACCGCGAGATCGCAAGCATCTGTTTTTCAAATCAGATTCGGAGCGCAGTCACGTCGGACATGAACAAAGGCCGTGAACTCGACGCAAGCAAATCTGATCGCTGCCAGGCGCGGGCGCGGCCATGCTTCGCCACCATGATCTGCAGAATCTGGCATGGCCGCACGCCGCGGCACAAAGCCGACGCTTATGCGTCGTTCCTGGAACGGCGTGCGATTCCGGACTACCGGTCCGTCGCGGGCAATCTCAGCGTACAGGTCTTGAGACGCGACGCGGGAGACGTTTCTCACTTCCTCACGGTGACGCTGTGGGAATCAGAGCAAGCGATCCGGGGATTCGCAGGAGACGAACTGCTGGTCGCGAAATACTACCCGGAGGATGCCGAGTACCTGCTCGAGTTCGAGCGCGAGGTTCAGCACTTCGTGGTGAGTGCGCATGCGCCAGTCTAACCAACGTGCCGTCTTCTCTTCGATCGGGGCGCGAACACGGACGAGCCGAGAATCGCCGTCGCCCAGATAACACGACAGCTCGGCGGGCCCGTCACCCGACGCCCGTGCATCCGTGCACTCGCGATGTGCTGATCTGCTCAGTTGAGAGGTTGAGCCGAGCGAGATGCTGGAAATCTGCAAAGGATTCCGGACATCGTGCAATGGTTTCAGGCTGCAATGGCGCTGTAGCGTTCCTCGCAGGAGGATCCTGCTGTGACGAACAAACTCAAGGTCACTGCCCTGGCGCTGGTTTTCTTCATCGCCAGCGCATCGCGGGCCGAGACTCCCGTAGCCAACCACTATGTTCCGGTCGACAAGCTCCCTTGGTACCAGGAGGCGCCGAACGTGCCGGTGAAGCTGGCACCGCTCTGGGGCGATCGCGTGAAGGAGGAAGCCGGGACCTTGCTCAATGCTCCTGCGGGGTTCAAGTCCGGTCTGCATTCACATACGGCAAACTACTGGGCTGTGGTCGTCGAGGGTACCTGGGAGCACTGGGTTCCCAGCACTGGAGAAGGCAAAGGCATACGCCTCACACCCGGCGCGCACTGGACGCAGATGCATACCCAGCTGCATGAAGATGCATGCGTCTCCAGCACGCCGTGCACGATCTTCCTTTTCAACAAGGAGCCTTACAAAACTGAATTCCCCAGAAGGAACTGAGCATGTCTACATTCGCGCCGCACCGAAGATTCGCTGCAATCGTCGCTTTCGTGTGCCTGGCCGCAGCGCAAGCTGCACAGGCGGAGAAACCGGGTGAAGAACCGGCGAGAAGTTTGTCCACTCCCTTCGATCAGATGACGTGGAAAAAGCAGGCGCCCAACCTGCCGATCATGATCAGCGAATTGTGGGGTGATCGTGCGCGCGACGGAGGGTTTGGCGAACTCGTGCAAGTACCGTCAGGCTTCGACTCCGGCTTGCACGCGCACAGCGGGGACTTTCACGGCGTACTGGTCAAGGGAACCTGGGTTCATGTGGACGAGAACGGCAAGGGTGCCGATGCGCCGCTCCCGCCAGGTTCCTACATCCGCCAGGCCGGGCGTGGCATGCACATCGACCGTTGTGTCAGCAAGGACCCATGCGTGCTGTTCCTGTTTCAATACGCCCGGGCAGACGTGCTCTGGCCGAATGAGAAGGAGTAGCCATGCGATTCGCCTTTGTACCGATGGGCGCGCTCGTCAACATCGTCGTGGCGGGCTCCTCGTCTCAGATGATCGTCACGCCTGCGGAAAAGCTCCGCTACGTCGTCGAGTACCCGGATCAGCAGTCGAGTCCAGGCATCGCCGTTGTCAGAGGCGATCCGGCAAAGTCACCAATTTCAATGCTCATTCGCATGAAGAAGAGCGTGCTGCCAATGCATTCGCATACTGCCGACTACCAGGCGGTGGTCGTCCAGGGAACGATGAAACACTGGGCCAAGGACGAGGACGAAGCGAAGGCTCCCCGGCTCGGGCCCGGAAGCTGGTGGTATCAGCCGGGAAAGCAGGTCCATACCGACGCCTGCCTCGATGACGAGTGCGTGATTTACGTCCATAACACCGGAGTGCTCGACACGATTCCAGACGACTGAATGCGCATCCGCTCCGATGCCGCGCGTCGCTGCTGATCGCCTTCAGAGCATGCTGACATCGGCCACCTGCGCCCGGAACGCGCCCGGAGCGACACCGATGAACCGCTTGAATGCACGGCTGAACGACGCGTCCGACTCGTAGCCGAGCAACGATGCGACTTCCGCCACGGTCATGTGCCCATTGCGCAGCCATGCAGCAGCAAGTCGCATGCGCCACTGCAGCAGATATCGCGCCGGCGAGACGCCGAGCAACGCGGTGAATCGCTCCGTGAACATGGAGCGTGACAGGCTGGCCACTTTCGACAGCGACTCCACGTTCCATGATTCCCCGGGACTGCGATGGATTCGCGCCAGCGCCAAGCCGATCTGCGGATCGCGGATTGCGGCAAGCCATCCCGTGAGATCCGATGACCGCGTTTCGACCCACGCCCGAATGACGCGCGTCATGACGATGTCGGCGAGTCGCGCCATGATCGTGGCCGCACCGATTCGCTGGCCCGCCACTTCCGCCGCCATCAGACTGAGCAGCATCGGCAACGCTGAGTCTTGGGTGTCGCCGCGGCGCACAAGCATCACTTCCGGGAGTAGTTCGATGAGCGGGTGCGCGGTTGGGCCGTCGAAACCGATGGTGCAACACACGATGAGTGAGCGAGCACCGCCGCCGCCCGTCGCCAGACGGTAGGTTGCATTGCCAACGCGTTGCGGCCCAATTTCGGCCAGGGACTTCGGACGCCGCGAGGGTTCATCGGCGATGACGTGCGCCGTGCCGTGCGGCAGCAGCACGACGTCGCCTGCATCGAGCCATACGGGCTCCTGCGCGCCGCTCAACATGCAGCAGCGCCCTTCGGCCACGAAGTGGAAGCGAATGCCCTCCTTGTACGGAATCTCGATACCCCAGGGTGCCGTGAGCTCGCTGCGCCCATAGGACGCGCGTGAGAGCCGCAGGTCCTGCAGCACTTCGCTGAGCAGATCGTTGGGATCGACAGTCGGGCAGTAGTTGACTTGAGCGTGCATGGAAGTCACTCCATTTCGTAGCGGCAACCGGCCGCGGACGAACGGCCATCCGCTCCGGCCATACGATCATGGATCGAACGAGCACGTATTGCCAAGATGCAGCGTGGACGGCGCACTTCGAAATGCTGGAGGGGCCTTCGCGAGCAACGGGAACGCCGCCCTGGTGGTTCTTGCGTGCGCTGCTTTCGTCGTCGGCACGGCGGAGTTCATCGTGGTCGGCGTACTGGACGTGGTGTCGCGCGATCTTGGCGTCTCGATCAGCGTCGCCGGCTATCTCGTGATGGCGTACGCACTCGGCATCTCGATTGGCGCTCCGATCGTCATGGCAGTGACGACGCGACTCGGCCGGCGCTTGCTGCTGATCGGCACCTTGGGCGTGTTTACCGCGGCAACCGTCATCACCGTGGTGGCCAGCGACCTGAATGTCTTGCTGGTTGTTCGATTCGTGAGCGGGACGACTCACGGACTCTTTGTCGGTGTCGCATCGGTCGTGGCCGTGACCCTGGTGCCGCCCGCCAGCCAGGGCCGGGCAATGTCGATGATATTCGGTGGCATTGCAGTCGCCACCGTCCTCGGCGTGCCGCTTGGTGTACTGGTTGCGCAGCTGGCGGGTTGGCGAGCGGTGTTCGCGGGCGTTGCGGCATTGGGAGTCATCGTGTTTCTGGCGACCATCGTGCTCGTGCCGACAAGCATGAGCCGTGGGGCAAGCGGTTTCTTGGCACAGGCGCGCGGCGCCTTGGCCCCGCGAGTGTTGTTGATGCTGCTGGTAGGCGCCATGTTGCTCGGCGGACAGTTCGCGGCCTTCACCTATCTCGTCCCTTACTTGCAGGATGTGACCCAGGTCCCGCCGGAGTTGATCAGCGTGTTCCTGTTGATCTATGGCATGGCCAGCGCGGTCGGAGCGTATGTTGGCGGGCGCTTCGCCGACCGGAGTGCGAGCCGCACGCTCATCGGCGCCAACCTGTTGTTAGTGCCCGCGCTCGGTCTGCTGTACTTTTATGGCGACCGCCTCGTCATTGCGGGGTTCGTGCTCGCCGCGTGGGGCGTGATTGGGTTTGGTCTGGTCCCGGCGCTGCAGCTGCGCGTCATCAGCCTCGCCGGATGCGGTCGCGATCTCGCGGCGACGCTGAGCGCCTCGGCGGTCAACGCCGGCATCGCGGTGGGTTCACTGCTGGGCGGGCAGATGCTCGAGCGCCACGGAGTGAGCAGCGTGGTCCTCGTCTCAATCGCGATTAGCGCGCTTGCGGCTCCGCTGACCTGGGGCACGCAGTTCCTGAAGCCGCAACGTCCCGTTGCTCGCGATCTCGCGGCAATGTAGTGCTTGGGCGGTTCGATAATACGGGATGCCCAGGGCTAAATCCCACGCCACCCTTGGGGTGCTGGTCGAAGTGGTGGCGCGCTAGACTTCCGGCATGGGTCTCACGCGTTTTCGCTCGATACTATTGGCATTCCTGATGTCTGCGCCGCTGGCCGCGGCGCCGGCGACGTATCGCATCGATCCGAAACATTTCTCCATCGCATTCCTGATCGAACATATCGGGTATGAAAGATTGATCGGGCAATTCACGCAAGCGAGCGGCGAGTTCGTATACGACGAACAGGCGAAACAATTGCGCTTGGGCAGCGTCGAGGTGCGCGCGGCGGGCGTGACAACCCACCACGACCGGCGCGGTTCGCATGTGCGCAGTGGGGATTTTCTCGATACCGAGAAGCATCCGCTCATCCGTTTTGTCGCGACGGCGTATCGATCGGACGGTGATTCAGTTGGCACGCTGCACGGCAATCTCACAATGCTCGGTCGGACGCATCCGGTCGAACTCAGGGTCCAAATCAACAAGGCGGCTCAGTATCGCTTCGACCATCGCAAACATACGCTCGGTGTTTCGGTGCGCGCGACGATTCAGCGCAGCCAGTGGGGCATGACCTACGGTGTCGCGAACGGCATGGTCGGCGACGATGTCGAATTGATGTTCGAATTCGAAGCCCAGCGGCAATAATCAGATTGCCGCACCGCTACCGTTGGGCCGTCAATGCACGGACGCAACCTTGCCGAGCGCCGATACGCCGTTCTCGTTGAACGCCTCCACGGCCACGTGGTATTCAACGCCGACATTGAGTGCGCGTATATCGAGGCTGGTTCCGCCCTTCATCAAAGAATGGGCGAAAACCTGGTAGCACAGATTCAAACGATCAGGCGCCAAGCCCCAGCGCACGTTGTACCCGACCGCTCCCGGCACGCGCCGCCAGCTGACCGTCATCATGCGTGGTTCAGCACGCACCGCCTTGACGTTGGCAGGCGCTTTCGGTGCCGAGCCGCCAGCGTCGCCGAACACCCGCAGATCGCTGATGCCCAGGTGTGCGGCGCCGACGTGCCCGTGCACATAGCGCACGTAGCGCGCACGCACTGGTGACGGCAGCTGAAAATACGCATTGGGCCGATCGCGCCGCTCAGGCCCGGTGGTGGCCAACGGCTGCCACCGCTTGCCGTCCGGCGACGACTCGAGTGTGAATTCCGTGTAGATGTCCGGCGCATCGCGATAGCGGCCGGATAGATAGTCGGCGAAATTGACCTGCACGGCGCGCAGCGTTTTGCTGGCGCCGAGATCCACGGTGAGTGTTTGTCCGGCCTCGTTCGATGCCGCAACCCAGAACGTGCGCGGATCCTCATCGGTAACGTGCCCGGCGCTGAACTTGTCCGACTCCGGGCCCAACACCGAAGACGCGGTCGCAGGTTTGCGGTACGACAGCAGCATCCAGCCGGTGAAGAGGCTTTCCGGATCGGTGACTTTGCCGGTCGGCATGTAGTTAGGAAAGTCCGCGAAGCGCGTGTTGACGCTCATCTGGCCGTCGTTGCTGAAGGCCGCTGGAAACAAGGCGATGCGGCGCTCGAAGGTCCAGTTATGGCCGATCCACGGCGTGCCGGTGTTCCACCAGTTACCGTACTCGTCCTGAAATGTGTTGCCGTGCCCTGCGCCATGAACGAAACCGCCGGGCTTGTAGCCCACGGGGTTGTAGGGCGCGTATTCGAAAGGTCCCAGCGGGTTGTTAGAGACGTAGGTACCAGTGGCGTAGACGTTGTACTCGGTCCCGGGCGCACCGTACTGCAGGTAATAGCGGCCGCCATGCTTGGTCATCCATGCGCCTTCGATGTATGTGGGCTTGTCCTCGCCAGTGTGATCCGGCCCGAACCGCTCCCAGCCATGCTCCTTCGGCTCGAGCTGGATCAACGCGCGGGGCTTGCCGATATAGCGGATGCGCTGCTGTGAATCGGCCTCGCGCATGTCGAGCTCGATGCCGAACAGCGGGTACCGGTTGGAGGATCCCCAGTAGAGATACCAGCGGCCGTCATCATCCTTGAACAACCCCGGATCCCATGGTCCGGGCGGAACACTTGCGGGTTGCGGATCTCCCTGATGCCAGCGTTCCGGACCTTCTGACACAGGGACGGGCAGCTCCGGCATGCGGCGTGTCAGGAATTCCAACTGCCCGTGCGCCGGGTCGCGCGACACCAGGATAGGGTCGGGGCGCGTCATGGACGGCATCAACAGCAGGCGATCGCCATCGGAAATGACTGCCGGCGCAACCACGCTCGCGAGGGGCCAGCGGCTCGGCGTGATGAAGCTCCAGTCGAGCAGATTGGTCGAGCGCCAATAGCCGTCCGCCAGCGTCATGAACAGGTAGTACGCGTCCTTGTGCCGCACGATGACCGGATCGGCGCCGGTGCGGTAGGAAATCTGCTGGTTGATCTGCTCGAAGTTGTAGCGGTAGTCGATATCGACGGGATTTGCGTAGGTCCGCCTCGAGTTGTCGGCAGCGAATGCGCCGGCCACAAATCCGAACAGCACCGTGAAGAACGCCGCGAGTTTTCGCACCATGGTCAATCCGAGGCGCAGTGCTGCGCGATGAATTCGGCATGCGTGGGCATTGCCTCGACACATGCAGAGATGACGCGCTGCGTGTCGGCCAGGAACGCGCGCACCTCGTCGACAGGGCGCAAGTCGGCAAAGGGATGGTAGCCGCTCGCGCGAATACGCTGCCCCTCCATCACTTGTACCCAGCTCAACTCGCCAAACAACTCATTGTCCTCGCGGAAAAAGCGGCCGTTGCCGCGATACAGGTCGATCTTGTGCTGCAGCGTGGGCGGCACTTCCATCGTGCGGCAGTACTGCCAGAACGGCGTGTCGTCGCGCTCCGTGGCCTTGTAGTGCAGGACGATAAAGTCACGCGCGCGCTCGTACTCGATGCGCGTCTGCGTGTTGACCTCGTCGATGTCGGCATGATTGAAGTCGGCACGCGGGAACAGCGACATCAGCCGCGAGATCGCCGTCTGGATCAGGTGGATGTTGGTGGACTCGATAGGCTCGAAAAACCCGGCCGCCAGACCCAAGGCGATGCAGTTGCGGTTCCACACGCGCTTGCGCCGGCCCGGCATGAAGGGGATGTGCCGCGGTTCGTCCAGTGGCTCGCTGTCCAGGTTTCCCATCAGGATCGCAGTGGCGTCCTCCTGGCTCATGAAGCGGCTGGAGTAGACGTGGCCATTGCCGATGCGATGCTGCAGCGGGATGCGCCACTGCCAGCCGGCGCCGTGCGCTGTGGCGCGCGTCATCGGGATCAGGGGCTCCACGGAGCGGCTGGGGACCGCGACCGCGCGGTCACAGGGCAACCAGTGCGACCAATCCTCGTAGCCGGTGTGCAAGGTCTTCTCGATGAGCAGGCCATGCATGCCCGAGCAGTCGACGAAAAAATCACCTGCGACGCGGCGGCCATCGCCCAGCACGACGGCGCTGATGAATCCGTCCGGCTCGCGCTGCTGCACGGAGTCGATTTTGCCTTCAATGCGTTCGACGCCTTTTCGCTCGGCCAGCTGGCGCAGGAATCGGGCATACAGTCCGGCGTCGAAGTGGTAGGCGTACGTGATTTCGCGCAGCGGCGAGCCCGCCATGTCCTGCCGTGGCCGCATGAACTTGGCGCGTCGCGGGGCCGCGGTGTTGATGGAGTAGTCGCCGAGGCTTGCGACCAGGCCAGCATGCACGCCGCGCAGCCAGAAATGATGGAACGGCAGTCCATCCAGGTCGGGCCCGAGCTTGCCGAAACCGTGGGTGTAGCGGTCGCCGATCGCGCTCCAGTTCACGAACTCGATGCCGAGCTTGAAGGTGCCGCGCGTGGCGCGCAGGAACTCGTCTTCGTCGATGCCCAGAATGCGATTGAAGGAGACGATGTGCGGGATCGTCGCCTCGCCGACACCGATGATGCCGATCTCGTCGGATTCCACGAGCCGAATCGAACACGCGCGCCCGAAGTGGTTCGAAAGCGCGGCGGCCGTCATCCAACCCGCAGTGCCACCGCCAACGATGACGATGTCGCGGATCAGCGGACCCGGCATGCCTCGACTCCGCGCGACGACACCTCAGAACTTGTACGACGCGCCCAACATGATCACACGTCCATAGTTGTCGTCTTGCCAGGGCAGCAAGCCCGTGGTGACCGACCCGCCAACTTCTGGCGATTGCCGTGTGATTGAGACCTCATTGGTGAGGTTGTTCCCCTGCAGCAGCAGCGTGAGACCCTCGAGGTTGCCCGAGTTGAAGTCATAGCCGATCTGCGCGTCGATCTGGCTCTCCGCATCGATTTGCGTGCTTCTCAGTGTGTTCAGTATCACGCTGCGCGTGGTGGCCGTAAACGCCGAGCGATAACGGCGGCTGACCCGGGCCGAGAAACCGCTCCTCTCGAAATACGCCTCGATGCTGTTGACGTTGTCGGAGAAGCCGTCGAGTTTGATCTCGTCGCCGTTCTCGTCATTCGGCAGATCGTTGTACGTTTTCGCTCCACTCAGGAGCACGCCGAAACCTTCCAGCGCGGGCGTGAACAGGCCAGCGTCCAGAGAAATCGACAACTCGACGCCGTAAACCTTGCCGCCGCTGCCATTGTCCTGCGTGGTGATCGAGCCGATGTTCGGATTGCAATCCGGCTCGGTCGCAAAGCAGCCGGGCGTGAGGTCCGGGTTGTAGTTGGGGAACCCGGTGAAGTCGCGCTCGCTGCTGCGCTGGTAGATGAAGGAGTCCAGTTTCTTCAGGAATCCAGCGACCGCGACGTAGCTGCGCGTCTGGAAGTACTTCTCCAGCGAAAGGTCGACCGACTTTGCGCGCCAGGGTTGGAGGTCGGGCTTGCCGCCGCCGCCTGCGCTCCACGTGCCGATGGTCTCGTCGCTCGCTGGCGAAATCGGTATGAGCACGGGCTGGTCCGCGCCGGCGCGCATGTCGTCCATACGCGGTCGGGCCATGGTCTTGCCCAGGCCGAAGCGCAGAAGGAGATCCTCTTGCAGATTGAACACCAGGTTGAGACTCGGCAGCACGTCAGAATAGGTGGTGCCCCCGCTCACGGGAATCACGGCACCACCGGCTGGTGTGCCCGGCACCATCGTTCCACGCGAAGCCATCGGAGTTCTGCTCCGAATCGACGTACTGAACGCCCAGATTGCCGCGAACCGGCACGCTGCCCAGCTTCGCATCTATGACGAACCTCAGGAAACCGGTCTGGATTTTCTCATGCACCTGGAATTTATTCGTCTGGGCCAGCCACGGGTCCTTCGCGACTGGGGCGTACATGCCCATGATGCTCGGCACATCCCAGGTCACCACGCCTTGCTGGATGCCGCCGATGTCAATCATCACCGGATCCCGCAACGCGTCCGTCGGGATCACTTGCAGAGGGAGTCCCGTTACGGGGTCCACTGTCGGCCCGGTCAACTCAAGATAGAAGGCGTCGGACGATACGTCCTTGTCGCGCTGGTTGTAGGCGTAGCCCACATCGAGACCGCGGAACCAGCCCCATTCCAGGCTGCGATTGACCGCGAGCTGCGCCGACTTGATTTCGTCCTTGAACTTCGGGGTGCGCATCTCGGCCCAATTCGGGTCATTCGTCAGCTGCACGACGGCCGGGTCGGTCAGGTCCTGCGGGGTGGACCAGGCCAACTGGCTATCGCCGGTGGTGAAAGCGAACGAGCTGAATGAATTCGCCCGCGCGACAGACTGGATGTATGTCTCGTCACGGTCGGCACGCGAATAGCCGAGGTCCAACGTACCTTTCCACTGGTCGGTGAAGTTCAGCTCGTTTCGCCAGCCGATCGAGCGGATCTCGTCGGTACGGTCCCAATTCTTGTCGTAAACCAGACTGTGAGCACCGTCGATTGTGGCACTGTCGATGATGGTATTGCCGTCGACCGTGCCGGTCTGGACATTGGTGAAGTTCGCCGGCGGAGGCTGGTTAGGCCCGCCGTTCCACAGGCCGATGTCGCCTGTCCAGTGGTGCCCCGTGCGGTCCTGCTCGAACTTCGAGTAGTAGAGATCGACAGCGCTTGAGAACCTGTCGTTCGGCTTGAACTGCAAGACGCCCATCGCGCCGTCTCGCACCTGTTTGCTGGAGGTGACGCTGGACTCGAAGCCCTGCGGGAACAGCGCGCAATTTGCGCCTGAACCCGGCACACAGTCTCCGCTGCCATCCGCGGTCGGTACGCCGGTAGCGCCCGCGCCCCACTGGCCAACGTAATCGCCGTAACCCCAGGAGCCGAATTTTTTGGCCTGGCCCGGCGAATCGAGGTGTGCGAAGCCGACGGCCACACCGAACGTGCCGTCGGCAAACTGATCCACGTACGAGGCACTGATCCGGTTGCCGTACTCGCCCTTGCCCGTGGACGACAGACCACCGTTGGTATTTTTCTCGGCGCGGGCAGAAAGAGCTATTTGCCGGCGATCGACGCTGAGCGGCATCAGCGGCCGGATGTCGATGGTACCCGACAAGCCCTGGCCGACCACCCCGGCGTCCACGGTCTTGTATACCAGCACCTGGCTCACCAACTCCGATGGGAACTGATCGTATTCGGCGGAGCGCCCTTCGCTGGAGCTCACCACCTGGCGCCCGTTGAGCAACGCGCCGGCGTAGTCTTCACCCAGACCGCGGATTGAGATCGCGGCCGGGCGGCCTTCGATGCGCTGTGCCGTCACACCCGGCAACCGCGCGATGGAGTCCGCGATGCTGGTGTCGGGCAGCCTGCCGATGTCTTCGGCGCTGACGGCCTCGACGATGGAAGTCGATTCTCTCTTGGTGGCAATCGACGTCTCGATCGAATGCCGGATGCCGGTGACGACGACTTCTTGGATGACTTCATCGTTGGCTTTCGCATCTTGCGCGCGAGCGACACCGCTGCTGCCAGCGAGCACCGCGGCAACTGCGGCGGCTACGGAATTCACGGCTACGCTACCGCTGTTCGATGTGCCACGGCGGAACCCATGTCCAGTACGGATCTTCATCGTTATCCCCTCAAAGTCAGATCGGCTCGGTAAATCGCAGGTTCATGGCACCTGACCGGAATCCGGATCTTTGCGGCTGAAACGCTACAAGGTGATTTGCAGCCCTCGAATCACTGGGAATGGAACCATCCCACACTGTCGTGTGAAACCTACGGGGGCCGAATGAGTGTGTCAATCACGTGTTGCCTACAGCGGAGCCGGGCAAAGTCGCGTCGCGCATCATGTGGCGCGCAAGTCACAGAGTGACCGCCTGTCGTGCGGACGTCAGCCCTGCAGATTCGCCAGCAACGAGGCGATCTTTATCGTGGCGAAGTTGGAGAAAGTGTCCGAGACGGCGTACGGGAGAACGATCAGGTCGCGATGCCGGAGCGCGCCGCAGGTGTACACCACGTTGGGCACATAACCTTCGCGCTCGGTGGCGTCCGGTCGTACCAGTGGCTCGCGCGAGCGCGCGAGCACTTTTGAGGGATCCGCCTTGTCGAGCAGAACCGCGCCGATCGAATATCGGCGCACCGGCCCGACGCCGTGCGTCAGGAGCAACCATCCCTCGTCGAGTTCGATCGGCGAACCGCAATTGCCGATCTGCACGAACTCCCAGGGAAATTGCGGCTTGAGAATGGCGCGGCCGCCTTCCCAGCAATAGAGGTCATCAGAATAGATGAGGTAGAGGTTTTCGTTATCCTGGCGGCCGATCATGGCGTACTGGCCATTCAGCTTGCGTGGAAAGAGCGCCATACCCTTGTTCTGCGCCGCCGCCCCGCGCAACGGGGACATGCGGAACGAGAGGAAGTCCTGCGTCTCCAGCAGTTCCGAGCGGATGGCCTTGCCGCTGTAGGCGGTGTACGTCGCGTAGTAGGTTCGCTGCGGGCCCGCGAACTCCACGAAGCGCGCATCTTCGATTCCATTCGACTGCGATGCGGTGACTGGAAATATCACCCGTTCGCTGATGTGCTGTTCTGAACTGAAACTCAACTCCAGGGTTTCGCCATCCTCGTTCGGCGTGCGCTTGTCCACTTTCGGGACCGCGGCCAGTCGCACGGTCGGCTCTATGCTCACTTCGCCGTCTGCTCCGATTGAACCCGACCTGAAATTCAGGGACGACACGTGGCCCTCGCCCACCGCACGCAGGCTCAGGACGAAGCGCATACCGCCCGCGGGTGCGCCAGCCTGGTCCGGATGCGCCACGATGCTCGGATTGAACAGCGCCGCCGCCTCGAAAGAGTATTCATGCAGAAAATAGGCGCCGACCAGCCGGCGCTGTTCCTTGGTGAAGCTCACGTGCTCGACCAGGGCCTCTTCCATTTCGACGGCGCGCGCCTCGAATGTGTCGAGCAGATTGCGATGACGCCCCTGGAAATTCTCGAGCACTTCCGCAAGATGCATGGCCACCGACTCCGCATCGAGCGACAGGACCCTGTCGACGATATGGTTTGCCCGGGTCTTGTCGGTGGGATTGAAGTCGCGTGGCTCCGTCGCTGGTTTGAAAGGACGCACCACCACACGTGACGGATCGGGCCTCAGATAGAGAGCCTGCCGGTTGAGAAACGGGGTTTTCGACAAGGCCTTCCTCTCAGTGCGTCGTTGTTGTGTTTGGCGCATCGAAGCGCGATTCACGGACCGCTTTCGGCTTCATTGCAGGGTTGCCGACGCGGTACAGCTCACGAATTTCGATGAGCGCCAGAAGCCAGGAAACGACGGACTCGGCGCCGCGATTCTCGTTGGCGCGATCGGGATGAAGCCCATCACTGCAACTGCCGGATTCGACATCCACGAGAGGAATCGAAAGATCGTTTCGGCCGAGAAACCAGCTGAATGCCCGCAAGGCGTCGGCTCTCCACCTCGGATCGGAATCGGCGCGCCAGGCCGCGCGGCACGCTGAAATGGTCGCGGTGGCTTCCAGCGGTTGCTGATCGAACGGCCGCGGCAGGCGCAACTCTTCACCGAAACTCTGCGAACCGACGGGCCGAAAGCAGCCAGTCGGCGTCGTTTGCAGCGTCATGAGCCAACGCAACGATCGCAGCCCGGCAGCCACGCAGAGCAGGGTCGCTGGTGGCGATGCCGGTGACGATCAGCGCCTGCGGCATTCTCGCGTTTTCGTACGCGAGGCTCTTCTCGAACCACACCCAGTCCGCGCGTCTCCACCGATCTCAGGCTCGAAACCAAGCTGCTCCGCCAGCTGATGACGCAGATTCGATATCATAGGGACTCGACGCCAGCGGCGCTGATGTAGGCATCCAGTCCGAGCAGCGTGAAAGACCACGCACGGGGTGAGACGAACGCCTCGGCAGACGGCAGCGCTTCGAGAAACAGCGCGCTCGCCCATCGCCGGCGGGACGGGGTTTGGATCGCTGCGCGCGCATTCCCCCAGCGCCCAGAGAGAACGTCCATGACTGTCCTCGGAGCCGATGTCTTCGAGCCAGCGTCGGTCGAAGCTCATGAAATTGCGAAACCGTTTGCGGTCTCCATTCCACGCATGCTGAATGAAAGCTGCGAAACGGACGCACAGAGCTTCGGACATGGGTTGTTCGCCCGGCGCGTTGAGCGCGCTGGCCACCAGCAGGGCGCGAGCGTTGTCGTCGACGCAATAGCCGTGCAGGCGATCGGGCACGGAATGGATTGCATGCTGGAACAGTCCGGTGTCATCGCACATGAGCTCGAAATGATCGAGCGCTACCCGTGGCGGCGGATTGGTGATCAGCGGCACTGAGTTCGTTCCGCACCGCGAAGGCCTCAGCGGCGACTCCGCGACGGACATTCTCGAACACTGCGGCATAACTCGAGGCGGTCCGCTCCCAGGTCATGGAACGACTGCTCGCGTAGGCTCGCTTCCGCATTCGCTCGCGCCGCAGGTCGTCCGTCAGCAGACCGGCGATTTCCGTGCCAATGCCTGCGACGTCATTGAATGGAACCAGCACTCCGCGCCCATCTGCCAGCAATTCCTGCGCGTGCCAGTACGGCGTCGAAACCACGGCCTTTCCCATGCCGAAGCTGTAGGCCAGCGTCCCGGATGTCATCTGGCTCTCGTTGAGATAGGGCGTGACGTACACATCGCACATCGAGATGAAATCGAGCAGCGTAGGCTTGTCGACGAAGCGATCCAGGAACACGACATGCTTTTCGATGCCGCGCTCGCGCACTCGCGCGACCAGGCTCTCGCGATACGCTTCGCCCTGATCGCGCACCAGGTTGGGATGGGTCGCGCCGAGCACGACGTAAACGGCATCAGGCTTCCTGGCCAGGATCTCCTGGCATGGCATCGATCATGACTTCGATGCCTTTGTTCTTGGAGAGCAGGCCGAACGTCAGGATCGTCGACTTGCCGGCGAAGCCCAGGCTTGATTTCGCCGCGTCGGGATCCGCGTAGGGTGCGTCGGGAATTCCATGCGGAATGACTTCGATCTTTTCCGCGGGTACGGCGTAAGTGGAGCGCAGCAGCTCCCGGCCTTTTTCGGCCATGACGATGACTTTCGAAGACAAGGCAACGATGTCATTGAGCACACGCCGCTGCATCGGCGAAGGATCAGACAGCACCGTGTGAAGTGTGGTGACGATCGGCATGTTCAGTCGCGACAGCAGCGTCAGCAGGTTAGCGCCGGCCTCGCCGCCAAAGATGCCGAACTCATGCTGCAGGGAGACGGCGTCGAACTTCCCGGCATTCAACTCATCAGCGGCCCGAACGTAGTCTTCCAGCTTCTCATCCTGGATCTGCATCCGGAC
Organism: uncultured Pseudomonadota bacterium; assembly: GCA_963839685.1. GTDB lineage: Bacteria > Pseudomonadota > Gammaproteobacteria > Steroidobacterales > Steroidobacteraceae > CADEED01. Next base: position 21,189 of record CAWIVS010000010.1, on the reverse strand, counting down.
GACCGGCGGATAGGCATACGACTGACCGCGATCGTTCATCGCGACGATCGTGGTTTCCGTACCGGGACGGGAGGCCGCGACCGCCTGCTGCAGATCGCTGGTAAAGGTGGCGATTCCACAGCGACGCGGCAGCGAGTTTCCGATGAACGCGATTCGGAGCGGTGGGGTCATGGTCGATCCTCGGGGTGTTGGACGAACGCCCCGTCAGATACGAGTACGCACAAGCGCAAACGAATGGGCGGAAATGAAAATCCGCCGCTGGCGGCCGCCTGCCGCAGGGATCCGATCAACGCTGGGCGAGTCGCCGCTTCAGCAACGCAACGTTGGCTCGCAAGGCCGAGTTCTCGCTGATCACGGCAAACAGCCGCATGCCGAGGTAGCCAGACAATCCGACCAGCGCTCCTATCATCAGGGTTGTCATGGCTCGCTCCCGTTCAGCCAGGTCGGCCATGGCAGCCGATTTTCAATAGCGTCGCGCGCCCCGGGCACCACCGCCGCCTGATCGTTCGCGCTCCTGCGCCTCGTTGACTTTCAGTGGGCGGCCACCGAAGTCCATGCCATTCAGCGCCTGCATGGCGCGCGATGCATCAGCGTTCGACATTTCGACGAATCCGAAACCACGTGGCTGACCGGTGGCCCGGTCCATCACGATAGCAACCGAGTCGACGGTGCCGTGAGCCGCAAACGCGGTTCGCACGGTTTCTTCGGTCGCGGAAAAAGGCAAATTGCCAACATAGAGTTTGGTCACTTCAGGGTACTCGCGGGTGGGAATGAAAGAATGGGCGGGAATGCTTACGGGTCGCGCACTTTTCCGAGGTGGCGACATTTGGTCCGTGAGAAAGCGCCGGAAGGCGGCGAGGACCAAGAGCAGACAACGCGACAATTACGAAACGCGCTCAAGTTACACGAGTTAACGCTATAAATCTTGTGAATATTCATACCAGCAGAAGTAGCAACGCGCCGCAGTAGAGTTGCATCGTGTTGTCAATAGTTGTCGAACACGCAGCGTCCGCCGAGCATGTACGCCAGATATTAGTGCGTGACGTGGTGCCCGATCGCGTGTCATCAGCAGCAGGTTGCCCATGGAACCGCGATTTTTCTGTTGCCACGGGGATTCGGTCCTGATGCTGGCAAGTTCGGCGCATTCAGCATGCACCGATAGGGCGCTCCGCTCTGTTCGGCAGCGAACAGAAGGTGCGGCATTGCTGTGTAGCAGCGCCTGCGCAGGGCCTACTGCAACGAAGCTGCTGCGCCAGGTGCGTTGAGCATTGTTCGGCAGCGCACAGACGTCTGCGGAACCCAGCTTCACACTGAGTGCCATGAAAATCTCACGCCCGCTTGCATTGCTCCTGTTGATCACATCCACCGCCGCATTCGGCGCCACCCGTCACGCGCCGCCTCCCGCCAACTCGGTCACGAGCCAGTACGGCGACGGTTGGGACTGCGCCCGGGGATTTCGCCAGACCGGCGACGTGTGCGTGGCGGTTGTCGTTCCGACAAACGGGTTTCTAGGCTCCGCCGGCAATGAGTGGGAATGCAGCCGCGGCTACCTGAAAACTGAGCGCACATGCGCCGCGGTTCAGTTGCCGGCGAACGCGCACGCCGACGACTCTACCTATGGCGCCGGCTGGCGCTGCGACCGCGGCTTCCGCGAGTCCAACAGCCGTTGCGAAAAAGTGATCGTGCCCGCCGATGGATTCTTCGTCGCCTCCTCCTACGGGCGCGGCTGGGCGTGCGCGCGCGGCTTTCGCGTCGCAGACGAGAGATGCGCGCGCGTGGAAGTTCCCGCACACGCATATTTGCGCGATTCCGGCGACGAGTGGGAATGTGAGCGTGGCTTCGCGCGAGGCGCGAACAGCTGCGTGCCGGTGGCCGTGCCCGCCAACGGCTATCTCGACAACCAGGGCAGCGGCTGGCGCTGCGAGCGCGGTTTCAGTCGCGACGCATCTGCCTGCGTAGCGATGGTGTTGCCCGCCAATGCACATGTCGACTACTCGGGTAACGACTGGTCATGCGCGGAAGGTTTCCGCAAGGATACGAAAAGCTGCGTGGCGCACAATTGATGGCCTGAACTCTTCCGTATGTTATGGGGCGGGTGATTCGCGGGAGATGTTCAAGACAATCACGCATCGCGTTCAGCGATTGCTCACGCGAGCCTTGCGACGATCTGCTGAAACTTTGGGTAGGCGTGCAGCGGCGCCAGGTCGTTGTCATTGAGAATCCAGTCGCGATTGCCTCGGCCCGTACTGATCGCTCTTTCCAGGAACTCCAGCGCGCGTTCATATTCGCCGCCGAGTGACAGCGTGCACGCCGCGGTGTAGAGCGTGGTGTAGTCATCGGGTCTAAGTGCGATCGCACGCTCGAGCAGCCGGTTTGCTTCGTCGCGCCGTCCCAGCAGCATCAACACACCCGCAGCGTGATCCGCCGCATAGGAATCATGCGGGTCGAGCGCGAGATGCCGCTCGAGTGCGTGCCAGGACCGACGCAATGCACTCTTCCCTCGTTCCGTATCCTTGAGCGCCTGGTATTCCTGCAAGGCGAGCGTGATCGGCCGATAGTCGTCCGGCCGGATTTCGTACGCTGCCTCGTATTGCTGCGCAGCCTGTTCGTGGTGTCCGCGGCCGGCATAGAACTTCCCGAACCAGTAGTGCGCCTCGAAGTGCCTCGGGTCGAGCGCAAGGGCACGCTCGAACGCGCGCTCAGCGCCGACCTGGTCCGCGACGAGCTGCAGTGCATTGCCGCGCGCGACATGCGCGTCGGCGAGTTCGGGCGCGAGAGCGATGGCCCGCTCGGCCGCTGCGATCGCGTCGGCAGCTGTCGTGCCCTGAATTTCCTGACGTTGCCGCAGGAGCCTGGCGAGCACGTCCGCCAGTCCCGCGTGCGCGTGTGCGAACGTCGGGTCGAGCGCAATGGCGCGCCGAAAAAGCTCAACCGCTGCCCGCTGTTCCGCTTCCTTTTCCTTGTGCAGGAGCTGCCGGCCGCGCAGGTACAGATCGTAGGCCGCTGTGTCACCGGTACCGTGACGCTTGATGCGTGACGCATCGGATGGCAGCAACTTCACACGCAGCGCAGCGACGACATGTCGCGCGATCTCCTCCTGGATGGTGAAGATGTCTTCCACCTTGCGCTCGAAAGTCTGCGACCAGAGATGAAAACCATCCGCGGCATTGATCAGTTGCGATGTGATCCGCAATCGGTCGCCGCTCTTGCGTACGCTGCCTTCCAGGAACGACTGCACATTCAGCAAGCGGCCCACTTCCTGACTGTCCACGGCGCGGTTCTTCAACTGGAATGATGCGGAACGCGAGGCGACCCGCAGGCCGCTGACTGCACACAGGGCGTTGATGATCTCCTCCGCGGTTCCTTCGCAGAAATAGTCCTGATCCTTCTCCGCACTCATGTCTGCGAACGGCAGGATCGCGACCCGCGGCTCGTTCGCAGTTGCATCGACCGCGATCATCTGCGCACCACTGCCGCGATTGAGCAGGCGGTCCATGACGAGCAGCACGACAATGAGCCCGAGCAATACGAGCATCGATTGCTCGATAGGTCGATGGAACACAAAGCGATCCGCTGCCAGCGCAATGATCGCGAGAATGAGCAGGACGGCGATGAACACGTCGAGCCGACGGGCGCGAGCCTGCACCCGCTGTGCGCCTTGAGCGGCATTGGCGGCAGGATCGCGAATCCTCTTGCGATCCCGCAGCCAGGAAATCATCAATACCAGCGGCAGGCCAGCCGCCAGGAGAAAGGCCAGCGTGCGCGTGAAGTGATGGAGGGGCTCGAAGGTCTCGCCGAATACCGTCACAACATGAAATACGAACCACGCCGTACCGAGGTAGGCCGTGGCCACGCGAAACAGACTGCGTCGCCTGAGCCGGTCGAGGAATTTGAAATCGAGCTCAGGGAGTTCGCCGTGGCCAGACATCGCGCCCTCTTGAGTGGGGAGTTGCCAGAATTATATGAGGAAGTTCCCGGCCTGTTCGACTATGTATCTTCCACCTCTATCTTCATTCCTGATCTTCTCGTGGCAGAATTCCTCCCGTGCGCGGGATACGGCTTTCCGGGAATTCGCTGGCCAGGGTCGAGTGGGCGTGGCCCAGTCAACCTCGCGATGGGTGAAACTCCCGCGCGACCGGGTCAACGACCGTTTCGCGCGCGATCGGACCGCGATCTCGCGATGGCGTTCGAGGCCGCACTTGCCGCCGGCGACGGCGTGGCCGGCGCGCACTGCATCCACGAATGCTGGATGCGCGGTCACTTCGCCGCGCACATCGAGACCGCCCTGGATCTCCTGTGGAAGCGTGCGGGTGAATCGATCCCGGACTGGCTTCCGATGCGCTACGTCAGTTGGTTACCCACCGCGTACGACGTCGCCGCGCGCTTCACCGCCAACGGCCGCGGCCGTTCGAACGTCTATCTCATCCTGCTGGACTTTGCCGATCGACGCGGCGATGACCACGGCGTGTACGTCGGCATGAGTCGATATTCGCCCGCGGACCGCTTCGATCAACACAAGGCTGGGATCCGCGCCGCCGGCAGTGTGCTGAAGCGCGGCATCGAAGTGCTGACGGGTCCGACGCTTCACCTTCAACACGTCAGGCGGGGCGAAGCGGCGCGCATCGAATCGGCACTGGCTGGCGCGCTCGCGGATGCCGGCATTCGCGTCGAAGGAGGCCACTGAGCCATCGGCAACGTGTCGCGCACGCTCATCAGGCGAGGCGATCCAGTTCGCGTCGAATGAGCTTGGCTTCCGCGACGGATTTCGCAAGGGCGATGGCACGATGCAGTCCTTCCCGTGCCTCATCGAGCCTGTTCAGTTCCTTGAGCAGCGCACCGCGCAGCCCGTGGAAATAGAAATAGGCGTCCAGCTCGCTGTTCAGCGGATCGATCATCCGCAGCGCTGCCTCGGCACCTCGCAGCTTCCAGACCGCCACGGCGCGATTGAGCGTCGTCACGGGTGATGGCTGCAGCGATTCGAGTGCCTGGTACAGCGAGTCGATTTCCTTCCACGCGGTGTCTTCCGGTCTCGCCGCGTGCACATGGAGCGCGGCGATGGCCGCCTGGAGTTGGTAGGGCCCCGGGTTCTGGTAGATGGCGGCTCTCTCCAGCAACAGCCGGCCTTCCTCGATCAGTGTTCGATTCCAGAGGCTGCGATCTTGCTCGTCGAGCAACACGATCTCGCCATTCGCATCGAAGCGCGCCGCTGCGCGAGACTGCTGAAGCAACATCAAAGCCAGGAGCCCGAAAACCTCGGGATCGGTCGGAAAGAGGCTCAACAGCAGCCGCCCCAGCCGGATGGCCTCTTCCGCAAGCGCCTCGCGTGCCGCGGCGGATTCCGGGGTGCTGCCATACCCCTCGTTGAAAATGAGATAGATCATCGTCGAGACCGCCGCGAGTCGCGTGCGCCGCTCGGCGGCGCCGGGTGTCTCGAATTCGACCCCGATCTTCGCGATGGTGCGCTTGGCGCGGGTGATCCGCTGTTCCATCGCGGCGGAAGACACCAGGAATGCTGCAGCAATCTGCTCCACGGTAAGCCCGGAAACGATGCGAAGTGCGAGCGCGATCTGCTGCGTCGCCGGCAGCGTGGGATGCCCGCACACGAACAACAGTCGCAGGATGTCGTCACGATAGTGGCTCTCGTCGAGGACTTCCGGGACCAGATCATTGCTGGCATCCGCAAGCGAGTCAGGATCGGTCAGGAGTCCGACGGAACGGTTGCGCCGCTTGAGGTCCAGGGCGGCATTGCGCCCGACCGTCACCAGCCAGGCGGTAGGGTCGACAGGAAAACCTTTCTGTGGCCAGGCCTGCAGGGCCCGAAGACAGGCTTCCTGGAAAGCTTCCTCGGCAGTATCCAGGTCACGGAAATACCGCAGAAGGGCGGCAACGACCTTCGGCCGGGAGGCGGAAATCGCCACGTCGATGTGCGCGGGATCGAGCATCTGGGGACAAGGACGGTCGGCCATCCTCGTAACAGACAGTCTTGACAGAGGGGATGCAAATTTATTTTGCTGCCGTTGTCGGCCGGGGGACCTCTCGGGCGTCCTTGAATCTGAATCCATTGCAACCGGGAGATGTTCGATGAAAGTCATGATCTTGACGAAATTGTCCGAAGCCCCTGAAAACATGGTCCCGCCCAGTGAAGAGGCAATCGTGGCCATGCACAACTACAACGAGGCCCTGATCGCCGCCGGCATTCTGAAAGACCAGGTATACGGCGGACTCATGCCGAGCAAATTTGCCAAACGCCTTCAATATACCGGCAAGAATCTCACGGTGACTGACGGGCCATTCACCGAGACGAAGGAAGTGGTCGCAGGATTCGCGCTGTGGGAGGTCAAATCCTTCGATGAAGCGCTCGAGTGGGCCAGGAAGTGCCCCGTGATGATGGACTGCACGGTCGAAATGCGTCCCGTGTTCTGCCCGGAAATGTTCGACCCCAAGTAGGGGTACATTGCGCCTGACGCATCGCCTTGCTCGCTCACGCGGATTCTGGCTACTCTCGACTGACGAAGTGCGGGACGTCGCAACGGGGGAAACGAGCGTGGCACCACGAGGCTTTCAGCGCCAGAAGATCCTGCGCGTCCTTCTCTGGTCGACAATGGCGCTGAGCTGCGTGGCGTGGGCGCAGGCACAGGACAAATCCGTATTCGTCCGCTCTCCGGATGGACACTTGCAAGTTGAACTCTCCGCGCGCGCCATGTCCGGTGCAGCTTCCCAACTCCAGTATCGCGTCTCCGCGTCGAATCAAATCGTGGTTACTGCCTCGAGGCTGGGAGTTCGCCTGAAAGACGGTACCGAACTCGGTCGCAATTGCGTGATCGTCAGTTCTGAAACCATCGCAATCGATGCGTCTTTCGAGCAATTCCCCGGTAAGCGCAGACATGTTGTCGATCGCGCAACTGAAACCACCCTCACGTTGCGCGAGCGCGGAGCGAAGCCGCTGGAGTGGCGGTTAGTCGTGCGTGCTTATGACGACGGCGTTGCGCTCCGGTATCGATTCTCCAAACAACCGGGGTGGTCGGATCTGGAACTCGCCGGCGAACTGACGGAGTTCGCATTCCCGCGAGACGCGCTCGCCACGATGTTGCCGCTCGCGAACTTCACCACCTCGCACGAGAACCGCTATGAGCGGCGGCGTGTCGACCAGATTCCGGCGGAAGGCTTGTTAGGGTTGCCGCTCCTCGTGCAACTTCCGGCCGCCGGCTGGGCCGCCGTCCTCGAGGCGAATCTCACCGACTTCGCCGGCCTGTACCTCGCCCGCGGAAACAGTGGCAACCTGGTGAGCCGGCTCTCGCCTCTTCCCGGCGACCCGACAGTCGCCGTGCGCACCAGGTTACCGCACGATTCGCCATGGCGCCTGATCCTCGTGGCCAAGGAAGCGCGGCAATTGCTCGAGTCCGACACGGTCCTCAAGCTGAATGCACCGAGCGTGATCAAGGACACTTCGTGGATCGTGCCTGGCAAGACCACATTTCCGTGGTGGAACGACTATTTCGAAACGAAAGCGCCGTTCAAGATGGGGCTCAATACTGAAACCGCCAAGTTCTATATCGATTTCTGCGCGGAGTACGACATTCCGTACCACTCGCTCGATGGCGTGAACGATCTTGCCTGGTACGGCGGACGCATCGCGCCCTACGAAGGCACCGACATCACCCAAGGAATCGAAGGGCTCGATCTCAAGGAGGTCGTCGACTACGCGCGGCGCAAGGGCGTGAAGCTGCGGCTATGGATGCATTGGGAAGCGGCGAAGAAGCACATGGCCCGGGCATTTCCGCTGTATCAGGCGTGGGGTATCGAAGGCGTGATGATCGATTTCATGGACCGCGACGATCAGGAGATGGTCAATTTTCAGCGCCAGCTCTTGCAACTCGCGGCAGACAATCAGTTGACCGTGACATTTCACGGTGTCGCGGCGCCGACCGGACTCGAGCGCACGTTCCCCAACCTGCTCAACAGCGAGTCGGTACGCAATTGGGAGTACGACAAATGGGACGCGGACGGCGTGACACCGGAACACGACGTCACCGTGCCGCTCACGCGCATGCTCGCCGGACCGCTCGACTATCACCAGGGCACGCTGCGCGGCGTGCCGCTCGAGCAGTTCAAGCCGGTGGTGGCTGCCCCGGTGGTGATTGGCACGCCCAGTCGCATGCTGGCTTCATACGTCGTGCTGCAGAATCACCTGCCGATGATGGCCGACTATCCATCGGCCTATCGAGCGAATCCGCTCACGCGCGTCATCGCCGCGGTTCCCGACACCTGGGACGACACTCGCGCGCTGATCGGCCGCGTCGGAGAGGAAGTTGTCATCGCTCGCCGCAGCGGCAACGACTGGTGGATAGGCGCAATGACGGATCGACATGCAAGAGGCGTGCGAGTCCCGCTGTCATTCCTGCCAGCGGGAGCATTTCGCGCGGAGATCTACCGCGACGACCTCGGCGCGGAATCGCGCTACAAACTCGAGACTCGTGAAGTGCAGGCGTCCGGTGAACTCAGTCTTCCGCTCGCCGCAGCCGGCGGCGCGCTGGTCAGGTTGACACCGATAAGTGCTGGCGAAGGGCAGGAGCTTCACTGACATGGCAAAACGCGACACCGTTGGAGTCGGCCTGGTTGGCTCTCAGTTCATCACGACAATCCATGCAGAGGCGTTGCGAAGCGTGCCGCAGGCCAAGGTGCTCGCCGTGATGTCGCCGACGACCGGGCACGCGTGCGATTTCGCGTCGAAGCATGGCATCGCGCACCACTTCGAGGACCTGGACGCGATGCTCGCCATGGACGAGATCGACATGGTCGTGGTCGGCGCACCCAACTTTGCTCACTGCGAGATCACGGTAAAGGCCGCGAAGGCCGGCAAGCATGTGGTCGTCGAGAAACCGCTGTGCCTGAACCTGGCGGACGCGGATCGCATGATCGCGGCATGCGATCAGGCCGGCGTCAAGCTGATGTACGCGGAAGAGCTGTGCTTCACGCCCAAATACGTCCGGCTGAAGCAGCTGCTCGATGACGGCGCGCTTGGCCGCCCCGTACTGTTCAAACAATCCGAGAAGCACGACGGCCCGCATGCCGCGCACTTCTGGGACGTCGACCGCTCGGGCGGCGGCGTCAGCATGGACATGGGTTGCCACGCCATCCAGTTCTTCCGTTGGCTGAATGCCAACAATCCCGTGAAAAGCGTGTACGCGCAGATGAACACCAGCGTGCACGCCGCCAAGACGCGCGGAGAGGACAACGCGATCATCATCCTCGAGTTCGACAATGGCGTCGTCGCCCTGGCCGAGGAAAGCTGGACCAAGCTCGGCGGCATGGACGATCGCGCCGAAATCCACGGTTCGGAAGGAGTGGCCTACGCCGATGTGCTGCACGGGAATTCCATCCCGACCTACAGCGCCAAGGGCGTGGGCTACGCCGTCGAGAAGGCCGGAAACACGGTCGGCTGGAGTTTCGTGATGTACGAGGAGATCTGGAACTATGGCTTTCCGCAGGAGTTCCAGCATTTCGTCGATTGCGTGCTGCACGACCGCCAACCATTGGTGACGGGAGCCGACGGCAAGGCGGTCCTCGAGATCCTGTTCGCTGCGTACGAGTCCGCCGGCTCGGGCCGCAAGATCCTGTTGCCGTCACCGACGAGAGCGGACAAGCCCTGCGATCTGTGGCTGAAGAGTTAGGCGCTGCGGAGCCCACGAACACACGCATGGCCACAGTCCATCACTGCCGCGATTACGAGGAGATGAGCCGGCGAGCCGCCGCGCGCGTCATTGCCGCGGCGACCGCGAAGAGTGACTTCTTACTGTGTGCTCCGACCGGCAACTCACCCGCCGGCCTGTACGAAGCGCTGATTCGAGAAGGCGCGAGGCAACCGGATCTCCTGCGGAACCTCCGGGTCGTCAAGCTGGACGAGTGGCTCGGAGTGCCGCCGGACGATCCTGCGAGCTGCGAACATTATCTCCAGAGCCGGCTCGTCGGGCCCCTGGCGATCGCTGCGGAGCGCTACCTCTCCTTCGATTCGCAGACGAAGGATCCGGTGCGGGAATGCGCCAGGATCAGCGCGGAGCTCGAGCGCCAGGGCCCGATCGATGTGTGCATTCTTGGCCTGGGGCGTAACGGCCACGTGGCTCTGAACGAGCCGGCTGCCAACCTGCAGCCCAATTGCCACGTCGCCAAGCTGTCCGCGGAAACGCTCGGGCACGCGATGATGATTGGCAGGGATGCCAAGCCTGCATTCGGATTAACGCTTGGCATGGCCGACATACTTGCATCCCGGAAGATCTTGCTGCTCGTGACTGGAAAGGGGAAAGAGCGAGCCATCGCGAGATTTCTCGAAGCCACGGTCAGCACGGATCTGCCCGCCAGCTTCTTGTGGCTGCATCAGGACGTTGAAGTCTTGCTGGACGACAGCAGCTCCGCTTGACCACCGCCATCGAAGCAGCGACTCGCGAGCAGGCTCCTAAGCCGCGATGCGACAAGACATCGACGCGGATCTGCCATCGAGCACGAGTCGTAGCGCTTGCGCCGGAGTCGCAGGTCGGCGCAGCGCAATTGTCCGGCAGCGACGTTGCACATCGAGCCCGAGCTAACACTTCGTAAACGCGCGCTCGCAGGTCATGCCGCGTGATGGCCCGATCTTGGCCGTACACATTTCCGACCGAACCGCGACGTTTCCATGACGATTCGGCGCTCGGCGGCGACTATCCTCGGTACCGAACCACCGATGCGGAAATGCCAGCCAGTAGGCAACCAATTCACAGCGGAAATGTATGGAACGGAGGAGCGACAATGCGGTCGTCAATCAACGCAGTAACAAGCGGTTCTCCTCACGCGATTCGCTCCTCGGTGATGGCGCAAAACCTGCGCTCGCCGCTCATCTCGTCACCGCACGCACGCTCTACTGCCATCATGGTATCTACGTCGGCAATGGCCGCGTCATTCATTACAGTGGGCCTAGCCATGGATTGTGCCGCGGACCGGTGGAAGAAGTTTCTGTCGAATACTTCGCGCGGGGCCACGGCATCCGGCTTCGACATGATCGGCCACGCTTCAATCGTCGCGAAGTGGTGGCACGGGCGCGTTCGCGCCTCGGCGAGCGCAGCTATCGCATCCTGACGAACAATTGCGAGCACTTCTGCGAATGGTGTTTGAATGGGGCAAGCCGCAGCACCCAGGTCGAGCGGTGGCTTTCCGGTGCGCGCCGCTTCACGTGTGCGCTGCTCGGCACTATGAGCCTCGCCGCCGGAACACCAACTTTTGCGAATCCTGCGAGCCACCACGTTGCGCACGTGGAGGGTGCCAACACCCCCATGTCATTGATCACGCCGCGCGAGCTGGCGGACAGCGCACGGGCCATCGAGCAGGTGCAGGCCAGTACGCCCGCTGGCGGCCTTCCGACGATCGTCCTCTCGCGCACGGGGGCATTGCGCCGTAAGACGCCAGATTCACGTCTTCGAGGCAGCGCGCCTGCACGGCCAGCAGGCACCCAACACGCAGGGAAAAGTATGGACATGAAGCTCGTGACCGCACAGTCCCTACTATTTGCAGCTTCCCACCGAAGCTCCGGGTCACGGACCCTCACTTTCATCCGGCCGAGCCGCAGACGCTGCGTGACCGGCGTGACGCCTGGATTTCTTCCATGGCTATTCGTGTGGTCGCAGGTGAGTTGATGTCGCCGGGCACAGCGAGCGTGTCCGGTGTGGACGACGCCGCGAGCATCAGGCTTCCAAACCGGATTACCGCGTACACGGCTGCGCCGATCTGGCAATCGGCGCTCGACACGCTTGCCCGCAATCCTCACCGCCCGATCATCGTCGATGCTTCACGACTCGAGTATGTCGACAACGTCGGCACAGCGCTGCTGTTCGATCTCATTCGGCGCGATCGCCCTGCGCACTCGCAAGTCGAAGTCCGCAACCTCGCCGTGAACGTGGCCGCGCTGGTTCGGGACTTCGAACCCGGTGGCTTCGTCGCGCCGCCTCCTGGCCGGCAGCCTCCCGGCATCCTGGAGCATCTGGGTCGGGCAACCACGCAGCAAATTGCCTATGCAAAGCAGATGGTCGGTTTCCTGCGCGCGTGCGCCGGTGCCTTCCGACAGGTACTAACGCGGCGAGGCACGGTCAAGTGGGGCGATGTGCTCGACATCGCCACGGAGGCCGGCGCGAATGCGGTGCCGATCGTACTGCTGACGGGTTTCCTCATGGGCGTGATCATCGCCTTCGAGATCGGACTCGTGGCCCGGCACTTCGGTGCGGTGATCTTCGTCGTCAATGGCGTGGGGATCGCCATGCTGCGCGAGCTCGGCGTGTTGATGACGGCGATCGTGTTCGCCGGACGCACCGGGGCCGCGTTCGCGGCCCAGATCGGCACACAGAAAGTCAACGAGGAAGTAAACGCGATCGCGACCTTCGGGCTCGACCCTGTCCACTTCCTGGTCCTGCCGCGGCTGCTCGCGGCGATGCTCGTGCTGCCGCTGCTCACGGTGCTCGCCGATCTGATCGGAATATTCGGCGGCGCGCTCGTGATGGTCACCTTCGACGTCGGCTTCCTGCAGTTCTACGACCAGTTGCTCGGAGCGGTAACTGCGGGGGATTTCATGCTCGGCATCGTCAAGGCCGCTGTCTTTGGTCTCATGATCGCAGCCGTCGGCTGCCACCGCGGGTTGACGACCGGCGCCGGTGCGACCTCGGTCGGCCTCTCGGCCACCAGCGCCGTCGTCACGAGCATCGTGCTGATAGTCGTGATCGATGGCCTGTTCGCCGTTTTCACAAGCTGAGTGCGCATGAACATGCAGACGCAAGCTAACTCCGGACATCGCAGCAGCTGCGCATAGCGCAGCGCCGGCCATCAGCGTGCGCAATCTGCGCATGGGCTATGGCGCCCGCGTGCTGCTCGACGGCGTCTCGTTCGACGTGCGGCGCGGCGAGATCGTCGTGATTCTCGGCGGCTCGGGCAGCGGCAAGTCGAGCCTGATGAAGTGCATCATCGGCCTGTACGAGCCGATGGCGGGCGACATTGTCATTGACGGACACAGTCTTGTGACAGCAAGTGCGGAGGAGAAGGCGCAGCTGCAGCGCAAGCTCGGCGTGATGTACCAGAGCGGCGCGCTGTTTGGCTCGCTAAACGTGCTCGAGAACGTGCGCTTTCCGCTGGATCAGTTCACCGACCTCACGCTCGAGCATAAGAACCTGACGGCGCGCATGCTGCTGGACCAGGTCGAGATGGCGTATGCGGAAGCGCTAATGCCGGCAGAACTCTCCGGCGGAATGTTGAAGCGCGCCGGCATTGCACGCGCGATGGCGCTCGGCTGCGACATCCTGCTGCTCGATGAGCCCTCGGCCGGCCTGGACCCGATCACCGCTGCCAATCTGGATCGAACCATTCTGTCGCTGCGCAAGCATCTCGGCTTCACGTTCATCGTCGTCACGCACGAGTTGCAGAGCATTTTCGCAATCGCCGATCGGGCGATCATGCTCGATCAGGTCTCGCGCAGCATCGTCGCTGCAGGGAAGCCGGCCGACCTGCGCGATCACAGCAGCGACGCGCGAGTGCGTCAATTCTTCAACCGCCAGCCTGACGCGCACAAACGCGGAGCGAACTAGATCATGGAAGAAAGCAAGCGTTACGTTCGGCTCGGTGCGTTCGTCCTCGTGACCGGCTGCGTGCTGGTCGCGGTGCTCTTCCTGCTCGGCGGCCGCAAGCTCTTCCAGCCGACGTTCACGTTCGAGACGTACTTCGACGAATCCGTGGCTGGTCTGGCTCTCGGCGCACAAGTGAGTTTCCGGGGTGTACCGCTGGGTCACGTCACTGAAATCCTCACCTCGGCGGCAACGTATGAAGCGGACGTCCCGCTGATCCGGCGCAGGCAGTACATCGTGGTCCGCGCGGAAGTCGATTTCTCGGCGGAGGAAGCCGCGCAGTTGAAGCAGGATGCGGTTCAAATGGTAAAGCGGGGATTGCGGGCGCAGACCCAACTCGCGGGCATCACCGGGCAGCAGTATCTCGCCATCGATTACGTCGATCCGGCGAAGTACCCTCCGCTTGAATTCGAGTGGACCCCGAAGAACACGTACGTACCGTCCGCGCCAAGCGCCGCCGGCGCGATCATCGCCAGCGCGCAGACGTTCATGGCGAGTCTCAACGAAGCGGACATACAGGCGCTGGCGCAGAATCTGAACACCCTCGTCGCCACGCTCGACAGGAAACTCGACGAGGTTCCGGTCGCGGAGCTCTCCGCGAACGCGAACGACGTGCTCACGAGTGCCAGCGCTGCGTTCGAGCGCATCGATCGGATCCTCGCTGCGGCGCCGATCGATCAGACGCTGCGTAAGCTCGACTCTGCTTCCACCCGGATCGATGCGCTCCTGGCCGACGACGGTGACGTGGACCGCATGGTCACTCATATCGATGAGACGGCGCAGCGGCTCGCTGCGCTGATCGGCGACAATCAATACGACGTGCGTGTGATCGTCCAGGATCTGCATACCACTGTGGACAACCTTCGCGAGCTTTCGGAAACCGTCAAACACTACCCCGCTGGCGCACTGGTCGCCGGCCCGCCCGACAGGGTTCAACTTCCCGAGACTCCTTCGGAGACACCCCCATGAGTGCCAGGCGCGTTGCTTTGATGATGGGCATCGCGATGGGCGTTGTCCTGACCCTCACCGCCTGCGCGATCGGCAAACCGCTCCCGCGGCCGACGACATACATCGTGGATCCGCCAATGACTGAGACTCGACTCGCAGCGGCACGCCGCCCGGACACGCTGCGGATCGGCAACGTGCGCGTCGCGGCGGCGTACGGCGGCAACGCGCTCGTCTATCGCATGGACGAGGTGCAGTACACCTCGGACCCGTATCACGCGTTCAAAGCAGAGCCCGGCGCGATGCTGGGCAACCGGATGGCCGAGTGGCTCGATCATGCCGGCCCGTTCCAGACTGTCGCTCAACCGGGCAGCGCGCAGCCCGCGGCGTACGTCCTTGACGCTACGGTCATCGAGCTCTACGGCGATTTTCGCGAGGGGCGTAGTCCCGCGGCGGTACTGGCCGTGCAGTTCGCGCTGATCGACCAGGCCGGCGTGCGTCCGCGGCTGTTGTACGAGCGCACGATCGCCAGTCGCGTCGAGCTGCCGCACGCATCGCCCGATGCGCTGGTGCGCGGGTACGGCGAGGCGCTCGCAGAAATCCTCTCGCAGCTCATTCCAGATCTCGGCGCCGTAAGCTCGCTCGAACGGCAACTCGCGCGGGAACAATCAGGCCTCCGGCGATCCGCTGCCCAAGCCCCATAACGCTGAAGTGACTGCCAATTCGCCCGCGTTGACCGCGGGGGGCGCGCCGCCCGGCGTTCACTGCGCTAGACTGTAGGAGGTTTTTCTCGCGCCCGGTCTCCAAACAGGCAGTCTCATGAGCGACGGGAAGGTCTATCCGGCTGCATCAGGAGCTGTGGAACACTCCTCGTCGAGGGGCATCCGTCTCGCACTGAAGCTGGGGCACAAGAAGAAAAGCGTGCTGCAGCGCTATGGCCTTGCCTTGGGCTTGTCGGCGCTCGCGCTGCTCATCCGCGGCGCGCTTCCAGTCCCAATAGGAACCACAATCTACCAGCTGCCGCTTGCGGCGGTGGTCCTGAGCGGCTGGTTAGGCGGGCGCGGCCCAGGGTTGATCGCTTCGCTGATCTGCACGACGGGAATTGTGTACTGGTTTGTCCCTCCCGTTAACTCGTTCGAGATGTCGCCGGACTATCGGCTGGCGGTCGCGATCTTCATCGGTCTGTGCCTGTTGCTCACCGAATTGGGCGAGGCGCGGTGGCGTGTAAAGCGCGCGCTGGAGGAAAGCGAGGCGCGCTTGCGTGTGCGGCAGGAAATGCTCGACCTTGCGCAAAAGGCGGCGCGCGCCGTGGCATTCGATTGGTACATCGGCGCTCGCGAGAGCGAAAATTACTGGTCGCCCGAACTCGAGTCCATGTACGGCCTGAACCCGGGAACGTTCAATCGAACGGTTCAAGGCTGGAAGAATCTTGTCCATCCCGATGATTGGCCGTCGGTAAAGCTCGCCATCAAGCGTGCGCAGGAATCGGGTGATGTCGCGGCCGAGTACCGGGTCATCCACAAGGACGGCACCGTGCACTGGTTGCAGGCGAAAGGGCGCATGTTGTTCGACGCCGAGGGTCGCCCTGACCGCATGGTTGGCTTCATGATCGATGTCACGGATCGGCGGCAGGCCGAGGAGGCATTGCGCGCCAGCGAGGCGCGGTTCCGCACTCTGGTTGATCATGCGACAGACGCGTTTTATCTGAGTGATGACCAATCGAGGATCATCGATGTGAACCAGGCCGCCTGCCAGATGCTTGGCTACAGTCGCGAGGAGCTGGTTGGAAAGCATCCGCGTGAATTCGACGTGGGACTCGATGAGTCATCGATCGCGCAAGTGACGCAGCGCGTTCTGGCAGGACAGACCGTCACATTCGAGACCCGTCACCGGCGCAGGGATGGAACGGTATTTCCCGTCGAGATTCGCGGCCGCGGGTTCGAGCAACAGGGACGGCACCTGTTACTGGCGCTGGTCCGCGATATCAGCGAGCGCCAGCAGGCCGAGGAGCGAAAAGCGAAGCTTGCCGCCATAGTCGAATCGTCCGACGACGCGATCATCGGCAAGGATCTGGACGGCATCATCGCCACCTGGAACACCGGCGCACAGCGAATCTTCGGCTACACGGCGCAAGAAGTCATCGGCCAGTCGATCACGATTCTCGTGCCGCCGGATCGCGTCGATGAAGCGCGCGGCATTCTGGAGCGCATTCGTAGCGGCGAACGGGTCGACCATTTCGAAACCGTCCGCCGCCGAAAGGACGGCACGCTGCTGGACATCTCGTTGACCGAGTCTCCGATCATCGATGAGAGAGGCAACGTCGTCGGCGCATCCAAGGTTGCGCGCGACATCAGCGATCGCAAGCGCGCCGAGGACGCGTTGCGAGAAAAAGATGACGCGCTGGAGAAGGCCCGGACGGAGCTTGCACGTGTGGCGCGGCTGACGACGCTGGGCGAGCTGACGACGTCGATTGCCCACGAGGTCGCCCAGCCCCTGGGCGGGATGATGGCGAGCGCCGGGGCAGGCGCGTGCTGGCTGGCAGCCGACCCGCCCGCGATCGCGGAAGCGCGGGCGGCGCTCGACAACATCGTCGCCGACGGCAAGCGGGCGCGTGAAGTCATCGCGCGGATCCGGGCGCTCACGAAGCGCCAGGCGCCCCGCAAGGAAAGCCTGGATCTCAACCACAAGATTGCGGAGGTCCTGGCTCTCACGAAGCATGAGTTAAGCAGCCACGGCATCGTTGTTCGGACGCAGCTCGACAGGACGCTGCCGCACATCGCGGGGGACCCCGTCCAGCTGCAGCAAGTGCTCATCAACCTGATCGTCAACGCGGCCGAAGCGATGAGCGGCTTGCGTGATCGCCCGCGCCAGTTGACCATCGTTTCAGGGCAAGAGGGGCCGAAAGAGGTAAGGGTCGAGGTGCGCGATTCCGGCACCGGCCTGGACGAAAAAGGAGCCGAGCGGGTGTTCGAGGCGTTTTACACCACCAAGGCCGAAGGCATCGGCATCGGCTTGTCGATCAGCCGCTCGATCATCGAGGCGCACGGCGGCCGGCTGTCGGCGCGACCGAACGAGCCCCACGGGGCGGTCTTCCGATTCTCGCTACCCGTTCCCGAAAAGGCACATTCATGAGCGAGAATCGCCCAGCCGTCTTCGTCATCGATGACGACCCGTCGATGCGCAGTGCGCTCGACGATTTGCTGAGGTCGGTAGGGCTTGACGTGATCCTTTCGTCCTCGGCGCAAGAATTCATGCAGGCAGTGCGGCCGGACGTACCCGGCTGCCTGGTACTCGACGTGCGGCTGCCGGGCATGAGCGGCCTGGCGTTTCAGCAGGAGCTCGCGAAAGCGGGCATCACTCTACCGGTCATCTTCATCACCGGTCACGGCGACGTGCCGATGACGGTGCGCGCGATGAAAGCCGGCGCGGCTGAGTTCCTCACCAAGCCGTTCGACCATCAGGTGCTGCTCGACGCAGTCCATGCGGCCATCGAGCGCGATCGTGCGAGGCGGCGCGACGCGGTGAGCCTCGCCGACCTGAAGGCGCGTTACGACGAGCTCTCGGAGCGCGAAAGGCAAGTCATGGAGTTCGTCGTGGCCGGGCGGGCCAACAAACAGATCGCCGCTGAGCTTGGCCTGAGTCTGGTCACCGTGAAGGTCCATCGCGGGCAGGTCATGCGAAAGATGCTGGCGAGATCAGTTGCGGAGCTGGTACGCATGGCTGATCGACTCGGCGTGCCAGGACGCACGTAGCGTTATCCCAAGGTATGAGCGCTGCATGTCTCGGTGCAATGGGATTGTTACGCAAGGCCCGCTAGGCTGACCGCTCAACTGAGAGAGGCAAAATGCCCGAGGGCCCGCTCGTCGCTATCGTGGACGATGATAAGTCGATCCGCAACGCGACACAGGATTTGCTAAGGGCTGCCGGCTTCTCCGCCGTCACCTTCAAAGACGCCAGGAGCTTCCTCGGCTCGGCGAGTCGCGTGAGCGCGGCTTGCCTGGTCGCCGACATGCGCATGCCAGGTATGACGGGGCTCGAGTTGTATCAGGAACTCGTTGCCTCGGGCCACACCATTCCCACTGTCATCATGTCCGCGCACACGGAAGATCTGACGCAAGCACGAGCGCGCGCAGTGGGAATCATCTGTTACCTCACCAAGCCGTTTGTGCCCGACGAGCTTCTGGCGTGTGTACGCCGAGTGTTCTCGAAGGCGTAAGCGCGCAGTACTAATCCGATCCGAGCGGCCGCGTTACATTTCGGCGGCCGGCAGCGAGAAGTGGAAGCTCGCGCCCCGCCCCTCGATTGTCCGCCGCCCACAGCCGCCCCCCATGCGCTTCGATGATCGACCGGCTGATCGCCAGCCCCATCCCCGTCCCGCCAGGCTTTGTCGTGAAGAACGCGTTGAATATCTGTTCAGTCTGGCCGGCGGGGAGTCCGACCCCCGTGTCGCTCACCGACACCAGCAACTTGCCGTCCTCACGCTGCGTCCTGATCGTCAACTCTCCTCCGACCTCCTTCATCGCCTCAATCCCGTTAAGCATCAGGTTCATCAATACCTGCTGCAACTGCACCCGGTCAGCCCGCACGGGTTGCAGGTCCGCCGCCAGCTCTGTCCGCATCACGACAGAGTGGCGGACGGCCTCGCTGTGCAGCAGCACGAGCATATCGCCGACTATCTCGTTGACCGCGACCACCTCGCGCTGCGGGGAGACATCCTTCTTATAGAAGGACTTCAGGTGGGCGATGATGTCGGCGGCGCGCTTTCCATCATTCCCGATGCGCATGACCGCCTCTCGCGCTCTCGAAACCTCGGGCTGGTCTCGGTCGAGCCAGTGCAAGGCCGCGCCGGCGCTGGTCATCGCGGCAGCGATGGGCTGAGCGATCTCGTGCGTAAGCGAGGCGGCCAACTCGCCGAGCATGCTGACCCGATTGGTGTGCGCCAGCTCCGCCTCCAGTCGTTGCAACCGCTCGCGCTCTTCCTCAGCGCGTTTCCGATCTTCGATGTCGGTCAGGGACCCATACCATTTGCCAATCTTCCCGTGCCGATTGCGAATCGGCACGGTCCGCACCAGGAACCAGCGGTATTCGCCGTGCGCGTTACGATGGCGCACTTCGTTCTCGAACGGCTCGCCGCGTGAGAGTGCCGCCCGCCACTTCTCGAGGTGTGCCTCAGCGTCATCGGGGTGAAGGCTGGCCTCCCAGCCGCGACCGTCCGCCGCCGCATCGGCTGACAACCCGGTGTAGTCCAGCCAACGTCGGTTCACCAGATCCGAAGAACCGTCCGGGTGGAAAACGAAAGCCATGGTCGGCATTCCCTCGATTACATCCCGAAGCCGCTTTTCCTCGCGCCGCAGTTGGCGGACTCGGAACTGATAACCCGCCCAGAGCAAGGCCAGGAAAAGCGCCACGCACGCCACGCGAAACCACGTCGTCTGGTAGAAGGTCGGTTCGATGGAGAAGTCGAGCTGCGCGCCTTCCTCATTCCAGACGCCGCTGTTGTTGGAGGCTATCAAGCGGAAGCGGTAGTGGCCCGGCGCGACAGTTCGAGTATTGCACCCGGCGGTCGTTGGTGACCTCCCGCCAGTCCTTGTCCTGCCCTTCGAGTTTGAACCGGAAGCGTATCTTCTCCGGGGCGACGAGGCTCAGCGCGGTGTAATCAATCGAGAGGTCGCGCACCAGCGGCGGCAGACGCAAGCCTTGCGAGGCGTCATAGCTCTTGCCGTCGGCTGTGACCTGCTCGATATGAACCGGAGGGGGGAGTTGGTTGACGACGAGGCGACGGGGATCGAGAACATGGATGCCTTCTCCTCCCATGAGGAACCACAGTTTGCCATCGCTGGACTTTGCAACGGGAGGACCGAAGGTGGCAGGCGAACCCGGGTGGAACCTGATGCCATCAGCGGCATCCCACACGGTCGTCTCAATCCTGCGCGCCGGGTCGGCGATCCATGCGTCCAGCTCGCTGCGCACGATGCGCACGAGGCCGCAGGCCGTGTACAACCAGAGCGAACGGTCGTCGTCCTCTATCGTCCAGAAGATCGAGTCGCAGGGCAGACCGTTCCTGCTTGTGAGCGTAGCGATGCGGCCGTCCTTGATCCGGCTCAAGCCGCCCTCCTGCGTCGCGGCCCACAGCGCCCCGTCCGCGTCGAGTCGAAGACCGCGGACATGGCCCATTCCCAGCCCGTCAGCGGTTGAGTACGACGCGCGGACCTGGCCGTCCTTGAAATACGTCACTCCACCGTCGCGCGCGAAGGAAAGCCACACTCCGCCCTGGTCAGGGACTACAACCCTGGCTTCTTCCTGACGTCCCAGCGCTGACCAGGGGAAATGCTCGACAAGGCGTCCTTCCAGCAAGCGCGACAGACCCATATTCCCCGAAAGCCAGAGGTTGCCCGCCTTGTCTCCCGCGATGGAATAGACTTCCCCGTTAGGCATGCCATTCACGGCCACAAACCTGCCGTCATTGAAATAGGCAAGTCCGCGACCCGTGAACACCCAGATGCGCCCGCGATTGTCCTCGTACAGAGACTGCACAAAATCATCCGGCAGTCCACTGGACTTACGGAAGATCGTAGTTTGTCCATTCTTCCGCCTCGTCAAACCCTCGCTGGTGGCT
>CAWIVS010000009.1:0-137583 GCA_963839685.1 uncultured Pseudomonadota bacterium | reverse complement strand
TTGGGCGAGCAGGGCCTCGTCGGGGGTGCCGAGCTTCGAGCTCATGGCTTCGATCTCGCCCTGCGGCGACAACAGCGCGATCACGGTCGAGTGATTGAATTCGCCATCCGGCAGCTGCCGGTACTGCAGGTTGAGAAGGGCGGCGACCGTGCGCACGTTGGCGGCGTCGGTGCGCGCCAGGGTCCAGCGGCTGGTGTCGATGCGCCGCTGCGAGGCGAGAGCTTTCAAAGCCTCGGGCGTATCGCGTGCCGGATCGATCGAGATCATCAGTACCCGCAGGTTCGCACGCGTTGCCGGCGGGAGATCCTTCTCGGTCGCGCGCAGCGTGTCGATGATGAGCGGGCAGGATGCCGGGCAACTTCCGTAGAACATGGTCACCAGCACCGGGTGACCCCGATACACATCGAGACCATGGGCCCTGCCGTCCTGGTTGGTCAGCGCTGCCTCGAGCTGGTAGATAGAGCCGGGTGGATCGGCATGCGGGCCGGCACTCACCGCTGCGCAGGCCAGCACCATCGCGATCCAGGCGACCGGACGCTTCATGGTTGCGGCTCGGGGCCGGCGACGCAACGGAATCCCATGCTCGAGGAAGTGTAGCTGGCCTGCATGCTGGTCAGCGTGGCGATGCGCATGAGCATCGCGTAGTTCTCTTTTTGCTCCAGCGTGAGGGCGCCCGTGCCGCAGAAGCGCTTCAGGTCCGGATCACCCTGTTCGCGGTTGTCCGCCGACACCATCAGCGAGCCCAGATCCAGCACCCACTCCCACACCACACCGTGCATGTCGCGCACGCCGTAGAAATTGGCTGGCGTGCTGCCGGCCGCGGGCAGTGCCGCCGTTGCGGGACGCGCGTACCAGTCGAGAATGGCCTGGCGCCATTGCGGATCCTGGCGCGCATCGGGCGCGGTCGACGAGGCCGCCGCCACGAATTCCCATTCGTGCCAGCTCGGCAGACGCGCACCCTGCGCTTCGCAGTACGCCTTGGCCGCGAACCAGCTGACATGCGTGACGGGTTGCGCGTCGATCGAGGCGCCCGGCGTGGTCGCGGAATTCCAGTGCCGCAGATAGCCCGCGTCGGCGAATACCCGGGCAACTTCGTCGCGTCGCCAGTCGCCGTGCCCGGCGACGAAGCGCGCAAAGTCGGCGTTGCTCACCGTGCGGCGATCCATGGCGAATGGCCGCACGGTGGCCGTCTTCACCTGCGCCGCGGGTGGCAGCATGGTCGCGAACTGGCCCCCGGAAATTTTTGCGCGCGGCGAGGTGGCCGGCGCGGCCCAGGCTGCCGGCAAGCTGGCAGCCAGTATCAGCAGGCATCCGAGGCGCCGGGCGATACGCATCAGTGTGCGGCTCCCTCGGCCCGCTTGGTGCTGGCACGCACGGCCTTGACCTGCTGGCTGGTGACCGCGCCGCCGCTGTTGCCCCAGCTGTTGAGCGCGTAGGTGAGGATATTGGCGATCTCATCGTCGTTGAGCTGGCTCATCGGCGGCATCACCGAGTTGTAAGTCGCGCCGTTGACCGTGACCGGCCCGGTGAGGCCATTCAGCGCGATCCCGATGGCGCGCTGGGGATTCTGGACCAGGTAGTCAGAGCCGGCGAGCGGCGGGAACACATTCGGCAGCCCCTTGCCGTCATCCTGGTGACAGGCCGAGCAGGTGCCTTTGAACAGCACTTCGCCCGCCTTGATCTGCTGCTCCCGGGTCAGATTGCCGGCGGCGCTTGCTTCCGCTGCCGCTGCCACGGGCGCGAGACTTGCGACCTTGTCGCTGAGGTAGCTCTCGTCCACCTGCTTGCCCGAATAGATCTCCGGTCGCGGGCCACCGCTCACTTCGAGGATGGCGAGCGCGCCCTTGTTGAAGGCGCGGAAGATGGAATGATCGACCAGCACGTAGTTGCCTGGCACCTCGGTGTGGAATTCGACCGTGACCGCGCCACCGGCGGGGATCAGCGTGGTCTGCACGTTTTCCTGGAAGTGCGTGCCGCCTTCGTACTGCACCTTGTCGAAGATCTCGCCGATCAGGTGGAAGCTCGACACCAGGTTCGGCCCGCCGTTGCCCACGTACATGCGGATGCGCTGGCCCGTCTGCGACTTGAGCGCATTGGGGCCGGTGAGCGCGGTCTCGGCGCCGTTGAAGAGCACGTACGTCGGGTTCTCGTCGATGGCCTTCTGCATGTCGAAGGGCTGGTGGCCCTTCTCGCGATACTTGCCGACCGTGTAGAAGTCGCCCTGCATGACGTAGAACTCGTGGTCGACGCGCGCCATTCCCTCCGGCGGTTCGACGAGTATCAATCCATACATTCCGTTCGCCACGTGCATGCCCACCGGCGCCGTGGCGCAGTGATACACATAAAGCCCCTGGTTGAGCGCCTTGAAAGTGAACTGGGTGCGATGGCCTGGTGCCGTGAAGCTCGAGGCGGCACCGCCTCCTGGGCCGGTGACGCCATGCAGGTCGATGTTGTGCGGCATCTTGCTGGTGGGGTGGTTCTTGAGATGAAACTCCACCGTGTCGCCCTGGCGCACGCGAATGAAGCTGCCCGGCACGGTTCCGCCAAAAGTCCAGAACGTGTACTTCACGCCCTCGGCGATCTCGCGCTCGACCTCCTGCACTTCGAGCTCGACGATGACTTTGGCAGGTGTGCTGCGCCCCGTCGCCGGCGGAACGTGGGGCGGGCTCGTGAGCGCCGCCTTGATGGGTTCACCCTGTGGCGGGCCGAAGTCACCCTGGCGCGAGCCACCGGTGTCCACGGCGGCGGTCGCGCCGGCCTCGGGTGTCCGCTCGCCACACGCCACGAGAAAACCTGCCGCGGCGATCATCACCAGCCACTTCTTCATTTGCGCGATCCTCGAGGCACGACCGGCCTCATGAATGACCTTGAATGAAATCACCGCCTGCCACAATGCGACCATAGGGTGAGTTGCGTATGGCCTAACTGCCGGCAATGCGGGCGAATGCACCGAGCGGATGATGGGCGCGCGCCACGCTGGCGATGAAGACGTACACCAGCATTGCTGCGACGAAGCACCAGGCACGCGCGGCGCGCGTGCGCGCGCGCTTGAGCGCGTAGCCGCCTAACAAGATGTAGCTGACCAGCAGCAGCACCTTGACCGTGAGCCAGGCGTGCACGAAGGGGTACTGGTGCAGGAGCGTGGCCAGCATGAGCGCGGCCGTCAGCAATACCGTGTCGATGGAGTAGCTGAGATAACGCAGCGGCGCGAACATCGGCCAGGTTGCGCCCGCCAGCGTCCCGGTGCCGCGCAGCGCGAACAATCCGCCGCTCGCGATCACCGCGGCCACGTGCACCCACTTGATCTGGGGGTAGAACTCCATCATCCCGGCTGACCATCGGCGCGTGGCGTGAGGTAGATCCAGCCCGAACGCAGCACCCACGGCAGAAAGGCCAGCAGCCAGCCCGCCGCGGCCGCGGCCTGCCAGGCGAGTGCGTCCGGGACCAGTTCCGCAATCACACGAGTCACCGCGACCAGTTGCACGATCACGAAGGCGATCGCCGCCACGGAGCCGAGCACCAGTGGGCGTCCCGAGTGTCCCTGCGTGACTCGCGTCACCATGGCGACCAGCAGGCTGCCGAAGAATCCGACGAATAGCGCATGTGCCGGCGCGCGGCCCAGCTGGAATTCGCCACTGATCGCGAACCAGGTGCTTTGCCAGGCGTACAACGCAAAGGCGATCGGCAGCCACGCAAAGCCGAGGTACAACACGCGCAGCAGTGCGGGCACCGGGCCGCGCGGCCACCAGCCGATCAGCAGGCCCGCGAACAGCACCGCCAGCGGCGCGTCCGCGATCCACAGCCACTGGTACGCGTGCTGCAGCTCCAGCCACAGGTGCGCGACCACCAGCAACCACGTGGCTGCCAGCGCCCACATTGGGCGAATCATCGTGTAACCGCGCACCACGATGTTGGTGAAGAAGGGAATCATGCGGTGGCAGACCGTGAAGTAGATCGGCAGCAACATCGGCAGGCCGCCGAACTTGATGGCGACGAACGCCACCTGCGCATCGACTCGCAGCGTGAGCAGCAGGTGGAACACCAGCCCGACGAGCCCGAAGCCGAGCGCCACCATGCAGCTCAGCGCATGCCAGGGACGTCCTTTCCGCACGGACCAGCAGTCGCGCCAGCCAGAACATGCCGATGGCCCAGCCGCAGAGAGTGAGCAGCGCGCCGGCACGCAGCAACGGCAGGCTGCCGGCGAGCCCGGCGAGAGTCAGCAACTGTCCGCCCAGCAGTCCGATTCCCACCGGTAGATAGTGCCGCGGCGTCAGCGCCGGCAGGCTGAGCCAGCGCGGGAACACCGTGAGCAGGAAACCGAAGATGAATGACGGCAGCACCTGGTACTGCATGATGATGGCGTGCATCCATCCGGCCGGCAGCGGTGGCTGGGACACTTCCCAGAGCTGCCAGCGCGCGGCCACCAGCCACGCCGCCCACCACGCCATGGCCGCGAGTACGTTGGTGGCGCCGACCAGGAACAGCAGCCGGTGCGGCGCCGCCGCGAGCACGCGCGCGGCGGACACCCTTTCCGTGAAACGTATGGCTTGCGATGTTACGGCCGCGGTCACCGTGACGGCCGTCCACCTTCTCCGTGGTCGCGCCCAGGCGCGACCCACAGACGCAGCACGAACCAGGCCAGCGACAGGGCCCCGACGCTGAAGATGATGTCGCCCGGGACGCGCATCCACACCAGCAGGTGAATGATGGGCTTCTGCATGAGCTCGGCCGAGCGCGCATACCAGTAACCCTGATCGATGGCACCATTGAGCTGGATGATGCCGATGGGCAGCAGGGTCAGCAGCGCCATGCCGGTGAGTCCGATGTTGAATGCCCAGAAGCTGGTCTTGAGCACGCGCTCATTCCAGGCCACGTGCGGCCGCAGGCCGCGCAGGCAGAACAACATCAGCCCGATGCCGAGGAAGCCATACACCCCGAACAGGGCCGTGTGACCGTGCAGCGGCGTGAGATTGAGACCCTGCATGTAGTACAGCGGCAGCGGCGGATTGATCAGGAATCCAAACAACCCGGCGCCCACCACGTTCCAGAATGCCACCGCGGTGAAGAACAGGATGGGCCAGCGGTAACGCTGCATCCACGGCGTCGCCTGGCCCAGCTTGAAGGTCTGGTATGCCTCGAAGCCGATGAAGGCCAGCGGCACCACCTCGAGCGCAGAGAAGCTGGCGCCCAGCGCGATCACCGCGGTCGGTGTGCCGGTGAAGTACAGGTGATGCAACGTGCCGAGCACGCCGCCGGAGAGAAAGACAATCGTGGCGAACAACACCGCGGTGGTGGCCGTGCTCACGCGCAACAGTCCGAGTCGCGTGAACAGGAAGGCAATGACCGCGGTGGCGAACACCTCGAAGAAACCTTCCACCCACAGGTGCACCACCCACCAGCGCCAGTACTCGACCAGCGACAGGTGCGTGTGCTCGCCCCACATGAGCCCGGCGCCGTAGAACAGCCCGATGCACACAGTCGAGGCAAACAACAGCGAGATGATGGACTTCGACTCGCCCCCTTTCCTGATGGCAGGCCAGAGCGCGCGGCCCACCAGCGTCAACCAGATGCCGAGTCCCGCGAACAGGAAGATCTGCCAGAAACGGCCGAGGTCGACGTATTCCCAGCCCTGGTGGCCAAACCAGAAGTTCTTCGCCAGGCCTAACTTCTGCATCACGGCCAGCCACTGGCCGGTGAACGCGCCTACAACAATGATGATGAGACAGGTGAACAACACGTTGACGCCGAGCCGCTGGTACTTCGGCTCGTGTCCCGAGATCGCAGGGCCGATGTACAGACCCATGCCCAGCCACGCGGTCGCAATCCACAACACGGCCAGCTGGGTGTGCCAGGTACGGGTCAGGGAGTAGGGCAGGACATCGGCGAGCTGGAAGCCGTAGGCCTCCTGCCCCTCCACCTGGTAATGAGCGGTGATCGCGCCCAGCAGGATCTGCGTGAGGAACAGTGCGATCACCAGCCAGAAGTATTTCGCGGTGGCGCGCATGGAAGGCGTGATGCGAATCATCGCCAGCGGATCGCTGGCGGGCAGCACCGGCAGGGCCTCGTCCTTGTGGCGTGCGTGGTGCCAGCCGAGCAGCGCGATGCCGGCGATCAGGAACAGCACGCTGAACACCGTCCACATGAACAGATGAGAGGGCGGGGTGTTGCCCACCAGCGGCTCGTGCGGCCAGTTGTTCGTATACGTGACGTTGCCACCGGGGCGCACGGTGGTCGCAGACCACGCCGTCCACCACACGAATGCGGTGAGCGCCTGGCGATGCTCCGCCTCCAGCACGGTGCCATTCTTCATCGCGTAGGCCTTGCGCAGATCCAACAGCGCCGCGTCGTCGCCGAACAGCGCGACGTAGTGAGCCGCAACGACCTTCATGGCCTCGGCGCGATCGTCGGGCACGACCACCGTGCCGCTGGGGGCGTCATAGGTGTTCTTGCGTATCTGCGGGGTGAGGCGTGCGACGGCGGCTGCCTGATCGTCGGCGCCGAGCGCCTCGTAGGTCGCGCCGTGTCGGTCGAGCGCGTCCCGATTCAGCCATTCGATCGCTTCGCGGTGCAGCCAGTCGGCGGTCCAGTCCGGAGCGACGTAGCTGCCATGGCCCCAGATGGAGCCCAACTGCTGTCCGCCGATGGACTGCCAGACCTGGCGGCCCTTTTCGATGTCGGCGCGTGTGTAGAGGACTTCGCCGGACTCGGAAACCACCTTCTCGGGAATCGGCGGCATCACCCGGTGAATTTCCGTGCCGACCCACAACAGGACGCTGAAAGAAACGGCCAGCAGGACCCCGAGCCCGACCCACAGCCTGCGATTCGTATTCATGACCTTCTCCTTACGATGCGCTCATGCTGGCGCGGCGCCGCGCACCCGGCACTGACCTGGATCAGGTGGAACGCAACCTGCCCATAAGTAGGATGCGTTAAGGTGTGTGCCGCGGACGGCCACCGGAGTGCATCAGATGAACGAAAGCGATCTGCGCAATCTGCTCACCCAGTTGCACGCCCGGTTGGGAAGCGCCCAGTCGCTGAACGCCGAAGACCGTCGCCTGCTCGGCACCGTGCTGAGCGACATCGAGAAGGTGCTCACGACGAACGATCCCGCCCGGCCGCCGAGCGCATCGGGTCTCGAAGGCCTGGCCGTGAAATTCGAAGCCGATCACCCCGCGCTTGCCGAAACCCTGCGCCGGCTGGTCGACGCGCTCGCCAAGGCCGGAATCTGATCAGTCGCGCAGGATGTTGCTCGACAAAGCTTCGAGTCTTGCCAGATCGCGCAACTCGATTTCTCGGCGGTCGACCATCACCAGGCCGGTGTCCTGCAGGCGGCGGAAGCCGCGACTGACGCTTTCGGAAGCGAGGCGCAGGTAATTTGCGATGTCGGTGCGCGTCATGGTGAGACGGAAACGCGTGGCGGAAAAACCCCGCGCGGCATAACGCCGGGACAATGACACCAGGAACGCCGCCAGGCGTTCGTCGGCCGTGTAGTTGCCGGCCAGCAGAGCCGCCTTGCCGATGTCCTGGCTCAGCAGTCGGAACAAATGCTGTTGCAGGCCCGGCATGCGCGTGGCCAGCGCCGCGATGTCAGGGAAGGAAAATCGGCACAGCATTACCGGGTCGAGCGCCACCGCATTGCAGGGATAACGCGCGCTCGAAATCGCGTTCAGGCCGATGACCTCGCCGGGCAGAAAAAATCCCTGCACCTGCTCGCGGCCCTCGCTGTCGGTCACGTAGGTTTTTACCGTGCCGGCACGTACCGCGGCGATGGCATCGAAATGATCACCCTCGCGAAAAATGTGTTCACCTTCGGCGTACGGGCCCACGTGCGCCACCAGCACGTGCAGCTCGCCCAGCCGATTCTTGTCAAAGCCCTGCTCCATGCACGCCGCGGAGAACGCGCAGGTGGTGCAGAAACGCAGCTCGTCGCCGTCGTCGGCGATTGGATTTCGCCGGAAATGGGGACATTCCTATTTTCCCCGGGAAAATAGGAATGTCCCCATTTTCCTCGTTAGATGACGCGCGAGTAGCGGGGCCGTGCCGCCGCTGCGGAGTGTTTCCAGGTAGTTGTCGAAACACATGGCGATGATACGCAGCAGCAGCCGGCCGCGCGACGTGGCGACCACGCGCTGCTGGTCGAACTCGACGAGCCCGTCCTGCACCAGCGGCGCGAGGCGTTCGAGACTGGCCGCGAAGTATTCCCGGAAATCGATGTCATGACGGCGTTCGATGACGGCCACGTCCACGGCGCCGTTGCACATCAGCTGCTGGATCACATCGCCACGCACCCGGTCATCGAAAGAAAGCGCCAGGCCGCGCCACACCGGCGGTTGCCCGCGATCGACGGCGATTTCCCAGGCCGGCAACTCGCGCGGATTCTGGCTGAAGGAATCGCCGATGTGGCTGATGGCGCTCACGCCGAGCCCGATGAGATCGCAGTCGGCGTGCGTCGTGTATCCCATGAAATTGCGGTGCAGGTTGCCCGAGTCCTGCGCCAGTGACAGATCGTCGTCCGGCAGCGCGAAGTGATCCATGCCGATGTGCCGGTAGCCGGCGTCGGTGAGCTTGGCGATGGCCAGCTGCAGCAGCGCCAATTTCGTGCCGGGATCCGGCAGATCGGCTTCCACGATCTGCGTCTGCGCCTTGAACATCTGCGGCATGTGCGCGTAGCCGTAAACCGCGATGCGATCCGGGCGGGCGTCGGTGACGATGTCCAGCGTGCGCGCGAAACCGGCCGTGGTCTGCTTCGGCAGACCGTAGATGAGATCCACGTTCACGGAGCGGAAGCCGCTGTCGCGACAGGCGGTGATTGCCTCGAGCGTCTGCGCGACGGACTGCTCGCGATTCACCGCGCGCTGCACCACCGGATCGAAGTCCTGCACACCGAAGCTGGCGCGGCCAAAGCCGACGGCGGCGTAGCTCGCGATATCGCCGGTGCGCAGGAAGCGGGGGTCGAGCTCGATGGAAAAGTCCCGGTTGGCATGCGTGGCCAGGGGGAAGTGGCTACGCAGACTTTCCATGAGCTCGAAAACCTGTTCGGGATTGAGGAAATTGGGCGTGCCGCCCCCGAGGTGCACCTGCTCCACCTCGCGGTCGCGGTCGAACCAGTGCGCCAGCAGCTCGGCCTCGCGTGCCAGCCGCAATAGATAGGGCGCGGCGCGCGCTGTGTCGCGCGTGATGATGCGGTTGCAGCCGCAATAGAAGCAGGGACTGAAACAGAACGGCACGTGCACGTAGATCGATAGCGGCCGCGGGATGGGCTCCTGGTTGGTGCGCAACGCCTGTTCGCGCAGCTGCGCGGCACCGAAGCCCGACTCGAAGGCGGGCGCCGTCGGGTACGAGGTGTAGCGCGGCCCCGGCTGGTCGTAGCGGCGCAGCAGCTCGGCGTCGAAGGCGATGGTGGAATTCATGGCCCATGCTGCAGCCGGTGTGCGCCGGCCGCCCTGACCTGGATCAGGTATTGGGCGCCGCCCTCAACCGAAGGCATGGTCGCGCGCGATCTCGCAGGCGGCCGGGCCGCCGGCCTCGCGCAGCAGCGCCAGCAGGGTGGGCACGGCCATATCGCGCCATTCGACGCCGATGCAGCCGCGCGAGATGCGCACCACGCATGCCGGCAGTTCGATCGTGCGGCGCCGCGAACCCTGGCCCGACAGCAGGACCACGCTCAGCGTCGTGTACGACGGCAATCCCGCAACGGTGTCGATCAGCGCACCACTGATGCTGGCATTGCGTATCTGGCCTTCGACGCTGGTTCCGTCCTGCAGCAGCAGACGGACGTCGCAGTCGAATGGCACGCGTTGACCCCAGCGATGTTCCATGGGCTTCGGAGCTCGCAGGCAATCGGTTTGGTTTCTCATGGTCTGCGGCATCCTGCGCCGGGAACGTGTGTGCTTGATGACAGTTATCGTCGTGCCTCTTATCGGCCTGGTTTGCGACTAATTTGCGAATGCGCAAGATGGCTTCTCATTCTTGAATGGCTCGTCCTCGCGCCGACGCGCGTCGGCACGTCCGGAATACTTTTCGAGCAGTTCAACGATGGGTTGGCACGCCATGTCGCGCCACTCCACCGCGAATGTCGCCACTTGGCGGCGCACCACGCAGGCCGCCAGTGAAGCCGAACTGGTTGCAGCCTCCCTGCTTGTTGGCAGTACCACGACTAGATTGGTGAAAACGGGCAGCTCGAGCGCCGTCTCTATTAGGGCTCCGCTGATGCTGACGTTGCGCAACAGGCCGTGGCCCATTGGGCGACCGCCGAGTTCGAGCCTCACAGGTACCTCGAGGCAAATTCTCCGGCCCCAACGATGTCCGGACGCATCGCATGTGCGCGCCGACACTCCACGGGTGTGCATGTTCGGGTACTCCTTTGTTACGTGTCGCCTTGCGGCCATTCAGCAGGGCGCCGGCGCCAGCGGTTGCGTCGAAACCAGACGTGCGCCGCGCACCCGATCGGCCACGCGTGGTGCAGAACGCGCAGGTTTCACCACCAGGACGTCGCAAGGCACGTCGTCGAGCACGCGTTCGGCCGTATTGCCGATGAAGACACGCTTCAGGCCCGAACGCGAAATCGCGCCCATGACCACGAGATCCGCCCCGATCTTTCTAGCCACGTGCGGAATGGCGAAAATGGGGTCGCTTTCCACGAGTTGGCGCGAGTCGCGCGGAATTCGGGCCTTGTCGGCAAAGGCTTCGAACTTCGCGCGGCCAAGCTTCTTCTGCTGCTCGTAGACTGCCGAGAGATCCAGCGCGCCGATGGCCGGGTCGCCGAGCATCAGTCCGAAACCGGTGGGAAACATCGCGTGCATCAGCTCGATTGAGCCGCGCAGCTCGCGCGCGAGGGCGGTGGCCTCGGCGACGATGGCGGTGTCGAGTCTGGCCGGCTTGTCATGTGCATGCGAGGGATCGATGGCCGCCAGGATGGTCGGCTGGCGCCACGGCCGCGCACTCTTCAGCAACAGCACGGGCAGCGGGCTGATGCGCAGCAGCTCCCAATCGGTCAGGTGTATGAGCCAGGGTTTCAGGCGCCGGCCCTGGTGGCATTCGGCGATGATGAGATCGACGTTCGAATGCCGCGCTCGGCGCACGATGGCTTCATGCGGCGGGAAGTCCCACTCCACGCTGCAGGTCGTCTTGACGCCGCGCTTGCGCGCGCGCGCCGCGAGCTTTTCGAGCCGCTTGCGCCGCAGCTCCAGCGCCTCGCGCTTGATCTCAGTCACCGTTCGTCCGGTGAGCGGCTCCAGTTCGAGGAATACCGGCGTCGAGATGGCATTGAACAGGTCGACCGAGGCACCCAAACGCCGCGCGATGCCGATGGCCTTCTCCACGCCGGGCTGACGACGTTCTTCCGGGTTCTTGACCGCGATGAGTATCTTGCGAATGTCAGTCATGGGCGCTCCCGCGGGACTCTCTGTGGCACGATGGTCCCTGTATGCGCGCCTCATGGCGATTCGTAGCTGTGCCTAACAGCTCCGGGAATCTACGTAGCGGGCGATCCGTCCGCTGTCCGACGCGAGCCGGCAACGATCAGCTCCGCCTGGTCGCCGGTGGTCACGCCGGCGGCGTTGGCCTCGTCGGTATCCAGGTGCAGCTCGAGCGTGAAATCGGGCGATGCGCGTACCGTGACGTCGCTGAACGTCAGGTCGCGCCCGCGGCTGTCGATGCGCACCGACACCGTGTCGCAGTCGCTGATGCCCAGGCGCTGCGCGTCGGCCATGCTCATATGGATGTGGCGGCGCGCGCAGATGACGCCCTGCCGACAGCGTGATGCGGCCGTGCGGGCCCTCGAGGGTGATGCCCGGTGTATTGGCGAGGTCACCGGAGATGCGCACCGGCGCATCGACGCCGAGGACGAATTCGTCGCTGCGCGAGATCTCCACCTGGTCGTGCGCGCGTGCCGGACCCATGAGCCGCACGTGCTCGAGGCTGCCGCGCGGCCCGATGAGCCGCACGGTTTCCTGCGCCGAGAACTGCCCGGTCTGCGACAGCGCGGTCCTGGGCTGCAACTGGTAGCCGGGCCCGAACAGTTTCTCGACGGTCGCCTGGCTGAGATGCGCGTGGCGCGCGGATACGGCGATCGGGATGCACGCGGCCGCCGCGGCGTGCCTGGCGGCTGGCGAGCAGCTGCGCGGCCTCGCGCGCCATCGCGGTCTCCTCATCCGCGCGCACCACGAGAATACGCACGCGTGAGTGCGTGGCGGCGATGTCGGCCACGGGACGTCGCGTATTCACCCGCGCGCGCGATTGCGTTCTTCATCGAGCACGGCGCCCAGGAACTCGAGGCGCTGCAGGCAGCGATGCCGGACCAGGGCGCTGTGCTCGCCGACCCCGCCGGTGAACGCCATGGCGTCGACGCCGCCCATGACCGCAGCGTAGGCGCCGAGTACTTGCGGATGCGATGTGTGTAGAGGCCGATGGCGAGCCGGCAGTGCTCGTCGCCTTCGGCGGCGCGCTGCTCGATGTCGCGCATGTTCGCCGTCGCCGCGCGAGGCCCGCAAGGCCAGCGCGCTCGTTGAGCAGTTCGTTCAGCGCTGCCGACGGTAGCTCCCGCGCAGAGCTCGAGCAGCACGCCCGGATCGAGATCGCCCGCGCGCGTTCCCATCACCAGTCCTTCGAGCGGCGTCATGCCCATGCTGGTCTCGACGCTGCGGCCGTATTCGATGGCGGCGAGACTGGCACCGTTGCCGAGATGACACGAGATGACCCGCAGTCCTGCGACTTTCTGTGCATGGCGGCCGCGACCTGCGCCGCGACTTGAGCGTGGCTGATGCCGTGAAAGCCGTAACGGCGAATGCCAAAACGGAATGCGTATGTCCTCCGGCAATGCGTACTCGCGCGCGCGCCGCGGCAGGGTGGCGTGAAACGCGGTGTCGAATACCGCCACGTGCGGCACGCGCGCGAACAGTTCGCGCGCGCGGCGCACGGCCTCGAGCGCGGGTGGATTGTGCAGCGGCGCCAGCGATCGAGCGCGCCGAGCGTCGCCAGCGTTGCATCGTCGATGACCGTGGGCGCGGTGAAGCGATCGCCGCCGTGCACGATGCGATGGACTACCGCATCGAGCTCGCCGAGTTCCGCCCACCGTTCCCGCAACGCCGCGAACACCGCATCGAGCGCGGCCGGCAATCCGGCGATTCGGGCGAGGGCTTGGTGCTTGTCACCGATCACCAGTCGCGCTTCGGCCGCACCGATGTTCTCGAGCCGCAGTTCGAACGCGCGCAGCGGCGGATCTCCCGCAATCAGGGCGCACTTGATCGACGAGCTGCCACAGTTGATCGCGAGGACGCGCACCGGGTTGACTATAAACCTGCGGCGGGTGGCGCGGGCAGGGGGACCGCGCGCGCGGCCCCCAATTGCATTGCATGCCGCTACTGCACCTCTATCTCGGTCGGTTTCTTCGGCTCGGTCCTGATCTTGGTCACGTGTACCGTGATCACGCCATCCTTGGACTCGGCGCGGATGTTGGCCGCGTCGACATTGTCGGGCAACGAGAAGCTGCGCGAGAAGTTGCCGTACAGCGTTTCCACGCGGTGCGGCTTTTCGGTCTTGTTCTCGGTCTTCTGCTTACGCTCGCCGCTGATGGTGAGCAGTCCGTCGTCGAAAGTGATACGCACGTCTTCTTTCTTGACGGCCGGCAGGTCGGCGCGGATCAGGAACTCGGTCTCGGTCTCGCTGATGTCGACCGAGGGCGACCAATCGAACAGGTTCTTGCCGTTGCTCTCGAAGGTGCGTGGCCAGCGGCCGAGCATTCCCGGCATGCGGGCGAAGAGCTCATCGGCACCGCTAAACGGTTCCCAGCGAATCAGGCTCATGTTTGACTCCTCTTGTTGATGGTATGGATGAAGCTATTCCTTTGCGCCCGGCGCCGCGATTCGCAGCTGCGCGTAAGGCGTGCGGGCAATTACCTACGCGACGGCCATCGTCGAGTTGTGATCCGCCCGGCGAACGTGGTCGCGACGTCACTGGATCCTTTGACTACCCGCAGGTCGGCACGGC
This sequence comes from uncultured Pseudomonadota bacterium, assembly GCA_963839685.1. Classification (GTDB taxonomy): domain Bacteria; phylum Pseudomonadota; class Gammaproteobacteria; order Steroidobacterales; family Steroidobacteraceae; genus CADEED01. The sequence goes on along the minus strand of CAWIVS010000009.1, from coordinate 123,597 downwards.
CGCGCATTTCATCGTGCAACCCAGGTGCCGGCAGATCGAGCCCGACACGGCCTCGCACCACTCGATACCAACACCACCGGGTTCCGAGCGCACCACGCTGCCGCTGAACTCCGGCGCGTGCCTCGAGCCATCATCACTCAGCACCGCGATGGCGATCTGCGCGAACGGCGCAAGCGGCAACGCCGTCTCGAGGAATGCCCCGCTGACGCTTATATCTCGCAGCCGCGCTGAACCGGAAACGCCGCCGCCCACCGAGACGCGTACGCACGCGTGGCAGGGTCGCCGCTGGCCCCAGCGATGCTCCATGCGCGGGTCCGCAAGTGCGACCGCCTCGGCAGCACGAATGGCGGCCATGTGCCTTGAAGTCCATAGAGGCAAATCGTGAATTCCTGAAGTGTTCATTGCCGAACTTCCTGGGCACGTCGACTTGTGATTCATTGTCAGCGTGCGCGGTGGCAACTGCATCGGGAGCACTGCGACTCCAATGCGGGCCTTTACGGATGTCCCGGGGATGCGCCGCTGCTAATTTCCGCCAATGCGGACACTCCCTGGTCTACTCGTACTGATGCTGGTCGAGGGCATCGCCTCGGCACAGTCCACCACGCCGAGCACCGCCCGCGACCGTGAATTCACCGAGGGTGCGTCGCTCGAGCCCAATCTTGAGCATGGCGCCGAGCTGTACCGAACCTGCGCGGCCTGCCACGGAGAAGACGGACGCGGCACCGCGGATGGCGAGATACCCGCGATCGCAGGGCAACACGGCAGCGTCCTGCTCAAACAGCTCACGGACTTTCGCCACGACCAACGTTGGGACGAGCGCATGCAGAATTTCACCGATAACCATCACCTGGAGGGCGCCCAGGATCTGACCGATGTGGCGGCCTACGTGGCGTACCTGCCGCGTTTTCCCGCTACGGCGAAGGGCATCGGCGATGGAACCTCGCTCGGCGAAGGCGCGAGCATGTACTTTCAGAGGTGCGAGCGCTGTCACGGTCCGCTCGGCCAGGGTGATCTGCTGCGGCGCCGGCCGCGGCTCGCCGGACAGCACTACAACTATCTGTTGCGCCAGCTGCAGGAAACGGCGGCCAACCAGCGTCCCGGGATGGACCGCGCGCATGTCGACATGCTGCAGGGCATTTCGCCGGCAGAATTGCGCGGGGTGGCTGACTATCTCTCGCGAGTGAGTCCGGACCTGAGCTCGATCAAGGGTAGATAGTCAAGGGCGTACCGGTCAGGAAACCAACGCCGTCGGCGCCGTCGGCGCCGTCACCCGTATGCCGCGTGCCTCGCGCGCGATGCGCGGCGCGACATTTCCGGCTTTGACCACGAGCACGTCGCAGGGCAGTGCGTTCAGCACGCGCTCGGCGGTGTTGCCGATGAACACGCGCTGCAATCCCGAGCGCGACAACGCTCCCATGACGACGATGCCGGCCCCCAGTTTGCTCGCAAGGCGCGGAATCCCGGTCGCCGGATTTCCATCGACCAGGTGAGCGCGTGTGCGTGGCACGCCGATGTTCGCGCGAAAGGTTTCGAACGCCTGGCGTTCCTGCGCCTTGAGCTCCTCGTAGCTGAGGGTCGACCACGTAGCCGCGGCTCGCTTCGCGGCCGTGTCGACCGCCAGTCCGACGATCGATGGATAGTTGGCATGCATGATGTGCAGCGCGCCGCGCAGCCCTTTGCCAAACTCCGCAGCGGAATCCGATATGCGGTTGTCGAGCTCACCAGGTTTTGCGTGCGCATGTGCGGGATCGACGGCCGCCAGCACCAGTGGCCGGCGATAAGGCTGGCCGCTCTTGAGCAGCAGCACGGGCAGGGGACTGATGCGCAGCAATTCCCAGTCGGTAAGGTGAATGAGCCAGGGGCGGGTGCGCGCACCCTTGTGGCATTCGGCGATGATCAGGTCGGCGCCAATCGTCAAGGCCCGACGCACCACCGCTTCATGCGGCGGATAATCCCATTCCACCGAATATCCCGCTTCGACGCCGTGCTTGCGCGCCACCTCGCACAGCCGCTCCAGTCGAATGCGGGCCTCGCCCTCGACGCGCTCGCGCAACTTGTCCAAGGCGTCGTCCTTGAATTGCCCCAGCTCGATGAACAGCGACTCGGTAATCGCGTGAAACAACTCGAGCGAAGCCCCGAGGCCGCGCGCCACCTGGACGGCCTTCGCCAATCCGGCCTGCTGGCGAGCTTCGGGATTGCGGATGGCGAACAGGACGCGGCGGTTTGTCATGGTTGCTAGCCTGATAAGGTGACGCTGCCAAGCTAACAGGTCGCGCGTCCTTGGTACGATTCGCAACCGCGCGTAAGGACATGCGCGATTCTACGTAGCGCCACGCTCACCGTGTGTTCGCGGCAATGACGATCAGGCAGTCTCCTCGCAGAGTTTCCAGGTGGCATGCGGGTGAGCCAGCTGTCGCGTGGACAAGCTGCGCACGTTGGCCGGAAGGTCGATGATCTCGCGGTCCGGAAAGAGGTCATGGATGCTGGCCATGGCCTCCGCGTCGCGCGGATTCCCAAAAGCCGGCACCACCACCGCGCCATTGCAGAACTGAAAATTGACATACGCCGAGCGGGCGCCCGGCGGATTGCGCAGCGGGATCACTTCCAGCGGGCGATCGCGGGCGTCGCGTGCGCCATGCAGGATGGCAAAGACCTCGCGCGAGATTTCGCAGCGAGGATCGTTCGGATCCTCGATCCATGCCAGCGCTACGACGCCGCGCCGTACCGGTGTCATCAGGTTGTCCAGGCGCCCGACGCCATGTTCATCGGCGAAGCCGCGCGGCAACCAGATGACCTTGCGGGCTCCGCAAAAGTCCTCGAGCCTGGCTGCGAATTCGTCCCGCGTCGGCCGTGACAGATGCGGCATACCCTGGATGCTTTCCTCGGCGACGAAAAACGTTCCGTCGCCATCGGAGCGGATCGAGGCACCCCGCAACGAGACATTGCCGAGGTGGCCGTGGGCGCGCTCCATGTCCGCTGTCTCGACTCTGAGCGTTTCCGCGAACTTCCACGGAGCATGCACGATGCAGGATAGTGCGCCCCATGCGTTGCGGCGCCAGTTGACGATGCGCACGTCGCCGGCGCCGTCGGTGAGAAATTTCAGTCCGGGCTGTTTCGAGTGCATTCGCTCGGCTGCGATTTCAGCGACGCCAATCTCCGGATCGAGCAGGCGACGCGCCAGACTTTTCTGGTGAGATCCGGCGCAGACGGTTACCGGTTCGAAATCTGCGATGATGCACGCCAGCGCGGCGCACGCGGTGTGCTGCCCGCCTGGGTCCTGTAGAGTGCTTTCCGCGCCAGCCGGCCAGATCATCCAGGTGCCGGCATGCGGTTCGAACTCCGCCGGCAGCAGGTCGAACAGCACGGTCAATCTCGCGGCATTGCCATCGCTGATTGCGGAAATCTGCATGAATATTCTTTACCTCAGTGCGCCAGGCCCTTACTCCGGAAAATTAATTGGATCCCGTAAGACGGAGAACCCGTGTGCATGCGGATGGCCATGAGGTCTATCCCGTATATGCCGGGATGGCGCGGGCTTGTTAGTAATGACACTCGCGCCGACGAATTGCGGGAGATTCCACTATGAAGGGGAAGTTATTGTTGGGACTTGCCCTCGCGCTGCCGCTGTTGGCGTCGGGCGCCGGCTCGACGCGCCAGGACCTGGCCAAAGTATTGGCCGGCAAGCCGGATGCGAGTCACGGTGCGCAGCTGTTCGAAAAGTGCGCGGCCTGTCATGGGCCGGATGGCGGCGGCGAGGTGAATGGTTCGGTGCCGCGCATCGCGGGCCAGCACTACCGCGTGCTCGCGACACAGCTGGTCGACTTTCGCCATGGCAAGCGCTGGGATTTTCGCATGGAAGGCGTAGCCACCAGTCACGACGTCATACCGGAATTGCAGGATGTCACCGACATTGCGTGGTACGCGAGCACGCTTGAACGTGACGGTGCGCGTGGTCTCGGCGATGGTCATCATCTGGAGAAGGGTGCGGCGATCTATGGCGCCAAGTGCGCGTCGTGTCACGGGCTTCAGGGCGAGGGCAACGACGCGAAGGGAATTCCCGTATTGTCCGGCCAGCACGCTGCCTATCTCGCGCGCCAGATCTACGATGCGGTCGACGGGCGTCGCCCGCACCTGGCGGGTTCGCATGGCAAACGATTCAAGCCTCTGGCGTTTGAGGAGGTCCAGGGCCTCAGCGACTACCTGTCGCGTCTCGGCTGGAAGGACGAAAAGGCAGGGCGGTAGCCTCAGACGGGCGCCGGGACCAGCCGCCGCCAGGCGCGTACCGTTACCTCACCAGCCTGCGGCACATCGACGGTGAGCCCGAGCCACTGCGCCAGTTCGATCATGCGCTGATTGTCGGCGAGCACCGTGCCGTAGATCATTTTGAAGCCCACGCGCGCGGCATGTTCGAACAGCAACGGCACCAGCGTCGTGCCGATGCCGCGGCACTGCCAGTCGTCCGCCACCGCCACCGCGAATTCGCAAACCTCGTCGTTGTCGGCCGCATAACGCGCCACGCCGATGATACGTTCCGCGGCGCCTTCACCGGCCACGGCCACCAGCGCCATGGTGCGCTGGTAATCGACGTTCACCAGGCTCGCGACGAACGCGTCGGCGGGCTCGCGCAGCGTGTGCATGAAGCGCTGGTAACGCGACTGTGGAGACAGGCCGTTGATGAATGCCCGTTCGCGCTCGGCATCGTCCGGGCGAATCGGACGGATGTGGTAGGGAACGCCGCCGCTCGTGCGGGCGTTCAAGGAAATGGGGACATTCCTGTTTTCCGCTCCGGAAGACAGGAATGTCCTCATTTTCATCGGGGGCTGGCGTGCTGCAGGTCGAGCATCATGCGCACCAGCTGCGCCACCGAATGCGCGTTCATCTTTTCCATGACGCGCGCGCGGTGGATCTCGACAGTGCGCGGACTCACGCCCAGATCCTGCGCGATGGCCTTGTTCTGCTTGCCCAGGGTCATGAGATCGAGCACTTCGCGTTCGCGCGCTGTGAGCGATTCCAGGTGCGCCTTGATGCGCGCATGTTCTCCGAGACTTTGACGCTGCTCGGCATCCTTGACGATGGCGCGCTGGATGCGATCGAGCAGATCCTGGTCGCGGAACGGCTTCTGCAGGAAATCGAAGGCGCCGTGCTGCATCGCTTCCACCGCCATGGGAATGTCGCCATGGCCCGTCATGAAGATCACGGGAATCACCGCGCCGCGCAGGTTGAGTTGCTGCTGCAGCTCCAGGCCGCTCATGCCGGGCATGCGGATGTCGAGCACCAGGCAGCCGGGCTGCGCGGGTTGATAGGCGGTGAGAAATTCCTGTGCCGAGGCGTACAGGGCGCTTTCCAGTCCTACTGACTTGAGCAGAGAGCGCATGGCGTTGCGCACTCCCGAGTCGTCGTCCACGACCATGATGATGGGATTTTTATTCATGCCAGAGATTCCTCGGCGACCGGAAGCTGCACGTAGAAAACCGCGCCGCGTGGCTGGGCCTTGCGGGCGCCGATTTTACCGCGGTGAGCCTGCACGACGGTACGGCTGATGGCCAGTCCTAGCCCGGTACCGGTTTCCTTGGTGGTCGTGAACTGTTCAAACAGTTTGTCCGCCACACAGTCCGCGATGCCCGGACCATTGTCGGTGACGTTGATTTCGACCGCGCCATCCGCGGTACGAGCCGTGGCGATCTCGACGATGCGTGAGCCGGCCGGAATCTCGGCGAGTGCTTCAAAGGCATTGCGCACCAGGTTGAGCACCACCTGTTGCAGCTGGGTGGCATTGGCGAGCACCGGCGGGAGTCCACCGCCGAGCTTGAAACCCACGCGCACGTCGTACATGCGCGCATCGGCGAGCAGCAGCGAACGCAGCTCATCGATTTGCGCGTCGACGTCCAACAGGGTGCGCTCGTCACCCCCGTCGGTGCGCGCCATCCTGCGAAGTCGGCGGATGATTTCGCCGGCACGCAGACCCTCCGTGCCGATCTCGCGCACCGCTTCCCTGAGCTCGTCGAAATCCGGATGGGGCATTTCGAGGTAACGGGCGCAGGCGCGCGCGTAGGTGGTGATGGCGGTGAGCGGCTGGTTGATCTCGTGGGCGACGCCGGCCGCCAGCTCGCCGACGGTGGCGAGGCGCGCCACGCGCGTCAGCCGGTCCTGTGCCACGCGCGCGTGTACTTCGCGCAGGGCGCGGTCGGTGACGTCGACGCCCGAGCACAACCAGCCCGCGGGGCTGCCGTCCCCCGCGCGGCGCGCCATGCAGCGCCAATGGACACGCCGCCGCTCACCCGTCAGGTCGAGCGCGTCGTACTCGCGTTCGCGCGACTGCCCGCTGTCGAGCGCGCTCGCCAGCATCATGCGGGCACGTTCCTGCTCGCTGTCGCCGCGAATGAAATCCAGCCAGTCGCGGCCCAGAACCTCGCCCACCGGGGCTCCCAGCAGCTCACTGCCGCGCGAATTTATCTCGCGCACGCAGCGCGCCGCGTCGATCTCGAGCAGGATGGAATCGTGCAGCTCGAGAAAGGCACGCGCGCGATCGCGTTCCATCTGCAGCGCCGCGCGCGCGGCATGTTCGCCGCTCACGTCGCGCAACAGGCCGACGAAGCACGCCGGGCTCGATTCGCGTATCCGGCCCACCGACAGGTGCATCGGGAACACGCTGCCGTCCTTACGGTGGGCACGTACTTCACGGCCAGTGCCGATGATCCTGCCCACGCCGCTCGCCAGGTAGCGCGCCAAGTGAGTGTCGTGCGCGCCGCGCTCCGGTTCAGGCAACAGCATGCTGACATTGTTGTCCAGGAGCTCGTCGATGCGGTAGCCGAAGATTCGCGTCGTGGCATCGTTCACCGCCAGCATCCGGCCGCGGTGGTCGATCACCACGACGGCATCCACCGCCGCCTCCATGAGCGCCTGGGTTTCCCGGGAAAACATGGGTCGCAGTATGGAGTTGCGAGTCCTGGATCGATCTACGCAATACCACGGACCGAATACGTACAGCGGCGAATGTCGCGATTACTCGCCCTCTGCCAATTTGCACCTCCATGAGCACCATCCTCGATGATCGACTGCGCCGCACGCGCGCCGGCCTCCTGGCCCGGTCTGCGGAACTGCGCGAACGCCTCGGCCGCGTACACAGCGACTTGAGGCGCGTACGCGAGCCGCTGCCGCGCGACGCGCCCGATGCCGCCATTGCCATGGAGAACGACGAGGTGCTGGCGGCCATCGAGCGCGCCGCGAGCCGCGAGCTCGAACACATCGAAGCGGCGCTCGAGCGTATCGACCAGGGTGTGTACGGGTTGTGTACCAAATGCGCCGGCGAAATCGACGCGGAGCGGCTGCGGGTCGTGCCATACGCGTCGCAGTGCCGGGCTTGTTAGCCGGAGGCCTCGTTATGGAAAAGCTGACCTCCATCATTGCGGCAGTCGAACATTCCGACAGCGCCAACTCCGTGATCGACAAGGCGGTGGCCCTGGCTCGCATTTTCGACGCGCGCGTGGAAGTGATGATCTTCGAACCGCTGCTGCGTAGCGGTTTCGTGCCGCGCCTTGCGGCGCTCGACCATCCGCAGCTCACGCTGCGCGCCGTGCCGCACACGAGCGAGCCGGCGCATTCGCTCCTGATGCGTGAAATACGCGACCGACAAGCCGATCTGCTGATCAAGGCTCCCGCCGGCGCGCATCCGTTGCGCCGCTGGGCGCTGGCACCCAACGACTGGCAACTGTCGCAGCAGTGCCCGGTGCCGCTGATGCTGGCGACCGCAAAGCCCTGGGCCAAACCCGTCCGGTTCGCCGCCTCGGTCGATGTATCCGATATCGACAGTGTGGACATAGCGCGCAATGTCATGCACACGGCGGGCTTTCTCGCGCTCGGCTGTCACGGCAACCTCGACGTTTTATACACCGAGCGAGAACAGCAAGACGACTTCGTGCGTATGGAGCGTGGCGTCAGGCTGGCACAACTGGTGCGCGAGTATCACGTGGGCTGCGAACGACTGCAGATGTTCGAAGGGCCACCCGACAAACGCCTGCCGCCGCTGTTCGCCGCGCGCCAGTACGATCTGCTGGTGCTCGGCTCGGTTTCGCATCGGCGAGGCCTGGGCGAGTCGCTTCGTTCGCTCACCAGCCGGCTGGCGGAAGCCACCGCGGGTGATGTGCTGCTGGTGAAGGGCGAGCTCGACGAGCAACGCCACGCCGCTGCCGGCGTGATTTCAGACAAGGAGCAGGTCGCGGACCAGCGCCAGCAGTTCGTCTGAGTTGATCGGCTTGCTGGTGATGCGCAGCCGCGCGTCACCTTGCATATCGCGTACCGCGGAAGACGTGTCGCCCGTGACGAGCACCGCCTTCACGCCAGAACCCAGCAACTCGCGTGCCGCGGCGATTACCTGCGTGCCGGTCCGGCTGCCGTCCAGGTGGTAGTCGGTGACCATCAGATCGAATGCGTCGTCGCGCAGTTGCGCGAGCGCCTCGTCGGCGGTGGCGACCGGCACCACCTCGTAGCCCTCGATGTTGAACAGCATGCGCATGGCGTTGCGCACGCTCGGCTCATCCTCCACGAGCAGGATACGTCGCGCCTCGCCGGGCAGCACGGTGCTGTGCCTGCGGGCCGCGCCCGACTTCGCGGCGTCCGTCATGGGTGCGGCTGCCGTCGGCAATTCGAAGGCGAACACCGAACCCTTGCCCGGTTCCGAGCTCACCTGGATCCGGATCCCGAGCAACCTGGCAATGCGTTGCACGATACTCAGGCCCAGGCCAAAACCGTCGCGCGAACTGTTGGGCGATACGCCCACCTGGTAGAACTCCTCGAAGATCAACCCGACCTGGTCCGGCGCGATACCCACGCCTGTGTCGCGCACCTCGATGTGCAGCCGCTCGGCCCGGTTTTCGCAGCGCAGCTCCACCGAGCCGTTCTGGGTGTACTTGATGGCATTCGACAACAGGTTGCGCAGTACCTGGGATACCAGCGCCGGATCGGAATGCACGTGCACTGGCGGCGTATCGAAAGCCAGGCGCAGTCCCTTGCTCGCGGCCAGCCCCGAGAAATCGCGGCGTAGCTGGTCGAACAGCGGCACCAGGTCGAAGTCGGTGAGATCGAGCTTGATGACGCCGGACTCGAGTTTGCTGATGTCGAGCAACGCGTTCAGCAGGCGTGACATCGCATCGACGGCCTGTTCCTGCTGATCCAGCATCTCCAGGCATTCCGTGTCGTGGATCATGCGGCGCAGAGCGCCATTCAGCAGGCCGAGCGCCTGCAGCGGCTGACGCAGATCGTGGCTCGCGGTGGCGAGAAAACGGCTCTTGGCGAGCGTGGCATGTTCGGCTTCGCGCCGCGCTTCGCGCACCGCCTGTTCCACCTGGCGGCGCTCGGTGACGTCGCGAATCGCGGCCGCGACGATGTCTTCGTCACCCTGCCGGATCGGACTGAGGCTGATCTCGACCGGAAACTCGCTGCCGTCCTTGCGCCGGCCGAATAGGTCGAGCCCCATTCCCATGGGCCTCACGCGCACGTTGCGCGTGTAGCGGTCGCGGTGCGCCGTGTGCCGGACGCGAAAGCGTTCGGGCAGCAGCACCTCGACGGCGGCGCCGACCACCTCATCGTGTTCATAACCAAACAGTGCAGACAACTGGCGATTGGCGAACAGGATGATGCCCGTGGAGTCGATGACGATCATCGCATCCGGGGCAGAGTCGAGAACGCTCCGGACGAGCTCTGAAGAGAGCATGTTCGAGATTGCCTGGCCGCTGGTGCGGCCAAGGATTACATCGGAAAAAGGGTGTCGCAAGTGCCCAGTTTCAAAGGGCATTCCGCCGGGCACATCCGCGAGACTGCGTACACGACTGTGGCTCGCCCGGTTGTTCGCCCTGGGAGCCGGCGAGCAGCATGCGGCGCAGCCCGGGAATCAACGACATGGCAAGACACATCTCTCACCTGCTTCCGTTACGGTTACGCACTCGACGCCGGCGGCAAAACTGGCAGGCTGCGAATGCCCCTGAAGGGGCGCAGCATACGGATCGTCGTCACCATGGGAATGCCGGCTGCCGATTACCTCTTTTGCGCGGTGACGCAGGCATGAGCCGCGTTCTGGTCCCGGCGGTGTTGGCGCTGGTGCCGATGCTGCTGGCGCTTCTGGGCGTCGTCATCGATGAGCGCAGCCACCTGGGTTATAGCGCCTGGCTGAGTGCCTGCCGCGCGTCCGGTCCGACCTTCAGGTCGCTGATCGTATTCACGTTTGAGTTGTTACCCACGGCCGTGACGGGAATGCTGGCCGGCGGGCTGCTGGTGCAACTCGCCGGTCTCTGGTTCCGGCATCACCGCTGGGGTGCGGCATCGGCCCTGGCGGCGCACGGCGGCTGCGTTTTCGGCATGACGGGTGGATTGCTGCTTTGCACGCTGACGCTACCGCTGCCGCTGATGTTAGGGGCGGAAGGCCTCCTCGCGGCACTCGCGGCCGCCTGGTTTTTCCGGCTTATCAGCGAGCGAGTCCCAGCGGAATCCGTAAAGCCACGTACCGCACCGCTGGCAAGTGCGCAGTAGGGCGTATATCGGCCCGCTTTTCCACGTTCGAGAATCTGGAACATGAGTACGACAGCAGCCGCGGCCGGACCGGCCGCGGAACCAATCATTGCGGAAAGTCCGGCAATTCCCGCCGGCACCTACAACGACAAGGTCGTGCGGCAATTCGCCGTCATGACCGTGGTCTGGGGCATCGTCGGCATGCTGGTGGGCGTCATCATTGCCGCCCAGTTGTATTGGCCGGAGCTCAATTTCGGCATCTCGTGGCTGTCCTATGGGCGTCTGCGCCCGCTGCACACCAACGCGGTGATATTTGCCTTCGGCGGCTCGGCGCTGTTCGCCACTTCCTACTACGTCGTGCAGCGCACCTGCCACGTGCGCCTGTTCGCGGAGAAGCTCGCCGCGTTCACGTTCTGGGGCTGGCAGGCGGTGATTGTGCTGGCGGCGATCACGCTGCCAGCCGGGATGACATCGGGCAAGGAATATGCCGAGCTCGAGTGGCCCATCGACCTGCTGATCGCGGTCGTGTGGGTGTCTTACGCGGTGGTGTTTTTCGGCACGCTGGTCAAGCGCCGCGTCTCGCACATCTACGTGGCCAACTGGTTCTTCGCTTCGTTCATCATCACCGTGGCCGTGCTGCACATCGTCAACAGCGCGGAAATTCCCGTATCGCTCGGCAAGTCCTATTCGATTTACGCCGGAACGGTCGATGCGATGGTGCAATGGTGGTACGGCCATAACGCCGTGGGCTTTTTCCTGACGGCCGGCTTCCTGGGCATGATGTATTACTACGTGCCCAAGCAGGCAGGACGCCCGGTGTATTCCTACCGGCTGTCCATCGTGCACTTCTGGGCACTCATCTCTATCTACATGTGGGCGGGCCCGCACCACCTGCACTACACCACGCTGCCCGACTGGGCGCAGTCGCTGGGGATGGTGTTCTCGCTGATCCTGCTGGCGCCGTCCTGGGGCGGCATGATCAACGGCCTCATGACGCTGTCCGGCGTGTGGCACAAGCTGCGCACCGATCCCATCCTCAAGTTCATGGTGGTGGCACTCTCGTTCTACGGCATTGCGACGTTCGAGGGGCCGATGATGTCCATCAAAACGGTGAACTCGCTGTCGCACTACACGGACTGGACCGTGGGCCACGTGCACGCGGGCGCCCTTGGCTGGGTGGCGATGATCACCGTGGGCTGCATCTACTCCATGTTCCCGCGGCTCTACGGCAAGAAGGAGATGTACAGCATCCGGCTCATCGACTGGCATTTCTGGACCACCACCATTGGCGTGGTCCTGTACATCGCTTCGATGTGGATCGCGGGCGTGATGCAGGGGCTGATGTGGCGCGCCACGAACGATGACGGCTCGCTCACGTACTCCTTCATCGAAGCGCTCAACGCCACCTACCCGTACTACGCGGTGCGCCTGCTGGGCGGCGTGCTGGTGCTCGGGGGCATGTTCGTCATGGCCTACAACTGCTGGAAGACGGTCGCGGCACGTGAGCGCGTGATCGATAGCGCGATTCCGGAGCCGGCATGAGCTCCAACCACGAACCCGGGAAGTTCAGTCACGACACCGTCGAGCGGAAGGTTCACTGGCTCGGCATCTGGATCGTCATCGTGATCGCCGTCGGCGGCCTGGTGGAAATCGTGCCGCTGTACCTGTCGAACGAAGTCACCACGGCGGCGCCCGGCGTCAAACCCTACCCGGCGCTGGCACTCGAAGGGCGCGACATCTACATCCGCGAGGGCTGCTACAACTGCCACTCGCAGATGATCCGGCCGCTGCGCGCCGAGACCGAACGTTACGGGCACTTTTCGCTGGCCGGCGAAAGCGTCTACGACCATCCGTTCCAGTTCGGTTCCAAGCGCACCGGACCGGACCTGGCGCGCGTCGGCGGGCGTTACAGCGACGAGTGGCATCGCGCGCACCTCGTGAATCCGCGCGACGTGGTGCCCGAATCGAACATGCCGGCCTATGGCTGGCTCGTCGAAGCGACAGTGCACGAGGATGGCACGGCCTCGAAGATGCGCGCCCTGCGCAGCATCGGGGTGCCGTACACCGACGAGGACATCCTCACGGCCGCGGACGTGGTGCGCGGCAAGACTGAAATGGAAGCACTGATTGTCTATCTACAAGGCCTCGGCAAAGCCTCGGCCAACTGGTGACGGCATTGGACATCAATATCTTCCGCGGCATCGTCACCGGCGTGTTGCTGGTGTTGTTCCTGTGGCTGATCGTCTGGGCCTGGAGCAAGGCGCGTCGCGCCGATTTCGATGCCGCGGCACGTCTGCCGCTGGACGATGAGGGGCCACCACCGTGACCGCCGGGCAAAGCATCTTCATTATCGTGCTCACCGGCGCGAATATCGCCGGCTGTCTGTGGCTGCTGTGGTGGACGCGACGCTCACCGGGCGAGGGCGCGAGCACCGAACACACCACCGGCCACGTCTGGGACGAAGATCTGCGTGAGCTGAACAATCCGCTGCCGCGCTGGTGGCTGTGGCTGTTCATCATCACCGTCGTCTTCGGTGTCGGCTATCTCGTGCTCTATCCGGGACTGGGCACTTTCAAGGGCACGCTCAACTGGACCTCGCGCATCGAACACGAGGGCGAATCGCGCCTCAACGCGGATCGCATCGAGAGCACACTGGCGCCGTTCAGCGCGCGCAGCGCCGCCCAGCTCACCTCCGACCCGGCCGCGCTCAACATCGGCCGCAACCTGTTTCTCAACAACTGCGCCACCTGCCACGGCTCCGATGGCGGCGGCGCACCCGGCTTTCCCAACCTCGTCGACAAGGACTGGTTGTGGGGCGGCGATGCCGACACCGTCGTCACCACCATCGCCAGCGGCCGCACCGGCATCATGCCACCGTGGGGCGAGGTGCTTGGCGCGCGCGGCGTCGAGGACATGCTGAGCTACGTGGTCGGGCTCACCGGCCGCAAGCTCGAGGCCGGCGACCCGCGCGCCGGTGGCGCGAAGTTCGCCGAGCTGTGCGCGGCCTGCCATGGACCCGAGGCGCACGGCAACCCGGCGCTCGGCGCGCCCAATCTCACCGATGGCGTCTGGCTGCACGGCGGCTCGCTGGCCGCGGTGCGCGACAGCATCGAAAGGGGACGCAACGGCGCCATGCCGGCGCATGCGGAGCGGCTCGGGGAAACGCGCGTCAAACTACTGGCGGCCTACGTGCTGTCGCTCGGACGGCAGGAGTCGCAACCCGTCGCCAGTGCAGGCGGCCCCGATGAACCCGCCGCTGCCCGCTGACAGCACCCAGGAGCTGGGTGAGCGCGGCCGCGCATTGGGCGCCATTGCCTGGAGCTCCTTTCTCGCCGCGGCGCTCGGCATGGTGGTGTGTTTCGCCTTTCTCGACCCGGAGGGAATCGCCGCCGGGGACCTGCCGCCGTGGTGGACCACGCGTCGCGCGGTTTACGCGCTGGGCTTCTTCCTGTTCTGGCTGATCGGCCTGCTGGCCGCGACCCTGTGCTGGCAGCTGGCGCGGCCGGACCGTCGTGGCCGCTGACATCCAGATTCCGCTGCACGGCGCCGGGCAGCCGCTGTACGTTGCGCAGGAAAAGATCTATCCGCGCGAAGTCACCGGCCGCTTTGCACGTTTGCGAGTGCTGTCGGTGTGGGCGTTGCTCGGAATCTACTACCTGCTGCCGTGGGTCAACTGGAACGAGCGGCAGGCGGTGCTGTTCGATCTGCCCGCGCGCAAGTTCTTCATTTTCGGGCTGGTGTTCTGGCCGCAGGATTTCATCTTTCTCGCGCTGCTGCTGATCATCGCGGCGCTGGCACTGTTCTTCTTCACGGCGATCGGCGGCCGGTTGTGGTGCGGCTATGCCTGTCCGCAGACGGTCTGGACCGAGACCTTCCTGTGGATGGAACGCCTCGCCGAAGGCGACCGCGCGGCGCGTCAGCGACTGGATCGCGGTCCGTGGAATTCCCACAAGCTGGCGCGCAAGTCGGCCAAGCAGTTCATGTGGGTGACGTTCGCGCTCTGGACCGGCTTCACCTTCGTCGGCTTCTTCACGCCCATTCGCACACTGGCGCAGGACGTGGTGACGTTGTCGCTCGGGCCGTGGGAGACGTTCTGGATCCTGTTCTACGCCTTCGCCACCTATGGCAACGCCGGTTATCTGCGCGAGCAGGTGTGCAAGTACATGTGTCCCTACGCGCGCTTCCAGAGTGCGATGTTCGACAAGGACACGCTGATCATCACCTATGACGGCGAACGCGGCGAGCCACGCGGCGCGCGCAAACGTGGCACCAATCCGCGCGAGCAGGGCCTGGGTGACTGCATCGATTGCACCTGGTGTGTGCAGGTCTGCCCCACGGGCATCGACATTCGCCAGGGCCTGCAGATCGAATGCATCGCCTGCGCGGCGTGCATCGACGCCTGCGATGACGTCATGGACAAGATGGGTTCGCCGCGCGGTCTCATTCGTTACAGCACCCAGCACGCGCTGGATCACCAGGCTACGCGGGTGCTCAGGCCGCGCGTGCTCATCTACGGCGCCCTGCTGGGTGCGCTGGTCGTCGGCTTCGTCGTGGCCATCGCGTTGCGCTCGCCGGTGTCGCTCGACGTCCTGCGTGACCGCAACACGCTGTACAAGCTCACCGATGACGGCAACGTCGACAACGTCTACACGCTGCGCATCCTCAACAAGTCCGAGAGCGAGCAGCGCTTTCATATCGAGGCACAGGGCGCTTCGGCTCTCACGCTGATTCCGGCGGATCGCGAGTATCGCGTGGCCAGTGGCGCGGTGTACTCGCTGCCGCTGCGCGTGCGACGCGCCGCCTACGAACCACTCGGGCCCGAGACCATCACGTTGACAGTGCGCTCCGTGGATGACGAGCAGGTACACGCCACCACGGACGCGCGCTTCCTGGCGCCAGCGAGATGACATGATCCGACCCCCGATCGACAACCCGCTGCGCGCCAACCCGGTATTCTGGTTGATCTGGGTATTGTTGGGCGCCGCCGTGATCGGTGGTCTCGCGACTCTCGCGATCGCGCTGACCAAGGCGGATCACCAGCTGCCCGCCATTTACCACGTCGAAGGCAAAAATCTCGACCGCGATTTCGCACTGGCACGCGCGGCCGCGGAGCACGGCATCGAAGTGACACTCGATGCGCACGCCGTCGGCGAATGTTCGGCGACGCTGCGGAATGCGCCGGGCGATCCGCAGGCGCTGACCGTGCTGTTCGCCAATTCCTCCGACCCGGGACTCGATCGGGTGTTGCTGCTGGCGCGCGTTGCTTCCGGCGAATATCGCGGCGAATGCACACCGCTGCCGGTGGGCCGCTGGCGTGTGGCGCTGGAGGATGCCGCCGGGCAATGGAGTATTCGCGCGCAGCTTGTCGGTGGCCTCGAGCGGTTGGAGTTGCGCGCGCGCAATCCCGAGGGAATCCAATGAGTGGCACGTCGTGAGCGCGGTCGACGCACTGCATGCGCGCTGGTCGCTCGACGCGGGCGAACACGAACATGTCGTGTTCCTGGTCGACGGCATGCACTGCGCGGCCTGTGCGCGCAGCATCGAAAAGGCGGTGACCTCCTTGCCCGACGTCGTCACGGTGCGCGTCAACAATGCGACCGCGCGAGTCTCGGTGGCGTGGCGCGGCCATGGTGCGACCGGATTGACGCAGATCCTGGGGGCGGTTACGCGCGCCGGATTCAGGCCCGTGCCGCTTGCGGGAACCGCCGCGACGGCCGAATACCAGCGCGAACGCCGAACCGCGCTCAAGCGGGTCGGTCTCGCATCGCTCGGAATGATGCAGGCGATGATGTATCTCAGCGCGTTGTATGGCGTGACCGACATCGATGCCTCGATGGCACAGCTGATGCGCATCGCCGGCATGATCGTCGTGACGCCGGTGCTGTTCTACAGCGGCGCGCCGTTCCTGGCGGGCGCGTGGCGCGATCTCAAGGCGCACCGGCTCGGCATGGATGTGCCGGTGGCACTCGCATTGCTGCTGGCCTGGTTGCCAAGTGTATTCAACACGCTGCGCGCCGCCGGCGAGGTGTATTTCGATTCGGTCGGCATGTTCATCTTCTTTCTCTCGGCCGGGCGTTTCGTCGAGATGAGTGTGCGTCACCGCAGCCTGAACTCATCCGAGGCGCTGGCGCGCAGCCTGCCCGCGCAGGTGACGCGGTTGCTGGCGGGCGGTCAACGTGAACGCGTCGATGCTCACGCGCTGTCCGTCGGCGACCGGTTCCTCGTGCCGAAGGGCGGGGTGGTGGCGGTGGATGCCGCGGTACCCGCGGATCTGCCGGCTGACTTTCACGCCTCGCTCGACGAGTCGCTGATCACGGGCGAGTCCGCGGCGGTGCGACGCGGCGCGGGAGAACGGATTCGCGGCGGCAGCGTGAACCTGGGCTCGCCGCTCACGCTCGAGGCGACTACGACGGTGGAGGGCTCGACACTGGCATCGATGGTGCGGCTGCTCGAGCGCGCGCAGGCCACCCGTCCGCAGATCGCGCTGGCCGCCGATCGTGCGGCCTCGTGGTTCGTCGGCGTCATCCTGGTGCTGGCGTTGATCACGGCGGTGGCCTGGTGGCCCGTCGATCCCGCCCGCGCGTTCGCCGCGGTGCTCGCGGTGCTGGTGGTCACCTGTCCGTGCGCGTTGTCGCTGGCCACGCCGGTGGCGCTGGCCGCCGCGACCACACGCCTGGCGCGCCTCGGGGTGCTGGTGACGCGCGCCGATGCCATCGAACGGCTGGCGCGCGCCGACACCGTGATCTTCGACAAGACCGGGACCCTCACCGGCAATTCGACCGGCGTCGTCGACGTCAAGCTACTCGGATCGATTTCGCGCGAGCAGGCGCTAGCCATGGCGGCCGCGCTCGAGCGAGGCTCGGCGCATCCGCTCGCGGAGGCATTCCGGCCGCACCAGGATGCCGAACTGTGCGCGGATGCGCTGAGCGAGTTTGAGGGTAAGGGCGTCGAGGGACGCATCGACGGCGTGCGCTGGCGACTGGGTCGCCGCGACTTCGTCGAGGCACTGGCTCCACCGCTCCTCATTACTCGACCGCTATCGCCCGATACCGACGCCACCACGCTGCATCTCGGCAGCGAGCGGGCCGGGGTCGCGGAATTCCAGCTGGGAGTGCCGCTGCGTGCGGACGCCGGCGCCGCCATCGAAGAGCTGCGCGGCATGGGTCTCGCGGTGACCATCGCCAGTGGCGACAGCGGCGCCGCCGTGAGCGGCGCGGCCCGCTCGCTCAACATCCAGCATGCGCACGCGCGACTCACGCCCGACGACAAGATCAAACTTCTGCAGGAGCTGCGCGCCGACGGCCGCCGTGTGCTCATGGTCGGCGACGGCATCAACGACGGACCGGTGCTCGCGGCCGCCGACGTGTCGTGCGCCATGGGGCAGGGCTCCGCGATCGCGCAGTCGGCCTCGGACCTGCTGCTGGTGCACGATGGCCTCTCCACGCTGCCGCGTGCCATCGCCGCGGCGCGCAATGCATTACGCGTGATGCGCCAGAACCTCGCCTGGGCGCTGGCCTATAACCTCGCCGCCGTGCCGCTCGCCGCGCTCGGCTTCGTGTCGCCGTGGCTCGCCGCCCTCGGCATGTCACTTTCCTCCCTCGGCGTGGTTCTCAACGCGCGCCGTCTCGCCACATCGGAGTCAGTCCCATGAGCATTTCCTATGCCCTCGTGTTGCTAGCCCTGGGAATACTCGGCTGCGCCATCTGGGCTTTGTTCTGGGCCATCGACGATGGGCAGTACGATGATCTCGAACGGCACGCCAGCGCCGCGCTCGAAGAGGAAAATGGGGAAATTCCTGTTTTCCTTGCCAGCGGGGAAGAGCCTCCCGAAAAGGGGGCAGCCCCTATTCGCTAGCCATATTCGAAAGAAATGGGGGGGCAAGTCCCCGTTTACTTGCCTGGCGAAGTTGTCTTTAACGCCTCGTCCAGCATCCTGACCAGCGCATCGCGATCGTAGGAATACGGCTGGCGCTCATTGAGCTGCACGAGCTGCTCAATCTGCTTGCGAATGGTACGTTCCGCTTCACCCTGGTCCGGCGTCACCATGTAGCGGCGTTTCGGCGTGGGTTCGAACAAGGCGAGCTCCACCGCCGCCGCCACTTCATCCGGCGGCTTGTACTTGCTGCGATCGGTCATGCGCGTCTGCTGACCCGTGCGCCTGGTGGCGCTGGCGCCGATCTCGGAGTTGTAGTTTCCAGGTTCGACGACGTTGACGAAAACGCCCTGCGGCGCGAGTTCGGTCGCGAGCGAATCGGTGAACGCTTCGATGGCGTGTTTGGTCATCGAGTAGGTGTTCAGGTCCTTGCTCGCGAGCACGCCGGAGATCGATCCGATGTTGGTAATGCGCCCCTTGCTCGCGAGCAGCAGCGGCAGGAATGCCTTGGTCATGCGCACTGGTCCGTAGACATTGACCTGCATCTGCAGATCGAACTCCTGCATGTTGATTTCGGCCATGGGTCCGGGTGTTGCAACACCGGCGTTGTTGACCAGCCCGTACAGCCCGCGTCCGGCCTTGGTGATCGCGGCCACCGCCGCATCAATGTCTTCCTGCTTCGTGACATCGAGCCGCAAGGCCTGCACATTCTTGATTGCGTTCAGTGCCGCGAGGTCGGCGTCTTTGCGCGCCCCCGCGTAGACGAAGTAGCCGGCGGCGGCGAGTCGCTCCGTGACATTGCGGCCAATGCCGCTACTCGCGCCAGTGACCAGCACTGCTTTGGCGGACTGGCTGACGGGCGCTTCGGCGCCTTTCAGGGTGTGTGAGGCGGCCAGCAGCACCAGCAGCACTGGAATGACAATACGCATGCGTACTCCCCGGGATTGTTTGGTGCCGGATAGTACGCCTGCGGGCGTGCCGGCCGCGATTTACCGGTGGAATCCGCCCGTGCTCGAGATGCCCCACTGGAACTTGACGAAAACTTCCGCGCCTTCAACGACGAGAGAATCCGGGTCCGCGGCTTTCGTGTAGGAGATGCCAGCGTCGAAGCGCCGGGTCAGCGAGCGCTCGTGAGTGAACAGCAGCGAACCCACTTCGCGCGTGTAGTCGGAGCGCGGCCCTGTGGACTCGCGGTCGGCGTCGACACGCTGCAGGATCAGCCGGAAGCGGTCGCGCACCGAGAGATGGAAAGTTGCCAACAGCTGCGCGACGCTCTCGCGTGTGCGCCCGGCGGAGAGTTCCGCGCCCGAACGCACCGTGGTGTAGTCGACACTCGGCTGCACCTCGAGCCGCGACCACGGCCGCCACAGCGCCGAGAAGCCGAAGGTTTCGCCGTGGCCGACGCGATCGCCCGCAAAATCCACGGCGTCGCCGAACACCGCCGAAAGCGTCATCGTGGGCAATTGCCCGCCGGGATACGCGGTCATGGCGACGTACCCCTGCGCGTATTCGTGCAGCTCGCCGTCTCGCTGCAGCCGCAACTGTTCCCGCGGCCGCCACTCGGTGGTGAGCACCAGGTTGTTGGTGAAAGTGGTGAGCGCGCCGACGCGCGGCGCAAGACTCACCAGCACGCCGTCGAGATCTTCGCGCCAGTCGCCGCTGATGTAAGGCGCCAGCTCGGCAATGTGCGGCAGATCGTTCACCTTGTAACGCAGTTCGCCGGCAACACTGCGTATCCCGACCTGCGGAACATAGCCGTTGTCGGCGCGAAACTCCTCGTCGAGCCTTTGCAGCAGCAGGGTGCCATGCCATTGCGGACTCTCATGGAGCATATCCAGGGTGAACGCATTGCCGTCCGCGGTGTCACTGCCGCCGACACCGGGGAATTCGCCGTCGCCGTGCGTGCGGCTGGCAAGCCACTGCGCGTTGACGCGCGTGCCCGGTGACAGGCGCCACGTGACATCGGGGCCAGCCACGGTGTTGTAGCCGTCTCCTGCGCGGCGGTCTGTCAGCAGCGCACCAAAGGTGAGTGCGCCCACCGGTTTGCGCAGCCTGCCGACGGTCGCGTGCGAACGAAAATCCTGCAACACGTAGCGTGCGCTGTAGGCGCCCGGCAGCACCATGATGCCGCCACCATCGTCGACCGTGGTCAGCAGCACGCCGTCCCAGGATCCGCGGTTCGTGCCGCGCAGCCCCCAGGCCGGATCCGTGATCGAGCGTGTGTAGATAGCCGTGAGCGGCGAATCCAGCATGTCGATGCCTTCGAGAAAGAAGGGCCGCTTCTCCGGCAGGCTCACGGCGAACTGGCGATTGGAGGAAAGCTGTGGCGTGTCGAGCTCCACCTGCGAAAAGTCCGGGTTCAGGGCCACGTCGAATACCGTCGTTGCACCCACGCGCCACTTGGCATCGAGACCAGGTTCGAGGTCGGTATGCCATTCCTCGCCGCTGCCCAGGTCCGCGGCGCTGCCGAGTGCCACGGCATGCGGCACGACGCTCAGCGAGCTGGGCGAGGGCAGCTCACCCGGTGGCCGGACCGGTGCCGCCAGGCACATGAAGCAGGGCGCATTGGCCGGAATCGCCGGGGCCGCCATGGCGTGGCGTTCCTGGCGCGGATAGTTGCGCCGGATCAGCAGGTGCCAGTTTTCGGGTGTGCGCGAGGCGTAACGCAACTCATTGAAGGGGATGCGCATCTCGACCACCCAGCTGTCTGCGTTGATGTGCGTGGCCACCTCGACTTCGAAATCCGCCGCCGAACTCGCAGTGCCGGCGTCCTCGTTGGAAAGCCCGTCCCACACCACGCCATCGGGATTGAAATAGAACAGCTGCGCCACCCGCCGGGTTCCCACCGGATCCACGGCGATGGATATCCAGTCCTGTTCGTTCGAGAAGTTGTCACGGCGCGCAAGTCCGGTGCGCAGTCGCGCGATGTCGGGATCGAACATGCGGGCCGCGATGTAGACATGCCGGGCATCGCGCGCCAGCCGCACCTCGGTGCGCACCGAGGCGGGTACACCCTGGCGCGGGCGGTACTCGATGAATTCATCGATCGCGGGCACGTCGTCCCAGGCGGCTTCGAGTACGCCGTCGATTCGAAGCGGCGCGTTCTCACCGAGGTCCGCCATGCGGAATGGCGCCGCGGCGGGTTGCGTGGCGGAGGCGGCAGGCGCCATGATCGCGGCCACCAGCAAGCAACTGAAAACCCGCGGCGGCCCCATCTGTAACGCCTTATATGGTAATATGGCGTTACACTAACCCGGATCCATGTACTGCTTCAAGTGAATTACAGGCGTTACAGCTTTCCGGTCCCGTTCGGCGCCATCGCCGAGAACCTGGTGAACACGCTCGACCATTCAATCGACGTGCCCGAGCATCTCGCGACGCCCGCGAACCTGGCGACTTTTCTCGCGGAACACGAGATCTCGTGGCCGCGGCGGCCCACGGCCGCGGACCTCGAGGCGGTGCGCGCAGTTCGCACCCAGGTGCGAGGACTGTTCACGGCCGAGAGCCACGCCGAGATGGCGCGACGGCTCAATGCGTTACTGGAAGAGGCACACGTGCAGATGCGGGTGGGGCGCGAACGCGCCGCACCGCGCCTCGAGTGGTCGGTCGACACGTCACTCGACCTCGCGGAGGCACTGCGCTCCGCGGTCGCGGTGAGCGCCGCGCACATCGTCAGGGAGTTTGGTTTCGAACGACTGCGTGTCTGCGGCGCCGATCCGTGCGCCGACGTGTTTCTCGACGTCTCCAAGCGCGGCGAGCAGCGCTTCTGCGGTCCGCGCTGCGCGACGCGGGTGCGCGTGGCGGCGCACCGCGCGCGTCAGTAGAGCTCCGGCACCAGCATGTTGGCCGGCACCGGCTGACGGTTGTAGTCCTCGTGGCGCTCGCGATCAGGCAGGATCACGGAGTGCTTGGGCGTCTCCGCGTACGGAAACTGCTTGAGCAGGTGATCGATGCAGTTGAGTCGTGCGCGTTTCTTGTCGACCGCCTGCACCACCCACCAGCGCGCCTCGGGAATGTGGCTGCGCTCCAGCATGATCTCCTTGGCCTTGGTGTATTCCTCCCAGCGCCGGCGGGATTCCAGGTCCATGGGCGAGAGTTTCCACTGCTTGAGCGGGTCGTGAATGCGGCCCAGGAATCTCAGGTGCTGTTCTTCATCGGTGATGGAGAACCAGTATTTCAGGAGCCGGATGCCGGACCTGACTAACATCCTTTCGAACTCCGGCACCGAGCGATAGAACTCGTCGTATTCCTCGTCCGTGCAGAAGCCCATCACATGCTCGACGCCGGCGCGGTTGTACCAGCTGCGATCGAAGAGAACGATCTCACCGGCCGCGGGCAGATGAGTGATGTAACGCTGGAAGTACCACTGCGTGCGTTCGCGATCGTTGGGCGCGGGCAGCGCGACCACGCGGCAGACGCGAGGGTTGAGCTTTTGCGTGATGCGTTTGATGGCGCCGCCCTTGCCGGCCGCATCGCGGCCTTCGAACAGGATCACGACCTTCTGCCTGGTCGCCGCGACCCAGTCCTGCAATTTCACCAGCTCGCCCTGCAAGCGGAACAGCTGCTGGAAATACGTCTTGCGATAGTCCTTTTCGACGGGCCGGTTCGCGCCACCGTCGGGAAGGTTGGGCAGGGGATGGTAGTCCTCGACATCCATCTCGAGCTCTTCGTCCCAGCTGTCCAGCATGTCGCGGCGGATGCGGGAGATGAGTTCTTCGTGGTCGAGATCGGGTTGGGCGCTCATTTTCGTGCTCCCTTCATTAGAGCTTGGTCAATACACGGGCCAATAGTAGATTGCGCACCGTCCCGCACTGCAAGCCCGATCGTGCCGAGCCAAAATGCTCCGCTACGAGTGTTTCAGATTTGTTGTGATCGGCTGGGTCTTGGTCGCTCCTGCGCCTCGATGCTCAACTCCTCTCGCTCATGGGGGTCCGAGGCGCACCTCTGCGACCTTGCCCTGGTACTCCTTCTTGGGGTCGCGGCCCAACAAGAGCTTCACGCCGGCGAGCACCAGGTTCTCGTTCAGCCAGATCTGCGCGCGATCCGGCTCGAAGCGCAGCAGCTGCAGCCTGGGGTCCTCCCTGCCGCCTTCGAACCACGCGGCGACGAACCGGTTCCACAGCCGATCGATGGTGGCGCGATCGTTGTACGGCATGAGCGCGCCGTGCACGGTGGCAAACAAGTCGTGGCCCTTGGAGGAGAAATGCAATTGCGCCCGATAACCCTCGCCCAGGGCCTGAACGAGGTCGGTGTCTCTCGAGGTGAAGAACCAGATCGGCCCGCCGCCTTCCTGGTGTTCTTCGAGGAGTTGCGCGGTCATTGGCTGGCTATGACCGTCCTCGATGCCGGAAATGCCCAGCATGACGGTGCGGTCGGCCTTGAGAGCCTTCCAGAACCTGGCTTCGATATCGGCTTGTCTTTCCATGACGTGCTCCTGTGAGGGGTGCACGTCGAGCATCGCAGTCAACTCGCGCAAAACCATGCGGACAGGACAGCCGATGCGGCGCGGCGAGCGCGCCGATCGGTGTCAGGCATTTCCGTCAGCCAAGCCTGCATGGCTGCTGAGCTGATCCCGCGCGGACGCTGAATTAATAGCATCCGCGCGGCATTGCAGGCATTCGGAGTTACGCAAACCGAATTCAGTTGGATGCAACCAGGCCGTGGCGGCCACCGTAGCGGTGGTAGCGGATCAGGTCCTCATTCCCGACCGCGGCGACGCCCTGCGTGACCGCATCCGCCACGCAATGCTCGTACTGCTCGCGCAGGCCGAGGACGCGGCTGTCGAGCGGGCTGCATACCCGCTTGGCCGCGTTCCTGAGGCGCGCGTGCAGGCTGGCGACACCCGACTTGCTGTTCAGACTGAGGTCACCGTATTTGACGACGACACTCGGCAGATCCTTGGGGATGCTGGCAGCAGCGACGCCGCTGAGGGCGAGACAGGCGGCTACCGGCAGAAGTTTGATGAGACGCTTCGACATGATGTGCTCCTTGGGGTGTGTGGAGTGCATCGTGCCCAATGAAAAACCCGGCGGGTTCTGTTGTTCTGACCGAGTGTTTAGTTTTACTGAAGGGTTTCCTCGTCACCGCCAGACGTCAGGCCGCATGCACGTGTTGCACGCGCCACTCGGAAGGCGGCGATCCCACCAACTTCTTGAACGCGCGGCTGAACGCGGCCTCGGAGTCGTAGCCCACACGATTGGCCACCGACGCGACGCTTTCGGTGCCATTGCGCAGGTAGCTGGTCGCGAGCTGCATGCGCCAGTTCGTCAGGTATTGCATTGGCGGGTGCCCGACGAATTCCACGAAACGTTCGGCGAAGGCGGAGCGCGACAGCGCCGCAGCCTGCGCCAGCGACTCGATGGTCCAGTCACGCGCCGGAAACTCGTGCAGCGCCGTGAGCGCGCGTCCGACATACGGGTCGCGCAGTCCCGACAGCCAGCTCATGCGGCCTTCGGGCAGCGTCTCGAGGTAACGGCGCACCACGTCGACGAACATGAGTTCGCTGATGCGTCCCAACATGCACTCGCCACCCATGCGTCCCTTGGATTCGGCCAGCGCGGCGCGAAAGTAGGCACCGAGCGCGCCACTGCCGTGATCGCTGACGCGCAGTATGCGCGGCAACGCCGTGAGTAATGGGTTGTAAGGTCGCGAATCACACGCCAGGAAGCCGCAAACGAAGTGTGCGGGTGAGCCGGTCTCCGCGCCCACGGAAATGCGCGACGGCAACCGGCCATCATCGGGCTGGCGGTACATCGACATGTTAGGCGGATTGCGCATGCCGATGTCGGTGGCCAGCACGTGGGTATCACCGTGCGCCAATAACACGATGTCGCCGGCCTCGAGCTTGATTGGCGCTTCACCTTCGAGGCTGCACCAGCATGTGCCCTCCAGGATGGCGTGGTAGCAGATGAGGTGATCTGAGCCGGTGCCGGGAAACATTGCTCCCACCACACTCTTTCCCGACGGAGTTTCCGCCACCCACGGGCCGCGGGCCTGCACGTCGAAAAAGAATGCGCCGGAGAGGCGCACCGCGCGTAATACATCAGACAATGCATCCATGAGACCTCCGCGGACGTACGGGCATGTGTGCCGGACGCGCGATCATTCGTTTTCTGTGGAGCCGTGACTACTGTGTCAGCGTCAGAACTGGTACGCAAATACGATGATGCGGTGCTGTTGCCCGCTGTCTGCGGGAACATAAGGCGCTCGCGCCGGGACTCATTGTGATGCGCCCACATCAATCGACAAGCCGCACGATGCTTGCGGGCCTCATCGGCAATGTCATGGAGTGGTTCGATTTCGCGGTCTACGGCTACTTCGCCAGCGTCATCGGGGGGCAATTTTTTCCGCAAGCGAGTCCGGGGACACAGCTGCTGCTCACGTTTGCGGTGTTCGGGGTCGGTTTCCTGGGCAGGCCCATCGGCAGCCTGGTACTCGGCGCGGTCGGGGATCGCATCGGCCGACGCACACTGCTGGTGCTGTCGATCGCGTTGATGGGCGGCGCGACGTTGCTCATCGGGCTGCTGCCGACTTATGCGTCGATCGGCGTGGCGGCTCCCATCCTGCTGGTCGCGCTGCGGCTGTTGCAAGGCTTCTCGGTCGGCGGCGAGTTCACCGGATCGATGGTGTACACCACCGAGTTTGCGCCCTCGGCGAGGCGCGGCCTGGTCAGCAGCTCGACCGCCGTGGGCACCACCATCGGATTCATCCTGGGCTCAGGCTGCGCCGGGTTGATCACCGCACTGCTGACGCCGGAACAAGTGGCGGCCTGGGGCTGGCGCCTCCCCTTCATCGGCAGCGTATTGTTCCTGGTGGTGGGCGTGCTGCTCCGGCGCGGAATACAGGAAACCGAGGCAGGATTGCAGGCCGCAACGCGCCGGCCGGCGCTGATTCCGTCGCTCATCGCGGACTGGCGTCCCATGCTGCAAACCTTCGGCATCCTCGCGATGACCAATGCCGCTTACTACCTGACTTTCACGTACGCGGTCGACCGCCGCGGCAAAGGTGCGGACGCCGCGGTTTTTCTGTTCGCGAACACCCTGACGCTCTTTGTGGTGTTGTTCGCGAAACCGTTCGGCGGGTGGTTGTCCGATCAAGTCGGTCGTCGCCGGCTGATGCTGGTGCTGACTGTAACGATGATTATTTTCATCGTGCCGGCCCTGCACCTCATGCTCACGGGCTCACCCTGGCAGTTCGCGCTCGGCCAGATCCTCATGGCCGTGCCGACCGGGATGGCGCTCGGCATGCAGGGCGCGATGCTGGTGGAAATCTTTCCGCTGCGCACGCGCGTGACCTCGATGAGTCTTGCCTACAGCGTGACGCTGGCACTCGCAGGCGGCAGCGCGCCGCTGGTATCCGCGTGGCTGGTGCAGCGACTGGGGCAACCACTCTCACCGGCCGTGTACATCATGGCGCTACGGGTGGTGGGTCTGACATTGTTATGGTCGATGAAGGAGACCAACGCTCGCTCGCTCGACGTCTGAGAGACGCCCAGACAACAACCGCGGACGCGTGATCATTCGCGACGTCGTTTATCAGGTCTAGTCTGTCGTCACGTTGTATCACGACGGAGAGGAAGATGATGAAAGCCATATGTGCAGTGACTGCCATGCCGACTGCGGGCTCGAGCGTGGCGGCGGATATCATGGCACTCGCGCCGGCCACACACCGCTACCTGGTCGAGCGGACTTTCCCGGCGGGCGCGCTCGACGGCGTCGATGCGGCCACCAAGCACAAGGTAAACGCCAACAACAAGTCCCTGGGTGTTGTCTGGGAGAAGTCGTACACCACCGCCACCAAGACCAAGACGTTTTGCATCTACACGGCGCCGAGCGAAAACGCGGTGCGTGAAGCCGCGAGACTGAACGGTCTGCCTGTTGACGTGGTGATCGAGATTCCGAACGATATCAAGGCCGAACCCAAGGGCGCCGTCCACAAGATTTCAACCGGCAATCATCGCTATCTCGCGCGCCGCGTCGGCGCGCCAAACATCGTCGGCGACCGTGACGCGAAATTCGGCGTGACACTCCTCACGTCGTACGGCTCGGCAGACGAGGGCAACAACTCGTACTGGGTCTACGAAGCCCCGAGTTTCTCCGCGGTGGAGAGCGCGGCCAAGGTGAGCGGCTGGCCGTTCGAGTCGATCGTCGAGATTCCGGAGACGCTGTATCCCAAATGAGGATGTCCTCCATTTTTTACTTGGAGGCGAGCCAGGGCCGATCTCGGTCCAGTCGATGAACTGCTTCTCGATGTCCCTGGCGAAGTCGGCTTGTTTTTCGCAGCCTGAGTTGAGCGATTGCATGCGCATGCTCTGGCCGTCTGGCTCCGAGCGCATGACCATCAGCATCGGGCGATCCTTGAGGCAGGTGCCGCGCTTGAGGTCGTTTTCGAGCACGCCGGTGCGCACGACCGTGGTCAACAATTCGGCATACACATTCGGCGCCAGCTGCTTCTTCCAGACGCCGGTCTTGCCGGTGAATTTCTTGCCCAGGAAGATGACGCGCCCGTCATCGAACACGTACAGCTCATACACCGGGCAGGTTCCGTTACACGAACCTCCCGCAATGGCGACGAACTTCTCGCCCGGATTCCACAGCGGGATGCCGCCCGAGGGAGAGCCGGCCGCGTAGGGCTTGACCTGCGGCTTTTCCGCCGCAGCCGGAACGGCGAGCAGGATGGCCGTCAGCGCGGCCGCGTATAACAAGTGTCTTCATGCAGGCAGGTCCCCCGTTCCTAACACTCGACGATATTCACCGCGAGACCGCCGCGCGAGGTCTCTTTGTACTTGGTCTTCATGTCGGCGCCGGTTTCGCGCATGGTCTTGATGACCTTGTCGAGAGAAACGTAATGCGTGCCGTCGCCGCGCAGCGCCATGCGCGCCACGTTGATGGCTTTGGCAGCACCGATGGCATTTCGTTCAATGCAGGGAATCTGTACCAGGCCGCCCACCGGATCGCAGGTGAGTCCGAGGTGATGTTCCATGGCGATCTCGGCCGCGTTCTCCACCTGCGCCGGCGTGCCGCCGAGCACCGCCGTCAATGCTGCCGCGGCCATCGAGCAGGCCACGCCGACTTCGCCCTGGCATCCAACTTCCGCACCCGAGATCGAGGCGTTTTCTTTATACAGAAAACCGATCGCAGCGGCGGTCAGCAGGAAGTCCACGATGCCGGCGTCATTCGCGCCATGCACGAAGCGCGCGTAGTAGTGCATCAGCGCCGGCACGATGCCCGCAGCGCCGTTGGTCGGCGCCGTCACGACGCGACCGCCAGCGGCGTTCTCTTCGTTCACGGCCAGCGCCCACAGGTTCACCCAGTCGAGCGCAATCAAGGGATCGTGCGGTGCCGCCATCTGTGGCGCGGTGAGCTGCCTGTATAGCTCGGGCGCGCGCCGCTTCACCTTGTAACCGCCGGGCAGCACTCCCGGTGTCTCGCAGCCGCGCTTCACGCAGGCCTGCATCACGTGCCAGATGTGCAGTAGCCGCGCGTCGATCTCGGCATCGCTGCGCCAGGTGCGCTCATTGCGCCGCATGATGCCGGCGATGGAAGTGTTTTCGCGCTCACAGAGCTCCAGCAACTCATCGCCGCTGCGAAACGGGAAGGGCAGTTGGGTAAGATCCGGCACGATACGCTTTTCGGTGCCGCCGCCTGGCGCGGGCTCATCGCTGACGACAAAGCCGCCGCCCACGGAGTAGTAAGTGCCGTTGACGAGCTCCGCACCTGCGCTGTCGAACGCCACGAAGCTCATGCCGTTGGAATGCAGCGGCAGCGTGTCCTTGTGATTGAAGGTGAGGTCGGCGCGCTCGTTGAATGTAATGGGCCGCTCGCCCAGCAGTAAAAGCTGCTGCGAGGAGCGGATGCCTTCAACCATCCCGGCGATGGCATTGACGTCGACCGAGTCAGGCTCGTGGCCCGAGAGTCCCAGCAGTATTGCCTTGTCGCTGCCATGGCCCTTGCCCGTAGCTCCGAGCGATCCGTACAGCGTCACCGTGACGCGCGCCACGCTCGCGAGGACTCCCCGCTCGCGCAGCCGCAGCGCGAATTGCCGCGCCGCGCGCATCGGCCCCACGGTGTGGGAGCTCGAGGGCCCGATGCCGATCTTGAACAGGTCGAAGACGCTCAATGCCATGCGGCATTGTAGGCGACTATTGCCGTGCCCGCTGCGGACGCCCCAGGTGCCAGACGAGTGCGACCACGGCGATCAACAGCAGTACCGCGGCAATCCATTTCTCGTGGCGGTGAAGGTCCGCCACCAGCACCGAAAAGACCCGGCTCGCACCGTAGCCGACGACGGCGAACACACAAGACCAGATGGCGGCCGAGACCAGGTTGAGCCAGAGGAAGCGCTTCGCATTCATGTTTGTGAGGCCCAGCGCGACCGGCAGCGCGATGCGCAGCCCCCACAGGAATCGCATGGTCAGCACCACCTTGAGCTGGTGTTCTTCCACGCGGTGCAGCGCCACGTTCACCTTGTCGCGCAACTTCGGAAAGCGGGCCAGTAATCCCTTCGCGTGGTGACGGCCGATATAGAAGAACAGTTGGTCGCCGCACACCGCGCCGGCAAATGCCGTGAGGATGACGGCGCCGAGCTCGAGGTAGCCGCGAAACGCGAAGTAGCCGCCCAGGATCAGGATGGTCTCGCCCTCGACCAGGGTGCCGAGGAAGATCAGGGCATAACCGTATTGCTCCAGCAGCGCGGGAAGGTCCATGGCGACAGCTTACTTTGCCCGAATGTAAGCCACATATAACTCCCGTGAGCCGTGCGAGCGGCCTTTTGCGCTCTATCTCACATGAAAACCATCAATACGCTGGCACTGGTCACTCTGCTGTTGTTGGCCGCCTGCAAGAAAGAAAACGGCCACCGAAGCCAACTGGATCGACATCCCCGGCTGCACGAGCGAGTGGAAACTCTCCTCGAAACGCGAGGAGTAATCAAAAAGTGACGGGGCGCGCGAGGAACTCGTCGGTACCGAAGAACATCTCGAGACCGACGCCCACGCCCCAGGTCGCCTCGCGCACCTGTGCCAGCTCGTGCCGCGGAAACGTAAGACTGACGCGCGTCTCCAGCACCAGCCAGTCGCGCGCCACGCTTTGCCGGTAGGCAAGTTTCAGTCCGTAATCGCCGAGCGGCACGTCGGCGTCGAACTCACCCCCGGTGAACAGCTCGGCGCCGATCGCGCGCCGATTCGGCAATCCGCGCAGCGCGGTGAGCGAGGTGTAGCCTCGCACGCCCTCGGTACGTTGGGATATGGTGCCCGAGCCCGTCCAGCGCAGCAGCCACACGTCGCTGAACACTCGCTCGATGTCGATGCGGCTGGTGAAGCCGAACTTCTCGCTGTTGCGCCAGAAGGCGGTTTCGCGAAATGAGAACAGTGTCGACTCAGAACTTCCATGATCGAAGCGCCAGCTGCCCTTGACGAAGGGATCGAGCGGTGAGCGGAGGCGCAGCCCCGCATCCGCCTCGAAGCGTCCGCCTTGTTTGGGCTCGCGGTAACGAATGCCGAGCAGCGTCTCGTCGTCCTCGGCCGGACCGTACTGGCGGGCGAAGGCGCCCGAACCCGGTTTGCGCTCGGTGACGTACTCGTCGGGATTCACGCGCCCGATGAAGGCGTGAAAGCGCTCGTTGATCCGCGGCAGCGGCACGTCCACCTGGAAGCGGAGGCGCGGCTGGAAGCCGTCGAACTCGTCGTACAGCAACGCCGGTGCGATCGACCCGCTGGTTTCCTGTACGCGGCATCGCTGGCGGTGGAGCCAAACCACTGGTCGACGCGCATGGCCGAACGCCACACCGCGTTGAACACGCCGTTGTGCGCGCGATCGATCCACGGATCCTTCTTGTTCACGTAGCCGATGGGCACGCTGGCGGTGCCCACGCCGACGATCGCGGCGTCTTCGTCGGTCATCGCGTAGGGCGCGGTGTCGTCCTGCGAATTCGAGGCAGGCGCGACGTCATCCGCGTGCGCGAAGGCGGACAGGAGCAACATTGACGCAATTCGCGCCGGCCACGACGACATGGGTCCCTCTCGTGGGGCGCGTCGCATTGACGCGCGCCGTGACGTCACGATGCGCTGTCGCGGCTATCGGCACCGTGGGAGCGAACCGTATCGGTTCGTCGGCGCATTCCGCCTTACGGCGCAGGAAATTGCGTTGCCGTGGGATTAGTAGTCAGCCGGGGGGCGGGCGCGCGTGACTAATCCATTCACCGGGTGTCGAACGCGCGCAGCGCCTCATCGGTGCGCGCCAGGCCCACCTGGGCGCGCGCGGAGGGCTGATCCCTTTTGCTAGGAAAGGCGGGCTGGCCCCAGATCTGCGAGGGCGCGCTTGAGGTCGGCGAAGTCGACCGGTTTCACCAGGTGTGCCGAGAATCCTGCCGCGCGCGTGCGATCGCGATCGGCCTGTTTGCCGTAGCCGGTGATGGCCACCAGGCGCACGGAGCGGAATTTCGGATTCGCGCGGATGCGCGCGGCCACCTGTAGTCCGTCCAGTTCGGGAAGTCCGATGTCGAGCAGCACGATTTCCGGCTTGAACTCCTCGACGCGTTCCAGCGCATGTTCGCCGGAGTAGGTGGTGTCGATCTCGTGGCCTTCGAGCTTGAGGATCATCGCGAGCGTATTGGCCGAATCCTCGTTGTCATCCACCACCAGAATGCGTCGCCGTGTGCTCTGGCGCGGCGCCGGCGCGGGTTCGGCCGCAACCGCGCGTTCGTGCAGCGGTAGCCGCAGCTCGAAGCGTGTACCACGACGGTTGCCTTCGCTGAATATTTCCACGCTGCCATCGTGCATTTCGATGAGTCGCCTGACGATGGACAGCCCGATGCCCAGTCCACCCTGCGAGCGATCGAGCGTTCGTTCGCCCTGCACGAACAACTCGAACACCTTGGGCAGCAAGTCCGGCGGAATACCCATGCCGTTGTCGGTGACGCTGATCATCACTTCGCCGCCAAAGTCGCGTGTCCCGATGTGGATTTCGCCGCCGGGATCGGTGTACTTGGCCGCATTGGTCAGCACGTTCGACAGGCACTGCACCAGTCTTTCCGGATCGACATTCACGTACAGGTTCCAGTGGTCGCCCGCGATCGAAACCTGGTGCTGCTTGCGGCGGATCAGCGGGTCCACGGTCTCGAGCGAGCGCGCCACCAGGTCGGCCACCGAGGTCGGCCGGCACCGCAGGTCGATGCGCCCCTGCGTGATGCGCGAGACATCGAGCAGGTCGTCCACCAGGCGGGTGAGGTGCGTGACCTGGCGCTCGATGATTTGCACGGCGGCGCGCATCGGCGCATCGGCTGGCAGGCTGCGGGACAGAAGTTCGCCGGCGTTGCGGATCGGCGCGAGCGGATTGCGCAGCTCGTGCGCCAGCATGGCGAGCGTCAGCGGCGTGCGGAACTCGTGGCTGACGTTCGAGAAGAAGACCGTCTTCGCGCGATCGATTTCCGCCAGCGCTGCGGCGTGCCGGCGCTCTTCCTCGTAGGCGCGCGCATTGGCAATAGCCGTGGCGATCTGTGTGCCGACCAGCTCGAGGAAACTGGTGTAGAGCTTGTCCAGCCTTGTTAGTGCCTCATTCTAGGCCGGTCTTGTGACGGTTCGCCCCTTAGGGAGCCTTGAGCGGAGGCCCGGAGAATTCGGTCTCGAGGACGATCGCGACATTATCGCCGACGCCGAAGCTGCTGCCCGGGTCGGGGATCCCATAACTCACGCCGAAGTCCGACCGCTTGAGAGTGCCCTGCGCGGAGAAGCCCACGCGCGCCTGCGGCTCGTAGGTATGCCCGGCGTAGCCGCCGTTGTATTTCGCCTCGAGCACGACAGGCTTGGTCACGCCATGCAGCGTGAGTTGCCCATGGATGCGGAAGCTGTTCGCGCCGGTCAGTTCGACCGACTGCGTTTGGAATTTCAACTCGGGGAAGCGATCGGCGTCTAACCACTGGTTGCCCGCCAGGGTCTGCAGGAATCCCGACGGCGCATTGTCGGCCTCGATCGAGCGCGGATCGACGTTCACGTTGACGCGCGACGCGGCGATGTTGGCGGGATCGAATTGCAGCCTGGCATCGACTCGCGTGAACCGGCCGGTATAGGTGGAGAATCCGAGGTGACTGACGCGAAACAGCAGGCTGGTGTGCGCCTTGTCGATGACGTAGTCGCCCTTGGGAACGGGCGCGGTGGAGGGCGCTGGAGCGTCTTTGGGAGCGTCTTGTCCGACCGCGACGACCTGTGTGGCGGCGGCGGTCAGGGCCAGAAGGACAAGCAGGGTGGCGGAACGCATGACTCTAACTCCTGAAAATTCGTGGGGTTCAGGAACTGGTCGAATGGCACGCCGCAAATTCGACAGCCGTTTGGCTAGAGAAAAGCGACTTCCGGTGCCGCCGGACGGTCGTCAAACAGGGGCGCTGCGTCTTCCGGCCAGCGCACCACGTAGAGCTGCGATGGATACTCGCGCCGCCCGGCGATGGCGCGCAACTGCGCGGCATGCGCATGCACGCTTGGCAAACCGGCAAACACCACGTGGAGTTTGCGGCGCCGCGCCTCGGCACGCGCGGCGGCCACCAACATGGCGAGATCTCCGGACGCGGCATCGTCGACCGCCACCAGCGACAGGTAGGCGGCGCGCAGCGGATCACCGGGAGCGGGTAAGCGTGGCGAGCCGGTCAGACGTGCCGCGAAGTTGATGACGGGGCGGGTGCGCCGCAGCCAGGGCGAATAACCGGCCACCACGAGCTGACGTTGTGCGGACTGATCCCAGAGCGCGGCACAGGCGCGGATGGTGCGACCATTGCGCACCAGGAAATAATCCGCGGGTGTGAGCCAGCCTTGTCGCGCGAACTCGGCCAGTGTCGGCGCGCGCCAGCAGGCGGCGAACTGGCTGCGGGCACCCTGGCGCAGCAGCAGCTCCGCGATCGCCGGCAGGTCGGCCTCGGTGGCGCGCTCGAGCTCGATCGTTCCCGCGGGCAGCAGTGCGAACGTGGAGAACTCGCCCGCCGGCTCGAAACGCGGCATGCCCGCGAGATTGGCGCCCAGCAGCCGGCGCGCGTTGGCGTTGTCGCTCATGATGGAGGTGAGCGACCAGGGCAGGTCGTCCGGTGCCGTGAGCAACCGCCGCACCGCCTCGAAGCCACCGCGCAGCACCAGCCGTCGATGGCGGAAGCCCGGCACCACGCGCAGCCCGGCCAGGTAGGGCAGCGTGCACGCCTCGCCGTTCACGAACACCTCGCGTATCACGCGCTCGCACACGCCGACGTATTCGCCACTGCGGCGGTTGCGGGCCACGATGTAGCCGTGCGCGAGACTGCCGAAACTGACGAAGGGGTCTGGTTCGCGGCGAAACGACAACTGCATCCGCCCGCCGGTGGCAACACGCGCGAAGATGGCGCGCACGATGGCCTCGTCGCGCGGCGCCGCGACCCAATAGTCGTAGTCGCCGACCGAGTAGTTCGGCGCATTCACGCCACGGTCAGCAGTTCGCCTCTCCATTGAACTTCACGGGGTGGGTGCCGCGGGTAGTTGGGAGCGGTCCAGACCGCGGCATGACCCGAGCAGACAGGGCAAGGGCCGTGGACCCAGCGGTTGTCGGGCTCCAGTCCGGGTAGTCAGACCGGCGTCAGGGTGAACGCAAACCCCGGTTCCCGCAAGTCACGCAGGAATTCCCTTTGCGCGCGGGACGTTAGAACTCGTAGCGGAACCCGATGCTCGGTGCGTTCATGCCGCCATCGGCTATGCCCATGGCGCCCCAGCCAGGCGAGCGGTGGTGCAGGCGAATCACGGCCGACCACGGCCCTTCGCGTGGACCCGCGGTGAGCTCCAGCAACCAGTAGAGAAGGAGTCGCTGCGAGTCGTTTTCGAGCTCGTACTCCACGTCCGGTCGGCCGAAGGCATAGGACAATCCGAGGCCGAAGGCCGCGGTGGTGTGCACGTGCTCGCTCCAGGGAAAACGCATCCAGCGCAGCGTGATCGGCACGACGTTGAGTTCCCAGTGATCCTGTCCGCCGTGGTTGTACGCGACGTTGATCTCAGCCTCCCGGCGCAGTCCCCCGTCGCGATATTCGGCGAACGCGCGCGAATACGAGCCGGCCACGATATAGGTGTCGGTGTACTGCTTGCTGAACGGATGGACCAGGACGTCGTGCCAGGTTTCTTCCGACGAGATCCGTCCGGCATAAAAGGTGAAAGCATGAGGAAGAGGGTTTTCGGCCGCGGTTGCTGGAACAGCGAGGATTGACGCGAGTGCCAGGAAAAACACGCACCCGGGTCGAAGCCGATGACGGATGTACATTTCGATGCATGATGCCCGCGTCCGCGGCGCGGCGCCATAAGGGTGTGCCCGGTCCATGATTCAGCGCCAGTATTCGATCGACGCGGCGACCCAGTTTCGTTTGTAGTCGAAGGATTCGACGGGAGACGAATTCTGTTCATGTTCGTATCGCACGGACACCTGGGCCTGCTGCCACGGCTTCCACACCACACCGAGCCGGAGCGTGGAACGACGGTCTTTCCAGGGTTCCGGCGACACTTCCTGGGCCGGGTGTCGCGTGCGACGCACGCTGCCGCCGGCCGAGAAGGTCCAGCGCGGTGACATCGCCCACTGCGCCAGTCCGCCGAGTTCCGCCCAGCGCGAGGCGAACACGTCGTCTTCGCTGTCGTTGAGCTCGGCGCGAGTGTAAGCATCAAAATTCCACGCCTGCCAGCTCCAGTCGTAGTTCACACCGAGCTCGGCGCGCGAGCCGGACAGGCCCGAGAAATCACCTTCGCCATCGACCGCGGTGGCGCGAATCTGCGCCTGCAGAAGGCCTCCGCTACGCAGCGTGTTTGTCGCGCGCAGGCCGACGCCCGCGGATCGTTCAAACACGTCGTGCGCGAGCGTCTGTTGCGTGCCGTAGCCGCCGGCCTCGAGATCCCACGCATCCCATGAGAATCCACGCCGCACACCGAGTGACAGGACGCCCTGGTCGAATTCATCGAGCTCGGTGTAATCCAGCGCCGCCACCGCCGCGTCCACCTGCCAGTCCTGTCCAAAAGAAACGCTGGCCGAGGCCAGCAATTCCGCGAACACATCGTCTTCGCCAGTGCCGGAGCTTTCGATGGACTCGGAGCGCAGCGCCACGTTGTCGTCGTAACCGGCGCCGCCGCGGGCATACAGTGACCAGGCGAGCGGTGGTGGCTCTGGCGGCAATTCGTCGAGGCGCCGCGTCGCGAGCGCGGCGAGTCGCTCATCGCCGGCATCGCGTGCCGCGCGCACGAACTCGTCGCGGGCCGCGCGCGACTCACCGCGTTTAATGGCGACCAGTCCGAGGTTGTAGTGCGCCAGTGCGGCCATGGCCGGCGTGCGCGCCACTTCCTGGAAGGCGCGTTCGGCGCGCGCCAGATCACCACTGCGATACGCCGCGACGCCGATGTTGTAATGAACCGCCGGGCCGTTCATGCCGAGCGCCAACGCCTGCTCGAACAACACCAGCGCCTGGGGAAAGTTTTCCGAATCGAACGCCGCCCGTGCCTCGGTGAATCGCGCCTGCGCATCCGCCGTGGCGGCATGCGTACGCGCGCCGCTCAGCAGCGTGAGCCCGATCAAAAACGCAAACGCCGCATAGTGCGGCGACTTAGCCTGGGTCGCGTGGCGGTGGGCCTGGAGGCTTTGGAGGCTTTGGAGGTTTGGGAGGCTTGTCCTTGTCTTTGTTACGCCGGGCCTCTTCAGCGTGCTCCCTGGCCTGTTCGGCCGTCTGCTGACCAAAGTCGCGACCCTGTCCCTGAGCCCCCGAACCGCGTTGATTGCCTGGGTCAGCAGGTTTGTTCTGCTGGTTTGGTTTGTCAGCCTGCTTGTTGGACTTGTCGTCTGACTTCTCGTCCGACTGGGGCGGTGTAGCGGTCGCCGGTTGCGGTTTGGGCAGGGCGATCCGGCGCACGATCTCGTCAGGCACCTTCGCATCCGGATCGACGATGATCCGCATGGTGACGTCGAGATCTTCGTCGCTGCTCGCGGGCGGCGTCTGCGCGAACCCCACCGAGACGACGAACATCGTGGAGACGAAAACCAGTATTCGGCGCCGCGCACGCCACATGATGCCTTTACTGTTCATGCGATGTCATCCTGCGTGGTTGCGCGTGCGGGTGCAAACGAAATGCTGGCAGGAGCCGACACGTGCATCGCGACACTGACTCGCCGCGTGCGCCCGTCGTGTTCGATCTCGGCCACGACGCGTCCCTCGCCGGGAGTGCGCGCGACGACCGGCAGCGACAGCAGGTTCGCGCCCTGGGTGAGTGACGCCAGCCACTGGATTTCGTGCTGATCTTCATAGCCGGCCAGCGCCACGCTGCCGGTGACGTACAGCCGGATGGTCGCCCCTTCCAGGTCGCGCTCCGAATCGATGACCAGCGAGACGTCGCGGCTCTCGTGCAGCGCCAGCGTCAGGCTCGGCTCGGCGGGCACGACAGTCCGCACCGACATGAGCACCAGCCACGCGATCGACGCCGCCACCGCGCCGGCGCCCGCTGCCCACCAGGTGAGCGGGCGCGCGAGGGCCGCGCGGATGCGGCTCGGCCGTGGTGGGCGGTGTGCCGAGGTGGCATTCGTCAGCACGCGATCGACGAAGCCAGGCCGTGCATCCGGCACGGGCATCGCACGCAGACCCTCGCGCAGCTTTTCGAAATCGTCGCTCATGTAGGATTACACGTCGGAGGATGGGAATTCGTTCCCTCACTTAACAGTGCACGCAGGTGCTTGCGCGCGCGGTGCAGCCGGGATTTGGCCGTCCCCAACGGTGCCGCGATGATGGTGGCCACCTCGTCCAGACTGTACCCCTCGATTTCGTGCAACGACAACACCACGCGATGTTGCTGGTGCAGTCGCACCCACGCCGCGGCGATTTGCTCCCGCTGCAGCATCTGCTCGGTGAGCACCACTGGATCCCAGGTCGCATCAGCGGCGTCGATTTCCTCCTCCTCGTCGTCCAGCAGCGCGCCGGTCGAGCCACTGCGCCCCACGTACGACACCGGTGATCGACGCGCGCGCCGCAGAGTGTCGACGAAGATGCGGTACATCACGCGCGCCGCCCAGGGTCGTATCAGTTCGATCTCCCGCAGCTTTGGCATCTCCTGGTACAGGCGGGTCAAGGTGTCCTGCACGAGGTCCTCGGCCTGGTCCACGTCGCGGGTCCAGCGGTAGGCGTAGCGATACAGCGAGGGCACATGCCCGCGCATCAGGTGTTCGAATTCCGCGGCCAGGGGATCGGGCATTTTCAGGACAACGATAACCCACCCCGGCGCGACGGGCCGCAAAAACCGCGCCGCGCCTCGAGAAAGTTCATGGTGGCGGCAGGAATTCCACCGTCGTCGTCTGTCCGGCGGTCACGGTGGCGTTGATCGGCGCCGCGAAGGTGATGTCGTCGTCGGTTTCCGCGCCATCATCGTCCGCCGCGCAGGTGAAGCCCAGCGTGTACGGCCCGGCGGGCACGAATGCAACCTTGAAACGCCAGGCACCCGTCATGTCATCGAGATTCACCGCGGTGGTCGCGAGCGGCGGCGTTGCGCTGCCAACGTCGTCCGGCACCACGTCGGCGCCGGTAAATAGATAGACCGCCGGCATACAGTCATCCACGACCAGCGCCGGGTCGACCGTGCCCTCGAGCGTGCCGACTTCCAGGTTGTTGACCATGCGCAGCACCGGCTTGAGCAAGTACGGCTCGCCGAGTCCCGGCGGGTAGACCACCGACTTTCGCAGGTCGAAATCGATGGTGAAGTTGTGGGTGCTGCCCGCGCCGATGACGAAGCCACGAATGAGCTTGAGTCCGGTCTGGTTGCCGCTGGGGATGAACAGCGGGTGGACCGAGCCATCGTCCAGTTCGATGAACGAATCCGACCCATCGCGCCCGGCATTCACCTTGAGGCGGATCGACTCGTATTCACCGGCCGGCAGCAGTTCGTCCGACAGCAGGATCTCGCTGCCGCCGCCGTCGAGCGCCAGCAGGTCGATCTGCCGGGGCGCGAAGTCGAACACCTCGGGGCCAGAGGTACCCTTTGGCTTGATTTCGAGGCCGGTGAATTCGACCACCACGCGCTTGGCGGAGGTGACCGGTGAATCGGTGATGCGCAGCGTCAGGCGTCCGAACTGCGGCGGACTATCCGACGAGCCAGAGCCTCCGTCGCCGCAGGCGGCGAGCATTCCTAGCACCAAGATGCAAAGAATCGCTCCCAGGACCGAGCCCACGGCGACGGAGGGGAACTGCTTTTTCATGACTTCTCCAGAATTAGTGTCCTGAAGAAGTGACACGAACGAAGTGCGACTTCGGTTCCCGACTGTCGCCGGTCAAAGACAGATCAGATCTGCCCCCAGGGTCTGTGATTGAAGGTGTACTCGGCGATGAGGCGCTCGGAGTCCAGGGTCACGGCGAGCAGCCGGGCGCGTTGGGTCGCCACGCCCAGCGATCGGAGCATCGTGACTGACGGGATGAACGCCACTTCATTGGCGGCCGCATCGAAGGGTACGTGGACCGAGCGATGCTGCATGCCGCCGTCCTCGCACACGAGGTCGAGCTGGCGCACACCGGCGAGCGGCGCGCGCAGACGCGAAATGACGAAGTCGTCATCGGGGGCAATCGTGCATAACACGCTGCCGCCGGCGTCGAGCTGGTACTCGCGGATACGCAATCCGGAATCCTTCAAGCGTTGAATGAACCCGGCCGTGACGGCAGTGCCGAAGCGGCTTTCGTGCAGCGCCCGGCGCACCGAGTCGCGCAGCTCCAGCAACTCCCGCAAGCGCGCGGTGCAGGAGTCGCAGCCGAACAGGTGCTCTTCGAAGTCGGCGGCTTCCTGGTCGCCCAGCTCGTCGAGCCAGTACTTCAGCAGCGTGGAATCCTGCTCCACATCGTGCACAGGCTTCATGAGGTCTCCCTGGATTGCAGGCAGTCCCGCAGATGTTTGAGACCGCGATGACGAATCACCCGCACGTTGCCGGCGTTCAGTCCCAGTTGCGCGCCGAGCATCTCGGCCGGGCACTCGTCATAGAAGGTCATGACCACCACCGAGCGTTCACGCTCGGGCAAAGCCTGCAAACAATGTTGCAGGCGATCGGTGTCGAGCGCCTCCGCGGCCGGCGCATCATCCGGCTCCAGATCGAGCGCGAAGGTGTCGAGCAACCGCTCGCGGCGGCCGGAATTGCGGCGCGTGTCGATCACCAGTTGCCGCGCAGTGCCGAGCATGAACGAGGCGATGCGCTCGGGTTCGCGCACCGCGCCCGCGCGCAGCTTCTGCAGCACCATCATCAGTACGTCCTGGACCAGGTCCGCGGCCGCGGCGTCGCTGCGCAGGCGCTTCAAGCCGAACAGCCGGATGCGTGGCGCGAAGCGCCGGCAGAGCAGCGCCTCGGCTTCGGCATCGCGCGTCGATGCGGCCCCGATGATCCGACGCGCGAGCTCAGTATCGTCAACGGGTTCGGCCGCAGGCTGCACCAGCGCAGCATAAGTTCTGTCGGAGACGACCGAAAGTGCCTGCCTCATATGGAGGATGTGTAACGACCCGCCCGGTCGTTACACATAAGAGGCCAACAAGGAGACCCCATGATCACGAACACGCAATCCGGCACCAATATCAACGAGGTCGCCGACGGCATCTATCGCATCAATACGCCGGTCGCACTGCCCGGAGACGCCGGGGCGTTCAATTTCAACCAGTACCTGGTCGTGGACGATGCGCCACTGCTGTTCCATACCGGCCTGCGCCAGCTGTTTCCGCTGGTGAGCGAGGCCATCCGCGCGGTGATGCCGCTCGAAAAGCTGCGTTACGTCGGGTTCTCGCACTTCGAGGCCGACGAGTCTGGCGCGCTCAACCAGTTTCTCGCGGCTTGCGCCCCATGCCGTTCCCGTCTGCAGCCAGGTGGCCGCCATGGTGTCGATCGCTGACCAGGCGGACCGCGCGCCGCACGCGCTCGCCGATGGAGCCGAACTGCTACTCGGCCGGCACCGGATGCGCTGGTTCGATACACCGCATGTGCCGCATGGCTGGGAGAGCGGGCTCATGATGGACCTGACCACGCGCACGTTATTCAGTGGCGATCTGTTCACGCAGGGCGGCAGTGGCGCCGAGGCGCTGACAGAGTCCGATATCCTCGGCCCCAGCGAGGCATTTCGCTCAGCGATGGATTACTACGCGCACGCGCCGCAAACGGCACAGACGCTCGAGCGACTGGCGCGCGAGCAGCCGACTACCCTGGCGTGCATGCACGGCAGCGCGTGGCGCGGCGATGGCGGCAAACTACTGCGCGAGCTGGCGGCATCGCTCAGCGCCCGGCGGACGGATGAGCTGCGAAAAATTGCATGATGCGTGCCGCGAGGGTGTGCGGATTCTCGAGCGCGAGCATCAAATTGATCGGCCCACCGGCGCTTACCCGGCGTTTTCCGGAGTGGCTGAAGTTGTCGCAACTCGCGCCCTATCCGCGGCGGCGGTCGGGCCGCGAGAACTCGCTGGCGGCAGCGAGTGCGTCTTGATGCCGAACACCAGGCGCAACACCGCGAAGCGGCGCAGCACCAATTCGTAAAGCAGTACGCAGACGGCCAGCGTGGCGCCGAGTACCACCCAGTACTTGATCCATGGCGCCCACGGCTGGGCAATCACGAAGTACGCGATAACGATAATAACGGTTTGATGAAGGATGTAGACCGGGTAGCTCGCATCACGCGCCCAGGTGAGCAGGCGATTGCCGAAGCTCAGGTACTGACGCCCGAACCCCAAGAACGCCATGAGCCAGGTCCAGGTGAACGCGTTGGCCATCAGGACTTCGACGGCGGTGCCGCGCACGATGACGCCGATTTCGATGAGCCCGAGTCCGCCGAGCGTGATCGAGAGTGCGATCAGCAACGCTTTGCGACGGAACTGTGCCAGCCAGTCCCAGATCGCGGGGCTGGAGGCGAGCGCGAAACCGTAGAGCGTGAGCAGCAGGTAGTGAATGAAGATGTACCAGTCGTTTATGAGGTCGTGCGACTCGGGGAAAATCGGCTTGAGCAACGCCTCGTTGATGCCCAGTGGCAGGGCCAGTGCCAGCAGCCACGCGCCCGGACGCAGCGTCGGACGGGCCTTGCGCCACCACAACATCAGCGGCAGCAGCACGAGCACGTACACATATAGATAGATGATGAACCAGAGGTGGTGCCAGCTGAAATCACCGGCCGGGTAGGGCTGGAACTGCAGGACGCGCTGGGCGAAGAAATCCAGGTAGCCGCCATGCCAGTCGCCATCCGCGAGGCGTTCAATAAAGACCTGCGGCGGCACGATCAGGAACATGCCGACGATCGCGGGCACCAGCAATCGCAGCGTGCGCTCGCCGGCGAAGGCCTTGCCGCTGCGCCGCTGCAATGCGAACCACATGCCGGCACCGGCGATCACGAACAGCAGCGGCATGCGCAGTCGGTGCGCCAGGTCCATCGGGAGCTGCAGCCCCGGGATGGTCTCGGCATTGGTGATGTGCCAGCCCCAGCCGACGAACAACATGCCGGTGTGAAAGAACAACAGCACGAAGATGGCGAGCACTCGCAGCCAGTCGAGGAATTCGTAGCGCGTGGTTTGTGTGTTCATGGCGGGGAGGTTGGCCACAACTCGCCTATTTCTCGACACTTATGTGGCCAGTGGCTCCCAAGCTGGGGTGAGCGGGACCCTAGCGGGGCATGCGGGCGAACAGCGCGTCCTTGAATCGGCGGCTGAGGCGCAGCACTGCGCCACTGCGCAACCGCACCTCGTGGTCGCCCTTGAACAGCGGTGATAACGAGGCGACCTCCGCAATATTCACCGCCGTGGACTTGTGAATGCGTACGAAGCGCTGTTCGCCCAATTGCGCCAAAAGATCTGTCAACGTGCGGCGCACGATGTAGCGCGCGGCGCTGGTGTGCACGTGCACGTAGTTGTCGTCGGCTTCGAGCCAGTGGATGTTGCCGGCTTCGATGAGCTCGAGCTGCTCGCCGCGCGGCACCAGCAATCGCTCGCTGGAGCGCGTCTGCGCGCGCGCGGTGTGCACGGCGGGCGGTGCACTGCCGCCGCGGCGCTCGCGCAGGCGAAGCAGCGTTTTCTCCAGCCGGTCGCGGTCGTAGGGTTTCAGCAGATAGTCGACGGCGTTGAGATCGAAGGCGCGGATGGCGTGTTCATCGTAGGCGGTCACGAACACCAGCAGCGGCGCCGTGTCACTCTCGAGCTGCGCCGCCACTTCGAGCCCGGAAAGCCCCGGCATCTGGATGTCGAGGAACACGGCGTCGGGTTTCAGGCTCTCGATGGCGGCGGCGGCGGCGA
The DNA here is from genome assembly GCA_963839685.1 of uncultured Pseudomonadota bacterium. Classification (GTDB taxonomy): domain Bacteria; phylum Pseudomonadota; class Gammaproteobacteria; order Steroidobacterales; family Steroidobacteraceae; genus CADEED01. The sequence goes on along the minus strand of CAWIVS010000009.1, from coordinate 79,982 downwards.
GACCGTCCGCGGCCTCACCCGCGATGTCGAGATCGGCGTGGGTGCCGAGCCAGCGGCGCAACTTGTCGCGGGCCGGCGCTTCGTCGTCGACGATGAGCACCCGGATCATGCGCGAAACCTCGTGTAGGGAACGGTCACCGACGCCGCCACGCCATCCGCATCGGACACCAGCGTGAGTTTCGCCCTGTCGCCGTAGACGAGTGCCAGTCGCTCACGACAATTGCGCACGCCAATCCCGGCGCTCCCGGATGCGTTCCATTCGCCCGTGTTGTGAATGCGGACTTTCAACTCATTGCCTTTGCGATGCGCATCGACGCGAATCGCCACGGGTTCATTGCTGCGCTCCACGCCATGTTTGTAGGCATTTTCGAGCAGCGGCTGCAAAAGCATGGCCGGCACCGCGGCGTCGAGCGCTTCCTCGCTGGCATTCCAGGCGAGTGTCACGCGACCCGCGAAGCGCTCCTGCATGATGGAGGCGTAGAGTCCCAGCAACCTCCACTCTTCACGTAACGAAGTCTGCTGGTTTGAATTTGCGAGAGTCGCGCGTAGCAGGTCGGCGAGTCGGGCGAGCAACCGGTCGGCGCGCTCCACGTCGGACTGCATGAGCGCCGAGATCGTGTTGAGCGCGTTGAAGAGGAAGTGGGGCTGGAGTTGCGCCTTGAGTTGCGCGAGCTGCGACTCGGCCAGGGATTTCTGCAGCTCCAGCAGGCGTTCGCGTTCCCGTTTCCACAACGAGAAGCTCGCCAGGCCGAAGATGATCGCCAGCCACAGCGCCGAGAACAGCACCAGCTTGATGGACTCGTACAGGAAGGTGAACGGCCAGGGTGCGTGCTCGTAGGTTTCGGCGGTGAGCGCGTAGACCCCGTGCCGGACCGCGTACACGAACGTGATGAAGGTCACCGCGATGACCGGCAGCCACACCACGTGCTTCCCGAACCACTTGAGTGGCTGATCCAGGTAGTCGTCCCAGCGGTGCGCCACTCGCCGTTGCAGCAGGAGCCAGATGGTCGCCGCCAGGCAGGAACTGCCTTCCCAGAGGATCGGGTTCCCACCACTTCACGCCGGGATCGGAGTAATCGTCCTGGATCGCCACCGCCATCATCAGCAGCCAGAACAGGGCCCAGAGCGCGAACAGCGCGCGATCGCTTCCCGGGTAGTTCGGCTCGGCCGGCATGCGCGGGATTGTAAGGGCGCCGCCCGTCCCGGTTGCCAAATGTGACAACCGGGAAATGGGGACACTCCCCATTTGCTAGCAAAAGGGGTCAGTCCCCGGGTGGGCAGTAGGTCGTTTCCGATTCGATGCAATGGTGAGGACAGGACAGACGGGAGTTGCACGAAAGATCAGCATCACAACCTCTATGCGATTCGAGGAGCACCACGTGGCCGCTGCAAAATCGAAGGCGAAGCGCTCGAGGCGCAAGCCCGTAGCGAAGTCGTCAGCGGCTGTCACGCAGCGAAGTGACGCACTGGATCTGGAGCGCGGGGTATTCACCAAGCGCAGTGCACGCCAGGTGGCGCTTTCATTGAAGAGGTCGGCTGAAAGGAGCCGACGCCGCAAGTCCAGCCCGTTCCGCTCCGCGATGTCGATGCTGAACTTCGAGATCAATCGCGCCGGAAGGAATCTCACGCCCGAGCGCCGCCGTGTATTGACGAACGCCAAGACGGAGTTGCGCAGACTGTTCGATCGGCCGGCGTAATATCGCAATCCAACGGGGTTCACCGTACAGGTTTGCCTGCGCTCACGGGATGACCTCCAGAAACGCAATCTTGTCGCGCTCGAGACGGAAGAAGAATCGCAGGTTCACGGGGCTGCCCGGGAAGTTGCCATTCAATCGACTTGTCACAATCGTCATGCCGTTCTTCTGCTCCGACTCGAGCGGCTCGGTGGTGTAGGTATATTTCGCCGCCACGTCAGACTTCCATTTCCGGATGGCGTCAAGCCCCGTGTAGGTTTTGCCCTCGTCTTTGACGACGGCCCCTTCGATGAAGCATTGCACCAGTGCGTCGGCATCCAATCGGTCAGCGGCGAAATAGGCGGCAATCGGCTGCGGAAGGTTGATGCTCATGTGTGTATCTCCTTTGACCCAAGAATAAGGCGCGAGACTGATAAGAGAATCGTCTATTCTCTAACTGAGCTATTTAGGTTTCGAAGCATAATGAGGGGATCCGATTTCGCAGAGTTGAAGGCATTCGCGACCGTAGTCGAGCGCGCGAGCTTCGCGCGCGCGGCCGATCAACTGGGTCTGTCGGCGTCGGCGTTGAGTCAAACCATTCGACAGCTTGAAACCCGCCTCGGCGTTCGACTGTTGAATCGCACCACGCGGAGCGTCGGTCCCACCGAAGCCGGTGCACGGCTGCATGAGCGCGTCGCACCGTTGCTCAAGGAATTCGACGCTGCGGTCGCGGAGGTGGTGGCGGCCAAGGGGCGCGTCGCGGGGACACTGCGCATCAATACTCTGGGCATGGCCGCCAGGACGCTCATCGCGCCGCGACTCAGCCGCTTCCATCGCAACAATCCGGACGTCGTGCTCGACCTTGTGATTGATGATGGATTGAGCGACATAGTGGCCGGCGGTTTCGACGCCGGTATTCGAATCGGCGAGCGGCTCGAGAAAGACTGGATCGCGGTGCGGCTGACGCCGGATGTCCCGATGATGGCCGTGGCCTCACCGGCCTACCTGGCACGTCACGGTGAACCAAAGACGCCCAACGATCTGCAGCATCACGCCTGCATCAACTGGCGCTTCCCCGGTAGCGGCAACCTTTTTCGGTGGCCATTCGAAAAGAAGAGAAGGAAGCTCGAGTTGACCGTCGGGGGTCCGCTCATTGCGAATCTCTCGGACGTCGCCGTCGAAGGTGCGTTGCAGGGCTTGGGGATTCTCTACGCCTACCATGATGAGCTCGTCCTTGATGCGCTCGAACGGGGTCGGCTGCGACGCGTGCTTGCCGAGTGGTCACCGACCGTGCCCGGCGTGTTCCTGTACTACGCAAATCGGAGCCATTCTCAGCCCGCGCTGCGAGCGTTCATCGATTGTCTTCTGGACCGCGACCTCACGGGATCGTGAAGCATTGCACGTGCAGAACGCCGCACTTCGGCCTACCATCGCGTTCTACATAAGACCTTCGGCGATGGGAGCGTTTGGGACGATGGGGAAGAGGTTAACGGTCTCGATTGTTTACGCACTGGTCGCGTCATTCAGCTTCGGACTTAGGGCGAACGCCGCCGACGGCAAGTCCACCACCCATTCAATCTCGAGGCCGGAGGTACGTTCCGCCGCCGCCCTGGTCGTGGACGCCACGAACGGCCACGTGCTCTTCGAGCGCGACGCGAAGCTCGTGACCCCCATCGCCTCGATCACCAAGCTCATGACGGCGCTGGTCGTGGTGGACGGCCAACAGTCGCTCGATGAAGTGATCGAGATCACGGCTGCCGACCGCTGGAAGGGCAAAGGCGCCTTCTCGCGCCTGCCCATCGGCGCAAAGCTGACGCGCGGTGACCTGCTGCGCCTCGCGCTCATGGCTTCGGAAAATCGTGCCGCGCGAACTCTCGGGCGCGCGTATCCGGGCGGCATGGCGGCGTTCGTTCGCACCATGAACCTGAAGGCCAAGGCGCTCGGCATGTCGCACACGCGCTTCGACGACCCTTCCGGGCTTTCGAGCCTCAACGTGTCGAACGCGCGGGACCTGGTGAAGCTCGTCAACGCGGCGTCGCGCGATCCCGTCATCAGCGCGTTCTCGACGCTGCAGATTCATGAAGTCCGCGTCGGCAAGAGCGTGCTCGCGTACCGCAACACCAATCTGCTGATCGGCAAGTCGGACTGGAACATCCTCGTGCAGAAGACCGGCTACACCAACGACGCCGGCCAGTGTCTCGTGATGGAGACGAAGATCGACGACCGTCCGGTGGTGATGGTATTGCTCAATTCGTTTGGCTCGCTGACGCGCACCGCCGATGCGCGGCGCATCCGGAAGTGGATGGAAGCGGAACAGGCGCCAAAGCTTGCCGGTGGCGCGGAGCTGGCGAAGAAATAAAGCGACGGTCCTGGAAACAATATCGAGGCGTGTTTTCGCGCGATGTAGCGCTCAGACGTGCACTTTCCCCGGCCCGAGATCGTCTTCGTCGATGTCGAATCGCAGCGTGATGAATATCAGCCAGGCATACAACACGGCGATGCCCAGCACCACCGCGCTGCCGGGGATCCCCGCGATCGCCGCGTTCTGGAGGAACTCGTGCATCGTGTGTACGAGTCGCGTGTGGCCATCGGCAACGGCGGACGTGGTCTTTACCAGCCACGCCAAGAGCACCACCAGAAAAATCCAGCAGTAGTTGCGCCTCATGCGCCGTGACATCGCCTGCATCAGCGTGACGGTGAAGCGTGGCACACACAGATCCTTGCCGAGCGCGGCGAGGCCGATGCGCGTACCGCCCGGATCAGGTCCAAACATGGGGGCGAAGTATTCGCGCTCGAGAAGCCGCACCCGCCCGCGGTATACATGGAAGAAGCGGTAGCGCCTGGCTTCGATGATCAACAGGGCGTGGATCAACAGCATTGCGAACAGCAGCACCGAGTGATGCGCCTGCTCGGTGGCGAGCGAGATGGACAACATCGCGGCCAGTGCGCCGATCGCCCAATTGGTGGTGCGATCCAGTCGATCCCGCCAGCTGATCATTCGCGACATTTCGGCGCGGTAGTAGTGCGCCAACACCGTGATCGCCTCGGAGGAGGTCACGGGGAGCGGGACCCCAATAGCAGGGGACCCTGTCGCGACGGGAATATCCACTGCCAGGATTTAACCCGGCCTAGGTGGTGGGCGCTGTCGGCGGAAGAGAAAAGGAGCGGGTGATAGGGTGATACGATCCGCCACCGGCAGGGTGCGGCATGAATGTCAGCAGGGAACAGGTGGAAAGCGGGCAGGCCGTCTACACGAAGCGGGTGCTCAGGATTTACGACTTCGTGGTGCTCGGGGTGTCGAATCGCTTCATCTGGAAGTGTCCGACTCCGCAGCAGCTGCAGCACTACGAGCGGCATCTCAGCGCCAATCACCTGGATGTCGGAGTCGGCAGCGGATATTACCTGGACCGCTGCCGATTTCCCTCGGCCCCGCCGCGCGTCGCGCTGCTGGACATCAATCCCACGGCCCTGGAATTCGCCGCGCGGCGTATCGCCCGGTACCGCCCCGAGAGTTACCGTCGCAACGTTTTCGAACCAATCACGATCGATGCGCCCGGCTTCGACTCCGTGGCGGTCAACTATCTACTACATTGCCTGCCGGGTTCACTGGCCTCGAAGGCGTTGGTATTCGACCACCTGCGGCCGTTGATGAACGTCAATGCCACGCTGTTCGGTGCGACGTTGTTGCATCACGGTGTCGAGCGCAGCTGGCCTGCCAGGCGCCTCATGGCGGTCTACAATGAGAAAGGCATCTTCTGGAACCAGCAGGATGATCTCGAGACCCTCAAGCGCGAGCTGAACCGCCGGTTCGACGATGTGAAAGTCGACGTCGCCGGCTGTGGAGCGCTGTTCTCCGGACGCGTCCGGTGAGATAGTTCCGGCCGGAGCCCAGGGAGGGAGCCTCATGATATTGACGCCCACGTCTCGCGTCGGACTTTGCCTGTCCGGCGGAGGCTTCCGCGCCACCTTTTTTCATCTCGGGCTCATCAAGTTGCTCTGGGATGCGCAGTTGCTCGGCACCATCAAGAACGTATGGTCGGTCTCCGGGGGAAGCATCCTCGCGGCGAACCTGGCGCTCGCGTGGAAGGAATACCTCAAGTCCTCCGAGGAAGCCGCATTCTATCGCTCGTGCCTGCCGCTGTTTCAGCTCGCGCAGGGAAATCTTCGCGGCCGCATCCTGCGAAAGTGGGCTGCGGGAAGAGCGTTCTCCAGGAACAACTCGCTGGTGAACCTGCTGCAGACGAACTACTCGCAGTTCGTTGCCGGAGCGGAACTTGGGCAGTTCTACAACACTGGCGTCGCCTTCCAACTACTCGCGACCAGCATGACCACCGGAAGACTGGTGTCCTTTGGACATGCGGGGTACAACGACGGCGAGCGCCTGCATCCGGCTCAACATCTTCCGGTGGCCATGGCAATCGCGGCGTCCTCGGCATTTCCCGTGATGTTTGCGCCGGTCGCGGTAACCACAGACCTGCTGAATGCGGCGGAGCAGGATTTCCTGCTGAGAAGCGAGCAGCTCACAGACGCAGGCGTCTTCGACAATCTCGGTGCAACCGAAGTGCTCGATGCCGCCATCGACAACCCGGCGGCGCCGACGTTCGACGTGCTCATCGTCAGCGATGCATCGTTGCCGTTCGATTGGTCACCCGGCAAGAAGTTCTCCTGGCTGACAACGCGTGGATCGCGAGTCAGCGACATCCTCATGAAACGAGTTGCCACGCTGGAGGAGCGCAGGCGAAAAGCTTATCCGGGCAAGATTGCCTACGTGGGAATCGAAGACGTGGTGGTCCCAAAAGACATTCCCGTCACGCTGAACAACAATGTTTTTCGGCTTCAGGATGACACCGTGCAGCGGCTCCTGCCCAAGGTCCGGACGGACCTGGACACCTTCACGCTGGCGGAGATCTGCTGCCTCGTGCGTCACGGCTACGAGGTGGGGTTGAAAGCGCTGAGCAGGCTCGGAGTACCCAGCACGTTCGTCGCGCGAGATCCGTGCCTTGACCGCTTTCCCTCGATCATGTGGCCGCTCAACGAGGAGTTGCTGGGCTATGTCGGCCTGGCCCGGTCCGCCATTCACTTCAATGCAAGCACCAGGCAACTCATGAAGGACCTCGAGGATGCCCAGGCGAAATTGAGATCCATGGCGGGACTTCCAAGCGCCGCTCCGCCCAAAGATAGCAAGGAGGATCTCGAGAAAATCCGCAGGCTGCGTGAGCACCTGGAGAAGTCACACAGAAGGACCGTGCTTTCGCGGAGCTTTCAGTTCAAGACCGAGTGAACCACCTCGGTAGATACGCGACGTAGTGTCGATTTGAGCCGAGGCCGTTCGACCAACTCCTGAAGTCTTGAATGGAGTTTCGAACATGTGCCTCGTCGCGCAATTGCGGGCCCTGTTTACACTGATCATGCTGGCCAGCTATTCGCCACTGGGCGTTGCCGTCCATCGGGTGGTGGAACAGACCGCGCCAACAGGTGTCCATCAGGTAGACAGCGCGCGCCCGCGTCCGGAATTCCGCTACTTGGGATTTCCGTATTCACCGGGCGTTTCACGCGCATCGCGGCTGCGCAGCAATTCGATCCCACCAAGGCTCACGTCTCGCGCTGTCCGTCGAGGTACGTACGAAGAATAATTGCCGATTCGACCCAAGGAGAAACTCGTGAAAATCACCGTTGAGACCGTCGTGAATTCGGAGCTGAACAAGGTCTGGCAGGCCTGGAACAACCCGGAAGACATCAAGCAATGGAACGCTCCCATGGACGAGTGGCACACGACTCGCAGCGCCGTCGATCTGCGCGAAGGTGGGAAGTTCACGGCGCGCATGGAGGCGAAGGACGGCAGCGCAGGTTTTGATTTCGAGGGGACCTATACCCGCGTCGTACCCAACAAGATCATCGACTTTCGGATGAGCGACGGCCGCGAGGTCAACATCGAGTTCGTCGAACGTGACGGGAGCGTGCTGGTGAAGGAGACATTCGACGCCGAGAACGAAAATCCGGCGGAGATGCAGCGCGCGGGTTGGCAGGCCATCCTCGACAACTTCGGCCGGCATGTGAGTAAGCAAGGCTGAGCTTTCAGCGGACGACACCAGAAATATCGGACGAAACCGCATGTGAGCGTCGGGCCATGAGTGCCATTGTGTCGCATGACACAGGATCAGCTCCTCGCGTTCGCGGTGCTCGCCGGCATGATGGTGTTGTTCGTCTGGGGGCGCATTCGTTACGACCTCGTCGCCGGTCTCGCGCTATTCGCCGCCATCCTGGTGGGCGTCGTGCCATTCGACCAGGCGTTCTCGGGATTCAGTAACGACATCCTGGTCATCGTCGGCGCCGCGCTCCTCGTCAGCGCCGCTGTGACGCGGTCGCGCCTCATCGAGGGCGCACTGCAGGCCCTGGGGCCGCGCATCTCCTCGGTGCGCGCGCAGCTCATCCTGCTGGTAACCACGGTGACCGTGCTGTCCGCTTTCGTGAAGAACATCGGCGCGCTCGCCATGATGCTTCCGGTCGCCTTTCAGATGGCGAAGCGCTCCAACGTATCGCCGTCGGTGTTCCTCATGCCCATGGCGTTCGGTTCGTTGCTGGGCGGGCTCATGACGCTCATCGGCACGTCTCCCAACATCATCGTCTCCGGGCTGCGGCAGGAGCTCGCCGGCCAGTCGTTCGCCATGTTCGACTTCATGCCGGTGGGTCTCGGTCTTTCCGTGCTCGGCATCGTGTTCCTCGCCTTCGCTTACAAACTGCTGCCACAGGACCGCAAGGGCGAAAGCTCGCTCGCCGAAGGGATAGACATCCAGGACTACGTGACCGAGGGCCGCGTAGGCCCCAAGTCGAGCTTCGCGGGCGAGACCCTGCGTGCGCTGCGCAAGAAGCTCAGCAAGGACGTCTCCGTGAACGCAGTCGTGCGCGAAGGCGAGAAGAAGCCGGCGACCCAGGACACCGTGCTGCGGGAAGACGACCGCGTCATCCTCGAAGGCGAACCGGCGGCACTCGATGAGGCCGTGAAGATCGCGGGTCTCGAACTGGAGGGTGACAATCGGGAGACCAAAACTGAAAAGCCCACTGCGGAAATCGGCACGCTCGAGGCGGTCATCGGGCCGGGCTCGCTGCTCGTCGGCAAGACCGCGGGCCGGCTCGCGCTGCACGAGCGATTCAACGTGAACATGATTGCCGTCAGCCGCAGCGGCGACCGCCTGACCGAACGACTGCGCGACATCCGCCTGTATGCCGGCGATGTCATCGTGCTGCAGGGACCGATGGCCGAGATGGGTGATGTTCTGCGCGAGCTCGGCTGCCTGCCGCTCGCCACGCGCGAGATTCATCTTGGCAACGTGCGCCGCGGCCTCGTGCCCATCGTAGTCCTCGCCGTGGCAATGGTGCTCGCCGGCACCGGCAAACTACCGGTCGGCATCGCGTTCTTCGGCGTGGGCCTCGCCATCATCCTGCTCGGATCGCTTTCAGTGCGCGAGGCGTACACGTCCGTCGAGTGGCCGCTGCTGTTGATGATCGGCGCGCTTATTCCGGTGAGTGACGCAATCCGCACCACTGGTGGCGCCGATGTAATCGCATCCGCGCTCGCGGATGCGGCACACCTGCTGCCACCGTGGGGTGCGGTCATGCTCATCATGGCCGCCGCGATGGCGCTCACGCCGTTCCTCAACAATGCCGCGACCGTGCTCGTCATGGCGCCTATTGCTGCCAGCTTTGCGCAACGACTCGGCTTCGCGCCCGACGCGTTCCTCATGACGGTCGCGGTCGGCGCGGGCTGTGATTTCCTGACGCCGATCGGACACCAGTGCAACATGCTCGTGTTCGGTCCGGGCGGGTACAAGTTTGGTGACTACGCCCGGCTCGGCGCTCCGTTGTCCGTGCTGGTGTTGCTGGTCGGCACGCCCCTTATCCTGCTGGTGTGGCCGCTGTAAATGGGGGCAGCCCCCGTTTCCTAGCAAAAGGGGCCGAGCGAGTCGCAGGCGAAAGCGCGGACTGCAACCTCCCGCCATCTCCGTTCGTATCTCCAGAAACAACCGAGGGGCTGGAGCATGCGCATCCTGATGACCTTTCTCGCGGCAGCCGTATTGGCCACCGCCTGCACTACATCGCGCGCGCCATCAGGCGCGGCACTCGATTTTTCTGTCGTCACGCTGCCCGAGTACGACAGCGATCGTCTCATCGGTTTCGCGTCCAACCGTTCCGAGTATGAGGTGGCGCGGGCCGATACGCGCTACGAGATGCGGCAGTTTACTTACCAGAGTGATGGATTGACGGTCGGAGCTTATCTCTATCGACCCGCTGAAACCACTCGCGAAAGCCGCGCCGGTGATCGTTTTCAATCGTGGCAGCTTCATACGCCCCAACGGCTTCGCCGGCGAGATGCTGGTCATGGCGCATCGCTACGCCGAGGCCGGCTTCATCGTGGTGGCGCCTCACTATCGCGGCAGTAACGGCTGGGCGGGGCGCGACCAACTCGGTGGTGCCGACCTGCACGATCTCATGAACCTGGCGCCGCTCCTGCCTCGCATCGAGGGCGCGGACGCGACGCGCCTGTACCTGGCGGGAGAATCACGCGGCGGCGCGATGGTGTACATGGCGTTGCGAGATGGTTTCCCGGCGCGCGCCGCGGCCGTGTGGGGCGCATTCACGGACCTGGAGGCCCTGGTAGCGCCCGGCGCACCGCAGGAGCGGGCCGCGCCGCTGGTGTGGCCGGATTTTTCCACGCAGCGCGAAGAGATCATCCGCACACGCTCGGCACTACGCTGGGCGGAGCGCATCAATGTGCCCGTGCTCCTCATGCATGGCGGCGCGGATGAGGACATCCCCGTGTCGCAGTCGCAACGCATGGATGCCGAGCTCACCCGACTCGGCAAGAAACACCAGCTCCTCGTGTTCGAGGGCGAGCAGCATGTGATTGGCGGCCGTGGCGCCGAGAGGGATGCAGCCACGATCGAGTGGTTCAGAAAATTTGATACGGGCAAATGAAAAGCGCGGGTGATAGCTCACCCGCCCCGACTCGCTGACTCGACGGGGGGCTCGAGAGCCGCGAGCAACGCGATCGCCGCCAGCGGATTGCGCTCCTTGGCGCCGCTGATGAAGTAAAAAAATACGTTGCCGTCTCGAGCCAGCGCTTGTCGCATGTTCCCGCCAGCGGGCCAGTGCCGCGGGCGCATAGCCCTTCGGTGCACCGGCCTTCGTGCCCATGATGCGCAAATAGCTGAAGGGTGCGGTACGCGCCTTGATCCGGGGATATTCCGAGTCGCCAGCCTCCACGATCGCCACTTCATGTTTGCGCGCCAGCGCGATAAATTCCTCGCAATCGAAACTCGGATGACGCGCTTCGAGGGCGTGACGCAGCGTGCGGTCCTCCAGCTTGCGCGGCAGCTGAGCGAGAAATGCCGCCACGTCCTCCGCGTCGAATGGCATGGTAGGCGGGAGCTGCCAGTTGATCGCACCGAGCTTGGCACCGAGTCGCAGAATCCCGCTCTCGAGAAAGCGTTGAACACTGGTGTCCGCGAGGCGCTTGCGGTGTGTCACGAACCTCGGCGCCTTGACGCTGAACATGAATCCGTCGGGCGTCTCGTCGTGCCATTTCTGGAACGTCGCTGGCTTCTGCAAACCGTAAAACGTCGAGTTGATCTCGATCGAGGTGAGGTGGCGGCTCGCGTAATGCAGCTCTTGCGCCTGCGCCAGGCCCTTGGGGTAGAAACTGCCGCGCCATGGGGCGAAGTTCCAGCCACCGACGCCCACGAAAATCCTGCCGGCTTTACGCGTGCCCATGTCGCGAGCTTAGCGCACGACGTAACCGGGTTCGTAGGAACCCGCCCCGCGAAGATGGTGGTTAGTACGCGACAGACGGGTAGGCACTGGCGCGCCAGCATTCGAGCATCCGACATTGGAGGTGCGCGATGCTCGATCACACTGGAATCGTGGTGACGGATCTTTCCAAGGCCCGTGCGTTCTACGACGCGGTCGCCAAGGCGCTGGGCCTCGGAATCGCCACGCCCCACAAGGACTTCTTCTTGTTAGGCCGCGGCGCGGGGCAGATTCCGTATCTCTGGATTGGAATCCTTCGCCCGTCGTACTGGGTCGAAGGCTCGCGCGCGGGCATCAACCAGATGCACGTGGCGTTTGCCGCGAAGGACAACGCGATGGTCGATGAGTTCTATCGAGCCGCGCTCGCGGCCGGTGGCCGCGACAATGGCAAACCCGGCCCGCGAGAGGCGGGCTACTACGGCGCTTTCGTCCTGGATCCGGACGGCAACAACATCGAGGCGGTTGCGAGAGGTTAGCCGAGAGTTGTTACTGCTGCGCTGCCGAATCACTGATGCGTGGCGCGACGGTGTCACGTCCGCCCTGGTGAATGATGACGCTCTCGACTTTGCCACTCGCATCCGTCTGGAACTCGAGCTGCGCCTCAAATGCCGTCGGCGAGAATTTCGTTTCGGATTCCGCATTCACGGCGAATTTCGGCTGGCCGGTAGCCTGGCTCATGAGCTGATCGCCTTCGATGGTGAACCAGATATTGAAGTTGGGACCGAGTTGGTAGGTACCCACATACTTCTCGAGGATGCTCCTGGCGACCGGCACCGACTTGCGTTCGGGCGGCAGCACCACGGCCTCGCCATGAGCCACCGCACTCAATTGGTCGGCGATCCTGTCGGTGCCGAAGCCGTTCAGGTTCGACAGCGCCACCACGGTCACAGCATCCTGCGGGAAGTACTTCAGGTGCGAGTTGAAACCGGCTATACCTCCCGCGTGCCGGATGACGAGTCGGCCGTCCATTTTCACTGACGTACAGCCCAAACGCATAATCGTTCTTGCCCGGCGTGGTCATCTTCTTCAGTGATGCCTCGGACAGCACCTTCTTGCCGAACAGTGCGCGTTCCCAGCGCAGCAGGTCTTCCACGGTCGAGTACAACGCGCCCGCCGAGAAAGGCGTTGTCATGTCCGTGTATTTGGCGTTGATGGGCCCAGTGGGTCCCTGCGAATAACCAGCCGCGCGTCGCGCAACGATGGGCTCGTTCTCGTCGTAACCCGAATCCTTCATTCCCAGCGGGTCGAAGATGTTTTGCTTGAGGAATGCCGCGTAGCTCATGCCGCTGGCTTTCTCGATGGCAATGCCGAGGAGCACGTAGCCCGTGTTCGAGTAGCGCATCTCGGCACCAGGCTCGAACTGCAGCGGCTTGTCGCGCACGCGCTTCACGAGCTCGGCCGGCGTGTTGGGCTGGGTCATCCACGATCCCATGTCGGGTTCATCCGTGTAATTCGCGATGCCCGAGGTGTGTTGCAGCAGGTTCACCAGCGAGATCTTGTCCCAGGCGGCGGGCGCGTCAGGGTAGTACTTCTTGATTGGATCTTCGATTCTGAGTTTGCCGCGCTCCTCGAGCAGCAGGATTGCCGCGGCCGTGAATTGCTTGGTGACCGAGGCGATGCGGAACCTGGTGGTCGTGGTGTTCGGGATGCTCCACTCCAGGTTCGCCGAGCCATACGCCTTCTTGAAGAGGATCTTGTCGCCGCGCGCGACGAGGACTGCGCCCATGAACTGATGGTCGTCGACCCAGTACTGGACGATCTGGTCCATCCGGCCGGCGGAGCCGTCCGCGGGCGCGGCGGCGGGGTACGCGGGCGCGAGGACGAAAAGGCAGGCGGTGCAAGCAAGGATTGCGCGCATGGAGGGTTGGCCGGACGGGCGCGCTGATCGAGATTCAGCGCCAGGTCTCAACGGAAGCGGCCACCCAGTTGCGCTCATAGTCATAACCCACTACCGGTGAATCGTTGCGCTGGTGCTCGAAGCGCACGAACAACTGGGCCCGGCTCCAGAGCGCGCGCGTGATGCCCACTTGTACCGTCGCGCGGTTGTCGTTCCAGGCATCCAGTGTCTCAGTCTGCGCGGGATGGTGTATGCGACGCATGGCGGCGATGGCCGTGAGTCCCCACATTGGCGACCAGGAGTAACGCGCCTCTGCGCCGAGCTGGATCCAGCGCGATCCGAATACCGCGTCCTGAGTGTCATTGATCTCCGCGCGCGCGTGCGCGCCGAATCTCCATGACCTCCGGCCCCAGTCGTAGTACAGGCCGAACTCCTTGCGTTCTCCGGTCAAGCCCGAGAAGTCAGACTTGCCATCGACCGAGCTGGCGCGAATCTGGGCGCGGAGCCGGCTTCCTCCATAAAACGTCCGCATGAGCTGCGCTGCGGCCGCTACGTCCTGTTCGAAGACCTCACCGCCGAGCGAAAATTGTGCTCCATACACGCCGAGCTCGAAGTACCAGTTGTCCAGGGTGAAGCCGCGGGCGCCCCCCACGGAAAATGAGCTCTGGCTGAATTCATCCTGGCTCATGTACTCGAGGATTCCCCCGCCAGTATCGATGTGCCATGGCCCGATGGAATAGTTGCCTCCGAAAATCAGCTCGACGTACGAGTCTTCATTGCCGGTTGCCGCGCCTTCGATCGAACTCGAGCGGAGCGCGATGTTGTCGTCGTAGCCGACACCGCCTCGCGTGTAGTAAGACCAAACCCCCGACGCGCGCGGCTCCGGCAACTCCGCGAGGCGTTGAGACGCGAGTTCCACCAGGCGCTCATCCGGAGATTCCTGGATGGTGCGCTGGAACCAGTCGCGTGCTTCGCGCTCATTGCGACGTTCCAGTGCAACGAGACCGAGGTTGTAGTGGGCAAGCGCAGCCATCGACGGCGTGCGCGCGACTTCGCGGAATTCCCGTTCGGCGCGCGGCAGATCTCCACCGAGGTAGGAGGCGGCCGCAATGTTGTAGTGGATCGCGGGGCCCTCCATCCCGGTCGCAAGTGCCTGCTCGAAGAGTACGCGCGCCTTGGAAAAGTCTTCAGCGTCGAACGCGGCACTGCCTCGGCGAAATGCGACAGGGCCTCCGCGTCGTTGGCCCAGGCGCGCGCTCCCGCTAACAGCGCGAACCAAACGAGAAATGCGCTCCCCGCAAAGCGCATGGGTCAGTCGTGCGGCTTACGGTCGTGCGGTGGGTCGTGCGGTGGGTCATGACCTGGTCCATGACCTGGGCCGTGACCCGGATCATGACCTGGGCCGTGACCTGGGTCGTGACCTGGATCATCAGGTGGGCCACGAGGTTCTGGTGGGCTACGAGGTTCGTCCCTCGGTGGTGGTGGCGGCTTTGGGTGCTGACGAGCGTCTTCGCCGTGATTTCTCGCGTCGTCAGAAACCTGGTGACCAAATTCCTCACCCCGATCGCCCGGATCCGGACCTCGCCCAGGGCCTTGTCCACCGTGATCATTCTCACCACCGGGATCGGCAACCGGCCCCGGATTGGGCACCGTCCCTGGATCAACGGGTGTGCCAGGGTCAGGAGGTGTGCCCGGGTCAGCAGGTGCTACGGGATCGGCTGGTGTTCCGGTTTCGTCCGGCTCGTCATTCCCGTTCGGGTTGGCCAGATCATTCGTGGGGTTGTCGTCTGCCTCACCCCGTCGTTTGGGTCTGGCCGGCGGAATCTTTCGAATAATTTGCCCTGGTTCGATTGCATCCGGATCCATGACACGCATCGTGACCTTCAGGTCGTCACGATTGCTCGTCGGCACGTGGGCGAACACCGCCGGAACACCGAATGCAAATACCCCGGCAAGGATCAGCTGCCGCGCTGGCACAAAGGCCTTACCACTGCTCATGCGATACCTTCCTATAGCGAAAGCCTGTAGGCGCAAGAGAAGTGCGGTCAGGCGCGGTGTCCTGGTCCGGACGCTGAACGCAAGCTCGACCCCACCATGCCCGACTACGCGCCGGTGCGATGTCATCCAGCGGCGAATCGCTTGTAGGCGTTATTCCCGCGCGATTATCTTGGTGGGCTGAGAAAAAGGGCGGGTGACTGCGCACCCGCCCTTCATATCTACTTGAGGCGCGTCCCGATTTGCTAGCAAATCAGGAATGTCCCCATTTGATTACGCGTTCGCGGCGGCCTTGCGCTTCTGCACTTCGGCGATGACTTCGTCGGCCACGTTCCTCGGCACCGGATCGTAGTGCGAGAACTCCATCGTGAATGAAGCGCGACCGGAGGTCATGGAACGCAGCTGGCCGATGTAGCCGAACATTTCGCTCAGCGGAACGGTGGCCACGACAGCGATGTTCGCTCCACGCTCGATCTGATCCAGGATCGTGCCGCGGCGGCGGTTCATGTCGCCGATCACGTCGCCCAGGTAGTCGCCCGGGGTCACGGTCTCGACCTTCATCACCGGCTCGAGCAGCTGCGGGCCGGCCTTGCGGATGGCTTCGCGGAAGCAGGCCTTGGCGGCGATTTCGAACGTCAGGGCGTTCGAGTCGACGTCGTGGTAGCTGCCGTCATGCAGCGTGGCGCGGAAGTCCACGGTGGGGAAGTGCGCCAGTACGCCGTCTTCCTTCTGGATCTTCAAGCCCTTTTCCACGGCCGGCACGAACTCGCGCGGCACCGAGCCGCCGGTGGTTTCGTCCACGAACTCGAAGCCCTTGCCGCGCTCCAGCGGCTCGAACTTGATCCACACCTCGGCGAACTGGCCCGAACCGCCGGTCTGCTTCTTGTGCACGTAGTGCTCGTCGATGTTCTTGGTGAAGCTCTCACGGTAGGCCACCTGCGGCTCACCCATGAGGCCTTCCACGCCGAACTCCGTGCGCATGCGATCGAGCGTCACTTCGAGGTGCAGCTCGCCCATGCCGCGCAGGATGGTCTCGTTGGTCTCGCGATCTGTTTCCAGGTGCAGCGAGGGATCGGCACGCACCATCTTGCCGAGCGCCGCGCCGAACTTCTCGGCTTCGGCCTTGAGCTTGGCTTTCACCGACACGCTGATGACCGGGTCCGGGAAGCGCATGCGCTCCAGCACCACCTGATGTTCTGTGTCGCACAGCGTGTCGCCGGTGTCCGTCTCGGCCAGCGAGACCAGCGCGATGATGTCGCCCGCGCGTGCTTCTTCGATCGGATTCTGCTTGTCGGCGAACATCTCGACCATGCGGCCGATCTTCTCGCGCTTGCCGCGCGTCGTATTCGTCACCGACATGCCCTTGGTGAGCACGCCCGAGTACACGCGCACGAAGGTCAGCGCGCCGTAGGCGTCGTTGATCACCTTGAACGCGAGACCGGCAAAGGGCTCGTCATCCGAGGTCTTGCGCTCGCCGATCGGATTGCCGTCCTCGTCCACCGTCTTGATGGCTTCGACGTCCGTCGGGGCCGGCATGTAGTCGACCACGGCATCCAGCAACTGCTGCACGCCCTTGTTCTTATAAGAGGAGCCACACAACACCGGGTTGAACGCGCTCGTGATCACACCCTTGCGGATGCAGGCGCGCAGGACGTCCGCGGTCGGCGGCACGTCGTCGGTGAGGTATTTCTCCATCGCGTCGTGATCCATCTCGAGCGCGGTGTCTACGAGCTCCGAGCGGTACTTGGCGTAGTTGTCGAGGATCTTGCGATCCGAGGGCACCGTGATGCCGAGCTTGTCAGCCAGGCCCTTGCCGTCGGACACATCAATAACAGCCCACTTCGCGTCCTTGTCGTCCGAGTCCCAGACCAGGGCCTGCTGATCGACCAGGTCGATCATGCCCTTGAAGTTGTCTTCCGAGCCGATCGGCAGCTGCACCACCAGCGGACGCGCACCGAGGCGGTTCTTGATCATGTCCACGCAACGCACGAAGTTCGCGCCCGAGCGATCGATCTTGTTGACGTAGCAGATTCGCGGCACGTTGTAGTTGTTAGCCAGGCGCCAGTTGGTCTCCGACTGCGGCTCCACGCCCGCCACGCCGTCGAACACCACCACCGCGCCGTCCAGCACGCGCAAGCTGCGGTTCACCTCGATGGTGAAGTCCACGTGCCCGGGGGTGTCGATGACGTTGATCTTCTTCTTGCGCCAGAAGGTCGAGACCGCGGCCGACTGAATCGTGATGCCGCGCTTCTGCTCCTGTTCCATGTAGTCCGTCGTCGTCGAGGACTTCAGGTCCTTCGTTTCGTGGATCTCCACGATCGTGTGCTTGCGACCCGTGTAATAAAGAATGCGCTCGGTGGTCGTCGTCTTGCCGGCATCGACGTGCGCGATGATGCCGATGTTGCGAATGTCAGCGAGAGGCGTTGTACGGGCCATTGCAATTTTCCGTTAAGAATTCAGGGGTTGGGTCGGGGAAACCCCGGAGCAGGGGGTTTTTCGAGGCGCGAATGGTAGTGAAAAACGCGGCGAATTGCTTGAAAGAGTTCAAGGATGGAAAAGCGTCGGGAAATCCGAGCAATTTCGGGGGGTTGGAACGGACAAAGGCGGGCGAAACACCGCAGATAGCCAGTCTCCCTTTGCGGCGGTACGTCGGGGCGCTTGTTTCGAAGTACAACTTAGCCACGCGCGCGCAAGAATCCGTTTCGGGTGTGGTGGGGTGCGGGCTGTTCAATCCTTTCCAAAAATCCCGCTGTGCGGCATAACACGCGTGAATTAAATAGCGTTAGTGGCTAGGGAGCTGTGTGAAATCAAAGATTTCAGAACCGCTTGCAATGTTAGACCGCACTTGTGCGGTCTTGAGAAACAGTAGTTCTGCGGTCTACTTATAGTTAGGCGCTAGACGCGGAGACCACTATGGACATCACTGGCGGTTGCTATTGCGGCGCCTTGAGATTCGAAATCGCAGGGGACATGCCTATGCGTGGGCTCTGCCTATGCCAAACTTGTCAAAAGATATCGGGTGGGGCGGGCAACCTTTTCGTGGGTGTCGAAGCGAGCGCATTCCGCTACACGCAGGGGGAACCCCGTCGCTTCACGCGCGATGACTCTGGCGACACACCAACTCGTGAGTTCTGTGGCAAGTGTGGAGTCCACATTGCGGCTCGCTCGCCCAAGGCCCCGGGCGGGGTCATCGTCAAAGTGGGCACGCTGGATAATCCTTCCGTTTTTGAAGGTCCAAGAATGGTGTTCTGGACCCAAGAGAAGGAGGCCTTCCATGTGGTGCCAGCCGGGGTTGCGGCGTTCACGACGACCCCAAGCCGCGAAGCGCCTAACAAATCGCTGGAGCGCACGCGTGAGGAATAAAGTGCCAAGCTCATACATCAGCGCGCGCGGCGCTCAGCTCAACCGTTAGGCGGCCGTGGACTCCTCGTCAGCTTCTGATATCGCGCAATGGGCCATCGCGGCGGGCGGGTGGATCGTAGCGATCGTCACTATCGTCTTGGATTTCATCGACCGACGGGGTGCGAGAGAAGAAGAGCGCCTCTCAAAGACCTTGGAGTACTTTGACGGCGGCAGTCAACGCAGAAGTGTCGGGATCGCGCTGATCGAGGGCATCTGGGTTAAGAAGGCGCGGCATCTAGACATCGTTGTTCCTCTAATCGCGAACCAAATTGTGTATCTCTTGCTTAGCACCGACTCACATGACGAGCACAACGTGCGGAACTTAGTCCGACTGTTCATGCTATTTAAGGCGATACCAAATCTTCAAAAACGATACTCGGCGCGATATGGTGACGTGGCGGATGCGATATCACAGAAGCTAGAGGGCACGACAAAGGGCATTCCCCTCAGCAAATCCACATTAGAACTGTGGGCGCGCGATCTCGGCATCGCGCCGGCTGCCTAACAAATCGCTAAGTGTAGGAAGTAGTCGGCATGAAACTGTCAGATTTGGCAGACCTTTCATGATCCTCCCGACTCTCTCCGACCTCCGCCGCTACACCATCTCTCGCTTGCTATTCAAGCCGACGACCCTTCCGAAGGACGTTAGCTCCGCACAAGTTCGCTCTTTGCCGATACACGTCGATGGCAATACGGTGTAGGTTGCTTACCTTCCCACGGAGAACGCTGATGTCCAACTCCAGGATCATTGCCGTTGTTGGCGCTACGGGTGCCCAGGGCGGTGGTCTCACCCGCGCCATCCTTGACGATCCTGCGAGCGGCTTTCGTGCTCGTGCCATTACGCGCAAGGCAGGCGGCGACAAGGCCGCCGAATTGCGCAAGCTCGGCGCCGAGGTGGTCGAAGCGGACCTCGACAACGAAGCCTCGCTCGCAAAAGCGTTCGACGGAGCCTACGGCGCGTACTGCGTCACCAACTACTGGGAACACTTCAAGCCCGAGAAGGAAGTGAGCCAGGCGCGCAACATGGCTCAGGCCGCAAAGGCGGCAAAGCTGCAACACCTGATCTGGTCGACGCTCGAAGACACACGCAAGCGCGTGCCGCTGACCGATCCTCGCATGCCGACGCTCATGGAAAAGTACAAGGTGCCGCATTTCGACGCCAAGGGCGCCGCGGATGCGTTATTCGCCGAGGCGGGCGTGCCAACTACCTACCTGCTCACGGCGTTCTACTGGGAAAACTTCATCTACTTCGGCATGGGGCCGAAGAAAGGGCCGGACGGCAAGTTCACGCTTACGTTGCCGATGGGTCAGGCGAGGTTGTCGGGGATTGCGGCCGAGGACATCGGCAAATGCGCATACGGCATCATCAAGCAGGGCAGGCAGTGGATCGGCAAGCGCGTCGGCATCGCGGGGGATCACATGACCGGCGCACAAATGGCCGCGGAGATGTCCAGGGCGCTCGGCAAAGAGGTCGCTTACAACGAGGTGAGTCCTGAGGTGTATCGCGGGTTCGGATTCCCGGGCGCGGACGACCTTGGCAACATGTTCCAGTACTACACCGAGTTCGAGCAGGAGTTCGCGGCCGCACGCAGCCTCGACACTGCGCGCGGGTTGAACCCGGCTCTGCTGAGCTTTAAGGCGTGGCTTTCGAAATACGGCAGCCGCATCCCGCTCGAGTGAGTCGCGGGTGATCCGACTTCCGCACGGCGACGGTGTGACACCGCCGCCGCGCCGGAACAACATTCACTGAACCCAGGGATCCTTGCGCGGCCGGAGATAGTTGTCGACCACATAGTCGGCGACCTTCGTGCAACTTTCCTGGCTTGCCGTGAGCTCGAAGTTGAAATGAATGCCGCCGTAGACGCGGCTGCGCGCCTGCTGCTCCGCGAGCTCCGAAAAGCTGCCGTAATGGCGGGTGACATTCGCATTGCCGCCCGTTCCGATCCAGGTGACGGAAAACGGAATGTCATCCCTGCCGAAAACACGCGCTAACGCTCGCGCGGCACTGGTGCCTACGCAGGTCTGGTTGCTCGAGTGCGACGGATACGGGGGCGTCGACAGCAACGGCGTCCACGCCGGGTCGGCCATCGTGGCGGGATTCAGATCTTCGTCGGCGCGACGAATCGCGGTGACGGGCCGCCACAAACCGTAAATGAATTTGCTCGTATGCGAGGTCTGTACCCCGTCCTGCATGGAGACATTGATCAGCACGAACAGCCGCGCGGTGTCGATCAGCGACCAGTGAGCCTGGCGTGCCACATCGCGCGCGACGTTGTTCCACGCCGCGAAATGGCTCGTGCTGTTGCCCACGCTGGCAAACAGCCGCGCCGTTTCGGTCTGCTCGGCGGTGCGCACGGTGCTGGTCGCCGATCCGAGCTGGCGGACTTCTTCGAAGTCGGCGGCGTAGAGCTCACTGATCAGGGTCGGAGGCGGAGCGGGCAGATACTGCGTCGGCGTGAGCAGGGCAAACGTTGCGAAGTCTCCGAAATTCGCAAGCTGCGCCACTTGGCCGGGTGCCGTCGGCTGCCACAGGCCTGGGAAAGGCGGCAACACGTAGGGCGCAGCCGGGATGGCCGAGCCGTCGTTTGCGCGCCAGGCGATGATGTTGCTGGCCGCCTGCCGTCCGACCGCGGTTCCCGCGAGGGCCCGCCATGGTTGAATCTTGGCGAGCCGCGCCTGGAGTGCGGCGTCGAACGTCGCCTGCGCGGCGGGATTCAGCGCGACGAGTACATCGTGAGCGGCCTGTGCGGCGGCGGCTTCCGCGGATGCGGCCGGATGCGCGTGCAGACGTGCGTGATAGGGCGTGTACTGCCGCTCGATCGCGTTGGCCGCGTCGAACATGGCGATGTGCAGCATGGCGTAGTTTCGCGGAACGAGTGGATTTGGGACCGCGGGCATGTTGGCCTGCAACAATTGGTTCCATTCCACGATGACGTCCGAGCTGTCGTTGGTCGCCCAGGCGGGTGCCGTGGTCAGGCTGATTGCTGCGCCTGCGATCCAGGCGGCCAGAACTTTCCTGTTCATGAGGTTCTCCCAGCGTTGTTGGTGAATCGAACGCCTCGGAACCTAGATCCTTGCGGTTGAAAAGAACCGAAGGTCTGCCGAAAGATTGACGAATTACTGACGAAACTGAACTGCCCGCGGATTCTAGAGGCTCCCCAGCCGCACCTTCTTCTCCGCAATGAATGGTGATGCCACATTCGCGATCTGTAGCTCGGCAGCTTTCAATTCGACTCTTCCAGTACTTCGATCCCCGACACCGTCGCGTTGTTCACGACGGGCTCGAACGTGAGATTGATCTTTCCCAGGGCGGAGGGTTTGATGTTGCGGAAAGTCTTGCTGACGACCCGCAGACTGCCCGCTTCCTTGTAGGTATCGAAGTCTCGAAGCAGCGTCTGCCCATTGCAGAACACGTGAAAGACCCTGCTCCCGGCGCCGCCTCCGCCGGGAAGCTGCGGCCCGTAGTAGAACTCGGCGAAATGCAGGACTACGGTGTAGCGACCACGCCTATCTACCGGAATGGCATAACTGAAGTGACCGAAACGTTCGGCGCCGAAAAGTTCCGGATCCTCCGTGCCATCCACCTTGCGACGCTCGGTGGAGCGGAAGCCGTTGATGTAGTAATCGTCGGCGCGCCACCGCTGGCCCTTGTGGTCGACGAATGATGTCGGTTGCATGAGGATGCGGATCGGCCGGAGCTTGCCGGGAATCCCGGGAGTGAGCTCCAGGCCATTGAGCAAGGGCGATCCCACGTGGTTCGAGAACCACAGATGCACGAACCCCTTTTCATCGGGCGTGACGTCCCTGAACACCTGCTCCTCGGCAACGTCTGCACCGTTGGCACTCATGGTGACGTCGAATGCGTCGAGCAAAGGCTTGCCATTCAGCGAGACGTTGAAGCCCGCAAGTTTTTCGTCACCCACCCGGCTCGGAGAGACGAAGAAAAGCCGCATCTCGTAGCTGCCGGGCGCCATGGGGATGTCGTAGCCGAATTCTCCAGTTCTCCACTTTGCAAACAGGAAGGGCCGGCTCGTCCCGCGTACGAATCCGCTGTCTCTCGACCACTGTCCGCCTGCCACGAAGTAGCGGTCGGGTGTCCAGCGCACGCCGGAGTTATCGATGACTTCGCTGCCGTCGTGTCCGGCCATGACGTGAAGTTCCGTGATCCGGTCACTCGGGGTCGTCGAGGACGTTGCGATTTGCGCTGCCTGCGATTGCGGCGCTGCAGGTTGAACGTCCGGCGACCGGCCGTTCATCACGATGCCGACAACGACGACAACGAGCACCGCAACGACGGCTAGTGACCACGCCCAAGCCGGGACGCGGCGCACGCCGGCGACTGTGTTCGCGACTTGCTCGTCCGCGGGGGCAGGGGCCGGTTCTGTCGTGTCCGGCAGTGGTTCTGGGGCCACGGTGAATTTGGGAACGTACGTGCCAGCGGGGAGGGAAATCTGCACCCCCTGCGTCCGGCCATCCTTTTCATAGATTTCCCGGAGCTTCTTGCGCAGGCGATGCGCTTCGACGCGGACGACGGCGTCCTCGGTGGAGTCGAAGTTCTTCTCCGACCGACCGAATACTTCGGTGGCGATAGTGAACTCCGTAAGTTGTTCTTCCTGATGCTGAAAGTACTTCGCGCCCAGGTACTCGAGCAGACGGCCGAGTCGAGTCCTCCGGCCCAGAAGTTCGATGGCCCGCTCCAGTTCCTGCCGTTCGGCGTCGTGCGAAGTCATATCGATCGACACAAATCCTGTTCTCTTGCCTTGTTACTTCGAACTGTAACGTCTCGTCGAATCAAGCAGGTACATCGATCCCGATCCACGAAACCTCAAAGTACAAAGATGTACTTACTTCCCTTCGCGCCCCGTCGCTAGCTTCGGGCAAAGCGTGAGCTTCAGTACACGCAGGGGGAAAACTCGATGAAAACCAAGTGCGGATCGCGCATTGCGGCAAACCTGCAACCGCTGGCCCTGGCGACATTGCTCGCCCCCGCCATTGCGAATGCCGAAGAGCCGGCTGCCGAAGTGCCTGTTCCCGAAATCGTCGTGACGGGCCTTCGCCAGAGTATCCAGACCTCGCAGGAAATCAAACAGAACGCCGAAGTCATCGTCGATTCGATCAGCGCGGTGGACATCAGCGCGCTGCCGGATCGCAGCGTGACCGAGGCATTGCAGAGGATCTCCGGCGTGTCCATCGATCACTTGTTCGCGCCGAGCGACACCAACCGGTTCTCGGCCGAGGGCAGTGGTGTCACTGTGCGCGGCCTCACGCAGGTACGCAGCGAGTTGAATGGCCGCGACGTGTTCAGCGCGCGCAACACGCGCGGACTGAGCTTCGAAGACGTTCCCGCCGAGCTGATGGCGGGTATCGATGTGTTCAAGAACCCGTCGGCGGACATGATCGAAGGCGGTATCGGCGGCACGATCAACCTCCGCACTCGCAAGCCCATGGACCATCAGGGCTTCACCGGTGGCGTGACCGGGAGCGTGAATTATGGCGACTTCAGCGAAGAGGCCGAGCCGCAGGCTTCGCTGCTGCTCAGTAACAACTGGGACACCGATCATGGCGCCTTCGGAGCGTTGATCGATGTCGCGTACTCGAAGCTGTCGACCCGCACCGACAGCATCCAGTTCGGCCGCCCCTTCCGCCGCAACGCGGCGGATGTGGGCGCAACCGGCGTACCGTGCGAAGACATGAGCACGGGCGGCACGTTCAATTGCGTGTTCGTGCCGGCCGGCGCGCGCTGGAGCGCGCTCGACTTCGATCGCGAGCGCAAGGGCATTGACGTCGCGCTGCAGTGGCAGCCGAACGACCGCACCAACCTGTGGCTCAACGTCCTGCAGTCCGACTACAAGATGAACTGGATCGAGCACTCGGCCTGGCTCGAGGATTCCGCTTACAGCATCGTGCCGGCGGCGGGTACGTCTTTCACCTTCGATGACAACGGCGTCTTCGAGTCCGGCACTTTGACCTCCAACGGCTGGATTCCGGACTGGACCGATTATCTCGGCCAGTTGCAGACCTCGGGTGCGCGCATGCCGACGGGTTCGACGGCGCGCGCGGCGGAACAGCACCAGAAGACCACGGATTACTCTTTCACCGCGGAGTTCGACGCCACCGAACGTTTGTCGTTCAGCGGCGATGTGCAGTACGTGGAAGCGACGGCAGACAACTACGACTACACGCTCAACACGCAGGTGAACCCGAGTTCTTTGTCGGTCGATCTCACGGGCAACCTGCCATCCGTGTCGGCAAGTCCGGGGGGCTACCTGGAGGAGCGCGACAATTTCTTCTGGGCCGCGGGCATGGATGACACCCAGCAAAACGAGGCCACGCAATTCGCCGCGCGCCTGAACATGGCCTTCTCGATCGATTCGGGATTCTTCCAGACCATCAAGGCCGGCGTGCGCTTCGCCGATCGCGAAGCCACCAATCGCGATACGGGCTACAACTGGCAGCCGATCAGCCAGTGGTGGCAGGGCGATGCGCAGGGCAACTGGCCGGGTCATCTCGCGAGCATGGAGGAATACCTCGTCGATAATTCAACCATGTTCGACTTTTCGGACTTCTTCCGCGGGCACGCGAACCTGCCGGGTTCACTGTGGGTCGCCTCGGACTCTCTGGTCAGGAATTTGAAGGACAACGGCAGCCTGGTGCAATCGGCATGGGTGAACGGCTCTGGCTGGGCGCCGGACAGCTTTCAGGACGGTGACACCAACGTCCAGCAGGAGAAAACCTATGCCGGCTTCGCTTTGCTGCGCTTTGGCAGTGAATTGGGATCGAAGACGCTGGATGGCAACGTCGGCGTGCGGGTGGTGAAAACCGACTACGTCGCGTCGGGCAGCGCTCGGCAGGCCGATTGGACTCAGCATCCTCTGCTCAACAACAACGGCGACCCCGATTTCGTTGCCAAGTGGGGCACCGGCGCATGGTTGCCCAACCATTTCGAGGACAGCTACCAGGACGTGCTGCCCAGCCTGAATCTGCGACTGAAGCTCAACTCCGGAGCTGCAGCTGCGCCTGGCGGCTTCGAAGGCGATCGCGCGGCCGAGCCTGGATCAACTCACGGCAAATCTCTCGCTCGGTGGCGATATCCTCACCACCTACCTGCCTCCGGATCCGAACGACCCGAACGCTCCGCAGGTGCCGGCCGCGGAAGTGGTGACATCATTCACCGGCAGCGGCGGCAATCCGTTGCTCAAGCCGATGGAGGCCAGTCAGTTCGACGCCGCGGTCGAATGGTACTTTGCGCCGCAGGGTTCGCTGTACACGACGCTCTTCTACAAGGATCTGAAGAACTATCTCATCCGAGGCAGCCAGGTTCAGAATCTGTTCGGCCGCGATTGGCAGGTCGACACCACTGTCAACGGTGACCAGGGCACGGTGAAGGGCTTCGAGGTCGGCTACTCGCAGTTCTACGATGAACTGCCCGAGTGGCTGCGTGGCCTCGGCATGCAGGCGAACTTCACGTACGTCGACAGCAAGGGCGGTTCGCCTACCGCGGGTCCTTCAGGCGATTCAGCCACAGTGCCGCCGGGATTGCCGCTCGAGGGTTTGTCGAAGAAGAGTTACAACGTGGTCGGCTTGTACCAGCGAGGTCCCGTGGAGGCGCGCCTGGCCTATAACTGGCGCCAGCGCTGGCTGCTGACCACACATGACGGCGACGGTAAAGGCTCGGTGTGGAACGACGACTACGGCCAGCTCGATGCTTCGGTGTTCTTCCGCTTCAACGAGCATTTGCAGATCGGCCTCGAGGGCAACAACCTGACCAACTCAACGCAGAAGCTGCTGGTCGGCCCCTACAAGTACACGCTGGCGGCGGACAGCAACACGCCCGCGTACAACGTCGACTACACCGACTCGCGTCTCTACAAGAACGCTTGGTTCACGTTCGACCGGCGCGTTGCGCTCACCGCGCGCGTGACATTCTGACGGAAGGGTGAGTCGCGGGCTCAATGCCGGAGGCCGACGTTCCAGCTGGAACGCGGCCAGCAGCGCGTCATCCATTGGGATGCTCGTTGCGAGTTACTTCATGGCTTCCCGCGATTGAAGTCGCGGGCAAGCAGGTCCCGGATCTTCTTCGTCTTTTCGGCGGACGGGGGAGCCAGAAGCCCGCGCTGCGCGGGTGGCAGATGGGCGAGCGCCCGCTCCGGATCCATGAATACGAGTTGTTCGAAGATCGATTGCCACACCGCGCGCTGGCCAGGCGGCAGGTCGCGGATCGTGAGCACGGCATGCAGCAGCGCACCGTGCGGCACTCCGGGTTCCGGCGCATCGTCCCACCAGTAGTTCACGAGCACGTTGAGCGCAGCCAGCGACTCGACGTGGTGCCACCAGCCGTAGGGAATGAACAGCGCATCACCGGGCCCCAGCTCGACCTGCATCGCATGGCGCAATGCCTCGGCGTAGCGCGGGAATCGGGAATGATCCGGCGCCGTGAATTGCACCATGCTCACAGGCGCGCCGGAAGGCGTGAAGTCGAGCGGAGCGAGATAGAGATTGCCGATCTGGTCCGGTGGAAACAGGGTGAAGCGTCTCCGGCCGCCCACTACACAGGCAATGTTGTGCGCCAGGTCGAAGTGCGTGTTCACCTTGACCGCGTTGCCGATCCACATGCGCGGTTCCACCCGTTCGTCGAGCAAAGCCATGCGATGTCCGCCGGCGAAGCCGGGTAGGTAGGAGCGCGTCGACACTGACTCCAGGAACAACGCGGGTGGATCGGCCACTTGCTCGAGTTGCAACAGGCGTTCGATCGTGGCGCTGATTGCTGCCGGGCGCCGCGTGAAATTGAATCCCTCGAGGTCGTCGCGATAGAAGATGCGTCCCCCGGCGGCCGCCGGCGCCTCTATGACGTGCGGCAGCAGCCCGGCATCCAGCGCCCGGATCTCACGGGCCAGCGCGACCTGCGATTCGCGCGCCGCGCGTACGACGGGCCAGTCAGCCACCAGGTCCGCCAGCACCACGGGCAGGGACACGGGAGCGATCTCCGACTCGAACGTCGCGCGATCGACCCCGCGACGGACAGGTATCTGCGCCAGGTTCGTCATGCCACCAATGCTACAGCGGTACCAAGCCTCCACATGTAGCCGGGGCGCAACAAGACACCCGGTCGGTACCGACAACGGGACAATACTGCGTGTTGCGGGTATAAAAACGACTTTTATATGGCGCATTGCAACCGGTTGGATACCCGTCGATCACGAAGTGGAATCGAGGGATACGCGTACACGGATGGTTGGCTCCTGCTCATGGGCGTAGTGTCCACTGCGGACATCGATGACTGACGAGACAAGCGCGTCATCCGTCGCGTTCTCGCCAATCGCGCGGTGCCAACCAAAGAAGGGGATTAACAATGCGTAAGAAAGGAGCGCAACGCGCGCTTGCTGGCACCTCCGGGTTGTTAGCGCTAACTATTTCCCAGATTCTCCACGCCCAGTCGACAGACTCAGGCCAGGGGGAAAATCTCGAAGAGATCGTGGTCACTGGCCTCATCGGGTCGCTGCAGCGCAACCTCGACTTGAAACGCGCAGTCGTCGGGCGTCGTCGACGTGATCACTTCCGAGGACATCGGCAAGTTCCCGGACTCGAACGTGGCGGCCTCGCTGCAGCGCGTTCCGGGCGTGTCGATCCAGCGCTCCGGCACGCGCGGTGAGCCCGAAGGCATCACGGTGCGCGGCTTCGGCGGCGACTTCAACGAAACTCTGTACGACGGGCGCCGCATCTCGACCGCCGCGGGCGGGCGTTCCGTGGACTTCACCACCGTGGGCGCGGACTTCGTCGGCTCGCTGACGGTGATGAAGACGCCCGACGTCACGCTTTCCAGCAGCTCGATCGGCGCGACCGTGAATGTCGCGTTTCCCAAGCCCTTCGATTCGCCCGGCATGCGATTCGTCGCGAGCGCCGGCGTTTCCGAGCAGGAAGAGGCGGGTTCGATTCAACCGACCGGCGGGCTCCTGTTCAGCAACACGTTCGCCGATGACACGATGGGCTTTCTCGCCGACGCGATCTACACGAAGCGGGATACCGACGCGAATCGCGTGTTCGTTTCCGGCTGGGAAGGCGGCATGTTCGCGCCCTGCCAGCTCACGACCATCTGCAACACCGGCGATCTCGACGCCGAAGACAAGACCATCGTCGGCTGGTGGCAGCAGCAATTCGGCGCCGAGCAGTCGCAGGTCACGGATGAACGCATCGATGGCCGCATCGCGTTCCAGTGGCGTCCGTCGGACGACACGCTGCTCACGATTGACGACAATTTCTCGCGCCAGAAGATCGAAACCAACACCTACGGTTTCGGCCTGTGGTTCGGCATCAATGACCTGCGCAGCGTGCAGCTCGATGACAATGGCACGGTGATCGACTACCGGCAGGCGGGCACGCCGATGGATCTCAACGGCGGCACCGAAAACCGCGAGCGCACGACGAACCAGATCGGCGTCAACCTGCAGCATTCGTTTTCCGACAGCTTCAGCATGGAAGCGGACGCCTCGTATTCCAAGAGCGAGCAGAATCCTGACGGCGAGCGGCTTCGATGGCGCCGACATCGGCTACGGCGGCACGCTCGGCTTCGACATGGGCGTGCGCGTGGTCGGCGACAGCAGCGATCACCTGCCCGAGATGTCCACCTACGGACCGAACGGCGACACCTCGCGGTACCTCGATCCCACGATCATCGGCTCGCACGTGCTGGTGCGGTTGTCCCAGGAGAACAGCGACACGATCAAGCAGGCGCGTTTCAAGTTGACCTGGGGAGAAGAAGACCTGAAGGTCGACCTGGGGCTCTCGTACCTGGACGACAACTTCACCCTGCAGAACAGCAATTCTTTCGCCAATAACTTCTGGCAGGCGTACGCGGGTTACGGCGCCATGTCGGGGCGTACCTCAGGCGTGCTCGTCCCCACCGACATCTACCGGAGCCGGATCAATACCTCGGGGTTCATTCCCGGGTTCGCGGGCGCCGGCGCGTTGCCGCCGGAGCTGCTCGTGTACACCTCGTACGATCTGTACAACTACCTCGAAAGCCTCGGCAATCCACAGGCCCAGACGATTCCCGGGTTCAACTACGGCTGCTGCAATTACACGGGCTCGCTCGACATTGCGCTGGATCCGGGCAGTATCCAGGACATCACCGAGAAGACCTGGGCCGCTTTCCTGAGCACACACTTCAACGGCGAAATCGGCGGCAAGCCATTCCACCTGACCGCGGGCATTCGCCGCGAGAGCACGGACATTTCTTCTTCGGGTGTCGGACGTCTGCCGACGCAGCTCACCGTGAACCCCGCGGATCCCACGCTGCTCACCACGACGTTCTCGGAGACGCAGCCGATTACCACGGACAGCGACTATTCCTACCTGCTGCCAAGCATCGACGTGAAGCTGGAGATGACGGAGGAACTACAGCTTCGGTTCGATGCCTCGCGCACGCTGACGCGTCCGGCGATCAATTTCCTGACGCCGGTGCTCAACGTGGGCTCGTTGCCGCGTGTCGGCGCATTGACGGCGACCGGCGGCAACCCGGCCCTCAAGCCGTACCTGTCGGACAACCTTGATCTGGGCGTGGAGTGGTACTACGGAAAGAACGCGTACTTCTCGGTGAATGCGTTCCTCAAGGATGTGACTGGCTTCATCGTGCAGGGCACGCAGCGCCAGACCATCAATGACGTGATCGACCCGACGACCGGCCAGCCAGCCATCTACACGGTGTCGCAGCGCGTGAACGGCCCGGATGCGACCGTGAACGGCTGGGAGATCGCCTGGCAGCACATCTTCGGAGACAGCGGCTTCGGCTTCAACGCGAATGCGACATTCGTCGACACGGACAAGCCTTACGACCGCACCGACATTTCGCAGAGTGGCTTCGCGGTCACGGGCCTCGCCGACTCGGCGAACCTGGTGGCGTTCTTCGACAAGCACGGCTTCGAGGCGCGTGTCGCGGCGAACTGGCGCGACGAGTACCTGTTGCAGTTCGGTCAGAACCAGAACAACTCCGCGTTCGGTGCCGAGCCGACGTTCGTGAATTCGAGCCTGCAGATCGACTTCTCCACGAGTTACCAGATCACGGAGAAGTTCAACGTGTACTTCGAAGCGCTCAACATCACGGACGAGACGCTGAGCACGCATGGCCGCTTCGACAATCAGCTGCTCGATGTCTTCGCGTACGGCCGCCGCTACGCGCTGGGTGCCCGCATCCGGCTGTAGCGTTCATACGGTGGGGGGAGGGGATGTCAACACCCCTCTTATTGACATCCTCTCTCCGCCGCCGTCCCATCGCATCATGGTTCAGCCCGTCAGGCACATCGTCATCGTCGGAGGCGGCACCGCCGGATGGCTCACGGCCGGCGTGATTGCAGCCAAGCACCGCGCCCGCATGGGCGCGGAATTCTCCGTGACGCTGGTGGAGTCACCCAACACGCCCATCATCGGCGTGGGTGAAGGAACGTGGCCGACCTTGCGCAGCACGCTGGCGCGCATCGGAGTGTCCGAGACGGAATTCTTCCGGAAGTGCGAGGCGGCGTTCAAACAGGGCGCGCGATTCGCCCGCTGGACGACCGGCGCGGCGGACGACTTCTACTATCACCCGCTGATGCTGCCGCAGAGCTTTGCGCAGCTGAACCTGGTACCGCACTGGCTCGCGCGAGAGGACGGGCGCAGCTTCTGCGATGCCGTATGCCCCCAGGGCCGCTTGTGTGACGACGGACTCGCGCCCAAGACCATCGCGACCGCCGAGTTCGAGGCCGTCGCAAACTACTCCTATCATCTCGATGCCGGCAAATTCGCGGCCTTCCTGCAGGAGCATTGCTGCGAAAAGCTGGGCGTGCGTCACGTGCTCGCGGACGTGCAGCGCGTGAATCTCGCACCGGGCGGCGACATTCTCAGCCTCAGCACGCCGCAGGCGGGCGAAATCGCGGGCGACCTGTTCGTCGATTGCACGGGCTTCAAGGCATTGCTGATCGGTGAGACGCTCGGCGTACCTTTCAAGGAATGCGGCGACGTGCTGTTCTGTGATCGCGCGCTGGCGGTGCAGGTGCCGTACGCGAGCGAAGCCACGCCGATTGCATGCCAGACGATCTCCACGGCGCAATCCGCCGGCTGGATCTGGGACATCGGCTTGCCTGCGCGACGCGGTGTCGGTCACGTGTACTCGAGCCGCCACATTTCGGACGAGCAGGCGGAGCGGGAACTGCGTGACTATCTCGGCGCGGCGGGCCGTGACCTCCCTGTTCGCAAGCTCGTGATCCCTGCCGGGCATCGCGAAACGTTCTGGAAACGCAATTGCGTGGCAGTGGGCCTCGCGGCGGGGTTCCTCGAGCCTCTCGAGGCGTCGGCGATCGTGCTCATCGAGCTTTCCGCGAAATTCATCGCCGAGCAGCTGCCCGTGTGCCGCGAAGTCATGGACCTCATCGCCGCACGGTTCAATGCCACGACTCAGTATCGATGGGGGCGAATCATCGACTTCCTGAAGCTCCACTACGTGCTCACCAAGCGCACCGACTCGGCGTTCTGGCGCGACAACCTGCTGCCGGAGACGATCCCGGACCGCCTCCAGGACCTGTTGCTGCTCTGGAGCCACCAGTCGCCCTGGTTTCACGATGAGTTCGATCGCGTGGAAGAGGTGTTCCCGGCCGCCAGCTACCAGTACGTCCTCTACGGCATGGGGTTCCGCACCCAGGTCGAACCTGCAGCATTGAGCGGTGACGCGAAGAACGCCGAACGCGCGCTGCGCGAGAACGCGATCCAGACCGAACGGTTGCGCGCGGGATTGCCGCGCCATCGCGAGCTCATCCGCAAGATCGTGGAACACGGCATGCAGACCGTCTGAGAGCGACCGTGCCCAATCTCCAACTATTGAATCCGAAGACGCATGGACAACTGCGCCTGCGGCCGGCGGCCGAGGCGGCACCGCACTTCTTGCAGGTGCTGGCGCCGGAATTCCAGGTGGCGGCCACTTGTTGTCCGATCCTGTTCACCAAGGATCCGGAGACAGGCAGTTTCTACGCGGGCGCGATGTTCGGGTTCAAGCCCGGTGAAAACCTGCTCGGCAGCCCCGAGGATCGCGGCGGCTTCCACCCGCTGATGCTGCAGCGGGAAGGTTTTTTCATGTCCGAGCGAAACATCGCCATCGATCGCGACCATGCGCGCTTCAGCGAGCACGAAGGTGAGCCGCTCTTCAACGAAGCCCACGAAGCCGGGTAACTCCCTGCGCGCGATTCAACGTACGCTGGGCGAGATCCATCACGGACTCGAACGCAACAAGGCATTCATCGCGGAACTCACCGCGCACAAGCTGATCGAGCCGATCGAGATCTCGCTGACATTCGAGAATGGCGAGCGGCTGACGTTGCAGGGACTGTACACGGTGAGCCTCGACCGGCTGCGCGACGTGGACGATGCGGCGGCCCTGCAACTGTTCCGCGCGGGCCACCTGCAGCTCGCTTACACCATGGCGGCGTCGTTGAAACACATACCGCGACTCGCGCAGCTGCGCGAGCAACAGCAGGCCACCCGGGGTCACTCGCGGCAGGTGTAGTTAGCCGCCTCGCGCGCACCCCCGCTGCTGCCGTAGTGCGCATGTCTGGGAAACGGACACAGCGGGCGGCTTTCGCCGGGCATTGACTTGCCGGTGGCGATCACGCGTTCCGGCGCGCGGCCGGCTTCGACCCAATCAACCACGGCAGTCAGCAGGTCGAACTGGTCGAGCGTGCGTGCGCCGCCGCCGCAGTGGCCCATGCCGGGCACCAGGAACAGGCGGCTCCAATCCTGCAGTGGCGCTTCGCCGTTGTCGCGGCCAAGTTGTTCGTAGTAGCGCACGCTCTCCTGCGCTGAGAACCACGGGTCGCTCACGCCGTGCGCAAAGATCAGCTTGCCGCCGTGGCCGCGGAAGGTACTCAGGTTTGTCCAGGCGCTGCTGTCGCCAACCATGGCACGCGCGTTCATCGCATCGTCGGCGGCCGCATCGACGTCAAAGGCGGTGCCCACGGGGCGGTTTTCCGGAATGAAAGGCCCGGCCAGCACGCCGGCCAGGCCCTGCGTGTTCGCGATGCCGGTGTCGTAGTAGTAGCCCGGGTAAACCTGTCGTCCGGAGGTAGTTCGAGGCCCCTGCATGACGGTGCGGATCGCCTTCACCTGGGCGGCCGAGAGACATGCGTCTTTCTTCTCGCCCTGGCAGGCGAGAGTGCCCGGATCGAAGCGGCAGTTTTGCGGCGCGAAGATCAATCCATCCGCGTTGCCATCGAGCGTGTCGCAGGACGCGAGCACGCCGTCGATGACCAGCTTGCGATCCGCATCACTCAACGCGGCGCGGGTCTGCGGATTGCCCTGCGCATCGCGCGGCGCAATGGCGTTGAGCGCGGCGGCGGCGTGCTTGAGTCCCAAATTCGAGAAGCTGGTACGCGCGGCGGGTGCGACCGCCACGATGCCGTCGTAGTAGTTGGGGAAGCGCTGCGACATCATCATCGCCTCGCGGCCGCCGGTGGAGCAGCCGACGAAGTACGCGTGCTCCTGCGGTTTGCCGTAGCGCCTCGAGACAATCGCCTTGGCGACGAGCGTGACCTCGGCCACGGCCTGGTACAGGAAATTCAACGCAGCCTGCTGGTCCGCGAAGAAGCTGCCGTCGAAACCTTCGCCTTTGTGGCCGGAGTCGGTACTGGCCACCGCGAAGCCGCGCATGAGCGCCGATCGTTCGCCGGCGTAACCACCACCGAGCGGCGGCTGCACGCTGCCATTCAGTCCGCCGCCGCCCTGGAAGAGGAAACGGCCGTTCCAATTCGCCGGCAACGCCACGGCGAAGCCGATTGCATAAGGCTTGCCGTCCTGTCCGATACGCTCGTCGATCACGCCCTCGACGCGGCAATGCGCCGGGACCGCGGGCGAGACGCCCGGCAAGCTGGCCGCCACGTCCTGCGCCTGCCGGATGACTACGCGATGTTCGGGCAGCGAAAATTTTGTCAGGGCTGAGCAGGGCTGCGCTCCGCTCGCGATGGACGACACAAACAAGATGAATGCGATGGCGAGCGAACGGGCTTGCTGCATGATTCCTCCCATAGTCGAGCGCGCCATAATGCCTCTATTGAACGGAGTTAGCCGTGATGAAGAAAATGCTCGCGGGGATATGCGCTTGCATATCAAGGCTGTGCGCATTCGCTTCTACCAGGTGAAGTGAGTCAAACCGAAATCGCCGTGCTAGGGTAGCGATAACATCCTGGGGGAGTTGACCGTTGCCATTGATCCGGCGCTTGTGGGGCTTGCGTTGGTGGATGATCGGGCTGATCACCATCGGCACCGTCTTCAACTATCTCACCCGCGCGATACTCGGCGTGGTCGTCACCCAGGACGTATTCCAGGCAGACCTGGGTGTCGGCGAGCAGGAATATTCCTGGGTCACGGCATTCTTCCAGGTGGGCCTGCTGCTTCAGCCGGCCGCCGGCTACATCATGGATATCATCGGGCTGAAGCTGGGGTTCGGCCTGTTTGCGCTGGCATGGGCAGTGCTGACCGCGCTGCACGGTGCGGCCATGAACTGGCAGATGCTCGCGGTGCTGCGTGGCCTGATGGGATTTGCCGAAGGCACGGCTCAGCCCGGCGGCATGAAGGCAGTCGCCGAATGGTTTCCGGCAAAGGAACGCGGCTTCGCCGCCGGCTTCTACAACATCGGCGCCTCGTTCGGACCGATGCTGGCGGCCCCGCTGGTTGCGTGGGCCATCCTGTTCCATAGCTGGCGTCTCGCCTTTGTGATCGCCGGTGTCGCAGCGCTGGTGTGGGTGGCGATGTGGTTCCGCTTCTATTACTCGCCGAAGCAGCATCCCACGCTGTCGAATGAGGAACGCGACCACATCGCGTCCAACCAGGAGTCGCACCTGGCGGCCGTTGCGGCCAAGCCCTCGGTCTGGCACCTGCTGAAGCAGCGCAACACCTGGGGCATCGCGATACCGCGCATGCTGGCGGATCCGACCTGGGGCACGTTGAACTTCTGGATGCCCCTCTACCTGGCGACCGAGCGCGGCTGGGACATCAAACATCTCGCAGCGTTCGCCTGGCTACCGTTCCTGACCGCAGATATCGGAGCAATGACCGGGCCGACCATTGCATATTGGCTGCAGAGGCGCGGCGTCAGTCTCATCACGGCGCGAAAGTGTGCCTTCACGGTGGGCGCACTGCTGATGACCTGCATGCTGTTCGTTGCCAAGGTGCAGGACCCGTACATGGCGCTTCTGTTGTTGTGCCTCGGCGGCTTCGCGCACCAGACGCTGTCGATCACGGTCATCACCATGTCCTCTGACCTGTTCCGCAAGAATGAAGTGGCGACGGTGGCCGGCATTGCCGGCTTCTGCGGCAACGCGGGTGTGCTGGTGTTCACGCTGTTCGTCGGCGGACTGGTGAAAGTCATCGGCTACGATCCATTCTTCGTGGCGCTGGCTCTGTTCGATATCCTCGGCGCGATCTGGCTCTGGTCGGTGGTGCGTGATCGCCCCGGCACGACGACCGAGGTCGCCAGTTGATCCGCAATCCGATCCTGCCGGGCTTCAATCCGGATCCGTCCATCGTGCGGGTCGGCGACGACTACTACATCGCAACCTCCACCTTCGAGTGGTATCCCGGCGTGCAGATCCATCACTCGCGGGATCTCGTGAACTGGCGCCTGCTGACGCGGCCGCTACGGCGTGCGAGCCAGCTCAACATGCTCGGCGATCCCGACTCGTGCGGAGTGTGGGCGCCATGCCTCACTCGCAGCGATGGACTCTTCTGGCTGATCTACACGGACGTCAAACGCTACGGCCGCACGACGGTGGGCGGCGCGTCGGGTGCGTCGCTACGCGACTTCCATAACTACCTGGTCACCTGTCCAACCATCGACGGCGAGTGGTCAGATCCCGTGTACCTGAACAGCAGCGGCTTCGATCCCTCACTGTTCCATGATGATGACGGACGCAAGTACCTGGTGAACCAGCTCTGGGACCATCGTCCGGGCCGCAACCGCTTCGCCGGCATCGTGCTGCAGGAGTACGAGCACGGGTCACGCAAGCTGATCGGCGAGCGCAAGAACATCTTCGCGGGCACGTCGATTGGGTTCACCGAAGCGCCACATCTCTACAAGCGCAATGGCTGGTACTACCTGGTTACGGCTGAAGGCGGTACGGGCTGGGGACACGCGATGACCATGGCGCGCTCGCGCTCACTTACCGGGCCGTACGAGCTTCATCCGGACAAATACATCATCACGGCGCGCGATCGCCCTCATGCACCGCTGCAGCGCGCGGGTCACGGCGATCTCGTCGATACCCAAACAGGCGAAACCTACGCCGTCTATCTATGCGGACGCCCGCTGCCCAACCGCGGCCGTTGCGTGCTCGGCCGCGAGACCGCGATTCAGAAGATGGTCTGGGGCAGCGATGACTGGTTGCGCACACGCGATGGCAGCGGCGTGCCCGAACTCGAGACGCCGGCGCCCAAACTACCTGCCGTGCCCCTCGATGCAAAGCGGGCGGCGGCGCCGGTTCGCGAGGACTTCGATGGCAAGCAGCTGCCCATCGACTTCCAGTGGCTGCGCTCGCCGTTTCCGGAAGAGCTGTTCAGCCTGAACGCACGCCCCGGGTTTCTGCGGCTGTATGGACGCGAAACCATCGGCAGCCTGTTCCGGCAGTCACTGGTCGCGCGTCGTCAGCAGGCCCACTGCTACAGCGCGATCACGGCGATGGAGTTCGAGCCGGCGCACTACCAACAGGCGGCGGGGCTGGTGTGCTACTACAACTCGGCCAAGTTCCACTATCTATGTGTGTCGCACGACGAGGAGCACGGTCGGCACCTGCGAGTGATGTCGTGTACGCCCGACTCGCCGCAGGCCGATGCCTTCACGGCTCCGTTGAAGCTCCCAGCGGGTCGCATCGAATTGCGCGTGGAAGTGGATTTCGAGCGCCTGCGCTTCGCGTACGGCATCGGCGGCGGCGCCTGGAACTGGTTGCCCGAGGTCTTCGACGCCAGCATCCTTTCCGATGAAGCCACGGCGCCCGGTGCCCCCAATTTCACCGGTGCCTTCGTAGGAGTTGCCTGCCAGGACGTGTCCGGCACGGCGCAGCCTGCCGATTTCGACTGGTTCGAGTACCGTGAACGGGAATACATGCCCTAACTATCAGTCTGGGGGTAGGGGCCCCTGTCCATGAGCAATCCGAAGCTTGTGAATCGACGCGAGTTTTTCGCACTGTCCGCGTCAGCGGCTGGGTTGGGCCATCAGCGGCAGAGGCGGCCGAATATCCTGCTGGTGGTCGCCGATGATCTCGGTTACAGCGACCTCGGCTGTTACGGCGGTGAGATCGACACTCCCACACTGAACGCGCTGGCAACCGACGGCCTGCGCTTCGCGCAGTTCTACACCACGGCGCGATGCTGCCCCTCGCGGGCCAGCATTCTCACGGGCCAGTATCCGCACCGGGTAGGCGTGGGCCACATGGTCACGGACATGGGACACCCCGGATACCGAGGGCGACTCTCCGATAATGCAGTCACGCTTGCCGACGTCCTGAAGCTGGCCGGTTACCGGACCTTCATGTCCGGCAAGTGGCACGTGGGAACCAACGATCCGACGCGCCATGGATTCGAGCAGTACTTCGGCACGCTCATCAGCGCGGCGACGTACTGGGACACCGCGCAATACCTGCGTCTACCCCAGGGCAGCCGAATCCGAAACTACGGCGCAAATGCCTTTTATGGCACGGATGCGCTGACCGACTATGCGCTGGATTTTCTCGAGGACGCGCGCACGACTCCGGATCAGCCGTGGTTTCTCTACCTGGCGTTCCATGCGCCGCATTTCCCTCTGCACGCGCGCCCCGAGGACATCTCCAGGTACCGCAACAGGTATACGGGGGGCTGGGATCGGCTGCGAGAGGAGCGCCTGGCACGAATGAAAAACCTGCGGCTCGTGGCGCGAGATACCCGATTGCCGCCGCGCTCCAAATTCACCAACTTCGGCGAGACCGTCAGCGCAGAAAATCCGCCGTGGGACAGCCTTCCGGAGGACCGCCGTGCGGACCTGGCGATGCGCATGGCGATCTACGCGGCGATGGTCGATCGCATGGACCAGAACATCGGGCGCGTGACGGCGGACCTGCGCGCCAGGGGTGAACTGGACCACACGCTCATCATGTTCCTGAGTGACAACGGCGCATGCGCCGAGTGGGATCCGTTCGGTTTCGACGTCAGCTCGAGTCCGAACAACGTGCTGCACCGTGGCGATGAGCTGCAGCGGATGGGCGGCCGGGGGACTTACCACAGCGTGGGATCGGGCTGGGCGAATGCGTCGAACACGCCGTGGCGCATGTACAAGCACTACTCGCACGAGGGCGGCATCAGCACACCCTGCATCGTGCGCTGGCCCGCGGGATTCCGGCGCCGGAACGTGATCGAAAGTGCACCGGCGCACCTCATCGATCTCATGCCCACCATCGTTGAAGCTTCCGGTGCGAAATACCCACGCCTGTTCAACACCCGGGAGACTCTGCCCATGGCCGGTACCAGCCTGGTCCCGGCGCTGCGCGGCGAACGCATGCCCGAACGGACGTTGTATTTCGAGCACGAGGGGACCCGGGCCGTCCGCGAGGGACGCTACAAGCTGACCGCGCTTCGTGGAGAGCCCTGGAAACTCTACGACATGGAGCGCGATCGGACGGAGCTCGAGGACCTCGCCGCCCGGCAGCCGCGGCGCGTCGAGTCCCTGTCGAAGAAGTGGGATGCGTGGGCCGCCGGAAATCAGGTCACGCCGCTGCCGGCGACTTACCCCGTCCGGTACCTGCGCCAGAACTGACGGGAAAGTTACCGCTCCCAATATCGTAAGTACTCACTTACAGATATCCGAATACACATTCGGCCACGTGTTTTTCCTGAAAGTCTGTTGCCATAGTAAAAGCCCATTGGTAGCGTTACCCCAATCACGAATCAGGGCGGGGGCCCCGATTCACGAGCTAGTTAGAAGAAGGGGGAGTGATGAATTCAAGAGATATCCGCCGCGCGACCCTGGTCGCGTTGGGCGTCAGCGCGGCCCTGGCCGCCAGTTCCGCATGGGCACAGAGTCGCCGACCAGGGTTCGCCAAGGACGCGCAGGACGATTCCGGCGAGGAAATGGGCGTCATCACGGTCACCGGATCGCGCACCATCACCGACAACGCCCTGTCACCGACGCCGCTCACCACGGTGGACAT
The DNA here is from genome assembly GCA_963839685.1 of uncultured Pseudomonadota bacterium. Lineage (GTDB taxonomy): Bacteria > Pseudomonadota > Gammaproteobacteria > Steroidobacterales > Steroidobacteraceae > CADEED01. The sequence goes on along the minus strand of CAWIVS010000009.1, from coordinate 40,086 downwards.
CGCCGAGCTCGCGAAGACCACGCCCAGCGACACGGCCGATGCACTCAACAAGCTGCCCACCATCCTGGGCGGCCGCACCCCGCGTACGCAGGGCAATGGCAGCACCAATAACGGCGGCAATACGTTGTCGCTTCGCAACTTCGGACCTTCAGCGCACGCTGGTGCTGATGAACGGCCATCGCATCGCGCCGAACAACCAGGACGGCTCGGTCAATATCGACGTGCTGCCGCAAATGCTGGTGGAGCGGGTCGACATCGTGACCGGCGGCGCTTCGGCGATTTACGGTTCGGACGCCGTCGCCGGCGTAGTCAACTACTTGCTGGACAAGGAGTTCACCGGCCTGTCAGTGAAGGCTGACTACGGCATGTCGAAATACAGCGACGGCGACCAGTATCAGCTCGGCGCGGCCTGGGGCACGAGCCTGTTTTCCGACCGCGGCCATTTCGAGGTGGCCGCACGCTTCCGACATCAGGACAAGATCCCCATCAGCGAGCGCCCTTATGGCGAGGATGGGCAGGCCTGGTTGTTGACCGGCAACGGTTCGCCTGCCAACCCGTTCACGAACACCCCCTATTCACGCGTGTTCAACAGCGGCCCCGAGGCCGGCAACGTCATGTGCGGTTCGAGCTGCGCGTACAACAACACCACTTTCGACGCGGCTGGCAACCTGATCCCGCTGGTGCATGGCACCCCGACAGGATCCCCTCCCGTGGAATCGGGCGGCGGCGGCGCGTACATCAAGTACGGCACTTTCCGTTCCGAACTCGAGATGAAGGATGTGTTCGCGCGCTTCGACATGGACCTGGGTGAAAGCGCCAACTGGTACGTGCAGGGATCCTGGGCGCAAGCCGAGAACCTGTCCGACTGGATCCAGTGGGTGGTTAGCCCATCGGCCGGCCGGCCTAATTCGATTTTCGCCAACAACCCCTTCATAACTCCGGCCACGCAGGCGCTGCTGGGATCGGGCATCGAATGCGGAACCGCGGGCGCGGCGGATCGGCTTTGCCTGCCTGCCGTGCCTGCGACCTCGCCACAGACCGGCAGCACGCCGCCCACCGCCACCGGCCGGAGCGGGGAACGTACCGTATCTCCGCCTGCCGTCCTATATCTGGAACCAGGTCGACGGAGAACCCGCCAATGGCAGCCCGAACCGGCTGTATCGCACTGTCGGCGACCAGAAGCAGTGGAATGCGGAAACCGGAGTCACCGGATCGTTCGGCGACTGGAACTGGGACGTGTACTACAACCACGGCAACAGTGAGTTGACGGTTACCAATCCCAACAACACCGACAACGCAAAATACCTCGCATCGCTGGATGCCGTGATGGACGGCGGCACGATCAGGTGCTGGGTGAGCACGCAGCCGCAGTTCGCAAGTCTCTATCCGGGATGCGTTCCGACCAACATCACCAATCCCGCCGGACCTTCCGTCGGAACTTATGAATACCTGCGCACGCCAACCTCGTGGACGCTGACGCAGGAACTCGACGATGTCGGCTTCTCAATCGGTGGGGGCCTTTGGGGCTTCGGGCTACCCGCGGGCGAAATCATCGCGAACGTGTCAGGCGAGGCACGCTGGGCGACGTACGTCATGGAGAGTGATTTCCTGCCGACCGACTTCGTCAACTGCACGGGTCTGCGCTTTTGTCTCGCCAACGGCAATGCGCCGCTGCGCTGGGTGCAGAACACCAATGCGGAAGTCGATGCCAAGAACCACGTTTACGAGCTCGCGCTGGAATTCAACGTTCCGCTGCTCAAGGACGTCCCTGGATTCCAGGACCTTTCGGCCAACCTGGCGGGCCGACGCGCCAAGTATTCGACCTTCGACGCGGGCGATTCCTGGAAGCTCGGACTCAACTGGCAAATCGTCGATTCGGTGCGGTTGCGCAGCACCCATTCGTCCGACTTCCGCGCGCCGAACCTCAACGATCTGTACCAGCCTGCCGGCGTCACGTCGACCGGCTTCCAGGACCGGCTCACGGGCGGCAGCAGTCAGGGCATGCGCCTCGTCTCGCGCGGCAATCCGGACCTGACGCCGGAAACGGCGAAGACAACGACGGTGGGCGTCGTGTGGACTCCGGACTTCATCCCGCGCTTCAGCTTCGCGGTCGACTTCTACGAGACCAAGTTGACGAACGCGATCACCAACATCACCTATCAGAACGACGCCATCCAGGGCCTGTGCCTGGCCAGCGCACCTGCGTACGATTCGAACTTCTGCTCGCTGGCGATCCGGCCGATCACGGATCCGTCGCGATCCCAATTACACTGAATCCCGCGTTCAACTTGCCGACCGAAATCCGCGCTTCACCGCTCAACGCGGCGCTGCAGAAGATCAAGGGCTACGATTTCCAGCTCGACTACAGCTTCGACATGGCGGGCGGGCAATTCTCGCTGCGTCACCTGGCGAGCTATCAGCCGACGAACTCCACGCTCAACACGCCGGCTTCGCCGTTCTATATCTGGGCCGTTCAGCCCCACCTGATGCAGACCACGTTCCTGACCTGGCAGAACGACAGCTGGACGGTGGCGCTGCAGAATCGTTGGCTGAGCAACGTCAACCTGAAGACCAGCGACAACGATCTCAACGGCAACACGCAGAACTACGTGGACTCGAGCCTCGACGCGTATGACGTCGTGGACACCACGGTCAGCAAGCAGTTCGAGTTCGGCGACAGCAGCGTCGAGGCCTACCTGACCGTGAACAACCTGCTGGACGAAAGCGTTCCGCTGTACCCGTCCAACTCGGGACTTCCGGGCTTGTTCTATCCGACGCTGGGCTTCTACGACGACATGGGCCGGTACTACACCCTGGGGTTCCGCACGAACTTCTGAACGTCACGTTTTCACTTGTTGCGATCGTTCACCGACTGCTCGATGAGCGTCGCGACGCCGCGCGGATCTTCCTGCTGCGCCACGTGGCCGCCGGGAAAGGTGCGGATGGTCCAGCCGCGCGCCACGGCGCGCTGCCAGCTCTTGTCCGTCTTCGCGCGCTCCTCGGCCGACTTGTCCTTCGGGATGAAGGCGACGTAGGTCACCGGCAATTTCAGCGCGGCGGGATTCTTGTACGACACCGGCTGATTGAAGCACTTGATCGACTGCTTCACGCTGTGCGGCGGCTTGGCGTCGGGCTTGACCCAGGGAACCTGCATGAAGCCATCCTTGAAGCGCTCGGGATCCTGCGGGCCGGTTCCGCCGAAATGGTCAAAGAGCGACATGCCATCGTCGGGCACGGCGGCGTCGAGAAACACGACATGACGGATGCGCTCCGGCACCCGGTCCATGACGCCGGTGATGACCATGCCGCCGTAGCTGTGGCCGGTGAGCACCACGTCGTGCAGATCCTCGAACAGGATCAGGTTCACCACGTCGTTGATGTGGGTCTGCAGATCGATGTCGGGACTGTTCAGGTGCATGCGCTCGCCGAGGCCGGTGAGCGTGGCGCGGTAGACGGTGTGGCCATCGTCGGTGAGGAACTTGCCGGTGCTCTTCCACTCCCAGCCGCCGGCCGTGGCGCCGTGAACGACGACGAACGTGTACTTGTCGCCGGCCTGGGCCAGGGTGATGAAGCCCAGGAGCAGCGCGAGGAAACGAAGCAGGCGGTTTTTCATGGACTGGGTTCTCTATGGCGATGCGGGGAGCAGATAGGCGATGCCGGGCAGCGACGCAGTGGATAGGCGCCTGGGACGCTGGCTGGCGGGCATGTCCTGGATGGCAAGGCGAATCAACCGGTCCATCGCCACGCGGGCCGCATCCGCGTCCCGCGCCGCCACAGCTTCGTAGACACGACGATGGTCCGGAACCGGATCGCGCTTGACCTTCGCGAGACGCAACTTGTACTGGGTCAGCGCATCGACCGCGGCGGTGACGCCATTCGTGAGCGAAATGAGGAATGGGTTTTTCGTGCCGGCGAGCAGGGCGGCATGAAACGCCTTGTCTGCCTTGCGCCCTTCAGCGCGGTGCAGCGTGTGAAGCGCCATCTGTTCCAGGGCCGCTTCCATCTCGAGCAGTTGCTGGGGCGTGCGGCGAAGCGCCGCGATGGCCGCCGCCGCCGGCTCGACGATGGTGCGCAGCTCGAACAGCCCATGGATCACCTCCGGCTCCGGCGTTCCGCTGAACAGCCAGGTGAGCACGTCGTTGTCCAGCAGATGCCACTCGGAAACCTCGCTCACCCGCGTGCCGAGGCGCGGCCGGCTGTGAATGAGACCCTTGGCGCTCAGGATCCGCAGTGCTTCGCGATACGCGGTGTGTGAAACGTTACGCCGCGCGCTGGCCTCGATCTCGTTGTCGAGCACGCGGCCCGGCCGCAGTTGCCCCGAGACGATCGCGGTGCCGATCTCGCGCGCAATCTGGTTGTGAATGCGAATCGGTGCGCGCGTTGCACTCTTCATCAGTTTCCCTTCTGTCCGCCGCGTGCAGCAAGGTAGCACCGCGGGTGCTGGCATGACAGCGGCTTTTACTATGGCAACACACTTTCCATTGGACGGTCTTCGACAGATCGCGGCGGGATTGCAAAAGGCATATGGGACCCTCCGCAGATGCGAATGACATCCACCGTGGTACCGTTGTGGCAGCAGCAAGTCGAGGAGTAGGTTCCGTGAAGAATCCAGTCCGTGCGTCGTGGTGGGTATTCGCCGCGTTGTCCATTTCCGCGTCGATGCATGCGGCCGCGGCCGACGACGTCATCCGCGTGACCATCGACGCCGCAAAGCCCGGCGCGAAGATCGATCGACACATCTTCGGGCAATTTGCCGAGCACCTCGGGCGCGGGGTCTACGAAGGCGTGTGGGTCGGGCCGGACTCGAAGATCCCGAACACCCGCGGCATCCGCAATGACGTGGTCGCCGCGCTCAGGGCCATCAAGGTGCCCAACGTGCGCTGGCCCGGCGGCTGTTTTGCCGACGAGTACCACTGGCGGAACGGCATCGGCCCCCGCGACCAGCGGCCGGCCACGCTGAACCCGAACTGGGGCGGCGTCATAGAACCCAACACCTTCGGCACGCACGAATTCTTCGACTTCCTCGACCAGGTAGGCGCGGAAGCCTATCTATCCATCAACGTGGGATCGGGCACCCCGGCAGAGTCGGCCGACTGGCTCGAGTACCTGACCACACCGCAGCCGACGGCGCTGCAGAAGCAGCGTGCGGCCAACGGGCACCCGCAGCCGTACCGCGTTCCCATCCTCGGCATCGGCAACGAGAACTGGGGCTGTGGTGGCTCCATGACTCCGGAGTACTACACCGACCTGCTCAAGGTGTACGCCCGCTACGCGCGCAACTACAACCCGGACCAGAAGATGCGCCGCATCGCCGTCGGCCCGGATACCGCGGACCCGAGTTACACCGAAGCGGTGATGGCTGCGTGGAAGAACAAGACCTGGGCGTGGGACATCGAAGGCATCTCGCTGCACTACTACACCGTCGTCAAGTGGCCGCCGGCGTACAAGTCCGTGGGCTTCGGCGAGCAGGAATACGCCGAGCTGCTGCAGTCCACGCGCCGCATGTACGAGCTGCTGAAGCTGCACGGCGGCATCATGGACAAATACGATCCCGACAAGAAGGTCCTGCTGTCCGTGGACGAGTGGGGTGTGTGGCTGGAGAAAATGCCCGGCACCCAGGACGGCTTCCTCGAGCAGCAGAACAGCCTGCGCGACGCCGTCATCGCGGCCTTGAACATCAACGCGTTCGCGCGCCACGCCGATCGCGTGAAGATCGCCAACATCGCGCAGATGGTGAACGTGTTGCAGGCCATGATCTTCACGCGCGGCGAGAAGATGGTCCTCACGCCCACCTACCACGTGTTCAGGATGTACGTGCCCTTCCAGGACGCCACGTTCCTGCCAGTGCAGTTCGATGCCGGTGTCTACAAGTTCGGGAACATCGAAATGCCGAGAGTCGACGCCATCGCGGCGCGGGACAGCGACGGCAAGGTGTGGCTGTCGCTGACCAACCTCGACCCCACGAGATCCGTCACGATCGAGGCGTCGATGCCTGGGGTAAAGACTGCCCGGGGCGAAACCTTGAGCGCACCGACGGTTGACAGCGTGAACACCTTCGAAGCGCCCGCAGGAGTAGCGCCGAAGAAGAGCACGGGTAAGGTTGCGGGCGGCAAGGTTTCCGTCCGGCTGCCGCCGGCCTCGGTCACGGTGTTGTCGCTGGAATAACCGTCACGCGAGGGTGGAGCCCGGGTAGTGCGGGCAATGGCGCCTTGCCGTTCAGACGGAGTTCGAGGCGATCTGCATCGAAGCTCGCGTCGAGATCGGCGATGCTGCCCTGGGCGTCCCATCCGCGCGCGCGCCACGCAGGCAGGTCCAGCCACTGGACGGTATCGCCGTCCAGGAAGCCACCGAACTTCGCAGGCAGGGCGGAGTAGACATTGCCATCAGCCGCGTTGTCCGCGTGCACGAAGACGATGCCGCCGTTCTTGCATCCGACGAACAGGTTGTCACGGATCCTGTGTCCTCGGCCGTTGCCGCTGCCCTCGCGATCGGGACGCAGCACCGGAAACACGCCGACGTTGTCGCAACGGCCGATGATGTTCTGCGCGACGATCTGTTTCTCCGAGGCATGGAGGAAGACGCCGGAACCCGCTGCTCCCCGTTGCCCGGGCGTGCCCGGCTCCGCGTTGCGGATATCCCAGATGATGTTGTTGTCGACCTGGTTGATCGCGAGGCTCATCTCCATGTGAACGGCCGCGCTGACGGTCAGCACATCGGCGAACACGTTGGCGGTGATGCGGCTGTTGGAGTTACCGACGTCGAGCCAGACCGCGTTGGCGTGGCGAATGTGCCGGACGACATTGCGTCGAAACAGCAGGTTGCGGGCGCGGTGGAACTTTGCACCGGCCGCTTCCCACGCCCGCTCGGCATCCTGCCAGCCTACCCACTCGATGAGATTGTCCTCGACGAGTGTGTTGCTGGTTCCCATGCCGCCGATACCTTCGACGCCGATGTAGCGCAGCGTGTTGCCGCGCACGACATGTGCCTCACCGGACTGCGGATGGCGCGCGCCGCTCCAGTGCTGACTGCCGATATCCAGGCCGACACCGTTGGCCCATTCGATCGTGTTGCCTTCGATGATCCAGTGATGGCCGCCCCCGGTTGAAACGAGCCCCCGCTGCGGCGGCGGAAATGCGTTTCCGGCATGCTGGAAGGTGAGGCCCTTGATGCGGATGTAGCCCAGGCCCTTTTCGCGCGGCGCAAACGCCTGCTCGCGCACGCTGATCTCCACGAGCGATGTGCGGGGATCGCCTGATGGCACGCGGACATGAATGACGTTGCCCTGGTGTTCCACCCAGAATCGCCCGTCGGATGACCCGCCGATTTCCTGCATGGTCGGTCCGCCTCGCGAGCGCGACGGCAATCCGCTGCGACGGGGTGGCTGGCTGTCCGGCAGCGGCGCGCCCGGCAGAGGCACGTTGCCGAGTTCGCGATACTGCTCCATGGGCTCCAGCGGTTTTCCATCGACGAACACCATGCCACGTCGCCGGAAATACGGTCCCATGTCGACTCTTTTTGTGTCGAGCCAGGACCAGTCGCCGGGCACGTTGACCATGGCAAAGGGGTTGTAGGCGTCGGAGAACAGCGTGCCCGGCAGCGGGTGCTTCCAGACGCGCACGCCTTCCTCGACGCCGCCCCGCATGGGTTCGGTACTCGGCTCCCATCCATCGCGCAGGACTTCAGACGCCTTCACGATGACCACGGCACCCGGCGCCGCCTCGTAGCTGATCATCTTGTCGGGGCCGGAACCGCCGCGCGCCGGTCGAACGAGCTCCCGGTAGGTGCCGGTCGCAATCACCACGCGTTCGCCCGGCTGCAGGACCGCGGCCGCCTTGCTGATGGTGCGAAACGGCCGCTGCTTGGTTCCGAGACCGCGGTCATCACTTTTCGGTGAGCCGCCGTCGACGTAGTAGGTCCTGCTGAAGGTGAGCGGCCGCTCCCAGAAAGTGAATTCCGTACCGTCGGGCAGGCGGGACTCGAGCGCCACGCTGGCCGCGTCGGCCAGCACACGGCCACGGCACTGCGCAACAGGCCACCAGGAACGCAGCGACACCGACCGATCTCTGCGCGACTCTCATCGCCGCTCCCATGTCGATAGGCAACTCCGCGGTGCGAAACCGCGACAATGCAGCATCGTCAGGTGATTTCACTATGGCAATCGACTTTCACGAACCGAATCGATGAATAGCAAAATGGATATCCCGGGCAAAAGAACAACGACACCTTGACCGCGCATGAGAAGTATCGGGAGTATTGCTGTGGGTGACCACAAGTCCGGTCCCGATGGCAACAGTGGTGACCCTCGAGGCTGCCGTGTTCCCTCTGCACGGCAGCCTCCCCTACGGCATTCAATAGACGAGGAATCTTCATGAGACAGATCTTTTGCCTTGCCCTGTTGATCGCGAGTACCTGCGGCGCACAGGAGGCGGCGCAGTTCCAGGCTGCCGAGACCAACGTGTGGGGCGCGGAATATCCGCGTGTCGATGCGGCCGGCCGTGTGCAGCTGCGGTCAAGGCGCCCGAGGCCAACAAGGTCAGGCTCAACTTCTGGAGTGGTCCCAAGGTCGACATGGAAAAACAGGCCGACGGATTCTGGACGTTCACCACCGATCCCATGGTGCCGGGACTGCATTACTACGTGTTCAACGTGGACGGCGCCGACGTCAGCGATCCCGGCAGCAGGGCTTTCTTCGGCGGCTCGCGGTATGTGAGTGCCGTCGAGGTCCCGGAGCCAGGCTCTACCTACTATTCCATCCAGGACGTGCCGCACGGTCAGGTCCGGGATGTGTGGTATCACTCCGGCGTCACGGCCAGCTGGCGGCATGCCATGGTCTACCTTCCGCCGGACTATGAATCACAGCCGAAGAAGCGTTATCCCGTGCTCTATCTACAGCATGGCGGCGGCGAGGATGAAACCGGCTGGATCCGCCAGGGGCGCGCCAACTTCATCCTCGACAACCTGATCGCCGCGGGAGAAGCCAGGCCCATGATCATCGTCATGGCTTACGGTTATGCGCGCCGGGCTGGCTCTCCTGCGCCGAATCTCACGGTCCCGACGCTGGGCTCACCGCAAGCTGCCCAGGCGCGCAACGAGATGGCGAAGGTATTCGAGGACGACGTCACGCAGGCGCTGATTCCGTTCGTCGACAAGACATACCGCACGTTGCCGGACCGCGATCATCGCGCCATGGCCGGACTGTCGATGGGAGGATTCCAGACCTTCCATGTCACCCTCAATCATCTCGACCTGTTCTCGCACATCGGTGGATTCAGTGGCAGCTGGCGGTACTGCTCGAAGACCGCAAGCCGGACATGAAGACCGACTTCAACGGCGTGTTCGCGGATCCGGCGGCATTCGCGAAGAAGGTGCATCTGCTGTACCTCGGCGTGGGTACTGCCGAAACCGAGCGATTCACGACCCGTATCCGCGGCCTGCACACCGCGCTGACCGAGGCCGGAGTTCGAGCACGTGTACTGGGAGTCACCCGGCACCGACCACGAATGGCAGACGTGGCGCCGAAACCTGAAGGATTTCGCCGCGAGGATCTTCCGGAAGAAGTGAAGCAGGGCCCGCCCGGCTATCGCGGTCCTCCGAGGGCCAGCGATATGCGGTGGGTGGCTTCCTGGAGCAGCCGCCGTGTCTGCTCGACGGTGGTCGGCAGGGAATCGTCGAGCACATGTAGATAAGGAACGGTCAACGCCGCCACGACCGAGCCATCGAAGCCGCGAATGGGATAGCTGATGTCGGTCACGCCGGCGGTGATCGTGCTGTGTTGAACTTCAAACCCGCGCCGGCGGATCCGCGTCGAGCGACTTGTCCAGTTTCGCCCGCGAAATTGCCCATGGGCCGGGGCAGCAGTCTCAACAGACTCTCGAGATCGCCGGGCTCCATGTGCGCCAGAAGCATGTGGCCCGAACAGCTCGACGACGAGATTGATGACGGCGCCGAGCCTCACGGAGAGGTTCGCATGCCGCTTGAGATTCTCCGTGGCGAAGGATCACCAGGCCCTGGGTACCGGAACGAACCACGAGGTGGCATGACTGGTTCATCCGGTCGACAACTCGTGCATCACGGGCGCGGCTGTGAGCGTCAAGCTTCGCGCCGGAGTGCCGCGATGCGCGAGCTTGCAAGACGTGATACGACACGCTGTAGCGCGAGCTCTCAGGATCTTTCTGCAGCCACGCGCGCCGTTCCAGACGACGATGATGCGGAACAGTTCGCTCATGCGACGCTTGAGTCGCTGTGAAATTTCGGATACGGTGAGCCCCGAGTCCGCGTCGGCCAACAACTCGAGGATGTCCATGCCCTTCTCGAGGGCGGGTGCAGAGTAGCCGCGACGCGAGGTGGACTTGGCGGAACCGGATGTTTGGCGCGGCATGCGGGTGATAGATTACCCGAGTCCGCTCAACTCCAATCAATTTCGGTCGCGTGGACGAGCCGTACCGAAATCATTGCGCCAGCCGACCAGGCCAGGTCGACCTCGAAACCGCTGCGATCGCGAGGCCTCGAGCCATTTGAGAGCCCAAATACGTGCCAGAGGAAGCCACGGCGGGCGGGCACTACGAGCGTAGATCGTTGACGTTCCAGCTCGAACGTTCAGGCGAACAGTCGCTCGACGTCGGCCGCTTGCGCAGGCTTGGCGAGGTGGGCGTCGAAGCCTGCTTCCAGCGACCTGCGGATGTCCTCGGGCTGCGCGTATCCACTGATGGCAATGAGCCGGATCGACAGGGTCTGTTGCCGAATGGCCTTTGCAAAGTCGAAGCCGCTCAGCTCTGGCAGGCCGAGATCACACAACACGATGTCTGGACGGTGCGAGCGCACGCGGGCGAGTGCGCACATTCCGTTGTACGCAACCTCCACCTCGTGACCGGCGAGCCTGAGGAGCTGGGCGAGACACTCGGCCGCGTCCTCGTTGTCATCGACCACCAACACACGACGGCAACCCGAGGTCTGGGCCTGTGCTGACGGAGTTGTTAGAGGAAACCACCGCATGGCCGTTCCTTCCTGCGCCCCGCACACCAAGGTATGAGTCTGCGCGCGGGTCGTCAGTCGGAACGGCCCACATTCAGAACTTGCGGCCACTCGTCATGGTGTAGGACGGTGCCGAGTAGCAGGCCTGCGTGTCGATTCGGCCAGGCAGGCTTGGCACCTACACCCAATTGTTAGTCGCGCCTACATCTCATCCGGTGCAAGCCGCGCACTTTCATGGCCATGACAACTACTACTACCGAAGTCGGCGCCGTTTCCTGGGGTGCCGTAATTGCTGGCGCCGTCGGCGCAGCGGCGCTGTCGCTCGTGCTGTTCCTGCTGGGGACGGGGCTTGGCCTCGCGGTCGTGTCGCCCTGGGTCAGCGAGGGCATCCCCGGCACCACGGCCGGCGTCTCGACTATCGCCTGGGTCGCCGCCGTGCAACTGCTGGCCTCGGCGCTGGGTGGATATCTGGCGGGCCGATTGCGTACGCGCTGGGTCACCGTACACACCGATGAGGTGTTCTTCCGCGACACGGCGCACGGCTTCCTGGCCTGGGCAGTGGCGACCCTTCTCATGGCTACTCTCTTGTCGTCGGCGATTGGGACGGCCATCTCGACCGGGCTCAAAGCCGGTGGTGAGGTCGCGAAGTCGGCCGTGACCGCGGTAGGGGCAGGCGCAGCCGCAGCATCGTCATCCGAAGACACGCGCGATCCCAATCCCCTTGGCTACTTCGTGGATTCGCTGTTCCGCGTGCCAACTGACCGTGCGGCACCTGCCGCATCGGCGCGCGCGCCGGCGCCGACTGGCATGCAGCCCATGGCGCCTGACCGCATCCCGGAGGTCACCCGCATCCTCGCGAATGCGTTGCAGTCCGGTGAGCTTGCCGAGTCGGACCGGCAATATGTGGGTCAGCTCGTGGCGGCGAACACGGGGCTCACCAGGGGGAAGCCGAACAGCGCGTCACCGATACTTTTTCGCGGCTTGACCAGAATCTCGAGCAGGCGAGCGCCAAGGCAAAGCAGGTTGCAGACGACGCGCGCAAGACGTCAGCGGCGCTCGCGCTTGTGGCTCGTCATCTCGTTGTTCGTGGGCGCGTTCTTTGCCAGCTTCGCAGCGACGTTCGGCGGGCGGCTGCGGGATTCATCAGTCCTCGAGAACACCTGATCCGGAGGCAATCATGCGATCCATTCTCTTGTGGGTTCTTGGCGTGCCAATTCCCATCATCATCCTGATCGCGCTGATCACGTAACCGACGTTCCAGCTGGAACGTTCTTCGCCCGTCTCGCCTGCTGCAATAGCACCTCGACGGCGAGACCGTAGTCCATCCGCTCGCCCGTCCAGCCTTTCACTGCGGCTCCGGCCGGCAGTCGCTTCCAGTCGCCGAGCGGCTGTGTGTGGCCGGGCGCGATGCTATCGACGTCTTTGCCGTTCGGCATCACGAATCTCAGTGCGCCGTCGTCGAGTTTCTCGATGCGAATGCCGCCTTCGTGAACGGCGTGATGGTGGAAGCGGCACAGCGAGACAAGGTTGGAGGGTTTCGTTTCGCCGCCGTTGGCCCAGTGCTCGACGTGATGTCCATCGAGATAACGGGTATTCGAGCAGCCGGGAAAGCGGCAGCCCTTGTCGCGGGCATTCAGGACGCGTCGAAGCGCGGCAGAAATAGTTCGCGTCTTGCGCCCTACGTTGAGCGGCTCGCCGTCATCGCTTTCGATCAGGGCAACAACGCTCGCGTCGCAGGCCAGCCGACGCGCGGTTTCCGCGGCCATTGAAGGCCCGTGCTCGAATTCACAGCAGCCCGCTGTCCGGTCTCGCAACGTCTCCGCGTCAACATGCACCACAATTTGATTGCGATCGGTGCCGGGGGCTTCCAAGACATCGTGCGCCAGGAAGCTCTCGGCAACCAGGGCAAGCGCGTCCGCGCGGCGCGCACAGGTAGTTAGATGGAGATGCCGCAGCCCCCTTTTGGACTGAAGTGACTCCTTTCACCTCCTTCAATCGTCTTCTGTTTGTGACCACAAACTGCAGGAGATCGATCAATGGAATTCAAGAATAGAACCGCGGTGGTGACCGGCGGCAGCCGCGGGCTCGGACTTGGTTTGGTCGAAGCGCTGGTGCGGCGCGGCGCCAAAGTCACGGTGGTCGCGCGCAGCGCCGATGCGCTCGCCGCGGTTCGCGAGCGGCTGGGTGTGGCGACCATTTCGGCGGACATCACCGACGAAGCGGCGGCACGACGCATCCTCGGTGAAATCTCGCCAGACTTCCTGGTGCTGAACGCCGGTACCAAGCCACGCATGGGCCGGCTGGATGAGCTCAATTGGGCGGACTTCAGCGCACCCTGGGACATCGACGTGAAGGCGGGGCTCTACTGGCTGAAGGCGGCGCTCACATTGCCGCTCAAGGCGGGGGCGCGCGTGCTGGTGAGCTCCAGCGGCGCGGTGAATGGCTCGCCGCTCTCTGGTGGCTATGGGGGCGCCAAGCGCATGCTGTGGCTCATGGCGAAATATGCGAACGTCGTCGCCAACGAAAAGCAGCTCGGCATTCGTTTTCAGGTCGTCGTGCCTCAGCAGATGTTCGCGGGCACGGGCGTCGGCGATACCGGCGCACATGCCTACGCGCGTGCTGCCGGCATCACGCCGCAGGAATTCCTGACACGTTTCGGACCGCCATTGCCGCCGGGTGAATTCGGCGAGAAAGTGATTTCGGCGCTCAGCGATCCGGCATTCTCAAAGGCATTCGCGGTCGGGGTGAAAGGCGAGACGGGAGCCACGGTCCTCGAGGAAATGGCGTCTTGAACGAAGCGCAAGCGGCGAAACGTGAACAACAAGCAGAGTTCCTGGCCCTGACCACTCAAGCGAGGCCGGAGCTTCACCGCTATTGCGCGCGGCTCATGGGATCGGTTCTCGATGGCGAAGATGTGGTGCAGGATGCCTTTGCCCAGGCGTTGGCAGCTTTGCCGGAACTGGATGTGGCGACACCGCTGCGCCTTTGGCTCTTCAGGATCGCGCACAACCGGGCCATCGACCTGCTGCGTGGGCGTGCGATACGCAAGTCCGAACCCATCGACATTGCCATGAACCTTCCCGATGTGGGCAAACCCGATCCCGAGGAGATGGCGCTGCGCCAGGAAGCGCTCACGACGGCGGTGTCGCGCTTCACGGAGCTTCCCGTCCTGCAGCGCAGTGTTGTCATCCTGAAGGACGTGCTGGGCCAGTCACTCGGCGAGATCGCGGAGTTCCTCGCGATTTCAGTCGACGCGGTGAAGGGCCACCTGGCGCGCGGCCGTGCGCGCCTTCGTGAGTCCAACGCGACGCCGCCTTCACCCGCCGATGTGGTGGCTGCTTCCGCCGATACGGCGCGCTATGTCTCGCTCTTCAACAATCGTGACTGGGACGCCTTGCGGGCGCTGCTGGCGGAAGACGTCCAGCTTGCCCAGTCCACCTACCCGCGGCGCCGCGGCCGCTCCGATGTCGGCATGTTCTTCACGATGTATGCAAATTGGCCGGAAATCTGGCTCGCGCCCGCCTGGCTCGAAGGTCGCGAAGTGATTGCGGTCTACGAAAACCGGACGGATGCCGAGCCCGGCTATTTCATGTGGCTCGAATGGCGTGACGGTCGGATCAGCTTCATTCATGACTATCGTTATGTGCGCTACGTTGCCGACGATGCGCAGCTGCGCGTGACGCGGTGAGCTACGGGCCTGGTCTCTTGGCCGCTGATCAATCATCTCAGCCGAAGCTTCCGGAACGGCATGCTCCGCAGCCGTACACCGGTGGCGGCGAAAACGGCGTTCGCGATGGCGGGCCCGATGACGCCGACGCCGGCTTCACCGGCATTGGCGTAGCGGTCATGGCCGCTCAGCGCGTCGCTGTGGATGTTGATCCGCGGCACATCGGCGAGGCGCAACATCGGGTAGCGGTCGAAATTGCCCTCGACGACGCGCCCGTTCTCGATGGTGATCTCTTCGTTCAGGGACATGTTCATGCCGAACACCGCCGACCCCTCGAGCTGCGAGCGCACCGCGTCCATGTTCAGCACCTGCCCGCAATCGAAACTGATGTCGAGCGCATGAACTCTGAGCTCGCCGGCAGTGGTGACTTCCGCGGTCGCAACCGCGGCTACCGTCATGCCAGCGTGCGGCTCGCCGCCGCCGCCGAAATTGCCGATGGCAATGCCGCGGCCCTGACCCGCCGGCAGTGGTGAACCCCAGCCGGCCTTTTGCGCCGCGACTTCCAGGCATTTTCGCCAGCCGGCATCCGGCCACTTGGCTAACAACCGCAGGCGGTACTCGAGCGGATCGATGCCGGCTCGCGTGGCGCATTCATCGATGAAGCACTCGACGAAGAAACAATGCGAGTTGTAGCCGGGGCCACGGTATTGTCCGGTGAGGATGTGTGTCTCGACGTTCGAGGTCTCGATGCGGACGTTGGGGATGGAACCCTTGACGTACACCGCGTCGCTCATGCCGAACATCACCGGCTTCCACGCGGCCACGTGAGAGATGAGCGCCTGCGGCAAGCCGTCGGATCCGAGCGCGGCGCGCATGCGCACGGCGTGCAGGTCGCGGTATTTCCCCTGGCGGAAGGTCTCCTCGCGCGACCAGATCACCTGGATCGGCGTCCCGGGAAACTTCCTGGCGACGGCCAGGACCATGCGCACGTCGTCGCAGTTGACGCGGCGGCCGAAGCTGCCGCCAACCAGTGTCTGGTGAAAATGGATGTTCTCCGCGGGCACGCCGGTCTCCTCGGTGGCAATGACGAGCGCCTGCACCACCATGGCGGCCGGATGCCAGAGATCGACGCGGTTCGCCGTCACCAGCGCGGTGCCATTGAGCGGCTCCATGGTGGCGTGATCGCAGAGCGGCGTCAGGTAGTCGGCTTCGACCACGGTTGCATCGGCCGCCTCCGTATGGCGCGGCGCGTCGCCGACGTCGCTCAGCAGATCCTCCGCGGGTTCCTTCAGTCGCGCATACAGGGCGTCATAGATCTGCTGGGTCGTTTTCCACTGCGCGCCTGAACCGAAGTCCCAGGTCACGGGCAGCGCCTCCAGCGCCTTGCGCGCCTGCCAATAGTGCTCGGCAATCACCGCGATGCCGCTTTGCGCCTTCGTGTTGGCCCAGTGTGCGGGCTTCTTGAGCTCGCGCCGCGGCTCGTCCGGGTCGACCACCGCGACGCCGCGGACGCCGGGCATGCCTTTGATCTTCTCGAAGTCGTGACTGACGAGCCTGCCGCCGTGCACCGGACATTGCAGCAACGCGGCATAGAGCATCCCCGGCACGCGCACGTCGATGCCGAACACCGAGCTGCCATTCACGACAGATCGGGCGTGCACCATCGGCAAGGTTTGTTTCGTGAGCAGCGTCCAGCGCTCGCGCGGTTTGGGCGCCGGCTCTGTGGATAGTTTGATGGTCGCTGCCCGTGACGCGAGTTCGCCGTAGGTTGCCTGGCGCTTCGTGCGTGCGTGCGACAGCACGCCGGATTTCGCCTCGATTTCCCTGACCGGCACTTTCCACTGCGCCGCCGCCGCCGCTCGCAGCCTTTCGCGCGCACTCGCTCCGGCCTGCATCAAGGCTTTCATGACCTCGCCGGATGCGCCGGCGCCCGCAAAGGTGGACCAGATCCCGGTGGCGCCGAGGTAGAGGTTGCCTTCGCGCGTGTTGCGGTTGAACGAGATCGGCTCGACACGCACCTTGTTCCAGTCGCACTCCAGTTCTTCGGCCACGAACATCGCTGCCTGTGTCAATTTTCCCGTGCCGGATTCCGGGCCAGGCACGCGCACCGTCACGATGTTGTCCGCGCCGATCACGATCCACGGCGTCAGCTCCGCCGCGGCAGTGCGTGTCGCGGCACCTTCCGCGCGCGGCACGAGGGCCAGCGCCATGCCGCCGCCGATAACGCTCGTGGAGACAATGAACTCCCGGCGGTTCATTTGGACGCGACGCGGTGAATCGCGCTGCGGATGCGGTGGTAGGTGCCGCAACGGCAAATGTTCGTCATCGCCGCGTCGATCTGTTCATCGCTGGGAGCGGCGTGTTGCCGCAGCAACGCCGCAGCGGCCATCAGCATGCCCGCCTGGCAGTAGCCGCATTGGGCAACGTTGATGTCCAGCCAGGCGCGCTGCAGGGGATGGCCCGAATCCGGGGACAACCCTTCGATGGTCGTGATCTTCGCGCCGACGGCTGCCTTCAGTGGCACGAGGCAGGAGCGCGTGGCGGTGCCATCGAAATGCACCGTGCAGGCGCCGCACTGGCCGATGCCGCAGCCGAATTTCGTGCCCGTCAACCCTAAGTGATCGCGCAGCACCCATAGAAGAGGAGTGTCGGGATCGGCCTCGACGGCGCGCGTCTGTCCGTTGATACTGAGTTCGGTTCTCATGCGCCGAGCGAGTATCAAACGTGATACTGAACGCGTCTTGTAAAAAATCGGCACCGACTCTGGCTGATGAAAGCATGCGCTACTTCCGGCTGCGGCCCGATGCGCGCCTGAGGCCGTGGATCAAGTGTTACTGGTGGGTCGAGCCCCATCCCGAGTACCAGGCCGACGGCAAGCACGCGACGGCGGATTCACCGGATTTGCTGATCCCTGATGGACACTCGGAGCTGGTGTTCCGGATCGCCGGAGCATTCACACGCTGGCAACTCGGTGATCCCGAAAAACGCGCGCACGTGAGTAAGAGCTATGTCATCGGCGGCCGTTCAAAATCCGTATTGACGCACAGCCCGGGCGGACTTCGGTTGGCTGGCGTCAAACTGGATCCGCGCGCGTTGCGGACACTGCTTCGCATGCCGCTGACCGATTTTCGGGACAACACGGTGGACTGCGCGGATCTCGGGTGCGACGCACTGCTGGAACTCGAAGATGAGATCGCAAATTTGCCGTCCGTCGACCAGTTGCCAGAGGTATTCGACCGGTTCTTTCTGCGAGGGTTGATTCACGAAGTTCGCGACGACCCTGCGATCGAACTACTGCTCGAAAGGATTCGCGCTACGCGTGGTGCGCAACCCATCTTGAAGTGGGCGCGCGAGCACCGCCTCGATGCCCGTACCCTCGAACGGCGTTTCGTTGCGCGCATGGGCATGACACCCAAACAATTTGCGCGCGTCGAGCGTTTCAAGCGCAGCTATCGCTGGTTTAGTGGGCGGCTCGGTGAGGACCAGCCAGGCGAGACGCGCTCGCATCTCGAGGCCTATTACGACGAGTCGCACTTCGATCGCGAGTTCAGGCAGTTCATGGGCACGTCGCCGGTGTCGTGGCTCAATCAGGCGCCGGGCTTCACGACGATCATCGGCGATCATCTGCTGGAAGGGGAGTTGGGCGGGTAGCTGGCTACGTCGCAGTAGGGCCGCTGGACGTTCCAGCTGGAACGTCGTTACTGCTTGCGGCTGCGCAGCCCGGTCGCCGGCCGTTGTACGAAGGACGTGCGCTCCACGCTGCGTCGCGGCATAGGCTTCGCAAGCAGGTGTCGGTCGCCGAGCCAGGACACGGCAGTCTGCAGCGCCAGGCCATAGTCGCACTGCGGGAGGGGAAGAGCGCTTTCCTTGGGACGTTTCATAACATGCTCCTTCGGCCTCTAAGGTACGGAGCCCCGACTGAATCCGAGCTGAAGCAAGTCTCAGATTCACGAAGGCGCGGATCGCCGGGATCCGCGCCTTCGCGGTTCAAGCACTGGTTGCTATTCGTGCTGATCGGCTCGGCCCGGGCGGATGACCCGGTGCGAGTTCGTCGTGCATGGCACGCCGGACCTTTTCGGCCGACCATCCCGTGCGCTCGGCGATTTGTTCGGGGGCGAGGCCGCTCCAGGCCAGACGCCAGAGCGCAGCTCGCTGGGCCTCCGGCGGGAGCCGTTGAAATTGCAGCTGGGCAGATCGATGCATCGAACCTCCTATGCGATGTATCGCTCGATTGGACTCGGCCGCGAAAAATAGGGCCCTTGGCAAGCCCTTCAAGGGGGCCAACACCCCCGGGGGACACCGCCCTTTCGCCACCCAACTGGTGTTCCCGCTGGAACCCGAGCTCACGTCGCTCAAGACTGCGTCGGACGGCGCGCCAACCTTGAGTGCGAATCATGGTCTGCCCGGGTGCGTCCCAGATTCAATATGGTCAAGGCTCATGATCACCCCAACCCTCTCCGATCTCCGCCGCTACGCCATCTCTCGCTCGCTCTTCAGGCCGACGACCCTTCCTAAGGCAATCGCGAAGCTCGGCTTTGTTCAAGCCGATCCCATCCGCGCCCCTGCACGAGCGCAAGACCTGACTCTTCGCCACCGTGTCGCCAATTACCGTGCCGGTGACCTCGAGCGCCGCTATTCGAAGTTGCTGATCGAGGAGGACTTCTTCGTCAACTACGGCTTTGTGCCGCGCGAAGTGCACAGGCTGATGCACCCGCGCACGGCGAGGCAGGTGTGGACGAAGGCGCGCTGGCGCCAGGCGAACGCGGTGCTGGATTTCGTGCGCGAGCGCGGGGTGGTCCATCCGCGCGAGGTTGACGCGCACTTCGCCCATGGCAAGGCGACGAACTGGTTCGGTGGTTCGAGCAACGCATCGACGCAGTTGCTGGATGGCATGCACTACCGCGGGCTGCTGCGCATCGCGCGGCGCGAGGGCGGCATACGGTTGTATGCAGCGCGGGAAGCGAATGTGGCGCCAGCGGACCCGGCAGCGACGATGGACACGCTGGTGGACATCATCGTGAACAAATACGCACCGCTGCCGGCGACGTCGCTGGCGCAATTGGTGGTGCTGCTGAAGTTCGCAGTGCCGCACTGGGGCGACGCGCGGAAGTCCGCGCTGGCGCGCGCGAAGGCGCGCCTGCCGCATGCGACGATCGATGGCCGCACCTGGTATTGGCCGGAAGGCGAGAACCCGCGTTCGCGACGCCACGTCGTGAGCGACGAGGTGCGGTTGCTGGCTCCGTTCGACCCCGTGGTCTGGGACCGACGGCGTTTCGAATCCTTTTGGGGCTGGGCCTACCGGTTCGAGGCCTACACGCCGGCCGCGAAACGCGTGCGCGGCTACTACGCGCTGCCGTTACTGTGGGGCGATGCGGTCGTGGGCTGGGGGAATCTGTCTGTCGCTGACGGGCGGCTGGTATCGTCGTTCGGATACGCCAGCGGCCGCGCACCGAAGGATCCGGCTTTCCGGCGGGAACGCGATGCCGAACTTGGTCGCATTGAGACATTCCTCGGCTTGGCGTCAGGCCTACGTTAGCGCCTCACAAGTTCACTCTTTCTATACAGACTCGGCTTGCGCCCGGAGTAGGGTATATGAGTCACGCCAGGCGATTCTGCACTTCACGCGGCCTTACTACTCATGAACACCGGGGCGCCGCTGCCGTAGGATACTATCGCGGGGGTTGAACCCATCCGCAGATAATCCTTCGCCGCGTATCGCCACGCGGCTCGCCTTCCTCGTCGCCGGTTTTGGCGTCTCTTGCTGGGCGCCTCTCGTGCCTTATGCGAAGGACCGCCTGGCAGTCGATGAGCGCGTGCTGGGAATACTCCTGTTGTGCCTCGGCATCGGTTCCCTCGTGGCGATGTTCTTCACGGGCATGTTGAGCTCGAGGTTCGGAACGCGCCCCGTCATCCTGGTGAGCGGTTTCGGACTTGCGGCGGTGCTCCCGTGGCTGGTCATCGCGTCTACGCCCTTCACGTTGGGCGTCGCGTTGCTGTTGTTCGGCGCAACCCTGGGCTCGCTCGACGTGGCAATGAACATCCATGCCGTCGAGGTCGAGCGCGACGTCGGCCGGCCGCTGTTGTCGGGTTTTCACGCGCTTTACAGCCTGGGCGGCTTTGTCGGCGCGGCGTTCATCACGCTGCTGTTGTCCGCAGGGCTGAGTCCTCTGCAATGCGTGTTGATCGGGTCCGTGCTGATGGTCCTGGCCATGTTGGTGTCATGGCCGCGTTTGCTCAGGACGAAGGCCGCCGACGGTGAGCCGCACTTCGCCTGGCCGCGCGGAGTGGTGCTGGTCATTGCTGCGCTGGCTGCCATCACTTTTCTGGCCGAAGGCGCGCTCCTCGACTGGAGCGCATTGCTCATCACCGGCACGGGGCTGGTGGACGTGGAGCAGGGAGGCATTGGCTACATGCTGTTTTCGATCGCGATGACGCTGGCAAGATTCTCGGGCGATGAACTGACCGCGAGGATCGGTGACCAATCGATAATGATTTGGGGAAGCCTGGTGGCCATCGCCGGCTTCATGCTGTTGCTCATGACGCCTGTCGTAGCCGTCGCGATGGCGGCTTTCATCCTGATCGGCCTCGGTGCGGCGAATGTCGTGCCAGTGTTGTTCCGCCGTGCGGGTAGTCAGAAGGTGATGCCGCCGGGCCTCGCCATCGCGGCAATCACGACGGCCGGTTATGCCGGCATTCTGCTCGGTCCGGCCGTCATCGGGTTCGTCGCCAAGCACGTCGGGCTGACGATGGCGTTCTGGATGATCCCGGCGTCTGTTGATTCTCGTGCCGCTATGCGCTGCCGTCGTCGCTCCCAAGCCGGATCCTCAAATCAGCTAACCAAGGCCGATTCCGACAAGACTTGCCATGAATGCGGGCTGCAGCGGAATTCGAGATCGCGCTTCCATTCGCGCATGCCCGCACCTTTCAAAGAATGGACCGTCTTGCCGCACGGCAAACTGACGCGCATCAACGACCGCATTATCACCGTCGTCGGTGATTTGAAGATGCCGCTACTCGAATTGCCACGGCGCATGACGGCAGTTCGATTGAAATCGGGCGATCTCGTCATCTTCAGCGCGATCGCACTGCGCGAACCCGATATGGCCGAGCTCGAAACATTCGGGCGGCCTGCCTTCCTGGTCGTTCCCAGCCTCAGGCATCGGCTCGATGCGCCGGTCTACGCGCGGCGATATCCGGGCATGACTGTCGTGGCGCCGCGTGCCGGCATCGAGAAGATCGGTAAAGTAGTGCGCATCGACACCAGCACGCCCGACTTCGGCGACCCGACGGTTCGCTACGTCGAGATCGCGGGTGACTCCGCGCTGGAAGTCGATGGCGATGACGGCTTGACCGTCATCGTCAACGATCTGATCGGCGACATCCACGGTGAAGGCGGTCTCGGCGGGTGGCTGCTCAGGGTCATGGGATTCGCCGGCGACGACCCGCATGTGCCTGGGCCGGTGAAGCTGCTGCTGGGCAAACACAAGAGCGAAGTCGCACAGCACTTCAGGCTTTGGGCGGAGCGCGACGATCTCCGGCGGATCATCGTTTCCCACGGTGAAACGATAGAGGGCGATCCGCGAGGAGCTTTACGCAAACTTGCTTCGAGCATCGAGTGACCGGGCATCTCATCCGGTCCTTCGGCCTTTTTCCAGGACTTTCTCGATCGCTTCGGTCAACGATCTCGCCGATCGTTCATAGTCTGTCCAGGGCTTCGACTTCTTGAGCAGATCGGGTCCCGTGCGGATGTTGTACCGCTCAGGCTGCAGCGTCGCCTTCACGTCCTTCCAGTGAATCGGCATGGAGATCGTCGCGCCCGGTCTGGCGCGCGTCGACAGCACCGCGACGGCTGTTGAAGTCCTGTCGTTACGCAGGTAATCCAGGAATATTCGCCCAACGCGATCCTTCTTCGACATGGTGTCCAGATACCTGGTCGGCGAGTCGTGCGCCATCTGCGCACAGATGATGTGCGCGAAATTCTTCGCGGCTGGCCACGCCACGGCGTCCTTGCCCGCGGTCAACGGCGTGACCACATGCAATCCCTTGCCGCCCGTCGTCTTGCAAAAGGATTCGAGGCCCACCTTCTTCAGGCGATCACGTATTTCCAGTGCGGCGGTGATGACGGCGCCGAACTTCACCTCGGGCGCGGGGTCCAGGTCGAACACCAATCTACCGGCGACTTCCGGATCGCCCTCGGCGCAGTTCCAGGGGTGCAACTCGAGCGCGCCGATCTGTGCGACCGCGATCAGCGTTTCAACCTGATCGATCTGCACATAGGGCGCCTTGTCGCCCCTGACCTTGACGAGGGTGAACAGATCCGAAATGCCCGCCATCGCATGGCGCTGAAAGAATTGCTCTCCGTTGATTCCGTCCGGCGCGCGCACCAGCGAGCAGGGCCGACCTCGAAGATGCGGCAGCAACCATTCGCCGACAGCTTCGTAATACCTCGCGAGGTCGAGCTTGGTGGCGGCACCGCCCGGAGCTGCCTCAGGCCACATCACCTTGTCAGGGCTCGAGAGCGTTACTCCCCTCACGACGTTCGGCCCCGTCCCTTTGGCGGGCGCGCGCATCACGTGCGCGGCTGGCTTCGCCTCCGGCGTCAGCTCTGACGTCGTTCGTTCGTCGACGACTTCGCTGGCAGGCTTGTCGCGTCGCAAACCCTTGAACGAAGCGTGACGGATCATGTTCGTAGCGGTCCAGCCGGCGAAATCGATCTCGGCTACGAGTGCGGGCTTCAGCCAGTGAATGTTGGATTCCTTCCGTGGCGCATCCTTGCCGCTGAAGGGGCTGACGTCAGTCGTGTATTTCTTGAGTGCAGGCAGAAGGTTGCCCGTCACCGACTCGCCGTAGCCCGTACCGATGCGGCCGACGTATTCGAGACGGCCGTTGCGATAGACGCCGGCCAGAAGCGAACGGAACCTGCCCGCCGTGGTGGTCCAACCGCCCAGCACCACTTCATTCCCGGCCCGGCACTTGGCCTTGGTCCAGCCGCCATGACGACCGGAAACGTATGGCGCGTCCAGGCGCTTCGAGACGATGCCTTCGAGCTGCATCCTGCAGGCCGAGAGCCACACTTCGTTGCCGGTCGATTCGAAATGTTCGACGTAACGGATCGTGTCGCCGAGGCCGTCCAGTAACGCCTTCAATCGCGCCTTGCGAGTGGTCAGGGGCAGGGGACGACAATCCTCTTTACCCTCGATCAGCAGGTCGAACGCGAAGAACACCAGCTGATCGGATTTTCCCTCCGACAACGCCTCCTGCAGCTTGGCGAAGCTGGGCATGTTGTTCTTGTCGACTGCGCAGACTTCGCCATCGATGATGCAATCCGGCAGATCTTCAGCCGCTTTGGCGATGGCGGCGAACTGGCTGGTCCAGTCGAGCCCGGTGCGAGTGCGTATCTGAGCCTCGCCGTTCTGTACGCGAACTTGCACGCGGTAGCCGTCGAACTTGATTTCATGCGCCCATCCCGCCGACGCCGGCGGACGATCAACCACCTTGGCAAGCTGCGGTTCGATGAATTCCGGCAGCCTGGCCAACCGCTTGGTCTTTTTCGGGGGCGTGCGAGGCTCCGGAGTGGCGACGGGCTTCGACTCCGTGCGATTCGAATGCCACACCGCGCCGGCGCTTTCAGCCTTGGCCAACATGAACGGCCGCGGCGCCTTGCCGACCCCGCGCGCGATCTGGTCCATGGTGCGGCCCGAAGCAACCGAACGATCCTCCGCGATCAGCGCCGGCGTGCCGCCCGGGATCGCGTATTCGTCTTTGTGTTTGATCAACAGCCAGTTGGTGCGCGTGTCGCGTCCGCGATTGTTCCGGATGCGCACCAGCACCCAACTACCTTTCAGCCGTTCTCCCGCCAACACGAATTTGAAGTCGCCCGCCTTGAGCGCGTCCTCCGGCTTCTTGGGACCTTGCGGCGCCCAGTAACCGCGATCCCACATCTGCACGGTGCCGCCGCCATATTCACCTTTCGGGATCGTGCCTTCGAAGTCGCCATAGTCGAGGGGATGATCTTCCACCTCCACGGCCAGGCGTTTGTCGGCCGGGTCGACCGAAGGTCCCTTGGTGACTGCCCACGACTTGAAGACGCCGTTCAACTCCAGGCGCAGGTCATAGTGCAAATGACTCGCGGCGTGCTTTTGAATCACGTACCGCAAATGCTCCGCCGGCAGCACCTCCCGCGATCCGCTGGGTTCCTGGGTCTTGGTGAAATCGCGCTTTGACTGATAGGTCTTGAGCTGTGCTGCGCTTTTCATACGGCACTTTAAAACCTGCGCTTCCCGAGCAGCATGTAGGCGCAGCACGCCAACTTCGCATCGCTTCTGTCTTACAAGATGGAAAAGACCCCATTGGCTTCAATAACTTGCAGGAACGCGGCTGTCTGCAAACCAGTTGATGCCCGGACGGCGATCGAATATCTCTGGTTCATGCCACCTAGCAATGCTCGCTCCATCGCCTCGCTGACGATCTCGTTTGGCCTGGTCGCAATTCCCGTGAAACTCTATTCGGCAACGATTTCAAGCGAGAGACTCTCCTTCAACTTGTTGCGGCAAAAAGATGGTTCGCGCGTCAAGCAGCAATACGTCGCAGTCAACGACGGGGCGCTGGTCGAACGATCCGAGATGACCAAAGGGTATGAGTTCGCGAAGGGTCAGTACGTGATGTTCTCCGCCGAGGAATTGAAGGCGCTCGAGGACACCACGACCCACACGATTGACATCACGCAGTTCGTTCCCCTGGAATCGGTCGACCCGGTGTACTTCGACGGAACTTACTACCTGGCCCCCGATAAAGGCGGCGCCAAACCCTATTCGTTGTTGGCCACCGCGCTCAAGAAGGCGAAGCAGTGTGCGGTAGGCAGGTGGATCTCGCGGGGCAAAGAACACATCGTGATCCTCCGTCCTATGGATGACGGCCTGGCGATGCACCAGTTGCATTTCAAGGCGGAAGTACGCTCGATCAAGGATCTGGGCGCCGAAGCGGCGCCAGTGTCCGAGGCGGAGCTCAAGCTGGCGAACCAGTTGATTGATCAACTTGCCGCGAAGCGCTTCGATCCCAATGAATACGTTGACGAGCATCGCGCCAGGGTGGAGGCTGCGATCCAGCGGAAGGTGGAGGGCAAGGAAGTGTCCTTCGCGGAACCACCCAGTGTCGAAGGTGCCTCCAACGTGGTCGATTTGATGGAAGTGCTCAAGGCTAGCCTGAATGCTCGCGCCTCCAAGGCGGGCGAAGCGAAGGAGCGCAAGGCACCCAAGAAGGCGCCTGTTCCGGGAGAAGCCGCCACTGCCAGAAAGTCATCTCGGCGATGAGATGCAGGAATACTCGCTGGCAGATCTGAAGAGACTTTTCGGTCTTCCACCAGCGCTCATCAAGAACTTGAGCCAGGCCGGATTAATCACGCAGCCGGCTTCTCGCGGCAAGAGCAAATTCACCTTTCAGGAACTCCTGGTACTCCGCGTGGCCGGCGCGCTCAAGGCCGCGAAGATTTCCACTCCCAAGATCGCTGCTGCCCTGGAACAGATCCGCAGCGTGCTGCCCACCGGTCGACTGTCTGTGATGTTGGCGGCGTCCGGCAAAGAGCTCGTGGTCCGCGAAGGCTCACGTGAATGGGAACCCTCTGGCCAATATGCATTGCCGCTTGTAAGCCCGGGACCGGGACGGGTTTCCGAACTGAGGAGTCCGCAGGAAGTTTCGGCGGCTTCTCGCGCACATGACTATTTCCGGCGCGGTCACATGCTCGAGGACACGGACGCCATTGCCGCGCGTGCAGCGTACCTTGCTGCATTGAGTGTCCAGGATGACCATCTGGAGGCGAGAATCAACCTGGGACGGTTGCTGCACCTGGATGGGCAGCTCAAAGAGGCGGAGCGGTTATACCGGCAGGCAAAGACGTCGAGCGCGCTGCTGTCATTCAACCTCGCCATCCTGCTCGAAGATCTCGAGAGGGAAGAGGAAGCGGTCGCGGCGTACCGCGATGCCCTGGCGCAAGATCCGCTCCTGCACGACGCGCATTTCAATCTATCCAGATTGCATGAGAAGGCCAAACGGCCGCGTGAGGCGTTGAGACACCTGCTGGCCTATAGACGACACATAGCTCGATATGGCGAGTAGCGGGTCCTCAATGAGCGGTGATCGCGACGTTGTCGACGCCTGCTTCAATGAGGCTGCCGGTCTCGGCATCCATGGCGTCGATGCGAAGCTGAATCGTTTGCCCGGCCCAGGCATCGAGATTGGCGGTGCGCGTGGCCCACGCGCCCGCGACGTTGCGCGCAGCGCCGCCTCGCGCCCACACGGTCTGAGCGACGCCGTTCTCACCGACGACGCGCACCCGGAAAAAGTCCGCTGAGGTGGCGTTGGCGTTGTGCGCGAAATACAGCCCGAAGGCCAGCGTCAGCGGCCGGCCAGCCGGCAAGGCGATGGCCGGGGACTGAATCGACGTCTGGCCGTCGTCCACATCGTTCTCTCCATTCCACGTTCCCGCGGCCAGCCCGGTGATGAGACAGTTCGTCGAACCCTGGCAGTTGCCCAGCTGCGAGGGCATGCCTGCGTTGACGGTGGGCTGCGGGTCGCCCCGCTGCCAGAGACCTCGGGTGGCGGAGTTCGCGCCTCCGGTGAGCGTCCAGCCGCGCGCGCTCTCGAAGTTGTCATTGAACACGATGGTGCTGGTGGTGGATTGCACGCGGAACAGCTCTCCGCCGCCACTCGCGAGGTAGTACAACGAACCGTCTTGGTGGGCCTGGATGTCCACGAGCGAACTGATGCCCGTGGCGAACCGTGCCGACTTCGAGTAGTTCGGCGGGCTCAACATGCGGATGAAGCCCCCGCAGAAGTCGCCGAAGAAATAGCGGCCAGCGTACGCGGGTGGAAACCGGAAGATCTGCGGCCTGTAAAACGTCGCGCCCACGATGGCGCAATTCGAACCGGCGTGCGGGTACGCGTAGATGGGATAACGCACGCCACTCGATCCGGCCGGCTCCGGCCCTTCGGTTTGCGGCCATCCATAGTTGGCTCCGCGGCCGCCGAGATTCACTTCCTCCCAGGAATTCCAGCCCACATCGTTGACATGGATTCGTGCGGTGCGGGAATCCACCGCGAAGGTGTAGGGATTGCGCAGGCCCAGCGCCCAGATGGCAGGGTCGGCGCCCGTCTGTGAGTAGAAGGGGTTATCCGAAGGAATCGAGCCATCGGGGTTGATGCGCAACAGCTTGCCCAGCGCCGTGTTCAGCGACTGCGAATTGGCTTCCACGGAATTGTCACCCACGGCCACGTACAACTTGCCGTCGTTTCCGAAATGAATGGCGCCACCGTTGTGCGATGACGAGGGCGTTCTGGGTAGATTCAGGATCGGCAGTTCACTCCCGGCCTGTGCCACGTCCGGGTTGGTGGAGCTCGCCGTGAAGCGGCTCACGCGGGGGTGTATGGGTGCGTCGGCGGTGGTGTAGTACACGTATAAGAATCGGTTGCTCTGGAAGTTGGGATCAAAAGCCACCCCGAGCAGGCCGCGCGCACCGGTTGCGCTCACGCTCAGGGTGAGGAACGGCTGTGGCAGCAGCGCGTTGTTCTTCACTACGCGCAGCGCACCGTCCTTTTGTGCCACGAAGACCCGGCCGTCGGGCGCGATGGCCATGGCCGTGGGGCTGAGTAGTCCGGTCGCGACGCGTGTCTCGGAAAAGCCGGCGGGCAAAGTCGCCGCCCCGGCGGCCGAGATCCACAGGAAGCAGAACGATACCGTCAGCAACAGGGACCGTGGTTGGACCGCAGACATACGCCCTCCTGGTTGGCAGAGGTGCTGGTATAGGCCGTAAGGAATTGACTGTCAGTCAGCACATAGACGTACACCCGGCGCGGCGGCCGTCTGTGTTCGAGAGAAGCGGTGTGCAGTACGATGCCACGGGCCCAAAACCACTTGGTGGCTTCCCATGAAAATGTTCGTAGTGCTCACGCTCGCAGCGTGTGTTGCCGGCGTCGCGTACGCCCGACCTCTCGTGATCGAAGAACGTTCGATATTTCCGTTTCCCGACCCCACGTTCACCGTCAGGGACGTCGGCATCGACGGCGATGAGGCCATCGTGCTCGGCTACAAGATCGTGCCGTGTGTCGAATCTCTTTGCTTTCAGGACATCATGACGCGGGCCTATCTATTCCGCCGAAGCGGGGCGGTGTGGAAGCCCGCGGGCCTGCTGTTCGAGAACCTCGACGACAGCGACGTTGAGCAGAATCAGCTGGGCGGTATGGCGATGCGCAATGGCGTCGCGGTGTTCGCGGTTTCGCCATTACGGATTTTCGAGCGCGTTGGCGGCAGCTGGCTCGAAGTGGCCAGAGGCGGGAGCAAGCCGCCGAGCGACTCCGTGGAGATCAGCAATGGCCGGATCATCCATGGCGGAATGTCTTACGGCGGTGTGGTTTACGAGCGCAACGCCACCGCGTGGCGGGCCGTTCAGACCCTCTACGGCGACACCAGCCAGTGGCGGGAATGGCTCGAGAGGAGCGCCGGTGGACATCGCCGGCGGTCTCGCGGTCACGCTCTCGCCTGACAACGATTATGACCTGCCTGCCCCCGCAATCCAGATCTTCAACCGCGGCAGCACCCCGGCGAGCTGGGCGCAGGAAGCTCGCATCGACGTGGCCGCGGGCCACACCTTCGCGCGTCTGGCGCTGCGGGGCAATGAGCTCTTCGTCACCGGCTTCCCCCGCCATGGCATCGCCCGCTATCAACGCGACGGCGGCCTCTGGACGGAACAGGGGAGTCTGACCACCGCGGGCGACTATGTCGCGATCCGGGAATACGGGGCCTTGTACGGCACGATCATCGACAGCGATCGATATGTATTGCATCAGGTCTGGGATTACGAGCGTGGCGGGCACGTCGTGCAGGTATTCCAGCCGACTTGGGCCGGCGGGTGGCGTCACGCCGCGACTCTCGCGCCGCGATTCAGTGAAAGCCTGAGTGAAGGCATCGCGGTCTGCGGCCGTCGCGTGCTGGTGAACGGTTACGGCGGGACCTATTACTTCGAGCTGCCCGAAAAGTTAGCGACGCCATCGGTGCAGCAGGACACCTTCACGTCGAGCAACGGCGCGAGTTGGATACAGACTGCGGGCAGCCAGTTCTCAGTCACGCGGGCGGGCTATTCGCTCGTATTCCGGCAGTCGAGTCTCGCCGGTCATGCCGTCGCGGCGCGTGACATGTCGAATTGGGCCAACCAGTCCATCCAGGCGGATGTGACGCTGAGGCAGTTAACGGGCAGACCGCTGGGCCGGGCTCGCGACACGCTACAGCGACGATGCTAACTACTATTACGTCACTCTGCGCAGCACCGGGGCGCTCGATCTCAAGCGCATGCGCGGCGGCGTCTTCTCGACCATCACGCGCGGGGCGGTGCCGTTCGCGCTCAATCGCACCTACCGGTTGCGGCTGGAATCCGTCGGTACGCGGCTCAACGTGTATCTTGACGGCAGTATGCTTCTCTCCACCGACGAGCTCGAGGCGCCATTGCCGCCCGGGCGTGCGGCGCTCATGACATACCGCGCGGCGGCGGATTTCGACGATGTCGTCATTTCCCCGACGCCAGCTACGACTATCTACACGCAGGGCACGAGCGGCAGATTCAATGAGCCCAACCTCGGGCCCTGGGAGTACCAGGGCGGCAGATGGGCGTGGGTGGACGGAGGAGAAGATGGCGTGTTCCAGCAGCAGCTCGTCACGGGCGATGCGCGCGCGTTCGTCGGCGCCCACACCGAGGACGCCGATCAGACCGTCGAGTCGCGCGTTCGTGTGGACGCCTTCGACACCGGCAACGGCGACCCATGGGCGGGCCTCATGGCGCGGGCGGCGGACCCGAACAACTACACCTATCTATCGCTGCGTCGCTCGGGCACGTTGACGCTGCGCAAGCTCATGAACGGTCAGATCCAGGCGCTGGGCACCGCGACCGTCAGCGTGACCCCCGGCGCCTGGGTACGGTTGCGCCTGGAGACCGTCGGCACGCGCGTGCGCGCCTACGTGAACGGCACGCTGGTGCTGCAAGCGGACGATCCGGCCTTCACGACCGGGCGCACTGGGCTTCTCACGTATCGCGCACGTGCTTCGTTCGACGATTACCAAGCCGTACGCCCCTGAGCGATCTCAGGCAGCCCGCGGGTGCGGCGGTCATCGAGTAGCGCCTCGCTCACTGAGGCCAGCGCTTCCTCGCACGGCTCCCTGACCTTGAGCGACAGCAAATGATCCGCACGCGTTCGCCCGAGATTGACGGCAGCGATCGGTTTTCCGGCCGCTGCGGCGGCTTCAGCGAACCGGAATCCGGAATAGACCATCAGCGACGATCCGACGATCAACAACGCGTCCGCTTTCGCCACGCCGTCGAATGCGCGATCGACGCGCTCGCGCGGCACCGTTTCACCAAAGAACACGACATCGGGCTTGAGGATTGCGCCGCATTGCGGACAGTCGGGGACGAGAAACTCGCTGTAGTCGCGGCCTTCGATGTCGACGTCGCCGTCGGGCGCAACACGTCCCTCGATTTCCGCCCAGCTTGGGTTGCTCGCGAGTAGCCGCCGCTGTAGTTCGGCGCGCGGCAAGGTGTGATCGCACTGCATGCATCGCGCGGTTTCGATCCGGCCGTGCAGGTCGATCACGTTGCGGCTGCCGGCGCTTGCGTGCAGCCCGTCGACGTTTTGCGTGATCAGGAGCTGAACGAACCCCTCGGCCTCGAGCCGCGCGAGCGCGCGATGAGCGCCGTTGGGTTGCGCGCGGCTGATGATGGGCCAGCCGACGGCGCTGCGCGACCAATAACGCTGGCGCACTTTGGGATCCGTCATGAATGGCCGGAACTCCACGGGCCGCGCCCGTTTCCACTCGCCTTGCTCGTCCCGGTAGTCGGGAATGCCGGAACTCGTGCTGACGCCGGCGCCGGTGAGCACCGCGAGGCGGGGATGTGCCTGGATGAAATCGCGCAGCACGTTCATCTACCAATCATATGCGGTTAAGCTCGCCGCATGAATGAACGAGTCACTCCGGACGGCCGTTACTTCGTGGTTCGCGGTCGGCTGTGGCGTCGCGCGAATCCCAACGTGCCTGCGGAAAAGCGCGAGGCTCTCGTGCGAGAGTTGATGGCCGCGCAGCGCGCGGTCAAGGCGGCGCTCGCGTCCGGCAATCGAGTGGAGCTGGCACTCGCGCGAAAGGCGGTCGATGTCGCCAAAATCGGACTCGGCGAGCGCGGCCCGGTCTGGTGGACCGACGGCGCGCCCGATCTGAATCGTCACAAGGTGAGTGGCAGCGTTTACGCGCAGTGGTGGGCCTTGGGCGAGAAGCGCTGACTCGGCTTTCCCGCTGGACGGCATCCGCGGCGCAAACGTTGTGAAAAGCGTCACCGACTGCAGGCGCCCGGCAGTTTAACTTTAAGTTTCTCCGGCTTTTCCCGCGAGCGCCCGAGTGAAACCCGTCACAGCCTGGATGAAACCGCTTTTCGCCGCGTGCCTGTTGGCGGCGCAGCCCGTGTCGGCGAGCTCGGATTACCTCTCACGCCCGGACGTGCGCTCTTTCATCGATTCGATGAGCGACGAGCACGGCATCGAGACCTCGGACCTCGAGCGGATTCTCGGTGAAGTCCGATATGAACCTGCGGTCTTGCGGCTGATGGGGCCAGAGCCGAGCTCGGCGCCGTCGCCGGCGCGTTCGTACTCACGTTATCGCGCAAAATTTCTGACGCCGGCTTTGATCTCCGCCGGCTCGCGTTTCTGGTCGCTCCACGCAGAAGACCTGGCCCGCGCTGAAGCGGAGTTCGGTGTTCCGCCCGAGGTCATTCTGGGAGTCCTGGGAGTCGAAACCAACTTCGGGCGCAATACGGGCTCGTTTCGTGCAATCGACGCGCTGGCGACGATCGCCTTCGACGGTGCGCGCCGCCAGGAATACTTCCGTGATGAATTGAAAGAATTGCTGCTGCTGGCGCGCGAGTCGGGAATTGATCCGCTCGTCATCAAGGGTTCGTATGCGGGTGCGGTGGGGCTGCCGCAGTTCATGCCCTCGAGCTATCGCCGCTACGCCGTGGACTACGACCGTGACGGCACCATTGACCTGCTGGGCAGCCCAGCCGATGCGATCGGAAGCATCGCCAGCTACATGAAGGCCTTTGGATGGGTGCCGGGCGAAGCGCCGACCGCGAAAGTCCGCCTGGCGCCGGGCAGCGAATCGGATCTCGTCAGCGGATTGCAGCGAGTCCACGATCTATCAGAGGTGCAAATAAAAGGAGTGGTGTTCTCGGGTGGAGAGCCGCCGAGCGGGCCCTGCTCGATCTTCGAGCTGCCCACGCCCGGCAAGCCATCGAAATTCGTGGCGGGCTTCACCAACTTTGAAGTCGTCACTCGCTACAACCGCTCCACCTTCTACGCGTCCGCTGTGCTCGAGCTCGCGGACGCCATTCGGAAATCACACAGTCGCGTGCAGCTCGCATCGACGCAGGTCAGCGAGAACCCACTCTAGGTTGGTCTTTATCCGCCGTTACAAACGGGGATGCCAGATCGCAGCGTAAATTTTGCAATCCACTCTCGAAGGCGGAGAGTGCTTGTGCTTCTGGCGAAGCTGGCATAGAAGAGTGGCACTGCCGCCTCCGGCCGACCAGAGCTTGGTTGCGCGATCGGGGGCAGCGCCACCAAAAATCCTGGAGAAACTGATGAAGGCTTCGATTCATATGGCCGCGGGTATCGCGGCACTCGCAGCATTGTCCACGCCCGCTTTCGCGATCACGTGGGGACAACCCGATCTGAATGCTCACCCCAATGTCGTGAACCTGATTTTCGAGCGGCCGGAGGGGCTGTTCTCGTGTAGCGGCACCTTGCTGTCCCCGACAGTGGTGCTCACCGCCGGGCACTGCACCGAGGAAGCCGGCGCGGTGAACATCAACACCTGGGTCCGCAACGACGCAGACCTCGATGCGGCTTTCACGGCTGAGCGTCCAAACTACGCCTCTACGCGCGCGTGGCTCGATGCCACCTGGTCGAAAGGCCAGGCGATTCCGCATCCGCAGTACAACGACTACGCCCAGTTCCCGGACACTTTCGACGTCGGAGTAGTGCTGCTCGCCACGCCTATCTACGTGGCGGAATACGGGCAACTCCCCACACTGTTGCAGTTCGACTATCTGCGAAAATCCCGCGGCAGCAGGGCAGATCGCCTCGCGGTGATCGTCGGCTATGGCCTGCAAGGCAGGATTCCTGCGTTCTCGCAGGACGACTGGGTGCGTTACCAGGGCGAGTCGAGCGTCTCGAACCTGGAGAAGAGCAGCGTGATCGGCGCTCAGAACTTCCAGTTCACGAACAACCCGGGTAAGGGCAACGGGGTCGGCGGCACCTGTTCGGGCGATTCGGGTGGGCCTGCGTTCTGGGTCGATCCCGCTACGCATCTCGAGACGAACATCGTCATGGCGGTGAACTCATACAGCATAACCAAGCTGTGTAATGGGGTGGACTATCAACTGCGCACGGACATCGCCGTGACGCTGGATTTCGTCACGCCGTATCTCGACTGATCGATCGAAAGAACCCGCAAAGGAACGGCGCGGTCCGCAAGGCCGCGCCGTTTTTCCCTCATCCCACCGTCGCCCGAGCGCGGAACAACTTTGCCTGCCGGCGGGAGACTTCGATTTCCGGCCCATCGCGCATCTGCACGTGCAGCCGGCCGCCAGCGCCGGGTTCCACCTGCTCGATGAAATCCAGGTTGACGATCTGGCTGCGGTTCGTGCGGAAGAATCGCCTGGGGTCCAGCTTCACTTCCAGCGTGGCCAGGGAGCGTCCTAACAACGGCCGCTCTTTGCCCCACAACAGTCGAACGTAGTTGCCTTCGGAGGTGAACACGCTCACCTCGCGCAGCGGCACGAACCAGCAGCGTGGACCGTCACGTATGAAGAGTTGCTCGAGGGGCGCGTCCGTGGCTGAGTGTGGTGGCGTCGCCTGGATCTTGCGCAGCGTGGCCGCGAGCCGCTCGGGCTCGATGGGTTTGAGCAGATAGTCGAGCGCGTTCACGTCGAAGGCTTTGACGGCGTATTGGTCGTACGCGGTGGTGAACACGATGCGCGGCACGCGATCGAGCTGGGTGAGCAGGTCGAAGCCGGTTCCGCCGGGCATCTGGATGTCCAGAAACACGACGTCGGGGGAAAACTCTTCGATGCGCAGCCGTGCCTCGTCGACATTGCCGGCCTCGCCAACGACCTGGACCGACGGGAACGCGTCGAGCATGCGGCGCAGCTCGCGCCGGGCGAGGGGTTCATCGTCGACGACCAGGGCTTTCATAACGGAAGCCGGACTTCCGCGGTGGCCTGGCCGGCCTGCGCGAGGTCGAGCCGCAGGCTGGCGCGTGAGCCAAACAACAATCGCAGGCGTTCCGTTGCATTCCTCAAGCCCACGCCCTGATTGGTCTTGTTCGTGGTGTCATTCGGCCGCGGATTGACGACTCGAAGGATCAACTCCTTCTCCACGAGTTGCGCGGTGATGCACACCGTACCACCCGGCTTGAGGGCGGCGATGCCGTGCTTGATTGCATTCTCGACCAGCGTCTGCAGCAACATGGCGGGGATGCGCGCCGTGCGGGTCTCCGGAGCGATGTCGCGTTCGACTCGCAGACGATCGGCGAGTCGCATGGACTCGAGCGCCAGGTAGTCATCGACCATCTCGAGCTCGCGCTCCAGGGAGACGAGGTCCTCGTCACCGGACGCCAGGGAATAGCGCAGGGTGCGCGCCAGGTGAGTGACGGCATCGCGCGCGCGTGCCGGCTCATCGGCAATCAACGATCGCAGACCATTCAGCGCATTGAAGAGAAAGTGTGGATTGAGCTGGGACTTGAGCAGGCGCAGCTCCGCAGTCTGCAAGGCCTTGCCGAGCTGCGCCTGATGCAATTCGGCCTGGTATCGATGGCGCAGCACGGCGAACGCCAGGTAGATCGCAACCCATGCCGCGTGAACGGCCAGGATGATTATGAACAGATTGCGGAGCTGTCCGCTGGAAGACAGTCGGTGATAGAAGGCGGTGACGATGGGCGCAACGGGCGTGCCATACACGGCCTGTGACAGCGCTTGCGTGAGTAGATAGGACGCAGTCGCGATGAGCAGGGTGGCGGCGATGACCCGGCCCAACAACGCGAAGGGCGGCAGAGAAAGCCAGCCATGACGCCGGATGAACCACCGTAACAGGTGCGTGAGGCCGACTCCCGCCAGGGAGACCGGGCCCCACAGCGTGCTCGCCTTGCTCCACGGCTCCGAAGCGAAAATCACTTCGCCGGAGGCCTGCGCATAGAAATAGAAGCCCCACCCCAGGATCTGTAGTGCCCAATAGCCCAGACTGGTCTTCCTTATTTCAGTGCCCGGCGGCATTCGCGGCCAGAGTTTCCCGCTCGAGGGGTTCGCCCCGCAAGATCACCTTGTCAATCTTCGTCCACGCCTCCACGCTCGCCAGCGGATTTGCCTCGAGCAACAGCAGGTTCGCGATCTTTCCCTGCTCGATGGTGCCGTAGTCCTTTTCCAGGCCGATCTGTCTGGCGTTGTTGATGGTACCGGCCGCGAAAATGGCCGAGAGCGGAATTCCGGCCTGCACCATCATTTGCATTTCCTTGTAAGTGTCGTACCCCGGTTGGTTGCCGTACGTGGGCGCCGAGGGGGTATCGCTGCCCAACAGCATGGGCTGGCCCAGCTCGTAGAGATACCGCAGGGCGCGCCGGCCTTTTTCCGATGTAGCCCAACGAGCGTTGGCCGCACGCGCCCCGGCGAGCACCTCCGCGGCATTCACCTCGGGGCCGAACGCCTGGTGCTTGAACCACTGCGCCGGCTCCGTGCGATACCAGGCGAGCAGGCGCGGCGCCACCACTTTCTCATACACCGGATCGTCGAGCAGGGCAGGGTCGAGCAGGTCCAGGACACCGGGAATCACGCGCAGCGTAGCCTGGTAACCGATCTTCTTGTCACGGACCTTGCGCAGCTGATCCGCGACGGCAGCCGGTATGCCCTGGCTGTCGTTGAGCTGGTTCCAGTTCCAGATCCCGTGCACGATCAAGTCGACATTGCCGTCGACTGCCATGCGCTGCATGTCGAGCGCATTGGCATGCACGGCGAGGAACAGTCCGTGTTTCTTCGTGGCCGCGCGCACGCGCCGCAGCGTCTGCGCGCTCATGATGGGCCAGTCGGTGCGATCGCCGAAGCCATCTTCCAGCGCAATCTTGACGCAGATCGCGCCGCTCCTGGCGATGCGTTCCACCACGGCTTCCGGCGTGTGTTCGGCCGGATCGGCGCCCGCAGGCAGTGGATGTTCGCGCGCATTCGCCGGTTCGAAGATGTAGTCGTTGATCAGCGTATGCCGCACGGCCTTGTCGATGAACACGAGTGGATAGCCATCGACCACCGGTGCGACACCGCAGCGGTAGATGTCGGGATGCTGTGGCTGCGCCGCGAACTCGGCCACCCGTTCGGGCATGTTGATCGGGTCCAGCACCTGCGTGACGCCGAAGTACAGGTAACTGCGCGGCTGCTGCGCGAAGAAATCTTTCTCGAGAGCCGCGAGAGCGGGGTCGTTCGCGGTGAAGGGCAATCCGATCGCCTGGGACACGTGCACGTGTGCATCCGTGAGTCCGGGCGCCAGGAACTTGCCCGTGCCATCCAGCCGGCGCACACCGGCGGGTGCCGCGATCACCTGATCGCTGACGGCGGCAATGCGGCCATCGCGAACCAGCACGTAGCGATTGCCGAGCGGCTGCGACTGTTCGGGCGAGAGCAAGGTGACGTTCTCGATGAGCAGCGGCTGGCCAGCCGCCGAAGTGCCCTGTGAGATCAGAAGCGAGAAACATGCGCCTGCCATGGCGAGAGTGACCAGACTTTTCATGACGACTCCTTGACTCGATGAATCAAGGTTACGCCGCTGCGGTTGAGGCTCTGCAGGAAGATGTCGAGCGGTCAATCAACCGTGGCGAACGGTCGGAATCGGCACGTCGGCGGTACCTCCCGGCCCCTGCGCGATCGACGTTCCAGCTGGAACGTCGAAGAAGCGCTAACCTTTCCATAAGCCCGTTCCTACCGTGGCAGGTCAATGACGCGACGCAAACTACCTCCATCAGATATCACGCGGGCGACCTTCGCTACGTGGCGTTCTCCCGCGTTCGGCAACGCGAATCCGCAGCCGATGAACAATCCGCTGTGGGAATGGTTGATTGAGAGTGGACTCGACGCGTACTCGGCAAACGAAGCGTGCAACGGTCCGTCTTCCATCGACGCGGGACCGATGTGGTGCTTCCAGCGCTACGGCCAGAGCACGACTCAGCTGCCGGACGGCCGCAGCGTGCTCATCGGCGGCGAGCACGAAGATCATTACGATGCGGATTTTTACATCTATAACGACATCGTGATCGCTGCGGAAAATGAGCGTCCGCGCATCCTGGGCTATCCACGTGAAGTGTTTCCGCCGACGGATTTTCATACCGCGACGCTCATTGGTGAGCGAATTCTGGTCATCGGCAACCTGGGTTATCCCGGCGATCGCCGCGCGGACGGAACGCAAGTGCTGGTGGTTGAATGCAAAGATTGGTCTGTTTCGCGCATCCACTCCAGCGGAATTGCTCCCGGATGGATTCATGACCATCAGGCCAGGCTGCAGGATGACGCGCGAATTCTGATAACCGGCGGGAAAGTGGACCGTGGCGCGGGACTTAGCCTGGCGGAAAATATCGACGACTGGTTGTTGCACGTCGATGGTTGGCGCTGGGAACGCCTGACAAAACGGCAATGGCCGCGATTCGAGATCCATCGCCAGGACAATGCGCCCAATCATCTGTGGGAGTTGCGGCAACTCGAATGGGCGACGACCGTGAAGTGGCACGACCGGGAAGAACAATTACGCAAATTGCGCGAGAGCCTTGGCGGTGAGCCCCGGCTGGACGTTCTGCCGCGGCTCTATCGTCCGCCGATTGATCACGAAGTGCTGCCGCAATTGGAAGATGAGTACAAGGTTTATCGCGTCCGCGTCCGCGTCGGCGGCGTCGTGATTCGATTTGTGGAAGACATGCACTGCATTCAAGTGACGTTCGAGGGCGAGGTTCAGGCTGATGTGATTGAGTCCGTGCGTGCGCACATTTGCAAGAGTCTGGAATCGCTCGAGCGCATGCCGGTGGTTTACGCGTGGATCCCCAATTAGGGGACGGCTCAGTCCCGCGTCACCCGCGCGATCCACTCGGCGAGCACGCCGAAGCCGCGTCTGTTCACGCGGTACACGCGACGCTTGCCGTCGAGCGTGGCGTGAACGAGTTCCGCCTCTTCGAGCCGCTTCAAATGCTGGACCACGGCGGTGCGCGTCACGGGCAGCTCTCGGGCAAGTTCCCCCGCGGTGCCTGGATTGCGCGCGAGGCGTTGCAGGATCACCACGCGCAGCGAATGGCCGAGTAATTTCAATAGTTTCAACACGCGGCGGAATCCGGCCGCGTTCGCACGGGATTTTGGCATGCCGGAAGTGTCAGGCCAGCCTGACTCGTTTGACAAGGCGCGGCGTGCTCGCTGTACTGGTTGCGGAGGTTCCGTAAATGATCAATGGCGCACACGTGATCATCTATTCAAAGGACGCGGAGGCGGACCGCGTGTTTCTGAAGGATGTCTTGAAGCTCAGCTTCGTCGACGCGCATGGCGGCTGGCTCATTTTCAAGCTGCCACCGGCGGAAGTGGCGGTGCATCCCTCTGATGAGAACGACATGCACGAGCTTTGGCTCATGACGGACGACGTGGAGCTCGAAATCCGCACGCTGCGAAAGGCGGGCGTGGAAAGCGAAAGCCCGACGCAGCAGCGTTGGGGGCTCGCGACGCGGCTCAAACTACCCGGCGGCGGCACTGTCGGGCTCTATCAACCGCGGCATGCACGACCCTGACGCGTCCAATGCCAACCTTTGAAATCCCGGCCGTCGGCGCCGTCGAGTTCCCAGGTGGAACGAATGGCTACTGGCAGTTCGCTCTGCCGATGCGTGGCGGCGATGTGCCGGTCGACATCAATGCGCACGGCGACGCGTTCACCAGGGAAATGCTCGCTGAGATCAGGATCTTCATCGCGGACGCGGCGCGCTTCGACGAAATCGCGCGCGATGCGTTCAAGGCGGAGTTCGCCGAGAAGCCGGAAGGCACGGTTGGCATTTACCTGAGCCACCACGCGGAAGAACTCGGCGAGAAAGATCTACTCAGGATCTTTGGCATCGCGGATCCGGACGATCTCGACATCGATCATCTGCTGGACGCACTGCAGCTCAAGCGTATCGGTCTCTATCCCGGCTCCGAAGAATATTGCGCCGTGTTCGACTACACGATCGATGAGGAAGCGACTGACTACATCCTGGCCGTTGAATTCGACAGCGACGGCGAGGTGCACGGGATCTCCATGGATAGCTGACTCGGATAGTCTCCGCCTTCCTGAGGTTCCAGCTGGGCGTCGCTCAGAACCTCGCC
>CAWIVS010000008.1:0-254289 GCA_963839685.1 uncultured Pseudomonadota bacterium | reverse complement strand
CGCCGTCACGATGACGGCGAAGCTGCGCGGCATGGCGGCGTGCCCGGCGCCCTATCCGCCGCTGACGGAAATGCCGCGGTTCGATCTCAAGGATCTCGCCGGCAAACGCGTGACGTCCGCGAGTCTCAGGGGCAAGCCGACGCTGATCAGCTTCTTCTTCTCGACCTGCATTCCCTGCATCCTCGAGGTCCAGCCCCTCAATCGCTTCGCCGCGGCGCGCCCGCAGATGAACTTTCTCGCCGTGACTTTCGATGAGCCCGCGCAGGCCAGTGCCTTCGTGAAACGCTACGGAGTGCGTTGGCGCGTGGTGCCCGATGCCCAGGACTTCATCGAGCGCATGCGCGTCAAGCAATACCCGCTGATGGCGCTGTTCGATGCCAATGGCCGCCTGCTGGGCACGAAGAAGGGCGGTGCCCGCGATGAGCTGGAGGCGGCCAACGTGGAACCGCAATTGAAACGCTGGATGGAAGGCCTGCTCCGCTAGAAATGAGGAATGTCCCCATTTTGTGTCAACCGTGAGGCGCGTGACGCGTTGACCCCTCTAAGCCTATGACTGCAGCGCAAAATTCCGTTGCCGCCGCCATCGCCGCCAACCGCTTCGGACTCGGAGCGCGGCCCGGCGAGCTGGCGCGCGTGGAGAAGGATCCGCGCGGCTGGCTGGAGAAACAGCTCAAGGATGGCCCGCCGCTGCTTGCCGGCGAAGGACTCCGGCCCTCATCCACGATCCTCAAAGAAGCCCTGGAACTGCGGCGCGAAATGGTCGACGCCCGGAAAGATCGCAAGGACGGCGAGGTGGATTCGGCCAAGGCGGTCAGCGCTGCCCTCAAGTTGCCCGCCATCTACCGCCCCATCTACATCGACGAGGCGTTCGCGCGCTTCTCGCATGCGGTGAATACCGAGCGCCCGTTTCTGGAACGCATCACGCAGTTCTGGAGCAACCATTTCGCGGTGTCCATCGACAAGATCGCGGTGCTCGGCATCGCGGGCGCGATGGAGCGCGAGGCCATTCGCCCGAACGTCACCGGCAGCTTTGCGCGCCTGTTGATGGCGGTCGAAAAGCATCCGGCCATGATCCTGTACCTCGACAACCAGACCTCGATCGGGCCGAATTCGCGGGCGGCAAAATTCATCTCAGGCCGCGGCAAAGGCAGCGGCCGCAAGCTCGATATCAACGAAAACCTGGCGCGGGAAATCCTCGAGCTGCACACCCTCGGTGTCGACGGCGGATACACCCAAACCGACGTCACCACTTTTGCCAAGGCCATTTCCGGCTGGTCGATTGGCGGCGAGGACCAGGGGCGGCGTTTCGCGCGTCTCGGCATCGACGGCGGCAAGTCCGGCGAGTTCTTCTTCCGCGAGGTGTTTCACGAGCCTGGCGCGAAACGCCTGCTGGGCAAGGGCTACGCCGAAGACGGCGTGAAGCAGGGTGAGGCCATCCTCGAAGATCTGGCACAGCGGCCTGAGACAGCGCGGCATGTCTCGACCAAGCTGGCGCGTCACTTCATCGCGGACGATCCACCCAAAGCAGTGGTGGAACGCATGACCAGTGCCTGGCTGGAGAGTCGCGGCCAGCTGTCGAAAGTCTACGCCGCATTACTCGCATCGCCGGAGGCCTGGAGCGAGCCGCTGGCGAAATTCAAGACGCCGGCCGACTACATCTATTCCTCGTACCGCGCGCTCGCAGTGCCATTGCGCGATAAACGACGCGCGTTGCAGGCCTTCGAGGCACTTGGGCAACGCAATCTCATGCCGGGTTCGCCGGCCGGTTGGCCAGACACCAGCGCCGACTGGGATGGATCCTCCGCATTACTCAAGCGCATTGCCTGGGCGGATGCGCTGGCGCAGCGCATGGGTGATGAACGCAACGCCCGCGAGCTGGCGCCCGAGATCCTCGGCACCACGCTGAGTGAGGGCACGGCCAAGGCCATCAGTCGCGCGGAGAGCGGTGCGCAGGCGCTCACGCTGCTCATGGCGTCACCGGAATTCATGCGGCGTTGAACGAGGCACGATCATGAACATCTCCCTTTCGCGGCGCCGATTTCTCGAAGCTACGTTGTTTGCGGGAGCCACCAGCATGGTGGGCGCGCGCCTCGCGTTTGCGAATGCGCCCACCGACGCGCGCTTCGTCTTCGTGTTGTTGCGCGGCGCGCTCGATGGCTTGTCGGCGGTGCCCCCGGTGGGCGATCCGGATTACGCCGCGTTGCGCGGCCAGATTGCACTCGCGAAATCCGGCAACGATGCGGCCCTGCCGCTCGATGGCAGCTTCGCCCTGCACCCGGCGCTCAAATTTTTCCATGCCAGTTATGCCGCGAAGGAGCTGGCGGTGCTGCACGCCGTGGCGTCGCCTTACCGCGAACGCTCGCATTTCGACGGCCAGAACGTGCTCGAGAACGGCGGCCTGCGTCCGCATGGCACTGACAGCGGCTGGATCAATCGCGCCATCAGCGCGCTGCCGGCAGATGCGGCGCGCGCCGGCGGCGTCGCGCTCGGCGCCAACGTGCCGCTGGCGATGCGCGGACCAGCGGAGGTCGCCTCGTGGTCGCCCACGAAAATCGCCGCGCTCGATGAGGAGACGCTGACGCGCCTCACCGATCTTGTACGCGCGCGATCCGTTGCTCTCCCGGCGCCTCGCCGAAGCACTGGAGAGCGACGCCATCGCCGCTGAAGCGCAGGCGGCCGCCAACGCCGAGGCCGAGGTGGACGCACCGATGACCGACAGCAACGTGGTCGAGCGTGACGCAAAGCAGCGCCGCAATTTCGGCGCGCGTTACACCGAGACGGCGCGCGCCGCGGCGGGATTCCTCAGGCGCGACGAAGGACCGCGCGTCGCGATGTTCGACACTTCGGGATGGGACACGCACGCCAACGAGGGTGGTGCACAGGGCCAACTCGCATTGCGCCTGCGCGGTCTCGATGCGGCCTTGTCCGCATTCAAGGACGGGCTGGGTCCGGTGTGGCGCAACACCGTCGTGCTCGTCGCAACGGAATTCGGCCGCACCGCGGCCATCAATGGCACCCGGGGCACCGATCACGGTACTGGTGCCGCGGCATTCCTGCTGGGAGGCGCGGTCGCCGGCGGCCGCGTGATCGCCGATTGGCCCGGCTTGTCGCGCGCCAGTCTCTACGAGGGCCGCGACCTCAAACCGACGCGCGACCTGCGGGCGGTCATGAAGGGTGTATTGCGCGATCACCTGCGGGTGCCGGAGGCCGCGCTCGATGGCAAGGTATTCCCCGACAGCAGTGTCGCGCGGCCGCTCGGCGGACTGGTGCGCGTCTAGCTACGCCGGCACAGCGACCGGCTCGAGCCGCGCCTCCCGGATCGGCAGGTTCACGAACGCGGCGGCGAGCGCCAGCGCAATGTCCGCATACCACATCCACGAGTAGTCGCCGAAGCGCACCAGCGCGAGGCCACCGAGCCAGGCACCGAAGAAGGCGCCGATCTGGTGCGTGAAGGTCGCGAGGCCAAACAGCGTGGCCAGATACCGCACGCCAAACAACTTGCCGATGAGACCGGCGGTGGGCGGTACCGTCGCCAGCCAGGTGAAGCCCAGCGCGGCGGCGAACAGGTAGAAGGTCAACGGCGTCTTGGGCGCCGCCAGGTAGATGGCGATGACCACCGCGCGTGAGAAGTAGTTTGCGAACAGCAGGTACTTCATGCGGAACACACCGCCCGCCCAGCCCGCCCACAGGCTGCCGGCGACGTTGGCGAGGCCGATGATGGATATCGAGGTCGCCGCCACCGTCGCGGGCAGGCTGCACAATTGCACCTCGCCCGGCAGGTGAGTGACGAGAAAAGCGATGTGAAAGCCGCAGGTGAAGAAACCGGCGTGCAGGCACCAGTAGCTCTTGTCGCGCGCCGCAATGGCGAGTTGCTCGCGCATGCTGAGCGCGCTGGCGCCCTGCACGGAGCCCGCGGTCGAAGCCGTCCCTGGACGCGTCAACAGCCGCGCGAGCGGCACCGTGGCGAGCGCCGCGATCGCCATGCCCCACATCGCGCCCATCCAGGTAATGCTGGA
Organism: uncultured Pseudomonadota bacterium; assembly: GCA_963839685.1. Taxonomy (GTDB): domain Bacteria; phylum Pseudomonadota; class Gammaproteobacteria; order Steroidobacterales; family Steroidobacteraceae; genus CADEED01. The sequence goes on along the minus strand of CAWIVS010000008.1, from coordinate 250,273 downwards.
GATCAGCAGCTGGTTGAGTGGCGCGAACACGAATTGCCCGAGGCTGCCCCCGGCATTGACGAATCCGGAGGCGACGGACCGCTTGTGGGCCGGCACACGATTCGCGACCACGCCAATCAGGACGCCGAAACTGCCAGCGCCCGCGCCGGCCGCGGTGAGCACACCGATGCTCATGATGAGCGCGAATTCACTGGTGGCGAGCGGCGTCAGCGCCGAGCCTACGGCCATCATCAGCGCGCCGGCGAGCAGCACACGGTACGGGCCGAAGCGATCGGCGAGGGCGCCGAAGGTCGGTTGCGCCACGCCCCACATGAGTTGGCCGACAGCCATCGCGAAACTCATGGCGGCGTAGCCGACGTGCGTGCTGTCGATGATGGGAGCAATGAACAGCCCCAGCGACTGGCGCATCCCCATGGTGATCATGAGGATGGCCGCCGCGGCCGCCATGAACAGCAGGGCGCGCCGATCAAATCCCGCTATCGGATGAGAGTCGCTCACGCCGCCACCATCCGTGACGCTGCGCAGCACTGCCAATCTCCCGTCAACCTCATCGGCACCACGCGCGTTTCTGGGTGAGTGAGCCCGCGGCCATTTCCATCTGCGCGGCTTCAGCCAGCGCCGCGGCGCCGTCGGCATTCAGCGTGAGTGTGCCGGCGTTGCGCGTGAACAGCGCACATCCCAGGGCCGTCTCCAGGCTTTCCAGCCGGCCAAGGACTGCGCCGGTAGTCACGTGCAGGTTGCGCGCAGCGCCCAGCAGTGTTCCGTGACGCGCCATGGCGATGAAGTAGCGGACGTCTTCCCAGTCGAGGGTAGGGATCTGGCGGTGGTTCATTGTTGTGTCATTTGAAACGCAAACGTGGCTGCAATGCATTCACGGTTTCTATCCGATTCGTAAGCTGAACCAATCTGTCGCACCGCGGCAGACGCTGGAACCACCTGGCTTTCACGCAAATGCCTTGCGAATCAGCGGGCTGGCGCCGGAAAACCTGGATCTGCCCACGAGCCGGACACGCAGGCCCTAAGCATTTGCCCGTGAACTAATTGCCTTGACAAATATTGCATGCACACGAAATGCTACCGGTCCCAGCCTTGAGGTCTCCCGCAGCCATGCCAGCAGCATTGCGTCGTTCACGCGAACACAGCGAGCCGGTTCCGCCGCCCGAGGACAACACTCATCGCATGATCTGCCGGCAGCTCAAGTTCGTGACCAGCTCGCTGATGCGGCGCGTCGACACCCACATGCAGGCGCTCGAGCTCACCGGCATGCAATGGGAGCCGGTGCTCATGTTGTGGCTCAAGCGCGCCGACACGGTGGCCGGGCTCGCGCGCGTCAGCCAGGTGGGCTTTGCCTCGATGTCGCGCATGCTCGATCGCCTCGAGGAAAAGGATCTGCTGCGTCGCGAACGCAGTGAAGCCGATCGCCGCGTCGTGCACCTGCATCTCACCGCCAAGGGCCGCAAGGTTGCCAACAAGATCTGGCCCATCGTGGTCGACGGCATGCACGTGCACCTGGACGGCTTCAAGAAAGACGAGCTGGTGCAACTCAACGATTTCCTGAGCCGCATGCTGGCCAACGGAGCACGCGATGAAAAAGAATGACCGCCTGGCCCACGCCGGGTTGCTTGCGTCGTTGACGCTGGCGGCGGCCGCGCTGCTGCTGTCCGCCTGCGGGAAGGATCAGGATGGGCCGCCACCGCCGCCCGAGGTCAGCATCATCACGCTCAAGGCACGCTCGGTCGCCATCACCGATCAGCTGCCAGGACGCACCACGGCATTTCGCGTCGCCGAAGTACGTCCGCAGGTCACGGGCATCGTGCAGAAGCGCCTGTTCGCCGAAGGCTCCGAGGTCAAGGCCGGCGAGCAGTTGTTCCAGATCGACGCCGGCAGTTATCGCGCGGCGCTGTCGTCCGCCCAGGCGGCACTCAAGCGTGCCGAGGCGCAGGCGGTCTCCGCGCGACTGCTGGAAGAGCGTTACGCGCCGCTGATCGACGGCCAATGCGGTCTCGAAACAGGAGAATGATGACGCCATCGCCTCACGCGCACGCGCGGAGGCGGACGTGGCTTCGGCGCGCGCCGCCGTCGATGCCGCGCGCATCAACGTGGTGTACACGCAGGTGTTGTCGCCGATCAATGGCCAGATCGGGCGCACGCTGGTCACCGAGGGTGCGCTGGTCACCAGCGGACAGCAAAGCCCGCTCGCCACCGTGCAGCAGCTCGATCCCATCTACGTCGACATCGCGCAGTCGTCCACCGAGATGCTGCGCCTGCAGCGCCAGCTCGCGGCCGGTGAACTGGTCAAGGACGACAAGAACCAGGCTGAAGTCAGCCTCACGCTCGAAGATGGCAGCGTCTATGCCGAGCGCGGCCGGCTCAAGGTGTCGGAAGCGTCGGTGGATCCGAGCACGGGCTCGGTGTTGCTGCGCGCGGTATTCCCCAACCCGCGCCGTGAATTGTTGCCCGGCATGTTCGTGCGCGCGCAGCTGGCGCAGGGCACCCGCTCCGCGGCGTTGCTCGTCCCGCAGCGCGGTGTCTCGCACAATCCGCGCGGCGAAGCCACGGTGCTCATCGTCGACAAGGATGACAAGGTGGCGGAGCGCGTGGTCACCGCCGATCGCACCATCAAGGGCGAATGGCTCATCACCGCCGGGCTCACGGCCGGCGATCGCGTGATCGTGGACGGACTGCAGAAGGCGAAGCCGGGTTCGCCCGTGAAACCCGTGCCGGCCGCCGAAGAGCTGGCCCAGCAGAAGGGCAGCACCGACATGCACGCCGACACCGCCAACGACGTCGCCAAGCGCTAAACCGGGGCTCGCATGCTTTCGCGCTTCTTCATCGACCGGCCGATCTTCGCGTGGGTGATCGCCATCATCATCATGATCGCGGGCACCCTCGCGGTCTTCACCCTGCCTATCCGGCAGTTTCCCGCGATTGCGCCGCCCACCATCGGCATCAACGTCAACTACCCGGGTTCCTCGGCGCAGACGCTGCAGGACACGGTGGTGCAGGTCATCGAGCAGCAGCTCAACGGCATCGACAATCTCGACTACATGACTGCCGACGCGCAGGCCGACGGCACCGCGACCATCACGCTGACGTTCTCGATCGGTACCGATCCGGATGTCGCGCAGGTGCAGGTGCAGAACAAGCTGCAGCTCGCCATGCCGAACCTGCCGCAGGAAGTCCAGCAGGCCGGCGTGCGCGTGAACAAACCGGCGCGCAACTTCCTCATCGTGCTGGGCTTCATCTCCACCGACAACAGCATGAGCAACGAGGATCTCACCGACTACGTTGCCACCAACCTGCTGGATCCGCTCAATCGCACCAAGGGCGTGGGCGACGTGACCATCTTCGGCTCGCAGTACGCCATGCGCATCTGGGTGGATCCGTCCCGGCTCAACAACTACGGGTTGACCACCGGCGACGTGGTCGCGGCCATCCGTGCGCAGAACGTGCAGGTGTCGGTGGGCGCGATCGGCGGCCTGCCGGCCGCGCCCGGGCAGGCCATCAACGCCAGCATCATCGGCCCGACGCGCCTGTCCACGCCCGAACAGTTCCGCAACATCCTGCTGCGCGTCAATCCCGACGGTTCGCAGGTGCGCATCGGCGACGTGGCGCGCGTCGCGCTCAATTCCGAAAGCTACATCCGCGACACCAAGTACAACGGCAAACCCGCGGCCGGCGTCGCGATCCGCCTGGCGGCGGGCCAGAACGCGCTCGAGACCGTCAAGGGCATCCACGAGACCCTCGATCGGCCTCGCGCCGTTCTTCCCGCGCGGCTTCGAGGTGGTCTATCCACTCGACACCACGCCCTTCGTGCGCACGTCGATCAAGGAAGTGGTCAAGACGCTGTTCGAGGCCGTGGTGCTGGTGTTCCTGGTCATGTACCTGTTCCTGCAGAACGCGCGGGCGACGCTCATTCCGACCATCGCCGTGCCCGTGGTGTTGTTGGGAACCTTCGGCATCCTCGCGGCCTTCGGCTTCTCGATCAATACCCTGACCATGTTCGGCATGGCGCTATCCATCGGCTTGCTGGTGGACGACGCCATCGTGGTGGTGGAGAACGTCGAGCGCGTGATGTCCGAGGAGGGCCTGGGACCGCGTGAAGCCACGCGCAAATCCATGGACCAGATCACCGGCGCGCTGGTGGCCATCGCGCTGGTGTTGGCCGCGGTGTTCGTGCCCATGGCCTTCTTCGGTGGCTCCATCGGCGTGATCTACCGGCAATTCTCCATCACGCTGGTGTCGGCGATGGGCCTGTCGGTGCTGGTGGCGCTGATCCTGACGCCGGCGCTGTGCGCCACCATCCTCAAGCCGCTGCCGCCGTCGGGCCACGTGGAGCACACCGGGTTCTTCAAGTGGTTCAACAAGTGGTTCGACCGCGGCCGTGCGAGACACGCCTCCGGTCTCGATGCCATGCTGGGACGCACCGGCCGCTCGATGCTGGTGTACCTAGGGCATAGTGGTTGCGATGGGTCTGCTGTTCACGCGTATTCCCTCGTCATTCCTGCCCAATGAAGACACGGGTTTCATGTACGGCCAGGTACAGACACCGCCTGGTGCCTCCAAGGAACGCACCTGGGCGGCGCTCGACCAGGCGCAGCAGTACTTGGCTGAGCATGAGAAGGACACCGTCGAAGGTGTGCTCACGGTGAACGGCTTCAACTTCGCCGGCACCGGCCAGAACTCGGGCCTGTTGTTCATCAAGCTGCACGACTGGGACGATCGCACCAAGGCGTCGCAGCAGATGCCGGCGTTGCTGGCGCGGGCCAACAAGTATTTCTCCAGCATCAAGGAGGCCAACATTATTGCTGTCCCGCCGCCCGCGGTGCTGGAGCTCGGCAACACCGCCGGCTTCGACATGATGCTGCAGAATCGCGGCGGCCTGTCGCGCGAGGCGTTCCTGGCCGCGCGCAACCAGATGTTGGGTGAGGCCGCCAAGGATCCACGGCTCACCGGCGTGCGTCCCAACGGCGTCGAAGACGCGCCGCAGTTCAAGCTCGACATCGATCGCGAGAAGGCCAGCGCACTCGGGGTCTCCATCGCCGACATCAACCAGACGCTGCAGACCGGCTGGGCGTCGACTTACGTGAACGACTTCATCGATCGCGGCCGCGTCAAGCGCGTGTACGTGCAGGGCGACTCGGGCTCGCGCATGCAGCCCGAGGACCTCAATCGCTGGTACGTGCGCAATGCGCAGGGCGGCATGGTGCCGTTCTCGGCGATCGGCCACGGCGAGTGGACCTACGGGCCACAGAAACTCACGCGCTTCAACGGCGTGCCGGCCTACCAGATCCAGGGTGCGCCGGCGCCGGGGCACAGTTCCGGCGAAGCCATGGCCGCCATGGAAGAAATCGTCGCCAAACTACCGGCCGGCATCGGCCTCGAATGGAACGGCCTGTCGTTCGAAGAGAAAAAGTCCGGCTCGCAGGCGCCGCTGCTTTATGCGCTGTCGCTGGCCATCGTGTTCCTGTGCCTGGCGGCGCTGTACGAAAGCTGGTCGATCCCCGTGACAGTACTGTTGGTGGTGCCGCTGGGCGTCATCGGCGCGGTGATCGCCACCCTCGGGCGCGGGCTCACCAATGACGCCTATTTCCAGGTCGGCCTGCTCGTGACCATCGGCCTTGCCGCCAAGAACGCCATTCTCATCGTGGAATTCGCCAAGGAAGGTTTCGACCACGGCGCCGACCTGGTCGAAACCGTGGTGCACGCCGCCAAACAACGCCTGCGGCCCATTCTCATGACCTCGCTGGCCTTCATGTCTGGCGTGATGCCGCTGGCATTGGCCAGTGGCGCGGGCTCAGGCGCGCAGCACGCCGTGGGCACCGGCGTCATCGGCGGCATGTTGTTCTCGACCTTCCTGGCGGTGTTCTTCGTGCCCGTGTTCTTCGTCGTCGTGCTGCGTCGCTTCCACGTGAAGCCCGTCACGATGAAGGTCGACGAGACCCCGGCCGACGTGCCGTACGCGAGCACGACATGAGCCTAGCACTTGAAGCCTTTCGCCTTGATGGCGCTGGCGGCCGGCATTGTCGCCACGTTGGCGGCCTGCACCATGGCGCCGAAGTACGAGCAGCCCGCCGCGCCGGTGCCGGCGGCTTATGAGGATGCGCAGGCCACTGCCACGGCGACGCCGGCGGACAGTCCAGCTGCAGAAACAGGCTGGAAGGAATTCTTCCCGGATCCGGAGCTGCAGGACCTGATTGCGCGGGCATTGGTGAACAATCGCGACCTGCGCATCGCCACGCTCAACGTGGAGGCGGCGCGTGCACAGTACCGCATCCAGCGCGCCGATCTCGTGCCAACCATCGAAGCTGGCGGTACGGCCAACAGTCCAGCGCACGCCCGGCTCGTTGACACTGAGCGGCGAGAGCGACCTCACGCGCGCGTATTCCGCCGGGTTCTCGACGTCGCAATTCGAGCTCGATCTGTTCGGCCGGGTGCGCAGCCTGCGCAATGCCGCCCTCGAGGACTACTTCGCCGTCGAGGAAAATCGCACCGCCGCGCAGCTGTTGCTGGTCTCCGAGGTCGCCAACGCCTGGCTGACTTTGATCGCCGATCGCGACCTGCTGCAACTGGCCTACGACACGCGCGACAGCCAGCGCAAGTCCTACGACCTGACCAAGCTGCGCTTCGACCAGGGCGTGTCCGGCGAAATCGAACTGCACCGCTCGGAATCGTTGTGGCGCGAAGCCGAAGTCGACATCGCGCAGCAGACGCGACGCGTGACCTTCGACCGCAACGCACTCGCGCTTGCTCATCGGCGAGCCCCTGCCGCCCGAAACCGGCCAGGCGGCGCGCGACATGGAAGCGCAGACGTTTGGCAAGGAACTTCCCGCGGGGCTGCCGGCGGAATTGCTGGTGAGGCGCCCGGACGTGCGCGCGGCCGAGCATGCGCTCAAGGCCGAGAACGCCAACATTGGCGCGGCGCGCGCCGCGTTTTTCCCGAGCATCGAGCTCACCGGTTTCTACGGCAATGCCAGCGACGATCTGTCGACGCTGTTCCAGGCCGGACACGCCGCCTGGAATTTCGTGCCGCAGGTTCGTCTGCCCATCTTCGCGGGCGGCGCCAACAAGGCCGGGCTCGATCTTGCCAACGTGCGCAAGCGCATCGAAGTCGCGCGCTACGAGCTGGCCATCCAGGTGGCGTTCCGCGAAGTGGCCGATGCGCTGATCGCGCGCTCCACGCTCGAGGACCAATTGCGTGCGCAGGAGGCGCTGACGCGCGCCGCTGAATCGAGCTACCGACTTGCCGACATGCGTTACCGCGGTGGCGTCGACAGCTACCTGGGGTCATTGATCGCGCAACGCGACATGTACGACGCGCAGCGGGCGTTGATCGTGACGCGGCTGGCGGGTGCCGCGAACCTGGTGCAGCTGTATCAAGCCCTCGGCGGCGGCTGGAAAGAATAGCAACCGTTGTCAGGCGCATCGCGTGCCGATTCGGTCATACAACGCATCAGTCATCGCGGTTTGCGGAGCATCGGAAAGATAGGCGGCGACGTTCCCACCTGGATGGTGCCCAGCAACTCAAACCCGTGCCGTTCATAGAGTGGAACGTTCTTTGGGTTGGAGGACTCCAGATAGGCCAGCGTGTGGTCGCGATCGCACGGGGCAAGAGCGTGTTGCATCAACGCCGAGCCGTACCCTTTGCCCTGCTGGAGCGGATCGATCCCAATGAACGGCAAGAACCAATGTGGCTCCTTCGGGTGGTAGCGCCCCATCTGTTCGAAGAGCGCCGAGCCGTCCTTTTGCACCAGCGCGGACCCGGTGCGATTCAGCAGAGCCATCATCGAATCTTCGTCTGGGTGAACCTCGGGCGGCAGCCACAGCGCCGCACCTGCGTAGCCGTCAATGTAATAAGCACTCCCGTGGGCAAACGCCTTGCCGCCAAACGCCTTGACGAAGTTGGGGAAATGCAGGAGGTACTGCTGCGGGTCAGGCCAAGTCCAACGCGCCGCAGGGTCCGAGCTAAACGCCAGCACCACGACAGCAATGGCTTGCGCTTCATCGGATGCTGCAGCGGTCTTGATGATCGGGGTTGCCATGGAATGCCTCCGAAGCGAATCACCCAGGATTCTGAGAAGTCTAACGGTTGAGCTGAGCGCCGCGGCTACGGCTGCTTGGGCCTGGCACTTTACATTTCACTCTTGCGCTCCAGCGATTTGTCAGGCCGCCCTTTTTCGCAATCCAAGCGAGGCGCATTGGCACATGCGACAGCAGTCATCTTGTAATCCCAGCAAATCCTGGCTGACGCAAGTTCCCCCGAAGGAATCGCGAGATGGATATAGGTTGACCGACCCGTCCAATCTTGCGTGATGATTGTATGTGTCGTGCCATCGGGGCTCGGCCCACTCTGCTTTTGAAACGACGCGCCAACGAGCGCCGCAATGGACGCCTCGGTCATCCCGCACTTGAGCTGAGCAAAGGTGCGTTCGCCAATATCGCAGCACCCGTCCAATGTGACGTTGATGGAGTACCGAAGGGGTCGCATTACGTAAGCCTCACTTCGCGCTGGGTCTTCCCCCACTGACGAGTCCTTGCCAAGACCACTTCGGGATGTGCAAGCCATTCGGTACGTCCTCCGCCGAGTTGGGGTAACGACCCATCGTGGTAGTCGTGGCCCAAGCGAAGTAATCGTGCAGCACGCGTCGGAGACGCTCATCGCTCGCGAGACCGGCATCTTTCAGCGCCTGATCGAAACAGGCGATCCCCCGCTGATCCATCTCCTCGTGCGGCCCGTTGCCGCTGTGAATCCGGACGACAGAGGTCTCATCACCATACCGGGCCGAGTAGGTCGTTGGCCCACCGAGAGCTTCCGCCCAGTACGCGGCAAGGCGCTCGCAGTGCTGCGGGTGGAAACCGTGGCTAAACGCATGGCTAACCACTTCGTCCTTCAACACGAGGGCGTGCCACGCGCTTGCCAGTCTTAGCAGCCCTTCGTCACCACCCGCGGCTTCGTAGATCGTCTGCATGGTCAGGCGTCACCGCGTGTCACGTATACAGGTGTCAGGCCGTGCATTCATTGGCGCGCTTCCCGCCAAACCATGACCGCTAGTCCCGTCGCCACCAGGAATGCGATCACGCTTGCCCATTGAGGAATGTTGATGCCGTTAATGACGACTGGCCACGCCAATACGAAGCGCACCAATTGCAACAGCGCGACGAGCGCGAATACGACAGCTGCTATGAGGCTGAATGGCTTCATGTTGCATCTCCTGGACGCCGCCGCGCACTGCTGCATGGACTTGGCACGTTATCTCTCACCCGTGCGCGCCGGCGATTTGTTAGGCGGCGTCCAAGCCACGAGAGTGCCTCCGGACGCCAAGAACAGGGATTCGTGCTGGATCCGAAGTGAACTCGATGACATCGGTGTCTACAGCGGTGAAACTACCTTTACAAGCGCGATCTCTGACGCGCAGTGAGCTGGATCGAAGCAGGGTCAGGCAAGCCACGACAGGATCGCAGTCTTCGCGAAGGCCTGGACATCATCGGCTCGTTTCGGTGCGCCGGGAGGGCCATTCAGACCTCAGGTCAAGAGGAATGTTCAGCGAAAGTGTGCGCTCTCGGAAGGTAGTCGCCTACGCCGAAGAACGACAATCTCCGCCGGCAGGACATCGTAAACCTACCCATTGGTACGGCCTGCCGCGCAATGAGCCGACCGCGTTTAGCGCCGTGGCCGGCCTACGTCGGCGAGCCCTCTACAACCTGATCCAACAATCTTCGGCTTTTCCCCCACGGGTGCGCTCGAGTGATTTGTGAAGTGACATCGCGGCAACCGACTAAGGAAGTGGGCTAGTGAGTACAACGGTATATCCGTCTGGGTCGCGCAGCCAGTATTCCCAGTTGCCGTTTTCGCTCAAGTGGCGCTCCTTCATGGTCTCAACCTTCAAGTCCAATGCACGACCTACGGCAGCGTCGAAATCGTCTAATTCAAACCACAACAGGACGCCGTTGCCGTATGGACGAAGAGTTGGATCTCCCAGCGGACCATGTTCGTGTTCTACATCCCAACGATGCAACTGCAGAACGAGCTGTCCTGCCGCAACAAGCCGTTCGTATTCATCGCCCCCATGCCCACTGGTGCAGCCAAGCAGCCGCTGATACCAGGTGCTGCTGGCCTGGACATCTTGAACGCAGATGAGAGGTGCAAGTTGCACGTTGTGGACTCCTATGTCGCCTAACGGTTGAGCTGAGCGCCGCGCGCGCCGTCGTATGAGCTTGGCACTTTATCTCTCACGCGTGCGCTCCAGCGATTTGTTAGGCGAGCTCGCGAGCTATATGGAATCAGTTTCAGAACATGCAACTGATTCAACCCGAAATGAGACTGTCTCCGATCCAAGTGTCCTGCCAGAACCGTCAGTAATTGTGATCACCAATGGACTTTTCGATGCGTCAAGAATAGAGGTCTCGTGGCTTGGCAAAACGCCGCGACTTTCGCTCAAGCGTCGCATGTCACCCCCCGATCTATACCGGACGGGAGAAACAAATGGACCGTTTACTCCGAGCTCTTGCCCAGAACGATTGCGCGCGACAAGAAAGAACTCTGCCCAATAACGTTGCCCGTGAACCAAGATTAGCGCGTAGGCAGGCCGCTCTATTCGGTACACGGTCGGAACGCTGCTAAATCGCCGGTAACAGTCACCCCAATCGCTACTCTCTTCACTGACGGAGATAGCCGGCGACGGTAAAAGAACCGCGACATGCCCTTCGAAGAAGTGCGGCACGCAGCTACCGCCGACGAGCGCGATCCCTACAGTTGCCAACGTGCGAAGTTGATCGCGCATCTGGTCCGCCTAACGATTGAGCTGAGCGCCGCGCGCTGCTGGCGGTTTGGGCTTGGCACTTTATCTTCCACGCGTGCGCTCCAGCGATTTGTTAGGCGGCAGTCAATTCAGCGGGCCCGCTGTGCGGCTTGCGCATTGCTAAATAGAGGATGTGAATCGCGCAAACGGTCGGCGCAATCATTGAAAATCCCGAGAACCAATCGAGGTCAAACCCAGCGAACTTACCAGTCATCTCAGCCCAGATTGAAACGATACCCGCGAGACCGAAAAGCACGATAATCGTCCAATTCGGCGCTGCTGTGGGGCGCCGAGCGAGATAGAAGCGAAGCGCTTTGATAACTGCCCAGATTCCCAGGCAGCCCCCAAATGTGCTCAGGACATGAATTACCGCAACATCCTGCGCCGCTTGTAGCAACCTTAAACAAAACCGGCAGCGTAATCAGGCCCCAGAACAAGAAGTAGCCCGGAAGCGCGAAGCACAAGACAACTTCAACTATGACGAGCGAACTTAGCAATGCCGCTGGGCATGATTGCGCCTAACGGTTGAGCTGAGCGGCGCGACCGCCGTGGTATGAGCTTGGCACTTTATCTCTCACGCGTCCGCTCCAGCGAAGTGCTAGGCGGCTACCTGCCATGACTTACCCGAAGCACTCGGCCATCGCTCTTGGCAATCTCGGCAATTGCGACCCCGCCAAGCTCAGAATGCAGTGTGCCTTCGACAACCCAAATGCCCTTCTCAAGCCGCGCGCGGTATGGCTTCTGGGCCGCGATTTGAGCGACACCGTAAATCGGCTCCCACACGGCCACGGCGATGCGAATGGCGGTTTCCTTGTTCGGGACAAAGCCGTCCGGCGGCGCCCACTCACTAAATCTTGTCTCCGGCAAGTGCTAGAGAGGCTGCTCCGACTAAGGGCAGAACAAAGGCACTTAGCAAAATGCGCTGACCTCTCATAGCCGCCTACGGTTGAGCTGACGCCGCGCGCGCTGTTGTATGAACTTGGCACTTTATTCCTCACGCGTGCGCTCCAGCGAATTGTTAGGGGCATCTCCGGCATTACGAGCCGACCAAGCGTATTCGACTCGCCAGACGCTAGGTGATGACGAATGCCACTTCGCCAACGGCGGGCCAAGCAGTACAGAATCGTCGCTCCCTTCGAGAGAACACAACAACGTAATTGCCAAAAGCAAATATCGCCAATGTTCGCCATGCCCAGGGACAATTACGCGAGAGCGGTTTGGCCTATTCGTAATTGGCGAGACGCCACATCCAGTCGAAGTGCAAAACCAAGCGATTGGAATAAGGACGATGAGAAGCACGGCAGACGGCTGATCGACAGGCTAGTCTGAGGAGAACCTCGATCCGTGACAGCCTAACTCTTAATTAGACGGCCGAAAGCTGCAACGAAACACGTCAATTTCGCCATATAACATTCTCACGGCTCGGGCATGTCATTGTTTTTACTAGACCACATGCCTGTGAATGCAGTCAAACGACTCCGAACTAGTTATACGACACGTGGCACGCGCAGCGCGCGCTGACCTTGAAGGTGCTTGCGGAGGCGCTGAACCTGGTGCAGCGCATCCGGCGCTGAACGGCGCGTGGATAGAATAGGCCGCTTCAGTGATCGCCGACGTCGACGACGAAGGTGATCTCCTGCTCGATCCCGGCGTTCACATAGGTGACGTTCACGCGCCAGCAGCCAGCGCTCGGGAATTCCACGAGCATCAGCATATTGTCCCAACCCCGGCCCTGGGCATTCGTGGCCTTGTCGACGCGGACTTGCTCGGCGACCTCGCCTGACAACTTCCTGCCTTCGAGCAACAGCTTCGGGCGTGCCTCAAAATTCGAGTCATAGCCGCGCCGCCAGAACCACAACTTGTCGCGAAAGCGGTGCGTGGAACCGAGGCCCGTCCACTTCCCATTTTGTGGCAGGTGCACAGCGAGTGACTCGCTGCCGTACCAGTCTCCCACGCTTTTCCCCGGCGGGATGACGGGCGACTCCGAGGCCAGCGTCACGGGGCAGTCACCGAGGCCCACTGAGGGCGCGGACAGTGTCGCGATGATGACCATCCGGAATGTCAGGCGATTCAGCATCATGGACGGCTTCTGACGACTCTCCCGCAATCATGCGCGCGCCGGGAGAGTTCGGCAGCACGTGATAGTGCGTAGCGGATCCGCGACGTCGATGGCGTTGCCGAGATGTGTCGGGTGCCACGGCTACGCGCCGGCCTGACACCGATCGCCACTGTCCTTTTTCTGCAATAAGTGTTCGTTAGTTTCCCGCTCCTGCCAGCCAATGCCAGCACGGGGATACACGCATGTCACATGAGCATGACAATAACGACACCAATGAATCCGGCAATCCGACTTTTGAATCCGTCCTGACCAAACGCGTCTCGCGCCGCGAGATGTTCGGCAATGTGGCCGGCGCTGCTGCGCTGGTGGCCGTGGGCGCGGCGGCGGCGGAAAAGGCCAACGCCCAGGGCGGCGGAGGTTACGGGGGTGGAAATGGCGGTGGCTACGGCAACGCCTATCGTCCGCTCAAGCTGAATTTTAATCCGGTCGCCAAGAACCTCGAAGATGCAGTCACGCTGCCGCAGGGATACAGCTACGACGTGCTCTACGCACTCGGCGATCCGATCGCGCGCCACGTGTCCGACTACGCCAACGACGGCACCGACAATCCGGCGACCTTCGTCTATCGCGCCGGCGACCATCATGACGGCATGTATTTCTTCGGCATGGGAGCGAATGGTCGCTACAGCCCGTACTACTCGGCGCGCGGCCTGCTGTGCATGAATCACGAGGCCATCACGCCCGCTTTCCTGCATCCGACGGGGCAGACCATCGTCAACAGCGTGCGCACGGTTCCGGAAGAAGTGCAGCGCGAGTTCTTCATCCACGGCGTCAGCGTCATCGAGATCGTGCGCGAGAAGGGCCGCCGTCGCGAGGACTGGAGCGCCTGCTTCCGTCGCCGCTACAAGCCCGGACGCAGTGTCGACTGGGACTACCAGCAGCGCTCGCGTTACAACCGCCGCATCCACACGCTCACCGACATCAAGCTGTCGGGACCGGCGGCGGGCACGCAGTACATGATTACCAAGTATTCGCCGAATGGCCGCCGCACCCGTGGCACGGTCAACAACTGCGCCAATGGCTACACGCCCTGGGGCACGTATCTCACCTGCGAAGAAAACTTCGCCGGCTACTTCCGCCGCGTCGACCGCCGTCGACAATCCGAAGCGCACCGCGAAGGAACTGACCGCGCTTGCGCGCTACGGCGTCGCGGGCAATGGCCGCGAGTTGTGGGCGACCGTGACGCCCGATACCGCGGACGACATCTACGGCCGCTGGAATACCGAAAAGCTTGGCGTGTCGGCCGACGGCAGCGATGACTATCGCAATGGCGTCAACACCTACGGCTGGGTGCTGGAGATCGATCCGTTCGAGCCGAACTCCACGCCGAAGAAGCGCACCGCGCTGGGCCGCTTCGCACACGAAGGCGCGGAGCTTGGACCGGTCAAGGCCGGCGAGCCCATCGTCTTCTACATGGGCGACGACTCGCGCAACGAATACATCTACAAGTTCGTATCGAAGCACGCCTGGGATCCGCGCGATGCCTACGGCGGCATGTCCGCGGGCGACAAGTACCTCGACGAGGGTACGCTCTACGTGGCGCAGTTCCTGCCCGATGGCTCGGCCAATGGATCGAGCTCACATTCGGCATCAACGGGATAACGGCCGCCAACCCGGCCTATGCCTTCGCGAGCCAGGCCGACGTGCTGGTCAACATGCGCCTCGCCGCCGACGCGGTGGGCGCCACCAAGATGGATCGTCCGGAGTGGGCCGCGGTGAACTCGCGCAATGGCGAGGTGTATTTCACGCTGACCAACAACGCCGCGTCACAGCGCCCGATCACCGCCGTGGACGGCGCCAACCCGCGTTTCTACAACGACAAGAAGACCACGGGCCAGGACCAGAAGGGCAATCCGAATGGCCACGTGATTCGCTGGGTGGAAGGCGGCGGTTATGCCGACGCGCTGTCATTCGACTGGGACGTGTACCTGTTCGGCGCGCGTTCTACGGCGTCGCCCGAAAACGTGAATCTGTCCGGCCTCACGGATGCCAACGACTTCTCGAGCCCGGATGGCGCCTGGTTCAGTTATGCGAGCCCGGGACTGCTGTGGCTGCAGACCGATGACGGCGCGTACACCGACGTCACCAACTGCATGATGCTCGCGGCGCTGCCGGGCAAGCACCGGCGATGGCGAGCGCCAGGACCATCACCAACGTCGATGGCGCCGCCACCTCGACCGTGACCACGTACGTCGGCAAGACCGGCGGCGAGAAGAAGGTGCGCCGCTTCCTGGTGGGTCCGAAGGAGTGCGAGATCACCGGCATCGCCGAGACGCCGGACGGGCGCGCGCTGTTCGTGAACATCCAGCATCCGGGCGAGACGACGGCACCCAACTTCGCCACCGGCGCGTTCGGCAGTCACTGGCCGGATGGCGGGCTGGCGCGTCCGCGCTCGGCGACCATCGTGATCACGCGCGACGACGGCGGCGTGATCGGCGTCGACTAAATGGGGACATTCCTGATTTGCTAGCAAAAGGGGACGCACCTGAAGTGAGTGCGTCCCCCAGCGACCTCGTCAGATCGCGACCAGCGTGTGGCCTTGGCAGATGCGGCGCAGGTAGCGCGGAAAGTCGAGCTGCAGGATCTGCTGCAACCGGTCGGCGACGGTCTCGAGGTCGGTGGTGATCGAGGTCGGCGGCGCGCGGCGCGAGGCGAACAGCAGCCGGTTGCGCTCGCCACTCACCGACACCAGCAGCGCGTGCGCGCCAAATGCAGTCGCTGCCTGGCTTAGGACCGCGTTATACCTCTCGGTCTTGCCCCAGAGATTCATCACCACGACCCCGCGCTCGGTGAGGCGGCGAGCCGCGGCCCGGCAAAACTGCGCGTCGGTGAGCGAGGTCGCGACCCCGTCGGCGTCAAAGGCGTCGACCAGCAGCACATCGGTCTGGCCTTCCATGGCCTCGAGATGTTGCGCGCCGTCGCCGTGCAAGACACGAAAGCGCGCGTCGTCGCGTGGAATAGGAACTCGTCGCGCATCGCAATCACTTCCGTGTTGATCTCCACCACCGTGATCCGGGTCTTCGGCAGGTTTCGATAACAGAATTTCGCCAGCGATCCGCCGCCGAGTCCCAGCATGAGGATATGCCGCGGATTCGGGTTCATGAGCAGGAAGGCCATCATCTTGCGCGTGTAAGGCGCGATCAGCGCGTCGGGTTCGCGCAGTGACATCGCGCTCTGCGTGGCTTCCTGTGTGAAATGCAGGCGCCGCTCGTGTGGCGTCTCGAAAATGTAGGGTCGCACCATGCCGTCACAGTCCGGGCGTTCCACCAGCGCCGCCGCGGCACTCTCGTCGCATGCCGCAGCACGCGCACCACGCCAGGCTGGTACACCCACGGGCTTTCAATCGCGAGGATTTCCGCTGTCTCGGCCGACTTCACTTGTTTGCCGGGGAAGAAATCGCCGTGAGGATGCCGGCGAGGATGCGCTCGGGAGTCGGCGGACAACCGGGAACGGCAACGTCCACGGGAATGATGTTGGCGACGCGCCCGGCGCTGGCGTAGTTCTCGCCGAAAATGCCGCCGCCGCAGCCGCAGTCTCCTATCGCGACCACCATCTTGGGATCGGGCGTCGCCTCGTATGTGCGACGCAAGGCCACTTCCATGTGGCGTGACACCGGGCCCGTGACTAACAGCAGATCGGCATGGCGGGGACTGGCGACGAACCGGATGCCGAGGCCTTCGATGTTGTACACCGGATTGTGGAGCGCGTGAATTTCCAGCTCGCAACCATTGCACGAGCCGGCATCGACATGACGGATACACAGGGCACGGCCCAGGATGTCGCGCAGCTTCCCCTGCAACGCATCGCGCAGTCGCAGCGCTTCATCGGCCGACGGAGCCGCCTCGGTGACGATGCCGACCCGGCAGATTCGGTGGAGCGTTTTCAACATGGTTCAGAGATCATGACCGCTGTACGAAAGGTTGAACGACTTGTTGATGAGCGGGAAGTCCGGGACGATGTTGCCGATGATGGCGTGTTCGAGCACCGGCCAGTTCTGCCAGGAAGGGTCGTGTGGATGGCAGCGCTGGATGCGGCCGTCCGCCGTGATGCTCAGCGCGACCAGTACGGGGCCACGCCAGCCCTCGACCAGTCCGAGCCCCAGGCCCGCCTGCGTCGGTGGCGGAAACACCGCGCGGAATGCGCCCGCAGGAATGTGCTGCACGATTTCCGCCGTCAGCCGCAGCGATTCCTGCAATTCGTCGAAGCGCACCGCGACGCGCGCCATCACGTCGCCTTCGCGCCTGGAAATCTTGCGCACCGACAACTCGTCGTAGGGAATCGTGGGCAGGTCGCAGCGCAGGTCGAAGGCTTGACCGCTCGCGCGACCCGCGAGCCCGCACAGGCCGAGCCGTGTCGCGAGCTCGGGCGTGACCGTGCCCGCTGCGGCGAAGCGATCGCGCACGCCGGCATGTTCGTCGTAGATCACGCGCAACGCGGCACTTTCGGCGGCAATGTCGGCCGCGCAGGCCGCCAGCTGCGCGAGCCGCGTCCCCCACATTGATAGACACGCCGCCGGGTACCACGAAATCGAACAAGTATCGTTGCCCAAGCGCCACCGCCGTGGCGCGCAGCCATTGCTCCTTGAGCCGCGAGAACTGGGAGAGCCCGAAGGCGAATCCGGCATCGTTGCCGAGCGCGCCGAGGTCTCCGAGATGGTTCGCGATGCGTTCGCGATTCCAGCGCCAGCGCCCGCAGCCAGGCGGCGCGCGCCGGAATCGAGGCCTGCGCCAGCCCCTCGTACGCCTGGCAATACGCCCAGGAATCCGGCGACGGCCGAATCGCCCGACACGCGCGCCGCGAGACGATGACCCTCGCCTGGCGGGAGCTGGGTGAAGCGCTGCTCGATGCCCTTGTGCACGTAGCCAAGCCGCTCCTCGAGCCTGAGCACTTTCTCGCCGACCACGGAGAAGCGGAAGTGTCCGGGCTCGATGATGCCGGCATGCACCGGTCCGACCGGGATTTCGTGCACGCCATCGCCCGCGACACGCACGAACCGGTACTCGTCGGTGCGGCCCGCGGGTGGCGACGCGGGCTGAGCCTGGCCGGCGAGCGGTAGATAGTCGTCGGGCCAGGCTGCGTGACGCAGCCAGGGGCGCTGGTCGAAGTCGCGCGCACGTATGCCGCCGAGATCCGTCGCCGCGCGTTGCATGCGGGCCGCGGCCGGAAACAGCTCGGCGAGACTGGGATACGTGGCGCTCGTCTCTTTGATCTCCAGCGCGAGCAGCAGCAGCGTCGGCTCGGCGATCAGCACCGCATACACCGTGACGGGGCTTGTGCTGTCTGCCCACAGCGCCAGCAGGCGGCCACCGTTCGCCGCCACGTCCCGCGCGCAGTCAAGCCACGTGTCGGGCGTCGTCTCGATACGCCGTGCACCCGCTGCTCCGCGCAGCGGCAGGGATTGCTCTATCCAGCGGCGCAACTGCACGTCAGTCTCCAGCGATAGCCGCGCCGCCAGTCGGATACCAGTCGGCGAGGTACGCCAGGTATGAAAAGGCCAAGGGCCAGCACCAGTCCCAGGTCCGCGAACACCGGCAAAAGCGCCGGGGATGCGGCAGGCGCTTCGCGGTGGTTTCGCCGAATACCATCGGCTGCACGCGCCGGAAGATTGCCGGCGAATGCGACTCCGAGCGCCAACAGCAGGATTGGCGTCGCCCAAGGCTGCTCGCGCATCGCCGTGGTCAGGATGAGGAACTCGCTCGCGAACACTCCGAATGGCGGCATGCCGAGGATCGCCAGCGTGCCGAGCATCAGTCCCCAACCCACCGCGGGACTGAGCGTAACCAGTCCGCGGATCTCATCCATGACCTGGTAGCCGGCCTTCTGTGCCGCGTGCCCGACCGCGAAGAAGATTGCGGACTTGGTCAACGAGTGCACCGTCATGTGCAGCAGTGCGGCGAAGTTCGCCACGGGCCCGCCCATGCCGAAGGCGAAGGTGATGATGCCCATGTGCTCGATCGACGAGTAGGCGAACAACCGCTTGATGTCACGCTGCCGCCAGAGGAAGAATGCGGCGAGCACCACCGATACCATGCCGAAGCCCATGAGCATCTGCGAAGGCAGTGCCGATTGCAGCGCAGCCTTCGACCAGCACTTTGCAGCGGACCACGGCATAGATAGCTACATTCAGCAGCAGCCCGGACAGCACCGCGGAAATCGGCGTCGGACCTTCCGCATGCGCATCCGGAAGCCAGTTGTGCAGCGGCGCGAGTCCCACCTTTGTTCCGTAACCGACCACCAGGAACACGAATGCCAGGCCCAGCACCGTCGGCTCGAGCTGGCCCTTGACTGCATTGAGGTGCGTCCAGAGCAGCGCGCTCATGCCCTCGGCACCCAATTTTCTCCGCCACGAAGTACAGCAGGATCGTGCCGAACAGCGCCTGCGCGATGCCCACGCCGCAGAGGATGAAGTACTTCCAGCCCGCCTCGAGGCTGGCCGGTGTGCGGTACAAGCGTCACCATCAGCACGGTGGACAGCGTGGCCGCCTCCATCGCCACCCACATGAGGCCCATGTTGTTGGTGGTGAGCGCGACCAGCATGGCCGTGATGAACAGCTGGTACATGCTGTGATAGAGGCGCAGCTGCGCCGGTCCGACACGCCCATGTTCGCGTTCGATGCGCATGTAAGGCCGCGAGAACAACGACGTGGTGAGGCTCACGAAGGCTGTGAGCGCCACCAGGAAGACGTTGAACGGATCGATGAAGAACTGCGCATCGGCCGCGCGTCAGCGTGCCTTCGCCGATGACGCGCGCGGTAGCGCGCAGGCGGCTACGAACGTGGCGAGGCTCATCAGCCACGTTGGCCTCGGGCGCCCAGCGGCGCGCGCCGAACAGGCCAGCAGAAGAGCGCCGGCGAGCGGAATGGCGAGCAGCAGGACTGATCTCCACGCTACTTGTCCTCCCTCAGGTTCTCGAGATGGTGCAGATCGAGGCTGTCGAACTGCTCGCGGATCTGGAAGAAGAACACGCCCAGCACCAGCATCGCGACCAGGATGTCGAGTCCCACGCCGAGCTCGACGATCATAGGCATGCCGTAGGTTGCGCTCATCGCGCCGAAGAACAGGCCGTTCTCCATCGACAGGAAACCGACCACCTGCGACATGGCCTTGCGGCGCGTGATCATGGTGAGGAAGGCCAGCAGCACCACCGCGACCGCGATGCCGATTGCGCTGCGCGTGGTGGTGGTGGCGAGTGCCGCGATCGGCTGCGCGAGGCCGAACGCGAAGATCACGATCAGCAGGCCGACGAGCATCGTGCCGGAGATGTTGAGCAGCGGCTCGCTGTCCCAGTACACGCCCAGGCGCTTGATCAGGCGATGCAGCAGCCACGGCAGGAACAGCGCCTTCAACGAAAGCGTGAGCGTGCCGGAGAGGTACAGGTGACCCTTGCCGGTACGCCAGGCGAGCAACAGCGTCGCCAGTCCCAGCAAGAGAGCCCTGCAACGCGAGCAGGTTGACCATCGTGACCACGCGGCGCTGCGACAACATGGCAAAAGACGTGAGCAGGAACAACGCGGCGAACGTGTTCAAGAGTTGCATGTCGAGGGTGAGGGCGTTCATGGTCAGGCTCCGAGCAGCAGGTGCACCAGCAGGCCGAGCACGGCGAACAGGAACGCGGTGGCGAGAAATTCCGGAGCGCGGAAGATGCGCAGCTTGGCCGAAACGGTTTCGATGAGCGCCAGCAGGAACCCGGCCGCGGTCAACTTGAGCGCGAGAATCGGGATCGAAATGAGCAGCGAGCCAGGCGGCGGCGTTTCACCGGTGGCAACTCCCCAGGGCAGGAACAAGGCGAACCCGATGCACGCATAGTTCAACAACTTGAGCGCCGCCGACCATTCCATCAGCGCCAGGTGACGCGCCGAATACTCGAGCAGCATGGCCTCGTGGATCATCGTGAGTTCGAGGTGTGTGGCCGGGATTGTCCACCGGAATGCGCGCGTTCTCGGCGAGCAGCACCAGCAGGAATGCCACGGCGGTGAACGCCAGGCTCGGATACAGCGCCAGCGTGCGGGTTGCGATGTCCTCCGAGATCGCCGGCAGGGCCGTGCTGGCGGAGATCAGCGAGGCGAGGAATATCACCATGAGCAGGGCAGGTTCGGCGAGGAAGCCCACCAGCATTTCGCGGCGAGCGCCCAGCGTGCCGAAAGCCGTGCCCACATCCATCGCCGCGAGCGACATGAACACGCGCGCGGTCGCGAACAGCCCCACGAGTGCGATGGCGTCGGCGGCGTTGCGAGAAGGGCAGTCGCGTGCCGAGCGAAGGAATGATCGCCGCGGCGCACACCATGGTGCCGAACACCACGTAGGGCGCCATCGCGGAACAGCGGCGAGGCGTTCGAGCGCCAGTACGGCGTCCTTGTGAAACAGCTTGCGAATGCCGCGATAGGGCTGCAGCAGGCTCGGCGCCGACCTGTTCTGCAGCCATGCGCGGCATTGGTTGATCCAGCCCATGAACAGTGGCGCAACCAGCAGCGCCGCCAGCACCTCGAGAACCTGCGTGATACCAGTGCTGCGCGCTCACAGGACGAACACCAGCAGGAGATCAAGAGTGTCGCGAAGCTGTAAAGAAGATAGGTCGCGATGCGCCCCTGCTGCAGCCAGGCCACGGCCGCGGCGACGCGCTGCACGACCCGCTCCAGGGGTGCGTACAGCAGGCGCCACAACTTGTCTCCGACCACCACGTGATAACGCGGTGCGAGATCGAACGGCGACGGCAGTTCACGCTTCATGTCGAAAAACGGCAGCGAAGATATCGCGCGAATCGGCTGGCCAAACCCTTCCGCGCGTATCCTGCATGCGTGCGTCGAGCCGCGCGAAACCGCAATCCCAGGGCGGAGCCGCGCCGCACGCGCCGGTGATACAGGACACTACGGCCCACAGAGTGATGCCGATCGTGGCGACGATGGCGAGCAGGAACACGAGCGGCGCGTAGGCCGCCTTGCGCGCAGTCAGCGGAACGAACATGCCACCAGCTCGATGCTGGTCGTCGTGGCCGCGACAGCCGAGCTGCTCGGGTGACGATGCCGAGCAGGGCGACCACCTGTGAGGGCAGCACTCCCAGCGCGACGCAACCGAACGCCAGCCACGCGAGCCCGACGCGCTCCAACCAGCCCGCATCGTGGGCATCGGCGAGCGCCGCTTCGCGCGGCTGCCCGAGGAACACCACGCCGTAGAACTTCACCATGACGTAGGCGGCGAGGGCCGCCGCGAGCGCGATCACCGCCGCACCGAGCGGCAGCAGCATGTTGACAAAGGTCTGCGGGACTTCGTGCGCCGAGAGAAAGGCCTGTAGCAACAGCCACTCGGACACGAAACCGTTGAGCGGCGGCAGACCCGGCGATCGCGAGGACGCCGATCAAGGTGAGCCACGCCACCCACGGCATCCGGTGAATGAGGCCGCCGAGACGGCCGAGGTTGCGCTGGCCGGTGGCGTGTAATACCGAGCCCGTGGCGAGGAACAGCAGACTCTTCATGAAGGCGTGATTGACGGCGTGGTACAGCACGGCGATCAGCGCCAGTGCCGCCAGTGAGTTCATGCCCACGCCGCGAAACACGATCGCCAGGCCCACGCCCGTGAACATGATGCCGATGTTCTCGATGGACGAGAACGCCAGCAGCCGTTTCATGTCCGTTTGCGCAGCGGCGAACACCACGCCGTAGATGGCAGTGAACAGCCCGAGCGCGAGCGGTATGAGCCCCCACCACCAGGCGGGGTTCCCCAGCAGGTCGAAGGTGACGCGCAGCAAGCCGTACAGCGCAGTCTTGAGCATGACGCCGCTCATCAGCGCCGAGACCGGCGACGGCGCGGCCGGATGGGCTTCGGGCAGCCATACGTGCAGCGGAACGAGCCCCGCCTTGGCGCCGAAGCCGAGCAGCGCGAGGCAGAAAGCGACCGCCGCCCAAGGCGGGGATAACGCCGCGCCGCGCATGGCGTCGAAGGTGAACTGCCAGCTTCCGCCCTGCAGCACGCCGAAGCCAGCAGGATCGCAGATCGCCCCGAGATGCGCAATCAGCAGATAGAGAAAGCCGGCGCTGCGGATTTCGGGGATGCGATGCTGCGTCGTGACCAGGAAGTACGACGACAGCGCCATCGTCTCCCACGACACCATGAAGGCATATGCATCGTCGGCCAGCAGCACGAAGCCCATGCTGGCGAGGAACACGTGGTACTGCAGGCACAGCAGCCCCGGCGGCGATCCTTCGCCGGTGCGAAAATACCCTGCGCCGAACAGCGAAATACCGGCCGAGGCGGCGCCCAGCAGGAACAGGAACACGTTGCTGAGTGCGTCGCGGCGCAGGTGGAACGGCAGGTCCGGGAGCCCCAGCGGCAATACCTGCTGCTCGGCGGGTGCGGCGATGGTGAAAAGCGCAACCGCGGCGAGCGCCAGGCCCACCAAGGCACCGAGCGGAAACAGCAGGCGGCGCACCAGAACGACGCTCGACGGGCGCGCCAGCCCGAGTACGCCAATGCATGCCCAGGCCGCGAGCAGCGCAACAGATGCGACCAGTGCCGAAAACGACCCGACTGCCACCGCTTGCCCACAGGAAGAGGAACCCAGCCTAGTGTTGCAGGATGCGGCTCAAATGTGAATACTATTATCATTTGATGCACACCGCGCTCACGAGGGTATTTTCTTGGCAATTGAAGAACGCACCGCGCGGCTCACGATCCTGATCGATCCGCGCAAGAAGGCCGTCTTCGAACGCCTCTGTGCTGAAGAAGATGCAACGCCATCGCAGGTGGTGCGCCGGCTGCTGCGTGCCTACATCGAATCGCGCACCGGCAAGCCCTGGTCGCCGGACGCCGAGGCAAGGCCAGGCGCACGCCGCAAGAGCAGTTAGAAGAAGCCGCTCAGAGCCGCGAAACCGCCATCTCTTCGTCGGCAGCAGCCAGCCAGCCCACCTGCACATGGTGAGGCGCGCCGTCGGCGACCAGGTCGACGACATTGCGGCCCACCTTCAGGGCCTGACCATCGACCGTGAGCTGCACCAGTGCATTTGCCGCGGGTTTGCGCTCGCAGTGGATGACGTAGGGGGTGCCGCGATGCTGGTAGTGGAGCGTGAATCCCGGCCATTCCAGCGGCACGCAGGGCGCCAGCATCAGCTGATCACCGCGCAGCCGGAAGCCGAGAATCCATTCCAGGCCCGCGCGATACAGCCAGCCGGCAGATCCCGTGTACCAGGTCCAGCCGCCGCGGCCTTCATGAGGTGGCTCGCCATAGACGTCCGCGGCGACCGAGTAGGGTTCGACCTTGTAACGCTGCACGTCGGCGCGCGTCAGGCTGCGACGGATCGGGTTGAGCATCGAGAAGACTTCCATCGCGCGCTCGGCCTTGCCCTGCAAGGCGAGCGCGATCACCGTCCACACCGCCGCGTGCGTGTATTGCCCGCCGTTCTCGCGGATGCCGCGCGGGTAGGCCTTCACATAGCCCGGCTCCTGCAGCGATTTCTCGAACGGCGGCGTGAACAGCAGCGCGAGCGGCGGATCGCGCCGTAACAGATTGGCTTCCAGCGATTCCATGGCGCGTGCCGCACGTGCCGGATTGCCGGCGCCCGAGATCACGCTCCAGGACTGGGCGATGGCGTCGATCCGGCACTCGTCGTTGGCCGCCGAACCGAGCGGAGTGCCGTCGTCGAAGAACCCGCGGCGATACCACTCGCCATCCCAGGCATGTTGTTCGAGTGCGCTGCGCAGGCGTCCGGCCGCATCCAGCCAGTTGCTGGCGAGCGCCAGCGCGCCACGCTCGCGCGCCAGCGGCGCGAATGCCGAGAGCGTGGCGTGCAGGAACCAGCCCAGCCAGACGCTCTCGCCGCGGCCGTGTTCACCGACCCGGTTCATGCCGTCATTCCAGTCGCCGGTACCGATCAGCGGCAGGCCGTGCTCGCCCATCTCGAGGGCGCCCTCGAGCCCGCGGCGGCAGTGTTCGAACAAGCGGGACGGACTCAGCGCCTGGCGACGGATCGAAGAACGAATCGTGCCGCTCGGGGGGCAGCGGCGGACCTTCGATGAACGGCAGCTCGACGTCGAGAATCGCCTGATCGCCGGTGAGCTGAATGTAGTACGCCGTCGCATACGACAGCCACACGCGATCATCGGAAATGCGCGTGCGCACACCCTGGCCGCTGTGCGGCAGCCACCAGTGCTGCACGTCGCCCTCGGGGAATTGCCGCCGCGCTGCGCGCAGGATCTGTTCGCGCAGCAGCTGCGGGCGCGCCACGGCCAACGCCATCGCATCCTGCAGCTGATCGCGAAAACCATACGCGCCGCTCGCCTGGTAGAAGGCCGCGCGCGCCCAGGTGCGGCAGGCCAGCGTCTGGTAGAGCAGCCAGCCATTCATCATGACGTCAAACGCCCGATCCGGCGTCGTCACCTGCACGTGGTCGGTGAGCGATCGCCATTGTGCGTCAACTGCGTTCAGCAACTCGTCGACGTTGGCGGTGCGCAGGCGCGTGACCAGCTCGCGCACCGCGGCAACGCTTTCGGCCTGGCCTAACAACATGACGAAATCCGTGCTGGCGCCGGGCGCGAGCTCGACGTGGCTGCGCAGCGCGCAGCACGGATCGAGGGCCGCGCCCGTGCGGCCCGAGAATGTCGTGCCGGCCACCAGCGCGGCGGGCGCCTCCAGTGCGCCGTGACGACCCAGGAATTCGCGCCGGTCGCAGGTCCATTCGGTCTGGCGGCCGCCAAGGTCCGCAAAGGCCACGCCGGGGAAGGCGTGGTTCCACGGATTGCGCGCCAGCAGCGCCCCGGTGCTGGCGTCGGATTCCGTGATGATGTGCGGTGCGCTGTGGACGCGTGCCGGGCTCAACACCCATTCCACGTACGCGGTGACGGAGAGATTTCGTTGCCGCCCCGAGTCGTTGCGGATGCGGAGCCGGCAGAGCTTGACGGGATCATTGCCCGCGACGAGCAGTGTGAGCTCCAGTGCCAGGCCATGAGAACGCTGCTGGAAGCGTGTGTAGCCGAAACCGTGCGTACAGGAGTAATGCGCCTGCTCGAGGCGGATCGGCGCCGGCGTCGGACTCCACAATTCGCCGGACTCCTCGTCACGCAGGTAGATCACCTCGCCAGGTCGATCCGTGACCGGGTCGTTGCTCCAGGGCGTGAGGGTGTTTTCGCGGCTGTTGCGCGCCCACGTGAAGCCGCTGCCCTCGGCCGATACATGAAAGCCGAAGTCGCGATTGGCGATGACATTGATCCATGGCGCCGGCGTGGGCTGTGTGGCCGCAACGGTGTATTCGCGGCCCTGCGCCGCGAAGCCGCCGAGCCCGTTGAAGAATTCCAGGCTGCGCAACTTCTCCGTCTCGGTGCTCGGCGGTGGCAATCCGGGCGTCGGACGACGCGGCGCGCGTGGCGCCAGCGTCGGCGTCGGCTGCATGCGTTCGACCTGGTCGGCGAGACTGCCACGCCTGCCGGACAGGACCACGCGCGCCACCGCAAACAGGGCGCCACGAGTCTCGGAGGTGATCAGATCCGAGCGCAGCACGAATACCTGGCCGCGCGTATCGGCACCGGCGATTCGCGAGCGACCCTGCGCAACCCGCACCATCGATTCCAGCGCCACCTGCAGATCCTGCACGTAAGAGGCGCCGCGTTCGTTGAAGATCACCAGGTCGACGGACAGCCGCTTGATCCCCCAGTATTCGTGCGCCTGCAGGAGTTCCCGCAGCACCGGCAGATCGTCGGTCTCCTCGATGCGCAGCATCACGATGGGCAGATCCCCCGAGATACCCTGCGACCACAACGGCTGCGGCCCGCTCGCGCCGCGGCGAATGGCGTCACCCGCCGGGCGTGCGGCGGCGTCGGCATAGAGGATTCGGCCGGCGAGCTGCTGAAAGAGATTCGCCTGCGAGGCGTCGATGCCGAGATGGCGCAGCTGCACCTGGGCCTGCGTCCAGGCGAGGGTTGCGACGCGCATGTGCGCGTTCGCGTCGTGATGCTTGTCCGCGAGCTCGAGGACCTCGGTACGGCCGGGCGCCACGCAGGTCCAGAACGCGACGCGCGCGGTGCCGCCCGCCGGCACGCGCAGGCGATATCGCAGCGCGAACACCGCGTCGAGCACCGTACCGCTGGAGCCGGTGAGCGCGCGGCCCTCCAGCAGCGCGAGTGGAGCGCGTAGTTCGCGGCCGCGCCCGATGAATGCCATGCGGTCGGTTTCGAACTCCGGGCCGGCCACGGCCGTACCCTCGATGACCGCATGATGTGACGCCCAGACTTCGGGTTCATCGGGCGCGCGGCGGCGGCGGTTGGCCAGCAACACGTTTTCCCTCGGCAGGAACTCGGTGCGCACGAAGAGTTTGGAGAACACCGGGTGGGCGACGTCCGCCGCCTGCGCGCCCAGCACCAGCTCGACGTAGGAAGTCACTTCGATCTCGCGTGCGCGAGTCGAGGAATTGCTGATCGACAGGCGGCGCACTTCGGCGTCGTCCTCCGGAGAGACCTGCACTTCGAGCGTGGTCACGAGGTCGCCGTCGGCGCGAATGATCTCGGCGCGGTCCTCGGTGAAGCTGACCTCGTAGACATCAGGCGCCACGGCGCAGGGTTGATAGCCGGCGGACCACACCCGGCCACTGTCGACGTCGCGCAGCAGGATGTAGCTGCCCGTGTCGTCGCGGGTGATGTCTTCGCGCCAGCGCGTGATCGCGAGGTCGTTCCAGCGGCTGTAGCCGGATCCGGCGGCGCTGATCATGGCGGCGTAGCGCCCGTTCGACAGCAGATGCGTCTGCGGCGCGGAGTCGTGCGGGCTCGACAGCCGGCGCACCTCCGGTACCTGCAGATCGGTGATGCGAGCCGCGGTGCCCACTTCCTCGGCGCGCGGATGCGCCACCGAGACGTCGCGCGGCGTGCGTTCCTGCAACAGCAGATCGGTGGCCTGCACCGCGACGTCGGAATGGAAGCGCGCCCGCATGCGCCCATCGTTCAGCGCGTTGGCGATGGCGACGATGCTCATGCCCTGGTGATGCGCCATATAGCAGCGCACCAGCACGAAGGGAGAGTCCTCGGGCAGGCGACTCGGCGTGAAATCGACGGCCTCGAAATAGCCATAACGCCCACAGGCGCCCAGCACGGCGAGCGCACGGAAGTTGGCCAGCGCCGCCACGCCATCGATCATGGCCGCAAGGCCGGTGGCGTAGGGCGCCACCACCTTGTTTTCGGACAGGCCACGCTTGAGGCCGAGACCGGGCACACCGAAGTTCGAATATTGATAAGTGAGCTCGAGATCGCGCGCGTTGTATGCGGATTCCGAGACGCCCCACGGCAGGTTGAGTTCCGCGCCATAGGCGATCTGCCGTCGCACGATCAGTTGGCTGGTCTGCGACAGCAAACTACCGCCCGGCGCATGCATCACCAGGTCGGGCATCAGGTACTCGAACATTGATCCCGACCAGGACACCAGCGCCGCGCCCGCACCGATGGGCGTCACGGTGCGTCCCAGCCGGAACCAGTGGCGCGCGGCCACGTCGCCCTTGGCGATGGCGATAAAACTCGCCAGCCTGGCTTCCGAGGCCAGCAGGTCATAGCAGGAAGGATCCAGCGTGCCGTCGGTGGCGCGATAGCCGATCGACAACAACTTGCGCTGCGTGTCGAGCAGGAAGCCGAATTCCATGGCGCGCGCGAACTCGAGCGCGGTATGCGCCAGGGTCTCCAGGTGCTCGACGATGAATCCCGCGGGGTCGCGCGCCAGCAGATCGCTGCGCCAGCTGTCGATGGTGCGGCGCGCGGCTTCCACCCAGTACACGAGATCGGTATCGCGTTGGGCGCGGTTTTCGTGGGCGAGCGTGCGCACCATGTCGACCAGTGTCGAGGCACGCTCCGCGGCCGCCGCGAGATCGTCCAACTCTGGATCGAGGCGTGCAGAGTCCGGCCGCAGTGCCGACTCGAGATCGGCAAATGCGGTTTCAACCAGCTCGCGCGTAATGGTCTGCCCAGGCATGAATTTGAAGCGGCGTAACGCCGCGCGCGCCAGGTCGAGTGCATCGGTGAGCCCGGTGGTCTCCTCGGGCAGAGGCCGCGGATCCTGCTGCCACTCGCGGAACGCGCCGGCCAGCGTGATCAGGTGCGCGGCGAGATTGCCGGAGTCCACCGAGGAGACGTAGCGCGGCTCGAGCGGGCGCAGGTCCTGAGTGTCGTACCAGTTGTAGAAATGGCCGTGACAGGTGGCCATGCGCGACAACGTGCCCAGCGTGTCCTCGATGCGATCCAGCGCATCGCGCAGCCCGCACCAGCCGAAGTCGCGGGCCGCGACGATGGACAGCAGGTACAGGCCGATATTGGTGGGAGAGGTGCGATGCGCGATCACCGCGCGCGGGTCTTCCTGGAAATTGTCGGGCGGCAGGTGATTGTCTTCGGCCGTGACGAAGGTTTCGAAGAAGCGCCAGGTGCGCCGCGCGATCAGCCTGAGCTCGCGTTGCTGTTCGGCCGTCAACTCCGACTTGGCGGCCGCGGGCGGGGTCTGGCTGATGCGCCAGGCGATGGCCGGCGCGGCTACCCAGAGCAGCAGGAAAGGGATCGAGATCGCGGGCAACGAGCCGCGCCACAGCACCAGCAGCCAACGGCGACGGCCAGTGCCAGCAACACGCCGCGGAGCATGCGCGCGTAGAAACCACCCAGCGAATTGCGCGCGCTGCCGAGCAGGTCCGCGGGAGTCCACTCGAGCATGAGCCTGCGAGTCACGAATACCCGCCACAAGGCGCGGCCGATGGCGTCACACATCAGCCAGGCCTGGTAGGCGAGCATGCTGGTGAGCAACGCGAGCTGGGCCAGTGCCAGCGCGATATCAGTGCGCAGCGCGCGCAAATGGCTGCTCAGGGTGACGGTGGAACGTCGCGGCACGATGCCGGCGAACGCCGGCAGCAACGTCGAAAATCCGAGCGCCAGGATGACGAACGCACACCAGGGCCAGGCGGCCTCGAGCGGCAGCAGCCAGCCGGCCACCAGCGCGGCCACGGTCATCGGCGCCGACAGGGAGCGGCGCAGGTTGTCGAGCATTTTCCACACGCCGATGAGCGGCGTGCGGCTCTCGCCGCGGCCGTGTGCGGCGGCGCCGGCGTCGTCGCGGCCGAAGATCCACGGCAGCAGCTGCCAGTCGCCGCGCACCCAGCGATGCTGGCGCATGGAAGCCACGTCGTAACGCGCCGGGAATTCCTCGACCACTTCCACGTCCGAGGCCAGGCCGGCGCGCGCGAAGATGCCCTCGAACAGGTCATGCGACAGCAGTGAACTTTCCGGCACGCGCCCGGCGAGCGCCGCTTCGAAGGCGTCGATGTCGTAGATGCCCTTGCCGGCGAACGAGCCTTCGCCTAACAAGTCCTGGTAGACGTCGGAGACCGCCGCGGCATAGGGATCGACGCCCGAGGCGCCGGAGAACACCCGCTGGAAGGGCGAGGCCTCGATGGTCACCGGCAGAGAAAACGCCACGCGCGGTTGCAGGATGGCGTATCCATCGACCACGCGTCCGAGGCGCGGATCGAAGCGCGGGCGATTCAGCGGATGCGCCATCTTGCCGATGAGCCGGCGCGGCGTCTCACGCGGTACGCGCGTGTCGGCATCGAGCGTGAGCACGTAACGCACGCCGCTGGGGACCCACGGAATGTTCCCCGTGCTGGTGACGTAGGTGGTGTCGGTGGCGCCGCGCAACAGGCGATTGAGCTCTGCGAGTTTGCCGCGCTTGCGCTCCCACCCCATCCAGCGCTGCTCGCTGTCGCTCCACACGCGGCGCCGGTGCAGCAGCAGGAAGCGTTCGCCGCCGGCCGCCGGACCGTAACGCCGGTTCAGCCGCGCGATGCCGACGATGGCGATATCGAGCAGCGGATCGTCGTCCGCCATGTGCTCTTTCGGCGCATCGGTCCAGTCGGTGAGCAACGCGAAATGCAGCTGCTCATCGGGCGAGGCCAGGTGATGGATCTCCAGGCGGTGCAGGTGTTCTTCGACGGCCGCGCGCGAATTCAGCAGCACCGGCATGGCCACCAGCGTTCGCAGGTGTTCCGGCACCCCCTCGCGCAGCGCGAGGCCGGGCAAGCGGCTGGCGCCGACGCCGCGCGTCACGGCGCGATTGACCAGCGCGACGGCAACGTCCGCGACCGGGATGGCGGCGAGCACGCCAAATAGCCACAACAGCGGACCATGAATCCCGCTCTGTTGCATCAGCGCCACGGGGGCCGCCAGCAACAATGCCCAGGTGAAGGCAATCGCCGCCAGGTAGTCTCCGGCGCCCAACGTGAAGCTGAGCCGGTCCCGCAGGTCACGCAGCGAAGTACGAAAGCCGATGGCGCGCTCGAGCCGCGCCCGACCGTCGGCAATCAGCCAGAAGCCCGGATCCCGCTCGCGCGGCTGCTGCGCGCTGGCGGCCAGGGCGATCACCCGTCTGGCGATGTCGAGCTCGGAATGCAGCGCGCCGCGCGCCAGCAGTTCGATGGCGTTGCGGTACAGATTGCGCGTCGGAAAATCCATCGCGCGGAACTCGCCCGAGGCATTCAGTGCTTCATCGACCAGGCTGACACTTTCGAA
This sequence comes from uncultured Pseudomonadota bacterium, assembly GCA_963839685.1. Lineage (GTDB taxonomy): Bacteria > Pseudomonadota > Gammaproteobacteria > Steroidobacterales > Steroidobacteraceae > CADEED01. The sequence goes on along the minus strand of CAWIVS010000008.1, from coordinate 218,850 downwards.
GAATTCGGCCCAATCGACATCCGACATGAGCCGCATGCTGGTGATGATGTTGCGAACCGTGACGTTGGAGGCACCCTGGCGCTGATGCTCTTCCTGCACGACACGATCGGTGTCGAGATTGCAGGCGCGCAATTCATCCTCGAGCCACAGCAGTGCCGGCACGACCCTGGGATCCTGCTCGCGCAACCGCTGCACCAGCTGCACCGCGAATGCGGGCGTCAGTTTTCCCGAGCGACGTTTCCAATCGTGCAGCGCGTTGGCATTGACGGATTGTCCGTTGACTCCAAGAAGCTGGTCGGCGATCGCGTCGGCCTCCTGCCGTGCGGCGCGACTGATCACGATGCGTTGCGCGACGCGCCGCAGGTTTTCGACCAGCACGATGCGCAGCGTGATCGCCACCGCCCACAACTCGCCGATGGTGAGCGGTTCGACGGTCTGATAGGCGCCGACGAAACGCCGCAGGAATTCCGGATCGAAGCGGCTGTCGGTGTGCGCCACGAACGCCCATGCGATGCCGAATACGCGTGGGAAGCCGACGAAGGGACCTTCGGCGAGTTTGGGCAGCTGGCGATAAAAGCCGGGCGGCAGATCTTCGCGGATCTCGCGAATCTGTTCCTCGATCACGTGAAAGTTGTCGAGCACCCATTCGGCGGCGGGTGTGATGGTGCGGCCTTCGTCCACCGCGCGCGCGATCGATCGGTAGGCGGCGAGCAGTACCTTTTCGTTGTTGTGCAGGCGCGCGCCGAGTGAGCGCCGGAAGCCGGGCTGACGCGTGACGGGTTGTGCCGCCGCGAGGCTGCGCGCGTGCTGCTCCAGCCGCTCGATGCTGAAGATTTCCTCGCGCAGGATCTGTTCGCTGTTCCATTGCGAACCCATGGAGATCCGTTCCAGAAGACCCTTGATGAATGGGTGCAAGCGCCCGCCAGCAGTGTCGGTGACAAACGCCGATTACGCGGAACTTCAGACTGACAGCGCCATTCCTTCGCGACCCATGGCGCTGTGGGAATGCGCTCACAAGGACAGCGCGCCCGGTTCGACAGGCCATTTCGGGCGCGCGCCTTATGCTGGCAACATGTGGCCATTTCAACGCAACCGCTCGCACCGCGTCCGTTCGAGTGGTCCCTACTGGTTGTTGCGAAATGGCATGGGCGATGCCGGGGCCACCCTGGCCCAGTCGATCGAGTGCGACATCGCGGTAATCGGCAGCGGCATCACCGGCGCACTCGTCACCGATGCACTCATTGGCACCGGGCAGAGGATCGTGATGCTGGATGCGCGCGACCGGGGCATGGGCAGCACGGCCGCGAGCACCGCCCTGCTGCAGTATGAAATCGACACGCACCTGACCGATCTCGGCCGGAAACTTGGCGTGGAGCGCGCCGCACGCGCCTACCGCGCCTGCGCGGCGAGTTTTGAGATGCTGGAGCGACGTTTTCCAGAATTGCTCAGGCCGGCTGACTACCGGCGCCAAGAAAGTCTCTACCTGGCTTCGGATCAGTCGGCGGTGCAGCCGTTGCGCGCCGAACTCGATGCCCGCAGGCGCATCGGCCTTGCATGCCAGTGGCTCGACGGCGAGGAGTTGCAACGCCGCTTCGGTTGCCGTCGGCCCGGTGCCATCCTGTCGGCGCTGGCCGCCGAAATCGATCCGCTGCGATTCACGCAGGCGTTGATTTCCGGCGCCGAGCGACATGGCGTACGCCGGTTCGCGCGCAGCAAGGTGAGCGCCATCACTGAACACCGCGCCGGGCTGCGGCTCACCCTCGAGACGGGGCCCACCGTCGACGCCAGCCACGTGATCGTGGCGGCCGGATACGAATCGCTCGATTTTTTGCCCGACGGAGTCGCGGATATCGACAATACCTATGCGGTGGTGACCCAGCCGCTGGCCGATCCACGCCGCGCGGCCAGCATGCCGCTCATCTGGGAGAGCGCCCGTCCCTATCTATATTTGCGCGGCACGCCCGACGGACGCATGGTCGTGGGTGGCGCGGATGTGCCGTTCAAGAATCCCGCGGCGCGCGATGCGCTGCTGTCACGGCAGGTGCGCCGGCTGGCGACCGGCTATCGCGAGTTGTTTGGCGAGGACCTGCCTGCCATCGACGGTGCCTGGGGCGGAAGTTTTGCCTCGACGCCGGATGGATTGCCATTCATTGGCCGCGTACCAGGAATGCATCCCGGTCTGCAATTCGCGCTCTGCTATGGCGGCAATGGCATCACGTTCAGCGTGCATGCCGCGGAAATGATTCGCGCCGGCGTCGAGGGTCGTTCACACGAACTCGACGACGTGTTCGGCTTCGGCAGGTCGGCGGCAGGCTTGACTGCAGAACGTGCGGGCGCGCAAGCGGTGTCCAACCAATAACCGCGGTCCGGGAGTCCCCGAAACGCATCCACTGCGTGTTTTCTGCGCGCGAGTTGTTGTTCGCTGCCGCTGGCCGGACGATAATTCCGCATGTTTGTCAGTGACACCGGTCGACTCCCGGAATCCGGACGTGTGTGCGTGGTGCGCTTTCAGCGCGACTCCGCCGCGCCCATGAGTTATTTCAATGTCTCCATCAATGCCGCGCGCGCCGAGGTCGAGCCCATGGCCGAGCCGCGCAACCCGGCGCACGTGCTCGGGGTGGGAAGCGAGATCCAGTCCGTCAATGGGCCGGTGTTCGCGGCATATTTTGCCGCGACGCGCGATCGCTACGACGCGGAACCTAACTACAAAGGCGGCCTTTTCGTGCTGGTCGACGGCGCTGTGTATGCGGTGCGCCAGGAAAACGTCACCACCAGCCTGCGGCGTGGATTCACCACGCGGAAATTCACCTTGCTGCGCGGCGACCGTCCCCAACGCAGCGTCGAATATCTTTGGCCGTGGCATCAACAGTTGTCGAGCGCGCAGGACTTCCTGCACGCCATGTCCGACATGGTGCGCTCGTATGGCCCGCAAGGAGCAGCATGAATTCCATCGGAATGATCGGCCTGGGGCGCATGGGCGCCAGCATGGTGAGACGCCTGGCGCGCGCCGGCATCTCCTGCGTGGTGCACGATACGCATCCCGAGGCGGTGCGCGCGCTGGCGGGTGACAGGATCAGCGGCATGCATTCGCTGCAGGAACTGGTGGACGGCCTGCCGCGCCCGCGCGCCATCTGGCTCATGGTGCCCGCCGCAGTTGTCGACACGGTGTTGGCGTCGTTGACGCCGCTGCTCGAATCCGGCGATACGGTGATCGACGGCGGCAATTCCTTTTACCGAGATGACATCCGGCGCGGTGCGATCCTGGCGCGCTTGGGCCTGCACTATGTCGACGTCGGCACCAGCGGCGGTGTCGCCGGACTCGATCGCGGCTACTGCCTGATGATCGGTGGCGATCCGACCATCGTCGGTCAGCTCGAGCCGGTTTTCGCGGCGCTCGCGCCGGGGCTCGATGCCGGCGATCCGCGGCGCGGCGCACTCAATGGTCAGACGGCGCCGCTGGGCTACCTGCATTGCGGCCCTCATGGCGCCGGCCACTTCGTGAAAATGATCCACAACGGGATCGAGTACGGCGTCATGGCGGCCTATGCCGAGGGGCTCAACATCCTGCACCACGCCGGCATTGGCAAACGCGAGCACGCCGCCGATGCCGAGACCGCACCGCTAGCCGCGGCGCCGTTCTATCAATATGAGTTCGACCTGCCGCAGATCACCGAGGTGTGGAGACACGGCAGCGTCATTTCATCGTGGTTGCTGGATCTGACGGCGCGAGCGCTGCGCGAAGATGCCGATCTCGAAGACTTCGCAGGGCGCGTGTCAGATTCCGGCGAGGGGCGCTGGACACTGGCGGCAGCCATCGACGAGGGCGTGCCCGCTCCCGTGATCAGCGCCGCGTTGTTCAGCCGCTTCCAGTCGCGCGGCAACGCGGGTTATGCCGATCGGGTGTTATCGGCGATGCGCAAGCAGTTTGGCGGCCACGAGGAAAAGCCCGCCACGCAGGGCGACATCAGTCGATAGGCCAGGTGGCGCTGCCCGCAGTCAGGGCTGGATGGCCCGGTAATCGTCGAATTCGGCGGCGGTGCGGAATGTGACGATGCCGGTCTGCCCGCGCGCATGGGTGGTATCGCTGGCCTCGAGCTTCAGGGTGCCATTGACGTAGGCGCGCAATTGCGAGCCGACCGCTTCCAGGCGCAACCGATACCGCCGTCCCAGTACCACCGGCAGCGCCATTGATCGCAGGACGGTGATCTGGCCATTGGTCACCTTGCGCAGCGAGAGCATGTTGCTGCTGCGCAGTGAGACGTAGTAGTAGTTAGTTTCGTTGGTATAACGCGCGATCGCGCCGAACCAGCGATCGCCGCCGCTGCCGCCGGCAAAAGTGGTGGCGCGCGCGCGGACATCGACGGACTGATCGTCCGTGGCAACTCCGACCGTCGCGCGCGCATCGCCGGCCACCGAGTGTTTGTAAGTACTTCCATGTGTTCGGCAGATCGGAAATGGTGTAGCCCCACTGGCCAGATCCGGTGCGGGTCCAGACATCGGAAGTGGCCTGGATGCCGTCTTGGTTTCCGACAAACATTGTTGTGGTCGGAGTCGGGCTGACGACCACATTGTCGAAGTTGGCGGCTGCGCGATAAGTCAGCAGGCCGGCGCGCCCGCTCGGAATCGCGGCGTCGTCCGCGTCCAGCATCGGCACGCCATTGACATAGACGCGCTGTCGCGTGCCCACCGATTCCAGGCGCACCCGGTATGTGCGGTTGATGCTGACCTCGATCGGCGCCGAGGCGATGGTCGAAAATACGCCATTGACGATTTTCTTGAGCGCGACGCTGCCGGAACTGCGCAGCGTGACGTAGTAGAAGTTGCTGGCGTCACGATAATGGGCGGCCAGACCCACCCACCGATCGTTGCCGTTGAAAGCAGTGGGGCGGATGTCGGCCTGGACCGATTGGTTGGTCCAGTTGGAGGCCGTGAGTACGGCGGTGTGCGTCGCCGGCGAGGCTGTCTCGGCCTGTCGCAGCGCTCGACTGACGCCGCTCTGCACGATACTGAACTGGCTGCCGGCACTCAGCGTCCAGCCCGTGGGCGTCGAGCCCGGGAACGTCTCCTGCACGCGCGCCGGCTGCGTGAGGCTTGCGGGAAGTTCGAAGTAGCAAGCCTGGCCGTCGCCGCAAGCCGCCATCACGCTGCGTCCGCTGATGGCGAAATCGCCGAGCGATGCGCCGTTGCTCGCGACCAGCGTGGCCACGTGGTCGTAGGTTCCATTGGCGGCCTTCGCAAACACATTGATCACGTCCGCACCGTGATCGAAATTGGAATTCCGTTGCGCGATGAACAGATCGCCCTTGTGCATCGCGAAGGTGCGGCCGCCTCCCTGGTGGTTGGTCAGGGGCTGGAGACGATCTACCTTCGGCCACTCGCCGGTCACCTGCCGGCGGAAAACATGTGTGCCGGTGAGGTCGTTGCCGTCGATGAAGATTTCGTCACCGCGTATCTCGACTTCCTGCCCGAACGGCGTTTCGAGGGTGCTGCTGATGCCGGCGTTGGAGGCCCAACCGGTGGTGCCGCCGAAGTTCTGGAAGATGGTCACATTTGGAGTCGGCCGCATGGGTGGCTCATCGGAGTACGGGCTGTACACCACGGCACGATTACCGGAGAGGTCCACGTCGCGGCCATAGAACTCATCGTCACCACTGCGGAATTCACCCATCATGCGCGCCGTCACACCCCAGACGCCGGTCGAGGAATTCTTTTCAATGAGCGTCCCCATGAACGTGCCGCTGGTGCCGCCGTAGATTATTCGTCCACCATCGATGGCCACGTCGACCGCCGGGTTCATCGCCTGCGGTGTAGGTCGACTGGGCCAGTACCCAGTCGCCGTTGAGTTTCTCGGCGATCGGCAACCCGCCGATCGCAAAGGCCGCAACGCCACCCTTCATCGCCACCCCGTATGGCCAGGGGAGGCCGCCCGACCGCGCCACCACGCGCACCGGCGTCCATACGCCGCTCACCCGGCGGAACAGGTACACGACGGTCTCGACCTGGTCGTCAAAGGCGGTCCTCCGGATCACCGAGTATGTAATGGCGCCCGGTGATGAAGGCCTCGTCGCCATCCAGCGCGATCGCGCCGGCGAAAGTCTCGAAGCCCGGGTCTGGGATTCGCGATGCGCGCTTTTTCCTCGAGTTGCAATGGGCGCGCCTGCGCGGCGCCAAGCGTGCAGCAGGCAATCAGCAATGCGACCAGCGTTTTCATGAGACCGGCTCCCTCAGGTCTAGTTGCACCAGTTGGTTGCAAGCCCTACGCCAGCGCGGGATTCAGGGAATCCCGGTCACCGGCTGGCGATGGGAACTGAAAATACCTGCTGCCAGCGGAAGGAATTACCGCCTCAATGAAAAGAGTTCCACGCGGGCCACGAGCCGGACGACATCAGTCGATAGGCCAGGTCATTTCCTTCGGCAGCTCTTCGACGGGCGCGGGCGATGGCGCCGGCCGGGCATCCACGCCGCGCCACCACGTCTGGATGGACAATTCGTGCGCCGGCTCGATGGCCTCGCCGAGCCGGGGCAGCAGCAGCCGCGCGCCGCTTTTCGGCGCCAGGCGCAACAATGTTTCGACCGGATCGTCCCAGGCATGCAGCGCGAGATTGAAAGTACCCCAGTGAATCGGCAGCAGCGGGCCACCGCCTAACAAGGCATGCGCGGCGAGTGCGTTCTCCGGGCCGAGATGAATGCTGCTCCAGGCTGGGTGAAAGGCGCCAATTTCCAGCATCACCAGGTCGAATGGGCCGTAACGCGTGCGCGTCTCGGCGTATTCGGGCGTGAGGCCGGTATCGCCGCTGAAGAACACGCGGTGACGCTGCGAGGCGATGACCCAGGACGACCACAGCGTCCTGTTGCCGTCTTTCAAGCCACGCCCCGAGAAATGTTGTGACGGCGTTGCGGTGAGCGTGAGATCGGTGCCCGGCACCCGATGCGACTCCCACCAGTCGAGCTCGACGATGCGCTCGGGCGCAATGCCGAAGGACTCCAGGTGCGCACCGACACCGAGCGACGTGATGATGGGAACGTTTACACGACGCAGCATGCGCATGGTGGTGAAGTCGAGATGATCGTAGTGATCGTGTGACAGCAACACCGCGTCGAGGTGCGGCAGGTCACTCATGGGCACGGGCACGGGCTGGAAGCGTTTGGGTCCCGCGAAGCGCGTGGGCGAGGCGCGCGGACCCCACACCGGATCGGTGAGCACGCGCCAGCCGTCGATTTCCAGCAGGACGGTCGAGTGACCGAGCCAGGTGGCGCGCAGGCCGCTCTGCGCGGTGCGCGTCCAGGTGTCGAGTGGATTGACCGTGGGCAATGGCGCCGACGGCACCCGTCGATCACCGCCACACAGAAAGTCCTTGAGCGTGGGCATCGGCACGCTGCCGCGCGGTGTCGCGTGGGTGTTCCGAAATCGTTCGCCATCCCAGCGAGGTGAGGCGGTGATGCGTTCCAGACGCAGCTCATTACCTGCCGAATTCATGCGTCCATCTTAGGAGTCGCGCACCCCGGCTGCATCCTCCCTTCGGAGGAGTGAAGGTCAGGCTGTGCCTGCCGGCAAATCGAACACCAGCACTTCGGCGGCCTTGCCTTCGCGGATTTCGATCTCGCCTGCATCGGTTACCTTGAGGCCATCGCCAGCCTCGAGGTGCAGCCCTGCCACGTGCAGCGCACCGCGCGCCACATGTACGTAGCAATGGCGACCATCACCAATCGTGAAGCTCGCATGTTCGGCGCTATCGAACAGTCCGGCATAGACGCGGGCATCCTGGTGCATGAGCACCGAGTCGTCCGCCTGGTTGGGCGAAGCGACGAGGCACAATTTTCCGCGCCGATCCTGCGCAGTGAAATGTTTCTCTTCGTAGCTCGGGGCGATGCCGACGACATCCGGGATGATCCAGATCTGCAGGAAATGCACCGGCTCGCTGGCCGACGCATTGAACTCGCTGTGACGTACGCCGCTGCCCGCGCTCATGCGTTGCACGTCGCCAGGACGAATCACCGAGCTCGAGCCGGTGGAGTCCTTGTGAGCCAATGCGCCCTCGAGCACATAGCTCACGATCTCCATGTCGCGATGGGCGTGAGTGCCGAACCCTGCGCCCGGGGCGACGCGATCTTCGTTGATGACGCGCAACGGGCCAAAGTGCACGTGTTGCGGATCGTCGTATTCGGCAAACGAGAAGCTGTGACGAGATTGCAGCCAGCCATGATCGGCCTTGCCACGTTCGTTGCTCCGGCGAATTTCCTTCATCGTGCGCCTCCTGACTTTTCCAGCAGCCTTGTCAGTTGATCCTTCCAGAGACTGGCGAAAGTGTGCGATCCATGTCCACGCGTCGCCGCGCTGAACGGAATCACGATTGCTTCGCCGCCTTTCACCCGCTTGATCTCGCGCTCGAGAATGCCGAGCTCGGGCGGATTGATGAGATCGTCGGCGGAATTGATGGCCAGCAACGGCGCACGGATCTTCTCCAGGCCGGGGCCCGGGTCGTAGTCCCACGATGCGCTCACCTGGTACAGGATGTCGTTCGCGTCCTGCGTCTTCACGGCGTTGGCGATGTATTCATCGAGCACCTGGTCGGCCTGCGCCAGGCTAGGCATGGATTCCTGGCGCAGCGTTGGGTTGCTGCCCATGAAGAAGAGCAGCCCGGCCGCGGTGCGAAGGCTCGGCGGCTGCGTGGTGTAGTTGCCGCTGTTCCAGGCCGGATCGTTGCGAATCGAATCGATGATCACGCGGCGCCACACGCGATTGCGGCCGGAGATCTGCGTCGGCAGGCTGGCGAGCGGCATCAGCGCGTCCATGAAATCGGGATGACGTTCGCCCCACACCCAGGTGTGCATGCCGCCCATCGAGGTGCCCATCACCAGCCGCAGGTGATTCACGCCGAGACCTTCGGTGAGCAGCCGGTACTGCGCCTCGACCATGTCGTTGTAGCCGTAACGCGGAAACTTCGCGCGCAATCCATCACTTGGCTTCGAGGACTTGCCGTGCCCGATGCCATCCGACATGACGATGAAATACTTCGTGGCATCCAGCGGCTGCCCGGCGCCTAACAACTCACCGGCGAATTCCGCGCGGATGAATTGCCCGCCTGTGCCGCCGGTGCCATGCCCGATGAGCACAGCGTTGCGCACGATTCCCTTGTTGTCCTTTTGCGGAGTGCCGAGGGAACGATAATGAATGCGCAGCTCGGGCAGGGTTTCGCCGCTCGAGAAGCGAAAGTCCCTGACGACGTAATCGCCTTCGGTGGGCGCGGGATAGTCCGCCGCGAGCGTGGCGTCGGCGAGAAGCAATGCCCCCGCCAGCAGGGCGGTGCGCGCAAGAATCATCGAAAAACGAGGCATCGCGCAGGTCCGGGATGAATGCTCAGGCTGCGAGCATACATCCCGGCCACGGCGTGTCAGGTCAGTGAACCAGCGGGATCTGCTGTGACAGCTGGATCTGCGCCACGTTGCTGAGGCGCCGGTCGAGCTGGATGGCGCGCGCGGCAACCTTGGCAGGCACCACTTTCTGGAATTTCTCCAGCCACTTGACGCGCAGGTTGAGCATCTTCTGGTCACGATCGAGCAGCGCCTTCACGTAGGCGAGCGCATCGGCGTCGCTGAGATTCTGGATGTGCTCGGCGTAGGCCTTGGTGGCAGTGATCTGATCGTTGACGATGACGTCCTGTTCTTTCTGGTAACTCTCGAACAGCGGCCAGAATTTCGAAGCCTGCTCCGCGGTGAGCGTCAAGCCCTTGGCCATGATGTCGGCGCGCTTGGACATCATGTCGGTGCGAAATTGCGCGACGATCTGATCGTCAGTGAGCGCGGGCGCCTTGCTGGTCTGCGAGACCGGTTGTGCGCTGGGCTGCGGGTCGGCCGACCAGGCAGGAATCGTCATTACGAGTGCCATGGCGGCCAGGAGCTTGGTCTTCATGCGGGGTACCTCCAGAGAATGCCCGCCACGATGACGCGATGGCCATTGGCAGCAAGTAACGGCAGGTATGTTACCGGCGGGAAGGGCAGGTCATGGCCCTCAGGGTCGATCCGCTGCACGCATTGCCACATTCCGCGCCGGCGCTTTGACATCCGGTAGTGACAGCAGCAAGGCCTGTGTGGCCCAGTTGGTCGCCGCGGCGGAAATGAACTGATCCGCGCCGTGCGGAAAGCCGCTTTCAAAATAGGTCTGGGTTGGGTGTGCGCGGCTGCGCACCAGCCATGATCCATCGGCGAGCTGGGTCTTGAGCAGATAACGCACGCCGCGTCGATAGACGCGGGAGTCGGCGGCGATTCCCGCGGTACGCAGCGCGAACAATGCCTCGCCGGTCGCGTAGGCATCGCTGGACCGATATTCGGTCTGGGCCCAACCGCCGTCCAGGCGCTGAGTCTCGAGCAGATCGCGCAGCGCGGATTCTCGTGCCGCCTTCGAACTGTCTGCCCAGATCAGGCCGAGCAGCCGGAATACGCGATCTTCATGGTCCATGGGCGCCTCAGTTTCCAGCCAATGCCGGGCGCGCGCCAGGGCGGCAGCGTTGGCCCCCGGGTTGTCCACACCGTAAGTTCGCAGTCCGCGTGCGGCTACCGCGGTGGCGGTGAATTCACTGGCCTCGATCGGCGGCCTGATGGGTGTGGGCCAGTGTCCGTCGGGACGTTGCCAGAGACGCAGCAGACGCATCAGCGCGTCAGTGGATTCGTCGCCAGGAAAATTCTGCGCGTCCAGCGCCATGAGGACGTAGCCAGTCGCAGTCGAGATTCCGCCCGGCACGGTGATTCCCTCCAACGCCAGTTCCCGCGTGGCAGTGATGTCCCGTACCAGCGTGCCCAGTTCATTCCGCGCCAGAGTTTCGTCCACGCTGAATCCCGTGCGTCGCGCCTCCCGCACTGTGATGGCGGTCTGCAGATTGTGATGACAGCCAACGCAACCGCCGCGGTCGTAAAACGTCTTGCTGCTGGTTTGAAGCAGCGGCAGGCTACGCTTGATCGCCGCGCGAACCGAGTTGTTGGCGACGAATGGTGGCGCCGTCGGCGTCGCCTGGGTTGGCTGCAGTCCGGCACGCGTCAGCACGTCGATGATGGGCTGTCGGCCGAGACGCTGTGCATAGTCGAGCGCGTTGAGCCCCTGCTTGCTCGTCGCACGCACGTCGGCACCGCGATCGATGAGGGTTTGCATGAGCTCGGGCGTCACCTGCTGAGAGATGGCGAGCAACATCAGCACCGTGCGACCCTTGATGTCGCGCGCGTTGACGTCAGCTCCGTGCTCGAGGGCGAGGCGCACCAGATCCGGTTTGCCGGGTGCGCTCACCGGCGAGACGTAGATGAGTCCACGCGGCAACGCGGCGTGTTCCGGCAGCAACGCTTCCAGGCACACCAAACATCCGGCGCGCAGCGCCATCCCCGCCGCATCACCCTTGTCCTTGACGCCTGCCGCCAGTAGCTGGCGAAGCGTGCTCTCGCTCTGGCTTTTGCTGGCTGCACCGTTCAATGCCGCCGGCGAAGGCTTTGCACCGCGCGCCAGCAGCAGTTCGGCGGTTGCGACGCCCTCGCCATGCAGGGTTGCCAGTGACAATGCCGTGCGACCGAAACCCGAGGTGGCATTCACGTTGGCACCCGCATCCAGCAGCATCGTCACCTTGTCACGTTCTTCCACGGCCCACATCAGCGCGGTCGCACCCGAATCGCTGCTGATATTGGGATTGCCGCCCGCCTGGAGCATGGCGCGCAGGATTTCGGCGTCCGCATACAGCGCTGCGTACATCAGCGGCGTCGCGCCTTCCGCTCCACGCGCGTTGATCACTCGTGGTTCGCGCGCGATCGAATCGAACACCGCCTGCCGGTCCGCGCTGTTACGACGCACGGCGCGAATGTGCCCGATCAGAGCCAGTGCCGACACATCCGGTGGAGGTGCGTCGATTTCGTTGGCCAGCTCGTCCGGCCAATGCGCGCCTTCGTCTATCCACCGTCGGATGGTGTCGATTTCCTGGTCCGTTAGCGTGTCTTCGAGCGGCATTTGCGGGCCGGACTCCGAATCCAGCACGCGGCGATACACGCGACTCGAGCTGCTCATGCCAGGAATGATATTCGCGCGAACCACTCCGGCCATGGCGCGGCTGCGACGGTCGAGCCGAAAGCCGTTCTTTTGCTGCTTCGGGCCGTGACATTCATAACAATGCTTCTCGAACAGCGGCTGGATTTCGCGCGCGAAGTCCACGTTGGCGATCGCGGCTTGTGAAACCAGAGCCGCCAGGCAGGCGAGCGCAATGCGGTGCGGCATTTGGAAGCTCGGATAGTCCGCTGCGTTTAGTCGGCAGAGCCTAGCAGTCCCGAGCCTACGAATCAGTAACGGGCGCCAAAAAAAGAGGGTGGACCGAGTCCACCCTCCAGAGACGAAAATCGCGTTCGAGTCTACGGAGTATTGCCGTAGCCGATGGCGCCGTTGCAGTGCATCCATTCGCTGTTGGATCCGCCACCGCACCTGCCGTTGGCATAGAGCCCGGTGTTGTAGCTCTGCGCTTCCGACTGGCGGGTCTGGCCATTCACGATGATGTAGTCCACCTGCACGTCTCGGCCGCTGGCGTCATTGGTGTATGCCACGGTGATGCCGCCGCTCAGCGACGTCGAGGCCGTGTAGTTCTGCATGCTGGTGCCCAGCGTCCAGGTCTGCACGTTCTGGTTGTTGACCCGCAGCGTGATGGACTCGCCGCCCGCGGTGCCGCGCGCGCGCACCGTGAAGCTCTTGGTGCCTCCACCGCCGCCGCCACCGCCGCCACCGCCAGTGCCTTCGCTCACCGTGATGTCGGAGCTGCCGCTGCTTTGGTATCCCTCGGTGGCCATGATCTGGTAGTTGTGCGTGCCCAGATTCATGCCGAGTGAGGCCCAGGCGTCGAAGTGGTTGGCCGTGGTGATGGTGCCGCCGGTCCTCTTCGACTGCCGCACGCTCCAGTACTGGTAGAAAGTCGCGTTGCCGATGATGGAGGGCTGGTTGATCTCGCTGCGTGCGATAGATGTCGTACGTGCCGCCATCACTGGTCACCGTGCCCATGAATCCCTGGCCACCCGGCGGACGGTACGTGCCCCAGTTGTCGACGATGTAGTACTCGATCAGCGGGTTGGTGGTCCATCCGTAGAGAGTCAGGTAGCCGTTGCCGGGCGAATTGAATGTGCCCGAATAGCTCACGGTCCTGCGTGAGCCCGTCTGCCAGCCCTTGCCGCCGACCCAGTTGTTGATGCCGCTCCAGTTCGATGTGTAGCGGCCACCGGCGTACATGCAGAAATTCACGGTACCGCCACTGTCCTTCCAGAACGAATAGTAGAAGCCGTTGTTGGTGCCAGTTTGACTCGAAGTAAGACAGGTTTGTGCGTTTACCGCTGATGCACCCAGGCCAGCGAGGCATATGAGTGCCGTGACGGCTCTTTTTCCGCGCCCGGAAAACAACTTGAGACCTTCGTTCATAGAAATCCCCCTCTGTGATGCAGCGGACCACCGAGACGCGGCCCGCTACGAAAGTCGATGTGTTGATTGATGCGTGAATCGAAAAATCCGCGCTTTGTGGGTTCTGACCTCCAGGAATGTTACCGCTACCTTGTGGCCGCATATTTATCGCGATAGCGCTACCACAGTCAATGAAAAAACGTCCCATTTGCGCTAACTACTTAGGTCGGTAGGCAGGAGCGACACCGCACCGTGGTGACACCAGCTGCGTATGCGTGGTGGCTGACAGCACTATGCGGATGAAGTCCGATATGGTCACCGGCGCGACGTGGCAAGGTGAGCCTCTCAGCTCGCGTCGGCGATCTCGCGGTCGCACCTGGACTAGCTTCCGCAGTCTTTCTCGTCATGTCGGACTAACGAGGCGACGCTCGTATTTCAGCCCTGCTGAACAACCATCGATTCGGGCAGCGTCCAGCCCTGCGATTATGTGTGAGATTGAAGTGACCTCATCGAATGCCAGCGAACACAGAACAAAGCACGCTCAAGTTTTCAATCGCCCTGACGGTATTCCTGGGCGTGCTCGGTGTCGCGAGCGGCCTCGTCACCAATTCTCAGGCCATCATCTTCGATGGCATGTACAGCTTCGTCGACGTTGTGCCGACGGTCGTGTCGCTGCTGGTGGTGAAACTGATCGCCCGGGGGACGACTCATCGGTTCCAGTATGGCTTCTGGCATCTCGAACCGCTGGTGGCCGTGTTGCGCGACGCCATCCTGGCGATGGCCTGCGTCTATGCCGGGATCGATGCCGTAAAGACGCTGGCCGGTGGCGGTCATGAGGTGGAGTACGGCCGAGCGGCGGCCTGGGCCGGCATTCTCTGCGTCATCGGGCTGACGATGACGCTGCTGCTGAGCAGGCGTGCCAAGGCACTTCAATCACCGATGCTCAAAGTCGACGCACGCAGCTGGCTGGTGAGCGCATGCCTGAGCCTGGGACTCTTGATCGGCTTTGCCATGGCCACGGTGCTCGCGGGTACTTCATTTGCAGACTGGATCCCCTATCTGGATGCCATCGCGCTACTCACCATGGCGCTCATCATGTTGCCCATGCCGCTGATTGGATTGTGGCGTTCCATGAGCGATGTCCTGCAGGTAGCCCCGAACGAGCTCGACGCCCGGGTTCAAGCCGTCATGGACGGTGTCGTGAAGGAACGGCAATTTCTCGAGTATTCGAGTTACATCGCGAAGGCGGGTCGCGGCAGCTTTGTCGAGATCCATGTACTGGTGTCCCCGGAATCCCGAATCGATATCGCCACGGCGGACGCGATCCGGAGCGAGGTTTCGCAGCGACTCAATGCGGGCACGCCAACTTTCTGGCTCACGATCGATTTCACCGCGGACCGACGGTGGCTGTGAAAGTGGCGTGGAGGCTGACGGGAATCGTTTCGTCAACTGCGCTTTGATCCCATAGGCGCACTCCCTGGATGTGGATATACGCTGCAATGCGGTGCACCGCGGCAGTGAAGCGGCTAACTGTTTGCTGCTGCCGGGTCACGATGCCTGATTTCGTCTCCCCTTACTCCGAGAGTCGTTCCCATGTCTCTTAAACGCATCTTCGGTGTCTTCTTTGGCATCGTAGGTGCCGCTTTGCTTGTCGTCGTGCTCTACGTCGCTTTTGCCGATCTCGGTCGGCACAAAGGCCGCATCGAAGCGTTCGTCACGAAAACCATCGGACGCCCCTTCGTGATCGAAGGTCCACTCAAGGTGAGGCTGATTCCGGTCATCGATGTGAGCGCCGAACGCGTCCGACTGGGCAACGTCCCTGGAGGGTCTCAACCGCAGATGGTCGAGATCGGCAAAGTCGCCGCCAAGATTGATTTCTGGTCGCTGATCTCGGGGCCGCCCGATGTCCGCTTGTTTGAACTCAGCGACGCGACCGTGTTGCTGGAGAAGGGTCCCGATGGCAAGGGTAACTGGGTGATGAGTGGGCTCGAGGCGGAAGAAGAAGTAGAGGAAGAAGAAGTCGAGGGAGCGGTCGAGGTCCCGGTGGTCATCCGCAGCGCACAGCTGAACAACGTGCGACTCACGTATCGCGAAGCCAAAAAGTCCGATCGCATGCTGCAGCTGGACAAATTGACCATCACACCTGGACGAGAGGAGCTGCTGGCACTGGACGGGCAGGGCGCGCTCGATGTTTACCCCATGGCGTTGAAGGGTGAGATGGGTCCGCTGAAATCACTGTTGTCGGCCAGCGATATGCGCGCGCACATGCAGGTGTCCCTGGGCAAGCTGGCGATGGACATCAACGGAGTTGTCGGCAAGCTGGATCCGCTCGACGGTGCTGACTTGACGCTCAAGGTCGAACACCCGGAATTGGGTAGCATGCTCAGGAAGCTGGAAGTTCCGGTCGTCGCCAGCGGGACGATGCAGATCGATGGGCGAATGAAGGATGCCGGCGCGCTGACGAACCTGGATTTCAATGCGAAGGTTGGCAATCTCACCGCCAGCACGAAAGGCACGCTGAAGGAACTCAGCCTGGTCGGCGCCGACCTGACGCTCAAGGTCGAGCACACGGAAATCGGTGCCGTGCTCGAGGCGCTCAAGCTGCCGGTAATCGCCACCGGGCCAATGCAGATCGACACACGGATAAAAGATGCCGGAAAGTACCGGCAGTTGGATCTCAAGGCGAAGCTCGCCGATCTCACCGCCAGCGTGCAGGGCACGCTCAAGTCGCGCAGCCTGATCGGATCCAACCTCAAGTTCGAAGCGACGGCAGCCGATGCGGCACGGCTTGCCAAGGCGTTCGACGTCAGCGGTGTGCCCGCAGCGCCGCTCAAAGTCTCGGGGCACACGGTCTGGTCACGCAAGGAGCTCAAGTTTGATTCGGTGACCGCCAACCATCGCCGGTGCTTCGGTGCGCGCCAACGGCAGCATGTGGCCCACGGGCAAGACCGGAAGGTCGCGCTGAAATTCGAAGTGGCGGCCGCCAGCCTCAAGAAATTGAAAGACACCTGGCCGGAGTTGCAGGTCGCGGCCAGTGGTGGCTTCGAGTCCGCGAAGGACCGTATCGAACTGAAAGATCTGCAGGCCACCCTGGGCAAGACTCAGTTGGCAGGTTCGATGCTGTTGAGCGGCAAGCGCATCGAGGCGCAGCTGTCGTCGCCGCGCGTGGACCTGACGCCCTTCTTCCCGCAGGAAAAGAAAACCGAAACGGCCGATGGCAAGAAGGCGCCGCCGCCACCCGCGCCGCCGAAGGAATCAAAGGAACCGAAGGAACAGTTCGTGTTCAGCGAGAAGCCGCTGGACCTCAAAAAGATGAAGGACACCGACGCGAAAGTGCACCTGGCCTTCGGCGAGCTGGTGCTCGGCGATCGGTCACTCAAGAACCTCGACACCAACCTGCGGGCGGATCACGGAAAGCTGACGTTCGACCTGCGCGCGGCGGGCGCGCATGAGGGCACGATGCAGGGCGCCGGGACGCTGGTTCCTGCCGACGATGGCACGGTCAATCTCGACATGAAATTCGACATCAGCAACGTGCGGGCAAGCATCGGCAGCGCAGAGATCCCGCCCGCGGATGTGCCGCCGCTCGGCATGGCGATGAACATCAAGATCCACGGCAGCTCGCCACGGCAGCTGGCGGCGGGCGCGAACGGACAACTCCTGTTCACTCAGGGCGCGGGCCGGACCAAGAGCGGCTTCATCAGTGCGTACGGCAGCGGTGTCGTGTCGCAACTGGGCGCGAAGCTCAATCCCTTCGCCAAGGAAGATCCGTTCATGAAGCTCGACTGCACCATCGCGCGCGCCGAAATCGTCGATGGCAAGGTCACCGTGCAGCCGGTGCTGGTGCAGACCGAAAAGGTCACCATCACTGCCGAGGGCACCATCGACCTGCACACCGAGAAGTTGATGCTCGACTTCAACACGCGCCCGCGCAAAGGCATTGGCGTGAGTCCGGGCATGTTCACCAACCCGCTCATCCGGCTCGAAGGAACATTGGCAAGCCCGAAGATTGGCGTGGGCGCGAAAGGCGTGGCGTCGGGTGCGCTCGCCGCAGCGACCGGCGGCGCGACCGTGGTCGCAGGCGGTCTCGTGGATCGCATGCAGGGCGAACAGGACCTGTGTGCCCCGACGCTGGAAACGGCGAGGCACCCAATCGTCGCGAAAAAATAACCCGACCCTGCTTCGCAGCCCCGGATGGCCAGACCACGCCATCCCGATGGATCTGTCGATCGACAAACTGCAAAGATTGCAGGCGATCCTCAAAGTGATCGGGGGCAAATCATGTTCGAGCGACACTTCATCGCGGCAGGCGGCGGCGCGGGCTTGAGATTCGGGCGCGGACAGCTCTTGCGGATCATCGATCCCGAGGGTGGACAATCCGGTGATCTCATGGCGTTCTCGCCTGACGGGCGCGAACGACTGTCGAACGGGCGCACATTCGATTACGACGGCAAGATCTACTTGTCCACCGGCGACGTGCTCTGGTCCGACCGCAGCAACCCGATGCTCACCATCGTTGGGGACGATGTGGGCCGGCATGATTTTTTGTATGCCTCGTGCACCGTCGAGATGTATCGCAAACAGTACGGGATCACCGGGTATCACCCTAACTGCCACGACAATCTGATCACCGCATTGCGCGAACTCGGCGTCGAGGCCGCGCCGCTCCCGACGGCGTTCAATTTCTTCATGGTCGCGAATGTTGCCGCAGACGGAAGTTTGGCTTTTGAACCGCCGCGCTCGCGCGCGGGCGACTCGCTGGTAGTGCGCGCGGAGATGGACCTGGTGATCGCGCTGTCGGCATGCCCAGCGTCGATGTGTAATGGTGGCGCAGCGCCGAAACCGCTGGCCTATGAACTCGTGGACTGACGCGGAACCGCTGTTAGACTCGGTCTCCGGCTTCCCGCGAGCCCGTGACCAAAGCGAAATAAACAACATGACTAACCTCAGGACTCTTGCCAGTGGTATCGCTCTCGTGGCTCTCGTCATGCTGCAGGGCTGCTACACCACACCCCCAACGCCCACGACCGTTCCTGGCCGGCCCATGTCTGAGAGATTCGAACAGTCATGGCAGGCGGCCCGGGGTGCGGCCTCCGACGTGTCCGTCCGGATTACGCTATGAAGACCGTGCGAGCGGGACCCTGCGCGGCGAACAGGGTTCGTCCAAAGTGTCGATCACGCTGGTTCCGCAGCCCGACGAGTCAATCCAGGTCGGCTTCGCAGTGACCGGAGGATCTTCGTCCCAGGATGCAAACCTGAAGGAGCACCTGACGCGCGCTTACCAGCGGCGCATGGGGCGCTGATCGGGTTACAGCTTCTTCATTTGTCGGCGCGGCATATCTGGTATTTCTAGCGGGACCGAATCCCCGCCGAGGCCAAATCCATTCCGGAGCTCGCCATGACCAATACCAGGCTTGCGTCAATTGGTCTGCTCACGTGGGCGTACGTTTGTGGAGCCGCCCTGTGCCTCGGTGTCGTGACGCACGCGGAGGAGGCCGCGGCACATCACTGGAGCTATGCGGGTGAAACCGGACCCGAACACTGGGGGTCCGAGGATCCTTTGTTTGAGACTTGCGGCCTCGGCAAGCGCCAGTCGCCGATCGACATCGGGATAACCGTCGTCAAGGATCTGCCCGAGCTGAAGTTCGACTACAAGGATGTGCCGCTCAAGGTGACTGATACCGGCCATTCTTTCCAGGTCAATGCGGCGAACGGCAGCGGCGGCCTCAACGTCGGCAATGAACACTACGACTTCCTGCAAGTGCATTTCCACGACCCGTCGGAGGAGCGCGTACGCGGCCAGCAATACTCGATGGTCGCGCATGTGGTGCACAGGAATGCCAAGGGTGAGCTCGCAGTGGTCGCGGTGCTGTTCCGCACGGGCAAGACCAACGAGTTCCTCAAGCCGATCTTCGACAACATCCCGGCGAAGGGTACCGCCGAGACTGCAGTTGCGGGCAAGACCGTCAATTTGGAAACGCTCCTGCCCGAGCACCACGGCTACTACACGTTTGACGGCTCGCTCACGACGCCGCCTTGCACCGAACACGTACGCTGGTTCGTGCTCAAGACTCCGGTAGAGGTCTCCGCGGCGCAATTGAAGGCGTTCGAAGCGCGTTATGCGCACAACAGCCGACCGACGCAACCGCTGAACGGGCGGGTGATCGAGGAAACGAAGTCGGACTGACGCGGCGCGCCAACTCATTCCGCCGGACGATCGGCGGTTGAGCTGCACCAGCGCATCCGCTACCAGCTCCACTCACGCGACGCGTGGCGTGATGTTGGGATTGAGGTGGAACAGGTTCTTCGGGTCGTACTTGGTCTTGACCTCGACCAGCCGCTCGAGGTTTTCGCCGTAGGCGGAACGCGCCTTGACGTCGGCTTCCGCGGCGTTGAGGTTCGCGTACAGACCGACCGAGTAGGGCTCGAACGCCTTCCAGGTCTGCTTTTGCCAGGCGGTTCGCGCGGCGGCCTGCTTGGGATCCGCCCAGGAGGCGCGCACCACGAAATTGTGGCTGGCATCGCGCGACGCGTAGGCCGTCGATGCAGCGGGGCGGCGTGCGGCCTCACCGCCGTGCAGGGTGAGGCTCACCTTGCCGAGTTCGGCTCCCGGTAGTTTGATGCTCTCGACGGCATTGTCGAGCATTGCGGGAATGAGCTTCGTGATCCTGCCACCCGACATGTAGTAGCCATTGCCGTGCGGCGATTCGCCGTCGTGTTCCGATTGCACGACCACCCACGGTTTTGCAGCGACGGTGTCGCGCGCCGCCTTGCCGAACTTGCGGATCGCGGCGACGTCCTTCGCGGCGCTGGCGGCATCGCCGCAGTGGCAGATCATGAAATTGAGCTGCCGATGGCCTTGGGCGTCGCATTCGAGCATGGGGTCCATCCACAGATCGTCACTCGCGGTATTGCAGTAGTCGGCGAAGGCGTCCAGCACGCGGCGCGCCTGATCTATCGGAAACACGATATCGCCGGCGACCGCGGCACGGCCGAACTCGTGCGCGCGGAATTCGAACGAAGTCACGACGCCGAAGTTGCCGCCGCCGCCCTGCAATGCCCACAGCAAATCGGGATTCTCTTCGGCGCTGGCCTGAACCATTTTGCCGTTTGCGGTGACCACGTCCGCGCCGACCAGGCTGTCGATGGTGAGGCCGAACTTTCGCTGCAGGCGACCGACGCCACCGCCGAGCGTGAGGCCCGCAACGCCGGTGTGCGAGACGGTGCCGGCGGGCACCACCAGCCCGAAGGCCTGGGTTTCGCGGTCCAGCGCGCCTAACAACACACCGGGCTCGGTGCGAGCGGCGCGCGTCCGCGGATCGACGCGCACGCCTTGCATGGGCGCGAGGTCGATCATGATGCCACCTTCGCACACCGAGTAACCCGGCAGGCTGTGGCCGCCGCCGCGCACCGCGACCAGCAGATCGTGGCTCGCGGCAAACTGCACCGCACCGATCACGTCGGCGGCGCTGGTGCAGCGCGCGATCAGCGCCGGATGACGGTCGAATGCGCCGTTCCAGACGCGCCGCGCAACCTCGTAACCCTCGCTGGCGCGGGTGAGCACGGCTCCGCGCTGGTGGGCGCGGAAATCGTCGATGTCCGCGGCCTTGAGAGTGACTGCGCCGCCGGTGCGCGAAACCGCAGGCACGTCGGCGGATTCCGCCGCGCGTGCGAAGCGCGAATGCGCCAGGCCGAGCCGCCATGAGCGCCACGGAACTGGAAATGAAGTCTCGTCTTCTCATTTCGCAGCCTCCTTTGATTTCCGCCGATGTTTTGGGTTTGTCGCTACGGAAAGGTAACACTCGCGAGCGTCGCTGTTGTGATTTCGCGACGGGGCGTGTACGACCTAGCGCTCATACCTGCGCATTAACTCCCAGGCACTACACTCGTTTGCCGGCGAATTGCGCAGGTTCGCGCGACTGCGATGCCGATCTTGCGGTGCACACGGAGGTCTGGTGCAGGAACTCGAAGAGGGCGCCGAACAGGCGCCAGTCGCCGAAACTCCCTCAACGTCGGTCGATTCTCAGACAGCGGGCCTGCTGGCGGCCGCGGCGGCGCTGGCGTTGAGCTCGTGTGGCGGCGGAGAGGAAGGCGGTTCGCCTTCGCGCGGCTCCCGTGATCCACCCGTTCCTCCAACGCCCATTCCGCCCCCGCCGGCACCCGGCCCGTTACCGCCGGCGCCGCAGGACAGTGTTCCGGCAACCGATGCCGAGGCCGTTCGTTTCGTATTGCAGGCCCAGTTCTCGGTGAGCGATGCGGATATCAGCTCGCTCAAGAGCGGCGGCCTTCTCGCATGGCTCGACGCGCGCTACAACGAACCGCTCGGCGAGACAGGCGTCGCCTGGCTCGATTCGCGTGGCCACGGCACCATCGATTCCGAAAAGCGTTACCGCCAGCGCGAGCCCGGCGATTACATGATCTGGAACCAGCTGCTCGCGGGGCCGGACCAGATGCGCAAGCGCATGGCACTCGCGTTGTCGGAACTGTTCGTCGTGTCCCTGACTGGCCTCAACTTCCAGCATCCTTCGTACCTGATCGCAGGCTATTGGGATGTGCTCACCGCCAATGCCTTTGGCAACTACCGCCAGTTGCTCGACGCACTCACGCTCAATGCCGCGATGGGTTTTTTTCTCAGTACCAGAGGAAATGCTCAGGGAAAACTCCAGTGGCCGGCAGCCCGATGAAAACTATGCGCGCGAGGTCATGCAGCTCTTCACGATCGGCCTGAATGCGCTCAATCCCGACGGAACGCCCAAACTGGATGCCGAAAACAAGCCGGAGGAATCCATCAGCCAGGAAGACGTCACCAACCTCGCCCGCGTCTTCACCGGTTACGACTGGGACTATCTATCCAATGGCGGCTCGTACGTCGATCTCGAGTGGGAGCGAAACCCGGTACCGAGCACGCACTTCGCCACCAACCCCATGCATTTCAACTCTTACCGGCATTCAAGGCTGGATGTGAACTTTCTCGGCACGAAGATCACCAGCACAACCCCCGGCCAGGATGCCTTGCACATCGCGCTCGACCGACTCTTCTATCACGACAATACCGCCCCGTTCTTCGCGCGGCAGATGATCCAGCGCCTGGTGACCAGCAATCCTTCGCCGGCCTACGTGCAGCGAGTCGCCACGGTGTTCGGGAACAACGGGTCAGGAGTGCGCGGTGATCTCAAGGCGGTCTGGACCGCGATTCTCACGGACGAGGAAGCGCGCGCCATGCCTACCGCCGCTGACACGTTTTTCGGCAAGCTGCGCGAGCCCATCGTGCGTCTTCGCGCACTGGGCGCGCACCGCGGAGGCCGCGTCCGAAAACGGCGCGTACCAGATCGACGATCTGTCGAGCAGCGACACCATGCTCAGCCAGAGCCCGCTGCGCTCGCCTTCGGTGTTCAACTTCTTCCGGCCCGGCTACATGCCACCCAATACCGCCATCGCGACCGCTGGCAAGCAGGCGCCCGAGTTCCAGCTGCACCACGAATCCAGCACGGTGGCCTACATCAACTTCATGCAAGGTGTGACGCGCAACGGTATTGAGGACGTCAAACCCATCTATACCGACGCTGCTGCCCATTGCGCACGATGTTCCGGCGGTGATCGAGTGGCTCAACCTGCGGCTCACCGCCAACCAGTTGTCCGACGAGACGCTGTACGCACTCAGGACGGCGCTCAGGACGTTCAACATCACCGAAGCCAGCAGCGCCAGCGCCAAGCTCGACATGTTGGCCGCGGCCTGTTTCCTCATCCTGATTTCTCCCGACTACCTGGTGCAGAAATGAAGCCGCCAAAGACCGCCGGGAATCGGCTCTGGACTCGCCGCGTCGTCCTGCAGCGTGCCATGCACCTCTCCGCGCTGGGCGTGGCGACGCCGCTGGCGATCAACCTCGCCGCCATCGGCGAAGCCGCGGCCTTCGACGCCAGCGATTACAAGGCGCTGGTGTGCATATTCCTGTACGGCGGTAATGACTGCGTCAACACGCTGGTCCCCTATGATCCGGCTAACTACGCGCTGTATCACCAGATTCGCGCCGGCACTGGCGGCGAAGGCGAGGATGGTATCGCCCTCGCGCGTGCGGATCTGGCCGCCACGGCGCTGACACCGCTGGATGCGGCGGTGCTCACCGACGGGCTCCAATACGCATTGGCGCCGCAACTCACCGGGCTCAAGTCGTTGTTCGATGGCGGCCGGCTCGCCATCCAGCTCAACGTGGGACCGTTGATCCAGCCGACGACCATGGCGCAGTACCTGAGCACAGACAGGGTGGCCAATCCGCTGCCGCCCAAACTCTTTTCGCACAACGATCAGCAATCCATCTGGCAGTCTGACGGCAGCGAAGGATCGACCATCGGCTGGGGAGGGCGGCTCGGCGATCTGGCGCTTTCGAGCGGATCGTCGAATTCCCAGCTCACCTGCATTTCCGCGAGCAGCAACGCCTTGTTCGTCGCGGGTCAGGATGCGCTGCAGTACCAGGTCAGTCCGAACGGTGCGATCCGCATCGCCGCGCTCGACGGACCCCTGCGCAACGCGGTGAAGACCATCGTCACGCGCAACAGCTCACATGCATTGGAAAGCGCGTGCACCGCCGTCACGCGACGCTCGATAGAGCTCGAGGGCAGGGTCAACAGTGCGCTCAGTCGCGTGAAGCTGTCGACAAAATTCCCGGCAGGCAATCTGCTCGCCAGGCAGTTGCGGGTGGTGGCGCGGCTGATCGGCGCCAACGCGAGGCTCGGCGTGAAGCGCCAGGTGTTCTTCGTGTCGCTCGGCGGCTTCGACAATCACAACTCGCTCATGGGGGCTCATCCGCGACTCATGTCGCAGCTTGACGGCGCCATGAGCGCGTTCCATGCGGCCACGGTCGAACTCGGCGTTGCGCACTACGTCACGACCTTCACCGCCTCGGATTTCGGTCGCACCCTGGCGTCGAATGCCGATGGCTCGGATCACGGCTGGGGTTCACATCATTTCGTGATGGGTGGTGCGGTGAAGGGCGGGCGTTTCTACGGGACCGCGCCACACGTGTCCATTTCAACCGACGACCAGGTCGGCGAGGGAAGGTTGCTGCCCACAACGTCCGTGGACGAGTTCGGCGCGACGCTCGCCCAGTGGTTCGGATGTACGCCCACGGAACTGCCCGGAATTCTCCCGAACATCGGCAACTTCTCGAACACCAATCTTGGATTCGTGTAGGTGGCCGCTCAGGCGCCTGGAGAGCCGGACCCAGTTCCCTGAGCTTTCTCTTGAGCAGGACGCCGACCAGCACACCAGACAGGATCGCCGCCAAAGTGGCTTGCAATATGGCTTTCATGACGCCCATCTTCGCTCCACATAAGAATAAGGACTGCCCGCCGATACCATGCCTGGTTGTGAGCGCGCTCCTATGTTCACGCGAATATCCTGAAAGGGAGAGGCGCCTCGCCGAGCGCAAGGCTTAATCTCCATGCATGAGCAGGCAATCGTTGGTCCGGCGTTGTCGCGACGACGAAAACTCCACCATCCTTGCCATCGTGAACATGGCCGCCGAGGCCTATCGCGACGTGATTCCCGCTGATCGCTGGCACGATCCATACATGTCCGGCGCGCAACTGGAGCGAGACGTCGCCGCCGGCGTCGAGTTCTGGGGTTACGAACTCGAAGGAGCGCTCATCGGCGTCATGGGCATTCAGTCGGTACGCGACGTGGACCTGATCCGGCACGCGTATGTGCGGCCTGGCAGCCAGCGGCTCGGCGTCGGGGCCGCGCTGATCTCGCATCTCCGAAGTCTGAGCACACGGCGCATGCTGGTGGGTACCTGGGCTGACGCCGCCTGGGCCATTCGCTTCTATCAACGCGAGGGTTTCGCGCTTGTTCCCGCGTCGCGCGCCGCGGCGCTGCTCGAGTCGTATTGGGACATTCCCAAGCGGCAGGTCGAAACGTCGGTGGTGCTCGAGCGCGAATGAGCGACCTGACGCTCTATTCCGGGCCGCTGAGCATGTTTGGCGCGAAAGTGCAGATTGCTCTGCTCGAGAAGCGATTGGATTTCGACCTGGTCATGGTGCCGTACGACTCTCAACAGGGATACAGTCCAAAGCACCCCGAAGTCTTGCGCATCAACCCCAAGCGCCAGGTCCCCGTGCTCGTGCACGGAGCGCTGGAGATCTTCGACTCCACGCAGATTTTCGAATACCTGGAAGACCTTCAGCCGGACCCGGCGTTGTGGCCGCGCGTAGCCGCCTCGCGGGCACGCGCTCGCGGACTCGAGCATCAATCCGACGAAGTGTATTTCCCGCACATCATTCGCCTGATGAGCCTGCAGGACGCGTTGGCCACCGAGCCCGCCGTCGCCGCGATCGAAGCCGCCAGGCGATTCTACGCCGACATGGATCGACGCCTGGCGTCGAACGACTGGTTGGCCGGTAGTTATTCGTTCGCAGACATCGCCTTTTATATGGCCGCGTTGTTTGGGGAACGACAAGGGGCGCCAGTGACGCCAGCAACGCCGCGCTTGCTCGCCTGGCGCGAGCGCATGACAGAGCGCACGCCAGTGCGGACGGTGGTGGGTGCGATGGCGCGGTGGCTGAAAGCCGCCGGACGGCCGATTCCCGCGTTCATGGCGTCAACCGTTGGGTAGTCGGGCCGCCCGAGTACCGATAGGAATCAGGGCGCGCCATAGAAATGATGGTCAGCTGGCCGTTGCGCGGTCAGAATACGTCCGGACCCCGCCGAAAAGGACTTCAGTTCTCGGTAAAGCACTGAGCCGGCGTTCCATCCATCGGCCTCATCGCCGGTACGCATCCGAAGGAGCTGGCGCTTGAGTAGTCGAGTCTCGCCGCTGATGGCTGTCCGCTCTCCGGCGGCAGTCGTCCACGCATTCGCGGATCTTCTGTTGACCGGTAACGGCCGCTGGGCGCGGGCGTTCGAAAACCTCATCCTCGGGCTGATAGTTCTGAGCGTGGCGTCTGTCGGGATCGAGGTAATACCCGGCCTCCCGAGTTGGGCTGAGAAAGCGCTCTATATCGGTGAGATCGTGGTCATTGCGGTTTTCACTCTGGAGTACTTGCTGCGTCTCGTTGCGGCCGAGAAGCGGATGCAATTCGTCCTGAGCTTCCAGGGGCTGGTGGACCTGCTTTCGATCGCACCTTTTTATCTGGTCGGCCTCGACGCGCGCTGGCTGCGAGCGCTGCGCATGCTGCGGCTGGTTCGCCTGTTGAAATTGCAGACGCATATTCTCGAGAAGGCGGTTGCCCAACGCACTCATGAACTCGCCGAAAAGAACGCCGCGCTGGAACTGGCACAGGCACAGATAAAAGCAGAACTGAATGTTGCAAGGGCATTACAACTTGCAATTCTGCCGGCAAAATTTCCTGCGAAGGTCGGGCTGCGACGGCGCCGCCCGCATGATTCCGGCGACTTTCATGGGCGGAGATTTTTACGACTTCATGGAGCTTCCAGACGAGCGGATTGGGTTGGTGATGGCTGATGTCTCGGGCAAGGGGGTGCCCGCCGCATTTTTCATGGCGGTGGCGCGCACCGAACTGCGCGACTGCGCGGCACATCACACGAGCCCCGGCGCATGCCTGACGGAAACGAACGACGCCTTGTGCACGCAAAATCCAATGGATCTGTTCGTCACCGTGTTCTACGGCATCTTCGACCCGGCGAGCGGCCTCCTCGAGTACGCCAACGGGGGCCATAATCATCCGTACCTCCGCCGCGTCGACGGCTCAATCGAAACCCTCAATGGCGCAGGCGGCGTGGTGCTTGGGGTAATGCCAGGTGCCCGGTTTTCAAACTGTCGGGTACAACTACATGCGGGTGATCGGCTCGTGCTGTACACCGATGGGGTAACGGAGGCTTTCAACGCGGCGGAGGAACCCTACGGTGCCGACCGCCTCCTCGAAGTACTCCGGGTTCACGGCGACAACGACGCGATGGCGTTGGTGGAACACATCTGTCAGAGCGTAACGACCTTTGCCGGCCCTGCTCCCCAATCGGACGACATCACACTCACCGTGCTTACCCGGCGCGTCGACCCGTAGCCGCCGGCGCAGTTTGCGCAGTTTGCGGCAGCGCCCATAATATTCAACGTTCGTCGCCGCCATGGCGGTGCCGCGGCAAGCAGACAAGAAAACAAGCGGAGTCCTCGTATGCAGATGCAAGTTGGCGATGTGGGTGATGGAATCCTGAACGTCTCGCTGGACGGGCGACTGGATACTCCCGGTGTCGATCAGATCGAGACCCAGCTAACGGCCAACCTCGTTCCTCGCGGTGCACGTGCGATCCTCGATCTGTCACAGGTCACATTCGTCGCGTCGGGAGGACTTCGGCTGTTCATCACGATTGCGCGAGCCCTTGGCAGGAGGGGCGGAAAACTGGTGCTGTACGGCGCACAACCGCTCGTCGCGGAAGTTCTCGAGACCACCTCGCTGAACGACATTGTCCCGGTGCGTGCGGATGCCGCGGCCGCGGCCGCTGTCGCACGCGCATGAGATCCGGCGGCTGAATGGATCGCGCCATGCAGGCGCCCGGTGTTGAGATCCGTTTCTCCGGCAATCACGATGGCTTCGCGCAGGCCTTCGCTCGCTTGCATGAGGCGCTCGACAGGGAACAACTGGACGGCGCCCCTCGCTACAACCTCGAGGTGGTTTTCGAGGAGATCGTCTCAAACATCATCAACTATGGCGCCGCCGACGGGCGCGAGCCGGATGTGTGTGTGGTGCTGGAAACCCGCGCAGATGAAATCGTTCTGACGATTGATGATGACGGCGTGCCGTTCGACTCATCGACGTACACAGCACCGCCGCCAACCAGGTCGCTCGAGGAAACGAGACTTGGGGGATTCGGACTCATACTCGTCCGTCGCGCGGCAAGCTCGCTCAACTACCGTCGCACGGAGCAAGGCCGAAACCGGCTTACCGTGGCCGTGAAACGGAACTTCAGGGGCCAGGTTGCCTGACCGTTTTCGCCCCTAAGGTCTCACCTGATTCGTGCGACATAGTGCCTATCAGACCCCCGCCTACGCGAAAGCGTGAACTGTATAGGCGCACTGCTGTGCACTTTCATCGAACCTGAGGCCAGGGATGGGAGTGCGGCACCGCAGGCGCCGGGCTCGAGAGAATTAGGGAAGGGAATAGGACGGCGCTCATGTCCAAGAACGGTCGCCATCTGTTCAAACGTCAGTACGTGCGCCTGAAGAGGTGGTTCACGCTGGGCAGCATCGGCATCATGCCGCGGCTGATCATCGCATTTGCTTCCGTCGGTGCGTTGGCGGCGACCTCAAATCTCATCGTCGAAAACGGTGTCGCGATCCTCGAGCAGCAGCAGAGCGCGGCAATGGAGCGCAGCGCACTCGACGCCCAGCAGATCATTGCGCTGCGTGAATCGATGGACCGCGCCAGGCGCGCTGCGAGTTCCGCCGAGGTCCTGGGTGCATGGGGCGAGTTCGATCGCACGGCGCAGGACCACGCGGATGCGGACTCACGCGCGTCGGCCACGCACTATGCGCATGCCCGTGCCGCGCTGGATCGCGCATTCGGCAAGTATTTCGATGAAGCCGGCCCGGCTCCCAGCCAGCTGCTCCGCCTCATCGCCCAACACAAGAACAGCGCCGACAAGCTGGTGCAATCCCGCCGCGTTCGCCGCGAGCTGCTCTCGCGATACTCGGGCCTGCTGACGGGCATGGACCTGCGCGTCAGGACTTCGATCGAGCAGGCCTTGAAAACCTCGAGCCGCAGCGTCGCGCGTGATCCCCTGCTCGAGGTTCGCGCGCAGCTCGACGCGGTACGCGCGGCGTTCGCGGCTCACAGTTCATTCGACGGGCGTGAGCTGGAGACAGGTCCGCTCGCCGTTGCAGAACGAACTCTCGCGACTACGCTGCGCGACCGGTCTGCGGGTCTGCGTCGGACACCGGGCGCGGACTGGTACCACGCCATCACCGGCGACGCGCAGGCGCTGACGACCACGCGCGTTGCCCTTTTCAGGAATGAAGAGCGCCGCATGGCGGCCGTCGACGCCTTCGCGCGCGAATCGCGCAAGCTCGCGGCGCTATTGCCAGCGCGCTTTCCCGAGGCGCCGCCTGAGGCGAGCCGACAAGTCGTAGTGACACCGGCGTCCGTGTCGACAAATTCGGGCCCGAACCGCTCCCTGGTGGCGTGGGTGAGCGCCGTGGTACTCGTCGTGCTGCTCTATCTCTGTATCGCGACAATCATCAGCATCGTACGGCCCGTACGGCGGCTGCTGGCCGCCACCAACCGTCTGGCGCGCGGCGAGAACGCTCGCGTGGTAGCCAGTGGCGGTATTCGCGAGTTGGACATACTCACCGAGGCCTTCAATTCGATGGCGCAGCAGCTCGCGGTGGCGCGCGCCACAACGCGCGAGGCACAGCAGCGCCTCGAAGCCAAGGTCGAGGAGCGCACGCGTCAATTGCAGGAGCTCGCGGAGCAGGATCCGCTCACGGGTATCGCCAACCGCCGGCAGTTGTTTGGCGCTCTCAACGAGGCACTCGGTCGAGCACGCATCTCCGGCGAGCGCGTCGGTGTGTTCTTCCTCGACATCGACAACTTCAAGACACTCAACGACAGCATGGGACATCCCTACGGGGATCGCGTGCTGATCGCAATCGCGCAGCGGCTCGGGGCGATCGCGCAGGACCGCGGGTTCGCCGCGCGGCTTGGCGGCGATGAATTCACCCTGGTGCAGCAGGGTGCCGTCGATGCTGATGCGATACTCGCCTTCGGCACCAGCATCGTGCGCGCTTTCGACACGCCGCTGCAGGTAGACGATCGCGAGGTCATCGTGAGTGTCAGCGTTGGCGCGAGCGTGTTTCCCGATCACGAGCGGGATGCGGAGGCGCTGCTGCGTGCCGCGGATGCCGCGTTGTTCCGCGCCAAGGCCCTCGGTCGCAGCCAGCTCGCCACTTTCACACCGGAGCTGCTGGTGACCGCTTCGGCGAAGTTCGCGATCGAGCAGAGGCTGCGACGTGCCATCCAGGGCGACGAGTTCGAGCTGTTCTATCAACCGCTGATCAACATCGAGACGCTCGACGTGGCGCTGGTCGAAGCGCTCATCCGCTGGCGCATGCCGGATGGCAGCTTCCGTTCTCCCGACGAATTTCTCGCGGTGGCTGAAGAGTCCGGACTGATCGTGGAGATCAGCGACTGGGTGCTGCGTACCGCCATCCGCACCGCGGCGCGCTGGCATCGAGGCGCCTGGCCGAACGCGCGCGTCGCGATCAACGTCTCGCCACGGCAATTCCTGGACTATCGGTTCGTGAGCAAGCTCGAGATGTTGCTGAAGGAATATGAGCTGCCCGCGCAGTGCGTCGAGCTCGAGCTCACCGAGTCCGTGTTGCAGACCGGATCCCATACGATCAAGACACTCGATCAGCTGCGTTCTATCGGAGTCACCATTGCGCTCGACGATTTCGGCACCGGATATTCCTCGCTGGCATCGCTGCAGCAGCTGCCGCTGACTCGTGTGAAACTGGATCGAAGCCTGATCGCGGGCATCGACGACAGCGCGCGCGCCGCGTCCATCGCGCGCGCGACGATTGCGTTGTGTCGCGGCCTGGGTCTCGAAGTCACCGCCGAAGGAGTGGAGCGTCTCGAGCAGTTCGCCATGCTGCTGCAGCACCCCGCGATCTCGCTGCAGGGCTATCTGTTTTCCCGCCCGGTTTCCAGTGACGACCTGTTGCCGCTGTTGACGCGCCTGCCCGTGCGGTGCCAGGAGCTGCTGCAGCAGTCGCAGATGCTGCCTGCCCCGACGCCAGCCGCACCGCGTGAAAAGCGTAAAACGGCGCTGACTCTCGTCCGGGATTAGAAGAACGCTCCGACCCGTTCGACGACCCAGAACATCGCTACCGAACCGATGGCATACGGTACAAGATAGGCCGTCCAGGCGGGCCGCGGAACCGGCAGCCGCACGATCAGCGCGCCCAGCGCGAGCGCAGCGGCCACGAACAGCAGTTGGCCCACTTCGACGCCGACGTTGAACATCAGCAGCGCCACGGGAATCGCGGTCTGCGGCAGGCCCACCTCGGCGAGCGCACCGGCGAAACCGAAGCCATGCAGCAGCCCGAAGCTGAAGGCCACCACCCATGGTGCACGTGCCGTCAGGCCCGGCTTGCCGCGCAGGCCGTGAACCACTTCTGCCGCCACGAAGACGATACTCAGGGCAATCATGGCTTCGACCGGCGGAGCCGGTACATGCGCCCAACCCATCGTTGCCGCAACCAGAGTAATGCTGTGCGCTGCCGTGAAGGCGGTGATCGTGATCAATATGCGTTTGCCGCCGCGCACGATCAGGAGAAGCGCCAAGACGAACAACAGGTGATCGATGCCGCCCAGGATGTGTTCGATTCCCAGGACCAGGTATGACCGGGCAACCTCTCCGGCCCCTGTCGCTGCCTTGATGGCGAATTGCGGACTCTGCGGCAGCAGGCGCTCCATCTGACTGGTGCCGTCCTGTCGCTCCACGCGCGCGATGACATCTGTCACCCCACCGGCAATTCCTTCGATGCTGATAAGCTCCCCGATGAATCCTCCCGGGCGCGTGACTTGCCAGCGTTCCACGAACGCAGTACCCACGAACAAGCCTTGTGGTGGCGTCACTTGAATCGTGCCGGCCGGGAAGTGCACCTGCACCGCCAGCCGCATGTCGCCTTGCGCGGGCACTTTCCAAAGGACGTCGTATCGATCGTTGCCGACCTCGCGCAGTTCCAGGTAGGCAGGGCGGAAGACGTCGGCATGAGCCGAAAGCGCAATGCATGACGCCAGCAATACCCATAGGCACTGCCACCCCGCCGCGATGCGACACATTCGTGGCACGATCAACCCGCCGGATCCTTCAAACCATCGGGCGCATCGTCGATGCGCACGTTGTAGGTCGCCTTCACTCTTTCGTAGAAGGCAGCGGTGGCCTCTTGTGAGCGCGCATGCATCAGATCGCGGGTCACCGCATCGCGCACCTCACTCAAGCTGGCCTTGTGACCCGCTTCGCGTGCCTGCAATTCCACCAGGTGGATGCCGAAACCGGAGCTCACCGGTCCCTGCCACGCACCGAGCGGAAGCGTGCGCAGCGCGATTTCAAACTTACTGCCGAAAACCCGCGCGACCTCGGACGCGGAGGCAGTCATCGTGGCTGGCAGCATGGTCGGATCGCCAACATCCAGCCGGCCTTTTTTCAACATCGCCTGTCCGCGGGAGAGTGCCTGCGCGATGGTTTCGCCGTGGCGAGCGGGATCGAAGTACACCTGTCGCAACGAGTACCGGCTTTCCACCGAGTACGTTTCGCCATGCGAATCGAGCCATCCTTGCAGGTCGGCCTCGGTGGGCGCTGGGGGAATCGCGCCATCCAGGATGAACTCGACTTTCTGGGCGATCCGGCGTCGCACGACGGGATCGTCGCGTTCCAGCCCCATTACCAGCCCCTCGCGATACAGAATCTCCTCGCGCACCCAGTTGTCGATCAGGCCTTTGAGCTCCTCGGGCGTGGGAGAGCGCTGCCAGACTCGCTCGAACTGCGACTCGAGGCTGCGCATCTGACCGCGTGACACGACAATTTCATGCTGCGCGCCGGGCAGTCCGTCGTTCAGCCAATCGTACAGCGCGAACAAGGCGACGCCGAGCAGCAGGAAGTGCAGTAACGGTTCCCGAAGCAACTTGCGCATGAGGCTGCTCCTACGGCGAGTACCAGATGGGCGAAGTAAAGGCACGCTCCTGCGTGATCTTCCGCACTTCCTTGGAGAGCTTCATCTTGAACCGCTTGGCGTCGTACGCGGTCCAGCGTGGCGTCGGAATCTCGAGCATGCGCACGTAGTAGACCGGGCGAAGTGCCGGGTCGAACTCAGCATTTTTCCAGACTGCAGCGGGAGTAGGCAACACGCGCCGACTAGCGTCGTGTTCGTGAGTTGCGCCTTGGCCACTGGTCTTCTCCGGGTTTAATGCTGCGTTCAGCATTTGGTGGCCAGCCGGAGTTATCTATGGGACGTTTGTTGTATGGCCCGAGGGAAATGCGGCCGCTAGATCTGCGCGTCAGACCACCTTTCGAGACTTCACATTTCAATGTTTCCACGCTTTGAATCGAGAAGTGTCGGACGGGCACCGCGAGCCGGTGCCGTGGTTCTCGGTGTGATGATCGCATTCGCCGGGACGGACTCAGTGGCAGCCGCTACCGAGGCGGACCAACTGCGCGCGGAGCTGGAAGCTCTGAAAGCCGAGAATGCCAGGCAGGCCGAGCGCATGCGTGTCCTCGAGGAGCGCATTCGTGCTCTGGAAACGCCTGCAGCCGCCGGAACTCCGTCGGGCTCGCCGGGCGCCGCCGAAGCGCTGGCGGCCGCGGACCGAGCGCGTATCCAGGTGGAAAAGGAATACCAGCGCGACACCGAATCGCGTGAGCAAACGCTGCTCACCGCAGCACATCCCTATGCCGGTCGGGTTCAGGAAGTGTTGCAGGGGTTCATGGATATTCATGGATATTTTCGCGCCGGCTACGGCAGGAACAGCAGTGGCGGCTCGATGGTCGGATTCCAGGCGCCGGGCGCGAGTGCCAAGTATCGCCTCGGCAATGAGCCCGACACGTACGGGGAAATCACCTTCGGCAAGAATTTTTATGGTGAAGGCGCCTTCAAGGTTGACGACACCGCGGGTGAGATCACGGCCGCCAGCGGGCCGATCGGCCGGTTTCAGACCACGCTTGCTGCCTACACGCCGATTCAGGACGCGATCAGTTCGGGGGGCGCCAACTTCAGCTTCGCCGAAATCTGGGGTTCGGTGGGCAATGTTATTTCCTCGCAGCCGTCGCTGAAGTTCTGGGCGGGCAACCGCTATTACCGGCGGCACGACATTCATATCAACGATTTCTACTTCTCGAACATGAGCGGCACCGGCGGTGGCTTCGAGGACCTGAAGCTCGGGAATGGCAAGCTCGCGTTCGCCTGGATCGGAACTCCGGGGAGTAGCGGCGTCAGCAGCGCGCCGGAGCCCGACGCCACTAACAAGGCCGGCTTCAGCAAGACCAGCTTTGACCTGAGGTGGTACGACATGGAGGTTCCCTGGGGAATCGGCGAAGCGGGAGTGGTCTTCTCGCGCACCACGAGCGGACTCGATTCCAACGGCAACCAGGCGCCCGAGACCACTGGATTTTCGGGCATGTTCATCCACACCAGGAAGGGTGTGTTCAGCGAGGACGGGGTGAACAAGGCTTCGATCCAGTTCGGTACCGGCGCTGCCAAGACCCTCAATTCAGGCTTTGAAACCTTCACTCTGAATGGCCAGACGTTCATCCGCGCCGATGGTCCCGATTCCTGGCGGCTGCGCGTGACTGAAAACTTCACGGCCAACCTGAGCGACTCGTTCTCCCTGGGTCCGGTGCTCATCTACCAGATCACTGACTACGCGGGTGACGAGGGCAAGGTGCAGTGGGTATCTGTCGGCGTGCGCCCCATCTGGCACTTCGACCAACACGTCAGCCTTGCACTCGAAGCGGGTGCCGACTGGGTCGAGGATGACAATGCGGGGACCGATGGTGTGCTCTACAAGTTGACGCTTGCTCCCCAGGTGTCACTCGGCGATCGATTCATGAGCCGGCCGGTGGTTCGCGCATTCGTCACGTACGCTCACTGGAGCGATGTTTTCATCGGCCTGGTTGGAGGAACGGATTTCGCGAACGAGAGTGACGGTCTCACTGCCGGGATGCACATGGAAGTGTGGTGGTGATCGCCGTGATCCTGCAGGAGTTCAGGGCGCGTACTGGTGGACACTGCGCGCACCCTCGAACTGGGCGATGGATGAGGTCTCGCCCTTCGAGCGCCATCGAATGCTGCATCCGGAACCTGAAAAACAGGTGCTTGGCCAGATGCAGGCAGCCCTTGAACGTTGCTTTCCGGAAATTGCTCCCGCCGCATTTGTGGAGACCTGGGGTGGAATCATCGAGGCCTCGCCCGACGTACTTCCGGTGATCTCGCATGTCGACGGGCACGACGGTTTTCTGGTTGCCAGCGGATTCAGCGGACATGGCTTCGGCATTGGTCCCGGCGCCGGTAGACTCATCGCCGACATGGTTCGGGGTGTGGCCGATCGCAACGAGGTCCGGTCCTTTCGGTTGCAGCGATTTTTCGATGGCTCTCCGATTTGCCCGGGGCCTGCGATATAAGAATAAGGTGTGACGATGAATTCCACCGAACAAGGCGTTCAGGCGAGCGAATTCCAGCCGGCGCTCGCTGCGCGTTTCTACGCGAGCGACAATGTGTTCGCACTTGAGCGCGAGCGCCTGTTTCATGCGCAGTGGTTTTGCGTGGGGCGAGCCGAGCTGGTGCGGACGCGCGGTGAGTGTCTGCATGTGCACGTCGCGGGCGAGAGCGTGCTGATTCTCCGACAGAAGGACGATTCGCTGCGGGCGTTCTTCAACGTGTGTCGCCATCGAGGCAGCCGGCTGGTGCGAACGCCGCCCCTGCCGGATCCGGACCAGCCGTCGGCCACCTATTCGACTTCACTGCCCGCGGGCGTCGTGTGCCCCTATCACGCGTGGACTTACAACCTGGACGGCTCGTTACGGGCGGCGCCGTATGTGCAGTTCGATTCGACCTGCCCGAAGGAAGGCTTCTCGCTCGTGCCGGTCCACCTGGACACCTGGGGCGGCTTCATTTTCGTGAACCTGGCAACCACGCCGGCCCAATCGCTGCAGGAGCAGCTCGCGGTGCCCGCGCGCAAGCTGGAACGCTACGGGCTGAGTGATCTGCGTCGTGGCGCGCAGCTCATCTACGACGTGCGCGCCAACTGGAAAGTGATCATGGAGAACTACAACGAGTGTTATCACTGCGGGCACGTGCACCCGGAGTTGTGCGCACTGGTTCCCGCCTTTCGCGAGCGCGGCGGCGCAGGCCTCGATTGGGACGACGGTATTCCGCATCGCATCGGCGCCTGGACCTTCACGCTGAGCGGCACCTCGAATCGCGCGCCGTTTCCCGGGCTGTCGGAAAAGGAAAAGACCCATCACAAGGGTGAAGTTGCTTATCCGAACCTGCTGCTCAGTGCCGCGGCGGAACACATCGCCGCCTTCACACTCTGGCCCATGGGGCCGGATCACACACGCATCGCCTGCGAGTTCCTGTTTCATCCGGACGAGATTGCGAAAACATCCTTTGACCCGAGCGACGTGGTCGACTTCTGGGACGTGGTCAATCGGCAGGACTGGCAGATCTGCGAGTCGGTGCAGGACGGGATGAAATCGCGCGGCTTCCGCGGTGGTTACTACGCGCCGATGGAGGATCCCAGTCTCGACATCCGGCGCTATCTCGAACGGCACCTCGGCGACCTGTCGAAGGTCAGTTGAGAAAGCGCGCGTGACATCCCGCTACGATGCCGTCGTCATCGGCGCAGGGCACAACGGACTGACGGCGGCGTTCTATCTGGCCCGCGCCGGTCTGCGTACGCTCGTGCTGGAACGACGCGAGGTGGTCGGCGGATGCTGCGTCACCGAGGAAATCGATCGCGACGCGGCGCCCGGTTGTCGAGTCTCGACGGCCTCATACATGGCAAGCATGTTGCGCCCGGAGATCATCCGCGACCTGCAACTCGATCGACTCGGATTGAGAATGATCGCGGCGGAGCCCACGGTCCAGGCGGTGATGCCGGATGGCGTGATCCTGCCGTGGTGGAGCGACCGCGAGCGCATGCGAGAGCTGCTGATGCGGGTTGCCCCGAAAGACTGCGAGCGCTTCCTCTCGCTGGATATTCGCTTGAGCGAACTGGCGCGCCACCTCGAACCGCTTTTCATGCAGGCGCCTCCTGACCTGCGGCGCAGTGGATTCGCAGGAATGCTTGAACTGCTGCGCTTTGGATGGAAGTTTCGCCGGATCAAGGGTCGACAGATCGCGGATCTCATCGCATTCGCCACCGGCAGCCTGGGCGAATTCCTGGATCGCTCGCTCGAATCGGCACACCTCAAGTCGCTGGTGCTGTCGAACAGCCTCTACGGCAAGCATGGTGGTCCCTACGATCCCGGCACCTTGTTCGGACTGCTGTTCCATCTGCTAGGAGGTGGCTCCGAAGCGAAGCAGGGCTTCGTCGGGCACGTGATGGGAGGCATGGGCGCCATCACCCAAACAATGGCCGCTGCCTGCGTAGAGAAGGGCGTCGAGATTCGCACCGCGTCACCCGTGCAGCGCGTGTCGATCCAATCGGGCCGCGCGCAAGGCGTGGTGCTGGCGGACGGCTCGCAGATCGACGCCGGCATCGTGATCTCCAACGCGGATCCCAAGCGCACGTTTCTCGAGCTGGTCGAGGCCAGGGAACTTGATCCACAGTTCCGCGCGGACGTGCGCGGAATCAAGATGGATGGGCCCTGCGGCAAGCTCAACCTGGTGCTGGACGAAGAACCCCGGTTGTCAGGTGGCGATCCCGACGCCGACAAGCTGCGCAACGCGCAGTTCACAATCGTGCCCTGGCTGGAAGGGGCGCAACGCTGTTACGAAAGTGCGCGCCAGGGAAAAGTACACGAGCGCCTGTGGATCGATTGCCTGGTGCCTTCGTTGTTAGACCCGTCGCTCGTGACCCCGGGCCGGCACGTCATGACCTGTTTCGTGCAATATCTGCCGGGCAAGCCGGACGAAGGCTGGGAAACCGCGCGCGAGCCGCTGAGACGTCAGCTGCTCGCGCACCTCGCAGAACATGTACCGGCAGTGCAGCGCTCGCTGGTGACGAGCCGTCTCTATACTCCGGAGGATCTCGAAAACACTTTCGGCATCACCGAAGGCAACATCTTTCATGGCGACCTGCGGCCGGACCAGTTGTTCTTCATGCGCCCGCTGCCTGCGCATGCGCGCTATGCGACACCGATTCGCGCGCTCTACCTGTGCGGGGCGGGCACGCACCCGGGCGGCGGCGTGACCGGAGCGCCAGGGTTCAACGCGGCACACCGGATTCTGAAAGACCTCTCCCACCAGCGCGAGCTGCGCAAAGCTGTCAACGCGTGAGGCGTGCATGAGTGGCGCGCACGCGATCCCGGTGCGATTCCGCATCCTGGGCGTGTTGTTCGTGATGTGCTTCGTCAACTACCTGCTGCGCAATAACCTGTCGATCGCGATTCCGAGTATCCAGCGGGAATTCAGTTTCACCAACGCCGAGATCGGCTGGATCCTGGGCAGCTTCAATTTCAGTTACGCGCTGCTGCAGATTCCCGGCGGCATCTTCGGTCAGATATACGGTCCGCGCCGCGCGCTCACGTTTATCGCAGTGTCCTGGGGCGTGCTCACATTCCTCACCGGTTTTATTCCAACGCTCATGGCCGCGTCGGCCACGGGTGTGATGGCATCCCTGTTCGTCACACGCCTGCTGCTCGGCGCCACCAACGCGCCGTTATTTCCGGTCATGGCGGGCACCTTTGCCCGCTGGTTTCCCGAGGGCGGCTGGGGTTTCCCCAATGGGGCAACGAGCGTCGGCCTGGCTCTCGGTCAGGCGGCGATCGGTCCGATCGTCACCCTGCTGATCGTGCACTTCGGCTGGCGCGGGTCTTTTTACGTCTTCGCGCCGCTTGGCCTGCTCATCGGGGCGTGGTGGTACTGGTACGGCCGCGATCGGCCTGCGCAGCATCCCGCGATCACTGCCGAAGAGGTGCGGCTGATCGAAGGCGATCGGCCGCAGGAACCTGCGCTGCGGGAGCGCGGCGGCTGGCGCCACATGCTCGTGCATCGCGACGTGTTGCTGATTGCGGCCAGCTACTTCTGCATGAACTACGTGTTCTACATGTTCGCGCAGTGGCTGTTCACCTACCTGGTGGAAGCGCGCGGTTTTTCGCTACTGGAAAGCGGCTGGCTGTACGTGCTGCCGTTCGCCACCGGTGCCGTGCTCGCGGGCGTCGGGGGGCTCACGTGCGATGCGCTTTGCAAACGGCTGGGCGCAAACTGGGGCTGCCGATTGCCCGCGATGACCGGCCTGACTCTGGTGGCTATCTTCCTGGTTGCGGGTGTTTACGCATCGAACCCGTACCTGGCCGTCGGGCTGCTTTCCCTGTGCTTCGGCTTCACCCAGTTCACCGAGGGCGCATTCTGGTCGGCTTCGACTTATGTGGCGGGTCCACACACCTCGGCAGCCACGGGTGTCATGAACACGGGTGGCAATGCCGCCGGCTTCCTGGCCCCGGTAGTCGGCCTGATGGTTGATCACCTCGGCTGGCTGGCGACGCTCGCCAGCGGATCTGTCTTCGCGCTGACCGGCGCGGCGCTGTGGCTGCTCATCCGGATTCGCCCCGCTGATTGATCGCGCACGCGATCGCTCGCTAACATCCGGGATATGAACCTACGGCTCACCGGAATCGTCATCGGCGCGCTCGCCGCCTGTCCCCTCATTGCTTCTGCCGCGCCCAGCGCGGCCAAGCGTGCGGCCGTCTCGTCGGTTATCTGCGCATGCGCAGGAACTCATCGGCATGTCCGACCAGATCTGGGCCTACGCCGAAACCGCGCTGCGCGAACACCAGTCCTCGAAGCTGCTGGCAGACTACGCGGAGGCGCACGGATTTGCGGTGACGCGCGGCGTGTCCGGCATGCCCACGGCCTTCATCGCCCGTTACGGAACTGGCCGGCCCGTGGTCGGCATCATGGGCGAGTACGACGCGCTGCCCGGCGTCTCGCAGAAGGCGACCGCCGAGAAGAGCCCGCTGGTCGAGGGCGGCGCCGGACACGGCTGCGGTCACAACTTGTTCGGCGCCGGAAGCCTCGGTGCGGCGCTCGCGATCAAGGAGCTGATCGCGGCCGGCAAGCTCAAGGGCACCATCGTTTTTTTCGGCACGCCCGCTGAGGAGGCCGTGGGCGGCAAGACCTACATGGCGCGCGACGGCGTGTTCAACGACGTCGATGTCATGCTCGCCTGGCACCCGAGAGATGAGTCCATGGCGGACACCGTGACCAGCCAGGCTATGGTCGACGTGATGGTGGAGTTCAAAGGCGAGGCCTCGCATGCCGCTTCCGATCCGTGGAACGGCCGCAGCGCCTTAGACGGTACGCTTGCCTTCGCGCACGGCGTGGAGTTGATGCGCGAACACATGAAGCTGTCGTCGCGCGTGCACTACGTGATCGCCAATGGCGGAGACGTGCCGAACATCGTGCCCGAGCATGCCAAGGTGTGGATCTGGGCGCGCGACCAGAAGCGGACCGAGGTCGATGCGCTGTTGGCGCGAATCCGCAAGATCGCCGAAGGCGCGGCGCTCATGACGGGGACCCAGGCAAACGTGCGCCTCATGGGCGGCAGCTGGGAAATCCTGGTCAACCAGACCGGCGCCCGCATGCTCGACGCCAACCTTCGCTGGATCGGCACGCCCGAATACACGGTGGAAGAAGAAGCATTCGCAAAGAATATCCAGCGCGCCACGAATGTTCCGGACGTGGGCATGGATCGCCGGATTCACTCGCTAAACGATCAGCAGGTGGAAGGTGGGTCCACCGATGTCGGGGACGTGAGCTGGGTCGTGCCAACCCTGCATCTCTCCGTCGTGACCTCGCCGAAGGACGCGCCCTGGCACGCGTGGCCCGTGGTGGCCACCAGCGGGATGTCCATTGGTCACAAGGGCATGATCACCGCTGCCAAGACGCTGGCTGCGACCATGGTGGATCTGTACGAAAACCCGCAATCCTTGCGCGCAGTGCGCGAGGAATTCGGGAAAATGCGCGGCGACGTGGTGTTCAAGTCCTATCTACCGGACCTGCCCCCGGAACTGCCGAAAGGGGAATGACGCGAGGCGCCGGAGTCTACGTCGCGTACTTGATGAGCAGTTCGCTCAGGCGGCGCTTGCGTGCGTCATACGGAGGAAACAGCAGCTTGAGCGCGGACAGCGGGCCGGCTGACATCACCGCGCGCTCGTGCGAGAACGCCTTGAAGCCAAAGAAGCCATGAGCGTTGCCGATGCCGGAGGTGTTGACGCCGCCAAAGGGCAGATTGTGTTGCGCAAACTGCTGCAGGCACAGATTCACGCACAGGCTGCCGGAACTCGTGTTCGTCTCGAGAGCCTCGACCGTGCGCTCACTGCGGGTCCACGCGTAAAGGGCGAGGGGCTTCGGCGCCGCATTGATCTCCGCAATCACCGCGTCCAGAGAATCGAATGTCAGGATTGGAAGCACCGGGCCAAAGATCTCTTCCCGGCGAATCTGCGAATCCGCAGGCATCTCCCGCAGGAGCGTCGGTGCGACATAGCGCGAATCGGCATCGGATGCGCCGCCGCACACGATCTGACTACCGGACCGTACCGCATCCTCGATGAGCCGTGCGATGCGTTCTGTGTGCCGACGGTGGATCATGCGCGGAAAGTCGGGACTACTCTTGATCGCTGCGTCGCTCGCGCCATAACGCTCGGTAATCGTGTTGCGACACAGTTCGACGAACTTGTCGGCCACGTCGCGATGCACGTACACATAGTCGGGGGCGATACAGGTCTGGCCTGCGTTCACCATCTTTCCCCAGATGATGTGTTGCGCAGCGCTGCGAAGATCCGCGCTGGCGTCCACGATCACAGGCGACTTGCCTCCCAGCTCGAGCGTCACCGAGGTGAGATTGACGGCCGCCGCCGCCATCACTTTCTTTCCTACCTCCGGAGATCCGGTAAAGAAGATGTGGTCGAAGGCACGCGAGAGCAGGTCGGTGGCGGTCTGCGCCGCGCCTTCCACGACGGCAACTTCATCCGGCGAAAACACCGCGCCGATGATGTCCTTGACGACGCGGTTCGTGTTAGGCGTGAATTCCGATGGCTTGAGAATCGCTGTATTGCCCGCGGCCACGGCAGAGACCAGCGGCCCCAGGGCCAGGCTGAGCGGATAATTCCAGGGGCTGATGATGAGGCATCGACCCTTCGGTTGATAAATCACGCGGGATGAGGTGCCGAGCGTCGCGGCCGTCGGACCGATCCGATGCGGCCTCATCCAGCGCTTCAGGTTCGCAATCGCATGCTTCACCTCGCCGACCAGCGGCAGCACCTCGGTAAGGTTCGTTTCCGTCGGATGTTTGCCCAGGTCGCGATGAGCCGCATCCAGGATCGCATCCTTGCGTTCGTAAATGGCGCCCAGCAGCCGCGCGAGTTTGCGGCATCGCTCGGCGCCGGTTGACTGCCGCAACTTCAACGCCGTTGCCGCGTGCGACTCGAACAACACGCCGACCGACCCATCGACGGACTCACGGTCAGGCGTGGCATTCATCAGCGACTCTCCAGATTGCTTTCAAAACAGCGCGCCCGCCCGATGCGGGCGCGCTGATCAGACTCAGAACCTGACCGTCGCTTCCACGCCCCACATGCGTGGCTCGGAGATCGAGGCGAACGGGGTGCCGAAAGTATCGGTCGTGAGGTTGTTGACGCCCGTCACGTACTGGTCGTCCAGCGCGTTCGTGACGTAGGCCGCGAGGCCAAACTTCTGGTCCGTGCTGACCCAGCCCATCCGTACGTCCAGGCGCTGCGTGGCCTCGCCGACCTTGAAGTTCGGACTGACCTGGCAGGTGCCCTGCAGCTGCGAGTCCGCGTTGCAGCGCGACTCGCCGCGAAACGCGT
Source organism: uncultured Pseudomonadota bacterium (assembly GCA_963839685.1). GTDB lineage: Bacteria > Pseudomonadota > Gammaproteobacteria > Steroidobacterales > Steroidobacteraceae > CADEED01. The sequence goes on along the minus strand of CAWIVS010000008.1, from coordinate 175,951 downwards.
AGCGGCCGGAGAGATCCAGGTTACCCGCGCCACCCAGCGTCCAGACATAGCTCGCGCCCAGTGAGGCGCTCAGGTACGGCTCGCCGGTCGGTTCACCGGACAGGTCCACCGGATCGTCGCCCTGCGTCATCCTGTCCTTGTATGTTGCTTCGATGAACTCGGCGTTGGCGAACAGCGTGAAGTGTTCGGAGGCCTTCCACGTCGCATCGACGTCCAGGCCCCACGCCTGTTCGTCGCTGGTGTCGACCAGGTACTGCGGGAGCTCGGAGCCCTCGGCCTCCGGTGACCAGTGCGAGCGCCTGCTTGTTCTTGTAGACGTAGTAGAACGTGGAGGCATTCAGGATCACGCCCGCGTTCGGGAACGCGCTCTTCACGCCAGTCTCGAAGTTCCAGACATCCTCGTTCTCGAAGTCCGAGTTGACCTGCACGCTGTTGTAGCCGCCAGCCTTATAGCCCTTGGCAAGCGAGCCGAACCACATGACGTCCGGGGTGACCTTGTAGTCGAGCACGACACGCGGGCTGATGTCGTCCCACGAGTCATTCTTCGTTACGCCGTTGGCAGGCGTGTCGCCCTGGAACGCGATGTCTGCGAAGCGGTACGCCTCGGGCGGGACCGGGAATTGCTCGAAGAAGCCCGCCTGCGTAAGGCCGGCCACCACTGCGTCGAGTTCCGGTGTCTCATGCGGCCCATTGATCCAGGTGAATTCCTTCTTGTCCTGCGTGTAACGCAGACCGAAGGTCAGGTTGGTCTTGTCGTTGAGGTGCCAGATCACGTCGCCGAAGGCGGCGTAGGCCTGGAAGTCACCCTGGTTGTACATGGCTTCGCGCCACGGCAGGCCGAGCATGGTCATGCCGAACGGCTCGATGTTGCTGCTCGTGAAGCCGTACAGCGGGAACGGAATGCCGTTCGCCTCGTAGACGCCGAGGTTCATGCCCAGTGTGTCGACGCTGTCGGTATATGTCTGCGTGTCGCTGATCTGGTCGGCCTTTTCGTTGTAATAGCTCACGCCGGCGACCCAGTCGATGCGGTCGGTTTTGCCGGAGAACTTGAACTCCTGGTAGAAGCTCTCGTTGCTCTCGACGTTCGCCGTGACGAAGTACGTGTTGATCAGGTTGGTGCCGTCCTCGTCCTCGCGGTTCTCGGTGTCGAACTGGCGCCACGAGGTGCTGGAGCGGAATTGACCAAATCCGAACGAATGGTCGATGAACAGGTTTGCCTGGTCGAGCTTGCGCGATTCCCTGTTGCCCACGACGTCGTTGTTGATCGGGGCTTCGCGCGGATCGAGGTAGGTCGCCGCGTCGGGCGGGTACGAAACCTGGCCGGAGTCAACCGCCACGAGGCCGATCGCGGGCCGGGCCAGCTGGTCGAGGTTGTCATGGTCCCAGGAGAGTGTCGCGCTCGTCGCGCCCGAAAGGTCCCAGCGCAGCGCCACGCGTCCGGCCCAGTTCTCTTCGGGTGCCAGGTCCTGGCCGGTGGCCGAGTCCTGCAGCCAGCCGTCGCTCTTGTTGTAGACACCGTTGACGCGCACCGCGAAGTGCTCGCCGATGGGAGTATTCAGCATGCCCTCGTAGTACTGCTTGCCGAAATCGCCGAAGCGCACGCGCATCTGCGAGTCGAACTCGTTCGACGGCTGGGCGGTGATGATCGAGATGGCGCCCGCCGCGCTATTGCGGCCGAGCAGGGTGCCCTGAGGTCCCTTCAGGACTTCGATACGCTCGATGTCGTTGAAGGCGGTCATCGACGCGCCGGAGCGCGCCGCATAGATGCCATCGACGTACACGCCGACTGCGGGGTCGGTGCCGACGCCGAAGTCGCCGGTCTGGATGCCGCGGATCTGGTAACGCGGCTGCGTCGGGCTGTCGCCGGACACCACGAGGCCCGGCACGAAGCCGTTCAGGTCACTCATGTCTTCCGCGGCGAGATCTTCGATCAGGCCCTTGTCCACGACCTGCATGGCAATCGGCACGTCCTGCAGCGACTGCTCGCGCAGCTGGGCGGTAACGGTGATTTCCTGCAATTCCTCCGGTGCGGCCTCCTGGGCGAAGCCAATACCGGGAACCATGGCGGCGAGCGCCGTACCCGCCAGCACCGAATGAACGGCGAAAGCCAGCTTGTTTCTGCGATAAGTCATTTGATCGTCTCTCCGGAATTTCAATTGGTCACTTCGAGCATGTATTTCGCCACCGCGAGACGTGTCTCGGGATCGAGATAGTCCTGCGGAGGCATTTCTGGGTAGTCGTCGCGCTTCTTCGCCGGCTTCGAGATGTAGTCGGCGAGGCCCTGCGGGTTTTCCATGTACAGCGCCTGGATCGCCTGCACCGGCGGGCCGATCATGCGGCCGTTGTAGGTGTGGCAGCCGGTGCAGATGCCGAGGTACACCACCTTGCCGCGTTCGCCAGGCTTGATCTCGCGCGGTGGCACCGGCGGCAGTAGATAGTTCACCGTGGTCGCGGTGTTGGTGAATTCGCAGTCGGTGAAGTCGCCCACGCCGACGGTCACGTACTGGTGGCGGTTGATGATGCAGCTGCCCGGGCTCGGGCCCACACGCACGATGTCGAGGTTCTTGACGCTCACCATGCCCTCGGCAAGCGCCAGGGCCTTGCCCTCGGTGATCGTGTCGTAGCCGTTGTTGAGCATCACGTTGTCGAGGATCTTCACGCGATCCGAGTTCGGATCCGACTCCGGGTCGGCGGTGATGTTCGAGGCATGCGCGTGATCCGTGATGATGATGCCGGACACCTTGTTGTCGGAGATGACATTGCCCTCGATGACCACGTCATCGGCCGCCATCACCAGGATGCCGGTGCCGGCCGGGATGCCAGCCACGGTCGAGCCAGGCGCACCGAAATTCGCGTGGTTGTTTCCCACCACGAAGTTGTTGCGGAAGATCACGTCAACCGTGTCCTTGATCGGCAGGCCCGGCGTGACGAACGCCAGCAGGCCGCCCGAGTTGTTGTGCACGTAGTTGTGCTCGACGATGGCGTGGCGGCTGTTCTCGATCTCGATTCCGGCGACGCTGTCGAACACGTCGTTGTGCGCGACCAGGATGTTGTCGCTCATGCCGATGTAGATCGCGGCGTCGGCTATCCCTGAGACCACGTTGTGCTCGACGATGCCGTTCTGACCGAGCTGCGGGAAGATGCCGTACACGCCCGACTCCGCGATCACGTTGTTGCGGATCTCGAAGTTGTTGCCGGCCTGCCCCATGATCCCGTTACCCTTGTAATTGCGGATCTCGAGGTTCTCGGCGACGAAGTTGTTGCCCGAGTAGAGGATGGCGTCGTTGAGTTTCTTCTGCCCGTCGAGCACCGCGCGGCGGCCGCCCTCGATGACGCCGATGATGCGGATGTCGTCTTTGTCGACGTACACCGTCTCGTGATAGGTACCCGGCATCACGCGGACGATGGTTCCCTTCGGCGCCGCCTTGATCGCCGCCTGGATCGACTCCCCATCCTTGACGACGACAATATTGGTCGGCGCGGGACCAGCTACTGAGCGGATGGCGCCTGCGCTCTTGCTGGCGCTTTCGCTCGTGAATCCACCACTGTAGCTGGCCCCCGCCGTGGACGAACTGATCACGACGTCGTGTTTGGTGCTGCGGCCGAAGAAAGCGCCGGCGCCGAACGCCAGTACTGCTGCGAGCAAACCCAGGACGATGCGCTTCTTCATCATCTATCTCCTAACTTGGTTGGCGACATGCCGGACGGGACCCGCGCCGGCGTCTGCGGCAGAAATGTCTCGTCGGTCAGGGCGCCCAGAAAATCCACGATCCGATCAACCTCGGTGTCCGTGAGCTTTGGATCCGAGATATGCCAGTGCAAATAGAGGTGCATGCCCTCGGGCACCGCGTTGCCTCGTCCCTTGTTGTAGAACTCGACGGCGCTGCGCAGGTCGGCGAATGCGCCGGAGTGGGAGTAGGGTGCGGTGCGCGCGATGTTGCGGAGCGTGGGCACCTTGAACCCGCCCTTGAGCTTTGGGCTGTTTAACGTGGCCTCGGCGCCGACGTCGAACGGCCGGCCGGTGGGCTCCGGCATTCCAATGACCGCGATCTGTTCGTTGGTGAACAACGGCGGCGTGTGGCACTCGGAACAGCGCGCGACGAACGAGCGGAACACGTTCAGACCCTGTATCTCATGCTCCGAGAGCGCGGCGTCGTATCCGTGGACGTAGCGGTCGTAGCGGCTGTTGAGAGAGACGAGCGAAGTCTGGAAGGCGGCGAGGGCCGTAAAGACCTGCTTTTCCGTGATCGAGCCGGAATCGTTCGCGAAGGCTTCCTGGAACAGATCCCGGTAGGTTGCGTTGCCATTCAAGCTCGCGAGCAGCTTCGCCGGCGTGTTACCCATCTCTTTGGGTGAGAAGAGCGGGCCAGCGGCCTGCGCTTCGAGAGAGTCCGCGCGGGCGTCCCAGAAGTACCGCTTCAGGAATGCCACATTCCACAGGCTGGGCGCCGCACGGCCTGCATCGGCACCGTGGATGCCGATCGAGCGAGGTCGTCCGTCGGCAAGGCCGCGGGCAGGGTCATGGCAACTCGCGCAGGACAAGGTGCCATCACCCGACAGCACCGGATCGAAGAATAGATAGCGGCCGAGGTCGATTTGATGCGGCGTGAACCCGTCCCGGTGCGGCGGCAGGGCAGTGCGCGTGCCGCCGAGTCCGCGTTTCACAGCGTAGAACTGGTAGAGCGTGCGCAGTTCGCAGACGCCGGTATCAGTCTTCTCGAACCCGGGAGGGCAAGACGCGCTGAGTGTGAATTCGGTGGGCGACTGCATGGTTGCACCTGCAGTTGCCACGGCCGCCAGCACCACCACCAGCACCAGCGCACGAATCACTTGGCGCGACCCTGCTGGTGAATGAACGCGATGACATCGTCGAGGTCGCGCTCGGTCGGCAGGGTCTTGGCCATCAAGGCCATCTGCCGGCCGGGGAGATCCTGCGGATGCGTGCCGCGCACGCCGTCGCGGAAGTACGCGAACTGCCGCTTGAGATAGGCGGCGTCGAGGCCCGCGAGTCGCGGTGCCTTCAGCGCCGGATTCCCTTCAGCCTTGCCGCCATGGCAAGCACCGCACTTGCCTTGGTAGAGGTTGTTGCCGTTGTGCAGGTTGCCGCGCGCGGGCGTTGCACTCACGGTCTTCGGAAGGCTCGCGACATAGCTGGCCAGTTTCGCGACGGCCGCGTCGTCGCCGATTGCTGACGCAAGGGCTCGCATCTGGGCTCCGAGCGCGTCGGATTTATGCGTGCCGCGACGGTCACTTCGAAAGTTGCGCAGCTGGCGCTCGAGGTATGCCGCATCCTGGCCAGCCATGGCGGGCGCGTTGAGCGTCGGATTACCCTCGCCCTTGTTGCCATGGCAAGTGACGCACGGCGCGAACAGTTTCGCAGCCATCGGTGGCGAACGAAGCCACGCTGCACATCTTTAATAGAGTCGCGGCGACGACGCCTATCGATCGGGATTGTCTTAAGAGCATCAGGAATGGGCGCTGCTGGCTGGTGATGCAGCCGGGGCAGCGTAAATACCGGACCTAACAACAGACCGCAATCAGGGTACGGATGACTCCAAACACGCTGCTAACTGCATCTCACTCTAGATAGCGCGCAAGCGGTAGTAGCGGCTCAGGACGGTCGCGTGTCAATGCGAATTCATGACAGAAATTTGTTCGTAGGTGACAAACAGCGTGCCGGAGTGGTGATGCTCGCCGTGATCCTGCGCTCGGCAATGAAGGGCGCCAATGTCAGTGTGTGGAAACGATCAGCACCCGGTTCTTCGTCCCCTCCATGCGGAGGCCCGAAGTAGCAGCATCTGTCGGTTTGCCGTTGAGAAAGTACCTGGTACCCGGTGCGGCTTCCGTTCTCAAAACGAAGCTCCACCCGCTGTCTCTCGCTTCGATGTCGTAGATGACGCCCGCTTCGGTTCTGGAACGCGAAAACGAAACCAGGTTGTCGCCGACGGGAAGGTCCACGATGCTGATGTCTTCCCAGCCGGCAGGAAGATGGGGCTGGAACTCGATCGTTTTATTCGCCGCGTCCGGTCGGATGCCGAAGACATGTTCGACCAACGGCAGCACGATGCCATAGCTGGTCCATGCGATCGTGAAGCATCCGTAGTCGGGCATCATTTCCGAGATCGAGCCCGGTGTTACGCGGTTGAAGGTTTGAGCGATCCTGTCCACGTACCACATCGCCTGGTCGGTACGTCCATAGTTGCCTTCCGCAACGGCTTGTACTCCGGTCGCGATCGTCATCATCGCCTGCTGTTCGACGGCAGAGAGGTACGGGCCGTATTCGCCGCTGTTCTCGCGCCGGATCTTGTCCAGAAGTGCGATCGCACGCGCAGGCGGAGCGATTCCGGTTTCCATCGGCGTTGCGATAACCCAGTTCTTGTTGGTGATCCAGCCACGATCTGCGTCCGGCATCGCCGAGAATTCCGCCTTCTGCCGTTTGTAGTGTGCAATCAGGTCCTTGTCTTTCTGCGTCAGCTTGTCCGCGCCGATGAGACCGATCTGCTTGATTGCCCCTTCGGCCGCGCTCACTGCCTGTGATCGGCTGCCGTAGAAGTCTGCATACGTCCCGTCCTGCTCGATCCAGAATTTTTGATTGATCCTTTCTTTCAAGTCGGCGGCCAGCTTGCGGTAGCGGTCCTTCGCATCCGTGTCGTTCAAGACCTCGGCGATTCGCGCTGCGGAGACCAGCGCCTGCTGCGTGTAGACCGCGACATCGATCAGCTCGGCGTTCAGGCCATATACCTCCATGATGCCGTACCCTCCCGGGAACAGATCCTTGTCCGGGTCCATCTCGCCCAGCAGCCAGTCGATACTCTTCTTAATAGCGGGATACATCTCCCGCGCAAACTCCCGATCGCCGGTCCATTGGAATACCTTCCCGACCGTCAGGATGAACTGCGCGGTCTCCTGCGTGTTTCCTGGGTTCGACACCGCAGCGTCAGGCGTGATCTCGTGCACGATCCGCCCGTTGCCGTTCACCTTGTCCGAAATGTTGCGCAACAAGCGCAGCGTCTGCCTGGCCAGCTCGAAGTCGCCGGTCGCGGTCAGGGCTTGCACAGAGTACGTCTCGGTTCCGAACCACCACGGGTACTCCATGAAGCCAGCACTGAGACCCCGGCCGATGCCTGGAACATCCCTGACCAGCCACTCCATGTTGATCCGGCTCCAGGTGTAGACCTCTTGCAGGCGCAGGTCCGGGATTTTCAAGCGGGCGCGGTTGATGATCGAGCCATAGTGCGCCACCTTCTGCGCCAGCAACTCGGCGTAGTGCTCCGATAGATAGTGGTACTCGGAGACAGCATCGTTCAGACCGGTCGTCGAGCCCGAGACCACGAATGTCAGCGTGGCGGTGGAGTGTGCATCGACCGTGACCGTGTGACCGGACGCGGCCGTCACGCCACGGCCCTTCGAGTGGACAGCAGGCGCATGCTCGACCCGGCGCGCATCCGTGGAATTCACCGCACCCCAAACGCAAAACCACTGGTGGCCGGTATCCCTGGCGACGAAGACACTCTCGTGGGCGCGCCACTCGACCCGATCCTGACCATCCTTGATCCCGACACGGTCCGCAAACCATCCGGGGCGCAGATCGGTCTTGACGGACCACTGAAGGCGCAACGTTCGCGCACGATCCGATGAATTCTTGAAAAGGTACTGGACGATGAGGCCGGGCCGGCGATCCGGACTGAACTGAAAGCGCTCGACATCGAGAGCGTCCAGCACCCGGCCATAGACGAAGCGGTTGCCGTATGGATAAGCGACCATCTCCGCGCTATCTACCAGCGGAATTTCCTTATTCGCTCCCACCTCCGCGAGGCGCGCCTGGAAGCCGTCGATCAGCTTGATCGGCGGCAGCCACAATCCAGCCATCTCGCCCTGCACGTGCTGGCCCATGTCGGGAAAATTGCCATCCTGCGTCCCGATCAGGTACGTCCGGTCGCCCGCGGTGACATAGGGCTGTGACCGCGTCTCCCTTGTTACTGATGGCGGTCGTCTGCGGCGAAGAATGCGGAATGCATGGCCCGATGGCGAACGCGGCCGTCTGAATTAGAAAGAGAGCACTTGCGAGGATTAGTCTTTGCATAGGAAGCCCATATCGCTGCAACGCTGGGTCGCCTCGCGCAACGGGCGCGTGAGCTCGCGCTGTCCGCACGTTCAATTCACGCGAGGTTCCGGTCCCGGCTCTCGAGCGTGACCTGCTCAGGCTCCCGCGCGAGGGCGGCAGAATCTTTCCGACTCGCCTGCGCTCTTCAAGTTTCCGACATTTGATTCGACGTAGGTGCCCGCCCAAATCCCCGGCGGGCACACAATGCTTGCCCGAACGCCACGAGTCTAGGGTCGGTAGTAATAGGCACGCCGAGAAACACCGCTCGCCCCCAGTTCGCCGAGACCGCCAGAAATCAACATCCTTCCATCCGGCATCATCGCACTGCAGCCGAGTGGGGCCACTATCGATACGTCGGTGTCTTCAAAAGCCGGCAAACCGGCAACGAAATGCCAAGCCCCAAGCGCGACATCGTAGGTTTCCGCGGTCGCGGTCCAATACTCTTGCGTCCATCCCCAAACAGAAATGACCCCCGCTAATCCGGGCAGCGTGCCCATTACATGCGAGTCGCGGGCAACATGCATTGGGCCGGTGATCAACCATGGATTTGCGCCCGCGTCGAAGAGCTTAGGGTCGAACAGGACTGCACTGGAGCGTTCATAAAGGCCTTCCATGAGCAACGGCTTGCCTTTGTCGTCGGTAGGTTGGGAGAAGCCACCGGAGACCAGCACGCGCCCATCATTCAGGAGCGCAACAGCGGCTTGCTGTCGCACACCCTGAACTCCGCTGTGTCGATCATCCTCGCCCGGTATCGCAGGCAGGTTTGGAAGCGGTGTCCAAGTTCCATCTTCAGGATTAAACAGCTCAGCCTGCACACCGGGCGTGTCGCGATAGACGGCGCCCCACTTTTGACTCAGAAATCGCTTGTCAAAGCCGACGATGACAAGCACTCGCCCGTCGCGGAGCTTGATCAGCTTGTGGTGCTCCGTCGGGCCACTCAGCTTCGTGATGCGTCTTGCGCGGTCGCGTGTAAAGTCCCATTTACCTACGGCTCCTCCAGATTTGCCGCTGGCGAGATTTGCGTAGCTAGGTGTGAACACAATTGCCGCGTTCGTCTCGCCCACGCCGAAGGCGAGGCCACCAGCCGCGAGCACACGCCCATCGTCGAGCACCACCGCATCGGTCTGTCCGAAGTTTGATCCGATTGTGGCACCCGCTGGCAGGTCTCCCGTGCGTATCCAGCGGTCAGTGGCAACGGAATAGAGGTAGCTCTTGAGATCTCCTGTCTCAGCAGCGTTGAAGCCACCCGCGACGAGGAAATACCCATCGTTGAGCTTGGCGGTCCACGGATTCGCGCCGGGTACGAAGTCTGCTGGCATCTGCGCCGTGAGCGTCCATTCGCCGGTCGTCGTATCGAGGATTTCCGCTGAGGAATCCGCAGGACCATAGAAATCGCCGATGCCGGCGATGGCAATGATCCGATTCCCATCGACGCTGTGAGCTTTGCAGCCGAAGCGGCCGATATTGAGTTGCCCGAGTTCACGCCATGAATTCCTGGGCTGTGGATCCTCGGCATGGGCCGTGACGCACGTCATCAAGGAGAGAAGAAGACCCGGCACAACGCGCTTCAACGTGTTCATCGCGTTTCCCCTTATTCTTTAGTGATCACCTGGAGTTGATCTGACTGCTGCCGCTTGATCTTGTTAGCGGTGGGAGCGACCAGTGAGCATTGCTTTTTTTTGAACTTGGCTTACGGGCCCGGGGAGCATAGCACCATCACCCCGGACTTAAGCTAATAGACCTCGTTTGACCTTGACGCATCGAGGAATGAAACGAGCTTCGTGGTGCCAAAACAGCATCTGGAGCCAGTAAGGCCTCTCAACTGAGAGAAATAGCATTCAGACGAGGCGGGCGTCTCCGGCGAGGATTGCGCAACGCATGGCCCAACGGCGAACGCGGTCAGTGAGAACAATCGACAGGATGGCGGCGAGCACGGGTCTTTGCATCTGTCGCGACTGTGCCTCAGATACCTGGCACGGACTATTGGATCTTGGTCTGGATTGGTGGCGCGCAGGCAGGCGTAAGCGGACTGACGTAATAGACGATATCGAAAGCTTCCGCGGTTGCGAATTGAACCGGCACAAACCCATTCCAGTGATCGTGCACTTGTTGCAGCCAGGATGACACGCCAGCCGGCGCGCGCCGGAGATCCAGTACGTATCGAGGAACATTCACGCCTGCAAACAGTGTCTCGACTGCCGACTCGGGCGGCGGCTTGAGTGGCATCAGCCTTCGCGGGTTCGCAGAGCAGTAGACGATTTCGCCATTCGCGAAAAGGTTGAGTATGTTGATGAAGTCGGAACCGAAGCGTTCCTTGACGTATGCGCCAAGCGGAACCGTTTCGCGAAATGGCGAAGCAGGAACCTGCACGACAGTAGTCGCGAGATGTCCCACGGCTGCAAACACGAGTACGCGCTCGCGCGGACCCAATCTGCTGCGCACCCATCCCAGGTTGTCCGCCATTGTCCGGTCACGAACCTGCATCGCATATCGCGTCCACTCGAGTCCATCTTCCAACTTCCAGCCAAGAGGCATGCGCCGAAACCATGTGTCGGCTTGACGCGCTCCGATTGCTGCCCGCTCGGCCCAGTCGAAGTCATCTTTCGAACTCGTCTTGATATAGGCGAGCCGTTGCCGCTCCATGAGTGAAACCAGATCCGCAATCGCTGCAGTGAGAGCGTCGCGTTCCGGTTCTTTCAAATCTCCGTAGCCATTGATGCCCTTGAGCACGGGAAGAAACGCCTCGACCCGTGGCTGCAGGTGCGCCGCTGCTTGAGGGTCCACCCCGCGCAGGTATTCCAGTGCGGAGAGGAGGGCGGTGTCGGGTCCGCGTGCGGCATCGAAGTTGCCGGGGCTACCCGGAACATCGAGACCGAAGATTTGCACCTTGACCGCATCGCGCGGCAAGCGTGCGTTGTAGTCCCTCATCCAACGAATCAGTGCGCCGTTCTGGCGGAACGTATCGAAACCATTGGAGAAACCTTGGCGGAGGACGGTGTCGAATTCTCCCTTCCCGTGGGTGACGTAGTCGTTCAGCACCCGACTCTCGACTATGCCGGATTCGATCGCGATGGCTTTGAATCCCAGTTGCTCGACCAGGTGCTTGAACAACCTGTTCCTGAAAATCAGAGGCTCGGCGCCAGCATGCTGGCCCTCGCTCAACCCGACGATGGTCGCGTCACCGATCATCTTTTCCATGGGTTCTAAATCCTTCGTCGAAGCGCTGAGATCCGCGTCGCTCACTGGATGCAGAGCTTTCTTCGCCCACTGCAAGAAAGCGGTGCGCACATTCTCCGGTGCCTGCGCTTCGGTGAAAGGTGCCGCTGTCAGGAAAACGAGCGTTGCGGCGAGGAACGTGAGTTTTCGCGCTTTGAGGCGTTGTCTCATATTCAAGTGATCTCGCGGCGAAAGTAGCGCTCGCTCGGCGATGTTACTCCCTATCTAACAGAAGGGATTCCCTGTCGTTTGCCGATGTATCGGTACCTGACACGCCGGCGGGACGCACCCCTCAGTGCGTGGCTCGACGCATTCAACAGTGCCGACCGTGCGCAGTGAAAACCGCCAACTGGTCAGCGAAAGCACGCTGGTAGGCGGGTCGCGCTTCGCCACGGGCGACATAGGCAGAGAGGGTGGGGTGCTCCTCCAGGATTCCCGATCCATTCAACCTGCGCAGCACCGTCACCATCAGCAGGTCACCGGCGCTGAACGCACCATCTAGCCAATCGGCACGCCCGAGCCGACTGGAAAGTTCGTCCAGCCGTACACGGACGCGATCCTCGAGCATGGGCAGACGCTCCCCATACCAGGTTTTGTCGCGCTCCAGGATCGTGGCCATTGAACGATCGACGATCGGCGGCTCGACCGTGTTGAGCGCGGCGAACATCCATGCGATCGCGCGCGCCCGGGCATTCGCATCGTCCGGCAGCAGCCCCGCATGGCGCTCCGCGATGTGAAATATGATCGCCCCCGACTCGAACAGGGCGAGATCGCCTTCTTCGTAGGTCGGAATCTGCCCGAAAGGATGAAGCTTGCGATGCGCGGATTGCTTCATTTCACTGAACGAAACAAGGCGAACATCGTAAGGCTGGTTCACTTCTTCCAGCGCCCAGCGAACGCGCATGTCACGCGCCAGTCCCCTGCCGCGATCGGGCGACCGTTCAAAAGCGGTGATAGTGGGAGTCATTTCGAACACCTCATCGACCTGGTATTGAATCGACGAACGGCGCATGCGGCAATCGACATCGCCCTGCGATTTTTTCGTGCGTTATCCGGCGGCGGAGCAGTCTTCGTGCTTCCAGAGCGTCATCGCCAACCAGATGATGAAGACTTGCAGGAACAGCGGGATCGCCCTCGGAAGCTCCACTGTGGCCTTTCGCGTGAAGAGCCCTTCGGGAGAAAGAGATCCGATCTGCCTGGAGCCTTCGAGCAGCAGGAATTGGCGCCGAAGCGCTGACTTTGCGCGGAGCGTGTAGCGGCGGCCCGCGTGCTCGATGACGAGTTCGCCAAACCACTTCCGCGGCTGTTCAGCACGCGCGAGCACGCCTGCCGCTGATTCGAGAACGTACGAAGACTTGTCGCGACGTGCCGTGTAGATGTCGTCCTGGATCCGAAGCTCGCCCTTGTCGCCCCACCATGAGAGATCCACGGCCTGTGCGACGGACGTGGTGCCGTCTGTCACGGAAAATGTGTAAGACCACGCATTGGAAATTACTGTCAGCATGTCGGCTCCGCTGCGCCGCTCGCTCAAGAAACCGGATTGGAGCCGAACTCATCCACTTCTGGCTTGCGCAGCGGTGCAGCGAAGCCCATGGAAGCGAGAAGCGCACAGATGGCGAAAAAAATACTGAGCGCGAACGGTTCCCAGCTCTTTAGTTCCAGCAGTCGAAGCGAGTGGTTGAGCGACATGAACAAGACGATGACGACGCACGAGTAGACGATGCCCTTCACTGACAGACCGATCGTGTCCAGGCGACCCGTGGGCGTCTCGAGCGGATTCCTCATTTTGCCATACAGCGTCACGTACACCGCGAAAGCATTCGCTGCGTAGACCAGCGTGATCACGCCGATGTTGATGAGGGAGCCGGCGAATCCCGGGAACGGGTGCTGTTCGATATAGATCACGAACGCGGCGTATAGGAGATAAACTCAAGACGGCAACGAAAACGATGAACGGCGAGACGAAATCGAACAGTCCGCGGCGCTGCAGGATGGCCGTCCGCTTTCCCTCCGCGGGCTTGTGCTCCTTGTTGAACCTGGCGACGAACCACCCAAAGAGAAGGAGCGGCAACATCTGCGCGGCAAGAAAATACGCAATGACCAGGGCTTCCGCCTGGTCTCCACTCCAATCCGCGCGCCGCACGTCGCTGAATATCCAGCCCAGCAACAACAGGGCGAGCACTGCTATACCTATGGTCAGCGCGCGGTATTGAGTCAGAAAGCGTTCTCGAGCATGACCCACGTCGACGCCCGGATACCGCTGCGCGAGACGCTCGGCGGAGATGCTCGTCGCCTGCACTCGAAAGTACCTGATGAACCAGGCCGGAAGCAGGACTGACATGACCAGTACCTGTACCGTGAACGCCGCAAGGAAGGCATAGGCTTCGATCATGACGACACCTCAGGAAACCGGGCTCGAACCGAGCCCATCCGCTTCTGGCTTGCGCGGCGGCACTGCAAAGGCCGTCAAACAAATAAGGCCGCTGGTCACGAGACAAGCACTGACCGCGAACGGCTTCCAGCTCTGCAGAGCCCACGCTTCTAGCGTGAAGATGAGCGCCAGGAACACGACACAGACGATGCACCCGTAGGCGGCGGACTTCACAGCCAGACCGATCATGTGCACGTGACCGGCGTGTGTCTCGAGGGGATTGAGCTTTCTGCCGTACAGCATCCTGTACACCTCGAAAGCACTCAATGCATAGACCAGCGTGACGGTGCCGATGCCGATGAGAGAGTCGTTAAACCCCACGTTCGGGTTCTTGGCGATATAGAGCATGTACGCGACGAACAGAAAATAGATCGCGACGGCAACGAAAACGGCGAACGGCGAGACGAAATCAAAAAGCCCGCGGCGCTGGAGGAAGGCTTTCCGTTTCCCCTCCAGCATCGAGCTCCTGTAAACCATGATGTACCTGAGACCGATCACGGCAAGAAGCAACAACGGCGATGCCTGCAACACGAAGTAAAAGGCAGTCATCTTGTCCCAGTCCAGGAGCCGCACTTCGCTGAACATGAAGCCCAGCAGCAATACGCCGAGCACTGCGATACCTGTGTTCAACGCGCGATACAGATTCAGAAAGCGCGTCGTCGACAGATTGCGAAAGACACCCGCATCCATTTGCGGGTAGCGTTCGGCGGGGATTTCCGCCAGCTTCGCTCGACAGTACTTGATGAGCCGGGCCGGATGCAGGACTGACATCAACAGTATTTGCACCGTGAACATAGCAAGGAATGCATAGGCTTCGATCATGACGACCTCACTTCGCCGGCGATTGCCCGTTGATGGCGCCGGCGAACGCATTGCGGATTTCTGAATCGGTCACGCCGGCCTCGCGCAACTCGGAGACGGTTTCGCCGAGCTTGCGCAGCGTCCACTCCTGCAGGTTGAACTTGCAGTTCGCCTTGGCCTTGGGGTGGACATAGGTACCGCGATAGCCCTTGGTTTCGATGATCGAATCGCGCGTCAACAGCTGGTAAGCCTTTGCCACGGTCTTGCTATTGAGCTCGAGATCGTTGGCGAGTTGGCGGATCGAGGGCAGCGAGTCGCCCGGCTTCAGGACGCCACCCGTGACCGCAGCCTTGATCTGTTCGATGAGCTGTTCGAACTGCGGCACGGGGTTGTCGATGTCGATGGTGATTTCCATCGGGTGGGCGCCTATATGTACCAGTCGTACCGATGGTACAACTGGTTCATCGGGTTTGCAACCTCAACCTGGCATTAAGCCCGCCTACTGAAGGCTGCGCAGCGGCCTGAAGAAATCGCGTATGTCCTGTGCCAGTGCCTCGGGCTGCTCCATCGCGGCGAAGTGCCCGCCGCGCGGAAATTCGGTCCAATGCCGCACGTTGAAGAAGCGCTGTGCCCACTCGCGCGGCGGATGACTGAGGTCCTTGGGGAATAGCGCGAATCCAGCAGGAACCTGGTCGGAGCCCAGCTTTTGCTTGACCGCCTCGGCGATCCAGCGCGGCGCGCCGGCATGCAGCACGTCGCAATACGGCGTGAAGGCGCCGCCGATGGTTCCGGTGGCCCAGTAGATCATCGTGTTGGTCAGCATCTCGTCCTTGCTGAAATGCTTTTCGAAGTCGCCGTTGCAATCGCTCCAGCGCTGGAATTTTTCCGTGAGCCATGCGGCGAGCCCGAGCGGTGAATCGTTCAGCGCGTCTGCCAGTGTCTGCGGCTTGCACCCCTGGATCAGGGCGTAGGCACCTTGCCGCTGCTGGAATTGCTGCACGCTGGCAAGGTATTCGCGCTCGACCGGCACGAGATCCTCGTGTTTGGCGAGCGCATGCCAGAACGGTACGTCGGTGAGATGAATGCCGATCAGGGATTTCGCGTGCGAGCGAGCCAGGTGCTCGGTGATGGTGCTGCCCCAGTCACCACCGTGCGCGCCGTAACGCTCGTAACCCATCACCTTTGTCATGAGCTCATGCCAGGTCTGATTGACGCTGAACAGCCCGCCGGCATGCCGATGCTCCTGTGAGAAACCGCACCACGGCAGGCTCGGCACGACGACGTCGAACGAATCCCCGCGATCGCCGCCGTGCTTCGCGGGATCGGTAAGCAACGGAATGATCTTGAGAAAACGGGTGAACGAATCCGGAAAGCCGTGCGTGAGGATCAGCGGCAGCGGTCGCGGGCCCGTACCACGCTCGTGAAGGAAGTGGATTTGCGCGCCGTTGACATCCGCGAGGTATTGCACGAAGCCATTGAGACGCGTTTCCTGTGCGCGCCAGTCATAGCCATGACGCCAGTAGGCGAGCAACTCGCGTAGATAGACCGGGCTCGCGCCTGCGTCCCAGCCAGGCGGACCCTGCTCGGGCGGAAGCCGCGTTGCGGCGAGACGCGTGGCGAGGTCGGCCAGCACGGACTCGTCGACGTGGATCTCAAAGTGACGGAGTCGGGTGGTATCCATGTTCAGGAGTAACGATCGGTTGCTCTTCGAGCGCGACCAGGAAATTCTTGAGGTCGGCGGCATATTCGCGCGGAAATTCCCACGCCCCGAAATGTCCGCCGCGGGGCATTTCGGTCCAGCGCACGACGTTCAGCGTGCGCTCTGCGAGCCGTCGCGGCGGCGTACCGGCAAGGTCGTGCGGAAACAGCGCCAGGCCCACCGGGCGCTCGACGAACTCACCGTGCCCGAGCGAGGGCTGGCGCGTTTCGGCGAGATATCCGTAGATGGAAGACTGGATGGTCTGCGTCACCCAGTAGATAGTGATGTTGGTCAGGATGTCGTCACGGCTGAGACACCGCTCGAGATGCCGCGGTGAATTCGCCCAGGAGTGGAAACGATCCACGATCCACGAGGCGAGGCCGGCTGGCGAGTCATTGAGGCTCGCGGCGAGGGCGCGCGGCTCCGAGGCATGCACGGCCGCATAGGCGCCGTCTTCCATGAAGCGACGCGTCGCCGCTTCCATGTACGCGCGTTCGATGTCGGTGAGCGAGTCCGGCTTGCTGTTGGCGTTCCAGCCGATGTCGGTGAGGTGTATTGCCAGGATCGACGCCGGAAACTGCAGCGCCATGCTCTGCGCGATCGCGCTGCCGCCATCACCGCCGGCGACGATGAACTGCTGGCAACCCAGCACTTCGGTCATGAGCCGATGCAGCAGTCGCGCGGAATGTCTGATCGAGGGGATCTGCGCGGGCGGCGGCACGATGCCGGTGAAGGCGAAGCCCGGCAGCGATGGGATGACCACGTCGAACGTGGGTTGCATTTCTTCGCCGGAAGCAGCCCCGGTGAGATGGGGGATCACGCCGCGATATCGCAGAAACGAGTCCGGCCAGCCGTGCAGCAACAGCAGTGGCGTCGGTTTCGCCCCGAGTCCCGTTTCGCGCACGTAGTGCACATTGGCATCGTCGATGCGCGCGATGAAATGTGACAGCTGGTTGAGCTCGCGCTCGTGGTGGCGCCAGTCGTAGTCAACCCGCCAGTAACGAATCAGCTCTTCCAGGTAGTCAGGATCGCTACCTGTTTGCCAGCCGCCTTTGCGGCGTACGTGTGTATGTCGCGTGCGGTCGAGGCGCGCGTATAGGTCGTCCAGAATGGGATCGCCGATTCCCAGGCGAAATGGCTGCGTTGAGGGCAACGCCGACATACGAACAGAATACTCCCGAGTCCGGTAATCCTTCCTGCACTCTTTGCGTGGCTCGGCAGTGTCGCGGCAAACACCGACCCAAGCCTAGCGGCCGTGCCGGCCGCCCGCAACACGCACCCTGGTGCTGTCGGATGTCTCCGGCTCGAACACGGCGTTGGCGTGCGGCAGCGTGTGGGCGAAAGCCGCTATCAGCCAATTATTTCCAGCGCCGTTTGGATAAATCTTTCCACTTTCGGCGAAGCGTATCGGCGACCGGCGTATACGAAGTGATACGTCCACAGCTGCTGCTTCTTGGGGTGCCATTGCTCCATGACAGGAACGAGATCTCCGGCTTCCACCGCATCTCTGACCAGGAAGTCCGGCAACCATGCGATACCCGCTCCCTGCACGATCAGCGCGGTGATCACTTCCAGATCATCGGCGGTAACGCGTCCGTTCAACTGAAGTTCGAAGTCCGACTTCCCGTCCGTAAGTATTACTTCCCTGAGAACGGGATGTGCCAGGAACGAAGCCTTCTCCAGGTCGCGCGGATGGGTCGGGTAGCCTAACTCCTGCATGTATTTCGGCGACGCCCACAGGTTCGAGCGTGTCTCGATGAAGCGTCGAGCGATGAGCGATGACTCCTTCAGCGCACCGGCCCAGCGAATGGCGAGGTCAACACCTTCCTCCACCAGGTCCGTGACCCTGTTTGTCACTACGAGCTCGACTGACACTGCCGGATACTTCGCCGTATAGGCACGTACGATGCGCGGCAGAACTGCACGTCCGAAATCCACGGGCGCGGTGATCTTGAGTACGCCGTTGGGCTCATCCTTTGCCGACTGGAGCGCAGCTTCGCCCAACTCGACTTCCCGAGTCGCGATTGCGCAGTGGTGGAAGTACTTCTCGCCCGCCTCGGTCATGCGAAGCTTGCGAGTCGTGCGCTGGATCAGCCGGACACCGAGGCGCTTTTCCAGTCCCGCAACCTTGGCGCTGACCGTCGTCTTGGGCATGCCCAGGCGTCTCGCCGCAGTCGAGAAGCTACCGGCCTCCACGACCTTCACGAACACGGCGATTGAATCCGCGGACCACATTGTACGTATGCCCTGCATAGTGATTGCAGATTCTGCCAGCTAGTGCATCACCAGGAAAGCTCCTAACTTCTCGGCTACGAAAGCCGAACACAGGAGTACAGGCGATGAATACCAAAGTGTTATTGACGATTGCGACCACTGCGGTTGCACTTGCGATAGTGGGTGGCACAGCCGCTTTTGCGCAGGACGTTTCTGCGCCGGACAAGTACGGCCTCAAGGTGCCGGGTGGTCTGGCGTTCTCCGATTTCAGGGGATACGAGGACTGGGCAGTCATTTCCATCGACCATACCGATGAACTGATGAAGGTCATTCTCGGTAATCCGGTGGTGATGGGCGCATTTCGCGCCGGCATACCCGGCAACGGCAAACCCTTCCCGGATGGTTCCAGGATGGCGAAAGTCGAGTGGCGACCGAAGAAGAGTGCCGATGCCCCCTACGACATCAAAGTACCGGGTGTCATTTATGACCTCGACTTCATGGTCAAAGATGCCAGGAGGTTCGCGGACAGCGGTGGATGGGGATATGCCGTCTTCAAGCATGACCCCGCAACCGGCACGTACACGCCCGCCACCCTGACTCACAAGCCGCCGCAGGGTAACGATGCCAAGTGTGGGGCCGCGTGCCACACGATCGTGAAGGGAAAGGACTTCGTCTTTACGGACTACGCGCCGCGGTGACTCCATCAATGCGACCGAACTTCCATGAAGGCTTCCCCCAGGAGTCGTGCACAAACCCGCAGCTGTGCCGCCGATAAACTCGCGACGCCCAGGAGCAAACCCGGCGTCGTGGGTCGATTCGCGTAATACGCATGGATGGGGCGCACGCCAAGGCTGCGCCGTCGAGTTGCAAGAAGCAGTGCATCGAGTTGTCGATACGTAAATTGCGGCAGCCACGCGACCATGTGCATGCCCGAGCGCGAGTCATTGACCTGCGCTTCGGGACAGTAACGTCGCAGCGCTCCAATCAGCGCAGCGCGACGCTTGCGCAACTCCAGCATGACCTTGCGCAGGTGGCGTTCGAATGCTCCGGAACGCATGAACGTCGCGAGCGCGTGCTGCTCGATGCTTCCACATCCGAGATCGTCATAACGCTTTGCACGACGAAGATCTTCGAGCAGACCCGTGGGACAGACGAGATAGCCGAGCCTCATGCCGGGAAAAAGAGTCTTCGAGAAGCTGCCGACGTAGAACACTCGCTCGCCCGCGTCGAGCGATCGCAACGCCGGAATCTGTGCAGTGTCGTATCGAAACTCTCCATCGTAGTCATCCTCGATGATCCAGCTCGAGTGCGTCGTCGCGTAGCGAAGCAATTCTTCGCGCCGTGGTTGCGACATGATCGCTCCCGACGGAAATTGATGCGACGGACTGACGCAGATCAGCGATGGTCGGATGGCAGGCAGCTCACCGCACACCAGGCCTTGATCATCGACGGGGACGGGGAAGACACGAGCGCCGTGAGCCCGGACCGCATCCGACACGAGCTTGTAACAGGGGTCTTCGATGACTGCCAGATCGCCTTCGTCAACCAGCACGCGCAGCGCGAGCGCCAGTGCCTGCTGGGTGCCACCAACAATAATCACGTTCTGGGGTGAACAGGCGAACCCGCGGCGCCGTGCCAGGTAGCGACAGATTTCCTCGCGCAATTCGAGCAAGCCCTGCACCAGCGGATAGCCAAGCGTCGATTCGCGTACCGCACGGAGCAGATGCGAGCGCCACGTTTTGGGGAGTGCCGTGTTCACCACGGGATCGCCGTATTGGAGGTCGTAGCGGACCTGCGGCATGCGGGCCCCGGGGCCGCCGTGAGGTGCATTGCGCAGACGTGCTGAATATCGGGACGGCGGTGGAATGCTATCTGGATCCCGCGCTCGGACTATCTGCCCCGGGGCTCGCAGCACATACGTGCCTGAACCATGGCGAGACCGGACCCACTGTTGGGACGAGAGCAGCTCGTAGGCGCTGACTACGGTGTTGCGCGATACCTTCAACTGCGATGCCAGTTCCCGCGAAGGCAGCAGCTTGCCGCCTGCAGGTATTCGCCCCTTGCGAATAGCCGCCTGGATTGCACGTGCGAGCTGCTCGTAAGTTGCACCCTTGCCATCCAGTTGCAAATACATGGGTCGAAATTGGTCCTAAGCGGAGCGGCAAAAGTGGTACCGCATACTCTCGGGCGTCCTTCTACAGTCGAGCTACCTACTCGTGACAGCGCGAGTGCTCGCCGGTTCCACACACAGGAGGATCCTTGCCATGGCTATCCGTTTGTCCACTGCGATCACCAGCATGTTTGGTCTGTTGCTGTGCGCCGCATCTGCGAGCGCAGACGAGGAGGCGAAGCTCTGCAAGGCAGTTCATGCAGACGTGCAAGAAGTCGTCACGTCTGAGAATTGTACGAGCCCGCTGAACTTCTGTACCAAAGGCACCATTGACGGCAATCACGGCCTCGAGGGGACGACGTTCTTCAGCGTGGAAGGTGGTGCTGCGACACCCCCGACGTCCCCCGGCATACGCTCGTACAGTGGCGTTTTCACTATCACGACTGAACTGGGCGAGCTGGTCCTTCGAGAGACAGGCGTCACGTATCCGCGACCCGGTAATCCCGAGGGCGGCGTCCTCAGCAGCATCATCGAAGTCAAAAGTGGGACAGGCAGGTACGAAGGCGCCACCGGCATCATGTTTTTCCATGGACGCTCGTTGAACGGCACGTTCGATGTGAAGCTGGTTGGCACCTTGTGCACGGCGGAGAGTTGGCACGCATTTCAATAGCGCCGCCTCGCTGCAACATCTTGGACGCTGAGCGTCCAGCTTACGCGCGTATCAATTCGTGGTCAGACGGCCCAAACATGGGCCACCGCAGGCGTCGACGGCATCCATGTCGCCGACGCACTGCCTTTCAGCAACAAACTACCTGCGCGCTCGCAGGTCTTCGGCTCGACTGCCAGAGCATTCGGTTCGAGTGCGCCGAGAGCAAGGCGGCGCAACCGCCGATTCTGTTTCATTTCAGGGCTTGCCTGCACCGGGCGAGGAGATCGTCCCTTCGATGGAGCCGGTGGTCAAGTTGGTGGCAAAGCTGAATGAGCGCGTGACGATGAAGCTCCCAGTGGCGTCGGCGAACCGACCGGTGCCGCCCGTGATGGTCGCGGTTTCCACAATGGAGAAAACGTCGGGATCCGTTGTAGGAGTGCCTTGCCCGGTAAAGCCGGCGGTCAGTGTGTCGCCGTTGGCCGCTGTGAACGTCATGATCCCGATCCCGATCCCGGTCGTTGTGTCCACGGTGTGTGGGATGTCTACGGTGAACGAACCCAGTTGGGTAGCGTTACCTGTGCCGATCAAACGCACAAAGATGAACTGGGCGTTAATCGGCGTGATAACAGAAAACCCTTCCAAGCTTCCTTTGAAAGGTACGTGGTTCCCTGCCGCTGCCGGGCCGGCGAGCAAGGCTGTCAAGAACATCGCCGCCATCGGTAGATAGAGGCTGGTTTTCATCATGGGTTTCAACATTGTCATTCTATTTGTGAACAGTAGCGTTTTCATTGGATCTCCTTTGAGTTGGGGGCGAATAGGAAATTCAAGCGCGCTATGCACGCGTAGAGCACGCTATCACTGATCGACGCGACGCGCGTGTGACGAGGCGGGTGCTGCAGTGCAGTCTGGGGGTTGTTATTTGCTGAATCTTGCGTCGTTCGTCCGGCGTTCCGGTTTTGTCGTCGCGACGAAGGGGCGCCTCCCCCGTCTACGGCGAAGATAGGGCAGGCCTGTGTACCTCAACGATCTCGCCGACAGTGATTGACATCAGATCCTCGCCAAGTTGCAACGGCCCAGCATAGGTCTTGCGGGTCGCCGGCAGCAGATCCTGTTCGGTGGCGGACGGCATGCAGATGTGCGAATACACCGCCAGTTTCGGCTTCACCCGCGCAAACACCTGCCCCGCCTGTTCAGGCGTCGTGTGATAGGCAAGGATCTTCTCCGCTCGGCCCGGCGGGACGCCTGCTCGTTCGAGGGTTGCTGGCGCGAAGACTTCGTGGACCAATACATCCACCCCTTGCGCGTGCCGGACGAGATTTTCGGAGATGCGGGTGTCGCCCGACAGGACGACCGAGCGCCCGGCATAGTCGATTCGGTAACCGAATGCTGGCTTTACCGGCGCGTGATCTACCTCGAACGCCGTTACCTTCACGCCCCGCTGCTCGTAAACCACGCCTTCACTGATGTCCTCGGCGAGGAGCGCAACGCCCTCTGGCGAGGCCCCGTCGTTTTGAAGACGAATTTTGATGTCGAACTCATATGCCTGCTTGAGATGAGACATCATGGCGGTGGTGCCACGCGGGCCCCACACGCGAAGTGGCACATTGCGGCCTGGCACAATCAGCCAGCCTGTTAGCCACAGGTCAGGAAAGCCAACCACGTGATCGGAATGCAAGTGGGTAAGAAACACCCCCTGAATATCCTGCCACGGCACTGCGAGTTCTCTCAGACGCTGCAGCGCGCCTCGTCCCGCATCGAAGATGAATTTCTGCTCTCCGGCCTCCACCAACGTACTTGGCCCGAACCGGTTCATGACCGGAGGCGGACAGCCGGTGCCTAAAAGAGTCACTCTGATCTGCTGTCCTTGCGCGATGACAGGCGCAATGGCCGCAGCAAGTAGTAGCAAACCCGCTGTGCGGCAACGGCTGGCCATCACTCTCTTTCTCCCAGAGCGAACACCACGATCTTCGCGGTCTTCTTTTCCACCGGCCAGATCGGGGAGTTGGTGCCGGCGACGAAGGCGACACGCTGGATGCCATCGATGGCGTACGTAATCACACCCCCGCCTGGGGCACCATCCAATCGTGTCTGCCATAAAACCTTGCCGTCGGTAGCGTCGAAGGCATACGCAGTGCCGCCCATTTCCGCCGCAAACACCAGGCCACCCGCGGTCGGCGTCACGGCGGCGAGCACCGGTGCGGGCGTACGGAACTTCCAGCGGACTTCGCCGGTGTCGGCATCGACGCCGTGAATCCAGCCGCCCCATTGCTCCTTGGGATCGAAAGAGCCGAACGGGTTCTTCTCGTCACCCGATCCGCTCCACGGCTGACCGTAAGCAACACTGGCCACTTTTTTTTCGTCGGCGACTTTGACGGTGGCGCACCAATCAACGGTGCCGGCATAGATCAGATTGGTATCCGGGCTGTAGGCCGGTCCGTTCCATTCCGAGCCGCCCTGCGTGCCCGGACAGAAATGTGTACCGGACTTGGTCAGCGCTGCTTCGGTGTTCTCGCGACGGGTGATCGCAGTCTGGTACAGGCGTTCGCCGCTCGCCAGGTCATGGGCGTAGAGAAGTCCGTCCTTTGGCGCGGCAGCCATTACCGAGCGCCCGGCGCGGGTGCGGATGAGAGTGGGTGCGCCGGATACATCCCAGTCGTGGAAGTCTTTTGGCACCAGCGAGAAGTGGCGGCGATAAACGCCGGTACGCGCCTCGAGCACCACGATCGAATTCGTGAACAGGTTATCGCCGGGGCGCATTTCCTTGAGGAAGTCGGGTGTCGGGTTACCGCCGGGGATGTACAGCAGCCCAGCGACGGGGTCGAGCGTGTACGACGTCCAGGTGGCACCACCGGCGATCGGGATCTTCGGTGCGTTACCCCAGGTGGGCGCCGCGACTTTCGCGGTCGGCGTGGTCGGCGCGATGCGTTGCTCCTCGCGCGGTACCAGCCAGGTCTCCCATAGCTGTTTGCCGGAGGCGGCGTCGAGCGCATACATGCGGCCCTTCACGCCGTAGTTGTCGCCGCCAGCCTGGCCGATAAAGACCATGCCATTCCAGGCGATGGGTGCGGCCGGAACGGTCTCACCGATTTTGGGGTCGGCGATTCTCGTCTCCCATATCTTGCTGCCGTTCTTGGCGTCGTAGGCGACCACACGGCCGTCTTGCAGGCCGCGGAACAGCCGGCCGTCGAGGAACGCGGCACCACGGTTGACCTTCAGGAAAGTGTCGGCGACGTCTTCTTTGATTCGCCAGCGCTCGGCGCAGGTGGCGGCGTCGATGGCGAAGATTTCTTTCTCGGTGGTTGCGTACATCACCCCGCCAATCACAATCGGTCCGGTCTGGAAACTGGTGTCGATGCCGAGGTCATAGGTACAGGCGACGCGCAACTGGGAGACGTTTGCTCTCGTAATGGAGTCGAGAGGCGCGAAGCGCTCGGAGGTGAGTGTGCGGTTGTAAGACGGCCAGTCGACACTGGCGCTGCGCGGTGCTTCGGGCGGCGGGGCTTCGACGGCAGGTGATTTGCTGCACGCGACCATTCCTATCGCGAGGACTGTCATACCAAGGGTTCGCATGAAATGCTCCTTGCTCTCGAGCCGGCGTCGAATCTGACCATACGCGCGGTTCGATTGCGAGATGTGAAGTTCCGACTGTTGTTATGCTCGGCCCACCTTCCTCACAAATACGCGCAATGACAAGAATGAATCAGCGCGCGAATCTATCGGCGGGCGTCATTTTTCTGCTGGCGCTCGTAGTCCTGTTGAACTACATCGACCGCGGCAGCCTCGCCACGGCCGCGCCTTTGCTTCAGGACGAGCTCGGGCTCACGAGCACCGAGATCGGGATCCTGCTCTCGGCGTTCTTCTGGACCTATGCGCCAGGGCAGTTGATCGCGGGCTGGGCCGCGCATCGATTCGCCATCCGCCTGGTACTCGCCGGGGGCGTGGTGCTCTGGGCGGCAGCCACTGCCCTCAATGGTCTCGCCACCGCATTCACCACCTTGCTATTCCTTCGCCTGCTGCTCGGCATCGGGGAAAGTGTGACGTTTCCGAGTATTCAACTACTGCTTGTGCGCCACACGCACGAGCACCAGCGCGGTTTCTTGACCGGCGTTGTATTCATGGGGCAGGGCATCGGGCCCATGCTCGGTACCTTGTTTGGCGGTTTGGCGATGGCGCACTTCGGCTGGCGCTTCATGTTCGTGGCGCTGGGCGTCATCACTGCGATCTGGGTGTTGCCGTGGATTCTCGCCACGCGTCGCGCGGCAATTCCTGCGCACGTCGAAGAGGCGGATTCGTCGGTCCCTTATCTCGAAATCATCCGCCAACGCGATTTCTGGGGGACAGCGCTCGGCCATTTCTCCGTCAACTATGCGTTCTATTTCATCATCAGCTGGCTGCCAACCTTCCTGGTGAAGTCCGCCGGCTTCACCGTCACGCAGATGGCGGGCATCGGTGCACTGATCTACGGAATCTACGCGGCAAGCACGGCGCTCTCCGGCGTTGCCACCGACTACTTCATCCGTCGCGGTGGATCCGTCACGCGCGTGCGCAAGGCATTCATCCTCATCAGCGCCGCCGGCAGCGCGCTCACTATCGCATTGGCCGGCTACGTCGACCCGCGTAACACCATCGGATTGTTATGCGCAGCGGGCGTGTTTTTCGGTATGGGAACTCCGATGGTATTCGCGATCGGCTCGACGATCGCGGGGCCCCGCGCCGCGGGACGCTGGGCCGCTGCGCAGAATGTATGCGGACAGATGGCCGGCATCGTGGCGCCCATCGTTACGGGATTTCTCGTGCAGCGCACCGGCAACTTCGCATGGGCGTTCGCGGTCAGTGCCGCGGTACCGCTGGCCGGCATGCTTGCCTGGGGCGTAGTCCTGAGGCGGGTCGAGCCGCTCTCGTGGAGCTCCGCTCGATACAGTCTCGCCGGGTGATCGCGTCCGAGTCGAAGGGGTGAGAGATTTGCGTATTGACCGTCCCCTGACGGTTGATCAAGCTGACCTCGCAAGAGCTGTCAATGGCTTCGCGTTTTCGCATCGGTGATTTGACGCTGGATACTGGCCGGCGTCTGTTGCTATGCGACTCAAAACCGATTCCGCTCGGCCGCCTCACCTATCGACTGCTGCTGACGCTCGTGGAAGCCGCGCCCGACATGGTCTCCCACGATCAGTTGATAGATTCAGTCTGGGGCGGACGCTCGGCAAGCCCGGAGACGATCAGTCAGCGGATCAAGCTGTTGCGAGATGCGCTCTCGGACGATTCGCACAAGCCCCGCTATGTGGAGCTGGTCCGCGGCCAGGGTTACAGATTGCTGCCGCGAGTCGAAGTCCTGCCGGACGAATCGCCGCCCCGCTCTCGATCCAGATGGGTTGTGCAGATAGGTGCCGCGATCTCCCTCGCCGCGGCTGCTGCGATCGTATTCTGGATCATGGCAGCGCAGATCGACGCAGTGACCGAGCGCACTTCGGTCGCGGTGCTTCCCTTCACGGACCTGAGCCCGGGGCAGGATCAGCAGTACCTGGCGGACGGCCTCGCGGAGGAGATCCTCAATCTGCTCTCCAAGGTCACGACGCTCCGCGTAATTGCTCGTACGTCGTCATTCTCTTTCCGGGACAAGGACGCGGATATCGCGCGCATTTCCAAAGCGCTTGGCGTAACGCACGTCCTCGAAGGCAGCGTGCGAAAAGAGGGAGACAGGATCCGGGTGACCGTCCGCCTCGTCGACGCGTCCAATGGCAGTCGGGTGTGGTCGGAATCGTACGACCAACCCGTGGGGGACGTGCTGGCGCTGGAAACGAATGTAGCCAGGTCGGTTGCCGCGGAGCTCAGGGCGAATCTGCAGAATCTGGCAGATGTTCCTGCCAAGGGAGTGAATGCAGAAGCGTACGAACTGTACCTGCGTGGTCAGCACGAGCTTCGAAGACGGGAATTTGGCGCAGCCGTGCGCTACCTCGAACAGGCGATCGCGATCGACCCCGGGTTCATCCCGGCGTATTACAGCCTCGGCGGCGCGTACCGCTGGCAGGTTGCCGACGTGCAGGTTCCGATGGCGGAGAACCGAGCCAGGCTGCGCGAAATGCTCGGTCGTGGCCTACGTCTGGCGCCGGACGATCCAGGGCTGCTCGCGCTCGGTGCGCTCTTGGCCCGGTATGACGGCGATATCAAGCTCGCGGAGCAGCGATTCGCGACCGCTCGGCAAAAGGATCCCTCAAACAGATACGTTCAAGGTCAGTACGCGATTTTCAGACTCGATCAGGGCTACCCTGACGAAGCGCTCGCGCTGACTCGTAGCATCCGCGACATCGACCCGTTGAATTCAAACCTCTACATCGGGTTTTGGGCTGACTACTTGGACCTCGGAAATGCAAAGGAGGCCATTGCATCGGCCGAGCGTTATCAAGAGATCGTCACGCCGACAGACACGACCGCCGACTGTTTGATAGCGATAACACGGTGGATTCTCTTGGGCGATCTTGCCGGAAGCATCGAGCATGGCAGCAGACATGCAGCTCAGGTCGAACAGGCGGGCGAGGGCATACCGCCTTGGCTTCCGCTGCTGTATTACGACATCGGCGACCTGCAAACGGCCGATTCGCTGATGGCACGTGGACGATGGGCTTTGCGGAGTGAGTACGAGATAGTCGCGGTCGACGCCTACCGGAATCTCGCCCACGGCGAAATCGAGGAGGCCCGGCAACTGGCTGTCGCAACGCTGACCGCGCCAAAGAAGATCTGGGGCGGCGACCCGGGCGATGTCATTCTGCTGCGGCTCGCGGTCGATGCGCTGCTCGAAAGGGGTGAGGCACAGCGGGCCGTGGACTTCCTGGAGACGCTTGCGCCGGAGTATGCCCAGTACAAGGCGCGCAAGGACATCGACCCAGCGGATTTTTCACCCGCTCCGATTCCGGTAAAGAGCGCGACGTCGTCATTCCCTGCCCTCTATTTCGCCGACTATAGTCGCGCGTTGCGAGCAGCAGGCGATCAGGCCGGGGCGAACCAGATGCTGGATCATCTGGAGGCGGTTCTGGAGCTGCGCAGAAAGCGGGGACTTTTCATCGAGGAGCGCCACGCCGCGGAAGCGTCCGCGCTGCGCGGGCGCACAGACACCGCTCTGGATGCGCTCGAGAAGGCCGAACGCGATCGGACGATCTACTATCGCTGGCATCTGGTGTTGCAGCACAACGAGATCTTCGCCGGATTTCGCGACCACCCGCGCTTCGTGGCGCTGGTCGAGCGGATCCAAAGCGACCTGAGCCGACAGCGCGAGCAGTTGGAATCAGCGAAAAACTGATCGAAGCGGCGCTTTAAGGCAATCTTTGAACATTCTTGGGGCAAGCTTCACCCAGAGGGAGCGCGTCGTCGCTAGCTTCAACCAGCCGCGATATCCGGCTTGTTCGGAGCACGACAATGTTGAAAAGACAATGGCTGCTGTGCTGCGCTGCCGCGCTGACGTTGGCAGGGTGCAGCACGATGGCTCCAGACGGGCGTCCTCGACATGCATCAGCATCAGCGTCACGCTGCCCCGAGTACTCAATGCAGTACTGTGTGATTGACAATTACGGCAAGAGATGTGGGTGCGCGTCAAAGCAGTCTGTGGATAGGATGGTGCGCAGTCGTCAGTAGTCCCTGGTTGATTGCGACGGCACGCGCTGCACGCTCGTCGTGGAGGCGGCGAGCTAAGGACGCACGAACTTGACGAGTTGCACAGGCGGGATATCTGAAATCCCGGTGTGACTGGCGCTGAGACTCCCTTCCGTCTCGCCGTGCCTGAGCAGATAGATTTCGGGCGTTGACCTGCTTGACCTCTCTGAAAACGAAGAATGTACTAGCATCAGTGCCGCCGAACCGAGCAGTCCGAGCTCAGTTCCTGTCGGATGGTGTCAATGGCCTCGCGTTTTCGCATCGGTGATTTGACGCTGGATACTGGCCGGCGTCTGTTGCTATGCGACTCAAAACCGATTCCGCTGGGCCGCCTCACTTATCGACTGCTGCTGGCGCTCGTGGAAGCCGCGCCCAACATGGTTTCCCACGATGAGTTGATAGCTTCGGTCTGGGGCGGACGCTCGGCAAGCCCGGAAACGATCAGTCAGCGGATCAAGCTGCTGCGAGATGCGCTCTCGGACGATCCGCACAAGCCCCGCTATGTGGAGCTGGTCCGCGGCCAGGGTTACAGATTGCTGCCGCGAGTCGAAGTCCTGCCGGACGAATCGCCAGCCCGCCATCGACGCAGATGGGTCGTGCCGATAGGTGCTGCGATCTCCCTCGCCGCGGCCGCTGCGATCGTATTCTGGATCGTGACAGCACAGACCGACGCGGTGCGCGAGAGCACTTCGATCGCGGTACTTCCCTTCGAGGATCTGAGCCCGGAACGGGATCAGCAGTACCTGGCGGACGGCATCGCAGAAGAGATCCTCAACGTGCTTTCGAGAGCCACGACGCTTCGGGTCATTGCGCGCACGTCATCGTTCTCCTTCAGGGGCAAGGACGCGGATGTCCGGCGGATTGCCGAAGCGCTCGGCGTGACTCACGTGCTCGAAGGGAGTGTGCGAAAAGCAGGAGACCGGATCCGGGTCACGGTTCGGCTCGTGGATGCATCAGATGGCAGGCGGTTTTGGTCGGAATCGTACGATCGAGGAGTCGGCGATATCCTGGCGTTGCAAGTTCACGTTGCCCGGTCGGTTGCCGCGGAGCTCAGGGCGAATCTTCAAAATCTAGCCGATGTTCCAGCCCGAGGAGTGAAGCCAGAAGCGTACGATCTGTACCTGCGCGGTCAGCAGAAG
This sequence comes from uncultured Pseudomonadota bacterium, assembly GCA_963839685.1. Taxonomy (GTDB): domain Bacteria; phylum Pseudomonadota; class Gammaproteobacteria; order Steroidobacterales; family Steroidobacteraceae; genus CADEED01. The sequence continues at coordinate 145,947 of CAWIVS010000008.1, read as the reverse complement.
ATCCGATTCGACGACTACGGCGAAGCCGTGCGCTACTTCGAACAGGCGATCGCGATCGACCCCGAATTCATTCCTGGATACCACGGCCTCGGCCTGGCGTACGTCATGGAGGTCGTCGACCAGCGGGTTTCCATGGCGGAGAACCGAGCCAAGCTGCGCGAGGTTGTCGGCCGTGGACTGCATCTGGCGCCCGAGGATCCAGGCCTGCTCGGGCTCAGCGCTCAGCTGGCGCGATATGACGGGGACATCAAGCTCGCGCAGGAGCGATTCGCGACCGCTCAGCAGAAGGATCCCTCAAACGGCGTCCTTCGACTCCTGTACCCGGTATTCAAGCTCGATCAGGGCTACCCGCGCGAAGCGCTTGAGCTGAATCGTCGTATCCGCGAGATCGACCCGTTGAATCCCATCATCTACATCACCGTCTGGGCCAGCTATATGGACCTCTGGAATGCACAAGAGGCCCTCGCAGCGGCCGAGCGGTACCGAGAGATCGTCTCGCCGACAAACCCGAACGCGGACGGATTGATAGCGCAGACGCGGTGGCTGCTCTCGGGCGATCTTGCCGGGAGCATCGAGCACGGCAGCAGACTCGTAGATCAGATCGGACCGCGCGGGGGCACAGCCCCTTGGCTTGCGCAGCTGTATTACGACATCGGCGATCTGCAAACGGCTGAGTCCCTCATGGAACCTGCTCGGCGGACTTCGGCGAACTTGCAATTTCTCGGCGCGATGGCCCCCGTCGAAGCCTACCGGCATCTCGTCTACGGCGAAATCGAGGAGGCCCGGCGACTGGCTGTTTCGGAGCTAACCGCGCCAAAGAAGATCTGGGGCGGCGATGCTGGCGATTTCATTCTCCTGCGGCTCGCGGTCGATGCGATGCTCGAAAGTGGTGAAGCACAGCGGGCCGTGGACTTCCTGGAGATGCTGGCGCCAGAGTATGCCCAGTACAAGGCACGCAAGGACATCGATCCAGCGGATTTTTCGCCAGCGCCGGTTCCGGTAAAGAGCGCGTGGTCGTCGTACCCTGCCCTCTATTTCGCCGACTATAGCCGCGCGTTGCGTGCAACGGGCGATGAGGCTGGGGCGAACCAGATGCTCGATCATCTGGAAGCGATTCTGGAGCTGCGCAGAAAACGAGGGCTGTTTATCGAGGAGCGCTTCGCTGCGGAAGCGCTGGCGTTACGCGGAAAGACGGAGGCAGCATTGGACGCACTCGAAAAAGCCGAGCTTGATCGGACGATTTACTATTGTTTGCATCTCTGCTTGCTGCACAACGAAATCTTCGCCAGCTTTCGCGATCACCCTCGCTTTGTGGCGCTGGTCGGGAAGATCCAACGCGACCTGCGCCGGCAGCGCGAGCAGTTGGAATCAGCGAAAAACTGATCGAGCGACACTGGCGCCAGCCTTTCTGGATCAAGGCTTTAGCGGCCGAACGAAGATCCGCCATGGCTCTGCATTGACTCGACAAATCGTCTCACCCGACCAATTTCCCGGGGTCTTTTCCGATTAGATAGGTAACGGTCTATTCGAAGACAGATGTCACAGCGCAGCCGGCTGCACGTTTTGGTGCCCTTCCGACGCCGCTGGTGACAGAAGGCTGCGACACCGCGAATAATGTGCCGCGCTTCCAACCAGGGCAAGACATGGCATCGCCACGATTTGCGTTCGGTCGACTCTCGTGCTCGCGGCCAGTTCCGCGGGAATCATTGCCGCCGTCGCCGTGCTGGCACTTTCCTGGCCGGCGCCGGCTGAGTTGTTCATGGCGCGGTTCTCGGATTCTACGAGCATCAGCGTGTGTCTCCTGGTCCTCGGTATCGCGATGCTGATCGCCTGGCGCGCAGGCAACCATGCACCGAACATCGCGATCGCCCTGTCGCTGACCTTCATCTACGGCAGTGTCGTTGTCAGATTGCTGTTCGACAGGCTGCATGTCATCCCGCTCATCCGGCAAATCGTGCAGATGCTGCTGTTCTTCCTCGGGTCTGCCCTCTTCATCCGCTCCTCACAGCTCTTTCCGCGCAAACTGACAGCGGCGGACATCGCTTCGAGCCCGACGATCTGGGGCAAATCGCCGCCGCTGCAACAAGCGGCGGTATTCTTGCTCCGCCCTGCAGCCACCTGGATAATTTCGGCGACTGCAAGCGCGGTGATCCTGATTTGCTGCGGACATCCGCGCGGTCGCCCCCATATTGATGGCCATCACCGCGATCGGCATCCTCTATTTCTACATTACGCTTCGCGGGCCGGACGTCGAGGCCAGGCGCAAGGTGTTGTGGTTCTTCGAGGCTGCAATCGCAGCAGCCATCATCACGATGTTCGCCGGAGCGATCGACCTGGCGCTGCCCGACTCGACAACCCCCGACGTCCGCGCCGTGATCCAGCAAATTTTCAGTATCGCGAGCGGCCTCACCATGGTGATCTGCTTCGCCGCGGCGGTGTTCTATGCCGGCGCCATCAGCCCCGCGCTGATCGTCCGCAAGACGCTGGTCTATGCCGCCACGGTCGCCTTGTTGCTCTTTCTGTTCGCCGTGGTCGAAATCTACGTCGCACATAAGCTCGTTCATGCGCTGCAGCGTGAACGATAGTTTCGTAAGCGCATTACTCGGCGCAATCTTTGGCCTCGCATTCAACCCACTCAAACATCGCATCGAGCACTTCCTGAAGCGGTTCGCGCCGAAAGACAAGGCCGGCTTCGAGCCGGCAGCGGTTGCGAACCCTGGAGTCGAGTACGGGTGATTGTCGCGCCCATCGTAACCTTGCAGATCAGAGCACACCCGGCCGCATGGTCAGTCCTGTTCGACCTGATCGTAAAGCCCCGCTTCGCTCAGTTTTTCGCCGATTCTAGCTGCTCGCGCTGCCGGCGCAGGTCGCGTTGGATCTTCCCGACCAGCGCCACAAAGCGAGGGTGATCGCGAAAGCTGGCGAAGATTTCGTTGTGCAGCAAGCAGAGATGCAAACAATAGTAAATCGTCCGATCAAGCTCGGCTTTTTCGAGTGCGTCCAATGCTGCCTCCGTCTTTCCGCGTAACGCCATCGCTTCCGCAGCGAAGCGCTCCTCGATAAACAGCCCTCGTTTTCTGCGCAGCTCCAGAATCGCTTCCAGATGATCGAGCATCTGGTTCGCCCCAGCCTCATCGCCCGTTGCACGCAACGCGCGGCTATAGTCGGCGAAATAGAGGGCAGGGTACGACGACCACGCGCTCTTTACCGGAACCGGCGCTGGCGAAAAATCCGCTGGATCGATGTCCTTGCGTGCCTTGTACTGGGCATACTCTGGCGCCAGCATCTCCAGGAAGTCCACGGCCCGCTGTGCTTCACCACTTTCGAGCATCGCATCGACCGCGAGCCGCAGGAGAATGAAATCGCCAGCATCGCCGCCCCAGATCTTCTTTGGCGCGGTTAGCTCCGAAACAGCCAGTCGCCGGGCCTCCTCGATTTCGCCGTAGACGAGATGCCGGTAGGCTTCGACGGGGGCCATCGCGCCGAGAAATTGCAAGTTCGCCGAAGTCCGCCGAGCAGGTTCCATGAGGGACTCAGCCGTTTGCAGATCGCCGATGTCGTAATACAGCTGCGCAAGCCAAGGGGCTGTGCCCCCGCGCGGTCCGATCTGATCTACGAGTCTGTTGCCGTGCTCGATGCTCCCGGCAAGATCGCCCGAGAGCAGCCACCGCGTCTGCGCTATCAATCCGTCCGCGTTCGGGTTTGTCGGCGAGACGATCTCTCGGTACCGCTCGGCCGCTGCGAGGGCCTCTTGTGCATTCCAGAGGTCCATATAGCTGGCCCAGACGGTGATGTAGATGATGGGATTCAACGGGTCGATCTCGCGGATACGACGATTCAGCTCAAGCGCTTCGCGCGGGTAGCCCTGATCGAGCTTGAATACCGGGTACAGGAGTCGAAGGACGCCGTTTGAGGGATCCTTCTGCTGAGCGGTCGCGAATCGCTCCTGCGCGAGCTTGATGTCCCCGTCATATCGCGCCAGCTGAGCGCTGAGCCCGAGCAGGCCTGGATCCTCGGGCGCCAGATGCAGTCCACGGCCGACAACCTCGCGCAGCTTGGCTCGGTTCTCCGCCATGGAAACCCGCTGGTCGACGACCTCCATGACGTACGCCAGGCCGAGGCCGTGGTATCCAGGGATGAATTCGGGGTCGATCGCGATCGTCTGTTCGAAGTAGCGCACGGCTTCGCCGTAGTCGTCGAATCGGATCTTCTGCTGACCGCGCAGGTACAGATCGTACGCTTCTGGCTTCACTCCTCGGGCTGGAACATCGGCTAGATTTTGAAGATTCGCCCTGAGCTCCGCGGCAACCGACCGGGCAACGTGAACTTGCAACGCCAGGATATCGCTGACTACTCGATCGTACGATTCCGACCAAAACCGCCTGCCATCTGATGCATCCACGAGCCGAACCGTGACCCGAATCCGGTCTCCTGCTTTTCGCACACTCCCTTCGAGAACGTGAGTCACGCCGAGCGCTTCGGCAATCCGCCGGACATCCGCGTCCTTGCCCCTGAAGGAGAACGATGACGTGCGCGCAATGACCCGAAGCGTCGTGGCTCTCGAAAGCACGTTGAGGATCTCTTCTGCGATGCCGTCCGCCAGGTACTGCTGATCCCGTTCCGGGCTCAGATCCTCGAAGGGAAGTACCGCGATCGAAGTGCTCTCGCGCACCGCGTCGGTCTGTGCTGTCACGATCCAGAATACGATCGCAGCGGCCGCGGCGAGGGAGATCGCAGCACCTATCGGCACGACCCATCTGCGTCGATGGCGGGCTGGCGATTCGTCCGGCAGGACTTCGACTCGCGGCAGCAATCTGTAACCCTGGCCGCGGACCAGCTCCACATAGCGGGGCTTGTGCGGATCGTCCGAGAGCGCATCTCGCAGCAGCTTGATCCGCTGACTGATCGTTTCCGGGCTTGCCGAGCGTCCGCCCCAGACCGAATTTATCAACTCATCGTGGGAGACCATGTTGGGCGCGGCTTCCACGAGCGTCAGCAGCAGTCGATACGTGAGGCGCCCGAGCGGAATCGGTTTCGAGTCACGCAGCAACGAACGCTGCCCAGTATCGAGCGTCAGGTCACCGATGCGAAAACGCGAAAACATCACACGTTCCAAAGGCCCGCCGGCACGACTCGGTCGGTATCGCTGATGCTAGTACTTTTTCCGTTTCAAGGCTGAAGCATGACCAACGGAGCGGATTTGTCTCTTGACGTCCGCTTCTGGCCGAGAGCAGACAGGCGGGCTCCCGCAGAATGCCTACCCTCGTCGAGGCGACACCACCCGACGCACGGTCGACCGTCGGACGACTGAATCAATGCGCCGTGCTCCGACGTGCCGAGCCACTCGACGTCGCAGTCCGCTTCCAGCGCCGCGAGGCGCGCCAACGCAAATTCGGAAGGAACGAATGCGCTGGCGCGTTCCTCGCGCACTGATCTGAGTTGTCGTGGCATGTTTGTCGTCATGCGGCACCTCGCATCAGATCACGACCGTCGCGACCGTCGCGGCCTTTCTTGGCGACCAGACGCCATACCTCGCCGCTCTCACCGGGCTTCGCGCCCTTCGTCATCGTGCTGGTGTACCAGAGCGAGCCGCCCGAGGTGATCAGCGTACGGACGGTCGCCTCTGTCTTTGAGTCCATGATCAGCCTCCGTAGTTCGTGGCGACGAACTACTGGACCCGGCGCGCGTCGCGCGCATGGCGAAGGAGTTGGAGAAGCGCTACGCCGAACGCGTCAAGGCGACGAGCCAGCGCAACGCCGATGTGCCGACTGAACTCGCCGCGCTGGATGAGCGGCTCGCCCGGTTGAAGAATCGCCTGCGCCGAGGCGACCCCGACATAGAGACGGACGAACTCTCGGCGACGATCGAACGTGTCGAGGCGAGGATGGTCGGGGTGAGGCGATTTGTCGAGTCAATGCAGAGCCGTGGCGGATATTGGTTCGGCCACTAAAGCCTTGATCCCACAGCAAGTGGGCACGTTTGGCCCTAGCCGAGCTGCCAGTCGTACGACACAGTCGAACCCTAACCACACCCCTGCGTTGTCGCTGCAGTAGTCCGCTTCTCTCCGGAGATGGGTATGCATGACTCGTTGCCACGGACGGTATTCACATTTCTGTTGGTGGGCCTCGCCACGGGCTGTGCGAATCAGGAAAAGGTGTCCAAGCAGCCGGGCGTCGAAGCCGAGGCCGACCTTGCGAGCGCACCTGACTTGAGTAAGCAGCGGCTGATGCTGAGCGAGGGCTACAGCATGCTGTACAAAGACGCCAGCAATCTCGATCTCGCTGAGTTGATTCTCTATGTGAAAGTCGAATCGGAAGCCACGGAAAAACTCGTTAGCGCCGTTGCTGAGGTTGGCGGTCAACTGAAGAAAGACCTGGAGCGAATCGCCAAGGATTATCCCGGTGTGCGAATCGATCTCGACCCGTTGCCGGAAATGGAGAAACGAAAGCGCGCCGCGATCGCGAAGGACCGCGTGCGGTACTTCGCACCCATCATCGGCCATGGCGGCCGTGAATACGAACGCACGGCGCTGATCGCGTACGCCAATGGCATCAATCACGAGCGCCACTTGTGCCAGGTGATGGCCGAAGCCGAGCCAGACGCCAGCCTGAAGAAATTTCTGCTCGATGCCGAGAAACGTTATGACGGTCTATACGACCGCGTCACTGCGTTGTTGGAAAAGGACTACTTCAAGGATCCGAACGGCAAGACGAGAGACTAGACCCTTTCGAGCTTCAGACACTTCGATGAGCACGGGGGCATGAAGGTGCTCGTCAAGGGTGTGAGGGATTTGCGTATTGACCGTCCCCTGACGGTTGATCAAGCTGACCTCGCAGAAGCAGCTGTGGGGCGGTCAGATCCGGCAGACCCACGGTGGCGATCCCAGCATGGAACTCGACCAGGGAGGGCGGCCATGACTATCGTGCGTCGAATCGGTTTGTTCATCGCCGCAGCGGGGATGGCACTCGCGGCTGTCGCGCCAACGGTCAGTGCACACGACCACAGAGGTCCGGTGGTGACGCACCTGGCGGAGTTCGGGAGCGACGACTTCGTCACCGGGAGCACGATCGGTCCCGACGGGGCGCTCTACGTAACGGACGGGAACGCCGGCGCGGTGCTCCGCATCGATCGTCGTAACGGCCGGGTAAGCACCTATGCGACCGGGTTGCCGCCGAAGGCGTTCCCGGGCCAGGAGATCGGCGGACCGGTCGATGTCGCATTCATGGGTCGGACGGCTTACGTGCTCGTCACGCTCGTGAGCGGGTTGGTCTTCGGTGAGCCGTTCGACAATGGCGATCCCAACGCCAAGAACGGTCTCTACCGCATCGAGCGCGACGGCACCCCCACGCTCATCGCCGACCTCGGACAGTGGTCGGCCGACCACCCGCCACAGCCGGCGTTTTTCGTCGACACCGGCGTGCATTTCGCAATGCAGCCGTACTTCGGCGGGTTCCTGGTGACCGACGGGCACCACAACCGGGTGCTGTGGGTCAGCCAGCACGGTTCGATCCACGAGGTCGCCACGTTCGAAAACGTGGTGCCGACCGGACTCGAGACGATCGCCGGCTTCGTCTTCGTCACCCAGATGGGCCCGATCCCCCACGCCCCGGAGGACGGCAAGGTCCTGGTCTTGGTCCCGAGAAGGGAGGCGGTCGCCGTGGCCAGTGGGGCGAGCATGCTCATCGATGTCGAGCGGGGACCACGAGGCAGGCTCTACGGACTGTCTCAGGGTCAGTGGGACGGTGTCGGTGAAGGCTCTCGAGCTCTGCCAAACACAGGGCGGTTGGTCGTCGTGGGACGTCATGGCGAACTGACACCAGTCTTGGACGGTCGCGGACAGGAGCTCGTCCTGGATCGCCCCACCTCGGTGGAGTTCGTCGGGAACACCGCATACGTCGTGTCGGTGACCGGGGATGTCTACCGGGTCGAGGGTCTCTGACGGCCCGACGATCGTCTGCCGCCGGCTAAACCAATTCTTGAGGAGTAGATAGCATGCATAAGCTCTTACTCCTCCTCATCACGCTTTCGCTTTTTAATGCCTGCAGCAGTCCAAACAATAGCCGGGAAGATGAAAATAAGAAAATCGTAGAGCGTGTGTTTGAACAGCTGATCAATCAGAAAAAAGCAGAAGATATTGACCTTTATTTTGTACCAGATGTTGTTGACCACAGCGCCTGGCCCGGACAAGCTCCCGGCCGCGAAGGATTAAAGCAAGCAGTAAATGATTTTCATAAGTCTTACCGGGATCTGCACGTACAGATAGATGAAGTAATAACTTCAGGAAATAAAGTTGTCACCCGTGAAACATGGACAGGCGTCAACAGCACAACCAGTAAACCGGTTACAGGAACAGTGATGCACATCTTTGAATTGGAAAACGGTAAAGTTACCGATGAGTGGAGCGAAGGCTGGGAATGGTTGCAGTAATTTTGACTAACGCACCGGCTCGATGCCGTTTCTGGAACCGTGAGATGTGGGTCGCCGCGCTCATGGCACTTCGATAATGTTGTGGTAGCGATGGCGCCAGTTGGTGCCTTCGGTCGACCACATCACGTCATGCGAGTCGTCTTCACCAAACTCGCCTTCGCCTCCATACATCCACAACTTGCCGCCGAAAGAGGCGAGGCCCTGATCGACGCGCCGTGAAAACCCGGGATCAGTGACCGTCTGGGTCCAGTTGACGCCGTCGGACGAAGACCAGGTGTCATTGAAGGGAATGGAGGAGATCGACTGTCCGCCGACAATCCAGATCTTGTTCGCGTGTACCACCGCGCGGTGCAGGGAGCGGCCGGTGGCCTGGGCCTGGGTTCCTTCGAACTGCCAGGAGATTCCATCCGCCGAGGACCAGATTCTGCCGTCAGTGCCATTCACGTTGACGCCACCGAGCAACCACGCACGTCCGTTGAACACCGCGACCTGGTGCTCGTAGATGTCGCCGGGAGTCGCGAACTGGATCTCGCGCTGCCACGTCGCGCCGTCCAGCGACGACCATACGTCGGCACGTTGGCCGGCACCCGGCACATAGCCGCCCATCACGAACAGTTTGCCGTTCATGGCGAACATCGCATTGCCGACGCGGGGCTCGAAGTCCGCGTTGGCCGTGGCCTGCGTCCAGTCCTCACCGTCGTCCGTCGACCAGACGTCATTCACCCGATCGAAAGGCTCGTTGCCAAGGAATCCGCCCTGCACCCACAGCCGGTTGTTGTGGACCGCCACGGTGAACTGGTTGCGAGGGCCAACGACCTCAGCGCCCGGCGACTGCGTCCAGTCATCGCCATCGGCCGATGACCAGGCCTGGAATTTTCCGTCCATACCTTCGCCCAGCATCCACAGACGGCCGTTGAAAGGAATCAGTTTTCCGGGATGAGCCGGAGAAAATACCGCGCTGGTGTGCTCGAAGGTCCAGTCCACGAGGTTGGTGGTCGACCACGACTCGTTCTTCGGCCGCAGCCTGTCCATGCCACCGATCAGCCAGACGCGATTGCGGAAGGTCAGTAGATAGCCGCGAGCGCGTCCGCCGTACGGCCCCGACGCCAGGTCCTGCGTCCAGTTGCTGCCGTCGGCGGTCGACCAGACGTCGCTGTACAAGGTGGTGCTGTTCCAAGTGTTGAAGAATCCCCCGAGCACGTACAGGCGATTGTTGTACGTGAGCGTGGACACTTGCCGGCGCGGGCCGAAGGGCGCGGCATTTTCGGAGCGCCAGGTCACGCCGTCCGCCGACGACCACACATCATCCAGCAGGGTGTCCTGTTGCCCGGTGCTGCCGCCCATGAGCCACATGCGTCCGTTGAGCACCGCCACGCAATGATCGCGGCGCTCGGAGAACGCGGCGTTGGCCGTCGCCTGCGTCCAGGTCACGCCATCGGTGCTCCACCAGACATCGTTGTAGCGCTGATCACTCTGGGAGTTCATGCCACCGATCAGCCACATACGGTCGTTGAGCACTGCTACTTGATGTGCGGTGCGTGCGGCGAAGGGTCCGCTGTCGAGAATGCGCGTCCAGTTGAGGAGATCGTCGGAACGCCACACGTCGTTGAAGTCGACGCCTGTGCCCGGGCCGGTGCCGGCGATCAGATAGAAATGCCCGTCGAATTGCAGGAGTTGCGCACCGGCACGGGTGCCCCAGGGCGTGGTTGCGCTGCGCTGTACCCAGGCGCGGCCGTCTGTGGAGCCCCAGATCTCACGGCCCTCGTTGCCACCCACGATCCACAATTGACCGTCATGCTCGACGGGCGACATAGGCGCGTCGTAGTACCTGCGCGACGTCACGATCGTCGGCCGCCCGACCGTTGCGCCACGCTGCAGCCAGTAGTGCGCATTGCGGCCGAGGCCGGCTGCCGAATCATCGAGCGTCGTTGCACCGAGCACCGTGGAGGTGACGCCCGTACACGTGCTGGGTGGCGACAGTGGCGCGGGGCAATTGTCGGAAAGCGTGCGCGAGAACGTGGTGCCCGCGGCAGCGGATGGCAAGTTCACGGGCGACGCGTCGGTGAGATTGAGCCACGCCGTGAACGGCGCCTCGACCGCACCCGGCACCATGACATTCACGGTGTAGGTCGCCTGTGCAGCCAGGTGGTTTTCGCTTTCCGCCTTGGTGGCGGTGATCAGTGCGGAGCCCGCCGCAACGATGGTGACCTGCCCGGTGTCATCGACGATGACCACACCCGTGCTGCCACTGGAATAGGTGATGTCCCCGGTGCCGGCGCCACCCGACGCCGCATTGGTGAACGGTGCATCACCGACTTGCTTGTTGATGGGCCCAGGCGAGTCGAACGCAATCGTCTGCGCGGCGCGCGCGATGTTCAGTGTGTAGCTCGCGGCCGCCGCGAGGTGCCCGGCATCCGCGGCCTTGTTGGCCGTGATCACTGCCGATCCCGCCGTCAGGATGGTGACTTGCCCGGCGGCATCGATGGTGGCAACGCTCGTGCTGCCACTGGAATAGGTGATGGCGCCGGTGCCGGCGCCACCCGATGCCGCATTGGTAAATGGCGCGTCGCCGAACGTCTTGGCGATCGGTCCGGCGTCGGCGAATGCGATTGTCTGGGCGACTGGCGGGGGCGGGGGCGGGGGTGGGGGCGAGGGCGGGGCCTTTTTGCCTCCTCCACTACAACCGGCGAGAAGCATCAAAGACGCGGCAAGAACCAGGCGATGCCCGGAAATAAGTGGCATGGAATCTTTCCCCTGCGGTGATCGTGCCGGATGGCGATCTCGGTCGTCTCTTCCGGTCTTGGGGCAGAGTAGATAGTGAGGGGAAATTGCGCAAGGTCAGGCTGAGCTGCGCGCCAGTTGAAATTGGTCGGGGTGAGGCGATTTGTCGAGTCAATGCAGAGCCATGGCGGATATTGGTTCGGCCTCTAAGGCCTTGATCCTGAATGCCTCCCGGATCAGTCGTGTCTCCATATCTTGATCGCCGAGAGCAGAAGAATGACGGCCAGTGTAGGCAGCAACACGGCACTGGGGACGATGAGCAGCAGGCGCGCGCCGAAAAAGGCGCCAACGATCGATCCGAGCGCCATGAGCGTGACGAAAATCTTGTTGCGTGCGAGCACAGAGAAGCTGCGATCGCGGCTATAGCGCGCGAATCCGACGAGCATCGTGGGCAAGCTGATTGCGAGCGACAGGCTGCCGGCCAGTTTGATGTCGACACCGAACAGCAGGACGAGCGTGGGAATCAGGAACTCGCCACCTGCGACACCCAGGAGGGAAGCGACGGCGCCGATGGCAACTCCAGCCACGATGCCGATGAGGATCAGTGTCACTCCCGAGGCGATCGGGTCGTGCTGAGTCGAGTGACCCGGGCCGATCGCGAGCAAGATTGCAATCAGAACCAGGAGGAGCGCGACTACTTTGTAGAGCGTCTTGCTCGTGAGCCTGGTTGCGAGGCTTGCGCCCGACCACGCTCCGATGAGACTACCCGCCAGCAGATTGGCGATGATCTCCCAGTGCTCGAGGACGAGCTGGATTGGCACAGCCGCCGTGCGAAAGATCAACGCGGATGAGACGACGACAAGACTGGTCGCCTTGTTGACGATGACCGCTTCGAGCGCGACGAAGCCAAACAAGCCGATCAGAAGTGGGAGTCGAAACTCTGCACCACCGAGACCGATCATGCCGCCCAAGGCGCCGATGACGATTCCACTGAGCAAGGCCAACCAAAGGTTCGGGGCACGAGCAGCTATTGTGGGAATGGATTCCACGTCGCAGTGTCGCAAAACGCCTTGGTGAAATGGTCGGGGTGAGGGGATTTGGCGAGTCAATGCAGAGCCGTGGCGGGTGTTGGTTCGCCGTCGCACCAGTTCTATACTCCAAGAGCGTTCGGTTCTCGATTCGTGTCGGGCTGGTGAGGAAAAATCTGGCGTGAGTGCGGGCTTTAAAGGTTCGTGATGAAACGGGTGCCGGAATCGCTCGTGCCGGGACGACATTCGCTCGATCGGCGTGCCTTTGTGCAACTGGCGACGACATTCGGCCTGTCGCTGACCGTACCGGGTCTCGCAGCGAAGTCGCCGGCTACGCCTCTGACGGCGGATGAATGGACCCTCATCGGCGAAGTATCGGAGTTGATCATCCCGACGACGGACACCGGCGGGGCGCTGGCGGCCGGCGTGCCGGCATTCGTGAGAATGATGCTGTCGGATTGGTTCAGCGAAGCCGAGCGCGAGAACTTCATTTCCGGCATGCACGAGTTCTCGGCGGGCGCATCCAAGAAGTACGGCAAGAACTTCGGGGAGCTGACCGCGAGCCAGAAGGATCAGTACTTCGGCGAGCTGCTGGCGACGGCGGAAGGGGCCGCAACTGCGCCGCGTGCGCCATTCGTGGTCCTCATGAAGCGGCTCACGATTTTCGGTTACTACACCAGCGAACTCGGGGCCACGACCGAGCTGCATCAACAAATTGCAGCGGCGCGGTACGAGCCCGCGGCGGTCGTCAAACCAGGCGATCGGGCGGATTCCGGGATTCCAGGCGCGATGTACTGGTTCAACGCGAGTTGACGCGATGTCCAAGTACGACTTCGACGCGATCGTCATTGGCTCCGGCATTTCCGGAGGCTGGGCCGCGAAGGAGCTCACCGAGCAGGGCCTGAAGGTGCTGCTGCTCGAGCGGGGGCGCTCGATCACTCCTGCCGACTACCTCGGCGAGCACAAGCCCGCCTGGCAGTTCCCATTCCGCCAGCTCGGCGATCGCAAGCGCTACGAACGCGACTACCCGATCCAGAGCACCTGTTATGCGTTCGGCGAGCCGACCGAGCAGTTCTGGGTCAAGGACTCCGAACAACCTTACGGCCAGGATCCCGCGCGCCCGTTTCGCTGGATCCGCGGCAATCATCTCGGCGGCAAATCGCTCATGTGGGGGCGCTGTACGCCTCGCTGGGGCCCCATCAATTTCGAAGAGAACAAGCGGGATGGACATGGCGTCGACTGGCCCATTCGTTACGACGACATTCGACCCTGGTATGACCACGTCGAAGAGTTCATCGGGGTATCCGGGCAGACCGAGTTCGACTCCCCGTTCGCGCCCGTAGGGCGCTTCCAGCCCGGCATGCTCATGAATGCCTGCGAGACCTTCGTTGGCGACAAGCATCCGCGAAGAAATTTCCGGACCGTCGTCTGACCATCGCACCGTCCGCCATCCTTACCAAGGCGCTTCACGGTCGACAGCCGTGTCACTACTGCGGACCGTGTGAAAGAGGCTGTTCCACGGGCTCGTATTTCAGCTCGATCAGTTCGACGCTGCCTGCCGCAAGGGCGACGGGCAATCTCACGATCGTCACTGACAGCGTGGTGGCCGGGCTCGACTACGATCCGAAGTCACGCAAAGTCGCTGGAGTTCGCGTAGTCGATCAAAACACCCGCGCCGGCAAGCGTTACACCGCGAGAATCGTCTTCCTCAATGCGTCCACTCTTGCCTCGACGCAGATCCTGCTCAATTCAACGAGTGAAAGTTTCCCCAATGGCATTGGCAATCGCAGTGGAGTGCTGGGCCAGTACCTGATGGATCACCCTTATCTCACCGTGAGTGGTGTCATCCCGGGGATGTTGGACAAGTACACGATCGGCAATCGGCCGGCAGGCGTGTGGATGCCGCGCTTTCACAACGTCGAGGGGCGGACGGCGCCGTTCCTGCGAGGCTTCAGTTATGAGGGAAGCGCATCGCGAGCAAACTGGACGGAAGGGGTCTCGGTGCCCGGCTACGGCGCGGCGCTCAAGCAGCGCTTGCGGGAATACGGGCCGTGGACATTCGCCTTCTATGGCTTTCTCGAATGTCTTCCCTACCGCGACAACACGCTGACGCTCGATCCGGTTCGCAAGGACAAGTGGGGCATGCCCATCCTCAATACGCGCTTCGAATGGGGAAAGAACGAACGCGAGATCGCGAAGCACCTGGTCAGCGATGCGACCCAGATGTTGAAGAGCGCCGGAGCGACGGACATCGCGCTGCCTCCCGAGGAGCTGCCGCCCGGCGGATTTGGCATCCACGAGATGGGAACGGCGCGGATGGGTCGCGATCCCGCAACGTCATTCCTGAATGGCCACAACCAGTCTCATGAAGTGGCCAACCTCTTCGTGACGGACGGTTCGTGCATGCCATCCACGGCTGCGCAGAATCCGTCGCTCACGTTCATGGCGCTGACGGCGCGTGCCGCGAACTACGCCGTGCAACAGATGAAGGCCGGCGCTATCTGACTGTTGGGAAATGTTTGAGTCGACGCGGGACTGCGACGGATAGCCAAACTCGCGACGACGCCAATATAGTGCGTCATTGCCTGCCAGCCGGCGGGCCACGCGATTCCGGAGTGCCAACATGAAAAAACTGAAAATTTCATCGATCGTCATTGCGCTGTTGCTGGGTGCCGCGGGCGCCCAAGCGCAGGTTGGCGTCCTACAGGGCACGGTCACGGGCGTCAAGGCCGGCACCGTGCTGCCGGTTTTCAAGGGCGAAGCCAAAGTGGCCGACATCAAGGTGGAGGAGGGTGGCAAGTTCTCCGTGGCGCTGGCTACCGGCGTCTACACCGTCAATTGCCCCAACGGCAAGGTCTCGAAGGTGGCCGCGCTGAACGGCGCCTCGACCATCAGCATCAACTGTCAGTAACGAACCGCGCATGACGGAAGAGAACCAGGCCGGTGACAGCCGCGCGGAAGTGAAGGCCAAGCGCGACGTCCAGTTCTGGCTCGACGTGTTGATGAAGCTGACCGTGCCGCTGGGCGCGATCGTGGCGGCGTGGCTCGCGAACCACTTCGAGCAGAACCGCGCCAACCTTCAGCTCATCAACCAGCGCGAGCAGGCGGAGAGCTCACTGCGCGCCACCATGTTCGGGCAGCTCATCGCCCCGATTGCCGGCCCCGATGGAGCGGACGCGGACACGGATCCGGTACGCTATGCGGTGCTGGCGCAGCTCCTGACGCTCAATTTCCACGAGCATTTCGAACTCAGGCCGCTGCTGCAAGATGCCGACGACCGCTTGTCCAAGTACAAGGGAACCGTCGCGCCGGAAGCCATCCTGACTGCGCGCAGCAACCTGCGGCAGGCGGCGCACCGTGTCATCCAGCGCCAGATCGCGCAGCTGTGGGAGGACAAGGTAGCGACATGCACTCCCGCCGCCAGCATCGAGACCACCTTCCAGTTCGTCAGCGACCCGGAGCTGGAAGAAAGCTTCGGCCAGTCCACCAATTCCGCGAGCGTGCTGGTGCCCGGCAAGGAGCTGAAATCCTTCAGCATCAGTTCGCCTGACTGCCGCGACACGCTCTCCATCGTGTTCGACAAGCCGGATTTCTCCGCCGAGCGCGTGCATGTGCTGATCTCGCCGGCTTCAGCCACTGCGGTGATTTCGGACTACCGATTCGACTTCGACCTCACGTCGTTCGCGTTCCCGTTCTCTGACAATGCAGTGCTGCCCAGTGGCAATCGCTTCGCCTTCTTCATCAAGGACGTCAGCGAACTGGATGACACAGGCACGTCGAAGATCATGCGTGTGGGGTTGCGGTGGTTCCCGCAGAACTACTACCCGCCGACGGAGCGACCCACAGACTACAAGGAGTTCCGGAAGGCGTTGGGTGGTTCGGGCGAGTAGCGAACGTGCCAATTTGAACTGGAACCGTTTCTGGAACCGTGAGTTGTTTTTCCCTGCAACCGCAGCGTCGACTTCGGCGTGCCCGAGGGAAAAGGCTCTAAGAATAATGAATGGTCGGGGTGAGAGGATTTGTCTTGTCCCTCCGGTGTCAGTTCGGGTGCGTCTACGTTAGTGTGCGTCCCTGCGAAGCTGGGTACTTAAAAATCGTCCCTTGCGGGCATTTTGTTGCGGCGCAATCTTCCGACTCGAATCCAAAAATACTCCAGCTTCATTCCTGCTCGCCAAACATTCTTCGGCAAACTCCTCGGGCGTCAGAATCGCCTAGAGCTGTGCGTTCGCTCTGTGTTGTACTCGATGCGCCAGGCTTCGATGATCCGCCTGGCTTGAGCCATTGTGACGAACCAGTGTTCGTTCAAGCACTCGTCGCGGAACTTGCCGTTGAAGCTCTCGATGTACGCATTCTTGTTGGGTTTGCCGGGCCGAATGAACGACAGCTGTACCGCGCGTTCGTACGCCCAGGCATCGAGCGCTTGGCCTTCGAACTCCGGACCGTGATCCACGGTGATCGGCTTCGGAAGACCGCGCGTTTCCGCGAGCCGCTCGAGCACCGCTTTCACGCGAACGAGTACGGACCACTCGCGCGAAATCGACGACAAATTTCACGTTCACTTCAATAGGCGAGGGGCTTTCAAAGAAGTACCGCCACCCTACGAATCAGTTCGATGTTAATCATGCCGCCGCGGCTTGTCCTCGAATACCGGATCGAACTGAACGGTGGCATCGGTTGTGCCGACTTCCGGGTGCCTCTGGAGCAGGTAAATGATCTCGGAGCCCGCCAGGAAGATTGGCCCGTAGCCGTGCGCCGCGTTCACGTCCGTCGGGCGATTGAGATAGAACGTATCGTCCCAGCCGAGACCCGTGCTGATGCAGGTGCCCTCGACCTGGCCCATCGAATTCACTTTCGTCGTCAAGCCATTCCATCCGCGTAACACGATGGGAGCCCAGGTGTTGCGGCTAATCCAGCCCTTATTGACGGCGCGCGTCAACGCGAATACGTACATTGCGCTCGACGACGTCTCCTCGTACGAATCCGGACGATCGAGCAACTGGTGCCAGAGCCCTGAAGGCGCCTGCACTCGCCGAAGCCCGGTGGCATGCGCCCTGAGGATGTTCAGCAACTGCGTCCTCTGGGGATGATCCTTCGGCAGCTCCGCCAGCAACTCGACTGTAGCCATGAGCGCCCATCCGTTGGCCCGCGCCCAGTGGAACGCCGGGTGAGGACTCATCTCCTGGATCCAGCCGTGCATCCACAGGCTTTTTTGCCCCACGAACATCCTCGAGTAGAACTGCAGGATCTGCTTTGCGGCGTCGTCGAAGTAGCGGCGGTCGCCCGTGAGTACCCCCATCTGCGCGAGGCACGGCACGCTCATGTAAAGGTCGTCGAGCCACACCGAGTTCGGCAGCGGCGTGTTGCGCGCGAACGTGCCGTCAGGCAAGCGGAATTGCCGCCTCGACACCCAGTTCGCGTAGTTGTCGATCCACGGGCGCAGCGCGCCGTTGCCGATTCCCGCGCGATGCGCCTTGATCATGGCCGCGCACATCGAGCCGGAGTGGTCGAGGGTCTGCGGGAAGAGCATCGGGCGCAGCGAGAAACTACTGCCGGATACGGATGACGGATACGTGTCGTAGGTCGCCGTCGGGTAGTTGGCCCGCATGTGCGCCGCCATGCGCGCCAGCCCGGTGAGCCGTGTGTTCACATAAGCGCGGTAGCGCTGGTCGCCCGTGACCGACGTGGCGCGCTGCATGCCGGCATACGTGACGCCCCATTCGTACGAGGTGATCCGCATGTCGGTGCGCCCGAGCGCGACGTTCCTCGGCATGTTGTCGAGCGAGACCGCGGCGCCCGTGTCGCCGTTGATGGGCCGCAGCGGGGTCGCCGTGAGTAGATAGCCATGCACGCGGTTCATGACCTCGCGGATGGATTCTTGGGTAGGGGGCGCGGTTTGCGCGAAGGCCGCGCCCGCACTCAGGAGCGAGACCATCAACAGGGTGGGTACACGAGCCATGGGTGGATTCCTTCGTGAGCCTTCCGAATAGCATTTCCCCCATGCCACGCGGATCGGAAAGGGGCTAAACGCGAGCGCTTGCCGTCCTACGGCAGAAGCAGTGTTGTGAATTCAGCGAGTTAAGAACGGTGGGGTTCAACCTGGAACGGGTGTTCGCCCCGCGGGTAAATCAGTTTATCCAGCGGTTCCAGCAACTATGCGCCTCACGGTACGTCACGGCAACGGCCTACACCCCTTACTCCCGCGCAGCGGGAAGTGAGTTGAACCATGGCCACGTCATCTGATGACGGCCATGTGTACATCTACACGCGCTTTATTCGTCGCAAGGACGGAAGTGTCATGGACGCCTTTAAGTATGGGCTCCGTGCGTTCCGAATCGGCGTGGCGCGTAAGCGTCGTGCAAGGTAGTTACACATGACGGGAGCCCGCCTTCGGACTCTCGGTATACGGGCCGGACGAGGTGGAATGCGACCCTGTATCTTCGCGATCCTGATACGGGTAAGGATCGGCGACGTGCCCGGCCTGAAGCAGAGTGGGTAACCAGTCACGACGAATCACTTCGGATTGTGAGCGATGAGCTGTTTGCGCAAGCGAACAAACCACGTGTTACTCGGAATCTAAGACGCCCTATGAAGGGCGGCGGCAAGGCGAAGTACTTGCTGAGCGGATTGCTGGAGTGTGGTGCGTGTGGCGCGCACTACGTTCTCGCGAATGAGCGTTCGTATGCGTGTAGCGGTCATCTGAACGGCCGCGCGTGCGTCAACGCCGTTCACGTGCGGCGAGATGATGCCGAGCGGATCATCGTGGGTCCGATAAAGGATGAGTTACTGGCCCCCGACCGCGTACGCCGCATGGCGCATGAGATGCAGAAGCTGTATGCAGAGCGCGCCCGTGAAGCAGCTTGCCCGGCGGAGTCATTGCCCGACGAACTTCGTCAGCACGATGCACGCATCGAACGACTGCGGGAGCGACTACGTTCTGGCGACCCAGACATGCCCGCAGACGAGATACAGGCCGCGATTGAGAAGGCGGAAGGCAAGCGCGCACAGCTCGCCGCTGCGCCAAGCGCCGGTACGCAAGACAAGGTGATCGCGCTGATGCCTCGCGCTGCCGAGCTGTACTGCGCGCAAGTTCGAGCCGGACTTGATGGCCATCCAGACGCAGTCATGAAGGCGCGTCCGCTGCTGCGCGAGCTGATTGGCGAAGTAGTTCTTCGTCCGGGCGAAGACGGTAGCTTGTGGGCCAGCTACGACTTCCAGCCAGAGTCTCTGCTACGCGTAGGTGCCCATTCGGACTGATGGGTAGCAGTTCATTCCGGACACATAGGTAACACTTTCCGGCATTTGGGGGAGACCCATATGCCGTGGCGGGAGTGTTGCAAGATGGACGAGCGCCTGCGGTTTGTGGCTCGCCTGCTGGAAGGCGAGAAGATGGCCGAGCTATGCCGGGAGTTCGATATCTCTCGCAAGACCGGCTACAAGATCTTCACGCGGTACAAAGACATAGGCCTGGAAGGGCTCACCGACCGCAGTCGTCGCCCGTACCGGCAAGCTAACCGCCTGCCGTTCCAGATCGAGACGCTCATCCTGTCGCTCAAGCAGGAGCATCCGAGCTGGGGTGCGCCGAAGATCCGCGCCAAGCTGCGTCGTCGCTTCCCGGACATCAAGCCACCGGCCGTCAGTACGGTGCACGCGGTCCTGGATCGCCATGGCCTGGTGGTGCACGGCCGAGAGCGGCGCTACCACGCGCAAGGCACGACCCTCTCCACCCCCACCTCGCCGAACGATCTGTGGTGCGCGGACTTCAAGGGCGAGTTCATGCTCACTGACAAGCGCTATTGCTATCCGCTCACCATCACCGACTTCGCCTCACGCTACCTGATCTGTTGTGATGCATTGGCCAGCACGCACGCCGAGCCTGCATTTACCGTGTTCGAGCGTGCCTTCAGGGACTTTGGCCTGCCGAAGTCCATCCGCACCGACAACGGCGCGCCGTTCGCGAGCGCCAGCGCGATCTTCGGGCTCTCGAAGCTGTCGGTGTGGTGGCTGCGATTAGGGATCGGCCTCGAACGCATCCAGCCTGGCCGACCCACGCAGAACGGGCGGCATGAGCGCATGCACCTGACCTTGAAGAAGGAGACCACCAAGCCCGCGGCTAACAACTTCCTGCAGCAGCAGGAGAAGTTCGACCGGTTCATCGAGTGCTACAACCAGGAGCGCCCTCATCAGGCGATCGAGATGCGTTATCCGGGTGAGCTCTATCGCCCGTCAGCTCACCCGTATCACGGCCTCGATCCGCTCGAATATCCGTTCCACGACCGCACCGTTGCCGTCACCATGTGCGGACGGGTGTGCTTCGGCTCGCGCAAGATCAATCTCTCCACGGTGTTCGCCGGCCAGAACGTCGGCGTCAAAGAGGTCGAGGAAAAAGTCTGGCTGATCAGCTTCATGCACTACGACTTGGGGTTCTTCGACCATGAGAGCTCACGGTTCGAGTGCGCAGAGAATCCGTTCGCTGCTAAGGTGTTACCCATGTCCTCGGAATAATCCGTTACCCATGTGAACGGAATGGACAAGGGAAAGATGGTCGGGGTGAAAGGATTTGAACCTTCGACTCCTACGTCCCGAACGTAGTGCTCTACCAGGCTGAGCTACACCCCGATATTGGTGATCCCAGTGCCTGCCGGTTTTAGGCCGGGCGGTGGGCAGCGGGGCGCGCAGTCTACTGAAGGCCCCGCCCGGGTTCAATTGAACCGATCCGGGGCCCTGCGCTGTACCATCCCCGCCGCAGGGAGACATTATATATGAGTGAGTTGCCGGGGTTGAGCCCCCGCTTTGGGGCCGGCGGTCGGCAAAGATGACAACCTGGAAGCAACTCCCACCAGTGCGTCCGAGCGCGTCGAAATCATGGACGTGCTGCGCGGCGTGGCGCTGTTCGGGGTGTTCCTGGTCAATCTCATCCAGTTCGCCAGCGTCAACGTCATGTCGACGGAGACCCAGCTGCTGTCGCTGCCGTCGGCACCCATCGACCTGGCGTTGTACGACGTGCTCGGCTGGCTGTTCTTCGACAAGGCCAACACGATCTTCGCCTTCCTGTTCGGACTCGGCTTTTATCTGCAGATGCAGCGCCTGGAAGCACGTGGCGCGGATTCGAGGTGGTGTATTTCCGTCGACTGTGTGTGCTGCTCGCCATTGGGTTGATCCACGTCGTCTTCCTCTGGTCGTGGGACATCCTGCACCTGTATGCACTGCGCGGGTTTGCCTTGCTGGCGATGCGAAATCTCAGCTCACCGCGACTTGCTCGCCTACGGGGTGATCTGCGCGCTGGTGGGCCGGGCGATGCAGAAGACGCTCACCGAGTTCACCGGCCTTGGCAGCTGGACGGGTGAGACCGGCATGTATGAGGAAGCCGCCGTGCTGGTGCGCCAGCAACTGTCCGAGAGCGGCGACTACTTCGGGATCGTGGGCAACTTCCTCGACTGGACGGTCATCGACTATCTCGCCAATGGGCTCATCGTCGGCTGGTTCTTCTATGCGCTCGGTCGATTCCTTATCGGCGCCTGGGTCGGGCGGCACGGCTGGATCACGCGCGCCCGTGATTTCTTCCGCAGTGGCGGCGACTGGCGCGCTGGGTGCTGCCGCTGGGACTGGTGCTCGAAGCCGCGGCGACGATGTTGCGCGAGTCACCGCTGCTGCCTGAGTCGCCGCATGGATATTTCTACGGCGATCTCATCCACCTGTTCGCCGTGCCGGTGCTGGCCACCGGGTACATGGCCGCGTTGATCATCGCTCTATCACGGCCGGCTCGGCGCGCGGCTGCTGGCGCCGTTCGCCTGGATCGGCCGCATGGCGCTGACTAACTATCTCGCGCAGAGTTTCGTGATCGCGTTCGTGTTGTTCGGCGTCGGGCCGGGACTGGCGCCTGGCCGGCAAGATCGGCACCACCGCGCTGGTCGGCATCGTGATCGTCGCCTACGTCGCGCAGTTGCTCATCAGTCGCTGGTGGCTGCAACGTTTGCCTATGGGCCCGTCGAATGGCTCTGGCGTGCGCTGACCTATGGCAAGACGCCGGCCATGCGGCTGTCGCGCGTCGCGGGAGTGAGTAGTTAGATCACGAACAAGACAGTCGCCGCTGGCGCTCCTGGCCAGTCGCTTCGCCGCATTCCGGCGCTCGAGCGTCGGTCGACGGCACCAGAACGTCGTCAAGTAAGTTCTCGCCCTGGTCGATTCGCGCTGCGGGCTCGGCGCGCGCGCTACATGTTCACCATGCGCCGTTTCGTCGGACGGCTGATTATCCGCGCTTACTGGCCGCGCTTTGCGTGCCTCGATGCCGCCGCGCAGGAAAAACGTCAGAAAACCTACGAGGAAATCGTCAACGCACCCGTCGTGCTCAAAGTGCCGGGTACCGAGAACGTCAAGTTGCGCGCCGATCTGCGGTATTCGGAGGCGGATCCACACCTGTTCATGGATGTGTTTTCGCCGCCGGCCACGAAGCCGGGCGAGCGGCACCCCGTGGTGATGTTCATTCATGGTGGCGCGGGTTCTGCCAGCCGGCCCAAGGACTGGGGTCTCTACAAGTCCTGGGGACGCACTGTCGCGGCCTCGGGCTTCACCGCCGTCACGTTCAACCATCGCCTGGGATATCCCGATCCGCTGCTCGAGGAATCAGCCACGGACGTGGCGGCCGCCATCGACTATGTGCGCGCGCATGCCCGCGAGTGGAACGCCGATGGCGATCACATCTGCCTCGCGGCATTTTCGGCGGGCGGTCCCATGCTCACGCTGGGCTTCGACAAGAAGCGTCCCTATGTTCGCTGCCTGATCGGCTTCTACGCGTTCATGGACATCCAGCAGACCGGCCTGCACAGCAAGTACGAGCCCGCCGAACGCGTGCGCGCGTTTTCGCCGATCGAACACCTGGGAGATGAGTACGCCCGCAGTGTGCCGATGTTCATCGGTCGCGGCGGGCTCGACGAAATTCCCACCATGAACGATTCCATCGATCGTTACGTTGCGCGGGCCATCGAGAAGAACGCCAATATCGTGGTGTGGAACCACCCGACCGGTACGCACACTTTCGACAATCAGAACGATGACGATCGTTCACGCGAAATCATCGCGGCCGCGCTCGAATTCATGCGGCGGCATCTCAGCCTAAGGAAGGGCTGAAGAACCACCTACTGGAAGCGAGCTAGCTACGTTCCCGCTGGAACGTTCCTTTGCCCGCCGTGCCTGTTGCATCAGCACGTCAACGCCGAGACCGTAGTCCATCCGCTCGCCTCTCCAGCCTGCCGCCGCGGTGCGCGGTCCAGCCGCTAGCCGCCTCCAGTCCCCGAGCGGCTGTGTGAAGCCGGGCGCAACGCCGTCGATGTGCTCGCCATTCGGTTTCACGAACCTAAACGCGCCGTCGTCGAGGATCTCGATGGGAAAACCCCCTTCGTGCACGGCGCGGTGGTGGAAGCGGCACAGCGAAACGAGGTTCGAGGGCTTGGTTTCGCCGCCGTTGGCCCAGTGCTTGATGTGATGTGCATCGACATAACGGCTGTTCGCGCAGCCGGGAAAGCGGCAACCCTTGTCGCGGGCTTTCAGGAGGCGTCGAAGAGGAGCGGATATATTCCGCGTCTTGCGACCCACGTTGAGCGGCTCACCGTCATCATCTTCGATCAGAGCGACGACGCAGGCGTCGCAGGACAGCCGCCGGGCCGTTTCCGCAGCCATCGAAGGGCCGTGCTCAAACTCGCAGCAGCCTGCCGTCCGGTTCCGCAAGGTCTCCGCGGCCACATGCACGACGATCTGCTGCCGGTCGGTGCCGGGCGCTTCCAGGACATCGTGCGCCAGGAAGCTCTCGGCCACCAGGGCGAGGGCGTCCGCGCGGCGGGCGCTGAAGGGAACCGGCTCCGATGACGTTCCAGCTGGAACGTCCTCCACGGCCAGGTCGAGCGCCTTCATGATCAGCGCACCGGCTTCTGCCGGCAGCCGGCAAGTCAGGACGAGCGAGCCGTCGTCGTCGTACCGAAAGCTTAACGCTCGGTTCTGCTGTTGGCGGGCCTCGCGTGACAACTCCTCAGCGTCCTGGCAGCGGCGATACGCACGAACGAGGTTCTCGACGTGCTGCGCGGTGCCGTGCTCGGCAATCATCAGCAGGTAATCTTCGTTTTCGGAGGTTCCGACCCGCGTGATCTCCCGCGCCTTGGAATAACTCAGCTTTCCACACGCCATCGCGGCGGAAATCTTGGGCAGGTTCTCGAGCGCGCGAGCGACGCGAACTTTCTCGCGCGCCGCGCCCATGCGCGATCCCGCACTTCCAGTTCAGCCAATGGGCACAGGACTGCGTCGCACTGTCCGACCAACCTTTGCGCCGATCAAACTCGGCGATGAGCGTCAGCCAGCGATGGTGTCGCCGAGTTTATGTGGCCAGTGAGTGTGCAGATCTCGGACGCAATCTCGTCGATGGGACGCATTGGAAACTCCGTGTAACCAAGCGGATTTCACCGCGCTGTGTATACGTACAGTATACGCGCCGTGCGAGCCCATTGCATCGCGAAAGTGCTGCTTTTTTTCGATGAAACTCATTGTATCGGCCGGGAGCGAGTAGTTAGACCACGAGCACTGGCGCTCTTCAGAGCTTCCCTAGGAAGTACGCTCCAGCGCGAAGCGCGCGAGGCCGGCCAGCGCCTTGCGATAACGCGAATCCGGCAGAGCATCGAGCGCACTGAGCGCCTGCGTGGTTTCGCGCTGCGCGAAGCCGATGGCGTAGTCGAGGCCGCCGGTGGTTTCGATGGCTTCGACGATGGGCCCGAGTTGCGCCAGTCCACCCTGTTCGATGGCGAGGCGGATCAACGCGCGCTGTTCATCGTTGCCGTGGCGCACGGCGTGCAGCAGCGGCAGCGTGGGTTTGCCTTCGGCGAGATCGTCGCCGAGGTTCTTGCCGCGCGTCGCCGGATCGGATTTGTAATCGAGCACGTCGTCGATGAGCTGATAGGCGGTGCCGAGATGCTTGCCATACGCCGCGAGTGCCGCCTGGTGAGCGGGCGGGGCGCCGGCCAGTACGGCGGCGACTTCCGCACCGGCTTCGAACAACCGCCCGGTCTTGCGATAGATCACTTCGAGATAACGCTGCTCGGTGGTTTCGGGATCGTGCGCGTTCATGAGCTGCAGCACTTCGCCCTCGGCGATCACGTTGGTGGCATCCGCCATGATCTCCATGACGCGCAGTGAGCCGACGGTGGCCATCATCTGGAAGGCGCGCGAGTACACGAAGTCACCGACCAGCACACTCGCCTGGTTGCCGAAGATGTTGTTGGCGGTGGCGCGGCCGCGGCGCTTCTGCGAGCCGTCGACCACGTCGTCGTGCAGCAGCGTCGCGGTGTGCACGAACTCGATGAACACCGCCGCTTCGACATGTTTGTCGTTGTTGATGCTGCAGGCACGCCCGGCGAGAACACAGAGCAGGGGACGCAGGCGCTTGCCGCCGCCGCCGATGATGTGTTCGGCAACCTGGTCGACCAGCGGTACGGCGCTCTTGAGGCGAGCGCGGATCATGGCGTCGACCGCCACCAGGTCGGGCCCCACGCACTCGCGAATCTCCTCGAGTGGCATCAGGGGCGCCTCGCCAGCACGGGAACCGGGCCTGGAGGCAGGAAAAGGAGTAACTTTCGGGCTCATTTAGGGCATTGATTCTAGTGGATTATTTGCCTTCCGGAGGTTCGTTTGACCGGTGGGGGACTGGTACGTAGAATGCGCGTCCCTTCGGGATGGCACACAGCTTTAAGGCTTTGGTCCCGAACGGTTTTTTCGGAGTCATCACGATGTACGCGGTCATCGCCACGGGCGGCAAACAATATCGGGTCGAAAAGGGCACCGTCCTCAAAGTCGAGAGGCTCGACGCTGAAGAGGGCGCGACCGTCGAGTTCGGCGAGGTGCTGCTGTTCGGTGACGGCGAGACCATCAAGGTCGGTTCGCCGCTGCTCGCGGGTAGCAAGGTCGAGGCCGTGGTGGAAAAGCACGGCAAGGGCGACAAGAAGGTCATCGTGAAATTCCGTCGCCGCAAGCACTACCTGCGCCAGGGCACGCATCGCCAGCAGTACACGCAGGTCAAGATCACCGGTATCAGCGTCTGAGTCGCTGGTAGCTAGTTAACGGAGCCCAACTCACATGGCACATAAAAAGGCAGGCGGCAGCACTCGTAACGGCCGCGAATCGCACAGCAAACGGCTGGGCGTGAAGAAGTTCGGTGGCGAAAGCGTTCTCGCCGGCAACATCCTGGTCCGCCAGCGCGGCACCACGATGCGCGCGGGCACCAACGTGGGCATCGGCACCGACCACACGCTGTTCGCGCTCAAGGAAGGCCGCGTGAAGTTCAGCAAGAAGGGCGCCGAAGGCCACACCTTCGTGAGCGTCGACACAGACGAGTAAGAGACGAGGCGACTGCATCGCGAGCGGACCGCCGCTTCCGACCGACGGTCGCGTAAGAACCCGGCTCAGCGCCGGGTTTTTTATGGGTGCAGAATCCCACACCATGAAATTTGTCGATGAAGCGCGCATTCGCGTCCATGCCGGCAACGGCGGCCGCGGCTGCGTGAGTTTCCGCCGCGAGAAGTTCGTGCCCTTTGGCGGGCCGGATGGCGGCGATGGCGGTGACGGCGGCAGCGTCACGCTGCGTGCGCTCGACGGCATCAACACGCTGGCGGATTTTCGCATCGTGCGCACGTTTCGTGCTGACAACGGCCAGCCCGGCGGCGGCCGTGACATGACCGGACGTGGTGGTAAGGACAGTCTCATCTCCGTCCCCGCCGGGACCATCGTGCGCGACAGCGAGACCGGCGAGCAGCTCGGCGACCTCTCCAAGGCCGGCATGGAACTGCTGGTCGCCCGGGGCGGCAAGGGTGGCTGGGGCAACCAGCGCTTCAAATCCAGCAAGAACCGTTCGCCACGCCAATTCGGTCCGGGCCTGCCGGGTGAAGCCCGCGAGCTCGAGCTCGAGCTCAAGGTGATCGCCGACGTCGGCTTGTTAGGCCTGCCGAATGCCGGCAAGTCGACGCTCATTTCTGTCGTATCTGCAGCGAGACCGAAAATTGCCGACTATCCCTTCACCACGCTGTATCCGAATCTCGGCGTGATCAGCTGCGGCAACCAGCGCAGCTTCGTGATGGCCGATATTCCCGGACTCATCGAAGGCGCGGCCGATGGTGCCGGCCTCGGAATTCGTTTTCTCAGGCACCTGCAGCGCACCCGCGTGCTGCTGCACCTGGTGGATATCGCGCCGCTCGATCCGGCTGCCGACCCGGTGCGCGATGCCAGGTCCATCGTCGGCGAACTGGCGAAGTTCAGCGAAGACCTGCTGGCCAAGCCCCGCTGGCTGGTGCTCAACAAGAGCGACCTGCTGCCGCCGGAAGAAGCCGCGGCGAAGGCAATTTCGATCGCCCAGGCATTGGATTACCGCGGTCCCGCATTTCTCATTTCGGGAGCCACGCGCGCAGGCACCGCGGATCTCACCGAGGCCGTGATGCGATTCCTCGAGACCTCCGAGGCGCCGGCGCAGGGCAATCTGCCGCTACCCGTGGCAAAGCCGGTGAAGACCCGACGAACCCCGACGACACGCAAGCCCGCCAGGAAGAAGGCCAAGCCGGCGAAGCGCAAGGCGGCCAGAAGAGCAAGGCGCCGCGCAAGGTCCGCCGCAAACAAAAAACCCGCCGTTAGGCGGGTTTTTCGTGCTCCACGCCCGAGGGCGCCAGAAGACTTGACCAGATTACTTGGCGGGCAACGCCTTGATGCGGGCGGACAGGGCGCTCTTGTGGCGCGCGGCCTTGTTGCGGTGAATGACGTTCTTGTTGACCAGCGAGTCGACCATCGGCTGCGCTTCCTTGAGCGCCGCCATGGCATCGGCCTTGTTGCCGGCGGCCAGGGCATCGTTGACCTTGCGCAGGGCAGTGCGCATGCGCGAACGCAGCGCGACGTTACGGTCGCGGTTGGTCTCAGCTCGACGGGCGGCTTTTTCCGCCGACTTGGTATTGGCCACGCAAAACTCCAGCAATCCGGGTACTCGAAAGGGCGCGTAGTGTGCTGACGGACCCCCACCTTGTCAACGCTTGCCGGGGGGTTCCGGTATAGTGCGCGCCGTGTTGGAGTTTTCCTTTATTTTTCGGGTGGTTGCAGGGTGAGCGGAGCGATTTTCAAGAGCACCGCCGTCACCGGTATTTGCGACGCTGATTTCCCGTATCACGGGCCTGGCGCGGGAAATGGTTTATGCCACGGCCTTCGGCGCCGGCGCCTTCATGGACGCCTGGCTGGTCGCGTTCAAGATCCCGAACTTCCTGCGACGGCTGTTCGCCGAAGGCGCGTTCTCGCAGGCCTTCGTGCCGGTCATCAGCGAGTACAAGCACAAGCGCAGCCACGAGGAAGTGCGCGAGCTGGTCGACTCGGTCGCCGGCACCTTCGGCGTGGTCCTGTTCCTGATCACGCTGGTGGGCGTCATTGCGGCGCCGCTCATCATCCTGGCCTTCGCGCCCGGATGGCATGACGACCAGCACAAGTTCGATCTCGCCGTGTCCATGCTGCACTGGACCTTTCCCTATCTATTCTTCATCTCGCTGAGCGCGTTGTTCTCCGGCGTGCTGAACAGCTACGGCCGATTCGGCCTGCCGGCTTTCACGCAGGTGATCATGAACGTGGTCATGATCGCCGTGGCGCTGTGGATCGCGCCGAACACCTCGAACCCCGGCGTGGCGCTGGCGATGGGTGTATTCGCGAGCGGGCTGCTCCAGCTCGGCTTTCAGGTGCCGCCTGGTGATCAAGCTCGGCCTGTTTCGTACGGCCGCGCTGGCGCCCGGCGGCCGAAGGGGTGCGGCGCATCGGCAGGCTCATGGTGCCGGGGATCGTCGGCTCCTCGATGGCCCAGGTGAGCCTGTTGCTCGATACCTTGCTCGCTTCGTTCCTGATCACCGGCAGCGTGTCGTGGCTGTATTACGCCGACCGCCTGCTGGAGTTTCCGCTGGGCGTCTTCAGCATCGCGCTGGCGACCGTGATCCTGCCGGGACTCTCGAAGCACCATGCAGCCGAGTCGCCGGAGCGTTTCACGGCGACGCTCGACTGGGCGCTGCGCCTGGTCATCGTGCTGATCTCCCCGGCGGCGATTGCCATGCTGGTCTTCGCGGGTCCCCTGACGGCAACCACCTTCGGCTACGGCAAATTCACCGCCCGCGACGTCGAGATGGCCAGTTACGCGCTGATGGCCTACTCCTGGGGCCTCATCGGCTTCAGCCTCGTCAAGGTGCTGGCGCCGGGCTACTTCGCGCGCCAGGACACGAAGACGCCGGTGCGGGTCGCGCTCATCGCGCTTGGGCTGCAACATGGCGATCAACCTCGCCGTGGTGTTGCCCGCCAAGAGGCCTGGGCTTCTTCGGCGCCGCACATCCTGCTGGCCACTTCCACCTGTATCTCCGCCGCCATCAATACGACCTTGCTGTGGCGAGGGCTGGTCAAGGCCGGCGTCTACAAACCGCAGGCGGGCTGGGGAGTGCTCCTGGCTCGCGTGGTGTTTGCGAACGCCGTGATGGCGGCCTTGCTGCTCTGGTTGGCGGGCGACACGGCGGACTGGCTCGCGCTCGCCGCCTGGGAGCGCGCCTTGCGACTCGCGGTCTGCGTGCTCGGGGCTGCCGCTGCCTACTTCGCGGCGCTATTCCTCTCGGGCATGCGGCTGGCACAGATGCGCGGCGGCCACGCATAATCCCCAATGGAACTCGTTCGTGGATTGCAGGGCCTGAAGCCCAAACATCTTGGCGCCGCCATGACGGTCGGCAGCTTCGATGGCATTCACCTGGGGCACGGCGGCC
This sequence comes from uncultured Pseudomonadota bacterium, assembly GCA_963839685.1. Classification (GTDB taxonomy): domain Bacteria; phylum Pseudomonadota; class Gammaproteobacteria; order Steroidobacterales; family Steroidobacteraceae; genus CADEED01. The sequence goes on along the minus strand of CAWIVS010000008.1, from coordinate 115,985 downwards.
TGATCGCGAGCACCTGCGGGCTGGCGAAGCAGCTCGCACGACCGGCGATGATGCTGACTTTCGAGCCCATGCCGCGCGAATACCTCGCGCCACAGGATCCGCCGGCGAGGCTCACCGATTTTCGCGAGCGCTGGCGGGTGCTGGAGCGCTCGGACCTGCACTACCTGTGCGTGCTGCGCTTCGACGAGAAGCTGCGGCAGCTGTCCGGTGAGCAGTTCGTCGAGCTGCTGACGACGCGTTTCGGCGCCTCGGCGGTGGTGGTTGGCCAGGATTTTCGCTTCGGGCGCGGTGGCGCGGGCAGCATCACGCTGCTGCGCGCGGCGGCCGAAGCCGGCAGGTTCGAGCTCGAGCTGGTGCCGTCGGTGTGTATCGACGACATCCGCGTCAGCTCGAGCGGCGTGCGAGCGGCGCTGGCGGCGGGGGATTTTCACCGCGCGCGCGACTTGTTAGGGCGTGCGTATTCGATGTGCGGCCGCGTGGTCGCGGGTGAGAGACTCGGACGCCGGCTGGGGTTTCCGACCGCCAACATGCGCATGCGGCGTCGCAAGCTGCCGATGACCGGCATCTACGCGGTGCGGGTGCGCGGCGTCGATGCGCGCCACGCCCACGAGGCGCGCGACGGTGTGGCGAGCCTGGGTTTTCGTCCCACGGTGGGCGGCACCGAGCCGCTGCTCGAGACGCACGTGTTCGATTTCGACGACGTGCTCTACGGGCGCGAGCTCGAAGTCGAATTCGTCGCGAAGATCCGCGACGAGGAGAAGTTTTCGAGCCTCGACGCGCTGGTGCAGCAGATGCACCAGGACGCGGCCGCGGCGCGCGAATTGTTGAACTGTTAGTTCGATAGGAAGGGGCAAGTGGCAGATTACAAGGGCACGATCAATCTTCCCGACACGGGCTTTCCCATGAAGGCCGATCTCGCGCAGCGCGAGCCGAAAATGCTGGCGAAATGGGAGTCCAGCGACCTGTACGGAAAGATCCGCGCCATCTCGAACGGCCGTCCGCGTTTCGTGCTGCATGACGGCCCGCCGTATGCGAATGGAGCGCCGCACCTCGGCCATTTCCTCAACAAGGTGCTCAAGGACATCGTGGTCAAGTCGCACTCGTTCGACGGCTACGACTCGCCTTACGTGCCCGGCTGGGACTGCCACGGGCTGCCCATCGAACACCAGGTCGAGAAGAAACACGGTCGCGTCGGCGCGAAACTCAACGCCAAGGAATTCCGCGCCGCCTGCCGCAAGTACGCCCAGGAGCAGGTGGAGCTGCAGCGCACCGGGTTCAAGCGCTTCGGCGTGCTGGGCGACTGGAATCGGCCTTACATGACCATGGATCCGCGTTTCGAAGCGCAGCAGATCCGCGCGCTGGGCCACATCATCCGCAACGGACACTTCTATAAGGGCGCCAAGCCCGTCTACTGGTGCCTCGATTGCCGCTCGTCGCTGGCGGAAGCCGAAGTCGAATACGAAGACAAGACTTCACCGGCCGTCGACGTGGAGTTCCGCGTCGTGGATCCGGCCGATTTCGCACGACGCGTCGGCATCAACTTCGACAGCATCGCGACGCACCCGGTGTCGCTGGTGATCTGGACCACCACGCCCTGGACGCTGCCGGCCAACGAGGCCGTGGCGCTGGGTCCGGACATCGAATACGTGGTGTTGTGGGTGTCGCGCAACCGGCAGTCCGAGTTGCTGGTGCTGGCCAACGAACTGCTCGAGGCCTGCCTGGCGCGCTATGGCCTCGGCAGGGGCCAGGTGCTGGCGCAGTTCACCGGCACGCAACTCGAACACCTGCAGCTCGAACATCCTTTCATCAGCAAACACGTGCCGGTGATCGTCGGTGAGCACGTGACCCTGGAAGCCGGCACCGGCGCCGTGCACACCGCGCCTGCGCACGGTCAGGACGACTTCATCATCGGGCAGAAATACAGCCTGCCGGTCGACAATCCGGTGATGGGCGACGGCCGTTTCCGCGAGGGCACGCCCTTCGTCGCGGGGCTCAAAGTCGATGCAGCCAATGACGTGCTCATCAAGGAGCTGGAGCAACGCGGTCGCCTGCTCAAGCACGAGACCATCAAGCACAGCTACCCGCATTGCTGGCGCCACAAGACGCCGGTGATCTTCCGCGCCACGCCGCAGTGGTTCATCAGCATGGACCAGAAGGGACTGCGCGCCAACGCGCTGCGCGACATTCAGAAGACGCAGTGGGTGCCCGCGTGGGGCGAGCAGCGCATCTTCAACATGATCAAGGAGCGGCCCGACTGGTGCCTGTCGCGCCAGCGCACCTGGGGCGTGCCGATCGCGCTGTTCGTGCACAAGCAGACCCAGGAGCTGCATCCGCGCACCCAGGAGCTCATCGAGGAGGTGGCAAAACGCGTCGAGAAGGATGGCATCGAAGCCTGGTTCGATCTCGAACCGCGCGAGTTGTTAGGCGATGACGCCGAAATCTACGAGAAGGTCACCGACGTCATGGATGTCTGGGCCGATTCGGGTCTGTCGTTCGAGTGCGTGCACCACACGCATCCGGAAGACATCAAGCCGCCGGTGGAGCTGTACCTGGAAGGGTCGGACCAGCATCGCGGCTGGTTCCATTCTTCATTGCTCATGTCCGAGGCGCTGTATTCACGCGCGCCGTACAAGGGCGTGCTCACGCATGGATTCACGGTCGACGAGAACGGGCGCAAGCAGTCCAAGTCGCTGGGCAACGTGATCGAGCCGCAGAAGGTGATGTCGACGCTCGGCGCGGACGTGTTGCGCCTTTGGGTTGCCGCCACCGACTACGCCAACGAAATGGCCCTCACGGACGAGATCCTGAAGCGCATTTCGGATTCCTACCGGCGCATGCGCAACACCGTGCGCTTCCTGCTCGGCAATCTGGCGGGCTTCGATCCGGCGTCCGATGCGCTCGCGCCGGCGGAGATGGTGGCCATCGACCGCTGGGCGCTGCAGCGCGCCGCCGCGCTGCACGAGGAAGTGACGGACGCGTATCGCAAATACGAGTACCACCTGATCTACCAGAAGATTCACAACTTCTGCATCGTGGATCTCGGCGCGTTCTATATCGACCTGCTGAAGGACCGGCTGTACACGACGCAGAAGAAGAGCGTCGCGCGTCGCTCGGCACAGACCGCGTTGTTCCAGATCGCCGAGAGCATGGTGCGCTGGCTGGCGCCCATTCTTTCCTACACGGCCGACGAGATCTGGAGTTTCATGCCGGGCAAGCGCGGCGAGTCGGTGTTCCTCGAAACCTGGCATCCGTTGCCGAAGGCCGAGGCGGATCCGATCGACTGGGACCTGTTCATAAAACTCAAATACGCGGTGGCGCAGGAGCTCGAGAAGCTGCGCGTGGCCGGCACCGTCGGCAGCTCACTCGACGCGGAAGTCGAGGTCTTCAGCCAGGATGAATTCCTCGAGAAGCTCAAGGCCATTGGCGAGGAGCTGCGGTTCCTGCTCATCACCTCCGAGGCGAAGGTGAAGCGCGTGAGCAATGCGGCGGGACCGCCCGCAGGCGCCATCAAGGTGGCCGACATCGCCAAGGATGGCGGCGTCTGGATCCGTGTGCAGGCCTCCACGGCGCCGAAATGTGAACGCTGCTGGCACCATCGGCCGGACGTCGGGTCCAACCCCGGGCATCCGACCATCTGCGGGCGCTGTGTGGACAACGTCACCGGTCCGGGAGAAGTTCGACAGTGGGTATGAGTGTTCCGACCATTTCCTTGCGTGAGAGCGGCCTGCGCTGGTCGTGGCTGGCGGCGCTGATCCTCGTGCTCGATCAGCTCACCAAGCTCTGGATCGTGGAGGCCATTCCCGTGAGCGGCTCGGTCTACGTGCTGCCGGTGCTCAACATCATCCACACCTACAACCCGGGAGCCGCGTGGAGCATGTTCGCCGATGCGGGCGGCGCACAGCGCTGGGTGTTTTCGGCGCTCGCCATCGTCGTTTCGATCGTGCTCGTCTACTGGCTACGCCGGCTGGCGCTGGCGACGCAGGCCTTGCTGATCACAGGCCTCACGCTGATCCTTGGCGGCGCCATCGGCAATGTCATCGACCGGCTGCGCCTCGGCGAAGTCATCGACTTCGTCCAGGTGCACTGGAACGAGGCTTACTTTCCGGCGTTCAACGTGGCCGATTCGGCCATCTCCATCGGCGCGGCCTGCGTGATTCTCGATGCGCTGCGCGAATCGCAGCGCGAGCGACGGCTCAAGCGCGAAGCGGCGTCGAGCGGCAAATGAAGATCCTGCTCGCCAATCCGCGAGGATTCTGCGCCGGGGTGGATCGCGCCATCGATATCGTCGAGCGCGCCATCGCGCTGTTCGGGGCGCCTATCTACGTGCGGCACGAGGTGGTGCACAACGTGCACGTGGTGGAGCGGCTGCGCAAACTCGGTGCCGTGTTCGTCGACGAGCTTCACGAGGTTCCGGATGGCGCGACGGTGATCTTCTCGGCGCATGGCGTGCCGGCGTCCGTCGAGAAGGAAGCCGAACGCCGCGGACTCACCGTGTTTGACGCCACCTGTCCGCTGGTCACCAAGGTGCACATGGAAGTGGCGCGTTATGCGCGCGACGCCCGCGACGTGGTGCTGATCGGGCATGCCGGGCACCCGGAGGTCGAAGGCACCATGGGGCGCTTCGACACCAGTCTCGGCGGGAACATGCATCTCATCGAGAACGTGGAACAGGCCGAGAAGCTGCAGGTGCGCGATCCCGCCCGGCTGGCGTTCGTGACGCAGACCACGCTGTCGGTGGACGACACCGCCGCCATCGTCAATACGCTGCGGGAAAGATTCCCCACGCTCGCGAGCCCGCGTCGCGAAGACATCTGCTACGCCACGCAGAACCGCCAGGACGCCGTCAAGGAGCTGATCGCCAGCTGCGAGGTTCTGATCGTGGTGGGATCCATCACCAGTTCGAATTCCAACCGTCTGCGCGAGCTCGCCGAGCGGGCCGGGCGACCCGGCTATCTCATCGACGATGCGTCATTCTTGAAGCGTGAATGGTTCGAGGGGAAGAACAGCGTGGGTGTGACCGCGGGCGCTTCCGCACCCGAGGAGCTGGTGCAACAGGTGGTGGCGCGGCTGCGGGAGTGGGGTGGCACGACGGCCGAGGAGCTCAAAGGCCGCGAGGAACACGTGGTGTTCTCGTTGCCGCGCGCTCTGCGCGCCGCCCAGAATTCGGGACAATCCTGAAATGGGGAAATGGGGACACTCCCCTTTTGCTAGCAAATGGGGAGTGTCCCCATTTCAGCGCCAGCAATCGCCGCTGCGATCGGTGCCGCCGTCGTCGCGGGCGCGGCGGATCCCGAGATGGTCGATGCTCAATTGCGCGCAGCGCATGTCCGGCGCATCGCCCGAGCGGGCGAGGGCGCGCGCGGTGGCCGTGTAGGAGAGCCCATCGTCGGCGGTGTGCAGCTCGAGGGAATAGAAACCCCGTTCCGAAGTCGCCGGGCGACCCAGGCCGTCGGGCGGTTTTTGGGTCAGCGCCGCCGAGTCGGCGTAGCGGGCGTGAATGCCGAAGTAGCGGTCCTGTTCAGCCTGGATCGCAGTCAAGGCCGAGATCGCGTCGGCACGCCGTACGCGCAGCAGGTGATTGCGCCAGGTCGGAATCGCGATGGCGGCCAGCACCGCGACCACGACCAGAGCCGTGAGTACTTCGATGAGCGTGAATCCGCGGCAGCGCGAGTCGGATGGCAGCGTCGTCATTCGATGGGCACGCGTTGCCAGGAGAGCCGTTCGAGCGCGCCGCTCTGATGACAGTGTCGCTCCGCCAGCGGCGCGCAATCGCTGGCCGCGACGGGATCGGCGGAATCCACCACCCACAGGACCCCGGCCCGCTGGCGATCGATGGCCCGTCGCGCCGCATGACCCGTGCTGACGATTTCAATATGTGCGCCCCTGACACGGGCGTCCGGCGCCTGTGGCAGCAAGGTCTCGTAGCCGAGGAAACGCACCCGCGCTTCGAACCAGTCGCCCGCACCGGACATGCGTCCAGTGACGACGGTATCCACGGTCTCAGGTTGCGCGCTTTCGAGGATTGCGCTGATGGCCATTTCGATTCCGGCGTTCGCGGCGAAGGCGGCATTCTCGCGAAAGGTCTCGTTCTGCGCCAGCAGTCGCTCGACATGCGCCGAGCTCGAGCCGGCGAGGGCTAACAGTGTCACCAGGCTGAGAATGATGAGCCCCACCGCGAGCGTACTGCCGCGCGCCGCGCGCAATCTCACGGCAGCCACGCGTTACGCAGCGCCACGGTGCGTTCGATGAGCAGGCGTCGCTGGGAAGATTCCGCGGCGCTCGGCACGAAGCTCACGTCGGCGTAGTGGAGCGCGCGCGTATCGACAAAGCCGCGCTCGGTGGTGTCGGCACGAATGCGTAACCACAGTCGCACCGACGTCACCCGCTGGTCGCGCAGGGCGGCCGAGTCCGGCGGCACGAAGCGCGTGGCATGACTTCCATCGTCCGACGCGATCCCGAACTCCACCTGCAGATCCTCGACGCCGGGCAACACTTCCTCGTCACGAAACTGTGCCGCGCCACCCGATTCGGTCAGCGACTTGACGCGCAGGGCCGGCCAACCCCGGCGGCCGACCGAATTGTTGGCGACGTAGTAGGTGCGGATCTCAACGTCGCGAATCTCGGTGAGAGCGTCGAGCGGGCCGGGCGCGCGGCCATCGGCAAACAGCGTGACCGCTGCATGAGCACCCAGGCGATGCGCAAGAAGTTGCAGCCGGCCGGCGTGGGGTTCCGTGGTGGCGAGCGAGACGCGACGCACCGTGAGGGTATCGGTGCCCGCGCGGGCGCCACCGGCGCTCGCCGACGGATCACAGTCGCGCGCGGCCACGCCGGCTCGAAAGGAATTGTTAGCCCCTTCGACGGGAGTGGCGAGATCCACGGCGAAGTTGACTCCGCAGTCGTGGGCGCCCGGGGGCAGACCTGCAACCTGCGCGACCGCATCGGCCGGGGCGGGCTGGCGCAGCTCGGCGGCCGTGGCGGTGATGATTCCGCCGCTTGCGACCTGCGCAGCCGGCGTGGCGGTTACGCCGTAGAACCCGGCGTGTTCCAGGTCCGGCACCAGGATGGAAATGACGCTGCGTGCCGCATCCTGCAGGCTTGCAAGACTCTCGTTGGTCGTGAATTCGCGCCGGCACCGGTCGAGGATGACCAGAAATGCGGCGAGCAGCAGCAGGCCGATAGTCAGCGACACCATGAGTTCGGGCAGGTTGAAACCGCGCACTCTGCGCAGTGTGTTCACGCCTGGCCCGCCACCGGCCTTGCCAGCAGGATGAGCGTGACGGCTTGACTGACTCCGTCGCTGTCACGTGGCCCGCGCCACTGCAGTGAGATGCGGTAGCGATCGGGAGCGGTTGGGCCGATGGCGGGCTCGAATTCGATGCGTTGTCGAGGTGTCGGTGCCGGGGAATGCCACGCGTGCCGCGGCGTCGTAGTGCGCAAGATCGGTGGCGGCGCGTTGCCCCGGATCACACGACGCCGCGACGTCGCAGACGGCACCGCCGGGAATTCCGGCGCGCGTGTCGTAGAGTGCACGGGCGTGCGGATTGGCACGGATGCGCTCCGCCATGTCGCGGACCAGGTGGGTTGCGGTGCTGTCGCGCAGCGCATCCGCGTTCGCACGCAAGGACTCGAGCAGCATGACTGCGGCCCCCAGCAATCCGAGCGACAGCAACAGCAACGCGATCAACGATTCCACCAAGGTGAATCCGCGCGCACGCCGGTTCACCGGGCGCAGCCCGCATCGGTGGCCGTGCCGAGCCGCACACGCCCGCTCTGGCTCACCACGATGGCGCGCGGCTGCGCCACGCCCTGGATGTCGCAGATAGTTAGGGTGATGGTGCTGGCGGCGAAGGCGTCGGGCCAGAACTCCAGCTGGGGACGCGAGGCGCGCAACACCACGCCGGCGGGCAGGGTGCGCGCGGCCAGCGGCAGCCGACGGTCGCCGACCTTCAGGAACGCCCGCCAGGAAGATGCCGGCCCATTGCCCCGCAGGCACTCTCCGGCGGCGCCGCTGAGACACAGCGTTCCCGGACGCGCCTCGACAATGGAGCTGGCGCGCGTCTGCTGCACGCCGGCCAGCAGTTCGAGCGTGGCACTGCGGACCGCCCCGGCCCGCATGGCTTCGCGGAAGGAAGGCACCGCGAGCGCAGTGAGGATTGCCACGATGGTGAGCCCGAAGCACAGCTCGATCAGCGTGACTCCCCGGCTTCCGTTCCGATTGCGCATGAGCGGATTTTGCTACCGGGAGTGTGTGCTGCCAGTCTCGAAATCCGCTGTCTTTGCCCGGTTTCGCATTGCCGGCCGGAAGGCGGCGCGTATACTCGCGACCATGCCCATGACGGACCTTGATCCGGGCCTGATTGATAGCCTGAACCACCGGCTGACGCGTGCCGGCGTCCGACCCACCGCGCAGCGGCTGAGAATTGCCTCCCTGCTGCTGGCGCGTCCGCAACACCTCTCCGCCGACCAGGTTCTGGCGGGTCTGCGCAGCCAGGGGCTGCGCGTGTCGAAGGCGACGATCTACAACACCCTGAACCTGTTCGCGGCCTCCGGCCTCATTCGCCAGCTCTCGGTAGGTAATGACCGATGCTGGTTCGATTCGAATACCGACTCGCACTACCACTTCCACGATCTCGACACCGGCGCCCTGATGGATGTCTGCGTGCGCGACGTGGAGTTTCAGCGCCTGCCTGAGCCGCCGCCGGGCATGCAGGTCGACGGCATCGAACTGGTCATCCGGCTGCGGCGCCGGGAAGCCTGACGCAAGTCGCAAAAACCGCGCCTTTTGGGGGATTCCCCAAAGCTTCCATAGCTCCAGCCGCGCCATTAGAATGCGCGCCCTCAAAGCCGGGGTAGCTCAGTTGGTAGAGCAGCGCATTCGTAATGCGCGGGTCGGAGGTTCGAGTCCTCTCCCCGGCACCACCCCTTCAGCCAAGCCGTCTTCCCTGTGGATTCGCGCACTTTCGCGAATTCCGCTGTGGATCTGGTATCCGTTCGCGAGTTTCCTCGCATTCCTGGCCTGGCGCGTCTTCCCGTATCGCCGCCATGTGGTCGAGGCAAACCTCAAAGCCTCCTTTCCGGAGTGGGACGACGCCGCGCGCGAGCGCGTCATCCGCGACTACTACCGGGGGTTTGCCGACGTGTTCGTCGAGGTCGCGCGTTCGTTGCGACTCACGCCGGCGCAGATCGGGCAGCGCGTGAAGGTGGTGAACCCCGACCTGGTGCGCAACGAAACGGCGCGCGGCAAGCCGGTGCTCATCATGGCCGCGCACCAGTGCAATTGGGAGTGGCTGCTGCTGGGGTTTTCGACGCAGCTCGGCATGCCGGTTGACGCCGTCTACAAGCCACTGGTGAATCCCTGGGCTGAGCGCGAGATGTTCGCCTTGCGCAGCCGCCTTGGGGCGAGGCCCGTGCAGGCGCAGCAGTTGTTGACCGACATCCTGCAGAACCGCAACGTGCCGCGCGCCATCGCCATCATCGCCGATCAGGAACCGGTATCGAGTGAACGCAAGCACTGGCTGAAGTTCCTCAATCGCGACTCGGCGTTTTTCCTCGGCGCCGAGGAGATCGCGCGTACCGTGCGTTACGCGGCGGTGTTCGCGCAGATCCGGCGCGTGGCGCGCGGCCGCTACGAAGTCCGGTTCGTGCCACTCGCGGCGGCCGGCGAACAACTGCCGGCGGGGGAGTTCACGGCACGATACGCGCGCATGGTCGAAGAGCAGATCCGCGCGGCGCCCGCCGACTGGCCGTGGTCCCACAAACGCTGGAAGCTCAAGAAGCCGCTGTACGGGGCGTGACTGCGCGCGCGCAGATTTAACCTATCGCCCAGTCGCCCGGAACTTACGTCGCCAACTTGCGACGAGCATGAGTGCTCAGCGAGTCCCTAATCTTCAGGCCACGTATGACACAACTTCCGCCATCCCATGAAACACCTGCTGTGGTCCTCGGACCGCTGGCGCGCGGCCTCATGCGCCGCGCTCCCGAGATTCTTTCCCTGTCGATCCATGACCCCAAGGGGCATGAGCTCTGGTCGAGTGGGGATTTTCTGCTCGCGGAGGATCATGCGCTGATCGCGGAAGTGGTCGAAGATCCGCATGACGTGCGCGGGCAATCCAGCGGCCTGTGGTGGGAGAGCGCGGATACCGCCCGCGCACGTTGTGCGCTCGGCCTGTTCGACGCGGGCCACTTCTGCGGCGTCGTCATCGCGGTGTTTTCGGGCCTCACCACGCGCGAGGCCGATCGCGACGAGCGTGTCGCCATGTTTCAGCCGGTGTTGCCGGTGCTGGGCAAGGCTGCGCGCCGCTTCGAAGAAGTGCCCGCCGACGAGCCACGGCGACCGATAGCTTCCGACACCACCATGATCGCCGCCCTGCGCTTCGAGCACGTCGGTCCGCACGACGAGCTGGCGCAAGACCTCGCGACGCTGGAGCACGAGCAGCACCTGCTCGAGCTGATCGACAGCGCGCTGCGCGAGGATGAATTCGCGCTGCACCTGCAGCCCATCGTTTCGCTGCGCGAAGACCCGTCACTGGACAAAGGGCCGCTCATCGTCGAAGTGCTGATTCGCCTGCCCACCGGGGAGTCCGGCGTGCTGGAGTCACACGAGTTTCTCGACACCGCCGAACGGCACGGGCGCATGCCGGCCATCGACCGCTGGGTGATTCGCGCACTGCTGGTCTGGATGCAGCGCAACCGCGAGCGCTGGGCGGACGCCAATGCGGTGTTCTCGGTGAACCTGTCGGGCAAATCGGTGGTGCGTCCGGATTTCCGTCACTACCTGGAAAGCTGTCTCGACAAGTCGGGCCTGCCGCTGACCGCGCTGCGCTTCGAAGTGGCGGAGCTCGACGCCGGCGTTGCGCCGGAAGAATTCGCCGCGCTGGCGCGCATGCTCATCGACCGCGGCTGTGAATTGTCGGTGGACAACGTCGGCACCGGCAGCGGTCGCTTCGAATTCCTGCGCGAGGTCAATGCCGACCTGCTCAAGATCGACGGCTCGATCATCCACGGCGCGTCGGACGACATCCTGTCGCGCGCCATCATCAATGGCCTGGTGCACATGGCCGACACGCTCGGCATGCGCACGGTCGCGAGCCAGGTGGACTCCACTGGCCAGTTGCGCGCCGTCACGCAGCTGGGCGTGGACTACGTCCAGGGCTACCGGGTGCGCCGGCCCAAACACATCGACGAATTCGAGTTCCTGTCCTGCGGCGTGCAGCTCGCATCGCTGGGCGGCGCCTGCGCCTGAACGCGCGCGCTCAGCGTTCCGCGACTTCCGCGCGGCGTCGCACCCGCGCTTCGTAGTTGCGCATCAGGTCGGCGGCGAATTCCGCGAACACGCGCACCTTTGCGAGGTGCTGTGTAGCGCGTGGATAGACCACGCTCAGCGGCGGTCCTTCGCAGGAATATTCCCGCAGCAACTCCACCAGGCGGCCCTCGACGAGGTAGCCGCCGACGAGCAGGTCGAGCTGCTGCACGATGCCCTGGCTTTCGAGGGCCGAGATCGACAGCGCCTCCACGGTGTTGAAGGACAGCGCCATCGGCAGGCGCAACGAACGCGTGCCATTGCCCTGCTTGAAGGTCCAGTCGGCGGGCCGGGTCGACTCGCCGCGCAGGTGACCGATGAGACGGTGTTTGCGCAGTTCTTCCGGCGTGCGCGGCATCCCGGCGGTGGCGAGGTAGCGGGGTGAGGCGCAGGTCACCTGCCTCGAGGCCGAGACGCGTTTGGCGATGAGCTCGGCGGAACGCAGGTTGCCCACGCGTACCGCCACGTCTACACCTTCGGCCTGCATGTCGACGTAGCGATCGTTGAACCTGACCTCGAGCGAGATCTCGGGGTAGCGCTGCGTGAACTGCGGAATCGCCGGCAATAACAGATATTTACCGAAGGCCACCGGCACGTCGACGCGCAGCCGGCCCTGCGGCCGGTCGCGCGCCAGCCGCAGCTGGTCATCCGCCGCCTCGATCTCCGCCAGGACGCGGCGGCAATGTTCGAGGTAGACAGCGCCCTGCGGCGACACCGATACCTTGCGGGTGGTGCGGTGTAGCAAGCGGGTGCCGAGGTGCTTCTCGAGCTGCGCCACATAACTACTGGCCATGGCCCGTGACAGGTCCAGGGTGCCGGCCGCGCGGGCGAATGAGCCGAGCTCGGCGACCCGGGTGAAGACGCGCATGGCCTGCAGCTGGTCCATGGACGGCATTGTAAAGCTCAAGCAGGACAATGAATTCGCTTTTGTCCGGTTTTTCTCACCCTATTTCCCGGGTAGCTTTGCCACCAGCTACTGGGAGTCCGTCATGTTCGTCTTCGATCGTTCCGCCGCCGCCGTTCTCGTGCCGATCGCACTGCTGATCGCCGTGGTGTTGTGGTCGGCGCGCGGCTCGACCCCCGTGGCGCAAAGCGCGCGCCAGGATTCAGGTGATCGCGTGGCCACGGTGGCACGGACCGATGCACCACGGCCGAAGGGCGGCTAACAAACCCGGCTCCCGCCAGCGTCTCCGGGTCACTACCGCGTCTCTTACGAACCGGTCCGAGGCCGTCGGACGGCTCGCACCATTCCCGTCCCTCCGCCGCCGCAGTAGAAAGTGTCGCGGCCGTCGGACTCGAGGCCCGATACGGTTACTCCGGGTGGGAGCTGCAGGGTCTCGAGCACCTCGCCGTTTTTCGGGTCGACACGGCGCAACTCGCTCTCGTCGCCTTCCCAGGTCGCGTGCCAGAGCTCGCCGTTGGTCCACGTCACGCCCGTGACGAAACGATTTGATTCGATCGTCCGCAGGATCTTGCCGCTCTCGGGATCGATCTGGTGGATCTTGCGCTCGCGATATACGCCCACCCAGAGTGAGCCTTCGGCCCAGGCCAAGCCCGAGTCACCACCGCCGCCCGGCGCGGGAATGGTCGCGAGCACGCGCCCCGTCTCGGGATCGATCTTCTGAATGCGGCTCTCGGCGATCTGGTAGAGATGCTTGCCATCGAACGCCGAGCCCGCATGCGCCGGCACCTTGAGGGACTTCTGTGGCTTGCCCGTGTCCGGATCGAAGGCCTCGAGCGAATCGCCGGCGGCGAACCAGACGCGTTTGCCGTCGTATGTGACGCCGCCGACTTTGGGAGCGCCGGGGAAGGGCCCGTATTCGCGAATGACCTTGGCGGTGATGTTTTTCATGAAGGCGATGTTAGTCACCCGGCAGGGGCGCGGGGAGTAACAAGGTGGTCGTGAATCCGGGCAGCGGCGGCATGGTCCAGCGGCGCGCCCGGCCGCGTCCGAAGGATTGCGTCATGCCCGCGGCCGCCAGCGCATCCAGCGCGCGCTGCACGGCGCGCTGGCTGGTGCGCAGCGCCAGCGCGAGCCCGGAGCTCGACCAGGCCTCGCCATCGGCGAGAAAAGCCAGCACTGCGGCGTATTTTTCTTCGACCAACCGTGCCAGCACCACGACCTCGCGTGCGCGGCGCGGCAACAGCCTGAAGCCGCGCTCGGTGGCGTTGACTTCCGCGAGCTTGTGGATGGACTTTCGCAATCGGCCCATTTCCACCCGCAAGCGCGCACGGTGCGTTTCGTCGGGTTGGCGCATGCGAAAGGCGCGTTCGATCAAGACATTCCGCGACACGTCTTCGGGCCACGCCTCGGCCAGTGCGCGGGCCAGTGTGAACAGGACGGGACGGCGTGCGAGAGAGATCGTCGTACCCGCATGACGCACTTCATATCGGAACGCATCGACGATCAGCGTCTTCGAAGCAAACAATTTCTCGACTTCCTCGAGCCGCAACTCGCGCGCTTCACCGTGCGCGATGAGTCGTGCGGCGGGATCCTCGAGGGTCCGGCGCGCGCTTTCCGTTTCCGCGCTAAGTGAGTCGATGCCCGCTTCACGCGCGGCGATCGCTGCGCGCCCGAGTGCGGATCGTGCACTGCGCGTGTCGAGCCGCCGGATGGCGATGCCGGCGGATGACAATTCATGCGCGGCGCGCAGTGCCGGCGGCAGTCGCGCCGGGTCGAGTCGGTTCAATGCCCGCTCGGCCGCATCGAGTCGCCCGAGCATTGCCAGCCGCCGGATCTCGAGGTACCGCGCATGCGCGGCATTCACGACGTCGCCGTGGGCTTCGAGCACCGCGCGCGCGGCGTCCAGGGCCTTCGTCGGCCAGCTCAAGTCGCGCGAGGCAAAGGCGATTTCCGCCTCTGCGACCACGCAACGCGCACGGGCCACCGGCTCGCGCGAGCCGAAGGCACGTGTGGCACTGCGCACGAGCTCGCGTGCGCGCGCCAGATCACCGAGCTGCGCCATGGCGATCCCGCGCAACGCCAGCGCCGGCGCGTCGTTGCGCAGGGCGATGAGGTTCAGCGCACCAATGGGATCGCCCGCCGCGAGTGCCCGCGCGGCTGCCGTGATCAGCGAATCCATCTGATTGGCGACAAACTTGTAACTCCCACCCTGGACGGCTGCGCGCCTATTTTATGCCACTCCAATCAACATCGAGGAGACGACGATGGCAACACATGCAACCGCAACGCGTGACCAGTGGCTGAAGGCGCGGCTCGAGCTGCTGCAGGCCGAAAAGGATCTCGTGCATCGGGGTGATGCAGTCGCGCAGCAGCGCCAGGCGCTGCCCTGGGTGCGCGTCGACAAGCAGTACATGTTCGACACCGACGAGGGCAGGGCGTCGCTCAAGGACCTGTTCAAAGGTCGCTCGCAGCTCATGGTTTATCACTTCATGTTCGGGCCGGACTACAAGCAGGGATGTCCTTCCTGCTCGGCGATCGCCGATGGATTCAACGGCATCACCGTACACCTTGCGAATCATGACGTGATGCTCACCGCCGTTTCGCGCGCGCCGCTGCCCAAGCTGCAGGCCTACAAGAAGCGACTCGGCTGGAGCTTTCCCTGGGTGTCCTCGGAGGAGTCCGACTTCAACTACGATTTCAACGTGGCGTTCACGGAAGAGCAGCAGCGCGCCGGCACGATCGAATACAACTACGCGCGCCAGAGCCACGCCATGGATGCGACCACGAACGTGCCGCCGGTGGTGTCGGCAATCGCAGCCGGCGTGGGGACTGATGTTGCCACCTACACCCGCGACCGGCCCGGCATGAGCACTTTCGTGCTCGAGGACGGCGTGGTGTACCACCAGTACTCCACCTACGCGCGCGGCCTCGACGGTCTCTGGAACATGTACCGGTGGCTGGACCGAGCCCCCAAGGGCCGAAATGAGACCGGCATCTGGTGGAAGCGCAACGATGAATACGGCAGGAGTTGAGCGCGCCGACCGCGCCTTTTACGGCGTCACGGCTGTGACATTCATGCTCAGCGCCGCCGTGACTGCCGCGTGGTGCGGCAGCATGTCCGACATGCCCGGCATGGAGATGCCGGGTGGCTGGCGCATGTCCATGGCGTGGATGCGCATGCCGGGCCAGACGTGGCCCGGCGCCGCGGCCACGTTCATCGGCATGTGGAGCGTGATGATGATGACGATGATGATGCCGGTGCTCGTGCCGATGCTGGTGCGTTTTCGCCTGGCAGTGAAAAGTCGAACCGCGGCCCAACGCGATCGGCTCACGGCCGTCGTTGCGGCGGGTTACTTCACTGTCTGGACGTTGTTAGGCATCGCGGTCTACCCGTTCGGCGTCGCGCTGGCCTGGGCAGAGATGATGTCGCCGGCGCTGGCCCGCATCGTGCCATTGGCCGTGGGCGCGGTGGTGTTGGCGGCGGGCGCGGTGCAGCTGCTGCGCTGGAAGTTGCGGCAACTGTCCTGTTGCGCACGCGCGCCCGAGCGGACCGAATGGCTCCCGGCAACTCCGCGCGCAGCCTGGCGTCATGGATTGCAGCTGGGTGTTCGTTGTGTCGGGTGCTGCGCCAGTCTCACCGTCGTCCTGCTCGTGCTTGGTGTGATGGATCCGTGGCTGATGATGCTCGTGACCGCGGCGATTTGCCTCGAGCGCCTGGCACCCAATCCCGAGCGTGTGGCGCGCGGCGTCGGTGTCGTCGTCGTGGCGGCGGGAACGTTTCTCGTCGTGCAGGCCAGTTACTGAGCGCGACCCGCAGAACAACCGCTAACCGGTTGCCGTCAGCTTGCCTTCCAGGTGCCGCGACAGGTCGGCAATCGTCGGGAAGTCGAACAGCTCGGTCAGGTCCACCTGTCCCGGGTATATGCGATCGATCTGCTCGTGGATTTCGATGAGCTTCAGCGAGCTGGCGCCGATTTCGAACAGGTTGTCGTGAACGTCGATGTTGCGCTCGAGCGCCGCATCGCAGATGTCCTTGAGCTGGCGCTCGATTTCGCCGCTGGTCGCGCGGGAAGCTCCCGCCGCCGATTGTTGAGCGCGTAATGTCGCAAGCTCGGCGAGTTCGGCGGCGTACACGCCATCGACGTAGTCCTTCTCGAGCAGGTGGCGCTGGATCTTGCCGCTGGTGGTCTTCGGGATGCGCTTCACCGGCACCACGTGCGCGACTTCGAGCCCGGTGTGCTCATTGACCAGCCGCGCGATCTGCGTCGCGATGGGCAGAAACTCCTTCATGTCCATGCGATGCAGCACGAACACGATGAGATCGTCGGTGCTGCCGTGTTTGGGCCTGACTCCCGCGACCACGACCTTGCCCAGTTCCATGCCTTCCGCACGAATCGCGATGTTTTCGATGTCGTGCGGATAGTAGTTCTGGCCGTTGACGAAGATGATCTCCTTGGCGCGGCCGGTGATGTAGAACTTGCCGTCCTTCATCATTCCCAGGTCGCCGGTGCGCAACCAGCCATCGGCGGTGAAGCCCTTGGCATTGGCGTCCGGATTTTCGTAATAGCCCCTGGTGACGTTGTCACCGGAGATCAGGATGTTGCCCACGTGGCCATCGGGCACTTCTTGGTCGGCGTCGTCGGCAATGCGCACGTTGCAGTACGGGATCGGCTGACCCACGGCCATGAGTGACAGGGCGTCGTCGTGCTCCTTGGGCAGCATCGCGGGTGCCTTGCCGACATTGAGGCTGTGACGATCGACGGCGATGGACGTGTACATCTCGCCGGGTGGCTGCGGGAAACTCACCACCAGCGTGGCTTCGGCGAGTCCATACACCGGGTACATCGCGGTGCGTCTGAGTTTTGCCGGCGCCAGGCGCGCCATGAATTCGTCCGCGAGCTCGACCGAGATGGGCTCCGCGCCGTTGTAGAGGAGCCGCACGGACGAAAGATCCAGGTCGCCGGGCGCACGTTCGCCGAGTACCTTGAGATAGTGGCGATAACCGAAGTTCGGCGAGCTGGTGATCGTGGCCTGCTTGCGCGCGCAGAATGTCATCCACAGCAGTGGCCGGCGGATGAACAGCTCCGTGGGCATGATGTGGTTGTTCATGCGATGCGCGAACATCATGATGTGCATGCCGATGAGACCCATGTCGTGGGTCAGCGGCATCCAGGTGACGCAGGTGTCGCCTTCGTTCCAGTTCGAGGCTTCGCCGGCGCCGCGCGTGTTCATCAGGAGATTGCGGTGGGTGAGCACCACGCCCTTGGGTTCGCTGGTCGATCCGGAGGAGAACTGGATGAACGCGGTGTCGTCGGGCCTGACGGCGTGCACCTTGCCCGCCTTCGAGATGTCGTCGACCTGTTCTGCGAAGAAAGCGCGCGTCTGGAGGTTGTCGAAACATGATTGTTCGCCGGCGCCTCCCGCAAAGGTGCCGATGCGATCCAGCGTCTTCCGGTCCGTATAGATGAAAGGGTTTGCCCAGCTTCCTGGCGATGCGCAGCAGCTTGTGTTTGTGCTCGTCGCTGATGCCGAGCGCGATTGGCACCGGCACGATGCCGCCCAGCACGCCGGCCCAGAACGCATCGAGGAACTGCTCGTTGTTGGCGAGGTAGAGGATGAGCTTGTCGCCAGGTTTCGCGCCCAGCGCCTGCAGGTGGTACAGGATGCCGAGCGCGCGCTCGTAGAGTTCGTCGTAGCCGACGACGCGTTCATTGCTCTCGCTTTCGAGATAACTGATGACGCGCTTGACACCACGGTGCTTGTGGATCAACTCGGCCAGCGTTTCAGCATTTGTCATCATCGACGGCGTTCCAGCTTCATCATGAGAGGATAGCGGCTGCGCAGGTTTATCTGTGCTTCGAGTTCCAGCGGCCGGTCGGACTCATGGATCAACCGGTAACGGCGCGCCACCTTATATAGGTGCATGTACATTTCATATAGGGCCAACGTCTCGCCGATGCAGTGGCGCGGACCCGCGGCAAACGGCATGTAGGCGAAGCGCGGCCGCTCGGATTCGTGCGCGGCATCGAACCGCTCGGGACGAAACGCCTCGGGCTCATGCCAGTAGCGCGGATGCCGGTGAAGTAGATAGAGGCACATCAGCACGTTGGTGTCCGGTGGCACCGGGTACCCGGAAAGCGTGTCCGGCCCGAGCGTGCGGCGCGTCAGGCACCACCCCGGCGGATACAGCCGCAGCGCCTCGTCGACCACGTTGCGGGTGTACGAAAGTGCTTCCAGGTCCGCGAGGCCCGGCGCAGCGCGCTCGGGTGCCGCATCGACTTCCACGTGCAGCCGACTTTCAGCCTGCGGGTTCCGGGCCAACAGGTACCAGGTCGAGTTGAGTGCGCTGGCCGTGGTCTCGTGACCCGCGACGATCAGCGTCATCACCTCGTCGATCATCTGGGCATCGGACATCGGCGCGCCGCTGTCCTTGTCTGCGGCGCCCATGAGCATGGCGAGGAAATCGAAGTGTTCGGTTCGTTCCTCGCGGCGCCGCGTGATGAGTGCTCCCACCAGGCGGCTCAATTGCCGGAACCGGTATGCAAAGCGCAGATCGCGCGCCGATTCGCGCGCGACGATGGCGAAGGGGTTCTCGCCGAGACCGGCCGACAAACGCTCGAGGTCGGTGCCGAATATCGAACGCAGCACGATCTCGAGCGCAAGCTCGCTGGTGCCGTCGGTGACATTGATGAGCTCGCCCCGGCTTGCCAGCGCTTCCCAGCGCGCGATGCAACGCTCGTTGCACGCGTCGATGACCTGCGCGAATCCGGTGATCACGCGGCGGTGAAACGCAGGCTGCATCATGTAGCGCTGGCGCTTCCACAAGTCTCCCTCGCTGGTCATGATGCCGTCGCCGAGCAGGATCCTGACGCGGTCGAGGCCAAGTCCCTTGACGTAGTTGCGATGATTGGCCACCAGCACCCGCTTGACGTCGTCGGGGTGATTGATGACCCACATTTCGCCGCGCGCAGGCGAATGGAAACGATAGATGTCGCCGTGCCGGGCATACAGTGCCGTAAAGCGAGGCAGCGGATCTTCGTCGGGGCCGATGTCGAATTGCGTGTCCGCGAGCGGCGGCAGGCGCACGGTTTCCGGGGTCGCGGACATTTCGGAGGATGATAGCGCATCGAATTCCCGACTCACGCCGGGGTTTTATTGCGCGGGTGACGCGTTTCACCGACAATTCGCGCCTCTTTTGCCGGCCCAACCCTGATGCCAACAGATCGCGAAGATTCGGGCGGACTGCGCAATACGATTTACCGCAAGGAAACCCGATCGAAACGTCGGATGACTCCGATTCGGCGCTTTGCCTGGCGCATCGTCGCGGCCGTTGGGGTTGGCATCATCCGCCTGTTCTGGGCGACTTGCCGCGTGGTTCGCGTCGTCGGCGACGAGCACACCGCGAAGGCGCTCGCGAGCGCGCCATCGCTGATCCCGGTCTATTGGCATCAGCACATGTTGTTCTGCGGCAAGTATCTGCTCGAACAGTCGTCGCGCGGCCTGAAGTTAGGCTTCCTCATCAGTCCGTCGGTCGACGGCGAGATCGGCGTGATGATCGTCTCTCGTTTCGGCGGCCACGTGATCCGCGGATCGGCCACGCACACCGGTGCGCGGGCGCTGCGCGATTTCTACGAGGCGCTGGTGAAGCAGGGGATCTCCCCGGCGATGACCCCCGACGGTCCCAGGGGTCCGCGTTTCGTGTTCAAGCCTGGCGCCATCCTGTTAGCGCAGATGTCACAGCGTCCCATCCTCCCCATGGCCTATGCTGCGAGCCGCGCGACCTTGTTTCACTGGGACAAATTCGTACTGCCCTGGCCATTCTCGCGCATCGTGATCGCGGTCGGCGCGCCGCGGCAGGTGCCGCGCACCTTGCAGCCGGCGGCCCTCGAATCCCTGCAGAAGGAGTTGGCCACGGAATTGAAAGCCTTGTTTGGCGTGGCGCGTGACGCCTTGCGAGGTGAGGGCACATGAGCGTGCAGCTTTCGGTGGTCGTGCCCGTTTGCAACGAAGCCGAAAACGTCGAGCCGCTGGCGCGCGAGATTCATGCCGCGCTGCAAGGGCGCGACTACGAGATGATCTTCATCGACGACGGCAGCACCGATGAGACGGCGGTGATCCTTTTGCGTCTCAAGCTCGAACTGCCGCCGCTGCGCCTGCTGCGCCATTCGTTTCGCAGCGGCCAGAGCGCCGCGGTGGCGAGTGGGGTGCGCGCGGCGCGCGCGCCGTGGGTGGCCACGCTCGACGGCGACGGTCAGAACGATCCGGCCGACATCCCGAAGCTCATCGCGGCGCGCGACGACCCGGCAAACCGCGGTGTGCAGCTCGTCATGGGCAATCGCAAGGCGAGCCGCAAGGACACCGCCTGGCGCCGGCTGCAATCGGGTGTTGCCAACGGGGTGCGCTCGGGCCTGTTAGGTGATCGCACGCCGGATACCGGTTGCGGAATAAAGCTCTTTTCGCGCGAGTTGTTCATGGAGCTGCCGCGCTTCGATCACATGCACCGGTTCCTGCCGGCGCTGTTCATGCGCCACGGGGCGCGCGTGATTTCGGTGCCGGTGGGTCATCGGGCGCGCATGCGCGGCACCTCGAAATACGGAATGCTCAATCGCCTGTGGGTTGGCATCGTCGACATCTGCGGCGTCATGTGGCTGCGGCGGCGGTACAAGCCGGGGCTCCTGGTACGTGAAGACTGAAGAGGACTGATTCCATGATGCGAGACGTCATCGGAAGTTTATTTGGCGTCGTTGTGACGCCGTGGAAAATCATCGGTTTCGTGGGGGCCCTGATGTTCGCGGGCCGCTGGCTGGTGCAGGCTTGGGCGACGCGTCGTGCGGGTCGGCCGACCATCCCCCGCAGTTTCTGGATCATCAGTCTCACTGGCAGCGTCATGGTCACGTCGTATTTCATCTGGGGCAAGAACGACGCCATCGGTGTGATGACCAATCTGCTGCCCGCATCCGTGGCCTTCTACAACCTGGTGATGGATATCAAGTCCGGCCATTCGAGCAGCAATGCCTGACATTGGTCTGTTGCAGGCGGCATCTCGGTGCAGGTAGTTAGTGTCGCGGTCGCCGGCGTGTCCGCCTCGATGCAGGCGGGCGGCGCCGCGGCAGCCCAGGCTGCCTCGCCGGGTGGCATGCGCGCCCCGGCCGGACATGCACTCCCGCCGCCCATTCGCGCCAGTGACCTGCTGTGGCTGGCGCTCGCGCTGGTCATCATCATTGGCACCGGCCTGGGAGTCCGTGATCCGTGGCCTGCCGACGAACCGCGATTCGCCGCGGTGGCGCGCGACATGGTGGCCACCGGCGAATGGCTGTTTCCGCGCGTGGGCGGCGATCTGTACCAGGACAAGCCGCCGATGTTCTTCTGGATGCTGGCGGTTTGTTACTCGCTGACCGGCTCGCTGAAGTGGTCGTTCCTGATCCCCGCCTTCCTGGCGGCGGGCGGCACGATGTACCTCATCTACGATCTCGGGCGGCGGCTGGTGAGCCGCGAGGCGGGTCTCGCTGCCGCCTTGGTCACCGTCACGACGCTGCATTTCGCGATCACGCTGCGGGGCGCGCAGATCGACCCGGTGCTGTGTTTTCTCACCACCTTTTCGTTGTACGCGCTGTTGCGCCACCTGCTGCTCGGGCCGTCCTGGGGCTGGTATCTCATCGGCGGTGTCGTGGCTGGCCTGGGGGTGATCACCAAGGGAGTGGGATTCCTGCCGCTATTGCTGCTGATTCCATTCTTTCTGATGCGCAGATTCGGGTGGCACGGTCTGGCGCAGATCGACGGCGGCAGACTCGGCTGGCGCTGGTGGCTGGCGGCGGACGGCGCGTTGCTGGCGATCTGCCTGTGGTTCGTTCCGATGCTGATCGCCGTGAGCACGAGCGGGGCGGCGGAATACGCGGCGTACCGCGATGAAATCCTGTTCAAGCAGACCGTTGGTCGATACGCGGCCGCCTGGCACCACGTCAAACCCTGGTACTACTTCATCGTCGAAGTCATCCCGGTGCTGTGGCTGCCGTGGAGTCTGTTGCTCGTCTGGCTGGTGCCGCGCTTCAAGGCCGCTTTTCGCGAGCGTGATGCGCGCGTGTGGTTGCCGCTCAGCTGGTCGCTGCTGGTGCTGCTGTTCTTTTCGATGAGTCCGGGTAAGCGAGGCGTCTATGTCCTGCCGGCGTTGCCGGCGCTCGCCATGGCGGCACTGCCTTTCATCGAGGCTGTGCTGGTGCGTCCCGGCGTGCGTCGCGCCGGCGTGATCCTGGCAAGCCTGTTGTTTGTCGTGGCAGCGGTGCTCGCCGTGGCGCACACCGTGGGCGCGAAGTTCGCGCTTGACCTGCTGACCGCGGCCAATCTGTCGAATGCCACGCCGCTGTATCTGTACCTGGTGCTGTGTGGCGTGGGGCTCGCCGTTGCCCTCATGCGCCAGCCGCTCGCCGCGTGGCCCGTGGCGCTGGGCTCACTCACCATCGTGTTCTCGTATTTCATCGCACCTGCCATGAATGCCCAGCGATCCGGCAGCGGATTCGTGCAAAACATGCTGACGCAGGTGAAATCGGAAGAGGAACTCGCACTGGTCGCATACAAGGAGCAGTTCCTGCTTTACCTCGATCGGCCCACGGTGAATTTTGGCCATCGCCGCTGGCTTGAAGGGCCGCAGGAGTCGTACGACGCGGCCGCTTGGCTCAATGCAGCCCCTCGGCGAGTGTTGCTATTGCCGGCGGAATCGCTGGCGCCATGTTTCCCGACGAATCGCGTGCTGGCCGGTCGCGCCTCCGACGTGGATTGGTATCTGGTACGAGCACCCGCGACGCAGGAATGCGCGCAGCAGGGTGATGCGAGGCGCGCTATTCACTATGCATATAAGCCGCGTTGATGGGATGACGTTATGTCCACTCCCAAGTGTCATGCACTCGAAACTCAAATGGCGCATGGACTTAGCTTGAGTTCCTCAAACTTTATGACAGAATGCGTCGCAACTTTGGCGGCGGCCATGTCTGCGATTCTGTGGCGCGCATCGACGCGTCTTGCGAATCAAAGGCGTAGCGTCCAGATGGCCACCGGTCAAGGTAGGGAGAAGAGTGGCTCAAGCACCTGAACAGCCTGGTGATCTGACCTCGTCCGACGTCTTCGCGACAGGAGTCTGGTCGGCGCGTGGCGGCAAGCCTGCATTGGGCGTCGACATCGCCTGCACCAAGATCGCCGTCGACCTGCAGAACATCCGTCGCGGATCGATCGACACTTGCATCAACGGCAGCCTGAATTCGCTGCGCGATGCCTCCGGCGTGGACACCGCTTTTGTCTGGTTGTTCTCGGCCGATGGAACGGCGATCGACGAGGTCTATGCCGCGCACGGCGCCCTGGCGCAGTGCCGGGTGGAGGCGTGGCGCTCCGCGACCCTGGAAACCTATCCCTGGCTGAAGGGCCGCCTCGAACACCTGCGACTCACCGAAATTCGCGACAGCGCCGCGCCCCGCCGCGACCAGCTGGTTGAGGCCAAGCGCTTTGCCGAGCTCTCCATCGGCTCGGTGCTGCTCATATCGCTGCGCATCCTCGGCCAGCCGGTCGGCCTGCTGGGCCTTGCCAATGCGCTGCCGCGCGGTGCCTGGGACGTGAACCTGCAGCTGCTGCTCAAGCTGCTCGGTAATTCACTGGCTACCGGCCTCGAAAGGCTGCGTATCGAACAGCGCCTGCACAAGCTCGAGGAGCGCCTGGAGCTGGCGCAGGGCGCCGCCAACGACGGCCTGTGGGACTTCGACATCGAAAGCAACGAAGTCCATTTCTCGCCGCGCTGGAAGCAGATGCTCGGCTACCCGATCGAAGCCCAACTCGATTCGCCCGACTGGCGCAGCCTGGTGCATCCCGAGGACATGTCGCGTGTGCAGTCCGCGATCCGCGATCACGTCGCCGGCAAGAGCCCCATATTCGAATCCGTGCATCGCATGAAACACCGCAACGGCGAATGGCGCTGGGTGGTGAGCCGCGCCAAGGCGCGCGTCGACGAACACGGACGCCTGTTGCGCCTGGTAGGTGTCGAGCTCGACATCACCGAGCGCAAGCTTTACGAGGAAGCGCTGTTTCGCGAGAAGGAGAGCGCGCAGATCACGCTGCAGTCCATCGGCGACGGCGTGATCACGACTGACGCGAACTCCACGGTGGACTACATCAATCCCGTGGCCGAACAGCTCACCGGCTGGCGCCTCGAAGATGCCATGGGCCGGCCCATCGAAGAGATCTATCGCGCCTTCCACGAAGAGACCTGCGAGCCGCTCGAAAATCCATTGAGCGTGTCGATCCGCCGCACGCGTCCCATCAAGAGCGTGCGTCCCATGCTGCTGATCCGTCGCGACGGCAATGAGCTGTATGTCGAAAGCACCGCGGCGCCCATCCGCGACGGCGCGGGTGCAGTGTCCGGTGGCGTGCTGGTGTTCCACGACGTGACCGAGAGCCGCGAACTCAATCGCCGCCTCTCGTACCACGCGTCGCATGACCTGCTCACGGGTCTCGTCAACCGCCGCGAGTTCGAAAGCCGCGTGGAGCGATCGCTCAAGAGCGCCAAGGCGCGCGAGAGCTCCTACGCGCTGTGTTATCTCGACATCGACCAGTTCAAGATCATCAACGACACCTGCGGCCACTCCGCGGGTGACGTGCTGCTGGGCCAGGTCGGTGCACTGCTCAAGAGCAAGGTCCGCTGGCGCGACACGCTGGCGCGTCTGGGTGGCGATGAATTCGGCATCCTGCTCGAAGCCTGCTCACTCGACGAAGCGCTGCGCACCGCGGAAGTCCTGCGCGAGGCGGTGCGAAATTTCCGCTTCACCTGGGAGGACCGCGTCTTCCGTCTCGGTGCCTCGGTGGGCGTGGTGCCCATCGCCGCCGACAACGAGGACGTGGCGTCGATCCTGTCGGCCGCAGACAGCGCCTGCGCGGCCGCCAAGGAAGCCGGCCGCAACCGCGTGCACAGCTTCGCCGAGAACGACATCGAGCTCATGCGTCGCCGGCGCGAGATGCAATGGGCGGCGCGCATCAACGCGGCACTGGAAGAGGGCCGTTTCGAGCTGTACCGCATGCAGATCCAGCCGCTGCAGCGCCCCGAGCCCGGCCAGCACTACGAACTCCTGCTGCGCATGCGCGACGAGACGGGACGCATGGTGTCTCCTGACAACTTCATCGCGGCGGCCGAGCGTTATGGCCTGATGCCGGCAATCGATCGCTGGGTGATCGAAAACGCGCTGCGCTGGCTGGTCAGCGAAGCCGACGAGCGCGAGAAGCTCGCCATGTGCTCGATCAATCTTTCCGGCCAGAGCCTCGGTGACGACAAGTTCCTGCCGTTCGTCATCGAGCAATTCCAGAAGAGCGGCATCGACGCGTCGAAGATCTGCTTCGAGATCACCGAGACGGCGGCGGTCGCGAGCTTCTCGCAAGCCAATCGATTCATCCAGGCATTACGCGAACTCGGTTGCCGTTTCGCGCTCGACGACTTCGGTACCGGCCTGTCGTCGTTCGGTTACCTCAAGCACTTCCCGGTGGACTTCCTCAAGATCGACGGCAGCTTCGTACGCGAAATCCTGCACGATCCCATCGACCGCGAGATGGTGCGTTCCATCAATGAAATCGGCCATTTGACTGGTAAAAAGACCATCGCCGAATTCGCCGAGAACGCCGAGATCATCCAGATGCTCACCTCGCTGGGCGTCGACTACGCGCAGGGCTACGGCATCGCCCAACCGCAGCGCGTCCTCAAGGCTGTCAACGCCTAGCGATAAATGGGGACATTCCTATTTTCCGGCCGCCGGAAAATAGGAATGTCCCCATTTATCGTTTCGATAGACTGCCCTGCGTCTTGCGGGGGAGTCCGATGAAAAACAAATCTGTCCCCATCCTGGGTCTCTTCGCCGGGCTGCTCGCACTCACATCCGTACGCACATGCGCTGGCCAGACGGTCATGTGGTACGACAAACCCGCCACCGACTGGGAAAAGGAAGCGCTGCCCATCGGGAACGGCCGCATCGGCGCGATGGTGTTTGGTGGCGTCGCCTCCGAGCGCCTGCAAATCTCCGAAAAATCGTTGTGGACCGGCGGGCCCGGCACCGAGGGCGGCTACGATTACGGCCTGCCCGCCGAGTCGCAGGTCGCGGTCATGTCTACGGTCGGCAAGCAATTGCTCGACGGCGCCACGCTCAAACCCGAGGACGTCGCCAAACAACTTGGCCGCAAGATGCACAACTATGGCGACTACCAGAGTTTCGGCGACCTGTTCATCGAGCTGGAGTCCACCGACGAGGCGGTGACCGACTATCGCCGCGAGCTTGATCTGCAGGCGGGCAGTGCGCGCGTCAAATACAAGCAGGGCATGGTGGGCTATCGGCGCGAATACTTCGTCTCCTATCCCGACCAGGTGCTGGTGGGACGCTGGTACAGCACCTCCGTGCAGAAGATTCGCGTGCGGTATGTCGTGCCCGACAATCGCAGTGTCCAGACCCAGGTCGAGGCCGGCAAGTCGGCGGCGCGCATCGCAGTTTCGGGGGCCCTCGAGTCCAATGGCCTGAAGTACGCCGCGGAGGTCCTGGTGATCCCCGATTGCGGCGTGGTCACTGCCGACGGTGAGACGCTGCGCTTCGAGGGCGATTGTGCCGTGACCATCGTGCTGGCCGCCCGGACCAACTACTCGATGCGTTATCCGGACTACCGCGACGTGGCCGTGGATCCGGTTGCGGCGGCGCGGGCCGATACCAACGCCGCGGCCAAACAAAAGACGTCCGGCTTGACGGCGCGGCACGCGCAAGATCATCGCGCGCTGTTTTCGCGGGTGAGCCTGGATCTGGGAGCCCCACCCACCAAAATGCCGACCGACCGACTGCGCGCACAGAACGGCAGCGGCAATGCGGCCGCGGATCGCGCCCTCGAGGAGCTGTATTTCAACTTTGGCCGCTACCTGCTGATCGCGTCTTCGCGCACCGGTTCGCTGCCGGCGAACCTGCAGGGCGTGTGGAACGACAAGGCCACGCCACCCTGGAACGCCGACTACCACGTCAACATCAACCTGCAGATGAACTACTGGCCGGCCGAGAGCGCCAACCTCGCCGAAACCGCCGGACCCCTGTTCGATTTCGTCGATCACCTGGTCACGCCGGGCAAGCTCGCCGCGCAGCGCTATTTCGGAGCGCCGGGCTGGACCATGTTCCTGAATACCAACGCCTGGGGTTACGTCGGGCCCATCGATTGGCCCACCGCGTTCTGGCAGCCGGAGGCCTCCGCCTGGCTCGCGCAGCACTTCTATGAACACTATCTATTCAGCCGCGATGACATTTTCCTGAAGAAGCGCGCCTGGCCCATCATGAAGGGCGCCGCGGAGTTCTGGCTGGCGGCGCTCGTATCGGATCCGCGGGACGGCCAGCTGGTGGTGTCGCCCAGCTACTCGCCCGAGCACGGGCCGTTCACGGCAGGGGCGGCGATGTCGCAGCAGATCGTGGCGGATCTGTTCGTGAATACCGCCGAAGCCGCGCGACTGGTGGGCGACAAGGCATTTGCGGAACGCGTCGAGCAAGCCCTGGGCAAGCTGGATCGTGGGCTGCGGATCGGCAAGTGGGGTCAGCTGCAGGAATGGAAACTCGATCTCGACGATCCGAAGGACGATCATCGCCACGTCTCGCATCTGTTCGCGCTGCATCCGGGGCGCGCCATCGATCTCGCGAAAAACCCCGATCTCGCCGCCGCCGCGCGCAAGACGCTCGATGCCCGCGGTGACGCCAGCACCGGCTGGAGCCGTGCCTGGAAGATCAATTTCTGGGCTCGCTTGCAGGACGGCGATCGGGCGCACAAGTTGTTAGTCGGACTGCTGAGCGACAGCACGCTGCCGAATCTCTGGGACAATCATCCACCATTCCAGATCGACGGCAATTTCGGCGCCACGGCGGGCATGATCGAGATGTTGTTGCAAAGTCAGAATGGCGAGATCGTGGTGCTGCCGGCACGGCCGAAAGACTGGACGCAAGGCACCATCCGCGGCATTCGGGCGCGCGGCGACGTCACGGTATCCATCGAGTGGGATGCCTGCGGTGCCCGCAGTATCGATGTACTTTCCGGACGCAACCAGCGCATCGTGCTGCGCTCAGATCTCTTCAAGGGCGCCCACAGTCTCAACTCTGGCAAGGCCATGAAGGCCGAGACGCTGAAGGGCAGTGCGGACGGTCGTTTTTCGCTCGACGCGCGCCACGGCACTTCGTATGGCTTCGTCCGCGCAGCCACCGAGTGCGGCATCCAGAACTGAGCGCGCGAAGATCACCGCCGCATCCCGAACCTGCGGCAAGTTTGACATTCACGCGCTAACCTAGCGGCATGAACCCATACGTCATTCCCTGGATGGACGATGACCTCGAAGTGTTTCGCGACACGGTCGTGCGTTTCATCGAAACCGAAATGCTTCCGCACGACGCGCGCTGGCGCGAGCAACACCACGTCGATCATGAAACCTGGCTCAAGGCCGGCGAGACCGGGCTGCTGTTGCTGGACGTGCCGGCCGAGTATGGCGGCGGCGGTGGTGACTTCCGCCACGAAGCCATCATGTACACCGAGCTGGCGCGGCGCGGCATTGGCGCCTTCGGCCAGGGCGTGCACAGCATGTGCTCGCATTACGTGCTCAATCACGGCACCGAGGAACAGAAGAAGCGCTGGCTGCCACGGCTGGCGAGCGGTGAGCTGGTCGGCGCCATCTGCATGACCGAACCCGGCACCGGCTCGGATCTCAAGGGCATCCGTACCCGCGCCGTGAAGAAGGGCGATCACTACATTGTCGACGGCGGCAAGACCTTCATCACCAATGGCTGGCTGGCGGGGCTCCTGATGCTGGTGGTGCGCACCGATCCCGAGGATCGCAGCCGCGGCCTGTCCATCCTCATGGTGGAGACGAAGGACCTGGCCGGGTATCGCGTGGGCCGCGTGCTCGACAAGATGGGCCTGCACGGCCAGGACACCTCGGAACTGTTCTTCGAAGGTGTGAAGGTGCCGCTGGATTGCCTGCTCGGCGGCGTCGAGGGCAAGGGCATGCATCAGCTCATGCACGACCTGCCTTACGAACGCACCGTCATCGCGGTGGGCGCGGTGGGCGCCATGGAAGGTGGCGTCGAGGAAACGCTGAAATACGTACGCGAGCGCAAGACTTTTGGACAGCCGGTATGGAACTACCAGAACACGCGCTTCAAGCTGGCCGAGCTCGCCAGCATCACGCGCGTCGCGCGGGTATTTTCGGATCGCTGCGTCATGGACCTCGTCGCGAATAAGCTCGATACCGAGACGGCCTCGATGGCCAAGTGGTGGATCTCCGACATGCAGCAGCAGGTGCTGGACGAGTGCGTGCAGCTGCACGGTGGCTACGGTTACATGAATGAATACCTGGTGTGCCGGCTGTTCGCCGACTCGCGCGTGCAGCGCATCTACGGCGGCACCAACGAAATCATGAAAGAGGTCATTGCGAGAGGGCTTTGAAGCCTGGCGGGAGGCGCGCATGAAACCCAGGGACGTCGACGACTACATCGCTTCCTTTCCCAAGGAAGTGCAGGCACTGCTGAAGAAAGTCCGCCGCACCATCCGCGCCGCGGCGCCCAAGGCCACCGAAGTCATCAGTTACAACATTCCGGCGTACCGGCAGAACGGCATGCTGGTGTTTTTCGCGGGATTCAAGAACCACATCGGCCTCTATCCACCGGTGCGGGGCAACGCGGCGCTCGAGAAGGCGGTGGCGCGATATGCCGGCCCCAAGGGCAACCTGAAATTTTCCCACCTCGAGCCCTTGCCTCTGGCGCTCATCGGCCGCATCGTGCGGTTCAAGGTAAAACAAGACCGCGCCAGGGCGACGCTTCGCAAGCGGAGAAAGTGATGTCGAACTACCAACTCGCGCAACTCAACATCGCGGCTCTTGAAGGCGCCGCTCGACAGTCCGGAGCTCAAGGATTTCGTCGACAACCTGGATCGCATCAATGCCCTCGCCGACGGCTCGCCAGGATTTGTCTGGCGGCTGAAGGGCGATGGCAACGATGCGACGTCGCTGCGTCCGCTGGGCGAAGAAATCATCGTCAACATGTCGGTGTGGCGTGACATCGCGGCCTTGCGGGACTTTGTCTACCGTTCGGGTCACGTCGAGATCATGCGGCGGCGGCGCGAGTGGTTCACGCGCATGGCCGATGCCTACATGGTGTTGTGGTGGGTGCCGGCCGGTCACGAGCCGACGGTGGCGGAAGCCGCCGAGCGGCTCACGCTGCTGCGTCAGCAAGGGCCGACGGCACAGGCATTCACCTTTGGCGAAGCATTCTCCGCGCCCGATGCTCTTGCATGCACGCAGCTCACTGGGCGATACCTGCCCGGCGTGAAGCCCCGGTACTTCGCAACGCCTGAGAAATTTCGCGCGTGGCTGGCGGCGAACCATGCGAAGCAGCCGGAACTGCTGGTGGGTTTCTACAAGAAGTCCGGCGGCAGGCAGAGCATCGACTGGCCGCAATCGGTGGATGAAGCGTTGTGCTTCGGCTGGATCGATGGCGTTCGCCGCAGTCTTGGCGAGGAAAGTTACACCATCCGCTTTACTCCGCGCCGGCCGGGCAGCATCTGGAGCTCGATCAACATCCGTCGAGTGGCGGCGCTCAAGCGCGCCGGGCGCATGCAGGCCGCCGGACTCGCCGCCTTCGCGCGACGTTCGAGCGACCGATCCGCCGTATATGCCTATGAGCAGCGCGCCAGCGCGAAGCTGGCAGCCGGCGAACTGCGGGTGTTCAAGGCCAATCGTCCGGCATGGGAATTCTTCTCCTCGCTGGCACCCTCGTACCGCCACAAGGCGCTGTACTGGATCACCTCGTCGCGCAAACCGGAGACACGCCGCGCGCGGCTCGAACGATTGATCGCCATGTCGGCGAAAAAGCAGAAACGCTGACACCGATGGACGACTCACCACACCAGGAACGACTCGGCTCGTGGACGCGCGGCGTCTTCATCGCGGCTCTCATCGTCGCCTATGGCTGGTTCATCGGGCATCCGCAGGGATCGTTTGCACAGATGTTCGTGGCGGGTGCTGCCATACAGATCCTCGTGATCCTGGTTCGCAGACTATTGCCCACGCAGTGGCGTGCGCAGGCGCAGTACATCTTCGAACTGGTGGCTGACGGCGTCACGGTGCTGGTGTTCGCGCTCGGCGTCATCGGCGGAATCACCAGTGCTGCGGCGGCAGTGTGAGGAATTCAACATGAGAACCGCGATCATTCTCGGCATCGGTCTGGCACTGCTGGCGGTAAGCCTTGGTATCGGATGGATGACGGGCGGCGCGGCGCGAATGAAATTCGCGGCGCTGGTGTTCGTCGCGATCTGGTTCATCGCCACCGCGGCGAACATGTATGTCGGCGTGGCGCGCGCCGGCTATTCGTTCATGGAGGAGCTGCCGATCTTCCTGTTTTTGTTTGGTGTCCCGGCGATCGCCGCTCTCTTGCTGCGCTACAAGTTCTGACTACTTCTTCTTGGGCTCCGTTTTCGGCTCCGGCGACTTCTTGCCGGTCTCGATTTCCAGTTCCGGTACGCCGAAGTTGCCTTCCAGCTCGTGCAGCTTTTCCAGGTCGATGCTGCCCACGATGTTGACGATGGCGAACTCGCGCGGCTCGGACGCAATGATGGCCAGACCCTGCGCCTTGCCCCCCTCGACCAGCATGTAGACGTCGACCTGCGTGTTCTCCTTGCTGCTGCGCGCTTCGACGAGCTGGCTCCATCCAGGGCGCGCCGAGCTGCCGCCGCACGCCCTCGATTTCGGCCGTGGGCACGTTGAAGTCCGAATCGAAGGTGAACTTGCGGACGTAGATGCCAGTGAGCGAGGCACACCAATTGCTTGGCCGCCGCTTCTTCGGGATTCTCGCTGTTGAGGAATCGTCGCCGCGAAGCGGAGAAGCTGGGAGTCGAATGTGACCTTCACCGATTCGCTGGCCTTCTTCGGTCGAGGCCGGCAAATTCCGGCAGTCTGAGTTGTCCCTTGTTCTGGGCCAGTCCGGGGCTTGCGAGGCCGAGTCCGACGAGGCCGAGCGCCGCGAGGCGCAGGGCAATGCGCGCGTTCATGAGCGATTCTCCTCTTCGTCCTGCGCTGCGGGCGGTGGGCTGCTGCACCGCCTCGTAGGCCATGGTCGAGTTTCTGGCTGGTGACCCGCAGCGCCTGCATGAGCTCGCGGCTGGCGGCGAGCCCGGCGCGCTGCTCGTGCTCTGCTTGCGTTCGCTGGCCATGTGCTGGCCCAGCAGCACGGCCAAGCGACCAGTGACGCCGCGAGTGCCGCCGGCATCGAGAAGCGCTGCCAGGCAGTGTGTGCGCAGGCGTGGCGCGCACGCTCGCCAGGGACACGACTGGTGCGGGCGCCTGGCGCTCGGGCAGCGCGCGCATGACTCGTTCGGCAAAGCCGGCCGGCGGCTCGATGGGGCGCAACATGCGCCGCAGTTCGTCTTCAACGTCATTCATGGCAATTCCTCGGCGGTGATGAGCCGCGCGCCGATCATTTTTCCGCGCAACGCGGTCAACGATCGCTTGATGTGACTCTTGACGGTGTTCACGGGCATTTCGAGGGCGGCGGCGATGTCCGCCACATCGCAGTCTTCCTGGTAGCGCAGCAGCATGACGGCGCGCGCCGCCGGGGTGAGCTCGCCCAGCAATCGCGCGAGCTCCTGGCTCAGCAACGGGTCGCCGTCCTGCTGCTGCGCCGGGACCTCGGCCCCTTCCTCGAGTGGTCGAGTGACGCCATGGGAGGCGCGCCGCAGCCAATCGATGGCCAGGTTCGCGGCAACACGGCGCAGCCAGAATCCCAGGTGCTCCAGTGTCTCGATGGAATCGAGCTTGCGATACAGCTGCAGGAAAACCTCCTGCGCCAGGTCCTCGGCGGCGTCGCGCCGGTTCAACATCCGGTAGCCGATGCTGAACACTGAGCCCTGGTACATGCGCACCAGCGACTCGAAGGCGGCAGTTTCCCCGGCGCGCGCCCGACGCAGCAGCGTGGGTGGATCGACGGGCGCGGTTTGCTGGCTCACGGTAATCCGCGGTCACTCGGCCTGACTGACCCTCGGGATGCCAAATTGTCCTTCGATCTTCGCGAGCTTGTCGATGTCGATGTTGCCGATGATGTTGACGATGGTGAACGAACGCGGATCGCTCACCACCACGGCCATGCCCATGATCTTGCCGTCGTCGGTATTGATGAACACGTCGACATCTTCCTGCGGCTCACGCTTGTGAGCCTGGACCAGGGCAGACCAGCCCGGGGCGGACAACTGCTCGCGCACCGCGTCGACGTCGGCGCGCGAATACGCGCCGTCCGAGTCGAACTCAAAATTCCGGACCCGCAGCGACTTGATGTCGGTCAGGATGGCCAGTGCTGCG
Organism: uncultured Pseudomonadota bacterium; assembly: GCA_963839685.1. Classification (GTDB taxonomy): domain Bacteria; phylum Pseudomonadota; class Gammaproteobacteria; order Steroidobacterales; family Steroidobacteraceae; genus CADEED01. Next base: position 82,415 of record CAWIVS010000008.1, on the reverse strand, counting down.
TCATCTCCGTCCTGGTCGGCGGCCGCGAACCGCTTCACCAGGTTCAGCAACATTCCGTCCAGGGTGATGTCCACCGAATCGATGGCCTTGGAGCGCAGATGGCTGAAATCCGGGATGTTCAGTTTCGGGCCGGCGGCGCTTCCAGTGAGGGGAAATGCCAGCGCGGCACAGGCGGCCAAGGCGGCCAGGGAATAGGTCAACTTCACGGCGGGCTCCTGAAATGGGGTGTCCTGCATGGCTATACGCGCGGGACCCCCTGTCAGGGTGCAACACCGGAGGCACTATTGCACCGTGAAGTTCACCAGGGGTGAACCCAGGTCATCCGCGGCGATGGGGTCGCTCGCGAACTCGTTGAATACCAGCACGCCTCGTGCCCGATAGTCGCCGGGCGGCAGTTGTGTGCCATCGCTCAGGACGCCGTCCCACAGCACGCTGTAGGCCTTGCTGGAGTTGGGTCTCGAATCGCAGCTGGGTGACGACTTGAGTGAATGATCATGTTATCGGACCACCGCCAGCGGACGCGGGCGGAGTCGGAATCGAGCACCACGAAGTCGTAGATCTGCGCGTCGGGGAAGTTCAGGGTGACGGCCTGGGCGCTCTGGTTGCGGGCTTCGAGATCGAAACGGATCTGCTCGCCGAACACGAAGCTGGTGGTGGCGACGCCCGCGGAATCGCGCAGTACCAGGGTGGTGGAAAAGGTGCCGACAATGCTGCCGCTGCCGTCGCCGCCGACGACGCCGACGGTGGTTCCCCCGGTGTTACTGACAAACACGCACTTCGAGTACCCGGCGGTCACGCAGGGCGATGCCGACGACCAGCGCCAGACGTGCGATGATTCGCGTCCGAACCCGCATGAACCCTCCCGAAAAGCCGCTGAGCGAGGCCGAAATCGACGCGAAGTATGGCCTCGAGCCTGTACTCCGCGTGGAATCTACTGCACTAGACCATGCCACGCGAACGGAGTTCGCGATCGTGCAGTGTCCATATTGCGGTGAATCATTCGAGACCCGCATCGATGCGAGCGCGGGATCGTGCAGTTATGTCGAAGACTGCCAGGTGTGTTGCCAGCCCATCGACCTCACGCTGCGCGTGGACGACAACGGAACGCCGCTCGAACTGCTCGCGCGGCGCGGAGATAGTTAGGCATGGACAACAAGGTGACGCTCATCACGGGGGCGGGCAGTGGCATCGGCAAGGCAACGGCGCTCGCGTTCCTGGCGGACGGATTCCGCGTGGTGCTGTCCGGACGGCACCGTGACGGACTCGAAGCGGTGGCGCGCTCGGCTGGCGAAGGGCAGGCGCTGGTTTACGAGGCGGACGTCACGAATCCTGATGAGGTGCGCGGTTTGTTCGACGCCACCCGGACGAAGTTCGGGCGCCTGGACGTGTTGTTCAACAATGCCGGCGTCGGCACGCCGTTTGGCGTCGGTCTCGAGGACCTCACCGTCGAGCAGTGGCGCAAAGTCATCGACACCAACCTGACCGGCGCTTTCCTCTGCACGCAGCAGGCGTTCCGGCTCATGAAGGCACAGTCGCCGCGCGGCGGACGCATCATCAACAATGGCTCGATATCGGCGCATTCACCGCGCCCGAATTCGGCGCCCTACACCGCCTCGAAACACGGCATCACGGGGCTGACCAAGTCGACCTCGCTGGACGGCCGCAAGTACGACATCGCCTGCGGCCAGATCGATATCGGCAATGCGCTGACGGAGCTGGCTTCGAAGCTGCCGCAGCCCGAGCCCATGATGGACGTGAAGCATGTGGCCGACGCGGTGCTCATGATGGCCAAACTACCGCCCGAAGCGAATGTGCAGTACATGACGATCCTGCCGCCGCAGATGCCCTACATCGGCCGCGGATAATGGGGACATTCCTGTTTTCCGCCGAAAATAGGAATGTCCCCATTTAAAGCCAGCCCTTCTGGCGCGCCAGGCGATAGGCATCGATGCGGTTGTTGGCGCCGAGCTTGCCGATGGCCTCGGAGAGATAGTTGCGCACCGTGCCGGCCGACAGGCCCAGCTGCTCGGCGATCTGCGGCGCGGACAGTCCCTCGCCGGACAGGCGCAGCGTCTGTCGCTCGCGATCGTTGAGCGGATCGGATTCATTCCAGGCCTCGACCGCAAGCTGCGGGTCGATGGCTTTGCCGCCGCGATGCACGTTGCGCAGCGCCTGCGCCGAGTTGTTCGGCCGGCGAATCCTTGAGCAGGTAGCCCTTCACGCCAGCGTCGAGCGCGCGGCGCAGGTAACCCTGGCGCGCAAACGTGGTCACGATCACCACCTTGGTCGGGCAGGCCCTCGGACTGGATGCCCTGCGCGAGCTCGATGCCGGTCATGCCGGGCATCTCGATGTCGGTCACGACGATGTCCGGACGCAGGCGGCGGCATTCCGACAGGGCCTGCATGCCGTCGGGCGACCGCGCCGAGCACCTCGATGTCGCGCTCGAGCTTGAGCAACGCGCCGAGTGCACCGCGCACCATGGCCTGGTCTTCGGCGAGCAGGATGCGAATCATGCGGCCCTGTTCATGCGGCGAGGGGCACGGTGGCGCGCAGCAGCGTGCCGCCTTCCTGGCGCGGTGAGAGTGTCAGAGTGCCCCCCACATTGCCGAGCCGCTCGCGCATGCCATTCAGTCCATTACCGGGAACGATGCTGCCGCCGCGACCGTCGTCCGCGACTTCGACGATCACCGCTGCGGGTTCCTTGCGGACACGAATCGTGACGCCCTTGGCCTGCGCATGGCGCCGGACATTCGTCGCCGCCTCGCGCAGTGACAGCGCCAGCGCGGTTTCGCGGTCGTGCGGCAGCTTCACGTTCTCGGTTTCGCACTTGACCTCGATGTCCCTGCGCCTCGAGCAGGGCGGTGGCGGCGCACGATCTCCGCCAGCAGCTCGGTACTGCGGATTCCGGAGACCGCGGTGCGCACCTGTTGACAACGCAGTCGCGCGCCACGCGTTCCACTTCGGCGATTTCGCGGCGCGCGCGCGTCGACGTCATGGTCGATGAGCTTGCGCGCCAGTTCAGATTTCAGCGCCACCACCGACAGCGTGTGTCCCAGCAGGTCGTGCAGGTCGCGGCCGATGCGTTCGCGCTCCGCCAGCCGTGGCGAGGCGCATGACCTCGCTCTCGCTGCGCCGGAGTGCCATCTGCTGCTGGCCGGTAGTAGGCGGTGTACAGGGCGGTGAGGGCCAGCAGCACGCCGGCAGCATGACGCTGGCGAGTGTCTGCCAGCTGTGGCCCAGCAGCACGGTCTCGAGCGCAAACAGCGCGAGACTGCCGAAGATCACGGTGCGCGCATGGCGCAGCGGCATCGAGAACGCGGTGACGAAGAAGGCGAAGATCAGAATAACCGATTGACGACAGGTTGACAGACGCCAACGCGTATCCGAGCAGGTATTCGCCCACGATGTAGCGCATGCGCCGTTCCGCCGGCCCGCCGTAGAAATACGCGCACAGGTGCAGGTACACGAAGATCGGCACGCTGATCAGCGTCGGCAGGATCACCCGAGGAACGGCTGCCCGCGCGATCAGCGGCCACATGAATATCCACGCCAGGTTGATCAGGATGAAGAAGGGCATGTTGCGCATGAAGCGCCCTTCGTACAGGGTCATGTATCCGACCAGCGACTCCGGCGGAGGCTTCGCGGATGTTCCTGATCAGGTCTGAAATGCGCATGGCTGTGTTCGTGGCGATCCTAACCCTGGCTCATTCGATGCGCACGCCGTCGATCTGGAAGCGGAACGGGCCCGGCGTGGTCGTGCCGATGCTGATCAGCTTGACGCGTTTCAGATCGAGGCCGGCAAGGTTTGCCAATGGCACCCGCACTTCCTTCCAGTCCGCGCCGGCGGTGAACTGGTACATCGGAGGAATACCGTCGACCGCCGGTCCCATGACCAGCGCCGTGTAGGTCTGGCCATCGCCGCGCGCGAAGAAGCTCAAGGTGTGCTTGCGCGAGTAGTCCATGTAGCCCTGCTTCGGCCACTCGGTGTCCTGGCGTGCCGTTGGGAAGGAACGAAGTGCCGACATAGGGATACTGGAGGGCGGTGCCGACTTCGCCCGTGACTTCGAGGGCGCCGGCGCGAATTCTGCGCGCCACCCGCGACCAGTTTCTGCGAGATGCTCGAATTGCCACCGCGGTCCTTGTCGTCCCTGGCATCGAAGCCCATGCCATAACTGGTGCTTGCGCTTCCGTTGTCGAAGTCGGCAATGACCGACGGTGTCGGGCGCGGCCACGCCGATGGGCGCAGAAGGGGCCGCGTCCGTTGCAGCGGAGGCGGCGCCGTCTTCCGTTGACATCCTTCGACGTGGCCGCGGGGCTGGCGGCGGCTTGCGGGGCGTTGCCGCCCATGATTCCGGCGATTACCAGGCCGACGGCAGATCCAGAACGTGCCCACGTTGATCGCGCGGCGCAGGGGAAAGCCGAAGCCGCTACGCGCGGGCCCGAGCAGGCGGATGCCGCGGCCGCCGAGGCGGCGCACGGCCAGGTAGAAGAACAGGACGGTGACGCCGATCAGCGCACCGATGTGATTCGCGGTCGCTGCCCACCGTACGCCGCGCCCACGGCGTCGAGCGACAAGCTGCACCAGATGATGCGCCGGCCAGAGTCGGCGCCAGCTGCTGCAGCGTCTTGCCCAGAAACTGCATCGGCACCCAGCAGACCCGACAGGAACGCCATCGGGAGTAGATGAGATTGACGATGGCCGGCGCGGCCTGGCCGGAGACCAGCGAGCCCACGAACAGGCCCATGGCGCAGAACGGCAGCACCCCGAGCACGTTGACGAAGAACACCGTCACGCACTGCGCTGAAGCTCAGCGGCACGTGTGCGACGAACATCGCGAGCGTCGATCATGCAACAACGTGCCGATGCCGACGAAGATCATGGCCATGACCATGCGCGCCAGCAGATAGGAGCCCGGCCGGCATGGGAATCGCCTGCCGGAACGAACAGCTGCCCTGTTCGCGTTCGAACGCCAGCGACACGCCGAATCCGAACAGTCCGGGCGCCATGGCGCCGAACACGCCATAGCGCGCGAGAGCGCGAACTGCGACATCTGCGCGTTGCCGCGCGAGCTTCCCACGATACTCCGAACAGCAAGATAGAACATCACCGGGAACAGCAACGTCGGGATGGCGAATGCCGGCGTGCGGATCATCTTCGATGAGTTCGAAGCGGATGTCGCCGAGGTAGGCCGCGAACACGCGCGACCGGCTCATCTGTGGATGGGCGGCTGTTCATTGCAGCGTCTCCGGATTCTGTTTTCCGCTGGTGATCTCGGCGAACGCCTCGGCCAGACCGGCGCGCCTCACCTCGATGTCGGAAACCTGGGCGTCCGCGCCGAGCAGCCTGCGCAGCACGGCTTCCGCGTCGCGCGTCACGATGCTGCAGGCGGCCGGACTCCTCGGTGACCTGCTGAACCTCGGGCCAGGCACGCAGAGTCTCGAGCGGCAGGGTGGTGCGGCACAAGATGCTCTTGCGCGATACGTGGGCGCGCACTTCGTCGACGGTGCCACTGGCCACCAGCCGGCCGCTGCGTGACCACGGCCACGCGATCGGCCAGCGCCTCCGCCTCTTCGATGTAGTGCGTGGTCAGGACGATCGAGCAGCCTTCATGAATCAGGTCGCGCAGCACCTGCCACAGGGCTGAGCGTGCCTGGACGTCGAGGCCCACCGTCGGTTCATCGAGGAACAGCAGCTCGGGGCGACCGGCGATGGCCATCGCGAACTGCACCTGGCGCTTCTGGCCGCCGGACAGTTTCCCGTACGGGCGGTCGGCGAGTTTTTCGATGCCGAGGCGCTTGATGACGGCGTGCACGTCGTACGGGCTCGGGTAGTAGCTGGCGGCCTGCGCGATCAGCTCGCGCGGGACGCATGACCGGCGACAGGTTGACCTCCTGCATCATGACGCCGATTCGCCGGCGTGCGTCGATGGAGCTGAGGATCTTCGCCGAACAGTTCCGCCGAGCCTCGGTCGGGACTCTGCAGGCCGAGCAGGATGGAAATGGCGGTGGATTTGCCGGCGCCGTTCGGGCCCAGCAGGGCCAGCATCTCGCCGCGATTCACCGCGAGATTGAGCCCGTCGAGCGCCGCGATCTTGCCGAAGCGCTTATGCGCACCGGTCAGTCGGGCCAGGGGTTGCAGTGACATGGAGGCCTCCATGGCACACAGCATGTCGATCCGGCCTGGCGCCTTCCAGTCGCGCCTATCAGCAGGTCCCCCTGACAGTTGTCATGTGCTGTCGGCGGTGTCTATCCCCTGGGGTGGTAAATGGGGGTCTCGAGGCGCATCGAAGTCGCCAGCTCCGTGCGACCCACGCTTTCGGCGTAGTCGGCGAGGGTGCGCAAATCGTCGGCCGAATCGAGCGTCAAACTGGGCGCGCGCTGGCGCAGACGTTCGTAGATCGCGAGAGCCGCGTCCGGGCGGCCGGCGCGCAGCAGGTGCCGGATCAGGGTACTGCCGATGGTGTTGAGGCCGGCGGCGCTGTCCCAGCCGAGCGCCTGGCTCGCGACATGTTGCGCGTCCAGCGCCGCCGTCGCGCCATCGAGACTCTTCAGCCATTGCGCCAGTGGTCGCGTCGCCTCGACGTGTTTCCCGATGCGTACTTGCTGAAATACTTCATCGAGCATGCGGGCGCGCAACTTGTTGCGCTCGGTTTCTTCGCGTGCGGCCGTGCGCTCCGGACTGCGGCTCGGTTCCAGGCCGAGCTGCTGTCGGCGCAGATAGATGCAGCCACCGATGAAACTGAAGAACGAGATCTGGCACAGGAGGATGGCCGCGTACCACACGACAATCCACACATTGAGTCGCGCGAGCAGGAACAGGAACCCGATGTATAGCGGAATCGTAGCCAGGATGAGCAGGTAATACGGGCCGAGTCCGCCGATCAGGCGAAACAGCATGAGCGGGTTCAGCGCCTGGTAGAACGGCTCGCCGACACCGAGAACTGCGATGGTTGCCGGAAACAACAGCACCAGCATGGTGGCGAGCACGGCAGCCGGCGTTCCACCCAGTGCGTTGCAGGCCGCCGCGCCCAGCAACACGATTGCCAGCTGCGCCCATGGACGGGCCTCGAGCGGGCTCAGCATGTCGGTCGACATGACCGGCGGATCGAAGCGCCCGTCGGCAATGTGTTCGATCAACACGTAGCAGTACTTCAACACCCAGATCTGCAGGAACAGCTGCCCGAACCTGCCGTAGAAACCAGCAGTTCCGAAAAATGCGAGCAGCACCGCGAAGCTCGCGATCAGTATCAGGCTGGTCGAACGAAACGGAACCAGAAGAACTCGAAGGTGGTCCATAATCGCTCGCGGTACCGGGGCGTTTATCCTATATATTTTTGTACGCTGCCGCTTCGGCGGCGTTTTCTTCAGTGGCCGTCAGGCCTGAGTAATCATGGAATCGAATTCGTTTGATGCGATCGTGGTGGGAACCGGCATGAGCGGGGGCTGGGCCGCCAAGGAACTCACCGAAAAAGGCCTCAAGACCCTGGTTCTCGATCGAGGACAGATGGTTCGGCACGGCGAGTACCCCACGGCGACCAAGGATCCCTGGGATCTGCCCTACGGCAATCGCATTACCCAGGAGACCAGGCGTCGTAAGCCTATCTGGTCGCGTACTGGCTATCCCACGCCCGCAAACGAGCTGTGGTTCGTCGAAGACATAGAGAATCCCTATATCGAGGAACAGCCCTTCGACTGGCTGCGCGCCTGGCATGTCGGCGGCCGTTCGATGCACTGGGCGCGGCAGAGTTATCGCCTGAGCCCCATGGATTTTCAGGCCAATGCGAAAGAGGGCGTCGGGATTCCCTGGCCGGTCAGCTACGAGGAAATCGCGCCCTGGTACGACAAGGCCGAGATCTTCGCCGGCATCAGCGGCAGCGTCGAGGGCCTGGCGCAATTGCCTGACGGCAAGTTCCTGCCGCCGCACGATCTCAATTGCGTCGAGATCGATTTTCAGAAGCGACTGGGCGACAAGCACGGTCGCCGCCTGATCATCGGCCGCACCGCCAATCTCACCGGACCGCTGACTCACAACGAGAGTCCGCAGCGGGCCACCTGCCAGGCGCGCAATCTCTGCATTCGTGGCTGTCCATACGGCGCCTACTTCAGCAGCATTACGTCGACGCTTCCGTCAGCGGAGCGCACCGGCAACATGACGCTGCTTCCGGACAAGATCGTCTACGAGCTCATTTACGACAATGACAAGGGCAAGGCCACCGGAGTGCGCGTGCTCGATGCGAACACCGGCGCTCAGACCGACTATTTCGCCAAGATCATTTTCATGTGCGCTTCCGCATTGGGCTCGGCATTCATCATGCTCAACTCGACCTCGAGTCGCTTCCCGAATGGCTTCGGCAATGACTCGGGCGAGCTGGGCCACAACATCATGGATCACAACAAGCCCGGCGGTTCCAGCGCCAGCGTCGATGGCTTTCTTGACGTCGCTTACACCGGGCGACGGCCGAATGGCTTCTACATCCCGCGTTATCGCAATGTCGGCAAGGACAAGCGCGACTACCTGCGCGGCTTCGGCTACCAGGGGCGCGCTTCGCGCGTGGGATTCGGACGATTCAATGACTCGCCGCTGCTCGGCGATGAGCTCAAGAAAGCCTTCGCGGAGCCGGGGCCCTGGACCATTGGCATGACGGGTTTCGCCGAGATCCTGCCGTACCACGAGAATCACATGCGGCTCGATCGCACGAAGAAGGACAAGTACGGACTGCCGCAAATTGTCTTGAACGCGGTAGTGCGCGAGAACGAACGCCGGATGGAAGCGGACATGCGTAACGATGCCGCGGAGATGCTCGAAGGTGCGGGCTACAAGAACATCACGTTGCGCAGCGACAATTTCAACGTGGGCAACAGCATCCACGAGATGGGCACGGCGCGCATGGGCACGGACCCGAAGAAATCGGTGCTCAACAAGTGGAACCAGGTGCACGCCTGCAAGAACGTGTTCGTGACCGACGGATCGTTCATGGTCTCGTCGGGCTGCCAGAATCCCTCGCTCACGTACATGGCTTTCACGGCACGCGCCGCGGAGCACGCCGTCAAAGAACTCAAGAAGGGCAACCTATGAGCCACCCGAACGACGGCAGCCAGGAGATGGTCCAGCGACGCGAGCTGCTGCGACGCGCGGCCTGGTTGTTAGGAGGAACGATCTCGGCGCCAGCGGCGCTCGCGATACTGCAGGGTTGTTCGGCGAAGGAGTCGCCGGGCGAGCCCGCCGGTGTGGCGTTGAAGATGTTTACTGCCGCGCAGCTGGCCGTCATCGCGGAGATCGCCGAGATCATGATTCCCAAGACGGATACTGCCGGCGCGAAAGACGCGGGTGTGCCGATGTTCATCGATGCCACGCTGGCCGCGGTATACACGCCGAAGGAACAGGAGCGTTTCAAAAAGGGTCTTGGCGAGTTCGAAGCGATGGCGCGCGGCTCTGGCAAATCTTTCCTGGAACGCGAGCCCGCCGAGCGCGCAGATTTCGTGAAGCAATGGCTGGTGGTGGAGCTGAGCAAGGAACATGGCAACGACAAGCCGTTCATCCTCATGACACGCGAGCTCACGCTGCTGGGTTATTTCACGTCGCAGGTGGGCATAACCGCGAATATGGAGTACGTTCCCGTCCCGATGGCGTTCCACGGATGTGTGCCGCTGTCCCAGATGAAGAAACACGTCTATTGGGAATGAAGCGAGCAGGGAGTCCGCCAATGACCGTCGACCATCGCATCATCGATCTCTACAACGAGTACGTGCATACGGCGCTGCCCCGGCGGGAATTCCTGGCGCGCCTGGCGAGAATCGCCGGCGGAGTCGCGGCCGCCACCAGCGTACTCGCGGTGCTCGAGCCTAACTACGCACAGGCCCGGCAGGTCGAACCGGACGACAAGCGGCTCAAGACCGAGAAGATCGAATTCAACGGCCCCAATGGCCCGGTGAAGGCCTACGTCGCGATGCCGCGCAAGCTCGGCAAACATGACAAGCTGCCCGGGGTTCTGGTGATCCACGAAAACCGCGGCCTCAACGAACACATCGAAGACGTGGCGCGGCGCACCGCGCTCGCCGGCTATGTGGCCATCGCGCCGGACGGCCTGTCGGTGGCGGGTGGCGCCCCGGCAGATCAGGAAGCGGCGCGTGACCTGTTTGCGAAGACCGACGGTGCCGCATCGCGACCGACATCCTCGCCGCGGTGCCCTGGCTGGCGGCAGATCCGGCCAACAGCGGCAAGATCGGGGTGGTGGGCTTCTGTTACGGCGGCGGCATCGCGCTGCGCGCGGCTGTCGAGACCGTCGGGGTCGACTGCGCGGTGTGTTTCTACGGACGGCAATTGTCGGTGGACGACACGCGCAGGCTCAAGGCGCCGGTGTTGTTGCACTACGCCGGCACCGACGAACGCGTCAACGCGGGTATCCCGGAATTCCGCGCTGCCCTGGATTCGGTTGGCGTGCCCTACAGCCTCAACATGTATCCGGGCACGCAGCACGGATTCCACAACGACTCCAGCGCCGCGCGTTACAACGAGGCCGCCGCCAGGCTCGCATGGCAGCGCACGCTGGATTTTTTCGCAGATCTATCTGAAAGCATAAGTAATGCAGGGATGCGCAACGGGGGTTGACGCATGAAATTCTGGATAGGTCTGCTGGCGGGTTTCGTGCCGGGCCGAATGATGGGTAAAACCCGCACCATCGCGGCGGCGGCACGCGAGTTGTGTCTCGCATTTCCGGAGGCCGAGGAATTCGAATCGCACGGCTCTCCTAACTACCGTTCGCGCAAGGGCAAGATATACGCCACCTGGGCGCTCAACCATCACGGCGATGGCCACGTGGCCCTGTGGCTGAACACGCCGGCGCTGGAACAGTCGCGGCTGCTCGCATCGTCGCGGCACATCTACAAGCCGCCGTACGTTGGTCCGAGCGGCTGGATCGCCGTCGAGCTCAACAAGGGCGTGTCGTGGAAGCGGGTCTGCGAACTCGTGCACATGGCGTACGTGAACAGTTCACCCGCGAAACTCGCCGCGCGCGTGCCCGCGCCGCCCGTGGTGGCTGCGCCCACCGTGAAGATGAAGCCTGCCGAGATCGATCGCATGCTCGCGCCGAAGGCGCAGAAGGCCATCGCCGCGATACGCAGGATCTGCGCGGAACTTCCGCAGGTCACCGAGGGCACGCAGATGGGCTCGGTGGTCTGGCGCTGCGGAAAACGCAGCTTCTTCATGCTGTACGACTACGGCAAGGGACTCAGCGCGCAGTTCTGGGTGGGCATCGAGCGACAGGGTCCGCTCGAGATGGATCCGCGGCTGAAAATTTCGCGGTACATGGGGCACAAGGGCTGGATGGATCTAGATCTCGCGGATCTAGATCTCGCGCGCGCGGTGAATGCGCGCGAGCTGCGCGAGTTTGCGATAGAAAGTTATCGTCACTTTGCTTCGCGGCGCGCGATTGCCACGCTCGATGCGCGATCGCGCGTTGCCTAAAGCCCACCACTGTTGCACTGAGGTCCTGTCACCGATTGGAGTCACTTGGCGTGCGCGGACGCAGCGATTATGTTCACGCCGGCAATCGGAATGGATGACCTCTGACAGTCATTCGACATCAAATCCTAAGGAAGGGAGCCATCATGAAATCGAGATATCGTGGTCTAACTACGATCGCGGTGGCCGCCGCGATCGTGTCGCTGACGATGATCGCCGTCAGTGAACAGTCGGAAGCCCAGACGGCCGTTCCCAATGCCGAGTCCCACCGTTTCACTCCTTCCATGCTGAGCGTGGATCCCGAGACTGCGAAGCCGCAGGCGAGCAGATCGACCGCGGGCGCGCAATCCGGCTCGTTCGAGAGCTTTTCTACTTTCTACCGCGAAGCCCCCGCCGCGTTCGACAATCGCACCAATGGTTTCGACCCGCAGGGGCCGGCGTTCGAAGATATCGACGAGGAGACGGTGGTGCCGTTGCGTTCGTTCAACGACAACCGCTTCATCTTCGAAGAGGTGGAAACAGTCGCCGACGGGCTCGGGCCGACATTCAATGCACAGGCGTGCCGCGAATGTCATCAGAACATCGTCACGGGTGGCGCCAGCCAGATCGCCGAGCACCGCACTGGGCGCCTGGAACTGCTGCAATTCGTCGAGTCGGTGGGTGGATCGCTGATCCAGTCGCGTTCGACACACCCTGACATCTTCGAGCATGTGCCGTTCGAAGACAGCATCAGCACGTTCCGCATCTCCACCAACTTGCTGGGCACCGGGTTCATCGAAGCCATTGCCAACGATACGCTGCTGGCCATACGCAACGCGCAGCCTGCGTCGATTCGTGGCAGGGCGCTGGAAGTGGCGGTGCTCGAGGCCAACAATTCCCGACGTATCGGCAGATTCGGGCACAAGAGTCAGCACGCCAGCCTGGAATCGTTTGCGGCCGACGCCTATCTCAACGAGATGGGCATCACCACGCCGGTACTTCCGGAGGAGAACACCTCGCTGGGCCGCCCAGTGGGATTCCCGTCGCCCTTCGATCCGGTTCCGGATCCCGAGGATGACGGCATCGACGTGATTGCCTTTGCGAACTTCATGCGCGCCACCAAGGCGCCACCGCGTGGGCCGATCACTGCGCAGGTCAGCGCGGGTGACACCTTGTTCAGGCAGGTCGGATGCAGTGGTTGTCACATACCCACGATCAGGACGGCCGAGCCGGGGACGCTCATCAATGGTGGCGCAATACGCGTGCGTGACGCCGTGGGCAACAAGATCATTCATCCGTACAGCGATTTCCTGCTGCACGACATCGGCACGGGTGATGGCGTTCCGGTGCTGCCGGGCGCGGACGTTCGCCAACACCGCGACGCAGATTCGTACCTCGCCGCTATGGGGATTGCGCACCCGCAACCGGCTGATGCACGACGGACTGTCGTTCACCAAGCAGGAAGCCATTGCGCGGCACGCGGGCCAGGCGACTGCAGTGACAAATGCTTATAACGCGCTGAGCCAGGCGCAGAAGGACCAGGTGCTGGCATTCCTCGACTCGCTTTGAGTCGGGCGAACCAAGGCTGTGGCGCGTGAGCGGGCCGCGGATCAATGGATCGATCCGCGGTCCGCGGTATTGTGTCGGTGCCCGCGGAACTTAGTCGTACGTTTCGTTGGCTTCGAACTCGATGAAACAGAAGCCATGGCCGAAGGGATCGCTGAAGCTGATGCAGCGAGAGCCGCGCCAGTCCACGTGACCCGTTTCCTGGCGCGCGCCGGCGGCGATGGCACGCGCTGCCGCGGCGTCGACGTCGGCCACCACGAGATCGAAATGCACCGGCGTCCAGTGGCGTTGATAGTCGCGCTCGATGAGCGGCTGGTGGACCGCCTCGGTCCCGCGCGCCTTCTGCAACAGGAAGATCGTGGACGACGCACCGCCGAGCTCGGCCACGTCGTCGTCGAGCGTGCGCGTGTGCTTCACGCCGAGTGCTGCGCAATAGAACCCGATGGCGGGCGCGAGATCGGGAACGTCGATATTGATGATGATCTTCATCGGCGTCGCTTGCGGCGCGCGGTCGCGCGTTGTGTCGAGCTGGCCATGTGGTTGCGCCTGCGTCAGTAGAGGCGCACGAGGGTAGCCGGCCGCATGTCTGCGCAGCACCGGCGGTATCAGCCAGTCGCTACCGGAATCTGCCGACCCGCGCCCGGGCGTCAGGGCGAAGCAGGGTGCCTGGCCACTTCCACGTCCTGCGCCACTGCGTCGCGAACCAGCGCCCAGTGAAACAGGTTGTCGGGATTCGCGTCGAAGGAATTGCCGTTGTAATGCGTGAGCTTCATGTCCCGGTAGATGGGACGCGTGATGTGGATGACCTCATCCCAGGCGTCGAGCGCCAGTTGCAGGTGGCTGATGGCCTGCCGCTGATACTGCGCATCCCCGCTGGCGCGAAAGGTCTGCAGGGCAACCGCGCCGCGCAGCTTCTCCGCGAGGTGCAGGCCGAGCCACGCCCAGGTCTTCACGTCAGCGACTTCGTACATCAGTGATGAGTTCTTGCGAACGTCAATGCGACGCACCCGGTTCAGTGCCGCGCGGCAATCGCGCTCGAGCGAATCGGCAAGTTTGTCGGGCGTGATCTTCTCCGGCGCCAAACGAGCCACCGGCGCGCGTCGTCTTCACGAAGTCGGCAACGGAGACGTAACCCGGATCCATGGTCGGTTGATTGATGAGCGCGTCCACGCCGATGTAGTGGGTCTCTTCGCCCTGCAGTGCGAGGAACCCCTCGCTGTACAGCGTGAAATCCCAACGAGAGTCCCACAGCGACGCGAGGCGCAGTTGGGTATTGGAGGCGAGCGCAAAGGCCTGGAGCAGAGGTGCGGCTTTCGAACCATAGCGACGGGTGAATTCGGCCTCGAACACCGAGTCCGGAGTTGCCGGATCGTAGAGCAGGCGTCCCCACAGCTTGTAAAACAGCCACTGCCGCTCGAAGGCGTATTTCCACGCAACCGGTTGATTGATCGCAGAGAAATAGTCGAGAGCGGGGATATAGGTTTCCGAACCCACGAAGTAGCCGCCGACGTACGGCTGCCGGCCGTCCTTGTTGCCGTTTTGGGCGATGTGCTGCCGGATGAAATCCGGCACACCCCAGCGCAGTGCGAAGAAGTCCTCGTTGCGCAGCTGCCAGACGATCCGGTAGTTGGCAGGCAGCGGATTGAAATAGGTATCGCCGAGTTTGCCGCCGTGCACCTTCACCAGCTTTGGCGTCGAATGCCCATGCGACCAGTTGAATTTAATCTCCGCCCAGATGGGCCCGGCGAACTGGTTGCCGAGCTTTTCCATGGCGACGCGGGTCATCTTTTCCACGTCGGCGCTGACGCCGGGGCCCGATGACAGGCCCGAGGAGAACGGTACGCGGTGAATCAGTTTCACCGGCCGCAAACGTTGCGCGTCGAGTGCACCCGCCACGTACACCTCGTCGACGAATTGCTGGCGCTGCAGCGGCGTCATGCCGGCCATGCCTTCGCCATGCGATACGCCGATGCCGTCGAGATCCGGGTATTCCAGCAGCATCTGCGCGACACTTTCGCGCAGGTAGCGCTTCGTGATGTCCGAAGTGTCGCCGTCGACATAGTAGTGAGGGTAGAAATTCTGCTTCGCGACGCCGTGCGCCTTCGAGAACTCTTCGCTCACGAAGATGCTCCAGAAGACCACGTAGGTGTCGAGGCCGCGTTCCTTCGCCAGGCGGAAGATGCCGCGATACAACTGTTGCCACTCGGCGAACTGCGCATCGGTCCACTTGCTGGCTTCCGGGAAGTTCTTCGGCCGGATCATGTAAGTGAACGGATGCATGGTCCACAGCGACACCGCGTTGAAGCGGTTCTCGACCATCATGTCGAGGAACGCCTCCCAGAATTTCAGATCGCGCGCCGTGGCGTAGTGCTGATCGAGTGCCGAGCTCGGCCGGTAGGTGTCCCACGGGGTGTTGAACTTGATGCCGCGGAAGGCCAGCGCCGGCTTCTGCGTCGTCGCGGCAATCCGGTCGATGGCGGTGCCGTTGAGCAGTTGCTCGCGCACTTCGAGCGCGCCGTAGATCATGCCGCGCGCGTCGCCACCGGTGATGTGGACGCGGTCGCCTTGCGGCCGGATCGAGAAGCCTTCGGCGCCCAACTTGGCATCGATATCGAACATGAAGGCGACCGAAGCCTGCCGCGGATTGGGTGTGCTGGCGGACTTGAGCGCCTCCCACAGGCGACGCGCCGCGTATTCACATTGCGGCGACTGACCGGGGCACGCGACGGCGTACACGGGAGCCTGTCCGAAGGCGCTCGCCGCGAGTGCAGCGCACGCCAGGAGGAAAAGAATCCTCTTCATCAGTTCGGGGCGGGATTCAGCGACTGCTGCAGGCGCAGCAGACTCTCAGGGCTAACGGTCACAAACCCAACGCGGGGTGCGTCGATGTCGAGAATGATGACCAGCACCAGCGCGATCAGGCACGCGAAGGTGAGATTGGCGAGCGGGCGCCGCCGGCCGTTCAGTCCGCAGCTGTAGGCAATGAGGCCCATGGCGGTCATCGAGACGATGAAAAGCATGAATGTGACGGCGGCGGGCACACGATCGTTGAGCGCAAAGCGGCGCTGCTCGCGGATGTCGAACACTGCGTTCAGCGCCTGGGTGTACAGGCTCGCAGGCTGCGAGCGCGGGTCTTCGGTCAGAAGCGTCCGGGAGATATCCCACAGCTCTTTTTCGATGCGGGCGGCGCGTTCCTCGGCCGCGGCGATCCTGGCATCGTTCGTCCCGGCGGCGTTGTACTGCAGGCGTGAATCCACGTACTCGCCAAACAGGGCGGCGGTCCGCTCAGCGTGCGGTGGAGGCAGCAGGCTGCCACGCAATGCGGCAGTGCCGATGGCATTGGCCTGATCGATCATCAATGTCTTGCGGTTCTCATAACGAGATACGGCCATCGCGAAGGTGAAGCCCAGCAGCAACGCGAGCAGGCCTAACACCGCGCCGTGCAAAGCATTGGCGTGTGTCTTGTCCGGTTCGTCCGTCCTGGCCTGGCGGCGCACACCCAGCCTGAATCCAACCTCGAGCGCGAGCACAAATACGCCAATCGCGCCCAGCAGTATCGCCAGTTCCAGCAGGATCCAGATCATGAGCAACCTCGTGTCCACCTTTGTCAGAGCATACCGCTTGGCGTTCCACAGGTAGCAGCCAGATCACCGCGGTGGGTCAGGCACGCTGATGTGTGAGTCGACTCACTTGGAGCGGTTTTCAGGGGCAGGCAATGGATTTCTGAACACGACCAGTGCAAAGCCCAGCGCGAAGCTTGCATAGCCGAGCGCAATGGGCCATAGGAAGCGGACACCCGTGATCTGCGCAGCCTTGAAGATGGCGATCGCCGCGACCAGGAAATGCAGCAGGTTGCCGATGGCCACCGGGCGACCGTAGATGCCTCCCATCAGATTAGCCTTGCCCATCCAGTTGAGTCCGGCGAATCCGAGATACAACGCGCCGGTGATCTGCACGATGAGCTCGGCGCCTGCCGAACTACTGCCGGCCAGCCGATGCAGCACGACGTCCGGCGCGAAGATGCAGGGCAATCCCAGCAGTGCCAGCGCAAGCGCACTCGCGGACATGAGGGCTCTGGATTGGTTCACGTGCGCCTCACTTGCCACCCTGTTTGGCCGGGTTCATCTTGAGCATCGCGTCGAACAAGACCGGTGAATCGACCCTGAATCCGGCGATGCGCCACACGGCGTCCTGCTTGACCAGGTCGAATCTCAACGTCGCTTCGCCGCCCTTGAACTTCGCCGTGGTCGTGTACCTGGCATAGAGACCGCGCGGCAGTTCGGGAGCGAGCTGGCCGTACTCGACCTTGCCTTCCAGCGGTTTCGAGGATTCGATCGGTCCAAAGTGCTGGCCGAACATCTGCATCATCTGCTGCATACCGGCGGAGTATTCATCGGTGCGCAGCTCGCGGATCGACCGGCGTTGCATGGCCTCGTGATCCCAGCGCTCGAAAACAGCCGGAATGGTCCGGGTCACGAACCCGCGCGCCTGGCGGTCCTGGTGGTACCAGATGCCGCCTCCGATCCCGGCGATGACGATGACGACAAGAAACAGGAATCCGAGAA
Source organism: uncultured Pseudomonadota bacterium (assembly GCA_963839685.1). Taxonomy (GTDB): domain Bacteria; phylum Pseudomonadota; class Gammaproteobacteria; order Steroidobacterales; family Steroidobacteraceae; genus CADEED01. The sequence continues at coordinate 64,843 of CAWIVS010000008.1, read as the reverse complement.
CCCGCAACATGATTTCCTCGTCGGCACCGGGTGACGAATTGACTACACCACACGGCCTTTCGGCTCGTCAAACCTTACGGGTAGTTATACTGACTTATGGTGTTTGACGTGCCGCATTTCAGGTGTCAGGAATTATTCGTATGACGACAACACAAGCCGATGACACCGTCCTGGTCACCGGGGCGTCTTCGGGAATCGGTGCGGGCCTGGCGCGTGAGTTCGTACGGCGCGGCATGCGCGTGGCGCTGGTGGCGCGACGTCGCGAGCAGCTCGAAGCGCTGGCGCAGGAGTTGCGCGCTGCTGGCGGGCGGGCGAGTGCTCACCAGGGTGACGTCACCGTGGATGGCGATATCGCGCGCGTGGTGGCGGAACTGGCGGCGCAGAAAATCGTCCCTGGCATCGTGATAGCCAACGCCGGGTTCGGTGTGGTCGGCCGGGCGCAGGATCTTTCGATGGCCGACTATCAGCGGCAACTCGAGACCAATACATTCGGCGTGCTGCGCACTTTCCATGAAACTCTCGATAGTCTGCGACAAACCCGCGGTCGCTTCGTGGTCATGGGCAGCGTGGCCGGCCACATCTCAACGCCAGGCGGTTCGCCCTACGCCATGAGCAAGTTCGCGGTGCGTGCCTTCGCCGAGGCGCTGCACGGTGACCTTCGTCTACTGGGCGTTGGTTGCACGCTGATATCACCGGGATTCGTGGATTCCGACATTCGCCGCGTGGACAACCGTGGTGGCCTGCATCCGGACGTCAAGGATCCGGTTCCGCCGTGGCTGCGCATGAAGACCGAGCAGGCGGCGCGCATCATGGTGAGCGGCATATTGCGCGGCAAGCGTGAGGTCGTCGTCACCTTCCATGCGAAGGTGACCATTTTCATGGCGCGGCACTTTCCGCGCCTGACGCGCTACCTGTTGGTACGGGCCAACCAGGGTTCACGGCCGGAGCCGCGGGCCAGACCGGACTAGTTGACTCCCGCCGGCATCACGTCCCGTCCGCCGAAAAACACCTGGGTGGGCCGGGTAGCGCGTACCTCTCCGGCGCTGGTCTGCGCCGAGAATTTGCGATCGAGCACGATGACGTCCGCGAACTTTCCGACGCTGAGCGAACCAATTTCGCGTTCCCGGCCCATCAGTCGCGCGGCGTTGATGGTGTAGGCGGCGAGCATCTCATCCAGGGTCATCGACTCCCCGGGGTTGAGCGGTGCCCGCTCGGGCTGTTCGGGATTCTTGCGCGAGATCGCGGTAGCCATGGCCTCGAAGGGGTTGTAGCTGCTCACATCCCAGTCGCTGCCGCCGGCGACGGATGCTCCGGCATCGACGAGTGAGCGCGCGGGATACTGTCGGCTCATGCGTTCGGTACCCAGCCAGGGAGTAAGCGCGTCGATGCTGTAATTGTCTGGCTGTGCCCACAGCAGCTGCACGGACGGATACACGTCGAGCTTCGAGAAACGCGGGATGTCGGCAATCTCGATCAGCTGCAGGTGCGCGATGCTGAACAGCTGCTTGCTGCCCGCAGCGCGCGCGGCGGCGAAGGCGTCGAGAGTCTCGCGTACGGCGCCGTCGCCGATGGCGTGTACGTGGATGTTGAAATTGCGTTTGCCTGCCTCCGCGATGAATGCATTCATCTTGGCGGGCGGAATGTAAAGCTCGCCGGTGGACTTGCCGGGCTTGCCGCTGGCGTCGTGGTACGGCTCGAGCAATGCGGCGGTCTGCGTGGGGTACTCGAGCACGCCGTCGGCGAATAGTTTGATGAAGTCGCCACGGAACAGCGGATCGGTGAGCCTGGCGCGCAAGCCTTCCAGGCGCTTGAATTCTTCAGGGCCGCTGGGGAAGCTGGTTTCGAAGGCGACGGTGACTCGGGCGGTCAGTTCGTGGCGTTTCGCGAGTTCGACGTAGGCATCGACGGTGGGTTCGTCGGTGTTGGCCTCGAGGTAGCTGGTGATGCCGGCGCCGTGCAGCAGCGGCAGCACCTTGCGCAGGGCGTCGAGACGCTGCACGGGCGTGGCCTGCTCCATTTTCGAGAGCGCAAGGCCGGTGGCGCTCTCAACGAGGAATCCGGTGGCATCGCCCCGGGCGTCGCGTTCGATGCGGCCAGCGTCCGGATCCGGCGTGTCGCGCGTGATGCCGGCGAGTTCGAGCCCGCGCGTGTTCACCCAGGCGGAGTGGCCATCGGCACCCCACAGGAACAGTGGGCGCTCACGTTCGATGGCGTCGAGATCCTGACGATTCGCCTTGAAGCCCGCCGGATTGACTTCGTTCACCACGATCCACGTGGAGGTCTTGTCGGCCGCGATGCAGGCGCGGATGGTATCGGCGGCTTCGGTGATCTTGAGCTGTTTGTTGTGCAGCGTGCAGCCGCCGAGCGAGAGCGCCCCTTCGGCGGCGTGGATGTGGGTGTCGATGAGGCCGGGAAGCACGGTGTGGCCGCCGGCATCGATCACGCGGGTGCTTGGGCCTATCCATTCAGCGACGCCTTGCTCGGCGCCGACGAAGACGATCCTGTCGCCGCTCACGGCGAGAGCGGTGGCGGTGGGCGCGGCGCCGTCCTGGGTGCGCACATCGGCATTGCGCACTACGAGATCGGCCGTGGCATGCTCCTGCTTCGTGCCGCAAGCGGTGAGCAACAGCGCGAGGAGCGGCAGCAGTGTGCGCGGTTTCATCGCGCGAACACTATCACGCGCGACTCGCTCAGCCTGCTTCGAGCGTTTCCTTGAGCCTGGCCAATGCGGCTCCCCACGCAAGGCGATAGCCGTCGGCCTCGGCACGCGTCTGCAGGCGATCGATACTCACCATCACCGTGCAGTTGGCGCCGTTGGGCGTGAACTTGATCTCCATCGGAGTCGGCAACGTTAGACCCTCATCTTCGGCGAGCAGGCGGATGTTCTTGCCCGCGTTCACCTTCTTGATGGTCGCGCGGTTGCCGTCGCCGTTGCGCCAGTGGCCACCGTCACGCATGTCGACGTCGTGTTTCGGTCCGAACCACTTGTCGAGGGACTTCGCGTTGGCGAACGCCGCGTAACAATCCGCGGGGCTCGCCTTGATGCTCTTGGTGGGACAGATCGAATAGCCCTTCGGCTTGCCGTCCTTGGCCAGATCTCCGCGCGCGATTTCGTATTCGTTCACGATGGTGGTGGCCCACCAGATGTCGACCTTGTGTTCGTGTTCCACCCACTTGCTGAGCTCGCGACGACCGAGCGGAATACCGCCGAGTTTGTCGAGCGCCTTGAACCATTCGGCCAGCGTCTTGCCCGTGGCCTCCTTGCAGGAGGCCTCGCTCACGGCGTGATCTGATTTGCGTTCGACCTTCACGACGAGAGCAGGGAAATGACGCCGCCGATGATGGTGAATTGCAGCGTGTGGTAGCCGCCGTTGATCAGGAACAGCTTCAGGCTCTTGCGCTCGAAGAGGTAGTTGATGCCGAAGCTGGCGCCGACCCAGAAGAGGCCGGCCGAGAATCCTGCGCCGAAGCCGAGCGCGAGCGATGGGCGCGGCCCGAGAAAGGTCGCGAACATCCACGCGGCCAGCAGGCAGAGAATCAGCGTGAGGCCGAAGATCTTCACCATGTTGCCACTCTTGATCTGTTCATCGGTGACACCGGCTTCGCGTTGCCATGCCTTGCCGAACAGCACCGGTGAATACCACAAACCGCCGAGCAGAAAACTCGCCACCGCGGCGACCACGATGGCTATCCAGTTGACTTCGGGCATGACGCCTCCCTTTGTAGTTGTGGCCGGATTCTGCGCCGGGGGCGGGGAGGCTGTCTTGGAAAAATGGGAAGTGAGATAAATGGGGACATTCCTATTTTTCCCGGCAGACGGGAAAATAGGAATGTCCCCATTTATCGCAGCACCACGCTTCCCGAATCTGGGCGGTCGCGGCGCGCCAGCTCGACCGGCGACAAACCAGTGAATCGTCGGAATTCATTGATGAGATGCGACTGGTCATAGAAACCGCATTGTTCGGCGAGCTCGACCCAAGGCACCTGTCCGTCGGCGCGGTCGAGTAACGCCAGCGCGCCGCGGAAGCGATGCACGCGCGCCAGGGACTTGGGCGACAGTCCCACCTGCTGCTGAAACAGATTGCCCAGATGTTTGCGCGTGAAGCCGGTCTGGGTGGCCAGGTCCTCGATGGACATGCGTCCGCCGGTGGCGGCGATGCGGTCTACGGCCCAACGCACCGCCGGATGAACGATGCAGCGTGGTTTGAGCCGCGTGATCAGCCAGCGTTCGACGACCTGGAAGCGCGCCTCGAGAGCGGCGGTGTTGAGCAGCCGCTCACGCAGGCGCAGCGCGCCGTCACCGAGCGCATCCGCCAGCGCGATGATGCGGTCGGACAGCCCATCCATGCGATCGCCGAGCCAGGGAAACGTGCCGCGCGCGGTGAAGGCGATGCCTAACAAGGCATTGCCGTGCGGCGCCTCGGTATCGATCGGTCCCTGGTGCAGTCCGGAGTACCAGACATCGACGAAGGGCACGCGCACCTCGGGCGGCCCTGGCTCGACGCGATATTGCGGAGGCCCGAGGTTGATCAGCAGCTGGCTCTGTCCCGAGGGCAGGATGCGGTCACGCTGGTAGGCGACATGGCCTTCGCCGAACCACATGCTGGCGACGATGCCGTCCAGCCGCGGGTCGCTGCGCCAGACGCTCACGCTCCAGTGGCCAATCGGCGACTGGTGCGCAAACGTCTGGAGGCGGCTGTCGGTCATCGCTTAGTCGTTGGTCCAGATCCACTTGAGGATCTCGGGCAGCAACGCGCCGCCATGCTGGTCTGAATGCGCGCCATCGCCCCAGTTGTGCTTCACCTCGTAACGCGCGCCCAGCGTGCCGTCCTTGTCGGCCTTGGCATTGGCGTATTCGAAGGCCGACAGCATCTGCAGGTTGGCGAGATACCAGTTCCCATGTTCGTTGGAGAGGTCCTTGTCTCCGTCCTGTAGATAGATGCGGATGGGTTTGATCGGGTTTTTGCGAATGAGGGTGGGGTAGAGGTCGCCGCCCGGCGTCATGGGCTTGCCGTCGACCGCGGGCGAGTAACCGATCGAGGTGTAGCTGCCGATCAAGCTGATGACGCGCCGGAACATGTCCGGCCGCTGCCACGCCACCGTGAACGAGCAGATCGCGCCGCTCGAGGTGCCGCCGATGGCACGCTTCTCCGGATCATCGGTCAGGTTGTACTTCTTGCCCACCTCGGGAAGCATTTCGTCGATCAGGAAGCGCGCGTAGGTGTCATCCATCGCGTCGTATTCCTCGCGGCGGTGATTCGGATTCTTGGTGCCGAGATCGGTCGGATACGTCTCGCTGAGATTCCCGGGCGTGATGAAGATGCCGATGGTCACCGGCATCTGTCCCTTGGCCGTAAGGTTCTCCATCACCTGGTGCACGCGCAGCGGACCCTCCGGATTGGTGGCGCGCTGGCCGTCCTGGAACACCAGTACGTTCGCGGGACGTTTGGGGCTGTATTGCGCGGGCACGAAGATCCAGTAGCGGCGCACGGTGCCCGCGATGATCTTGCTGTGAAATTCGAACGGACCCTCGAGCCGTCCCTTCGGGATGCCTTCCTGCGCCAGCGAGTCCGCCATCAGCGGGTATTCGCCGGGCTGGCGCATGGCGGGCTTGACCCCGTCGGCGAATTTGCAGTCCTGCGGCACCGACTTGAGGTAGTAGCTCTTGTAGTTAGCGGCGCTTTTGTCCATGCACCCCGCAAGGTTGAGCAACTCCACCTTGCCAAAGTCGATGGGGTGCGACTCGCTCTGCAGCGAGATGTAGCCGCCCTCGATGAGCGAGCCATCGGGCTTGGTGGTGGTGTTGTAAGGGTCGACCGCGCCGCCGCCGTACTGCGGCAGTTCGTACTCGAGCACTTTCTGGCCGTTGACGTAGTGGGTGATGGTGCCCGCGCCGTGCACTTCCATTTCGGCGCGCACCCACTGCTCGCCGTCGAAGGTGGGAGAGGAGGAATTCAGGCAGTGATCGGGGTACAGCTTGCCCTGGAAAACGATCTCCGTGCCGGGCGAGCACATGTTGGCCGTCGAGCGCGGCTTGCCATCGCTGTTGCCGCCGAGAAACTGGGCTTCGATGGAGATCGGAAAGTTCTGGTCGCGTGGCATGGTGCGCGGATCGGGCGAGTGCAGCATGGCGCCCGAGTTGCGCAGTGCCCAGGCACCCGGATTGCCAGACGCCTGCTGGCCGACGAAGCGATATTCGACCACCAGCTTGTAATAGGAATAGGGATCTTTCCAGAAGAGGTGGCCGAACTGGCCATCAAAGCTCTTGTACTTGTCGTAGCGCACCTTGAGCAGGCCGTCTTCGACGCGGAAGGTATTGCCGAAGTTGTCGCCGAGATCGTGCTTGGCGATTTTCGGCGCCCAGCCCTTCAGGTCTTTGCCGTTGAACAGCACGATCCAGTCCTGCTTGTCCGCGTCGGGATTGACGACCGGTGTCTGTGCCTGTGCAGCAAGCGTTGCGAGTGCCAGTCCCGCGGCGAGCGCGAGTCGAATCTTGTGCATGGTCATTCCTGTCGCTGGGTCAGCCGTCCACCGGCATGGCCGGCGTCTTCAGTATGAGCTGGTAGAACGCCAGGTCCAGCCAGCGCCCGAATTTGAAGCCCGCATGCCGTACGATGCCGCAGGCCTTGAAGCCCAGGTTCTCGTGCAGGCGGATGCTCACGGCGTTCGATGCATCGATACCGCCGACCATCACGTGATAGTCCTGCTTTTCGGCGGACTCGATGATGGCCGCGAGCAGCGCGCGACCCACACCCTGGCCGCGGAATTTCGCATCTACGTACACCGAATGCTCCACCGTATATTTGTAGGCTGGCCAGGTGCGAAAAGGACCGTAGCTGGCAAAGCCGAGCAGCTCGCCCGCGTCGTTCTCGGCGCCGATCACGGGGTAGCGGCCGCGGGTTTTGGCATCGAACCACGCCGTCATGTTGTCGGGTGTGCGCGGCCGGTAGTCGTACAACGCGGTGGAATTGACGATTGCCTCATTGAGGATGGCGAGAATCGCGCCCGAGTGGCGGCGCGGCTCACAACTCACCAGATTCATGCCGGGATCCCGGCAATCGCCGCGGGCTTGCGCGGCGGCGCGGCACGAAACGCTGCGGCAATCGCTTCACGCAGCGGCTTCGGTTGCAACCGGCCGTCGTAGGGGGTGGGTCGCTTCGGCAGGCCATCGGCGCGCGGGTTGCGTCGCTGCAGCCAGGTGTGGTTGTCGGCCAGTCCCCAGCAGAGCACCGCGTTCACCTGTGTGAACGACAGCGTCAGATCGAGAAACGCGCGGCCAAGGGACGCCACGGCGCGGTCGCGCGCGGCGATATCGGCAGGCAATGGCGCGTCGTGCACGTCGAACTCGGTGATCAGCAGCGAGAAGCCCATGCCGGTCACTTCCTCGAGAAATTTGCGCCAGGCGCGCTCGTCGCGCGCATCGAAGGCCCGGTTCTTGTTGTTGTCCTGGTTGCCAGCACCGATGTGCGCCTGGATGCCGAGCGCGTTGACGGGCACGCCATTCTTGCGGAAGCGCTCGAGCAGGCGCAGCACGCCGTCGCGATGCGGTGCGTTGTCCGCTTCCCAGCCCATGTAGTCGTTGTAGACCAGTTCGGTTTCCGGAAGAACGGCGCGCGCGACTCGAAACGCGGTGTCGAGCACCTGGTCGGCAGAGCCTATCGCCTCCGACAGTACGGTCTTGCGCATCTCCCCCGTAATGTTGTCGACGGCTTCATTGACCACATCCCAGGACACGATGCGCTTGCCGAACTCCCGGCAGGTGATTTCGATGTGTTCGCGCAGCATTGCCTCGGCGTTGGCGCGCGGGTCGCTGCCGAAGTCGTAGCCTTCCAGCCAGCGGGGCAGCCAGCGCGGGTGATGCCACAGCAGGCAGTGACCCCGTGCCTTGAGGTCATTGCTCGCGGCGAATTCCAGCAGGCGGTCGGCGCGCGCGAAATCCCAGCTCCCGGGCCTGGCTTGCAGCGCCGGCATCTTGAGTTCGTTCTCGGGAACCATGACCCCGCATTGCGCACGGATCAGTTCCAGGTATTGCGCATCTTCGAGGCCGCGCGAGCCGAGCGCGGTACCGAAATGCATGCCCTTGGCGCGCGCCAGCATTTCGAGCGAATTCCCGGGCCGATCGGCCGCGAAGGCCGGCATGCCGGCGACCACGACGCCCGCGAGGCCGGCATTCACCAGTTCGCGGCGCGTCCATCGAATCATTTCGAAGGCGCCTTCAGGTAGTTAGCGAAATCCCCGCTCGAAACGCCGCGGTCCAGGTAATTGAACGTGCCGGATTCACGGATTTCGCGCGCCGCCTCGATGAGGCCGGTCATGGCCGCGCGATACAGCGAGGTCGCCAGGCTGATGCGCCGCACGCCGGCTGCCGCGAGCTCGGCCACCGAAAAGGACTTGCCGCGGATGCCCACCATGAAGTTCACGGGTTTGGTGAGCGACGCGCACACCGTGCGCACGGCGGCCAGGTCCGGAAGTGCCGGCGCAAACAACACGTCCGCGCCGGCGCGTTCGATAGGCCTGCAGGCGGCGGATGGTGTCGTCGAGGTCGTTGCGGCCGTTGAGGAAGTTCTCGGCGCGGCCCATCAGTGTGAAGGGGAAGGGCAGCGCGCGGGCCGCCTCGGCGGCGGCGGCGACGCGCTCGGTCGCGAGGCCGATATCGAAGATCGGCGCCTCCTGGCGGCCGGTGGCGTCTTCGATCGACCCGCCAACCAGGCCCACTTCTGCGGCACGCGTGATGGCGCGGGCGGCATCTGCGGGCGCATCGCCGAAGCCTTTTTCCAGGTCCGCGGACACCGGCAGATCGGTGGAATCGCAGATGAGTTTTGCGTTCGCCAGCGACTCGTCGAGGTTGATGCCGTGGTCCAGCCGGCCCAACACCCCGGCGGCCGCGCCGCTAGAGGTGGCGAGCGCCGGGAAACCCAGCGACGCCAGGATACGCGCCGACCCGCCATCCCAGGCGTTGGCGATGACGAACGTGCCGCCGGCATGCAGCGCCTGCAGGCGTTGCGCGCGTGATTGCTGATTGACGATCATGTCAGCCCCCGACAGGTTTGGCTAAGTCTAACGATTGGCGCCGGACACGTAATCCATGACGTTCTGGAACGTATCGACCCAGATCTCCGGGTGTCGGACCAGATACTCCGTGAGCTCGCGGTGCGCCCGCGCCGATACATCGAGGTAGTCACCCCCGACGCCGTGGAACTGTAGTACGCCGAGTCCGCGCGCCTCCTGAACGCGCATGACATAGGCGACGAGGTGGGGGCCATCCGGGTGATCGACGGGACCCCAGCTCGGTACCTGGAAGGGATCGAGGTTCTTTGGATTGTCGACGACGGACTTGTACGGGTCGCCACCCGTGCGCGCATATTTTACGAGGTCGGAGTCGCGCAGCGCGCTGGTGTAGTCCACGCCGCCGACCAGCATCTGGCTGCAGGGCACGCCGTAGGTACGGGGCTGGACACCATCGATGCCGTTCAAAACGTTGTTCATGGCCGTGATCTCACCGAGCATGCGCGGCACGCCATAGTTCTCGGTGTAGTACTGCGGGCGCTCGGGCATCAGCGCGCGCGGGCAGGGATGAAAATAGGAATGGTTGCCGAGCTCGTGACCTGCGCGTTGTACCGCGCGCCAACGGAGCTTCTCGGCAGCCGTGATGTCACCGTCCAGGAAGAAAGTGCCCTTGAGACGCACGGCATTGAGCTGGGGAACCGCGACGTCGAGTTGCGATGGCAGCGCGTCGTCATAGGTCAGCACGATGGCTGCGATCTTGCCCTGCGGCCAGGCGAATTGCGCGCCGGCCTGCGTCGCCTGCATGCCTAACAAGATGGCGCCGAGACAGATGCGCATCGTCATCGGGTCAATCCAGCCGCTTCTTGAAGCGCGCTACGGCGATGAGCAGCATGGCGGCGATGAACAGCGTGAGTTTGCCCACCTGCGGCCAGAGCTCGGGCAGGTGCGCACCACGCAGCATTACGCCGCGGATGATGACGTTGAAATGTGTCAGCGGCAGTATTTCGGCAATCCATTGCACGACCTTGGGCATGCCTTCGAACGGGAACATGAAACCGGAAAGCAATATCGACGGCAACATGGTGACGAAGGCGAGTTGAAACGCCTGGAACTGCGTCTGTGCCAGCGTCGACACGAAAAGCCCCAGCCCCAGCGAGGCCGCGATGAACAGCAGTGCCGCGACATACAGGTCCAGGAAACTTCCGACCACCGGCACATTGAACAACAACGATCCGACGATGAGGATGATGGTGGTCTGAATGAGCCCGATTCCCACGTAGGGCAGCAGTTTTCCCACCATGAGCTCGAGTCCCCCGAGGGGCGTCGCGATCAGCAGCTCGAGGTTGCCGCGTTCGCGCTCGCGCACGATGGCGCCGGAAGTGAACAGCACCATGGTCATGGAGAGGATCACACCGATCAGTGCGGGCACGATCTGCACCGCCGTGCGCTTTTCCGGGTTGTAGAGCGTGCGCACCTCGATGCGTCGTGGTTCGATGCGTTTGCCGCCGGCGTAGGGACCCATGCCATGGCGCGTCAGCAGCGGCAGGCTCGCGAGACCCGCGGCAACACCCGAGAGACTGGGTTGTGACCCATCGACGACGATCTGCAGCACGGGGCGCGTGTCCCCCTGCAGGCGTTTTTCGAAGTCGCGCGGAATCACCACCGCCATGCTGGCGCGCCCCTCGCGCAGCAGGCCGTCGAGTTCGGCGGAGGAGTTCGCCAGGTAGCGCACGTCCACCACCTGGGTGGCCCGGAGCTGCGCGATGAGCTCGCGCGACATCGAGGAGTTCGCCTCGTCCTGCACCACGGTGCTGAGATGTCGCACGTCGAAGTTGATGGCGTAGCCGAACAGCAGGATCTGCATCAGCGGCACACCGACGATCATGCCGAAAGTCACGCGGTCACGTGACAGCTGGCGCACTTCCTTCAGCGCCACCGCGCGCAGACGTCGCAGTGAGCCTCTAAGCGCCATTTTTTTCGCGCCTGGTCGCGACGACGAACACGTCTTCGAGACTGGCCTGGCTGCGGACGATGGCGGCGTGAATGCCATTGGAATCGAGCAGCTCGCGCAACTTCGATTGCGCGTCGCGTGCGCCGCGATCGGCGAGTACGCGCAACCGCAGGCCGAGCTGGGTCACGCCATGTACCCAGGGCAGTTCGCGGATCAGCCGTGGTGCATCGCTGCCATCCGCACCTTCGATCTCAAAGATGTCGGCGTCGACGCCCGCCATGAGATCGCGCGGCGTTCCTTCGGCGACCAGGCGACCTTCGGCGAGAATTGCCAGGCCATGGCAACGTTCGGCTTCGTCCATGTAGTGCGTCGATACCAGTATCGTGGCGCCGTCGTCCGCGAGCTGGAACAGGCGCTCCCAGAAATCACGCCGGCTCTGCGGATCGACGGCGCTGGTGGGCTCATCCAGCAGCAACAGCTCCGGTGAGTGCAGGGTAGCCGCCGCCAGCGCCAGGCGCTGCTTCTGACCGCCGCTCATGGTCCCGGCGCGTTGCTTGCGCAGCGGCTCGAGGTTGTAGGTGACGCGCTGCGCGGCAATGCGGGCGGCGACGTCGCCACCGAGACCGTACAGGTCGGCAATGAATTGCAGGTTCTCGTCGGCCGTCAGGTCTTCCCACAGCGAGAATTTCTGCGGCATGTACCCGAGGCGTCGCCGGATGGCTTCTGCATCCCGTACCACCGACAGGCCGAACACTTCGGCATGCCCATCACTGGGCAGCAACATGCCGCACAACATCCTCAGCGTGGTCGACTTGCCCGAACCATTCGGCCCGAGGAATCCGTAAATTCGTCCGGACGGAATGTCGAGATCGATGTGGTCGACGGCGATCTTTTCGCCGAACTTGCGTGTGAGCTGGCGAGCCGAAATTGCCCACTCGGCGGCGTCGCTCACGGCGATTCGAGGTCCAGCGACACGTCGAGCGGCAGGCCAGAGGGAAGGGCGGCGGCCTCGGCGTCGTCGAACGCCACCTCGGCGCGGAAACTCAGCTTGGAGCGATCCGCGGCGGTGAGCGCGAAATAGGGCGTGAATTCTGCTTCGCTGGAAATGAAGCGCACCTGGCCGCGGAACTCGCGCTCGACGCCATCGACGCGGATGATCGCGGGCGTACCGGTCTTGACACGCGCGCGCATCGGCTCGGGCACATGGATGCGCGCATACGGCAACGTGTTGGCAAGCAGCACCGCCACGGTGGCGCCGGCCGCGGGCTTCTCGCCCACGTGGTAGGGCAACGCATCGAGCGTCGCATCCAGCGGAGCGCGCACTTCCAGTCGCGAGGCGCTGGTCTGCAGTCCGGCGAGATTGGCGCGCGCACTGTCGGCCGCCTTGCGCGCCTGCGCGAGTTCCTCGGCACGCGTGCCTTCCTGCAATTCGCGCAGGTCCGCCTCGGCTTCGTGCAAGTTGGCCTCCGCGGTCTGGGCTGCCGCGACCTGGCGGTCGGCCTCGGATTTGCTCACCAGGCTGCGTGTCACCAGCTCCAGCAGCCGGTCGCGTTCGCGCACCGCGTCGTTCCGTTGTGAGAGTGCGGCGTCGCGTCTTGCGATGGCCGCGCGGATCGTCGTGGTGCGCGGTCCATTGGCGAGTTCCTCCACCCGGGATTCGGCCTCGGCGAGCTGCGCGCGGGCCGCGTCGAGCTCGCTGGCCGAGATGGCGTGATCCTGCACCACTACGACCTCGCCGGCCTTGACGGTCGAACCTTCGGCGAACGGCAGCGAGACGATGAATTCGGCCGCGTCCGCCACCAGCTCGACGCGGTCGCGTTCCAGTGTACCGGGCAGTTTGTCTGCGTCGTGTCGCGCACAGGCAGCGAGCGCCAGCGGCACCAGCACGACGAACGCGCGAGTCACGCGGCGAACTCGAATCGCATGGACAGATCGACTGCCTGCACGTGTTTGGTGATGCCGCCAATGGAAATGTAATCGACACCCGTGAGCGCGATGTCGCGCACCGAGGACAGCGTCACGCCGCCCGAGGCTTCGAGCTTGGTCTTCGAGCCACGCTCCCGGTTACGCGCGACTGCGCTGCGCATGTCATCGAGAGACAACTCATCCAGCATGATGATATCGGCGCCCGCGGCCAGCGCCTGTTCGAATTCCGCCAGGGATTCAACCTCGACTTCGACCGGCACGCCGGGGGAAGTTTGGCGCGCGGTGCTGACGGCATCCGCGATCGAGCCCGCGGCAATGATGTGGTTTTCCTTGATGAGCACCATGTCATGCAGGCCGAGACGATGATTCTGCGCGCCACCGCAGCGTGCCGCGTATTTCTGCGCCAGGCGTAATCCCGGAATCGTCTTACGCGTGTCGAGGATCCGGCAGCCCGTACCGGCCACGGCGGCGACGTAACGATGCGCTGACGTCGCGGTCGCCGATAGTGTCTGCAGGAAATTGAGCGCGGTGCGTTCGCTGCTGAGGATGGGCCGCGCCGCGCCGGCCAGCCTGAGCACGGTCTGATCCGCGGCGATGGGCTCGCCATCGGCCGCGTGCCACCGCAGCGTGATCCCGGGGTCGAGCTGTCGGAAGGTTTCGCTGACCCAGTCGGTGCCGCAGAGAATCGCCGCCTCCCGCGCAATGACCTGCGCGCGCACCTGCTGGTGGGAGGGGACCAGGGCGGCGGTCACGTCGCCGCCGCCCAAGTCTTCGGCGAGCGCGGCAGCAACCTGACGCGCGATGAGGTCGTAAGGAACCTTCTCGATCAGAACGGCAGGCCGTGCGAAGTCGCGGACATGCACAGCAGCATCGGGATCGAGAGGATGAAGTTGGTGCGCGAAGCGTACAGCGCCGTCTTGCGCGCCTTGGCCTTCTCTTCATCCGAGGCGGGAACGATTCCCAGGATCTTCTTCTGATTCGGCCAGATGACGCCCCAGACGTTCAGGAACATGATGGTGCCGAGCCACGCTCCGATGCCGATGACCACGGTCTGGTAATCGTGCGAGCCGTTCGAGTAGCCGAAGGTAAACGCCGGCAGGAAACGCTCGGAGAGCAGCCAGGCGCCCGCAAGCCAGGTGGCGAGCGCGGACCATCGGAACCAGAACAGAGCGCGGGGCGCGACGTACTTGCCGATGGCGGCCGGTCCTGGGCCACCCTTGTCTTCGGTGGCGGCGGCCGTGGCGGGAACCTGCACGGCGTTCAGGTAATAGAGCAGGCCGATCCAGAAGATGCCGGCGACAATGTGTACCCAGCGCGCCAGGGACTTGTGATCCCACACTGAATCCGGCGGCAGCAGCGAGTGTGTCAGGACGACCGATAGCACCACCGCAAGGACAATGCCGGTGATGAGTGCATAGCGATGATTCGTGAATATTTTCATTGTCTTAATCTCCCCGGTGAGCGGTTTGAAGAATAGGGGACGAGCCCCCATAATTCAACGCGCTCCGCGCGGCCTGAATCCATGGAACGACCGCAATCACCCTGCATCAAAGTCTGTGTGCTGGTCGCCGGCAACCGATGCGCCGGATGCTTGCGCACCGTCGATGAGATCGCAGCCTGGAGCACCATGAGCGCCGAGGCGCAATGGGCGCTGGTCAAGGCGCTCGAGCAAAGGAGAAAGAACGTGGCAGATGATGTTGTCAGTCGGATCAAGACCCATATCGGGTCGCAGCCCGCGGTGCTGTTCATGAAAGGTACGCCGGATTTCCCGCAATGCGGATTTTCCGCCCAGACGGTCGCGGCACTACGTGCCTCGGGCGCCGGATTTCACTCCGTGAACATCTTCGAAGATCCCGAGCTGCGCGATGCCCTCAAGCAGTTTTCGAACTGGCCTACCTATCCGCAGCTGTACGTGAACGGCGAGCTGGTCGGCGGATGCGACATCGTGCTCGGCATGCATCGCAGCGGCGAATTGCAGAAGCTGCTCACCGAGGCCGGAGCGACGGCGCAGGGTTAACCTGCTTCCGGCGGGGTGGTGGGTTCGCCACCCCACATGCCCTGCGCGCGCAGGTCGGCCTTGCGCCACACGCCATCGAGCGCGTTGCACACCTCGCAGAACAGGTCCGCGGTACGCTCGGCGTCGTAGCGCGCCGAGTGCGCCGCGCTCGCATCCCAGTCGATTCCACAGACCTGCGCGGCCTTGGCCAGTACCGTCTGACCGAACGCAGCCCCGGCCAGCGTCGCCGTGTCGAAGCACGAGAACGGGTGAAATGGGTTGCGCTTGATTTCGGCGCGCGCCACCGCGGCGTTGAGAAAGCCGAGATCGAAGGCCGCATTGTGGCCGACCAGCACCGCGCGCCGGCATTCCTGCGCCTTCATGGCATTGCGCACCTCGGTGAATATGCGCCCGAGCGCGTCCTTTTCCGGCAGCGCCGGACGCAGCGGATGCCAGGGGTCGATGCCATTCACCGCGAGCGAGGCGGGTTCCAGGTTGGCGCCCTCGAAAGGTCGCACGTGATAGGAGTGCGTTTCGCCGCGCTGCAGCCGTCCGTCGGGGCCGAACTCGATCAGCACCGCCGCGATTTCCAGCAGCGCGTCTGTCGCGCAGTTGAAACCGCCGGTCTCCACGTCGACGACCACCGGCAGAAAGGCGCGAAAGCGCCGCTTCATTTGTGGCGTGCCGGCATGACCGCCGCTGTCGGCCGGTGGCAGGAATTCATCCACTATTGCACCAGCTGCCAGGCGATGCTTTCGCCGGCGCGCATGGGCACCAGCCGATTCTCGCCACCCCGGTCGCCTGGAAATGGGTAGTTAGCGGGAGGTGACCACGAACGCTTCACCAGGCGGATGCGTTCGTCGTTGCGCGGCAGGCGATAAAAGTCAGCGCCGAAGTCGGATGCGAAACCTTCGAGGCGGTTGAGCCTGTCCGCCGCTTCGAACGCTTCGGCATACAGTTCGATGCCGGCGTGCGCGGAGAACATGCCGGCACATCCGCAGCCATTCTCCTTGGTGTGCTGCGCATGCGGCGCGCTGTCGGTGCCCAGGAAGAAGCGTGGGTCGCCGCTGGTGGCCGCCTCGAGGAGCGCGGTGCGATCGGGTTCGGTCTTGAGCACCGGCAGGCAGTAATAGTGCGGACGAATGCCGCCTTCGAAGATGGCATTGCGATTGTGTAACAGGTGTTGCGGGGTGATCGTGGCCGCCACCCCGTCGCGTGCCGACTTCACGAACTCCACCGCGCCACGCGTGGTGATGTGTTCGAACACCACGCGCAGTTTCGGATGCCGCGAAATCGTCGGCGCGAGCACCTCGACGATGAAACGCGTCTCGCGTTCGAACACGTCCACATCGCGGGCGGTGACTTCCCCGTGCACCAGCAGCGGCAGGTCGAGTTCGGCCATGCGCGCGAGCACCGCGTCGAGCCTGCGAATGTCCGTCACGCCGGAATCGGCATTGGTGGTGGCGCCCGCGGGGTAGAGCTTGCAGCCGTGCACGAAACCACTTGCCCGGGCGCGCTCGATTTCCTGCGGCGCGTGTGCCGTCGGTCAGGTAAAGAGTCATCAACGGCGTGAATTTCGCACCGCCGGGGAGCGCCGCCAGGATGCGCCCGCGGTATTGAGCGGCGCCATCCGTGGTAGTGACCGGCGGCTTGAGATTCGGCATGACGATGGCGCGCGCGAAGCGGGCCGCGGTGAATGGCAGGACCGCCGCCATGGCGGCACCGTCGCGCAGGTGCAAGTGCCAGTCGTCCGGACGGCGAATTTCGATTTCCATGGCGGCGCGCTAAATGACTGAAAACGACCCGATGACTCGCGCCCAAACGCACCGTAAGCTGCTGTAGGGATTGAGGTTTGCTTGACCGGAAACACTTAAGAACCGATCATACCGGCCCTTCTCCAGCCCTCATTTCCAAAACGCGACGCATGCTAGCACAGCACGCGCATTGCTCTTTGTCTGCGTCGCCCCAGTAACGGATTCGTATGACGGAAATCATGAAGCTCGAAGACCTCGATCCCCTCGAGACGCGCGAGTGGATCGAATCGATCGATTCGGTTCTCAAAACGCAGGGCGCCGAGCGCGCGCACTACCTGCTCGAACAGCTCATCGACTACACGCGCCGCTCCGGCGCCTATCTTCCGTTCCGTCCGAACACCGCCTACGTCAACACGATTTCGCCGGGACAGGAGCCATCCTATCCGGGCAATCGCGAGTTCGAGCGCCGCATCGAGGCGTACATCCGCTGGAACGCGTTGGCGATGGTCCTCAACGCCAACAAGCAGTCGAGTGAATACGGTGGTCATCTCTCGACATATGCATCCTCGGCGACGCTGTACGAAGTGGGCTTCAACCATTTCTGGCGTGCGCAGTCGGAAGCTCATCCCGGCGACATGGTGTTCGTCCAGGGCCATGCCTCGCCCGGCATCTACGCGCGCGCCTTCCTCGAAGGACGGCTCTCCGAGAACCAGCTGAAACATTTCCGCCAGGAAGCCTCGGGTGACGGCCTGTCTTCCTATCCCCATCCCTGGCTGATGCCTAACTTCTGGCAATACCCGACCGTTTCCATGGGCCTCGGTCCCATGATGGCCATCTACCAGGCGCGCTTTCAGCGCTACATGGAAAATCGCGGCCTGGTGCCGGAATCCGATCGCAAGATCTGGGCTTTCCTCGGCGACGGCGAGATGGACGAGCCGGAGAGCATGGGTGCGCTGACGCTGCCGGTGCGCGAAAAGCTCGACAACCTGGTGTTCGTCGTCAATTGCAACCTGCAGCGCCTCGACGGACCGGTGCGCGGCAACGGCAAGATCATCCAGGAGCTCGAGGCGGCATTCATGGGCGCCGGCTGGAACGTCATCAAGGTGATCTGGGGTTCGCGCTGGGATCCGCTGCTGGCGCGCGACACGCAGGGACTGCTGCGCCGCGTGATGGAAGAATGCGTCGACGGCGAGTACCAGAATTTCAAGGCCAAGGGCGGCGCATACACGCGCGATCATTTCTTCGGCAAGTACCCCGAGCTCAAGGAAATGGTCGCCAACATGTCGGACGACGACATCTGGCGCCTGAACCGCGGCGGCCACGATGCGGGCAAGGTGTTCGCGGCCTATTCGGCGGCGATGAATCACAAGGGTCAGCCCACCGTGATCCTCGCCAAGACCGTGAAGGGTTACGGACTCGGCAAGGCGGCCGAAGGCCAGATGGTGGCGCACCAGCAGAAAAAACTCGACGAGGCCAGCCTCAAGGATTTCTGCAGCCGCTTCAACATCCCGCTCACCGACGAACAGGTTTCCAAGCTCGCGCTGGTGAAACCCACCGACGATTCGCCGGACATGAAGTACCTGCACGAGCGCCGCCAGGCGCTCGGCGGCTATCTACCGGCGCGCAAGAATCTGTCCAAGCCCCTGGTGATCCCGGAGCTCGCCTCCTTCAGCGCCATGCTCGAAGGCACGGGTGATCGCGAGATCAGCACCACCATGGCCTTCGTGCGCATCCTGACGCAGCTGCTCAAGGACAAGAACATCGGCAAGAACATCGTGCCCATCGTCCCGGACGAGGCGCGCACTTTCGGCATGGAAGGCCTGTTCCGCCAGATCGGTATCTACAGTTCCGCGGGCCAGCTCTACACGCCGGTGGACTCCGAGCAGCTCATGTCCTACCGCGAGGACAAGAAAGGACAGATGCTGGAAGAGGGCATCAACGAAGCAGGGTCGACCTGCTCGTGGATCGCGGCGGGCACGGCCTACGCGAATCACGGCGTGCAGATGGTGCCGTTCTACATCTACTACTCGATGTTCGGTTTCCAGCGCGTCGGCGATTTCTTCTGGGCCGCCGGCGATCTGCGCACGCGTGGCTTCCTCCTGGGCGGCACCGCCGGTCGCACCACGCTGGCGGGCGAGGGTCTGCAACACCAGGACGGTCACAGCCTGCTGCATGCGGCCACGGTGCCGAACTGCGTGGCCTATGACCCGACCTACGCCTACGAGCTCGCGGTGATCATTCACGACGGCCTCAGGCGCATGTACGCCAACGACGAGAGCGTCTTCTTCTACATCGCGGTGATGAACGAGAACTACCTGCAGCCCGCGATTCCGAAGGGTGTCGAGGAAGGCATTCTCAAGGGCATGTACCTGCTGCAGGCCGGCGGCGCCGGCAGGGTGCGCGTGACCCTGTTGGGCTCGGGCACCATCCTGCGCGAGTGCATCGCCGCGGCGGACATCCTCGCCAAAGACTTTGGCATTCCCTCGGACATCTACTCGGCGCCCAGCTTCTCCGAACTGCGCCGTGAGGCGCTGGAAATCGAGCGCTGGAACCGGCTGCATCCCGGTGAGACCGCGCGCGTACCGTATGTGAGCCAGGCCCTGTCCAAGGCCACGGGCCCGTTCATCGCGGCGACCGACTACATGCGCGCCTGGCCCGACATGATCCGCCAGTGGGTTCCCGGCAAATTCACAGTGTTGGGTACCGATGGTTTCGGCAGGTCTGACGGTCGCGCCGCGCTGCGCAAACATTTCGAAGTCGACGCGAAGAACATCGCGTACGCGGCGCTGCAGACCCTGGCCGAGGAAGGCGCCGTCGACAAGGGAACCCTGAAGGCCGCGCTCGGCAAGCTCGGGCTCGACGCCAACAAGCTGGATCCGCAGAAAGCATGAGCAGCCTCATCGAAGTCCGCGTCCCTGACATGGGCAATTTCGACTCGGTGTCCGTCATCGACGTGCTGGTGAAGCCCGGTGACAGCATCGACATCGACACGCCGCTGGTTACGCTCGAGACCGACAAGGCCACCATGGACGTGCCGTCCACCGCCAGGGGCGTGGTGGAAAAAGTGCACGTTGCCAAGGGCGGTACGGTATCCACGGGCGCGCTGGTGGTCACGTTGCAGGGCGAGGCAGCGGAGTCTGCGCCTGCCGGGAAGCCCGCGACTGCGTCGGCACCGACCGCATCGCAGGCGCCCGCGGCCAGGGAGCCGGCGGTTGCAGCAGCCCCAGCCAAGGAAGGGCCGGTCGAAGTGCGTGTGCCCGGACATGGGCAATTTCGATTCCGTGTCCGTCATCGAAGTGTTGGTGAAGCCCGGCGATAGCATCGACTTCGACACACCGCTGGCCACGCTCGAGACCGACAAGGCCACCATGGATGTGCCGTCGACCGCGAAGGGCGTAGTCGAGAAGGTGCACGTCACCAAGGGCGGCACCGTCGGCCCGGGCGCACTGGTAGTGACGGTCAAAGGTGTTGGAGTCCAGCAATCGCGACCGGGTGCAGCGGCTGCGCCCAGGCAAATGCGGCGACTAACAAACCCGCCGTTCCGGCAGCGGCGTCGCGCCCGGCTGCGCCACAGGCCGTGGCGCAGTCGCTGCCGGCGCGTGGCGGTATGCCGGCCATCGATGAGGCCAGCTTCGGCTCGGCCCATGCTTCGCCGTCGGTGCGCAAGTTCGCGCGCGAACTCGGTGTCAATCTCGGGAGTGTCAAGGGCAGCGGCGACAAGGGCCGCATCCTGGCCGACGACGTCAAGGCCTTCGTCAAACTGGTCATGTCGGGTGGTGTGGCGCTCGCGGCGCCCGCGCCGGCACTGCCCAAGGCGCACAACTACGATCCGGCCGCGTTCGGCGAAGTCGAGGTCAAGCCGCTCAACCGCGTGCAGAAGATCTCCGGTCCGCGCCTGCAGGCCGCCTGGATCAACATTCCGCACGTCACGCAATTCGACGAGTCGGACATCACCGACCTCGAGAAGCTGCGCGGCTCGCTCAAGGAAAAAGCCGCCGCTGCGGGCGTCAAGGTCACGCCGCTGGCGTTCATCGTCCAGGCCGCGGTGCGCGCCATGCGCGAATTCCCGATGCTCAACAGCCAGCTGGATGAAGCCGGGCAGAACCTGGTCTACAAGAAGTTCTACAACGTCGGCTTTGCCGC
Organism: uncultured Pseudomonadota bacterium; assembly: GCA_963839685.1. Classification (GTDB taxonomy): domain Bacteria; phylum Pseudomonadota; class Gammaproteobacteria; order Steroidobacterales; family Steroidobacteraceae; genus CADEED01. The sequence continues at coordinate 44,067 of CAWIVS010000008.1, read as the reverse complement.
GGATACGCCCAATGGGCTGCTGGTGCCGGTCATCAAGTCGGCCGATAAGCTGGATGTGTTCGCGGTGGCGAAAGCGCTGGCGGACCTCAGCGAGAAGGCGCGCGCCGGCAAACTACCGGGCGCCGACATGCAGGGCGCGGGCTTCACCATCTCGAGCCTGGGCGGCATCGGCGGCACCCTGTTCACGCCCATCATCAATTCGCCCGAGGTCGGCATCCTCGGCGTTTCGCGTTCGGCCATGAAGCCGGTGTGGAACGGCAAGGAATTCACACCACGTCTCATGCTGCCGCTGTCGTTCTCATACGATCACCGCGTCATCGATGGCGCGCTGGGCGCGCGTATCGCGAAGTTCCTGGCGGACACGCTGGCGAAGCCTGACGCGCTGCTCGGGGCCATGTCGTGAGCAGGATCGATCTGGTCGTTCCGGATCTCGGCGATTTCGACGAAGTCTCGATCGTCGATGTGCTGATCAAGGCCGGCGACAAGGTGGAGGTCGACACTCCGCTGGTGACGCTCGAAACCGACAAGGCAACCATGGACGTTCCGTCCACGGCCGCCGGCACCGTCACCGAAGTGCTGGTGAAAAAGGGCGGCAAGATCGGCAAGGGTGGGTTGATCGCGCACATCGAAGGCTCAGTGCCGGCAGTGCAGCCCGCTGCTCCGCCTGCCAGTCCCGCAGCCGCGGCGCCAGCCGCAAAGGCACCGACACCGGCGCCCGTTGCCGCGCAGAAACCCGCGACGGCGCCGACACCGGCGCCGAAGCCGTCCAAGCCGCTCAAGCCTGATGTGCCGCACGATCGCGAGACGCAGGTACTGGTGCTTGGCGCCGGGCCCGGTGGTTACACCGCCGCGTTCCGCGCGGCCGATCTCGGTCTCAAGGTCACACTGATCGAACGCTGGCCCATGTTGGGTGGCGTGTGTCTGAACGTGGGATGCATCCCCTCCAAGGCGTTGCTGCATGCCGCCAAGGTCATCGACGAAGTCGGCGAGATGCGCGCACACGGTCTCGACTTCGGTGTCCCGAAGGTCGAGCTGCCGAAGCTGCTCGAGTGGAAGAACAAGGTGGTCGGCAAGCTGGTCGGCGGCCTTTCCGTGCTCGCGAAGCAGCGCAAGGTCGAAGTGGTGCAGGGCACGGGCAAGTTCGCCAGTCCTCATGTCATGGAAGTGGCGCGCGCCGACGGCAAGACCGAGAAGATCCGCTTCGAGCACTGCATCATCGCGGCGGGCTCGGAGGCCATCAAACTACCGTTCATTCCGGACGATCCGCGGGTCATCGATTCGACCGGCGCACTCGAGCTCAACGGACTCCCCAAGCGACTGCTGGTCATCGGCGGCGGCATCATCGGCCTGGAAATGGCGACCGTGTATGCCTCGCTGGGTGCGAAGCTGTCGGTGGTCGAGCTCACTCCGCAGCTCATGCCGGGCGCCGATCCGGATCTCGTCAGGCCGCTCGAGAAGCGCCTCAAGGCACGCTACGAGCAGATCCTGCTGAATACCAAGGTCACCGGATGCTCGGCGAAGCCGGAAGGCCTCGCGGTGGAATTCGAAGACGCCAACGGCAAGCGCACCGACGTGTTCGATCGCGTGCTGGTGGCCGTCGGCCGCAGCGCCAACGGCAAGCGGCTGAATCTCGAATCCGCGGATATCGAAGTCAGCGACCGGGGAATCATCGCGGTCGACAAGCAGATGCGTACCAACCTGCCGCACGTGTTCGCCATCGGCGATCTCGTGCCGGGCCCGATGCTGGCGCACAAGGCCATGCATGAGGCCAAGGTGGCGGCCGAGGTGATCGCGGGTCACAAGAGTTTTTTCGACGCGCGCGCGATTCCGTCCGTGGCGTACACGGATCCGGAAGTCGCCTGGGTGGGATTGACGGAAACCGACGCGAAGAAAAACGGCACGCCGTACAAGAAGGGTCAGTTCCCCTGGGCCGCCAGCGGCCGCTCGCTGGCGCTGGGGCGCGACGAGGGATTCACCAAGTTGCTGTTCGATCCGGCCACGCACCGCGTGCTGGGTGGCGGCATGGTCGGCCCGAACGCGGGTGAGCTGGTCGCCGAGGTGGCACTCGCCATCGAGATGGGCGCCGATGCGACCGACATCGGGCTCACCATCCATCCGCATCCGACCTTGTCGGAGACGGTGGGACTGTCGGCCGAGGCGTTCGAAGGAACCCTCACCGACCTCTACCTTCCGAAAAAGGCTTAGGCGAGCACCGCCGAAAGTTCCAGCGCGAGTCGGCCTAACCACTCGTTCTCATGCGTTGAGAATCATCGAGAAAAATAGCGATTTCGCGCTGCATCGACTGCGCATGGAGCGTATACTGTACGCATACACAGTACTCCGCTCAAATTCGGGAGCTGCCATGCGTTCCATCGATGAGCTCGCCGCCGAGATCTGCACCCTGGCTGGCCACATCAACGCAGCGAACTATCGCTGGTTGATGCTGATCGCCGAGTTCGATCGGCGCAACGGTTGGTCGGACAGTGCGACGCAGTCGTGTGCCCATTGGCTGAACTGGAAGTGCGGGATCGCGATGGGCGCGGCGCGCGAGAAAGTGCGCGTCGCCCGTGCGCTCGAGAATCTGCCGAAGATCTCCGCGGCGATGGCGTGCGGGAAGCTGAGCTACTCGAAGGCGCGCGAGATCACTCGCGTCGCAAGCGCCGAGACCGAGGATTACCTGCTGATGATTGCCGAGCACGGCACCGCGCAGCACGTCGAGAAACTCGTCCGTGCGTATCGCCGCTGCCAGGACGCCGAGGAGTTGTCGCGCGAGGCCCGCCAGCAGCAGAACCGAGCGTGAGCTATCGGTACGACGACGACGGCTCACTCATCCTGAATTGCCGGCTGCCGGCCGAAGCCGGTGCGCTGGTATCTGAAGGCGCTCGAGCTCGCGTAGATGCACGCCATGCCGACGTTCCAGCGGGAACGTCACCGGAGCCGATTCCCTTCAGCGCGCGCCGCGCGGACGCCCTCGCCCTGGTGGCCGAAAGCTTCCTGGCGCACGACGTCCTGGAGGCCGCCTGGCACCGACCGCCACCAGATCGTCGTGCATGTCGCCGCAGAGACGTTGCGAGACCGGACCGCAGGATGCTGTGAATTCGAGCACGGGCCTTCAATGGCGGCTGAAACTGCGCGTCGGCTTGCCTGCGACGCGAGCGTCGTCGCCCTGATCGAAAACGATGACGGCGAGCCGCTCAACGTGGGGCGCAAGACACGAACCATTTCGGCACCGCTGCGCCGCGCCCTCAATGCCCGCGACAAGGGCTGCCGCTTTCCCGGCTGCTCGAACACGCGTTATCTCGATGCCCATCACGTCGAGCACTGGGCCAACGGCGGCGAAACTAAACCGTCCAACCTCGTCTCGCTCTGCCGGTTTCACCATCACGCCGTTCACGAAGGCGGCATTCGCATCGAGATCCTCGACGACGGCGCACTGAGGTTCGTGAAGCCGAACGGCAAAGGCGTCGACAGCATCGCGCCGGGCTGCACACAGCCGCTCAGCGACTGGAAGCAGCTGACTACTGGTCGCCGCAGCCCGGTGAACGGCTGGACGGGCGAACGGATGGACTACGGTCTCGGGGTCGAGGTGCTGTTGCAGCAGGCCAGGCGGGCGAACAACGTTCCAGCGGGAACGTCAGTGGTGGCGAGAGCGACGGGCGCGCCGAGCTAGCGCAAACGCTCGTGGTTAGAGCGTCTGCGCGACCGGCGCTGCCGCCGTGAGCTCGCCGGCCGGAGCATTCGGGAAGGCGTAGTCCACGACCACGCGCACCGCGAGTGTGTCTTCGACACTCCAGTTCGCGACATCCAGGCACACCGAGCGCTTTTCCGGGCTCGCGGGATATTCGGTGTGCTGCGCGGCGACATGCAGGTTGCCGAGCTGGGTGGCACCGGCATCGGCTGCCATCCAGGCTGAGGCGCTCATTGGCACGCGTGCCTCGACATGTACGGTGGTGGTCTGCGAAGCCGCCGGCACCAGCGCGCACAGCGCAATCTTTGGCGCGAGTGATTCGCTGCAGGCGGTCGGACCTGCATCTTCGGCCTGCTGAGTGACCCGGCAGGGCGGCAGATGCGCGACCGATTCCGCGCTGCCGGCTTCACCGTGGCTGGTCGCCATGGGGGTGGCCGGCGAGCCGGCGTTCGATCCGTCCGGAACCACCGCGGCGGCGTCGGCAGATTCCGCGTCGGCCTGGGTTCGGGCGGCCAGCTTGAGATCGGCACGCAACGCGGCGATCTCCTCGCGGGCACTCACGGACTTCAGCTCGGAGTAGAAATAGCCGCCCACCATCGCGCCCAGCACCAGCGCGATGATCGAGAACGTCGAGCGCACGCGGTTCTTCTTGGGGCGCGACTCCGCCGGCGCGCGGTTGCGCAACAGCTGGACGATGGCCGTCGCCATGGTGGCGAGCGCGCCGATGATGGCCGCGAGAATGGTTTCGGAAAGGCCCATCAAGGTCCCTCGGGCAAGCGTCTGTCGAGTGTATTCCGGCCCTTTCGCGCGGCAGTGCGGGGCCCTTCGGAGGTGTGTACGGGTTCACACTTCCGGGGCCGGGGATGCGGGCGGCCGCGGAATCCCTCAATCGGAAAGCTTCAGGCGAGGCCCCGCAGGCGCTCCAGGTAGGCGTTTTCGTCGGGTGCCCGCCCTGCGCGCTGCGCCTCCCAGATCTGCTCGGCCAGCACTTCCAGCATGCGGTGTTCGGCTTCGTGCGAGCCCCCAGCTTGGGCTGCGAGCTTCGCGTGTACCTCGGCAATGCCGGTCGGGCGGTTGGTGGCCACCTGCTCGCGGATGGCGAGGTGCAGTCCCATGTGCAGCCAGGGGTTGAGCTGGCCGCTGCGTGGTGAGTAGTTGGCGAGGTCGTCCGCGGCGGACTCGAGGATCACGCGGTATTCCGGGTGCTCCGAAATCACCGCCACGATCTGTTTCTCCAGCGGCGACAGTGCCTGCTCGCTCCTGAACTTGCGCCAGGCCGAGCGATACATCTCGCGCAGCTGGTCGCGGGACATGCCGTCGAAGATCACCGACTGGTCCTGGAGGCGGCGGCGATAATCCTGCGGCGGGGGCCGTACTCGCACAGATCGTTGATGAGGCACACGGCGCACGCGGGCTTCAGAGCCTTGCATACGTAACGACCGTGCAAAATGAGCCAATGATGAGCGTCATGCGCGAATTCCCCGGGAACGAACTTCAATAACGCATCCTCCACGTCTCGCGGCGTTTTCCCCGGCGCGATTCTCGTACGATTGGCGACGCGGAAGATGTGTGTGTCGACCGCTATTGTCGGCTCCCTGATAAATTGTGTTGAGGACGACGTTCGCAGTTTTGCGTCCCACTCCCGGCAATTCTTCGAGCGCCTCGCGAGTGCGCGGCACCTGGCCATCGTGAACTTCGGCGATCGCCGACGCCGTGGCGATCACGTTCTTCGCCTTGGCTTTCCATAACCCGATGGTGCGAACATATTTCGCCAGTCCCTCGACGCCGAGGTCCGCGATGGCACGCGGCGTGCGGGCAACCGGGAACAACTTACGGGTTACTGCATTCACGCTCTTGTCGGTGGCCTGCGCGGACAGGATCACGGCCACCAGCAGTTCGAACGGAGTCTGGTACTCGAGCTCCGTGGTCGGATGCGGATTGGCGGCGCGGAATCGTTCGAAGATCTCGCGCCGTTTCTGTGGATTCATGGGGCCGCATTCATCCGGCGCGCGCCCCGCGCTTCTTGTCGGCCAGGATCGCGGCCCGCTCCGCCGCGCGGCGCGCGCCGCGTTCGTTATGAGCCTCGTACCGAGCGCGGCTGGCGACGGCGGGTGGCAGCGCCAGCGTCGCGTGCGCCGGGCTCGCCAGCAAAGGCACCATGCGGATGCAATCGACCGGGCAGGGCGCGATGCACAACTCGCAACCCGTGCAAAGTTCGGTCACCACGGTATGCATGAGGCGCGGTGCCCCGACGATGGCGTCGACCGGGCAGGGTGGCAGGCACCTGGTGCAACCGATGCAGCGTTCTTCGTCGATGACGGCGACCGTGGGCGCTTCCTCGATGCCGTTGTCGTGGTTGAGCGGCGCGACGGCGCGCCCGGTGAGGGCCGCGAGCGCGAGGATGGTTTCCGTGCCACCCGGCGGGCACTGGTTGATGTCCGCCTCGCCGTTCGCAATTGCGTCGGCGTAAGGCCGGCAACCGGCATAGCCGCAGCGCGTGCATTGTGTCTGCGGCAGCAATTCGTCGATGGCTTGCGCGGATACGTGGGTTGTCATGGCTTTCTCAACGCGGCTTTGCAAGCCGTTGCAGGCTTTCCCAGAGCAGCGCGGGGCCACGATATACGAAGCCCGTGTAGAGCTGCACCAGGTTCGCTCCCGCCGCCAGGCGCTCGGTGACCGCCTCGGGGCTCATCAGGCCACCGACGCCAATGATGGGGAATTCCGGTCCCAGCTCGCGGCGCAGGCCGCGCAATACCTCGAGCGATTTCGCCGCCAGCGGTCCTCCACTGATGCCGCCGCCCTGGCGGGCGCGCAACTCGGCTTCGAAACCGGGCAGGTCGGTGCTGGAATTGGTCGCTATTACACCTTCGAGGGCACCATCGAGCGCGTGGCGCCGCAGAGCGCCGCAAAGTCCTTTCATCTGGTCCGGATTCAGATCCGGCGAGATCTTCACCAGCAAGGGCACGCGCCGCCCGTGATGCGCCTCGAGGCGCTGGCGTTCCTCCTGCAGTGCTTCGACGATGCTGGCGAGTGCCGCAGCCGCCTGCAGCTCGCGCAGTCCCTCGGTATTCGGTGAAGACACGTTGATGGCGAAATAGTCGGCAACGGGATAGAGCTCCCGCAGGCACGCAATGTAGTCATCGGCGGCGCGTTCCAGCGGCGTATCGGCGTTCTTGCCGATGCTCACACCGCGCACGCCACGCCAGGAGGCGCGCCGCAATTGCTGCGCGACGTATGCCGCGCCGCGATTGTTGAAACCCATGCGATTGATGAGCGCGCGCGCACCACGCAGCCGGAACAATCGCGGCCGCGGATTTCCCGGTTGCGGCCGGGGCGTGACCGTGCCCACTTCGATGTGACTGAAGCCGAGCGCGCCCAGCGCGTCGAGATGATCGCCGTTCTTGTCGAATCCCGCGGCGAGGCCGACAGGATGCGCGAAACGATGGCCCAGAAGGTCGATGTCGAGGCCGGACAAGGCCGGCACGCGCCAGCAATGGCGCAGCAACTCGAGACCGCGAAGCGCCAGGTGATGAGCGGTTTCGGGAGGCAGCCGCTGGAGCACCGGCAGGCCAAGGCCACCATGGTCCTGGCGGCGCCGCCGGCCGGCATGGCCTCAGGTGACTTTCATCCCGGGCAGCGCGCCGCTGTCCGGAGAAAGCAGGAACACCTCGGGGCCGTCATCGCCGCTGGCGCACAACACCATGCCCTCCGAGACCCCGAAACGCATCTTGCGCGGCTCGAGGTTGGCGATCATGACCACCTGGCGGCCGATGAGTTTCGCCGGGTCGTAGGCGGAGCGGATGCCGGAGAACACGTTGCGCTTCTCGGCGCCGAGATCCAGCGTCAATTGCAGTAGTTTGTCGGACCCGTCGACGAATTTCGCGTCCAGCACATTGGCCACGCGCAGGTCGAGCTTCGCGAAGTCGCTGATGGTGACCGGGCCGTTGTTGGTCGTGGGGGCGTTGCTGTTCACGTCTTTGCTCTTTGCAGGCTGGATAACCGTGGCGTTCGCCGGCTCGACCAGGTGCGCGACTACCTTTGGATCGAGGCGCGTCGCCAGTGGTTCGTACGGCGCGATCGGATGATCGAACAACGGCGTCGCGACCGACTCCCAGTCCGCGAACGAGATGTTCAGGAACTTGCCCGCCTTCGCCGCCATCTCGGGCAGCACTGGCGCGAGATAACTCATGAGCACGCGGAACAGGTTGATGCCCTGCGTGCACACGGCGAGCACTTCACCGGCCCTGGCCGGATCCTTGGCCAACGCCCAGGGCTTCATCGTGTCGACGTATTGGTTGGCGCGGTCGGCCAGACCCATGATGCCGCGTATGGCCGCCGAATAGTCACGCGTGTCGTACAGCTCGGCAATGGTGCCGCGCAGCGCCGCAAATTCCTCGTACAGCTGCGGATCGGGAAGCTGCGCCGCGAGTTTGCCGCCGCTCACGCTGCACGAAACCGGCGCAACGGCTGGCGATGTTGACCAGCTTGCCGACGATGTCCGAATTCACGCGCGCGACGAAGTCGTCGAGCGACAGATCCATGTCGTCCACGCCCGCACCAAGCTTGCCCGCGAAGTAGAAGCGCAGCGCCTCGGCCGGCAGACGCTCGAGATAACGCCGCGCGGTGATGAAGGTGCCGCGCGACTTCGACATCTTGGTGCCGTTGACGGTGAGGAAGCCGTGCACGAACACGCTGGTCGGCTTGCGGCAGCCCGAGCCGTGCAGCACCGCGGGCCAGAACAGATTGTGGAAGTAGCTGATGTCCTTGCCGATGAAATGGTAGAGCTCGGTGCTGCTGTCGGCCCGGAAGTATTCGTCGTAGCTCAGCCCGCGTTTGGTACACAAGGCCTTGAAGCTGCCCAGGTAGCCGATGGGCGCGTCGAACCACACGTAGAAATACTTGCCCGGGGCGCCGGGGATCTCGAAACCGAAATACGGTGCGTCGCGAGAGATGTCCCAGTCCTGCAGCCCGGCCTCGAACCACTCGGCCAGCTTGGCGCGGATCTGCGGCTGGCGCGCGCCGCCGCCCTCTAACCACTGCCGCAGCACGTCGGAGAAATTGCCGAGCTTGAAGAAGTAGTGCTCGGATTCGCGCCACACCGGCGCGGTGCCGGTGATCGTCGATTTCGGATTCTTGAGGTCGGCCGGGCTGTAGGTCGAATTGCAGTTCTCGCACACATCGCCGTATTGATCGGGCGTGCCGCAGATCGGGCAGTCGCCCTTCACATAGCGGTCCGGCAGGAACATGCCCGCCTTCTCGTCATAGGCCTGGCGCACGCTGCGCGTGGTGATGTGTCCCGCGGCCTTCAGCCTGAGATACAGCTCATTCGTGATGGCCTGGTTCTCGGGCGAGTGGGTGGAGTGAAAATGATCGTGACTGATCAGAAAGGCCTGGTAGTCGGCGCGATGCTCCGCGGCCATGGTCGTGATCAGCTGTTCGGGCGTGATCCCTTCGGCCTGCGCCTTGATCATCACCGGCGTGCCATGAGTATCCTCGGCGCACACGTAGATGCAGTCATGGCCCTGCATGCGCTGGAAACGCACCCAGATGTCAGTCTGTACGACTTCGATGATGTGGCCGAGATGCAGCGGGCCGTTGGCGTAGGGCAGCGCGCTGGTGACGAGGATCTTGCGAGGCATGCAGCTTGCGGTCCGGAAAGGGCCCGCAAGTATAGACGAGCTAGCCGATGTCCTTTACAGGCTCGAACTTGGCCTTGTTGATGCCCTTCTTGTAGGCCTCTTTGCCGGTGATCATCCGGTCCTTGAGCAGCTGCTCGATGGCATTGTCCATGGTGCGCATGCCGAACTGCGCGCCCGACTGCATGGTGGTCTCGAGCTGGTCGAGTTTTCCCTGGCGGATCAGGTTCGATACCGCCGGGGTGTTCACCAGTATTTCCAGCGCCGCCACGCGTCCGTTCTTGTCGGCCTTCTGCAGCAGCTGCTGCGAGATCACACCGCGCAGGCTGGTTGAAAGCATGGTGCGCACGTGGCTTTGCTTGTCGGACGGGAACACGTTGATCATGCGATCCACGGTCGGCGCGGCGCCATTGGTGTGCAGCGTGCCCATCACGAGAATCCCCATCTCGGCCGCCGTCACGGCAATACTGATGGTTTCGTAGTCACGCAACTCGCCCACCAGCACCACGTCCGGATCTTCGCGCAGGCCGGAGTGCAGCGCCGTGGCGAACCCCTTGGTGTGCACGCCGACCTCGCGCTGGCTGATGAGACATTGCTTGCGCTGATGCACGAACTCGATCGGGTCCTCGATGGTGAGGATGTGCCCCTTGAGGCGCGAATTGATGTCGTCGATCATCGCGGCGAGCGTGGTCGACTTGCCCGAGCCAGTCTTGCCGGTCACGAGAATGAGGCCGTTGTTGGCGCGGCACAGCGTGTGACACGCCTGCGGCAGGTTGAGCTGCGCCATCGACAGCGCCTTTGACGGAATGGCACGCATCACTGCGCCCATGCCGTTCAATTGCCGCATGACATTCACCCGGAAGCGGCCGTATTCACCCATGTTGTAAGCGAAGTCGGCGCCGTCGTGCTCCTCGAAGCGACTCACCGCGGTCTTCGGCATGATCTCGTACAACGTCTGCTCGACGAAGTCCTTCTCGAGCTTTTCGGGGCGCAGTGGCTGCAGGTCGCCATAGAGCCGTATGCGCGGCGGGTCACCCGCCAGGAAGTGCAGGTCGGAGCCTTTCTTCTCCAGGACCATCTTGAGGTAATCGTCAATGACTGGCACGCGCCTCTCCTCAACCGCCGCTGTTGGCAGACTGCGGCGTCGGGCTGGTGCCTTCGAGCTTGGGCATCGATCGTCGTGTCGGTGGTGTAGCGCTGGAACGGACGGCGGTCATTGGCGTAGGTCACCGCATCGTCCGGGTCGATTTCCTTTCTCGCGAGCGAGTCGAGCAGCGCCTGGTCCAGCAGCTGCATGCCGAGATCCCTGCCGGTCTGGATCTGGTTCGGGATCTGGTGTGTCTGGTCGGTCTGGATGAGCTTGGCCACCGCGCGGGTCATGACGAGAGTTTCACAAATCGCCTTGCGACCGCGGTTGTCCGCGGTCTTGACCAGGATCTGCGTCACCACGGCCAGCAAGCTCTGCGACAGGAAGCTCTTGGTCTGTTCGCGCTCTTCGATGGGCAACGCGTCGATGATGCGGTCGATGGTCTTCGCGGCCGAGGTGGTGTGCAGCGTTCCGAGCACCAGGTGCCCGGTTTCCGCCGCGGTCATCGCCATGGATATCGTTTCCGCGTCGCGCAACTCGCCGACCAGGATCACGTCCGGGTCTTCGCGCATCGCGGCGCGCACGCCCTCGGCGAATGAGGGGATGTGTGTCCCCAGCTCGCGCTGGATGACCTGGCTCAACTTGCTGCGATGGACGAATTCGATCGGGTCTTCCAGCGACACGATGTTGAGCCGTCGCGTGGCGTTCAGGTGATCGATCATTGCGGCCAGCGTGGTGGATTTGCCCGTGCCGGTGGCGCCGGTCACCAGCACCATGCCCTGGTGGTAGTCGCAGAGCTTCTTGACGATCGGCGGCAGTTGCAGCCGATCGAGGCTGGGAATGTCGGTGGGAATGGCGCGAAAGGTCGCGCCGATGCCGGTTTCCTTGCGAAAGACATTGACCCGGAAACGGCCGCCTTCCGCCGATACATAGGAGAAGTCGAGATCGTTGCCCTTGGCAAAATATTCGTGCTGGTTCTTGGTGAAGATCTCGGTGAGGTAGCTCTCCAGTTCCGCGTCGCCGACGTCGCGGAACTTGATGGGCATGAGATCGCCGTTCATGCGCAGCATGGGCGGAACGCCAACGGCGAGATGCACGTCGGAGCAGCTCTGCTGCATACCGAGCTTCAGGAACGCGTCAATGCGGGCCACGGAAGTGCGGACCTCGAAATTACTTAAGTTCTCTCACCCAAGCATGCGACGGTGAGAAGGGCTTCAAGTGTGACGCAGTGCGCGTTTCAACGCGAGTCGCGCGTGCGGGGATGGTCCCGGTCGCGAATATTGCGGCCTATTGCTCAGTGGAATGGGCTTTCCCGCCGGTTGCCACGGGGCTTAGCGGAATTTCTCGAGCGCCGCCCGCAGATCCTGCATGGTCTGATAACGCTTGTCCTTGTCGACCGACATGGCCTGCATGATGACTTCGGGCAGTCCCGGCGGCATGCCGGGGTTGATCTCGCGTGGCTGGCGCGCCTTGCCCTGCACGTGCTGGTACATCACCGACATGTGATCGCCGCGTGCATAGGGCGGCACGCCGGTCATGATTTCGTAGAGGATGACGCCCAGCGCGTACACGTCGGCGCGTTGATCCACCTTCTTTCCAAGGATCTGTTCGGGCGCCATGTATTTCGGCGAACCGATGACGTAGCCGGTCTTGGTCAGCTGCGTGTCACCTTCGCGCTGCGCAGCGGCGACACCGAAGTCCACGATCTTGAGCAGGCCTTCATTATTGATGAGCACGTTGGCCGGTTTCAGGTCGCGATGCACGATGCCCTGGGCGTGCGCGACTTCCATGCCGGTGCAGATGTCGATGCCGAAGCCGAGTGCGCGTGCCAGCGGCATCGGCTTCTCGCCCACCACTTCGCTGCCCAGCGTGTGCGAGGGAAAGTACTCCATCGAGATGGCGTAGTTGCCCTGGATGTACAGGAAGTCGTAGATGCGAATGACGTTGTGGTGCGTGATCTTGCGCGAGTAGCGCAGCTCATGCACGAAGCGCTTCATGATCTCTTCGTCTTCCGAGACGTTCGGGTTCAGGAATTTGAGGATCAGCCGTTCGTCGACCACGGTGTCTTCCATGAGCAGCACCGTGCCGAACGCGCCCTTGCCGATCTTTTCGACGTACTTGTAGCGGCCTTCGATGATGTCACCGGGCTTGAGCGTCTGGATGTCGAGCTTCTGCGGGCCGGCCATGGCCTCGGCCTGTTTGACGACCTTGGCCACTTCCGCTTCGGACATGAGCAGCGTGCGTGTCGGCTGCGCGGACTGCGGCGGAGGTGCCTCTGGACGCGGCCGTGGGGGCGGTCGCGGTGGCGATGGCGCTGATGCCGGGGCCGTGTGTGATGAGCCTGGTGCCTGCGTGGCACCTTCCGAGCGATGCGCGGGCGGCGGCGTAGTGAAGCTCGGGCGATTCTGAGTCGACGAGAGACGGCTGCCACTCACAGAGAAGCGCGAGTCGAGGTCCGAGAGCGCACGCAATGCCGCCTGCGCGACGGTCTGTTCCTCGTTCGAGGTCTGTCCCTGGAGTTGCACCCTGATGTGCTCCAGACGGCGCTCGTCGGCGAGTTTGGCCAGCGCACCGATCGCCTCGAGCCGGATCTCTTTCTCGCCACGCTGCAGCATGGGCAGCACCGAGTCGATGACCTTGTGGTCACCCAGCCGGCCCAGGGCGCGCACCACCACTGGCAGCGAGCGGGGAGGAGTGGTTTCCAGCATTTCCAGCAGGCGGGGCACGGCGCGTTTGTTGCCGATTTCGGCCAGTGCGTCGACCGCGCGTTCGCTGACCCACCAATCCTTGTCCTTGGTCGCCTCGATCAGGTGCCCGACGGCGCGATCGTCCTTGGTCTGGTTCAGGATCTCCACGGCCGCGCGGCGGATTTCTTCATCCTGGTCGCCCACCAGGTGCAGAACGGCTTCGACCACCTTCGGGCCGCCAATCTTGCCCAGGGCGTCGGCGGCACGCGAGCGTACCCACCAGTCGTCGTCTGCGACGGCTTCCAGCAGCTCCTTGATGGATTTCGCGTTGCCCACCTCGTTGAGCACCTCAACGGCGGCACGGCGCGCGTATTCGTTCTCGTCCTTGAGCACCGGGATCAGGTACTTGATCGTGTCCGGATCGTTGGCACGGATGACCGCGTCGATGGCCTTGTTCTGTACGTCGATCTCCGGATCGCGCAACAGGGCGCACAGCACTTCCATGTCGAAGGGGCCGCTCATGCGCGCGAGCGCGGCCAGGGATGCGCCGCGTACCAGCTTGTTGGTGTCCTTGAGCTGCTCCTGCAGGGCTCGCGACACTTCGGGTTTCGGGAATTTCGACAGGATGTTGATGATGTGCATGCGGGCGACAGGGTCCTTGCCGTTCAGGCGCCCGACCAGCTCCGGCAGGTCGTTGTCGGTGGCCTGGTCTCCCAGGATGCGGAACAGGGCGGCCTTTTCATTGGCGTCCTGCTTGTACGCGGTGGTCAGCAACTCGCGCACCGAAAGTCGGCTGCGATGCGCAGTGATCACGTCCAGCAACGCGGATTTGGCGATGCCTTCGGTATTCAGCGCCTCGAGCAACATGGTCGGCGGGTAGGCACGGCTGCTGGACAGGGCCCAGGCCACCCCGGCGATCACGCGCGGGCTGCCCGTCACCATGGACTCGATGAATTTCGGGAAAGTTTTCTGGTTGACGAGGCCCGTCAACACTTCGATATAGGCGACCGTCGCGATCTTGTCGGCGTCAGCCAGCGCCGCGGTTACCGGTTCGATCGCACCGGCGCCCAGCTCGCGCAGTTTGGCAATGGCCTTCTGGGTCTGCGGAGCCGCGACATCGGTCGCTTCCTTGAGCTCCGTAATGAACCGGTCAGCCCGGATGTTGGTGAAAAAACTCATGGAACGGATGTTTCGCGGCCGGCACGCTGGATACGAACGCGTTGTGCGAGCGCGGAAAGTAGCAAGCCTGCCGTCCTTGTATCCTGAACCTTATTACAAAAATTATGCCACATGTCCCGTCGCCAACAGCCGATCCGGACCTTGAGTTCACCGATTTTCGTTAGAATCGCGCCCCTCTTATGGTCCCAGAGCCTCCCGTCGAATTGCGCGCACTGGTCGATAATTATCAGGATCCGTATCTCGGGCAGACCCTCGGAAACGCACAAGCCGTCGAGTTGGTCGAGCTGAAAGGTGAACGGGCTCACGTTCGCGTGGCCCTGGGGTTTCCGATCGGGGACTATCAAGAGGAGTTCGCGCGCGCCCTCGCGGCGCATGTCGCAGCGGGCGGTGGGCCCGCGAAAGTCGATGTCGAACTAGTTTCCCGGATCAAGTCGCATGCCGTGCAGCGCCAGCTTTCGCCGCTTGCCGGCGTGCGAAACATCGTCGCGGTCGCCTCCGGTAAGGGTGGCGTTGGCAAATCGACCGTGGCAGCAAATCTTGCCTTGGCCTGGACGGCGCAGGGCGCCAAGGTGGGCATCCTCGACGCCGATATCTACGGGCCGAGCCAGCCCATCATGTTGGGCCTGACTGGCCAGAGACCCGCCTCGCCGGATGGCAAGCGCATCAAGCCGCTGCCCGCTCATGGCCTGGTGGCCATGTCCATCGGCTTCCTGATCGATCCCGAGCAACCGATGGTCTGGCGCGGTCCGATGGTGACGCAGGCGCTCACGCAGTTGCTCGGCGACACCGATTGGGGCGATCTCGATTACCTGGTGATCGACATGCCGCCGGGCACCGGCGACATCCAGCTGACGCTGGCGCAGCGCGTTCCGGTGGCGGGCGCCGTCATCGTCACCACGCCGCAGGACATCGCGCTCGCCGATGCCCGCAAGGGTCTCAAGATGTTTGAAAAGGTGAACGTGCCGGTGCTCGGCATCGTCGAGAACATGAGCGTGCACGTGTGCAGCCACTGCGGCCATGTCGAACACCTGTTCGGCGCCGGCGGTGGTGCGCGCATGGCGGCGCAATACGGGGTCGAGCTGCTGGGCGAATTGCCGCTCGATGCGCGTGTCCGTGAGGAAGCGGATGGCGGCGCGCCGACCGTGGTCGCCGCGCCCGATTCGCCACATGCCGCGCCATACTTTCTCATGGCGCGCCGCACCGCGGCGACGCTCGCGCGGCGCGCGAAGGATCGTTCCACTTTATTCCCGAAGATCGTCGTAGAAGAAAGTTAGCAGTCACCCACTCGGGTGACGCCTGGCGCTACCCAAGCGAATAAAATGGCGAGCTTCGCGCACACGCAGCTGCCGCATCGAGGATTGTGAAAGATGAGCATCAAGTCCGACCACTGGATCCGCCGCATGGCGGAGCAACACAAGATGATCGAACCGTTCGCGGCCGACCAGGTGCGCACCGCCAGCGATGGCCACAAGATAGTCTCGTATGGCACTTCGAGCTACGGCTACGACGTGCGCTGCTCGCGCGAATTCAAGATCTTCACCAACATCAATTCGACCATCGTCGATCCAAAGGCATTCGACGAGAAAAGCTTTGTCGATGTATCCGCGGACGTTTGCATCATTCCGCCAAATTCCTTCGCGCTGGCGCGCACGGTGGAGTACTTCCGCATTCCGCGCTCCACGCTGGTGGTGTGCCTGGGAAAGTCAACCTACGCACGATGCTTCAGTGGCGATACCCGTGTCGCGCTGGTGGATGGCACGGCGCCTCCGCTCGAGGAGATGGCTGAGCGCCACTCGCGCGGCGAACTCTTTTGGGGTTACAGCATCGGGCCGAATGGCCGACTCATTGTCACGTTGCTGGACGCGCCAAGATTTATCGGCCGCGACGCGCTGATCGAGGTCGAGCTCGATAGTGGTGAGCGGATTCGCGCCACGCCGGACCACAGGTTCATGCGACGTGATGGCCGCATGAGCGAGGCTGCGTCATTGCGGCCGGGCGATGCCCTGATGCCGCTCTATCGTGAGACCGCTCGCGGCTACGAGATGGTCTACCAGCCATTGACGGGTCACTTGTACCCGACTCATCGCCTCTCGGATGAGTGGAACCTTCGGCAAGAGATCTACGCAGACGTGCCAGGTACGCACCGTCACCACATCGACTTTGACCGGGCAAACAATCGGCCCACCAACATCGCGCGAATGAACGCCGCAGACCACATTCGCCTGCACAACGACGAAAGTTACGGCGCTGATTTCGATGCCGAGGCACATGGCCTCGCCATTTCCGAGGCGCTCGAACGCTTGGGGCGGGATCCAGGCTGGCGCGAAAACTTCTCGAGGGCGCAGTCCGATCGTGCGCTGCGATTCTGGAGTGACGATCGATACGCGCAGATGCGCGCGCAACTCACCGAGAAACGTCGCAATCCCTCACAGGCGACTCGCGATGCGCATAGCGTGGCTATGCAGCGGCGCTATGCCGACCCGATGGAGCGCCTGCGCCAATCGCATATCAGCGCCCGTGCATGGGCGCGAGACGACGGCTCGCGTCGAAGTCGGCAGGCAGAGATTGCGCGCCGGATCAAGCTGCGGGATGAGATTACTGCCGAGACGGTCCGCGCGGCGCTCGACACGACAGGGTCAATCCGTGGTGCCGCGGATCTGCTCGAATGCGATCGCGCCGTCTTCCGGCGCTTTCCGCAGGTACTTGCGCAGTTTCCGTGGTTCTCCCGCGTATCGGAATCACAAGGTCTTGGCAGTGCGCGAGCTTCCCGGCGATCACGACGTGTATTGCCTTACGGTCCCGGAAGCGGGGAATTTCGCACTCGAGGGCGGCGTATTTGTCGCCAATTGCGGAATCATCGTAAACGTAACGCCTTTGGAACCGGAGTGGGAAGGACACGTGACGCTGGAGTTTTCCAACACCACGCCGCTGCCTGCCAAGATCTACGCCAACGAAGGCGTCGCCCAGATGCTGTTCTTCGAGTCCGATGAAGTGTGCGGCACGTCTTATAAGGACCGCGGCGGAAAGTACCAGGGTCAGCGCGGCGTGACGCTGCCCAAGACCTAGCAAGACTCAAACTTTGTTCGGACGGCGCCCCCTTTCTTTCATGAAGGGGCGCCGTTTTCCGATGTGGCGCTTGCGCCAGGGAAGTGCGGCCCCTTTTGTTAGCAATTGGGGAGTGTCCCCATTCTTAGCGGTCGACGCTCTCGATGGTCATGGTGAATTCGAGCTTATCCTTGCGTAACCGTTCGCCCTTGACTGGCATATAGCCGAGCGCCGGCGCCACCCAGGTGCGCGTGACGCGATCGCCACCGGCGCGCTTGCTGGTGTAGACCACGGTGTCGAGCTTGCCGAGCCCGGTTTCGATCTGCGCGGTGCCTTCGCGGTTGAGCTCATAGTCCTTGATCTTGTCGGCGTCGACGAGGCGCACGGTGGTTTGCAGGGTGCCGGTCGCCAGGTTGCGCAGGCTCGCGATCTGCAGCGACAGGGGATCCTGCGTGCCTTCCTGCAGTTCCAGATCGACGTTCTTTTCCCGGGCAACTCCGGTCACGCGTTTGTGTTCCCAGTCGAAGACGAGCTCGACGGGCCGCTCCTTCTCGTCACTGCCGCGAAACTCGAGCGGCACCACGCGCCCGTCGACGATGCGAAACGTGGTGGCCTGCGTGATCTGATCCGGAAGCGCCATGCGGAACATTCCGCGCGGCACGCTGGAAGAGGTGTAGTGGTAGGCGTCCGCGCCCGAGCGTTTGAGCTCGAGTGTCAGACTGCCGGCGGTCATGCCCTTCCACTGGACGACGTAGGTGGCGCGAAATGGCTTCAGATCCACGGGATCGGCCCTCGCGATCGCGCCAGCCGCGACCACGGCCAGAAGGCAGGCAAGTTCAGGCAGCCGCATCGTTTTCTTCGATGAGCGGAGCGATGAGAGGTTCACCGTCGAAGAAGATTTTCCCCCGGCGCCATTCGACGCGCCGGGAGGCGATGAGCGAGCAAACATGCGGATAGATGATGTGTTCAAGCGCATGAACGCGGGCTGAAATCGATTCGGCCGTGTCCCCCGCGCGCACCCGGAGCCTGCCCTGCATGACCACCGGGCCGCCATCGAGCTCGTCTGTGACGTAATGCACGCTCGCGCCATGTTGCGATTCGCGGGCCGCGAGCACCCGGGCATGGGTGTCCAGGCCCTTGTAATCCGGCAGCAGGGACGGGTGGACGTTCAGCAGCATGCCCGAAAAGCGTTGCACGAATTCCGGCGACAGGATGCGCATGAAACCGGCCAGCGCCACCAGACCGGCGCCGCTGGCGTCGAGTTCCGCGCCGAGCGCGGCTTCGAAGACACTGCGGTCGGCGAATTCCTTCACCGCCACGACCGCGGTCGGGATGCCCAGCGCCGCGGCGCGCTCCAGGCCGCCAGCGCATGGTCGGTCCGCGATCACTCTAACTACGCGATAGGGGCAATCGGCGAGCTGCGCGGCGCGCGCGATGGCTTCCATGTTGCTGCCGCGGCCGGAGATCACCACGGCGACCGGCAGGACCGTCATTATTCCTCGATGACGACGCCGCGCGTGCCGCGCGCGACGTGGCCGATGACGCTGGCGGTTTCGCCACTTTCCTTGAGCGACGCGAGCGCCGCATCCACCTCACCCGGCGCGACCACCGCGATCATGCCGATGCCGCAGTTGAACGTGCGGTACATCTCGGCCGGCACGATTTTTCCGGTCGTCGCGAGCCAGTCGAATACCGGGTCACGTGCCCAGCTGCCTCGCCGCAACAGCACCTCGAATCCATCGGGCAGCACGCGCGGAATGTTGTCGGTGAGTCCGCCGCCGGTGATGTGCGCGAAACCTTTCACACTGACCTTGCGCAGCAGCGACAGCATCGACTTCACGTAGATGCGCGTTGGCGTGAGCAGGCGGTCGAACAGCGGCCTGCCCTCGAGTTGGGTCCTGTCATTCGCGCCTGCGACCGATATCAGCTTGCGAATCAGCGAGTAGCCGTTGGAGTGAGGGCCGGAGGAGGCGAGGCCGAGAACGACGTCGCCGGCGGCGGTGCGGCTGCCGTCGACAATAGCGTCGCGTTCCACTACTCCTACACAGAAACCGGCGAGGTCGTAGTCATCGCCGTGATACATGCCGGGCATCTCGGCGGTTTCGCCGCCGACCAGCGCCGCTCCTGCCAGCTCGCAACCTTCGGCGATGCCGCGGATCACTGCTTCGGCGACCTCTACGCGTAATTTGCCGGTGGCATAGTAGTCGAGGAAGAACAGCGGCTCGGCACCCGACACGGCGATGTCGTTGGCGCACATGGCCACGAGGTCGATGCCGATCTTGTCGTGCCGGCCGGTGTCGATGGCCAGCCGCAGCTTGGTGCCGACGCCGTCGGTGCCGGACACGAGCACCGGACGGCGATAACGGTCGAGCGGCACCTCCACCAGCGCGCCGAAGCCGCCGATGCCCGCGAGCACTTCCTTGCGCATGGTGCGTTTGACGACGGGCTTGATGCGTTCGACGAGTTCGTCGCCCGCGTCGATATCGACGCCGGCATCGCGATAGGTGAGGCCAGGTTCAGTCATCGGTTGTGTGGGTGCCGGCGCGGCAGGTCAGGAAAAAACGTGCGATATTGTAGCCAATGCGGACCTTGATCGTCAGTTTGATCGTGGCGGCGTCGCTGTTTGGCGCGCAACCGGCGCAGGCATTGCGCCAGGTGCGTGTTTACGAAGTCAACGTCTCCTCGCAGACCGAAGCCGCCGTGCAGGCCCAGTCCGGGCTGCGCCAGGTACTGGTGCGCGCCACCGGCGCGCGCGACGCGGCCAATGACCCGGCGCTGGCCGGTCTGCTCTCGCAAGCGCAACAGTACGTGATTGCGACGCGTCCCGCCGCGAGTGGCACCGGCACCACGCTGGTGTTCGATGCGGCGGCGTTGGAACGCGATATCACCGCCGCGGGTCGCAGTATCTGGCCGAGCGAACGCCCGTTGCTGTTGATAGTGCTTACCGGCGGTCCAGCCACCGGTGCATTTGAAACCCGTCGCCAGGTGGAAGGAACACTCGATGCAGCCGGGAATCGACGCGGTCAGCCGATTCGCGTGGCGCGGCCGGAAGCGCTGGGTCTTCCGCCAGTCGGCGATATTCCGGGCGATGCGGCGCTCGCGACCGCCCAGCGACTCGGCGCCGACGCGGTGGTCGTGGGTTACGGCGACGCGGTGACCACGGGGGGCACATGGCGCTGGAATCTGCACGCCACCGGCGTCAACGAATCCTGGAATGGCACGCTCGAAGAAGGTGTGCACGGTGCCGCCGACATCTTCGCACGGAGCGCGCAGGCCTACGCCGCATTACCCGAAGTGTCGCTGCTCGTGGAAGTCGAAGGTGTCCCGACGCTCAAGGCCTACGCGCGCGTCGCCGACATGTTCGCCGGCGCGCCCGGTGTCCGCGGCGTACAGATCGCCGAAATCTCCGGCAGCCACGTGATCTTCGCGTTGCAGACGCGCGGCGGCGCGGACGCGCTGCAGGGCTCGATCGCCCTCAACCCCAGCCTCGAGCGCATCGATCCAAAATCAGGCGGTGCGATCGCATTTCGATTTCATCCCTGATGTTGCGCCACCTGCCCAACTTCATCTGCCTGGTGCGCATCGTGCTCATCTGGCCCACCGTGGCTGCCCTGCAGGCGGGCGATTACTGGACGGCGCTGGTGCTGGTCGCGGTATGCGCGATTTCCGATGGCCTCGACGGCTGGCTGGCGAAGCGCTTCAACTGGACCTCGCATCTCGGCAAGATCCTCGACCCGCTGGCCGACAAACTACTCCTGGTGGCCCTGTACCTCACCGCCACGTGGAGCAACCTGATTCCCTGGTGGCTCACGGCAGTCGTGGTGGCACGCGACGTGATGATCGGCGGCGGCGCGGTGATCTATCGCATGTGGTTCGGACCCCTGCATGGCCGTCCCACCATCCTCAGCAAGATCAATACCGGCATGCAGCTGGCCGTGGTGCTCGCCGCCATCCTGGGAGCGGCCGCTGGCCTGCCGACTCCGGAAATGGTCATGGCGCTCGCGATCCTCACGCTGCTGACCACCCTCGTGTCCGGGGCCGATTACCTCGCGATGTTTACCCGGCGGGCGCTCGCCAGCCAGTGATCGGCTCCCCATGAGACAGATGACCCTCGGCGTGCAGTTGAAGGAGCGCGCGACCTTCGAGAGCTTTCTGACCGGGCGCAACCAGGAGCTGGTGGCGCACCTGAAGCACGCGGCGGCGGCGATACCGCCGGGGGCCACCTGGCTCGCCGGACCGCATTCCTCGGGAAAGTCGCACCTCTTGCAGGCGGTCTGCGCGGAGCTCGCGCCGCAAAAACGCGCCGCCTATCTACCGCTCGAAACCCTGCTGCCCTTTGGTCCGGGTACGCTCGACGGCGTGGAGACGCTGGACATTGCGTGCTACGACGACGTGCAGGTGGTCGCCGGCCTCGAGGACTGGGAACAGCGGCTGTTTTCGCTGTGGCAGCGCGCGCTCGAGCGTGGTTCGCTGCTGCTGTTCGCGGCGCGTGAGAGTCCCGCGCACGTCGATTTCGAGCTGCAGGATCTCAAGTCCCGCCTGGCATCCTCGGTGATTTTCGCGGTGCGTGAACTCAACGATGCCGAGCAGATCGAGGCGCTGACGCTGCGCGCCCGGCTGCGTGGACTGGAGATGCCCCCGGAGACTGCGAGCTACCTGCAGCGGCGTTTTCCACGCGACATGCGTGCGTTGTGTGACATCCTCGACACGCTCGATGACGCCGCCTTCGTGGCGCAACGACGCCTGACGGTGCCGTTCATCCGCGACGTCATCGAGGGTCGCGCCGCGACTTGAAGCCATGCTGACAGGCTGTTAGCGGCGTGCGGCGCGCCCCGCGGCCAGCGCCGCGGCCGCCTCGGCCACCCGCTTGCCCAACGCGTCGGCCAGCTCGATCTCGTCCGCCGACAGTGTGCCGGGAGTACTGGCAAGGCTGGCGACGTGCGTCGCCCCGTACGGCGTGCCGCCGCTGCGTGTCTGGTTCACGCCGCGTTCTGTGAAGGGCAGGCCGACCAGGAACATCCCGTGATGCAGCAGTGGCAGGGCCATGTTCAGCAGCGTCGATTCCTGCCCGCCGTGTAACGTCTGGGTGGAAGAGAACAGCCCGGCCGGCTTGCCCGCCAGGGTTCCATCGAGCCACAGCGTCGAGGTCCCGTCGAGAAAATACTTGAGTGGCGCCGCCATGTTGCCAAAACGTGTCGGGCTTCCTAACAACAGGCCGTCGCAGCGGCGCAGATCGTCGAGTGTGGCGTATGGCGCGCCGCTGTCGGGCACGGCCTTCACCGGCCGCTCGTTTTCCGCGCTCACTGCCGGCACCGTCCTGACGACCGCGGTGCAGCCGGCGACGGCTTCGACGCCGCGTGCGACGTGCCGGGCGAGCTCGCGCGTGGCGCCATGGCGCGAGTAATAGACAATGAGGACTTCACTCATGAATGGCTATCATGCCGCATGATCTGCCGTCGTTCTTTTGTTTCCGGCCGCGTCCAGGGGGTGTTCTTCCGCGCCACCTGCGTGCGCAAGGCACAGTCGCTGGGAGTGCGGGGATTCGCACGCAATCTGGATGACGGCCGCGTCGAGGTGCTGGCCTGTGGCGAAGCCGCCGCCGTCGAGGCGCTGATCGCCTGGTTGTGGGAGGGCTCGCCGGCCTCGAAGGTCACGGCGGTGGAGACCACGGAGGTGGACCCGGCGTCGACTCAGTTACCGGCCGGCTTCGCCTCGGCGTGACGTTCGGTGTCGCGGCCGAGATCATCGGCCCCGTTCCAGCGCGTCCATTGGCTGATCACCTTGTCCGAGTACCAGCGCTTGCCGGTGCTGCCGTTGTAACGCGCCAGCGCGGGGCCGATGCTGTGCTTCTCGCGCTTGAGGTAGGCACGAAAGATCGCGCAGCCCATGCGGATGTTTTCCGGCGCGCGAATCAGCTGGTGACGACGCATGCCGAGGTTCTCGGGCCAGAACGGCATGACCTGCATGAGCCCGACCGCCCCGGCGGATGAAACCGCATAGCGATTGAAGCCGCTCTCGACGTCGATGATCGCCATCACCAGGCCCGGCGGAATGCGCACCTCACCCGGGCGGTTGGCCTCGCAGAACACCTGCTTGAGGATGTCCATGCGCTCCTCGCGATCCGGCACGCGCTTGCGCAGACGCGGTTCCATCATGGTGTACCACACCGCCGAGTCGTAACGGTCTTCGAAACACTCGGCCTGGTCGATGGCGTGCTGTACCGCCGCCTTGATCTCGGGTTCACGTTGCGCCTCGGGTTGTGGCGCAGCCTGCGCCGCGAGCGGCAGCAGCGCGAGCACGATGAGGATGCGGTACATGCCCGTTGCCCGGTAGCTAGTTGGCGAGCCGCCCGCGGATGAACGCAAGAGCGTCGGCTGCCGGGAACTCTTCGGCGGCCTCGGCGCGACGATGGCGGTATTCGAGCAGGCCTTTTTCCAGGCCACGCTCGCCCACCACCACGCGGTGCGGGATGCCGATGAGCTCGGAGTCCGCGAACTTGACGCCGGGCCGCTCATCGCGATCGTCGAGCAGCACGTCGTAACCCGCAGCCATGAGGTCGGAATAGAGGCGTTCGGAGGTTTCACTGACACGTTGCGACTTGGAAGCATTGAGCGGTACCACCACCACCTGGAAGGGTGCAATCGCATCCGGCCAGATGATGCCGCGTGCATCATGGTTCTGCTCGATCGCCGCGGCAACGACGCGTGTCACACCGATGCCGTAGCAGCCCATGTACAGGGTGGCGGCCTGGCCGGATTCATCGAGCACCGAGGCGCCCATGGAGTCGCTGTATTTCCTGCCGAGCTGGAAGATGTGTCCGACCTCGATGCCGCGTGCGATCCCGAGTTTGCCATTGCCGGAAGGCGACGGGTCGCCGGCCACGACGTTGCGGATGTCGGCGGCCACCGGTTCGCGCAGGTCGCGCACCCAGTTGACGCCGATGTAGTGGGCGTCCTTGCGGTTGGCACCGCAGACGAAATCGGCGAGCGCCACCACTGCGTGGTCGGCGTATACCTGGCCCGCGAAACCCACCGGTCCGAGAAACCCTGCCTCGGCGCCGGTGCCCGCGGCTATCGACTCGTTCGAGGCCATGCGCAGCGGGTTCGCCACGCCGGGCAGCTTCTGCGCCTTGACGGCGTTGAGCTCGTGATCGCCGCGCACCAGCAATGCCACCACGCCGCCGTCGCTGCCGTCGACCAGCAGGGTCTTCACCAGGCGCGAGGCCGGTAGTTTGAGCAGCGTGGTGACGTCGGCGATGCTCTTCGCGCCCGGCGTGGACACTTCGCGCATCGACTCGGTGGCCGGTGCGCGCGGCGTTGTCGGTGCCATTGCCACCGCCATCTCGATGTTGGCCGCGTAGTTGTCGCCGTCGGAAAATACGATGGCGTCTTCGCCGGAGTCGGCGAGCACATGGAATTCCTCCGACGCGCTGCCGCCAATGGCGCCGGGGTCCGCCTTCACCGAGCGGAACTTGAGTCCGAGCCGGGTAAAGATGGCGGTGTACGCCCGGTGCATGGCGTCATAACCTTCCTGCAGCGATTTCTCGGTGAGGTGAAAGGAGTAGGCGTCCTTCATGAGGAATTCGCGCGCACGCATCACGCCGAAACGCGGCCGGCGCTCGTCACGAAATTTCATCTGCACCTGGTAGAAGTTCACCGGCAACTGGCGGTAGCTGCGCAACTCACTGCGCGCGATGTCGGTGATCACTTCCTCGTGCGTAGGACCCAGGCAGAAATCGCGCTCATGGCGATCCTTGAGGCGCAGCAGTTCTGGCCCGAATTTCTCCCACCTGCCGGATTCCACCCACAATTCGGCGGGAATGACTCCGGGCATCAGCAGCTCGAGCGCGCCGGCGCGGTCCATCTCCTCGCGTACGACGTTTTCGACCTTGCGTGCGGCGCGCAGGCCGAGCGGCATCCAGGTATAGAGCCCGGCGGCGAGTTTGCGAATCAGGCCCGCTCGCAGCATGAGCTGGTGGCTCACGACTTCGGCATCGGCGGGAGTTTCTTTGGTCGTGTTGACCGGGTATTTGGACCAGCGCATAAGGGCGCGAGAGTGTATCAGGTGGGGGATTCGCCTATGATGCCGGCCGTGACGACCGAGCCTGGAAATCCCGACAGATCGCCGAGCCGCGGCGTTTATTTGCTGCCCAACCTGCTGACCACCGGCTGCCTGTTCTCCGGCTTCTATTCCATCGTCGCAGCCATCGACCGCAATTTCGCGCTGGCGGGCGGCGCGATTTTCATCGCCATGTTGTTCGATGGCCTCGACGGTCGGGTGGCGCGCTGGACGCGCACCGAGAGTCCATTTGGCAAGGAGTACGACAGTCTCGCGGACATGGTCGCCTTCGGCCTGGCACCGGCGGTGCTGGTCTATCAATGGGGCGTGATCCGCATCGGCGAATACGGCGCCGAGTGGCGACGTTTTGGCTGGATCATCGCCTTCTTCTATGCGCTGTGCGCGGCGCTGCGACTGGCGCGTTTCAACATCCATTCAGCCTCGGGCGACAAGCGATACTTCCAGGGCCTGGCGAGTCCGTCGGCCGCGGCGACCGTGGCGGGGTTCGTCTGGTTCTTCGCCAAGTGGCGCGAGCCGGGACTGCCGGGCCTGGTGCTGGCCTTCGCGGTGACCGGTTACGCTGCCGCGCTCATGGTCTCGTCGTTCAGCTACCTGAGCCTCAAGCAGATCGATGTCGACAAGCGCGTGAAGTATTCCTATCTCGGCTTCGTCATCGCGCCGATGCTGTTCATGATCAGCGTGGACCCGCCGACCATGCTGTTCGCGATGTTCGTTTCTTACGCGACCTACGGCCCGGTGCAGTGGTTAGTCCGCAAGCTGCGCCGGCCGCGTTCGCCGACCGTGCCGACCAGCTAGCTATGCCAGTCACACTGCGGGACGCTTACCTGGAAGCGCTCGGCATCGATCGCTGGGTATCTCGGCACGCGCCACCCGAAGCCGCGGCGGCCGAAATGCCCGCCGAGCCACGCCGCGAATCGCCCGCGCACACCGCGCCTGCCCGCTCCTTGCCAACAACAGTGGCGCGCGCCCCGGATTCCGCGCCAGAGCCGCTGCCGCCGGCTGCGCTCACCGACTGGGATGTGCTGCGCGCACGGGTCGCAGCCTGTACGGCCTGCGACCTCTGCAAGACGCGCACCCAGACGGTCTTCGGAGTGGGCAACACGCACGCCGACTGGTTGATCATCGGCGAGGCGCCGGGCGCTGAAGAAGACCGGCAGGGTGAACCCTTCGTCGGTCGTGCCGGTCAACTGCTCAACGCCATGTTGCTCGCCATCGGCATGCCGCGCGAAACCGTGTTCATCGCCAACATCCTGAAATGCCGGCCACCGGGCAACCGCGATCCGAAACCGGAAGAGGTGTCGCGTTGCCTGCCGTTCCTGTCGGCGCAGATCGGGCTGTTGAAACCGAAGATCATCCTGGTGGTCGGACGGATTGCGGCGCAAACGCTGCTCGCCACGGATGCGCCGCTGGCGCGGCTGCGCGGCCGGCTGCATCACTACGGTGAGGCGAAAACTCCGCTGGTGATCACCTATCACCCGGCTTACCTGCTACGCACGCCGTCCGACAAGCGCAAGGCCTGGGAAGACCTGAAGTTCGCTCGCGCCAATTATGCGCGCCTCGCGGAAACCAGCTGATGGCCGCGGCTCCGGAAGACCTGCGCGAGGTGCCGGAGATACTGATCCGGCCGATGATGGAAATCGACCTGCCCGATGTCGCGGGCATCGAGCAGCACAGTTACGCGTTTCCGTGGAGCGAAAACATCTTTCGCGACTGCCTGCGCGTGGGCTACACCTGCCGTGCGCTCGATCTCGCTGGGCAGATCATCGGATATGGCGTCATGAGCCTGGGCGCCGGTGAAGCCCACATCCTCAACGTCTGCGTACGCGACGAATTCCGCAACCTGGGATTCGGGCGCCGGCTGCTCGAGCACCTGCTGGAGCGCGCGGTCGTGTCCGGGGTGGGCGAGGCCTTTCTCGAGGTGCGCCCGAGCAATTTGTCCGCGATCCGTCTCTACCAGCGCCTCGGTTTCGAACAAATCGGCCTCCGCCGCGGGTATTATCAGGCCCCCGACGGACGCGAAGATGCCATCGTGCTCAAGCGCGAGCTCGCCCCCGCCGGAAAAAAACCTTCCAGCTGAGCCATCCAGACTAACGAGACATGAGTTTGACCGGGCAGGAAACGGCGCGGCGGCGCACGTTTGCCATCATTTCGCATCCCGACGCGGGCAAGACCACGCTCACCGAGAAACTGCTGCTGTTCGGCGGCGCCATCCAGCTGGCCGGCACCGTGAAGGGCCGTAAAGCTGCGCGTCATGCCACCTCCGACTGGATGGCGCTCGAGAAGCAGCGCGGAATTTCCATTACGTCCTCGGTGATGCAGTTCCCTTTTCGCGACCGCATCATCAACCTGCTCGATACGCCGGGCCACGAGGATTTCTCCGAGGACACCTATCGCACCCTGACCGCGGTGGACAGCGCGCTCATGGTCATCGACTGCGCCAAGGGTGTTGAAGAGCGAACCATCAAGCTGATGGAGGTGTGCCGCATGCGCGACACGCCGATCATGACCTTCATCAACAAGCTCGACCGCGAGGGCCGGCCGCCCATCGAGCTGCTCGACGAAATCGAGAGTGTGCTCAAGATCCGCACGGCCCCGGTGACCTGGCCGATCGGCATGGGTCGCGATCTCGCCGGCGTTTATCACCTCATCGAAGACAAGATCTATGTCTACGAAGCGGCGGGGCGCGGCGAACGCGGCAGCAACCGCGTGATCCAGGGACTGCACAGTGCCGAGGGCCGCGAATTCCTCGGCGATCGAACGGCACGCGTCGATGACGAGATCGAGCTGGTGCGCGGCGGTACCGCGGAATTCGATCTGGCCGACTATCGAGCGGGTAAACAAACTCCCGTGTTCTTCGGCTCGGCGATCTCGAACTTCGGCGTCGAGGAGTTGCTGGCGCATTTCGCGACGCACGCCCCCGCGCCGCTCAGGCACGAGACCGTGCAGCGCGAGGTCGAAGCCACCGAGGGCAAACTCACCGGCTTCGTATTCAAGATCCAGGCGAACATGGACCCGCAGCATCGTGATCGCATCGCGTTCGTGCGCCTGTGTTCGGGCAAGTACAACCGCGGCATGCGCATGTACCACGTGCGCCTCGACAAGGAGATGCGCATCGCCGATGCGTTGACCTTCATGGCCGCGGACCGCCAGGCCGCCGACGAGGCATTCGCGGGCGACATCATCGGCCTGCACAATCACGGCACCATCAACATCGGCGACACATTCACCGAAGGCGAGAAACTCACCTTCACCGGCATTCCGAACTTCGCGCCGGAAATGTTCCGGCGCGCGGTGCTCAAGGATCCACTGAAGATCAAGCAGCTGGCCAAGGGTCTCGACCAGCTGTGTGAAGAGGGCGCGACGCAGTTGTTCAAACCGCTGCGCAACAACGACATGATCCTGGGCGCGGTCGGGCAGCTGCAGTTCGAAGTGGTGGCCTTCCGGCTGCAGGATGAATACGCCGTCTCCGCCGTATTCGACACCATCGGCGTGCACACCGCGCGCTGGGTGTACTGCGACGATGAGAAACACCTCCAGGAATTCCGCACCAAGGCGCACGACCACCTCGCCGTGGATCACTCGGGGGCACTGGTCTACCTGGCGCCGTCGCGCGTGAACCTCGAGCTCACCATCGAGCGCTGGCCGAAGATCAATTTCCGCGCCACGCGCGAACACCAGATGTAAAGCCATCTGACCGGATCAACCCCCTGCGGGGGCAGGGTGGCATGACTCCTGGTACGACCTCGATGATCCAATCTCGAACTCGTACGGCGCGATTTTCGAGTAGCCTCTTTTCAAATGCGTGAATTCCTGAAGAACCGCCCGGTACTCGCCTGGGCCCTGTACGACTGGGCCAATTCGGCGTTCGCCACTACCGTCATGGCCGGGTTCTTCCCGGTGTTCTTCCAGCAATTCTGGAGCGTCGACGTCACGCGTACCGAGACGACATCGAGGCTTGGCTACGGCAACGCAATTGCCGGTGCGGTGATTGCGCTGCTGGCGCCCATCCTCGGTGCGATTGCCGACCGCGGCGGACGTCGCAAACAGTTCATGTTCGCCTGGACCCTGTTAGGCGTGGCGGCCACCGGCGCGCTGTATCTCGTGGGCCAGGGCCAGTGGTTCGCAGCGCTCGCGCTGTTCGTGGTCGCGACCATCGGCTTCAACGGCGGCGTGGTGTTCAACGATTCCCTGCTACTCGACGTGGCGAAGCCGCAGGAGCTCGACCGTGTGTCGGCGTTCGGCTATTCGCTGGGTTACCTGGGGGGCGGCCTGCTGTTCCTCGTCAACGTGGTGATGGTGATGAAGCCGCAACTCTTCGGCTTCGCCAACGCCGCCCAGGCCGTGCAGGCATCTTTTGTCACCGTCGCGGTCTGGTGGCTCCTGTTTTCGCTGCCCATCATGCGTTGGGTCAACGAAAGTCAGGCCGGGCCGCACCTGAAATTCACCGCCGCCGTTGGCGTCGGTTTCCGCGAACTCGGGAACACCATAAGACACCTGCGCCAATACCGCACCTTGCTCATGTTCCTGGTCGCCTACTGGTTTTACATCGACGGCGTGAACACCATCATCAAGATGGCGGTCAACTATGGCACCGCACTGGGGCTCGACACCGGCAAACTGCTCGCGGCGCTGCTGGTGACTCAGTTCGTCGGATTTCCGTCGGCGCTGCTGTTCGGCTGGCTCGGCGACCGCATTGGGGCGAAGCGGGGAATCCTCATCGGGCTCGTCGTGTACGTCGGCATCACCGTGTACGCGTACTTCCTCAACACCGAGGCCGAGTTCTTCGCGCTCGCGATTGCCGTGGGCTTCGTGCAAGGCGGCGTGCAGTGCCTGTCGCGTTCGCTGTTCGGTCGCCTGGTGCCGGAAGGCAAGAATGCCGAGTTCTTCGGCTTCTACAACATGATGGGCAAGTTCGCGACGGTGTTGGGGCCCTTGCTCATCGCCATCGTCGCGGCGCTCACGCACAACGAGCGCGCCTCGATTGCGTCGCTGGTGCTGCTGTTCGTGATCGGTGGCGTGTTGTTGTGGCGCGTGAAGCTCACACCGCGAGCTGCCTGATTTCCCGTTCCAGCTCCGCCAATTCGTCGCCGGCTGCGGCCGGCCCAAATCGTAGCCGGCAGTAACGAGCCGCCAGCGCCGCCACCTGGGCGGCGAGATCCGGTCGCGCGATCGCGATGCGTTGCGCGAAATCGAGCGGCCCTTCGTGGGCGAAGCGCGCTGGCGCGACACGCTGCAGCTTGCGGGTGGCCCGCAGCCAGGCGCGCGCGACGCGATCGGGCTTGAGGCGCGCGACACTGCGACGCAGGGTGATGGCCACCCACGCTATCCACAGCGTCATGCCGAGCGCGAATGCCCACCCCAGGTGTTCCCATTGCGGTGATTCGATCCCGAGGCGGCTGAGGAAATCCAGCTGCGCGCGCAGATTGAATTCGACCACATTGCCCTGCCACCACTGGTTGAGACCGTCCCACAGCTGCGTGAAGCGGTTGAGCCACGGATTGTTGTGCAGGAAGGTCGACGTCGCCGGCAGCGAAGCCGCCATCAGGTCGAAGATGCCGCGTTCCAGCCGCTCCGGCGCCACCACCGCGGTCGGGTCGATTCGAGTCCAGCCCTGACCCGCAAGCCACACTTCGGTCCAGGCATGCGCCTCGGATTGCCGCACGATGAAATAGCCGCCGGTGGGATTCCATTCGCCACCCAGGTAGCCGGTGACGATGCGCGCCGGCACCCCCGCCGCGCGCATCATCGTGGCGTAGGCGGACGCAAAGTGTCCGCAGAAGCCGCGCCTGGTATCGAACAGCGTCGTGTCGACGGAATCGATGCTGGTTTCCCCGGGTTCCAGCGTGTATTCGAGGCCGTTGTTGCGGAACCAGTCGAGCACGGCGCGCGCGTACTCGGCGTCGCTGCCCACGCGCGCGCGCATCTCGTGCGCCAGCGCCAGGGTTCGCGGGTTGCGATCTTCGGGCAGCCGGGTCTCGTATTTGCGGCCGAGATCCGACAGCGGCCCGGTGGAACGCGTCTGCAGGTGTGACACGGCGTCGTAGCTGATGACGCTGGTGATGGGATCCATGGCGGTGAGCTGCCGGTCGTGCGACATGTTCACGGTGCGGCCCGGGCTCGCATCCACGGTGTCGAGCGCGAACATCCAGCGCTGGTTGGTGGGCTCGAGCGTGATGCGATATCGAAGTGGCTCGCCCAGCAGGTCGAGCGGCGTCGCCACGTAGACGCGCGGCCATTCGCGCCGCCAGGTGAAGCCATCGAAGCTGTTCAGCACCGGGCCGCGCCAGTAGAGCGCGGCGCGCCGCGGCGCTGCGCCTTCGAAGCGCGCGCGAAAGGCCGGATCGTATTCGGTGGCGAGCTCGCCGATGCTGCCCGGTGACATTTCATCCGAAAGCCCGGTGGTCGCCAGGTTGCCGTGCTGCAGCGTCCAGAACTGCCCGGAGAAGCGCGGAAAGAAGATGAAGCAGGCGACCGCCAGCGGAATCGACATGGCCAGTGCGCGCGCCGCAAGCCGCAGCGCCGCGCGCGGCGTCAACGCGCTGCCGGGATGCGCGATGAGCGCGAGCGCCGCGCACGCGCCGCACGTCACCAGCAGATAGAACGGCGCGCGCCACAGCGCCTGGCCGGCGAGTGCCGCGGCCAGCAGCAGGAACAACGCGACTCCCACCACGATGGCGTCGTCGCGGCGCGAGCGAGCCTCGAGCACTTTGAGTGCGCCCATGACCACCAGCAGCGCGGTGCCGGCCGCGAGTCCGTTCAGCGTGCGAAAGCTCGCGGCCACGGCCACGACCAGCAATGCCGTGACGGCGCCCAGCAGGAAGCGCGTCCCACGGCGTGGCCTGGGCCGCTCGATTCGGCCACTGGCAGTGAGGACGCGCCACACCGCGCAGAGCAATCCCAGCGCGATGCACCACAGCGGCGCGCTGTCCGCAACCAGCAGCACGCTCGCGCCGAACACCAGCGCAACGGCGATGTTGGCGCGTGCCTCGTTCACCATGGCTCACCGGTGCCGTAGAGCGCCAGACCGTTGAGGCAGCGGGCGCGATGTTCGTTGCCGCTATCGGGCGGCAGCTCGCGCCCGCCGAGGCGCAGGCCGTAACGCTCGCCGCGTGCATGGGCCGCGACGATCCACGCCGACAATTGTTCGAGGCGCTGCTCGACGTCGGTGCCCGGCACCTGGGCGAAGTCGAAGAACCGGTGATGCGCCGCCGGCGACTCGTAGGTCTTCACCAGCAATCCGCGGCCGCGGGCGTACGCTGCCCATGCCACCTGGCGGGGGGAATCACCATCGCGGAATTCGCGCAGACCGGCCCATTCCTCGTCACCGCCGCGCACCACCGACAGGGCGCTGCCGCCGCTCGTGACCTGCGGCGGTGGTTCGCGACGCCCGCGCGGCACAGGCCAGGCGAGCACGGCCAGCGGCACGTGTATCCAGGTCCAGGCGCGAAACAGGCCGAACGGGAACGCAGTAGATAGTTTGACGCGTTCGATCGGAAACCTGCCGCGCGCCGCCAGCGGGACGGCGACGTCGGCGCGCGCGGTGGCGTCCGGCGGCACATCGATGAGCGCGTTTTCCGACTCGTCCGTCGCGCATTCGAGACCGATCCGGACGGAGTCGGCGGTATTTTCCAGGGTCAGCAGCAGGCGGGCGTGTTCACCGGCGAACGCATCGACGGTATCGATGCTGCGCACCACGGTACCGACCAGGTTGCGATGGCACAGGTGCATCCCGATCAGCGCGAACCCCGCCAGCAGAAAGGTGATCAGCATGGCCATGCTGTTCGAGTAATTGAGTCCCGCGAGCAGCATCACCATGAGCAATCCCGCGAACGCGAATCCGCCCCGCGTCGGCAGGATGTAGACCCGCCGCGAGGTCAGGGTCGCCGGCAACCGATCGTCGCCCTGGCGACGCTTCGCCCAGTCAGCCGCGAGCTGGCGCAGACGCACGCTCCAGGTGGGCGTCGCCGTGTTCGCCCCCGCGGACATACGTCAGATAGGGACCGCGACGCCGCGGGCGATCTCGGTGATGAACGCAGCGTGATCGGCGGCGGTGGCGACACCCGCGCTCTCCAGCCGGTGCGAGGCCACCGCGGCGAACACCGCCTGGACGTCCTCGGGCAGCACCATGTCGCGGCCGGCGAGCATGGCCCAGGCGCGCGCGGCACGCGTCAGGCCCTGGCCGGCGCGTGGCGAAAGGCCGATCTGGATGTCGCTGCGGCGTCGAGTGCTCGCGAGCAGCGCCTGCACGTATTCCAGCAGCGCCGGCGCCACGTGCACGCGCTGCGCGGCGGCCTGCAATTCGCGCACCGCCTCGGGGTTCAACGCCGGAGGCATGCCCGCGAGCAGGTCGCGCCGATCGCCTTCGGCCAGCAGCACGCGCTCGTGGGCCGCGTCCGGATAGCCCAGCGAAATGCGCATCAGAAACCGGTCGAGCTGCGACTCGGGCAGCCCAAATGTGCCGAGTTGCTCGAACGGATTCTGCGTGGCGACCACGAAGAACGGATCGGGCAGGCGGTAGGTCGTGACGTCGACACTCACCTGGCGCTCTTCCATGGCTTCGAGCAGCGCGCTCTGGGTCTTGGGGCTGGCCCGGTTGACCTCGTCGGCGAGCAGCAGCTGGGTGAACATCGGTCCCTTGCGAAAGGTGAAGGTGCCATTCGTGGCGTCGAACACCGACACGCCGATGATGTCCGCCGGCAGCAGGTCGCTGGTGAATTGCACGCGCTGCCAGGCGAGGCCGAGCACGTGCGCCAGCGCGTGGGCGAGCGTCGTCTTGCCGACGCCGGGCACGTCTTCGATGAGCAGGTGACCGCGTGCCAGCAGGCAGGCGAGTGCCAGTCTCACGGCCTCGGATTTGCCGAGGATGACCTTGTCGAGGGCGAGGAGGGCGGCATCGAGGGCGTGGGTCACGGTGCGACTATACCCTTCAGCTATTGCCCATTCGGGCCCATGCGGCGCACGCGTTCGAGCTGTGAGCCAAGGCCAATCTTCTGCGCTTCGAGGTCAGCCACGCGTGCACGATCGGTCGCGACCACTTCCGGTGGCGCGTTGCGCACGAAGTTCTCGTTGCCGAGCTTGGCGTTGAGCTTGGCGATGTCCGAATCGATCTTCGCAATGCGCTTCGTCAACCGCTCGATCTCGGCCTTGGGGTCTATCAGGCCGGCCATCGGCACCAACAGCGTGAGCTCACCGAGAATCGCCGTGGCGGATTCCGGTGCGCTTTCGGCCGGCGCCAGTTGCCGGATGGCGTCGAGGCCCGCCAGGCGCGTGAGGTACGGGCCATGTTTGCTGGCCAGTGCCGCATCGCGCGGGCTGGGGTTCTGCAACAGCAGCGGGATCTTGCGCGAGGGCGCGATGTCCATCTCACCGCGGATCTGGCGCACCGCGAGGATCACCTGCTTGATCCAGGCGACTTCGGCCTCGGCTTCCGCGTCGCCGGCGAAGTCACCAGCGGCGGGATAACGCGCCACCATCAGCATGTCGGGCGTCGCCGTGGTCGCGCGAATATTCGCAGCAGCTTCGAGCGGTGACGTCAATGGCTGGACTCGCTGCCAGATTTCCTCGGTGATGAAGGGCATCAGCGGATGCAGGGCGCGCAGCAGGGCTTCCAGCGTCGTGACCAGCGTGCGGCGCGTACCACGCTTCTGCGCGTCGGTCGTACCTTCACCCTGCAGCACCGGCTTGGTGAGCTCGAGGTACCAGTCGCAGAACTCGTACCAGGTGAACTCATACAACGCCGCCGCGGCAAGATCGAAACGATACTCGGTGAGCGCCTGCTCGGCCTGCGCGAGCGTGGCCGCGAGTCGCGACACGATCCAGCGGTCGGCGACGGAAAGTTCCGCTGCGCCGATGAGGTCCGCACTCTCGACAGTCATCAGCACGAAGCGCGACGCATTCCACAGCTTGTTGCAGAAGTTGCGGTTACCGCCGACGCGGCCGAGGTCGAAGTTGATGTCGCGCGAGGGCCCGGCCAGCGAGGCGAACGTGAAACGCAGCGCATCAGTCCCGAAGGCCGCGATGCCTTCGGGAAACTGCTTGCGCGTCGCCTTCTCGATCTTGTCCTTCATCTGCGGCTGCATGAGACCGCTCACCCGCTTGGCAACGAGATCATCGACCCTGATGCCATCAACAATATCGAGCGGGTCGATGACATTTCCCTTGCTCTTCGACATCTTTTGACCGTTTTCATCGCGGATCAGGCCGGTGATGTAAACGTCGCGAAACGGCACGTCGCCCATGAACTTCAGGCCCATCATGATCATGCGGGCCACCCAGAAGAAGATGATGTCGAAGCCGGTGACCAGCACGCTGGTGGGATAAAACTTCTGCAGCGCGGGCGTCGTATCTGGCCAGCCGAGCGTGGAGAAGGGCCACAGCGCGGATGAGAACCAGGTGTCAAGTACATCCGGGTCCTGCATGAGTTTCACGCCGGATGCGAGCGCGTGCTTTTTCCGCACCTCGGCTTCGTCGCGGCCGACGTAGATCTTCCCGGCCTCGTCGTACCACGCCGGGATGCGATGACCCCACCACAGCTGGCGACTGACGCACCAGTCCTTGATGTTGCGCATCCACTCGTAATAGGTCTTCGACCAGTTCTCCGGTACGAAGCGGATGCGACCCTCTTCGACGGCCTTGAGCGCCGGCTCGGCCAGCGGCGCGATTTTCACGTACCACTGATCGGTGAGATAGGGCTCGATGACGGCATTGGTGCGATCACCGCGCGGCACCTTGAGCTTGTGAGGCTCGATCTTCTCGACGAGTCCGAGCGCCTCGAGATCCGCGACGATCAGCCTGCGCGCTTCGAAGCGGTCCATCCCGCGGTATTTCTCCGGCGCGTTCTCATTGAGTTTCGCGTCCGGCGTGAAGATGTTGATCTGCGGCAGGTCGTGTCGCAGGCCCATCTCGTAGTCATTGAAATCGTGCGCCGGCGTGATCTTCACGCAGCCGGAGCCGAAGGCCGGGTCGACATAACTGTCGGCGATCACCGGAATCGTGCGGCCGGTGAGCGGCAGCTGCAGTTGTTTTCCGATGAGTGCCTGGTAGCGCCCGTCGTCGGGGTTCACCGCCACCGCGGTATCCCCTAACAAGGTCTCGGGCCGCGTGGTGGCCACGACGATGTACTCCGGGCCCTGTGCGTGTGGATAGCGGATATGCCAGAGGCTGCCGTTTTCCTCTTCCGACAGCACTTCCAGATCCGAGACGGCGGTCAGCAGCACCGGGTCCCAGTTGACGAGACGTTTGCCGCGATAGATCAGGCCGTCGTCGTGCAGGCGCACGAACACTTCGGTGACGGCGCGCGACAGGTCCGGGTCCATCGTGAACTTGTCGCGGGACCAGTCGACCGAGGTGCCGAGGCGCCGCATCTGCCGGGTGATGGTGCTGCCGGACTCCGCCTTCCACTGCCAGACGCGCTCGATGAACTGTTCGCGCCCGAGATCGAGACGGTGCTTACCTTCGGCTGCCAGCTGGCGCTCCACCACCATCTGGGTGGCGATGCCCGCGTGATCGGTGCCCGGCTGCCACAGCGCGGCAAAGCCGCGCATGCGATGCCAGCGCGTGAGCGCGTCCATGAGCGTGTGCTGGAAGGCGTGGCCCATGTGCAGCGTGCCGGTGACGTTCGGCGGCGGCAGCATGATGCAATAGGGTGAACCTTCACCGGCGGGTGCGAATGCTCCGGAAGTTTCCCAACGTTCGTAAATCCGGCGCTCGATGTCGCCCGGGGTGAAGGCCTTGTCCATGAAGGCCCGGGATTGTACAGAAATGGTGACTCAGGGCTGAATCGCCCGGTAGTCATCGAAGTCGGCGGCGGTACGGAATGTCACGAACCCGGTGACACCGCGCGGCAAGGTCGCGTCGGTGGCCTCGAGCCTCAGTCGGCCATTGACGTAGGCGCGCACCCGCAACCCGACGACCTCCAGCCTGAGGCGGTACCACTGGCCCAACGTGATCGGCATCGGCGCCGTGCCGAGAATCGTGATCGTCCCGTTGTTGACCTTGCGCAGCGATACGGTGTTGTTGCTGCGGGCCGAGAGGTAGAAATAGTTTCCGGTGTCGACGTAGCGCGCGGCGATACCGAACCAGCGATCGCCGCTGCCGGTGCCCGCAAAGGTAGTGGCGCGCGCCCGCACCTCGATGGACTGATCGTCCGCCGGGACGCCGGTGACTGCGCGCGCGTCACCCGCCACCGAAGCCTGCCGCATGCCCCTGCCGGTTTCATTGGGATCCAGCCACAGGCCAGCCCCACTCTCGGTGAAGTACCCGGGGTCGGGGAATTCAAAGGGCCGCTCCAGATCGAAGGAGTACATCGTGACTGTGGGCGTGGGACTCACGATGACATTGTCGAAGTCCGCGGCGGTGTGGAATGTCATCAGCGCGGCCCGCCCGCTCGCCAGCGAACTATCGTCGGCATCGAGCAACGGCACGCCGTCCACGTACACGCGGTGCCGCGTGCCGATGGATTCGAGACGCACTTGTAAGTGCGGTTCAGCGTCACGGACAGCGGTGCGGATGCAAGCTCACGGAACACACCGCCGACATTGCGCCGCAGGGACACGCGGCCCGACCTGCGTACCGTCACGTAGTAGTAGTTGGCAGCATTGCGCCAGCGAGTTGCCAGGCCGAACCAGCGATCGGCGCCATTGAATGAGTACGGGTTGAATGTCCGCCTGGATCGACCTGGTTGCTCCAGTTCGACGCATCGAGTCTCGCGGAATGCGTGGCGGGACTCTGGGTCTCCGCCTGTCGCAGTACCTGGCGTGACGCTGGTCGCGTAGGCATGCCGAAGCGGCTGCCGGCGCTCAGTGTCCAGCCGGTGGGCGTGTTACCGGCGAAGACTTCCTGGATGCGTGCCGGCAACGGACCCCTCATGGCAACACTAGTTAGTTGCAAAGGCCGGGCCAGCGCGGAAGCGGGAGCGATTCGTGGCCGGCGTGCCACGACAGTGAAAATTGCCACGGCGACCCGGCAGAAATTGCCGAATCTCATGGCAAAGAATTCCAGCACGGAGCGCGGGCAGGTCTGTCGGTCGCGTCCTACGTCGTTCGGGAATAGACTGCGGCAAAACACAAGAACGGGAGAGGACCGTGGGAAAGTTTGCCGTCGTTGTTTCGATAGCTGTCCTGCTGGTCCGGTCCGCCGCGGCGGCCGACGCGGGCGACACGGTCAAGACCCTGCGCGCCGATATCGACTCGATGTACGCCGACATCGAAAAGCTCTACATCGATCTGCACCGCAATCCCGAGCTGTCGCTGCTCGAGGAGAAGACCGCCGCCAAGCTCGCCGAGCGCATGCGCAAACTGGGCTACGAGGTCACGACCCGGGTCGGCGGCACCGGCGTCATCGCGTTGCTCAGGAACGGCACGGGGCCGATGCTTCTGGTGCGCACCGACATGGATGCACTGCCGGTGCTCGAACAGACCGGGCTTCCCTATGCGAGCAAGGTCACCATGAAGGATGCCGTGACGGGCGAGACTGTGCCGGTCATGCATGCCTGTGGTCACGACGTGCACATGGCGGCGTGGATCGGCACGGCGACGATTCTCGCGCGCCGCCGCGACCTGTGGCACGGCACGGTGATGTTCGTCGGGCAGCCCGCCGAGGAGCGTATCCGCGGCGCCAAGGCCATGCTCGCCGATGGTCTCTACACGCGCTTCGGCAAACCAGATATGGCGCTCGGGATTCATGATCACGACATGACACCGGCGGGCACGGTGGCGGCGATGCCGGGCTACATCATGGCGAACGCGGATTCGGTCGACGTCACCTTCCACGGCACGGGAGGGCATGGGGCCTATCCGCACACCACGGTCGACCCGGTGCTCATGGCCGCGCGTTTCGTGGTCTCGATCCAGACCCTGGTCTCGCGCGAGAACGACCCGTTCGATCCGGCCGTCATCACCGTGGGGTCGTTCCAGGCCGGCGCGAAGCACAACATCATTTCCGACGTCGCGAAGCTGCAGCTCACGGTGCGTTCGTACAAACCCGAAGTCCGCCAGCACCTGCTCGCGGGTATCGAGCGCATCGCAAAAGCCGAGGCGGCCGCCGCGAACGCACCACGGCCGCCCGAAGTCAAGGTCGTCGAAAGCACCGCGGCGACCTACAACGATCCCGGGCTCACGCAACGCGTGGCTGCCGCGCTCACGGCGGCCATCGGCGCCGAGAACATGACGCAGCCACCGCGCGAAATGGGTTCGGAAGATTTCAGCGAGTTCGTCGCCGCCGGCGTGCCCGGTGTCTACCTGTGGATCGGTGCCGTCGAGCCGGGCAAATATGCGGCCTCGAAGCAGGGCGGGCCGGCACTGCCGACCACGCATTCGCCGCTGTTCGCGCCCGACGTGGTGCCGACGCTCAAGACCTCGATACTCGCGGAGACCGTGGCGGCATTGGCCCTGTTGGGCCAGAAATAGCGCACTAAACGGGTCGGGCGCCTACTTCTCCCTCGGAAGTCGCCGACAGAGTCGGCGGCCTCTGGCAGTCACATTCGCGACTCGAAAAGTCTCGAGGTGAGCCTATGGATTCTGCCGATCTTCAATCGCCTGAATGGCGCGCCCGCGCGGCCGCGCGGATGAGCAAGAAACTGCTCGGCTTCACGCGCGGCCGGCCGAGAAAATTGCCGGTGCTGGTCGTAGGCCTGCAGCGCTCCGGCACCACGATGTTGATGAACATCTTCCACCTGCATCCTGAAGCCGACGTGTTTGATGAGGCTCGCTCCTCGAGCACCTTCCTCGATTTCCGGATTCGCAGTCTTGACGCCGTGAAACAAAGCATCGATGGCAGCCATTACCGGTTCCCGTGCTTCAAGATCATCGCCGACAGCCACATCCTGCCTTCGATCCTGCAGGGGCTGTCGAAGCCGAAAGTCCTGTGGATGTATCGCGAACCGGGTCCCAACGCGGCTTCGCGCCTGAAGAAGTGGGGGACCAACGGTACGGCCGCGATCCGCAAGGTGTGCGCCGGGGAACCGGGCGGCGGCTGGTTCGCCGAGGGCGTGTCCGAGCCCGTCGCGCGCACGCTGCGCGGCCTGGATCGGTCAAAGTTCACCGATTTCGACTATGCCTGTCTCACCTGGTGGGCCCGCAACCAGCTGTTTTTCGAGCTCGGCCTCGGGAGCGAGCCCGACGTGCGCCTGCTGCGTTATGAGACGCTGGTCGTCGAGCCCCAGCCGACAGTGCGCGCGCTGTACGAATGGCTGGGCATGGAATGGTCCGAGCCGTCGCTGCGCTTCGTACATGCCCGTTCGTTGAAACGTCCCGATCTGCCCGCGCTAGACCCGGCAGTGGCAGCACTTTGCGGTGACCTCCTGCAACGGCTCGATGACGTGCACGCCCGGCAGTGGCAGACGAGCTGAGCCAAGACGGAATCAGGAATCGGAACGCACGTTGTGGGTCTGGGGCTCGAGGGAGCGGGCGCGGTATGCCTTGAAGCGCTCGCGTCCGCCGGCGCGTATCTCGGGTCGCGCATCCAGGAATTCCGCCACGCGCGTAAAACTCTCGAAAGAGGCCGGCAGCCCGCCGGACAGATTGATCAGCACGTCGGTGTGAGCGGCTGGCAACGGGCCGGTAGTTAGCGCCACCGGCGCGTCGCAGGGGGCGCCCGCCTGCGCCACGGTGTCGTGTGGCACGAAACTGCCATCGCCAAAGGTCCACAGCAGCTCGTCGAAGCGACGCAGGTGTTCCGCATCCTCCAGCAGGACCACGACCTTCTGTTGCGCAAGGTAGGCCTTCTCGGCGATGCGGCAGGCGAGTCGCAGGCGCACGTCGACGCCGCGGCATCGCTCACGTAGAAATCAACGCGCGCTGGCACGGCGCAGCAGGTACTCGAGCAGCAGTGCGCTCGGGCGGCCGGTGCTGCCTTTCGCGGATCCACCCTGGTAGGCAGTGCCGGCGATGTCGAGATGCGCCCAGGTGAGACCCTGCGTGAACTTGCCGAGGAAGGCGGCCGCGGTGACGGAACCGCCGTCGCGGCCGGCGACATTGGCCATGTCGGCGAAGTTGCTCTTGAGCTGCTCGCCGTACTCTTCGGTGAGCGGCATATGCCAGGCGCGATCGTCCGCAGCCACGCCGCAGTCCACCAGCTCGCGCGCCAGCGCGTCGTTGTTGGCGAACACACCGGTGTGGTGCACGCCGAGCGCGACGACAATGGCGCCGGTGAGCGTCGCCATGTCGATGACCACGTCGGGATTGAAGCGCTTGGCGTAATTCAGCGCGTCACAGAGGATCAGCCGGCCCTCGGCGTCGGTATTGAGGATTTCAACGGTGAGTCCCTGCGCGCTGGTGACGATGTCGCCGGGCTTGATGGCGCGGCCGTCGGGCATGTTCTCGCAGGCGGCGACCAGCCCCACGACGTGTATTGGCAGATTGAGCTCGGCAACGGCGTTCATCGTGCCGATGACACAGGCCGCACCGCTCATGTCGAACTTCATCTCGTCCATGGTGGGCGGATCCTTGAGCGAGATGCCGCCGGTGTCGAAGGTGATGCCCTTGCCAACCAGTACCACCGGGGCACGTTTGTTCTTGCCTTGGGCGCGCGCCGGCTTGTGTTCGATGACGATGAATCTCGGCGGCTGTTCGCTGCCCTGCGTGACCGCGAGGAAGCAGCCCATCTTCTCGCGCTTGATTTCCGCCGGGCCCAGTACCTTGACCTTGAGCGACTTGTGAGTCTTCGCCAGGTCTTCGGCCATCCTGCCAAGGTAGGTAGGCGTGCACACGTTGCCCGGCAGGTTGGCGAGGTTGCGCATCAGCGACGCCCCGTTTGCGAGCGCGCTGCCCTGGGTGAAGCCCTTGTTGATGGCGGATGCGGCCTTGGCCTGGCTCGCCACCACCACGCGCGTGAGCGCATGGGCACGCGGCTTCTTGCCGCTCTTGAGGTCGTTGACGCGATATAGCGTGTGCCCGGTGAGTTCGGCGACGGCGCGCCCGAGACGTTCATCCGACAGCAGCCTGGTGGCGGGGCGCGGCAGCGCCAGCGCCAGGGAGGTGACACGGGTGCGAGTCGCTGCTCCGAGGGAGGTCACGACGGCGCGGCGCCAGGCCTTGCGCGTGAGGTTGGTTTTGGGGCCGAGGCCGACCAGCAGCACCCGTTCGGCGCCAATTCCCTCGAGATCGGTGACCAGCCAGGTTTCGCCCGCCTTGCCGGTGAAGTCGCCACGCTTCAGTAGCCGCGAGAGCTTTTCGCGGCTGCGCACGTCGACAGATTTGGCTTCCGGAGTCAGTTCGCCGTCATCCTGAACACCGACGGCGACACAATCGATGGGCAGCTCTGCGAGCGCCTTCGTCCACGTATCGAACTGCATTTGTTCTGGTCCTTGGCCGTGGGCCAACCCCCGGGGTGACCCCGGAGGGACTCATTGTCGCGGGGATGGCCGTGCTTTAAGGTCGCGAAGTGTAACCCAAGTCGCTTTTGGTGGTCTGTTGCTGCGCATCCTTGATCGCTACATCCTGCGCGAAGTGGTCGTCAGCTGGTTCGCTGTAACTGGTGTGTTACTTGCGATTTTGCTGACAAATCAGGTAGCGCGTGTGTTAGAGCGCGCCGCGGAAAGCCAGTATCCCCGTGGGGTGGTGCTCGAGCTGATCCTGCTCGGGGCGGTGCAGAATCTGTCGCTGGTGATCCCGGTCGGTCTGCTGATCGGCATCGTGCTGGCGCTCGGACGGCTGTATCACGACAGCGAGCTGACCGCTGCGCAGGCCTGCGGCGCGGGCTCGCGCCCGGTCTTCGTGCCGGTGGTGGGATTCACCCTGGTGCTGGCCATACTCGTGGCTGCGGTGTCGTTGTACCTGTCGCCGGCCGCCGCGGGCCGCATGCTCGAGCTGCGCAGCGAAGCGCTGCGTGCCGGGCAGTTCGCCCCCATCACGGCCGGACGCTTTCGCATGTTTGGCGGTGGCAGCACGGTCGTTTATGCGCAGGGCGCCGACGCCGACGGCACCCTGCAGCGGGTGTTCGTCGAGCGCGATCGCGGCGGGCATCTCGAGATCGCGCTGGCGCAGCGCGCCACCCATGCCTATTCAGAGGGCGGCGACCTGCAGGTGATCACGCTGTACGACGGGGAACGCTTCGAAGGCATTCCGGGTGAACGTCGCTTCCGCATCGTGCGCTTCGCCGAGAACACTATCCCGGTGCGCCTGCCGGTGTTGTCGGACGACGCCGTGGCGCTCGAGGGTGCGCCGACGCGCAGCCTGTTGCAGGCGGATGGGAGTGCGCAGGCGGCCGAGTTCCACTGGCGCATCGCGTTCCCGCTCATGGCGCTGGTGCTGGCCGGCATCGCCATACCACTCGGACGCCTGCGCCCCCGGCAGGGCCGTTACGCGCGCGTCGGCTACGCTGTGCTGATCTTCTTCATCTACATCAACCTGGCGATCGCCGGCCGCCAGGGCCTTGCGCGCGGCGCGATCCCGCAGTGGTTAGGCCTGTGGTGGGTGCACGCCGCCGTGGTGCTGCTGGCGGCCGCCATCCTGCTGTTGCCGCGCTGGCGCGCGCGCGCTCGTTACCGCCGCAACCTGCGCGCGGCGCCGGTGGATCCCCCGGCGGTGCCGGCGTGAACCTGCTCGATCGCTACGTGATCCGCGCCCTGCTGGGCGGCGTATTCGTGGTGCTGGCGGTGCTGCTGGCGCTGGGCGCGCTGTTCCTGTTCGCCAACCAGCAGGACGATATCGGCGTCGGCACGTACACGGC
>CAWIVS010000007.1:0-76716 GCA_963839685.1 uncultured Pseudomonadota bacterium | reverse complement strand
CCGAGGATTCGCCAACGTGGGTTTGAGTAATTCACTGCATTCTCCCTATGCTTCCGTGTGAATTGGCTTTCACCGGAGAATAATTCATGCTGCATTGCCGACGCAAAGCAAGGTTGCCGTGGGCGCCTATCCAGTCGAGAACCGCGATTCCAAGTCGTTTCGGTGCACAGGACAGGGGAGGCAGTCAATGACCAAGTGCGAAATGAGTGCCGTGTTGTTCGTGAAGGAAGCGCGCAAGGCGAAGCTGTTCTACATCGAGGCGCTCGGAGGTTCCCTGCTGCGTGACGATGAACACTTCGCGGTCATCGACTGGCAGGGCTTCCATCTCGTGGTGCATCAGATTCCGTCTCATCTTGCGGAATCGATCGTAGTCAGCGAGCCGCCGGTCCGTCGCGAGACTGCCTCGTTGCGGCTCGATTACCCGGTTGCGGATGTGGTCAAGGCCCGCGCTGCGGCGCAACGACTCGGAGGGCAGATCGACGACGCATCACCGCCGTGGGCGGAGGCAAGTACACCGTTCTTTCTCGGTTACGATCCCGAAGGCAATGTCTTCGGTACGAAGACCCAGGGCTAGCTGAGGCGGATCAACCCGCGCTTGTGCGCCACGGCCACCGCCTCGGTGCGCGAAATCGCATCGAGTTTCGCCAGGATGGCCTTCACGTGTGTCTTGGCGGTGCCTTCGGTTATTTCCAGCCGGCGCGCGATGTCCTTGTTCGAGCGACCCTCGGCCACGAGCTGCAGGACGTCGAGCTCACGAGTGGTGAGACTGGGCCGCGACATGCGTTGC
This sequence comes from uncultured Pseudomonadota bacterium, assembly GCA_963839685.1. Classification (GTDB taxonomy): domain Bacteria; phylum Pseudomonadota; class Gammaproteobacteria; order Steroidobacterales; family Steroidobacteraceae; genus CADEED01. The sequence continues at coordinate 75,929 of CAWIVS010000007.1, read as the reverse complement.
AGCGCCTTCGCTGCGACGCTGGATGAGGTGTACGGCCGGTCTTCGGCCACGGCGCGAATCGCCGAGAGAATCTCCTGCCGCGGGGCATCCTTGAGCAGATAACCCTTGGCGCCCTGGCTCAACGAACGAAAGATGTCCTCGTCGCCGTCGTAGGTGGTCATGATGAGCAGGCAGGCCTTGGGGTGCTTTTCGAGCACCTTCTGCACCACCGCGGCTCCGTCGAGCTTGGGCATGCGCAGGTCGAGCACCATGACATCAGGCATGTGCTGTTCGTACAGTTCGAGCGCCTCGGCGCCGTCGCCGGCTTCGGCCACCACCTGCATGTCGGATTGCTGGTTGACGATGGCGGCGAGTCCGTCACGGACCACGGGGTGATCGTCGGCGAGGATGACACTTATCTTTTGAGTGGGTAGTTTGGCCACGGCTTTCATCTCGCGACTCCTGGACGTGGCAGGCTGACGGTGACGCGCGTGCCTTCGCCTGGCCGGCTCTCGATACGGAATTGTCCGCCGATGGCGCCGGCACGTTCGCGCATGTTGTTGAGTCCGTAACCCTGGCTGGCGTACAACTCGGGCATCAGCGTCATGCCGCGGCCATCGTCGATCACGGTGAGGCGCCACAACGCGGCTTCTTCCTGGAGCAGGATGCGCACATTGGCCGGATGCGCGTGGCGCACGGCATTGCTGACGGCTTCCTGCGCGATGCGCAGCAGTTCGTGCTGCCGTTCGGGCACCAGCCCATCGCCGGTCAACACGCCTTCGCCTTCAAAAGAGCAGGTGAGCCGACCGTCCACGGTGGAACGATCCGCGAGGTTCTTGAGGGCCAGCTCCAGGCCCACGCGCCGTGTCTGATCGGGGCGCAACGCCATCACCGAACGACGCGCCTCGGCCAGACCATCCTTTGCGAGGTCGCGAATGCGCGTGAGAATGGCCGGCAGCGGTGAGTTGCGCGCGCATTCGTGCATGGCTTCTTCGGCGGCGCCGAGCTGCATGAGGATTCCGGTGAAACCCTGCGCCAGACCGTCGTGAATTTCCTGGCCGATGCGGTTGCGTTCAGCCAGCACCGCGGCGTTCTTGGCCGCCATGCCCAGCTTCTTGAGTCCGATACACAGCGTGACCTGGTGAGCGATCGCGAGTGCCAGTTCGGCACGCTCCGCGCTCAGTGCCTCGCTTTGGCGGAATACCAGGCCGATGCAGCCCTTGCTGGTGCCGTCGCCGTAGGTCAGTGGCAAAAGATAGGCGCTCTTGTGGCCCGCGCGCGCGTGCCAGTCGGCCACGCCCGGCCACAACAGCCGGTCGAGTGGCTCGAGCGGGTAGAACACCGGCTCCTTGAACTCCTTGAGGATCTCCGCGATGCGGGTCTCCTCCTGGGTGGCAGTGAGCTGAAACGGCGGCGCGCCGGCGACGCCATTCTCGACGTGAACGAAGCAACGCCAGTGATTGGCGGCGGGATCGAAGCCGATAGCGTAAGCCGCAGCGGCGTCCATCTGCCGGATGGCGTCGATCAGGATGTTCGATACGAAGTCATGCGGCTCCGGATCACGCGCCAGCCGCACGAGATTTTCTCGCAGCAGGGTATTGGCGCGGGCGAGCTGCGAGAGACGCTCCTCGGCGGCGCGTTCGCGCGCTTCGCGCACGGTTTCCATCAGGCGTTCGCGATGCAGGGCCGCGCCCACGAGCCCGGCGGCAATCTCCAGGGCCGAGACGATTGAAGAATCGAATTCGCGCACCCGCTGCCAGTCATCGAAGCCGATGGCGCCGACATATTCACCCTCGACGATGATGGGAACGATGGCCGAGGTGCGTGCCTTGTCGCTGGTGATGCTGACGCTGTCGAAGCCCTGCATCGTGTCGGGGCAGAACACCACGCTCTTGCCCGACTGCAACATCGAACAATATTCGTCCGGGAGCGGCTCATTGCATTCGGCGAGCTCGCAGCAGGTATCCGCCAGCGCTTCGTTGATCCACTCGGCCTGGATCTTGAGCAATTTCTCGCCGTTGGGTCCGTTCACGGCGAATGCCAGGGCGGTCCGATCCACCTGCGCCGCCTCGCCCAGCAGCTTGAGAATTTCGGGCATCACTTTCATGGCGTCAGGCGATCCCAGCAACAGGCGGCTGGCCTGGGCCGAGGCTGCCAGCAACCGTTCACGCTGCTGGAGGTACTGGTTATTGAGGATGCCCTCAGCCGCGGCGGCGAAGTCGATCGGGTTGATGCTCATGGCAGGATATTACTCGCGGAAAGTCTCGGTATGCGTCCCTCAATTGGGATGGGGCGCCGCCTCCCAACCCCCTCCCAGGGCCTTATAAACCGCGATCAGGCTGGTCCCGGCCTCGGTCCGGCTGCGCGCCAGTCGGTCCTCGGATTCGAGCAGCGTGCGCTCGGCGTCCAGCACCTGTAGGAAGTCGCTGGCGCCATTTTCATAACGTACCCGCGCGAGATTCGCGGCCGTATTGCTGGCCTGTACCGCGGCCTCGTCGTGCACCAGCCGGTCGCGGGCCCGGGCATGGGTGACCAGAGAGTTTTCGGTTTCCTCGAGGGCGTTGAGCACGGTGCGCTCGTAGTTCAGGAACGCGGTCTCCTTGCGGGCTTTCGAGGCGGCGATCCGGGCCTGCACGTGGCCGTAATCAAAAATTGCCCAGGAGATTCCGGGCGCGATGACGGAGGCGTCCGTACCGTTATCGCCGAGATCGCTCGAGGAGGTCGCGACGTAGCCGGCGCTGCCGGTAAAGGTCACGCGCGGGAACAGATCCGCAACCGCGACTCCGATCTGTGCGGTGGCGCCCGCCAGCTCACGTTCCGCCACCTGGATGTCCGGGCGTCGGCGCAGCAGACCCGCCGGATCGCCCACCGGCACGATGCCCGGCAGCGGCGGCAGGTTGCGGGCCGGTGCCAGCTCGGCACGCAGTGCCCCGGGTTCTCGGCCCACGAGTACCGACAGTCGATGAATCGCGCGCGCGACGGCCGCCTCGAACGGCCCGATGGTGCCGCGCGTGGCGGAAAGTTGTGCCTGAGCACGCGCCGTGTCGAACTCCGTGCCGCTGCCGGCATCGAGGCGCGCAGTGGCGAGGTCCAGCGTTGCCTGCTGGTTCACCACGTTGCGCTGCGCGACGTCGAGCTGTTGCTGGAAGCCGCGCAATTCGAAATAGGTGCGCGTGACTTCGGCGGTGACGATGACCAGCGTGTCGCGTCCATCCGCCTCGACGGCACCGAGTTGCGCCGTGCTCGCCTCGAGACCGCGGCGAACGCGGCCGAAGAAATCGAGTTCCCAGAAAGCATCGAAGCCCGCATCGTAGAACTCGGTGCTGCGCGGCGCACCGGCCAGGGTCTGTTCCCGGGCTACGCGCGTCTCGGTGTAACCGCCGCCGGCCGTGATTGACGGCGCGAGATCGAAGGCCACGTCGCGACGCAGGGCGCGTGCCTCGGCGACGCGCGACAGCGCGATGCGCACGTCGTAGTTCGCGTGCAGCGCCGTGTCGACCAGCTTGTCAAGCGTGGCGTCATCGAAGTTCTGCCAGAAGTCCGCCACGCTCTGCTCGGTGGAGTAGGTGGCTTCGAGGCGATCGAACTTCGGCGCGCTGGGCGTCTCGGGCGGCTGGTAGTTGGGGCCCGCGGCGCAGGCCACAAGTACTGCCGCGGCCACGGGGGCTAACAGGAATCGAAACTTACGCATGGGAAGCAACCTCGGCATCCGGCGCGGGCAGGGCGGGGGTTTCCGCCCGGCGACGACGCACCAACACATAGAACACGGGGGTGAGCATCAGGCCGAACACGGTGACGCCGATCATTCCGGAGAACACCGCGGCGCCCATGGCGCGCCGGACTTCCTGGCCGGCGCCATGCGCCAGGACAAGCGGCAACACGCCCATGACGAAGGCGATAGATGTCATCACGATGGGCCGCAGCCGCAGGCGCGCGGCTTCGAGCACCGCCGCGACGCGATCGTGCCCCTGTTCCTCGAGATGCTTTGCGAACTCGACGATCAGGATGGCGTTCTTGGATGCCAGTCCGACCAGCACCAGGAACGCAATTTGCGTGAAGATGTTGTTGTCGCCACCCTGCAGATGGATGCCGACCAGGCTCATCAGCAACCCCATCGGCACGATCAGGATGATGGCCAGCGGCAGCGAGAAGCTCTCGTACTGCGCCGCCAGCACCAGGAACACGAACAACACGCACAGCGGAAAGACGAACAGCGCCGCGTCACCCGCTTCAATTTGCTGGAACGCAATCTCGGTCCATTCATAACTCATGCCGGCGGGCAGGCTCTCGTCGAGAATCTTCGAGACGGCCGCCTGTGCCTGGCCCGAGCTGTGTCCGGGCGCGGGACCGCCGTTGATGTCGGCACTGCCGTAGCCGTTGAAACGCTCCACGATGTCCGGACCGAAAGCTTCCTTGACGGAGATCATGGAGCCGAGTGGCACCATTTCTCCGGCAGCGTTGCGAGTCTTGAGAGGAAGGATGTCTTCCACCTGCGAACGGAACGGCGCATCCGCCTGTGCGACCACACGGTAAGTACGACCAAATCGGTTGAAGTCGTTGACATAGAGAGATCCGAGATTGACTTGAAGTGTCTGGAAGACGTCATTGAGGCGCACTCCCTGGCGCTTGACCTTGAGGCGATCGACGTCGACATCGAGTTGTGGCACGTTGATCTGGTAACTGGAGAACACGCCCGCCAGCGACGGATCCGCCCAGGCCTTCTGCAAGGCGTCCTGCACCGCGGCATACAACGCTTCGGCGCCGCGATTCTGGCGGTCCTCCACGTTGAGCTTGAAGCCGCCTAACAAACCAAGGCCGATGACCGGCGGTGGCGGGAACACGGCGATGTAGGCGTCCTGGATAGCGCCGAACTTCTGGTTCAGTGAGCCGGCGATCTGGCCCGCGGTAATGCCCTTGCGTTGGTCGAAGTCTTTCAATGGAAAGAACACCAGCGCGGCGCTCGACTGGGCCGCGAAGCCGTTGGCCGAGACGCCGGCAAACTGCACGGAGTCGAGCACGCCGGGCTCGGTCTTGGCGATGTCGCCAATGCGGCGCACCACTTCCGCAGTGCGCTCGAGTGTCGCCGCGGGCGGAAGCTGGACGACGCCGACCAGGTAGAGTTTGTCCTGCTGCGGAATGAATCCCGCCGGCGTGCGCATGAAGCCGAATACCGTGAGCGCGATCAGTCCCGCGTAGATAGCCAAGGCGATGGGCGCACGTCTTACGGCACGTGTCACCCCGGCTTGATACGCGTCACCGGATTTCTGGAACAGTTTGTTGAAGCGGTTGAAGAAGCGGCCGAACACCTTGTTCATGCCGCGCGTCAGCGCGTCGGGCGCCGCGCCATGGGGCTTCAGCAGCACTGCGGCCAGCGCCGGCGACAACGTCAGCGAATTGAACGCGGAGATGATGGTCGACACCGCGATGGTCAGCGCGAACTGCTTGTAGAACTGACCGGTCAGGCCGGGCACGAAGGCCACCGGGATGAACACCGCCGACAGCACCAGCGTGATGGCGATGATGGGACGGCTGACTTCACTCATGGCCTTCTTGGTGGCCTCGAGCGGTTTCAATCCATTGGCAATGTGTCGTTCGACGTTTTCCACCACCACGATGGAGTCGTCCACCACGATGCCGATCGCCAGCACCAGGCCGAACAGCGACAACGTGTTGATCGAGAATCCGAGTGCATACAGCACCGCAAAGGTGCCGATGATGGACACGGGTACGGCGACCAGCGGAATCACCGAGGCGCGCCAGGTCTGCAGGAAGAGGATGACCACCAGCACGACCAGCAGCACGGCTTCCAGCAAGGTGTCAACGACGGCGTCGATCGACTGGCGCACGAACTGCGTCGGGTCGTAAATGATCTTGTAGTCCATTCCCTGGGGGAAACTCTTCTTGAGCTCCTCCATGTCGGCGCGAACCTTGTTTGAGAGCTCGAGCGCGTTGGAGCCGGGAGACTGGTAGACCGGGATGGCCACTGCGTTTTCGTTGCCCAGCCCGGATTGAACGGCATAGGTCGCTGCGCCGAGCTCGAGGCGCGCGATGTCGCGCAGTCGCACGACCTCACCGCCGTCGCCGGTCTTCACCACCACGTCGCCGAATTCTTCTTCCGACTCGAGGCGACCCTGGGCGTTCAGCGCGAGCTGAAATTCCGATCCCGCCGCCGGTGGTGCGCCGATCTGGCCGGCGGCCACCTGCACGTTCTGCTCGCGGATTGCGCCAACCACGTCACCCGTGGTGAGGTCACGAGCAGCCATCTTCTGCGGATCCAGCCAGACGCGCATGGCGTAATCGCCCGCGCCAAACACACGCACGTCGCCGACACCAGGAATGCGCGCCAGCAGGTCGCGGACATTGAGTGTCGCGTAGTTGCGCAGGTACAGCGGATCGTAGCGACCGTCGGGCGAGGTCAGGTGCACCACCATGAGGAACGCCGGTGTGCTCTTGAGCGTGGACACACCGATCGCGCGCACGTCCTCGGGCAGGCGGGGGAGGGCCTGCGCGACGCGGTTCTGGACCTGGACCTGCGCGCGATCGATGTCCGTGCCGATGCGGAAAGTCACCGTCAGCGCCAGCGAGCCGTCCATCGTGGCCTGCGAGGACATGTAGAGCATGTCCTCGACGCCGACAATCTCCTGCTCGAGCGGCGCCGCCACCGTCTCCGAGATCACCTTCGGATTGGCACCGGGGTAGGCCGCCCGCACCACCACCGAGGGCGGGACCACTTCGGGGTACTCACTCACCGGTAGTTTGAAGAGCGCGATGGCGCCCGCGATGGTGATGAAGGCAGACAGCACGGCCGCGAATACCGGCCGATCGATGAAGTAACTGGAAAATTTCATGATATCCCTGACTTGCTAAATGGGGACACTCCCCGTTTCCCGGAAATGGGGAGTGTCCCCATTTCAGTTTTGTGCGACCAAGGTATTGCCGCCGCGGCGTGGCTCACCCATGGCGACGAGTTGCGGTGTGACCGGCATGCCGGGCCGTACCTGTTGCAGACCCTTGACCAGGATCACGTCGTCGACCTTGAGGCCTTCGCGCACCACGCGCATGCCGTCGATCAGCGGTCCCAGCTTCACGGGCGCGTATTCCACCTTGTTGTCGGCGCCGATCTTGAGCACGAACTTGACGCTCTGGTCGGTACCGACCGCGCTGTCGTTGATCAGCAGCGCGTTGTATGCGGCGCTGCCGATCAGCTTGACGCGCGCGAACATGCCGGGCGTGAAGCGTCGATCCTTGTTCGCGAACAGGCCGCGCGCGTGGATTGTGCCGGTGTTCGGGTCGAGTTCGTTGTCGAGGAACACCATGTGACCCTCGTGCGGATGACCTTGCTCATCGCCCAGACCCACCCAGACTGGATTCGCCGCGGTGCGCGAGCTCTCGCGCTCGCCCCGCAGGTCCATGCCGACGTACTTGAGATAAACCTGCTCGTCACCGTCGAAGGAGACGTAGATCGGGTCGATGGACACCAGGGTGGTGAGCAGCGTCTGCCCGGCGGCGACCAGGTTGCCCGCCGTGATCTCGGCGCGACCCACGAGGCCGGAGATCGGCGCGCGAACCTGTGTGAAGGACAGATCCAGCGCCGCCGCATCCACCGCGGCCTCGGCCGCGGCGACATTGGCTGCCGCCTGTTCATTGCCCGAAGTGCGGGCGTCGAACTCTTCCTGCGAAATGGCGCGCTTCTCGATCAGCCGGGTGGCGCGTTCGCGTTCGGACTGCGCCAGTGCTGCCTGGGTGCGCGCGCGGGTCAGTTCGGCCTGCGCCTGTTTGAGAGCCGCCTGGTAGGGACGCGCATCGATGACATAGAGGATGTCGCCGGCCTTGACCTCGTGACCCTGCTCGAACTTCGTGGCAGTGACGTAGCCCGACACGCGCGGCCGGACTTCCACCCTTTCAACCGCCTCGAAGCGGCCGGTGAACTCGTCGAACTCGGTGATGGACTTCGACACCACTTTCGCGGCCTGCACGGCGGGCGGGGCTTGTGGTGCCTCGGCAGCTTCATTGCGCGCGCATCCGGCGGCGAACATTGCGACGAGAAGCACGATCGAAAACCTGACAACATCTTTCACGAGGGTTTCTCCCTGGGTTTGTGAAGCACATCTTGTGCTCCTTGGCGCGCGCTGGACATTCACCAGGTGGGTCAAGCGCGCGGTCTCATAAGCGCCACACCTGTCTATCCCTTTGTGGATAGAGTGCGTACCAGCCTGCATTGCGGCGCGCACCTTCGCACGAGACCCGGGCGCGCGGGCTGATAACTCCGAATGACGTGTTAAGGATTTCTCAATCAGGATCGCAACATGCGGAATGACTCAATGGAATTCGCGCTGCGACGCGCGGTCATGCAGGTGGCGGTCCTGAACTTCGCCTACTTCTTCGTGGAATTCGCGGTCGCCCGGGACATTGGCTCGGTGTCTTTGTTTGCCGACTCGATCGACTTCCTCGAAGACACGAGCGTCAACTTCCTGGTGCTGGTGGCGCTGGGCTGGAGCGCGAGCAGGCGCGCATCGGTGGGTATGGTCCTTGCCCTGTTGCTGCTGGTGCCGGCCATCGCCGCCTGCTGGATGGCGTGGCAGAAGTTTGTGTCACCGCAGCCTCCGGACGAGCTGGCGCTATCCGCAACCGGCCTGGGCGCATTGCTCGTGAACGCCTACTGCGCCTGGCTGCTGGTGCGGGTGCGTAATGTGGCGGGGAGTCTGTCGCGGGCAGCCTTTCTGTCGGCACGCAACGATGCTTTTGCCAACCTGGCAATCATTGCGGCCGGCGGCGTCACGTTCTTCTGGTCGTCGGCCTGGCCTGATCTCATCGTGGGCATCGGCATCCTGCTCATGAATCTCGATGCGGCCCGGGAGGTGTACGTCGCGGCACGGCACGAAGCCAGCGACGCGCCGTGATTCCAGACTCATCTATACTGCGGCGCGATGCCCACCCACCTGGAAACCGTGTTGCGAGCCGCGGCCTTTGCGGCCGAGAAGCATCGCAACCAGCGGCGCAAGGACCAAGAGGCATCGCCGTACATCAACCATCCCATCCAGCTCGCCTACATCCTGGTGCAGGCGGACGTCGAAGATCCGGTGGTGCTCGCGGCCGCGTTATTGCACGACACCATCGAGGACACCAACACCACTCTCGAAGAGCTGCAGATCGTCTTTGGCTATGAAATAGCCGGCATCGTGGCCGAGTGCAGCGACGACAAGACGCTCAGCAAGCTCGAGCGCAAGCAGGCGCAAATCGATCACGCCGACGCCATCAGTGGCAAGGCCAAACTGGTAAAGCTCGCCGACAAGATCGCCAACGTGAACGACATCAACGATGCACCGCCCGCCGGCTGGTCGCTGGAGCGCAAGCGCGAGTATTTCGACTGGGCGAAGAAGGTGGTTGACCAGATGCGCGGCACCCACGCCGCCCTTGAAGCGCGCTTCGACGCCGAGTACGCCAAGCGCCCCTGAAAGCAGGTTCTTGGCAATTCACGGACGCCGCCGCTTCGGCGGCGATCAAGAGTTGCGCTTGCGCATGAAAAGAAGGCCGCGTGTTAACGCGGCCTCCGTCGTAGTTCCAGACGTGCTTTCGCTCGCTGGGTACTACCGTAGCTTCTTCGTCACTTCCGATATTGGTTGCAACTTGAAGCTACGGTTGCAGTGTGAACGAACTTTCGTCCCGCTCGAAGCGGCCGACTTCCCGAATGCGGGTGGAAGAATTCTTACACCTGCATGACACATGCCAGCCCCCGGATGAACGCCGCCGCTTCGGTGGCGTTTTCCGAAGTGGCGCGTGAGCGCCTGGAAATACTCAGTTGCGCGTGGGACGCATGAAATTCGCGTACACGTAGCCGGCCACCTTGGGGCAAACCTCCTGGCTCGCCGTGGTGTCGAAGTGGTAGTGAATGCCGCCGTATTCACGGCTCGCGCCCTGGTGCTCGGCCATCTGCCAGAAGCCCGGGAACGCACGCGCCACGTAGTTGATGCCGTCAGTGCTGGACCACTGTGCCGTCACCAGAACGTCGTTGGTGCCGAAATACAGCGCCAGGGCGCGCGCGGTGCTCGCGCCGATGCACGCCATGTTGCCGGCATACGCGGGATACGGCGGATTGGGGATCAGGGACATCCAGGTCGGATCTGCATCGGTGCCGGGATTCAGGTCCTCGCCGGCACGCTGAATGGCATGCACCGGGCGCCACAACTGGTAGACGAACTTGCTGGCCTGCGCGGTCTGCACACCATCCTGCATGGCGACATTCACCAGCGCGAACAGGCGCGCGGATTCGATCAGCGACAAGTTGTTTCTCAGCGCCATGAAACGCGTCACCTGGTTCCAGATGGCGCTCCATTGCTCCTTGTAGCCGATGCTGGCCCAGAGTTTGGCCTGCAGCGTCTGCTCGGCTGTGCGCACTACACTCGTGGCGCCGCCGATGGCCTTGATCTCGTTGACGGCATCCGCGTACTCCTGGCTGTCGAGCTGGGGCGGGCGGCGCGGCAGATAGTAGTACGGAGTCGGAAGCGCGAAAGGCCTGGCATCGCCAGCCTGCACGAAGGTGGCCGGCGAGAGCGCCGGCAGTGTCGGCTGCCAGATGCCCGGAATTGCCGGCGGCGTATAACTCTGCGGCATGGCCCAGCCGTCGTTCGCGCGCCACGCGATGATCTTTTTCGCGACTTCACGTCCCACCTGGGCGCCGAGTTGCGCGCGGAACGGGTGAATGCCGGCGAGTCGGGCATTGAGCGCCGCGTCGAATTTTTCGGTGTTTGCCGGCCACAGTTCCACCAGCACATCGTGCGCAGCCTGCGCCGCGGCCGCTTCGCTCGATGCGAAACGCGTGGCCGGGATCCATACGCGATAGCGCGAATATCCGCCTTCGATGGAGTTCACCGCATCGAACATCGCGATATGCATCATCGCGTAGGTGCGCGGCTGCGTGGGGCCGGCAGAAGCCGGAACGACGCCCTCGGCGAGCAGGTTCCATTCGCGGATGACGGCAGGATCTTCGCCGTCATGGAAGGTGCCCGTGGCATGGGCGGTACTGACGAGCGTGCAGGCCAAAACGGCCGCCGCTGTCCACGATTGCTTGAACATGATCTTCTCCCTAACTGAGGTTTTTGACGGCGCGCAGGCTGCGCTGCCGCCGTTTGAACCAGCGTGGGAGAGGCGTGGAATTGGGCGTGGAATTTAGCCCACCGCATGTGGCGGCGAGCTAACTACGTCGATTGCCGCGTGGGAAAGAGACGATACGCGCTGACGACGAACCACCGGTGTGCCAGAACTTGATCGTTCGCGGGTCGCGATTGCTGCAGTTCCGGCAGCGCCAGCGCGCCCCGGGCGGCAGCGGCAGCTGCGCGACCTCGCGTTGTGCCTTGTGCCCGCACCGGCGGCACTCGATGAACACCGTGATGGTCTGCTTGGGCATGCGTGAAGAATACGGCCCTGACCCTCATCCACAGCAAACGGAACCACGTGCAACTGTATGAGTCACGGGCCATGCCGGCCCGGTCCCGACCGCCCTTTGGTCTCATTCTTGAGTTTCGCTTATGCGCGGTAGGCTTTCGTCGGTGCCAAGTTTTCCGGCCAACCTGCTGCGACAGCGCGCCGCGCGTATCGGGCTCATTGCGGTCGTCCTGCTCTTTGTCGCGTACACGGCTTTCGGTTTCTGGCTGGTGCCCCGCATCGTGCGCGGCAACCTGCTTGACCTGGCCCGCGAGCAATACCAGCGCGAAGCGAAGATCGGCGAGATCCGTTTCAATCCATTCACGCTGGTGCTCGAGACGCGGGATTTTTCCGTTCCCGGACGCGGACGGCGCGCAGCTGCTCGGCTTCGAGCGGCTCATGCTGGATTTCGACATCTCGTCCGTCTGGAAGGTCGGCGCGAGTTTTGCGGCGGTGGAGCTCGACAAGCCCTACGCACGAGTGATGCTGCGCCCGGACGGCACACTCAACCTCGCGGACCTGGGAAATCCGAAGAATGTCGAGCCGTCGGCGGAAGACGAGGAGCCCATCGGCGTCTACATCGACCGGTTGAGCGTGGCCACGGGTCGCGTGGCATTCGAAGATCGCGCGCGTGCCACGCCATTTGCCACCGAATTCCGGCCCATCACCTTCGAGCTGCGGGACTTCAGTACGGGCGGCGAAAGCGGCAATGCCTATTCGCTGCATGGCGCTTCGCTCGGCGGTGAAAAATTCGCCTGGAGTGGCACCTTCGCGCTCAAGCCGCTGACCTCGAGCGGCAAGTTCGAAGTATCGGCGCTCAAGGCCACCACCATCTGGTCCTACCTGCGCGAAGGGCTGCCGTTCGAATTCACCAAGGGCACGCTGGATCTCAACGGCGAGTATTTCTACACCGCGAGCGAAGCGGGCGGGCTCCGGTTCGACATCCACAAGATCGGGGTCACCGACTTCGGCATGCGTCCGCCTGGCAGGGAATACGACTATGTTGAAGTCGCCTCGCTGGCGTTGGAGGAAACCGAGGTCGCGGTGCGCACCGCCCGCGTCAATATCGGTCGCGTGCGCCTCGAAGGTGGCGCGGTTCGCGCGGCGCGCGACGCGGCGGGGAATATCAATCTCGTCGAGTTCGCGGGCGAATCACCGACAGCGGAACCCGCCGCGACCGCCGAGGCAGCGCCGCCGACGCCGGCGGGTACCACCAGCGCGCGGCCCGACTGGGTGGTAGCCGCACCGGATATCGCCATCAATGGAGTGCGCATCGACTTCGAAGATCAGCTGGTGCAGCCCATGGCGAGCTTTACGCTCAATCCGGTGGCCATCAGCGTCACTGGCTTCACCACCGCGCCCGCGAGTGCCTTCCAGGTCGAGGCCACGGCCAAGGGCGAGCAGGCCGGCGACCTCAAGATCAAGGCGCAATCCGGCCTCGACACCGAAGCCTTCACCGCCCACGTGGAAGTGAGCGAGTTCAACCTCGCATCGCTGCAGCCGTACCTGGCCACCTACACGCAGGTCAGTTTGCGCAGCGGATGGCTGGTGAGTGCCCTGGACCTGGAGAACACGGCCGATGGCGTGTTCAAGGTCAAGGGCGACGTGACGCTCAACAAGTTCTCCGCGATCGACAACCACGTGAAGCAGGATCTGCTGAAGTGGGATCGCGTCTCGGCCAATGGCATCGACTACAGCTCCAGCCCCGCCAAACTGCACATCGCCAGGATCGACGCACGCGCGCCTTACGCGCGCCTCATCATCGCCAAGGACCAGAGGCTCAACATTTCGCAGCTGTTCACCCCGGCGCCGGGTGCCGCACCGCCCGCGGTGCAAACGGTGCGCGACATCGAAGGCGAGCGCCACGCGCCGGGTGGCAATCCGGCAGACATGCGCCTGAGCATTGGCACCGTCAAGGTGCTCAACGGCTCGGCGAACTTCGCCGACTACTGGATCACGCCTAACTATGCGGTGAGCCTGCAGGAGCTCGCCGGGAGCATCTCCGGCCTGTCGTCGGACCCCAGGTCGCGCGCCAAGGTGGATCTGAAAGGCAGGGTGGACCGCTACGCGCCCGCGGAGATCCGCGGGGAGCTCAACCTGCTGTCCGCGGCCCTGTACACCGACATGCACGTGAGGTTCGACGGCGTGGAGATGACTTCGGTCACGCCGTATTCGGGACACTTCGCCGGCTACGAAATCGAAAAGGGCAAGTTGTCCATCGATGTGCAGTACCTGGTCGACAACCGGCAGCTCACCGCCAAGCAGAAGTTCGTCATCGATCAGTTGCAGCTCGGTGAGCGGGTCGAAAGCCCCGAGGCCGTGAAGTTGCCGCTGAAGCTGGCGGTGGCGCTACTAAAGGATCGCAATGGCGTCATCGATATCGATCTGCCATTGACCGGCAGTCTCGATGATCCGCAATTCCGCATGGGACCGCTGATCTGGAAGGCTTTCGTCGGACTGCTCACCAAGATTGCGACCGCACCCTTCGCCTTGCTGGCGCGTCTCGGCGGTCGCGAGGATGAGATCAACGAGGTGGACTTTTCTCCGGGTTCGCCGGCCCTCGAGCCCGCAGCGCAGGAACGCATGACCGCATTGGTCAAGGCGCTCGGCGAGCGTCCATCACTCGAACTCGATGTGCCGACGGTTTATTCGCCCGATGCCGACGGCAAGATCCTGGCGCAGGCGAAACTCGACGCGCGGTTGCCCGCCCTCGCACAGCTACCGGAGGCGGACACGGCGGCGCGTTTCGAGGCGCTGCGCAAGCAACACGAGAAGGAACTGGGAGCCAAGACGCCGCTGCCCGCGACGGCGGCGACGGTGATGGAAGTGCGCAAGCAGAAGGGGCAGGAGATTCCCTATGCCGCGGCCAACGATGAACTGATTGCCGCCTTGCTGGCCAAGGAGCCCGCTACCGAATCAGAACTCAACGAGCTTGCGCGGGCGCGCTCTGAGGCGATCCGCGGCGCGCTGCTGGGCTCGGGTGCCGTCGATGCGAAGCGCGTGTTCGTACTCGGCGTCAAGCCGGTCGCGATGGTCAACGGCAAAGTGCGCGCCGAACTGGCGCTCAAATGAGGAAGAAATGGGGACATTCCTAATTTCGTTGTAACAATCGGCTGACTGATTTGCCCCGTGGAGACCTCGGTCAATTGTTACAACGAAATTAGGAATGTCCCCATTTCTTATTGCGTCACAGGTTCTGACTACTGATCCAGGATGGGCGCGAATCCGCCATAGATCATGCGCTTGCCGTCGAAGGGCATCTTGATGTCCTTCATGCGCGGATCGGCCATGGCTTTCTCCCAGCCCCGATCGCGTGCCTCTCTCGATGGCCATTCCACCCACGAGAACACTACGGTCTCCTCCGGCGTGGCCTTCACCGCACCCTTGTAGTCCGTGACCTTGCCGTCCGGCACGTCGTCACCCCAGGCGTCGACAGTGCGCGTCGCGCCGTATTCCTTGAGGATGGCGGCGTGTTTGTCGGCCATCTCGCGATAGGCGGCTTTGTTCGCCGCGGGTACGGCGATGATGCTGCCATCGACATAGCCGGGCTTGCCCGCCTCGCCGCTGTCATTGATCGGCTGGAAACCGCCAAAGATCATGCGCTGCCCGTCGAAGGGCATCTGCGCGCCGAGATCCTTCATCTTCGGGTCGCTCATGATCTTCTGGTTGGCCTTGTCGCGCGTGGCCTTGTCGGGATATTCGAGCCACGAGAACACCACCACTTCTTCGGGTTTCGCCTTCACTGCGCCCTTGAAGTCCGTGACCTTGCCAGCGGGAACATCATCCTCCCAGCCTTCCACCTGCCGCGTCGCGCCAAATTCCTTGAACAGGGAAACCGAACCGGCAGCGTGATTTCGGTAAGCCTCTTTGTTTCCGCGAGGCACTGCAGCAACGAATCCTTCGATGTAGGACATGCGTCTCTCCTTGGTTTGTCACTTGGTGAAACGCGTTGGATAGCGGCGTGCGCGCAATGTTCCGCGCGCGTAGGAGGACGCCGAGGAAAAGATCAGCGCTTGAGCCTGCGCTCGAGTGCGGGCGCGAGCGAGTCCAGAAAGTATTTTGCGTCGGGTTGCTTGCGGCACTCGTTTACCGCGTCGCGTACGGATTCGGAAAACGCCATGTTGATGATGTTGATCTCGTCGCCCTTTACACTTTTGTGAACGATGAACATGGCGAGCGAGGTACGCAACATGCGCTCGTCGTAAATGGGTTTCGCGCCCGCGATGCCCTTCATGAGGTCGTATTCCCAAAGAAAGTCCTTGCAGCGCATGCGACTGATGCGATCGACTTCGTCGAACACTTTCGCCTGGCCGATGCCAGGTCTGCCCACCATTGCGCTGTTCGGGTTTTCCGGTGCACGCGTGGGCGTGTGGGGCAGATCAGTCTTGTCATCCACGTCGTACTTGTAGGCGAACCTGAAAACACCAGGAGTGGGTGTGCCGTCATCGTTGAGAGCGGGAACGAAACGGAAGCGCGAGTAATACTTTTTCACCTTCTCATCAAACTTCGCGTCTCCTGAAGACTCGAGTATCGCCACGCTGGTGACGCGGCCGTCCGCCGATATTTCCATGCTCAACGGGACGCGCTGGGTGACATTCAAGGCCGGCTTTGGCACCGGCGTCGGCATGGCCACCAGGACCATTCGCGGTTCCAATGGACCGGTTTGCGCGCGGGCGGCGGTCGACGCCGACACGGCTGCAACCAGCAGGCCGACAACCGCCAGCGATGAAAACGTGTGCACTAGCGATCAGCGGCCGGCGCGCTTCATCACCGCGGGCTGGTAGGCGTCGGCGAAGTATCCGGCTTCGGGGTTGGCGCGGCAGCGTTTCGCCGTGTCCTTGACGACTGCATTCGATTTGCGCCCGATGCGCTCGATCTCGGCCGCATTGAGTTTCTGCGTGGCCTCGACCAGTGCAAATGAGGTCTGGAACAGGTACTCCTGGTCGAGTTCATGGCCGTGCGCGATTTCCTGCATCCGGTCGTACTCCCAGATGAAGTCTTCGCACTTCATGCGACGGATGCGCCGGACTTCGGCCTGGACGAAGTCCTCAGGGCCGCGCAGTCGTTCGGATTGCGGATCGTCAACGGCCACCCTGAATCGAACCTCGGTCGCGGCTGCCATCGGCTGGCCATCCTGGGACAACGCCGGGATCAGGCGGAACTTCGAGTAATACTTCTGAACGATCTGGTCGAAGCGTTCGTTGCCGGAGGATTCGGCGATCCTGACCGCGGTGACGCGCCCCTCGGCGTCCACCGTGAGCTCGGCGGTCGCCGCCAGAAAATCGATCGCAAGTTCGGGTTCGAATTGCGGATACGGTTGTCCGGCGATGACCAGGCGCGGCTCCAGAGGGCCGGTCTGCGCAGTGGCGATCGGTGCGAGGCCTGCGGCAAGAACGAGGACAATGAACGCAATGGTTGCGGGTTGTCTTGGAGTCATTTCAGTACCCTCACGGATATTCTGTCAATGCGCCAGCCTGGCCTTCAACACGGGCACAACCACTCCCTGAAAGTACATCGCTTCAGGCTGCTCGCGGCATTGAGTCACGATCTTGCGGAACAGGACCGAATTGTACACGGCCAGCTCATTGGCATCGCGAGCGGGCGCATCGCGGCCTAGACGTGCACGATTCCGGGCAAATCCAGCTTGTGCTTGCGAGCGGCCTCGATGGCGATGTCGTAGCCGGCATCGGCATGGCGCATCACACCCGTGGCCGGGTCGTTCCATAACACGCGAGCGATTCGTTTGGCCGCGGCCTCGGTGCCGTCGCAGACGATAACGACGCCGGCGTGTTGCGAGAATCCCATGCCGACACCGCCGCCGTGATGCAGCGAAACCCACGTCGCTCCGGAGGCGGTGTTGAGCAGCGCATTGAGCAACGGCCAGTCCGAGACCGCATCAGAACCGTCTTTCATGCCTTCGGTCTCGCGATTCGGCGAAGCGACGGAGCCGGAGTCCAGGTGATCGCGACCGATGACGATGGGTGCCTTCAGCTCGCCGCGCATCACCATGTCATTGAAGGCGAGGCCGAGCCGATGGCGATCGCCGAGGCCCACCCAGCAGATGCGCGCCGGGAGTCCCTGGAACTGGATGCGCGCCTTCGCCATGTCGAGCCAGTGATGCAGGTGCTTATCGTCGGGCAGCAACTCCTTCACCTTGGCATCGGTCCTGGCGATATCTTCGGGATCACCCGAGAGCGCCACCCAGCGAAAGGGTCCCACGCCGCGGCAGAACAGCGGGCGGATATAGGCGGGCACGAAGCCCGGAAAGTCGAAGGCGTTTTTCACGCCTTCCTCGAGCGCCACCTGCCGGATGTTGTTGCCATAGTCGACGGTGTGCACGCCGGCTTTCTGGAAGTCCAGCATGGCGCGCACGTGCACGGCCATCGAAGCCTTGGCGGCCTTTGAAACCGCCTGTGGATCGCTGCCGCGCTTCGCGATCCACTCTTCGACCGTCCAGCCGATGGGAAGATAACCATTCACCGGGTCATGGGCGCTGGTCTGGTCGGTCAGCATGTCGGGCCGCACGCCGCGTTTCAGCATCTCGGGCAGTAGTTCGGCGGCATTGCCCAACAACCCCACCGATATTGGCCTCTTGTCGCGGCCGGAACGCGCGATGAGCTCCAGCGCCTCATCGAGTTTGCTGGTGGCGTGATCGAGGTAGCCGGATTTCAGGCGCATGTCGATGCGCGATTGCTGGCACTCGATCGCCAGGCACGAGGCGCCCGCCATGACGCTGGCCAGCGGCTGCGCGCCGCCCATGCCGCCGAGGCCCGCGGTGAGCAGCCAGCGGCCGGCGAGATTGCCGCCATAGTGCTGGCGGCCCATTTCCACGAAGGTCTCGTACGTGCCCTGCACGATGCCCTGCGATCCGATGTAGATCCACGAGCCGGCCGTCATCTGACCGAACATCATCAGGCCCTTGCGATCGAGCTCATTGAAGTGTTCCCAGGTGCTCCAGCGGGGCACCAGGTTGGAATTGGCCAGCAGAACCCGCGGCGCGTCGGCATGCGTCTGGAACACGCCCACCGGCTTGCCCGACTGGATCAGCAGTGTCTGGTCCGCCTCCAGGCGCCTGAGCGTCGCGACGATGGCATCGAAGCTTTCCCAGTTGCGCGCGGCGCGCCCGATGCCGCCATAAACCACGAGTTCCTCGGGCCGCTCGGCGACCGCGGGATCGAGATTATTCATGAGCATGCGCAGCGGCGCTTCGGTGAGCCAGCTGCGCGCGGTCAGTTGCGTACCGGTGGGCGCACGAATGATGCGTTTTTCAACGCGATTCATGAGCGGCTCCGCGCCTTCGCGAAAGCGATGCAGGCGTCCAGGATGTCGCGCAGCGCGACGCGCAGGGTTGCGGCATGCACGTCATCCAGCGCCGCAGGCCAGTAGTTCCGGGTGAGCGCGTCTTCGGGTTCGTGCAGATAGCCGCGCATGGCGAGCTCCATTTGCAAGGCGTGAATCCCCGAGGCGGGATTGCCGTAGTGACGTGTAATCCATCCGCCGCGAAAGCGGCCATTGGTGACACGCGTGAAGCTCGAGGCGTCGCAGATCTTTTCGATCGACGCGGTGAGCTCGGGCGCGCAAGTCTCGCCGTTGTTGGTACCGATGTTGAATTGCGGCAGCTCGTCGTCGAACAACCGTGCGACGCGCGAACGAATCGAGTGCGCATCGTAGAGCACGACGCAACCGAATTGCGCGCGTTTGCGTTCCAGCTCGGCGCTGAGCGCGGAATGATAAGGGTCGAAATATTCCGTGCGGCGCCGCAGGAATTCGGCGGGGCCGGGCTCGCTGCCTGACTTGTATAGTGGCTCGCCGTCGAAGGTCTCGAGCGGGCAGAGCCCGGTGGTGGCCTGGCCCGGATAGAGCGAAGTTCCAGACGGATCGCGGTTGACGTCGATCACCGTGCGCGACAGTGCCGTGCGGATGGTGGTGGCGCCCAGTTCGTGCGCGAAGTCGTACAGCACGTCGACCCAGAAGTCCGTGTCCTTGCGCGCCAGCCATGGCGACACCAGGTTCTCTTCGATCATGTCCGGAATTTCGATGCCGGAATGCGGAAAGCTCACGATGAGCGGCGCATTGCCGTGGTGCACCGACAGCCAGTCGCGATGGGCCGGTGTGATCACGTGCCCCTCCAGACGCGTGCGTGCAGCGGATTGAAGCCCATGCGGTAGACGAGCTCTGCCGGCCGTTCGATATTCCAGATGGCGAGGTCGCAGGATTTTCCGGCTTCGAGACTGCCGGCCCGATCTTGCATGCCGAGGGCCTGCGCGCCCGCGCGGGTCACTCCGATGAGACATTCCTCGACCGTCATGCGAAACAGCGTGGCCGCCAGGTTCATCGCCAGGAGCAGCGAGGTCAGCGGCGAGGTTCCCGGGTTGCAGTCGGTCGCCAAGGCGATCGGGATGTGTGCCGCGCGTAGCGCGGCGAGTGGCGGCAGCTGCGTGTCGCGCAGGAAATAGAAAGCACCGGGCAACATGACCGCGACCGTTGCCGCCCGGGCCATGGCTTCGATGCCCTGCTCATCGACGTACTCCAGGTGATCGGCCGACAACGCGTGAAATTCGGCAGCGAGCGCCGCGCCGCGCATGTTGGAGAGCTGTTCGGCATGCAACTTGACTCGCAGCCCCGCCCGGGTGGCGGCGGTGAACAGGCGCCGGGTCTGCTCGAGCGTGAATCCGATCTTCTCGCAGAACGCGTCGACGGCATCGATCAGGCCTTCGTCCTTCAACGCTGGCAGCATGCGCTCGGCGACTTCGTCGATGTAGTCGTCCGCGCGCCCGGCGAATTCCGGCGGCAGCGCATGCGCGCCCAGGAAGGTGGTGCGCACGCTGACCGCACGTTCCCATGCGAGCGCGCGCGCGGCCCGCAGCTGCTTGCGTTCGTGCTCGAGTGCGAGACCGTAACCGGACTTGACCTCCACGGTGGTGACGCCTTCGGCCAGCAACGCGTCGAGTCGGGGCAGTGTCTCAGCGACGAGTTGTGCTTCGCTCGCGGCGCGCGTTGCATTGACCGTCGAGACGATGCCGCCGCCATTGCGCGCGATGCTTTCGTAGGTGGCGCCATTGAGGCGCTGCTCGAACTCGTTGGCGCGGTCGCCGGCGTAGACCAGGTGGGTGTGGCAATCGATGAGGCCGGGCGTGACCCAGCGTCCCTCGCAGTCGACGACTTCCAGCGCGTCGAGTGCGGCCGGGGCGGCAGCGCGTGGACCGGCGTATTCAATGAGTCCATCGCGGCAGGCAACGAGGCCGTCCTCGACGATCCCCAGCCCCTCGCGACTCGATGCCAGGGTGGCGAGCCGGGCATTCCGCCAGATACGGTCATAGCGCATGACGGAAACATATAGATGAGCCCCGCGCGCCGCCAGAGGTGCCGCCCTTATCCCAGCGCATATACTGCGCTGGATGTCCTTGCCGCCGCCGTCGATGCCATTGTTCTGTTCCCGCGCGCTGCTGGCCGACGGCTGGGCACAGGAGGTGCGTGTCGAGTTCGCGCACGGAAAGTTCGCGAAGGTGGAACGCGGCGCGATCGCGCAACCGGGCGACGAGGCGGTGGATGTGCTGCTGCCCGGGATGGCGAACGTGCACAGCCACGGGTTTCAACGCGGCATGGCGGGGCTCACCGAATATCGCGGGCCCGAGGCCGACAACTTCTGGAGCTGGCGCGAGCTCATGTACCGGTTCGTCGGGCGCATGTCGCCGGATGACCTCGAGGCCATCACCGCGCAGGCCTATGTCGAGATGCTCGAGGCCGGCTTCACGCGGGTCGGCGAATTTCACTACGTACATCACGACGTGAGTGGCCGGCCGTATGCGAATCCGGCCGAAATGGCGGGCCGCGTGGCCGCCGCCGCCGCAACCACCGGCATGGGACTCACGCTGCTGCCGGTGTTCTACGCGCACGGTAATTTTGGCGGCGCGCCGCCGACCGAAGGCCAGAGGCGGTTCATCAGCGACGTCGAGGGCTATGCGCGGTTGTTAGAGGCCAGCCGCGGCGCCGCGGCCTCGTTGCCAGATGCCATCGTGGGCGTCGCGCCGCACAGCCTGCGGGCGGTCACGCCGGAGGAATTGGAGCGGGTGACGGCGCTCGGCGCCGGCGGTCCGATTCACATTCACGCCGCCGAGCAAACCAAGGAAGTCGAAGACTGCCTCGCCTGGTCGCGCGCGCGTCCAGTGCAATGGCTGCTCGACAATGCCGACGTCGATGCCCGCTGGTGCCTGGTGCATGCCACGCACATGAATCCTGACGAAGTGACGCGGCTGGGACGGAGCGGGGCGGTAGCCGGATTCTGTCCAATCACCGAGGCGAATCTGGGTGACGGGATTGCACCGGCGGCGCCCTGGCTGGCGGCCGGCGGCACGTTCGGGATCGGCACGGATTCGAACGTGAGCATCAGCGTGAACGAAGAATTGCGCCAGCTCGAATACAGCCAGCGCCTGCGCGATCGGGCCCGCAATGTGCTGGCGGCGCAAAGCGCGCATTCCACCGGACGGACGTTGTTTGCGCACGCCCAGCGCGGCGGCGCGCGCGCCGCGGGCATGGCGGCCACGCAGGCCGGCAGCGGTATCGCCGAGGGAGCGCCGGCCGACTGTTTCTCGTTGAATTCCGCCGCGCCGGCTCCCGGACGCAATGATGACGTGAGGCTCGACGCCTTCATCTTTGCGGGGGGTGCCGGACACATTGGAGATGTGTGGCGCGCCGGGCGCATGGTGGTATCGCGGGGCGCGCACCACGCGCGGGAATCGGTGAGCGCGCGTTACCGTAGCGTCGTGGAGCGCCTGGTCGGCTGAGCGCCGCGCCGATTACCCGGGCAAGGAAATGTCCCCGGTTACCATTTAATTGCCGGTGCGGACGCCCCAGAGCGAGTTCCCGGCGGTGTTCTGCACGCTGAGCGTCACCACGAAGTTGTTGGCGTTGGTATTCCACTGGCGCGACAAGACGCCGTAGTAGACAGTCCCGGAGAGCACGAGATCGACCAGGTTGTTGCTGCGATCGATCCAGACTCCGGTCATCGCTCCGGAAACCGTACCGTCTGAATTCAGCCGCATGGATTCGGACATCTTGATGCTCGCGCTGATGTCCTTGCCGTGATTGACGATCTTGTACTCCCCCGCAGCCTGCGCGCTCGTAATCTCTGCGACCTGGGCCGGATTGGCGAGACTCAGCGGCGCGTAGCGGAAGGGCGCAACCACCGGCCAGCCCTCCGAGTTGAAGAACATCTCGTGCACGCGGATCTCGTGCTCCTCGCCCCGCAAGGGAAAGCGCGTATGGAAAATCAGGAAGTACTTGCCGAGCCCGGCATCGAAGTAGGCCGAGTTGTGCCCCGGTGACACATATCCGGTGAACGTGCCGGTTTCTCCCGTGGCATTGGCAAACTGGAAGTTGCCCATGAGCTTCATGCCGTGCGGCGCGATGGACTCGTCGTCGAACAGCACGTCTGGATTGCCGATGACGCTCGCCATATCGGTGCCGATACCATCGAAGTAAGGACCATCGGGCGCCTGCGAGCGCGCCACGCGCATGTTGTAGCCGCCATTCGCCGCCAGCCCGCCGAAGGACACGAACATGTAATAGAAGCCGGTCTGCGCGTTGTAGAGCACGTACGCGCCTTCGATGCGGGCGTGATTTCCCCCCATCAGGTGCTTGCCGTAACCCTGACCTGGCTCCGGCAATCCCGTGGTCTCATCCATCGCCAGGATGAAGATGCCGCCAGAATACGAGCCGTAGATCATCCACAGGTTGCCGTCGTTGTCGAAGAAGGTGTGCGGATCGATCACGTTCGGGTGGAGGCGCGCATCGTAGTTGGTCACGCCGTCTTCCGAGAGGCCCGCCATGCCGGATCTGAGGATGATCTGCTTGTTGGTGTACGGTCCATTGATCGAATCCGCGACTGCCACACCCAGCGCCGACAGCGGTGCGTCGCCGCGGCACGAGTCGTAATAGAAGTAGAACTTGCCATCGCCCAACCGCACCACGTCCGGCGCCCACAGGTCATTGTTCTGCGACCAGGCAAAGGTGTCCTGCAGCGCGGTCAGCACGTTCGGGAACAGCGGATTCGCGTTGGTGACGCCGTCGGCCACCAGCGTCCAGTTCATCAGGTCGATCGACTTCGCCGCGCCGAGATGCGACCCGAACACGTAGTACTCGGCCCCGACCTTGATGATGGAAGGGTCGTGCACCGACACATTGGCAAAGGTGATCGCCGGGGGAGGTGGGGGCGGTGGAGGGGGGCCAGGGGCCGGGCCACTGTCGCCGCCGCCGCAGGCCGCCACCAGCGCACTGCCGGTCAGACAAAGAGCACGGAACGCGTTGTGGGCTGGCATGTCGGTAGCCTGCCTCAGGCATGGCGGGCGACCAATACCTAAACCAATTATTTGCGATACCAAGCGAGCGGCGCGGATATGTGGGGACAGACTTAGGTCTGTCCCCACCCGTTCAGCTCAGCAGACGCTGCAGCGCCGCCCGGGCTGCCGCGTGTCGCGGATCGAGTGTGATCGCCACACGAAAGGCGTCGAGTGCCGCCTCGCGCCGCTCGAGCCCGTCGAACGAGGTTCCCATCAGATAGGCCACTTCGGCGGGGTTCGACACGCATGGGAACGCCAGGTCAAGCAGCACCATCGCGTTTTCGAAGCGGCGGTGGCGGATTTCGAGCAATGCGAGGCCGAGGAAACCCTGTCCCTTGTAGTACGGATCATCGATCAGCGACTCGAACAGCGCGCGCGCCTCGGCGATGCAATTTTCCGCCATGGCCAGATGCGCCTGATTGATCACGTCCCGGGGTGTCATGTGCCTGCTCCTCGACGCGACGCCGCTTTTCGGCGCCTCGGATACAGGCTAAATCGAGGGCACTGAACTCCACGTGAATGCCGGGCGCGGTTGCTGAACGCGAACTGAACACGCGTGGGTGAGTGGCGCGGGCGTCGTGGTACTCAATTCGATCGCAGCCTGATCGGCGCCAGGACGGTCACGCGGTGAGTGATCGTCGCGGCCGGAGGTGCGATCTGGCGCGCCAGACGAATCCAGGCGAGGGCCAGCACGCGCTCGGGTGCGACGCCCACGACTGCGCTGAGTAACACGCGACGTGCTGCGGGCGCCGCGGCTGTTGCCCCGGTGCTCATCCGGCATAGCCCCCGTCATCGAGATACTGCTGTTCCTCGGCCGTTGTCTCTCGGCCGAGTAGCTTGTTGCGATGGGGAAAGCGGCCGAAGCGTCGCACGATGTCACGGTGATGCTCGGCGTGTACGAGATCATCGGGGCCGATGCGCCGCGCCAGTGCCACCGCGCGCTCCTGGTCGGCCAGATCCTCGGAGTGCGCGAATGGCAGCACGAAGAACTTGCGCAGCTCGCGCGGCAGCCGCTGGTCGTAGCCCGCGCTCAGGGCCGCATTCGCCGCCTTGCGCCCGAGCGCGTCGGTGTCGTACATGCGCGGCGTGCCACGAAAGGCGTTGCGAGGAAACTGGTCCAGCAGGATCACCAGCGCCAGCGCGCCTTCGGGCGTTGCCAGCCAGTGCTGTAGCTCGCCGCGTGCCGCGGCCTCATGGTCCAGCAGGAAACGTTCACGAAAGCGCGCATCGAACGCCACGTCCTTGGCGAACCACAGCGCCGGCCCCGCCTTGCGCCAGAACTTGAGAACCTCGCGTGCTTCGGGGCTGGCCAAGGCAGTACTGGCGACAGCGGTGTGGGCGACGGCGTTGTCCATGGTGTCGGGACTCGACTCGGGATGAATGGCCGTGCGTGCCAGCACGGCGGTGGCGATGAGCGTGAGCGCGATCAGCAGGATTCGTAACGTCATGGGTCCCTCCAGCGCGCAGAATCGCTCCGCAATCGTGCTGAATCCAGTGATACGATTTCAGTCATATGCTGAACAGAACTAATCTCGCGCGCATCGACCTCAACCTCCTGGTGCTGTTCGAAGCGGTCCTCGAGGAGCGTCACGTGGGTCGCGCCGCGGGGCGCCTGCACGTGTCGCCTTCGGCGGTCAGTCACGGCCTCAATCGATTGCGACAGCTCATGAAGGATCCGCTGTTCCTGCGACAGCCGAAGGGAGTCGCGCCCACGGAACGCGCGCGACAACTGGCGGCGCCGATCGCCGAGATCCTCGAGCGTGCACGCCAGGTCATCGAGCGCGCGGAAGCGTTCGATCCGCGCCGCTCCGTGCGTCGCTTCATGATCGGCGCTCCGGATGCGCTGACCGCGGTGCTGCTGCCGGATTTGCTGGCGGAGTTGCGACGTGAGGCGCCGGGCATCGACCTCGGCGTGCGCAACCTGATCGGGCAATTCGATTCGGCGTTGAGTGAACTCGATCAGCACACTCTCGATGTAGCGCTGCTCCCGGTGCGCGAGGCACCCGCGCGTTTCGTGGCACGCACGCTGTTCAGCGAAGAAGGCTTCGTGGTGGTCCGGCGTGCCGGCCATCCCATCGGCCGCAAGCTCACCCTGGCGCGTTATTGCGCCGCGACCCACGTGGTGGTGTCCGTTTCCGGCGATCCACACGGCTTCGTCGATCGAGAGCTGGCCAAGAATGGGCTTTCGCGACGCGTGGTGCTCACGGTGTCCAATTTCATGCAGGCGCTTGCAGTCGTGGCGCAGTCGGACCTGGTCTGCGCCATGCCGCGGCGCTTTGTCAGGCAATTTGCCGGTTACTACGGTGTGGTGAGCTGCGAGGCGCCGTTTCCAATGGTCAGCGAGCCGGTGCTGGCGGTCGTCCCGCAGGCGGCTATCCGCGATGCGGGACTCGCGTGGTTGTTAGAGCTGCTGGTGAGCAGCGCGCGGGCGTCTGATGTCAGGCGTCGAGCCTCACGCGTCTAGAATGGGGCGGAAGCCGCCGTAAATGAGCCGCTTGCCGTCGAAGGGCATGGCGTGGTCCTTGAGGCGCGGATCTGCCATGACCTTAGGCCAGCCGGCGTCGCGCACTTCCTTCGACGGCCACTCGATCCACGAATAGACCACGCGTTCATGATCCTGTTTGTTCACCGCGCCCTTGAAGTCGGTGACCTTGCCATCGGGAACATCGTCAGCCCAGGCATCGACGACTCGCGTTGCGCCGTATTCGAGGAACACAGTCGCGGCGCGGGTTGCCGCGTCGCGATACGCGGTTTCGTTTTCGGCGGGAACCGGAATCACCGTTCCATCGATGTAGCCGGGCTTGCCGCCCTTGCCTTTGTCGCTGATCGACTTGAAGCCGCCCCAAATCATGCGCTGCCCGTCGAAGGGCATGGTCGCACCCATTTCCTTCATTTTGGGATCGCTCATGATTTTCTTGACCGCTGCATCGCGGGCTTCGCGATCGGGGTATTCGAGCCAGGAGAAGAGTACCGCTTCGTCCGGTTTCGCTTTCACCGCCCGGCGGAAGTCCGTGACTTTGCCGTCCGGCACGTCGTCGGCCCAGGTTTCGACCATGCGGGTCGCGCCGCATTCCTTGAAGAAGGGCACCGCGCTTTCCGCATGCTGGCGATAGGCCTCCTTGTTCTGTTGGGGCACCGCCAGGATGAATCCTTCGATATAGGACATGTTCCGACTCCTCTGGTGTTTGACCAGCAGTAGTCGAACGGCAACGGCGGAATTCGACAGCGGCCTGGTCGCGCCTGGAGTTTCCCAGGCGCGGCAGGGATCGGCCGTCAGTGCTTCTGTTGGCGTTCGATATCCGCGCGCATCTTGTCTTCCCGCGCGCGCAGTTCGGGCGTGTATTCGGCCCCGAAGTCTTCTGCTTCGAAGAAGGGGCGGATTTCAATTTCTGATTCTTCGTCGGGCATGGGGTCCGGACACTGCTTCACCCAGGCAAGGGCTTCGTTCATGTCCTTCACTGTCCAGAGCCAGAAGCCGGCGATCAGCTCCTTGGTTTCGGCAAACGGGCCGTCTATGACCGTCTTCGGGCCACCGCTGCCCGTGAAGCGCACCCGCTTGCCGGCGCTGCTGGGCTTGAGGCCATCGCCCATCTGCATGATGCCGGCCTTGACCAGCTCTTCATTGAATCGGGTCATATCGGCCAGCAGCTTTTCGCTGGGCATGACACCGGCTTCCGAGCTCTTCGTCGCTTTGACTATCACCATGACTCGCATCGTCGTTCTCCTTCAGAGGTTGCCTGCTGAGTTGACGAATGGGGACGCTTGAAATCGACACAAAAATGGGGACATTCCTATTTTCCCGACTGCCCCGCAAAAACGCAGTCGGAAAACAGGAATGTCCCCATTTTCCCTACGCGGAGAAGCGGCCGGTGGAGTCGCCGTGTCGCTCGATGCCATCGGCCCCCATGGCATCGGCCATGTTGAGAAACAGGTTGGTGATGGGCTGATCCTTGGCCTTGACGAACCGCCCTGGCTTGAATGCGCCGCCGCCCGCGCCAGCCATTACCAGCGGCAGGTTGACGTGGGTGTGACGATTGCCGTCAGCGTTGCCCGAGCCGTACAGGATCATCGAGTGATGCAGCAGTGACTGCCCGTCGATGTCTTCGGTCTTGTTCATCTTCTCGAGGAACGCGGCGAAGTGCTGCACGTACCAGCGATCGATGAGCTTCACCTTCTCGATGATCTCGGCGTTGTTCTTGTGGTGCGTGAGATCGTGGTGACCCGACGAAAGGCCGATGTCGTTGAAAGGACGGTTGCTGCCTTCGCGCGCCAGCAGCAGCGTGGCGATGCGCGTGGAATCGGTCTGGAAGGCGAGGTGCAGCATGTCGAACATCAGCGCGACGTGGTCCGAGTAGTTGGCGGGCACGCCGGCCGGCGCATCCACGTCCGGATTCGGCACCGGCATGCTCTTGGAAATCGCGATGCGTTGCTCGATCTCGCGCACGCTGGTGAGGTACTGGTCGAGCTTTTGCCGATCGCGTCCGTCGAGCTTCGTGTTCAGTGATTTTGCATCGTCGAGCACGTAATCGAGGATGGAGTGTTGCTCGTGCTCGCGGCGCTTGAGGTTGGCAACGCGCTCGTTGCGGGCGCCGTCGCCATACAACCGTTCGAAGGCGAACTGCGGGTTGTGTTCCGGCGCCAGCGGCTGGTTCGACGACTGCCAGGCGAGGTTGTATTCATAGGCGCAGGCGTAGCCGGAGTCGCATTCGCCCGACTTGCGCACCACGTCGCAGGTGAGCTCGAGCGATGCGAAGCGTGTCAGGTGGCCGATCTTGTTAGCCACTACCTGGTCGATCGAGATGCCGGCCTTGATGTCCGAGCCGGCGGTCTTCTTGATACGCACGCCGGTGAGGAAGGTACCGCCCGCGCGCGCGTGATCACCCGCGCCATCGGGCCCCGGATCCGCGCTCACGCAGTCGAGACCGGAGATCACCTGCAACTGGTTGCGAACATTCACCAGCGGCGCCAGCGTCGGCGAAAGTGCGAAGTCCGCGCCGCCATCGCCGGCTGGCCACCAGGCGGCGGGAATCGCGCCATTCGGCACGTACACATAGGCCATGCGCGCCGGCGCCAGCCGTTGTTTGGCAAATGCGGAGCCCGCGGACATGAACGTCGGCAATGCGATGCAGGCTCCCAGGCCGCGCAGCACCTGGCGGCGGGAGAAAGCTTCGTGCCGTCGCGCGGCTTTGGAAAGAACCTTGCTCATGATCAATTCGCCACTGTCATGGTTGCCTCGGTGCGCATCTTCTGGAACGGCGCGGACTCGATCACGCCCATCAACAACGCGGAGAACCTGCCATCGTTGTCGTCGAGCCGCTTCACGATCCGGTCGATGGTCTCCACGTCGTAATACTCCATGCCCCGGCCGGTGGCATAGGTCAGCAACTTGCCGGTGAGCGTACGGTAAAAATCCTCGCGGTGCCCGGTCACCAGAATACGCTTCAGATCCTTCACGCTGTTGAAGGTCTCGCCGGTAATCAGGCTGCCTTCGGTGACGATGGGTTGTTTGCGCTCCGAATCTCGCCACAGTCCTACGCCATTGAAGTTCTCGAACGCCAGGCCGATCGGGTCCATGCGGTTGTGACAGGAGGAACACAGCGGGTTTTCGCGGTGCACCTTCAGCACGTCGCGCAGCGCCGGCTCCTTGTCGTGGAATTCGCTTTCGCTGGCCTCGAGCGCCGGCACGTTGGCGGGCGGCGGCGGGGGCGGCGTGCCGAGGAAGTTCGCCAGCACGAACAGGCCACGCTTCACCGGTGAGGTGCGGTCCGGGTTCGATGTCACCAGCAGCGCGCTGCCCTGGGTCAACATGCCGCCCCGCGGACTGCCGGGCTGCAGCGTCACCTTGCGCAGTTCCTTGCCGATGACATCCGGGATGTCATAGAACTTGGCCAGCTCGTCGTTCACGAAGGCGTAGTCGCTGTCGATGAGCTCGGTGACCGGACGGTCATTGCGGATCACGTACGCGAAATATTCCTGCGTCTCCTGGCGCATGGCGGCCCGCACGTCCTTGGAGAGATCGGGTCGAGTCTCCACGATGGCGTCCATCTTGTCGGCGAGCACTTTCGCGGTTTTCTCGTCCTGCGCCTTCCACGCGGCGAACAGCTGCTTGAGCACCGCTTCTTCACCGGCATCACGCAGGATGATTTCGCGCGGATTGCTGGCGATGCCTTCGACATCGCGCGCCTGCACCCACTGACCGGTGAAATTGCGCGCCAGGTTGTCGGCGCGCGGATCGGCGAGCATGCGCTTGACCTGCGCAGCGAGATTGGCACGCAGCTCACCGCGTGCGGCGAGGCTCATCAGCTCCGCATCCGGCATGGTTGACCAGAGGAAATAGGACAGTCGCCCGGCGAGTGAATGCTCGTCGACGTCGGCGAAGTGTGCGCTCAGCGCTTGTGAGGCCGGCGCCTCCAGCCGGAACAGGAAGCGCGGTGAGGCGAGCACCGCAGCCATGGCATGTGCGACACCTTGTTCGAAGCTCTTGCCCGATTGCGTGTACGCCGCTTCGGCCAGCACCGCGAGTCGCGCGCCCGTGTCCTCGTCAGTCAGCGGGCGGCGATACGCCTTCTCGGCGAACGCAGTCAGTATTTCGGTGGCATACGCGCGCCGCTCCTTGCGAGGCTTCGGCACCGCGCGCGGGAAGTAGCGTTCGTAGTTCTCGCTCTTCACCCATTGATCCTTTTCGAGCGGGCCTTCGATCGTCACCTTGTTGACGAACAGGTCGATGATGGTTTCCTTCTTGCCCGCGGGAGCCGTGGGTTCCAGCTCGATGCTGAAGGTGTGATCTGCGGGATTCCAGCGATGCGTGGAGTCGAAGGTGAACACCTTCTCGTCGTAATAACCGAACTCCTGGTTCATCACTTCCTTGCCGTCGACCTTGAAGACCACGCGCGCACGGCCCGGGTCCGGGGTGTAGCTGCCGTTCACCTCGAGTTCCAGCTTCACGCGGTAGCTGCCGGGCGAATCGTTGTGAAAGGTGGTCGCGACATTGGCGGGTTCGCTGAACACGAGCCGGCGCTTGCTCCACTTGAGACTCGCGTTCTGCCCATCGAAGGCCAGGCCCTGCACCAGCTGTTCGGCGGGTTTGCGCGGCACGGTGGGCACACCTTGCGCGACGACCGTCTGGGCGGCGGCCACGTACTTTTCCATGAGCATCGGCGAGATGGTCAGCGCGTCACCGATGTTGTCGAAACCGAAACCCGAATCATCGGGCGGGAATTCGTGGTCGGTGTTGTAGTCGACGCCGAGCAGGTCGCGCACTGTGTTGCGATACTCGACGCGGTTCAGGCGCCGCACGGTCACGCGGCCCGGATCGGGATTGGCCGGATCAATGGCGAATACGTCGTACTTGATCCAGCGCTCGAGCGTCGCCTGCTCAGCGGGTGACAGGCGCGGCTTGCGCTCTGCGGGCATGAGGCCGGCGCGGGTGTTCAGCAAGACCCTGACCCACAGCTCGGGCTTCAGGATCTGTTGGTCGGATTCCAGCCGGTCGAAGGCGACCTTGCCTTTGTCGTAGCCGTCACCGTGGCACTCGTAGCAGTGCTGCTCGAGGATGGGCACGATGGAGGAGTGATAGGTCTCGACCGCAGGCTTCGCAGCCACGGATGCGGGAATGACCAGGGCCAGCGCCACTATCGACGAAAGATGGGACGGGAAATAGCGCCTGACGCGTGTACTCAACACCAGCTCTGGCCTCACGATTTTCAGCTTGAAAAGGCTGCGCATTGTCCGGTTTTTGCGGTACGAGGTCACGGGGTGTTTTCGTTGTCTTACAAACGACAGTCGGCCACCCCCTCGCCAGAAACGCCCCAAATCGTTTATAGATGTGGCCCGCATCACACATCTGCAGGATGGACATATGCCACGCAGGCCCTCAGTGAGATTTCTGGTCGTCACCTTCGTTCCCTTTTTCATCGCCGGTGCGGTCACCGCCCACTCCAACGAAGGCAGGACGGAAGCGCAGAAAGTGCGCCATGAGCACTACGAAGAACTGGGCGATGCCTTCAAGGCGGTGCGCGACAACTCGCGAGGCGACAGCCCCGATTGGGCGTCGCTCGAAAAGGCGGCGCATGTCGTGGTCGAAGCGTCCATCGACCAGCAGAGGTGGTTTCCAGCCGGCAGTGGCCCGGATGCCGGCAAGACGCGCGCCTTGCCGGAAATCTGGAAGAAGCCCGACGACTTTACCGCGGCGCAGAAGATGTTCACCGACCGGGCGCCAAAGTTGTTAGCGGCGGTCAAGGCGAAGGACACTCCCGGGCTGCAGGCCGCGTTCAAGGAACTGGGCGGGGCGTGCAAAAACTGCCATGACACGTTCCGCGCGCCCGAAGATTGAGCTTCGATGTCCGATGACCTGCCGTCCCCGACTCGGGTGAGGGTCTGGGACGTTCCGACGCGGCTGGTTCACTGGCTGATGGTGTTGTGTATTGCATCGTCGTGGTGGACCGGAAAACAGGGTCACCTCGAGTGGCACCGGTGGAGCGGCTACACCTTGCTCGGGCTGGTGACTTTTCGCATTTACTGGGGATTTTTCGGCAGTTCCACCGCGCGCTTCCGGCAGTTCATCCGCGGGCCCCGCGTCATCTTGAATTACCTGCGCGGCGCGTGGCCCGTGGCGCCAGGACATAATCCCCTCGGCGCACTGAGTGTGCTCGCGCTCATCGTGGTCATGCTCTTCCAGGTCGCACTCGGTTTGTTTGCCGTCGACGTGGACGGGATCGAGTCCGGGCCGATGTCGTTGTACGTCAGTTTCGAGACCGGACGCGCAGCGGCCGAATGGCACGAACGGGTCTTCAACCTGCTCATGGGTCTCATCGTGCTGCACGTCATCGCGATCGGGTGGTATCGCTTCGTGAAGAAAGAAAAACTGCTCGAAGCCATGCTGCACGGTGCGCGCGCGTATCCGGCTGTATTGCCGCCGGTACAGGGTGCCTCGGCGGGGCGTTTCGTGCTTGGCGTGGTGCTGGCCACCGCGCTTCCCTGGGCCGTGTCACGAGCCTTCGACTTTTTCTGATTCTCTGACGCACCGCAGCGCCGCTACCCGCCCTGTAAGCGCTTGCCGCCAAATCCAAACGCCCCATTTCAACACTTCGCGGGTGGCGTGCCGACGGCCCTGCATCCAAGGACACGGTGTACTACGTACGACGGTTAAACGTTTTGTGACTTGGCAAATTCGAATGAACCCTGACAACCTTCCCGCTTCCGGCCCCGTGGCGTATCGCCAGGCACCCGCTCGACGACTCCTGCAATTGCTCGACGCCGCGGAGCCCGAGTTTGGGGCCCACCTCGTCACTCCCTGGTTTGGATTCGCGCATCACGGGATTTACGTGGGAAATGGCCGGGTAATTCAGTACGGCGCGTTGATGTTCAACCTGATTCGCAAGCCCGTCGAAGAGGTGTCGATGGCGCGCTTTTCCAACGGGCGCGCCGTTTTCGTGGTGCAACATGCAGAACATTGCCTCGGAGCACAGGAAGTCGTGCAACGCGCGCGCTCACGGCTCGGCGAAAAGCGCTACCGCCTGTTTTCCAACAATTGCGAGCACTTTGCCGAATGGTGCCTGCACGATGTGGGTCGCAGCTTCCAGGCAGAAACCGCGCTCGCTTTTCCGCGTCTATTGAGCGAGCGGATCGAGGCCGCCATCCTGCGGATCATCCGGCGGATTCTCGCCGTGCGTACCCCGGTACGCGCATCGATCCAGGATCGCTCTAACGGGTCGTTGCCGGGCGCACGTCGAGGATCACGCGCCGATAGGACGTGAGCGCGGGCATTCCCGCGTCGGTCACTTCCAGGATGATGTGCGCGGTGCTGCGCGGGCAGGGCTGCTTCGAAGGAATCCACGCCGGCCGGCAGGCCTCGGTCACGGTGACCGTGGCGCGCGGTGAGTTGCCGGTGGCCAGCGTCACCTTGGCCAGCGCTTCGCCGGGAACGAAGCCGGCCTCGGCGTAATGGAACCAGCGATAGTTCAATGGCTGGCCGTCCGGATCAGCGCTGCCGGATGCGTCGAAAACCAGCGGCTGGCCGACCTGCGCAGCGACGTGCAGCGGGACAGTTCCCGGGACGCCGTTCAACACGATGGTCGGCGCGTGATTTGCCGCGGAGTATTCCTTGATGGTCCAGTCCATGCGCGCGGCGAAATCGTGCTGAAAGGCCGTCCGCCAGCGCCAGATGGTGGCCTGGTCCGACAGGTACACCTTGCCGTCCCTGCCATAGACGGCGTCCTGCGAGGTGACGCGCGCGAAGGCATCGCCGCCCTGGGTCCAGATGGCGCGGCTTTCGCCGTAGGGCTGGCGGAACAGGTATCGGCCACCCCAGCCGCCCCAGCTCGGATTGCGGGAACTCGCGAGACCGTTGCTGGTGAGCCCGAGGAAGGCGGGTGTGTCGCCTTCCATGATGAATTCGAAGCGTGGGTAATGTTTGCCGAGCGGACCCTTGGCGCGGATATTGGTGTCTAACCACTGGTTGGTAACGGTGCTGCCGTCCGCGCCTGCGCAGTTGCCGTAGTACACATCGCCGCTGATGCCGGTCCAGGTCGCGGACGCATATTCCTCGCCGTTCGGGCCGCTCGGCTTGACGATATAGAAGAGTCGCGGGAACTCGCGGCGGATCCAGGGACCCGCGTCGTCCTGGTCGGAGATCGAATACACGCGCAGTTTTGCGATCAGCGCATCCACGGCAGCGGGCGGGAGGGTGGCGCGCGCGTGCATCAGGGCTTCGGCCAACGTATTTGCGCCGCCCCAGATGGAGATCCACAAGGGTCGCGGATCGTTGCGCTGCGCCGCGCGGACCAGCGCCAGGGCGCCGGGTGAAGGTTCATTCTTCAAGAGTGCCGCCATACCGAATCCTTCCGGCCCGCTGCTTACCAGCGCGCGCAATGATTCGGCGGTCGGCCAGCCAGCCGCGTGTTTGCTTAAGGTGGCCTGGGCCTCGGCATAACCCTCGAGCACCGCGAGCACATATTCCGGCAGCGGATATTCCTTTCGCCAAGTGGAGGTGGTGGCGACCAGGCCTTCGATGTCGAGCTCGTTCGAATACAGCAACAAGCGCACCAACGACATCTGGTCGTCGGGCTCGTTGCCGATGTCGGTGAGCACGAACAGGCGCGGATGGCCGGGGAAATCATCGACGCCGGACGGGGAGTCGAAGGCGGTTTGTGCATGGAGCGTCGTGCCAAACAACGCCAGCGCTAGCAACATCGTCGCCCGAAGCATTCAACCTCCTGGCGCAGGACAATACCACGCAGGTGCGGGTAGTCTTGCGCCAGCATTCCGCTCGAGGGGGGTCTCGTGTTGCAACCAGGGAAAGTTTTGGCCGCGGGCGCGGTTTGTTTGCTGTTTGTCAGCCAGGCGCTCGCGGATACGCAGCGCTGGTCTGCGGAAAAGGCGCATGCCTGGTATGCCGCGCAGCGCTGGCTGGTCGGCAGCAACTACATCCCCACGGATGCGATCAATCAGCTCGAGATGTGGCAGGCGGAAACTTTCAATCCGGCACAAATCGACCGGGAACTGGGCTGGGCCGCCGGCATGGGCATGAATACCATGCGCGTGTTCCTGCACGACCAGCTGTGGGCACAGGACGCCCCGGGATTTCGCCAGCGTATCGATCAGTTCCTCACCATCGCGGCGAAGCACGGCATCAAGCCGCTGTTGGTGTTGTTCGACTCCTGCTGGGATCCGAACCCCCGGCTAGGACCGCAGCGCCCACCCATCCCCGGCGTACACAACTCCGGATGGGTGCAGGGCCCGGGTCGCGCCGGGCTCGCGGACACCGCTAACTACCCAAAGCTCGAGGCCTACGTGCG
Organism: uncultured Pseudomonadota bacterium; assembly: GCA_963839685.1. Lineage (GTDB taxonomy): Bacteria > Pseudomonadota > Gammaproteobacteria > Steroidobacterales > Steroidobacteraceae > CADEED01. Next base: position 40,396 of record CAWIVS010000007.1, on the reverse strand, counting down.
TGGCGTCGTGGCTGCCTTTGCAAACGACCCGCGCGTGCTCGGCTGGGATATCTGGAACGAGCCGGACAATGGTGCCGAGGGTGACTCGGCCGGCGCGCGCGAGAAGTTCACCCACGTCGCGACGTTGTTGCCGCAGGTGTTTGCCTGGGCGCGCGCGGCCAATCCTTCGCAGCCGCTGACCTCGGGCGTGTGGCACAACGATGACTGGTCACCGGCCGGAAAACTCAACGCCATCGAGAAGGCGCAGATCGAACAGTCCGACGTCATCACCTTTCATGTCTATGACTGGCCGGAGGCCTTCGAGCGCCGCGTGACGCAGCTCCAGGCCTATGGCAGGCCGCTGATTTGCACCGAGTACCTGGCGCGCGGCGCCGGCTCGACTTTCGACACATCACTGCCGCTGGCGCGCAAATACAACGTCGGCATGATGAACTGGGGCTTCGTGCTCGGAAAAACGCAGACCAATTTCCCGTGGGATTCCTGGCAACGTCCCTACACGCAGAACGCGCCCGTCGTGTGGCATCACGACATCCTGCATCCGGACGGCAAACCGTACCGGCAGGCGGAAGTCGAGCAGATTCGCGCCCTCACGCAGGCCGCGGAAACGGAATTCGCCGGCAGAAAACGCGGCCGGCGCTAGGCGACCGCAGACTGCCCGTCCAGCGGCAGGATACCTTCCGTCTCAGGCTCGGACGTGACTCCCTGTGCCGCGCGCTCAATACTCTCGTAGCGATATAGCAAAGAGATGGCCTCGCCGCGATTGTGTGCCCCCAGTTTGGCCAGAATGCTGTGCACGTGATTCTTCACCGTCGACAGCTCGATGCCGAGCTGGCGCGAGATGGTCTTGTTGGGCATTCCCTGCTGGATGAGCTTGAGGATCTCCATCTCGCGTTCCGTGAGATGTGCGATCGCGGAAGGATGCTGTCGCGGCAGGAATCCCGTGAAGGTGAGTGGTACGGGTATCGCCACGGCGGATGGCGGCGTCGGGACTCGCATTGCGACCTCACTCCCGCCGGCGGCGCGAATGGCGCTCAGCAAGTCGGCCACCGTGGCGTCGCGCGCCACGAACGCGACCACTTCGGCCGGCAGGCAGACGACCACGTCCGCGTAGGCTTCGGGTCTGCCGAGCATGACAAAGCCACACGCACGCGGAATTCCCACCATCTGGCCGGCGAGCGCCAGGTTCTTTGCCATGCCAATGTCGAGAAGAATGACGGACGGCAGGAGTTTGCACGCCTGTTCGACGGTCTGTTCCGCGGTGGACGCCATCCCCGCCAGCGCGATTCCTTCTTCGCCTTGCAGTACGCGTTGCAGTCCTTCGCGATAGGCGCGTACGCCCGTCGCTACCAACACTCTGATCACCATTGCGCGTCTCCATGGCCCCCTGGCCGCGCTCGCTCCCTGCGTGGTGCCACCAAGACGATCACGTAGTCCGAGTCGGAATGTCAATAGAGAGATTCCAGATCAATTCTTGCGTATGGGCGCGACTTGCGCAGCGAGAATTTCAGACTCGTCGCCGCGTCGTCTTGTCGCTTGACGCCGACTGAAACCGTAGATCGAAAGATCCATGTTCACGCGGCGCGGATCGTGCGTGCGCATTGAAGAAATTGCACGTGAAGGTAGCAATTGCCGAAGGCGTTGTAGCCGTGAACGCGATGAGTCCACGGCGTTGGCGCGGCGCAACTCTGCAACCGATCTGCTGCCTTTAGATGCGCCCGGGCGTCCGGACTAACTTCTTCGCCAGAAGGACCTGGTGCAGTCCTTCAGTTCATTTTGAGATGACACCTGTCACGTGAGTCGCGGGCGGGCGCGACTCACATGACAACTCACACTCAAGCCGCGCAGCGGCGCCGGCATCAATGCATTCACTCGTGAACAAGCGGGAGTGAATGACATGAATCGCCTTGCAGGTCTCATCGCGCTGGTAGTCGTTGTTGCCGCGGTCGCCGCCTCGGGTGCTTCGGTGGCGGGAACCCCGTTCGTCTTCACCCTCGTGCTGGTCGTCGGCGGCGTACTCGCCAGCCGATTCGTGCAGGCCTGCGAGGCGATCGGTGTCGACGCCCACAAGGCCCATGACATTCGGAACTTCGCGGCGCGTGTCATTGGAATGGCGTTTCGTGTGGGGATCGGGTAGCTGACACTCGTCCTGTAGCAGCCGCCGGGCGCGGCTGCTACTGTCAGGGGCACACAGATTTACGGGTGCCCCATGTCCAACGAATCCACGCACGTCTCGCAGCGCATTCGTGCGCGACTGAAGGCCAAACAACAGCGCTTTCACGCCAACGACAACATCTCCGCGTTCATCGAGCCCGGCGAGATGGACCAGCTGGTGAAGGAAGTCTGCGCAAAGATGACCGGCGTGCTCGAAAGCCTGGTCATCGACACCGAGAACGATCACAACAGCATGGAGACCGCGCGCCGTGTCGCCAAGATGTACGTGACCGAGGTGTTCCGCGGGCGCTACGTGCCGCTACCGAAGGTCACGGAGTTTCCGAATGCCGAGCACCTGAACGAACTCATGATCATGGGCCCCGTTACCGTGCGCTCCGCGTGCAGCCATCATCTCTGTCCCATCATGGGAAGGTTGTGGATCGGCGTGATGCCTAACAAGAACTCCGACCTCATCGGACTCTCCAAGTACTCGCGCATCTCGGAGTGGATCATGTCGCGGCCACAGATCCAGGAGGAGGCCATCATCCAGTTGGCCGACGTGCTGGTGGGAATGGTGAAGCCGGATGGGCTCGCGGTGGTGATGGAAGCCGATCATTTCTGCATGCATTGGCGCGGCGTGAAGGACAACGCGTCGAAGATGACCAACAGCGTGATGCGGGGCGTGTTCCTCGAGAACGGCGCGTTGCGGCGCGAGTTCCTGTCGCTCATCAGTCTCAATTCGAACTGATTCTCCGTGAAGCAGGACGTCGGCTGGCTGGCGGAGCCCATCGCGGCGATCTGCGAGCCACGATTTGCGTCCGTGATGCTCAAGGCAGTGAATCGACTGGTCAACGTGGATCATTGCGCCCTGATACGCCTGGCGGGGACGACGATCTCACAGGTGTTCACCAACGAGTCGCTGAACGAGCATCCGGAACTGTCGAAGGCGGCCGTTGCCTACATCGATCGCTTCTACCGGTACGACCCGAACCTGCGTTTCGTCGGCGACGCCGCGCGGCTCCGGGGCAAGGTGCTGGTTCGCTCGGTCAAACCTGCTGACATCCGCCATCGCGCGTATCGCAAGCTCTACGAAGACTCCGGTATCGCGCACCGGGTCTCACTACTGACCGGCACGCAGGGACAGGCACTGGTGGCGCTCAACCTGTATCGCGTGAGCGCCTCCGGTGAGTTCAGCGATGCGGAGATCGCCCGTCTCAGGGCGGTCGCATTGCCGCTCGCCGCCATCGCGCGCCGGCACGTGGAGCTGATCGTCCAGTCCGCCTCCAGTACCGACGCCTGGCGCCAGCGGCTCAAGGTAGTTCGGCATGATCTGAGCTTTCGCGAGCTCGAGGTCGCCGCGGGCATGCTCGCCGGAAAAACGCTGCGCGAGATCGCCGCGTCGCTGGGCGTCGCGCATTCCACCGCCATCACCTACCGCGAGCGTGCCTATCGACGGCTCGGCGTGCAGAATCTGAAGGCCCTGCGGCAATTGTTCAGCGCCGGGTGAGCGTCCCCATTGCATGGGGACAGAGGCGCGCGTGCGGCATGACATCCTGCGCGTCACATGCAGATACAGCCGATTACATTTTCCGGCGGCCGCTACGCGCTACCTGAATATCCGTTCCGCACACCGCGTGAACTCGCCGCTGGCATTGCGCAGCAGCATTCCGTTGCGATCGTAGGCGCCGGGCTCGTCGGGTTGACGGCTGCCTGCGCGTTGGCGGATCTCGGCGTCCAGGTCGTTGTCGTGGATGAAGACAACAGCGTCGGTGCGCGCGGCGCGTCCTCGCGCGGCGTGTGCTACTCCCAGAAGAGCCTGGAGATTTTTGCGCGGCTGGGTATCTATCCACGGGTTCTCGAAAAGGGCGTGACCTGGAGCGTCGGCCGCATCTATTCGGGCAGTGAGCAGCTCTACGAGTTCGACCTCGCAAGAGACGGTCACATGTGCGCGTCGGCGCAACCCGCATTCATCAACCTGCAGCAGTTCTATATCGAGGCATTCCTGATCGAGCGGGCGGCGCAGCTGCCGCACGTGGATTTGCGCTGGCAGTCGCGGGTGGACGCTTGTGAGCAGGATGGCAGTGGCGTCCGCCTCCAGGTCGGAACGCCGACGGGACGTTACACCTTGCACGCCGACTGGGTGGTCGATTGCAGCGGCGCGCACAGCGTATTGCGTGCCGGGACCCGTGCGCACAGCGCCCGCAAGAATGATCGCTGGTTGATCTGCGACGTGTTCATCAAGGGCTCACCGCCGCACGAGCGGCGTACCTGGATCTCGGCCCCCTTCAACGAAGGACGCGCGGCCTGGCAACACGTAATGGCGGATGGCGTCTGCCGTGTCGACTATCAACTCGACCCGGAATGCGATTTCGAGGACGCCGCGAGTGATGCAGCGATTCGCGAGCGGTTGCGGCGCCAGTTCGGCGACGAGGTCGAATTCCAGATCGTCTGGGTCGGCACGTGGACCTACCGCAGCGAGTGCCTGGCGGCGTTTCGAAACAGGCGAATACTGTTCGCGGGAGACGCCGCGCACGTGATGAGTCCTTTCGGTGGGCGGGGAGGCAACAGCGGCATCCAGGACGCTGACAATCTCGCCTGGAAACTGGCGCTGGTGCTAAATGGCCGGGCGGATGTCGCGTTGCTCGACACCTACTGCGCCGAGCGCCGTGCGGCAGCTCATGAAAATATCCGCGTCTCCGACAGGACCACGCGCTTCCTGCGGCCCCCAACCCACGCGGAGCGCTGTTTTCGCGACTCCGTTCTGGCGCTGGCGCGAACACACGCCTTTGCCCGATTGCTGGTGAACGCCGGCCGCATGTCGCTGCCGGGCGTCTATGCGACGTCGCGACTGAACGTCGGGGAGCGCGGCGGCCGGTCGATCCCCAATATCGCCACGAATCTTGCGGATGGCACACACGGAGATCTCGCCCAGCTGCTGCGCTGGGCAGATGGCAACTACGTTGCCGTCGTTCGGAATCCAGGCCTGCCTCTACGCGCGCTCGAGCAACGCCATCCGGTGCGTTTCGTCGCCGCGGAAAAGCTCGGCGCGGGCTTCGCGGCGCTCGCAACCGCGACCGACTGCGCCGACGCGGAGGTCATCATCCTGCGCCCGGATTCTTACTGTGCGGGATGTCTGGCCTCGAGTGACGCGGCCGGACTCGAGGCCGCACTGCGGACACTGTCATGTCAATAACGGATGCCGACGGCTGGTACGAAGAACTGATGAACGGGCATCGCGAGCTCACCGACGATCAGAGCGCGCGGCTGAATTGCGCGTTGGTGCTATTGCTCGCGAACCGCGTCTCAGACCAGGAACAACTGCGCCACTGCATCGCCGAGGCGCGTGCGGCCGCGTTACAGAGAGGGACCTCATGATGGATGCTGTTCTGGATGCCGGCCGCTTGCGTGGCCAATCGCTGCTGGTGTGCGTGTGTACCTTCAGCGTCATGATCCTCGACGGCTTGGATATTCAGATAATCGGCTTCGCGGCACCCGCGCTGGTCGCCGAGTTCGGTGTTGAGCGCAGTGCGCTCGGATTGGCGCTCGCGGCCTCGGTGCTCGGCATGAGCCTGGGCGCCATGGCCATCGGGCGGATTGGCGATCGCTTCGGACGACGGCCAGCCTTGTTGCTCAGCACCGTGTTGTTCGGCGCAACCACCTTGCTGGGCGCCACCGCCAATGACGTGACATCGCTCGCGGCGTGGAGATTTCTCACCGGACTGGGCCTCGGAGGTGCGTTGCCCAGTGCGGTCGCAATCATGGCGGAATTCGCACCCGCAAGGCTGCGCAGCCAGTTGATCGTTGGATCGCTGTTGGGGGTACCCATCGGCGGCATTCTGGGAGCGGCGCTTGCCGCCGAGCTGGTGCCGGTGTTCGGCTGGCGAGCCATCTTCATCGCCGGCGGCCTGTTGCCCCTGGTCGCAGCGGCAGCGCTCCTGCCGCTGCTGCCGGAATCACCGCGCTTCCTCGCGGCTCGGGGAGATCGCAAGCCTGCTGCAGACGAAGGTTGTGCGTTCCATGCCGTGTTTGCGCCGGGCCTGGCGCGCGATACCGTAGGTCTGGCATTGGCCTTCTTCACCAACATGATCGCGGTGTATGCCTTCTTCAGTTGGGTGCCGCTGGTGCTGACTTCGGTGGGATTTCCCCTCGACCAGGCGGTGCGCAGTGGACTGGTCTTCAACCTCGCCGGCGTCGTGGGCAGCCTGCTCAACGCATGGTTGATCGCGCGTATCGGTTCGCGCCTGCCGCTCGTGGCCGTGTGCAGTGTCGCCGTCTTCGCGCTGGTAGGCCTCACCTGTGTGGCGGCGCTCGGCGACCAGGCATTGCAGTCACAGCGAAACGTGACTATCTACTTCATAGCCATCGCCGTTGCGGGCTTTGGTATTCACGCGCTGCAGTCGGGCCTGTACATCGTGTCGGCGCATGTCTTCCCCACCGAATGTCGAACCTCGGGCGTCGGATTCGCGTCTGGCGCGGGACGTATCGGTGGCATCCTCAGTTCCTTCGCGGGTGGATCGTTGCTGGCCATGGGCGGTGCGGCCGGGTTCTTCCTTGGCCTCGCGATGGTGCTTGTGCTCGCAATGGCATGCCTGCTGGCGCTACGCCGGCATGTCCGTCCTCCGGGTTAGGCCGCCATCACCTCGTGTTCGTAATACGGCGCCTGCCGATCTCCCAGGATCTGCTGAAACTCATCTAGTGAGCGCCCCTCGGGCTTGAGCCAGGCATCCAGGTGCTCGGGCTTGAGATTGATGATCATCCGGTCATGGCCGGCAGCCGCGACTTCAACTGGTGGTTCATCAGTGATCGCGGCGAAAGAGAGCAGGGGAGCGCCACCTTTGGGATCCTTCCACTCCGCGTACAGGCACGCGATGAGCATGGTGCCGGCCGGCCGCGGCACGAAGTGCAGCACCTGGTTCTTACCTTCGCGTTCGACGTTTTCGAAGAAGGAATCGACCAGCATCACGGCGTGCGAGACGCCGAACAGCTCCTTCCAGTACTTGCCGAGGCTGTCGCGCCGCGCGTTGTAGAGGCCGGGCAGCTTGCGATCGATGAACGCCACCTCGCCGGGCTTGCGGCAGTGATAGCGGGCCAGACGTAACAGCCGTTTTTCGCCGACCTGCATGACGATGGGCGCAAAGTGCAGCGGAAAAATCCGCGCCTCCGCCGGGTGCGGTTTGATCGCTTTCAGTCGCTCGAGCCGCTCGATCGCCTTTTCGATCTTGTCTGAAGCGATGCGTTTGCTCTCTGTCGCGGCCTTCGTGGTCTTGGCAGCCAGCGCACGCCCGGCATCGGCGAGACGCTTTTTCTGCGCGAACACCTCCCGCTCGAGCTTGTTGGTCTCCGTCGCGCGGTATTCGTCGATGAACGTCTTTATCCGGCGCTCGCCGTCATTCTTCGGCTCATCGAACCAGCGCTCGACGGCGCGTGGAATGCGGATGCTGGAATCCGACAGCCGCGCGCCGAAGATTTCCACGAACTGGTCCATGTCCATTTCGGCGCCGGTCTCGCGCAGGTAGCGGGCATAGGCGGCCTGAAGCTGGGCTGAGTAACACATGCGGATATTTTGCGCTAAGCCTGCCATTCATCAAGCTCATCGGAGAACAGGCTCGCGACCAGCTCGCGCAGCCATTTGTTCTTCGGGTCGCCGTGGAAGTTGCGGTGCCAATGCAGCTTGAGGTCGATCTTGGGCGTGCGCATCGGCGGCTGCGCGATGCGGATGTTCATGTGCACTTCCTTGACGAACATGCCGACCGCGTGCGGCACCGTCACGATGAGATCGGAGCGCGCGATGATGGATGGAATGCTCATGAAATGTGGCGTTTCGAGCACCACGCGCCGATGGACCTTCTTGGCGCGCAGGAAGCGCTCGAAAATCTCGTTGGTGCGTCCGGCGCCGTAGACCACGGCGTGTTCCAGGCCAAGGAATTGCTGCATTGAGAGCGTGCTGGCCGTGATCGGGTGGTTGGCGCGCAGCAGGCAGACAAAATAGTGAAAGAACAGATGCTTCTCGAGGAATGATTTCTCGCGCAGGTCGGGGAAATACCCCACGGCGAGATCGATCTCGCCGGTTTCCAGGCCGCGCTCGATTTGTGCCGCGCTGGCGGCCACGGAGCGCACCCGGGCCCGCGGCGCCGCCTGGTGCACGCGCTGCAGGATCTTCGGCATGAACACCATCTCGCCCACATCCGACATCGCGAAAGTAAAAGTGCGCTCGGTGGTGCGAGGATTGAAGTGCGTCTCGGCCGTGAACGTGGTTGCCACGCGCGACATGGCCTCGCGCAGGGGGTTGATCAGTGTGCGTGTGCGCGTGGTGGGCTTCATGCCATGGCCCACGCGGTGGAACAGCGGATCGGAATATTTGAGGCGCAGCTTGGCGAGCGCGGTGCTCACCGCGGACTGGCTCATGCCGAGGTGCTGCGCAGCCAGCGTCACACTGCCGTGTTCGTGGATGGCAACCAGCACGGGCAAGGAGGTTCAGGTCGAATTGACGGGGCATGGCGGTGATATCACTCCCGCAGATAATCGATATTCAATCCACGCGATTGAAGATAACCGGCTTCGCGCCTACCGTCACCGGCAATTTCGCCCGTAGCCAGGGGGATCCCATGACGAAGAAGTCACTCGCGACGGCGATCAGTCAGGTGCTTGCCCTGGCGGGTACCGCCGTGCTTTCCAGTCCGACGTTTGCACAGCAGCAGGAGGCGAGCGCCCTCGAAGAGATCACGGTCACGGCCCGCAAGGTGCAGGAAAACCTGCAGGCCACGCCGATTTCGATCACCGCCATCACCGGCGCAGCACTCGAAGATCGCCAGGTGTTCCGTACAGACACGCTCGATCAGCTGGTGCCGAATCTGCAGTTCGCCAACAACGCACCTCTTGCCGGCAACAATGCTTCCTCGGCGGTCTTTATTCGCGGCATCGGCCAGACCGACCCGACGTCCACCGTCGATCCGGGCGTGGGCCTGTACCTCGACGACGTGTACATCGGCAATGCCGTGGGCGGCAACATGGAATTGCGCGACATCGCGAACGTGCAGGTCTTGCGCGGACCGCAGGGCACGCTCTTTGGCCGCAACACCATTGGTGGAGCGGTGCTGTTGTCGACCGCCGATCCGGGAGACGAGTTTGGCGGCAAGGTGCGCGCCGGCTTCGGCGACGACAACCTCATCGACGGATTCGTCGCGCTCGATGTGCCGTTTTCGGATTCGTTCAAGACGCGCTGGTCGCTCGGCGTTCGGCAGCAGGATGGCTATGTCGAGCGTCCCGACGGCACCGACCTGGGTGACACCGACACTTTCACCGGCATGACGAAATGGGTGTGGTCGCCGTCGGACAGCACCCGTGTTGCACTGGCGGTCGACTACACCAAGGCCGATGAGAACGGCAGCCCGCTGGTGTTCGCGACCATCAACGAGACCGCGACTTTCCCGCGTGTCGCCAGTCAGGACGCAGGCTGTCCTGGCGTCGTGTTCCCGGTTTCCGGGCCCGTGCCAATGGTCGACGACCCTCGTTGCGCGAATGACTTTCAGGGTGCCGGTCCGTATGCCAACAACGGCAGCGTGCCTCTGACGAGCAAGTTTGAAAATCTCGGCGCCTCGCTCAACCTGAGCTTCGGTATCGGTGATTCGATGACGTTCAAGTCAATCACCGCGTATCGCGAGGTAGATTGGGAGGGCGTCCGCGACGCCGACAATACTCCGCTGCCGATTCTCCACACGTACTACGACGTGACCGGCGATCAATTGAGCGAGGAGCTGCAGCTCACCTATGAATCCGATCGCCTGGTGGGTGTGTTCGGCCTGTACTACTTCGAGCAGACCTCGGACGACATCGTCACGGTGGAATTGAATCCACCGCCTCCCGGCATCCAGCGTGACAGTGACAACAACAAGGTCGACAACCAGAGCTGGGCCGCGTTCACGCAGTGGACGTTCAAGTTCAGCGACATGTTCGCGGCCACGGTGGGCGGGCGCTATACGGAAGACAAGAAGGACGCGTTCCCCGATCAGTTCGACCTGGCGACACCGGACATCAAGCAGGTGCCTGCGATCTGGTACAGCGACACCTTCAGCTCCTTCACGCCGTCGGCGACCCTGCAGCTCAACTGGAACGACAACGCGATGACGTACCTGAGCTATTCCGAAGGCTTCAAGGGCGGCGGCTGGAACAGCCACTTCAACGCCGTGCTCACGCCGGATCAGCAAGCCGCGTTGCATCCGTTTGCGCCGGAAGAGGCACAGACCCTCGAACTCGGCACCAAGCTGGACCTGGGGGGCACGCTGCGTTTGAACGTGGCGGTCTTCTCGTCTGACTACACTGACATGCAGCTGACGTATCGTGGACCGGCGCCGGCCGGTGTCGCGCCCTTCGTCACCAATGCCGGCGAGACCAGCATCGATGGTGCCGAGGTCGAGCTCACCTGGGTGCCGACGGCGGATCTGAACATCGAAGCCAGCGTGGGGTATCTCGACGCGACCATCGATTCTCTTTCGAACATCCCGTTCGCCGTATTGCCGCCCGGCCTGGTTGAAGGCAATCGCCTGCCGTACGCGCCCGAATTGCAAGGGCACTTCGGCATCAGCTACACGGCGCACGCCGGCAAGGTCGAAATCGTGCCGCGGGTCGATGTCTCGTATCAGGGTGAGACCTTCTTCGACGCCACCAACACTTATGAGATCGCACAGGATGACGCGGTGACCACGGTCAATGTGCAGCTGCAGGTGAGAACCGAGAAGTGGCGTTTCATCGCGGGGCTGAACAACGCCACCGACGAGGAATATCCCATCGCCGGCAACTCATCGCTGACCACGGGTAGCGGCTACGCGGAGATTGCCTACTCGCGGCCGCAGGAGTGGTTCGCGACCGTCGAGTACGAGTTTTAGTGCACGCGCGCACACAGGTCGTCATCGTCGGTGCCGGTCCCGCGGGACTTCTCCTGGGGCAGCTGCTGCTCCGCGAGGGAATCGATGCGGTGATTCTCGAGCGGCGCAGTCCCGAGTATGTGCTCGGACGGATTCGCGCCGGTGTGCTCGAGCAGGGCACGGTCGATGTACTCGATCATGCCGGGGTGTCCGCGCGTCTCCATCGGGAAGGGCTCGTGCACGATGGTGTCGCGATCGGCTTCAAGGGGCGGCGCCATCGGATCGACCTGAAGGCCCTGGTGGGCAAGTGCGTCACGGTCTATGGGCAGACGGAGATGACGCGCGACCTCATGGAAGCTCGCGCCGCGGCGGGCGGCGTGAGCGTCTACGAAGCCGAAGACGTCATGCTGCATGACTGGGACGGGGTCAATCCCAGGGTGACGTATCGCAGCAAGGGCGTGACCCACGAGATCGCATGCGATTTCATCGCCGGCTGTGACGGCTACCACGGCATCAGCCGGGCCAGTGTCCCGGCCGATCAATGCCGCACGTTCCATCGCGAATACCCGTTTGGGTGGTTAGGCGTGCTCGCCGATGTGCCACCGCCGTGGGCGGAAGTCATCTACGCCAACTCGGAGCGCGGCTTTGCGCTCGCCAGCTTGCGATCGCCGAGCCGTGTGCGCTGTTACGTGCAGTGCCCGCTCGAGGATCGTGTGGAGCAGTGGAGCGACGTGCGTTTCTGGGACGAATTCCGGCGGCGCATGGGTGAGGAGGTGGCAGACCAGGTCACCGGCGCGCCGTCGATCGAGAAGAGCATTGCGCCGCTGCGCAGCTTCGTGGTCGAGCCGCTGCGCTTCGGCCGACTGTTCCTGGCGGGAGACGCCGCGCACATCGTGCCACCCACCGGCGCGAAAGGCCTGAACCTCGCCGTCAGCGACGTGTTCTACCTGCACGAGGCGCTGCGCGACTATTTCCGCGAGCGCCGCGAGAGTGCGCTCGATGAATATTCACCGCGTTGCCTGCGGCGCATCTGGAAGGCGGAGCGGTTCTCCTGGTGGCTGACACGCCAATTGCACCGCTTCCCGGGCGATGCGTTCGCCCTGCGCATGCAGGAAACGGAACTCGAATACCTGTTCGAATCGCAGGCGGCGCAGCTCGCCATGGCTGAGAACTACGTGGGTCTGCCGTTCGAACCTAGCGTCGCGGGCGCTTCACTACCTTGGGCGACGGGCCGCAGCATTCCGGATCGTTGATGGTCCGGAAGATCTTCCAGCCCTCCGCACCGAGGCGCAGGAAATCGATGCTGCGCAACCGGTATACGTCGGCGGAAAAGCCTTCGTAGTGCGTGACCGACATCCAGCGCGACACGACCACCGCCAGGTCTCCCCCCACGTCGACCGATTCGATGGTGAAGGTCCAGGTGGGCAGCGGGCCGTGGCGCCCGAAGTCATTCCTGAACCAACTCGCGAGTGATTCAAAGGTCTGTTCGGGTTGGCAGGGCGCGATATAGCGCAACGTCGGTTCGAACACCGACATCACCTTTGCTACGTCGCGGGACTGGTAACCCGCAACCCAGGTGTCGAGAATCCCGCGAGCGTCGGGGCTGTCCTGCTTGATGGGTTTTCTGGCCTTGGCTGGTTTCATCACGCGCGTCCTCCCTGATTGTGGGCGACATGCTATCGCGGTCGGAATGTATCGGCCATGGGACTGAAGGCCCGCCGCCCAGATTCCTGCGCGCCGCCCATGGCCGGGAGAGCATCAATTTTGCGTAATGCGGCGGCAAAGCAGCCGTGATGGGACAGTCAATTAGTTAGTCTGGCGTGACTGTCATGCGCCAGACATGACAACTTACATATGACGGTTGCCACTTAAATCAGGCCGCGCCGTTCGAAATAATGTGCTCACTGAATCAACACCACCAAGGGAGTACAGGTCATGAATCGCTTCGCTGTCATCGTCGCCATGCTGATCGTTGTGACGGGCGTTTCCGTCGGCAGTTCGTTCTCAACCGCCGCATCATTGGCGTTTGCCACCGCACTGGTGGCCGCCGCCATGCTGGTGCATGAGTTCGCCTTCAGCGTCGAAGCTTCGGGCGCGGGTACCGCCCGGGTTTCGAACGCCCGGGAATTTCTGTCGCAGGTCGTGAGTCACACGATTCGCTTCGCCATCGCCGCGGTGGCGATTACCTGGACGGTCGTATCCCTGCAGTGGTACGCCGGCGCCTGAACCCGGGAGCAGCTATGCCGCTGCGCCGATGCTCTGCAGGATCCGATCATCAGAGGTCGGCTGTCGCCGGAAGTAGCCCAACTCGTTTGCAGCCGTCTCGTCGCGGCTGCGCAGTGCTGCGGCCGTGGACTGCGCAAGCCATGAGATGCGCAGCTTCACCGCTGCGGTGACCCGGGAAAGCGACTCCACGGCACGGGGCGAGGCGGCTTCGTCGAAGAGACGCAGCGCATACTCCTTCAACAGGCTCACCTCGTTGAGGCTGGCGATTTCCGCGGTCGAACGCGGCACTTCCCACTGGCACTGCAGCCGCTCGATTCGCGCGAGATAACTCTCGCCGAGCAGCAGCTGGAACCAGCTGCGTTGATACTGGGCCATGCAGTTCAAGGCGGATTCGTCCGGCACCACGACATACCGATCGGCCGGCACGTGAAGGTTGTCGAAGGTCACCGAACAGGTGTTGGACAGCCGCATGCTGCCGTTGAACCGCGAGTCACCGATCCGGGTCGAGGCGCTGCGCAGATCGGCGGCGCAGAACATGGTGCAGGTACTGCCGGCGAGTGGCGCGCTGAACAGCACGACGTCGGCGACGTTCGCGAGCGACACGTAGTCGAACGTGCCATTGACGCGGATGCCGTCGCGCGTGCGCGTCATCTCGACCGGCGCATGCGCGCCAGCGGCGCGCTCGCTGCCGGCATTGGCGAGGATCAGCGAGCGGCGGTCGATGGCATGCAGCAGCAGCGTCCGCCGGAAACCCGCGGAGCTCCACCAGGGCAGCGGCACACACCGCAGTGCGCACAGCGGATAGAGGTGCATCACGAGGGCGAGGCCCAGCGGCAAACTATCTACGGCGACGCTGCGGGCAGTCTGCGCCGCGGCGGCGAAGGTCGCCGCGGCCGTGCGTTCCGCCGGATGCAGGTTCAGCTCGGCGCGCAGCCGGCCAAAGCCGCGGCAGAAGGCCTCGCGCCAGCTCGAGTCGTCCGGTGCACGGCTCACCGCCGCGACCAGCTCGGCAACCCGCTCAGCGGACGGGCATTCAGTTGACGGTGACAACGACCTTGCCTCGCGCATGGCCGGCGCCCAGGTATTCCAGCGCGGCGCCGGCTTCTTCGAGCGGATAGCGCCTGTCGATCACCGTCTTCAATCTTGCCTTCGCGCGCCAGTCCCGCGAGCAACTCCAGGTCCGCCTTGTTCACTTTCGCAATGAAGAATGTCGTGCGCGGGTCGATGAAGTGGCCTGCGACCTTGGCCCACGCAATTCGCTTGATCGGCCCGAGCAGGGGGCCTTTCTTCGAGCCGCCGACGATGACGATGATGCCGGTCGGCTTCATGACGTCTTCCAGGTCGAAGAAGCCGTGATTGCCGACGTTGTCGAGGATGAGGTCGTAGCGCTCCTTGCCCTCGGTGAAGTTCTCCTTCGTGTAGTCGATGACGTGATCCGCGCCGAGCGAGCGCACCAGCTCCACGTTGCGCGTGCTGCAGACGCCGGTGACCTCGGCGCCGAAGGACTTCGCGATCTGCACGGCATAGGTTCCCACGCCGCCGGAGGCGCCGTTGATGAGCACCTTCTGCCCGGCCTTGATGCGACCGTGATCGCGCAGGCCCTGCAGTGCGGTGATGGCGGCGATCGGAATGGCGGCGGCTTCTTCGAAGGACATTTCCGCCGGCTTCGCGACGATGGCTCCCTGCTCGCGCGCCACGACGTATTCGGCCAAGCGCGCCGCCCGCGCCGCCGAACACTTCATCGCCGGGCTTGAAGAGCGTGACGTTCGGGCCCACGGCCTCCACGGTGCCCGCGACGTCGAATCCCGCGCGCCCATCGCCGTCGGGCGCGCCGATGCCGTTCGTCCAGGCGAATCAAGTTAGGCTGGCCGCTGATCCGGTACCACTCGGCGGGATTGACGCTGGCGGCGTGCACCTTGATCAGCACCTGTGCCTTCGGCAGGTATGGGCTTGGCAATCTTCTCCAGCCTGATCCCCTGCGGCACTCCATAACATCGATGCATCGATGGCGCGCATCGATTCCGCGTCCGCTGCAAGCGGCAACGACCGGAGGACAGGCGGAGTCGTAACTCACCGTGATCGCCAGCGCGGCAAACGCGACGCCGAAGACCGCGGCGACACCGATGAGTATCTTGTTTCTGAGTTTCACGATCAGGCTCCTGCAATGACACCCTGACGGTCGAAACTATGATTCGGCGTCGGTGCGAATGCTGGGGCATGCGACGGGCCGACCGCCGGAGCGGCGCGAGCTGCGACGGGCGCCGACGAATGGCGATGCGGTGAGGGCGCCCGGCCGCCCGCGCACCTCGGTCACGGTCTCCTTGTTCTATAGTCAGGCCATGGCAACCACCGCGGCATCCGTCCCCAGCGGCTTAAGCGCGCATCTTTGCGTGGCCGCGACTGCGTTTCACGCTGGGCGGTCTCCGCGGCCTTTGGCGTGCTGATCGGGCTGCACAGCAAGGCAGCCTTGCCCGTCGATGTGCTGCGCGCCATGATCGTGGGTGGCGCCATCCTGTTCATGTTCGGCTGGCTCGAGCGGTGGCCGCGGCGGCTGCCGAAATGGCTGCCGCGCACCGTGCTCAGGCTCATCGGCATCGTGCTCGTCATACCGCTCGCCACCGGGTTCGCGTTTGGCATCACCGGAGGCGGGGACGGACACGACTTATGGATTGCTCGCCGTCGTGGCACTGCTGTTCGCACCGTGGATCGCCATCGGCACCATCCTGCGGCAACGCGACGCGTTCGCGCGCGAGCAGGCGCTGGAGTTCGAGCTGCAGCGCAGCGAGTTCGAGCGCCGGGAGTCGGATGCGCGCCTGCGGCTGTTGCAGGCGCAGGTCGAGCCGCATTTCCTGTTCAACACGCTGGCCAACGTGCAGGCGCTGGTGGACTCGGGCTCCCCGCAGGCATCGAAGGTGCTCACCAGCCTCATCGCCTATCTACGCGCGGCCGTGCCGCGCATGCATTCGCAGACCACCACGCTGGAGACCGAGGTGGAGCTGGCGCGCGCTTACCTCGATCTCATGCAGATGCGCATGCCGGATCGGCTGCAGTACGCCATCCATCTCGATCCGGCCGCCGCGCGACTGCATTGTCCGCCCATGACGCTGCTGACGCTGGTCGAGAATGCCGTTCGCCATGGAATCGATCCGAGCGAGACGGGCGGCCGCATCGATGTCGATCATCTGGATCCGCGACGATCGCTGCGTCATGCGCGTGAAGGACACCGGCGTGGGATTGAAGAACGTCAGCTCGCGGGCTGGGCACGGGACTGTCGACGCTGCGCGAGCGACTGAAGCTGGCGTTCGGCGGCGACGCGCATCTCACATTGACCGAGATCGCGCCGCACGGTGTCTGCGCCGAGGTCAGCATTCCGCGCGCGCGAGGCTGCCTCATGACACGCGCCACCGCGCTCATCGCCGACGACGAGCCGCTGCTGCGCGAGGCGCTGGTGCGGATGCTCGCGAGCGCCTGGCCCGAGCTCGAGATCGTCGCGCAGGCGCGCAACGGCCGCGAAGCCATCGATCTGTTCGAAGCGCATCAGCCCGAACGTCTGCTTCCTCGACGTGCAGATGCCGGGCAAGACGGGCGTGGAAGCCGCGCAGCACATCGGCCGCCGCGCGCACCTGGTGTTCGTGACCGCGTTCGACGAATACGCCGTGCAGGCATTCGCGCAAGGCGCGCTCGACTATCTGGTCAAACCGGTCGAGCCGGCACGCCTCGCCGAAACCGTGCTGCGACTGCAGGAGCGGCTGCGCGCGGCACAGCCGGCGCTCGATACCGAGGCGCTGCTGCAGCAGTTGGCGCAGGCGCTCAACCCCGAGCTCCACGCGACAGACCCTGCGCTGGGTGCGCGCCTCGGTGGGTCCCACGGTGCGGCTGATCGCCGTACAGGACATCGATTTCCTGCGCGCCGAGGAGAAGTACACGCAGATCGCCTGGCGCGATGACGCCGGCGAGCCGCGCGAGGCGGTGATTCGCACCGCGCTCAAGGAGCTCATTCCGCAGCTCGATGCTGCAGAGTTCGCGCAGGTGCATCGCTCGGTGGTGGTCAACCTGCGCGCGATCAGTCACGTCACGCGCGGCGACGAACGAAACCGCGGACATTCATCTGAAGGGCCGGCAGGAGACACTGCCAGTGAGCCGCACCTACCTGCATCTGTTCCGGCAGATGTGAGCGGGCGCGCATGAAGACTTCGATCGCCGTCGCGACCCAGAAAGATGCACGGGCACTCGTGGCCCTGCGCACCGCCGTGGCGCGCGGCATGACACAGAAATTCGGCGAGGGCCACTGGTCCGCGTTTCCCAGCAAGGCTGAGGTCGTGCGACAGCTGCGCGCTTCGCATGTGCTCGTGGCCCGCCGCGAGGCGGAGGTCATCGGCACCGTGCGCCTGACCACCGCAAAACCATGGGCACTCGACTCGAGCTCATTCACGCCCGTGAAGTCGGCGTTCTACGTTCTCGGTCTCGCCGTCGCGCCAGGGGCCCGGGGACAGAATGTCGGGCGTGATCTCATCGAAGCTGCGAAAAATGCGGCCCGGTCGTGGCCCGTAGAAGCGTTGTGGCTGGATGCATACGATCACATCGCAGGTGCGGGGCCGTTTTATCTGAAGTGCGGGTTCCTCAAGGTTGGACGCACGCAGTATCGCGAGGTGCCCCTCATCTACTACGAATGGCTGGTGGGTGAGCGCGAGGCCGTGCTCGTCCCTAGTCGGTCAGGTGCAACGCTCGCGAAATCTTCCTCCAGTCGACAAAACGAAACTGCGTCGAGCCGTCGTACTCGAAGCCGTTGATGTCATCGGTGTTCGGCGGGTCTTCCGCCTCACCGTTCTGAACCACCACGATGCCGGCAGGGAATGCGCGGCCGAGCGGCGTGCTGGTGATCGCAACGCCGTCGCTGTCGCCCGTGTCTTTCACCATGAAAGTGCCGATGTGCTCGTTCGAGTCGCGGCGCTCGAAGACATGAAACGTGTTGTCGCCCTGGCTCGAGACCACGAGGTAACCGCGCTTCTTTCCCGTGCCGTAGATCGCGAGGCCCTCGACGTCCACTTCGAGGTTGGCACCGGCGAATGCGGCGCTGCCGGGGGCGACGATTGTTTCTGCTTCGGGAGTTCCTTCCGGCGCGTATTCGCATTCGAATTCATCATCATCAGGAATGGCCCAGTAAGGTTGACCGAAGCTCTTCACGGGCTCGAGCAGCGACTCCCGGCCGATACGCATCACGAACGGCATGTGGTTGGACAACGGAATGCGATAGACGCCGATCGTCTCAAAGGCCACGTAGAGGCGCTTGTTCTCGGCGTCGATGAGGATCCCTTCGGATTGAGGATCTTCGTTGGGGTTCTCGCGGCATGGCGTCCAGCGGAACGCGGCCTCGCCGCGCTCACGCAGCGTGAAATGCGGATTGAAGAGGAACACGCGTACCGGCACGTAGCTCACTTTGCCGCCGACCGCCACCAGCTTGAACTGCTGCACCGCGCTGCGATTGCGCTGTGACACGAAGGCGTAGAGATCCTTGCCGTCGTGCCAGAGGCCGACACCGTAGCCGGTATCCTGATCGTCGAGGGGATTCGCCTGGAAACCGGGCTCGACCTCGGCGGGCTGCAGCGGCGACGACTGAATCACGCGCCACGGATACAGGCGCGGTGCGTTGCGCGCTGTGATGTCGACCAGTGGCGCATCAGACCGGGACGAATCGATGGCATAGATGCGCAGCCGATCGCAGCCGCGATCCGTCACGACGGCGATATCGCGTCGATGGCCGCCGAGCTTGACGCCATACGCCACCTCGACATTGTTGAAGCGCCCGAAGGTTTCACCCTCGCTCTCCGGACAGGGGTTCGGTGGCAAATTGTTCACGCCGGCGGGTGTGGGCGGATCCTGCGGCAGAATGGTCGGAAGATTCGGCGGCGCAATCAGCTGCACCACGTGACCGCGAAGGTCATAAACAACGAGTCCAGCGTCCTTCAGAGTCCCGATGATCAGGCTTTCGGCCGGACGTTCCGGATGGATCCAGATCGCAGGGTCATCGGCATCAACCGTCGCCGGCGCCTCGTCGTAACTCGCGAATGGTTGCGTGTCGACGGTGCTTGGGATTACCGGCGGCTCGGCCAGCGCCATCGCCGGAAAATTGGTTGCGACCAACAGCCAGACTGTACGCATGTGACGTTCTCCCGATTACCAAGCAGCAAGGCTCAGCATGAGAGCGCTGTTTCATGACATGTCGATTAACCGCGACGCGTACGGAGCGGACTGAGAAGAAGTGGCTTCCCGCGTTGGAGCGGGTTCACGGCTAAGTAGCTGCGCGGCAAAGAGAAGCGTGCGGGGTGAGGAAGGCCGGTACGCCAAGGGTGGGAAATTGGTGTCATGCATCAGACATCAGGCAAGATTGTGACTCGTCGCCCATGGCGTTGGAGAGTAGTTGGCAGTGCTTTCACTGGAACTCCGAATTCCTCCGCTTGCTATAGTGCTCGTACTGGGCGGTGCAATGTGGGGGTTGGACTACTTGATTCCATCGCTCTCGATTGACTATCCAGCGCGCTCGGTCTTGGCGGCGGTAATCGCGATTGGCGGAATCACAATGGTGCTTGCGGGTATATCTGAGTTCCGACGCGCGCAGACGACGGTGGATCCGACAGATCCGAGAAAATCGAGCGCTGTGGTCAGGTCTGGCATCTATCGGTTCACTCGGAATCCCATGTATTTGGGGTTTCTCATCGTCCTTGCTGGTTGGGCGGCCTACCTCGCAAACCTCGCCGCGCTTATCGGTCCAATCTTGTTTGCCGTCTATATGAACCGCTTTCAAATCCTGCCCGAAGAGCGAATCCTCAGAAACCGCTTTGGTGAGCCATACGAGGACTATCTGAAAAGCGTGCGGCGCTGGCTCTAGACCTGGGACGTAAGTCGCGAGCGCCCGTCCGGAACCAGGCGATTTGCGGGTCGCGGCGGTCTGGTGTCCCATGCATAATCCCCCGGCATGCCGAAGCGCCAAGACAGACAGACACTATTCGACCGGCTCCGCCGGGCATCGGCGCTGCGCGTAATGTTGGTCATTGCCGCGATGTTTGCATCGCAAAGCTCGCTGGCCTGCGCGTTTGAAGAAGCTGTTATCGCCCAGGGCACCGAGATTGTTGCATACGAAGTCGCTGGCGCATCGGCAGATGAGTCTGGCGATGACTGCTGCGCCTTGTGCCTGGACTGCGCGAATTGCGGTGGGTGTCACGGCTCTGCCGCGAGCCCGCGCGCCATTGCTCATTTGTCGTTCCGGCCGACCGCCTACGCGAAATTCGCAGTCGATACGACGGCGCCCAAGCTCTGGACGCCTCCTGCACTCCTGAGACCTCCAATTAGCGCCGCCTGATAGCGGCCGGCACTGCCGGCTTTCTTTCGGCTCGTTTGGAGGATTCGTCATGTCACTTCGATGGGCGGCGTTTATCGCCGCTGTTAGCTGGTTGTGTGGGCTCACCTCGGCGCAAGAACCGCGTGTCCTCACGCTTGATACCGCGTTCGCCCGCACGCTTGAAAAGCATCCTGAACTCGCGCGCTTCAGCCACATGCGTGAAGCCGCGCAGGCATCGCATGACGCGGAAACCCAAGGCCCACCGATTCGAGTGGAGTTCGAACTCGAAAACGGTCCCCGGACCGGTCAGGATTCTTCATTCGACACTGCCGAAGTGACGCTGAGCCTCGCGTCGGCGTTCGAGCGCGGTGAAAAGCGCGAGGCGCGAGTCGCGCTTGCCGACGCGCAGCTCAGCGCGCTCGTGATTCAGGAAGAGCAACGCCGTATAGATCTGCTCGCCGAGGTTGCCCGACGATATCTCGATTTCGTGACCACGCAGGCAATGGCCGACCTGGTCGCCATCGACGTGACGCAGCGTGAGAAGGTAGTTGAGGCCGCCGCGAGGCGCGTGCGTGCAGGAGCGTCACCTGAATCCGTACATCTGGCCGCCGAGGCGGCACTCGCGCGAGCCTCGATGCAGCGAGATCGGCTGCGCGCCGAAACGTACGCCGCCGCCTTGCGACTCGCGATTCTCTGGAGCAGCCGCGACCCGGATTTCGATCGCGGGATGGGGAATCCACTCTCCCTGCCCGTGACTCCCACACTGGATTCCTTGCATCACCTCATTGAGAGCAGTCCGGAGCTGCGGCGGTTCGCAGATGAATCCCGCTTGCGGGAAGCGCGCGTGCAGCTTGCCCGCACAGCAGGATCGTCGGACATCGAATGGCGTGCAGGCGTACGACGTCTCGAAGACGATGGCTCCTGGGCGGCGGTCGTTGGCATTTCGGTGCCACTTGGGAGCGGGAGTCGCTCAGATCCACGCATTCGCGCTGCGCAGTCGGAACTCGCAGCGCTCTCACTCGAGCGAGAGGCGGAAGGCCTCACGCTGGAAGCCACTCTTGTCGAGGCTCATACGCGCCTGAGCGGAGCGAGCTTGGCTGTAGCGACCGCGCGCGATGTATTGATTCCGAAGTTCGAGCAGGCCGAACGTGCTTCCGAGCGAGCGTTTCGTGCGGGTGCACTTACGTATATCGAGTGGGCACAAGTGCAAGCCGATGTGGTGTCAGTCCGGAGTGAACAGCTGCTCGCAGCTGTCGACGCCCATCGCGCACTGATCGAAATACAGCGGCTGACTGGATCGTCGTTCATCTCAATGCCGGCCGCGTCATCAAGGACCCAACCATGAGCAATCCTATCTACTCAGTGCTGTTAACGGTGCTCGCCGCCATGGCCGTCGCCGGATGCGGTCAGCGGGAAGATTCACAGAGCCCATCACGATGACGAGGAAGCGGCCCCTGCGGAGGGCGACGGACCTGAGCACCACGATGAGGCGGAGATTGATGAAAAGACAGCTAGGGAGCTTGGCATACGAAGCGCAAATGTGGGCTCGGGAATCGTGCGCGATGCGCACGAAGTGCAGGGCCTGCTCACGCCCATCGAAGGCAAACACGCCAGAGTGCGCGCGCGTTATGCGGGACCCGTGCAGTCGGTGCGCGTCGAGGTCGGTGATGTCGTGAAAGCCGGGCAGACTTTGGCCACCATCGAAAGCAATGTGAGCCTCACTGCGTACGCTGTGACTGCGCCTTTTGGCGGGACGATCCTTGACGTTGCGGCGGTCCCCGGAGATCTCGCCGGCGATCAGTCGCTATTCGAACTCGCGGACCTGTCTTCTCTTTGGGTTGACCTGCATCTGTTTGGAGGCGATGCCCAGCACATAGCTTCGGGAATGACGGTCGAAATCATCCGGCTCAGCGATGGCGCACAGACCACAACCAAGCTCGATCGAATCCTTCCAGGCACGGCGACTGCCAGTCAAAGCACCGTTGCGCGCGCCACGATCAAGAACTCGGACGGTCAATGGCGGCCGGGTGCCGCGGTACGCGCACGAGTGACGGTTCAGGAGCGACAAGCCGCGCTTGTCGTGCCGGTCCTGGCGCTACAGACCTTTGAAGGCGAAACCGTGGTGTTCACACGCCATGGAAATTCTTACACACCGCGCGTTGTGAAGTTGGGCGAGCGCGATGCGCTCAACGCAGAGGTGCTGGAGGGGTTGAAGGAGGGCGAGGAGGTAGTGGTCGAGCAGAGTTATCTCATCAAGGCCGATCTCGAGAAAGAAAGCGCCGGACATGAGCACTGACATGCCACGCCTGGAGCGCATCGTTCGTTTTGCGATTGCACACCGCTGGGTGATGCTGTCGTTGACGTTGGCCATTGCGGCGGTGGGTGTGTGGAGCTTCTCTCGTCTGCCCATCGATGCGACGCCGGACATCACGAATGTCCAGGTGCAGGTGAATACCGAGGTGCAGGGGTATTCGCCACTTGAAGCGGAGCAGCGCGTCACCTTCGTGATCGAGACCGCCATCGCCGGATTGCCGAATCTCGATTACACGCGATCCCTGTCGCGCTACGGGCTTTCTCAAGTCACGGTTGTTTTCGAGGACGGCACGGACATCTTCTTCGCGCGACAGCAGGTCGCCGAGCGCATTGCGCAAGTGAAGTCGCAGCTTCCGCCAGGGCTCGAGCCCGAACTGGGTCCAATAGCCACGGGAATGGGCGAAATCTTCCTGTACACGCTGACGGCCGATCCTGCGGCGCGCCGTCCGGATGGGCGCGCGTGGAGTTCGATGGATCTGCGGTCGATTCACGACTGGGTAGTACGCCCGCAATTGCGCAATGTGCCCGGTGTCACCGAGGTCAGCGCGATTGGCGGATATGTACGACAGATCCATGTCACCCCGGATCCGACGCGACTGCTTGCGTATGGATTTTCGCTCGACGACGTGGTCGAGGCGCTGTCTGAGAACAACCAGAACGTCAGTGCTGGCTACATCGAACGCAGTGGGCAGCAACTGCTCGTTCGTGTTCCGAACCAGGCGCCGGACATCGTGGCGCTCGAGACCATCGTGCTGGATCGTCGTGACGGCGTGCCCATTCGAATACGTGATGTTGCAACGGTGAGCGATGGACGGGAGCTTCGTACAGGGGCCGCCACGCAGAACGGTGAGGAAGTCGTTCTCGGCACCGTGATCATGTTGATTGGGGAAAACCCTCGCGCGGTTTCGCGAGCGGCAGCGGCTCGAGTCTCGGAAATTCAAAAGAGCTTGCCGAAAGGCGTGCTCATCCAACCAGTGTATGACCGCACGAGTCTTGTGGATCGAACCATCGCGACCGTGCGGACGAGTCTGATCGAAGGCGCGCTGCTTGTCGTCGCCGTCTTGTTTCTGTTGCTCGGAAACATGCGTGCGGCGCTGATTACGGCTGCGGTGATTCCGCTATCCATGCTCATGACGGTCACCGGGATGGTTCGTGGTGGCGTGTCCGGGAACTTGATGAGTCTGGGTGCGCTGGACTTCGGACTGATCGTCGACGGGGCCGTGATCATCGTCGAGAACGCGCTGCGACGCTTCGGCGAGGAACAAGCCCGCCTTGGTCGCATTCTTCACCGCGAGGAGCGGTTTGAGCTTGCGGCGCGCGCCACTGCGGAAGTCATTCGTCCGAGTCTTTTTGGCATTGGAATCATTACGGCGGTATACCTGCCGATTTTTGCGCTCACCGGCATCGAAGGGAAAATGTTCCACCCGATGGCCATCACTGTGGTGCTCGCGTTGACGAGCGCGATGCTCCTGTCTCTCACCTTCGTGCCCGCAGCCGTGGCACTGTTTCTCGGCGGCAAGATTCCTGAGCACGAAAACCGAGTCATGCGTGAGATCCACACCCGATTCGTGCCTGCTCTGCGCTGGGCGCTCGCGCATCGGGTGCCCATAGTCGGCGGTGCCGTCGTGCTGGTCGCGGCGTCCGGCTTTCTGGCTACACGGCTCGGCACAGAATTTGTTCCGAGCCTCGATGAAGGCGACATCGCGGTGCAGGCGCTGCGCGTCCCGGGGACAAGTCTTACGCAGTCAATTCATATGCAGCACGTACTCGAGAAACGCATCGCGCAGCTTCCGGAAGTCGAGCGGGTGTTCAGCCGAATCGGCACGGCAGAGGTGGCGAACGATCCGATGCCGCCATCCGTTGCCGATACTTTCGTCATGATCAAGCAACGGGAAAATTGGCCGAATCCACGCAAGTCCAAGCGTCGATCTGGTCGAAGAGCTGGAAACCGTTGCGAGATCCGTGCCCGGTAATAACTATGAATTTACGCAGCCGATCCAAATGCGCATGAATGAGTTGATCTCAGGCGTGCGAGCCGATGTGGCAATCAAGATCAACGGAGATGATCTCGACACGTTGAATCGTCTGGCCGCGCGGATAGCCGACATCACCCGTGACGTGCCGGGTGCTGCTGACGTTCGCGTCGAGGAAACCACGGGATTGCCGATGCTGGTTGTGAATCCCGACCGGCAGGCGCTTTCGCGCTATGGGCTCAATCCGCGTGATATTCAACGTACGGTGAGCACCGCAGTGGGTGGAACAGTGGCGGGACAATTCATCGAGGGTGACCGACGCGCGGACATTGTCGTGCGCCTGCCGGAGCAGATGAGGCAGAGCCCGGAGTGGCTGGCGGACTTGCCCATCCCGCGCGCAGGACAAGGCAATGAAGACGAAGTCTCTCGCGGAGCAAACTGGGCAGGCGGTGAGCCCGAATTCGTGCCCCTGCGCGAAGTAGCCAAAATCGAGGAAAGCACCGGCCCCAACCAGGTCAACCGGGAGAACGGCAAGCGCCGCGTTGTAGTCACAGCCAATGTTCGAGACCGCGATCTCGGTGGATTTGTCACGGAGATTCGCGAGCGCCTGGACGCAGGCCTGCGGGCACCTCCAGGCTATTGGATCGAATACGGAGGGGCTTTCGAGCAGCTGGTCTCCGCTGCGCAGCGATTGAGCGTGGTTGTGCCGGTGTCGCTCATCATTATCCTGGCGCTCCTGTTTTTCGCATTCGGCTCGATGCGCGCTGGAGTCGCGATTTTCAGCGGCGTGCCGCTTGCGCTCACCGGCGGAATTGTCGCGCTGTGGCTGCGAGATATCCCGCTGTCGATATCCGCAGGTGTTGGATTCATCGCGCTGTCGGGCGTGGCGGTATTGAACGGTCTCGTCATGGTCGGCCTGATCCGCACGCTCGAGCAGAGTGGACAGACTATCGACGAAGCGATCGTCAACGGCGCGATGGGGCGACTTCGCGCGGTGTTGGTCACTGCGCTGGTCGCTTCGCTAGGCTTCCTGCCGATGGCCCTGAATGTCGGGCCTGGTGCGGAAGTGCAGCGCCCACTGGCAACCGTGGTAATCGGAGGCATCGTGTCGTCGACGCTGCTGACGCTTCTCGTGCTGCCGGGACTCTATCGAATGCTGTCGCAGCAGAAAACCGCCCCTGCGTTTCCTGTCTGATCGCACCTTGGAGTCGACGTGCGGCCGCGCTCTCGAGAAACGATTCTGTCTTGCGCCGAATCAGGCGGCGGCTGGCCGTTTCGACTGCACGCCCAGATAGTCACGCTTGCCGACGGGTACGCCGTTGTGACGCAGGAGCGCATAGGTCGTCGTGAGGTGGAAATAGAAATTCGGGATCGTGTGCTCGAGGAAATAGTCGGCGCCCGTCATCCATTCGCCTTTCCAGCGAGGCTGGCTCACGACGCGCGCCGCGGCGCCTTCAAAGTCTTTCGGCGTAAGTCCGTCCAGCAGCGTGATGGTCGACCGCACCCGCGCCTGAAGCTCCGCAATGGTTTTCTCGTTGTCTTCCTGCGGCGGCACCGGTTTGCCGGTGAGGTAGCCCACGGTCAGCTTCACGGTGTCGCAGGCGATCTGCACCTGCCGCGCGAGCGGGAATTGGTCCGGGGCGAGGCGCAGGGTAGGGAAGACATCCGGGTCGAAATTTTTCGACTTGGCGTAGTCCGCGGCCATGCCGAGCCACTTATCGAGTTGGCCGAGCTGCTTTTTGAACTGGGAGAAGGTTTCGCTGTACATGGGCGGCGAAGGTACGCGGTTTCCGCGAGTCGGGATATCCCTCGAAGGAGCGGGCGCTCGAGTATCTCGAACGCGCGATCTACTGCCCCGACCCACCCGGTACAGTCGCCACGTACTGGGGGCCCCCACGTGTTACGGCGTTGCGCGACCTTTGCATGTTTTCGACTTGCAGACGAAGCGCGGACTCGTAGATGCACTCCGTAGGCGGCATGCTTTTGGTGGCGCCCCTCTTGCAGTACACCAGTTGCCCTTCATGCTGATACTTCTGGTAATGCTTGGCGACTCGCTGGAATTTCTTTTCGAGCAGCGGGGTGGCTGCCGGCGCCGGCGCAGTGGTGGAAGCCGCCCGAGGAACTGGCGTAGTAGAAGTGGGCTGCGAGGCGCAAGCGGCGACCATGAGCATGCCGGCGGCCAGCAGTACGGGACGGAAAACGCGGTTTCTGGCCAAGAGATTCACCCCATCAACGCGGGCGCCTGAAGCAGGCTAACCACGTCTAGTCCTTGATTCGGAATGTGTCAAGGGTCCACCTGACGAGTCCATCGTGAGCGGGAGCGCGAAAGTCGGAAAGAACTCGGGGCCGAACGTGATGATCTCGGTAACGACGCCTTCCTCAATTTGCAGGATATCGATAGCCACCGGACGGTAAGTCGTGTCGCCCGACTGGAGCACATAAACAGCCACCGCCGGTTGCCGGTTGGCGCGTGTGATAACGCACCGCAGCTGGCCGAACGCCTCGGTCCCAAAACCAGCGTCCATAAAGAGCTTCAAGATGGCCTCGCGGCCCACGGAAACCTCCGGCTGCGGTGGCATACGGCAGACTGCGTCCTCGCGGAGCAGCGATTCGAACGCGCCGATGTCGGCCTTTTCGCAGGCTTCGATGTACCTCCGGAGCAGCTCGCGTTCGGCCGCACTGGCGTCGACTCCGGCTGGCCACTCCGGCCTGCGCGAGGGCAGCTTCGTACGCAGAATGTCACGTGCCCGCTGCAACGCACTGTTCGCCGCGGCGACGCTTACGTCGAGCAGTTCGGCGGTCTCGTTCGCGGACCAACCCAGCACGTCACGCAGAATCAGCACGGCCCGTTGCTGAGGCGAGAGGAGCTGGATCACGGTCAGAAACGCGAGCCCGATCGTTTCCTGCGTGAGGACGGCGGTCTCCGGTTCGGAGTCGCGCGGCGTTGCCCGATCGAGGATGGCATCCGGGATGGGCTGCAGCCAGGTCACTTCGGCGGGCGCCAATGGCGCGCCCGGAGCTTCGGCAGACGACTTCGCGGCGAGTGCCGATCTCCGCGCGTCGTGGCCGATGACATCCAGACAGGCGTTGGTCGCGACCCGGTACAGCCACGGGCGCATTGGGGCTCCCTCCTTGAGGCTCTCGCGGTACTTCCAGGCGCGCAGCAGGGCGTCCTGAACGGCATCTTCGGCGTCCTGGAACGAGCCGAGCATGCGATAGCAATGGATCAGCAGCTCACGGCGGTGGCGATCGGCGACTTTATTGAAGGCCGCCTCGTCGCCCGCTCGAACGGCGCCAGCCAGCGCAGTTGCATCGGCCGACGCTGTCATGCTCTGCTCAGCACTCATTTCGATCTCTCCGTTCGTGCCCATGGCGTGGTGGGCCCTGTTGACGAGTAATACCTTCCCGCCCACGGAAAATCATCGCGCCAACCACGAGAGCCATCACTTCGAGTGCTGGGGTGTTACCCATGTCATCGGTAAATGACGTTACCGATGTGTCCAGAACGGACCGAAACTAGATGGCTCCCTGGGTTGGACTCGAACCAACGACCAACGGATTAACAGTCCGACGCTCTACCAACTGAGCTACCAGGGAACCGAGAACCTTTGAAGGGCGCGCATTCTGGCGGCGAGACCGTCAGACGTCAAGCAATCCTTGAGGATCAGCGACTTAGGCTCGAATCCTTGACGCGTTTGGCGCGGCTATGGCCGATTCCTGCCGTCTCTCATAGGTGAATGCATAAAGCTCTCCTGGATCTCAAGGGCGCGGCGCCACGTACACCTGAAACTCACGTGTGCCGCCCGACATGTCGAATTCGTCGGCAGCGAATGCCACCACGGTGCCATCGCTCGAGAGAGCGTGATAGGCATACGCGGTCGGGACCGAAATGGGGGTGTCGTTGGGACGGCGCGAGGCCACCGCCAGTGCCGAACTGTGCAGATCGCGCACGACGACCGCAGGAAAGGATCCACTCGCAAAACCGCCGGTGAGATTGCTGGCATCGGTCACGAAGAGCACATGCCCGTCATCCGACACCTTTGGCCAGCTGCTGTGGCCATTGCCGAAACCATTGGAGTCTCCACTCGCGACGGTGATCTGACCCGGATTGTTCTGATCGATCGCCAGGACCTGTGTGAAATTTGATCCGTTCAACGTGGTGGGAGAACGCAAGGCAAAGGTGATGTAGCGGCCGTTGCCGGAGATGCCGATGCCCTGACCCACGTAAGACGCATTGTTGGTGCTGTCGATGCTGAACGCCTCAGTCGAGACATTGGCTTCGGCGTCATAGTGAACAATGATGTTGCGCGTGTCGCCGGGAACGAAGGTGGCATACAGGTACGCCAGGTGCTCTCCGTTGTCCGACATCGCCGAATAGGCGGCGAGAGTCGTCGTGCTGCTGAAGACGCGTCGCAGAAAGCCGGTCTGCAGACTGCGGAAATACAGCGAGTACGCCCCTGATGGATCGTCGCCGATGAGGTCCTGGCCCGACACAAAGCTCACGAAGCGCCCGTCTGCCGAGATATTGAGTTGCATGTCGCTCTGGCCGTTGCCCGCGTTGGTGATCTGCGAACCATCCGCTTTCAGGCTGACACGCGTGGTGACGCCGGTCTGCAAATCACGCACGAACACATCCTGCGAGCCATTGGTGTCGTCTGCCACGAGATCCCCGGCGAGCGAGCTGAAGATGACGTGGCGACCGCCCGCGGCGAGTTTCAGGCCGTTGACGCCGTAGGGCGATTGCGATTGAGTGCCTGCCGGCGTCTGGTCGACCAGCGTCGTTACACCGGTGGCGATGTTGCGCACATACCCATGGCCGTTATTCGTAGCTCCGGGCACGAGGTTGGTACCGTCGCTGATGAATGCGACGATATTGCCATCGGCAGAGAGGCTGGGGAGGCCGCTGCGGTTGTTAGCCGTGGCGCCGCTGGTTGCACGGCTCACGAGCGTCGTGGTGGTGATGCCGGGTACGACCGGCGCCTGCACGGTCACCGTGGCGGTGTTGCTGGCCACTTCGCCCGCCGGGTTGTCGACAGGAAGCGGTACTGCGCGCCGTTGTCGGCGAGTGTCAGCGCTTCGGTGAAATAGCAGACCTGGGTGTTGCCGTTCACGAGCACGTCTATGCCCGGCGCCCACGAGGATCCGTTCCAGCGTTGCAGCTGCACGTCGAACGTCGGCGTGCCACCGATGGTCACGCACATCTGCGCCTGCAGGCCGGGTTCGATGGTGACGTTCTGCGGATGCTGCGTGATGGTTGGTGCTACGAGTGTCTGCACGGTGAGCACCGCGCCCTGGCTGAACACCAGGCCGGCACCGTTGTAGACGAGCACGCTGTACACGGCGCCGGAATTGGCCGCCACGACCGAACCGGTGTTGAGCGTGGCCGCGATGGCGCCCGGTATCGGATTGCCGTTCATCGACCACTGGTAGCGCAGGCCTGAGCTGCTCGCGGCCACGAAGAAAGTGGCGTTGGCCCCCTCGAGTGCTGTCACGTCCGCAGGTTGCTGCGTGATCACTGGCGCGCCCAGCAGAATGATGTCGACCGCGTTGCTCACCACCGAGCCCATGCTGTTGGAAATCGTGACGGTGTACTTACCGACGTCGGCATCGGCCACGTTTCGGAAGTCCAGCACCGGCGACTCAGCCCCTGGGAGCACAGCGCCGTTCTTCGACCACTGATAGGACAGCGGGCCACTGCCGGTGGCACCGACCGCGACGACGCCCGACCCGCCGAAGGGGACGATGAGCGTGGAAGGTTGCGAGCTGATGGTGGGAGCGCTCGGCGTGGTTGCCGCGCTGACGTCGAGCACCGCATTGCTGCTCGTCATCGGATCCTGCGCTGTTGGTCACCAGCACCGAGAAACTGCCGGCGTTGATCAGCGCGACGTCGGGGAAGGTGAGCACGGCGCTCGTGGCACCGGCAATGTTTGAGCCATCGCGACGCCACTGGAAGCTCAGCGGTCCAGTGCCATCCACGCCCACGGCGAAGGTGGCGGTGTTGCCAACGTTAACTGTAACCGAGGCGGGTTGGGTGACGATGCTGGGGGCGACTGTTGCCGGCGCGCCCGACGTGACGCTGAGCACCGCGGTATTACTGGCCGCATTGCCGGCATTGTTGGTGACGGTGACGGCGTAGCTGCCTGCATTGGCGCTCGTGACACCGTTGAGTCGCAATACGGGACTGTTGGCGCCCGCGATGGCAGTGCCGTTGAAGCGCCACTGATAACTCAGCGCCTCCGTACCATAGGCCGCGACGGCGAATACGGCGTCATTGCCCGAAGTCACGTTGAGCGAGGCCGGCTGTGTGGTGATGCTGGGTGCGACGTCGAGATCACTCACGGAGACAGTCACTGGCGTGCTCGCGACGCTGCCCACTGCATTCGTCGCGACTACGCGGTACTGCTCGCCGTTGTCTGAAGGCACTCGCGGCGCGGTGGTGTAACTCGCGGCAGTCGCGCCCGAGCCGACGACCACATTGGCCCATTCACCGGTGGAGTTGGCGGGACGAGTTTGCCACCGCAGCGTCGGCGCAGGCTGGCCTGATACCGTCGCCGAGAAGTTAGCCGTCTCCGCCGTGCGGATCAACACAGATCGCGGCTGATCCACAATCGCTGGCAATGCGCTCTGCTGCAACACATTGATACGGGTTGCAGGCCCAGTAGCGCAGGGAAGTGCGGCCGTGGGCGCCGCCGGCGTGTAACAAGCATGCACGCGAATCAAGGCGCCCTGATCCGCGGCAGTTGCGACGAATCCGTGCCGGACTTGCCATGGCCTCCACTCCGAGCCGGTGAGAAATGGCAGCGGGTCTGCCTCATTCTGAAAAGAGCGCGCGATCTCGCGCCAGGACGCGCCGCCGTTGTCGCTGCGCTGCCAGTCGACGATGGCGCGGTCGGTGGGAGTGGGCGTGACCCGGTCGTCCAACGGGCCAGACGTGAGGATGGCACCGCCCCAAAGCATGACATCGAGATTCGCCTGGAGTCCTTCAACGACGTCGAGCTGCGCGGGGGCGCGTTCGACGGCGACGGCGGGATACACAGCTCTTACCGGCCATCGGATGTGCAAAAAACTCGAGTTGCCAAGGAAGGTTTCACATTCCAGGAAGGCGGCAAGGCTGTACGCATTGGAGCGGTGAGGAAGCGTTTGGATCAGCGTGAAGCCGGAAAGCGGGATAGCCGGGTAAATGGCATTGGCGGCTTGGCCATAGCCATAGGTCCGCTCTTGCACGGATGCGATTGGGTTGGTGCAGTTCGGAGGTAACTGGCCGCCGTTGCCGGCTACAGTGTAGGTGACTGTCGCGGGACCGATCAGGTTCTGACAGTCCTGATCACCACAGTTCACGGTGTCGATGAAGTCGAATGGAACAGCCTGGAGGATGGGCAGCTGGTAGGTGATGACCACGCCCATGAAGAATGAAAAGCTGTCTACATTTGCTTTGAGCTTGCCGTCGACGACCGTCGAGTCAGTGAGGATTTGCCATGCGCCGTTGGGTTCGGCCTTGGCGAGCTTGAGTTCTTGAGTGGGAAGCAAGGTGAGGGTGGGCGCAGGGATGCTCACCTCAACCGGCTGCGTGAAGTTTCCACCGTGGGGCGTGATCACATACATGTTGCCCGTTGCGCCCAGTTCCGACGGGACCGGCGGCGCGCCGGTGGAATCGATGGCGATGCGGAATGTGGTGTCGCTTTCAACGGCACCCGCCGGGAATATCACCGTTGCGCCGCTGGTCTCAGTGATCGTGCCGCCCGTCGTTCCGATCACAGGTGGTGGTGGGGGCGGAGGGGGAACCACTGGAGGTGGTGCAGGCGCTACCGGAGTTGGCGAGTCGCCGCCACCACCGCAACCTACGAGCGACAACAGACACAGCACGACGGCTATTTGAGAACGCATGACCCACCCTTTTGGCCGGCAAACACGCCGGTCAGCGGGTCAATGCGTAAGAAACCGGCAAACCGGCTCAAGCTTTCCGGGGACAGCGTGTGACTCAACGCCCATTTCATGACATGAGCGACTTATGTCATTGACGCGGATGGGGCTCGCGCGACAATGCTGCGTGGACTTGGACAACAAGAACGACAAGCAGTCCCCCGGCGAAGTCACGCGTCTTCTGCAGCGCTGGTCCGATGGCGACGCCACGGCAATCGATGCGCTCTGGCCGCTGGTCTACGACGACATCCGGCGCATGGCGGGACGGCAGATTGCCGGTGAACGCGGCGGTCATACGCTGCAAGCCACGGCACTCGTGAACGAGGCCTTCATACGGCTCGCCGGAGAACGCGCCTTCGGATGGCAGAGGCGCGAGCAATTCCTGGCATTGGCCGCGCAGATCATGCGGCGCGTGCTGGTGGATTACGCGAGACAGCGCGGCGCGCAGCGACGCGGCGATGGCGCGAAACGCGTGAGCATTCACGACACCTGGGCCGCCGACGAAGTCGATCAGCTTCAGGCACTGGATGCCTTCCATGACGAGAGCGTGGACGTGCTGGCCATCGACACCGCGCTCACCAAACTTCAGCACGTCGACGAACCGCAGAGTCGCATTGTCGAATTGCGCTACTTCGGCGGCCTGACGCTCGAGGAAACCGCGCTGGCCGCCGGCATCTCGCTCGCCAGCGTCAAGCGCGAATGGGCGATGGCGCGTGCCTGGTTGCGCCGCGAGCTCGCGGCGTACGAAGCAGGCGCCACGCCGTGACGAACCTGAGTCGTGACGAGGTGAAGGCGCTGTTCTCGGCGGCGCTGGAGTTGCCGCCCGACGACAGGACGGCGTTTCTCATGCTCGCAGCCGGCGATAACACGCGGCTGTTCACCGAAGTGCAATCGTTGCTCGACTCGCATGAAAAGCCGGGCGGGTTTCCCGACAAGGTATCTCCCGACTTCCGCTCCCATGCGTTTGCCGCCTCCAGTGCCACGCGCAGCCGTATTGGTGAACGCATTGGTGCGTACCGGATCGTTGGTGTGCTGGGCACCGGCGGCATGGGTGATGTATTCAAGGCGGTGCGCGATGACGATCAATATCGCGCCGAGGTCGCCATCAAGCTCATGCGCGCCGACGTGCGCACCAGTCTGACCGAGCAGCGCTTCAGAACCGAGCGGCAGATCCTCGCCGGACTCGACCATCGCAACATCGCGCGGTTGCTCGATGGCGGCACGTCAGAGGTGGGTGCGCCCTATGTGGTGATGGAACTAGTTACCGGCGAGCCCATCGATGGCTACTGCGATGTTCGAAATCTCGCGGTGCGCGACCGTGTACAGATCTTCCTGCAAGTGTGCGCGGCAGTGAGTTACGCGCATCAACACCTGATCGTGCATCGCGATCTCAAGCCCAACAACATCCTGGTGACCGCAGACGGCTCGGTGAAGCTGCTCGACTTCGGCATTGCGAAGTTGCTCGAGCCTGACTTCAGTATCGACGAGGCCAAGGCACCCGCGACGGCCACGACGCTGCGGGCCATGACGCTCGAATACGCGAGCCCGGAGCAGGTGAGCGGGGCGCAGGTAACCACCGTCAGCGACGTGTACTCACTGGGCGTAGTGCTCTATCGGCTGCTGACGGGCAAGAGCCCGTACCGCGAAGGTGCCACCGACGCGGCGCGCATGGCGGAAATCCTGAGTGACGCCATGCCGACGCGGCCCAGCCAGGTCGATCACAAGCTAGACGTCGATCTCGACAACATCCTGTTGATGGCGCTGCGCAAGGAACCGGCGCTGCGTTACGCCAGCGTGGAGCAGTTTGCCAACGATCTGCGCAGTTACCTCACCGGCATGCCGGTAAAGGCGCGCGGCAACTCGCTGCGATACCGGGCGGGCAAATTCGTGCGCCGGCGCAAGGTAGAAATCGCCGCGGGTATTCTGGTGGCCGGCGCGTTGTTCGGTGCGCTGGTGTTCTCGCTGCGCGAGGCGCGCATCGCGGAGCGCGAGCGCGTGGTCGCGCAACAGCATTTCGACAGCGTCCGCAAGCTCGCGAACACCATGCTGCTGCAGCTTCACGACGAAATGGCGCGCGATTCGGGGTCGATCAAGACCCGCGAATTGATGGTGAAGACCTCCCTGGAGTATCTCGATGCCTTATATAAGGAGTCGGGCGCAGACCCGCTGCTGCAGGAAGAACTTGCCACGGCGTACATCAAGGTAGCCGCGATCCTGGGAAATGACGCGACTGCGTCCAACAAGGGAGATTACCGGGGCGCGCTGCGCAGCTATGAACGCGCCATTGCCCTCCTCACGCCACTGATGGAGGCTGACCCGGCGAATCATCGAGCGGGCCTGTCGCTCGCTGGCGCGTACACAGAGCAGGCGTCGCTGTTGATGGTGGCTCGCGGTCCAAAATTCGCACGCGAGGCGGCGGATCGGGGTGTCGCGCTCACCGAGAACTTCGCGCCCTCGATTTCCGACGAGGCACAGCGCATGCACCGGCTGCGAGCCGCATACACGGTGCAGGCGCAAATCCTGGGCTTCATGGGACTTTCGCTCGAGTCCATCGCCTCCCTCGACAAGTCGATCGCGGTTGTCGAAGCGTACTGGCATGCGCACCCGGAGGATGAACGCGCATTCGTCGCGTTGAGTCGGGCATACAACGTCGCGGCGCTAACCGATGACCCGCGGCTGTCGCTATCGGCAAATTACGACCGATCCCTGGCGTTGCTCGGGAAGTCGCTGTGGGCTGACGAAATGTTGCTCACGTTCAAGCCCAATGAACGTGAGTACCAACTACGCCAGGCAGCGGGGCGCTTCAACATCGGCAACTATCGCCATGCGCTTGGTCAGTACGCCGAAGCGCTGGAGCTCTACCAGTTGGGAACGGCTACGGCACTGGATGCTGCGCAAGACTCAGACGATGCCCACGCGCAGTACACATTGGCATTGTTCGAAACCAAGCTCGCGCAGACCTTGTTCAAGCTTGGAAAAGTGGAGGAGGCGCGGATGCTCTTTCTCAAGTGCGGGAAGGTCCTCGAGGCGCTGCTGGCGCGCGACGGCTCGCTGCGCACCGAATATGCGCTCGGGCACAACGCCGTGCGCCTGGGCGAACTCTATGCGCACCTGGCAGCGAAGTCCCGCGAGAGTCGTACCGTGCAACTCGATATTTGGATAAAGGCGCGCGACTACCTGCAACACGGCGTCACCTCGCTGAAGAAAGTGACCGCCAGCGCCACGCTCCAGGCCATCGACATGATCGTGGTCAATGATGGGGTGGCCTCGCTGGCTCGCGCCGAGGCCACGCTTGCCAGTCTCCAGCAGCCATAGGGCCGACTGAAAAAACCTTGAGCCGGTTTTGTTCCGAATTCCGCATCTACCTGATGCGGAGGAACCATGAAAACTCTCATCGTCTTTTTGTCAGGAATGGCTGTGTGCGGCGCGGCGCAGGCCGAGTTGCTGGCTGCTCAAGGTGCCAAGGGCACCCTGAGCGTTCAGTATGAGTATTCGGCGGCCGGCAAGAAGGCCGACAAATACGAACCCGCCGAATGGCGGGTGGTGCGCACCATCAACCTGGTCGTGCCCATGAGGGCGGAGCCGCCTTTGCCGGGGCCCACTCTGCGTCCCATGGATGCCGAACAAACCGCCGATCTCGCCAGGAAGCAGGCCCACGTCAAGAACCTGCATACCACGTTGGCGCCGACCATGGCCGACATGATGAAGATCGCCGAGAAGTGCGACGAGGATGAGGCCTGCATCGAGAAGGCGATCCAGGATTACAGCAAGACCATGGACATGGCGACTATCAACTCCGCGAAGGCAGATGCCGCCGCGGCGAGCCAGATTGGCGCGCCACGCTACCAGCTCTGGCAGCCGGTGACGCAGAAGGGCACGTATGTCATCGATGAAACCTACCGTTCGCAGACTTCGGATCCGCTGTGCATGAGCAAGCCGAAGCAGCTCTGTTCACGTGAAGAAACGCGCAAGGGTGGTGGCGATGTTCCTCCGCCGCCGGGCGCCAAGGACACCTCCGCGGCGATGCTCGAGGTCGACAGCCAGAAGAAGGACGTTCTCATCAAGCTGCCAATCCCGCTGAGCGCGCTCACCTACTCGCGACAGGTCACCTCAGACTTTCCGGACGAGAAGAGCGGCACGTCCCCCGGCATCCTGCCCGCCATGTTCGGTCAACAGAAGTCGATCACGGCGGTGATTCCCGGCGATCTGCGTTCGGCATCCGGCACGCAGTCCTTCAAGCTTGATGGAGCCGGGGGCGAGGGTGGAACGCTGATCGTGAAGTGGCAATTCGCGCTGCAGTAGCGAGATCAGCCCGGCGAGATGTGGATGTGCGTGCCGGCCACGCTGGACTGCACCAGTTCGAGGAGGAAGTCCTGCTCGCCGGAGTGCGCCTTCACGATCACTCTTTCCTGCGCGACGATTTCAGCGCGAAAGCGTTCTTTCGGCAGCTGGGCTTTGAAGGTGTCACGCACGTCCTGCGCAATGTATATCTGGGCGCGCCCCTGGTGGATTTTCGCGGTAACCAGGATGGGATCGCCTTCGCGCGGAGTGACGCGAAACTGCATCTCGCCGTCGCTGGCGGCCTTGCCGTTGAAATCCACGCGCCATTTACTGTTTGCCGCGGGCGCATCGGTGGCGGTCGCCGTGCCGGTGACGAGTAACACGGCAGCCAGTGCCACGGCACCGGACTTGAGGATTTGAAGGTACATGGCGCTCCAGGGGAAGTAAGGTCGCTTTTTTTTCTTGGCGCGCCACTATGCGCCATCGAGAGGCGGAAGTCTCGCCCTTCATCAGTGTTGGGCCCTGGGGGCCAAGACGCTTCCGGCCGCCGGCAGGCAGTGACGGCGACCGAAAGCGTTCCCCCTCCATCAACACGAGCTAACTAGTCTTGGCGATGCCTCCAGCCGCGCCGGGCCGCAGCCGCATGGCCCTGCGAATCGCCGAACCAGCCGCGATGATCGCCGCCACCGCGTGAGCCGCCGCGTCCGCCACGCCCGTTGTCATCGTCGTCCTGGCTCATGAAGCGGCCCTGGTCATCGCGCTCGCGACCGCCGCCGCGTGAGCCGCCGCGTCCGCCACGACCATTGTCATTGTCCTCGTCGTAGCGCGAGCCGCCGCGCCCTCGTTGCGGCTCGTCGTACCGACCTCGCCCTCGTGACTCACGACTCCACATGCCACGGTCGTTGTCATCCGGGTGTTCGCGGTCACTACGGTAGTCGTCGTCGGAGGTGAAGCGTCCGTATTCGTCCCGCTCATGTGCGCCGCGATAGTCGTCGTCTCGACCGGAGCGTTCATAGTCTCCGCGGCCGCGCTCGTACCCCTGGTATCCGCGCTGGTAGTCGTCACGTTCCTCGTAACCGCGACCGGAGCCGCGGCCATGTTCCGGTTCACGATAGCGGTCCTCGTCATAGCCGCGTTGTCCGTAATAGCTGCCGCGCTCCTCCTGGCCGGAGAAGCGGCCCTCCTGGTCGCGGGGCCGATCGTTACCGCGGCCGTACCGCCGACCGCGGTCGTCGCGGCCGCGATCATCGTATTCGTCCCGCTCCCGGCCGCCACGCCCACCTGTGAATCGTCCTTCCGCATCCCGATTGCGATCGTATTGTCCAGGCATCTTGGTCTCCTTTCCTCGTGGAGCTGTTAGTCAAGCAAGTTCCGTTCCGGCGTCGCCAATGCAGGTCACGTCTGACAACAATCCCTGCGCGAGCCTCGAGCAGGAAAATGCGCGCCGTCGCTGCGCGATCTGGCGGCGGATATTTCTGATTAAGAGATTGGCGGCTCTGAAATTTGTGCCGCATAACGTGTAACGATTTCGGCGCAAAGCTCGCGCGCTTCGTCCCCGGACGCGCTGTGGCCCTGCACAGCCAACAAACACACCGCGAGAGTCATGGCACGACGTTTGCTCCTCGTTAGGTCCAGTTCCTTCCAATCCACTACTGGAGAACGAGGAGACAGAAATGGCAGATCGCTATCAGAACTATCAATCGGGACGACAGCGCCAGGACTGGCGCGACGAGGATGACGCGCGCAGGAAAAGCTACCGCTCGCGCGATGACGATGAGGGGCGCTACTCCGGCAGCTCCGAAGATCGTGACTATGGTTACGGTTCCTACACCGGCTCCGACGAAGGCGAAAGCTCGGTACGTGCCGGCAGCTACGACCAGGGTCGCTCGCAGTCCGGCCGGTCGCGCGATACCGGAGGACAGAGTGGTTCGACCGGCCGGTACGCAGGCTACGGGAACTTCGGCCAGGGAGACTATTCGGGCGGCCGTTCAGGTTACAGCGGCCAGGGCAACTATGGTCAGACCGGATACGGCCAGGGTGGTTACGGCCAGGGCAACTACGGTCAGCCGAGTTACGGCTCCGAACGCGGACAGCAATACGGACGCGACTTTGGCAGCTCCGGGACGAGCCGCTACGGCAGTAGTGAGTACGGCGAACCTGGCGGTTCACGCGGCGGCCGCTACTCGCAAGGCACCTTCGGTACCGAGCGTGGAGGCTGGAATGAGCCGTACGGCGAAGGCCAGCAGTACACCTCGCGCGGCGAGTACGCCGGGCCTTCGTCAGAATCGGGCTACGGTGGCCGCGGCATGGGTGGCACGGGAGGCATGGGCCAGCATCGCGGCAAGGGGCCTAAGGGCTACCAGCGCAGCGATGAGCGCATCAAGGAGTTGCTGTGTGAGCGCCTGAGCGAGGACCCGGAAATCGACCCGAGTGAAGTCACCATCACCGTGACGGGCGGCAAGATCACGCTCGAGGGCACGGTAGATAGCCGGCAGACCAAGAACGCCATCGAGGACATTGCCGATCAGTTCGGCATGCAGGATGTGCAGAACAACCTGCGGGTCCAACGTCAAGGTCAGGGGCAGAGCGGCACCGAAAGCTCGGGCCGATCGACCACCGGTTCCGGCAAGTCGACTACGGGTAATGACGACAGCACGACGAAGACAAAGCAGCACTGAGCGCCGGCCGGTGCGGGCCGTCGCGGTCCGCACCGGCCAGCCCATAAACCTAAGGAGAGCGTGATGGGAATTATCTTGTGGTTGATCATCGGCGGTGTCGTCGGCTGGCTCGCGAGCATTGTGATGAAGCGCGATGCGAGCCAGGGCATTTTTCTGAATATTGTGGTGGGCATCATCGGCGCCATGCTCGGTGGCTGGCTCGTTGGTCCGATGGTCGGTGCACCATCGATCAACTCGGGCGAAATCAGCGTCCCGAGCCTGCTGGTGTCGTTCCTGGGCGCCGTGGTGCTGCTGGCGATCGTCAACCTCGTCACGAGGCGCCGCGTTCGCTGACGGCCTTCAGCGCAGCCGTCGATGGTCGAAACGAAGGGCGCGCGCGTGTGAAGGCACGCGCGCGCCCAGCACTTCGCGCAAGCTGGTCAGCGTGCGGCGCACCGCAGCCGACGACGCGCCGGCCATTGTGTCCGCCGGAATCACGAGCCTGAAGCCGCGCGTGTGTGCGTCGCAGGCCGTCATCCATACACAGCTCTCCGCCGAGACACCGACGATCACCAGGGTGTCGATCCGCCGATCATCGAGCAGCGCCACCAGCGGCGTGCCGAAGAACGCCGAGTGGCGCGGCTTGAGCACGATTTCGTCTTCTGGCTGCGGACGCAG
>CAWIVS010000006.1:0-36377 GCA_963839685.1 uncultured Pseudomonadota bacterium | reverse complement strand
TCCGTCACTGCTGGCGCTCGGCGGTACCGCGCTGGCCTTCATCCCTCACGCGCCGTCGTTCAGCCTGGATCCGCAGCTCACGCTGGCGCTGTTCGTCGCGCCGGCCCTGCTCGATGCAGCCTTCGACACCTCGCTGCGGGATCTCAAGAAATACTGGATTCCGGTGATGACGCTGGTGTTCATCGCGGTCGGCCTCACGACCGCCGCCGTGGCCTGGCTGGTGCACTACATGGTGCCGGACATGCCCTGGGCCGCGTGCATCGCCATCGGCGCCATCGTCGCGCCGCCGGATGCAGTGGCGGCCTCGGCGGTAATGCGCCGGCTGAACATTCCGCATCGGGTCCTGGTGATCCTGGAAGGCGAAAGCCTGCTGAACGATGCCACGGCGCTGCTGATCTATCGACTGGCGGTGACTGCCACCATGGGCATGACGTTTTCTGGCACGGGCGCTGCAATCCTGTCCCTGGCCATGATTGGCAGCGTGCTCGTGGGCTTCCTGCTGGCACATGGCCTGTTGCGCCTGGTGGAACGAATCACCGATGTGCCGAGCGCCATCATCCTGCAGTTCGTCACCGCGTTCGGCGTGTGGATCCTGGCCGACGAGCTCGGACTCTCACCCATCGTGACGCTGGTCACCTTTGCGATCACGGCGGCGCGTATCACGCCGCAACGCACACCGGCGGCGCTGCGCATTCCGTCCTTTGCGGTGTGGGAGACGGCGGTGTTCGTGCTCAACGTGCTGGCCTTCGTGCTCATTGGCCTGCAGCTGCGGCCCATCTTCGAAGGACTCAATCCCGCCGAGCGCATGCACTACCTGCAGATCGCGGCCGCCGTGCTCGGCATGGTGATCGGAGTGCGCATGGTCTGGGTCATGCTCTACAACCGCGCCGCGACCTGGAAGCACCGATTCTTCGGTGGGGGAGTCTGGCCCGGCGAATTGGTACCCAGCGTCTCCGGTAGTCTGGTGGTGGGTTGGGCCGGCATGCGCGGCATCGTCACGCTGGCCACTGCCTATGCGCTACCTCTCGGCTTTCCCCATCGCGATCTCGCGCTGCTCTGCGCCTTTACCGTGGTCGTGGGCACGCTGGTGCTGCAGGGAGTCACGCTGCGCCCGCTGATTCTCCTGCTGGGCCTCACCGGTGACGGCACCGTCGAGCGCGAGTTGCGCGGTGCGCAAGACATGCTGGCGCTGGTGGCGCTGGAGATCCTCGAGGCTGACGGCTCCGACACCGCACGGGCGCTGCGCGACGAGTTCTTCACCACGGAACTGATCGAGGAAGGCGGACTACATGCCACCGGGCGCAGAGCGCGCAATCACCTGCGCGGGCGCATCATCGCCGCGCAGCGCGACGCGCTGGTGAAATTGCGTGACACGTCAGAGATCGGCGACGACGCCTTTCACCGCCTCGAGGAACATCTCGATCGCATCGAGCTCACTGTGGGCTGATGCGCTACTCCTTGGCCGCCGACGCCGTCATGGCGTTTCACTTCCTCTTTATCGCTTTCGCGCTGCTGGGTTCGTTTCTGATCCTGTGGAAGCGCTGGATCATCTGGTTACACATCCCGGCACTGGCCTGGGGCGTGTGGATCGAGGCCAGCGGCACGCATCTGCCCGCTGACGCCGCTCGAGAATCACTTCCGCGATCTCGCCGGGCAAACTACCTATGGCGAGGGGTTCATCACCCACTACCTCGGGCCCATCATCTACCCGGCCGGGCTCACGCGCGGCACGCAGTTCCTTATCATGGGCATCCTGATCGTGGTCAATCTCGTTGGCTATGGCCTCGTTATAGCGAAGCGCAGGCGCACTTCACGCGGCTAGACAACCAGCGCCCCCGCGTTCATACGCGTGGCGGATCCGTGTAGCGCTCGAGATGCCGGTGTCCGCGCGTGAAAATCTAGCGGATCACTCAAACAGTTCCACGTACCGCCATGGCTATTCGCTCGAGCGGAATCTTGGGCGTGCGGTCGGCTTTCAACAGGCCGTTCACCTCCTGGAATGTGTCAGCGAATTGGGTGTAGCAGAACCCCGAGAACATTCCGGTGGTGCGCGCCGCCTCGATGAGGTCGCAAACCAGCTGCTCGAATTCCTCCTCGGTGCGCGCCTGCGAGTATCCCCATCTCTTGTCCCCATACTCCTTCGCCCGGAATGAAGGCCACGCCACCGAACTCAGTCAGGCAGATGGGTTGACCGCGATGTGGGAAGCCGTCCAGCGTCAGCAGGCGCCCGGCGGTCCACCGGCTGTCAACGACTTCCTTCGGCGTGACCTCCGGGCCATAACGCAGATGCATGTGGTCGGGATCGCAGTCGTAGTCGTGAATACCGATCACATCCGTGGCCGAACTTTCCCAGCCGTCGTTGCCCACCACCAGGCGCGATGGATCCAGCGTCCGCGTCAGATGGTAGAACGCCGCCACCGCGTCACGTGGCGCCGGCGTGGTGCTGAGCTCGGGTACACCCCAGCTCTCGTTGAAAGGTACCCAGATCACCACGCAGGGATGGCTCATGTCGCGCTCGATGGCCTCGGTCCATTCGCGCATCAAACGATTGATGGAACGAGTGGTGAAGCGGTACGCGCTGGGCATCTCGTCCCAAACCAGCAGCCCGAGCACATCCGCCCAGTACAGGTAGCGAGGATCTTCGAGCTTCTGGTGCTTGCGCACGCCATTGAAGCCCATCGACTTGGCGAGCACCACATCCTCGCGCAGCGCGCCGTTCCGAAGGCGGCGTCATGAAGGTGTCTGGCCAGTAACCCTGGTCCAGCACCAGGCGCATGTTGTAAGGCCGTCCATTCAGCAGGACCTTCTCGCGCTGCACGGCGATCGAACGCAAAGCCGTGTAGGACTGGATTTCGTCGATGACCTCGCGAGCCGCGCAGTAGTTTGATCTCGGCGTCGAGCAGCGTGGGCCTCTCGGGCGACCACAGCAGTTCATTGCGATAGTCGTCGATACCGGGGTCCGACAAGCTCATGCGCCGGTGCACTTCTCCGCCGATCACCGCATAGGTGTCGTCCGCCAGCACGCGCGAACCGCATGCCAGGCGGATCGAGATGCGCAGATCATCGCGGCTCTCGCCGCGGTGAAAGCGCTGAAGGCGATCTCCCAGCGCTCCACCGATGGTGTCCAGCGCAGCGTTTCGATCGACGAGCGCGGCACGCTCTCCAGCCATACGGTCTGCCAAATGCCGGTGGTGCGCGGATACCAGATGGAATGTGGATGCAGGCGCCAATCCTGCTTGCCCCGCGGCTTCTCGAGATCCTGCGGATCATCCTCCGCCCATACCGTCACGCGCTGCGGCCCGGCGCCGTTGAGAGCGAAGGTGATGTCGGCGTGAAACGGCGTGTGGCCGCCCTGATGCTCGGCCACGGGAATATCGTTGACCCAGACGCGCGCGTGATAGTCCACCGCCCCGAAATGCAGGATGAGCCTGCGGCCATCCCCTAGTAGTTTGGCGGTCCACCTCGAATTCCCTCTCGTACCACACGGCCCGGTGAAAACCCTGTTCGCCGATGCCGCTGCGCGGGCACTCGGGCGCGTACGGCACTTCGATGGTGTGCGTCCACGCCTCAACGTCGTTGGGAATGCGCCACGCCAACGCCGCCGTCGAAGGCGAATCGCCATGGACCATCCAGCGAGATCCAGTCACGTCGTCGGAGTTGCGGCCGTGGATAAGACAGGTCCTGCATGAGAGGTGAGCAGCAATTTATGGGGAGTGAGTGCAGCAGCCTACATATGCCACATGGATCTGTTCAGCAGACTGGTCCTACGCCCCGATTCGGTCCCGAGTAAACAGAGCAGGTCTCGCATGCAATCGATGATTGTTTTCTCCCACCTTCGTTGGGATTTCGTTTTTCAGCGCCCGCAGCAGTTGATGACCCGTCTGGCTCGCGACTTCCACGTG
Source organism: uncultured Pseudomonadota bacterium (assembly GCA_963839685.1). Lineage (GTDB taxonomy): Bacteria > Pseudomonadota > Gammaproteobacteria > Steroidobacterales > Steroidobacteraceae > CADEED01. The sequence goes on along the minus strand of CAWIVS010000006.1, from coordinate 32,475 downwards.
TATTTCTTCGAGGAACCGGTCCCCACGGACGGTGCGGCCTGGCTGGAAGTGACGCAGGTCGCGCCGAATCTCCACGTGTGTCGGCCGCACACGCCCGTCTCCGCCGCAGGCTTCTCGGGCGGACAACTTCCGATACTGCAGGGTTTGCTCAACGACCTCATCGTTTCGCGTCAGCTGACCTCACCCGTCGCCTGGTTTTACACGCCCATGGCGCTGCCCCTGCTCCAGAGCGTCGATGCCGGCCTGGTGGTCTACGACTGCATGGATGAGCTATCCGCCTTCATGAATGCGCCCCCCGAGCTGCTCCAGCTCGAGCGCGCACTGCTCGAGCGCGGCGTCCATCGTCTTCACCGGCGGCCCCAGCCTGTACCGATCCAAACAATCACGGCATCCCAATGTGCATTGCTTCCCCAGCAGTGTCGAGCGTGAGCATTTCGCGCGCGCGCACCGACGCGTCGCTCGACCATCCCGAGCAGCGGCACATACCACATCCGCGACTGGGATTCTTCGGCGTGATCGACGAGCGCTTCGATCCCGGCGCGATCGGCCTCATGGCGGATGCGCATCCCGGACTGGCAGATCGTGCTCGTCGGCCCGGTTGTGAAGATCGATGCTGCGACTCTGCCCAGCGTCAGAACATTCACTACTTCGGGCAACGCTCGTACGCCGAGCTTCCGCAATTCCTGGCGGGCTGGGATGTGTGCCTTGCTGCCGTTCGCTATCAATGAAGCAACGCGTTTCATCAGCCCCACCAAGGTGCTCGAGTACATGGCCGCCGAGAAGCCCATCGTCAGCACTCCGGTACGATGTAGCCGAGCCCTATGGCCACATCGTGCACATCGGCAGGCATGCGGCGGACTTCGTCACGGCCTGTGAACGCGCGCTCGGCGAGGCACCCGCCTCCCACTCGCGTCGCGTCGCCATGATGCGCAACGTCGTGGCCGCCACTTCCTGGGAAGCCACCGCGGAGAAGATGCACGCTCTCATGGACGGGGCTCTGCACAAGCCACCGCCGGCACTCTGGGCCGCCTCCCGTCAAGGCACCCTTGCATCGTCGCGCCATCGTCCTCGGCGCCGGCCCCACTGGACTGTCCGCGGCCTTCCATCTCGGCGAAGCAGCCTGCTGCTGGAGCAGAACAGCCAGGTCGGCGGCCGGTGCCGCTCCATCGTCGACCGTGGTTTCACGTTCGATCTATGCCGGCCACATCATGTTTTCCAACGACCCCTACGTGCACGAACTCTACGAAATGCTGTTGGGCGACAACGTGCACTGGCAGGACCGTGAGGCCTGGATCTACAGCAAGCAGGTCTACACCCGTTATCCATTCCAGGGCGCGCTCTATGGCTTGCCTCACGAGGTGCTCAAGGAATGTCTCGTTGGCGCCATCGAGGCGCGCTTTGACCACTGAAGGAAACTACTCATGTCAAGTCGAACGGTCACACGCTGGGCGCTGCAAATTGCAGCTTCGTGGGCTCTAAGGAAGCTGCTGCAGCTGGCAAACGACAAGCTTCTTCGTCGGCGCAATGCAAGGCTGAATCCATTACCGACTGCTGCGCAGACGGCATTGCCGGAAGCGCCACGCCGCTAGCCAGCGCCGCCCGCCACATTGGATCGCGCGAAATTCCGGGTATGCGAACTTCGAAGAGTTCATTCATGGGGTATGGGGTTGGGGCGTCGCCAAACATTTCGCCGTTCCTTACAACCGCAAACTCTGGGCGGTTCCGCTCACTGAAATGGAGACCTCGTGGCTGGGCGGACGGGTCCCCATGCCGGACCTCGAGGAAATGATCGATGGCGCACTGCGCCCGGTGGCGCGACCGCAAGGGCCGAATGCCCGGTTCGGGTATCCGTTGCGCGGCGGCTTCCAGGCGCTCATGGACGGGTTCCTCCCCAAACTGCGCGGCGACATCAGTTTGAATGCGCGTGTGACACGCGTGGTCCCGTCAAAGCACTTGCTCGTACTCGCCGATGGTAAGGGATACGTCTACGACAAGCTCATTTCACACCATGCCCCTGACGACCCTGGTCGACCTCATCGGTGAGGAGGCGCCGGCTCGCGTGCAGCAGGCGGCGCGACAGTTGCGTCATGTGTCGGTGCGATGCGTAAACCTGGGCATTGGCCGGGAGAAACTCACTGACAAGCACTGGATCTATTATCCCGAGGACAGCGTGTTTCCACCGCATCTTCGTGCAAGGCAATGCCAGTCCGCACAACAATGCGCCGGGTGGCTTCGCGCTCACCTGCGAAATCACCTATTCGCCCCAGAAACCCCTCCCGTGCGACGGCGAAGCGCTGATCGACCTGTGCATCGCGGATTGCATCAAGGTCGGCATCATCGACGCCGCGGACGCCGATCATCGCCCGCACACCAGGTCGACATGCCCTGCGCCTACGTGGTTTATGACCATGCGCGCGCCGACAACGTGGCGACTGTCCGTGAATGGATGCGTACGCACGATATAGAACTCGCCGGACGCTACAGCGAGTGGGAGTACTACAACTCTGACCATGCCTTCATCGCCGGCAAGAAGGCCGCGGAGAAAGTCAGTGCAGCGTTGGCGCAAAAGTCCCGGGTTGTGGCCGTGAATCGCAAATCCAGCCAGTCGCTGGCCATCACCCTTGCCACCGCCTCGTGAACGGTGGATTCGTCCATGAAGTTATGGGGCGGCATCGAGTGCACGCTCAATCGCGTTGGCAACCGGCGGTTCGATCAGCTGGCGCAATGCGGGCATTACGTGCGTGCCAGCGATCTGGAAAAAATCGCGGCGTTGGGATCCACACCCTGCGTTATCCGCTGCTCTGGGAGCGGGCCGCCACCGGCTCCCCCGGCGAATTCGACTGGCGGTTCGCGGACGAACGGTTGTCCCTGCTACGGCGCCATGGCATCACCCCCATCGCGGGCCTCGTCCATCACGGTTGCGGGCCCGATAGCGTCAGCATGTTCACCAACGAGTTCAGCGATGGTCTGGTGTTGTATGCCGAAAAGTTGGCGCAGCGCTTTCCCTGGCTGGAGTACTACACTCCCGTCAACGAGCCTCTGACCACGGCGCGCTTCTGTGGACTCTACGGGCATTGGTACCCGCATGGTTGCAGTGACCGTTCATTCACGCGAATTCTGCTGAACGAATGCCGTGCCACGGTCCTGGCCATGCGTGCCATCCGTCGCGTAAATCCGCAGGCACAGTTCGTCCAAACCGAAGACCTGGGCACTATCTACAGCACGGGTCGTCTCGCGTACCAGGCGGAGTTCGAGAATCATCGGCGCTGGCTGGGTTGGGACCTGCTTTGCGGCCTGGTGGACCGCACTCATGCTCTGTACCGCTACCTGCGTGGCTGTGGCGCTGAGGATGCCGAGCTCGCCTGGTTTCGCGACAACCCCTGCCCACCGCAAATCATCGGCATCGATCACTATGTCACCAGCGATCGCTTCCTCGATGAAAATGTGCAGCGGTATCCCCCCAGCGCCTGGGGAGGTAACGGGCGGGATCGCTATGCGGACGTGGACGCGGTGCGGGTGCTTCAACGCCCCGGCACCTCACTGCGCCATGTGGTCCTGGACGCGTGGCGGCGTTACCGGGTTCCGTTGGTTCTGACTGAAGTGCATATCGGCTGCAGCGAAGACGAGCAGATACGTTGGCTGGACGAAGCCTGGACCACCTGCACGCAGCTGGCCGCGACCGGCGTCGATGTCCGCGCAGTGACGGCGTGGGCGCTGCTCGGAAGCTATGATTGGGACAGCCTGCTCACCATGCGACACGGAAGCTATGAAGCGGGCGCGTTTTGCGTGAGGGGTGGCGAGCCGCAAGCCACAGCATTGGCCGGGTATATCAGCGCGCTCACGGCCGGTGAGACGAACGCTGAGATCGCCAACGTACTGTCCACCCAGGGGTGGTGGCGCCAGGCACACCGGTTGGTCTACGGCACTCAATACCCGATCGCATCGCTGGTCGCGTAGCCATTGTCAACTTCGAGACAAACGGGATCGTCAGGGTTTCTTGCGCGGTTGCCTTTCCGCGGACCGCCGGTAGTTCGCCCGGTCCAAAGTTTCCTGCCCTGGTTCGCCGCCGAAGCCTGACTGTCCGTATCGGTCCTGGCCGGTGTCCTGTCCTTGCTCACTCTCACCGCTGCCTGTCACTCGCCCCGCGGAGCCGCTCTGCTCGGTCGAACTCGGCTCGGCGGATTCCCGGTCATCCTGCTCGTCGATCCTGGCGTGCATCGCCTGGTCCTTGACGGGCACACGTGCAGCTGTCGAGCGCACCTTCGACCTCTCGTCCTGTTGTCGCTTTGCCACAAGACTCTCCGGACTTCTGCTAAGAGCCTGCAGCTTACGCGGGAGCCCACCGCCTTCATGCCCGAGTCGTCCTTTAATGGTGTCAGCGCATGGCTCCGCACCCGCAGGCGACCTAGCTACCCCGACTGCCTGACGTGAGTCCTCGGATCACCATGCGCAACTGGCATGCCCGCTTACTTAAACAAACGCACGAAACGGTGGATGGTGAACTCACAGTCGCCCACCATCCCCGCCTCTGAATCAAGTCAGGGACGTCAGATGTCATTCACCATACACAGCACCAGCGGAACCCCGGTGGATCAGCAGCGCTTCACCTGGCGGGAGCTCGTGCAAAAGCCCATCAGCAAACTCGACGACGATGCGTTCACGCGCGTGCGCGTCATCCTCATGAACGGTCTGGAGATGGAAGCGGTCCGATTTCAGCACGCGGCCGCGCGCTTCAACTATGAACTGAGGCGCCCGCTCGCGGAAATCCGGCGCGTCGAGCACCACCAGGCCACACTCATCAACTGGCTCATTGGTGCAGACCATTCACCACTCGAAACGACGATCGGCTACGAGCAGGTTGCCATCGAGGTCACGGCGGCGATGGCGCAGCGCGAGCCTGATCAGTATGTGGCGCAGAACTATGCGCTTTGGTCTCCTGGAAGACTTCGACCACCTGCACCGCTATTCCGCGCTGCTCGACCGCCTCGAAGGCAAAGACGCCAACAACATCTTGCAGTGCTACACCGACATCATGCCTGGCAGACCAACTGCGGTTGAGCACCGCGCGCCCGAGCACGATCTGCGCGAACCTTTCGATGCTGCTACTGCGGCACCACTGACGAAGCTGCACGCGCTCACGTTGACAGCTGCCGAACAGCAAACCCACAACTACTACATGAACATCGGACCGCTATTTGCGGATCCGCTCGCGCGCCAGCTCTATGCGGAGATCGCTTCCATTGAGCAGCAACACGTCACCCAGTACGAGAGCCTACTCGATCCGGACCAAAGCCTGCTCGAGAACTGGCTGCTGCACGAAGCCATGGAGGTCTACAACTATTACGGATGCGTGCAACAGGAAAGCAATCCACGGATCAGAAGGATTTGGGAACGCATGCTCGACTACGAGCTGGGGCACTTTTCAGTGGTGAGCAAGCTGTTCAAGCAGCATGAACGACGCGATCCCGCTGATGTCATCCCGGAAACCCTGCCCGATCCAATCCCATTCGAGAGTCAACGCGAATTCGTGCGTGAGGTACTCGCGAACGAAGTAGATCTCCGAGCAAATGGCACGAACATCGTTCCTCGGGAACAGGAGGGGGAGAGTTCCCGGGTGTATCGCACACACATGAACTCACACGGATCCCCGTCAGAGATAGTGGCCGAAGGCTATGTGTGGCGGCCAGGCACAGAATTGGCGCGCAAGGTCGTAAACGGTTAGGAGAAAATCATGGAAGATCCAACAGCACTCGGGCGTAATCGCACGGGAATGCAAATGTCGCCTCTGCAGAGCGAGATGCTCGAAGAGGTGCCCGGATTGGAACAGGAAAGTACGCTCTCGCGAGCGGAGGAAATCCAGCCTGAAAGCATGCTCCTGGCAGGGCTTCGGCGCGAATACATCGACGAAGCCGACGCGCTGGGCTCCATCCCACCCGCGACTACCATCAAGGGCGCATTCAAGAGTGGCCTTGGCGCGGTGACAGGTCATCGCATGCAAGTACTCATCGACAAAATCGCCGAACGCCTTGCCTACGAGCGTGGCGGGACTCGACTATACGATGCGGCGATCGTAAAAATGATCGCGGTTGCGGACGGAACACCCATCAATATCGAGCGTGTCAAGCAGATAAGGAATCAGGAAGCCGAGCACGCGGATCTCTCTGCGTCAAGCACTGATCATGCTCGGCGCGGATCCCACGGCCCAGACCCCGTGCGCTGATCTCGTTGGTGTGCAAACGATGGGCCTCATGCAGTCGGTGACCGATCCCCGAACGTCAGTTGCACAGACTTTCAGCTCATTGCTCGCTGCCGAGCTGATTGACGTCGCCAGCTGGGAGATGTTGGCGCGCCTGGCGCTTTCTTGCGGGCAGAAACCTCTCGCCCAGCACTTCAGTCAGGCTCTAGAACAGGAGGAATCGCACCTCGAGACCATCTCGCGGTGGTATGAATCGCTGGTCAACTCGGACGCCAAATCGCGCGGCGCTGCGACCAACTGCCAAACCCTGGGCGGGTCACTGAACCTTTCGAAATGACGGTGGCGCGCAATCGCCTCGATGAAGTCGGGCATCGTCTCTCCGGCTTGTTCGAAGCGCAGAATCCCTGGATCGTCCGCGCCGTCCGGCAATTTGCGAGGGATTCCCGCCTTCTCCAGCAGTCGCGCGCCGGCGCCGAGTGCCAGGATGGGCTTGCAGTGCCGGTATTGATCCTTGATGAATTCGGGCGCCAGGCCCACCGCTGCCAACGCATTCACCGCCGCATCACCATCGGGCAGGACCACCGCATCGAACAGCACCGAAGGCGCAGCTTCGAGCGAGACTTCCACGTCGATGCTGCCGCCGTCGGCAGTTTCGACCGCGCCGAGCTTCGGGCCGACGTAGCGCGGCACCGCGCCTTCGGCCGCGAGCGTGTCATGCAATTTTCGCAGTGAGGCACCGTCGACACCGTCGGCCACCAGCAGCGCGATGCGGCGCGTGCGGATGCTGCCATCGCCGGGGCGCGCCAGCAGCGACAGCGCGGGCGAGCGTTTCACTTCGGGCCGCGAGTTTCGCGGCACGACCGCCGGCTGCGCATCCGGCACGTCGATGCCGAGGCCTTCGGCCACGGCACGTGCGAGGCCCTCGTTGACGTTCACGAGTTGCGACACCACGCGCTCGCGAATCGCAGGAACCTGCACCTTGGTCAGCTCGAAGCGGTACGCGCGGATGATGTGCGCCTGCTCCACCGGCGACTGGCTCTCGTAGAACAAGCGCCGCCTGTGTGTAGTGATCCGCGAACTTCGCGGGCTTGCCGCGAACCTTGTCTTCCTCCACGGGCTGCGGGAATGACTGGAAACCTTGCGCTCCTGCCTGGAACGGACAGCCGCCGCCGAGGGAATTCGGCTCGTAGGCTCACACGACCGCGGTTGATGGTCTGCCGATGCATGCCATCGCGCTGGTTGTTATGCACCTGCGCAATCGGTGCGTTGATCGGAATCTCGTGGAAGTTAGGTCCCCCGAGCCGCGAGATCTGGGTGTCGACGTAAGAGTGGATGCGCCCGGCGAGCAGCGGATCGTTGGTGAAGTCGAGCCCTGGCACGATGTGCGCGGCGCAGAAGGCCACCTGTTCGGTCTCGGCGAAGAAGTTGTCGGGATTGCGATTGAGCACCATGCGACCCACCGGCTGCACGGGCACGAGTTCCTCGGGCACGATCTTGGTCGGATCGAGCACGTCGAAGCTGAACTTCTCGGCCTGTTCCTCGGTGAACACCTGCAACCCCAGCTCCCATTCGGGGAATGCGCCGGCCTCGATGGCCTCCCACAGATCGCGCCGATGGAAATCGGGATCCGCGCCCGAGATCTTCACCGCCTCGTCCCAATCGAGTGAATGAGTACCGGCAACGGGATTCCAGTGAAACTTCACGAACACGCTGGCGCCGCGCTCGTTGACCATGCGGAAGGTGTGCACGCCGAAGCCCTGCATCATGCGAAAACTGCGCGGAATGGCGCGGTCCGACATCACCCACATCTGCATGTGCACGGACTCGGGCATCAGGGACACGAAATCCCAGAACGTGTCGTGCGCGCTCGCCGCCTGCGGCATCGCGTGGTGCGGTTCGGGCTTCACGGCGTGAATGAGATCGGGAAACTTCATCGCGTCCTGGATGAAGAACACCGGCATGTTGTTGCCGACCAGATCCCAGTTGCCCTCCTCGGTATAGAACTTCACCGCGAAGCCGCGGACGTCACGCGCCGTGTCGGTTGAGCCGCGCTCGCCGGCGACGGTCGAGAAGCGCACGAATACGGGTGTGCGCTTGCCAGCCTCTGAGAACAGCGCCGCGCGCGTGAGCTTGGTCAGCGGCTCGTAACATTCGAAGTAGCCGTGTGCCGCCGAACCGCGCGCGTGCACGATGCGCTCGGGAATGCGCTCGTGATCGAAATGCGTGATCTTCTCGCGCAATATGAAATCTTCGAGCAGCGCGGGACCGCGCAGGCCGGCCTTGAGCGAATTCTGGTTGTCCGCGACGGGCACACCCTGGTTCGTGGTGAGCGCACGATCGCCGGAATCCGCACGCACGCGATCGAGCGGACCGTTCGTCGCGTTGAATCCGGCGGCGGGCGCGCCCGAGCCTGTCTTTGCCGACGGATTGGTCTCGGTCAGCGTACTGCCGGCGGCCGCGGGATCGCGCGGTGCGACATGCGCGCCCGTCTCTGGCTGGCGCGACGCATCGCCGTACTCCCCGGCCTTGGTCGGATTCTCTGGCATTGCGGCAGCGAGCTCGCCGACCGCCGCCATTTTCCGGGCCGCGGCGTCGCGCGGGTCGAAAGCGTCCGGTTTCGCCGAAGGCCCGCTCATGGTCGAGCGCGCCGAGGTTCGGACGGATTCCGGCGACTTCGCGGGGCGAACGAATGATGGCTTGCGCGCCGGCACCTGGCGCGCTTTGCCGCGCGCGGACTTCTTCTTCGCCATGCTCAGTGCCTCGGCTGACGGGTTTCTTTGGCGCGTTGTGCTTCGGCGGCCGAGGTCACATCGCGTTTCTCTTCGGCAGGCGGCAGCTCGGCGTCGAGACCCAGCGATTCCAGCCACAACTCACGACACCAGCCCTGCGTGTGATAGAGGTGTTCGTCTTCCTCGTCCTCGATGCGTTCGTAAGCCTGCTGGACAGCTTCCTGCTCCTGCCCCGAGAGTCCCTTCGCCACTTCGACCGAGCAGCTCCCAATCGAGATGGTCCTTGGTTTCGGCGAGCACCACGCATTCCGCAGCCACGATCTGCGCGGCGGCCGGATTGCCGGCGCTCAGCGCCGCCTCCATCGATTGCACCAGCGCATTGCCCGTGGAGCGCACGATCATCGTCCCCGGCGTCGTCGTGAACGGATCGAGCCCGAACACTTCGCAGATTTGCGTGAGCGCCTCGACATGCTGCTCGGTTTGCTCGAGATACTTTGACCATTCGGCCTTGAGGTCTTCGCGTTGCGCGCAGCCGATGGCGGCTTTGTAGACTTTGACGCCGCCGCGCTCGTGTTCGAGCGACTGCAGCAGCAGTTCATGCACTTGTGTCGGATTCATGGGATGCCCTTCCTTGGTTGGACGTCCATTAGGCCCCGCGATGCGGACGTGGGATGTCAGACCCGCAGCCGAACAGCCGGACGAATTGCCTCCAGCTCATCATCCCTGTGATCACCACTTCATCAGGCTGATCCGACGCACGGTCCCGGTGCATTCCCGATGCGAGCGTGTGAACTTGCGTGCAGTCTCTCGAGATGGGACAGCCGAAGGCCGCGCGGCGTTGAAGAAGACACTGGGATGTCGTCATTGCCGGTGCTGGACCCGGCGGGGCTGTCGGCGGCGCTCGTGCTGGGCCGCGCGTGTCGCCGCGTCCTGCTGTGCGACACGGGTACACCGCGCAGCTGGGCGTCGAAGGAGATGCACGCCTATCTGTCCCGCGACTGCATTTCGCCGGCGAGATTTCGCGACATCTCGCACCGTGAGGTCCTGAAGTACCCTGGCGTCACATTCGCACCGGTCGAAGTGGTCGCCGCGCGCCGCGAAGGCGCGACATTTCCACGTGGAGCTGGCAAAGCGACAACCCGTGCGAGCGCGAAAGCTGCTCATCGCCACCGGGCTGTTCGACATCGTGCCGCGGATTCCCGGCATCGATGAATTGTTCGGGCGCACGGTATTTCAATGCCCCTACTGCGACGGCTGGGAAATGCGCGGCAAACGTATTGCCGTGTATGGCAGACGCCAGCGCGGCCTGCAGATGGCGCGCGCCATGACAGCCTGGGCACGCGACATCGTACTGCTCACCGATGGACGCGCCGGCTATTCATCCGGCGAACGCCGGCAGCTCGAGCGCAATGGCATCCGCGTCATCGAAAAGCGCATTGCCCGGCTCGAAGGCGCGCGCGGCAAACTATCGGCCGTGACATTTCGCGATGGCGAGCGCCTGGCCCGCGACGCCCTGTTCTTCGATACCCCCTCGCGCAACCAGTCGAAGCTGGCCGCAATCACTCAAGTGCAAATTCGGCCGCGATGGCGGCGTGTTGTGTGGCGACTACGAGGCCACGAGCGTGCCCGGTGTGTTCGTCGCGGGGAACATCATTCGCGACGTGCAGCTGTCCATCGTGGCCGCTGCCGAGGGAGCTCGTGCGGCATTCGGCATCAATCGCGCCCTCACCCGCGAAGACTTCGAGCGGCGCGCCAGGCTCGGGTAGGAGGCTGACGCCCGCACGATTACCGTGTCTCTTCTCCACCGTCCGCTCTCCTTCCGACTGTGGCTCGGACCCTGCGGATGCACGCTCGGGACCCTTCACTTCCTGGAGGGAATGCCATGAATGTATTCAAGTCACTCCTGTTCCTGGCCCTCGCCGGCGCCTCGGCCGCGAACTTTGCCGCCGAAGCGGAAGACACGCCCCCGGCTCCGGAGGTTTTCGTCAAAAAGGCAGCGCTCGACGGCATGGCCGAAGTTGAACTCGGAAAGATTGCATTGAGCAAGTCTCAGGATCCCACGGTGCGCCAGTTCGCCCAGCGCATGGTCACCGATCACGGCAAGGCCAACCAGGAGCTCGCATCGCTCGCCAAGACCAAGGGCATCGATGCTCCGACCAGTCTCGATGCCGAACACCGGACGATGATCGCGAACCTCGAACGCGAGGACGGCGCCGCCTTCGACAAGGCGTATTGCGAACACATGAACATGGATCACAGCAAGGCGATTGCCCTGTTCGAGAGTGCTTCGAAAACGTCCGATCCCGAGCTGGCGGGCTTTGCGAAGAAGACGCTGCCGACACTCAAGGAACACAAGGTAGATGGCGGAGAAGCTGCCCGACTGACCGCATTCGAGCTCAGCGTTGCAGCGTCAGGATCTCCGCATCGCCCTGGCGGCGCAGGATGTTGACCGACACATCCTCGCCGTGGCGACGCAGGAACAGATCGACGGTCGCGTCGCCAATGGGCAAGCCGCGCACGCTCAGGCTGTCCATCCGTTCGGGCAGGCGTGGATAACGCAGGCGCGCAAGTACGCTGCGTGGCGTCGATCTCCAGACCCAGGCAGGCCTGCAGCATGCCGAAAGGCGCCGCCGCGGCCCAGGCCTGCGGTGAGCAGGCCACCGGGTAGAGAATCGGGCCCTTGTCGCGCTGCTTGCGCATGCCGCAGAACAGTTCAGGCAAGCGGCGCAGGTCCATGTGTGCCGCGGCGTCAAACAAAGTCGCCGCGAGCTTCGCGGCCAGCTCCGAGTGTCCGTAGCGCGCCAGGCCCAGCGCGATGAGCGCGTTGTCGTGCGGCCAGATGGACCCGTTGTGATACGAGGTCGGATTGAAACGCCGCTCGCGCGCGCTGACCGTGCGGATGCCCCAGCCGGTGAGGAATTCTCCGGACGCCAGCGTCTCGGCCATGCGTGTCGCGCGCTCCGCCGAGGCTATCCCGGTGAACAGCACCTGCCCCGCGTTCGAGGTCCGTACGCGGCAGGGTTGCTTGTTGCGCATCGAGCGCCAGCACGTACATGCCGAGCTCGTCGTCCCAGAACTGCGCTTCGAACCGTTCGCGCAAGGCTCGCGCCTGTTCGGACAGGCGATTGGCCATTGGCGAATCGCCGCGCGCTTCCGCCATGGTGGCCGCGAGCGAACGCGCGAGATAGGTGTAACCCTGCACCTCACACAAGGCGATCGGCGCTTCGGCGAGCCGACCGTCGGCGTGAAAGATTGCATCGCCGGAGTCTTTCCAACCCTGGTTCACCAGGCCGCTGTCGCGGCGTCGCCGGTATTCGACGAAACCGTCACGGTCCGCATCGCCGTAGTCATCGATCCAGCGGAGTGCCGCCACGATGTTGGGCCAAATGGCATCCAGCGTCGCGCGGTCCGCCGTGTACTGCCAGTACAGGCCCGCGAGTACGACAAAAAGCGGTGTGGAGTCGATGGAGCCGTAGTAGCAGCCGAACGGCACCTCGCCCAGCGCCGCAAGCTCGCACTTGCGGGTTTCGTGCAGGATCTTGCCCGGCTCGGCGTCGCGTATCGGGTCTTCTTCGCGCGCCTGCGTGGCCGCGAGATACCCGAGGACTCCGCGCGACAGCGACGGGTACAGCCACAACATCTGCAGCGCGGTGATCAGGCCGTCACGCCCGAAGGCAGTGGAGAACCACGGCACACCGGCGTAGGGATATGGACCATATTCGGTGTCGGTGACCAGCATGCTGAGGTCGGCCATCGAGCGGCACAGCACCTCGTTGGCAAGGCTGCTGGAGCTCTCCACGCCGGCAGCACGGCGGGTGGCGTCGCGCAGGTCGCGCTTCGCCGCGCGCATGGCTCGTACCACGCGCCGCTCGAAATGGCTCGGGCCCACGCGGCAATGGACGCTCAACGTGAGCGCACGGCGCTTTCCGGGAGGTAACTCGAGCTCGAAGACCGCGCGATGTGTCAGCAGCTGGTTCGGAGCCGGGTCGAAGACCATTTGCGTGGTGCGCGGAACGCCATCCTGCGAGGCATAGACAAAGTGCACCTCATTGGCGTCGCGAACCTCGGCAACGACTGCGCCGCGCGCGCGGCGCTTGTACCCGCGCACTTCGAACAGGTCCGCGAAGTCCGCGTCGAAATCGAACGCCAGGCGCAATCGGCAGGTCTCAGTGCCGAAATTCCGCAACACCAGCAACTCATAACAGGTGCCATTCCACAGGAATTTCATGCGCGACAGGTGCACGGTGTCCTTGGCGAGCACTAGCGTGTCGCCCTGCTGGATATCGGGATTGGTGAGATCGACGTCGAGCACTGCGTTGTTGGTGCGCACCGTCGAGCTCAGCAGCAGCGGGCTGCGCTGATCGAGGGTGAGTTTCAGACGCGAAAGGAACCGGGTGTCGCGATGGTAGAGCCCGAGCGTATTGCCACGCCGGCTGGCCAGGTCTCCGTGATGATCGAACAGCGCAAACGTATCGCCGTGTTTCAGCGTGCGCGGTGGTTCGTCCACCAGCGAGTCGTGCGCTGCAATATAGAACGGCTGCGCCACCTCGTCGGCGCCGAGGGATTGCGGCTCAGCCGACATGCGCGATCAGGCGGCCACTCGACCTGCGCCGCGGGCGACGAGCCGGCGGTAGATCTCCACGTAATCGCGCGTCATGCGCTCGACCGAGAAGCGCTGCTGGAAACAGGCACGAACCCTGTGCCGGTCGAGCCGTACCGCATGTCGCAGTGCTCCGACTGCACTGTCGATCGACTGGACGATGAAGCCATTACGTCCCTCCTGGATGATCTCCGGTACCGAACCTTCACGCCATGCCACGCAGGGTGTGCCGCTCGACATGGCTTCGATCATCACCAGGCCGAACGGTTCCGGCCAGTCTATCGGGAATAGCAGCGCACGCGCATTACCCAGGAATTCACACTTGTCACGTTCCCCGATTTCTCCTACGTACTCGACGTGGGGCTGCGAGAACAGCGGCTCGATCTGCGTGTGGAAGTACTCGCGGTCGGCGACGTCGATCTTGGCCGCGATGCGAATCTTCATGCCGGCACGGCGCGCGATTTCGATGGCGCGGTCGACCCGCTTTTCCGGCGAGATCCGGCCCAGGAAGGCCACGTAATCCCCTCGCGGCCGTGGATTGAAAGCGACAGACATTGGGTGGCAGTCCGTGATGCACCGTGCCCACCCAATGACAGTCCGCAAGCGGTCGTCGTTGCTGATCGGAAATCGACACCAGCGGCAGATCGCGGAAGGCCGCGAACAATGCCGGGTAGTCCGGCAGATCGAGCCGTCCGTGCATGGTGGTGACGACGTTGCCGGGACCCAACAGCTTGCGCCAGCGGCAAGTGCAGAAAGTCACCATGGACGTGAATCACGTCGAATTCGTCGGCGCGACGCCGCAGTTCCTCGAGCTGCAGCGTGGCGTAAACGAGCGGCTCCTTGATAGCTGGGTTCAAACGCAGGGCCGTCGGGACCACGGCGTGCAATTCCGCCTTCGTCACCGAGTCGCCGCTCGCGAACAGGGTAACGTCATGCCCCTGCCGCACCAGCTCTTCGGTCAGATACGAGACGATCCGCTCGGTGCCGCCGTAGAACCTGGGCGGCACACTTTCAACCAGCGGGGCGACTTGCGCGATCTTCATGTCACTCCTTTCCTTTCGCGGTCGGTTAGTGCCGCGTATATCGCGGCTTGAGCACCACCTTGGTGTATTCGTTCTGCTTTTCCTTGAAGTTGCGGTAACCCTCGGGCGCAGACTCCAGGTCGAGCCGATGGCTGATCAGGAACGTGCTGTCGATCCGGCCATCGAGGATCAGCTTCAGCAATTCCGGCATGAACTTCTGCACATGGGTCTGGCCGCTCTTGATCTGCAGGCCCTTCTCCATGAGCGCGCCGATCGGGAACTTATCGGCAACGCCGCCGTATACGCCGGGGATGGAAATCCGCCCGCCCTTGCGCACGGCCAGGATGACCTGCCGCAACGCGTGTACCCGATCGGTCGCCAGGAATGTCTTCACCTTCACGTGATCGAGCAGGTTGTCGGCACTCATGCCATGGCTTTCCATGCCCACCGCGTCGATGCAGGCATCCGGACCGATACCGCCGGTCATCTCGCTGAGCGCCTCGCGCACCCGCACCTGCTCGAAATCGATGATCTCCGCGCCCAGTGACTTGGCCAGCTCCAGTCGGCGCGGATGATGGTCGATGGCGATCACGCGATGCGCGCCCAGGATCAGCGCACTTTGCACGGCGAACAGCCCCACAGGTCCGCAACCCCATACCGCCACCACGTCACCCGGCTCGATGTCGCAGTTCACCGCGGCCATCCAGCCGGTGGGCAGGATGTCCGACAGGAACAAAACCTTGTCGTCATCGATGCCGTCGGGAATCTCGATAGGCCCGACATCCGCATACGGCACGCGCGCGTACTCCGCCTGCCCGCCCGCGTATCCGCCCGTGAGATGCGAGTAGCCAAATGCGGCTGCCATCGGGTAGCCATACGCCAGCTCGCTCGCGTCGGTTTTTTCCGCGGGATTCGAATTGTCGCAGGCGGCGAACTGCTGCTTGCGGCAGAAAAAACAGTTGCCGCAGGCGATCACGAACGGCACGACGACACGCTGGCCGACTTTCAGCCGTCTGTTGCCGCTGCCGACTTCGACCACCTCGCCCATGAACTCATGGCCGAGGATGTCGCCGCTTTTCATGCCGGGAATGTAGTGATCGTACAGGTGCAGATCTGAACCGCAGATCGCGGTCGAGGTAACGCGAATGATCGCATCACGCGGATTCATGATCATGGGATCCGGCACCGTCTGCACGCGGACATCGTGTTTTCCCTGCCAGGTCAATGCGCGCATGGCTACTCCTCGTCGCGGGGCGCGGCAAATGGTGGTTCGGAGGTCGGGATCTCGCCGGTCTCCATGAGTTGTTTGAAGCGGCGCAGTTCGTGGCGGGCCTGCACGTCCGGTTCACGCCGGAATATCTTCGCGAACATTTTTCCCACCTTGCCGGCGGGCGGATCGTAGGCAATGGTCACTGTCACCTGGGTTCCGCGGCCGTTGGTCGAATCGCGAAATTCAATGCGACCGCTATTGGGAACACTGGCGCCTTCCACCGAACACCAGGCGATGCATTCGCCGGGCACGTCCTCGGTGATGATCGAGTCCCACTCCACGGTCGAATCTGCCGGACCGCTCACCACCCAGTGAGAGCGGTTGCCATCGAGAATCGTCACGTCCTCGATGTTCTCCATGAACAACGGCAGATTGCGAAAGTCGCGCCAGAATTCATACAGCGCCTGGCGGGGCCGATTGATGGACATCGGTGCGCCCCACCAGCACCTCGTCCGGAGTCGCCTCCGAAAGCCCGGCCGCGGCGGGATTCGGGATCGCGTGCACTCGACAGCGGTGCATCACCGCCGCGCGTGCGTGTGGTGCGATTTGCCATGATGTTCTCCCTCAGTTGCGCGCCGAACCGGGCTCGGCCATTTTTCGGTGTTGCTCGGCGAGGACCGCGTCGGGCAACACGTTGGAGAGTGCGGCACGCAGTTTGTTGGACAGACCGGCGATCACTCCCGCCTCGCCCTTCTCCATGGCGTCGAAGCCGGTCTTTGCCACGTCGGCCGGGTCGGCCTTCTCCTCGGTGCCTACCTTGGTGTCGAGCAGATCGGCGCGTGCAAAGAAGTCCGTATCGGTGGCGCCCGGCATCAGGCAGGTCACGCTCACGCCGGTGTCCTTGAGCTCATTCCGCAGCGCATACGAAAACGAGTCGATGAACGCCTTGGTGCCGTTGTAGACCGCCTGGAAAGTGCCCGGCATGAAACCGGCGATCGACCCGGTGATGAGAATCTTGCCGCGCATGCGACGCCTCATCTGGCGCGCCACTCTCTGGATGAGATCGAGCGTGCCGGTGATGTTGGTATTGACGACGTGCTGCACCTCGGCGAATTCCTGATCGAGGAACCCCTTGCCGAGGCCGTGCCCGGCGTTCGCGAGCAACGCATCGATGTCACGGCCCTTGGCGCGGGCATACAGCTGCTCGACGCCGTCGCGGGTGGCCAGATCGGCCTGCACGGTGTCGACCTCGGCACCCAGCGCACGCAGTTCGCCGGCAGCCTGATCGAGCGGCTCATCGGCAGCGATCAGGAGGTCATAGCCGCGCGAGGCGGCTTCCCGGGCCAACTCGAGCCCGATGCCGGTCGACGCCCCGGTCACAATGGCAAATGGACGCGTGTTCATGGAAACCTCCTTGTTTCACGAGTGGAGAACGCTTGTTAGTAGACTGCCCGCCCGGCTGATTGTGGCCCCATAGGCAAAGCTCGACTGTCAACGTGGGAGTGATTCATGTTGCGCCGTCAGGCGAGCTGGGTTTTCGAGGGCTCCCGCTGCAATGCCTCGCGAATGCGCGGCGCATCGCGAGTACCCCCATCGAGCGCCTTGTCGAGATTCCGGGCGTATTTCTCGATGCGTTTGGGAGGCAGCAACGGCTCATGGGGGTCGACGGTCGCCTCGACCAGCGCGGGCCCGTCGTGAGCCAGCGCCGCATCCAGCGCCGCGGCACAATTCGATGGCGAATCGCAGCGCATTGCCTGGATGCCGAACGCCTGGGCCGCCTGGGCAAAATCCACCGGGGTGAGATCGCACTGGTATTCGGGATTGCCGAGAAACATGAGCTGTTCCCACTTGATCTGGCCCAGCGAGTTGTTCTTCATCACGACGATCTTGATCGGCAGGCCATAGCGGACGATGGTGGCAAGCTCCCCTAACAGCATCGTCAGCCCGCCATCGCCCGTGAACGCGACCACCTGCCGGTCCGGCAAGGCCAACGCGCCGGCAATTGCATAGGGTATCGAGCACGCCATGGTGGCCAGCATTCCGGAACCCGCAAACATCTGCGTGCCGCGCGCGTCGACATAGCGCGCCAGCACGCCCGTGTTGTGACCGGAATCCCAGGCGATCAGCGCATCGTCGCGCAGCCGCCGGCCAAGCTCGCGCCGCGAGATGACCGGGCGTGAGTCGCCCTGTGCCATTGTCGGCCGAGCGCTCCAGCAGTGAGCGCCATTCGCGCATGCGCTCCTGGACTTTTCGAGAAAACTCCGGTCGCCATGCGCCTTGAGTCGCGCGCTCAGGATCTTGAGGGTCTTGCGCGCATCACCCACCAGCCCCACTTCCACCGGAAAACGCAGCCCGATACGCGTCGGGTCGCGATCGATCTGCACGCCGCGCGCCTGTCCGGGCTTGGGGTAATACTCCATGTACGGAAAGGTCGAGCCGACGATGAGCAACGTGTCGCATTCCTCGAAGGCCTGCTGGGAGGCGCGTGTTCCCAGCAGTCCGATGCCCCCGGTAGTCAGCGGATGGTCGTCCGGCGTCAGCCCCTTGCCGAGCAATGCCTTGATGATGGGGGCCCCTAGTAGTTCGGCGACCTCGAGCAGCGCCTCGCGCGCACCGAGCGCTCCCTGCCCCGCCAGGATGGCGATCCGCCGGCCGCGATTCAGGATCTCGATGGCCCGCGCGATCTCTACTTCTTCCGGCACCCGCTCGGCCTCCTGGCGCGCGAAGGACACATGGTGCTGCACGTTGCGAGTCGAAGGTTCCACTTCCTGCAGCGTTTCTTCCTGGACGTCGGTCGGGATCGCCACGTGCGTGACTGTGTGTTGCGTACAGGCAATGCGACACGCGAGCGAGACGGCATTCTCCACGTGTGCGGCACTCATGATCCGCGAGCTGTAGGCCGCCACGTCGGAGAACAGCCTGGGCAGATCTACGTCCTGCTGCGTGAAGGTGTCGATCAGATCGTGATACGGCAGACCCGTGATCGCGATGACCGAAGCCTTGTCGAACTTGGCGTCATACAGGCCATTCAACAGGTGCACTCCGCCAGGTCCCGTCGTCGCCAGGCAACAACCGATGCGCCCGGTCCACTTTGAATGTGCGCACGCCATGAGTGCGGCGGATTCCTCGTGCCGCACCTGGATGAAACGGACCTTTCCTTCACGCTTGCGGATGGCTTCCATGAGGCCGTTGATGCCATCGCCGGGCAGGCCAAAGATGGTGTCGACGCCCCACGCCAGGAGGCAGTCGATCAGGATGTCCGACCCGTTGCGCACGCTTTGCCGCCCGGTCGAACTACTGGGCTGGCGCCGTGGATTGCTGGAAGGTGCCGACCAGTTCGCCCGCGGCGATGACGTGGCCGTACATGGCCTCCAGGACTTCGTCGCGCTCCGCGCCAGCGGGAACATCGAGCTCGGTGTCGAGCGCGAAGACCTGGAAGTGGTAATGATGCGGTGGATCACCCGGCGGTGGGCGTGGCCCGAAATAGCCGACGGAGCCGCGGCTGGTCTTCCCCTGCAGAACCCCCTCGGGTTCCGTGAGTCGCGCCTGCTCCTGCAAGCCTTCCGGCAGCGTCGTCACGCCGCGGGGAATATTCCAGGCCACCCAGTGAACGAACGGCCTCACGGACTTGGCGTCCGGATCTTCGAGGATGAGCGCGTAGGATTTCGCTTCGGTGAGCTCGCTCCAGGAGATTTCCGGCGAGATGCCTTCGGCGTACTCGGAGTGTCTTGGCGGAATGCCGCCGCTGATGCTCGGTGATCTGACTGTGAGCGGGCGTTTGCCGCGCGCTTCCACGCGCTCCAGTGCCAGCGGCACACCACTGTCGGCGGGTTCACGTTGTTTGTTAGCCACGGAGTTCTCCTTGACTTTGCCTTCGTACCCTCTATTGATCACCCGATCGAAGTTCGGTGCTGTAGGACGCAGCGCGCGAAGCAGGCACGATATCGTTGCGGTCGAGTTGAGAAAGGTTCGCATTGGTTGTGAGCGCAGACCCACGCGAGTTCGCCGGTTCGTCCATTTTCATTGCCGCACGCACTCACGAATGATTCGCCTCCCAAACATGGAGGAATGCACATGGCACGGGCAAAGGCGAAGAGTGAACGGGGCGGCGACACGCAGGACGCGATCGCTCTGCTGAAGGCGGATCATCGCCAGGTCGAGGAGTGGTTCGAACAGTTCGAAAAGGCGCGCGACTCTGACCGCAAGATGAAGCTGGCGATGCAGATCTGCGACGCATTGAAGGTTCACACCACGATCGAGGAGGAGATCTTCTACCCTGCCTTCCTCGAGGCGACCGATGACACCGACATCCACCACGAGGCCGAGATCGAACACGACGGCGCCAAGAAGCTGATCGCGCAGATCGAGGAGTCCTCGCCCGAGGACGAGTACTTCGATCCGAAGGTGAAGGTGCTCTCCGAGATGATCAAGCACCACGTCAAGGAAGAGGAAAAGTCTGGCGGCATGTTCTCCAAGGCGCGGGACTCCGACATGGATCTCGATGCGCTCGGCGAACAGCTCGCCGCCCGCAAGTCCGAGCTCGAAGCCGGTGAAACCGAAGAAGGCGACGACATGCCGCCATCGGGTGGCGGCAAGGAGCGCAGCCAGGTCGGGCGCCTGATGCGGGGTACCCGCTGACGCCCCGGGTGGCATGACATGCGGCGCGGTTTGCAGCCCCGTTCTGTCAGGACGGGCCGCGCCGCGGTCATCGCCCTCGATCTCATCACGGACTTCGCGTTTCCCGACGGGGCGCGCGTGCGTCGCGCGTTATCCCGTCACCGCGCGGCCATAACACAGCTTCTGGCCCGGGCACGCTCGCAGCGCGTGCCAGTGCTCTATGCCAATGACAATCTCGGCGCCTGGCGCAGCGATGCACCGGCCTTGATCGCTCATTGCACCGACTCGCGACGCGCCGGTGCGGCGCTCGTGCAGGCGCTGTGTCCGCAACCAGCAGATGAAATCGTGCTCAAGCCGCGTCACTCGGCGTTCTTCGGCACACCGCTGGTGGCGCTGCTCGATGATCGGCGGATAGACACCCTGGTGATCGTCGGTGTCTCGGCGGAGAGCTGTGTATGGATGACGGCCTGTGACGCACACACGCGCGGCTTCAAACTCGTGATTCCGGCCGACACCCTGGCTGGCGCGTCGTCGGCCGCGGTGCGCCGCACGCTGACCAGTTTGCGCGAAGTGCTGGGCGCGCGCGTGCCTTCACACGCGCGCGCCCTTCGTTTCGACCATCGACGGCTGCGCTGAAGGCCGTCAGCGAACGCGGCTCCTCGTGATGAGGTTGACGATCGCCAGCAGCACCACGGCGCCCAGGAACGACACCAGAAGGCTCGGGACGCTGATCTCGCCCGAGTTGATCGATGGTGCACCGATCATGGGGCTGATGAGCCAGCCGCCGAGCATGGCGCCGATGATGCCCACCACGATATTCAGAAAGATGCCCTGGTTCGCATCGCGCTTCATCACAATGCTCGCGAGCCAGCCGACGACACCGCCGATGATCAACCACAAGATAATTCCCATCACGCTCTCCTTAGGTTATATGGGCTGGCCGGTGCGGACCGCGATGGCCCGCACCGGCCGGCGCTCAGTGCTGCTTTGTCTTCGTCGTGCTGTCGTCATTACCCGTAGTCGACTTGCCGGAACCGGAGGTCGATCGGCCCGAGCTCTCGGTGCCGCTCTGCCCCTGACCTTGACGTTGGACCCGCAGGTTGTTCTGCACATCCTGCATGCCGAACTGATCGGCAATGTCCTCGATGGCGTTCTTGGTCTGCCGGCTATCTACCGTGCCCTCGAGCGTGATCTTGCCGCCCGTCACGGTGATGGTGACTTCACTCGGGTCGATTTCCGGGTCCTCGCTCAGGCGTTCACACAGCAACTCCTTGATGCGCTCATCGCTGCGCTGGTAGCCCTTAGGCCCCTTGCCGCGATGCTGACCCATGCCTCCCGTGCCACCCATGCCGCGGCCACCGTAGCCCGATTCTGACGAAGGCCCGGCGTACTCGCCGCGCGAGGTGTACTGCTGGCCTTCGCCGTACGGCTCATTCCAGCCTCCACGCTCGGTACCGAAGGTGCCTTGCGAGTAGCGGCCGCCGCGTGAACCGCCAGGTTCGCCGTACTCACTACTGCCGTAGCGGCTCGTCCCGGAGCTGCCAAAGTCGCGTCCGTATTGCTGTCCGCGTTCGGAGCCGTAACTCGGCTGACCGTAGTTGCCCTGGCCGTAACCACCCTGGCCGTAACCGGTCTGACCATAGTTGCCCTGGCCGCTGTAACCCGAACGGCCGCCCGAATAGTCTCCCTGGCCGAAGTTCCCGTAGCCTGCGTACCGGCCGGTCGAACCACTCTGTCCTCCGGTATCGCGCGACCGGCCGGACTGCGAGCGACCCTGGTCGTAGCTGCCGGCACGTACCGAGCTTTCGCCTTCGTCGGAGCCGGTGTAGGAACCGTAACCATAGTCACGATCTTCGGAGCTGCCGGAGTAGCGCCCCTCATCGTCATCGCGCGAGCGGTAGCTTTTCCTGCGCGTGTAATCCTCGTCGCGCCAGTCCTGGCGCTGTCGTCCCGATTGATAGTTCTGATAGCGATCTGCCATTTCTGTCTCCTCGTTCTCCAGTAGTGGATTGGAAGGAACTGGACCTAACGAGGAGCAAACGTCGTGCCATGACTCTCGCAGTGTGTTTGTTGGCTGTGCAGGGCCACAGCGCGTCCGGGGACGAAGCGCGCGAGCTTTGCGCCGAAATCGTTACACGTTATGCGGCACAAATTTCAGAGCCGCCAATCTCTTAATCAGAAATTTCCGCCGCAAGATCGCGCAGCGACGGCGCGCATTTTCCTGCTCGAGGCTCGCGCAGGGATTGTTGTCAGACGTGACCTGCATTGGCGACGCCGGAACGGAACTTGCTTGACTAACAGCTCCACGAGGAAAGGAGACCAAGATGCCTGGACAATACGATCGCAATCGGGATGCGGAAGGACGATTCACGGGTGGGCGTGGCGGCAGGGATCGGGACGAATACGATGATCGCGGCCGCGACGACCGCGGCCGGCGGTACGGCCGCGGCAACGATCGGCCCCGGGACTGAGGAGGGCCGCTTCTCCGGCCAGGAGGAACGCGGCAGCTATTACGGACAACGCGGCTATGACGAGGACCGCTATCGTGAACCGGAGCATGGCCGCGGCTCCGGTCGCGGTTACGAGGAACGTGACGACTACCAGCGCGGATACCAGGGGTACGAGCGCAGCCGCGGAGACTATGAACGCTCCGGTCGAGACGACGACTATCGCGGCGGACATGAGCGGGACGAATACGGACGCTTCACCTCCGACGACGACTACCGTGGTGGCCGCGGACACCCGGATGACAACGACCGTGGCATGTGGAGTCGTGAGTCACGAGGGCGAGGTCGGTACGACGAGCCGCAACGAGGGCGCGGCGGCTCGCGCTACGACGAGGACGATGACAATGGTCGTGGCGGACGCGGCGGCTCACGCGGTGGCGGTCGCGAGCGCGATGACCAGGGCCGCTTCATGAGCCAGGACGACGATGACAACGGGCGTGGCGGACGCGGCGGCTCACGCGGTGGCGGCGATCATCGCGGCTGGTTCGGCGATTCGCAGGGCCATGCGGCTGCGGCCCGGCGCGGCTGGAGGCATCGCCAGGACTAGTTAGCTCGTGTTGATGGAGGGGGAACGCTTTCGGTCGCCGTCACTGCCTGCCGGCGGCCGGAAGCGTCTTGGCCCCCAGGGCCCAACACTGATGAAGGGCGAGACTTCCGCCTCTCGATGGCGCATAGTGGCGCGCCAAGAAAAAAAAGCGACCTTACTTCCCCTGGAGCGCCATGTACCTTCAAATCCTCAAGTCCGGTGCCGTGGCACTGGCTGCCGTGTTACTCGTCACCGGCACGGCGACCGCCACCGATGCGCCCGCGGCAAACAGTAAATGGCGCGTGGATTTCAACGGCAAGGCCGCCAGCGACGGCGAGATGCAGTTTCGCGTCACTCCGCGCGAAGGCGATCCCATCCTGGTTACCGCGAAAATCCACCAGGGGCGCGCCCAGATATACATTGCGCAGGACGTGCGTGACACCTTCAAAGCCCAGCTGCCGAAAGAACGCTTTCGCGCCGAAATCGTCGCGCAGGAAAGAGTGATCGTGAAGGCGCACTCCGGCGAGCAGGACTTCCTCCTCGAACTGGTGCAGTCCAGCGTGGCCGGCACGCACATCCACATCTCGCCGGGCTGATCTCGCTACTGCAGCGCGAATTGCCACTTCACGATCAGCGTTCCACCCTCGCCCCCGGCGCCATCAAGCTTGAAGGACTGCGTGCCGGATGCCGAACGCAGATCGCCGGGAATCACCGCCGTGATCGACTTCTGTTGACCGAACATGGCGGGCAGGATGCCGGGGGACGTGCCGCTCTTCTCGTCCGGAAAGTCTGAGGTGACCTGTCGCGAGTAGGTGAGCGCGCTCAGCGGGATTGGCAGCTTGATGAGAACGTCCTTCTTCTGGCTGTCGACCTCGAGCATCGCCGCGGAGGTGTCCTTGGCGCCCGGCGGCGGAGGAACATCGCCACCACCCTTGCGCGTTTCTTCACGTGAACAGAGCTGCTTCGGCTTGCTCATGCACAGCGGATCCGAAGTCTGCGAACGGTAGGTTTCATCGATGACGTACGTGCCCTTCTGCGTCACCGGCTGCCAGAGCTGGTAGCGTGGCGCGCCCATCTGGCTCGCCGCGGCGGCATCTGCCTTCGCGGAGTTGATAGTCGCCATGTCCATGGTCTTGCTGTAATCCTGGATCGCCTTCTCGATGCAGGCCTCATCCTCGTCGCACTTCTCGGCGATCTTCATCATGTCGGCCATGGTCGGCGCCAACGTGGTATGCAGGTTCTTGACGTGGGCCTGCTTCTTGGCGAGATCGGCGGTTTGTTCGGCATCCATGGGACGCAGAGTGGGGCCCGGCAAAGGCGGCTCCGCCCTCATGGGCACGACCAGGTTGATGGTGCGCACCACCCGCCATTCGGCGGGTTCGTATTTGTCGGCCTTCTTGCCGGCCGCCGAATACTCATACTGAACGCTCAGGGTGCCCTTGGCACCTTGAGCAGCCAGCAACTCGGCCTGCGCCGCGCCGCACACAGCCATTCCTGACAAAAAGACGATGAGAGTTTTCATGGTTCCTCCGCATCAGGTAGATGCGGAATTCGGAACAAAACCGGCTCAAGGTTTTTTCAGTCGGCCCTATGGCTGCTGGAGACTGGCAAGCGTGGCCTCGGCGCGAGCCAGCGAGGCCACCCCATCATTGACCACGATCATGTCGATGGCCTGGAGCGTGGCGCTGGCGGTCACTTTCTTCAGCGAGGTGACGCCCTGTTGCAGGTAGTCGCGCGCCTTTATCCAAATATCGAGTTGCACGGTACGACTCTCGCGGGACTTCGCCGCCAGATGCGCATAGAGTTCGCCCAGGCGCACGGCGTTGTGCCCGAGCGCATATTCGGTGCGCAGCGAGCCGTCGCGCGCCAGCAGCGCCTCGAGGACCTTCCCGCACTTGAGAAAGAGCACCCGCGCCTCTTCCACTTTTCCAAGCTTGAACAAGGTCTGCGCGAGCTTGGTTTCGAACAATGCCAATGTGTACTGCGCGTGGGCATCGTCTGAGTCTCGCGCAGCATCCAGTGCCGTAGCCGTTCCCAATTGGTAGAGCTCCAGCGCTTCGGCGTACTGACCAAGCGCATAGCGATAGTTGCCGATGTTGAAGCGCCCCGCTGCCTGGCGTAGTTGATACTCACGTTCATTGGGCTTGAACGTGAGCAACATTTCGTCAGCCCACAGCGACTTCCCGAGTAACGCCAGGGATCGGTCGTAATTTGCCGATAGCGACAGCCGCGGGTCATCGGTTAGCGCCGCGACGTTGTATGCCCGACTCAACGCGACGAATGCGCGTTCATCCTCCGGGTGCGCATGCCAGTACGCTTCGACAACGGCGATCGACTTGTCGAGGGAGGCGATGGACTCGAGCGAAAGTCCCATGAAGCCCAGGATTTGCGCCTGCACCGTGTAAGCGGCTCGAAGCCGGTGCATGCGCTGTGCTTCGTCGGAAATCGAGGGTGCGAAGTTCTCGGTGAGCGCGACACCCCGATCCGCCGCCTCGCGTGCGAATTTTGGACCGCGAGCCACCATCAACAGCGACGCCTGCTCTGTGTACGCGCCAGCGAGCGACAGGCCCGCTCGATGATTCGCCGGGTCAGCCTCCATCAGCGGCGTGAGGAGGGCAATGGCGCGTTCATAGCTGCGCAGCGCGCCCCGGTAATCTCCCTTGTTGGACGCAGTCGCGTCATTTCCCAGGATCGCGGCTACCTTGATGTACGCCGTGGCAAGTTCTTCCTGCAGCAGCGGGTCTGCGCCCGACTCCTTATATAAGGCATCGAGATACTCCAGGGAGGTCTTCACCATCATTTCGCGGGTCTTGATCGACCCCGAATCGCGCGCCATTTCGTCGTGAAGCTGCAGCAGCATGGTGTTCGCGAGCTTGCGGACGCTGTCGAAATGCTGTTGCGCGACCACGCGCTCGCGCTCCGCGATGCGCGCCTCGCGCAGCGAGAACACCAGCGCGCCTAACAACGCGCCGGCCACCAGAACACCCGCGGCGAGTTCGACCTTGCGCCTGCGCACGAATTTGCCCGCCCGGTATCGCAGCGAGTTGCCGCGCGCCTTCACCGGCATGCCAGTGAGGTAACTGCGCAGATCGTTGGCGAACTGCTCCACGCTCGCGTAACGCAGCGCCGGTTCCTTGCGCAGCGCCATCAACAGGATGTTGTCGAGATCGACGTCCAGCTTGTGATCGACCTGGCTGGGCCGCGTCGGCATGGCGTCGCTCAGGATCTCCGCCATGCGCGCGGCGTCGGTGGCACCTTCGCGGTACGGGCTCTTGCCCGTCAGCAGCCGATAGAGCACCACGCCCAGCGAGTAGACGTCGCTGACGGTGGTTACCTGCGCCCCGCTCACCTGCTCCGGGCTCGCGTATTCGAGCGTCATGGCCCGCAGCGTAGTGGCCGTGCGGGTGCCTTGGCCTCGTCGATACTGATGTCAGGCTCGAGCAACTTCGCAATGCCGAAGTCGAGCAGCTTCACCGAGCCATCGGCGGTCACCAGGATGTTGTTGGGCTTGAGATCGCGATGCACGATCAGGTGTTGATGCGCGTAACTCACTGCCGCGCACACTTGCAGGAAGATCTGTACACGGTCGCGCACCGCGAGATTTCGAACATCGCAGTAGCCATCGATGGGCTCGCCGGTAACGAGTTCCATCACCACATAGGGCGCGCCCGCCTCTGTCGTGCCGCCATCGAGCAGCCGCGCGATGTTGCGATGGTCGAGACCGGCGAGGATCTGCCGCTCGGTTCTGAATCGCTGCTCGGTCAGACTGGTGCGCACGTCGGCGCGCATGAGCTTGATGGCGACCTCGGCGCGATATTGATCGTCATCGCGCACCGCCTTGAATACATCACCCATGCCGCCGGTGCCCAGCACACCGACGATCCGGTACGCACCAATGCGTTCACCAATGCGGCTGCGCGTGGCACTCGAGGCGGCAAACGCCTGGGAGCGGAAGTCGGGCGAAACCTTGTCGGGAAACCCGCCCGGCTTTTCATGCGAGTCGAGCAACGATTGCACTTCGGTGAACAGCCGCGTGTTGTCGCCGGCTGCGAGCATGAGAAACGCCGTCCTGTCGTCGGGCGGCAACTCCAGCGCTGCCGAGAACAGCGCCTTCACCTCGTCACGACTCAGGTTCGTCACGGCGTCGCGCCTGCTTCGTACGCCGCGAGCTCGCGGCGCAACCAGGCACGCGCCATCGCCCATTCGCGCTTGACGCTGGCGAGCGAGATGCCGGCTGCCAGCGCCGTTTCCTCGAGCGTCAGGCCGCCGAAGTAGCGCAATTCGACGATGCGACTCTGCGGTTCGTCGACTTGCTGAAGTTTGGTGAGCGCGGTGTCGATGGCCAGCACGTCCACGCTCTCGTCATGGAAGGCGTCCAGTGCCTGGATCTGATCGACCTCGTCGGCGGCCCAGGTGTCGTGAATGCTCACGCGTTTCGCGCCATCGCCGCGCCGCTGCGCGCCGCGCTGCCTCGCGTAATCCACCAGCACGCGCCGCATGATCTGCGCGGCCAGCGCCAGGAATTGCTCGCGCCGCTGCCATTCGAAGGCGCGTTCTCCGGCGAGCCGGATGAAGGCCTCGTTCACCAGCGCGGTGGCTTGCAGCGTGTGACCGCCGCGTTCACCGGCAATCTGCCGACCCGCCATGCGCCGGATGTCGTCGTACACCAGCGGCCAGAGCGCATCGATTGCCGTGGCGTCGCCATCGGACCAGCGTTGCAGGAGACGCGTGACCTCGCCGGGGGACTGCTTGTCGTTCTTGTTGTCCAAGTCCACGCAGCATTGTCGCGCGAGCCCCATCCGCGTCAATGACATAAGTCGCTCATGTCATGAAATGGGCGTTGAGTCACACGCTGTCCCCGGAAAGCTTGAGCCGGTTTGCCGGTTTCTTACGCATTGACCCGCTGACCGGTGTGTTTGCCGGCCAAAAGGGTGGGTCATGCGTTCTCAAGTAGCCGTCGTGGTGTGTTTGTTGTCGCTCGTGGGTTGCGGTGGTGGTGGCGACTCGCCGCCTCCGGTAGCACCTGCACCCCCTCCAGTGGTTCCCCCTCCGCCCCCGCCGCCACCTGTGATCGGAACGACGGGCGGCACCATCACCGAGGCCAGTGGAGCTACGGTGATATTCCCAGCCGGCGCCGTTGAGAGCGACACCACTTTTCGCATCGCCATGGATTCCACCGGCGCGCCGCCGGTCCCGTCGGATCTGGGCGCAACCGGCAACATGTATGTGATCACGCCGCATGGCGGAGATTTCATGCAGCCGGTTGAGGTGAGCATCCCTGCGCCCACCCTCACGTTGCTTCCCACTCAGGAACTCAAGCTCGCCAAGGCCGAGCCCAACGGCGCATGGCAAATCCTCACTGACTCGACGGTCGTCGACGGCAAGCTCAAAGCAAATGTAGACAGCTTTTCGTACTTCATGGGCGTCGTCATCACCTACCAGCTGCCCATCCTCCAGGCTGTGCCATTCGATTCATCGACACCGTGAGCTGTGGTGATCAGGACTGCAGAACCTGATCGGTCCCGCGACGGTCACCTACACCGTCGCCGGCAACGGCGGCCAGTTACCACCGAACTGCACCAACCCATTCGCATCCGTGCAAGAGCGAACCTATGGCTATGGCCAACCGCCAATGACATTTACCCGGCCGTCCCGCTTTCCGGCTTCACGCTGATCCAAACGCTTCCGCACCGCACCAACTCGTACAGCTTTGACGCCTTCCTGGAGTGTCGGAAGGCTTCCTGGGTACCTCGAGTTTTTCGCACATCCAATGGCCGGCAAGAGCTGCGTATCCCGCCGTTGCCGTCGAACGCGCCCCCGCACAGCTCGACGTCGTTGAAGGCCTGCAGGCGAATCTCGATGTCATGCTTTGGGGCGGTGCCATCCTCACGTCTGGCCCATTGGAGGACCGGGCCACGCCCACTCGACCGACCGCGCCATCGTCGACTGGCAGCGCAGCGACAACGGCGGCGCGTCCTGGCGCGAGATCGCGCGCTCTTTTCAGAATGAGGCAGACCCGCTGCCATTTGTCACCGGCTCGGAGTGGAGGCCGTGGCAAGTCCGGCACGGATTCGTTGCAACTGCCGCGGATCAAGGCGCCTTGATCCGCGTGCACGTTTGTTACACGCCGGCGGCGCCCACCGCCGCACTTCCCTGCGCAACCGGGCCCGCAACCCGTATCAATGTGCTGCAGCAGAGCGCACTGCCAGCGATCGTCGAGCAGCCGCGCTCCGTGCTGATTCGCACTGCGGAGACGGCTAACTTCTCGGTGACGGTCTCAGGCCAGCCCGCGCCCACGCTGCGATGGCAAACACGTCCAGCGAACTCGACTGGTGAATGGACCAATGTGGCCGTCGGCACGGGCGCCACTACCGCGAGCTACACCACCGCGCCGCGAGTTCCTTCTGACAATGGCGAGCAGTACCGCGTCGTTGCGACCAATGCCGTCGGCAGCGCGGCGAGCACGCCCGTCACAGTGTCGGTGAGCGATCTCGACGTCGC
This sequence comes from uncultured Pseudomonadota bacterium, assembly GCA_963839685.1. Lineage (GTDB taxonomy): Bacteria > Pseudomonadota > Gammaproteobacteria > Steroidobacterales > Steroidobacteraceae > CADEED01. Next base: position 2,567 of record CAWIVS010000006.1, on the reverse strand, counting down.
ACCCAGCATCACGACGCAGCCGGCCTCGCTCAGCGTGACCTCGGGCAACGACGCTGTGTTCGCCGTCGTGGCCTATGGCACGGAGGCGCTGAGTTATCAGTGGCGCTTCAACGGCACTGACATCGCGGGCGCAAACAGTCCCGTATTGCGACTCAACGGTGTCACGAGCGCCAATGCAGGCAGCTACGCCGTCACCGTCACCAACAACGCCGGCAATGCGGCCAGCAATACCGCGGTGCTCAGCGTCACGTCGGGCGCGCCGGCAGCAGTCGCCCCCAGCATCGTCACCCAGCCCGCCTCGGTCACCGTAAACGTCGGCAACACCGCGACCTTTGCCGTGGGCGTCGATGGCAGCGGACCGCTGAGCTTCCAGTGGCGCCGCGATGGCGCGAACATCGCCGGTGCCACGAGCGCCGTGCTCACCTTCCCCGCCGTCGCACTGATCAACGCCGGCAGTTTCTCGGTGGTGGTGACCAACAGCGCAGGATCCATGACGAGCAGCAATGCGGTGCTCGACGTCAGCGCAGCAACGACGCCGACCGCTCCCACCATCACCTCGCAACCTTCCACGCTCATCGTCCCCTTCGGCGGGTCGGGCGTCGTCGCAGTCGGTGCCACCGGCAGTGGCCCGCTGTCCTATCAATGGTCGAAGAACGGCGCTGTGCTCCCAGGGGCCGACGTCGCCGGTGCTGGACTTCCGAAACGTGGCCGACGCGGACGTCGGCAAGTACACCGTCACGATCTCCAACAGCATGGGCTCGGTGGTGAGCAACGCGGTCGACATCATCCTGCTGGGCGCGCCGGTGATCACGCAGCAACCTGCGGACGTGACAGCACTCGAGGGCGCCAACGCCACTTTCTTCGTGGCCGCGAGCAGCTCGGGCCTGCGCTACCAGTGGTCGATGAACGGCAATCCGATACCGGGCGCCATCGCGGCCACGTTCAACACCGGTTCGGTCGTGGCGGCCAATTCCGGCGCGGTGTACAGCGTGCTCGTCTACAACGGTGCCGGCCTGGTGTTCAGCCAGGGCGCGGTGCTCACCGTGCAGACCCTCGTAGCACCGACCATCACGCAGCATCCGCAGAACGTCACCATCGAGCCCGGCCTGCAGGCGCAGATGTGCGTGACCATCGGTGGCACGCCGACGTTCGACGTGCAGCTGCAACGCTGGAACGGATCCGCGTGGGCGCCGGGCATAGACGTGCTCGTGAACGACAACACCCAGGTCTGCTACTTCACCGAAGCGCTGACACTCGCCGACAACGGCGCGCAGTACCGCTTCCTCGTCGACAATCCGGCGGGCGAAGTGGCCAGCAACACCGCCACGGTGACCGTGCAGGCGCCGGTCGTACCCGGCATCACCACCACGACGCTCGTGAGCCGTGCAACCAGCGGCGCCACGGCTAACAACCGCAGCGGCCTCCCCAGCCTCTCTGCCGATGGCAATATCGTCGCATTCATCAGCGACGGTACCAACCTCGTGCCCGGAGCTACGAATAACGGCCATGGGTATGTGCGCAACATCGCCACCGGTGTAACGACGCTGGTCGACCAGACGCCGGCAGGCACGCAATCCCAATCGCCCTACGGCGTCAACGGCCTGAAACTCGCCGCGGGCGGACGCCACGTCATCTTCAGCTCGCTCGCCGGGGATCTCGTGGCCGACGACACCAATGGCTCGCAGGATGTGTTCGTGCGCGATTTGCAGACCGGCGCCACCACGCGTGTCAGCCTGAAAGCGGATGGTTCGCAGATCACCAACGCGGGTAACGGCCAAAGCGACATGCAGCTCGATATTTCTGCAGATGGCCGTTTCGTGAGCTTTGTGTCGAACCAGGACCTCATCGGCGACGATCCGTCAGGGGCGTACTCGCTGTACTTCCGCAGCCTGCAGACCGGCTTCCTGCGCGCGTCTTCAGCAGCACGACGTCTCTCGTCGCCTATTCGGCGATGTCGGACGATGGCGAACACCTGGCATATCTCTATGCCACCTTCGTTCCCGGCGACACGCGCAACATCATTGTTCACTATGACGCCGAAGCAAATGTCTCGACTGAGGCGTTCAGCATCGACAGCACCAACAATGCGTCTTACGTCGGTCAGGGCATCGGCATCTCGGGCAACGGCCGCTACATCACCTTTGCCTTGCGTTCTCCCACTACGCTGAACGGATCGAATTTCACGCAGGTCATGGCGATCGACCGGGACAATCCGGGTCAATCACCGTTGCGAGTGGCGACTCCGATGGTTTCGGCAATGGCCACAGCAGCTGGCCAAAGGTGTCGGATGACGGGCATGTGCTCTTCATGACCAATGCCGGAAATCTCACGGGCAACTTCGCGAGTGGGGCCTTTACTGCGCTGGTCGTGCGCGATCTGCATAGTTCGGCACTGGCAGTGGCCTCGCGACGCCCCAACGGCACCACCATTGCGGTCCCGTCGCGTATGCCTATCACGCCCTTTCGAGCGATGGCACCGTAGTGGCATTCGCCGCCGACGAATTCGACATGTCGGGCGGCACACGTGAGTTTCAGGTGTACGTGGCGCCGCGCCCTTGAGATCCAGGA
>CAWIVS010000005.1:15000-119051 GCA_963839685.1 uncultured Pseudomonadota bacterium | reverse complement strand
AAATCCACAGGTGTACCGGATCCACGAATCTCCCTCACCGAGTATTCGCCAGACCTCGTGCGCCTTCTTCTTTTCCTCTTGCTTGATCATCGAGCAGGCGCGAGCTTCCTGTTGTAGCACGGCGCGTGTCAGGAGCTGCTCGCGCTTCTGCCGGAGCTTGCGAATTTCCAGGTCAACCTGGTTCAAGGCCTTCTCGGTTGCCGATGCGGTCGGACCATCGGCACGCTTCACGACTGTTGCTCCCTTCCTCCTTGTCTTCTTAGCCTTCGTCTTCTTCCCTGCTATTGCCATGTACGTTCCCCTTGTTGGTCGTTAGCAGACCATTGCCGCGGTGCCGCAAGACGAACTCTGTGGTAGATAGTAGTACTGTTGCCAGTGTGGAAAATCTCACGCCAACCTGAAGGAATCCACATGAATATGCGTCGCAATTCCACGGCTTCCCGCCGAAAGGTGCTCAAGGCAATCGGAGCCGCTGCATTCACGGTGCTGGCGCTCGCAGGGCGAACACGGGCTGCAGCGAGCCAGAAGATGAAGATCGGCATGATCGGTTCGGGCAATGTTGGCAGTGCGCTCGGGGGCGTATGGGCCAAGGCCGGACACCAGGTGATGTTCTCTTCGCGCAATCTCGAACACGACAAGGGGTTGGCGACGCAGATCGGCGCCAATGCGCGCGCCGGTTCGCCGGGCGAGGCCGCTGCGTTCGGCGACGTGCTGGTCTTCGCGGTGCCTTACGGGGCGCTGCCCGAGCTGGGTAAAACCCTCGCCAGTTCCATCAAGGGCAAGGTCGTCATCGACGCGTGCAATCCGTTTCCGCATCGCGATGGTGAGATTGCCAATCGCGCACGGGCCGAGGGCGCGGGTCTCGTATCGGCGCAGCTGCTGCCAGGCGCTCGCATCGTACGTGCGTTCAACGCGGTGGCAGCTTCACGCATGGCTCGGGCACATGAAGACGCGGAGCGCATGGGGCTGCCGATCGCCGGTGACGACAAGGAAGCCATCGAAATCGCGTCCATGCTCATCCGCGACATCGGGTATGAGCCCGTGCTGGTCGGTGGGCTGGAGATGGGCAAATTCCTGATGCCGGGCACGCCGCTCGGTGGCGAGCGCTCACCGCAGGAAGTGCGCCGGATCGCTGCCACGTTGAAACCCTGAGGAGCCACGGAGGCAGGAGTTAGTACCGCGCCTCACCGGGCGGCAAACCCTGGCCGAGGCTGTCTCTGGCTTAGCCATCCGTCGAAAGGGATAGAGCCTCTACCTCGAATGCGTCACATGTTCCCGGGCTGGTGCGTGGTACCTTGCGCCCCCGTCGCCACTCGGCGATTACCCCCTAAAGGAATATTCAAATGTCTTCGTCGAATCTTGCTGTGTGCATGGAGCACACGGCAACGGATCTGCTTTCTGATCCGCCGCGCCCCTTGCTCCGCGTCGCAGCGAGCAACAAGCGTCCGGTGCAGAGCGTCCGGTTCCGCACTATTTTTGCGAACAGGAAGTTCGTCACTCGCGATCAGGGTCTGCGGTTCTTCCGCGTACGTTGATTCGTTAACCAACCAGCTCCGCCATCGATCGCGTCCGCGACGATGTGCGGCAGCATTGAGGTCTCCGCTATGCGTTCGGCCTGGGAAGACCGAACAACGTGTGCAAGGCCGGATGGCGGCCTAGTCCGCCATACAGATCAAACCCCCGATCGAGATAGTCGCGCAGGGAATCTTCGGCGTGCAGCGGCGGGACCGTGGCGACCGATGCCACCCACAGGAAACACGCCAGCACGCGGAAGTCCGCGTAGTTAGGCCGTTCGCCCCCGAGCCACGGGGTCTGCTTCAAGAGCTGGCGCAGAAGCTCGAGCTGCGGTGGCACCAGCGGCAGCCGCTCCTCGCGTCCGGCCTGAACCTCTTCGAGCTTGCGCCCGCCGAGAAACAGGGTCTGGCGGCTCTCCCGCACGTACGGCTGGTCCTGCGGCAGCGACAGGTTGTGATAATCCAGGATGTAACAGGAGAACCACGGGCGGATTGCCGTGGCCCAGATCCAGCTGTCGATGAATTTGGTCAGCACCTTCATGCTGTCGCCGCCGAGGAGCATCGGCCGCTCGGGATACTTCTCGTCCAGGTATTCGGCGATCTCCCAACTGTCCTTGATCCACCGCCCATCGTCGACGATCACCGGAACGCGATCATGGAACCCTTGAGTGCGCTCACGGATGCCGGTGAAGCCACCGGGAACGATTTCGATGTCGAAACCCTTGTGTTTGAGTGCGTATTTCGTTGCCCAGACGAACGGGCTGATGGTGACGCCGCTCGCGAGCTGCAGGTCGAACAGCTTGATCGTATTGTCTTGCGCCATGATGAGACCTTCGCATACAACTGCGCGGCAAAGGAGCCTGACAATGAACAGATTCGAGCAGGCGGTTCATGACTGCATGAAGCCCACTGCGGACCTTCTGGAACGGACGACCAGCCCGCTTCATAGGGCAATCCTCCTCAACTTCTGGCGACACGTGCACCTGGAGGGCTCGGGACAGTACGACCGGATCCTGGCTCCCGACATGATGGTCGATCGTCCGGTGTATCGCGTGAGCTGGGGCGCGAACCCCGCCGTCATCGAAGGCAAGGATGGCGTCCTTGGGTTCTACAACAGCGTCGGTGAAGCCGTGTTGTGGCACTCCGATGATCGTCTCGCCGTGGCGGATTGGGGGGTCTGCGATGAAATCACTTTCCATCAGCTCGCGATGGGGTTGGACCTGAGGGCCATCGGCTACGCAGTCGATCGAGCGGACCGGCTGTATCACGTTTCCAGCCGCCAGGCGTTCATCTGGCCGTACGACGCTCGCGCCCGGCTGGCGGGCGAGCACCTCTACGAGGACAAAACCAGCCTGCGCATCGAGGAAGTGGATCGATCAGAGGCCATTACGCCGGCGCGTGTGCGCGAGATTCACCGCGAGCAGCTGAGCAAGCTCGAGGCGGAGCGCGGGCCCAACTTCTGGGTGCTCCGGTAGAACGCAAGGAGTGACAACATGCACCAGATCGACATTCGTCCCGAACTGATCGAGCGACTGACGCAGGAGCGCAACGGCCGCCTGCACATCTTCGACGAGATCGACCCCGCGCGGACGGCGCACCTCATCGTCGATCTGCAGAACGGCTTCATGGAACGCGGCGCGCCGGTCGAAGTGCCGGTGGCCCGGGAAATCATCCCGAGCGTGAATGCAATCTCGAATGCCATCCGCCAGGCCGGTGGCGTGAACATCTTCATCCAGTTCACGACGCCGACCGATGCACTGACGCGTTGGTCGAGTTTCTATGCGCGCTTCCCGCCCGAGAGCCGCAAGGCACACCAGGAAGCCTTTGCGCCTGGTGCGCATTACTGGCAACTGTGGCCCGAGCTGGATGTTCGCGAGAGCGATCTGAAGGTCAACAAGGGACGCTTCGCGGCTTTCATTCCCGGTACCTGCGACTTGCACCAGATCCTGCAGGATCGGGGCATCGACACGCTGATCGTCACGGGCACGGTGACGAACTGCTGCTGCGAGTCGACCGCACGCGATGCGATGCAGCTCAATTACAAAGTCATCTTCGTCAGCGACGGCAATGCCGCGCTATCGGACGCCGAACACAACGCGACGCTGAACAACATGTGCGCGCTGTTCGCGGACGTCATGTCCACAGCAGAAGTCGTCAAAGCGCTGACAAGCGCGGGCATCGCGAGACGTTCAGCGGCGTGAAGACGCTCCCAACGCTTCTCAGGCGGAATTCAGACGCCAGTAGATAGAAAGTCCTCGTTATGATTGCCGAGGCTTTTCATCATTGCTTACGCCGGCTTCATTACTCTGGCACGCTGATTCCCGATCCGCCCAATTCCTTCGGGAAGTCTTGCAGTTTCGGCTTGCCGTCGTGGATGCGCAGCACCGTCTCGGCGTAGTTCACGTGAACGCCGGGCTCGAAGCGCAGCTTTGGCAGCAGGGCCGCGTAGACGTCGACGAGCCCGAAACCCGGATGATCCGTGAACAGATGTCCGCCGCACTGCTTGCACCATTTACGCAAGCTTGCTGGCGACTTGCTGTACGTGCCAATACTCGCGGCACCCTGAGTCACTTTGACCGCATCCGGCTGCCATAGTGTGAATGCGTTGACGGGACCTGCCGACCAGTGGCGGCAGGACGAACAGTGGCAATACCCCATGGCCACGGGCTCACCGGTAACTTCGAACTTCACTTCGCCGCAAAAGCAGCTACTCGTATGCGTCATGAACGTCGCTCCTGATAGACACGCCCCAGCCGACTGGGAATGCATTGCAGTGTAGCGGCGCCTCGCAGTTTCCGATTGACTACCCGTCCGGCGTTCGTGCGCGATCGTCCGGCACCAGCCTATTTCGGCGCACCAAAGTTCTGCACCCAGTAAATCCGGCCGCGTCCATGGCCGGTGGCCAGGCCAACGCCTATGTGTTGGAACCTCGAGTCCATGATGTTCGCGCAATGACCCGGGCTGGCCATCCATCCGGCGACGACTTCTTCCGCAGACTCGGGACCGAGAGCGATGTTCTCGCCAGTGAGGCGCGGCTGGTATCCGGCGCGCAGCACGCGCTCTTTGGGCTGGGTGCCGTCGGGACCGCGATGTTCAAAAAAGCTTCTTCGGGCCATGTCGCGCGCGTGCTTCGCAGCCGCCTCGTTCAACTCCCGTGAAACACTCAGCGGAGTTGCGGCAGCGAACCGCTCGGAACCGCACTTTCTGCCCTTGCTCCTCGCGACGTTGACCAACTCCACAACGCGCGCGCGTACGGCGGCGCCGGACTCAGTTGCTACAGTGGCATCGCCGGCGGACGCACAAGAGGAGAGTGCGATGGCCATCAGTGCTGCGAGGCCACGCAACCGCTGTGGGCCGAACATGCGATTGGGGATGCTGGACATGGCTGGCAGTATCGACTTGCCTGGCTGAATGTTGGGTGAATTGCTGGAAACCTGGTAGCGGCGCAATCGTGATTGTGCGATCGGCGTGCAGTAGCACTTATCAGTCCTGGAGGCATCCGCCTATAGCCTGTGTGCACGCATGCACGGAAGGACGCCATGTTGGACGTTGCCCTCGGAAAGGAGCAGCTCGTCTCCTGGCAAGATTGGTTTGAAGAAATTGGCGCCGCCCCTGCTCGAGCCGATTGAGTCGGATGCCGAATTCCATCAATCACCGGCTCAGCGGCGCTGCGGCCGAGAACCGCCCGTACCCGCACTTTCTGCCCTTGTCTCTCGCGGCGTTGACCAGGTACACCACCCGCGCGCGGACGGTGTTGCTGGACTCACCTGCGACGACTCATGGCCGGCAGTACCGCTGAATGTTCGAAGAATTCCCGGTACCGGCTGACTATCGCGGTGGCCGGAGGAGCCCGACCCCGACCTAAGGGTCGCTCTCCGATCTAGTTAGTTCTGCGGCGCGGCATTTGTGTGCACTGCCGCGAGCTCCGGCACTAGTCGACAATTCAGCGAAAATCCACCGAGGAGGTGACAGTTTTCCCGACATCGCGACATAAGATCAGAGCGGAATCGACTAACTACAATGGTCCGGAATTCATTCTGGACCACACATGTGCCGGACGTCGCAACGCTCCCTCCTGGCATTGCAGGGGAGTGATCAAGGAGATCTCGATGGCGGTCTCGACTCGATACGTGCTCATTCTAATTCTCGCACTCACGCCTGGTGCAGCATCCATTGCTCTGGCGCAAATCGCCGCGACGAATCCTCCGCCCACACCGGTGACGTTTCCGAAAGGTGTGCGGTCATCCAATCCTCGTGTGGCCACTCCCCAATTCGCGGCGATTGCTTCCGGACTCTACGCCCGCACCATCGTCGACACTCGATCCGCAAAAGGCGATTACGCGATTCGCATCTGGTCCATGTCGGTGACCCCGAATGCGACGACCGGCGATGTGACGCTGCCCGGTGCTGCGATGCTGAGTCTTACCGCGGGCGCGCTTGAATACGTTGCAGGCGATCAACGCGGCAAATTGCAACCTGGCGATACTGCGGCGATTCCTGAAGGCGCCTCGCTCCGCTTCACCAATAGCGATGGCGCTCGTCCGGCAGTGTTGCGCGCGGTCATCGTGTCGAGCCGATAACCAGGATTCGGGAGTAGGTATGGATTCCAAACGCTTGCTGGTCCTGCTTCTCGGCGTCGCGTTCCTCGGTGTGGGTGCCTGCCACAAGAACGGCCACGCAAAGGGCCCGAAACAAAAGGACCCGCACGTCGTTCGCAATCACGGCGACTTCAAGGAAGATCGCAAATTCATTTCGCCGCCGACGCTGGGACAACCCATCTACGCCTGCTCGAGTGCGATCACCGTGCAGAATTTCTTGCCGGGCGCCAAGATCGAAGTGTTCATCGACGGTGCGCCTGCGCCGAATCCCTCGTTCATCGGCACGATTCCGAGCCCGGGACAGACTCACGAAACCGGCTTGACCTTCACGGCGGGACAAGTGGTCTACGTGACGCAAACGCTCGGCAACGCGACGAGCGCGCACTCGAATCAGGTGACAGCCACGTCGCACACCGAAGATTTCCCGGCGGGACTGCCAAAACCCCGCTTGTTCGCGCATCCGCTTTATCAATGCGGTCACGCGGTGCTCGTTGAAGATGTTGTGCCGGGGTCATCGGTTACGGTGCACGCGGAAGACGACGCCGGCGGTGGTGCATTCAAGCCCATTCAGGATGTCGGTGGATTTCAGGCGTCCACCTCGTGGGGACTCAATTGGACGGGTGTGAATCCCGAATTCACATTGGCCGCCCGCATTTCCGCGACAGCGAAGCTCTGCACCGACAACAGCCCGCGTTCGGATTATGAAATAACGATTCCCGGACCATCGCCGGTCCCGCCGGGTTCGCTCGAGAAGCCCATCATCGACGGTCAAACGTTGGTCAATGTATGGGGGAAGAACGGGCCACCCAGCGACCCTGCGGAGCACGGCGTGATCGCAACGGTCCGCGATTCGGTTCCGAACGTACGCGCACAATCCGCCATACCGGGCGGCGTGCCGCATACCTTTGGAATCTCGCCGGCCGCTTCCACCGGCGAAAAGCTGGATGTCACGCAAAAACTCTGCAAAGAAAGTCCACCCGGCGATCCGACTGTCGTCGAAGACTGCAGCGCGATGCCTGCGCCAATCATCAAGGCTCCGCTCCCTGGCGATACGACAATTGTCGTAACTCAGCAGATCCCCGGTGCGGAAATCCTGGTTTTCGCAAGCGGCGAGGAGATCGGTCACTCTTCAGGACCCGTGATCAATTTGAGCCGACCGCTAAACAACGGCGAGACTGTGATCGTCGTGCAGCGTCTCGGCAAGTGCACTGGCAGCTTCGTTTATGAGATCAGAGTGGAATGCGCGCTCGGCACGGCCCCGGGTGCATGCTCGAGCGATTGGCCGGCGTTCCGGCAGAATGGCCTGCGCACCGCTCGGCAAACCCAGCACTCGGTTCTCGGCGATCCGTACATGGTGAAGAAACTCGAAGTGAAGGCCAGTACGACCGCGCCGGACGGAGGCCAATTCGTCGCATCGCCCGTGATCGTCGACGGCCGGGTGTTCATCGGCAGCAATCACGGTCACTTGTATGCATTCGACGCGAACTTCGGCAACAACGCCGCGCCGCTCTGGCAATTCCCGCCGGCGGGCCAATCGGCGTTGACCTCGACATTCACTTGTAACCCGTCCTCGGAGGGCATTGCGGCGAGCGTCGCCGCTGCGACCAGCCGGGAGCGCGGCGCACTCATCATCCTGCAAGCGCCGGATCAGGGTCGTCCCGACGACCCGGGCGGCAAGTTCGGCGCCGGCCTGGGCAGTGGTCGCATCTTCGCTTTGAATCCGGCCACCGGTGCGTTGGTGTGGAAGACAACGGATGAAGTGGCGAGGCTCACCGGCACTGGTCAGAACGACTTGCACGAACAAATCGGATACTCGGCGCCGCTCGTGCTCGGCAATCGCATCTACGTTGGCATTGCCGATCACTGCGACAACCCGATTCAAAAAGGCAAGGTTCGCGCGGTGAACCTCGACAGTGGCGCTATCGATGCAGGCTTCAACTACGAATCGGTCAGCGACGCAAATCCGAATAACAATCGCGGTGGCGGCGTGTGGACGTTTGTTGCCGGTGGTCTCGGCAACGGGCTCGTTACGACGACCGGAAACGTCAAGAGCGGAACGAGTTCCGAGCCTTCCACCAATCACGCGCTCGCCATGGTTCGAATGGATCCAGCCACCGGCGCAGTGCAAGGCCAGATTCAACCTGTGCCCTATATCAACGACGGCGATCCGGACTGGTCGGCGGGCGCAACGCTCATGGCCGCAAGTTGCGGTGAGATCTCGGCGTCGACGATGAAGGACGGCTGGACGTATGCGGGCAACTTGAGTCCTTCACTTACCTTCCGCTGGCAGTATCCGAATACTTCGTATCCGTTCCCGGTCGTCGATCCGCTCAATCACGGCGATATTCGCTATCACCGGGCGGGCGCCGCGTGGAACGACACTTACTACTCGATGAGCGGCGGACAGCAAATTCTCGATACCAGCGATCCGCTCAACGTTTTCCAGGGATATCGAAAGCTGCATGCGTTCAATGTATGTGCGGGTGAAGGCGGCCGCGTTCGCTGGATTGCCCATCTCGACGACTGGACCAATCCCGCCACGAACACTTGGGGCTTTTCGCTCGGACCGCCCACGGTTACCGACGGCATCGTCTATGTCGGCACGAACAAGGGATTCCTGCTCGCAATTGCCGATTCGACTCTTTGGCCATCGCAAGGCGGACGCTGCACCATGCCGACGCTATCCACGGCGGATTGCGCGGCTGCGGGCTATCAAGTTGTGCCGAATCCGACGGTGCTCAAAGCACTCAACCTGGGCGGCACAATTCTCCGCAATGAGCCTGCGTTGGCCAACGGCACCGTGTATGTCGCGAGCTCCAACCTCAAGCTATACCGAATCGCACCAGGAAAATAACCAGGGAAGTAACCATGAAAGCAATCAACAAGTGGTGTTGCCTGGCGTTGCTGATCGCAACGATCCCCATGTCGTCCGCACAACAGCAGGAGCGAGGCCGATTCGCGCAACGAGAAGGTTACGAGCAGGCGGACTTCGGCTCGCAAACCCTCACGATCAAGACTCCGAACGGCAACATGTCACTTCGCATTTCAATTTCCAAGCTGCGCGTGGTCGAGAATCGCAAGACCGCGTCGATCCGCCTTCCATCAGCAGGAACGGTGTTGATGCAGCACGCCGCGGGCAAGGCACATGTCAGTGTCGCTGGGGAGCGCTTCGACCCGTTCGAAGGTGAATGGCTCAAGTTCGCCTTGCCGGCCGATTTGCGAATTGGAGTCGATGACGATTCAGTGCTCCTGGATCTGATTGTGGTCGAGGAAGCGAAGTAATCGGCATTGCCTGATTCCCGGGCCGCATTCGAGCGCGATCGTCCGGGAAAGGGGGATTTTGGTGGCGAGCCAGGAGTCCGCACGATGTCTGTAGGCATCCGCGTATAGCCGGCGCGCGCGCATGCGCGGAGAATCGTTGGTACGAGACCGGAACCGTTGCCAAGAAACACCTTCACCGCTCGCCTGCGAGTCGCTGCGTCCATCGTTGCGTGGATCGCATGCGTGCCGGGCGCTCCGGCTGATACGCCAACGGATCCCGCCGCGGCCTTGCGAGCGCGCTACGTCGCATTGGGCGAGCAGCTCGAAAACAGCGCGATTCAGCGCGGGCTGTACCTGGAGTCAACCGACAGTTCGCGCGCGCCGCGCGGCGATGCCTATGCAGTTATCGACTATCCGTTTGCGACGGCCGCCGCGGCTTTCGCGAAGCCGGCCAACTGGTGCGAGTCGCTGATCCTGCATCTCAACGTGCAGTACTGCCGCGCTGGCGCCAGCGATGGACGCCCACAGCTCTCCGCGGCGGTGGGCAAGAAGACCAACCAGCCGCTCGACGACACGCATCGCATCAACTTCATCTACAAGGTCGTGGCGTCGAGCGCGGACTACACGCGGGTGGAGCTCAGTTCCAGGGAAGGACCGCTCGGCACGGGCAACTATCTCATCGCGCTGGAGCTGACCGCGATCGATGAGCAGCGCTCATTCATGCACATCCAGTATTCGTACACACAGGGCTTCATGGCGCGCTGGGCGACCAGTGTCTATTTCTCGACCAGCGGCCGGAACAAGGTGGGCTTCACGTGGATCCGCGATGAAGACGAGCCGCCGCGCCTGGTGAGCGGCGTCCGCGGTGCGCTGGAGCGCAACACCATGCGCTACTACCTGGCTTTGGATGCCTATCTACATGCTCTCGGTAGCCCGGCTGAGCAGCGCTTCGAGCAGAGCCTCGAGCGCTGGTTCGCCGACACGGAGCGGTTCGCGCGCCAGTTGCGCGAAGTGCAGCACGACGACTACATCTCAATGAAGCGTGGCCAATACCTTCGACAGCAGGCCGTGTTCTAGCCACTGTCCGAGGCCGATAGGGGAATAGCACCGACGGCAATCCACCGATCGATCCCAAGATCATCAGGCTACTGGGGGTCGGTCATGGTCATGTCGAAGTCATCGCGGTTTCCGCTCATCGCTGCCGCAATTGTCGCAATGGGCACACTCAGTGCCTGCGGCATCAACCCGGTCACCGGAAAGAAGGAAATCCAGTTCGTATCCGAAACGCAGGAACTGCAGATCGGCGAACAGAACTACGCGCCGACCCGGCAAGGCGAGGGTGGCGATCTCACCGTGCTGCCAGGGCTCACGACTTACGTAAATAGCGTCGGCCAGAAGCTCGCGGCAGTTTCTGATCGCCAGCTGCCCTATGAATTCGTCGTGCTGAACAACTCGGTGCCCAACGCCTGGGCACTACCCGGGGGGAAGATCGCGGTCAATCGCGGACTGCTCACCGAATTGCAGAACGAAGCCGAACTCGCCGCGGTGCTCGGACACGAAATCGTTCACGCGGCCGCGCGGCATGGCGCCAAAGCGCAGGAACGCGGCACGATGATGCAGATCGGCATGGTCGCCGCACAGGTGGGTGCCGCGGTGGGTGACGTCGATCCCAACATGGCGAATATCGCGCTGCAAGGCGCCGGCGTGGGACTGCAGATGATCCAGATGAAATATGGCCGCGACCAGGAGCTCGAGAGCGACCTCTACGGAATGAAGTACATGAAGCTCTCGGGTTATGACCCCTCGGGCGCAGTGACACTGCAGGAAACCTTCGTGCGCCTGTCGGAAACGGGCGGAAAGAAACAGCAGAACTGGATGGAAGGCCTGTTCGCATCGCATCCGCCATCGCAGGAACGAGTCGATCAGAACAAGAAAACTGCGGATGAACTGGGACGCGGCGGCAACCTGGGTACCGAATCCTTCGCGGCTGCGACCCGGCAGCTACGCCAGATGAAACCCGCGTACGACAAGTACGATCAGGCCGTGGCGGCAGCGCAGAAGAAGGATTTCGCCACCGCGAAATCGCTGGGCGGAGAAGCGGTGAAAACCATTCCCAACGAAGGGAGCTTCCAGGTGCTGCTGGGCCAGATCGCCTTGGCCGAGAAGCAGCCGCAGACGGCTGTGGGACACTTCGACAAGGCAATTCAACTGAGCCCTGACTACTTTGCGTCGTACCTGGGCGCCGGCATCGCGCAGGTTCAGCTGGGCAACGAGAACAAGGCGGAGCAATACCTCACCCGCAGCGCGCAGCTGCTGCCTACCGCTCCTGCCGCATATCACCTGGGCAACATCGCACGCGATCGCGGCGACAGCGAGGCGGCGCGCAAGTACTACCAGGCGGCGGCGACTTCGCAAAGTTCGATTGGACGGGCAGCCGCAGCCGAGTACATGAAGCTGGATCTGCCGCAGAACCCGGGCAATTACATCTCGGCCGGAGGGCAGCTGGATTCCCAGGGCCGGGTCATGGTTGTCGTACAGAACCGTTCGCGGATTGCCCTGCATGCAGTCCAGGTGACCCCAGTACTCGTCGATGCCACCGGCCGCATCGTGCGGCAGGGCGATCCCGTGCTGATCCGATCCGTGGTCAAACCGGGTGAGCAAGCCGCGGCACCCGCAGGGATCGCCAACCTGTCGCAGGAGCAACTACAGGCACTTCGTTTCCGGGTCGACGGCGCGCAGATCGCGGAGTGAACCGCGGCGAAAGGCGTTACAGGTCAGAGTCGTCCGACGCGATCTGGCGCCCGCGGGCAAGGCCGGCAGTGAGGCGATGCGCAAGAATCCGGCGGTGCGCGTACCTGCCTCATACCTTCTGATCCTTGTTTCCATCGCGGCGCTTGCGGTCGCGTTGGGCGTCACGTTGCTGCGGGCGGCAAGGTGGCGCGTGCTCGCCTGGCTGATCTTCATCGCTGGTGTCGGCACTCTGGCGCTGCTGGCACTCATGGAGTTCACCGGCCGACTTGGGCCGGAGCATCTATGGTTTCGCGCGCCCACGTTCTACATCGCGTCGGTGATCCTGGTGTCCGCCGCAGTTTGGTGGATGCGACGTCCGGCGCCGCGTCTGTTGCGCTTCGGATTGCCGGCGGCGCTGCTCGCCTGTATCGCGATTGTGGCCCTGATCGCGCGACTGGATGGGCGTTCCGTGCCGCTCGCCATGCTACTGCCGACCCTCGGCGCACCCGCGCCCGAGCTCAGTTACTTCGACACCACGGGGCGCAAACGTACCTTGGCCGAATTGCAGGGCAACGTCGTGCTGCTCAACTTCTGGGCCACGTGGTGCACGCCCTGCCGGCGCGAAATGCCCATGCTCTCCAAATTGCAGCGCCAGCATGCGAACCAGGGCCTCGTGGTCCTCTTCGTCTCGCTTGAAGAGCCCGAAGTGCTGGCGCCGTTTCTTGCAGCCAATCACTTCGATGGCATCCAGGGAAGGCTCGATCGTGCGGCGGCGTTCTACGACGCCGGGAAGTACTATCCACTGAGCTTCCTGATCTCGCGGGATGGCCGCGTGGAGCATCGCTGGAGTGGCCGGCCGAGCGAAGCATGGCTCACGACGCAGGTTGCCGCGCAGCTCTAGGCAGTGGCCCTCGCGAGAAACTGCCGGAAGCTTCTTGTTCGGGAAACTTGTGTGGCTTTCGATATTCTCATGCATGGTGAAACTACATCCGGACATCACCATTCACGAATTGACCATCGGAGCCGAACGCGCGCCGCTGCTGGTGATCGACAATTTCGTCGCGGATCCCGACCAGCTGGTGCAGTTGGCGGCGGAACAGAAATTCAGCGAGCAATCGCGCTATTACCCCGGTATTCGCGCCAGCGCGCCGCCCGGGTATCAGGAGCTGTTCGCGGGCGGCCTCGCTCAAACCCTCGCAAGCCATTTCCGGCTCGATGCGGGCACGCCGCATTTCTCGCTATGCCAATACTCACTGGTGACCACGCCCGCGGAGCAACTGCTGGTGCCCCAACGAATTCCGCACGTCGATTCTCTCCCGGGCAGCGGACTCGCCTCGATACACTATCTATTCAAGCGGGATCTCGGTGGCACGGCGTTCTATCGTCACCGCAAGACCGGCTTCGAATATATCGACGAGGCCCGCAATGAAACTTACCTCGCGGCGCTGCGCGCGGAGGACCTGCGCCCCGATACCGCGCCGGTGGGCTACATCAATGGCGACACCGAGTTGTACCAGCAGATCTCCAGACAGGACGGCGTCTTCAATCGCATGCTGATCTACCGGCGCAATTCCCTGCATTCGGGTTGCATCGCGAGGGAATTCAAGCCAGATCCGAATCCCGCCAGCGGGCGGCTTTCGATCAACTGCTTCATCGATATCCGCCAGTGAACCCCCGAACGCAACGCGGCTCCCGAAGGAGCCGCGCCGCTGAAAGCCTGATGGCTCGCCGTCAGTTACGCGACGACATCAGCAGTCGCAGCACGTACCAGAACATCAATACGATCGACGAGAACAGCGCCAGTGCCGCACCGACGTACCGCTCTTCAGGATAGTGATGGATGATGTTCGAGGTATCGTAGAGCACGGCGGCGCCGGCGAAGCCGATCATCGCCACCGAGAACCACGTTCCAAGTGCGAAGCCGAACAGCACTGCGCCGACGATCGCCACCAGCGCCAGGACGCCGGCCCACATGAGGATGCCGCGCATGAACGAGAAGTCCTTGCGCGTGATGAACGCGACCGCCGTGAGGCCGCCCGTACCGAGTAGCGTGATCCAGACAGCGCTCTCGATGATACCGGGATAATTGGTCGCCGCGATCAGGAGCAACGGTGCAAAGATCACCGCCTGCGCGAGGACGAATCCGGCCAATGCGAGGTACTGAAGGGGCTTCGACTCCACCTGGTGTGCAACGTGCGTAGCCAGCCAGCCGACGAGCATCAGTGCGCCGATGATGATCAGCCAGTTGAAGCTGAGGATCCATTCGGACAACGGCACCACGAGCCCACTGTTGAACAGGTACATCTCGATGACCGTGAACAACAGGATCGCGCCGGCAACGTGGCTGTATGTTTTCGATATGAAATTCGAACGCGCTTCGGTGGTGAGTTCCGAAACAGGCGTGTAGCCAAGTGTCTGCTCTTGCATGCTCGCTCCCAGGGTGATTCCAAAGCCGGGGATGCATACTACCACTCCGGTTTGGGTTCCCTTATCTCTTCGGGCTGGATGTAAGCGACGCAAGTCGCGACCCAGGCTTGAAATACCGACGCGTCTGGTATCGCCGATCGAAATTCGCGGTCGACATCGGCCGAAGCACTAAGTCCAATCAGTCGTCTGTCATTCGATCGTCACGGCAAGGGACACCCCGGGAAGAAGCCGCACGACACGGCATGCGACGACTGAGCTTTGCGTCCAGGCGCGCTCATTGGGGCGGGGCGGTCTCGAGGCCCAGGCTGATCTCACCGATGGTCGCGTTGGAGCGAACCTCGACTGCCTGAGGGCGACCTTCGACGACCACACCGGAAGTTGGAACGAACCTCACCTGCAGGTCCTTTTTTCCGGCGGCGGTTATCGCGTTGTCGAGCACAAACACAAACTCGGCGGGTTCGTTGCCTCGATCAAATAGCGAGACCATGCCGACGAGGTAGGGACCCTGAGCGTCCGGCATGGCTCCGGCAGGCTCGACGTAGACTTCCCAGGACACCTCCGGAGACACCTTCGCTGCGACGCCTTTCAGCACGAGCACCACGTTCTGCGTCGGTGAGCGCGCGGCCTCGTGCACACGCTTGCTGAGTGCCTTGTCATCTCGCGACACCAGCGGAAACGTCACGGGTTCCTTGCCCAGCACCGCCGGCTGCGTCAGCAGCAGCGTGAAGATCACTTGCAATTCAAATAACAGCCACACGGTACCTACACAGACAGTCGATTCATTGCATCTGTTCCTCGCGCAGCAGCTTGTCCTGCTCCTCTTTCGGCGGCTGTTGCATGGCGACATCGATCACGATGTTGACTTCGGCGACGGTCAGATCGGCGCGCACCTGCGCGGGCAGCGCGCGGCCGTCCACTTCGACGCCAGAAACCGGCACAAAAGTCACCTGCAGATTCGAAGCGTCGCCGGCGTTGCGGATCGCCCTGTTGATCGGAAAGGCGAATTCGCCCGGGTGGTAGTGATCTTTCCTGGTCTTGATGCCGCCGCCAAAAAGTCCGAGAACACCGACGAAAAACGGGCTTCCCGGATCCGGCTGCAGACCCGCGGGTCCCACGTAGACCTCCCAAACGGCTCCGGGATGTGCGTTGGCTTCAACGCCTTTCACTTGCAGGACGGCAGTCTGTCCGGGAGCGCGCGCAACTTCCGCGAGGCGCGCGCGAAACGATTTGCCATCCGCAGCCCTGGCCTGGACCAGCGGCACATTCACCGGCCTCTTCGACAGCGGAAAAGGCTTCGGAAATTTTGCAATCGCCACGAGATCCAGGATCCCGGGGTTCCAGATGATCGGACAGTACTGTTCGACCTGCGCCGGCTCGCATTCGTAGGTGTAGCTGAGTTGTTTGGCGGCACGCAGGACGTCGCACCCCTTCATTGTCACCTGCTGGCAGCATTCGTCGAAAAAGGTGAACGAATGGTTCCGCCAGTCCGCATCGCTGAGGGGATTGCTGCGGCCCCCGCCTTGCGCCAGCCAAAGGTTCCACTGTCGGTCGACGGTGGAGTGGTGCAGCCAGAAGATTGGATCCTGCGCTGCGCTTTCCACGCAGCACATGTTTCCGCTGACCGCACCATGGACGGCTCCATGCGGACCATTGATCGCGGATTGCGCATTGTAGAAGTCGAGGAGGAGATTGGCGTTCTGCACCGATGTGCCCAGGGACAGGGAGATCGAACCCGTCCCGTCATTCATGGCGGCGATACGGCTCGGATCGTGCAGTTCGCTGCCGACGACGCGGAATGCAGGCGGCAACTGGCGCTGCGCCGGATTTGCCCAGTCCCAGAAGGGCAGGGCCCAGTCATACATGCCGGAGTGTTTTCTGACGATGCGTTCGAACCAGTAGAGATACATCCGATGCCACGACCAGAAGTAGCGCGCATCGGTGTGGCAGGTGTTCCAGGCGGTTTGAGCGGGCGTCAGCGTCGTGCCGTGAATGGCCGCCTGATAGGCCCAGCTGCAGGGGTTGTTGGTCGGCAGCGCCTTCATCGCCGTGATCGCCTTGCGATAGCCGACGAGAATCGGATCGTTCGTCGCCATCGTGAAAGCGTTGCGCCGCACCGTGGGTCCAGCGGCGTAGGCCGCGAGTGCGGGAATCCCCGTGAAAGGCTGCGACATCGCTGCCACCAGAGCGGCGGCGCCTGTCTTCAGCAGGTTTCGTCGGTTGAATTGACTATTCATGTGCGGTCTTCCCTGAATGTTGTGGATTGACATGGAGCGGTCCTTCGCGAGCATCACTGCCGGTGATGCAAGGCAGCAGAATCACGACCTCGGCTCTTGCTCTTGGAAGTTAGACCTCGTTGTAGTTTGCTCCGGATATACGCCTAACATTGGCGCGTCGCAATCGTGCGGCCCAGCAATCCGCTGCTAACAAGATTCATTGCGGCACGCACTGCGCCGCAGCATGTGGCGCCGGACGCAAAAACCAACAATCTCATCAAACTACCTCGGGCCTGGCGGGAAGCCGGGGCCGCCAGAAGTGGTAAAAAGTCTCAGTCTTCACATTCGCCGGCATTTCATTTCCGTCGACGCTGAATTTTGCGGCGCATATTCCGTTGAAACGCGCAGCGAAAGGACATGGGAGGTCTGATGAGCGTTTCGCGACGTCGATTCCTCGCAAGGACGCTGGCGGGCTCCGCCGCACTGGGCCTCGGGCTTTCCTGGTCTTCGAGAGC
The DNA here is from genome assembly GCA_963839685.1 of uncultured Pseudomonadota bacterium. Lineage (GTDB taxonomy): Bacteria > Pseudomonadota > Gammaproteobacteria > Steroidobacterales > Steroidobacteraceae > CADEED01. The sequence goes on along the minus strand of CAWIVS010000005.1, from coordinate 101,793 downwards.
GCGAGCCTGGGGCGAACTCACCGACCCAGTGGCCGCAGGGCCGTTGCTCTCCGGCCCGCATCCCGTCGGCGGATACAAGGTGCTCGAGATCTTCATGTACGGTGCCGTCTCGCCCTGGGAGACGTTTTACGTGCGGGGTGGCATTGCCGATCCATTCTTCGGGATGGATGCGGCGACAGCGGACCTGGACTGGAGCGCCGCCTGCACCGGCATTCCGAGCAGCTCGACAATCACGCAGGCCTTTGGCAATGACTCGCTGGGTGCCGTGCGGTGGGGCCCGGCCACGGCGCCTCTGTGGCGGTCGGATATTTTCGACCGCGCTCGCATGGTGGTGCAGTTCCACAATCTCGAGCCCCACGAAGCCGCGATTCCGCTCAATCTCACCGGTCACGTGCTCGGGCGGCCCAACTTCGCGGGGCTCGGAGCCGCAATCAGTCATCGGCATTCGACCGTGGCGCATCCGCTGCCGCTGTCCTACGTGTTCATGCCGGATGGCGGGGCCTTTGTGGGCGATAACTTCCAGGGCATGACCGCCACGGGTACGCACGGCGGCGAACACAAGCCCCTGCTGCTCATGATGGGCACGTCGATTTCCAGCATCTCGAGTCAGCTCGCGCGCAATGGCATGACCACGCAGTCGGACAACCTGCTGCGCTTCTACAACGCGCAGTACGCGGACAAGCTGCGCTGGACCACGGGCGACCTGGTGCGCTCGAAGGGCTACTCGGCGTACGCCACCTCGCTTGCGAACCTGTTGAGCGCGCCGCAACTTTCGACCCTGCTGTCAGGCGCACCACTCACGCCGTCGAATGCCGCGACCTGCGCGTCGTTCCAGCCGGCGGGGCCCTCGACGCAGCTCGATCGAACCACGGCAGCCATCCGCGCCGGCGCATTCCTGCTGTCGCAATCCGCGGCTTCGGGCGGCGCGCGTTACGTAGGCGTCATCGACGGTGGGTTGCTGCAGTCCGGAGGCGCCGGTTACGACACCCACGGCGACAGTGTGCGCGTGCAGTTCGTCAACGTGTTCAACGTGGCTGCGGCACTCGCCGAGGTCATCGATCCGGCGGTCACGCCGGCACCCGGCAAGATATCGCTGGCCGACACACTGGTGATCCTGCGCACCGAGTTCGGCCGGACACCGGACCCGAAAGGAGGCACCGGCCGCGATCACTGGCCGCAGGGCTACGTGAACACGTTGATCGGCGGACCGGTCGGCGGCCGCGCCATTGCCGGGAGCATCGGCTTCACCAATGGCGGCGACCGCGGGCAAGCGATTCCGAACAGCGGCGTGGCCACCAACCCCAAGAATCGCTTCACGCCGACGGAGTTCCACGCCGCGGTGCAGATGGCCGCCGGCATTTTTCCATTCGAGTCGGAGAACTTCGGCATCGGCGACATGAGCGATTCGACACGTGATGCCTCCGAGGAACTCACCGCCGCCAACATCCGCACGCGCGTGCTCGGCGTCTGAGGGAGATCACCATGTTACGCAAGATAATCTACGTGGCTGTGATCGCGACGCTGTCACTGATCGGCGGCTGCTCGGGTTGCGCCCCCAACCTGCCCGAGACGCGCGACAGTGACGCGGGCGACTACTCCTGGGTGCGCCAGGCGGTGCCGAAGATTGCCGGCCGCAAGGCGCGTGGTTATGCCGAGGTCAAGGTGTTGGCCGACATGGTTGCCGCCAGCGATCGGCCCACGACACTGCGTGCCATGCTGCGCCAGGAGGCGATGCGCCACGAGTTCGTCGACCACTGGGGCGAGAACGTGGTCGACTTCATGCGTGCGCATCGCGAGAGCGGCAAGCAGATCACCGGTGGCAGCAGCTGCCTGGGCGACGCGCAACGCGTCGGCGACTACACGCTCGGACTGGCGCAGTTCGTGCGCGACAACGTTCCGGTGAGCGCCGCGCCCGGCGCGCCGTACAACCTGACCGATCTGCTGCGCTCCTCGCTGGTGCTCGATGATCTGTCGCCGGCCTATCGCGCCTATCTGTTCGGCATGGTGCGCCACTCGATCACCGGCGCGGAGGTCACCGAACAGAACAAGCGCGACGATCTTGGCGTGACGCTGGTGCAGGTGTACACGCATCGGCAGCTGGGGTGCCTGAGCTGCCACAACACCGTCGCTTCGACCACCGGCCCGCAGACCTTCTGGAACCGCCACTACCCAATACGCGGGCGATTCACGCATGGTGTGTTCGGGCAATCCACTGGCCGGCCGGCTGACGAAGTGCACGCCATGCTGCGCACCGATGTGGCCTTCGGCAGCCAGCAACCCTGGGGCATGTCCAGTTGCGGTTCGTTCGTGCCGGCCGCATCGGTGCCGAACGACAGCTTCACGACGCCCGGCGGCTCGCCGCTCAACGCATTCTTCATCGAACCTCGCGGCCGCAAGGGCTCCGTCTGGCAGCTCGAGACTGCGCTCGATACGGGCGTGCGCAATCTCGCGGCGCACGGACTGCGGCGCGGCCAGCAGTCGGGTACCTCGTCGGGGCAGTGCAGCTATTGCACCAGCTCCGGTTCCTGCCCGAGTGGCAGCGGCACCGCCATTCCGCCACTCACACCCACGCAAATCGCGCAGGAGAATGCGGCGCGCAGCGCGCTGCAGAGCGCCGGCTGCTTTGGCTGCCACGGCTCGGGTTCGGGCGGCCTGACGATGACCTCGGCCAATTTTCCGGCGCGCACCGTGGGCCTGACCTCGAGCACCAACAGCGCCAAGCTGTTGATCTGGCCCGGAGATGCGACCCGCAGCTACCTGTTCGAAAAGATCAGCTCCGCGACCGATCCGCTGCCCGACGGCTCGCCTCGCATGCCCCCCTTTGGCAGCCCAATGCCGATGTCCGGCATCAACGCCGTGCGCGACTGGATCAACGGACTCACACCGGCGGCGGGCTGCGGCTCGTGTCCCGCGTCGGGCTGCGAGACCGATTTCGTCGACGGCAACGACGCATTTGCCTTCCTGACCGCCAGCCGCCTGGTCGAGAGTTCGTGGAGCGAAGTGATGGGCCAGCCGCTCACCATCGCGAATCACTTCCCGCGCAACCTCGGCCAGCGCGACATCCTCTGGAACCTCACCGAGCTGCACTTCGTGCGCAGCCACTGGTCGATGGAGCACCTGTTGTCGCGCATGATGACCTCGGAGTTCTTCAACCGGCTGCCGCCCGCCACCACGACGGGGCCCAGCGCCTACGAGCTGCCTAACTACCTCGACCCCTGGAGCGCATCCGACCCGCGCGTGCCGCCGGTGGCGCTGCCGGGCACGCCGCCGGGCAGCGGCATGGCGCCCACGCCGGATCCCGCCTACGACAAGGATGACGAAGCCAACCGGCTGCACGAATACAATTCCATGACCGACGGCGTGCATCGCTACTCGCCGCGCAGTCTGTTGTACTCGGTGCACGCGGCGCTCGGCTGGCCGGCGCCGCCACGCGCGGCCAGCGGCAGTTATCCCGACGATACGTTGCGCAAGTCCCTCGGACAGTTCTATCGCGATGCCGAGCCCGGCTTCCGCGAGATCGGATTCCAGGGCCTGCTGCAGTGGGAAGGATCACACGGAACCTGCGACAAGCCCGCAAACCACACGGGTGACGACTGGATCGACAAGGTCGCGCAGGCCGTGACCGCATTCAATGCCAGTAACACGGGCAGCCCCATCAAGGTGCGCGACGTCGTGCTCGCACTCAAGGACCGCATCATCGTCGATCCGTCGATCCAGACCTCGACGCCGACCGATGCGCCGTCGAGCGAGGCCGCGGCGCTGCAGGCATTGTTCGGTGGCGCATTGAATTCCGCCGTAAACGTAGCGAATGCCACGACGATCGCCGCATTGATCGAAAGGATGCGCAACTACTGTGGCGTGCTGCTCGAGACGCCGCACTTCATTCTGTCCGGCATCGCGTCCGGGCAGCTCGGCGAGAAGCCGCGGCTCTCGGTGTGCCTCGATGGTGAGCCGTGCGGTTACCGGGCGGTTTGCGAGAGCTACACCGACGCCTGGCACGCGCTCGGCAAACAGCTCACCTGCACCGACAACAGCGTGGCGCTCGCGGACCTGCCGCCGTTCCAGTTTCCGCCGGTGACCGGCTTCTGCCGCAAAGGATTCTGCACGGCGTTGCCGTTCGAGGTTCGCAATTTCGACGAATGCCTCAAGAGTCCGCGGCTGTGTCTGCCAGAACCGCCACCCTGCGATCCGCGCTGTGCGCGTATCGATTGCTGTGGCGGACCACTGCCGCCGATCTCGGGTCGCGAACTGTTCGTGATCTGGGGCGACGGAATCAAGGTGCGTGAGGCGACGGGCGTTCGCATCCTCTCCAGGGGCAAGGACGACCTCTCGACTCTCGAGCCCGGCGCGACGCTCGCCACCGGCGACGTGCTGGTGCTTTCCTCCGACGCCACGCTCAAGGCGGGCGATGACAAGGATGGCTTCGCCACTCCCAAGGGCGGACTCGGCCGCCGTTACGAAGGCCAGCAGTTCTGGCTGGTGCAGATCACGGGACCTCAGGCCATTGCGCCTGAGCGGCGCGACACCGATATCCGCGCCGTGAACCTCACGCAGGCGCTGGACTCCGCCAACAACGCCTATTGGCTGCAAAGTGGCGAGTCCGGTGCACCCACCGTGCCGGGACTGAAGAAGGCGTCGTCGGACCTTCCGGGCCGCGCCAAGGCGCCTGCTGCCACGCCGCGTACCCTGGACTTCGAGGTGCAGAAGTTGAATCAGCGCCGTGAGCGCGAGCGCGAGCGCGATCGCGCCGGGAAGCAGCCGGTGCCGGCGACGGCTAACTAGCCCTCACCCGGCTTGCTAGCGGTAGGTGACCAGGTTGCGATAGGCCGCTTCGACGTTGTACGCGCGCAGTCGTTCGAAGTTCGCCCAGTGCTTGTAACGCTCGAGCTTCACGCTGGCCTTGAGCTGCTCGAGCGTCTGGCCAGCGGCCATGCCGGCCGCGACTTCGGTGCGCAAGTCCTCGAAGAACTCGCGCGTCTCGCGCACCAGCGTCTTGTCGAGGATTTCGGAGCCGTGGCCCGGAACCAGCACGTCGAAGTCGAGGGCCTCGACGGTGTGGTATGACTTGATCCACTGATCAAGCGGGCTGCCGTCGAATGGCCCGCAGGCGCTCGGCAAGGAGCGCGGGTTGCCGGCGACGAGCGCGTCCGCGATGAACTCCGTGGCGAACGCCGCGCGTTCCCCGGGGAACAGCATCACGGTGGCGTCGTCGGCGTGATTGACGCCCGGATGTACGAGCTCGACGACCTTGCCGCCGAGCTCGATGCGCATGCGGTCGCTATAGACGATCGTCGGCCGCACGATGTGCTGTTGCAGCTCCTGCGGGGTGATCTTGCCGTCCTGGTTGTGATCAGCCAGGTCGAACCAGCCGGGGAACATGCCGCAGACGCCGGGCCGCGTGTTCGTCGGAATGTCGATCTCGTCGCGATCGATGACGCCGTTCAAATTGCGGTCGACCATGTCGCCCGGCATCTGCGGAAAACGGCCGTCGAGGTTCCGCAGCATGTTCTGGTGGCCGACGAATGTGGCGGTGTCGGCGAACACGGCGCCGCCCGAGGCATGGTCGAAATGGCTGTGGCTGTAGACGACGTAGCGCACCGGGCGGCCGGGGAACCGCTTGTCGAGCTCGCTCTTGAGCCACGGCGAGAAACGCTCGTCGATCGGGTCGCCCAGGATGATGCCGGCCGGCGTGACGAGGAACACGGTGTACCAATTGCCGCTGCCGGCGCGATAGAGATCTCCTTTGACCTGGACGATCTCGCGTGGCGGCGTGCGCTGTTGCGCGAAACTGATCGTGGACCAGGCCGCCGTCAATGCGGCGAAGGCGAGACCGGGATACTTCAAGCTCACGTGCGCACCCGACGAATAAAAGCTGCCCGGAGTATAGGGCAGCAGCCCCCGAGGCCCGGCCGGGAGTTGCGCGTATGACCAGGCTGGCGCAACTTCCACGTCATGGAACCGAATCGCCGGCGTGCTGCGTTTGCGGGAGCTGCGACTTCTTTCCTGCTGATTGCAGCTGCACTCGCCCAGGAGTGGCAGGGCTACGAGCGGCTGACGCGAGAACAATTGCAGGGCCGGCTGCTGGAGGCGGGTACGGCAGTGCCCTCGCTGTCCGGCAAAGACTTCTCCGCGCAGCATCTGTCGGGCATCGACTTCCGGCGCGCCAATCTATCCGCCTCGGTCTTCAACAAGGCCACGCTGTCGGGCGCCAGGCTGGACGGCTGCAACCTCACCGTGAGTTTCCTGGAAGGGGCGAATCTTTCGGACGCGTCCCTGACGCGTGCAACTTTGTTCTCCGCGCAGATGGCCGGCGCTGTGCTGACCGGCGCGGACTTCACGGGGGCGCGTCTGATCGGCGATCTGCGTCGTGTGGATTTGTCGAACGCGAAGCTCGTTCAGATGAACGCCGCCCCGGACATGAAAAACCAGTCGATGGGCCTGATGCGCACCAGCATCGTCAACGCGAAGGTGCTATCGGCTGACATGACGGATTCGGACTTCTCCCGTGCGGATTTGAGTTTCTCCGACTTCACCGGCACTCGAATGATTGGCACGAAGCTGGTTCGCGCGGACTTCAGCGGTGCCGTGCTCGCAGGAGTGGATCTGACGGGCGCAGATCTGAGTGATGCGATTCTCATTGACGCCGATCTGACGAACGCTAACCTCTCGAAGGCGAATCTGACTGGGGCACAACTTCGCGGCGTGAAGGGATTGAGCAGCGCCAGGCGCCCGGACACGCTGGGTCTGGATCCCTGATCGAGCGGCGGTGCGATATTCTCGCGCCATGAGGCTGCATCCCCACGAAGGGTTCGACAATTCGGCGGCGCCTTACCGACATATCCAGGCGCTGCCGCTCGCGGCCGCGATGGGTGCGGAGATTCGCGGCGTGGAGGTCGCCAAAGTGAGCGACGCCGCGTTTGCGGAGATCGAACACGCGCTGTTCCGGCACAAGATGATTTTCTTCCGCGCGCAGCGCATCGACGATGCCGAGCACAAGGAGTTTAGCCGCCGCTTCGGTCCGTTCGCCGAAGATGCCTACACCGTGGGCGTGCGCGGCCATCCCGAGGTACAACCGGTCATCAAGGAAGCCGACGACACTTCCGCCATGGTGTTCGGTTCGGGCTGGCACACGGACTCGCCGTTCCTGGCCGAGCCGCCCGCGATCAGTACGCTGCGTGCGGTCGAGGTGCCGCCCTACGGCGGCGATACGCTGTGGGCGAACTGTGCGCTGGCGTATCGCATGCTGAGCGACACCATGCAGCGCATCATCGCCGGGCTGCGTGTGCACTTTTCCATGCGCGACGTGCTGGCTTCCGCGCAGCAACACGTCGAGCGGCGCGACACGCCCATTGGCCACTTGGCGGCCACGCGCGATCTCGCGCAGCTCCCCGATAGTCTCGGGGTCAAGGTGCGTGGCAACTCGCATCCGCTGGTACGGACGCATCCAGTCACTGGTGAGAAGTCACTGTACGTGGACGGTTCCTATGCCATCGGCATCGAAGGGCTGGAACCGGCGGAGGCCGCCCCGCTGCTGCGCTTCCTGGTCGAGCACATCACCCAGCCCGCCTTCACCTGCCGGCTGCGCTGGGAGCCGCACACGCTGACGCTGTGGGACAACCGCAGCTGTGTTCACCAGGCGTTCAACGACTACACCGGTCATCGCCGCGAGATGTATCGCACCACGGTCGCGGGTGAGCGCCCGCGGTGAGCCGCCAGTCAGGCCGAAAAACCTTCCCTGGTGAGCGGTAAAGTCCGCACCCGATGTCCCGAGGCCGCGAAGATGGCATTGCAGATTGCGGGTGCCACCGGGGGTAAGGCCGGTTCACCCACACCGGTCGGCGGGTTGTCGCTCTGGATGAAGTGCACCTCCACCTGCGGATGTTGTGCAATTCTCAGCATGGGGTACTGGTGGAGATTGGACTGCTCGATGCGGCCGTTCTCCATGGTGATCTCCAGTCCCAGCATGGTGCTGTAGCCGTCGACCACGCCACCTTCACACTGGTTCTTCGCGCCGCTCATGTTGACGATGGGGCCGATGTCGCCCGCCACCACCATGCGGTGCAGGCGGACGCGTTTGTTCTGGTCGACGCTGACTTCGGCCACCTCGGCGAAATGACCGGCGTGGCTGAAGTGAAAGGCCAGACCGAGGCCGTGACCTTCGGCTAGTTTGCGACCCCAGCCTGCTTTCTCGGTGGCGAGCTTGATCACATCGGCGGCGCGGCCGGTATTCAGGCCACCCTCCAACAGGCGCGGCGCTCCCATGACCTCGAGCAGGAAGTCGCGGTGGTCGCGGCCGGCGGCGACCGACAACTCGTGCAGGAAACTCTGGATCACCCAGGCGACCGAACATGACCGTGGCGCGCGCCACGGGCCGGTCGGTGTCTTGAGCGGCAGCATGCTGTGCGAGAGCTGGTAGTTAGTGAGGTTCTGCGCCGGGAACTGCTGCTCCGACCAGTCGCCACCGCTCGACGGCACCTTGCCGTCGTGCGTGAAGGTGATGAAGTGGTTGCGCCAGGCCACGAGCTTGCCCTGCGCGTCGACGCCGCCCGCCAGCGAGTGGAATCCACCGACGCGGAAGAAGTCCTGCGCCATGTCCTGCTCGCGGGTCCACACCAGCTTGACTGGTCCGGGGCAGCGCTGCGCGATCGCGCCGGCTTCACAGGCATAGTCATTCATGAGGCGCCGGCCGAAGCCGCCGCCCACGCGGGTCTGGTGGATCCTGATCTTGTCGACGGTGACGCCGAGCGCGCCGGCCACGGTCTCGAGCGCGCGATCCGCCGTCTGGGTGGGCGACCAGAATTCGATCATGCCGTCATGCGCCCAGGCGGTGCAGTTCTGCGGTTCGAGCGGCGCGTGCGAAACGAACGGGTAGGTGTAGTACGCCTCGACGGTCCTGGCCGCATTCTTGAGGGCCTCCTCCACCGAACCGGTGTTGATCAGGGTCTTTTCGCCGACCGGCAGTTTGCCCAGTGCGGCGGCGCGTTTCACCAGCTCACTCCAGCTGTCCTTGGAGGCCGTGGCCTCATCCCATTCGACGCGAAGTTTCTTGCGGGCTTCAAAGGCTGCCCAGGTTGTGTCGGCGACGATGGCGACGCCCGGCATCACTTCGGTGCTCTTGCCCGTGCCTTCGATCACGAAGGCGTCGCGCACACCGGCCAGGCGCTTCACTTCGTCGAGATTGGCAGTCTTCACCTTGCCACCGACGGCCGGGCAGCGCTCGAAGACTGCGATTTTCAGGCCCGGCAGTTGCTGATCGATGCCGAACAACGGTGCGCCCGTCACGACCTTGAAATTGTCGACGCCGGTGTAGGACTTGCCTAACAACCGGTATTCGCTGCGCTCCTTGAGTTTCACGCTGGCCGGGTCGGGCACCGGCAATGCCGCGGCCTTCGCCGCGAGCGCGCCGTATCCAAGGGAACGCTTGCCATGCCACACCGCGCTGTCGCGCGTGGTGCATTCCCCGGCCGGCACCTTCCACGAAGCCGCGGCCGCGGAGACCAGCATGTTGCGCGCCACGGCGCCCGCCCGTCGCAGCTGGTCCCAGCTGTCGGGAATGGAGCGCGAGCCGCCGGCGCTCTGCCGGCCATACACCGCCGGATTCACCGCTGCCTGCTCGACCACGACGTCAGACCACTTCGCGTCCAGTTCTTCGGCAATGATCAGCGGAAAGGCTGTCTTGATGCCTTGGCCGATTTCCGGTCCCTTGCTGTAGATCAGGATGGAACCCTTGCGCGAAATGCGCAGGAAGGCGTTGGGTGCAAAGTCGCCGGTCGCTTCGCCGGCTGCCTGCGCGTCGCTGCCCACGCAGAAAGCCAGTGCGAGGCCTCCGCCCGCCATGCCGGTCAACTTCAGAAAGCTGCGGCGATCGACCGTGGTGGCGCGCAGGGTAGTCTGGCCGGCGCCCATTTCGATGTCGCGCATCAGGTCGCGCAGTGTTTCATCGGCTCCCAGCTCCGGTTTCACGCGCGCGTTCATCGCGCCTTCTCCTGCGCGAGGCGGTCCGCCGCGGTGTGGATCGCGGCTCGAATGCGTTGGTAGGTTCCGCAGCGGCAGATGTTGCCGGCCATGGCATCGTCGATGTCCGCATCGGAAGGTTTCGGGGTGCGCGCCAGCAGCGCTGCTGCGGACATGAGCTGGCCCGCCTGACAGTAGCCGCACTGTGGCACGTCGTGTTCGATCCAGGCTTCCTGCAACGGATGGAGCTGCGTCGGGGACTTTGCCAGTCCCTCGATGGTGGTGATGTTCTTGCCGGCCAGGCTGCCCGCGGGTGTGGAGCAGGCGCGAACCGGCTCGCCGTCCACCAGCACGGTGCACGCGCCGCACAAGGCCATGCCGCAGCCGAACTTGGTTCCAGCGAGGCCCAGCGAATCGCGCAACACCCAGAGCAGGGGTGTGTTCGGATCAACGTCCGCGCCGCGTTCCTTGCCATTGATTCGCAGGGTGAGTGCGCTCATGCGAGAGGCTCCTGGTTCTGTTTGCGAGGCAGGCCGATCTTAGTCGACTCGCAACAGACCGGGAATTCTCGCGGCCGTTCAACTTCTGATGCGCAAGTACTGCCGCCAGCCGCCGAGCGCGCTGATGTCGGTGGCGTTGGCGATGCCCAGCGACTCGCACAGGAAGCCGCACACCAGGGAGCCATCCTCGAGCCTGATTTTCCCGATGCCGAGCGGCGCCGGGATGCCGGCCACGAAGGACCCGAAGTGTTCGATGGGCATGCGCCACACCTCGACGTCGATGGCGACGCCCTGATCGGCTACCTGCACCAGTCCGGGACGAAACGGCGGCCCGCCGGGCAGGGCGTAGAAGCGGTACACAGGCGCGGTGCGCGTCGTCGCGACCTGCCACGCGCCGCGTTCCAGCAACTGCGGGTTGAGCGGCAATCCGGACATGTGCGCGCCGCACACCATGACGTCGATGAACCCGGCGGGTGCCTCGCGCGCATCCGCGTCGGCCGGCGGCATGGGTAATGAAGTCGCGCCGAGGCTGAGCCGCGCCGCACGATGCACGCGCGCGGCCAGTGCCAGCAGATCCGCGTCGCTCCAGGCAGGCGCGATCAGCGAGATCCCGAAGGGCAGGCCCGTGGGCGTGAAGCCGGCGGGCACGGCGACGGCCGCGTAATCCATGAGGTTCACGAAGTTGGTGTACGTGCCGAGACGACTGTTGAGCGCGATGGGATCAGCGTCGATCTCGGCGATGCGAAAGTGCGTGCCCGCGGTCGGCAGCAGCAGCACATCGGCTGCCGACCAGATGCCTTCGGCCTTGCGGCTCAGCTCCCTCAGGCGGTACTGGCCGCGAAAGGCATCCGTCGCCTTTGGCGACGCACCGGCCTGGATGATGCGCCGCGTAATTTCGAGCATGGCCTCCGGCTGCGACTCGAGAATGGAAGCCGTGGCGACATACCGCTCGGCGATCCAAGGTCCTCCGTACAGCAGCTTCGCGGCCTCGAGCAGTGGCGTGATGTCGACCTCTACGGCATCGCCGCCGAGACCGCGCAACCGCCCGATGCTGTCTTCAAACAGCTGCGCATACGCGCTGTTGCCGAAGAATTCGCGCTGCGCCGCCGCGGGAACCGCGAAACGAAAGGACGGCGCACGGCCGAAGCCCGCGCGCACCGGCGGGCGCGGCCGGCGCGCGAAGGCATCGTCCGGGTCGAAAGTGGCCACGACGTTGCGCACGCGCGCGGCATCTTCGGCGACGAGCGCGAATATCGACACGATGTCCAGCGAGCGGCAGGCCGGTACCACGCCGCGCATGCTCAAACTACCCGAGGTCGGTTTGTAGCCGATCAGATTGTTGAAAGCCGCGGGGACGCGGCCGGAGCCGGCCGTGTCCGTGCCCAGCGAGAAACTGGCGAGGCCCAGTGCGACCGCCACCGCAGAGCCACTCGAGGACCCACCGCTGATGTAAGCCGGATCGAAGGCATTGCGACATGCGCCGTAGGGTGAGCGTGTACCCACCAGACCGGTGGCGAACTGGTCGAGATTGGTCTTGCCCAATGCGATGGCGCCGGCATCGAGCAACGCCTGCACCACGGGCGCCGAGCGCTCAGGTTGATAGGCGAAAGCCGGGCAGGCGGCGGTGGTCGGCAGTCCCTGGTAGTCGATGTTGTCCTTGATGACGAACGGGATGCCATAGAGCGGCAGCGAGTCGGGTGACAGAGCCTCGAGTTCGCGCGCGCGCGCCAGCAGCGCGGCGGGGTCGACTTCACTGATCCAGATGTTGTGTGCACGATGTTTCGCGCGTTCCTGCAGCAGCGCTTCGATCAGTGCCGTGGGACGCAGCGCGCCCGATCGATACGCGCGGCTCAGCCCGCTGATGGTGAGATCGAGAGTCATGAGTGTGGGTGCCGCGGCCGAATGAGCAGCAGCGTATCACCGGCGCTGGCGCCGATTCCGGCCTGCTGGTGAATCGATACCACCGTCCCGGCGGACTCGGCGAGCACAGCGATTTCCATTTTCATCGATTCCATGATCACCAGTGTTGCGCCTTTTTCGACGACCTGGCCTGCTTCGACCTTGATCTGCCAGACACTGCCAGATACCGGCGAGGTCACGGCGATGCAATCCTCGGGAAGTTCGGGGGGACTGGCCCGAGGCAGGTTGTCGACGACAGCCGATTCGCTCAAGCCGGCGGCGCGCCAGCGCTCACGTTCGGCGTCGAACGCAGCACGTTGTTTGCGGCGAAACGCCTCGATGGAGGGCCGCTCGGCCTCGAGAAAGGCGAGATATTCGCCGAGGTCGAGTTGCGATTCCTCGATGCGCAAGGGATGGCGTCCATAGGGAACCCCGGCGCGCATTTCCAGCAGCTCGTCGGCGCTCACGGGATAGAAGCGAATCTGGTCGAAAAATCGCAGCAACCACTGCTTGCCATCGCGGAAATCTTCAGTCTGACGATAACGATTCCACATCTGCACGGTGCGGCCAACAAATTGATAACCGCCGGGGCCTTCCATGCCGTACACGCACAGGTAGGCACCGCCGATGCCGACCGCGTTCTCCGGCGTCCAGGTCCGTGCCGGGTTGTACTTGGTCGTGACGAGCCGGTGCCGCGGATCAAGCGGCGTCGCCACCGGCGCTCCGAGATACACGTCACCCAGTCCCATGACGAGATAGCTGGCACCGAACACGATTTCGCGCACCTCGTCGCGCGATGCCAGTCCATTGATGCGGCGGATGAATTCGATGTTGTCCGGACACCAGGGTGCATCGGCGCGCACTGTTTCATAACGCTTGGTGGCGAGCTGCGTGGCCGGATCGTCCCAGGACAGCGGCAGGTGCACGATGCGGCTGGGCAATCGCATGCGATCCACGCTCGGCAGGCGTGCGAGCGCGCCCAGCAACCAATCGAGAACACCACGTTGGGTGATGAGTGACGGATCGAAATGGATCTGCAGCGAACGAATGCCCGGTGTGAGATCGATGATTCCGCCAGGCTGGCGCGTGCCCAGCATGTCGAGCAGCGCCTGCACCTGGAAACGCAGTACCAGATCGAGCACCGGCGCGCCGAACTCCACCAGCAGGTTGCTTTCGCCGGCGCGCCGCACGCAGATCGCGGCATGCGTGGCTGTCGCCGGCCGGGTGAGCAGTATCGAGGGATTGTCGGCCGCGGGATTGTCCGCGCTCGCGGCGGGTCGCGTGACACGCCGGAACCGCAGCCTGTCGCCGGGACGCAGCTGGCCGATTTTCCACAACTCCGCATCGACGATGGTCACCGGGCAGACGAAACCACCCAGACTGGGTCCGTCGGGGCCGAGGATCACCGGCATGTCGCCGGTGAAATCGACGCTGCCTATGGCGTAGGCGTTGTCGTGAATGTTGGAAGGATGAAGTCCTGCCTCGCCGCCGTCGGTGCGTGCCCAGGCGGGTTTGGGACCGATCAGGCGCACTCCGGTGCGACTGGAGTTGTAGTGCACTTCCCAATTCGCCGCCAGGAACACATCGATGTCGGCGTGTGTGAAGAAGTCCGGAGCGCCATGCGGCCCGTCGCTTACCGCGATCTGCCAGTGGTGCGAGTAGTCAGGCCGGTCGCGCGCCGCGATCGCGTGACAGCCACCAAGGTCCAGGCCGGTTCGATTCAGGCGCAACACGTCGCCCGTACGCAGCGCCCGGCCGCCGTGTCCGCCGAACTGCCCGAGCGTGAAAGTGGCGCGGCTGCCGAGGTACCCGGGAACGTCGAGTCCGCCGCGCACTGCAAGACAGGCGCGCTGTCCCGGCCCGCGAATCGCGCCGAGCGTGAGCACGCTGTCGCGCGGTGCCGCAATCGGTTCCCAGAATGGCACGGTTCGCCCGTCGAGCTTCGCATCCATCTGCGCGCCGGCGAGCGCGATCACCGCATCGCTGTCGAAGCGCAGCGTTGCGCCGGTGACCGTCATCTCCAGCGCCGCCGTTCCTGGCGGATTGCCGACCATGCGATTGGCCATGCGATGTGCCAGCGGGTCCATGGGGCCCGAGGGCGGCACACCGACGTCCCACAAGCCGAGTCGTCCCGGCCATTCCTGCACGGTGGTCAGCGTGCCAGGTGACAGCACCTCGATGCCAGGCGTGGTGAGTGTGTGGCTGGCGAGCAGCGCGGTAGTCTGCTCGCCCGCGGCGAACTGCGGGTTGGCGAGTATGGAGACCAGGTAGGGCAGGTTGGTCTCGATGCCATCGATGCGAGCCGCGCTGAGCGCACGCGTGAGGCTGGCGATGGCGAGCGCTCTTGTCGCGCCGCGCGCGATGATCTTGGCGAGCAGCGGATCGTAGAAAGCACTGACTTCGGTGCCGGTTTCCACCCAGCCGTCGACCCGGACCCCGGTAGGTAGCTCGACGTTCGTGAGCAGGCCGCTGGCCGGGCGGAAATTGCGCGCGGGATCCTCGGCATACACACGCGCCTGGATGGCGTGGCCGCGCGGTTCATGGCGGTGTGCGGCCAGATCCGGCGGCGTGCCGGCGGCGGTGCGGATCATCCACTCCACGATGTCGATGTCGCCGACTTCTTCGGTCACGCCATGTTCCACCTGCAGACGCGTGTTCACCTCCAGGAAGTAAGGCTGCGCAGCGTCCACGTCGAAGACGAACTCGACGGTACCCGCCGAGCGGTACTGCACCGCCTGTCCGAGCCGTACCGCGGCCGCCGCCAGCTCGCGCCGCGTCGCATCGCTCAAGCCTGGCGCCGGCGATTCCTCGATGACCTTCTGATTCCGTCGCTGCACCGAGCAATCGCGCTCACCGAGCGCTATCACCTGGCCGCAGCCATCACCGAACAACTGCACCTCGATGTGCCGCGCGCGCGCCAGGAACTTCTCGAGGAACACGCCGGCATTGCTGAAGTTGCCGGCGGCAAGGCGCTGCACGGCGGCGAACGAGGCGCTGAGTTCCGGCGCGTCGTTGCAGCGACGCATGCCAATGCCACCACCACCGGCGGTGCTCTTGAGCATCACCGGGTAGCCGATGCATTCCGCCGCGGCCAGCGCCGCCGGCAGGTCGACCAGCAAATCAGTGCCCGGCAGCAGCGGCAGCCCGCATTGCTGCGCCAGCTCGCGCGCAGTGTGCTTGAGCCCGAAGTCGCGCAACTGCGCAGGCGTCGGCCCGATGAAGGCAATGCCCGCGTGTTCACAGGCTTGCGCGAATTCCGCGTTCTCGGACAGGAAACCGTAGCCGGGATGGATGGCTTCGGCACCGGCCAGGCGCGCAACTTCGAGAATGCGTTCCTGGTTCAGATAACTTTCCGCCGCGGCCGCGCCGCCGAGGCGATACGCGGCGTCCGCCGCGCGCACATGGGGCGCATTCGCGTCGATATCGGAATACACGGCGACGGCCTCGAGGCCCATCGCCTTGATGGTGCGCAGGATGCGGCAGGCGATCGCGCCGCGATTGGCGATCAGGATTTTTCGGAACATTGCGCAGAACCACCCATCTTTTGTTGCCTGGGTCTGCGCCAGGTCGTCCCGGCGTGAAAACGGATTCGCGACGGGTCGTCCCGCCGGTGAGAGCACGCGCTCACGCGTGATCCCAGGTCATGGCGCCCAAACCTTTATTTGAATGGGCGTCGGGTTATATGCATTACAGGGATTGTTGAGTTGCGGGCAATTCGAAATGAGCACCAGTGTATCCATGAGTGCCGCGAGCTCGACGTGTCGCCCGGCGGCCGAAATGCCGTCCGCGAAATGCAATTGGCCCGCGGGGGTCACGGGCACATTCATGAAGAAGTTGATATTGGAGGGCAGGTCGCGCTTGGTCAGGCCGCCCTTCGACTGACCCGCGTGGCGCGCGAGCGCAAGCAGAAAGCTGTCGCGGCAGCTGTGCATGAAGCGCTTCTCGAGCGCGTAACGCACGGTGTTGCTCTCGGAGGAACAGGCGCCGCCCAATGTATCGTGCCGTCCGCAGGTGTCGTCCTCGATGCGCAGCATGGGGCGGCCGCGATTGGAGAGCAGCACGGTGCCGGTGGTCAGGTAGATGCGCTGTTGCGCCTGGATGGTGTTCTGCGCGCTGTAATGCTCGGAGGTATCTCCCGCGTTATAGAACAGCGTGTCCACGGCCTGGTTGCCTTCGAGATCCACGATGCGCAAGCGCTGGCCGCGCCGCACGACCCCCATCCACGGTTCACCCGCGGGCACGATTTCGTCGATCATGACGCGCCGCCGTGGGCGCCCAGGTACAGCCGTTCGGTATTGATGAAGCCGCGGGTATTTTCCGGGCAACGCGTGCGACAGACGTCGTCAGGTCCGGGCGGCGCTGCGCGGCGCGCCTGCAGCAACACACCCGCGGGCGCATGACGACCGCCCATCGCCAGCGGATGCGGGCCGGCATGCAGCACCACCAGGCAATCCATCTCGAAGCGCAGATCGATGAGTTGCCCGGCGCGCGCATGGCCGGTTGCCAGCCGCATCGCGCCGGCGTCATCGACGATCACCTTGCTGAAGAAATTGATGTTCGCGACCAGGTCGCGTTCGCCCAGCCCGTATTTACCCAGCTCCACCAGCATCGCCTCGCGTCCGCTGACGAATCGTTGGTTGCGCTGCTCCTGGAAACGCGTGGCGCCATATCGGCTCGCGATGAGCGCGGCGTCTGTGAGTCCGCACAGCGGATCGTGCCAGCCGCAGGTATCGGCAATGATGGAGCAGAGGATCCGGCCCATATCCGAATAACACACACAGCCCGCGGTCAGGTGCGCGATGTGTTGCGCCTTGAGCGTGTCCGCCATGTTGTAGCGCTCGAGCGGCTGCTCGCGGTTGTAGAAGAGCGCGGCGACATTGGCGTCGTCGCCCTGAGCGATGAGGCGCAGCACGATGCCGCGCCGGATGATGGCCGACCAGTGCGCGCCGCCTGGAAGCGCCTCTTCCCAGAGTATGGGTGTCACAGCTTGAGGCGCTTCGGTCATGGATTGCCCAAGTGCAAGGCGCATACCACGCGCTGCAGGCGCATGCCGCACGCGCCTGCGTGATTCGACGATGTTGCTGCCCCGACATCGTGCGCCGCCTGGGCATTTGGATTTGTTTTGGTGCGGCACTTGCCCGAAGAGCGCCGGGCGAGTCGACGCTGCGCGCGAGGAGGCGCGGCACACCTCTTGCAAATCCCGCAGCAGAAATGTGCGTCTAGGGTTCCGGCTGAGCGATCAGCGCTGGTCCGAGAGACGCAGTCCGGCGGCACGCAGCAACGAGCCGGGGATACACGGCGGGACAAAAGCCCGGGAGATGCCTCATGAACTAACAACACGGGAGACTCTCATGCCCCCAATCCGTCTAACGATGCTCCGAACATCGATCGCGTCAATGCGCGTTTTCTCGCGGCCAATACTTCTGGCGGCGCTGCTCGCCATGGCGCTGTTATCCCCCGCCCAGGCCGCGGAAAAGACCAGCTTCAAGGTCGCCTGGAGCATCTACGTGGGCTGGATGCCCTGGGACTACGCCGAGCAGAGCGGCATCATCAAGAAGTGGGCTGATAAATACGGCATCAAGATCGAGCTCACCCAGATCAACGACTACGTCGAGTCCATCAATCAATACACGGCGGGCCAGTTCGATGGCTGCGTGATGACCAACATGGACATGCTGACGATTCCGAGCGCCGGCGGCGTCGACTCGACCGCGTTGATCGTCGGCGACTACTCCAACGGCAATGACGGCGTGGTGCTCAAGGGCGCAGGCAAGAAGCTCGCCGACATCAAGGGCCAGTCGGTCAATCTCGTCGAGCTTTCTGTATCGCACTACCTGCTGGCGCGCGGCCTCGACACGGTCGGGCTCGCCGAGCGCGACATCAAGGTGGTGAACACCTCCGACGCCGACATCGTCGGCGCATATGCGACACCCTCGGTGACCGCGACGGTCACCTGGAAGCCGCAGCTCGCCGAAATCATCGCCATGCCCAAGACCTCGCTGGTGTTCGATTCGAGCAAGATCCCGGGCGAGATCCTGGATCTCATGGTGGTCAACACGCAGGTGTTGAAAGACAACCCCAAGCTGGGCAAGGCGCTGACGGGTGCCTGGTACGAGACCCTGGCGGTGATGCAGGCCAAGGATGCGAAGGCAACGGCCGCGCTCGAATCCATGGCCAAGGCCTCAGGGACCGATCTCGCCGGCTTCAAGTCCCAGCTCGCGACGACCTACCTGTACGCCACCGCGCCCAGCGCCGTGGCCGCGACCAGGAGCCCGGATCTCGTCAAGAAGATGGACCTGGTGCGCAAGTTCTCCTTCGACCATGGATTGTTAGGCGAGGGCGCCAAGAGCGTCGACGTGGTGGGCATCGAATTCCCGGGCGGCGTGACGCTCGGCAACAAGGCCAACCTGAAACTGCGCTTCGACACCAGCTACATGCAGATGGCGGCTGACGGCAAGCTTTGATGCGTACCGGCGTTTCACCGTGCGCCGGTTGATCAACCAGCATCCGGGGCGAGGGGCATCCCTCGCCCTCGGCATGCTGCCCTTCATCGCGCTGCTGGCGTTGTACGTGCTCGCATCGCAGGTGCGACTGGCCGAAAACCCGGATGACAAGCTCCTGCCTTCGCTCGGCACCATCGTCGACACTTTTCACAACTACGCCTTCGAAGAAGACCGGCGCAGCGGCCAGGTGCTGTTCTGGGTCGACACCTGGGCCAGCCTGAAGCGCATCGGCGCCGCGCTGCTGATCAGCGCAACGTCGGCGATGCTGCTGGCCATCGGTATTGGCGTAGTGCCACGACTGCGCGCCTTGTTGTCGCCACTGCTGAACACGGTGGCCATGATTCCGCCGCTGGCCATCCTTCCGGTGCTGTTCATCGTGCTCGGCCTGGAAGAGACCTCGAAGATCGCGCTCATCGTGATTGGCATTGCGCCCTGCGTCGCGCGCGACCTGGCGCTGCGCGTGAGCGAACTGCCGAAAGAACAGATCATCAAGGCGCAGACCCTGGGTGCCTCGACCTGGCAACTCGTGTTGCGTGTCGTCCTGCCGCAGCTCTGGCCGCGGCTCATCGATTCGCTGCGACTGTCCATGGGGTCGGCCTGGTTGTTCCTGATCGCCGCCGAAGCGATTGCGTCAACCGAAGGACTGGGCTATCGAATCTTTCTCGTGCGCCGCTATCTCGCGATGGATGTGATCCTGCCGTACGTGGTGTGGATCACGCTGCTTGCGGTGCTGTCGGACCTTGCGCTGCGGGTGTTACGCGCGCGCGCATTTCGATGGGCGGAGCCCGAGCGCTGATGGCCACTGTCTCGGTGCGCAACGTCTGGAAGGAATATGGCTCGCAGGTAGTGCTGGAAAACCTGCGCCTGGAAATTGCCGAACACGAGTTCGTGACCATCATTGGCGCCTCCGGGTGCGGCAAGACCACATTCCTGAAAATGCTCATCGGCATGGAGCAGCCGACCCGCGGGCAGATCCTGGTCGACGGTGAGCCCATCCGTTCCGAGCCTGATCCGGCTCGCGGCGTTGTGTTCCAGCGGTATTCGTCCTTCCCGCATCTGACGGTGCTCGAAAACGTGATGCTCGGCCCGGAGCTCAGGGCCGCGAGGGTTGCCGGGCGACTGTTCGGGCGCGCACGGCGGCAGGCCCGCGACCAGGCCATTGCCATGCTCGAGTCCGTCGGGCTCGTTCACGCGCGCGATCGCTACCCGGCGCAACTGTCCGGCGGTATGCAACAACGCATGTCCATCGCCCAGGCGGTGATCTGCAAGCCGAAAATCCTGCTACTCGACGAACCGTTCGGTGCGCTCGATCCGGGCGTCACCGCCGACATGCACGAGTTGATCCTGAAGTTGTGGTCAGAAAATCGCATGACGATTTTCATGGTGTCGCACGACATCCAGGAGAGCTTTTCGCTGGGCACACGTCTTCTGACTTTCGACAAGGTGCGTCACGACCCGCAGGCACCGGAGGCCTACGGCGCGCGCGTGACCTATGACATGCGACTCGAGCGACGCAAGTCGCAGGTAGTCGCGGCGACTGGAGCTTCGGCCTCTTTGCGCCCCGCAGCGACCGGCCGGCCGGCCTGACCTGCTACCGGTCTGGTACCGGTCCCATGGCTTAAATAAAAGGTTCTTAAGGGTGGGAGAAAATCCGCCCTCGTGACACAAGGTATTCGTGGTGCCTGGAACCCTACCGGGCGCCACAGTCCAAAGCTGCGGAACAAGACCCCCGTTTCCGCGCTCTAGAAGCCCCGCCTTTTTTGGCGGGGCTTTTTTTTGAAAGATCTGGATAAGATCGCAGCGGCATGGCGGAAAACACGTTGAGTCAGGACATCGAGGGCGGCTGCATGTGCGGCGCCGTGCGCTATTCGGTCACCGCGAAGCCTGCGAACAGCATGATTTGCCACTGCCAATCCTGCCGGCGGTCGGCCGCGTCTCCGGTGGTTGCGTGGGTGACCTTCGCGAAGGCCGAGTTTCGAATCACGCGCGGCACGCCGGTCGAATACGAGTCGTCGCCGAAAGTGCGGCGTCGCTTCTGCGGCGTCTGCGGCTCGCCGCTGGTGTACGAGCATGTCGACACCGCAGATTTCGTGGACGTCACCACCTGCAGCCTGGATGCGCCATGGGCATTTCCGCCCACGCACCATTCGTGGCTGAGCCACGATATTGGCTGGCTCAAGTTCGGCGACGGTCTGCCCACCTTCGAGAAATCGAGATTTGGCGCTTCTTCCTGAGCTCGAAACTCATCGACTGGTCCTGCGGCGACTCGATCTCGACGACGCACCTTTCGTGCTGAAGCTGCTCAACGAGCCGTCGTTCATCCAGAACATTGGCGACCGCGGCGTGCGTTCGATCGAGGATGCGCAGCGCTACCTGCGCGAAGGTCCGCTGGCAATGTATGAACGATATGGCTTTGGGTTGTGGCACACCGCGCGCAATTCTGACGGCGCGGCCGTTGGCATGTGCGGCCTGTTGAGGCGCGACAATCTTCCCGACGTGGACATTGGTTATGCCTATCTTCCCGAGTTCTGGGGACAGGGTTTCGCGTTCGAGGCCGCGGAGGCCACGTTGCGCATTGCCGCGAAAAAGTTCGGACTGAGACGGGTGATCGGCGTGGTCTCGGTCGGCAATGTGGGCTCGATACGCGTACTCGAAAAGTTGGGCATGCGTTTCGAGCGCATGTTCCCCATGAATCCCGACGAGCCCGAGGTGCGCCTTTACGCCTGCACACTCGAACCTACGGGCGGCTGAGCGGATTCAGCGGCGCTCGACTTCGTCGCCGATCACGGTGCCGATTTTTGCGCCCTGATCCACGCGCAGCCTGACCGGCCGGTCGAATCGCAGCTCACCCTCGACCACGCAGGTGGAGCAGATGTGCACTTCGGGAGGGCTGTTCTGGCCCCAGCCCCAGTTGACACTATTGTTCTTCTTGATGTGAATACCACCGAGCACCCGCGCACCGTCGGTGAGATCGATGTCGCCGTTGACCGTGGTGAGCTTGCCGGTGACCTGCGCGCCATGCAGTTCGATTCCGCCTGAAACCGTCGAGACGTTACCGCCCACGCTTGCGCGGCGGGCGAGCGACACGTCGCCATTCACGGTAGTTGCCTCGCGAGACACCGCGCTGCCTTCGCCGATTTCGAGCGAGCCATTGACCGTGGTCAAGGTGCCGATCTTCACGTCGCCGTCGAGGACGATCGAACCGTTGACGGTCTTCGCTGCGTCCACGATGGCGCCCTGTTCCAGGCGCACATCGCCATTCACGGTACTGACGGTGTCGTAGGTATCCCCCGCCGCCGCGCGGACCGAGCCGTTGACCTTCGAGATGCTGTGGTCGTCACCCGCCTTACTCACCGGACTGGCCGTCCAGGCAACCAACAGGGACAGGGCAACCGTAGTACTCGTGGTGATTTTCATGGCAGCGACCTTTCGCGAACGGGAGACTCGCGCATATAGACGAGGCGAACGTCGATCGGGTTGCAATCCAGGCGTGCACTCGCCGAACCGTCATGGAAAAAAAGAGCCCCGCTTTCGCGGGGCTCATTGGTCGCTTGCTTGTTTGTGGAGGAGTGTTTTCGCTCTTCTTCTTGTTGTCTTCGTGCGGTCTTTGTCGAGCCGCTTGTCAAAGAAGAGAGCAAGCCTTGTGCCAGACGAATCCGACGGCGTGATCGCGGTCGAACGCCCCGAGCGAGGCCCCGTGCAGATGCAAAACGCCAGTTTGCGCAATATGTCACGTCGGAGACCGGGCCCCTCCTGTCAAAATCTTCGACACATGACCCCGGGCGGTGCGCGACATAACGCTCCACCACCTCGTGGGTTTCTTTTTGGGATCAATAGCTTGTATGCGCACTGACGAGTGTAAATGAGCCCGACAGTCAAAAACTTCTTTCTTGGTGCGGTAATTGTTGCACTGAATGTCGTATGGGCCTCGGGCATGGCGACCGCGACCGCGCGTGCCGAGTCGATCCCGCGCCCCGAAGGCATCCAGTCCGACGTGAATTTCTGGATTCGGGTCTATACCCAGGTCACGACCAACGAAGGTTTGCTGCACGATGAGCGCAATCTCGACGTGGTTTACGACACGCTGAAATTTGGTGCCGGCACTGCTTCGCGCGAGCGGCAACGCATCGTCGATGACCGGCGCGAGCTGCATGTCGCGACGTTGCGCCGCATCGCGGCCGCGCTGCCTACCGAAGCAGCACGCGAGGCACTCTCCGAAGAAGACAAGCGGGTGCTCGCGATGTGGGGCCCGAATGTGAGCGTGATCGTGTTGCGCGATGCCACGCAGCGCATTCGCTTCCAGCTCGGCCAGTCGGATCGCTTCAAGGAAGGCCTGATTCGCTCTTCGAGTTGGGAAACACACATCGCCGAAACCTTCGCCAACCAGGGATTGCCGCCGGAACTCGCGGTGCTGCCGCATGTGGAGTCGTCGTTCAACGCTGCCGCGTATTCCAAGGTCGGCGCCGCCGGCCTGTGGCAGTTCATGCGCTCGACCGGGCGGCGTTACATGCGCATCGACGACGCCGTCGACGAGCGGCTTGACCCGTATCGATCCACCGAGGCCGCCGCCCAGTTGCTGGCCTACAACTACCGCGTGCTCGGCAGCTGGCCGCTGGCATTGACCGCCTATAACCACGGTGCGGCCGGCATGCGCCGCGCCAAGGAAACCGTGGGCACAGATGACTTCGTGAAGATCAACCGGACCTACAGCAGTCGAACCTTCGGCTTCGCCTCGCGCAATTTCTTTCCCTCATTCCTGGCGGCACTGACCATCGACGAAAACCCGGAGAAGTATTTCGGGCAGCTGGACCGGCGCCCCGAGGTCAAATTCCGTGAATTGCCGATGCCGGCCTATGTGCGGCTCACGACGCTCGAGCGTACGCTCGGCGTGGACCGCGAACAGCTGCGCGTGTTGAACCCCGCGTGGCGTCCGACTATCTACCAGGGCACTCGTCTGGTGCCGCGTGGCTACCACCTGCGGTTGCCGGCCGACACCGCGGAACGATGGACTTCGGATTTGCTGGCCACACGTCTGCCGGCCAACGAGTTGTACGCCGGGCAGATCACGCCGCGCACCCACAGGGTGCGCAGGGGCGAATCGCTGGGCAACATCGCCGAACGTTACGGCATGACCGCCGCACGCCTCGCCGAGATGAACGGCATTTCGCCGAACGCGCAGTTGCGCACGGGTCGTCGCCTGCAGCTGCCTGAGCAGCTGCCGCGTGTACTGGGCGCCCCGGCGGCGGCCATCGTGGCCGCCTCGACGCCGGCCCCTTCACCGCAGAACGCCACGGCGGCCAGCGCGCCGGCCGAGGATTTCTACGTGGTGCGTCGCGGGGATTCGCTGCAGGCCATCGCCGCGCGAGTACGCGTGCCCGAAGCGCAGCTCTTGAAGATGAACGCGCTGAAGGATCCGGACCGGTTATACGAGGGTCAGCGACTGCGCATCGCCGGCGAGGTGCCCGCGGTGGTGATCGCGGCCAGCACGTCCGAGGAAGTCGAAACCAAGGTCGCGGTCATCGATGCCGCGCGTGGCGAAGCCCAGCGCGAAGGGGCCGCTGTCGCAGTGGTGCGCGAGGAAACCACGCGTCCTATCGGCAGCGGTGAGCCCAAGCGCGGCCGGGTACGTTCGGCCGCAGTGGTGGCAATGGAAGCGGCCACCACGCCGGACGTGGCGAACTCGGTGGTGCAAGCCGCTGAGGGCGCGCGCGAGCCCGTGTCCGCCAGCCAGGCCGAGGATCTGAGCCCGGCGCTGGGCCCGGTGAGTGTTTCGCAGGGACTGGCCGATTCCATCGACTACCAGGTGCGCGATGACGGTTCGATTCGCGTCGAGGCCACCGAGACGCTGGGCCAATATGCCGACTGGCTGCAGATCCCGACGCAGAAACTGCGCAACCTCAATCGCCTGAAGGCCCGGCAGCCGGTATTGCTCGGCCAGAAACTCAAGCTCGATTACGCACGCGTGTCGCGCGAGACCTTCGAACAGCTGCGCCGCGACTATCACGCCAAGCTGCAGGGAGAATTCTTCGTGCAGCACCGTATCGCGGGTACCGAGGTCTATATCGTGCGGCGCGGCGACTCGCTGTGGACCATGACCCAGCGGTTCAGCAACCTGCCGATCTGGCTGCTGCGCCAGTACAACCCGGACACGGACCTGTCCGACCTGCGCGCCGGCACGCAGGTGGTCATGCCCCGGGTCGAGATCCTCGCGGGTAGTTAGCAGAAAATGGGGACATTCCTATTTTTCCAGGAAGAAAAATAGGAATGTCCCCATTTTCTGCTAGCGCGCGGCGAACTCCGGGAGGCGCCGGTCGTCGCCGGGTTGCGCGCTGAATTTCAGGTCGAGGGGCCCGCGTTTCGACTGGTCGACCGCTTCGATACGCAGGTCAACCGCCGCACCGAGCCGAGCGACGATGTCGCCGTCGATGCGGAAGTAGTAGTTGGCGATCCACGGCGTGGGGATCCGGTAGGGCGAGTTGCGCAGGCCAGCGAATTCCGCGCTGGTTCCTCCCTGGCCAAGATTGAGCGCCGCGCCATCGATGAATACCGTGGGTGCCGGCGACCCGGCCGGATTCTCCATGGGCAGTGCGATCCACAAGTACAACCCGCGACTGCCCATCTGGTTGGTTTCGAATGGCCCGAGAAAAGCGAATCGCTCGGCCACGTCCTTGCTGGCAGTTTCGTTGTAGAGCTCGAGCGGACGGCCGAGTCGCGCGATGGTCAAGCCGGTTTCCTGGTCGAGGTTTTCCACGACCGGCGCGTCGTCGGGCAGCGCGGCGCAGGCAACGAAGAGCATGGCCGCGAAGCCTGCAAGCGCGAGCCGCACATGCCGCGCCGTCGTCGTCATTGGGACACGTCTTGTCATAATCGTTGCCGATAGACATTCTTGTTGCATTGAACACCCCAAGCTGTGACGCGCTCCGTTAGTGGGCGCGCCACTCGCCCCCTATAATTTGTATCGTTGGTAAGTACTTGTTTTGTAATAAAATGTTGCTAACCACAAGACTCTTCGCGGTGAGCGCTGTGTTGCTGTCGACCCTGTTCGCAGGGACGGCCGGCGGCGACGCGCTTCCGTATCATGCCCGTGCCATGGCGGCCATGGGTGTGGAACTGCCCGTCGCCGATCGTGTGTTGGTACGCAAGTCGGAGCGCCGTCTGTACCTGATGCGCGGTAGCGATGTACTGCGCGCATACAAGGTTTCGCTGGGACTCAACCCCAGCGGTGCGAAGGAGCGCGCCGGCGACTTCCGCACACCGGAAGGCGGCTATCACCTCACGCGCCGCAACCCGCGTAGCGACTTCTTCCTTTCGATCCAGGTCTCCTATCCGAATGATCTGGACATGCGCCGCGCCCGCAGCAACGGCTGGCAGCCCGGCGGTGCGATCATGATCCACGGCCTGCCGAACGATCCGCGTCATGCACCTGACTACTACGCTACGCAGGACTGGACCGATGGTTGCATCGCGGTCAGTAACGCGGACATGGTGGAAATCTGGATGATGACGTCGGATAACGTGCCGATCGACATCCAGCCGTAAAACAGTCCCCCGCCCGCCGTCGAGTACACTCGGACTCGCCAGCAAGGTGAGCCGGATCGAGGGGATTCTTGGAAACCAGCATCGTCATTCCCGACTTCGTGGATGCGCGCATTGGCCCGCGCGGCAGCCTCGAGAACCTGTCCCAGGCCGAGATCGAGAAGTTGCTCGACTCGCGCGCCGGGGGCCTTTATCAGCTGTTTCGGAAGTGCGCGCTGGCGGTATTGAATTCCGGCAGCGAGACTGACAACGCCAAGGAGATCTTCGACCGCTACCGGGACTTCGAGGTCGAACTGGTGCGCCAGGCGTGGGGCGTCAAACTCGAGATGAAGAATGCGCCCGGCCAGGCGTTCGTCGACGGGGAAATGATCCGCGGCATCAAGGAGCACGTGTTCGCGGTGCTGCGCGACGTGATCTTCATATCCAATGAGATCATCGAAAGCGGCCGCTTCGATCTCAACAATCCCGCGGCGATCACCAACGCGGTGTTCCACATCCTGCGCAACGCACGGGTGCTCGACTTCAAGTCCAAGCCCAACCTGGTGGTCTGCTGGGGCGGCCATTCGATCAATACCGAGGAGTACCAGTTCACCAAGAAGGTGGGGTACGAGCTGGGCCTGCGCGGCCTGGACGTGTGCACCGGGTGCGGTCCTGGGGCCATGAAAGGCCCGATGAAGGGCGCCACCATCGGTCACGCCAAGCAGCGCATCGTCGGCGGACGGTACATCGGGCTCACCGAGCCCGGCATCATCGCCGCCGAGCCGCCGAATCCGATCGTGAACCAGCTGGTGATCATGCCGGACATCGAAAAACGCCTCGAAGCATTCGTGCGCCTGGCGCATGGCATCGTGGTGTTCCCGGGAGGCGTGGGCACGGCCGAAGAGATTCTCTACCTGCTGGGCATCCTGCTCGAGCCGGCCAATGCCACGCAGCCGCTCAAGGTGGTGCTGACCGGGCCCAAATCCACGGCCGAATATTTCGTGCAGATCCGGCGCTTCCTCGCCGGGACCCTGGGGGAAAACGCCGCCGAGCGCCTGCACGTCATCGTCGACGATCCGGCCGAGGTGGCCCGCTACATGGTCGGCGTCATGGAAGAAGTTCGCGATTACCGCCGCGCCAAGAGCGACTCGTACAACTACAACTGGCTGCTGAAGATCCCACCCGCGTTCCAGCATCCATTCGAGGTGTCGCATGAATCGATGCGCGCGCTGCGACTGTACCGTGATCAGCCGGCGCACGAGCTTGCGGCGGACCTGAGACGGGCGTTTTCCGGCATCGTGACCGGCAACGTCAAGGAAAACGGCGTACGCGCCATCGAGAAGTTAGGCCCGTACGAGCTCACGGGTGACGCGTCGGTCATGAGACTGCTGGACGAGTTGCTGGCGGCGTTTGTTGCGCAAAAGCGCATGAAATTGCCGGGCAGCGCATACCGGCCGTGTTACCGCCTGGTGGCCTGACGTCCGCCTGGCCGCCGCAGCCAAACCGAACAATAACTCACTACAACGTTAAATCGCGCCGCGTGTTCGCGCGCGGGGCGCGACATAACGAATAAATCTATGCGACGTGACCCGCACGGTCCGCAACCCGCTGCGGCCTCGTGAAACAGTTCCTGTCGTATTGGTGCCACGAAAAGTTAGGCTTACGTCAGCACAACGGGAGTGTTGCATGAGTTCCTCAGACAAAGGCCGGGGAAATTTAGCGAACGGTTCGCCGCCACCGGTGGGCACCGATGCCTATGCCGCTTGGCTCGAGCGCATGCAGCGCACGCGGGGACGTCACGCCGCAATCACCAAGAACCTCTACACCTGGTCCAACTACAAACACTGGGCCGACAAGGTGAAGGGCTCCTGGGAAGAGGAGCCGGCCCCGGCTCCCACCAAGAAATAGCCACGACGGAAATGGGGACATTCCTCATTTCGCTGTCACAATCTTTTCCGGAGCGATGACCGTAGTCTTCGTTCCCGGTTGTGACAACGAAATGAGGAATGTCCCCCTTTTCTGTTTTTCTATGTGGCGTTTACGCCTGATATGAAGCGCGCGTCGTGCGCGGCAGGTTCGCCGGTTGAAGGATCAATGGCCGTTTCGGCGGTGCGCACCGCTTCCAGCGGCGCAGGCTGTTCCTGCATTGGTGCCGGTTGCTCGGCCAGGACCCGTTCCGGCTCCAGCCACGCCAGCAGGGTTTCCCACTGCGCCAGGTCTTCCTTGACCGTGTAGGGCTTCATCTCGTGGATGCCGACGCCCTGTTCGGCGGCACGCACGTAGTTCTGCGAGTCGCGGATGGTCGCGATCACCGGGATGTCGAGCTTTTCGAGAAACCGCATCAGCGACTGGAACATCAGCGTGTTCTTGCGCACGCGATTGGCCACTACGCCGATGCGGTTTTCGGCGCGCTTGATCTTGGCCACCAGCAGCAGGTCGGCGATGCAGCGCGAGGTGGCGTGGATGTCGATGTCCGAGGGCAACACCGGCACGATCACCTTGTGGGCGTCGCGCGTGAGCTCGGGCATAACACGCGCTTCGACCGCCGCTGGGCAGTCGACGATGATTTTCTGGGTGCCGTCCGGCACGCGCATCTGCCAGCTCATGGTAGTGCGCGAATCGCGCTCGAAAGTGGCGATGCCGTTGATGAGCCGGCTGCGGCAGCTTGCGCTTGCGCAGCCAGCGCGTCGAGGAACCCTGTGGATCGCGATCGATGAGCAGCGTGTTGTCGCCGCGCGCGGCGAAGAACGCCGCGAGATTGATCGCGAGCGTCGTCTTGCCAGAGCCCCCTTTAGGGTTTAGGACGACGATGCGTTGCATGTGCTTCCCTGACTAGTCCGAATCGTGTTTGTCAGAATGTGGTTGGCATGTGAAGCACTTGGAAGACTAGCGACGCCATCCAACGGCCGCAACCAAGCCCCTGGCTAATGTGACCCCCGACACAGCGAGGCCGCAGGCATGTTCCTACGATCCCCCGCAAGCTTGTTTGTAACCGGTGTATCGCAATGGAACGACTGCTGCTGCTGTGGGACGAGATCGATGACCTCGTGGGCACCAGCCGCTACATGGTCAAACACAGCGCGATGTCGTTCTGGAGCTCGGTCCGCAAGCGCTGACCGACCGCTGGTGAGGCCCTGATCCAGGGCTTGAACTTTCCGACTTGAAATTCTCGACGGGCGCCCGCAGTCTCCCGGCGCCATGACATCTCCCCAATCCGATCAGACCGGGGCCCGCGAAACGCTGGGCTTTCAGGCAGAAGTGCGTGAGCTGCTGAAGCTCATGATCCACTCCCTCTACAGCCACCGGGAAATCTTCCTGCGTGAGCTGATTTCCAATGCCTCCGACGCCAACGACAAACTGCGCTTCGAGTCGTTGGCCCGTCCCGAGCTGATGGCCGGAGACACGGAACTGGCCGTGTGGATCGAGGCGGACAAGGACAAGGGGACAGTCAGCATCCGCGACAACGGCATTGGCATGAGCCGCGAGGACGCGATCTCGCACCTCGGCACCATCGCGCGCTCCGGCACCGCCGAGTTTTTCAAGCAGCTGTCGGGCGACCAGCAGAAGGATTCAAAGCTCATCGGCCAGTTCGGCGTGGGTTTCTATTCCGCCTTCATTGTGGCGGAGCGCGTGGAAGTCCTGAGTCGCAGGGCCGGGTTGCCCGCCGGGGAGGGGGTGCGTTGGGAGTCGGCCGCTGACGGTGAATTCACCGTAGAGACCGTGGAGCGGGCCGAGCGCGGCACCACCATCGTGTTGCACCTCAAGGAGGATGCGAAGGAGTTCCTCGATACCTGGCGATTGCGCTCGCTGGTGCGGCGTTACTCCGATCACATTGCCTTCCCGGTGCGCATGCCGAAGGAGGGCGCGGCAACGCTCGAATTCGAGGCCGTCAACCGCGGTACGGCCCTGTGGGCGCGTCCCAAGGCCGAAATCAAGGACGAGGAGTACCTCGAGTTCTATCGCCATCTCAGCCATGACCCGGGTGAGCCGCTGATCTGGTCGCACAACCGTGTCGAGGGCAAGCGCGAGTACACCAGTCTCATCTACATCCCGTCGGCCGCGCCCTTCGACCTGTGGCAGCGGGATGGCGCCCGCGGCCTGAAGCTGTACGTGCGCCGTGTATTCATCATGGACGATGCCGAGCAGTTCCTGCCCCTGTACCTGCGCTTCGTGAGGGGTGTGCTGGATTCGGCGGACCTGCCATTGAATATCTCGCGCGAACTGCTGCAGGCCGACAGTGACGTCGAGGCGATGCGTGGCGCCCTCACTCGCCGTGTGCTCGAGCTGCTGACGAAACTCGCCAAGGATGAAGCGGCGAAATACCAGGGATTCTGGGGCGAGTTCGGCGCGGTTCTGAAGGAAGGACTCGCCGAGGATCACGGCAATCGCGACAAGCTGCTGCCCCTGCTGCGGTTTTCTTCTACGCATCGAGCGATTGAAAATGCCGGCGACGAGGAGACGGTGGCGCTCGCCGACTATGTCGCGCGCATGCAGACCGGCCAGGACAAGATCTACTACGTGGTGGGGGAAAGCCTCGCCGCGGCCCGCAGCCATCCGGCGATCGAGTCCCTGCGCGCCCGCAATGTCGAAGTCCTGTTGTTAGGGCGGCGCATCGACGCCTGGGTCATGGACCACCTGCAGGAGTTCGAAGGCAAGAAATTCAGGGATGCCACGCGCGGTGATCTCGAGCTCGGAAGCCTGGCGAGCGCGGCCGACAAGGAGAAGGCCGAAGCGCAACTCAAGGAAAGCAAGTCGCTGCTCAAGCGCGTCAAGGATTCACTCGGCGAGCGGGTCGCCGAGGTGCGCGTGAGCACGCGGCTCAAGGATTCCGCAGCCGTGCTGGTGGCGGGCGAACACGACATCTCGGCGCCGCTGCGGCGCGCGCTCGAAGCCGCCGGACAGCCGGCGCCGCCTTCGAAGCCAGTGCTCGAGCTCAACGTCGATCACCACCTGGTGAAGTACCTCGAAAAGCGCGAGAGCGCCGAAGATTTTTCCGAGTTGGCGCTGGTGCTGTACGAGCAGGCCACCCTGGCCGAAGGCGCGCAGCTGCCCGATCCGGGTGCCTTCGTGCAGCGGTTGAACAAGCTCTGGATGCGGCTTGAGTAACCAGGAGCTGTTGCGCCCGACACTGTCGGACTACACCCGGCCGCCGGCGCTCTATCACACCACCGGTTTTGCCCTTTCCGCGTTTTTCGGCGGTCCGGTCGGTGCAGCGGTCTACTCACTGGCGAACACCACCAGGCTATCGCGGCTCAAGCAGGACGCGCCCATCGTCGTCATCCTCACGGCGCTGGCCCTGCTCATACCGATGATGCTGGTGCGCTTCGGCCAGTTCGACGCCCTCACGGATTTCGCGGGCATGACGCCGCGACGCACCGGCGAGATACTGCTGCGCGGCCTGGGGCTCGCGATATTCGGCGCTATCTATTTATTGCATCGCAGGTTTTTCCGGTCGGCCCGCGTCTCGGGTGTGAAAGCTCTGCCGAGCTGGCCGGTGGGTATTGCCGCGGTACTGTCCGGCTGGGCGGCAAATGCCGCTTTGCTAGTGTGGATTCTCAAGCATCATTGATGACGTGAACGACCAGCCCACGAGTGCCGCTGTCTACGCTGAACAGGCGTTCTATTTCATCGAGCGTCGCCGCCTCGCCGACGCGAAACGCCTCCTGGCGCAGGCGCTCACGCAGTACCCGCAGGATCCCGACCTGCTTTATCAAAGTGCGCAGGCCGAGTGGCTGGGCGACGAAAACGAAACCGCTGAAAAGACCGTGCGCCAGGTGCTGGTCGCCAACCCCGAGCATGCACCGGCGCGGCAGCTGCTGGCTTCCATGCTCGTCGAGCGCGAGGAATACGCCGACGCCGAGCTGCTGCTCATCGAGTTGCTGCGCGAATACCCGCAGAGCGCGGAACTGTATGGGCGCTATTCGCGGCTGATGTTGCGCACCCTGCACCTTGAGAAGGCGGAGCAGCTGGCGCTCGAGGGGCTGCGCTACGATCCGGAGGACGACGAATGCCTGATGGCTGCCGCGCTGTGCGAAACCGCGCGCAGCGGGGCGCGGCCGAATGCTGGCCTCCAGAAGCTGCTGGCCGCACACCCGGAGTCCATGAGCTCGGTGCACGCCCTGGTAGTCGCGCTGGTGGATTCCGGTCGTATTGCCGAAGCGCATCACATTGCGCAGGGCGCGATGCGAGCCGATCCGGCCAACGAACATCTCGTGACGCTGGTACGCGAGCTGCGTATCCAGAATCACTGGAGCATGATGCCGCTGTGGCCACTGCAGAAATGGGGGTGGGGCGCCTCGGTGGCCATGTGGGTGGGTGGCATCATCGTGATTCGTGGCCTGTCGAAGACCGCGCCCGAGCTGGCGGGACCGGTGGCGTTCATCTGGCTCGGGTACTGCATCTATAGCTGGGTCTGGCCGCCGCTGATCCGCCGGATCCTATGAACGACAACTACACACCCGCGCTGGCGGAACTCGAGGCGCGCCTGTTGCGCGATCCTTTCGACAATGTCACTCGCCTGGCCTACGCGCGCGGGTTGCTCGCCGCGGGACGGGACACGGACGCACTGGCGCAGTACGACCTTGCGCGCAAGGCGAACGCGACGCCGGCGCTCGATGAATTCGAGCGGCTGCGCGCACCGCCACCCGCGCCACCGCCGCCGCGCGAACCGGTCAAGCTCACCGTGGTGCCGGGCGCGCGCAGCGCCGAGGTCGTCTCGATAGCGCGGCCAGTGACCGTGCCCGACAAGACCCGATTCATTCACATCGCCGGCATGGAAGACCTCAAGAAGTCCATTCGCCTGCAGATCATCGAGCCGTTCATCAACCCGGCGTTGTTTGCCAAGTTTCGCAAGAAGGCCGGTGGCGGCATCCTGCTCTATGGTCCGCCGGGTTGCGGCAAGACCATGCTGGCGCGCGCGGTCGCCAACGAATGCAACGCCAGCTTCCTCGCAATCGGCATCTCCGAGATCCTCTCGATGTGGCAGGGCGAGAGCGAGCGCAATCTGGCGCTGATGTTCGAGAAGGCGCGCGCGCAGAAGCCTTGCGTGATGTTCTTCGACGAGCTCGATGCGCTGGCGTTCGCGCGCTCGAAGGCGAGTTCGGACGTGAGCCGCAAGATCGTCAACGAATTCCTGTCGCAGCTCGACGGTTTCGACAGCGCCAATGACCAGGTGCTGATCCTCGCCGCCACCAACATGCCCTGGGACGTGGACCCGGCCATGAAGCGGCCGGGACGATTCGCACGCCAGGTGTTCGTGCCCCCGCCTGACGCGGTGGCGCGCACACGCATCATCGAACTGGCGCTGGAGAGTGTGCCGCACGGTACTGTCGACGCCGCGGCCGTCGCGCGCCTCACCGAGCAGTTCTCGGGTGCCGACGTCGATGCGCTGGTGGAGCGCGCCAAGGAATACGTGCTCACCGAGTATCTCGAGATTCGGCGCGAGCGCGAGATTTCCCAGGAAGACCTGGTGCGCGCCGCCGGCGAACTCGTTCCCACCACGCAGGACTGGCTGCGCACCGCGCGCAACCTCGTCAAGTACGCGGGCGGCGACGATTCCTATCGAGACCTCGAGCGCTATCTCAAGGCGAACAAGCTGCTGTAGGGCCCAGGCCACCCGCCGGCAATTGTCTGCAATAATGCCGGCCCCGTATCCGTGACCGGAGCTCGCAATGACGGTTAAGTTGCCGGTGATCGCGTTTTGCGCATTGCTAGTTGTGGCATGCACGCGCTCTGAAAAACCTGCAGAACCCGCCGCGGCGACTCCAGCCCCGCAGACATCGGCCGAGGCTGGCGCCTCGCCGACCGCATCTACAGGAACCGAAACCATGCCATTGCAGAAAACCGATCTTTCCCCCGGCGCCGGCGCCGAAATCAAATCCGGCCAGACCGCGCTGGTGCACTACACCGGCTGGCTGTATGACGCAGCCGGGCCGGAGAACAAGGGCAAGAAGTTCGACAGCTCTGTAGATCGCAACGAGCCGTTCGAATTTCCGGTGGGTGGCGGATTCGTGATCAAGGGCTGGGACGAAGGCGTGGTCGGCATGAAAGTCGGCGGCAAGCGGCGCCTGGTGATTCCACCTGAGATGGGCTATGGCGCGCGCGGCGCTGGTGGTGTCATTCCGCCGGGCGCAACGCTGGTGTTCGACGTCGAACTGGTAGAAATCCGTTGATGAAGAGCGGACTGATGACGCATGCCGCGCGTGCGGTGGCGCTGCTGGCCGGCGCGCTGCTGGCGGATGCGGCGTCCGCCGCGACCCTGATCCACGCCGGTCGGGTCATCGACGGCATCTCCGACGGCGTGAAGACCAACCAGACGGTTGTGGTCGCCGACGGGAAGATCACCGCCATCGAGACCGGATTTCGCACGCCGGGCGCCGGCGACCGTGTCATCGACCTGCGCCAGGGCACGCTGCTGCCTGGACTGTTCGACATGCACGTGCACCTGACCGGTGAATACAACCGCAGTACCGAACTCGAGCGTTTCAAGCTGAACGAAGCCGACGTCGCTTTCAACAGCGCGGTGTACGCCGAACGCACGCTGCTCGCGGGTTTCACCACAGTTCGCGACCTGGGCGACGACTTCAATTACCGCGTGAGCATCTCGCTGCGTAACGCCATCAACGCCGGAAAGGTACCCGGGCCGCGCATCATCGCGGCGGGCAAGATCATTGCGAGCACGGGTGGCCACGGCGATCCCACCAACGGCTGGGCGCGCCGCTTCAATGCCAACCCGGGCCCCGAGGATGGCGTGATCGACAGTGTCGACGATGCGCGCAAGGCCGTGCGCCAGCGCTACAAGGATGGCTCCGACACGATCAAGATCACCGCCACCGGCGGCGTCCTGTCGGTCGCCAAGAATGGCCAGAACCCGCAGATGACCGAAGAAGAAATTCGCGCGGTGGTCGCGACGGCGCGCGACTACGGCTTCAAGGTGGCAGCGCACGCACATGGTGCCGAGGGCATCAAGCGCGCGGTGCGCGGCGGCGTCGATACCATCGAGCACGGCACCTTCATGGACGACGAGGGCATCAAGCTCATGAAGGCGCATGGCACCTTCTACGTGCCCACCATCTCCGCCGGTAACTGGGTCTACCAGCAGGCCCAGGATCCGACCTTTTTCCCAGCCCTGGTGCGGCCCAAGGCGCTCGAGGTTGGCCCGCAGATCCAGAACACGTTCGCCAGGGCCTACAAGGCGGGCGTGAAGATCCTGTTCGGTACCGACACCGGCGTGAGCAAGCACGGCGACAACGGCCGCGAGTTCCGCCTGATGGTCGAGGCCGGCATGCCGGCGATCGAAGCGATTCGCGTGGCGACCAGCGAGCCGGCGAAGTTCCTCGATCTCGACAGCCTCACCGGCAGCATCGCAGTCGGCAAGCTCGGCGAGCTGGTCGGCGTGCCCGGTGATCCACTCAAGGACATTACCGTCATGGAACGGGTCGTGTTCGTGATGAAGGACAATACTGTCTACAAGGCGCCGTGACGCGCGCCGAGGCCCTCACGATTGCGGGTCCGGGCGGCCAGCTGGAAGCCAGGCTCGAGCTTCCCGATGGCGACGGCGAGGTTCGTGTCTTCGGCGTCGCCTGCCATCCGCATCCGTTGTACGG
Organism: uncultured Pseudomonadota bacterium; assembly: GCA_963839685.1. GTDB lineage: Bacteria > Pseudomonadota > Gammaproteobacteria > Steroidobacterales > Steroidobacteraceae > CADEED01. The sequence goes on along the minus strand of CAWIVS010000005.1, from coordinate 65,817 downwards.
CGGCACCATGGACAACAAGGTGACGCACGTGCTCGCGCGCGCGATGCTGGAGTGCGGCGCACCGGTGTTTCGCTTCAATTTTCGCGGCGTGGGTGCGAGCGCCGGACAGTTCGACAATGGGCGCGGTGAGACCGACGACCTGGCGGCCGTGGTCGCCGAGGGGCGCCAGCGCTTTCCGTCGGCGGCGTTGTGGTTAGGCGGTTTCTCGTTCGGCGCATTCGTGGCGCTGCGGGCCGCCGCGACGCTGGCGCCGGTCAAACTCATTGCCGTGGCGCCACCCGTGGCCCGCTTCGAGCTCGGCAGCGTGGCGCACCCGGATTGCGACTGGATGCTGGTGCAGGGGGATGCGGACGACGTGGTATCGCCGGACGCGGTGCTCGCCTGGGCAGCGCAACAGCCACCCACTCTTCAGGGAAAACGGCCACAGCTTCACGTGCTCGCCGGCGCCGGGCATTTCTTTCACGGCAAGCTGCATGAGCTCAAGCCACTGCTGTTGCGTTTTCTCAACTCGTGAAACGCAAAGAGCCCGCACGCTTGCACGTGTCGGGCTCTTTATCGGCAATGCGCGTCGTGGCACGCGCATTGCGTGGACGGCTAATCAATTCACGAGGGCCTTGAGGCTCTTCAGAGGCAGCACGCGGACCTTCTTGGAGGCCGGCTTTGCCTTGAAAATCATCTTTTCCTTCGTGAACGGGTTGATGCCTTCACGCGCCTTCGTGGCGGGCTTCTTCACGACCTTCATCTTCAGAAGGCCGGGCATCGTGAACAATCCAGGCCCACGCAGGCTCTTCTTGATGATGCCGTTGAGTGACTCGAACACCGCGGCGACCTGCTTGCGGGACAGCTCGCTGTCTTTGCAGATCGTTGCCACGATTTCCGACTTCGTCGGTGCGCCACCTTTCTTTGCCATTACTCGACTCCTCGTTTGAAAAAATGCCGCGAAAAAATATGCTTCCGCGGCGAGCGATTCGGCGCGCAACATAGCACACGGATTTGCGCGTGCAAATAATTTTCTTGCACACGCATGCTGCAAATGCCTTGTTTTCTAGGGTCCGGCGCACATTCGCCAACACGCGGGCAGTTGCGTGGCGCGCACTTTACATGCCGCAAACTGTACGAATCTTCGCCAGTTGCGCGGCTGCGCGACGTCGATTCAACGTCGCGACAGTCACTTAAGTGATTGTTGTACCTTTAGACCGCGGGCAACAGTCGCAGGACCACGCCAAAGGCCAGCGACACCCACAGCGGCGACAGGTCGATGCCGGAAATCGGCGGAATCATGCGACGTACTGGCGCGAGCACCGGCTCACAGATCGATGTGAGCAGTGCCATTGGCGGTGAATATCCCGGCGGAATCACCCAGCCGAGGATCACGTAGAGGATGATCGCGCCGTGTAGAACGTGATCAACGAGCGAATCAACGTCAGCGCGGTCCAGCGCAGCCAGGTGAGCGGGTCGAGCAGCATGCCTTGCAGGATCAGCGGCGTAGCCGCAACGATCAGCGCCGCGAAGATGACGATGGCGAGGACACTGGCGGTGTCGACCTTGCCGATCGGCGGAAAGACCTTGCGCAGCGGCATGATGACCGGATTGGTCACGACCAGCACCGCGTGGGCGATCTGGTTGCGAAAGTCGGCGCGCGAGAGCTGCATGACGAATCGCAGGATCAACACGTACAGAAAGAGTGTCAGCAGGGCGTCGACGAGGTATTGCAGGGCGTTCATGGGCGTGGCTGCTTGTTTTCCGGGGATTGGCCAAATGCCTGGGCCATTTCGCGGCCGCGATGGGTCGCGGCCTCGAGGGCGGCGGCGACGATAACACGCAGATTTGCGCCGTCGAATGAGCGCAGCGCCGCTTCAGTGGTGCCGCCCTTGGATGTGACTTCCGCTCGCAGTCGCGCCAGGTCACCATCACTGTCACGCGCCATGCGGCCCGAACCGAACAGGGTTTGTATGGCGAGCTCCTGGGCCGCTGCGCGCGGCAGGCCGAGTTGCACGGCGGCGTCGGTCATCAACTCTGCCAGCAGGAAAAAGTAGGCCGGACCGCTGCCGGACAGGGCGGTGACCACATCGAGCGAGTCTTCGTCGGGCACCCACACCGTGGTTCCCACGGCGCCGAGCACATCTTCGGCGAGTTTGCGGTGCGCGGCGCTGAGCTCCGCCGGCGCATAGATGCCCGTGGCGCCCGCGCTGTTGAGCGCTGGGCGGTTGGGCATGGCGCGCACCACCGCAACTCCCGGGCCGCACCAGCTTGCGATGTCCGCGACGCGGATGCCCGCCGCGATGGACAGCACCAACGGAGGGCGGCGCGCGAAAATCTCTGCGAGCGGACGCACCATCCCTGCCATGTCCTGTGGCTTGACGGCGAACACGACGATGTCGGCGCCTTCAACGATTTCACGGTTGTCGGCCGATACGTGGACGCCCAATTCGTCGGCGAGGGCGATACGCCGCGCCTGCACGGGTTCCCCTACGTTGATCCGGTCGGGGGGCAGGCCGCGCGTGATGAGTCCGCGGATCAGGGCGCTGCCCATGTTTCCGCCGCCGATGAAAGTTGCCGTGTAATTCATCTTGCGATTATCCCGCATCAAATTTGCGAGCCGGTGGTTGGCGTATCGCGTGGCCCGAAGATCGCAGTGCCGATGCGCACCAGCGTCGCGCCCTCGGCGATGGCCGCTTCGAAGTCCGCACTGGTGCCCATCGACAGGGTGTCGAGCCCGTGGCCGTGTTCATTGAGGTAGTCGAAGACCTGGCGGGCTTCGCGAAACCATTGTCGCTGGCGGCTGACATCTTCCTCGGCCGGCGGCATGCACATGATGCCGCGCAGGCGCAGTTGTGGCAGGGCGCTCACCTGGCTGGCGAGCTCCCGCATCCCGGCTGCTTCCACGCCGCCCTTGCTGGCCTCGCCACCGACATGCAACTGCAGGCAGATATTCAGCGCGGGAGCGTGGAATGGCCGTTGTGCCGACAGCCGTTCGGCGATCTTCAGACGGTCGACGGTGTGCACCCACGAGAAGCGCTCGGCCACCGGGCGCGTCTTGTTAGCCTGGAGCCTGCCGATGAAATGCCAGGTGAGCTCGCGCCCGGACAGCGCTTCGATCTTGGGCAGGCTCTCCTGCACGAAGTTCTCGCCAAAGTGCTCGATTCCGGCTCCCGCCGCGCTGTCAATTGCTGCGCCGCTCTGGCCCTTGGAAACCGCCAGAAGCGTGACCGAATCGACACTCCGGCCTGCGGCACGGGCGGCCGTGGCGATGCGAGATTGAGCCTTCCGGGCGCTCTCCGAGCAATTCTGCGGACGGGATAACATATTGGTCACTGATACCCGGGTCTATACTCAACGGCGCTATTCAAGGGACTCCGCATGGCCGTCGACGTCGCCCAGCTCCTAGCTTTTGCCGTTAAGAATAACGCCTCGGACTTGCACCTGTCCGCTGGCGTTCCCCCCATGATTCGTGTCGACGGCGACATGAAACGTATCAACATGCCCGCGCTTACCCACAAGGAAGTGCACGGCATGGTGTACGACATCATGAACGACAAGCAGCGCAAGGCTTACGAAGAGTTCTTCGAGACGGATTTCTCGTTCGAGATCCCCAAACTCGCGCGCTTCCGCGTCAATGCCTTCAACCAGAACCGCGGCGCCGGCGCCGTGTTCCGCAACATTCCCTCGGTGATCCTCTCGCTCGACGACCTGGCGACGCCCAAGATCTTCCGTGATCTGTGCATGCTGCCGCGCGGCCTGGTGCTGGTCACGGGTCCCACGGGCTCGGGCAAGTCGACCACGCTCGCGGGCATGGTCAACCACTGCAACGACAATCGTCCCGATCACATCATCACGATCGAAGACCCCATCGAATTCGTACACGAGAGCAAACGCTGCCTCGTGAACCAGCGCGAAGTGCATCGCGACACGCTGGGCTTCTCCGAAGCGTTGCGTTCCGCACTGCGCGAAGACCCGGACGTGGTGCTGGTCGGTGAAATGCGCGACCTGGAGACCATCCGCCTGGCGCTCACCGCGGCCGAGACCGGCCACCTGGTGTTCGGCACGCTGCATACCAGCTCCGCGGCAAAGACCATCGACCGCGTGGTGGACGTGTTCCCGGCGCAGGAAAAGGAAATGGTGCGCGCCATGTTGTCCGAGTCGCTGCGCGCCGTGATCTCGCAGTCGCTGCTCAAGCGCAACGGCGGTGGCCGCGTCGCCGCGCACGAGATCATGATCGGCACGCCGGCGATCCGTAACCTGATCCGCGAAGGCAAGATCGCGCAGATGTATTCCTCCATCCAGACCGGCGCCCAGCAGGGCATGCAGACGCTGGACCAGTGCCTTGCCGATCTCGTCAGCAAGGGCGTCGTGAGCAAGGAAGAGGCCCGTTACAAAGCCAGCAACAAGGATGCGTTGTGACGGTGTTGCCAGGGGCTCGCGCCCCGAATTCAGTCCCGGTTTGCGAAGCGCAAACCGGGTACATGAGCTGCAAAGAGAATCGATAGGCAGGTAACCGAGATGGACCGCGATCAAGGCATCAAACTCATGCAGGACCTCCTGCGCCGCGTGGTCGAAAAGAAGGCCTCTGACCTGTTCATCACCGCCGGCTTCCCGCCCGCCATCAAGATCGATGGCGAAGTGCGGCCGCAGTCCGAGCGTGCGCTCACCCCGGAGCAGTCCGCGGTGCTGGTGCGCGCCATCATGAACGACCGCCAGACCAAGGAATTCGACGCGACCAAGGAATGCAATTTCGCCATCGCGCCGCCGGGCATTGGCCGTTTCCGCGTGAACACCTTCGTGCAGCAGGGCCAGACCGGCTGCGTCATCCGCCTCATCAATTCCAAGATTCCGACGCTCGAGGAACTGGACCTGCCGCCCGTTCTCAAGGAAGTCGTGCTGTCGAAGCGCGGCCTCTGCATCCTGGTTGGCGGCACGGGTTCGGGTAAATCGACCTCGCTGGCCGCGATGGTCGGTTACCGCAACGAGAAGACGCGCGGACACATCGTGACCATCGAAGACCCGGTGGAATACGTGCACCAGCACAAGGGCTGCGTGATCACGCACCGCGAGGTCGGCGTCGATACCGAAAACTGGCATGCCGCGCTCAAGAACACCCTGCGCCAGGCGCCGGACGTCATCCTCATCGGCGAAATCCGTGACCGCGAAACCATGGAATACGGCATCCAGTTCGCCGAAACCGGCCACCTGGTGCTGGCGACGCTGCACGCCAACAGCTCCAACCAGGCGCTGGACCGCATCATCAACTTTTTCCCGGACGAGCGGCGCGAACAGCTGCTGATGGACCTTTCGCTGAATATCCGCGCGCTGGTGTCGCAGCGCCTGATCCCGCGCGAGTCCGGCTCGGGACGCATCGCGGCGATGGAGATCATGCTCAACTCGCCGCTGATCCAGGATTTGATCTTCAAGGGCAAGGTCCAGGAGATCAAGGAAGTCATGTCGCGCTCCACGCGCCTCGGCATGAAGACTTTCGACCAGGCGTTGTACGAGATGTACGAGGCCGGGTTCATCTCCTACGAAGACGCGCTGCGCAATGCCGACTCGAAGAACGAGTTGCGCCTCAAGATCAAGCTCGAGAGCAAACGCGAGATCAAGAACCTCGACGACGGCGGCGCACTCGCCATCATCGACGAAGACGAACAAGGCAGGTCGTTTTAGCCGAGTCGTCGATGGCCCCCAATTCGAAAAAAGTCAGGGCGGACATGTCAGCAGTGAACGAAAAATTCGTGGAAACCGTCGAGGTCAAGGACAGCGGCGAAGGCGCACCGATGGTGTTGAATACCCGGCCGCTGTTCAAGCTCATGGTGGAGCGCAAGGCCTCGGACCTGTTCTTCACTTCGAACTCGCCTATCAAGGTGAAGATCGAAGGCGCGATCATGCCCATCAACAAGCAGATCCTGACGCCCGAAACCGTGCGCCAGGCTGCCTACGGCCTCATGACGCCCGACCAGCTCGAGAGCTTCAAGCGCGACCTCGAGATCGACTTCGCCATTTCCGAGCCCGGCCTCGGCCGCTTCCGCGTCAACGTGTTCTATCAGCGCGGCTATCCTGCGATGGTGCTGCGCTACATCAGCGCCGACATGCCCAAGCTCGAGACGCTCGGCCTGCCGGAGATGTTCAAGGACCTCATCATGATGAAGCGCGGGCTCATCCTGATGGTAGGCGCCACCGGCTCCGGCAAGTCGACGTCCATCGCCGCGATGATCAACCACCGCAACGAGGTGTCCTCGGATCACATCGTGACCATCGAGGACCCGATCGAATTCCTGCACACCAACAAGCGCTCCATCGTCAACCAGCGCGAAGTCGGACTCGACACCAAGAGCTTCGCGCGCGCCTTGCGCGGCGTCATGCGTGCCGCTCCCGACGTGATTCTCATCGGTGAGATTCGCGACAAGGAGACCATGGAGGCGGCCATCAACCTTTCCGGCACCGGCCACCTGGTGTTGTCCACGCTGCACGCGAACAACAGTGCCGAAACGCTCGACCGCATCATCAACATGTTCCCGCAGGACCAGCACAAGCAGGTCTTCCTGGACCTGTCGCAGTACCTGCGCGCCATCCTGTCGCAGCGCCTGGTGGTGGGCAAGGACGGCAAACGCATCGCGGCCACCGAGGTCATGCTGAACACGCCGTACATCACCGAGCTGGTGAAGAAAGGCGACGTGTCGGCGATCAAGGAAGCCATCGTCGCCAGTTCCGAGCGCGGCGTGCAGAGCTTCGACGTGGCGCTGCTGAACCTCTTCAAGCAGAACCGCATCGAGCTCGAGGAAGCGCTGACCAACGCCGATTCGCGTTCCAACCTGGAAGCGAAGATCAACTTCGGTTGACCCCGTGCCGGCCCCGCACCGGGGTCGGGGGAACCAAACTACCGCCCCGCGGTCCGTAACACGGCGTGCTCGCGCCCCGCCGATCGACTGTCGCAGGCAGGCGACCAGGCGACGCACGCCTTTTATGTCTAACTAACAAGGAATGCACCTGATGGCCCATGTCATGGCTGATATCCGCAAGATCACACCTCTGCTTCTGTGCGGCGTGTTCGCCTGCGCGGGCGCGCAGGCCGACGACTACCGCTTCGAGCTGGGTGCAAGTTTCGACCGCGCGCTGTTCGACGGCGACGTCTCCGACGACGACGCCGACATTTTCAGCATTGGCGGGATCTTCTACCTCAAGCCCGTGCCCACCGATGGCGTGCCGCTCGCGGAAGCCGCGTTCCTGCATCGCTCGAGCTTCGTGGCTGCCCAGATTGCGCGGGTCGACGTCGGCGACGAGGATTTCGACCTGCTCGGTGCGAGCTTCGGCTACTACATCCCGAACACCATCTTCTACGGCCGAATCGGCGTGACCAAGGCGGAAGATGACATCGGGGATGCAGACGACACCAATGTCAACGGCACGTTCGGTGTCACCCCGATCGACGGGTTGCTGGTCACCACCGATATCGACGAGGACGGCTGGGATCCGAATGCCACGGCGCGCTACGTCGGCAAGCTCGGTAACGACCACTACTACGCCTCCAGCATCAGCGTGGTCGATCCCGATGAAGGCGACCTGGACATCGGGCTGAGCTTTGACTACTACCTGGACCACACCTTCAGCATCGGCGGCGGCTACGGCTCGGGTTCCGATACCTTCAGCGTTCGCGCCGAGAAGTTCTTCATGCCGAATTTCGCCGTCGGCGGGCGGATCTACACCGACGACAATGGCGACGGGATCGGCGCGTTCGTCAAATGGCGGATGTGATCCGATCCAGGCGCGTGGGGAAATGGGGGATGCCCCCATTTCTTCTTTTTCAATGGCGTGAAGTCGAAACGACCTCGTCGAGGACATCCATGTTGATGAGGGTTCTCAATGGCTGCGAACCATCGAAGTAGATATCCGGCCTGAAAAACACGGGTTCGCGGGCGCCGGACGGGCGGTTCAATTCGAAGCGCGGCGCGGCCACGATGAGGCCGCTGTGTGTCAATGTCGTGCGGCGCACCCCACCGCTCAGATTGGCACGTACGCTTTCGCCCACACCAGCCACGACGCCGAAGCCGAAGTCCTGCATGACGTTGCTGAATACCACCGCGGAGGAATAAGTGCCGGGCCCGACCACGACAAAGACTTTTCCTCTGAATCGCAATGGATTGTCGGGCTGTGCGGGATACCAGGTTTCGATTTCTCCATCGACCACACTGCCCACGACTTCGCCTTTTTCCGGATTCGCGACCACGACGCGTTTGCGAAACGTGGATCCGGTGCGATACGGCTTGGTCGCAATGTACGGCATCACGCCCTCGAGCCACATGACGTCGTCGCCACCGCCATTGTCGCGCAAGTCGATGATCAGATTTTTCGTGCCGATGTCGCGCATCTTCTCGAACGACGCGCGCGTGAAATCCAGTAACTGCTGCTTTTCGGGCCATGCAAAAGTGCCAAGCTTCATGGCCACGGCGCCCTCAGTCAGGGTTTCGAGCCAGAATTGCCGCTCGAAGCTTGCTTCATCGGCGAGCAGCTGGGGCAGCTCAGTACTGCCAGGGAAGCTCTGCGTGCCCTGGAGATCGGTGAGATCGAGGTCGAACGTCGCTGGCGCGCCGAACAATTTCCAGTAGTAAAACCAGAAGCGGCGCGACAGCAGGTCGGCCCGGAAATTGACTGTGTCGCCGTGCGCACGAGCCAGCATTTGCTCGCAGACCTGTCGCGCAGGCACCTTGTTGATGCTCCGCAGGCGCAGGTCCTGCAGTGGCGAAATCCTTGCCGCCGAGCGTCGCGCGCACGCGGACCTCGCATTGCGGCGTGACCTGGACTTCGAACGGAAACAACACGCCGCCGGAGGCGAGATGCGCGCGCGTGTCGCCGCGCCAGTCGACGAAACCGACGAGCAGGTGGCCGTCTGCAAGGGAGGGGTTCAGCGTCGCGAACAAGCGCCACACCGCATCGCGATCCAATGGCGGCGATTTCTCGAGTCCGGATTCGATCTTCCGGATTGCCCGCTCGAACTGGTTGGGATCGGCGGTTCGATTCAGGTCCGGCGGCATCTCGTGAAGCGCGCGCTTCAGTTCGGCGAGATCCGCACGAAGCTCGGCAGGCGTGAACGTGGCAGGGGCGCTTGCCGCGGGGATGAATCTGCCGGCAAAAATGAGAGCCATGCCCGTGGCGGCGAGAAGCAAGTGCTGGACTTTCATGGAGCAATTTCAGCACAGGCCGCGCGTTTCAGCTCGAGTCAGAACCTCGTCGCGTACACTGCCGCGCGATGCCTGATCGAACCAAGCTGTTCCGGTCGATTGCGAACGCTCTGCTCGGGCTTGCGTGGATGGTTGCGCCGCATCGAGCCTTGGCTGGCGATCCTCCGCTGCTGCTGATTCCCGATCGGGTGTTCGATGGCACGTCGATGCATGCTGGCTGGCAGGTTCTGGTCGAGGGTGAGCGAATCAGCGCGGTGGGCGCAAAGATTTCGGCGCCGGCGGACGCGCGACGCCTCGAGCTCGCCGGTGCCACGCTGATGCCCGGACTCATCGAAGGCCACGGCCATCTCTTTCTTCATCCGTACAACGAGACCAGCTGGGACGACCAGGTGCTGCACGAATCGCTGGCGCTGCGCACCGCGCGCGCGGTGAATCACGCGCGCGCCACACTGCTCGCGGGTTTCACCACCGAGCGCGATCTCGGCACGGAAGGCGCGAGCTATGCGGACGTGGGACTCAAGAACGCCATCGAGCAGGGCATCGTTCCCGGTCCGCGCCTGATTGTCGCGACACGCGCCATCGTGGCGAGCGGCGCCTATGGACCGAAGGGATTCGAGCCCGGGGTCGAAGTGCCGCAGGGCGCGGAAGAGGCCAGCGGCGCCGGAATCGTGCTCGCGGTTCGCCGTCAGATCGCCGCCGGCGCCGACGTCATCAAACTCTATGCCGATTATCGTTGGAAACCCGGAGAAGACAGCCGGCCGACATTCACGGAAGCAGAGCTGCGTGACGCGACCGCGGCGGCGCACGATGCCGGCCGGACCGTGGCGGTTCACGCCAGCACGGCCGAAGGAATGCGCCGCGCCATCGCGGCCGGCGCGGACACCATCGAGCACGGCTACGGGGGTACGCCGGAGATCTTCCGCGAAATGCAGAAGCGCGGCATTGTGTTGTGCCCGACGCTCGCGGCCGGCGATGCGATCGCGCGCTACAAGGGTTGGGACGGCAAGCCACCGCTTCCACCGGGTGTCGAGCAGGAGCGCCGCGCGTTTGCGGCGGCGCGCGCCGCGAAGGTGACGCTGTGCGTGGGCGGCGACGTCGGTGTGTTCACCCACGGTGACAATGCGCGCGAACTCGAGCTCATGCATGACAACGGCATGCCGGCGCTCGAAGTACTCGCGGCGGCAACCTCCGTGAATGCGCGCGCATTTCACATCGACGACAGGGTCGGCACTATCCGCGCCGGTTTGCTGGCGGATCTCGTCGCGGTGGACGGCGATCCCGGCGTCGATATCCGCGTGCTACGCAGGATTCGCCTGGTCATGAAGGGCGGAAAGCCGGTCGAGCGCTGATCGCGCTGCCGTCAGCCGAACACCGCCTTCGAATCGAATACCGGACCGTCCACGCACACCCGCTTCATGGCCGGCCCATCCGGCGTGGCGACCTTGACCGTGCACCCGGCGCAGCCGCCGACGGCACAGGCCATGAATTCTTCCAGCGACACCTGGCAGGGCACGTCGTGCTTCGCGGCCACCTTCGCCATGGCCTCGAGCATGGGCGTGGGACCACAGGCAAAGACTTCGACCTCGGCTTTCGTCGGCGCATCCAGCGCGCCTAACCACTCGTCCGCGAGCTGCGTGACGAAGCCGTCGTAGCAGCCAGGGAAGCCAGCCTTCGATGCGAGCCGGCTGGGCACACCCCAGCCGTCGAGCAACGGCATCGCACCGATGCTGCCGGCGGGAATGCCGGATACGAGGATCGTCGAAGGACGGGTCTTGAACGGGAACGGAATCTCCGATCCCATGAGTACCAGCGGCTTCCAGGGCTTGCCCGGTTGCCCGGTCATCCACTCGGCGAGGAACACCATCGGCGGAATTCCAACGCCGCCGCCCACCAGCAAGGCGCGCGCTCGTTTTGGATCCGGCCGGAAAGGCTGGCCGATCGGTCCGAGCACGCTGATTGCATCACCGGCGCGTCGCCGGCTGAGGGCGCGCAGTCCCGGCCCCACGATTTTGTAGAGGATCTCGATCCAGCCCTCGCGTGCATCGACGCGTTGGATGGATAGCGGCCGGCGCATGGGCACGTCGGGATCGCAGGTGAGGTGCACGAAACTTCCCGGCAATGCCCGCGCCGCGCACTGGGGCGCCGTGATGCGCAGGACGAATTGCTCGCCGGGCCAGGACTCCTGCGCGACGATGGCACCTTCCTCGAGGAAGATGCTGCCGCGATGCGCGGGATGCGCCCCGCGGCTGCGCCCGGGCTCTTCGTGGGGCAGGGCGCGCATTACTTGCGTCCCTCGATCACGGCCTCGAGCACCGCCATACGCACGGCGACGCCATTGCGCACCTGCTCGCGGATCACGGACTGCGGACCGTCGGCCACGTCCGAAGCGATTTCGATGCCGCGATTCATGGGCTGCGGATGCATCACGATGGCGTCGGGCTTGGCCTTCGCCAGCCGCTCGGCCGAGAGTCCGTATTTCGCAAAGTAGCGGTCGGCATCGGGAATGTGCGCGGTCGCCATGCGCTCCTTCTGGATGCGCAACATCATCACCACGTCCACGCCGGTGATGCCGCCGTCGATCGATGTGAAGCGTTCACAGCCCTCGAATTCGCTGGCCTCGGGCATCAGCGCGCGCGGGGCGACGATGCGGATTTCGCCGACACCGAGAGTCCCGAGCACCTGCCACGCCGAACGTGCGACACGCGAATGCCTGACGTCCCCGACAATAGCCACCTTGAGCCCATCGAATTTCTTCTTGGCTTGCTGGATGGTGAGCGCGTCCAGCAGCCCCTGTGTCGGATGCGACAGGTGTGCTTCGCCTGCCGACAGCACGCTCACGTGCGGCTGCACGTGGGAGGCGACCAGGCCGGGCACGCCCGCTTCCGCGTCGCGAATCACGAAGACGTCGACGTGACAGGCTTCCAGCGTGTAGATCGTATCCAGCATGCTCTCGCCTTTGACGCGCGAGGACAGCTGCACCTCGAGGTTCACCACGTCGGCGCCGAGACGCTTGGCGGCGAGTTCGAACGACACGCGCGTGCGGGTCGAAGGTTCCGTGAACATGTTGGCCACGGTGATGCCGTCGAGACCGCGGGTCTGCACCGGCAGTTCACCCACCGGCTTCACGAATTTCTGCGCGCGCGTGAGCAGCGCTTCGATCTGCGCTTTCGACAGGCCCTCGAGGGTGAGCAGGTGCCGCAGGGTGCCGTTCGCGCGAGTCTGTTCTGTCATGTGTTTCTTAGTTCGAACCAGCGTTCCAGGATCACCGCGGCAGCCGTGGCGTCGACATCCGCCTTGGTCACTCGTCGCCTCCTCAAGCCGCTGGCGCGCGCCGCGCGCAACCGCTCCTCCGCGTCCTGCGAGGACCAGCGTTCATCAACCAGGTCGACGGGCAGCGAGTAGCGTTGTTTGAGTTCCGCGGCGAAACGACGCGTATTGCGAGTCTGCAGGCTTTCGCTGCCGTCGGCATTATAGGGCTCGCCCACCGCCAGGCGAGCAGGTCGCAGCTCGTCGACCACCTTTTGCAGCGCGGTCCAGTCAGGACCATCGGGACTATTGGTAATGGCGCCGCGCGGGCGCGCGGAACGGGTCAGTGTATCGCCGCTGGCGATACCAATTCTCCGGAGCCCGAAATCGAGTGCGAGGACTATCGTTACCTGGGGGGCGGATCCCCGCTCAGGCATGACCGGAGAATGAGGTGAGCTGCCCGGGTTCGACGCCGAGCAACCGGAGCGTGGCGAGCCAGCGTTCCTCATAGGGCAGGTCGAAGATCACGCTTTCATCGGCGGGTACCGACAGCCAGGAGTTGTCGAGCATCTCGCGTTCGAGCTGTCCGGCTTCCCAACCCGCGTAACCCAGCGCGATGAAGGCCTTTTCAGGGCCGGTGCCCACCGCCATGGCGGCGAGCACATCGCGCGAGGTGGTCACCTGGATGGCATCCGAGATGCGGTGCGTTGAATCCCATTCGCCGCCGGGCCGGTGCAATACGAAGCCGCGATCCTGGTGAACCGGGCCGCCGCGCAGCACTGGCAGGTCGGCGGCGCGCCGATCCGTGGGTTCGATCTTCATCTGCTCGAACACTTCACTGAGGGTCATCGACAGCGGGCGATTGAGCACGATGCCGAGCGCGCCTTTTTCGCCGTGTTCGCAGATCAGGGAAACGGTTTGCGAGAAGTTCGGATCGGTGAGCTGCGGCATCGCGATCAGCAGGTGATTCGACAGACTCGTGATGCCGGCCATGCGCCGCAGTCTACTGTGAATCCGCCGGTGCGGTCACCGTGCCGCGTTGAGCGCTCCCACCGTCAAATTCCCAGCCGTAGGTGAAACGCAACAGCCGGTAACGATCCGACAGGTCCTTGGGGAAGGGATCGAAGGGGCTGGCGAGCTTGAGGATGTCCACGACGGCCTGGTCGAGTTTTGCCGAGCCGCTGGAATGAATTACGTTGGCGGATTCGAGCGTGCCGTCTGCCAGGATCACCACCTCGACGTCCGGATTGCGCGTTCCCGGTGCGCGCCAGGCGGCCTGGGGGAAATTCATGGTGCCGAGCCGCTCGATTTTGGTCCGCCAGGCAACCAGGTAGGGCGCCACCAGTGCCTCGCGCGTGTCTGGTGTCAGCCACAGTTCGTCGCGCTGTGGGCCACGCAGTTTCTGTTCCTGGTCGTCGTCGACGCCCAGCTTGTCCCGATCGCTGGTGCCCTCGGCGTGAAGCGGAATTTCGGGCGACTCTGTAAGACTTGCCGGCGGGGCGAAGTAGCGGATCTCCGGCATGGTCGCGCTGGTAGTTAGCACGCGGCCATCGGCCGTGGCGAGCAACGCACCCGTCTCGTCCATCATCCGGGTACCGTCGGCCTGGCCCTGGCTGGCGGCCAGTTCCGCCGTGCCGCGCGGGCTGACCGCCTCGGTGGGATCGAGTGTTGCGCCCGAGCCGAGCTGGGTACGCTGCGCCAGGTAAGTGGCGGTGTCGTTACGGCGTGCCTCGGGCACGTCTTCCGACACGATCAGTACCTCGAGGCCCGGCGCACCGGTGTGCTGGCTGCCGGTCGAGCCGAAAGTGACGCCCACGATGATGACGCCATGCACCAGCGCCGCCATGAATACGGTCGTGGTCAGGCGGTCGCGAGTCGGCGCGATTCCTTCGCGCAGCTGCAGTGCGCGGCTCATTTCCTGCTGGCGCCGATCCGGCGCTCAAAGGCTTCGATCACCATGGCCCCGATATTGAGCCCAAATTGCTGGTCGATTTCACGTATTCCTGTCGGACTCGTGACGTTGATCTCGGTCACGAAGCCGCCGATCACGTCGATGCCCACAAGGATCATTCCCCTGGCCGCGAGGGCGGGGCCGATCTCGGCCGCCAGCCAGCGATCGCGCTCGTTGAGCTCGCGTCCCACGCCCTTGGCGCCGGCCGCGAGATTTCCGCGGTTGTCGGTGGGTAACGGAATTCGTGCCAACGCGTAAGGGACTGGCTGTCCGTCGATGATCAGCACGCGCGCATCGCCGGTGGCCGCGATCTCCGGCAGGTAACGCTGCGCGATGGCGAAGCGCTGCCCATAGTCGGTCAGCATTTCAATGATAACCGGGAGGTTCTTGTCCCCCTTTTCGGTGACGAAAATGGATTTTCCGCCCATCCCGTCCAGCGGCTTGACCACGATCTTGCCGTGCTCGGCGGCGAACGCGCCGATGTCGGCGGCGGAACGTGTGATCACCGTCGGCGCACAACACTGCGGAAACCACGCGGTGAAGACTTTCTCGTTCATGTCGCGCAAGCCCTGCGGCTTGTTTGCGACGAAGGCGCCTTGCAGCTCGGCGCGTTCGAGGATGTACGTGGTGTAGATGTATTCGGCGTCGAACGGCGGATCCTTGCGCATGAAGACGCAATCGAACTCGCCGAGTTTGCACACGGTGCTCTCGCCTAGTTCGAACCAGCGCCGGGAATCGTCGTAGACCTCGAGGGGGCGGCCTAGGCCGTATGCGACACCGTCGCGCAGGGACAGGTCCGACTGCTCGAAATAGGTGAGTTTCCAGCCACGAGCGGCCGCCGCAAGCAACATCGCAAGTGTGGAGTCCTTCGCAAATTTGATCTTCGCGATCGGGTCCATCACCACGGCAAGACTTAGGGCTTTCGGCATCACCAACTCCGACCTCAAAAACGTGACGTGACCGGCATAGCCGGGGGTATGCCTATATGTTAAAACGCCCCACAGCTTGCCGTTCTGCGACGCATTTTAATAGCGGTAGCAATAGTGCTTTTTGTTTGTTCAGGAGAGGTTTGCGTGTGACCGACAGCAGCTCCCAATTCAAGGGTTTGAAGGTCCTCGTCATCGACGACAGCAAGACCATCCGGAAGACAGCGGAAACGCTGCTCGCCAAGGAGGGTTGCGAGGTCTATACGGCGGTCGATGGCTTCGATGCGCTCGCCAAAGTTGCCGACTACACGCCCGACATCGTGTTCGTCGACATCATGATGCCGCGTCTCGACGGTTATCAGACCTGCTCGCTCATCAAACACAACAAGGTTTTCAAGTCGATTCCAGTGATCATGCTGTCATCGAAGGACGGCCTGTTCGATCGTGCCCGGGGGCGCATCGTGGGATCGGAGTTCTACCTCACGAAGCCCTTCACGAAAGACGAACTGCTGTCCGCCATCGAGACACACGTCGGCGCGAGGTAGGTATGGCTCTCATTTTGATCGTGGACGACTCCCCGACCGAAGTGCACGTCATGAAGAAGGCGCTCGAGAAATCGGGATACCAGACCGCCACCGCGGCCGATGGTGCGGAAGGCGTACGCATGGCGCGCGAGATGACTCCGGACCTGATCTTCATGGACGTGGTGATGCCGGGCATCAACGGCTACCAGGCCACCCGCACGCTGTCGAACGACCCGAAGACCCGCACCATTCCCATCATCATGGTCACATCGAAAGGTCAGGAGACCGACAAGATCTGGGGTCTGCGGCAGGGTGCGGTCGACTACATGGTCAAGCCAGTGTCACCGGACCAGCTCGTGGCCAAGGCACAGGCAACGCTCGCCGCTTGACGACGAGTCCGCCGCCCCATGAACGAAAACGCCTCTCTCAAATCCCTGCGCGACCGACCTTTCGAGCTGCTCGCCGAGCTCGAGCGTCGCGGCCGTACGGTCACTGCCGCCGCCGCTTCGGAGAACCCGGGCGCGCGCGAATGGGTCGGCGTGGCGTTTCGCATGGCGGGTGAGCTGTATCTCGCGGCGCGCGAAGAAACTCGCGAAGTGCTCGCCGTGCCCGCCGGCCTCACCCGGGTGCCCGGAGCCAAGTCCTGGGTCAAGGGCATCGCCAACGTGCGCGGCCAGTTGCTGCCGATCCTCGACCTGCGGCAATACCTGGGATCGGGCGTCACCCCGAATACGCGCAACGTGCGCGTCATTGTCGTGAATCACCGGGAAGTGCCCGCGGGCCTGCTGGTCGATGAAGTGCTAGGCTTTCGCCGCTTTTCCGAATCCGAATTTGCTGGCGACGCGCCGCCAACCGTGGTGCGTTGCGAACGTTATCTCGCGGGCGCGTTCAAGCGCGGCCCGGAACAATGGCCGGTATTGAGCCTGCGTCAGCTGGTGGAAAGCCCATCCTTCCAGGAGGCCGCGGCATGAACACCGAAACCGCCGGCGGCTCACGCTCGCTGAAGTCACTTACCAGCCTGATCACCACCGCGCTGCTGCTGTTGGTGGTCGACGTGATCGCATGGGTCGCCGCCTGGTTGTCGGGCATTGACATCGTGTACGCGATCGCCGGCGCGCTCGCGGTCGCCACCGCCGTGCCGCTGTTCCTGATGCTCCGCCGCGTCAGGATGGTCGAGTACGATTTCGGGCACCGCGAGGCCCTGTCGCTGGCGCAGCGCAAGGAGACCGAACGCAACCAGCAGGCCATCCTGCGATTGCTCGATGAACTAGCGCCGCTGGCGGACGGTGACCTCACCGTGCAGGCCACGGTGACCGAAGACATCACCGGTACGATCGCCGACTCGATCAACTACGCCATCGGCGTGTTGCGCGACCTGGTCAGCACCATCAACCAGTCGGCCATTCAGCTCGATGGCGCCACCCGGCAGACGCAGGCATTGTCCGCGCACCTGGCCAAGGCCTCGAGCGCGCAGTCGAAGCAGATCGCGGGCGCCACGGAATCCGCCGGCAGCATGGCGAACTCCACGGAAGCGATCTCGGGCAATGCCGAGCGCGCCTCGGACGTGGCCCGCCACTCGGTCGATGTGGCACACAAGGGTGGCGACGCCGTGCGCCGCACCATCGACGGCATGAACAGCATCCGCGAGACCATCCAGGAGACCAGCAAACGCATCAAGCGGCTGGGCGAGTCCTCGCAGGAGATCGGCAACATCGTCGAGCTCATCAACGACATTGCCGAGCAGACCAACATCCTCGCGTTGAATGCCTCCATCCAGGCCTCGATGGCCGGTGACGCGGGCCGCGGTTTCGCGGTGGTTGCCGACGAGGTGCAGCGTCTCGCCGAACGTGCCGCCGCGGCGACTCGCCAGATCGAAACGCTGGTGCGCGCCATTCAGGCCGACACCAACGAAGCGGTCGTTTCGATGGAACGCAGCACCACCGACGTGGTGGGCGGCGCGTTGCTGGCAGAAAACGCCGGCGCCGCGCTCGAGGAAATCGAACAGGTGTCGAGCCAGATCGCCAGCCTGGTGCAGAACATTTTCGCGAGCTCACGCCAGCAGGTGACCGAGTCGCAGAAGATCGCGCGCAACATGCAGGTGCTGAAGGAAATCTCCACGCAGACCGCCGAATCGACCACCGCGACGTCGCAAAGCATCTCGAAGCTGGCGCAGTTGTCGGCGGCGATGCGCCAGTCGGCGTCCGGCTTCCGTCTGCCCGGCGCGCCCGTGCCGCGCCAGGTCGCCGCGGCCGGTGCGGCCATCGCCGCAGCGTCAGCCGCCACGACCGGCGTGAGCGCGGCGCAACCCACGACCGGTAGCACCACGCGTACCCGTACCATTCAGCTCGCCTCGTAACACGGAAGTCGCGCCAGAAATGCCTGAAGTCGCCTTACAGACGCTCGATCTCGTCGGCCGGGAGCTGAACAACACGCTCGGCGAGGCGCGTACCGCGCTCGAGACCTTCGTCGAGCAGCCCGAAAATGTCGTGCTGCTGCAGCGCTGTGTCACCGACCTGCACCAGGTCCGGGGCGTCCTGCGACTGCTGGAGATCTTCGGGGCGGCGCTGCTCGCCGAGGAAATGGAGCACGTCACCAAGTACCTGCTCACGCCGCCTTCACAAAAGAATCAGGCCGAAACGCTCGACGCGCTGATGCGCGCCATGGTGCAGCTGCCGAGCTACGTGGAACGGGTGCTGGCCGGCGGCCGCGACCTGGCGCTGGTACTGCTGCCACTGCTCAACGACCTGCGTGCCGTGCGGGGCAGCGCATTGCTGTCGGAAGGCACACTGCTGTTGCTGAATCTCAAGTCCGACCAGCAGGCGTCCCCGGTGGCGCCGGTGTCGGGCGAACCGGCGCTGACCGTGGCGCAGTGGGCACGGCGTTTGCGCACGCGCTTTCAGCTGGGACTGGTCGGCTGGATCCGCGGCGAACGCAGTGAGCAGAACCTCGAGATACTCGAGACCGTCGCACACCAGCTCGAACAGGTCGCCACCAGGCAGCCGGTATTCCAGTTGTGGTGGGTCGTGGGCGCGATCGTCGAAGCGCTGCGCGACGGTGGCCTGGAAACCGGCGTATCCATCAAGCGCCTCATGGGTCTCGCGGATCGCGAGATCCTGCAGCTGTACACCCAGGGCGAGGGGCGTTATGCGCAGAACCCGCCGGTCGAGCTGCTGAACAATCTGCTGTATTACGCGGCGCGCTCTACCAGCAATGGTCCGAAAGTGACCGCGGTGCGCGCCTCGTTCCGGCTCAACGAATTGTTGAACGTCGACGACTCGGTCGAGCAGGAGCGCGAAAACCTCTCGGCGCCGTCCGTGAAGCTGATGCGCACCGTGTCAGCGGCGATCCGCGAAGACCTCGGCAAGGTCAAAGACGTGCTCGATATCTACGTGCGTCGTGGCGGCCAGCCGGCCGAGCTCGAGTCACAGGTGGGCATGCTGCGCAAGATCGGCGACACCCTCGGCGTGCTGGGCCTGGGCGAGCTGCGCCAGCTGGTCCTCGATGAAACCGGTCGGCTGGAGGCCATGGCGGCCGGCAAGACCCCCGCGGATCACGCCGCGCTGGTGCACATCGCCGCCACCCTGATCAATGTCGAAGACCGCCTGGACCGCGACCTCATCGGACTCATCGTGCCGAAGGCGCAGGCCGAAGCCGCGCCGGAGTCGGTCGATGCCGAGTTCCAGCAGGTGCAGGCCGCGGTGCTGCGCGAGTGCAGCATCAACCTGGTGCGCGTCAAGGAGGCCATCGCCTCGAACGTCGCGGGCACACTCGATGTCTCCGCGCTCGATGCGTGGCCGGGCCTGATCGCCGGCATCAAGGCCGGACTGCTCATGCTCGGCAAGGGCCGGGCCGTCGAGATCGTCGATGGCATCGCCGCCCATCTCAAGGAATTGCTGCAGCCCGGCGGTACCGCCGTGCCGCCTAACTACCTCGACCGGCTTGCCGACGCGGTGGTCAGTCTCGAGTATTACATGGAGACGCTGCAGGCCGGCCGCACGGATCCCTGGTACATGCTCGACAATGCGCAGACCTGCCTGATGGCGCTGACGCAGATGCCGAAGCGCGTCGTGCCCACGGTTCCGCCGCTCGGGCCGGAAGCCTATGCCGCGACCGTGCTGCTGGCCGATGCCGGCGCCACCGCGCGCGCGCATGCGGTGCAGGCCGGCGTGGCCCCGCCAACCATCCAGGGGGTCGCTCCGACGCTGCACCAGTCGGCCCAGCCGCCGATCGGCGCCAAGCCGATCCACATCGATCCCGAACTGCGCGCCCTATATATAGAGGAGGCGCGTGAAGAGATCGCACGCATAGGCAAGCTGTTCCCTGCCTGGGAACAGAACCCCCTCGAGACCGAAGCCCTCTCGGGCGTGCGCCGCGCGTTTCATACTCTGAAGGGCTCCGGTCGCATGGTCGGTGCGAGCGACATCAGTGAATTCGCCTGGTCCATCGAGAACCTGCTCAACCGGGTGATCGAGAACACCCTGCAGCGTTCACCGGCGATCCTGGCCACGGTGCGCGATTCCGTGGCGATGACGGGTGAACTCGTGAACGCGCTCGAGGGTGGCAAGTCCGCTCCGGCTCGCGCCCAGGACATCGTCGAGCGCGCCCATGCGCTCGCCGCGAACAAGGTGGTGGCCAGCAGCCAGACGGCCACGATGGAAGCTCTCGAGCGCACTCTCGATACGCGCCAGGCCGACATGATGGAGGCGACCGCGCGGGTACCTACGCTGGCACCGGCGCCAGTCGCGGCAAGCGCCCCGGCGAACGGGGAGGCAGCGCAGCCCGAACTCGATTGGGTGCTCGATGAGCCTGCCGAAGAGGCCGGCGAGAACGTGGTGTTGTCGACGCCGGACGAGGAATCGAGCGCCGACCTGCAACTGCGCGAGATCTACAGCCGTGAGACGCAGGTCAACATCGATGCAGTGCTGCGTTACGTGGAGTCCGAGCATGGGCGCAGCGCGCCGCACGTGGTCAGCGAAGAGGCCTATCGCGCCTGTCATACGCTGTCGGGTAGTTCGCGCATGGCCGAAGCCCGGCACGGCATTCGCCTCACTGCGCCTCTCGAGCACTGGGTACGCAAGGCTTTCGACAGTGGCGTCGGTCTCGACAGCTCGGACCTCGTGCTGCTGGCCGATTGCATGAATGCCATGCGCTCCGTGGCCGCGCATCTCGACGAGTCGACCGGTTTCTTCCAGTCGCACGGTGGATTGCTTGGCCGCCTCGAACGGGCCATCGAACACCTGGAAGAACGAATCATTACCGCGGCGCGTGCCGCGGAGCTTGCGGCCGCCCCCGCGCCGGCCGCTCCGCAGACGCCCACCGTCGCGCCGGCGGTCGCGGCGCCCCCCACTTCCTTTCCGGCACTAGTTCCATCAATGGCCGCTGCCGCCGTGGCGGCCGCGACACCCCCGGCAGATGTGGCGGAAGAAATCGTCACGGACTTCGACCAGGACATCGCCAGCATTTTCACCGACGAAGCGGTTGAACTCATCGACGCCGCGCAAGGTGGGCTCGCGCAGTGGAACGAGAATCGCAGCAGCGTCGATGGCCTGGCGGCGCTCAAGCGCCCGCTACACACCCTCAAAGGCGGCGCGCGCATGGCGGGCCTGACCCCGATGGGCGACTTGTCCCACGAGCTCGAAACCCTGTTCATGCAGATCGACAGCGGCAGCATCGCCCCCGACGATCGTGCGTTCTCCCTGGCGCAGACCGCGCTCGACGAGTTGGCGCGCATGCGCGAGTCCGTGAGCGCGGGCAAGGGTGTGCCGACCGCACGTGCCCTGATCGCGAGAATCCAGGCGCTGGCGCAGCCGGGTGGTGCGGCGCCCGCGCCCGCCGCTGCGCCGCCGCCAGCGCCGATTGCGCAGGCGATGCCCACGCCGCAACTTCCGCAGGCTGCCGCGCCAGTAATTAGCGCACCGCCAGCACCACCGAAGCCGGTCTCCGCCGCCCCGATGCTGGCCGCGGTGCCTTCCACACCGCGTCCGACAACGCCGGCGCGTGCCGAAGCCGGGGCCGAGCCGCCGGTACTGGCGCCCGTCTGGGCGCCGGATACCGCGCCCAAATCCATGGTGAAGCCCGCGCCGGAGATGGTGCCCAAGTCATCGCTCAAGCCCGCCGTAGTGCACGCGGCGGCCAGCGAATCCGCTTCGATCGTGACGCGCGCCGCCGCCAGGGAACCGGTTTCGACCGGATTCAACAGGGATGGCGAAGCGGGTGACGGTCCGCTGCTGCCGCCGGGAGCCGTGCCTCCGGGCCGTGAACCGGTGGCGCCTTCCGACCGGCCAGAACTGGCGCGCGTGGACGCTGAACTACTCGACCAGCTGCTCAACAATTCCGGCGAGGCCAGCATCGCGCGCGCTCGCCTGGAGCAGCAGATTGGTTCGATCGATTTCAACGTCGGTGAGCTGTCGCGTACGGTGACGCGCCTCAAGGAGCAGCTGCGCAAACTCGAGCTCGAGACCGAAGCGCAGATCCTGCATCGCTACGAGGAAGAAAAAGGCAGGCGCGGCGAATTTGATCCGCTCGAGCTCGATCGCTACTCGTCGATCCAGCAGTTCTCACGCGCACTCGCGGAAACCGCGAACGACGTGGGCAGCATCCAGGGATTGCTCGAGAACCTCACCAAGGACACGCAGAACCTGCTCACGCAGCAGGCGCGCACCATCACCGAGTTGCAGAACGGCCTCATGCGCACTCGCATGGTGCCCTTCCAGCGCCACGTGCAGCGTCTTGCACGCATCGTCCGCCAGGCCGCCACGGACACGCACAAGAAGGCCGACCTCAGCATCGAGGGAGCCTCGGGCGAACTCGATCGCCAGGTGCTCGAGCGCATGATGCCGCCCTTCGAGCACATGCTGCGCAATGCCGTGGCGCATGGCATCGAATCACCGGAAGAACGCAAGAAGAAGGGCAAGAACGAGACCGGCACGATCACGATTGCGCTGCATCGCGAAGGCTCCGAGGTCGTCGTGGAAGTGTCCGACGACGGCGCTGGCATGCATCTCAAGGCGATCCGCGACAAGGGCGTGTCGCTGGGCCTGGTACGCGCCGATCAGAACCTGTCCGACGATGACATCATGCAGCTCATCCTCGAGCCGGGATTCTCCACGGCGGGGTCGGTGAGCACGCTGTCCGGACGTGGCGTGGGCATGGACGTGGTGGCCAACGAGATCAAGAAACTCGGCGGCGCGCTGCACCTGGAGTCCAAGGCGGGGCAGGGCTCGCGCTTCACCATACGCCTGCCGCTGACGCTGGCGATCAGCCACGCGCTGATCCTGCGCGCCAACGACGAGTTGTACGCGCTGCCACTGCCCACCGTCGAAGGCGTGGTGCGTCTGTCGCGCACCGAGGTCGAAGCGCACCTGGGGCCGGATGCACCGGCTTTCGAGTACGGCGGCCAGAAGTACAAGTTCCAGCACCTGGCGTTCTACGTCGGCCGCGAGCCGGGTCCGCTGCCGGACGGCGACATTACGGTCCCGGTGATCCTGGTGCGCGCCGGTGAACACTCTACCGGCCTGGTCACCGACGAACTGGTCGGCAGCCGTGAGATCGTGGTGAAGAACGTGGGGGCGCAGATTTCCGCGATTCGCGGAATTTCCGGCGCGACCATCCTCGGCGACGGCCGTATCGTCATCATTCTCGACATCGGTGCGCTGGTACGCGCCGACTGGCGCACGCGCACCGAGCCGGTCATGCCGCGCGAAAAGACCGACACGCGCAGCGTCGCGCTGGTGGTTGACGACTCCATCACCGTGCGCCGTGTGACGCAGAGGCTCCTCGAGCGCAACGGCATGCGCGTGCTGACCGCGCGTGACGGCGTGGACGCGATGGAAATGCTCCAGGAACACACGCCCGACATCATCCTGCTGGACATCGAGATGCCGCGCATGGACGGCTACGAGGTGGCGACGCAGGTGCGCGCGGATACGCGCCTGTCGGGGATCCCGATCATCATGATCACCTCTCGCGTGGGTGAAAAACACCGCGCGCGTGCCATCGAGATCGGCGTCGACGACTATCTCGGCAAGCCCTACCAGGAAGCGCAGCTGCTCGAGGCCATCGAGCCGCTGATCGCCCGCCGCCGCGAAGCGCATCTGCGCGAGGCGAATTAGTTAGAAGGACTGGGTCATGGTCGAACGCATCACCGAAATTTACAGCCTGCTGGTGCCGTTGCTCGACGGGCGCCTCATCATCCCGCGTTCCTGCGTGGCCGAGGTGGTGGGCTTCCAGAATCCGTCGGAGATGCCGGGCGCGCCGCCCTGGTACCTCGGCATGTTCTCCTGGGGCAGCCGGCAGATTCCGCTGATCTCCTTCGAGGGCACCTGTGGCCAGACCATCCCGCCGCTGACCGGGCGCACGCGCGTCGTGGTGTTGTTCGCGCTGGGATCGCAGATCGAGGGCGGCTACTACGGCATGGTGTCGCAGGGCTTCCCGCAGCTGGTGCGCGTCAGCGCCGACATCCTGCGCCCGGATCCGACCCGCACATTCCCCGAGCGCACGCCCATAATTTCGCAGGTGCGCATGATCAACGAAGCGCCGTGGATTCCCGATCTCGAGCGCATCGAGGAAATGATCTCCGAGGAGACCTCTGTTCCTGGTCGCGAATGAGCCTGTTCGCTCACCGCACCATCGTCGCCAGCAGGTGCTCCAGCGTGGCCGCCATGTCGTCGCTGCGGCCCGAGTGCACGGCGGAGGTCTGGATCATGGTGCTGCGCGGCGCCACCAGCCAGTCGAAGCGCTCGCGCTGGGTCAACCGGCCGATCGGCCCCGCGTCGGCGCCGCCCGCACAAATTACCTCGATGCTGCGCAGGTGCCGCCTCACCGCCTCCAGGTCGACACCCGGATCCACGGCGAGCACCCGCGACTCCTCGAGCGCGATCCGCGCTTCGAGCAGTTCGTGTTCGCGGCACCAGACGATGACGCCGGCGTTCACGAATTCCTGCCGCTCCACGCGCGGCACCACGCGGATCAACGCGTAGTCATAGGAGCTGTGAGCGGGCACGCAGGACCTCCGTCGTGAATGGGCGCGGCGCTTCCAGGCGGCGCGTGAGATGGCGAACATAGGCGGCGCGCGTGGCGCGCGGCGAATCGAAACTGCGGTCCGCGGCGAGCCAGTCGTCCGGTACCAGCTCGACGATGTCGCGAATCACGGCGGGCGTGAGGCGGGCCGCCAGCGCGGCGTCCGCTTCCGGCAGGACCGAGGCGAACCTCAGCAGAATGTGGTCGTGAATCAGCGGGAAGGGATCCTGGCTGCGATCTTCCGCGCCCCAGCCGTGATGGAAGTACAGCGCCGCGCCGTGATCGATGAGCCACAGCTGGCGATGCCACATCAGCATGTTGGCGTTGCGCGCGGTGCGGTCGACGTTGCTGCAATACGAGTCGAACCACACGATGGACGAAGCGAGCATCGCGTCCGGCTGGTCGACAACGGGATCGAAGGTCACCGAGCCGGGTAGATAGTCGAGCGCGAGATTGAGGCCGCCGCTTGCGCGGATCAGCTGCTGGATCTCGGGATCGGGCTCGGTGCGCGCCAGTTCCGCATCCAGCTCGATGAACACCAGCTCTGGCAGCCGCAAGCCGGCGGCGCGCGCCAGCTCGCCGGCGATGAGCTCGGCGGTCAGCGCCTTGGGTCCCTGGCCGGCACCTCGAAACTTCAGTACGTACATGCCGGCATCGTCGGCCTCGACGATGCCCGGCAGCGAGCCGCCCTCGCGCAGCGGCGTCACATAACGCGTGACCTGGACCGTGCGCAGCTTCATGCGAGCGCGGTCACTTCTCGGGCCAGTGGAAGCGGTGCATCAGGCGGTGAAGTAGCGGCGTGAACAGCAGCGCCGCGGTGACGATGAACACCAGCCCAGCGTAGAGGGCGAACAATCCCGCGAACAGTTTGCCGCCATCCGTCACCGGCGCGTTCACGGGTCCCATGCCACCCAGCAACATGGCCGAATTCACGAAGCCGTCGAGCGGCCTCATGTGCTCGAAGCCGCAGTATCCGGCCATTCCAATGGCGAGCGACACGAGAATCAGCCCGACAGCCACCGCCGCGTGCCGGCACAGGCGCCGCCAGAAACTCGGCCGCGCAAGCGGCCTTTCCTGTTTCGTCTCGTACATGTGTCACCTCGTGAGAAATGTATGCACGTGCGCGCCTTCAGGCGAGATCTCCAGCGACGGCCTGCAGCGTTGCGAGCGCCGCGAGACCTGCGGTTTCCGTGCGCAGGATGCGCGGCCCCAGCCGGTACGCGGTGAAGTCATGGGCGCCGGCATAACGGCGCTCGTTGTCGGCCAGGCCGCCCTCGGGGCCAATGAGCAACACGACGCCTGAACCGGCGCTGCGTGCGGCGGCGGCCAGCGACTCGCGACCGTCGGCAGCAAGCAGGCAGCGCAGGGTGCCCGCCGGCAACGCTGCGATGGCATCGCCCAGCGCGACTGGAGCACTCACTTCGGGCACGCGGTTGCGGCCACATTGTTCGCAGGCAGAAATCGCTATCGACTGCCAGTGTTCGAGCTTGCGCTCACGCTGCCTCGCGTCGACCTTCACGACTGAACGTTCGGCGAGCACCGGCACGATGCGGCTGATGCCGAGCTCGGTGGCTTTCTGCACGATCAGGTCCATGCGCTCGCCGCGCGCCACGCCCTGTAGCAGGGTGATGGTCAGTGCCGACTCGCGTTCGACTGCGGTGTGATGCCCCAACTGCGCCAGCACTTTCTTGCCACTGCGCGCGCCGAGCACGGCGGAGTATTCGCCGCCCAGGCCGTTGAAGATCGTCAATGGAGCACCGGATTCGAGGCGCAGGACACGCGTGAGATGTTCGCCCGACTGGGCCGGCAGCACGATCTCGGTGTTGGCTGCGAGTGCACCCGGCACGTATATGCGTGTCAGGCGCATGCGAGCGCAATACCTTCGGTGGCAACGCGCGCCAGCAGTTCGATCTCGTCCGCTTCGATCACATAGGGCGGCATGAAGTAGAGGGTCGTGCCGAGTGGGCGCAACAACACGCCGCGTTCGAGCGCGTGCCGGTAGATGCGCAGGCCGCGACGCTCCTCCCAAGGGTAAGGGGTGCGCGAGGCGCGCTCCTTCACCAGTTCGATGGCCAGGATCATGCCGCGCTGGCGGATCTCCCCGACATGCGGGTGATCGCGCAGATGCGCGACACTGGCCGCCATCTTCGCAGCGGTGGCGCGATTGCGCTCCAGCACCGGCTGGTCGCGGAAGATTGCCAGAGTCGCGTTGGCCGCGGCGCAGGCCAGCGGATTGCCCGTGTAACTGTGCGAATGCAGGAAGGCATTGAGCTTGACGTACTCGTCGTAGAAGGCGTCGTAGATGGGATCGGTGGTCATCACCACGGACAAGGGCAGGTAACCGCCGGTGAGTCCCTTGGACAGGCACAGGTAGTCGGGCCGGATGCCGGCCTGCTCGCAGGCGAACATCGTGCCGGTACGCCCGAAACCGACGGCGATCTCGTCAGCGATCAGGTGCACGCCGTACCGGTCGCAGGCCTGGCGCAGTAGTTTGAGATACAGCGGATCGTACATGCGCATGTTGCCGGCGCATTGCACCAGCGGCTCGACGATGACGGCGGCCAGCTCTTCGTGGTGCTGCGCCAGCGCGGCTTCCATGTGCGCGAACATGCGTTCGGCGTGTTGCGCCTCGCTCACGCCGGCTTCGCGCACGAATGCATCCGGTGACGGTACGGTGATCACGTCCATGAGCAGCGGCCGGTAGATGGCCTTGTAGAGATCGACGTCTCCTACCGCCAGCGCCCCCAGTGTTTCGCCGTGGTAACTGTTGGCGAGCGTGATGAATCGTGTCTTGCGAGTCTGGCCGCTGTTGCGCCAGAAGTGAAAACTCATCTTCACGGCCACTTCGACCGCGGCCGAGCCGTTGTCGGCGAAGAAGCAGCGGTTGAGGCCGGGCGGCGCGATGCGCGTCAGTTCTTCGGCGAGGGTGACGGCCGGCTCGTGCGTGAAGCCGGCAAAGATGGCGTGCCCGAGGCGCTCGAGCTGCTCGCGCACCGCGGCGTTGATGAGCGGATTGGCATGGCCGAACAGGTTTACCCACCAGGAACTGATGCCATCGAGATAACGCTTGCCGGCGAAGTCCTCGAGCCACACACCTGAACCCGCGCGCAGCGGAATCATCGGCACGGTCTCGTGGTCCTTCATTTGCGTGCACGGATGCCAGACGTGCGCGAGATCGCGCGTCACCCAGCTGGAATTGGTGCTCGTCATGGGGCTCGTGCGTCCGATTGGCCGGCGGTTATTGTGGCATGCTGGTACGGCAAGATGGATTCGAGGTTCGGTGATGCGCATCGATGTGAATACCGGGTTGTTGGTCGGCGTCAAACAGGTGCTGTCGCCGTTTTTCGATGCGCGTCCGGCTGGCGTCGTGCCCGATCTGATCGTCCTGCATGGCATCAGCCTGCCGCCCGGTGAGTTCGGCGGCCCGTGGATCGCGCGCCTGTTCACGGGGAATCTGCCCGCCGACGCCCACGAAGAGTTCCACGAACGCGCCGGCCTGCGGGTGTCGGCGCACCTGCTGATCCGCCGTGATGGCGAGATCGTGCAGTTCGTGTCGCTGAACGACCGGGCCTGGCACGCCGGCAAGTCCGCATGGCAGGGCCGCGAGGCCTGCAATGATTACTCGATTGGCATCGAGTGCGAAGGCACGGACGAGGTGCCATACGAGGCCGCGCAGTACGCCACCCTGCGGGAGCTGCTGCCGAAGTTGTTAGAGGCCTATCCGGCGATCACGAAGGACCGCATCGTCGGGCATTCCGACGTGGCGCCGGGCCGCAAGACGGATCCGGGGCGTCGTTCGACTGGAGCCTGGTGCGCTGAAACCTAGCGTGCGCCGCGGCACATCAACCAGCCGATGCCCGCCAGGACGCAGCCTGCAACTACCTGATCAATGCCGGGCCAGCGCAGGATCCGGCCGTTGAGAACTGCTATGCCGACGATGGTCGCGGCGAACCAGAACAGAGTCTGAATTTCCACCGCCACGACTCCGTGGCTGCTGAGCTTCCAGAGCGCGAGCCAGTACATGAGCATGCCGAATTGGAACCCGGCGAAGCACTTGAGTGCTTCGCTCCAGACGAAGCGCCCGTCCTGCCACACCTTGCTGGCATGGACAAATCCCTCCGCATCGCCAAGGCCAGACAGTATCGTGAACAGCATGATGAGGGCGATGGAGCTCATCGCGACCGCACCTCGGCGGTTGCCGTATGCCACATGGATGTCGCCCTCCGTAGCCATGTTCAATGTCCTGCCCTCTCAAGCCACCCAACGTATTTCACGCGGCGAACCGGACACGCAGGAGTCGATGTCCGGATAAGCGGGCGAAATCCGTCAGACCCCTTGCAAGGCCGTCAAAACGAACGCACCGCACCGCACCGGACAGTGTTCGAAGTGATGCGGCTCAACGCCAATGGCAGGCCGGACTCATCGTTCGGGGCCGCGGGCATCGTCGACACCGCCGTGAGCACGCTCGGCGATGCCGCGTTCGCCGTCACGCTGCAGCCCGACGGCAAATTCGTCGCCAGCGGCCTGGCGCGCGACAGCGTCGATAGTTACGGCGTCGTACGGATCAATCCCTGATGCGCGTCAGCTTTACCAGCTCGGCGTCGGCGGGAATGGGAGAGGCCGCGAGCAACCTGCCGGCGCGATTCAACGCCACGCGTGCCTCGGCCTTGCGATCGAGCGCGAGCAGGCACTGGCCCAGCCACAGCGCGGCTTCTCCAGCGCCACGATTGTCGGGAGCGAACTCGCGCCAGAAGTCGTGTGCCTTTTCCAGCGAGGGCAGTGCAGCGGCGGCCCGGCCTTGCTCGAGTCGCGCCCGTCCCAGACCGGTCAGGGCCTCTGCATGTGAAGGAGTGATGCTCGATTCCAGACGCTGGAATTCCTCGAGCGCCAGTTCGAGCGACGACGCTGCGGCGCGAGGGTCGTTCATCTCGAGGTTCACGAGTCCAATTTCCGCGAGCGCCCGCATGCGTTCGCGCTGCTGCTTCGGGCCGACGTCTTTCAACGCCGCGAGCGGTGCTTGCGCCTGCAGCGCCTCGGAAAAGTCGCCGCGCATTCGCGCAATGGTGCCGCGCACCTGAGTCACCCGCGAGCGCAGCGGCTCGAGCGCGTCCTTGGGCGCTACCAGCGTTGAAACCGCGGTGATTTCCCGGTGCGCATCATCCAGCTGACCCAGATAGGCAAACGCCAGCGCTCTGCCGGCGCGCGCCGTCAACGTCCAATCGCGCTCCGCGCCCAGCATTCGTTCGAGGATGGGTATGGCGCGATTGAACTCCGCGAGCGCCGCGCCCGCGTCGCGCCGGGCCAGTCGCGCCAGCGCGCGGGCGGCGAGGGTTCCTGCAAAGGGTACAGACTCGGGTTCTACCTGGGCGCTGATGATCCTGAGTGCTTCCGCGGCGTTGCTGTCCGCGAGCGCGAGCTCTCCGAGATCGATGCGATAGGCGACGAGGTTCTGCAGGAAGATGCCGGCCTGGAGAGCATCCGGGCCCGTCAAAGTTCGCAGGTCGACGATGGCCGCGTCGATCATTGAGATTCCCGCGGCGAGTTCGCCGGTGTCCGCCAATGCGCGGCCGTAAGTCGTTTTCGCCTCGATGACGCGCGGGTGCGGCGGTGCGGCGCCGAAACGCGCCACCGCGGCCTGATAAGCATCTTTCGCGGCATCGCGCGACTGTGTGAATTTCTTGGTGTAACGATAGCTGAGCGCCAGCAGGATCGAGCTCGTGATCGTCTGCTCGTGGTCGACGCCGAGCTTCGCGTTGGCGAGATTCGCGCCCTCCAGCGCGAATCGTTCCGCATCCGCGTATGCGCCTTCGTCGATCGCGATGAGGGTTCGATGGCTCAGAGCGACCGTCAGGTCCAGCGGCTTGGTAGCCGGATCGGAACGCAGCGCGGGAAGGATGCGGTCGAGTTCGGCACGCGCCTCCTTGGCGCGACCACGCAAGCGGTGCATCTGCGCCTGCAGCAGTCCGATGCCCACCGCCATGGCATCGAATTCGTCGAGCGCCTCACGTGCCTCTTTTGCGGCGCGATCCAGCACCGGTTCGGCGGCGTCCAGATCACCAAGCGCCATCAGACTCTCACCGATGATGACCAACAACTCGATGCGCACCTTGGGCTGCCCACCGATCTCGGTACCGAGTTTCTTTTCGGCCTGCTTCAACAGATCGATCGCGCTCAGCGTGGTACTGCCGGCGCCACTATAGGGGCTCGGCTTCCCGGAAGATTCCTGCGATGAACTCCTTCACCTGCTCGGCGCGTCGCTGTTCCGCCACCGCCACGCGCGCCTGCCAGGCGGCGACCCCGGCGCCGACCAGCACCGCCAGCAGGATCGCCGACGATGCGGCGAACCGCCAGCTTGTTGCGGCCGACGAATCTTTTCGCGCGATACCAGCGACTGTCCGGCTGCGCCTGCACCGGCCGGCCAGCGAATACGCGTTTGATGTCGTCCAACAAGGCGTGGACGGTCGCGTAGCGTTCGGCGGGCTTTTTCTTGAGCGCCTTGAGAACGACCGTGTCGAGATCGCCGCGCAGAAATTTTTGTGAGGATCGATCCGCGACGCTGCTGGGAGGCGCAGGCTCCGCCTGCACGATCGCGTCTTCGAGCGCGCCACGTGAATCGCGCTGGAGTTTGTATGGCCGGCTTCCGCTGAGCAGCTCGTAGAGGACCACTCCGAGCGAATAGACGTCCGTCGAAATGGTCAGCGGCTCGCCGAGAATCTGTTCTGGAGAGGCGTAGTCCGGGGTGAGCGCGCGCCCGGAGGCCTCGGTGAATCGCGTCTCGCGACTCTGGCCATCGTCCAGCAGCTTGGCGATGCCGAAGTCCAGCAGCCGAACCTGGCCCTCGGCATTGATCAGAATGTTGGCCGGCTTCAAATCGCGATGTACGACGAGTTTGCCGTGGGCGTGTGCCACCGCGTCGGCGACTTGCAGGAACAACCTGAGCCGGGAGCGCACATCGAGCTGCCGCTCCCGGCAGTACACGTCGATGCGCAGTCCTTCGACGTACTCAATCGCCAGGTACGGCTGCCCGTCGGCGGTGATTCCCGCGTCGTACAAGTGCGCGATATTCGGATGGGCGAGCGAAGCCAGGATCTCGCGCTCACGCGCCATGCGTTCGGCGAGTCCCGCGCGTTTCCAGGCGCCGTGCGGCAGCTTCAACGCGACGGGTCGATTGATGAGGCCGTCAGTGCGTTCCGCCAGCCAGACCACCCCCATGCCTCCGCTGCCCAGTTCGCGCAACAGCCGGTACAGCCCGATTTCATCACCCGGTTGATCCTCGCGGCCCGGTACCTGCGCCAGATCTCCCGGGTCGAGCTCGAGCTTCGGCAGGGTATTCAGCGCATCGTCGCTCTCGATCTGCGCCGCGCGCGACAGCAATGCGCGCAGCCGCGGCTTGAGACCAGCGAACTGCGGCGCCAGCTTTTCGATCCATGCCTCGCGTGTGTCGGCGGGTTGATCGAGGGCTTCGTCGAGCAGTTGATTGAGCGCTGCCCACGTGTCAGCGTCGATTCGAAGCTTTTGCATGGCAGCACTCCTTGCTCGTGCGTCGGTGACCGACGTCTCTTCAACGGAATCGTGCGCGATTTCCGGACAACGCCCGGCGCACTATTCGATCGTGAGCGACTCGGCCAGAAACAGGCGTGCCTTCTGCCAATCGCGCCGCACGGTGCGCTCATTCACACCGAGCGCAGCGGCGATCTCCGTTTCGTTCATGCCCGCGAAGTAGCGCATCTCCACGACCGCAACCAGGCGCGCGTCGTATTGCGCGAGCTCCTCGAGGGCTTCGTGGACGTGCAGTATTTCCCTTTCGGCTTCGCCAGTGACTTCGCCGATCTGCGAATTCAGCGTCACATGCTCGGCGTCGCCGCCGCGACGTTGCGCGACTCGCTCGCGTATGAAATCGACAATCACCGATCGCATCGCATGACTCGCATATTTCAGAAAATGCCGGCGGTCATCGACGCGCAGTCTGCCGGCTTCAGCGAAGCGCATATAAGCCTCGTGAACCAGCGACGTGGTGTCGAGCAAGGTGTTGCGGCTGCTCATACGCAGACGCGCCCGGGCCATCGCGCGCAGCTCCGCGTAAGTTGCATCGAAAACCATGCGCAATGCTTCCGGGTCGCCGTCCTGCGCGCGACGAATGAAATCAGTGACGGATTCGCCTGCGTTTGGTGTGGACACGGCGCGGAATCCTCGAGCCCGGCGTCAGCGTCCGGCGCCCCGGTCATGCCGCCACAAGACTTCGGAGCCGTGCTCGTGGCGCGCCAGCACGCGCGCGATCACGAACAGCAGGTCCGAGAGGCGGTTCAGGTAACGCGGCACCTCGACGTTCACCTGCTCGGACTCGGCCAGCGTCCACACGCGCCTCTCGGCACGCCGCACGATGGTGCGGGCGAGGTGGCAGGCCGCGGTAGCCGGACCGCCGCCCGGCAGGATGAAGTCCTTGAGCGCGGGCAGCGGGTCGTTGAAACGGTCGAGCACCTGCTCGAGCTCGGTGACACGTTCAGCCTTGATGACCTGCGTGCCCGGAATACACAGCTCCCCACCGAGATCGAACAGGTCGTGCTGGATCTCGGTGAGGCAGCGCGAAACTTCAGCGGGCAGCCCGGGCACGGCGAGGACCACGCCGATGGCGCTGTTGGCTTCGTCGACAGTGCCATAGGCCTCGACGCGCGCATGATCCTTGCGCAGCCGACTGCCGTCGCCGAGCCCGGTGGTTCCATCATCGCCCGTGCGCGTATAGATCCTGCTCAAGCGATGGCCCATGCCGGTCTCCTATTCGAAGCTGTAGCGTACTCCTATCGTGTACGAGCGGCCCTCGGTGCGGTAGCCCTCGGCCAGCGTGTAGTTTTCATCGAGCGCGTTTTCGAGGCGCCCCTGCACGGTCAGCGCTTCGGTGGCGCGATATCGCACCGTAGCATTGAGCAGCGCGTAGGAATCGAGGGTGACGTTTTCGGGAAAGCCGAAATCCTTGCGATTTCCATAGGCGGCCACGTCCAGGCCCAGGTCCAGCCGGCCCACATCGCGATTCACCGCGATGACCAGCGCTTCGCGTGATCGGCGCAGCAGGCGCTCGTCGGTGGCTTCATCGCGCGGATCCTGCAGAGTGAGCTCCGCGCGGGCATTCCAGCCTTCTGCCGTGAAGCGATAGCCCAGCTCCACGCCCTTGATGCGCGCGCGATCGATGTTCTGGTTGCTACCTTCGAAGGTATTGAAGTCCGTGATCACATAGTTGATGAGGTCTTCGATCCGGTTGTCGAATGCGGCCAGGGTGAACTGGTGATGCTCGCCGAGCTGCTGTCGCACGGACAGTTCGTATTGCTCGGAGATCTCGGGCTGCAGATCGGGATTCCCGCCGAAGCCGAAGCGATCCGTGGCATCGGGCGCGCGGAATGCCTTGCCGCCGGACAGCGCCGCACGCGTGCCACGCCCGAATGACCAGCCGAATTCGGCGTTCCAGGTCACTTCACTGCCAAAGGTTTCGTGATCGACGAAGCCCAGCGCCAGCCGCGAAGTGAGGCGGTTGACGGTGAACTGGTCCTGCACGAAGCCCTGGGTGACGGCAGTGTCTTCGTCGAAGGCGGTGCCAAAGGAAAGCGCGTCCGCGTTTTCGTCGGCGTACTGCGCACCTACGCTGATCGCGTGACCGTGAGTCTCTGGCAGGTCCAGCTGAAGGTCGAAGGTGTCGCGCGTGGTGTGCGCGAAGTCGAACGGATCCTCTGGTGTGTTGGCGAAATTGGCCTGTTTCTGGTCGATCTCATCGAGCATGCGGCTCACCGTGCCGCGGATGCCGAAGCCATCGCTGCCGTGAAAATCAGTCTCGAGAGAGTAGACGCTGTTCTCGAAATCCTGGGAGACCGGGGCGTATGGCGGGTCCGAGAAAGTCTGCGTGGAATATTCGGTGCGGCCGGCGGCATGAAAGCCGCGCGCACGGAAAGTCAGCGCCTCCGTGGCATCGAATTCCGCGGTCACACGGCCGGTGACATTGCGGTAGCCGCGATCCATGTCGTCGTCCACGAAGGTCGGCATGCCGGTGCTTTCGGCGTAACTGCCGCCCAGACCGAGGTGCAAGCGCTCGCCCACCGATATCGAGGCGTCGCCGAACACCTGCTCGGTTTCGAGACTGCCGTAAGTGGCGCCGGCACTCACGCCGTCCTGCCTGGCCGCGCCGCGCGTGAACAGCTGCACCACGCCACCGATCGCCTCGGTGCCGTACAACGAAGAGCGCGGGCCCTTGACGACCTCTATGCGCTCCAGTGATTCGGGCGCGATGTTCTGCAAAGCCGCCCCGCCGATGGTGCCGGGGTTGATGCGCACACCGTCGATGAGCACGACGGTGTGGTTGCTCTCGGTGCCGCGGGTAAACAGCGAAGTGGTTTGCCCCGGGCCGCCGTTGCGCGCGATCTCGAGGCCGGCATGGCCCTGGAGTAGTTCGCCGACGTCGCTGGCCAGCGAGCGCTCGATGTCCTGGCGCGTGATCACGATGACCGGAGCGTCGACGGCGTCGAGCGCCACGGGTGTGCGCGTCGCGGTGATGACGGTTTCTTCGAGCTCGTCCTGTGCGAGTACGGCTCCGCTGGTGCAGGTCGCCGCGACCGCGAGCGCAATGCGCGATGAATGATGCTTGTTGAACATGATGAGAGACCCTTCCATGCACTCCCGCATGGCTTGAAGCGATGACCACCTGGAGTGCGAACGGGAAGAAGGGCGCGTTGCCTTCTTCCTGTGCCCACCGCACCAGGGAACGTAGCCACAAGGCCGGTCTCCGGACTCTCGAACTGGGACGTTTCCGTTCCGACGCATCGCCTTCCCGAGCCGCGAGGACTCAGTGGCTGTTGATGCGCTTTCGTTCGATTACCGTTGCGGGGGCAGTGCTGGAATTACCAACCTCGGACGTCTTGCGACTTCGGGCGGTTCACCGGCTTCCCGTAACCTTGCGGTCCGCGAACTCTAGCGGGGTTGATCGTGAATTGACAGCGCTCACGCCGCTCACGCAGGCTTTGCCGGCCATGCCATCCGCTGAACTCACTGCCGCGCTCGATGCGGCGCGCGCCGCCGCCGAGGTGATCCGCGGTTTCTACCAACGTAATGTCAGGATCGAGGTCAAGGCCGACAAGTCGCCAGTGACCGAGGCCGACATTCGGTCCGAGGAGGTCATCCGCGAGCTATTGACGCGGCGCTTTCCCTCGTATGGTTTCTTCGGCGAGGAAACCGGCAGATCGCAGATGGACGCCGAAAGCGTCTGGCTGGTAGATCCCATCGACGGCACCAAATCCTTTGTGCGTGAATGCCCGTTCTTCTCCACCCAGATTGCGTTGATGCGTGGCGGGAAATTTGTGTTGGGTGTGTCGTGTGCACCGGCCTATGGCGAGCTGGCCTGGGCGGAGCGGGGCGCCGGCGCATTTCTCGACGGCAAGCCCATGCGCGTCAGCCAGGTCGATTCACTCGCCGCGGCCATCGTATCCACCGGTAATCTCAAGACGCTCGCCGGCATCGAATGCGTGGGCACGCCTGGGCGCGCTGATCGGCGGCATCAACCGGATCCGCGGCTATGGTGATTTCGTCCATTACCATCTGCTGGCGCGCGGCGCGCTCGAACTGGTGATCGAATCCGACGTGAATATCCTCGACATTGCGGCGCTCACGGTCATCGTCGAGGAGGCCGGCGGCCGATTCACGGATCTTTCCGGTGCACCGGTGGGACTGGCCACCACCTCGGTGCTCGCAAGCAATGGCCTCTTGCACCAGCCACTGCTCGACCAGTTGCGTTTCGGAGGCTGATCCATGTCAGTGTTCCTGCGCTGGGGAGTATTCGGGATTCTCGGCGTGGCGGCGCTGCTGTACGCGTACAACGCCAGCAAGCGCATGGCGGAGGCGCATGCCTCGGACGCGTCCGCGGCGGTCAAAACACCGGCCGCCGATGCAGCGGTGGAAGACGCCGAAGAGCCGGAAGAGCCGCCAGCAGCGGCGGAGTCGGTGTCAGCATCGCCACAGGTTGAGCCACAGCGCGAAGTCATTCCCCACTGTGAGGCGGAGCTGGTCGTCGCCCAACGCGCCATCGACATGCGCAAGGAAGGTGCGCCGCTCGATCGCGTGCTGCGCATCCAGGAAATCGCCTGGCAGGAAACTCCCGAAAGGCGCGAGCGCCTCGAGAGTGTCGCGACACGCTGGTTCAACTACTCGGGAGATTTCAGCCCGGAGGCGCTGCGCATCACGGTCATCAACGCCTGCCAGCAGGCTACACCGGCATCATGAAACGGTGTTTGCCGGCACGCGTCTCGGCGTAATCGATTCCGTAGAGCTGCGCCAGGTGCGCGGCGGCCAGATCGTCGGCGGCGACGTCCGTGACGCCACCCGCTCCAGACAACAACCAGATGCGGTCCGCGAATCGCAGCGCGAGATTGGGGTCGTGCAGGCTCGCGACCACGGCCGCACCCGCGCGCGCCAGCGCGCGCAGCCGTTCGAGGATCCCCAGTTGCTGGGCCGGGTCGAGGTGATTCGTGGGTTCGTCGAGCAGGTAGATCGTGGGGGCCTGCACCAGCAGCCGCGCAATGGCGGCGCGTCGCTGTTCGCCACCGGAGAGCGTGGCGAGCTCGCGAGCGCCCAGGGAACCGAGACCCACGTCCGTCAATGCCTGCAGGGTGCGCTCCTCATCCTGCGGGCCGTTCATCTCCCAGAATCCGAGGTGCGAAAATCGTCCGAGCAGCACCGAATCGAACAAAGTGCCCTGCGGCGGCGCATCCGGATCCTGTGGCAAGAAGCCGAGCCGCGTGGCGATCAAGCGACGCGGCAACGCGGCGATATCCCGGCGTTCCAGGCTCACGACGCCGCCGTCCGTCGGCCGCAGCCCCGCCAGCGTGCGCAGCAGCAGCGATTTTCCGGTGCCGTTGCCGCCGAGCAGCGCGATGAATTCTCCGCCGTGCACTGCGCAGTCGAACTCGTCGACGAGCACCCGTCCCGGGACAGCCACGCGCAGAGCGGCGCCTTCGAGCAGGGCGCTCATGGCGAACTCGGCCAATGAACCTCGAGCGCCGTGGCATCGCCGACGCGCACGTCATCGAGGGATTCCGGCATCTCGAAGTTCTGCAGCGTCGACCGCAAATCGTCCGGCCATGATTTCGGCGAATGATTGCGGATACAGCGGGTCGTTGTCGGGTTCTGCATACCCGGCGGGATAAAGCGGAGCGAGCGAGGCGAGATCGTATTTGTCGCTGGCGCCGAGGGTGTGCAGGATTTCGTGCGCGATCACCACGTTGTTCGAGCCGGTCATGCGCTGCTCGGCATACGCGTGCACCACGCCGACCAGTCCCTTCTGCATCCCCACCGAGTGCGGTACCGACTGGGTGAACGAGGGATCGTGATACATGACGAAGATGCGGATCTGCGGCGGCGCGCGGTTGGGAGGACGGGCATTGCGGTTCGCGTACAGCCGCATCTTCAGGCTCCACCACATGGTCGCGAACACGCCGGCATCGGCGGCGCGAGGTGGTGGTTTCTCGCTCACCGCGGGAAAGAGGTCAACCCGCACCGGGCGGTTGATGTACACCCCGTAACGCTTCGCCTCGCGATTGAGGAAATGCTCGATGTCGGCGAAATCCTCGTCCGTGAGGCCCTCGATGTAGGCCTCGCTGACCTCGTCGCCCGTGGCATTCACCGCGAACACGCCGATGCGCAGGGTCTCATCCCAGTCCGTGGTGCTCAGGCGGTCATAAAGGGTCGTATAGGCCGCGATTCCGAGGACCAGCAGCAGGATCGCGATCCTGACGTTACGCCACACGTTGATCGGTTACCGTCAGGGCTGCAGCCGCGTCGCCACCCACGGACCGGCGCGAAAGCCCGCGCCGGCAGTAGTTAGCGATCGGGTCCAGCGTGCGCGCTCGTGAATGCGTGCGGCGCCCTCGATCCACAGCTCGACGGCATCGGCCCACACGTAGTAGCCGCCCCAGAATGGCGGGCGCGGGATGCGTGCGCCCTGCGGCTCGTTGATGTTCTCGAGTGTGGGATGCGGCGCCCCAAACCTTTCGGCGGCGGCGCGCACCGCGGAGTTCAACTGCTCGCGCGAGCGCAGCGGCTGGCTCTGGGCACTGGCCCACGCGCCGATGCGGCGCTGCCAGTTGCGCGAATCGAAGTACGCATCGCTCTCGGCAGGCGGGGCCTTGATCACCACGCCTTCCATTCGGATCTGGCGGTGTACGTGGTCCCAGTGGAACACCAGTGCGGCACGTGCGTTCTCTTCGAGCTCGCGCCCCTTGCGTGAATCATAATTGGTGACGAACGAGACTCGCCCGAGTTCCGCGTCGAGCTCCTTGCACAGCACCACCCGTGCCGACGGCTGCCCGGAGGCGGTGGCGGTCGCGAGCACCATGGAGTCGGGATTTGGCTGCTGGCGTGCCGCCAGCGCGGTCGCGAGCCAGGCGCCGGCAAGCGCCATGGGCTCAGTGGGCAGCGGGTCGGGTAGCAGGTCGTTGTAAAGCTCCATGCCGATATGTTATCCGCGGTTGATCATCCTTGCAGTCATGCGCCGCAGCCGATAAAAGCTAGGTCCGAACTCGGCATAACCCGGTGAATCATGAGCTCGCTCGACGACCTGCGCCGCAGGATCAATGACCTCGACCGTCAGATTCTGGAACTGGTCGGCAAACGACAGGAGACCAGTCGCGAAGTGGCGCGTGCCAAGCGCGCCACCGGCCAGGCGACGCGCGACTATAACCGCGAGCGCGAAGTACTGCTGGCGGCGCGCGAAGCGGCGCGCCAGCACGGCGTGGCGCCGCAGCTCGCCGAGAACATCCTGCGACTGCTGATCCGCTCCTCGCTAACTACCCAGGAGCAGGCCAGCGTGCAGGCGCAGGGCGCCGGGTCCGGCCGCAGCGCGCTGCTCATTGGCGGCGCCGGCAAGATGGGACGCTGGTTCGCGGAATTCATGGCTTCGCAGGGATTCGCGGTCGAGATCGCCGATCCGGCCGGTGCGCCGCCCGGGTTCCCGCACCTGGCCGACTGGCGCGAAAGCACGCTCAAGCACGATTTCATCGTGATCGCGACGCCGCTCGGCATCACCGACAAGATCCTGCGCGAGCTCGCCATGCGGCGACCCAAGGGCGTGATCTTCGACGTGGGCTCGCTCAAGTCGCCGCTGCGCGCCGGCCTCAATGCGCTCAAGTCGCACGGTTGCCGCGTGACCTCGCTGCACCCGATGTTCGGGCCGGACACCGAGTTGCTCTCCGGACGGCACGTGATCTTCGTGGAAGCCGGTTCAGCCGAAGCGACCGCCGCTGCGCGCGAGCTGTTCGCCTCGACCATGGTCGAGCAGGTCGTCATGTCGCTCGACGAACATGACCGGTTGATCGCCTATGTGCTGGGGCTCTCGCACGCGCTCAACATCGCCTTTTTCACAGCGCTCGCCGAGAGCGGCGAGGCCGCGCCGCGGCTCGCACAGCTGTCTTCGACCACGTTCGACTCACAGCTCGACGTGGCCACGAAGGTGGCGCAGGAGAGCCCGGAGCTGTATTACGAAATCCAGAGTCTCAACGACTACGGTTCCGAATCGCTCGAGGCGCTCTCGCAGGCAATCGAAAGACTGCGTTCGGCCGTCATCTCCCAGAACTTCGAATCGTTCGCAGCCCTCATGCGCCGCGGCCGCGAATACCTGGAGGATCGCCGTTCGGTCACGGAGCGCCGTGCGTGAAGCGCGCGACGCGCGATCCGTACGCGGGCTCCGCGGAAGAATTGCGCGAACGCCTGCGCGCGCTCACCGACGAGGTGCAGCGCAACGAGCTGTTGCTGCGCAAGACCCAGGCGCGCGAGATCGAGCTGTTGCTCGCGCACTCACTGGGTGAATTGTTCGATCGCATCGTGTCCGGGTTGCGCGACGCCTACGGCCTCGATTTCGTCACGTTGTCGCTGTTCGATCCGCAGCACGAGCTGCGCCACCTGTCGGGCATCGAGACCCTCAGCAGCGCCGTCATCGAGGAAGTGCGCTTCATCGATTCGTTTTCGCCGCTGGCCCCGCGCCTGGCGCAGTTCGATCGCCCGTGGCTCGGGACATTCAATGCGGCGGACCACGAGTTGCTGGTGTCGCCCGCGCTGGCGCGCGGCAGCATCGCGCTGATTCCGCTGCCGCGTGACAATCGCGCCATCGGCGTGATCGCGTTCGCCAGCCGCGATCCGCAGCGCTTCACGCACGATCTTGCGGCGGATTTTCTCGCGCATCTCGGCGTCATCGTGGCGATCAGCCTGGAGAACGCCGTCAACCGCGCGCGCCTGCTGCGCAGTGGCGTCACGGACTTTCTGACCGGCTGGCACAACCGGCGCTACTTTCACAACCGGTTGCGCGAGGAACTGGCGCGCGCCGAACGCACCGGCAAGGCGCTGGCCTGCCTGATGATCGACGTCGACCACTTCAAGGAGATCAATGACCGCTTCGGTCATCTCGCGGGCGACGAAGCTCTCAAGGAAGTCGCGCGGCGCGCCGAGGGGGAAATACGCGCCGGTGACACCGGCGCGCGTTTCGGTGGCGACGAGTTCGCGATACTGCTGGCGGGCGCCGAGTCCGTACACGCGCTGAAACTCGCCGAGCGCATCCACCAGAGCGTCGGCTCGGCGCCGATTCGCGTCCATGGGGGTGCCCACGTCACGGTCACCCTGTCGATCGGGCTAGCCACGGCGATGCCGCAGCCGCGGTCACACGACTACAAGGTGCTTGCCGAGCGGCTGATCGCCGAGGCGGACGCGGCGCTGTACCGCGCCAAGAGCGCTGGCCGTAATCGCGTCGAAGTGTCCGCGCACGTCATTTCCTGAAAAATGGGGACATTCCTATTTTTCGTCGCGGCTTCTCGAATCCCGGAACCCTTCCCGGAAAAATAGGAATGTCCCCATTTTTCAGAGGCGGGGGGCCTCGAAGCGCCGGAGCAGCAGCAGGAACACCGGCACACCCAACAGCGCCATGATGGCGCCTACCGGCAATTGACGTGGAGCGGCCGCGGTGCGCGCCACGAGATCGGCCGCGGCTAACAAGGTGCCGCCCGCCAGCGCGGCGGCCGGGACCACCACCCGATGGGCGGCCGTTCCGAAGGCCAGTCGCACCAGGTGCGGGACCAACATGCCGATGAAGCCGATGGTGCCGCCCTGGATGACAGCCCCGGCGGTCAGCAGTCCCGCCAGCACGACGATCGCCACCCGCCAGCCGCCAAGATCAAGGCCAAGACTTTGTGCCGTGGTCTCTCCGGTGGCGAGCACATCGAGTGGTCGCGCAATCAGACCCACGGCAATCGTCGCTAACAATGCGGCGCCGGCCATGGTCCAGGGACGCGCCGCCCAGCCCAGGTCGCCGGCCAGCCAGAACATCATGCCGCGCAACTGGCCGTTGTCGGCGAGTACCAGAACCAGCGTAACGAGCGCACCGCAGGCGCTTGCCACGACCACGCCGGTGAGCAGCACGCGCACCGTGGCGCCGCCGTGCGCCAACGCCAGCACCAGCAGGGTGGCCAGCACCGCGCCGGCAGCGGCCGCTGCCTGCACCAGCCACAGCGCGCTGCCTATCAGCAGCGCCAGGAGCGCGCCGAGTGCGGCACCCCCGGACACGCCGAGGACATACGAGTCGGCCAGCGGATTGCGAAACAATGCCTGCAGCAGGACGCCGGCCACGGCGAGCAATGCGCCGATAGCGAAGGCTGATAACACGCGCGGCAGGCGCAACTCGAGGACCACGGTCCGCGCAGGCTCGGCCAGATCGCCGAACATGGCGGCGATTGCCGATCCCGCCTCGATGTTCGTGGAGCCTGCGACCAGGCTCACAGTGGCGATGGCCAGGGCAAGAACCACCAACGCGGCGAATCGCAGTGTGAAAGCCGGACGAAAACTCACGGTGCATTGTCCCGCAAAAGCGGGCGCCTTGTTCGGCCGGCTGGCTCCCGGTAAAACTGCTCCATGAGTGACTGGATCGACACGGAGGGGTTTCGAGCCAATGTCGGCATCGTCCTGATGCGCGACAGTGGCGAGGTATTTCTGGGTCAACGCACCGGCGGACGTGGCTGGCAGTTTCCCCAAGGCGGCGTGCGCCAGGGTGAGCCGGTCGAACAGGCCTTGTTTCGTGAATTGCAGGAAGAGATCGGCTTGACGGAAAAACACGTGACATTGGCGGCTGCCACGTCGGACTGGCTGCGCTATCGCCTGCCGAAGCGCTACCTGCGCCGCGGCCGCGGACCGACCTGCATCGGGCAGAAGCAGCGCTGGTTCCTGTTGCGGCTCGCGGTTCCGGAAGCGGACCTGCGCTTCGACTTTGCCCGCACCGACGAACCGGAATTCGACGGCTGGCGCTGGGCAAACTACTGGGAGCCGGTGCGCGAGGTGATCTATTTCAAGCGCCCGGTGTACATACGCATGTTGACCGAGCTTGCGCCCAGGGCATTTCCCGGCGGCGCGCCCGCGCATCCCGACTGGTGGGAGTCGGAGCGCGCGGCGAGTGCCGAGGCCTGAACGCGTAA
Organism: uncultured Pseudomonadota bacterium; assembly: GCA_963839685.1. Lineage (GTDB taxonomy): Bacteria > Pseudomonadota > Gammaproteobacteria > Steroidobacterales > Steroidobacteraceae > CADEED01. Next base: position 22,509 of record CAWIVS010000005.1, on the reverse strand, counting down.
TGCCCGGATTGCCCCCCAAACTCGTCGTTACCACCTATGCGCCGACGCGCCGGATCATCACCATCGTGCTGCTGGTGCTGCTGGTGATGGGCAGCGTTTACGGGATGTTCGAGTTCGGCCGTTACAGCGCCGGATTCGACGCCCTTGCGGCGCTCAAGGAGCGCTCCACGCTGCGCGACGAAATCGCGGCCAGCGAGGCGACGATTTCCGAGCTGCGTGCCAAAGTGGCGCTGCTGGAATCTTCCACCGTAGGACAGACCCGCGAGCGCGAGGAAGTGCAGCGCACGATCGGAGAATTGCAGGCCCAGGTCGCCCGCGCCAACCAGGAACTGGCCTTTTTCCGGGGGATAGTCACCCAAAATGCGAACTCCGCCGAGGTAAAAATCCAGCAGGCGCGTATGGTGGCGACGGCGGCGGCAAACAAATTTCGGATCCGTGTGACGCTCGTCCAGCCCATGAAGCCGGATGCGGTGGTCAGCGGTGTCGTCATTTTGTCCGTCGATGGTGAGTTGGATGGCAAGCCGGGGCGTGCGGATTTCGCGACACTCTCCGGTGGCAAACGGCGTGAGATACCCTTTACGTTCCGGTACCTCGAAAATATCGAAGAGGAAATCACCATGCCCCCGGGCATGAAACCCGAACAGCTTCTCGTCGATGTCAGGTCCAACCGGCGCGGCTCCGCCCCGGTGCAGCAGTCATATGTGTGGAGTGTCGATCCGCAGTGAGCGGAGCGGTCGGGGAGAGGCACATGTTCGGGCGACGTAAACAAAACACCACCCGCATCGATACCCTGCTGGGTAAGGCGGCCACGCTCAATGGCGATCTCGAATTTTCGGGGGGGCTGCACCTCGATGGTCGTGTCAACGGCAATGTCCGCAGCTCGGCCGCCGATGGCGGCGCCTTATCGGTGAGCGAGAGCGGCTTCATCGAAGGCCGCGTCGAAGTCACGAACATCGTGATGAATGGCACCGTCAATGGGGATATGTGTGCGCGCGAACGCCTGGTGCTCGGCGGCAAGGCGCGCGTCAACGGGAATGTGTACTACGGAGTCATTGAAATGGCCCCGGGAGCCGTCATAACGGGGAAATTGATCCCGCTGACGAACGGCAGCGCGCCGGCAGGCACGGAAGCGCCCGCCCCGGCGCCGCCTGCGGTTGCGGTCGTCAAATCCGGCGGGTAGGGTGCAGCACATGACCGAGACTGAAACATTGACGTTTACCGATGCCGCCGCGCTCAAGGTCGGCGACCTGATCCGCGGCGAAGGGAACCCGAACCTCAAGCTGCGCGTATTCATCCAGGGCGGCGGCTGCTCGGGCATGCAATACGGTTTCGAGTTCGACGAGAACGAGCAGGAAGGTGACACCTGCGTCGAGAACCAGGGGGTCAAGCTGCTGGTCGATCCCATGAGCATCCAGTACCTGACCGGTGCCGAAATCGACTACCGCGAAGGCCTCGACGGCGCGCAATTCGTAATCCGCAATCCGAATGCGCAGACCACCTGCGGCTGCGGCTCCTCTTTTTCCGCCTGACCCACACCCCCTGACGTGGCGCGGCGCGCACCGAAGTCCGTCCCGGACGTCCTTGCCGCAGTCGATCTCGGCTCCAACAGTTTCCACATGGTGGTCGCGCGCTACACGCACGGCCAGCTGGTCGTCCTCGATCGCTTGAGGGAAATGGTGCGCCTCGGTGCAGGGGTCGAAGCGGACGGCCGGCTCAACAAGGACGTCGCGTTACGCGCACTGGAGTGCCTGCAGAGGTTCGGCCAGCGACTGCGTGACATGCGGCCCGACAGCGTGCGAGTGGTTGGCACCAATGCACTGCGCCGTGCGCGCCGCAAGGAAGCCTTCATCGAGCGCGCGCGCGAAGCGCTCGGCCATCCGATCGAAATCGTCTCCGGCATCGAGGAGGCACGACTCATCTATTCGGGCGTGTCCCACACCATGCCCGTGGGGCCGGGACGCCGGCTGGTGTGTGACATCGGTGGCGGCAGCACCGAGATTGTCATCGGGGAAGCGCTCCAGCCTCTCGAGATGGAGAGCCTGCAGATCGGCTGCGTGCGGATGAGCGAGCAGTTCTTCGCCGACGGCCGGCTCTCGCAGAAGCGCATGCAGCGTGCGCGCGTCGCGGCGCGTCAGGCCATCGAGCCCTACCAGGCGTCGTTTCGCCGACGTGGCTGGGATGAGGCCGTGGGCAGCTCGGGCACCGTGCGCGCCATCGGCGACAGCATCCGCGAGCTCGATCCTTCCGCCATCGATATCGGCGCGGACGGACTCGAGCGCGTCATCCACGAATTGTGCAACCTCGAGCACATTCGCGATCTGCAACTCAGCTCGGTGACCGACGAACGGCGGCTGTCTTTCGCGGGCGGCGTGGCAATTCTGTCGGAGGTATTCGAGCAACTCGGTATCGAGTCCATGCGCGTCGCCGACGGGGCAATGCGTGAAGGTCTGCTCTACGACCTGCTGGGTCGCTACACCGACGAGGATGCGCGCGAACGCACGGTTCGCAGCATGCAGGAGCGTTATCACGTCGATCTCGTGCAGGCGGAGCGCGTCGAGACCACGGCCGTCGCCTTTCTCAATCAGCTGGAAGAGTCCTGGCTGCTGACCGACCCGGCCGTCGAGCAGGCCTTACGTTGGGCCGCACGGCTTCATGAAATAGGCCTGGACGTCGCCCATAGTGGCTACCACCGGCACGGCGCTTACCTGCTCGCCAATGCCGACATGGCCGGATTTCCGCGCGAAGAACAGAAGCTGCTCGCGTTCATTGTCGGGAGTCATCGTCGCAAGCCGGCGCTCGAGCAGGTCGATGAACTGATACCGCCGTGGGACAAGCGCGCCCCCTACATCGCCTACCTGTTGCGAATCGCGGTGCTCCTGCATCGCGGACGTAGCAGCGTCGCATTGCCGGACCTCAGACTGGCCGGGCGTGCTGACTCACTCGAGATGCGTTTTCCACCGGGCTGGCTCGACGATCATCCGCTGACCGTCGCCGACCTGCAGATCGAAATCGAACTGCTGAAGGGTGTCGGATTCCGCCTGCGGGTATTCAGCGCGAAGTAGTGTCGTCTAGGCGACGGTGACCGGGGCACTGCCGGCCGCGTAACGCGCCAGCAGCGCGCCCTGCGCGTCGCGAACTTCGTCATCTTTGCCGCGTGCGCAGCGCGTGTAGAGACCATCACGGCCCAGCGCCCATGCCTGCGTGTTGTCGGAGAGGTAGAAGTTGAGGTCGCGCAGGATGCGGTCGCGATGAGTCTGCTCGCGCACCGGGAAGGCGACTTCCACTCGCCGGAAGAAATTGCGCTCCATCCAGTCGGCGCTCGCCAGGAACAGTTCGTCGGCGCCATCGTTGCCAAAATAGAAGACGCGCGAGTGTTCCAGGAAGCGGCCCACGATCGACCGCACGCGAATGTTTTCCGAGACCCCGGGAATTCCCGGCCGCAGCGCGCACAGACCGCGGATGATCAGATCGATCTGCACGCCGGCGCGTGACGCGCGATACAGGGCTTCGATCACGTGTGGATCCACCAGGGAATTCATCTTCGCGAAGATGCGGCCCGGGCGACCGGACGAGGCGAGCCCGGCTTCACGCTCGATTTTCAGGATGACCTGTTCGTGCAGCCCGAACGGCGACTGCAGCAGCTTCGTCAGCCTCGGAGTCTGTGTGAGGCTGGTGAGCTGCAGGAACAGCTCGTGCACGTCCTGGCCAATCTCCGGGTCACAGGTGAACAGGCTGTAATCGGTGTAACCCCGCGCCGTGCGCGGATGGTAGTTGCCGGTGCCGAGATGACAGTAGCGTCGCAGTCCGTCCGTCTCGCGGCGCACGACCATGGACATCTTCGCGTGTGTCTTGAAACCGACGACGCCATACATGACGTGGGCGCCGGCTTCCTGCAGCCGGGTCGAGAGCTCGATGTTCGCTTCTTCGTCGAAGCGCGCGCGCAGTTCGACGATCACCGTGACGTCCTTGCCCGACTGCGCCGCCGCGAACAGCGCGTCGACGATCGGGGACTCGTTGCCGGTACGGTAGAGAGTCTGCTTGATGGCCAGCACGCGCGGGTCGCTGGCCGCGCCGCGCAGGAAATCGAGCACCGGCCCGAAACTGTGGAACGGGTGATGCAGCAGCACGTCTTTCTGGCGGATCACGGCCAGCAAGTCGGTCGACCCCGCCACGCGCCGCGGCAGACCCGGCGTGAAGATCGGGTACTTGAGATCCGGCCGCTGCACCAGGTCGTAAATCGCTTCGAGGCGATTGAGATTCACGGGTCCCGAGACTTCGTAGAAATCGACCTCGTTGAGCGTGAACTGCCGCATCAGAAATGAATCGAGATCCGGCGGACAATCGCGCGACACCTCGAGGCGAACCGCCGCGCCATAGCGGCGATGTGCGAGCTCGCCTTCGAGGGCGCGCCGCAGGTCGTCGACTTCTTCGTCGTCGACGAACAGGTCACTGTTGCGGGTGACCCGGAACTGGTAGCAACCGAGCACGTCCATGCCCGAGAACAGTTTGGGTACGAACTGCTGGACGATTCCGGTCAGGAGGACGAAACGCTTCTGGCCGTTGGCTTCGGGTAGTTCGACGACGCGGGGCAGCGAACGCGGCGCCTGCACGATCGCGAGTCCGGTGTCACGCCCGAATGCATCCTTGCCCGCGACGCGCACGATGAAATTGAGGCTCTTGTTCTGGATGCGCGGAAAGGGGCGCGCGGGGTCGAGCGCCAGGGGCGACAACACCGGTTCGACCTCGCGCTCGAAGTACTGTTCCAGCCACTGGGAAGTCTGTGCATCCCACGACGCGCGCGCCAGCAGCTCGATTCCCTGCTTCAGCAGCGCGGGCAGCAACACATCATTGAGGCAGGCGTACTGCGCGTTGACCAGGCCGCTGGTGCGCTCGTGAATTGCCTGCAGCTGCTCGGTGATGGTGAGCCCATCGGGGCCGGGCTGATCCGACCCGAGCTCGATGCGCTGCTTGAGGCCGGCGACCCGGATTTCGAAGAACTCGTCGAGGTTGTTCGACGAGATGCACAGGAACTTCAGCCGCTCGAGCAGCGGCACCCTTTCGTCCAGTGCCTGTGCGAGTACCCGCTGATTGAATGCGAGCAGCGAAAGCTCGCGATTGATGTAGTTCTCTGCGGAACGAAGATCGGGCAGGTCCATGATCGTGTGTTCTCAGTCGTCCATATGAGATCACAGCATCGTGCGGGTGACTGTGAAGAATGCGCCCCGCGGTTCAGCGAGCGACCAGAATCGGCCCAGCCGGCAGGTCTATGACATTGACCAGGTCGGCCGTGGCGGTGAGGAAGCGGTCCCGCTGATCCGCCGGGATGGGAGCGGCGTCCGGCAGCGGCACGGTCTGAGGATTCTTGTGCACGCCGCGAATGCGGTATTCGTAATGCAGGTGCGGACCGGTAGCCAGCCCGGTCTTGCCGACATAACCGATCACTTTGCCCAGCGCGACCCGCTGGCCGCGACGCATCTGCGGCGCGAAGCGTGACAGGTGGCCGTACACGGTGACTACGCCCGAGCCGTGTTCGAGCTCGATGACATTGCCGTAGCCTCCCTGGCGCCCGACGAAGCGGACCCGACCCTCACCGGCTGCGCGGACGGGCGTGCCGACGGGCGCGGCGTAATCGACGCCACGGTGTGCGCGGATGGTGTTGAGCACCGGGTGGCGGCGCGATGGATTGAAGCGGGAGCTGACACGCGAGAACTGCACGGGAGCGCGGATGAACGCCTTGCGCAGGCTCCTGCCATCGGGTGTGAAATATTCACCGTGGCCCTTGTCGTCGACGTAGCGCACGGCTCGGTATTCACGGCCCTGGTTGATGAACTTGGCCGCCAGGACGTTCCCGGTACGAAGTCGCTCGCCATCCTGGAACACTTCCTCGTAGACCACTGTGAAGCGGTCGCCCGACTGGATGTCGAGCACGAAGTCGATGTCGTACTGAAAGATCTCGGCGAGTTCGAATGCGACGCGCTCGTCGAGGTTGGCATCGGCCACAGCCTGGAACAGGGAACTGTCGATGTTCGCGCTCGCGTTCCGGGTGTGGATCTCCAGCGGGTTCTCCAGCACATCGCTGCTGAAACCCTGCGCATCGCGCGTGACCTTCAGTGTTTCGCTGTCCGACAATTTGCGCTCGAGTGCCAGCAGTTCGCCATCGCGGTGCGTGAGTCGCAGCATCTCGCCGGGCTTGAGACGGTCGAGCTGGCTGCGCAGCTCGGGCAGGCCGCGCAATGTCGAGAGATCGGCGAGGTTCAATTCGAAGCGGCGAAACAGCTGGTCCATCGTGTCGTTGCGGTTGACCACCACTTCGATGGTCGAAAACGCCAGGTTTGCCTGAACAGGGGCGGGTGCGACTGGCGCACTCGCGACGGGCGCTGGCTGGGCTTCAGGAATCTGCACCTGCAACTCGGACTCGCGCGGCACGCTCGCCAAAGCGCCGACGATGAGTAACAGGCCAACTTGCAGGATCCAGGCACTGCGGGTCGTCAGACCCGGGACTGCGGACTTGATGAAGATCGACACGATCTATACAACGTAACCGACGGATCGACAAAGGGTCAATCCATGCGAGCGCCGGATGTGACCGCCGTACGGAAACCCCTGCGGATTCCTAGTAAATCGCCACCATTGAAAACCGGGAAATGAACGCGGACATGAAGGATCAGATAGCCGAGCTGCTGCGCGGGACCAGCGAGGTGCTCGTCGAGGCAGAACTCCTGAAGAAGCTGTCGCGCGGCAAGCCGCTGCGCATCAAGGCGGGGTTCGATCCGACCGCGCCCGATCTGCATTTCGGGCACACGGTGCTGATCAACAAGATGCGTCAGTTCCAGGCATTTGGCCACGAGGTGACGTTCCTGATCGGTGACTTCACCGGGATGATCGGCGATCCGACCGGGCGCAATACCACGCGCCCGCCGCTGACACGCGAGCAGGTGGCGGCGAATGCAAAGACCTACCAGGAGCAGATCTTCAAAATCCTGGATCCGGAAAAGACGCGCGTCGATTTCAATTCTCGGTGGTTCGGTGACATGAACGCCGCGGGCCTCATCGAGATCGCGGGCCGCCACACGTTGGCGCGCATGCTCGAGCGCGACGACTTCGCCAAGCGCTACAAGGGCAACCAGCCGATCGCCATCCACGAATTCCTCTATCCGCTGGTGCAGGGCTACGACTCGGTGGCGCTCAAGAGCGACGTCGAGCTGGGTGGCACCGATCAGAAGTTCAACCTGCTGGTCGGGCGTCAGCTGCAGGAGAGCTACGGCCAGGAGCCGCAAATCGTCATGACGATGCCGCTGCTCGAAGGTCTCGACGGCGTCAACAAGATGTCGAAGTCGCTGGGCAACTATGTTGGCATCAACGAGCCCGCGGACACGCAATTCGGCAAGCTCATGTCGATTTCCGATGTCCTGATGTGGCGTTACTTCGAGTTGCTGTCATTCCGGCCGCTCGCCGACATCGCGACGCTGCGCGCTGCCGTGGATGCGGGTCGCAACCCCCGCGACGTGA
>CAWIVS010000005.1:0-5000 GCA_963839685.1 uncultured Pseudomonadota bacterium | reverse complement strand
ACATGAGTAACGTTAAAACGGGTGAAAAACCCGTTCGCCGAAAACCCAAGGTTTCCTGCGCCACGTTAATCGGCGCAGGGTGAGTCGGTTCCTAAGGCGAGGCCGAAAGGCGTAGTCGATGGAAAGCAGGTCAATATTCCTGCACCAGGTATCACTGCGATGGGATGACGGAGAAGGCTAGGTCAGGCGGTGCATGCACCGTTCAAGGTCGTAGGGATTGTCGGTTGGAAAATCCGGCCGGCATTTATCCCAGAGAACCGAGTACGAGGGGACTTCGGTCCCCGAAGTTAGCCGATGCCACGCTTCCAGGAAAAGTCTCTAAGCTTCAGGTGATAACTGACCGTACCGTAAACCGACACTGGTGGGTGAGCAGATAATCTGCTTAGGCGCTTGAGAGAACTCGGGTTAAGGAACTCTGCAAATTGATACCGTAACTTCGGGAGAAGGTATGCCTTTGTCTGTTAGTGGACTTGCTCCACGAAGCAGTTAGAGGAGGCACGATAATCGAGGGCTGCGACTGTTTACCAAAAACACAGGACTCTGCGAACACGAAAGTGGATGTATAGGGTCTGACGCTTGCCCGGTGCCGGAAGGTTAATTGATGGGGTCAGCCGCAAGGCGAAGCTCCTGATCGAAGCCCCGGTAAACGGCGGCCGTAACTATAACGGTCCTAAGGTAGCGAAATTCCTTGTCGGGTAAGTTCCGACCTGCACGAAAAGCGTAACGCTGGCCCTACTGTCTCGACCCGAGACTCAGTGAAGTTGAAATCGCTGTGAAGATGCGGCGTAGCTGCGGCAAGACGGAAAGACCCCGTGAACCTTTACTACAGCTTTACACTGAACTTTGAACTTGTTTGTGTAGGATAGGTGGGACCCTTTGAAGCGGAGGCGCTAGCTCTCGTGGAGGGAACGTTGAAATACCACCCTGACAATTTCGGAGTTCTAACCTCGGCCCGTTATCCGGGCTGGGAACAATGTATGGTGGGTAGTTTGACTGGGGCGGTCTCCTCCCAAAGAGTAACGGAGGAGTGCAAAGGTACGCTCAGCGCGGTCGGTCATCGCGCACAGAGTGCAATGGCATAAGCGTGCTTAACTGCGAGACGTACATGTCGAACAGGTGCGAAAGCAGGTCATAGTGATCCGGTGGTTCTGTATGGAAGGGCCATCGCTCAACGGATAAAAGGTACTCCGGGGATAACAGGCTTATTCCTCCCAAGAGTCCACATCGACGGAGGAGTTTGGCACCTCGATGTCGGCTCATCACATCCTGGGGCTGTAGCAGGTCCCAAGGGTTCGGCTGTTCGCCGATTAAAGTGGTACGCGAGCTGGGTTCAAAACGTCGTGAGACAGTTTGGTCCCTATCTGCCGTAGCCGTTGGAGATTTGAGGGTGAGCTGTCCTTAGTACGAGAGGACCGGGATGGACGTACCTCTGGTGTTCCGGTTGTCACTACAGTGGCACTGCCGGGTAGCTATGTACGGACGGGATAACCGCTGAAAGCATCTAAGCGGGAAGCCCCCCCCAAGATTAGATCTCCCTGGGAACTTGATTCCCCTGAAGGGCCGTCGAAGACTACGACGTTGATAGGCTGGGTGTGTACAGACAGCAATGTCTTCAGCTAACCAGTACTAATTGCCCGTGAGACTTGACCATATAACTTCAAGCAGTTTGGTTTGAAGTGATGTCGTTGGAGCATTCACATGGTGAATGCGGCATGGTCCGGGTCCGCAATGCAAGTCGTGCGACTTGGGCGTCAAAGCAAAGAAACTTTCGGATTGGGCGTGTGGCGGGGTTGTTAGACCGCGCGGCACGCTGAACAGAATTCCCTGGCGGCTATAGCGAGCGGGAACCACCCGATCCCATTCCGAACTCGGAAGTGAAAACGCTCCGCGCCGATGATAGTGTGGCAGCTGCCATGCGAAAGTAGGTCACTGCCAGGGTCCTAACATGAAGCCCCCGTCACGAAAGTGGCGGGGGCTTTTTCTTTGCGCGGCGAATTTGCGCAAGCGCATCGGAATAGTGGCCAGGCGCCGGTTGACGGCGTTGATGTCGAACGCGTGCGGATCGATGCCATTCAGGCGGCACGTGCAGCCGATGTACGCGGCATGGCCTTGCTGTTTCAGCTCGATTCTCTGCCAGCTGTGCGGCGGCTCGCCGTCTGTAGCTCATCGAGCGACTCACTGCCATGCGCGCGGCCGATCATCGTTTTGCGCTCGAGCCGGGAAGCCGACCGAGCGCGCCGGACAAGAAGTCAGTCTCCCGCGCGAGCTGCCCGATCATGGCGTGCAGCTCCCTGATGTCCGCCGCTGTGGGTTCGACGTTGTCTAACTACGTGGGATCATCTCTGTCAATCTGGCTTCCGACGCCCGGTTCACGGCTCCCGGTTTGATGCAGATCGCGAAGCGCTCTCCGTCGGCGAATTCAAATGCGCACCACCGGAAAGCTGTTGCTTTTATGTTGTTAGCGCTACCTCGCAGAGCGCTCGGATCATGACGGTTGTCCGCTATCTACGAACAACTCATTGATATTTACAAAGAAGACAGGAGATGTTGTCCACTCGCATGTCTCGGAGCATCACGGAAATAGAGTGTGGACTTTTGTCCACAGGCTGAATATTCTCGGCCGCATTATCGAGGGGAGCGCATTTGCGCATTGCTGCATTCAGCCATTCCGGCGCTGTTCTGCTGCGCCTAACAGGTCTGCGAATTCCGCGGCTCCCTCCCTATATTTGTCTTTTCTGCTCATCGGGCGTCGTCGAGACGTTCGTGAGCTGCGATCCAGATCAATTCAAGCTCGATAGCTGACTGTTCAAGTCGCGATTCACAACTAGATAGATGTACTGGAACTTGAGTGGGAGACATCTGATTATGAAATTCAACCCAAAGGCACTGCCTTTAACCTCGAAGGCACTGTTCACCATTGTTGGTGGTGCGGTGCTGATCAACCCTGTATTCGCCCAGGATCAATCGGGCGAGGAACTCGAAGAAGTCGTCGTCACCGGTATCCGCGGCAGCTTGAAGCAGTCGATGGAGACCAAGCGCGACGCGACCGGCGTGGTCGACGCCATTTCTGCCGAAGACATCGGCAAGTTCCCTGACACCAACCTCGCCGAGTCGCTGCAACGTATCACCGGTGTATCCATCGACCGTGTCAACGGCGAAGGCAGCGCCATTACGGTGCGCGGCTTCGGCCCCGGCTTCAACCTCGTGACCTTGAACGGCCGTCAGCTTCCAGCTGCGCACGTCGGCACTATCACGGGCAACCCCACCAACACCGGCGCGCAGGGCACCACGCGCTCCTTCGACTTCGCCAATCTCGCCTCGGAAGGCGTGAGCGGCCTCGAGGTGTACAAGACCGGCAATGCTGCCGCGCCCTCGGGCGGCATCGGCGCGACCATCAACATCAAGACCATCCGGCCGCTGGAAAGCGGCGACCGGGCAACGATCGGTGTGAAAGCCGTCATGGATGAGGGCAGCGATGACGAGATCACCCCGGAAGTGAGCGGCCTTTTCAGCTGGGCGAATGACGGCGAGACCTTTGGCGTCTCGGCCTTCGCTTCTTACCAGGAGCGCAAGACCGGCAGCCGTGGCATCAGCGTGGAACAGTTCCAGTTCCTGAACTACGCCGCGGACCTGCCTAACTTCCTGCCAGGCGCGCAAGTGGTCAATGCGCCGGCCGATGGTGCGCTCATTGCGCTTCCGTCGAACATCGGCATAAGCCAGGCCGAGATCGAGCGCGAACGCATCAATGGCATGGTGACCTTCCAGTGGGCCCCGAGCGAGAACACCACGATCACGGCTGATGCGATGTACACCTCGAACTCGCTGGCCCAGGACAGCGTGGTGCCCGGCATGTGGTTTTCGCGCCAGTACAGCTACATCGAGTTCGATGGCAGCGACATCGTCGCCACGCCGATCAAGCTGATCGAGCCCATTGCATTGCCAGGTGGTCGCGGCAAGGACTTGTTCTACGCCAACTATGATGACAATACCAAGGACGAAAGCACCACTATTGGCTTGAACCTGAATCACAGGTTCAGCGACGCCTGGTCGATGGACTTCGATGCGTCGACCTCCAGTTCCGAGTCGGGAGGCGATGGTCCGGAAGGCAACAACAGCATTCGCATGAACATCGCAGCTGCCGGCGCAGGCTGGCAAGCTGCCTATTACGGCGGCGGCTCGGCGACGGCAACGATAGGCGTGCTCGATAACGTCGCGAACGCGCACGGCAATGGCAACAACATCCTGGACGTCCCCGATATCTCCACCCAGACGTTCCGCACGGTCCTTTCCGACGCAGGAAACCGACACCGACCAGTTCAACCTGTCGGCGGCCTGGGACAACGAGCAGGGTGTCAGCGTCAAGTTCGGCGTCGGCCTGATGTCCACCAAGATGCATGCGCTGCACTCGGAGACCCAGGACTTCCTCGGCGGCTGGGGCGTCGGCTTCGACCCCGCTGCCGGGTCCGACATTCCTGATCCCGGCCTCGTGGAGCAGCTCAATGTCTTGCAGGGCTTCAACGACCTGAACTTCGACGGCTATCCCGATACGGCTCAGTATCCGACCACCGGCTACTACCTGACGACGCTCGGCCAGGAGTCATTCAGAGTCGACCCCTGGTCGTTCGCAGGGGCGATGGAGTCCAATCCGCTGTACCCGGCCTTCAGCCTCGCCGCCCTTTCTCCGGCTGCCTACGACAACAACACCATCGATGAAGACATCTATTCGGCCTACATGCAAGCGAAGTTCGATGGTGAGATCGGCGGGCTGGAGACACAGACGGTGGTTGGCCTGCGCTACGAGCAGACCAAGGTCGACGCGACTGCCCAGCAGAACGTCGTGGATCACTTCCTTTGGACGTCTGATAATGACTTCCAACGGGTCTTCGGCACTGGTCTGACGGCTCTCAGTGACAGCGCGGACTACAGCAATTGGTTGCCGAGCATCGACTTCTCGGTGCAAATCACCGACCAGTGGAAGGCTCGTGCGTCGGTCAGCCAGA
>CAWIVS010000004.1:0-306119 GCA_963839685.1 uncultured Pseudomonadota bacterium | reverse complement strand
CCGTGTTGCCACTCCTGTTAGCGCTCGGTGGTTGCGGCACGACGATCTTCCTGGACAAATTCGACTCCGCCGCGGTCGGAGCAACGCCGGCCCCGCCGGCAACAGGAACATCGACGTTCAGCACTACCAACGTCGTCATCGCCGCGAACCCCCAGGACGCCGGATCCGCGGATCGATGGCTGCGGCTATCCCGGACGGCTGCGACGCAGGGCGGTGGCCAATACATCGGTAACTTCACCCAGAACATTGCCAACAAGAAGGGCTCGATTGACCTCGTTGGGTTCATTCCGCAGTCCTCGAAGATCATGATGACGGTGTTCTTCGAGTCGGGACCACCCCCGCACGCTCCCTTGCTGCACATCGACCTGTTGCCGGCTGGCGAAATCCGCATCAACGACACCCAGGTCGTCGGCACCTTCAAGTTCGATCAACTGGTCGGCTTTTTCATCACCTTCGATCTGACCGGGACGTCACCAAATGCGGAGATTCTCATCCGCGGTGGGGGAAACGATGCGGCCCTCAACGTGCCGATATCACCACCCAATTCGGCCAACTTTGGCTTTGGCCGGGTCAGAATTTTCGCTCCGTTCGAAGGTGAAAACGCGCCCAATGGCGCGTTCCTCGTGAACGACATCATCGCGACCACGCCCAACTGACCCGGAGTGTGCCCGCGATACCTGCGGGCCGTCAGCGGGCGCATACAGCTTGCTGCGCCGCGGACTACTGAATAGACGACTCGCAGCGCGCGTCGATAACGTCACGCGCATGACCACCAAACGCAGCAAATACGATCCCCTGGCCGCGTCCCGGCTCACCCGCTGGCTCGTGCTTCGCGACATGTTCCACAACGTGCTCGACGCCACCGAATTGCCACCCGGCACCAATCTTCGCGCGGCCTTCGCCGCCGGCATCGCCGCACTCGAGCGCGACGGCTGGCAGAGTGAAGGCGCGAGCGGAGCCATGGTCTTTGTTAGGCGTGGCCCTGAGCGGCGACTGTTCGCCGTGCACGAACACGACCCGCACGAACCGCTGCCGCCGGGCCACGGAGCGCCGGCAGGTCGCTGTCTGACCTGTGAGTAGCGCTGCGCAGCCGAACAGGGTAGTTTGGCACGCCGTGAACTCCCTCTCGCTCATCGTCTACCGGGGCCGCGCCGGTGACCGGAACGCGCGCGGCACCTCGGGAGCGCAGATGCTCGGTGCGGCGCTGGCGCGTCGCTTCAATCTGCCGACGACGTTCGTCGGCATTCCGCGGCCGCCGCTGCCAACCATGGCATGGGACGAGCAACTGACGGCGGCGCGCGGCGATCTGCACGCCTTCGCCGACGCGCTGAATACGCAATTCGCACGCGGGGAACGCTGTGTCACCGCAATGGGCCGTTGCGCCGCAGGGCTGGCCACCATTCCGGTCGTCGTACGCCACCATCCACACGCCTGCGTGGTCTGGTTCGACGCCCACGGGGATTCGAACCTGCCGAGCTCGAATGCCGTGCCCTACCTTGGCGGCATGGTCATCACCGGCGCCGCCGGTCATTGGGACAGCGGATTGGGTTCGGGCCTCTTGCTGTCCAATCTGCTGCTGGTCGGGGCGCGAGATCTGGACCCGCACGAACGGCAGTTGATCGAAAGCGGTGTTCTCAAGGTCATCCCGCCGGGTCCCCGCCTGGCGCAGCGTTTGAGCGCAGCCGTGGGTGAGCGCGACGTCTATGTCCATCTCGATTGCGACGTACTGGAACCCGGGCTCGTGCCCATCGAGTACCAGGTTCCGGGCGGTCTCACTTTCGAGGACCTGCGGGCTTGCGCGGCCGAGCTCGCGAAACGCAAGATCGTGGGCGTGGAGATCTCCGAGTTCGAGTCCGAATGGCTGGACGGTCGACCCGGGTCTCCAGACCGGCTCATCGATGCCATCGCCCCGCTCATCAAGAATGACTGACCTCGCGTCTCTCAAGATCGAAACTCCTCGCCTGTTGCTGCGTCCTCCGCGCATGGAGGATTTCGATGCCTGGGCCAGTTTCCTGGAAGACGAAGTCGCGACGCGCTACATCGGCGGCAAGCAGGTGCGCGCCACCGCCTGGCGCACTTTCATGGGCATGTGCGGCTGCTGGCACATGACCGGCATCGCCATGTTCTCGGTCATCGAAAAATCGACCGGAAGCTGGGTTGGGCGTCTGGGCCCGTGGCATCCGGAAGGCTGGCCGGAGCCGGAAGTCGGCTGGGGTATCGCGCGTGAACATTGGGGCAAAGGCTACGCCAGCGAAGGTGCCGCGGCGGCCATGGACTATGCGTTCGATGTGCTCGGGTGGCAGAAGGTCATCCACTGCATCGACGAAAACAATCTCGCCTCGCAGGGTGTCGCAAGGAAGTTAGGCTCGTACTACCTGCGCCGTGTGACGATGCCCTTCCCCTTCGAGGACACGCTGGTGGATGCCTGGGGACAGACCCGCGAGGAATGGCGCGCGGGCGCGCCGCGCAAGCAATTAATCGGGGACATCCCTATTTTTCCGGCTTCGGAAAAATAGGGATGTCCCCATTTTCTAGGCGGCGGTGCGCGGATTGATCCGCCCGGAGCGACGTACGGGCTTCTGCAGACTCTTCAACCGCACCAGCTCGCGCGCCAGGTCGGCCTCGATGTACTCCGCGAGTCCGATCACGTGCTCGTTGTTTGCGACGTCGCTGGCCTGGCTTTTCGGCTGAATGGAAAAGCCCTCATCCGAGTACGGAATCATCACCACGATGGAATTGCTCCAGCGGCGGCGCGCCTCGATGACGCCGGGGGCCACGATGGTGGCGCGAAACTTGTTGCGTGCGCAGGCCGCGAGAATGGCGCGCTCGATATCGGCCACGCCCAAGCGGGTGCCGTCCTTGAGAGCCGGAACTTCGCGATTGATGGCGTCCGTGAGGGAATCTTCGGCGTGCACGCAGGGTGCCGTGGACAGGAGGCCCAAGGCCAGTAGTGAGGCAAGGATGTGGCTGCCTTTCACCATGAAACCAAGCTAAGTCCAGCGCCGGACAGCCGCAATGCCGGAGCTCAAAAGCTGTGCACTGCTTCGCAGGCATTTCAGCGCCGCACCTGAGGAACTCCCCGAACCTGTTAGGGTCGTTGTCATATGGCCAGAAAAAACAAGCGCCGCGTCACACTCGCCCTGATGCTGGCCTACCTGCCCATTTCCTTCCTGTACCTCGGTTTCAGCGGCCAATTGGGCGCGGCCGACTGGCGCACGGCCTCGCGCGAGCCGACCGGCCTTGCACCGGATCCTGCAACCACACCCGAGGCCGTGGTGCAGGTGTATTCCGCGCGTGCCTGGGGCTGGCGAGGCTGGTTCGGCGTGCACACCTGGGTTGCCGTCAAGCCGGCCAATGCCACGCGAATTCACGGTGCACGAAGTCAACGGCTGGCGCCTGCGGCGGACAGGCACGGTCGTGATGTCGACTCATCGACCGGCCGACGGCCACTGGTACGGCAATGCGCCGGAATTGCTAGGCGACGTGCGCGGACCGGGCGTCGAGGCCATCATCGAGCGCATCGATGCAGCCGTGAAGCAGTACCCCTACCCCGGCCGCTATCACGTCTGGCCGGGGCCGAACTCCAATACCTTTACGGCGTTCCTGCTGCGCCATGCGCCCGAACTACGCGTCGACCTGCCGCCCACGGCCATTGGCAAGGACTATCTCGGCTGGAGATCGGTCAACACGACTCCGAGCGGTACCGGGGGACAGGCGAGCCTGTTCGGCGTGGTGGGTGTCGCCGCCGGCCTCGAGGAAGGCGTCGAGGTGCACCTGCTCGGGATGAACTTCGGAGTCGATCCGAAGAGTCTGTCGATCAAGCTGCCCATCGTCGGTCGGCTGGGCCCGAGCCGCAACAACACACCGGTGCAGATCGACCTGCCAGGTAGCTAGTTGCTGCCACCGCCGCCGTCGGCGCCGCCGCCCGCGTCGGAGCATGACGCGCCGCTGTCCGAATTCGGAGCACAGTCCGCGCCCTGCGAGTGGTGATGACCGTGCTCAGTGCCTGCCGCGAGCGCACCCGTATACAGGAAGGCGTTATCCTGAGACGGCTTATCCTGAACGGCTTATCCTGAAACGGCGACGCGTTACCGAGCTTGCGCTGGTACGTGCCCGGACCCTGGCGCCCGCCCCGGCGAATGATTGCGATGACCACCGCGATCAGCGCGACGATGGCCAGGATCGGCACCAGGTATTTCATGACATCCACTCCCTGTCAGATGACGGGGCGCGCCGCTCACGCAACGCGCCCCTGCGTTCTCCTGATACGACGCGCGCTGCAACGCGCGCCCCTCAAGACTCTAGTCGTGAGCCTTTCGCGCCCTTGCTCAGGTCGCGAACTCTTCCTCGGGTGAGAGGATGAGCTGGTTCCGTCCGTAGAGCGCGAAATAGAGAATGCCGAGCGCATAGAACACGGCAACCGCATAAACGCCGACGCGATACACCGGGTCCTGCAGCTGATAGTAGATACGTCACCAGCGCGATGACGACGTCACCAGCGCGCCTGGCACTCCCACCGGACTGCGGTATGGGCGGATGATGTTGGGCATGTTCTTGCGCAGCAGGATGAACGACAGTCCCTGCATCGCGTACGAAATCATGGCGCCGAACACCGCCATGTTGAGCAGCGTACCGCCGATCACCGCGCCGCGTTTGTCTTCCGGCGCGACGTACCACACGATCAGCATGGTGAGGAATCCGAGGATGGTGCCGGCATACAACGCCATGTGCGGCACTTTCTTGGGATTCGTCAGTGACATGAACGGCAGGTAATAGCCGGCACGCGCCAGTGAATAGATCTGCCGCCCGTACGCGTAGATGATGGTGTGGAAGCTTGCGATGAGACCGATGACCGCGAGGAACGACAGCACCTTGGCGGCTGCGTTGCCGTACAACACGCGGAACCCGTCGAGTAGCGGTTCACCGCTGGTGGCCAGCGAGAACGAGCCATGCATCTTGTCTGCCGCACCCACGCTCGAGTTAAGGAACGTGATGAGCAGTGCCGAAATCATCAGCGTCAACATGCCGAGGATGAGTCCCTTGGGCATGTCCTTCTTTGGATCCGCGGACTCTTCGGCCGCAAGCGGCAACTGCTCGATCGCGAGGAACAACCAGACCGCGAACGGCAATGACAGCAGAACGCCCTTCAATCCGAACGGGAACCAGGAACCGTTACCGTCGGCGAGCTCCACGGCTTTGCCATCTTCGCCAACGCCGATGTTCAGCGCCCAGCGGTCGAAGTCGATCGCACCGATGGCACTCACCCAGTAGATCGCCAGGATGGCGAGCGCACCGAGAGTGACGGCGACGGATACGCGGAATGAGAGTTCGACGCCGTACAGGTTGAGCAGCAGGAACACCAGGTAGGACGCCACCCACCACAAGGGTTGCCAAGAGTCTGGCGTCTCGAAGATCGCCGTCATGTACGAGCCTATGAAGAACACGATCACCGCAGGCGTCAGGATGTATTCGATGCTCTCCGCCAGACCAGTGAACATGCCGCCCCAGGGACCCATCGCGCTGCGCGCGAAGGAATACGCCGCGCCGGTGTGCGGCAGAGCGGGCGACATCTCCGCGAGACTGAAGATCAGGCCCCAGTACATCGCAGCGATGATGAACAGCGCCACGAGCATCGAGCCCCAACCATTTGCAAGACCGAAGTTCCAGCCCGAGTAATGGCCGGAGATGACGGCGCCGACGCCCAGCGCCCACAAGGACCAGACCTTGGCGTAGCGTTTCAGACCGCGATTGGCGAAGTAGTCGGCGCCGACCTGTTTGTAATTGACGCCGCCCGACGATGCCCCAGAGGAAGACTCATTGTTCATGCGTAACTCCCCATGAACCTGCCCACGGACAGGCCCCGATGTTTTTTCTTCTGATTCAAGGAGGCAGTGGTGGATCTGCCGCCCTTACCCCGCGCGAGTATAGGCTGAGGCCGCCGCCATCCCGCAAGCCGATGCGGGTGCGCACTGTGGGTCGAGTCGCCGCCGGGCGCGGCACGGATGCAGTGCAGCAGCCGCAACCGATTGTTTGACTTGGGTTTTAGGCGAAGGCCGCGACCTGCGCGGCGCGCTTGCGCGGATGCAGGTGGGAGAAGAACTGCTCGGTGGCGGCACGCCAGGTGAAGAGCTTTGCCCGTGCCAGCGCATCGTCGCGGCTTAGTTTGAGGGCCCCCAGGCATGCCGTCCGCAGGTCTTCGTGCAAC
Organism: uncultured Pseudomonadota bacterium; assembly: GCA_963839685.1. Classification (GTDB taxonomy): domain Bacteria; phylum Pseudomonadota; class Gammaproteobacteria; order Steroidobacterales; family Steroidobacteraceae; genus CADEED01. The sequence continues at coordinate 299,914 of CAWIVS010000004.1, read as the reverse complement.
ATTCCCGCCTTTGAGTCGGCGATGACATCGCGCGGCCCGGTGACCGGATAGGCCGCCACCGGCAGACCGCAGGCCATGGCCTCCAGCAACACCAGGCCGAAGGTGTCGGTCTTGCTGGGAAAGACGAACACATCCGCGGCAGCGTAAACCGTGGCCAGCTCCTCGCGTTCGAGCACGCCAAGATAGTTCACTTCTGGAAATCGCTCGCGGATGCGTTCGAGTGCAGGACCCGTACCCACCACCCATTTCGAGCCGGGAAGGTCGAGCTCGAGAAAGGCTTCGACATTCTTCTCGACCGCCACGCGGCCGACATACAGGAAGATAGGCGGCTCGCTGTCGAGGCGATTGCTCGCCTGCGGACGAAAAATCTCCCCGTCCACTCCGCGCGACCAGAGCCTCACGTTCTGAAAGCCCACGGCCCTGAGATCGTCGACCACCACCTGTGTCGGCGCCATCACCGCCTTCGACGCGCCATGGAATCGGCGCAGCCAGGCGTAACTCCACGCGATCGGCAGACGCAAGCGCGCGTGCACGTATTCCGGGAAGCGCGTGTGATAGGCCGTGGTGAAGGGAAAGTCATTGCGCAGCGCGAAGCTGCGCGCGGCCATGCCAAGCGGCCCTTCGGTGGCAATGTGCAGCACGTCAGGATCGAAGTCACGAATGGTCTGATTCACCTTTCCCTGCGGGAACAGGGAGAGGCGGATCTCGGGATACGTTGGACAGGGAAGCGTGCGGAATTCGAGCGGCGTGAGAAAGCGAACCTCGTGACCCATCGCGGTGAGTTCCCGCGCGGTGGTCTTCAGCGTGCGCACCACTCCGTTGACCTGGGGCTCCCAGGCATCCGTCACCAGAAGAATTCGCATGGACCTGCATGATTGGTCGCCGATGTTACAGCGCGATGAATTGGACCAATTACTAGCTAGTGGTTTCGCAGCCCGGCGTCGAACCAGTCGATGACGGCGGGCGCGAAGTCGTCGAAATGCAGAGGCAGGGACAGGTGGTTGTCGAGGGGCGCGAGCTCGAGGCGGCTGCCCGGTGGCGCAAACTTCAGCAGCGTGCGGCTGTGCTCCGGCGACACCCAGCGATCCTTGTTGCCATGAAAGAACAACACCGGCGCCTGCGTGCGTTCCAGTGCCGCCGGGATATCCGCGTCGGCCCAATCAAAACCCGCGATGTCCGCTTCCTTGCGGTGCGCCCGCGCGAATTGTTCATCGGAAATGCCGCGCGCCCGGCGCGTGAACACCGCTCGCATGAGCTCTGGCACCGCCGTCTCGGCACTGGCGAACGGCTCGAAGGCCACGACCGAGGCAACGCGGCGATCGCGGCCCGCGGTCACCAGCGCCACCGACGCGCCGTACGACAAGCCGAACAGGCCCACGCGCGACACATCCCAGCCGCGGCGTTGCAGGTCATCGAGCAACTGCGACACGTCGCGCGACTCGAAGGCGCCGAAGGAAATGTGCTCGCCGGTCGACTCACCGTGGCCGCGCAGGTCAAAAACCACGCAGCGAAAACCCGCCTGCGCCAGCTTCACTGCCCAGGGCGTCACGGAATTCCGGTTCTGCAAGTAACCGTGCAGCAGCACGATGGTGCCACGCGGCGCCTGCGATAACGGCACCCTTTCGCTCGCGGAATTCCAGTGCGCCGTGAACTGCAGGATCTTCGGGTCCTTGCCCTCCGGGTAATCCATGTGCAGGTCGTAGGTGAATCCATAGTCGCCGGGCTCGATGGATGCCACCGCAATCTGCGCGCGCGGCGGCCCCACTTCGACGGTCCAGGTTGCCGCGAAGGCATCGGGGGCGTGCTTGAGGATGTCCCCGTCCGCGAACAGCGGCTTGATGCCACTCTTGTTAGGTGGCGCGACGACGCTGCGCGCCAGCATGCTGGAGACGCAGCCCGCGAGCAGCAGCGTGGCGGACAATGCGGCGAGGATGCGGCGCGCAATCATCAGCATGACTTGAAAGTCAGCGCAGCACCTGCCGCTCCAACCAGTTGCGGATTTCCGCCAGCTTGATGCGCAAATCGGTAATACCTTCGCCCACACCATGACGCCACGCGAGCCGCGCGTCGGATGGGTTCGCATGCAGCGCTACCAGATCGGCGCTGTGTGCATCGAGATCGGCCTGGTCCTTGAACAACCCGTCGCGGATCAGCGTCTCCGCGTAGCGCCGCGCCATGGCCGCGGACTCAGCGACGCTGTACTCCGGGTGGTATTGCACGCCCCAGAAGATCGCGCCGCCGGGCAGCAGGATCTCCGCTGCCTGCAGTCCCATGTCGTTGTGAGCAAGCGGTGTAGAGCCGGCCGGCAGCGATGCAACCGTGTCGACGTGCACAGTGACCGCCTCGAACACATCGGGCTTGCCCTGGAACATTGGATGGTCGCGGCCCTCGGCCGTGAGCTGGATGCGGCGTGCGAATCCGAATTCACGGCCGCGAGGATTGCGCACCACGCTGCCACCCGCTGCCGTGACGCCTACCTGCAGACCCCAGCAACTGCCGAAGCACGGCACGCCCGCGGCAAACACCGCCTTGGTGAGGTCGATCTGCCGTTCCACCGCCGCTTCGCGCGAGTAGATATTGAGCGCCGAACCCGTGATCACCGCACCGTCGTAATCGGCCACGGCGACACCGTTGGGAAACTTGGTCTCCTCGTCCGCGGGCCGCACGATGTCGCATTCGAGATCCGGAGAGAGGCGCTTGAGGGTCGCCGCATAACCATCACCCGAATCCGTGCCACCCACCGACACGTGCTTCGCACGGGTCGCGGCGAGATTGCCGTCGATGACGAGGATGCGGGACATCAGCTCTTGAGCGACAGATCGCCCTTCACCGCCGAGCGGAAGATGCGCTCGAGCGTCGGCGCATCGACGGGAACCGGGTTGCCGCCCGCGGACGGATCGATCGCCGCCTCGCGGCCGATTTCTTCGGAGTTACGCAACGTCACGCCGATCTCGGCCAGTGAATGCGGAATATTCAGTTCCTTGCGGAAACTCAGCACCCAGTCGAGCACGCCGTCGATGCCGGGCTTCTGCAGGTCGAGCACGCGCGCGACGACTTTCATGCGCTCGGCGATGGCCTCGCGGTTGTGCACGATGACATAGGGCGTGATGACCGCATTCGTGAGCCCATGATGCGTGTCGAAAAACGATCCGACCGGATGCGCAATGGCGTGTACGGCGCCGAGCCCCTTCTGGAAGGCGGTGGCACCCATGCTGGCGGCGGCCAACATGCGCGAGCGCGCTTCGAGATCTCCGCCGTTCTTGCAGGCGCGCGGCAGGTAGGTCTTGATGAGGCGCATGCCTTCCAGGGCCACGCCATCCGCCAGCGGATGGAAGCCCGGCGCGCAGAACGCCTCGAAGCAATGCACGAAGGCATCGAAGCCCGTGGCCGCGGTGATTTTCGCTGGCAGTCCGACCGTGAGCTCGGGATCCGCAATCACGATGCCGGGCATCATCTTCGGATGGAAGATGATCTTCTTCTGATGGGTCTCTTCGTTGAGGATGACGCCGGCGCGCCCGACTTCGCTGCCCGTGCCCGCAGTGGTGGGCACGGCAACAATCGGCGCGATGCCCTTGGGATCCGCGCGCGTCCACCAGTCGCCGATGTCCTCGAAGTCCCACAGTGGCCGCGTCTGCCCCGACATGAAGGCGATGACCTTGCCGGCATCGAGCCCGGAGCCGCCGCCGAAGGCGATCACGCCATCGTGCGCGCCGGCATGGTAGGCCTTGAGACCGGCCTCCACGTTCGCCGCCACGGGATTGCCGCGCACGTCGGCGAATAGTTTGGCCATGGGCACCAGGCTCAACGCATGGCGGATCATGGCTGAATCGCGCAGGCCCGAGTCCGTGACGATCAGGGGGCGCACGATGCCGAGCTCTTCGCAGGCCTTGGGCAGCTCCGCGATGCGACCCGGCCCCGACCACACGCGCGTGGGGTAATTCCAGTTGCCCTTCATGGCGATGCTCATGATGTCTTCGTCCGCAGGTGAAATGACTTGGGTCGCGTGAGGTGTTCGTAGCCCACCACGGAGAGTGTGCAGCCGCGCCCCGAATCCTTGACGCCCACCCAGGCGAGCGCCGGATCGAGATAGTCGCAGCGGTTCATGAACCAGGTGCCGGTGTTGACACGCGTGCCGAGCGCCTGCGCCACGTCTTCGTCCTCGGTCCAGATGGCGGCAGTGAGTCCGTAGTCGCTGTCGTTCATGAGATCCACGGCCTCATCGTCGGAGCTGACCTTCATGATGCCGGCGACTGGCCCGAAGATTTCCTCGCGCATGATGGGCATGGCGTGATTGACGTTCAGCAGCACCTGCGGCGCCAGGTACGGCGTGCCGCGTTCGCTCTTCGCGAACGCAGACTCGGCGATCACCGGCTTGGCGCCCGCCTTCACCGAGGCATCGATCTGCGTGCGGACAGACTCCGCCGCGGCGGTGCGCACCACCGGTCCCAGCGTCGTGGCGCTTTCCCGGGGATCATCGAGCACGTAGCGGCGCGTGAGATCGATGAAGCCGTCGACGAACTTCTGGTAGATGCCGTGGTGCACGTAGATGCGCTGCAGTCCGCAACACGACTGCCCCGAATTGAAATAGGCGCCGTCGACGATGTTCTCGATGGCGTGTCCGAGATTGGCATCGTGACGTACGTACACCGGGTCGCAGCCGCCCAGTTCGAGACCGACGCCAATGAAGCGTGACGAGGCGGCGCGCTGCACGGCATGGCCGCCCGCCACCGAGCCAGTGAACGCAACGAAGTTGATGCGCGGATCGCGAATCATACGGTCGGTGTCGTCGTGCGAGGCATGCACGATCTGGAATACGCCCGGCGGCAGCCCCGCCGCTTCGAAGCATTCGGCGAAGCGCTCGGCGCACAGCGGCGTCTGCGCCGAGTGCTTGAGGATCACGGCATTGCCCGCCATGAGTGCCGGCACGACGCTGTTCACGGCGATGAGATACGGATAGTTCCACGCCGCGATGCTCAGCACCACGCCGAGCGGCTCGCGACGCACGAAACGCGTGAACGGCGACTTCGGCCCGGCATCGAGATCGGCCAATGCGGTGGGTGCAATCGCGATCATGTGACGCGCGCGTTCCAGCGTGCCGCGCACTTCGTTGGGCGCGTAGCGCGCCGGGCGGCCCATCTGCCAGGTGAGTTCCTCGGCGATCTTCGCGCCGCGCTTTTCGAACTCATCACAGAAACGCGTCAGGATTTGCGCGCGTTCTTCCAGCGGCACGTTGCGCCAGGCGAGCTGCGCGTGGCGTGCGGTGCGCAGCATCTCGTTGATGATGTCGGCCGTGGCGAGCACACGCTCGACGTACACGCGCCCGTCCACCGGGCTCACGGTCTTCTGGATGGAGATTTTCTGGGTGATGGTAGTCAATCAAATGATCTCGAAGTAACGCGCCATCTCCCAGTCGGTGATGGCGCGGCGGAATTCACGATCTTCCCATTCGCGGGTGGCCGCGAAATGTTCGACGAAGGCATCACCGAACAGCGCCCGCCCCGCCTTTGACTTGTCCAGCCACTCGGAGGCTTCGGTGAGTGTGCGCGGCAGCGAGCGATTCTTCGGGAATTTCTTCTCGTAGGCATTGCCCTCCACCATCGGATCCGGCTCGATCTTGTTTTCGATGCCGTACAGGCCCGAGCCGAGCGCCACCGCGATGGCGAGATAGGGATTGATGTCGGCGGCGGCGATGCGGTACTCGATGCGCTGACTGGACGGACTGCCCGGGATGACGCGCAGCGCCGTGGTGCGATTCTCGACGCCCCAGGTGGCGGAGGTCGGCGCCCAGAATCCGGGGATCAGGCGCGAATAGCTGTTGACCGTGCAGGCCACCATGGCGAGCAGTTCTGGCATGAGCTTTTGCTGGCCGCCGACGAACCAGCGCATTTCGTCCGACATGTTGTGCGGCTTGCCGGCGTCGTGGAAGGCCGCCTTGCCGTCGGACTTGCGCTTGAGCGAGGTGTGCACGTGGCCGCTCTGCCCCGGCCAGTCCTTGGACCACTTGGCCATGAAGGTGGCCATGAGGCCATTACGCTGCGCGAGGATCTTGGTGAAGGTCTTGAACAGCGCGCCGCGGTCGGCGGCTTCGAGCGCCTCGCAATACTGGATCGCCGCTTCGAGCACGCCGGGGCCGGTTTCGGTGTGCAGTCCCTCGATGGGAATGCGCATGTCGGTGCAGAGCTTCAACAACTGGTGATAGAACTCGGAATGCACCGAGGAGCGCAGCACCGAGTAGCCGAAGAATCCCGGCGACAGGGTGGTGAGATTGCGGAAACCCTTCTCGCGGATGCTCTCCGGAGTCTCCTTGAACATGAAGAATTCGAACTCGGTGGCGGCGATCGACGAGTAACCCATGTCGTCGGCTTTCTTCAGCACGCGACGCAGCGTCGCACGCGGACAGACCGCCTCGGCACCTTCGGCGAACTCGCCGAGGAACATCACCATGTCGCCCTCGAAGGGCACCGCGCGACAGGTATCCGGTAACACCCGCACCGGCGCGTCCGGATAGGCGGTGTGCCAGCCGGTGTATTTCACGTTGTCGTACAACTGGTCGTTGGAGTCCCAGCCCAACACCACGTCGCAAAAGCCGAAACCCTTGTCGAGAGCCGAGAAGAACTTGTCGCGGCCCATGTACTTGCCGCGCATGACACCGTCGTTGTCGAAGACACCGACCTTGATGTGATCGAGCTTGCGTTCTTCGATGATCTGACGGGCATCGGCCGCCGTACGGACGTTTTCCGGGGTCATGGGACACTCTTCTTATATGAGTGCCCGGAAGTATGGGGACAGACCCCCTAATCTTTCAAATCACGCTGCTTTTGAGCTTGGAATGGCAGCTTGATCACGTCCCTGCCCATGTCACGTGCGGTTGGTGGAGCTTGGGTTACTTCGTTCATGGCTTTGCCTGCCTATTTTTGGAATTCAAATCGTACTTCGCCGCTCGCTTCAGTGCCGACCGAACGCCAGCCGGCCGCTGCGTAGAATCGTTCCGCCCGTGTCCCGGGTTCCGTCGTCAACCAGATTGGCTCGGGCCCCACTTGAAACAGCCAATCCACCATTACGCCCAGCAGCGCTCGGCCTATGTTGCGCCGTTCGAATTCTGGCGCGACGAACAGCGCCCAGATATTGCGGCGGGTCTGGTCTGCGATGGCGAAGCCGACCATCTCGCCTCGCTCCTCGCACACCCACCCGCGACCATCGGCCTCCAGCATGCGCCGATAATCGTCGTGCTGCACTCGTGACGGATCCCTGAGGCGATTCTCCTGCACCGCCATGCGTATGCGGTGCATGGATTCGATGTCGGAAATGGTTGCGGGACGCAGGTTCACACTAAACGAACCAGCTTCTAACAACCGCGACGGTGATGACAATGAGCATCAGGACCGTCGGATAGAAGGTTAGCGTGAACCCGACCGCCCGGGCCGGTGCGCCACCGCGATAGCCAACCAGAAACATGATCCGACCGCACAGGAACAGAATGGCTGCGGCCGGTATCGCCGCAATCCAGGATGGAGGCATCACGATCGCCCAGATGCAATGCACCAGCACCGCCAGCACCGTCTGTTCCAGCGTGTTCTGCAGAGTAGCTTGCAGGACTTGAGCCATTTCCGTGCCGCGAGTAAGCCCGCCGCCGTCGATATCCTCCGGAGTGAAGAATCGGTGTCGTGCGAGCAAGGCGACGGAAATTCCGAGCCAGAGCGCAATGAAGGCGTCCGTCCGCAGTGCGAACGCGAGTCGCTCGCTGACCGATGCCTCCGGCGACAGCAATTGTGGCCCCCAAAGAATTGCGCCGACGATCACGATGACTGTGAGGCCGGCACCCACGATCATTCCCTTCAGGACGCCGCGCTGCTTGATTGTCAGACCCATAAGCGTCAGGCGCGTCCTCGTCGGGGGTAACGCACGAGAAACAAACCTGCGGCCAGTGCGGCCCCACACCACCAGCAGGACGAACCAACTGGCGGGCACGCCCTTGCGCTCTGCAACCATCGAGCCGAGCTCGCACATGCGCAACTGCAGCAGGACGTCGGTTGTGTACAAGCAATCCTGGTCGGGAGCTTGAATCCACCCGAGAACGACAAGGATTCCAGCAATCGCGAGAACGGCTCCACTGGTCCTGATGGCCATCGTCACCACACACCTCGTTGGCGCTGATCCTTCACGACCGCCGTCGTGTTGGCCTTTATCTCCTCCGGTGATATCGCAAGAGTGTCCGCCGCGATTTCCTGCATCGGCCCCTTCGTTGCACTGAGCTGTTCGCAGTTTGGCCTTCACTCGAGGATGGTCGAGCGCGTTGCTCGACAGTGACCACTGCGCACTCGCCGAGGTCAGGAATCGATTCAGATCTTTTCGTTCCCCCAGATAGGCGAGCTCTTCCACGATGTTGTCCAGGTACTTTTCCTCCCCGAACCGAAGAAACAGGCCCAGTTCATGTCATTGCGATTGGGAGAAGTCGGAATGAGTGACAGCAGTGCGTCAGGTCCCGTGGAAATCGCCGCCTGGACGAGGCCAAGAGCGGGTTCGCGCAGTTTTGCCACCTCCGCGTCCCACGATCGGCTCTTCAATTCAGGTCGGTGCAAGATACAACTCAGCGACATCGTCACCAATGGAGAACGATCAGGATTCGAGACGAGCGGAGAGGTGTCAAGGAAAGCCAGCGCCGCGGGAATCAAGTCCGGTCGCGGTTCGGTGTAATAGTTCTGCGAGAATTCTCCAAACTGCTGCAGAGAATCAATCTGACCGAACGCCGATGTCGGGCTGAGGATGAGGCCGATCAGAACTGCCGCTGAAAAACGATCGGATGTGCGCATAGTCAGCTGCTGGTTTGCAGGCGTTCGAGCGGCGTCCGCAACATGAGCCGCGTGACTTCGGCCGTCTTGAAGCTCAGGCGAAGCTCATGACCCTGTTGGATGGTTCGAAACGTGCAGATACGCCCTCCTTCGATTTCACTCAAACTGACGGCCTGGATCTCCGCAATTCCGGCCAGGTTCACTCCCACAGTCTCTATGCCGAAGACCCCCTCAAACCTGCAGCGAAAGATCCGATCCCAATAGGGGCCGAGGATATCCAGTTCGACACCTCCGGTATCAGCCAAGGTCGGATATTGAATCTCGATCCTCACGATGTGCCCGTCGTAGCACGTATCGTAAGAACACTCCTTGCCGATGTACGCTGGCAACGAGACAAACTCTTCCAGCGACAAGGGTTGTTCAGAAGCGATTTCTGCAAGAACCGCTTGTTCGTAGGCGAAACGGTTCATTGATTCATTGCTCGCGATCTTCCGTCGACTCTGTCAACGCCTTCACGGCGATACCCGCCAGGAGAGCGGTCATCAAGAGCCCGCATAGACCTATGATGATGGCCAGCACGCGCGTGAGCAGGAATTTGGGCGCGAAATCACCGTAGCCGATTGTCAGACCGGATACGAAGGCGAAATAGACCGACTCCTCGATCGACCAGCCCTCACGCAGACCGATCACCAACCCGAACACCACCATGAGTGCGAGAAGTCCCGAGAGGATTGGCCACACCACGCCCAACTCACGGCGTAGCCCTCTCAGAAAACTTCGTCTCATCAGAGCGAGATTCCATGGGAGCTCCAGTGATTTTTTTGGGCTGCGCTACTGCGCCTACCCGACTCGCGTTGCGATCCACCAGGTCGTGCCACCGGCATCCTTGACTCCACCACGCTTGTCTTCGTCCCCTTCTGCTCAGGCACCTGTACCGACACAGCGCCTTCGGCAAGGGCACGCTCATAGGTCGCATCGACGTTCTCCACGTACACGTGGGTGTAGGCCGCGACTGGTGGCCAATCTGGCGCAGAATCAGCCAGCATTACTGCAGACTCGCCGATCAGAACTTCAGCGTGCCTGAGGCGGCCCTGATCATCCGGAAAACTCCGCAGCAGTTTCCCATCCAGCACATGCTCCATGAAGCGGATTGTCGCGGCCGCATCCGACGTGATCAGGTACGGGGAAACCGTGTTGTAGCCAACGGGCTTGAACTGCGGCATTTGCAACTCCTTCGCGGCTAAGTCACTGTCCCGGCGCCTGTGACGCAAGTACATCACAAGACAGCAACAGGCCAGGCCAAAACCAACCAGTGGATACCGCAGCGCCACGATCGCAGCGCTGCCGAAGACGATCAAGGTGACGATTGCACGAAGCCGCATGCGACGTCGCATCCTCGGCAGTAACGTGCTCGCATCTGGCCGATCTACCAACTCCGCACACAAGGCAATGTAGGTCAGATTCACCAGAAAGAATACCGTCGCCAAGACGGACACGGGAATCCCCGCGGCCAGTCGGGTTTCCGCGATCCAGGCTGCTGAAAATGGCAGCAGTGACACCGAAAACAGATGCGCAAAGTTGACCCAGATGAGCCGCGCGGTGGCCGAGTCAGCGAAACCCTTCACAACTGGGGTCGTGCGGCGGCCGAAGGTCCAAAACCAGCACCGTGATGATGACGGCGAACACGCCATCGGAGAACGACTTCAAGCGATCCGTATTGACCGCCGGGCCTGGCACTCTGGCTTCCACGCGTGCACTCCTGCGAGTTGTTAGGCGTCACCAACCGACGGTAGGAACGGACCTACGGGAATTCCAGCACTCCTTCGATAACCGATCGCCACTCCCATGCGTATGATTTTCGAAGATTGAGCGATGTGCTCTTCATCGGTCGGAGTCTCCCATGTCATTTGCCCTCTACATGTTTGGCTTGGCGGTGCTTCTCGCCGGTATCGCATGGGGCCTTGTTGCGGCGGGTCTTGCAGTGACTTACGTGGTGATCGCCTGCCTGGTGGTTGCAGGCCTCGGGATCATGATGGCTGTGTCGCGAACTCGCGCCAAGGATCCGCCGGCCTAGCGACGACCCATCGCATGGTTACGTGCGTCACTGCATTTTATCTCCCACGCTTGCGCTCCAGGGATGTGTTAGGCCGCAGCCCATCCGCAGGCTTCAGATAGCGGAACTCAACAAGAAACACCCTGCGCCCCGGTCCATGCCTGGCGGTCTTTAGAAGGTCTACCACGCCCTCGAATCCCGAACGCCGAGCCAGAGCCGGGGTGATATCGTCAAGTGACATCTCAATGAGCGAGGTCACCATGATCTGCCCCGGCGGCAGCGAATAGCGCCCCCCGACACGCACTTGCGGTCGCTGCCAAAGCCGAACGCTGCAAGTGATCTCACCGCGCCGAATACGATCCCGGAGTTCTCGCAGAAATTGCACAGCTGGGGCCTATCGGTTGAGCTGAGCGCCGCGAGTTTGGGTGGGGGAGGGGTGGATGGCATAGGAATCGAGTCACGATCGTTCTAGTAGTTATGCGTCGACTTGCCGAAGGATTTTCTCCATCGGCTTCCCTTTTGCAAGTTCGTCGATCAACTTGTCCAGGTAGCGGATCTTCCGCATGAGCGGGTCGTCGATTTCCTCGACGCGCACCCCGCAAACTACGCCCTTGATGAGCGAGACGCCTGGGTTGATTGCCGGCGCTCGAGCGAAAAAGGTCTCGAAATCGACCTCACGCTCGATCTGTTTCTTCAACGCCGCTGGCAGTGTAGCCCGTCAGCCACCTGATGATCTGGTCAACTTCCTTCTTCGTCCGGCCCTTGCGCTCCGCCTTTTGAACATATAACGGATACACCTTTGAAAACGGGATCGTGAAAATGCGGTGTCTGGGCATGGTTACGAGAAATCGCGTTACCTGATACTTGGGCTTGGCACCTTATCGTCCACGCGTGCGCTCCAGCGAGGTGTCAGACGGCGCTGCCACTGCGATGCTCCAACACTGTTCGTAGTTTGTTGAGGTCGGCCCGAACGGTGTCCATGTCCTGCTGGAATTGCTCGTCCGAAACGCCTGGAAGCTGAATCAACGTAAACAACACCTCACTACCTGCGCCGTTTGGGATGACCCGCATCGCGTTATGGAGGGTACCGGTGGGCAGATCGACGTCATGGTCCAGAACCCCAAAGTCGTTGGCAGCGGCGAAGCGAAGTGCGACTTGCCCAAAAGGAGTCTGGGCAATCCAACTAGTGCCCTGCTTTTCTATGGACTTCACGAACCCAGGCGCCCAGGTAGGAAGGTTGGCTGGATCGGACGCGTAGGCGTAGACCAACTTGGGGTCTACAGCGATACCGGCAGAGACTGTGTGAGCTCGGTACATGCGCATACCTCGATACGCAGGGCGCCGTCTAACGATTGATCTTAGCGGCGCGCTGCGGCTTTGGGCTTGGCCTTCATCTGACGCTCCGCCCTACTTGAATTCCTTGACCAGCGTGCGCAGGTAGGCGCGGAATCGCTTCGCGAGCTCTGGATGCGCGAGCGCGTATTCCACGTTGGCCTGCAGGTATCCGAGCTTGCTGCCGCAATCGTACCGTTTGCCGGCGAACTTGTACGCGTACGCAGGCTCCTCACCCATGAGCCGCGCGATGCCGTCGGTGAGCTGAATCTCGCCGCCCGCGCCTTCACCAATCTTCTCGAGATGTGCGAACAGGCGTGGCGTGAGCAGGTAGCGGCCCACCACCGCGAGGTTTGAGGGCGCCTGCGCGGGTTTCGGCTTTTCCACGATGCGATCCATGCGCAGCAGATCGCCACGTTTCTCCGCGGTCTTCACGATGCCGTATTTGTCGGTCTGATCCTTCGGGACAGTCTGTACGGCCACGATGCTGCCATCGACGAAACGCTCGGCCATCTGCTTGAGGCAGGCTTCCGGGGCATCGATGAGGTCGTCCGCCAGGTGCACGAAGAATGGCGCGTTGCCCACGGCGGGTTTGGCGCACAACACGGCGTGCCCCAGTCCCAGAGGCGCGGGCTGACGGATGTAGATGCAAGAAGCGTATGACGGCAGCACGCTGCGCAACGTTTTCAGCAGGTCACTCTTGCCCTGTTTGACCAGCAGGCCCTCGAGCTCGCCATCGGTATCGAAGTGATCCTCGATCGCGCGCTTGGAGGCACCGGTAATGAACACCAGCCGGCGCGCGCCGGCTTCCAGCGCCTCCTCCACCGCGTACTGAATGAGCGGCTTGTCGACGATCGGCAGCATTTCCTTGGGACTGGCCTTGGTCGCCGGCAGGAAGCGCGTGCCCCGGCCCGCAACAGGAAAAACGGCAACGTCGATACGGCTGGACTTCGGTTTGGCGGGCGACTTGTGCGGCATATCGGCTCCGGATTTCGGGGCTGAAACATACCATGCCCGCCCATTCCGCCAGCCGGGGGCCGGTAGTGAGGACGTGACAGTTTGATCGACGTCACGTCCCGCAGCTACGTAGTCCCCGGCCTACGACGCCGGTTTTGCCGGCTTCGTCGCCGCGGCCGGCGCGGCCTGCTTGTCGGCACCCTTGTCGGCACCGAGGCGGATATCCGCCCGGTTCTTGTCGATGAGGTTCTGGGTGATGCCTTCGACCATGGCGAGTTGATCGGCACTCTTGAACGGACCGTTTTTTTCGCGGTAGCTCACGATGGCCTTGGCCTTTGCGGGACCAACGCCATCGAGCGCCTTGGCAATCGACGCGGCATCGGCGGTGTTGATGTTGACCGGCTCTCCGAAGACCACGGGCGTGAGCAGTACCGTGGCGGTGAGCGTTGCAACGAAGTGTTTGAGCGACATGTGTGGCCTCCTTGCATGACATGACCCGGCATTCTGCCGGGCACGCGAAGACTAACAATGTCGAGGCCTGTGGCCACAGTCGGCTATTTCATCAAACGCCGCGGTTATTTGAGACTGCGCAGGGAATCCCACGTACGGCAGCGGGGACAGCGCCAATGCCAAGTGACGCTGCCGACTCCACACTGCTGACAACGAAAACGCGCATCCGGTTGCGGCGTATCCGGTTCGGCGCATGGCTGCGCCCGCAGCCGGGTGTCGAGCTCCGCGGCGCGCGCGCCGAGTGCCGAATGCGCCTCCTGCAGGAATGCTTCTTCCATGGTGCGCGAACCCGCGAGCGCCTCGGTGTAGAGCTCGAGCGCGCGCGATTCCTCACCCGAGGCCGCCGCGATACGCGCAGCCAGCATGCGGGTGCGCGACCCGTCCGGAGCGTGGACCCGCGCCGCGGCCAGCTGGGTGCGAGCGGCAGCGAGATCGCCGGTGGACAGCGCCGCTTCCGCAAGTTCGCAGCAGTAGTGCGCCGCATCCGCGGCCCGTTCGCGTTGTTTTTCGGGCGGAAGTTCGCGCCACAGGTCCAGCGCCGCGCGCCAGTCGTGTTGCTGCTCGTAGACCCACGCCAGCTTTTCCAGCGCGGCCGCGCGGTAGCGCTCCGAGCTCGAGCAGGCTGCGCAGCTTCTCTTCGGCCCGATCCATGAGGCCCGCGCTCATGTAATCCAGACCCAGCGCGAGAGTGGCCTGCTCGCGAATGGCCGGGTCGCGGTTTTCGGCGAGCCCGGTGTGAATGGCGATGGCGCGGTCCACTTCGCCGCGCTTGCGCATCAGGCTGCCGAGCGCGAACTGGATCTCGGCCTCGTGAGACTTGGTGGCGAGGCGGGTGAAAACCTCGGCGGCGCGGTCGTAACGATCGTTCACCAGGTGATCGAGGCCCGCGAAGTATTCGGTGTCGCCGCGCACGCGGCGGGCGCGCGCCGAACGCCGTCCGAGCACGAAGGCGGCCGCCCCGATCGACCAGGAAACACAGCAGCAGGACTTCGGGGCCGATTCCGCGCAAGCGCATGCGCGGACGTTATCAGAAATGGGGACATTCCTGATTTTTCTGGCAAAAGGGGACGGGGCTCATCTGGTCGGACGCGCGCAACTCACACACCGTGTCGAAGTCGTCGTGGTCGCTCGCCGCCGCGGATGTCGCACCCTGAGTGCGCTATCCACCCTGAATTAGTGGCGTACGCAGCCGGCGCCGGGCTCAGCCCCGTTCCCTTTTGCAGCAAATCAGGAATGTCCCCATTTACTGGCGGGGAACGGCCGCAGCCCGCTGCCAGTCGCGCCAGTAGTTCGGATAAGTCTTGGCCACGCAGCCCGGATCGAGGATCCGCAGGCCCGCCAGGCGCGATCCCAGAACGCCGAACGACATGGCGATGCGGTGATCGTGATAGGTCTCGATTTCCACCACCGCGGGTGGCCTCGGGCGCGACGCAGGCAAAGGCTCGATTCGCATCCAGTCCGGCCCTTCCTCCACCGTGACGCCGACCTTGCGCAACTCGCGGGTGGGCGCGGCGATCCGGTCGCATTCCTTGACGCGCAGCGTGGCGAGACCCGTGAGCCGGGTCGGTCGGGCCAGGAACGGGGCGAGCATCATCAACGTGGGCGCGACGTCCGGCATGCTGGTCATGTCAACGTCGCCTTCGAACGCGGTGTCGAGGGCGTGAGGCCCCGTGATGGTCGTGGAATCAGACTGGCGTTGCACGACGGCGCCGAGTTTTTCGCATAGCGTGAAGAAACCGAAGTCCCCCTGGCGGGTGCGCGTGCCCAGATTACTGAGTGTGATTCGCCCGCCGTGCAGGGTCGCGAGCGCGGCAAAATACGACGCTGCCGAAGCGTCACCTTCCACTTCAAAGGTGCCGGCCCGGTACGGCTGTTGTTTCACCACCAGCCGACGGTAGTCATGGTTTTCGACCTGCGCGCCGAACTTCGCCATTTCGTCGAGCGTGAGATCGACATACGGTTTGCTGGTGAGCTCGCCTTCCACCTCGATGCTGAGGCCGCCCTCGATCAGCGGGGCGATGCTCAGCAGGCTGGTGAGGAACTGGCTGGAGATGGTGCCCGGCACGCGCACCGGGCCACGCAGCGCACGCGTGCCGCGCACCGTGGTGGGCAGACGCCCGTCGTTGGTCGATTCCAGTGTGGCGCCGAGAGTTCGCAGCGCATCGACCAGGTCCTTGTTCGGGCGATTGCGCATCGACACGTGACCGTCGACGACGGTGACGTCCGGCCGCAGCGCCGCGCACGCCAGCATCAGTCGCGTGGTCACCGCGCTCTGCCCGACATCGAGCTCGACGCGGCCCGGCGCGAACTCGCCGCCACGCCCGGCGATCGTCACTACGTCCGCCTGAGAATCGTCGATGTCGATGCCGAGACGGCGCAGACAGTCCTTCATGCGCCAGTAGTCGTCGGCCTCACCGGGGTAATGAATGGTGCTCGTGCCCGCGGCCAGCGCCGCGATCGCACAGTCACGCAGCGTGAGGGACTTGCTGCCGGGAAGCGGCGTCGTGAATTCGAACGGGCCGGCACGCCAGGGTTCGAGATCCAAAAATGGCGGATACGAAATGAGGTGCGGCCCCATTTGCTAGGAAACGGGGAGTGTCCCCATTTCCTCAATCCCGGATGGGCCGATCCGCGCCATCGTTGACGCGTTCGCGCAGATCCTTGCCGGGCTTGAAGTGAGGCACGTACTTGCCGGAAAGCGCCACGGCTTCGCCGGTCTTGGGATTGCGGCCCTGCCGCGGCGGACGGAAGTGCAGCGAGAACGAGCCGAAGCCGCGTATCTCGATGCGATCTCCCGCCGACAGGGCGTCACTCATGATCTCGAGGATCTGTTTGAGTGCGAGCTCAACATCCTTGGCTGGCAGGTGTTTCTGTTTTGCCGTGATGATCTCGATGAGCTCGGACTTTGTCATGGGCCGCTACCGTTTTTTGTTGTTGTAGAGACTAACTAAATCTATCGCTGGGCTCAGCGATCGCCACCAATCTGCTCCTTGAGCAGGTCGCCAAGGCTGGTGCCCGACGAAGGCTGGTCGGAACGGTAGTTGGACACCGCCTCCTGCTCCTCGTGGATCTCCTTGGCCTTGATCGACAGTGCAATGGTGCGAGTCTTGCGGTCGACACCCGTGAAGCGGGCCTCGATTTCCTGGCCGACCTTGAGCACGGTGCGCGCGTCTTCGACGCGATCGCGGCCGAGCTCGGAGGCGCGCAGCTGGCCTTCGATGCCGTTGCCGAGGTCGATGACCGCGCCACGCGCGTCCACTTCCTTGACGACGCCCTTGACGATGGTGCCCTTCGGGTTGGTGGCGATGTACTCGCTGAACGGATCCTGCGCGAGCTGCTTGATGCCGAGCGAAATGCGCTCACGCTCCGGATCGATGGACAGCACCATGGCCTCCAGCTGCTGGCCCTTCTGGTAGTTGCGCACGGCTTCTTCGCCGGGCACATCCCAGGAGAGGTCGCTGAGGTGCACCAGGCCGTCGATGTTGCCGGCGAGACCGATGAATACGCCGAAATCGGTGATGGACTTGATCTGGCCCGACACCTTGTCGCCGCGGTTGAAGTTCTCGGAGAACTCCTTCCATGGATTCTGCTTGCACTGCTTCAGGCCGAGCGAAATACGACGGCGCTCTTCATCCACGTCGAGCACCATGACTTCGACTTCCTGGCCCGAGTGCACGACCTTGGCCGGGTTGACGTTCTTGTTGGTCCAGTCCATTTCGGACACGTGGACCAGGCCTTCGACGCCGTCCTCGATTTCCACGAACGCGCCGTAGTCGGCGATGTTCGTGACCTTGCCGAACACGCGGGTGTTGGGCGGGTACCGTCGCGCGATGTTCTCCCACGGATCCGCGCCGAGCTGCTTGAGGCCCAGCGAAACGCGTGAACGCTCGCGGTCGAACTTGAGGATGCGCACGTCGATTTCGTCGCCGACCTTGACGACTTCCGACGGATGCTTGACGCGCTTCCACGCCATGTCGGTGATGTGCAGCAGGCCGTCGATGCCGCCGAGATCCACGAACGCGCCGTAGTCGGTGAGATTCTTGACCGTGCCCTTGAGCACGGTGCCTTCCTGCAGGTTGTCCATGAGCGCGCTGCGCTCGGCGGAGAATTCCTGCTCCACGACCGCGCGGCGGCTGACCACCACGTTGTTGCGCTTCTGGTCGAGCTTGATGACCTTGAACTCGAGCGACTTGCCTTCGAGATAGGCGGTGTCGCGTACCGGGCGAACATCGACCAGCGAACCGGGCAGGAACGCGCGGACGTTGTCGATTTCGACGGTGAAGCCACCCTTCACACGGCCCGTGATGGTGCCGGTGACGATTTCGGATTTGTTGAAGCTCTCTTCGAGGCGCGTCCAGGTGCGGGCACGCTTGGCTTTTTCGCGCGAGAGGCGCGTTTCGCCGGTGCCGTCTTCCATCGCGTCGAGGGCGACTTCGATGCTGTCGCCAGCCTTGACCTCGATCTCTCCACGTTCGTTCTTGAACTGTTCGAGGGGGATGACGGCTTCTGATTTCAGGCCCACATTGACGATCACCATATCGTCGCCTACGTCTACGACGAGGCCGGTGAGGATCATTCCGGGGCGGATACGCTGGTTGGCGATGCTCTGTTCGAAGAGCTGGGCAAAACTTTCTGTCATGTACTCACTCACACGACCTGTCGTTGATCAACGGCCGTGAAATTGTCCGCTCTCGGGAACTCCGTCCCTCGAGGTTGTCATTAAAGCTCCACAATCCTTGTGAAGCAGCTTTTGTCCTAACACCAGAGGTCGCGCTCGCGCCCGAGCAAGAGGACTCGCTCGACGACGGCATCGATACTCAATCCCGTGGAGTCGAGTAACTGTGCGTCGGGCGCGGGCTTCAGTGGCGCGACCTGGCGGGTGGAATCCCGCAAATCGCGCTCCGCGATCTCCCGCGAAAGGGCGGCAAGACTAGCAGCGGAGCCCTTTTCTATCAACTGCTTATGACGTCTTTGGGCCCTTTCTTCGGCGCTCGCCGTCAGAAAGACCTTCAGCCGGGCCTCCGGAAATATGACCGTGCCCATATCGCGTCCGTCGGCCACCAGTCCGGGGGGTGTGGCGAAGGCCCGTTGCCGGTCCAGCAGGGCCGCCCTTACTGCCGGCCAGGCAGCCACCCGTGAGGCCCCCGCCCCGGCCAGTTCAGTGCGGATCTCGCCGGTGACATCCTGTCCTTCGAGCAGAACCCGCTCTTCACCCTGTTGCGAGCCAAATTCCACCCGCATGGTGCGCGCCACCGAAACGTGCTCGGCAACATCGTCGGGGTCGAGGTTTCGGTGCACACCGGCCAGCGCCACGAGTCGATAGAGCGCCCCGCTGTCCAGCAGATTCCATCCGACGCGCGATGCCACGAGGCGGCTGATGGTGCCCTTGCCCGAGCTCGAGGGTCCGTCGATGGTGACGATGGGTACCGGAGTTTTCTGAGCGGCCATCAAGAGAGGCTAGCAAGCTTCCCAGGCGCTGAGGAAACGGTCGTTCTGCTCGACAGTGCCCAGCGTGACGCGCAGATGCTCGGGCAACTGGTAGTTGCCCACCGGCCTGACGATGACGCCCCGACGCAGCAAGGCGTCGAAGCGCTGTTTCGCATTGGCACCCGCGTGCAGCAGCAGGAAGTTGCCCGCCGAGGGCACCACGCGGGTGCCGACACTCGCGAGACGCGCCGCTACCCGCTTTCGTTCGGCCACCGCCAGTGTCACCGCGGCGCTTACATGCGCCGGATCATCGAGCGCCGCCGCGGCGCCGGCGAGACCGACGACGGAAACATTGAACGGTTGCCGCACGCGGTTGAGCATGTCCGCGACCGTGGGATGGCTCACGGCGAAACCCACGCGCACACCCGCCAGTCCATAGGCCTTTGAGAAAGTGCGGAACACCACGAGGTTCGGGTATCGGCTCAGCCATTCGATGCCGTTCTGCAGTCCCATGCCTTCGGTGTATTCGAAGTAGGCCTCGTCGAGCGCCACCACCACGTGCGCAGGAACAGCGGCGATGAATGCCTCCAGCTCGCTGGCCGGCATCCATGTGCCGGTGGGATTGTTGGGATTCGCGATGAACAGGACGCGTGTGCGCGGCGTGACGGCGCGAGCCATGGCGACCAGGTCATGCCCCAGCGGCATGCTGGAGTCCGGACCGAGCGCCGGCACGACAACACCCGTGGCCCCGGTGGACTGGATGGCGATCGGATAGACGGCAAACGCGTACTGCGAATACACCGCTTCGACGCCGGGTTTGAGAAATGCCTCGGCCAACAGCACCAGCACATCGTTCGAACCATTGCCGAGCGTGATCTGGTTGATGTCGACGCCGAGGCGCGCGGCGAGCTTGTGCTTGAGCACGTGGCCGCTGCCGTCCGGATAGAGCCAGGTGTCTGCGAGCGCCCGTTGCATGGCGGCCAGCGCCAGCGGGCTCGGACCCAACGGGTTTTCGTTCGACGCCAGCTTGATGATGTGGGTCAGCCCAAGCTCGCGTTCCAGTTCCTCGATGGGTTTGCCGGGCACGTACGGCGCCAGCGTGCGCACGTGTTCGACGGCAAGATCACCAGGCTTGTCAGAAAATGGGGACATTCCTATTTTTCCCTGGAGACGGACGCGCCTAGTCTGCGGCGTACGAAAAATAGGAATGTCCCCATTTTCAGGACACGGCGCGCGGATACGAGCCGAGCACGCGGAACAACGAGGCGCGCTTTTTCAACGCGGCGAGTGCCTTGGCAACGTGCGCGTCGTCGGCGTGCCCTTCGATATCGAAGAAGAACACGTAATCCCATTTCTTGCGGTGCGACGGTCGCGATTCGATGCGTGTCAGGCTGATCTTGTGTTTTGCCAACGGCTCGAGCAGCCGGAACAGCGCACCGGGCGAGTCGGTGTGCAGCGCCGAGCACAGGATGGTGGTGCGATCTTCTCCGGAAGGCCGGAACACCTTCTTTCCGACCACAAAAAAGCGCGTGGTGTTGTCGTCGCGATCCTCGATCTCGGCGGCCAGCATCTTCAAGCCGTAGACAACGGCGGCGGTCTCACCGGCGATCGCGGCCGTGCCCTCCTCGTCGCGGGCGCGGCGCGCGGCCTCGGCATTGCTGGTGACCGGGATGCGCGGCACCTCGGGCAGGTGTTGGTCGAGCCAGCCACGGCATTGCGCCAGCGACTGCGGATGGCTGCAGATGCGCTGGATCTTCTCGAGACGCTCCATGCCGCCCATCAGGAACTGGTGGATGCGCAACTCCACCTCGCCGCATATCCGCAGCGGTGAGCCTAACAGGCTGTCGAGCGTGTGGTTGACCGAGCCTTCCGTGGAATTCTCCACCGGGACCACGCCGAAATCGGCGAGGCCGGCTTCGACCTCGTGGAACACCTCGTCGACCGAGGACAATGCCAGCGCGCGCACCGAGTGACCGAAGTGCTTGAGCGTCGCGGTCTGGGAGAAGGTGCCCTCGGGGCCGAGGTAACCCACCTTGAGCGGTTCTTCCTGGGCCAGGCAGGCGGACATGATCTCGCGGAACAGCCGCAGGACTTCCTCGGTACGCAGCGGACCCTTGTTCCGTTCGCGCGCCATGCGCAGTACCTGCGCCTCGCGTTCCGGCCGATAGAAGTCGACGGTGTGGCCGTCGGCGTGCTTGGAAACTCCGGCCTGGCGCGCCAGCCGTGCGCGGTCGTTGAGCAACTCGTGGATACGCGTATCCACGCTGTCAATCTCGGCACGCAATTGTTCGAGCGGCAGGCGTGCGTCGACTCCAGCCGCCGCTGCCTTCACCGGAACCTGCTTCTTCTTGCGCTTAGCCACCGCCGCCCCTCCCGGCGTGCCGTTGAGTGCCGGCAGTTATATCACCCGCGCGGCCAGCACGCCCGAGATCGCCCGGATCTTGTCGATCACCGCCGCGTCCACTGCCCCATCGGTATCGATGAGCGTGTAAGCATATTCGCCGCGGGACTTGTTGAGCAGCTCGGCGATGTTGAGCGACGCGCCGGCCAGGGCGGTGGAGATCTGGCCCACCATGTTAGGCACGTTGCTGTTGGCAATGCAGATGCGCGCGGTCCTGGGGGCGCGCGGCAGCACGGCCTCGGGGAAATTCACGCTGTTCTTGATATTGCCGTTCTCTAGATAGTCCTTGACCGTATCCGCCACCATGACTGCGCAGTTGTCTTCGGCCTCGTTGGTTGAGGCACCGAGATGCGGCAGCGTGACGATCTTCGGATGATCCTTGGTGCCGTTGCTCGGAAAGTCACAGACATAGCCCTGCAGGCGGCCGTCGTCCAGCGCTGCGACAATCGCCTTTTCGTCGACGATGGGTGCGCGTGCGAAGTTGAGGATGACGCCGTTCTTGCGCATCAGCTTGAGGCGCCCTTCGTTGACCAGGCCGCGCGTCTCGGGCGTGAGCGGTACGTGCACGGTGATGACGTCGGAGCGTACGAACAGGTCATCGAGGGACAACGCCTGCTCCACGTTCGACGACAACTGCCAGGCGCGTTGCACGGTGATCTGCGGGTCGTAACCCAGCACCTTCATGCCGAGACTGAGCGCCGAGTTGGCGACTTCAACACCGATGGCGCCGAGACCGATGACGCCCAGCGTGCGGCCGGGCAGCTCGAAGCCGACGAAATTCTTCTTGCCCTTCTCCACCGCCACGTCGATGGCATGATCGTCGCCGCTCTGGCCCTTGGCAAAGGACCAGGCCTGCGTGATGTTGCGCGCGGCGAGGAACATGCCGGCGAGCACCAGCTCCTTGACCGCGTTGGCGTTCGCGCCGGGCGCGTTGAACACGGGGACGCCGCGCTTCGACAGCACATCGACAGGAATATTGTTGGTGCCCGCGCCGGCCCGGCCCACCGCACGGATGCTGTCGGGGATCTGCATCTTGTGCATGTCGGCCGAGCGCACCAGGATCGCGTCGGGGTTGTTGATCTCCGAGGCCACCTCGAAGCGCTCGCGCGGCAGCCGCTCGAGCCCCTTGATGCTGATGTTGTTCAGGGTCTGGATCTTGAATCGCATTGTATTCTCCAGGGCTGACGCCCACGTCGGAAATCGCCGCCCCTGACATGAAAGAACGGGGCGTCGTCCGTGAATTGTTGGAAGCTGCACACCCCGCCCTCAGGCGTTGCGGCTTTGGAAATCCTTCATGAAGTTCACGAGGGCGTCGATGCCCTCGATGGACATGGCGTTGTAGATAGACGCGCGCATCCCGCCCACCGACCGGTGGCCCTCGAGATTCACCAGACCCGCCTTGGCCGCCTCGGCGCAGAAGCTCTTGTCGAGGTCCGGCCTGGCGAGCGTGAACGGCACGTTCATCCAGGAGCGGGCGTTTTTCGCCACCGGGCTCTTGTAGAAGCCCGAGGAATCGATGAATCCGTAGAGCATCGAAGCCTTGGCACGATTACGCGCCGCCATGGACTCGAGACCACCCTGCTTCTTCAGCCACTTGAATACCAGGCCGGCGAAATACCAGCCGAAGGTCGGCGGCGTGTTGAGCATGGAGCCTTCGTCGGCCATGGCCTTGAAGTCCCAAACCGCGGGCGTGCCGGGTCGGGCCTTGCCGATGAGATCGTCGCGCACGATCACGACGCAGATTCCCGCAGGGCCGATGTTCTTCTGCGCGCCGGCGTAGATGAGCCCGAACTTCGTCACGTCGAGAGGCCGCGACAGGATGGTGCTGGAGAAATCCGCCACCAGTGGCACGCTGCCGGCCTTGTTATCCATTTGGGGGATGTAATCGAACTCCACGCCGCCGATGGTCTCGTTGGGCGTGTAGTGGAAATACGCCGCGTTGGCCGTGAGCTTGAGCGCGCCCTGTGCGGGCACGGTGGAGTAGTTCGACGCGGCTTCGTCCGCGGAAATATTCACCACCTTGCAATACCGCTTCGCCTCGCCGATGGCCTTCTTGGACCAGGCACCGGTGTTCACATAGTCCACGGTCGACTCTGCGGTGGCGAGGTTCATCGGGATGGCCGAGAACATGCCGGTGGCGCCGCCCTGCAGGAACAGCACCTTGTAGTTAGAGGGAATGTTCAGCAACTCGCGCAGGTCGGCCTCGGCCTCCTGGGCGACGGCGATGAACGCCTTGCTGCGATGGGAAACTTCCATCACCGACATGCCGCCGGCCTTCCAGTCGGTCATCTCGGTCTGAGCCTGTTCCAAAACCTCGAGCGGCAGTGTTGCCGGCCCCGCGGCAAAATTGAATACGCGCATGAAATATTCCTCTCGTGCGGACCTTATTGCCCGCCCGTCTGTTCACCCCGGACGTTATTGCCCGGGGCGCGGAATATATCAGGAGGTCGGCGGCTCCATGGGCTCATCTGGCGGCGAGCTCTCCGGTCCACCGAGCGTGTCCGGACTCGGATCGGTGCCCGGAACGTCCACGACGAGGCTCTCGATGCGCTCGATGCCGGTCAATCTCTCGCCATCACCCAGCCGGATCAGGCGAACGCCTTGCGTGTTGCGTCCCACGATGGAGATTTCCGCCACCGGCGTACGCACCAGCGTGCCAGTAGAACTAATCATCATGAGCTCATGATCAGAATTTACTTGCAAGGCAGCGACCATTTCGCCGTTGCGCTCGGTGGTTTGCAGCGCGATGACACCCTGCCCGCCGCGGCCGTGTTGCGGGAAGTCTTCGAGCGGCGTGAGTTTGCCGTAGCCATTGGCCGAGGCCGTCAGGATGAGCCCGTCACCCACCACGATGAGCGAGATCAGCTGCTGGCCGTCGCCGAGCTTGATGCCGCGCACGCCGGTGGCCTCGCGACCCATGGGTCGCACTTCTTCTTCGTTGAAGCGGATGGATTTGCCGCCGCTCGAGGAGAGGATGATTTCGCGGCGACCGTCGGTGAGCGCGACGCCCACCAGGCGATCGTCCATGTCCAGAGACACACCAATGATGCCGCTGGCGCGCGGCCGTGAGAACGCCGACAGCGGCGTCTTCTTCACCGTGCCCTGGCTGGTCGCCATGAACACGAAATGTTCATCGTCGTACTGCTTGATGGGCAGCATCGCGTTGATCTTCTCGCCTTCTTCGAGCGGCAGGAGATTCACCATGGGCTTGCCGCGCGAGCCGCGACCGGCCTGCGGCAACTCGAACACGCGTTTCCAGTAGACCTTGCCGCGGTTGCTGAAGCACAGGATGGTGTCGTGCGTGTGCGCGACGAAGAGTTTCTCGACGAAGTCTTCGTCCTTGACTGACGTGGCCGCCTTGCCACGTCCGCCGCGTCGCTGCACCTGGTACTCGGTGACCGGCTGCGACTTGGCATAGCCGGCGTGCGACAGCGTCACCACCACGTCCTGCGGCTCGATCAGGTCCTCGGTGGACAGATCGAGATGATCTCGGTTGATCTCGGTGCGGCGCGCGTCGCCGAACTGCTCGCGCACGGCGAGCAGTTCTTCGCGCACCACCTGCGTGAGCCTCTCGGGCCGCGCCAGGATGTCGGTGAGATCGACGATCTGCGCCAGCAGCTGCTGGTACTCGGCGACGATCTTGTCCTGCTCGAGCCCCGTGAGACGGTGCAGGCGCATGTCGAGGATGGCCTGTGCCTGGATCTCGGTGAGTCGATAGCCGCCCTGGCCCTTCCCCTGGAAGTCGAGCAGCCCAAACTCGGCGCTGACAGTCTGCGGCCGCGTGCTGATCGAGCCGGCGCGCGCCAGCATCTGCGGCACCGCTCCGGAAGTCCACACGCGCCCCATGAGACCGACCTTGGCCTCGGCCGACGACGGCGACGCCTTGATGAGCGCGATCACCTCGTCGATGTTGGCCAGCGCCACTGCGAGGCCCTCGAGAATATGGGCGCGATCGCGCGCCTTGGCCAGGTCGAAAATCGTGCGGCGCGTGACGATCTCGCGGCGATGGCGCAGGAATGCTTCGAGCATCTCCTTGAGCCCGAGCAGCTTCGGCTGGCCGTCGATGAGCGCCACCATGTTGATGCCGAACACCGTCTCGAGCGGCGTCAGCGCGAACAGGTTGTTGAGCAGGACTTCGGCGACTTCGCCGCGCTTCAGCTCGATGACGAGCCGCATGCCGTCCTTGTCTGACTCGTCGCGCAGGCCATCCTGTGCGATGCCGTCAATCTGTTTTTCACGCACCAGCTCGGCGATGCGCTCGATGAGCCGCGCCTTGTTGACCTGGTACGGCAATTCCGTGACGACGATGGCCTGGCGACCGGCCTTTTCCATGTCTTCGAAATGCGTCTTTGCGCGGATCGAGAGGCGGCCACGGCCGGTGCGATAAGCCGTGGCGATTTCGGTGGCGCCGTTGATGATGCCGGCGGTGGGGAAATCCGGACCCGGCACGTGCTGCATGAGCTCCGCCAGCGTCACGTCCTGTTTCTCGAGCACCGCGAGACAGGCGTTGATGATCTCGACCAGGTTGTGCGGCGGGATGTTGGTGGCCATGCCCACCGCGATACCGGCGGAGCCATTGACCAGCAGGTTCGGGAAACGCGCCGGCAACACTGAAGGCTCGGTCTCCGAGCCGTCGTAGTTGGATACGAAATCGACGGTTTCCTTCTCGATGTCGGCCAGCAACTCGCCGGCGATGCGCGACATGCGCACCTCGGTGTAACGCATGGCGGCCGGGGCGTCCCCGTCCACCGAGCCGAAGTTGCCCTGTCCATCCACCAGCATGTAGCGCATGGAGAAGTCCTGCGCCATGCGCACCAGCGCGTCGTACACCGCGGTGTCGCCGTGCGGGTGGTACTTGCCGATGACGTCACCGACCACGCGTGCGGATTTCTTGTACGACTTGTTCCAGTCATTGCCCAGTTCACGCATGGCGTGAAGGATGCGGCGGTGCACGGGCTTCAATCCGTCGCGCACGTCGGGCAGCGCGCGGCCCACGATCACGCTCATGGCGTAGTCGAGATAGGACTGGCGCATCTCGTCTTCGAGATTGACGGGCAGGATTTCGCGCGCGATTTCGTTCATGTAGGGAAGGGTCAAAAAAAGGTGCGGAATTCTATCACGCAGGCCACTCAGAAATGCCTGTCTTGACGCGCGTTTTGCACGTTGCGCGGCTATACTTCGCGCGCCTATGACGAGCCCCCGTAAATCAAAAGATACGACTCATTTTTCGCACGCAAGCGACCCCGCGGAAATCGCCAAATTCGAGGCCGCCGCGCATCGCTTCTGGGATGTCGACGGCGAATTCAAGCCGTTGCACAAGCTCAATCCGGTGCGTGCCCGTTACGTGCAGGAGCGCGTCAGTCTGCAGGGCGCGCGCGCACTCGATGTCGGATGCGGCGGAGGATTACTCACCGAATCGCTGGCGCGGTCCGGCGCCACGGTCACCGGCATCGATCTCGCGCCGAGCATGATCGATACCGCGCGCCTGCACGCGCTCGACGCGGGGTTGTCGATCGACTATCGGCTGGATTCCGCCGAAAGCCTCGCGCGGGCACACGCCGGATCCTTCGATGTCGTGACCTGCATGGAAATGCTCGAGCATGTTCCTGATGCCGCCCAGACGGTGGCAGTCCTCTCGCAATTGGTGGCCAGAGGCGGCCACGTGTTCATCTCCACCATCAATCGCAATCTCAAATCCTTCGCGCTGGCGATCGTCGGTGCGGAGTACGTCGCGCGCCTGGTGCCGCGCGGCACGCACGAATACGAGCGGCTGCTCAAACCTTCCGAAGTCGCGAGATTTGGGCGTGCCGCGGGCCTCGAAGTCGCCGACATCGCGGGCCTGAAGTACGACCCGCTGCGCGAACAGTGCACGCTCACCCGCGACCCGGCGGTCAACTACCTCATGCACCTGGTGCGGAACGCATGAATGGCCCGATCAAGGGCGTGTTGTTCGACCTCGATGGAACACTGCTCGACACCGCCCAGGACATGATGGAAGCGCTGAACCGGCTGCGCGCCGAGCAGCAGCTCGCGCCGCTGCCATTCGAGAGCGTGCGTTGCCAGGTGTCCCACGGCGCCAACGCGCTGGTGCGCCTGTCTTTCGGCGAGCTGGCGCCGGCCGAGCACGAGAACATGCGCAAACGGCTGCTCGACATCTATCGCCAGCAGCTCGCCAAACACACCTGCCTGTTCGAAGGTGGCGACGAGTTGCTGGCGGCGCTCGAAAGCCGCGGCCTTCACTGGGGCATCGTCACCAACAAGCCCGCCTGGCTCACCGATCCATTGCTGGTGGAAGTGGGCCTGCACACCCGTGCGCGCGCGGTGGTGAGCGGGGACACCCTGCCCGAACGCAAGCCACATCCCCTGCCCTTGCTGCACGCCGCGTCAACCATGGGCATCGCGCCGGGCGAATGCGTTTACGTGGGCGATGCCGAGCGCGACATGCAGGCGGCGCAGGCCGCGGGCATGTACGCGGTGGTCGCGGGTTATGGTTACCTCGGCGACGAAGATCGCGCCGATGCGTGGTTCTCTCACGGCTGGCTGGACACACCGCTCGAGCTGATCGAGTGGCTGGACAAGCCGCGCAACGGTTCGGTGTGAACACAGCCATCCTCTTCGGCGTCATCGCCGCGCTCGCGGCCGCCGTCATCGGATATCTGGTGGGTACTTTGCGCGCCGGCCGGCGGGCCGAAGTCCTGAGTGCCGATCTGGCCGAGGCCCGCGCGCGCATCGCCAGCGACGAGCAGCAGCGCACCCGCACGGCTGAACTGCTGGCACAGAGCGAGGCGCAGGTGCGCGCCGCCATCGAAGGCGCCTCGCGCGTCGCGCTCGACGCCAACAGCGAAACCTTTCTCAGGCTGGCGCGTGAAGTCTTCGGTCGCGACCAGGCGGTCTGCGCAGTCCTCGCTCAAGGAACGCGAAGTCCGCCATTGCGCAGCTGCTCGAACCCATCAGGGAAAGCCTGCGCAAGCAGGAGGAGCAGGCGCAGAACATCGTGCGCGAGCATCGCGAATCAGCCGGCAAGATCACCGGGCAGATCGAAAATCTCGTCAAGGTGCAGGATCTCCTGCAGCGCGAGACCCGCAACCTGTCTACCGCGCTGCGCCGTCCCGAAGTACGTGGCCGCTGGGGCGAAATCACCCTGCGTCGCGTGGTGGAGCTCGCGGGCCTGTCCGAGCATTGCGATTTCACCGAGCAGGAACACATCGCCGGCGCCGAACGCGGGCCGCTGCGGCCGGACCTGCTGGTGCGGATGCCGGAATCGCGCACCATCGTCATTGACGCGAAGACGCCGCTCGATGCCTACATGGACGCGGCCGAAGCCCCGGACGATGAGACCCGGCGCATCGCGCTCGGACGGCATGCCATGCAGGTGGAACAACGCGTGCGAGAGCTGGGCCAGAAGAGCTACTGGGAACAGTTCGAGCACAGCCCGGAATTCGCGGTGTTGTTCCTGCCGGGTGATCAGTTCCTGTCGGCGGCGCTGGCCGAACGGCCCGACCTGATCGAGTCGGCGCTCAAGCAACGCATCATCGTCACCACGCCCTCCACGCTCATGGCGCTGCTCAAGGTCATCGCCTACGGTTGGCGCCAGAATCTCGTCACCGAGAACGCGCGCGAGATCCGCAAGCTGGGCGAGGACCTGCACAAGCGCCTGACGACTTTCGTATCGCACCTGCAGAAAGTGTCGCGCTCGCTGGGCAACGCGGTCGAATCGTTCAACGCCTCCGTGGGCTCGATGGAACGCAACGTGCTGCCCCAGGCGCGCAAATTCACGGAGCTCGGCGTGACCAGCGAAGTACTGCCTTCAGTCGATCCCATCGAACACAGCACCCGCCTGCTTGCGAGTGAAAACAAGCCCGAAGCCGACGAGACCCCGAATTGAGCGCGAACGATTTCGATCCCAGCAGTCATGTATCCGGGCCGGGTGAATTCAACGGCCGTGTCATCATGGTCACCGGCGCAGGATCGGGAATCGGTCGCGCCGTGTCGCTCGCGCTCGCCGCCGCAGGTGCCGAGGTGATACTGCTCGGCCGCACGGTGCGCAAGCTCGAAGCGGTGCACGCCGAAATCGGAAAACTCGGCGCGCCCGAAGCCAGCATCGTGCCGCTCGACCTGGAGCGCGCGCTGGCCGCCGACTACGAAGCCGTCGCCGCCGCCGTCGAGAAGCGTTATGGGCGCCTCGATGGGCTGCTGCACAACGCGGCGTTGCTGGGCTCGCTCACATCCATCGAGCAATACGACGTGCCCATGTTCATGCGCGTCATGCACGTCAATGTCACGGCGGAGTTCGTGCTCACACGGCAGCTGTTGCCGCTGTTGCGTGCCTCGAAAGACGCGGCGGTGTTGTTCACGTCGAGCGGCGTCGGCAACCGCGGACGCGCCTACTGGGGTGCCTATGCGATTTCCAAGTTCGCGGTCGAGGGTTTCGCGCAGGTGCTGGCGCAGGAACTCGAAGGCACCTCGCGGGTGCGCGTAAACATCATCGACCCGGGCAAGGTGCGCACCACCATGCGCCGCGCCGCCTATCCTTCCGAAGCGCCCGAGTCCCTGCCCACGCCCGAATCCATCACCGCGGCCTGGCTGGCGCTGCTGGGACCGGCCAGCCGCGGCACTACGGGCCAGCGTTTTCGCGCGCAGGCGCAGTAAGCAGGGCTTCGATTTCGCCGTCTTCGAGCTGACGGAACTGGCCACGCGCCAGGCTCTTGTCGAGCTTCGTGGTGCCGATGGCCACGCGCAAGACGCGGCTGACCAGCGCACCCTGTCTCTCAAACAACTGGCGAATGTCCTTGCCACTGGCGCCGCGCGCCACCAGCGCGTACCAGCGATTGGCGCCTTCGAGCGCCGCATCGCTGGTGGAAACACTTTCGATGTGCATGCGCGCCGGGCGGTCGAGTTTGCCGCCCTTCACTCCGGCGAGCTGGTCGGGCCCTAACAAGCCGCGCACCCGCACGGTGAATTCGCTCGGCAGGCGGTGGATGGCACGCTGCAGCTTTGCGGCCAGGGCGCCGTCCGAGGTGACGAGCTCGAGCCCGCCGTCCACGCCCGGCATGGGGCTCACCGCGATGAAGCGGCGCCCGGCACTCTTGGGCAAGCGTTCGATCAGCGCCTCTCGCTCGGCGGTCGACTCGCGCAGCGGATCGCCGGGCGAGCGATTGAACAGGAACAATTGCGCGGCCGTCGCGGCACGGGTACGGATCGGGCGTCCGTCGAGCCGGATGTCGTCGGCCGAGGTGACCTTCTGGCCGAGCTCGGCGATGCGCCCATTGACGGTGAGCCGCTGCGCGCGGATCCACTCCTCCACGCCGCGGCGCGAAGCGAGGCCACGCTGCGCGAGGTATTTCTGCAACCGCTCGGCAACGTCGGCGGAAGCCGGACGCGGACGTGGCATGGAAAATCCCTGGCGCGCTGCGGCGCCGGTTCAGGTCTCGTCGGACGGGGGCGCAGCCACGAGGCCGGAGGCGGAACTCCCCGGTGCGGCCAGCTCCTCGTCGTCGCTGTCGTCATCCGCCGCGGCATCGAGCTTGTCGGCGTTGTCCTCGGTCGCGGGCACCAGCGCCACCTCGGCGCCGTCGGCAATTCCTTCGACCGTGGACTCACCGCCGCCGTCGACGCCCGACGCCGTACCGGACAACGGCAACTGCAGGTTCAGATCGCTGAGCGATTTGATTTCCGCGAGCGGCGGCAGGTCTTCGATGGACTTGAGCGAAAAATAATCGAGGAACTCGGCCGTGGTGCCGAGCAGCTCGGGATGACCCGGTACGTCGCGGTGACCGACGACCCGCACCCAGTTGCGTTCCATCAGTGTCTTGACGATCTCCGGATTCACCGCGACCCCGCGCACGTTTTCGATTTCGGCGCGCGTGATCGGCTGCCGGTAGGCGATGAGCGCCAGGGTCTCGAGCAAGGCACGTGAATACTTGCGCGGGCGATCCGGCCACAGCCGCGACACCTCCTGCGCGAACTCGCTGCGTACCTGGAAGCGGAAGCCGTTGGCGGTCTCCCGGATGGTGACGCCGCGGCCCTCGTAATCTGCGGCCAGCTGCTCGAGCAGCGCGCGCATCTGCTTCGCGCTCGGCCGCGACTGCTCGTCGAAGACCTGCAGCAGTTCGGACACGGACACGGGACGGGCCGCGGCCAGCAGCGCCGCTTCCACGACATTCTTGAGGTAAGCATCACTCATGCGTTTCTCCGTCCTCATTCGACTCGACCGGCGACGGATCCAGCGATCCCTGGGACTCCAGTTCCGGCTCGTTGGCGGCATCGCCGACGATGTCGGCGATGGCGGTCTCCTCGGCGGCGTCGTTGTCGACCGCCAGCCGCAGGCCGCGCGCGCCTTGTGCACTACGCACGTGCAGCGGCGCATAGGCCTCCGTCTGCACGATGTCGATCAGCCCCTCGCGGACCAGCTCGAGGATGGCGACGAACGTCACGGTCACCCCCATGCGGCCTTCTTCCGGCCTGAAGAGATTCACGAACTCCACGAAGCTCGACCGCTCGAGCGTCGCGAGAATATCAGACATGCGCACGCGCACCGACAGGCGCTCGCGCTGCACGTGGTGGTGGGCGAACATTTCCGCGCGCTGCACGACGTCGCGAAACGCCAACATCATTTCCTGCATCGCCACCTGGGGCAGCGGCCGTGAGGACTTGCGCTCGCCGAGTTCGGCGCTGCCGACCCAGGTGTCGCGGTCGATGCGCGGAATGCGATCGATGCTCTCGGCGGCGGTCTTGAAGCGCTCGTACTCCTGCAGGCGGCGTACCAGGTCGGCGCGCGGATCGGATTCTTCGCCCGCGTTCGGATCGACGGCGCGCGGCAACAACATGCGCGACTTGATCTCGGCCAGCGTCGCGGCCATCACCAGGTATTCCCCGGCGAGCTCGAGCTGCAGCCCCTCCATCAGGGTGATGTACTCCATGTACTGCCGGGTGATGTCGGCGATCGGGATATCGAGGATGTCGAGATTCTGCCGCCGGATCATGTACAGCAGCAGGTCGAGCGGCCCTTCGAACGCATCGAGGAACACCTCGAGTGCGTCGGGCGGAATGTACAGATCTTTCGGCAGCTGCGTGACAGGCTCGCCGTTGACGAGCGCGAACGGCATTTCCACCTGCTCGGGCGACTCGGGGTGCTTTTCGGCCGCGGCGGCCTCGGACCCCGCCCTTTCAGATGAGTTGTCGACCACTATCCGCAAATCAGGTTTTGGTTTTGCCATGGCGCCTCCTCAGTCGACCCGCAGGTTCATGACGCGCCGCACTTCGTCGAGCGTGGCACGCGCGGCTTCGCGCGCCTTCTCGCCCCCCTCGGCCACGATATTGCGCACCAGCTCGGGATTCTCCTCGAACTCCTGCGCCCGCTTGCGAATTCCCGAGATCTCCTCGACCACCTTGTCGATGAGAGGTTTCTTGCATTCCAGGCAGCCAATGCCGGCGGTGCGGCAGCCGTTCGCCGCCCACTCGCGCGTCTTCTCATCGGAGTAGATCTTGTGCAGATCGAACACCGGGCAGATATCCGGGTTACCCGGATCCGTGCGACGCGCCCGTGCCGGATCGGTCTGCATGGTCTTGAGCTTCTTCGCGACCTCGTCCGGATCCTCGCGCAGCCCGATGGTGTTGCCATAGGACTTCGACATCTTGCGGCCGTCGAGGCCCGGCACCTTGGGCGTCGCGGTGAGCAGCACCTGTGGCTCCGGCAGGATGCTGACCGCGCCACCCTCCAGGTACCCTAACAACCTTCCGCGGTCGGCGACCGTGAGCCGGTTGTTGGTCTCGACCAGCTGGCGCGCCTTCTCGAGCGCGAGCTGGTCGCCGTTCTCCTGGAATTTCTTGCGTAGCTGCCGGTACATGGTGCTGTTGCGACCACCGAGTTGCTTGATGGCGTTTTCGGCCTTGGTTTCAAAATCCGGCTCGCGGCCGTAGAGATGGTTGAAGCGGCGCGCGATCTCACGGGTGATTTCGACGTGCGCCACCTGATCCTCACCCACCGGCACGTACGACGGGCGGTACAGCAGGATGTCCGCGGTCTGCAGCAACGGGTAGCCGAGGAAGCCGTAGGTGGCGAGATCCTTTTCCTTGAGCTCGGCCTGCTGATCCTTGTAACTCGGCACGCGTTCCAGCCAGCCCAGCGGCGTGACCATGGACAGCAGCAGATGCAGCTCGGCGTGCTCGGGCACGTGCGATTGCACGAATAGAGTTGCGATGCCGGGATTCAGTCCGGCCGCCAGCCAGTCGATGAGCATCTCCTGGATGAATTTCGGGAGCTGCTTGGTGTCCTCGTAGCCGGTGGTCAGCGCGTGCCAGTCGGCGACGAAGAAGTAACATTCGTACTGATACTGGAGTTCGACCCAGCTTTTCAGCGCACCATGATAGTTGCCGAGGTGCAACTGACCGGTCGGCCGCATTCCGGAAAGAACTCGTTTGGCTTGCGGATGACTGCTCACGTGAAGCGCAGAAGTATACAGGCGTATTTCCAGGGGCTCGCGCCCCACTTTCAAACGCCGTCGAAGCGACGGCGTCCGCGATGGGGGCTTTACCCTATATCCCCAGCGTTTCGAGCGGTCCCCGACCAATCCGTGTCACGACTGGTGGCCGCACCGCGAGATCGACGACGGTCGTCGGCTCGATGCCACAGTGCCCGCCGTCGAGCACACAATCGACTTGATGCTCGAGCCGATTTCTGATCTCGCGGCCATCGGTGAGTGGCAGCTCGTCGCCTGGCAGCAGCAGCGTGGAGCTCATGATCGGCTCACCGAGTTCCGCCAGCAGCAATCGCGGCACCGGATGATCGGGCACGCGGATACCGATGGTGCGACGCTTCTCGTGCTGCAGACGCCGCGGAGTTTCGCGGGTAGCGGGCAGCAGGAACGTATAGGGGCCCGGCGTCGCCGCCTTGAGCATGCGGAACTGCCAGGTCTCCACACGGGCATAACGCCCGATCTCGGCGAGGTCACGGCAAACCAGCGTGAAGTGATGATGACGGTCCGCGGCACGAATGCGCCGGATGCGATCCAGTGCTTCCTTGTCGCCGATGTGGCAGCCGAGGGCGTAACAGGAATCCGTCGGATAGACGAGCAGCCCGCCGCCGCGCACGATCTCGGCGGCACGGCGGATCAGCCGCAGTTGCGGATTCTCGGGATGAAGCTCGAAGTATTGGCTCACAAAATCGACATTCACGCGTGGACGCGCGCTGGGCCGCTATCATACGCGCCGCCCGCGCCACTCCCGTTGACCTCGCCGGAATGATCCGATGCAGATCCTGATCGAACTCGCGCCGCTGATCGCCTTCTTCGTGACCTTCAAGTGGTTTGGCGGCATCTACCCGGCCACCGCCGTGCTCATGATCAGCATGTTGCTGCTGCTGGTCTGGGACTGGCTGCGCACGCACAAACTGCCGCAGATGCACCTGGTGAGTGCCCTGCTGGTGTGGGTATTCGGCGCGGCCACTCTGTTGTTGCAGGACGATCGCTTCATCAAGTGGAAAGCCACGGTGTTCTACTGGCTGGTGGCCGTGGTACTCGCCGGCAGCATCTGGATAGGCCGGATGACGCTGCTCGAGCGGCTGCTCGGCAAGAACCTGCCCGAGGGTGTTTCAGTCCCTGCCACAATGTGGCGCAATCTCTCGCTGGTGTCCGCGCTGTTCTACTTTGGGCTCGGCGCCGCCAATCTCTGGATCGCGTTCCACATGAGCCAGGAAGCCTGGGTCAACTTCAAGTCCTTTGTCGTGATCCCGCTGGTGTTCGTGTTCACGTTTGGTCTCATTTTCTGGATCATGCGCCGGCAACCTCCAGGCGAATCCGCATGAGCACGCGCGTCGAAAGATTGCGCGCCGCCATCGAGCAATCACTGCATCCCACGCAGCTCGAGATCCGCGACGACAGCGCCCAACACGCCGGTCATGCGGGCGCGCGCGAAGGCGGGCATTTCCACGTCACCATCGTGGCCGCGGCCTTCAGGGGGGTGTCGCAGGTGCAGCGCCATCGGATGGTCTATGCTGCCGCCGCTGAACTCATGGGCCGTGACATTCACGCGTTGTCGATCGACGCACGGCCCGCTTAGATTCTAAGCGAAGAACGTTCTTCAACCTGTTGAGAGACCAAATGAAAGTTATTCGATTTCTAGTCGTGGGTGTGACCCTCGCACTTGCCGCCTGCAACAAGCCCGCCGCCACCGACGCACCCCCCGCGACGGTGGCCGCCGCCCCGGCGAAGCCGGCGCTGGTCACCGTCAACGACAAGCCCATCAGCAACGAACTGTTCGAGCATTTCGTCAAGGCACTGACCGAGGGCAAGTCCTCCGCGGCGGATCTATCGCCCGAGGATCGCGAGACCGTCCGGGAGCGCCTGGTGCGCCTCGAGCTGGTGGCGCAGCAAGCGGAAAAAGATGGCATGGCCAGCGACGCTGAAATCGCATCGCGGCTCGAACTGTCACGTTTGAATATCCTGCAGACCGCTTCGGCGCAAAAGTACTTCAAGGAGCATCCGCCCACCGACGCGGAGCTGCGTTCCGAATTCGATACGCAGATCGCCTCGGTGCCGCTGGTCGAATATCACGCTCGCCACATCCTGGTGAGTGGCGCGGACGTGGCCCAGAAGGTCATCGACCAGCTCAATCGTGGTACCTCCTTCGAGGATCTCGCGAAGCGCCTGTCGAACGACAAGAATTCCGCGGTTCGCGGCGGCGACCTCGGCTGGTTCCCACCGAACCAGATGCCTCCGGCTTTCGCCGACGCCCTCGCGCTGCTCAAGAAGGGAGAATTCACCAGGACGCCGGTGCAATCGCCGGCCGGCTGGCACGTGGTGCAGTTGCTCGGTACCCGCGACCGCCCGCCGCCCACCTTCGAGGCTCTGCAGGATCAGCTCCGGCAGATCGTCCTCACCAAGAAGTTCATCGCTTACGCGGACGGACTGGTGAAGGGCGCGAAAATCAACCCGCCGCTCGCGAGCGCGGCGACTGCCGCGCCTGCACCAGCGGCGGCTCCCGCACCCGCCGCTCCGGAGGCCCCCGCACCGGAGGCACCTGCCGCGACGACGCCGACGCCTGCACCGACGAACTGACGTGCCGACATCACGGCCGCCGGAGCGCTATGTGGCGTCCGGCGGCCGTTTCGTTTTCAGGATCGTCTCCAGCGCCGCCTCGTCGAGCACGCGCACACCCAGTGACTGGGCCTTGGCGAGCTTGGAGCCGGCATCCGCGCCCGCGATCAGGAAGCTGGTCTTCTTCGACACGCTGCCCGACACCTTGGCCCCCAGCCCACGCAGCGCATCCTCGGCTGGCTCACGCTGCATTCCGGTGAGTGTGCCCGTGATGACGAAGGTGAAGCCCGCCAGCGGCATGCCCTCCGCTTGCGCGACGTCGATCTTCGGCCAGGTCACCTTTGCTGCAACTAGTTTGTCGACCACCCGCCGGGCTTCGGGATCGGCGAAGAACTTTGCGATCTCCTGCGAAACGACGGGACCGACATCCGGGGTTTCCTCGATTTTCGCGGCGCTGGCTTCCATCAGCGGACCCAGATCGCCGAACTGTTCGGCCAGTGCGCGTGCTGTCGATTCGCCCACTTGCGGAATTCCAAGCGCGAACAACAACCGCGGCAAAGTCGTGTGCTTGCTCTTTTCGATGGCCTTGTAGAGGCTGGCCGCGTTTTTCTCTCCGAATCGCCGTTCATTCAGCTTCAGGGCGCCGAGCTCCGCCTCGGTGAGGGAAAACAGATCCGCCGGAGTACTCAGCCGCTCATCGTTCACGAGCTGTTCGACCAGCCGCTCGCCCAGACCCTCGATGTCCATGGCGCGCCGGCCCGCGAAATGCAGGATCCACTCGGCGCGCTGCGCGCGGCACTTGAGCACGCCGCCCGTGCATTTGTAGACCGCCTGCTCTTCGAGCCGCGTCACCGGCGAACCACACACCGGACAGGTCGAGGGCATGACGATGTCGCGTGCATCCGGCGGGCGCTTGTCGGGCAGATAGCGCACCACTTCGGGGATCACATCCCCGGCGCGCCGCACGACCACGGTGTCGCCGATCTTGAATCCCTTGCGTGCCACCTCGTCCATGTTGTGCAGCGTGGCATTGCTCACCGTCACGCCACCGACGAATACCGGCCTGAGTTTCGCCGCCGGCGTCAGCGCGCCGGTGCGCCCGACATTGAAGATCACGTCTTCGAGCAGCGTCATCTCCTCGTCCGCCGGAAACTTGTGCGCCAGCGCCCAGCGCGGAGCACGTGAGACGAAGCCAAGCTTTTCCTGGTCGGCGCGCCGGTCCACCTTGTAGACCACGCCGTCGATCTGGTACGGCAGCTGCGCGCGGCGCGCACCGATGTCGCGGTAGTACTCGCGGCAGCTCTCGACACCTGCGACCTTCTTCCCTTCCGGGCAGGTGCGCAGGCCCCATTCGTTGAGTTGCGGCGCCAGCTCGCTCTGTCGCCCGGGGATCGCCCCGCCTTCCACGACACCCACCGAATAGAAGAAGAGATCGAGCGGGCGCTTCGCGGTGATGCGCGAATCGAGCTGGCGCAGCGATCCCGAAGCGGCGTTGCGCGGGTTGACGTAGACCTTGTCGCCGCGTTCCACGGCGTCACGATTCATCTTCTCGAAGCCCGCGTACGGCAGGAACACCTCGCCGCGTACTTCGAGTACCGCCGGCGGCTTGCCACGGAGCTTGCGCGGCACGGAACGGATGGTGGCGACGTTCGCGGTCACGTCTTCGCCCGTGATGCCGTCGCCGCGCGTTGCCGCGCGCACGTATTCGCCGTTACGAAACAACACCGAGATCGCGAGTCCATCGAGCTTGGGCTCAGCCGCGTATTCGATCGGCCCCGCGTTGCCCAGTCGTTCGCGCACCTTGCGATCGAAGTCCGCCAGGTCCTCGTCGGTGAAGCCGTTGGCCAGCGACAGCATTGGAATCGCATGTTGCACGGGGGCGAATTGGGGGGCCGCCTCACCCGATACGCGTTGCGTCGGCGAGTCCGCCGTGATGAGCCCCGGGTGCGCCGCCTCGAGTGCGCGCAGTTCGTTCATGAGCCGGTCGTATTCGGCGTCCGGCACCGCGGGCTCGTTGAGAATGTAGTAGCGGTAGTCGTGTCCGTTGATTTCGTCCCGCAGCTGCGCGATGCGCTGCAAGGCCGCCGCTTCCGTCATCGCTCAGCCCTCGCCCGCGACCCGCGCCTGCTCCGGCTCTGCGAGCGACTGGCGCAGCCGCGCGATGCGCTGTGGTGTCAGCTCCTCTCCATGCTGATCGGTGATGGATGCTTCGAGCCGCTCGGCGAGGGTACGCGTGGCACGCACCAGCTCATCGAAAGTGTCGCGCTCGGACCGGACGCCCGGCAGCACGGAGAACAGGTTGAGGCCCGAAAAGCGCTGCGAATCCATGATCGAAGGATCGAACGTGCCGGGCTGCGCCAGCGCTGCCGCGCTGACGATGACGCGGCCTTGCTCATCCGGCAGGTGATAGATGTCGAAGGGACCATGCCAGAACCCAGCGTTCGCGAACGCCTGTCGCAGCGCGCGACCCGCGAACCGTGGCTCGGCGTGCGGCACCAGGCGCATGGTGACGATGCGGCGCTCTGTTTCTTTCGGCCAGGCGATGACCAGCTGCGGCCCGTGCACCGGCTGTTCCTGGTACACGCGCACCTCCGAGACTTCGTCGTCCTGTCCGATGTACGGCTGCCTGCGTGCCGGCGGCGACTCGGCGCCGGGAGAGGCCGCGGCGGCGTCGACCGCCACTTCGTCGGATATCGCGATGCCGAGCGCCCGGCGCGTGCCGGATGCGGACGCGTTGGGGAGCTCGATGACCGGCAGGTTGTCGGCGACTGCGACGCGTGCGTCGCGCACCACGTTGATCTCGGGCAGCGCCGTCCTGGCGGATGGCATGGAAGTTTCCATGGCGGTGGGCTCCTGGCGGGACGCCGCCGCGGGCCCGCGGTCGCGACGCGCGCGCCACCATTCGAATCCCGCGATGCCGGCGATGAACAAGGCACCGACGATCAGGAGAATGATGCGCAGCTCGCTCATTACCCAGTGGCCATGCGCACCGCCTCGTCGACGTCAACGGACACGAGCCGCGAGCACCCCGGCTCGTGCATGGTGACGCCTAACAACTGCGAGGCGAGCTCCATGGTCGCCTTGTTGTGCGTGATGAAGATGAACTGCACGCGTTCCGACATCTGCCGCACGATGTCGCAGAAGCGACCGACATTGTGTTCGTCGAGTGGCGCATCGACCTCGTCGAGCAGGCAGAACGGCGCGGGATTGAGATCGAAGATCGAGAACACCAGCGCTACCGCGGTCAGCGCTTTCTCACCGCCCGAGAGCTGGTGGATGCTGCTGTTGCGCTTGCCCGGCGGGCGGGCCATGACCGCCACACCGGCTTCGAGCACGTCATCGCCCACGAGTTCCAGGTAGGCGTGTCCGCCGCCGAACAGCTTGGGGAATTTGTCTTTCAGGCCGGCGTTGATGCGATTGAAGGTGTCTTCGAAGCGCGTGCGCGTCTCCTTGTCTATCTTGCGCATCGCTTCTTCGAGCGTGGTCAGCGCGGCGGTGACATCCGCGAACTGGCGGTCGAGGTATTCCTTGCGCTCGCTCGATTCCTTGAGCTCGTCGATGGCGGCGAGATTCACCTGCCCCAGCTTCTCGAGATCGGCGCGCGCGGTGTTGAGCGAGTCTTCCCAGGCAGCCACCGCCGCATCGGCGGCGAGGCCGGCCAGGATCTCCGCCAGGTCGAAACGGGTGGCGGCGAACTGTTCGATGATGCCTTCGCGGCGCACGCGCGATTCCTGCGCCAGCAGGCGCGCCTGCTCCACGCCGGCGCGCGCCGTGTTGACGCGCGTCTCGGCGTCGAGGCGCTTTTCGTCGAGCGAATGCAGGGCGCCATCCGCTTCCTCCAGGGCGCGTCGCTCGGAGCCGAGTTCGCTCTCCACGTCGAGCCGGCGTGCGAGGAAATCCTCGAGACGCCCTTCGAGCTCGTGAATCGGCTGATCGCCGCTCGCCAGCGTGGCTTCCAGTTCGTCGCGGCGCGCCTGGGTCTGCAGCCGCTGATCGGCCATGCGCTTCAGGCCGACGCCCATCGAGCTCTCGCCGGAGCGTCGTGATTCGATCCGGATCAGCAGGTCGCGGCTCGCGAGCTGCGCCGCCTGCCAGCGCGCGCGTACCAGCTGCACTTCCTCGCGACAGTTGTCGCGTTCGGCTTCCAGTCCCGCGCGCCGTGAATCCAGCGCGTCGAGTGACACCAGGCCGCGATCGAGCTCGGCGCGGGCGCGCGCCAAGGCGTCCTGGGCGAGGCCCGATTCGAGCGTGACCTCCGCGGCTTCTTCTTCGAGTCGTTCGCGCCGCACCGTGGATTCCTGTGCACGCGCGCGCTCGCCCTCGAGCTGTCCGAGCAGGTCGGCATGATCACGGTGAGCTCCCTGGATGCGGCTCTGCGCCAGGTCGCGCTCGCGCTCGGCCAGAGCCAGTGCTTCGCGGCATGCAGCCAGGCGCGCCTCGGTGTCGCGCACGTTTTCTTCACTACGCTCGAGCTCGCCGCGCAGCTGCTTGAGACGCTGCTCCCGCTCGAGCACGCCCGAATGCGGATCGCCGCCGCGGTTGACCCGCAGCCAGTCGCGTCCAATCCATTCGCCCGAGCGCGTGATCACCGATTCGTCGTTTGCCAGCTCGCGACGCAGCTTCAACGCATCGGGCAGGTTCTCCGCCAGCCTGACGCGCGACAGCAGCCTCACGATGGCGCTCGGTCCCGACACGACGCCCGACAACATGCCGGCGGCGCCATCGGCTTCCACGTGTGCGCCGGCCTGCAGCAGCGACAGTCGCCCCGCCGGCAGTGTGGGCAACACATCGGCCAGCGCATCGAGCTCATCGACACACAGCGCCTCGAGATAGTCACCGAGTGCGGTTTCGACCGCGCGCTCCCAGCCGCCACTCACGCCAAGTTGCGCCGCGAGCCGCGGCTGGCGCGCAAGCCCGGTGCCATTGAGCCACTCGGAGGTGCGCGCATCACCCCGGCCCAGCGCCGCCTTCTGTAACGCTTCGAGCGACACCACCTCGGCACGGCTGCGCTCGCGCTCGCCGCGCGCCGTTTCAAGGCGACTCTCGGCTTCAAACTGCGCGGCCCGCAGTTGCTGCGAGCGATCGAGCGCGGCAGTCAGCGCCCGCGACAATTCGTCGGCGCTGCCGCGCGCCAATGATTCCTTCTCGGCGAGCTGCCCGAGCAGTGCCGAGGCTTCCTGCGCCATCAGCGCTTCGCGTTCGATGGCAAGGCGGTCCGACTGGGCTGACAGGCGGCGCAACTGATTTTCCAGCTGTTCGATACGTGCGCGCTCCACCTGCGTGGTCTGGTGCGCGGCACCCTGCTCGCGGTTGAAGTCTTCCCAGCGCTGCTGCCAGCCGGAGAGCGCCGCCTCGGCGGCGCTGAGCCCTTCGTTCAACGTGCCTTCGGCAGCCTGGGCCTGCGCCAGCTCGGGACCGAGCTTTTCGATCTCGGCGCGCAGCTCGGCGATCTGGCGTTCATCGCGCTGGATATGCGACTCCAGCTCGGCGAGCGTGGCGCGCGCCTGCGCCAGCTCGTTGCGCTGCTGTTCCCGCAACTCACGCGTGTGCTGGATATTCTGTTCGGTCCGGCTGATGTCCGCGCCGACTTCGTAATAACGCGCCTGCACGGCGCTCACACGTTCGGATTGCTCGGTCTGGTAGACGCGCTGCGTTTCGATGGCCGCCTCCGCGGCGCGCAGGTCGGCCAGCGCCTGCTGCATCGTGAGCTCGCACTCGCGCACCGCGCTGTCCTGCACCTCGGCACCCGAATCGATTTCGCGCAGGCGCAATGCCAGCAACTCGGCCGTCAGGCGGCGTTCGGTTTCCTTCAGCGCCTGGTAGCGGCGCGCGGTCGCTGCCTGGCGCTGCAGGTGACGGATCTGCTTGTCGACTTCGTCGCGCACGTCCTGCAGGCGCTCGAGGTTTTCACGCGTATCGGCGATGCGTGCCTCGGTTTCCTTGCGTCGCTCCTTGTAGCGCGAGATGCCGGCGGCCTCCTCGACGAAGGCGCGCATGTCATCGGCCTTGGCCTCGATGACGCGCGAGATCATGCCCTGCTCGATGATGGCGTAGCTGCGCGATCCCAGGCCTGTACCCAGGAACAGCTGCGTGATGTCCTTGCGGCGGCAACGTGCGCCATTCAGGAAGTAGTTTGACGTGCCGTCGCGGGTCACCTGGCGCTTGAGCGCGACCTCAGCGTAGTCGGCGTAAGGACCCGAGATCTTGCCGTCGCTGTTGTCGAACACCAGTTCGACCGAGGCGGTGCCCACCGGCTTGCGCGAAGCCGAGCCATTGAAGATGACATCCGTCATCGAGTCGCCGCGCAGATGTTTCGCGGACAGTTCACCCATCACCCAGCGCACGGCGTCGATGATGTTCGACTTGCCGCAGCCGTTGGGTCCGACGACGCCGGTGAGATTGCTGGGAAATCCGACCGCGGTCGGATCGGCGAATGACTTGAATCCAGCGACTTTGATCTTGATCAGGCGCATCAGTTTTCCGGTGCTCCGGCGTGCAGAAGAATTGGCGTCGTAGTGTAAAGTAATCGCAACTTTTTTCAGGGCGTAACGAGCGGCGACAAATCCCGGCGATCAAGATGTCCACGCAACCTTCGACGCAACTTGAGACTTTTCCAAATCCGTCGCACGAGATCGACTACACGATCCGCATGACGCTGCCAGAGTTCACCTGTCTTTGCCCGAAGACAGGCCAACCGGACTTCGCCACCTTCGACCTTGCGTACGTTCCGGACGATCTGTGCGTGGAGCTCAAGTCACTCAAGCTCTACCTGTGGTCGTTTCGCGACCGCGGGGCCTTCCACGAGGCGGTGACCAACCAGATCGCCGACGACCTGGCACGCGCCTGCGAGCCCCGATTCCTGCGTTTGACGGGCAAATTCAACGTTCGGGGCGGCATTTACACCAGGGTTGTCGTGGAACGGCGCAAGAGTGGCTGGCAACCACCCCCTGCGGTCGAATTACCCTGATTTCACGTAAAAAAACCGCTCTCCGGTTAAGGGAATCAATCGGCTGTACAGGCCAAATCTCGCCGGTATAATCCCGCGTCCTGCAAACCGGCCCCCCTCCAAACCCGGGCCTGGAGCGACTCACAATGCCAACCAAGCGAGCGGCTGCAAAGCCCGCCAAGCCCAAGAAAGTCGAGAAACCCAAGTTGACCGCAAAGAAGCCGGCGGCGAAGAGCGTCGCAGCCAAGATCACCGCAAAACCCGCCGCCGCAAAAGTCACGGCCGTCACCAGGGCGGCAGCTCCCGCCAAGCCTGTCGTTCCCTCGAAGCCGACTCCGGTTGCCAGCAGCGCGGCGAGCGCCACCCCGGTGGCACAGGCGATCCGCAAGACAGCACCGTCGGAGCGCATCGTCGTGACCGCGAACGGTGTGCCGTCGGCAGCCGGGCTCAGTGCCGCGGGGCGTCCCGCCGACAACGACGGTGAAGACTCGATCGAGGCCGGCAGCCTGCTGGCAGGTCCTCGCAATGTAACGCCTTACATCACCAAGCGTGGTGAGGCGTACATGAATAAGGAGCAGCTCGAGCACTTCCGCAACATCCTCAACAGCTGGAAGCGTGACCTCATGGTAGAAGTCGATCGCACCGTCTCTCACATGAAAGACGAGGCGGCCAACTTCCCGGATCCGAACGACCGCGCGACACAGGAAGAAGAGTTCAGCCTCGAACTGCGCACCCGCGACCGCGAACGCAAGTTGATCCGCAAGATCGACGACGCGCTCAAGCGTGTCGAAGACGGCTCGTATGGTTACTGCCTGGAGACCGGCGAGGAAATCGGCGTCAAGCGCCTCGAAGCGCGCCCGGTCGCCACCCTGACGATCGAAGCGCAGGAACGCCGCGAGCGCCGCGAACGGCAATACGGCGACCGGGACGACCGGTATCGCTGACGACGACCGGTTCGAAGTGACTTCGAACTGCACGGACGGCGCCGCTTCGGCGCCGTTTTCCGTTGTGGGGCGCAAGCCCCTGGCGTAGATTCGCGCCATCCCCCACGGGTCCTTTGCACATGGGGTCGCTGCTGGCCGCGGTCGGCAGCTATCTGGATGCGCGCGCGCACGGCGCACTCTGGTTGGTGCGCATCGAGGATCTCGACACCCCGCGTGTGATTCCCGGTTGCGCCGACCAGATGTTGCGCACCCTCGATGCGTTCGGCTTCGAG
Organism: uncultured Pseudomonadota bacterium; assembly: GCA_963839685.1. Taxonomy (GTDB): domain Bacteria; phylum Pseudomonadota; class Gammaproteobacteria; order Steroidobacterales; family Steroidobacteraceae; genus CADEED01. The sequence goes on along the minus strand of CAWIVS010000004.1, from coordinate 255,251 downwards.
TGGGACGGCGAGGTGCTGTACCAGAGCGCGCGGCGGGAGGCGTACCGCGAAGCCATCGCGAATCTCACCGCCGCCGGACGAATCTATGCCTGCAGCTGCACTCGCAAAGACCTTGCCGCAGGCGGTACCGACGACCTGCCCGGATATCCCGGCACCTGCCGCCGCGGTCCCACGAGACCGGGTGCCACGGCGCAACGCTTTCGCGTCAGCGATTCACGTGGCAAATTCACCGATCTCTACCAGGGCGTGCAGGAATATGACCTGACTACTTGCGGTGACGTGGTGGTCGAGCGCCGCGATGGCGTCGCCAGCTATCAGCTCGCGGTGGTCGTGGATGATGCGTACCAGAACGTCACGCGCGTGGTGCGCGGCGCGGACCTGATCGCGAGCACACCCTGGCAACTCGATCTGCAGGCGGCGCTTGGCGCGCCGCGGCCTATCTACGGACACCTGCCGCTGCTGGTGGAACCGGACGGCACCAAACTAGCCAAGTCGAAACGATCGGTACCGCTCGATCCCTCGCAAGTGGCCAAAGGGCTTACAGCGACCCTTACGTCTTTATCCCAGCGCCCGCCCCCCGACTTGGTGCGATCTTCGGTCCAGGACCTGTGGAAATGGGCACTTGCGCACTGGAACCCGCAAGCGCTTGTGGGCAGCGCCTCTGCCCGCCTGTCCGCCGCCGGCGACACTTAAGCAGAAATTGCGGCAGAAATTGTGGGGTGCAGCGAGGTGTACTAAGGTAGGACCACACGGAGGGTGAAGTCATGAGCGAACCACGCGTCATCAAGAAGTACCCGAACCGACGTCTCTACGACACGGTGCAGAGCAAATACATCACGCTCAGCGACATCCGGTCTCTGGTGCTCGAACGAATCGATTTCGTCGTCATCGACAAGAAATCGCAGGAAGACATCACGCGCAGCATCCTGCTGCAGGTGATCGCGGAACAGGAACACGGCGTCGATCCGGTGATGAGCCGCGACTTTCTGTCGCAGGTCATTCGTTCCTACGGCGGCAACCTGCAGACCATGCTCAGCAGCTATCTCGAGCAGAGCATGAAACTGTTCAGCTCGCAGCAACGCGAACTGCGCGACAAGGTCAAGTCCGTCGTCGGCGTGGACCCGGTGGAAACCGTCGCCGGCGTCGCGCAACGCAACTACCAGCGCTGGCGTTCGGTGCAGGACGAGATCTTCAAGACGCTGATGAATGCAGCGGGCCGCGGCGGGCGCGACGGCGAAGAAAAACCGACCGAGACGACCAGCCACCAGTAGCGGCGCCACGAATCGACCAGATCCCGTGCCCACGCGGGCGCGGGATTTCTTTACGCACCACTAACTAACCAGTCTTCGCCCATGGCGCTGTGCCCGCAATGCGACCACTCGGTCCTGGTTCACACCCTGCTCACCGACAACCTCGCTGCGTATAGCTGCGGGAAGTGCCTCGGCACGCTGGTAAGCCTGGTCTCGTACCGCGCGTGGCGAGAGAGCGCCGCGGGCCGCCATGCGCTCCGCGACACGCCGCCCGCGATCGCCGACATCGATCCGCCCGATTCCACCGGCGCGAAGAAATGCCCGAAGTGCCGTTCGTTGATGAGCAAGTATCGCGTCAACGCCGACAAGACCAACCGGCTCGATTACTGCCCGCATTGCGAGGAAATCTGGCTCGATGAAGGCGAGTGGCAGCTCGTCGAGGGTCTGGTGCTCGCGGGCGACTTCACCAAGGTGTTCACGCAGGCCTGGCAGTACGCGGTGCGTGCCGGCGTCAGCTCGGCAATGGAAGAGCAGCGCCTGCGCGAGCTGCTCGGCAACGACTACGAACGCGTGGTGCAGTTCGCAACCTGGCTGCAGACGCAGCCCACGAAGAACGAGATCCTCGCGCGGCTCACGTGCCGCCAGGGCTGAGCGAGTAAGCAGAGAGCAGGAAATGAAAACGCCAGGTTCGTGACGGGCACGAACCTGGCGTATTCGGTATCACGGACTCGAAAAGATCAGGCCGCGTCGACGTTCCTCATCGACAGGCGCACGCGACCCTGGCGGTCGACCTCGAGCACCTTGACGCGCACGTTGTCGCCTTCCTTGAGCTTGTCCGACACTCTCTCGACGCGCTCCTCGCTGATCTGCGAGATGTGCACCAGGCCATCGCGGCCCGGGAGAATCGTGACGAACGCGCCGAAGTCCATGAGGCGCGCGACCTTGCCGTCGTACACCCGACCCACTTCGACGTCCGCGGTGATCAGTTCGATACGCGCCAGCGCTTCGCGACCGGCAGCGCCCGAGACGCTGGCGATCTTGACCGTGCCGTCGTTCTCGATGTCGATGGTGGTGCCGGTCTCTTCGGTGATCTGGCGGATGACCGCGCCACCCTTGCCGATGACGTCGCGGATCTTTTCCGGATCGATCTTGATGGTGATGATCGACGGCGCCCACTCGGACATCTTCTCGCGGCTCGAGGAAATGACCTTGTTCATCTCGCCGAGGATGTGCAGGCGGCCTTCTTTGGCCTGGGCCAGCGCCACTTTCATGATGTCGGCCGAGATGCCCTCGACCTTGATGTCCATCTGCAGGGCGGTGACGCCGTCCTTGGAACCGGCGACTTTGAAATCCATGTCGCCGAGGTGATCTTCGTCACCCAGGATGTCGGTGATGACCTTGAAGCGCTCGCCCTCGAGCACCAGGCCCATCGCGACGCCGGCCACCGGCGCCTTGATCGGTACGCCCGCGTCCATCAGCGACAGCGAGGCGCCGCACACCGAAGCCATCGACGAGGAACCGTTCGATTCGAGAATTTCCGAGACGATGCGGATGACGTACGGGAATTTTTCCATGTCCGGCATCATCGCGGCGATACCGCGGCGGGCCAGGTTGCCGTGACCGATTTCGCGGCGCTTGGGCGATCCCATCATTCCCGTCTCACCGACGGAGAACGGAGGGAAGTTGTAGTGGAACATGAACGGCTCGCGGCGTTCGCCCTCGAGCGCGTCGATGATCTGCGCGTCGCGGCCGGTACCGAGCGTGGTGGCCACCAGCGCCTGGGTCTCGCCGCGGGTGAACAGCGCCGAGCCGTGGGTACGCGGCAATACGCCGACCTTCACGGTGATCGGACGCACGGTGGTGGCGTTACGGCCGTCGATGCGCGGCTCACCATTGAGGATGCGCTGGCGCACGATATTGCTCTCGAGCTTGAAGAGCGAAGTGTCGACGTCGTCGGCGGTGTACTTGGGAGCCTCGCCGCCGGCCAGCGCCAGCGTGCAGGCGGCCTTGATCTCGGCAACCTTGGAGTAACGCGACTGCTTTTCGGTGATCAGGTAGGCCTCGGACAACGCCGCCTTGGCGTTCGCAGCAACGGCGGCGTCGAGTTCGGCGCTCGCGGCCGAGGGAGCCCAGTCCCACTTCGGCTTGCCGACCGCGGCGACCATGTCGTTGATGGTCTTGATGGCGATCTGCATCTGCTCGTGGCCGAACACCACGGCGCCGAGCATGACTTCTTCGGACAGGCCCTTGGCCTCGGACTCGACCATGAGCACCGACTTCGCCGTACCGGCGACCACCAGGTGCAACTGCGATTCCTTGAGATCCTTCTGGGTCGGGTTCAGGAGGTACTTGCCGTCCTTGTAACCGACGCGCGCAGCGCCGATCGGACCGGCAAACGGCACGCCCGCGAGCGACAGCGCCGCCGAGGCGCCGATCAGCGCGGGGATGTCCGCGTCGATATCCGGATCCATCGAAACCACCGTGGCCACGACCTGCACTTCATTGAAGAAGCCATCGGGGAACAGCGGACGAATCGGGCGATCGATGAGGCGCGAGGTGAGCGTTTCCTTTTCGGTGGGGCGACCTTCACGCTTGAAGAAGCCGCCGGGGATGCGGCCCGCGGCGTAGGTCTTCTCGATGTAGTTGACGGTCAGCGGGAAGAAGTCCTTGCCCGGCACCGCCTTCTTGGCGGCGACCGCGGTCACCAGCACGACGGTGTCACCCATCGAGACCACCACCGAGGCCGAGGCCTGGCGGGCGATTTCGCCGGTTTCAATGGAGATTGTGTGCTGACCAAATTGAAATGATTTCTTTAAAGCGCTCACGCTTTGTTCCTTCGTGGGGCACCCTGCCCCGATTGCTTGAATGGCTGGAGAAAAACGAAAAAGGCCGCGCCAGGGCGCGGCCTTGAGAGTCGGGTCTTAGCGCCGGAGTCCCAGGCGCTCGACGACCTCCTGATACTTGGCCGGCTTGGTGGCCTTCAGGTAGTCGAGGAGCTTGCGGCGCTGATTCACGAGCTTGACCAGCCCGCGACGCGACGCATGGTCGCGCTTGTGCGCGCCGAAGTGATCGCCGAGGCCGTTAATACGCTCGGAAAGCAGCGCGATCTGGACTTCGGGAGAGCCGGTGTCATTGGTGGCGCGACGGAATTGCGCGACCACACCGGTTTTCTTTTCAGTGGCGAGAGACATCTTGGTTTCGTCCTCAAATCAAAAATTTAGGCTGCATTTTGCGGGCGCGGATTCTACCGAAAAGCATTCTCAAAGCATAGGCTTAGGGAATGCCTGAGGTGATCAATCGACGCGGCTGCAGCCAGCCGTCCGACAGGGCCTCCGCAAGCCCCAGAAACGCCCCGCCAGGCCCATAGATCCGCACGCGCCGCCCTACCGGGGCATCGGGCTCAGTCGGACTGCGGACCGCCTGACCGTGTCGTATTGCCTCTGCCTGCACGTCGGTGAGCGATGCCTGGGGGAGTCTTTGCAGCGCCGCGTCCGGAGGCAGCAGGTTCTGTGCGCCATTGGCCGCACCTTCAAGGGCCGCATCGAGCGAATACATGGGCGTATCGCGGAACGGCTCGACCCAGGTGCGCCGCAGTCGTGTCAGATGGCCCAGGGTTCCGAGCCTGCGCGCAATATCCTCTCCCAGCACCCGGATGTAGGTGCCCTTGGCGCATTCACAGACCAGGTCGAGCGCATCGGACCTCAGCGCCACCAGCTCGAGACGCCGGATTTCGATGGTCCGCGCCGCCCGTTCCACCTCGATGCCCTGGCGCGCGAGCTCGTACAGCGGGCGGCCCTCGCGCTTCAGCGCCGAATACATGGGGGGTATCTGCTTCTGGATGCCACGAAACGCCGCCAGGGCCGTTTCGATCCCTGCCGTGTCGAGCGCCGGGACCGCAGTCTCCTCGACGACCTGACCTTCGGCATCGCCAGTGTCGGTGCGGCGCCCGAGATGCACGGTGAATTCGTAACACTTGGCACCGGATTCGATCTCGGCAATGACTTTGGTGGCCTCGTCGAGGCACACGGGCAACATACCGGTCGCCATGGGATCGAGCGTGCCGACATGGCCGGCGCTCTGCGCTCCGAAGGCCTTACGCACGCGCTGCAACGTGCCGTTCGACGTCAGCCCCTGCGGCTTGTCGATCACGATGATGCCGGTTGGCACGGTCGTTCAATCGTTGCGGGACTGGTCGGACTTCACCGCGCCGTCGATCAGGCGTGTGAGCTTGTCGGCGTTTTCGATCTGCTGGTCGTAGACGAACTCGAGCTTGGGCGCGTGGCGCAAGGCGAGCGCGCGTCCCACTTCGCCGCGCAGGAATCCCGCCGCGCGATTGAGGCCTGCCGTCACTTCAGCGGGCGCGTGCTGGTCGCCGAATGGCACGAAGAACACGCGCGCGCTGGACAGATCCGGGGCCACGTTGATGGCCGTCAGCGTGATCTTGCCGACACGCGGATCACGCACCTCGCGCGACACAAGTGTCGACAGTACTCGCTGCATCTCGCCCTCGATGCGGGCGAGCCGTTGCGACTTTCCATTCATAAGGCGTTCATGTCTTCACCTGCCCCGGGCTGCGGCAGGCTCCTACTGGATGCTGCGCGCTACCTCGACGCGTGAGTAACACTCGATCTGGTCACCGACGCGCACGTCCTGGTAGTTCTTCACGCCGATGCCGCATTCGGTACCGGCGCGCACTTCGTTGACGTCATCCTTGAAGCGGCGCAGTGATTCCAGCGCGCCTTCGAAGATGACCACGCTGTCTCGCAATACGCGGATCGGATTGTTGCGCTTGACCGAGCCTTCGGAAACCAGGCACCCCGCCACCACGCCGAACTTGCTGGAGCGGAACACCTCGCGGACCGTCGCCGTCCCGACGATCGTTTCCTTGATCTCGGGTGCGAGCAGGCCGCTCATGAGCTGCTTCACGTAGTCGATGGCTTCGTAAATGATGCTGAAGTACTGGACTTCGACTTCGTTGTCCTTCATCGCATCGCGCGCGGCCCGTCGGCGCGGACATTGAAGCCGATGATGCGCGCCTGCGAGGCGGCCGCGAGTTGTACGTCGGAGATGGTGATGCCGCCGACACCGCTGGCGATGATCTTCACCGCCACTTCATCGGTGGAAAGCTTGTTCAACGAATCGCGCAGCGCCTCGGCGCTGCCCTGCACGTCGGTCTTGAGCAGGATGGCGATGACACCAACCTTCTGCTCTTCCATCTGTGCGAATACGTCCTGCATCTTCGAGGCCTGCTTCGCGAGCTTCACGTCGCGGAACTTCCCCTGGCGATACAGCGCGACTTCGCGCGCCTTGCGCTCGTTTTCGACCGCGAGGAATTCATCACCGGCATTGGGCGAGCCCTGCAGGCCCAGTACCTGCACCGGGATGGACGGCGCCGCGCTTTCGACCGGCTTGCCGTTCTCGTCGAACATGGCGCGCACGCGGCCGAACTCGTTGCCCGCGATGATCGGGTCGCCGAGCTTCAGCGTGCCCTTCTTCACGAGTACCGTCGCGACGGCGCCACGGCCCTTCTCAATCGACGACTCGATGACGATACCGGTGGCAAGACCATCGGCTGCCGCCTTCAGCTCGAGCACCTCGGACTGCAGCAGGATGGCGTCGAGCAACGAGTCCACGCCCTGGCCGGTTTTCGCCGACACGGGCACGAACATGTTGGAACCGCCCCATTCTTCGGCGATGACTTCATGTTTGGAAAGCTCGGTGCGAACGCGATCCGGATCCGCATCGCCCTTGTCGATCTTGTTGACCGCTACAACAATGGGAACGCCCGCCGCCTTGGCGTGCTGAATGGCTTCGATGGTCTGCGGCATGACGCCGTCATCGGCTGCCACGACCAGCACGACGACGTCGGTAGCTTTCGCGCCGCGCGCGCGCATCGCGGTGAACGCCGCGTGGCCCGGAGTATCGAGGAAGGTGACCATGCCCTTCGGCGTTTCCACGTGGTACGCGCCGATATGCTGGGTAATTCCGCCCGCTTCACCCGCCGCGACTTTCGTGCGGCGGATGTAGTCGAGCAGCGAAGTCTTGCCGTGGTCGACGTGACCCATGACGGTCACCACGGGCGGACGCGGTTGCTCGTGCTCGGGCACATGCTCGCCCTGCAGGTCTTCTTCGACCTGGTCGCCCTTCAGGACCTTGGCGACGTGACCCATCTCTTCGACCACCAGTGTCGCGGTGTCGCGATCGATGGGCTGGTTGATCGTGGCCATCACACCCATGTTCATCATGGTCTTGATGACTTCGGTTGCCTTGACCGCCATCTTCTGCGCGATTTCCTGCGCGGTGATGGTCTCGCCGATGGTCACTTCGCGCTTGACGGGCGCGGTGGGCATTTCGAAGGCGTGTTTCGCCTCGACGCCGCCCACGGAACTGGTGGTGCGTTCTTTGACGCGCTTCTTTTTCTTGTTGCGCGCGCTCGCGCCGCTGGCGACGTGAAGCTCCTGCCGGCCGTAGCGGGTAGCATCCTTGGCCGGATCGACGACGGCAGGCGCTGGGGCCTTTTCCGGCTTGTGACGCTCGGGGCGAACGGGCTGCGCGTGAGCCGCGGCGGCCTCGACGGCGGCGCGTCGCTGCGCCTCCTGCTCCTGCTTGGCCTTCGCCTCTTCCTGCGCCTTGCGTGCCTCTTCGGCCAGGCGTTTGCGCGAGGCTTCGTCCTCGATGCGGCGGCGGTTCTCCGCCTCCATGCGCTCGCTCTCGCGCCGCGCGGCTTCCTGGCGCTCGCGCTCCGCGGCTTCGGCGGCTTCCTGTTCCTTGCGCTTCAGGTCGGCCACGCCCTGGTGCTGCTTGTTCTGCTGTTCGAGAACGTCGCGCTTGATGTAGGTTTTCTTGTGGCGCACTTCGACGTTGACGGTGCGAGCGCGGCCCTGCGCGCTCGCCTGCTTGAGCTCGCTCTGCGTCTTGCGCGCCAGCGTGATCTTGCGCGGCGCTGCGGCACCGACCTGGGTCTTGCTGGTGGGCTCGGAGGCGCCATGCGCGCGCCGCAGGTGCGTGAGCAGCTCGAGTTTGGCCTCGTCGCTGATCAGGGCCTGTGGGCCTTCGACCTGGATGCCCGCGGACTCCAGCTGCACCAGCAGCCGGTCAACCGGGACCTTCAGAACCTCAGCAAATTGTGCAACCGTGACGTCCGACATAATTCTCCTCAGGCCCTCAGGCGCGCCCGGCTTCAAACCAGATTTCGCGCGCCTTCATGATGAGCTTGCCGGCCTCTTCGGACGACAGCCCCTCGATATCCAGCAGGTCATCGATCGCCTGATCGGCAAGATCCTCGCGCGTACGCACTCCGCGGCGCGCCAGCGCCAGAGCGAGATCGGGCTTCATGCCCTCGAGCAGCAGCAGGTCATCGGCCGGCATGCCGGCATCGAGTGTCTCTTCGCTGGCGATCGCCTGCGTGAGCAACACGTCGCGGGCGCGATTGCGCAGTTCCTTGACCATCTCGTCGTCGAACTCCTCGATATTCGCGAGCTCGGACTGCGGCAGGTAGGCGACTTCCTCGACTGTGGAAAATCCTTCCTGCACCAGGATCGTCGCCACGTCTTCATCGACGTCGAGTTGCTTCATGAACACCTCGACCAGCGCCTTCGCTTCGGTGTCGCTCTTGGCCTCGGCGTCCGATTCGGTCATGACGTTGAGATCCCAGCCGGTGAGCTGGCTGGCGAGGCGGATGTTCTGGCCACCGCGGCCGATGGCCTGCGAAAGCTTGTCCTCCGCCACCGCGATGTCCATGGAATGCGAGTCCTCGTCCACGACGATCGACAGCACTTCCGCCGGCGACATCGAATTGATGACGAACTGCGCCGGGTTTTCATCGTGCGGAATGATGTCGACGCGTTCGCCGGCGATTTCATTGGACACGGCCTGCACGCGCGAACCACGCATGCCGACGCAGGCGCCCACAGGATCGACGCGCGGCTCGAGGCTCTTGACCGCGATCTTGGCGCGCACGCCCGGATCGCGCGCCGCACCAAGGATCTGGATCAGGCCCTGGCCCACTTCGGGCACTTCGAGCTTGAATAGCTCGATCAGGAATTCACGCGCGGTGCGCGTGAGGAACAATTGCGGACCGCGAGGTTCGGACCGGACTTCCTTCAGGAAGGCCTTGATGCGGTCCTGGCTCTTCACGATCTCGCGCGGGATCATGTCGGTGCGCGGCACGAATCCTTCGGCGTTGCCGCCGAGGTCCACGTAGATGCCATTGCGGTCCACGCGCTTGACGACGCCCGACACCAGCGTGCCGACGCGATCCTTGTACGCATCCACCACCTGCGAACGTTCGGCCTCGCGCACCTTCTGCACGATGACCTGCTTGGCCTGCTGCGCGGCAATGCGCCCGAAGGCCACCGACTCCATGGGTTCTTCGACGAAGCCACCGACTTCCGCCTGCTTGTTGAGATCGAGCGCATCTTCGAAGCGCAGCTCGCGCTCGGGCACCTCGAGCTCCTTGGAGTCGTCGGCAAACACCTTCCAGCGGCGGAACGTGTCGTAGTCGCCGGTCTTGCGGTTGATGGAGACGCGCACGTCCCATTCCTCGCCGTGTTTCTTGCGGGTAGCCGACGCCAGCGCCGCCTCGAGCGCATCGAAGATGATTTCCTTGTCGACGCTCTTCTCGTTCGAGACGGCATCGACAACCAGCAGAATCTCTTTGTTCATGGAAAGTATTCCCTAACTACAACGGCGCCAACCGCGCCTTTCCGATCTCCGCGAGCCGGATGCTCACGGAGAAATTGTCCACCTCGAGCTCGATGCTCTCGCCGTCCGCCCGGCGCAGCATCCCCGTGTATCGCTTGCGCCCGTCGCGCGGCGCCGCCAACTCGACCTTCACCCGGTTGTCGACGAAGCGGGCGAAATGCTCCGGCTTGCGCAACACCCGATCCAGGCCTGGCGAGGACACCTCGAGCATGTAATTGCCCGGAAACGGGTCCTCGACATCCAACAAATCCGAAATCACCGGGCTGGCCGTGGTCACGTCGTCCATATCGATGCCCTCGGGCGCGTCGATATAGACCCGCAGGGTGCCGCCACCCGGTCCGGTCACGAACTCAACTTCAACGAGTTCGTAACCGTGCTCCGCCAAAACCGGCTCAAGCAGGGCGATGAGACGGTCATGTAGTGCCGTATCCACCCGCCCCTCCAACAAAAAAGGGCCCAAGGGCCCCACCAAAACATCCGGTACACAGTGTTGTGGCCGGTCCAAAAAAAAATAGCCCCATCGGGGGCTTCTTCTTCGCTTTGGGAGTACCGCGGCCAAACCGCCCTACCCACCGAGGGCGCGGATTGTACGGCAAGACTTCGGCATTGACAGCACCTCTTGACGACCATGGCAGACTCTAGTACCTTGCGCGCCCAAGGTAGCTGTTTAAGACATGGACAACATCAGTGAAAAACTCGCGCCGATCCGCAAGGGATTGCTGGAGTTCGTGATCCTGAAGATCGTGGCTGGCGACAAGGTCTATGTCGCGGACATCCTCAAGCTCCTCGGGCCCACGGAGTTCGCCACCCAGGAAGGGACGCTGTATCCCCTCCTCAGCAAGCTGCGACGCGAAGAACTCGTCGATTACGAATGGCAGGAGTCGGATGCCGGCCCGCCACGCAAGTATTACAAGCTCACGCCGAAAGGCCGGACGCAGCTTTCGACGCTGAACGATTACTGGATGAACCTGAACCGTACTCTCGCCGATTTTGGGAATTAGCCATGCAAAAAGTGGTCAGCATCAGTCTCAATGGGAACTCGTACCAGCTCGAAGAGCCAGGTTACGAGCAGTTGCGCGCCTATCTCGAGCGCGCGGAATCGCGACTCAAGGACAGCCCGGATCGTGCCGAGGTCATGGCCGACCTCGAACAGGCCGTCAGTGAAAAGTGTCGCGCCACTCTCGGCCCCCACAAGACCGTGGTGAGCTCCCTCGAAGTGGAACGCATCATCTCCGAGATGGGCCCGGTGGAATCCGCGGATGAGAAATCCGCGCACGCCGGCACCGAAGATGATTCGAGTGGCGCCACAAACACAGCCGGACCTCCGCGCAAGCGCCTGTTCCGCATCTACGAAGGCGCCATGTGGTCCGGCGTGTGTAATGGCATTGCCGCCTACCTGAACGTCGACGTGACCTGGGTGCGTATCGTCTTCGTGCTGCTCACCGTCTTCAGCTCCGGGGTGTGGTTCCTGGCGTACGTGGTGCTGATCTTCGTGATGCCCGTGGCGAACACCGCCGAGGATCGCGCCGCCGCCTTCGGGATGCCCTTCAACACCGAAGAGCTCATCAGTCGCGCAAAAAAAAACTTTGAAGAATTCAACCAGCAGTTCAAATGGCGGCGCGAATGGCGACGGCAGCAGCGGCACTGGAACCGGCAGTTCCGGCACATGAATGAGCAGCTGCGCGCCGCAACCGCCCATGCCGGCCCGGTGATGGGCCAGACCGCACGGGCGGTCAGTGGCCTTTTCGTGGTGATCGCAGCGCTCGTCGGCGCGCTCATCGCGGTGGCGCTGGTCCTCGCACTGTTCTCGCTGTTCGCCCAGCACAGCCTGTTTGGCTGGGCGCTGCCTTTCGGAATACCGATGTGGGTGGCAGTGATCGCGTTGATCGTGCTGTACATCGCCATCACCACGCCGCTGCGCATGATTCGCCATTCTGGCCACCAGAACGGCGCTTACCATGCCGGATGGGGCGCGCTCCATGGCCTCATGTGGATTGGCTTTACGGTGTTGATGTTCTGGCTCGCATACACGTTCTTTCCCGGGGTACGTGAGCTGGTGGACCAATTGATGTGGGCAGCGAATCTCACGGCCACGACGATTTCGGAGACGATTGTTTGAAGGCGCTCGAAACCGTCACCGTCGAGACCGGACCCAAGCCCACCTTCACCATCATCTGGATGCACGGCCTCGGCGCCGACGGCCACGACTTCGAACCGCTGGTGCCTGAGCTGCTGGATGGGGGCATGCCTGCGCTACGGTTCGTGTTTCCGCACGCGCCGGTTCGCCCGGTCACCATCAACAACGGCTACCCAGATGCGTGCCTGGTACGACATCATCGGCATCGATCGCCGTTCGACTGAAGATTTCAAGGGCATGGGTGAGTCGGCGGATGCCATCGGTGGATTGATTCATCGCGAACACGCCCGCGGCATCACCAGTGATCACATCCTGCTTGCCGGATTTTCACAGGGTGGCGCCATGGCGCTGCACCTGGCCACGCGTCATCCCGACAAGTTCGCCGGCGTGATCGCCCTCTCCTGCTACCTGCCGCTGGCGCAGGAACTGGCGAAATCGCGCAACGGCACCAACCTGCGTACCCCGATCTTCATGGCGCATGGCACGCAGGATCCGGTGGTGCCCTACGCTCTCGGGAACGATTCGCGGCAGTTGCTCAGCAGCGCAGGCTACAACCTCGAATGGCACACCTATCCCATGCCGCATGCGGTGTGCGAACCCGAAGTCGCGGATCTGCGCGCCTGGCTCACGCGAGCGCTGGCCGGTAGCTAGCCGCGCGCGGCACTCAGAGAATTGCCATCACACCAGGTGCGCGCGCGAGATCGCGGCAACCGTCGGCGTGCCCGCCTGGCGCATGATGTTCGTGAGCTCTGAATTGAGGATGTCCACAACCGCCTCGACTCCGGATTGCCCGAAGGCGGCCAGGCCCCAGGCCTGCGGCCGGCCAATGCCGACACCAGCGGCGCCCAACGCCAGAGCCTTGAAGACATCCGTGCCGCGCCGAATGCCGCCATCGAGAAACACCGGGATGCGTCTGCGAACCGCGGGCACCACTTCGACCAGGCTGTCGACCGAGGCGCGCAGCGTTTCTTCGTTGCGCCCGCCGTGGTTGGACACGACGATGCCGTCTGCGCCCGCATTGAGAGCGATCACCGCGTCTTCACGCGTGACGATGCCCTTGATGATCAACTTGCCCTTGACGCTGCGGCGCAGGCGTTCGAGGTACACGGGCGTGATATCGAGCGGCGTGATCGCCTTGACGCGCGAGACGTCGAGGCCGGAAAAAATCGGCGCCCGCCGCCACATCAGGCGCGACTCGGGCGAATGGCAGGCCGAGCAATCACGATTGTCCACGCGCGTCGCGCGCTTGAGAGTCTCGAGGTTGCGCAAGCCAGGCGAATCCACCGTGAGCACGATGGCGGCGCAACCGGCATTCTCCGCGCGCTGCACGACCTTCTCCGCAACGGTCCAGTCGTCGGTCGGATAGAGCTGTTGCCAGTATGGCGCGCCGCGCGCCGCGGCGACCGCCTCGGGCGAATCCGACGCTCCCGTGGACAACATGAGTTGGGTCGATCGACTGCGTGCGGCGCGCGCCACGCCCGCTTCGGCGTCGGGGTGAAAGGCGCGCATCGCCGAGACCGCGGACAGGTAGATAGGGCTGGGCCAGGAAACTCCGAATACCGAGGTGGCCGCGCTCAGCTGGCGCAGATCGTTGAAGCGGCGTGCACGAACCTGGTATTGCGAGAAAGCGTCGTGGTTGCGGAGTACGGTGCGATCGTCGTCCACGCCGGTGGCGATGTAAGCAAAATGCGCCGGCGGCAGTGCATTGCGCGCCAGCATTTCGAAGTCCATCACGTTGACGGCCTGATCGGCCGATGTGATGGGCGACGCAGGTTTGGTGAAGGCACTCGAGATCGTCGCGGACTCCTCGGCCAGGGCACGCTGCAGCAGTGCTGGAAACGAAGCAAGCCCGCCTATCACGGTGCGCCGCGAGATCGACGGCCGAAGGATTCTTGTCATTCTTGTGTCCCCTGCCGGTGTCGGCTCGGGCAGTCTACAGGATGGCGGGACGATTGAGCTCGTACAGGCAGATGTTCACGGTTGCCGCAACGTTGAGCGATTCGATGGCGTCCGTGCCCGGGATCGTGAACACGCGCGCCTCCAACACCCCGCGGGGCAAGCCGCGCGCTTCGTTGCCAAACAGATAACACTCGAAGTTGCGGAATTCGGGAGACGCGATCGCCTCACCCTCGAGATCCAGTGAGGCGATACGGCTGAAGCGTCCGGTCAACGACGCCAACGGCACATCGACTTCCACCGGCACATGAAAGATGGCGCCCATGCTCGCACGCACCACCTTGCCGTTGTGCATGTCGACGCTGTCGGGACTCAGCAGGCAGCGGAAACTCCCGAACCACGCCAGCGTGCGCAGGATGGTGCCGAGGTTGCCGGGATCCTGGATCTCGTGAAGATAAACCGCGCGTTCGTTCGCATGCGGCGCCGCCGCCGTGAACAGCGGCACGACTGCCGCGATGCCCTGCGGCGAACGGGTTTCGCTGATCTGCGCCATCTGCCTGGACTGGATGACATGGATCGGCAACGGACTCGACCAGTGAGCGAAGTCGCGCGTCAGGTAGATTTCGCTGTGCCGCAGTCGCGCATCGTGCAACGCGGCCTTCTGCAGTTCCTGCACCAGGTGCTCGCCTTCCACGAGGAAGTGCCCCAGTTCTGCACGGAATTTCTTCTGATGCAGCTTCTTGATGTCTTCGAATTTCATGCGAGATTCCGCGCCACGGCTTCGGCCACCTTGATGCCATCCACGCCGGCCGAAAGAATTCCACCCGCATAACCGGCGCCCTCGCCACAGGGATAGAGTCCGCGCACGTTGAGGCTCTGCAATGAATCGGCGTCGCGTGTAATGCGAACCGGCGATGACGTGCGGCTCTCGATTCCGGTGAGCACGGCATCTTCACGGTCAAAGCCGTGAAGCTGCTTGCCGAACACCGGCAGGGCCTCGCGTATCGCATCGATGGCGTAGCCCGGCAACGCCGGCGCCAGGTCACCCAGTCGTACGCCGGGGGCGTAAGACGGCGTCACTGCGCCCAATTGCGTCGACGACACACCCCGCAGGAAGTCGCCCACCAGTTGCCCCGGCGCGCAGTAGTCGCCGCCACCGAGCTCAAACGCTTTCGATTCGAGTGCTTCCTGCAATGCGACTCCCGCCAGGGGTCCGCCCGGGTAGTCAGGCTCCGGGTTGATCGCCACGACAATACCGGCATTCGCGTTGCGTTCATTGCGTGAGTATTGGCTCATGCCATTGGTCACCACCCGTCCGGTTTCGGAGGTGGCCGCAACCACCGTGCCGCCGGGGCACATGCAGAAGCTGTAGACAGACCTGCCATTGCTGGCGTGATGCACCAGCTTGTAGTCCGCGGCGCCGAGTTCGGGATGCCCCGCGAATTTTCCGAACCGCGCGGAATCAATCATCGACTGCGGATGTTCTATGCGGAAGCCCAGCGCGAATGGCTTGGCCTCGAGGAATACTCCGCGTCGTTCCAGCATTCGCAGCGTATCGCGCGAGCTGTGGCCGAGCGCCAGCACCACGTGTTGGCTGCGCAGCGTCTCGCCGCTGGCGAGTACTACGCCCTCGATCTGTGCGTCGTCGATCAATACGTCGGTGACCTTGCTGTCGAAGCGTACCTCGCCACCGAGCGCGATGATCTCCGCGCGCATCTTCTCGACCACGCCCGTAAGGCGAAACGTGCCGATATGCGGCTTGCTGACGAAGAGAATTTCTTCCGGCGCGCCGGCGCGCACGAATTCGTGCATCACCTTGCGACCGTAGAACTTCGGATCCTTGATCTGGCTGTAGAGCTTGCCGTCCGAAAACAGCCCCGCCCCGCCCTCGCCGAACTGCACGTTGGATTCGGGCGTGAGGATGTTCTTGCGCCACAGCGCCCAGGTGTCCTGCGTACGCCGGCGCACGTCGCGGCCGCGCTCCAGCACGATCGGCTTGAATCCCATTTGCGCCAACAACAATGCGACGAACAATCCGCCCGGCCCAAAGCCCACGACCAGCGGTCGGTCTTTCAATGCCGCCGGCGCCTGGGCGACCGGATGATAGGCAGTGTCGGGCGCGGGTTTGACTTGCGCGTCGCGCGCGATGCGCTTGAGCAGCGCGGCCTCGTCACGCACTGATACATCGACGATGCAAATGAACTTGATGGCGTTTTTCTTGCGCGCGTCGAAGCTGCGTTTGAAGAGTGTTACTTCGAGCAGATCCGCGTCCGGGATCTGCAAGCGCTTCAGCACCGCCTTTCGCAGCGCGTCGGGGGCGTATTCGAGCGGCAGCGCCAACTCAGTGATGCGGATCACCAGACTTCCTGGCCGGTGTCTCCGGCAGAGGTAGAATGGCGCGCATTATGCCCCGGACCAAGAGCAGCAGCGAATGGCTGCGTCGCCACGTCAACGACCCGTTCGTCAAACAGGCGCAGCTCGACGGCTATCGCTCGCGCTCCGCGTACAAGCTCATCGAGCTCAATGAGAAAGACCGGTTGATCAAACCCGGCATGCGCATCCTGGACCTGGGTTCGGCACCCGGCGGCTGGTCACAGGTTGCCGGAAGACTCGTAGGAAAGAAGGGCCGGGTCCTCGCCACCGACATTCTGCCGATGGATCCGGTTCCCAACGTCGATTTCATCCAGGGTGATTTCACCGACGACAAGGTCGTGGAAGAACTACTCGCATGGCTCGAGGGTGGCCGATTCGACCTCATCATCTCGGATATCGCCCCGAATCTTTCCGGCATCGATTCCGCCGACCAGGCCGGATCGATGTACTTCCTCGAGCTCGCGCTCGATACCGTGCGCAAGACGCTGAAGCCCGGCGCCACCTTTGCCGCGAAAATGTTCCAGGGCTCCGGGTCGGACGATTACGTGAAAGAACTGCGCAAGTCGTTCGAGAAGGTCCTGATCCGCAAGCCCGCCGCTTCGCGTGCGCAGTCGCGCGAGGTGTACATCGTGGCGAAGGGTTTCAGGGGCTAGGAGATGCAACGCTTCGCGGTGCTCGCCGCAGCAAGCGCCTTGCTGGCGGCCGGGTGCGCGAGTCAGTCGCGACCGCCTGCCGTCGATCCCGATGCCGTGCGCGCAAAGATTCGGGGCCTTATGCCGGTCACGGTTGCGAACACCGAGGGCTGGGCTGTGGACATCTTCGCCGCGTTCGAAGTCCTCGGTGTCCCCGTGACCACGGAACACATCTGCGGCGTGCTGGCTGTCATAGACCAGGAATCGAACTTTCAGGTGGACCCCCCGGTGTCCGGCCTTCCCGCCATTGCGCGTCGCGAAATTGAAGCCCGCGCCAAGGATCACCACATCCCCAAACTCATGGTGAGTGCGGCACTCGGTCTGCGTTCGCCGGACGGCCTGAGCTACGGGGAGCGCCTGGACCGGGCCAAGACCGAGCGGGACCTGAGCGAGTTGTTCGAAGATTTCATAAGCGGGGTGCCGCTCGGCGAACGTCTGTTCGGCGACCTGAATCCCGTGCGCACGGGAGGACCGATGCAAGTGAGCATAGCGTTCGCGGAAAGACAGGCGAAGGAGCGGCGCTACCCATATCCGATGACGGGAACCGTTCGTGCCGAAGTCTTCACGCGGCGCGGCGGGCTCTACTTCGGCATCGCGCATCTGCTCGACTATCCGGCTTCTTACGACGACATGGCCTTCAGGTTTGCGGATTACAACGCGGGCCACTACGCGAGTCGCAACGCCGCTTTCCAGAACGCGGTGAACATAGCATCAGGAAAGCGGCTGGTACTCGATGGGGATCTGCTCATCGAGGGCAGCTCCGAACCGAGTGCCACGGAACTGGCGATTCGGGCGATCGGCGGACGGCTGGAGCTGAGCGATGCGCAAATTCGCAGTGCGCTGGAACACGGCGACGAGGCGGAGTTCGAGCGGAGTGCTCTCTACTCACGCATGATGGCCTTGGCGGACGCGGTCCCACCCGGCCGCCCTGTGCCTCGGGCAATGATGCCGCGGATTGCACTCAAGAGCCCGAAGATCACCCGCAATCTGACTACGAACTGGTTCGCGCGCCGCGTCGATGACCGCTACAAGCGGTGCCTGGCTCGAGCAAGGTGAGCCGGACCAGCCGGATGGAGTGTCGGCTATCGACGGCGGACTCAACTGATCGACGTAACACATTGAGCAAAGCGTTCTGCTGGGCGTCTCGAAGCTAAGCGTTTCCCTCGGGCGTTCGTTCAGTCTTCGAGCGATGGCGTTGAGCTTGCTTTGGCTAAATCCGATAGATCCATCCCTTTCGGGAAGTATTGGCGCCGTGTCCTCTCACCGGCGCCGTCTGCATCCTACTGTCTTTATCGAATCAGTGGCCGTGACTCCCCGACCATCAAAAGTATCACCTGTCAGGGTGGCGTCGATATCACCACATTGGATGCCCGTATCTGGAATCCAGAACTGCAGCAACAGATCACCAAGGCCATCCTTGTTCACATCCCTCACTTGGTGGCGATTTGTGATGGCCCCGTGGGGGCCAAATCGCACTGTCGCAATATCGATCTGCAGTGGGTCAAATGCGGTTTCATTGTCGGTGTCAGATAGCACAGCGACCCAGACTCTACCGTGTGAGCGCGGATTAAGGACGTTGTGTTTGTCGCCGGGTTTGATGTCGATCATGACGGGCGTGGGTTGATCGGCCACCAATGCCATATGGACAATGAGTCCGAATCCAGTAGCGACTACCTCAGGATCGCTGCCGTCGAGGTTCATACGATAGATGTCCGTTCGACTCGGGCTAACTTCCTGGCTGAAATACAATTTGCCATTCGACGAGTCGAGCGCGATACCAAGCGTATCGAGATTCGAGCCCAAGACGAAAATCTCAGCGAAGTTGGTTCCATCGAAGTCGACTCTGCAAATGCCGCCATTGCCCTCCATCAGTCCGGCGGACGACGTCCAATAAATGACTTCATTCAAGGGATCAATCGCGATATCAACCGCGGTGGGAACGTCGCTGATAACTTCCTCAAATTCGGTGCCGTCGAAATTCGAGCGGACAATCGACCCGCGACCGGCCGTCGACCGGTTCTCTGAGTAGATTTTGCCATTGACGTCATCAACGCCGATCGCGGTTGTTACAGCAGAAAAAAGAACCGAGCGAGCGCTCCCGTCGAGGTTGGATGCTTCCACACGGTTTTGTCCTGCCTCAGCCCAGAAGAGCTTGCCGGCCGTTACAGACACGTCGAGGTCCTGCGGAAAAACAAGACTCGTTGTAACTACGCCGGACGATGCTCCCGACGGTGCGTTCAGGTCGACGCGTTCGATGCGATCACTGTCGACGTCGGTCCAGAAAAGACTGTTGCTCCTTACATCGACCGCAATTCCACGCAACCCGCCGCCAACTTCACGAATCACCTGTCGAACACCGCCATCGGCAGTAACCCTCTCAATCCGCCCGGCAGATGGTGGGTCAAAAAAGTTGGCGACATAAAGGGTTTCGGCCGTGACAACCTGAGACCCAAGCATGAGAGTGGCGAAAACCGCCAGGCTAAATGTTAGCCACGGACGCACCCTACAGTCGCCTCTGATCCGGTGATTGTCACCGAGTAGGAACGCTTTGAATCGCGTCATAAATTCGCTCCCGTTCACTTTTCCATGGACGACCGTCTTCGCAGTCCGGGCTGCTGTCCGTCACGCAGGCGCACTTGCCACGAAACTGATCGGCATAGAGAGAAGTAGTGCATCACCGCACGACATCGCAGATTCCTTGCTTGCGCCTTGACGACAGAAGTAGTGTGCTCGACCGAGCGCGCCTGTTGAGAGTACATCGGTAAACGAGACGCGTATGTAGTCTCGCCAACAAGTACGACCACGCATCTTGAACAACGATTGCCTACGTCGCTCGCTAAGACCCTTAGAGGCTACCGTTCGAGCAATGGCGAAGTGGATAGAGCAGCGCCGTGCAGTCTTCTTGCGGCCGCCGCTGGAATGTCCTTCGTCGTAGGCTTCTCACGTCCGCTTTGGGTGGCGGACTCAACTGGTCGATTCAACGCATTGAGCAAAGCGTTCTGCTGGCGTCTCGAAGCCAAGCGTTTCCCTCGGGCGTTCGTTCAGTCTTCGAGCGATGGCATTGAGCTTGCTTTGGCTCATATCCGATAGATCCATGCCTTTCGGGAAGTATTGGCGTAGCAGGCCGTTGGTGTTCTCGTTTGAGCCACGCTGCCATGGTTGGTGCGGATCGCAGAAGTAGACCTGCACGTCGGTGGCGAGCGAGAAGCGCTTATGGTCTGCCATTTCCTTGCCACGGTCCCAGGTCAGCGACTTGCAGAGCTCGCCAGGTAGCTTGTGAGCCTGCTTGATCGAGTGCGTTCACGACCGTTTCGCTGTCCTTGCCTGGTACTCGCACGAGAATGACGTATCTCGTCTGGCGTTCCACCAGCGTCGCGATCTGGCTGTTGTGACTGCCGAAGAAGAGATCGCCTTCCCAGTGGCCCGGCACCGCTCGGTCCTCTGCCTCGGCCGGACGTTCGCGGATCGACACTGTCTGGGTGATCCGCCCATGATCGGACGTCTTCTGCGTGTGATGGCGCGAACGACGCATCCCGCGGGTGCGTCGCAGGTGCTGCAACAGCTCTTTCTTCAGGGCACCACGGGCCTGGATGAAGAGCGTGCGATAGATCGTCTCGTGGGACACCTGGCGCGTCTCGTCCTGCGGATACGTGCGCTTGAGCCATCCGGCCACTTGATGTGGCGACCACTCGAGCTGCAGCTTGTCGGCCACGACACGCGCTAGCGCAGGGTTCTTCGCGAGTTTACAGCGCTTCGGACGCTGCGCCCGATCCCACGCGGCTTGATCCGCAGCACTCGCTCGATATGCTTGCCGGCCACCATTGCGGCGTAACTCTCTGCTTACCGTGCAAGGCGGACGCCTGAGCGTGCGAGCAATCGCACGAACGGACAGCCCCGCCATCACGCCACGGGAGATCTCCTCGCGCTCAGTCAAAGCCAGTGCCAACGAAGAGCGACATCGAGGCCGAGGCCGTATCCCGCCGGTCCTTGCGAGCATCCCACCAATCGAAGGATGGTAACGATCGAAGAGACGAGCGATCTCATGCAGCGAATCGCCTTGTCGCCAACGTTCCCACATCAAAGCCTTGTCGGCCTCCGTGTACTGGATCCTTGTCCGGCGCTTCATGAGCAACATCCTCCCTCTACACTGAGAGTCTAGATGTTGCGTCGACCAGTTGAGTCCGCCACCCAAAGCGGAAGTCGGTATCCAACGCTGCGTTGCCGATAGCTCTCGCGGATGTAACATCGTAACAGCACCGCTTCAGGCCGAAAGCCGCCGGCGGACTTCGAATGCGGTCACCTACGTCTGTGAAGAACGGACATTCGAGATGCAGATCGCCTTCACCTGCATGCGTGCGTTCATGAAGAACCTCGTTCCCGTCCTCTGCCTGCTCCTTCTTGCCTGCGCACATGCGCAGTCTCCGACTGTCGCAATCCGCGGCGTCACCGTTGTCGATGTCAGCGATGGCTCGCTCCATCCGGGACAGACGGTTCTCGTCGCAGGCAACCGCATTGCAGCCGTCGGCTCCGTCCGCGAGGTCGCCGTGCCCGACAACGCGAAAGTCGTGGACGCCGCCGGCCGGTACCTCATACCTGGCCTGTGGGACATGCACGTCCACTCGGTGGCCAACGTTGCGCTAGATAGCTCGCTCAGGTCGGTGGCGGCCCGGGACTGGCACTTCCCGCTGTTTCTCGCTCATGGCGTCACCGGGGTTCGCAACATGAACGACGGGACCGGCGACGTGACGCTCGCGCTGAGCAAGACAGTGAGGCGCCAACTGGCCGAAGGGGTTGTTCGTGGGCCACCGCGATTTCTTACCGCAGGCCCTTCGCTCGATGGCGATCCTCCGCTGGGTAGCAACGCTGTCGTCGTGCACACGGCGGCGGAGGCGCGTGCCGCGGTACAACAGCTGGCCTCGAATGGTGCCGATCTCGTCAAAGTCTACGAAAACCTTTCCCGCGAGGCCTACTTCGCGATCATGGACGAGGCCCGGCGCAGGAAAATCCCCGTGGACGGCCACGTGCCGTTCCGCATTACACCCGAGGAGGCCGCTGACGCCGGCCAGCGCACGGCCGAGCATCCGGATGCTCTCGTAACAGGCTGCTCGACTGTGGCTGAGGCCGAGCGGAAGCGGTTCGCAAGTGTTCTTGCCAACTACGACCGCCTGCCAGACGGCGAGAAGTTCTTGGCCATGTTCCGGCACGTTCGCGCCCTCTACGACAGCCGAGACCCCGCCGCCTGTGCGTCCGCCATCGAGGCGTACCGGCGAAATGGAGTGGCGGTCACCGCCGATCTAGTGGCGTATCACCACGTCGTGTACGCGGAGCAGGTTCTTTCGGACCTAGCCCGCATGCGACTCGTCCCGCAGGAGATCCGTCGCAGTTGGGAGAATTGGTACCGCTCTGCGGCGACTCGGGAGTTCCAATCGATCCTGCGCCCGATTGTCCCGCTCGAGTTGGAGACCGTTCGTCTATTGAACAAGGCCGGTGTCGTGCTGCTGGCCGCAACGGACGTTGGAGTGCCGTTTCAGGTTCCCGGCATCAGCCTCCACGTGGAGCTCGAAAGACTGGTCGAGGCCGGCCTCTCCCCGCTCGAGGCCCTGCGGACCGCCACTCTCAACCCTGCTCGCGTCCTCGAAATGACCGATTCCTTGGGCAGCATCGAACCCGGCAAGCTCGCCGACCTGGTGCTGCTCGAGGCCAACCCCCTCGAGGACATCCGCAACACGCAGAAGATCCACGCGGTCGTGGCCGACGGCCGGCTCTATCGCCGCGCCGACCTCGACAAACTTCTCGCCGGGATCAAGAGCGACCACTAGATCGCAAGCACGCGAATTCAGGTGTCGCGCGTAATGCTCTCGCGGTGTCTGCGCCTGGCTGTTAGCAGTTGGCTGCCGGACTTTCCGCGCAGCGCCGGCTGCTCGAGCTTCGCGCGGTGCCGGCAGTTCAAACACTCGACATGTGGGACAGTGCGGCCAGCCATGCCGCGAAATTGTTTTCCCAGAGCGCGGCGGTGTCCATCCAGCAACACGCGGGTAGCCATACTGTATAAATGGTCAAGGCCGTGACACGGAAGTTTGCGCGGCTCGCCAAGTAGTTCGGCCGCTCACTCCGCGCTCAGCGAACCACGCCAACGTGGCGCGGCACTGTGGAATACGGGGCCGTCCAGAACTTGCGCTACCTGCGTCCCCGCACCGGCGTGAGCAGAAAGTGCGCGAAAACGTCTGGCTCGCGCACGTCGATGCCGTCGACGAGGATCTGCCCGCGGTTGTTTACCTTCCACGCGTGACGCAATCTGACGTACGGCCTCAAGGATTCATCTGGACTGATCAGCTCCGTCAGGGAGTACACATTGCCGTTGAGCCAAACGAGCGCCGTCGCCTCCACGCCCACGCCTTCCGAAAAACCCACGATGACTTCGCTGTCGTTGATCGAGCGCGCGTAGGTTTGCGGACTCGGTTGAAGCTTCGGCAATAGCCTCGCCTCACCAGCCTGCCAGAAAAAGGCCTGACCTATAGAGGGGGGCGGGCCGGGTAGCGACCATCCGACAACCTGGGCGTGATTGTTGATGTCAAAACCCAGTGTCATTCCTCTACCGGGCAAGGGCTCGAGGGTGGTGACCACTCCGCCCTGCATGATCTGGTCAGAACTCAGAACGGCGCCGCCCACCACGTCGCCGAAGTCGTTGATGCTGCCCGAAGGACCGTCATATATCTGTATCGTGCCTGCCTGCCAAAGAAATGACATGGCACCCGACGACCCGACGATCTGGCCCGCATTGTTGATGTCGCTGGGGAATAGATCGCCCAGGTCGAGAATGACTTTGTGTCGCAAGAGGAAGCCGTGGTATGGAACGCTGGTGTAACCGATGATCTGGGACCGATTGTTGATCGCAACGGCCAGAGTCTGCAGAGCAGTCACTCCCGGGAGGCCGGGAAGCTGAATCTGCCGGCCGTTCTTGCGCCACAGGTAGTTGTTCTGAAAATCAGTGCCGACCATTTCGCCCTTGTCGTTGAGGCCGAGGATGGCGACTCTGGGGGTCGTGGTCACCCGCTCGGTGGTGTACGTGGTCTGCGCGTGGGCCGCCAGGCTGAGGGTGCTCAGGCAGAGCGCGAGCCAGATTCCGAAAGAACGCGAGCGCGGCATAAGACCTCCTTCCGTGAAAGGTATCGGCCGAATCGTCTCCCATTGCGCGTCTTGGATACTCCCACAACCAGCAGCGAGAAGCAGCCGAGTAAGTTCAGCAGCGTAGATCTGTCCCGTGCACCTTGCGCTCGGCCGCTTCGGTTTTTTCTCTTGCATTTCATTTCATCACCTCATGAGTGACCGGGACCGTCGCCCGACGACGTTGTGCCGGCGGCGATCGCAACGTGCGGCGGCGCGGCGCTGACGTGGGGAGCCACGCAGCCGTGGGAGAAGGCTGGTTGAGGTCGTCGCGATGTTGCCCAAGGCGGCCACGATGTTCAGGGCCCAGGTGAACGCAGGCCTCGACGGGGATGCGCACGCGGCAGGGCGCGCACGTGTCGTGTTGCGTGAGCTATTCGGCGGTGAAATCCGGCTGAAGCCGGTACTCTAAGGGCGGTCTGGTCGCCCATTGGAATCTCGCCCCTGCAGCCCTTTTGAGGGCCGAAGGGACGAGTGGTAGCGGGGGCAGGATTTGAACCTGCGACCTTCGGGTTATGAGCCCGACGAGCTGCCAGACTGCTCCACCCCGCAACCGGTCCCCTCAAGCGAGGGGCGCGCATTCTCTGCCAAGCGCGACCGCATTGCAAACCCAGATTTGGCGGTTCAGCCGATAACGCGCGCGCACAGCTGAATCAATGCATTGGGCACGATTCCGAGCACCAGTACGGCCGCCGCATTCAGCGCCAGCACCGCACGCACACCGACGCTGCTGCCGCGGCCCTCGGGCAGATCCCCCGGGGCGTCGAAGTACATGAGCTTGATCACGCGCAGGTAATAGAACACGCCGACCACCGACATCGCGGCCGCGATGAGGATGAGCCAGTAATGCCCGGTGAGCCACAGCGCCTGGAAGATGTTGAACTTCGCCCAGAAGCCGACGAAGGGCGGCACACCGGCCGTCGAGAACATGAAGAACATCATGACCAGCGCCAGCAGCGGATCACGCTTGTGCAGACCCTTGAAGTGATCGAGGTCGTCGGCTTCGAAACCGGCGCGGCTGGCGAGCGTGAGCACGCCGAATGAACCCAGCGTCATGATGACGTAGGCGATGGTGTAGTACAGCGCAGCTTCGTAGCCTTCCGCGGTGCCGGCGACGAAGCCGAGCAGGATGAAGCCCACGTTGCCGATGGCCGAATACGCCAGCAGGCGCTTGAGGCTCGACTGCGCGATGGCGATGACATTGCCGAACACCAGCGACAGCACCGCGAGCGGCATGAGCATGTCCTGCCAGGCGTCACCGATGCCGCCCATGCCATGAGCCAGCAGCCGGAAGGCGAAGGCGAACGACGCGATCTTGGGGACCGTCGACAGGAACAGGGTCACCGCGGTGGGCGCGCCGCTGTAAACGTCCGGCACCCACATGTGAAACGGCACGGCGCCGAACTTGAACGCCACCCCGACCACCATGAACACCAGCCCCAGGATCACGCCGGCGCTGGGCTCGCCGGTAGCCTTCGCGGCGAGATCGTCGAGGTTGATCGTGCCATTGAGGCCATAGATCAGCGACATGCCGTACAACAACATTCCCGAGGCGATGGCGCCGAGCACGAAGTACTTCATCGCCGATTCCGCCGCCAGCCCCGAGTCGCGGTCGAACGCCACCATGGCATAAAGCGAGAGCGACATGAGTTCTACGCCGATGTACACGGTGAGCAGGCTGTTGGCCGAGACCATGACGAAGATGCCGAGCAGGCTCGTTAACGCCAGCACGTAGTACTCACCGCGCATCATGCCGCGGCGCTCGAGATACTCGCGCGAATAAAGCAATGCCAATGCGATGGTCACGAAGCCGAACAGCTTGAGCACCACCGCCAGCGGATCCGTCACGTAGCTGTCGCCGAACAGGAGCACGCGCTCGCCGACATTCGCATAGAGCAAGGTGATCGCGGCCCCTACCACCAGGATCAGCAGCGTGAGCGTCGGCGCGAGGCCGCGGCGCCGATCACCGAAGAACACGTCGGCCATGAGCAATACGCAGATCGCCGCCGTGAGGTAGATCTCGGGCAACGCGGGCTGCAGGCTCGACCAGGTGAATGGCGTCATAGGGGCAGCTTGCTCATGGAAATCTGCTCCACGAGATGACGAACCGTGGTCTGCATGACCTCGAGCAGCGGCGCGGGCCACAGACCCACGATCAGCACGGCCACGGCCAGCAGCCCGAGAATGAAGAACTCGCGGTAATTGAGGTCCTGGAGCTCGGCGACGTGATGATTCGCCACCTCGCCAAAGACCACGCGTTTGACCAGCCACAACGTGTACGCCGCGCCGAGGATCAACGTGAGTCCGGCGAGGAAGGCGTACCAGAAGTTGGCCTTGAACGAGGCAATGATCACGAGGAATTCGCCCACGAATCCGGAAGTACCCGGCAGACCGGAATTCGCGAGGGCGAACAGCACCATGAAGGCGCCGAATTTCGGCATGGTGTTGATCACGCCGCCATAGGCACTGATTTCGCGCGAATGCACGCGGTCGTACATCACGCCCACGCACAGGAACAATGCGCCCGAGATCAGGCCGTGGGACACCATCTGCACCATCGCACCGTCGATGCCCATGCCGGCGCCCTGCACTGAGCCGGTCGCTGCCTGGATGTCGTACACCACGAATGCGCCCAGTGTGACGAAGCCCATGTGCGCAATGGAGGAATACGCGATGAGCTTCTTCATGTCGGTCTGCACGAGCGCGACGAAGCCGATGTACACCACCGCGATCAGCGACAGGAGAATGATGAACCAGTCGAATTCTCGCGAGGCGTCCGGCGTGATCGGCAGGCTGAAGCGCAGGAAACCGTAACCGCCCATCTTCAGCATGATGGCGGCCAGCACCACCGAGCCGCCGGTAGGCGCTTCGACGTGCGCATCGGGCAACCAGGTGTGCACCGGGACCATCGGAACCTTGACGGCGAAGGCCAGCAGGAAGGCGAAGAAAATCCACATCTGCTCGGTGGCGCTGAGCGGCAGCTGGTGGAAGGCCGCAATGCTGTAGTCGGCCCCCGTTTCCAGGCGTTCGCCGGTTTGCAGGTACATGTAGATCAGCGCGACCAGCATGAACACGCTGCCGAGGAAGGTGTACAGGAAGAACTTGAGCGTCGCGTAGACGCGCCGCGGACCACCCCACACGCCGATGATGAGGAACATCGGAATGAGCATCGCTTCCCAGAAGAAGTAGAACAGCAACGCATCGGCCGCACTGAAGACGCCGATCATGAGCCCTTCCATGACGAGGAAGGCGGCGTAGTACTGCGCCGGGCGCGACTCGATGACCGTCCAGGCCGCAACGACCACCGGAATCGTGATGAGAGTCGTCAACAGGATCAGCGGCAGCGAGATGCCGTCGATGCCCATGTAGTAGGTGGAATTCAGCGCCGGAATCCACGGCAGGCGCTCGACGAACTGCAGATCGAATGTCGAGGTATCGAATTGCGTCCACAGCGGAATCGACGCGCCGAACACCACCACCGCGGTGGTGAGCGCCACCCAGCGTCCCAGGCGGATGCCCCGATCGCCGAGCAACAGGACGACCAGGCCACCCGCGATGGGCAGCCAGGTCAGAAGCGAAAGCAAACCAAACCCCATGTGCACTCGTTGTTGTTAGTTCAGGTGCGTGTCAGGAACCAGCCGAGCATCACGGCGAGGCCAATGACCATCCAGAAAGCGTAGGAATACAGGAAGCCACTCTGCACGCGCCGTACGACGCTTGCGATGAACCCGATGCTCTTGGCTGAGCCATCGACGACTACGCCGTCGATGATTGCCTGGTCGCCGGCCTTCCAGAAGAACTTGCCCAGCAGGCGGCCGCCCGCGGCCAGCACGTTCTCGTTGAACCAGTCGAAGAAGTACTTGTTCTCGAGCAGGATCATGAGCGGCTTGAGCTTGGCCGCGAACAGGTCCGGCAGGTGCGGCCACTTGATGTACAGCGCCCAGGCGGAAAACACGCCGAGCGCGGCCAGCCAGAACGGCGGCGCCTGCAGGCCATGCAGCGTGAAGGCCAGGACGCCGTGGAACGTATGGCCGATCTCCGCGACGACATCGTGCTTCTCGAGCACGAAGATGGACTCGCCGAATCCGCCGCCGAAAATCAGCGGTCCGATGAGATAGCCCGCCGGTATGGAGAGGATCGCCAGTACGACGAGTGGACCGCGCACCACCCACGGCGTCTCGTGCGGCGGCCCACCGTGATGTCCGCCATGCGCGTCGTGAGTGTCGTGCGAGTCATGCGCGGTGGCAGCCTGCGCGTCCCAGCGCGGCTTGCCGTGAAAGGTCATGAAGATCATGCGGAAGGTGTAGAACGCCGTCACGAACACACCGACAGTCACGCACCAGTACGCATACGCCGCGATGGCATTGTCGGGATTCAGATGAGCCTGGTGCCCCACGGCCTCGATCAGCAGATCCTTCGAATAGAAGCCCGAGAAAAGGGGCGTCCCGATGAGCGCGAGCGCGCCGATCCAGCAGGTGGCGGCGGTCCACTTCATCACCTTCGCGAGTCCACCCATCTTGCGCATGTCCTGCTCGTGATGCATGCCGATGATCACCGAGCCCGCGGCCAGAAACAGCAGCGCCTTGAAGAAGGCGTGCGTCATGAGATGGAAGATTCCGACGCCGTAGGCGGAGGCACCGAGCGCAACGGTCATGTAGCCGAGCTGCGAGAGCGTGGAATACGCGATGACCCGCTTGATGTCGTTGTTGATGATGCCGAGGAAGCCCATGAACAACGCGGTGGTCGCGCCGATGAATAACACGAAGTTCAGCGCGTACTCGGAGTACTCGAACAGCGGCGACATGCGCGCCACCATGAAAATGCCGGCGGTCACCATGGTCGCGGCGTGGATCAGTGCGGAGATCGGTGTCGGGCCTTCCATGGAATCCGGCAGCCACACGTGCAGCGGCATCTGCGCGGACTTGCCCATGGCGCCGATGAACAGGCAGATGCAGATGAAGGTCATGGCGTTCACGCCATCGGTGCCGGCCAACCCGAAGGTCTGCTCCGCGATCTGCGGTGCCACCTTGAACGCGTCGGCGTAATCGAGCGAGGCGCCACCGAACTGCGCGGTGTAGTAGACGATGCCGGCAATGCCAAGCACGAAGCCGAAGTCGCCTACACGATTGACCAGGAAGGCCTTGAGGTTGGCGAAGATCGCAGTCGGCCGCTTGTACCAGAAGCCGATCAGCAGGTAGCTCACCACGCCCACCGCTTCCCAGCCAAAGAACAGCTGCATGAAGTTGTTGGACATCACCAGCATCAGCATCGAGAACGTGAACAGCGAGATGTAGCTGAAGAAACGGTTGTAGCCGTCGTCACCGTCCATGTAGCCAATGGTGTAGACGTGCACGCATAGCGACACCAACGTAACCACCACCATCATCAATGCGGTCAGCTCATCAACCAGGAAGCCGACCTGCATGCCGACGCCGTCGCTCACCAGCCACTGGTACACCGTGCCGTTGAAGGTCTCGGCGTCGTGGAAAAAGATCGAGCCGGCGACATGTGCCGAAATCAGGAACGAGGCCAGGACTCCGAGCACGGTCAGCCAGTGCACCAGCTTGCGCGGCAAGACGCTGCAAAACACTCCCGAAATGAAGGCCGTCGCCAATGGCAGCAGCGGAATGGCGAGCAGGTAGTTGGGATCGAGGGTCTCTTTCACGCGCTCAACCCTTCAGAGAACTCAGGTCTTCGACATTGATGCTGCGACGCTCGCGGAACAGCACCACGAGGATGGCGAGACCGATTGCCGACTCGGCCGCGGCCACGGTCAGCACGAAGAACACGAATATCTGGCCGTTGATGTCGGCGAGGTCTCGCGAGAACGCCACGAAGTTGAAATTGACGGCGAGCAACAACAGCTCCACGCACATCAGCAGCAGGATCAGGTTCTTGCGATTGATGAACATGCCCGCCACCGAGATGGCGAACAGCACGCCGGAGAGCATGAGCAGCCAGTTGAGCTTGATCACGGCGCCTTCTCCGGCGGCGCAGGCGGCGTACCCTGCCCCGCACTGGCGCCTTCCGCCGGCATCTTGATGATGCGGATACGATCCTCGCGCCGCACCGCCACCTGCTTCGCGATGTTCTGCAGCTTGAGACCTGCGCGCTTGCGCATGGTCAGCGAGATGGCGGCAACGATCGCAACCAGCAACAGCATGGCCGCGAGCTCGAACGGATAGACGTACTCGGTGTAGAGCAGCTTGCCGAGTTCCGCGGTGTTGCTGTAATCGGCGGCGCGCGGCACGACCGCCTGGTCGACCGCCGTACCCAGGCTGCTGGTCCACACCACCGCCACGATCTCGAACACCACGACACCCGCGACGACACCGCCGAAGAACGCGTAATGCGTGACCCGCGCGCGCACCTCTTCGACGTTGATGTCGAGCATCATGACCACGAACAGGAATAACACCATGACCGCGCCGACGTAGACCAGTACCAGCACCACGGCAAGGAACTCGGCCTCGATCAGCAGCCAGATCGCCGCGCTGGTGAAGAAACACAACACCAGCAGCAACGCGGCGTGCACGGGATTGCTCACCGTGATCATCGCCAGCGCCGAGACCGCGAGGATCGACGCAAAAATCCAGAACAGAACTTCGACTAACAAGCCCGGCTCCCCTCTCAACGATACGCCGCGTCGGCGGCCTTGTCGGCACTGATCAAGCGCGTCGTAACGCTCGCCCACCGCGAGCAGTTTGTCCTTGGTCATGATGTTCTCGCCGCGATTCTCCATGTGGTACTCGTGGATGCGGGTCTCGACGATGGCATCCACCGGGCAGGCTTCTTCGCAGAAGCCGCAGTAAATGCACTTGAACAGGTCGATGTCGTAACGCGTGGTGCGGCGCGTGCCGTCGGCGGCCACGTCCGACTCGATGGTGATGGCCAGCGCCGGGCACACGGCCTCGCACAACTTGCAGGCGATGCAACGCTCTTCGCCGTTCGGATAGCGGCGCAACGCATGCAGTCCGCGGAATCGCGGCGATTGCGGCGTCTTCTCTTCCGGGTAGTTGACCGTGACCTTGGGAGTGAAGAACTTCCGGATGGTCACCCTCATGCCCTTGAGCAGTTCCCACAGGGCGAATGTCTTGATGATGTTACGCATGGCTAGCTCACCATCCTCCAGGGTCCGATCTTGAGATATGCCAGCACGCCTTCCACCGCGATCCAGACGAGGGTGATCGGAATCAGGATCTTCCAACCCAGGCGCATGATCTGGTCGTAGCGGTAGCGCGGGAACGTGGCGCGGAACCAGAGGAAACAGAACAGAAATGAGAACAACTTCAGGAACAGCCAGTGGAAGCCGTCGCCGACGAACCATCCGGGGAGCCAACCCACATACGGGATCGAGGTGATCGAAGCGGGAATATCCGTCGGTTCGAACCAGCCATCCATCGGGCTCAGCCAGCCACCGAAGAAGAAGATCGCGGTCAGCGTCGAGATCAGGAGCATGTTGGCGTATTCGGCCAGGAAGAACAGCGCGAAGGCGATGCCCGAATACTCCACGTGGAAGCCGGCGACGATCTCCGACTCACCCTCGGCAACGTCGAACGGTGCACGGTTCGTCTCCGCGACGCCCGAGATGAAGTACACCAGGAACAGCGGGAACAGCCAGATGAAGTTCCAATACCAGAAGCCGCCGCCCTGACCGCGGGTGATGTCACCGAGATTCAAACTACCCGCCGCCATGATTACGCCGACCAGCGCGAAGCCCATGGCGATTTCGTAAGCGACGATCTGCGCCGCCGAGCGCATGGCACCGAGGAAGGCGTACTTCGAATTCGACGCCCAGCCCGCGAGGATGACGCCATAGACGCCCATCGAGGTGAGCGCGAGTACGTAGAGCAATCCGGCATTCACGTCGGCGATCACCATGTTCGGATCCAGCGGGATCACCGCCCAGATCGCGAATGCCGGAATCAGCGTGATCATCGGCGCGATATGGAACAGCACCTTGTTCGACTCGCTGGGGATGACCACTTCCTTTATCAGCAGCTTGATGACGTCTGCGAACGGCTGAAAGATTCCCGGCACGAAGCCAAAGATGCTGCCGACGCGGTTCGGCCCCTTGCGAAGCTGCATCCATCCGATGACCTTGCGTTCCCACAACGTGGTGAACGCCACCGACAGGATCAAAACCACGGTGACCGCGACGATCCAGAAGGTCGACTGCACAGGCCCCGGCCAGGACGGATAACGAACGAGGTCGCTAAACCACTGGATCAGGGGATTCATGCGCCCCCGCCTCCGTACACGAGCGGCGCCAGCTTGCCCTCGCGCGTACGCTGCAGGGACGGCGCGCGACGCAGCACGGCATCGATCGCATACATGGGCACGTCGACCACGCGGACGTCAGCGCCGCCGGCCTTCACTTCGTGCGTGCCCTCGTAGGAGCGCGCCACGATGTCGGCGCAGCGGGCGCGCAATTCCTCGCGCACTTCTTCGCTCGACTGGTAATCGAAGTTCGCGACGCCGGCGAGATTGCCGAGCACGCGCAGCACCTTCCAGCCAGGGCGCGTCTCGCCGAGCGGCTTCGCGGCACCGGCGAAGCTCTGCCACAGGCCTTCGAGATTGATGTAGGTACCCGAAGTCTCTACGAACGTGGAAATTGGCAGCAACACGTGCGCTACCGATTTCAGAGTGTCGTCGGCGTACGGCGTGGCCGCGACCACGAAGGACGAACCGGTGAGCGCGCGCACCGCATCGGGGCCCATGCCATCGGCCCAGGGTTCCAGACCCCCAAACAGCAGGCAGACCTTTTGCGGCGCCGCCAGCATTTCGCGCGCGGACTTGCCGGTCGTCGCGCTCCTGATGCCGCCGGCATCGCGGTGCGGTACGGCGCCGGCGAGGTAGGCCCCCGCGGCATTGCCACCTTCGGCGAGCGTACCGAGCGTGGCCCCCGTGGCAGCCGCAATTCCCGCGGCCACCGCGCGCAGATCGGCGTACGCGGGATGACGCAGCGCCAGCGCGCCCAGCCACACGGCGCGCTTCTGACCGGCCTTGAGAGCAGCCGCGATGCTGCGATGCGCGGTGTTCACCTGCACCCCCGCGATCAGCGTTGACAGGTGCTTCGGCGCCGCCGCTCCGTCGAGCGCCGCGGAATAGATAGCCGCGAGATCGCCCAGTTGCTTCGCGGGTGAAGACTCGAGATAGGCCGCCACCGGGAACAGGTAGTCGTAACGCGCCGGATTCAGGAACGCGACTTTCGCGCCGCGCTTGGCCGCCTTGCGGACGCGGTGCGCCAGCACCGGTGCTTCGCGGCGCAGGTTCGACCCGACCACGAGCAACGCATCGAGCTGATCGATACCGGCGATCGTGAGCCCGCCCAGACCCGGAGCCGGCGGATCGGCATCCTGGTCGCGAACATCCGCCTGGCGCAGACGATGATCGATGTTGGCCGAACCCAGCGAACGCGTCAGCCGGCTCAGCAGGTACAGCTCTTCGACGGTCGAGCTGGCGCTCGCCAGGGTCGCAAGATCGGCACCCGCCGACTTTCAATCCTTTGGCCGCCGTTTCCAACGCGACTTCCCACGTCACGCGGCGCCATTCACCGCCGGACTTCCCACCATCGGCGCCTCGAGGCGGTCGGCGCTGTAGATGCCTTCGTAGCTGTAGCGATCGCGGTCGGCGATCCAGGTCTCGTTGATGTCTTCGTTTGGACGCGGCACCACGCGCATGAGTCTGCCGCGCAGCACGTGGCCAAAGATATTGGTGCCAACGCCGTCGTGCGGCGAGACCAGAGCCGCCTGTGTCATCTCCCAGGCACGCGCGCGGTAACGGAATGGTTTGGAATTGAGCGCACCCACCGGGCACAGGTCGATGATGTTGCCCGAGAGCTCGTGTTCGACGGCGCGCTCGACGTAGGTGCCGATCTCCATGTTTTCGCCGCGGCCAGTCGTGCCGAGCTCCTGGATACCGGCGATCTCGGAAGTGAAGCGCACACAGCGCGTGCAATGGATGCAGCGCGTCATGTCGGTGGACACCAGCGGACCCAGGTCCTTGTCCTTGACCACCCGCTTGCGTTCGTTGAAACGCGCCGCGTCGCGGCCGAATCCCATCGCAAGGTCCTGCAGCTCGCACTCGCCACCCTGGTCGCAGATCGGACAATCGAGTGGATGGTTGATGAGCAGGAATTCCATGGTCGCCTTCTGGGCCCCGATGGCCTTCGGCGACTTGGTGAAGATTTTCATGCCTTCGGTAATAGGCGTGGCGCAGGCCGGCAGCGGCTTCGGCGCCTTCTCCACTTCCACGAGGCACATGCGGCAATTGGCCGCGATGGGTAGTTTGTCGTGGTAACAGAAGCGCGGCACGTACGCGTCCTGCGCGTCCGTGACGTGGATGATCATCTGGCCTTTCTTGCCCTGCGCGGGCTTGCCATCGATCTCGACGTTGACCACGTCGGAGGGCGGCGCCGCTGGCGGAGCGGTGGCCACTGGCGGTGGCGAGCTCATGCGGCCCTCCGGAGCCGGATCATCGACGATGCTGCGGCCACCGTTGTCGATCATGTATTCGAATTCGTGCCGGAAATGCCTGATGAAGCTCTGCACCGGCCACGCGGCCGCGTCTCCCAGCGCACAGATGGTGTGGCCTTCGATGCGTCCCGCGACGTCGACCAGCAATTGCAGATCGTTCTTGTTGCCCTGCCCCGCCATGATCCGGCGGATCACGCGATTCATCCAGCCGGTGCCTTCACGGCACGGCGTGCATTGGCCACAGGACTCGCTCTGGTAAAAACGCGACAGGCGCTCGAGCACCTTGACCATGCAGGTGGTCTCGTCCATGACGATCACTGCTGCGGATCCCACCGATGAGCCTGCGGCCTTGAGCGAGTCGAAGTCCATGTTCGCGGCCAGGATTTTTTCCGCGGGCAACACGTACACCGAGGAACCGCCGGGAATCACCGCCTTGAGCTTGCGGCCGTCCTTCACCCCTCCGGCAATCTCGAGCAGATCGACGAATGGAATGCCCATCGGCACTTCGTAGTTGCCCGGTTTGTTGACATGGCCGGACACCGAAAAGATCGCGGTGCCGCCCGCGTTGGGCACGCCGAGCTTGGCAAACCAGTCCGCGCCCTTGCGCAGGATGGTGGGCACGCAGGCGTAGCTCTGCGTGTTGTTGATGGTGGTGGGCAGGCCGTAGAGACCATAGGCGGCCGGGAACGGCGGCTTGAATCGCGGTTTGCCCTGCTTGCCTTCGAGCGAATCGAGCAGCGCGGTCTCTTCGCCGCAGATATAGGCGCCTGCCCCAACGGCAGTATAAAGATCGAAATCCACGCCGGAGTTCAACGATGTTCTTGCCTAACAACCCGGCGGCGTAGGCTTCCTTGACGGCTGCTTCGAAGCGCGGCACCGGCTCGCCGAGGAACTCGCCACGGATGTAGTTGTAACCCACGGTGGCGGTCATGCAGTAACCGCCGATGGCCATGCCCTCGATGAGCGAATGCGGGTTGTAGCGCAGGATATCGCGGTCGTGGCAGGTGCCGGGTTCGGATTCATCCGAGTTGCACACCGTGTATTTCTGCACCGGCGACTTGCGCGGCATGAAGCTCCACTTGGTGCCGGTCGGGAAGCCCGCGCCGCCGCGGCCACGCAGGCCGGAAGCCTTCACCTGATCGATGACGCTCTCGGGAGTCGGCTTCTCGGCGAGGATCTTCTTCCACGCCTCGTAGCCGCCGATCTTGAGATAGTTCTCGAGTTTCCAGGATTCCTTGAACTTGAGCGGCTCGAACACCGTCAGGTTCATCTTGTCCTGCCACTTCTCCACCGCGCCAGGCATCGTTAACTCACTTCAGTTCGTCGAGAACCTTGTCCACCTTTTCGGGCGTCAGGTACTCGTGGAAAACGTGATCGACCATCATCATCGGCGCACCGGTGCAGGCCGCGAGGCACTCCTCTTCCTTCTTGAGGAAGATGCGGCCATCGGGTGTGCTCTCACCCGAGCCTGATGCCGAGCTTCTTCTCGCAATGCGCGACCAGGTCCTCGGCGCCATTCAGCATGCAGCTGATGTTGGTGCAGATGCTGACGTGATGTCGGCCGCAGGGATGCGTCTCGAACATCGAATAGAAAGTGGCCACCTCGTACACCTGGACCGGCGGCAGCTGCAGGTATTCGGCGACCGCGTCCATGAGCTCGGACGTGAGGTAGCCGTTGTTCTGCTCCTGCGTGAAGCGCAACGCCGACAACACCGCCGAGCGTTGTTTGCCGGCGGGAAACCGGCCGATCCACTCGTCGATTTCGTGGCGCGTGGATTCGCTCAGCAGGCCCGACTTGTCGCCGAGCACCGGCTCGAATTTTCCACCATCCGCAGTCTTCACGACGTGCGTCATCGATCCACCTCTCCAAACACGATGTCCTGCGTCCCGATCACCGCGACCACGTCGGCGAGCATGTGGCCTTTGCACATTTCCTCGAGTGCCGACAGATGCGCGAAGCCCGGCGCGCGGCACTTGAGGCGATAAGGTTTGTTGGCGCCATCCGAAATCAGGTAGACGCCGAACTCGCCCTTGGGCGCCTCGATTGCCGCGTAGGTTTCCCCTTCCGGTACCGAATAGCCTTCGGTGAACAGCTTGAAGTGATGGATCAGCGATTCCATGTCGCCCTTCATCTCCTCGCGCGTCGGGGGACGCACCTTGCGGTCGTCCATCATCACCGGCCCCGCATTCTTGCGCAGCCACTCCACACACTGCTTGATGAGGCGCGTGCTCTGGCGCATTTCTTCGATGCGCACCAGGTAGCGGTCATAACAGTCGCCGTTCACGCCCACCGGAATGTCGAAGTCGAGCTCGGCGTAGACCTCGTACGGCTGCTTCTTGCGCAAGTCCCAGGCGATGCCCGAACCTCGCAGCATCGCGCCCGTGAATCCGAGTGCCATCGCGCGCTCCGGCGTGACCACCCCGATATTGACCGTGCGCTGCTTCCAGATGCGGTTGTCGGTCAGCAGGGTTTCGTATTCGTCGATCGCCTTCGGGAAGCGATTGGCGAAATCATCGATGAAGTCGAGCAGCGAGCCGGCCCGCGCGGCATTCATGCGATCGGCGCTCTTCTGTGAACGCCACCTGGACACCTGGTATTTCGGCATCGAGTCCGGCAGATCGCGATACACACCGCCGGGACGGTAATAGGTGGCATGCATTCGCGTGCCCGAGACCGCCTCGTAGCAATCCATGAGGTCCTCGCGCTCCTTGAACGCGAGCAGGAACACCGTCATCGCGCCGATGTCGAGCGCGTGCGCAGCCAGCCACATCAGGTGATTCAGCAGGCGCGTGACCTCGTCGAACAACACGCGGATGTACTGCGCGCGAATTGGCGGCGTGACGCCCAGCAGGCGCTCGATCGCCAGGACATAGGCGTGCTCGTTGCACATCATCGACACGTAATCGAGCCGGTCCATGTAACCGATCGACTGGTTGAACGGCTTCGACTCCGCCAGCTTCTCGGTACCACGATGCAGCAGTCCGATATGCGGGTCGGCCTTCTGCACGACCTCGCCGTCCATCTCCAGCACCAGGCGCAGCACACCGTGCGCGGCCGGATGCTGCGGACCAAAGTTCATCGTGTAGTTGCGGATCTCGTTCATCTGCCAGGACTACTTTTGAGCCTTGAGCGCCGCTTCGTACCGGTTGTCGTTGCGAATGACCTTGGGCACCAGCGTGCGCGGCTCGATCGTGACCGGCTCATACACCACGCGCTGCTTGTCGGCGTCGTAGCGCACTTCCACGTTGCCGATCAGTGGGAAGTCCTTGCGGAACGGGTGACCGATGAAACCGTAGTCGGTGAGGATGCGACGCAGATCCGGGTGCCCGGTGAACAGGATGCCAAAGAGGTCGAATGCCTCGCGCTCGAACCAGTTGGCGCCCGGCCAGATGTCCACCACCGAAGCGATGATGGGATCTTCGGCATCTTCACATCGCGCGCTGATGCGCAGCCGCCGGTTGTGGGTTATCGACAGCAGTTGATAGGCGACGGCAAAACGCGCGCCCCCGTGCGGGCGGCGCGGTGAAGGAGACACGCCGCGGCTGAAACCGGAGTCGGTGGCCGACAAGGTCTTCCATTCGCTCGTGCCGTAATCGAGATAGTCCACGCCGGCCAGATCGATGAGCATTTCAAACCTGAGGGCCGGATCGTCACGCAACGCCACGCACACCTGCTTGAGGTTCGAGGGCTGGACCTCGTAGCACAGTTCGTCGGGCAGCGATGGCGCGCGCTGCAACAGGTTCGGCAGGCGTGCGTCGATGGTGGCGGCGAGCGCGGCGATCTTGTCGGTGGGTGAGCTCATTTGCGCCATCAGGCCTTGGCAATGGTGCTGGTGCGCTCGATCTTCTTCTGCAGCTGGATGATGCCGTAGAGCAGCGCCTCGGCCGTGGGAGGACAACCCGGCACGTACACGTCGACCGGCACGATGCGATCACAACCGCGCACCACCGCGTAGGAGTAGTGGTAGTACCCACCGCCGTTGGCGCAGGAACCCATGGAAATGACCCAGCGTGGCTCGGGCATCTGGTCGTAAACCTTGCGCAGCGCCGGCGCCATTTTGTTGACCAGCGTGCCGGCGACGATCATCACGTCGGACTGTCGCGGGCTCGGACGGAACACGACGCCGAAGCGGTCGAGGTCGTAACGCGACGCGCCCGCGTGCATCATCTCCACGGCGCAACATGCGAGGCCGAAGGTCATTGGCCACAACGATCCGGTGCGCGCCCAATTCATGACGGTGTCGACGGACGTGGTGAGGAATCCGCGTTCTGCGAACTCCTGGCCGGAAGCTTCGACGCTGGGCTGTTCTAATCCCATTCGAGCGCTCCCTTCTTCCACTCGTAGATGAAGCCGACCACGAGGATGAACAGGAAGATGCCCATGGCAACGAGCCCGAAGACTCCGATGCTGTCGAGTACCACCGCCCAGGGAAACAGGAACGCGATCTCGAGATCGAAAACGATGAAGAGAATGGCGACGAGGTAGTAACGGACGTCGAACTTCATGCGGCTGTCCTCGAATGCCTCGAAGCCGCACTCATAAGGCGACAGCTTTTGCGCATCGCCGCGTGCCTTGAGCTTCAGGCGGCCGATGAACAAGCCCAGGCCCATGAGCACGAGCGCCAGCCCGGTGGCGACGGTGAGAAAGATCAGGACCGGCAGGTAATTCGCAAGCATGTGTGAAAGTTCTGCGCCATCATGAAAAAGGGCAGCAACCTCTCGAAAAACGAGAGACAACCGCCCCCCAAAAATTCGGGCGCGATTGTATCAGGAGAAAGGTAAGTGATGGTGCCGACGGGGAGACTCGAACTCCCACGGATCGCTCCGCTAGCCCCTCAAGCTAGTGTGTCTACCAATTCCACCACGTCGGCGTTGCGTTTCAATCGTCAGCTGCTGGTCAGCGTCAGGGCTTTGTTCCAGACTTCTCGGGTGCCTGCTCGGCTGGTGGCGCTGCGGGCACCGGCACCGCGTTCGCGTCGATCGGCGCCGCCGGCGCGGGTGCCGGCACCGTGGTGCTCACCGGCACCTTGTCGAGCAGCGACTCCGGCCGTGCACGGGCCTCGCGTTGCATGAAGTAGGTAAGACACAGACAGACGAACATGAAGACCGCGGCAAATATCGCGGTCATTCGTGAAAGTCCGGTGGACGCGCCGCGTGCGCCGAAGACCGTGCCCGATGCGCCAGCGCCAAAACCGGCGCCCGCATCCGCACCCTTGCCTCGCTGCAACAGCACGAGCGCAATGATCACGAAAGATGAAATGACGAGCAGGATCGTGAGAATGGTTCGCATCATCTCGTAGTTTTCCTAGTTCACGCGTGCGCCGCGGAAATGATGGCCAGGAATTCCTCGGCCTTGAGTGAAGCGCCGCCGATGAGTCCGCCATCCACGTTCGGCATCGAGAAGAGTTCCGCGGCGTTCGCGGCCTTCACGCTGCCACCGTACTGTATGCGTACGAGGGCGGCGATTTTAGCATCGCGGCTGGCGATTCGGGCGCGGATGTGGGCGTGCACCTCTTCGGCCTGTTGCGGAGACGCCGTCTTTCCAGTGCCAATGGCCCACACCGGCTCGTAAGCAATCACCGCGCGAGAAAACGCCCCGACGCCCGACAGGTCCAGGACCGCGTCGAGTTGTCGGTCCACCACCTCGAAGGTGCGGCCGGCTTCCCGTTCGGCGAGCAGTTCGCCGACGCACAGGATCGGCGTGATTCCGGCCGCCAGAACGGCCGCAAACTTGCGCGCCACGAGTTGATCCGTCTCGCCAAACAGGGCGCGGCGCTCGGAGTGCCCGACGATCGCGCCAGCGCAACCCACATCGCGCAGCATCGCCGCGGATACTTCCCCGGTGAATGCGCCCTGGGTCTCCGCGCACACGTCCTGCGCGCCCAGGCTGACCCGCGAACCGGCCAGTGCGCGGGCCACCTCGGCCAGGTACACAAATGGCGGACACACCCAGACCTCGGCCGTCGAATTCGGCAGCTTGTGCACGATGGTCTCGAGCAGCGCGGCGTTTTCCGCGCGCGAGCCGTGCATCTTCCAGTTACCTGCAATGATCTGGCGGCGTGACATGTGAAGCGGGGTCAAAAAAGGGGCCGGATCATAGCGGCGCGCCCCTCAGGACGCAACGCGGCGCACCACGGCTGCGATTTCCTCGGCACAACGCACCGTATCGGTTTCGTCACGAGCTTCGACCATGACGCGGATTACGGGTTCGGTTCCGGATGGGCGCAGGACGACGCGACCCTCCTCGCCGAGCCGCAGCGCCACCCTCTGAACAGTGTCCTCGACTTCCGGGACGGTCTTCGGGTCAAAACGTCGCGACACCTTCACATTGATCATGGTCTGCGGGAAACGCGGCATGCCGGCGCCGAGTTCGGCCAGGCTCTGGCCGGTCTCGCGCATCACCGCCAAAACCTGCAGGGCGGCCATCAGGGCATCCCCGGTCGTGGTCTTGTCGAGCAGCAGGATGTGACCTGACGTTTCACCGCCGACCTCGCCGCCAGTTTCACGCAGCATGGCGAGCACATAACGATCACCGACCTGGGCACGGCGGAAATCGATGCCATGCTCTCGCAATGCCACCTCGAGACCGAGATTGCTCATGACCGTCCCGACCACGGGTCCCTTGAGAAGCCCGGCGCGCTTGCGCGCGGTTGCGATGATGTAAATGAGTTGATCGCCGTCGACGATGCGCCCCAGCCCGTCGACCATGACCAGGCGATCGCCATCACCGTCGAGCGCGATGCCGGCGGCCGCGCGCACGCCGGGCACGGTGAGTTGCAACAGTCCTGGCGCCGTCGAGCCACAGCCGTCGTTGATGTTGCGGCCGTTGGGTGAACAGCCGATCGGAATGATTTCGGCGCCGAGATCGGCGAGCGTGCGTGGCACGACCTTGTAGCCCGCGCCATTGGCGCAGTCGACCACGAGCTTCAATCCCTCGAGCGTCAGACCCTTGGGCAACGACTCGGCACAGAACTCCTGGTACATGCGTCGCGACTTGTCGACGCGTTGTGCGCGCCCAAGGTTCATCGACGAACGGGTGATGGGGCCTTGTTCCAGCTCGACCTCGATCGCCTCTTCGATCTCGTCGGAAAGTTTGCCGCCCTGGGCGTCGAAGAACTTGATGCCGTTGTCGTCGTAGAGATTGTGAGAAGCGCTGATCACGATGCCGAAGTCGCAGCCGAACTTGCGCGTCAGATAGGCGATACCAGGTGTCGGCAGCGGTCCGATGAGGTTGACGTGCACACCGGCCGCGACGAGACCGGCCTCGAGCGCGGCTTCGAACATGTAGCCGGACAGGCGCGTGTCCTTGCCGATGAGGACCTCGCCGCCCTTGGGCGCAAGTACTCGCGCGGCGGCACTGGCCAGGCGCAAGCGCGAAATCCACGGTCAATGGATGTTCGCCAACCCGTCCGCGAACGCCATCTGTGCCGAAATACTTGCGTCCCATCTATTGTTCTCCCTTGGGATCTCCCTTGATCACCGCGGCCGCGACCCGGACTGCGTCCAAGGCTGGTCCTACATCGTGCGCGCGCACGATACGCGCTCCGTGCAGAACCGCAATGGCGGCGAGCGCCACACTGCCGGCCTGGCGCTCACCGACCGCCCGCCCGGTCAGCGTTGCCAGCATCGACTTGCGTGACAGCCCGACGGCAATAGGCGCGCCCAGCGCCTCCAGACCCGCAAGGTGTTTGAGCAGCGCGAGGTTGTCGACCACCCGTTTTCCGAAGCCGAAACCCGGATCGACGCTGATGCGCACGGCTTCGATCCCCGCATCGCGACAGGCGCGCATGCGGGCGGCGAGAAAGGCACTGACCTCGGCGACCACGTTCTCGTAATGCGGGGCGTCCTGCATGGTGCGTGGCTCGCCTTGCATGTGCATGAGGCAGATGCCCGCCCCGCTCTCCGCGGCTGCCGCAAGCGCACCTTCCTCCGCGAGGGCCCGTACGTCGTTGATGATGTCTGCGCCGGCGGCAACCGCGGCGCGCATCACCTCGGGCTTGCTGGTGTCCACCGAAATGAACACGGCGGACTCGCGCCGCAGTCCTTCAATGACCGGGATGACGCGCTCGAGCTCCACTGCAAGTTCTGCCGCCTGCGCGCCGGGCCGCGTGGACTCGCCACCGATGTCGATGATGCCCGCGCCCTCGGTGATCATGCGCCGCGCATGCGCCAGCGCCGCCGCACGATCCGAATGGCGACCGCCGTCGGAGAAGGAATCTGGCGTGACGTTGAGCACGCCCATGACTACGGGCGATGCGAGATCGAGGATCCGATCGCGGCATTTCCACTGGACGGCGCTCATGGCGAACAACCGCCCCCGGAAATCAACTAACTAGATTCAATGCTGTCCGGCAGGGCTGCCGATAGGACCCTCGGCCTCACCCTCGGGACGCTTCGGCGGGGGCGTGCCCACGGAATCGTCCCAGTCGGCCGGCGGCTTGGGCGCCTTGCCGCCCATGATGTCCTTGATCTGCTGCTCGTCGATGGTCTCGTACTTCACGAGTGCGTCGGACATGGCGTGCAGCTTGTCGAGATTGGTCTCGAGAATTTCCTTGGCGCGCATGTAGTTCGCCTCGATGACGCGACGAATTTCCTCGTCGATGGCATGTGCCGTTTCATCCGAGACCTGCTTGTGCTGCGTCATCTGGCGACCCAGGAAGACTTCACCGTTCTCTTCCGAGTACGTGAGCGGTCCCAGCTTGGTCGACAGGCCCCACTTGGTAACCATGCTGCGAGCCAGGTCGGTCGCACGCTCGATGTCGTTCGAGGCGCCCGTCGTCACTCCGTCGGCGCCGAAGATGAGTTCCTCGGCACAGCGGCCACCAAACAGTGAGGCGATGTGGCTCTCGAGGCGGCGCTTGCTGGTGCTGTAGCGATCACCTTCCGGCAGATACCAGGTGAGCCCCAGCGCGCGACCGCGCGGAATGATGGTCACCTTGTAGACCGGATCGTGCTCGGGAACGATGTAACCCACGATGGCATGACCCGCCTCGTGATAAGCCGTCATCTTCTTTTCCTGGTCGGACATCACCATGGAGCGGCGCTCCGCGCCCATGTAGATCTTGTCCTTGGCGCGCTCGAACTCATCCATGCTCACGATGCGTTTGTTGGCGCGCGCGGCGAACAGCGCCGCTTCGTTGACCAGATTGGCGAGATCGGCGCCGGAGAAACC
This sequence comes from uncultured Pseudomonadota bacterium, assembly GCA_963839685.1. Classification (GTDB taxonomy): domain Bacteria; phylum Pseudomonadota; class Gammaproteobacteria; order Steroidobacterales; family Steroidobacteraceae; genus CADEED01. Next base: position 211,386 of record CAWIVS010000004.1, on the reverse strand, counting down.
GGGTGTGCCACGCGCGATGTATGCGGGTTTCACGTCTTCGCTCAGCGGAACCTTGCGCATGTGGACTCGCAGGATCTGTTCACGGCCACGCACATCGGGCAGCGGCACGACCACCTGGCGGTCGAAGCGACCTGGACGCAGCAGCGCCGGGTCGAGAACGTCCGGACGGTTGGTGGCGGCGATGACGATGATGCCCTCACTGCCTTCAAAGCCGTCCATTTCGACCAGCAACTGGTTCAGGGTCTGCTCGCGTTCATCGTGACCGCCGCCGAGGCCTGCGCCACGATGACGACCGACCGCGTCGATTTCGTCGATGAAGATGATGCAGGGCGCGTGTTTCTTCGCCTGCTCGAACATGTCGCGGACGCGCGAGGCACCAACGCCGACGAACATCTCGACGAAGTCGGAACCGGAAATCGTGAAGAACGGCACCTTGGCCTCGCCCGCGATGGCGCGCGCCAGCAGCGTCTTGCCGGTGCCAGGCGAACCCACCATGAGCACGCCCTTCGGAATCTTGCCGCCGAGCTTCTGGAACTTGGACGGGTCCTTGAGGAAGTCGACGATCTCGCCCACTTCCTGCTTGGCCTCGTCGACACCGGCGACGTCCGCGAAAGTGACGTTGACCTGGTCCTCACCTAACAAACGCGCACGACTCTTGCCGAACGACATCGCGCCACGGCCACCGGCCGAGCCCTGCATCTGCCGCAGCATGTAGACGAATACGAGGATCAGCAGCAGCGCAGGCGCGAGCTGCAGCAACAGCTGCATCAGGAAATTTGGCTGCTTGGGAGGCTCGCCCTTGAAGTCGACCTTCGCCTTGTCGAGCATGCCAATCAGCACGTTGTTTGAGGTCTCGGGGTTGTAGACCTTGAACTTGCTGTCGTCCTTGCGGGCCCCGACGATTTCCTCGCCACGCAGGATCACCGTCTTGATGCGACCGCCGCGCACATCCTCGAGGAAGGTCGAATAGGGCACCAGAGTGGGCTCGGTGCCGGTGGGCACATAGCGGCTGAATACCACCACCATGACCATCAGGATTACGACCCACAGCAGGATGTTTTTCGTCAGATCATTCAAAGGGTTACCCTCGTTGGGGCTGCGATCGGAGGTGCAGGATTGGGGCCACGCTACACCATCCGAAAACCGCTCGCCAGCAGGCAAAGCTCAGAACTGTGGGCGCGGGAAGCATCTGGTTTGGCGAAGCGAACTTTGTCGAAGGAGCGGCGCGCGGCTTCGACAATCGTCAAAACCGGCGCCCTGGAACGTTTTGATGAGGACCGCGCCATTTGGTTTCAAGACCTGGCGGGCAAAATCCAGCCTCAGCTGCGCCTGGTAAATCGATCGTGGTTGATCGCTCTGGCGTTCATGCGCGACATGTTGGGGCGATATCGCGCAAAGCACCGCATCGACGCTATGCGCAGGGCGCGCACGGCAGTGCTCGGCGTGGGCTTTCCTGGCGAAGGGGTCTGAAATGCTCGCGCAACCGCCGTTCACTGCTTTTCGACTGCGCGGCATCGGCAATCTTTACAATGGGGGCCATGGATCTGTCGGAACGCCAGCGAAAATATCTACGAGGCCTGGGCCATTCGCTCAACCCCGTGCTCCTGATCGGCCAGCACGGGGTCACTCCCGCAGTCATTGCCGAGGCGCAGCGCGCCCTGCACGATCACGAACTCATCAAGGTGAAGTTCCGGGGTGCGGATCGTGACGCGCGTGACGCGGGCCTCGCCGAACTTGCCAGTGGCACCGGTAGCACCCTGGTGCAGCGGATCGGCCATACGGCTCTCTACTACAAACGCCGAGAGGATCGCCCCGGAATTGTGATTCCGGACTCATAAAGAGTCTCTGCTACTGGCCGGCTTCCGTGTCAGGAGCGAGTATTGCTCAGGACAAGGAGTTGACGCGGAATTCCAGTGGTAAGTGGCTGGAATAAGTCGTATATCACAGACATGGCGGCTCAAAGCATACGTTCGTTTGGGCGTGAAGCCGTGGCGGTCTATCTAGCCGCCGCATTGGTCGTATTTGGAACCTGGGCCGCTTCCCGTTACCTCATCCTGCGCAAGTTCGAGAACATCGAGCACAACGAGGTCTCGCGCAGCATCGAGGTGATGCGCAAGGCGCTGGTCACCAAGAACACCGAGATCGAAACCGTGTCGCGCGACTTCGCGCGCTGGGACGACATGTATTCATACGTGTCGTCCCTGGATCCGAAATTCGAATACGAAAATTTCTCCGAGGCCGGACTCGACGAAATGAACGTCGACCTGGTCTGGCTGCTCGACTCGCACGAGAAACTGATCTCGACTTTCGAGAACGATACCGACGATGCGCGTTATCACCATCCGGCAACCGATGCGGTAAGCGCCGAGATCAGGGCCCTGACTCCCATCGTGCGCACGGTTCTCGACCAGGAAGGCACCTTGCGCCTGGTGCAGATCAACGGTGTCCCCCACGTGATCGCCGCCCACACCATCCTGCACAGCGATCGCAGCGGCCCTCCGGCAGGCACGCTGGTGTTTGCGCGCCGCATCGGCGCGCCGGAAATCGCCAGCATCGGCGCCGACACGCAGCTCGACGTGCATTTCGCGCTGCTCGATGACCGCAGTGTCGCTGCCGAAAAGGCCGCACTGATCACCGCACCGGACGCCCGCAGAATCGTGCGGCGCTCGCATACCATCATCGAAGGCCAGCTGCGGCTCGACACCATCGGCGACCGGCCACTGGCCGTGATGTACACGCCAATGACGCGTTCAGTCATGCAGAGCGGGCAGCAGGGCGTGCGTTACCTGGTCGTCCTGGTGGCGTTGCTCGTCAGCCTCGTGGTCGCCGCGTGGCACGCATACCGCGGACGCCTCAAGCGCAGCGCCGACGCTGCGGCCCTCAGCGAGACGCGCTACCGCGCCATCTTCGAACGCGCCGCCTCCGGCATCGTGCTGTTCGACCCGATTTCGCGCCGCGTGCTGGACGCCAATTCGCAGGCGCAGCGCCTGGTGGGCGCTTCGCTGGACGAACTGCGCCGTCGCGATGTCGCCACCATTTTCGACACGCCGGTGTCGCTGGCACCCGGCGAGGGCGATCACCCGGCCGAGAGCCGCCCGGCGCAGATCCTGCGCGGCGACAACGAACGGCGCGACATGGAGTTTTCGATCGCCGACCTCGAACCGGGCACGGGTCGGGTACACGCCATGATCCTGCAGGACGTTTCGCATCGTCGCGAAGCGGAGCGTCGCGCCCAGGAACATCAGATGTCGCTGCAGCATCTCGCGACTCACGATTCGCTCACCGGCCTGCCCAACCGCACCTACCTCAACGAGGAGCTGCCGCGGCTCATCGACGAGGCGGCGCGGCGCGGCGATTCGTTGTCCATCCTTTACATCGACTGCGACAATTTCAAGAACATCAACGATTCACGCGGCCATTCGATCGGCGATGATTACCTGCGCAGCGTGGCGCGGCGACTGCGTGATTCGATTGCCAGCCCCGATCTGGTGGTGCGCATGGGTGGCGACGAGTTCCTGGTGGTGACGCGTCATTACGGCCTGGAGCCGGACAGCGCCGCGATTGCCGAACGTGTGGCCGCGGCGCTCAAGAAGCCGGTGCGCCTGGGTGAGGCCACCTACTCGGCCACCACCAGTATCGGCATGTCCGTGTACCCGCGCGACGCCACCACCATGAGCGACCTGCTGCGCTCTGCCGACATCGCGCTCTACGAAGCCAAGGCCCGCGGCCGCGACAACGTGCAGATGTTCGATGCCGCCATGAACAAGCGCGTGCACACGAGGCTCGCGCTCGAGCAGGACCTGCGCAGCGCGGTGAATCGCGACGCCATCGAGATCCAGCTGCAGCCCATCGTCGATATCCGCAGCGGCCGGCTGGTGAGTTTCGAGGCGTTGGCGCGCTGGAATGATCCGCGCCATGGCATGGTGCCGCCGCTGTCGTTCATCGAAGTTGCCGAGGCCTCCGACCTCATCGTCGAGCTGGGCGAATGCGTCTTCAGGAACGTGGCGCGGCAGATCGCCAACTGGCAGCGCGCCGGCCTCAAGCCGGTGCCGGTGGCGGTGAACGTCTCGGCCAAGCAGCTCAAGCGCTCCAACCTGCCGGAACGACTCGTGGCCATCGCACACGAGTTCGACATCGCACCTCACCAGATCGAAGTCGAGCTCACGGAAAGCGTCGCCATGCAGGATTCCGAACAGCACGTCACCAAGCTGCACGCGCTGCGTGACCTCGGCGTACGCGTGTCGGTGGACGACTTCGGCACCGGCTACTCGAGCCTCGCGTACCTGCGCAACCTGCCCATCGACTATCTGAAGATCGATCGCACCTTCGTGCGCGACATGAATGTCGATCGCAATGACGCCGCCATCGTGCGCGCCATCATCAGCATGGCGCAGAGCCTGCACCTCGGGATCGTTGCCGAAGGCATCGAGACCCGCGAGCATGCATCGCAGCTGCTGGCACTTGGCTGCTCCATTGGCCAGGGTTATTTCTTCTCCAAGCCCATCGCGGTTCACGAAACCAACGAGCTGCTGAGGACCATGCGCGGCGCGGCGCCGATGGCCACCGGGCCGAACCTGGAAATCGTCAGGGTTTCGTAAGACCGCGCCGAGCGGCGCCTACCGCACCTCGAACTCCTTAAATTGACTTACCCAGGTATCGGCGGGATACGCGGCTTCGAACATGCGCTTGCGCAGCTCCGTTCGGCTGGCGTTCGCCGGCCCGTAGCGCAAAGCTGAGGAATAGAGCGCGCCCGGGTCTCCGAGGTAAAGATCGTAGTTGCTTGGCGTCGCAGAGGCGTACACAAGATCACCATACGCGGCGTACAGATCGGCAACGATCGCATCTGGCGGCCTCACAAACTTGGTGCGCTCTTGTAGTTGGTACCAGATCGCTTCGCCAATATCCTTCGGTGCACGTTCTGCGCCTTTCTCGTTCAGCGGCAGCGATTTGGGCATTACGGGCAACTCTTCCTTACCGAAGCTGATCCCGAGCACCGTGTGGGTCTCGAGCCAGTCCGGGTCTTTGGCGAGTTCGAGCTTGGCCTCGAGGATCTTCACATGCAGCCATTCGCTACCAAAGTGTTCTTTGGGATCTCGGCTGACTCCTTCGCGAATCCACCGCAGCGCCTCCGCGTCTTTTCCGGACAACTCGTATGCCGTACCAAGATTGGCCGCCACTATGGCCCTGCCGGGGAAACGCTTTTCTGCTTCATTGAGTAGTTCGATCGCGTCGGCATTGCGGCGCGTCAACAGACGCGCTACGGCCAGGTCGTTAGTGTGTTCGAGACTGCGATCCTTTCGGTAGCCGGCCTCCAACTTGGCGATTTCGCCTGCGACACCTGCGTCATCGCCGATACTCTGGTAGCGGCGGATTTCGCTCTCGAAGGTGTTGATACATGCCGCCGACGGTACGGCAACGCCTGCGAGTCCTAATGCGAACGCGGCCAGCCTTACTGCCGACATGGTTATCGCCGCGTTCAAGGCTTCCCCGGCACCCAGAAATCCTTCCAGCCGAGTCCCGCAGCCTTGATGGCCTGCAGGCGGCGCTTGAGTTGTGCCGCGTCGATGCTGTGCGGCCCGCCCGCGCTGAAAGCGACCTTCACTCCCGCGGCCTTCGCCGCCTGCAACAGGGCCACATCCGGTGCCTTGTCGCGATCGACGATCACCAGCATGCGAGCCGATGGTGGTCACGCGAGTACTTCCTCCGGCCAGGCACAGGCGGGCGTAACGCCGAAGCGGCGCGCATCCCTCCAGAATGCTCCGGCATCTCGGCCAGCCGGCGGCGCGAGATCGAGGTCGATGAGCGGAATGTTGTCGTTGGACGCCTGGCTCACCAGCAGGTCGAGTTCCGCGTCGGCTGATCGGCACGAGGCCCGCGGGTGGCGCAGCATCGCCGGGAAGGATCCTCACCTTCATGTTGCGATACTTCACGACACTGGCCGGATCGTGCGCCTGCAAGCGCGAACGTGCCCGAACCCAGCAGGCGGCCCTGCTTGTCCTTGGCGCGGGAGGCATTGGCGGGTTCCGCGTATTCGCAGATCAGCTTGTCGTTGATGAAAGTCTGGATCGTCTTGCCGACCGACCCTGATGCGATAGTTGAACCACTCGTTGTCTTTCGCCGGCGCGATCCAGGTGTTGCGCACCGCGTAGATGCTGCCGGTCATCTTGTGCTCGACGTAACCGTTCATCGTCTCGGCGGGCGGATTCGAATTGATGACCTGCAGTTCGTAACCGGCCGCGGGCCAGCCTTCGGGCTGCAGCTTTCGTATGCACGTAGATGCCGCTGTTGGCGCCGGGTGACGTCATGACTTCGGCGGAGAACTCGAAATTGCGGAAGTCGTGTTTGCCGACCTTTGCCGACGTAATAAAGATGCGAGCGATCGCCGCGTGACACGAACGCGCCGTCTTCGACCACCCAGGATTCGGGCCGCTCGGGCGCCTTCCAGCCGGCCAGCGACTTGCCGTCCTGCAGGGGAATCCAGTCCTGCGCCGCCGCGAACGACCCCATGACACGTCACCGCCAGCGCGCTCGCCCACCACGCAATCCGCTTCATGCCTCGCTCCCCGGGTCAGCCACGTGGGCTAACTAGATGTAACGCACCTTGACGATTTCGTAGCTGTGATTGCCACCAGGCGCCGCAACCTCCACGACATCCCCGGCACTCTTGCCCACCAGCGCACGCGCGATGGGGGATGTGATGGAGATTCGCCCGGACTTGATGTCGGCTTCATCCTCGCCGACGATCTGGTAACCGATGGCCTTGCCATCATCCTGGTCTTCCAGATCGACGGTGGCGCCAAATATCACCTTGCCATTGTTGGTGACAGTGCACGGATCGATGATCTCGGCGGTGGAAAGTTTCGACTCGATCTCGCCGATGCGCCCCTCGATGAAGCCCTGCTGTTCGCGCGCGGCGTGGTACTCGGCGTTCTCGGATAGATCGCCGTGACTGCGCGCCTCGGCAATCGCCTTGATGACCCGCGGACGATCTTCGGTCTTCAGCCGCTTGAGTTCGTTGCGCAACGCCTCGGCGCCGCGCAGGGTCATCGGGTAGCGTTTCATGAACGCGCCTCTTTGTGCAGATCCTGCAGCCGGTTCACTTCCACCGCATCCAGGTGTTCGAGAGCTTCGCAGGTTGCGAGCGCCCCGGCGAGCGTCGTGTAGTAGGTGATGCGTTTGTGCACCGCTTCGCGGCGGATCGAGTTGGACTCGCGGATGGCGGTCTTGCCTTCCGTGGTGTTCACGATCATCGCGAACTCGTCGTTCTTGATCATGTCGACGATGTGCGGACGCCCTTCGCGCACCTTGTTGGCGCGTTTGCAGGAAATTCCGGCCTCGTTGATGACCCGCGCCGTTCCATCGGTGGCGGCGAGCTCGAAGCCATAGTCGATGAGCTTCTTCGCAAGCACCACCGCGCCCGCCTTGTCACGATCGCGCACGCTGATGAGCACCACGCCGGCGCGCGGTATGGTCACACCCGAGGCTGCCTGCGCCTTGGCGTAGGCCTCGCCGAAGGTGCGTCCCGTCCCCATGACTTCGCCGGTGCTCTTCATCTCGGGTCCGAGGATAGGATCCGCCTCGGGGAACTTGTTGAACGGAAACACCGCCTCCTTCACCGAGAAATATGGCGGCACCACTTCACCCGACAGCCCCATGGACTTCATTTTGCGTCCGGTCATGACGCGAGCGCCGATCTTGGCCAGGGGTACGCCCGTGGCCTTCGACACGAACGGTGCGGTGCGCGAAGCGCGTGGATTCACTTCGAGCACGTAAATGATGCCGTTCTGGATCGCGAACTGGATGTTCATGAGACCGATCACCGACAAGGCCTTGGCGAGCTTGCGCGTCTGCTCACGCAGATCCGCCTGGATCTCCGCGCTCAGGCTGTTGGGCGGCAGCGAACAGCCGGAATCGCCGGAATGCACCCCGGCCTGTTCCACGTGCTCCATGACTCCGCCAATGAGCACGTCCTCGCCGTCGCAGCAGGCGTCGACGTCGACCTCGATGGCCACGTCGAGGAAACGGTCGAGCAGCACCGGGCTGTCGTTTGAAACACTCACGGCCGTGGTCATGTAGGCGCGCAAGTCGTCCTCGTTGAAGACCACTTCCATCGCGCGGCCGCCCAGCACATACGACGGGCGCACCACCAGCGGAAAACCGACTTCACGCGCCAGCTTGACGGCCTGTTCCTCGGTGCGCGCCGTGGCATTCGCGGGCTGCTTCAGCCCGAGGTTCTTCACCAGGATCTGGAAGCGCTCGCGATCCTCGGCGATGTCGATGGAGTCCGGCGAGGTGCCGATGATGGGAGCGCCGGCGGCTTCCAGGGCACGCGACAGCTTGAGCGGCGTCTGACCACCGTATTGCACGATCACGCCTTCCGGCTTTTCCTTGTCGATGACCTCGAGAACGTCCTCGAGGGTCAGCGGCTCGAAATACAGGCGGTCGGAAGTGTCGTAGTCGGTGGACACTGTCTCGGGGTTGCAGTTGACCATGATGGTCTCGAAGCCGTCCTCCCGCAGCTGCAATGCCGCGTGCACGCAGCAGTAGTCGAACTCGATGCCCTGCCCGATACGATTGGGTCCGCCGCCAAGGATCATGATCTTGCGTTTTGCCGTCGGCAGCGCCTCGCATTCCTCCTCGTAGGTGGAATACATGTACGCGGTCGAGGTGGAGAATTCCGCAGCACAGGTGTCGACGCGTTTGTACACCGGGCGGATGTTCAACGAATGGCGCTTGTCGCGAATGGCCTTCTCATCAACGCGGGTCAGTTTGCCGATCCTGCTGTCCGAGAAGCCCTTGCGCTTGAGCTCTCGCAGTCGCTCGGCGTCGAGCCTGGACACGCCGCCCTCACGCACGCGCGCCTCTTCGTTGACCAGATCCTCGATCTGCGCCAGGAACCACGGATCGATGTACGAGAGCTCGCCGATGCGCTCGCTCGACCAGCCGGCACGGTAGGCGTCCGCCACGTACAGCAGCCGGTCCGGACCCGGCGCGCGCAACTCGTATGCGAGCTTGTCGCGCAGCTCCTCGTCGAGCGGCTCTTGCAACGTCAATTGTTCGTTGAGCCCGTCGAGGCCGGTCTCGAGCCCGCGTAACGCCTTCTGCAGCGATTCCTGGAAGGTGCGGCCGATGGCCATGACCTCGCCGACGGATTTCATCTGCGTGGTCAGGCGCGAGTTCGCCGTCGGGAATTTCTCGAAGGTGAAGCGCGGGATCTTGGTGACCACGTAGTCGATGGTCGGTTCGAACGAGGCCGGCGTGGCGCCTCCGGTGATGTCGTTCTTGAGTTCATCGAGCGTGTAACCCACCGCGAGCTTCGCGGCGATCTTCGCGATCGGGAATCCTGTCGCCTTCGACGCCAGCGCCGAAGAACGCGACACGCGCGGATTCATTTCGATGACCAGCAATCGTCCGTCCTTGGGACTCACCGCGAACTGCACGTTCGAACCGCCGGTTTCGACACCGATCTTGCGCAACACCGCGATCGAGGCGTTGCGCATGCGCTGGTATTCCTTGTCCGTGAGCGTTTGCGCCGGCGCGACGGTGATGGAATCGCCGGTGTGCACGCCCATCGGATCGAGATTCTCGATGGAACAGACGATGATGCAGTTGTCGTTCTTGTCGCGAACGACCTCCATCTCGAATTCTTTCCAGCCGATCACCGATTCTTCGATGAGCACTTCGGAGGTGGGCGAGGCATCGAGCCCGCGCTCGACGATCTGCTCGAACTCCTCGCGGTTGTAGGCAATGCCACCGCCCGACCCACCCATGGTGAACGACGGACGGATCACGCAGGGGAATCCCACCGTGGCCTGGATCTCGTGCGCCTGCGGCAGCGAATGCGCCACCGCGGCACGCGGACACTCGAGGCCGATCTCGGTCATGGCATTGCGGAACAACTCGCGGTCTTCGGCCATGTCGATGGCCTCGCGGGAAGCCGCGATGAGTTCCACGCCATGCTTGGCAAGCACGCCTTCTCGCACCAGGTCGAGCGCCGTGTTCAGCGCTGTCTGTCCGCCCATGGTGGGCAGCAGTGCGTCCGGCTCTTCCTTTTCGATGATGCGCGCCAGCGTGCGCCAGTTGATGGGCTCGATGTAGATCGAGTCGGCCATCTCCGGGTCCGTCATGATGGTCGCCGGATTGGAATTCACCAGGATGACGCGATAGCCCTCCTCCTTGAGTGCCTTGCAGGCCTGCGCGCCGGAATAGTCGAACTCGCAGGCTTGCCCGATGATGATCGGGCCGGCGCCGATGATGAGGATGCTTTCGATGTCTGTGCGTTTTGGCATGGTCTCGTCTAGGCAGCCTTGTCCGGCGACGGTTTGCGCGGCCCGCGCAGTTTCTGCTGTAGCCGCCGCAACATGAGGTGGATGAAGCGATCGAACATCGCGCCCATTTCCTGCGGGCCCGGACTTGCCTCGGGGTGACCCTGGAAGCTGAAGGCCGGCTTGTCGATGCGCGTGATGCCCTGCAGTGAGCCGTCGAACAGCGAGCGGTGCGTGGCCTTGAGGGTCGACGGCAGGTCGCTTTCATCGACCGCGAAGCCGTGGTTCTGGCTGGTGATGAACACCCGGCCGGTCTCCAGGTCCTGCACCGGGTGGTTGGCACCGTGGTGACCGAACTTCATCTTCATGGTGCGCGCGCCGCTGGCGAGCCCGAGCAACTGGTGTCCGAGGCAGATGCCGAAGGTCGGCAGGTCCGCCACGACCAGCGCGCGGATGGACTCGATGGCGTAGTCGCAGGGTTCCGGATCGCCCGGCCCGTTCGACAGGAAGATGCCATCCGGCTCGAGCGCCAGGACTTCTTCGGAGGTGGTCTGCGCCGGCACCACGGTCATGCGGCAGCCACGGTCAGCGAGCATGCGCAGGATGTTGCGCTTGACGCCGTAATCGAACGCCACCACGTGCAGTCGCTGGTGCGCGCGCATCACCGGCTGGCCCTCGGGCTGCCACAGCGAGCCCTCGTTCCACTGGTAGACGCGCTTGGTGCTGACCACCTTGGCCAGATCCATGCCCTTCAGGCCCGGGAACTTCTTCGCGGCGCGCACCGCCGCCGCGGCGTCTATCTTCTCTCCGGTCATGATGCAGCCGGCCTGCGAACCCTTCTCGCGCAGGATGCGCGTGAGCTTGCGGGTGTCGATGCCGGCGATCGCCACCACCTTGTGGCGCGCGAGGAATTCCCGCAGGTCTTCGGATCGGCGCCAGTTGCTCGCCAACGGCGGAACGTCCCTAACTACCATGCCCGCGGCATACGCGGTCGGTGCTTCGAGATCTTCGGGGGTGGTGCCCGTGTTGCCGATGTGTGGATAGGTCAGCGTGACGATCTGTCTTGAATACGACGGATCGGTGAGGATTTCCTGATAACCGGTCAGTGCGGTGTTGAAAACGACTTCGCCCGTGGTATTGCCCTTGGCGCCGATAGACTGGCCGTTGAAGATGCTGCCATCTTCCAGAGCCAGGACCGCGGTTATCGTCACGCGGGAACTCCATCGAGCCGTCACCGGCCCGCAAAAAAGATTGTTGAGTGGATTCTCTCCGCGCGCGGAGCGTACATGCACAAAGCGGGAGGAGTTCTCTCGAACATCCTCCCGCCCTGCGTTGGACTAACCCGTTTCGGATTAGGCGGCAATTTTACGAAGCGAGCCCCGGGGTGTCCATGAAACTTCTAGGCTGTTTCGGGAAAAATCCAACCGGAAAGTTCTAAAGGCGTAGTTTGAATAACGCCGCTAAACGATTGTTTTTAATCCAAGTACGTGAGCCATCGAATATTGTCCCGGTTTTTGCGCTGCGAGCCAGCCGGCAGCCCGGACCGCGCCGTGCGCGAAGACCGAGCGGTCGGTGGCCTCGTGGCCAACGGTCAGGCGCTCGCCGGTCCCGGCAAACAGCACGGTATGGGTGCCGACGATGTCGCCGGCACGGATGCTGGCGATGCCTATTTCTCCCTGGCGGCGCGCCGCCTGCCCGGCCCGGCCCGGAAGGGTGTCGGCGTGCGGATCGAGGCCACGCCCCTTGGCTGCGCTGTCCGCCAGCGCCAGCGCCGTCCCCGAGGGCGCATCCACCTTGTGCTTGTGGTGCGCCTCGATGATCTCGATGTCGAAGTCGGCGGGCAGCACCGCGGCGGCGATGCGCACCAGCTCGCGCGCCACCGCGACACCTATCGACGTGTTAGGAGCGACCAGCACGGCGATGTCGCGCGCCGCGCCGGCGACGCGCGCGTCGAACTCGGCGCCGTGACCGGTGGTGCCGATGACAATGGGTACACGCGCGGCGCGGCACACGTTGAGTGCGCGCAGTGACAGGTCGGCTCGCGAGAAGTCGATCGCCACCTGCGCCCTGCCGAGATCCGGCGGCAGATCACCCACCACGGGCACGCCGAGTGGCGAGGTACCAGCGAGCTCGCCGACGTCGCGACCCAGTGACTTGCTGGCCGATGACGCAACCGCGACAACGATTTCGACCTCACCACCGGCAGCGCATGCGCGCACGATGGCGGCACCCATGCGGCCGGATGCCCCGATCAACGCCGCCTTGATCACATGTGCTCCCTGTTTCTCCCCTGGCGTGACAGTGTGCCGCAGTGCCGTGAGTCATGCGAGACTGCCGCCCCATGATACGAATCGGCATCCTGGGTGCGGCACGGATCGCCCCGCGTGGCATCGTCACTCCCGCCAACGACTTGCTGGGCACCGAGGTGGTCGCGGTCGCATCGCGTGACCTCCGGCGCGCCAGGGATTTCGCGGCCGAACATTCCATCCCGCTGGCCTTCGGTTCCTATTCAGAACTGGTGGCGCGCGATGACGTCGACCTCGTCTATGTCCCGTTGCCGCCGTCGGAGCACCTGCAGTGGTGCACGGCCGCACTCGCGAATGGCAAACACGTGCTGGTGGAGAAACCCTTCGCCAGCAATGCCCAGGACGCGGCGCAGATGGTGGCCGCGGCGCGCGCCGCGGATCGCCACCTGATCGAAGGGTTTCACTATCGTTTTCATCCGCTGTTCCTGAGCGCGCTCGAGGCGCTGCGCGGCGGCGCCATTGGGCGAATTCGCCACATCGAAGCAACCTTCAACGTCAGCCTGCCCGACAAGCCCGGCGAATTGCGCTACATCGAGGCGCTCGGTGGCGGCGCTCTCATGGACCTCGGCTGCTACTGCATGCACTGGATCCGCAGCGTCGCGGGCGACGAGCCGAGCGTGGTCAGGGCTTCGGCGCGCTGCCACACGCCGGGAGTCGACATCGCGGTCGAAGCGGAACTGGCCTTCACCAGCGGTCCGACCGCGACCCTGAAATGTTCGATGCAGCCCGAGGATGGCGTGTTGTTCCGTCGCCTGCGCGTGCAAGGCGACAAGGGACTGCTGGATTTCGAGAATCCGGTTGCGCCGCACGCCGGCGCCACCCTTTCCGTGGAATCCGACGCCACCTCGGCACCGCAGGTCGTTGCCGGTGGCGACACGACGTTTCACTACCAGCTGCGGCATGTACTCGACGTGATCGCCGGCCGCGCGCAGCCACTGACCGGCGGTGACGACGCGGTCAACAACATGGCGCGCGCTCGACGCCATCTACCGCGCGGCGGGGCTGCGGCCCCGCGGCCTCAGCAGCTGAGAGCAGGCGCAATGGGAGCCGCGCGATTCATTCTCGCGCTCGATGCGGGCACCACGAGTTCGCGCTCGCTGATCTTCGATGACGCGGGGGCGCATTGCGGCCCAGGCGCAGCGCGAGTTCACGCAATACTTCCCGCAACCCGGCTGGGTCGAACACGACGCGCAGGAGATCTGGGAAACGCAGCACGCCACGATGGTCGACGCGTTGCGCGCCGCCAGGCTCTCTGCGCGCGACATCGTGGCGATCGGCATCACCAACCAGCGTGAAACCACCGTGTTGTGGGAGCGCGCCACCGGTGTGCCCGTGGCACCTGCCATCGTCTGGCAGGACCGGCGCACTGCCGCCGCCTGTGAATCGCTGCGCGCCGCGGGACTGGAACACGAGATCGCCCGGCGCACCGGCCTGCTGCTCGATCCGTATTTTTCGGCGACCAAACTCGCCTGGCTGCTCGATCATGTCCCGGGCGCGCGTGAACGCGCGGAGCGCGGCGAGCTGGCATTCGGAACCATCGACAGCTGGTTGCTGTACAAACTCACGGCGCATCGACGCCACATCACGGATGCGACCAATGCCAGCCGTACGCTGCTGTACAACCTGCACGCGGGCGATTGGGATCCGCGCCTGCTCGAACTGCTGCGCGTTCCGCGCGCCTGCCTGCCGGAGATCGTCGATTCCTGCCTGCCGCGCGCCGCCGCCGTGGATATCGATTTCGATGACGTCAAACTACCGCTGACGGGTATCGCCGGCGACCAGCAGGCCGCGCTGTTCGGCCAGGGCTGTTTTGCGCCCGGCATGGCCAAGAACACCTATGGCACCGGCTGCTTCGCCCTCATGAATGTCGGTGACGAGCCGCGCGCCTCCCGGCATCGCCTGTTGAGTACGGTGGCGATCCGGCGCGGCGGCCGCAGCCGCTATGCACTCGAAGGCGGCGTGTTCATGGGAGGCGCCACCGTGCAGTGGCTGCGGGATGGTCTCGGCATCATCGAGACGTCCGCCGACATCGAGGCACTGGCCGCCACGGTTCCCGACACCGGCGATGTGTTCCTGGTGCCCGCGTTTGCGGGACTGGGAGCACCGCAATGGGATGCGGCCGCGCGCGGCACCATCGTGGGCCTCACCCGAGGCTCGAACCGCGCTCACCTGGCACGCGCAGCGCTCGAAAGCATTGCATTCCAGACCGCCGATCTCATCGAAGCCATGCGCCAGGATTGCGGACAGACACTGTCGGAACTGCGCGTTGATGGCGGCGCCTCACGCAACGACCTGATGCTGCAGTTCCAGGCTGACCTGCTCGGCGTCCCGGTACTGAGGCCCACCATCACCGAAACCACGGCATTCGGTGCCGCCGCGCTCGCCGGCCTCGGTGCGGGCCTGTGGCAATCCGAAGCGGAACTCGCCTCGTTGTGGCAGCTGGAGCGGCGCTTCGAGCCGCGCATGCGTCCCGCTGAAGCGGCTGCGCGCCGCGAGCGCTGGTCGCAGGCGGTTGCGCGCTCCCGTGACTGGGCGCAATGAAGCTGAGCCGGCGCGGCATGCTGACCGGACTTGCGGCCTTGCTGGTCGCATCGGCAGGCGGCGTCGCATGGCTCGGGCAGGACACGCCCGCCTATCTCGACGGCCGGACTGACGAGTTCGTCGCGCTTTTTCCCGCACCACCCGCGCCGGATTCGCCACGAACCCGAAACGAGCTCAACCAACTCCTGCAATTGCAAGGCGCGCGAACCGCGGCCGAGGTGGCCGCGGCGCAGGCCGATCGCAAGACGACGTTGCTGCGCTTTGCGGGTGCCCTCGGCACCGACGAACAGTCGATAAAGTCATTGCGTCGACTGAACCGCCTGGCGCAGGCAGTCGAAGATGCGGCGCGTCCCTACGTACGCGCCGCGAAGCACCACTTCCGGCGTCTGCGGCCCGGCGAAATCGAGCCGCTTATCAAGCCGTGCATCGGCGATGTGCAGGGTGACCTGTCCTATCCCAGCGGGCACGCGAACTATGCGTTTCTGATGGGGCACCTGCTCAGCGAACTGGTACCCGAGAGGCGCGCTGCGCTCGAGGCTCGTGCCACGGAATTCGCGCGCCAGCGGATGGTGTGCGGCGTGCATTTTCCGAGCGACGTCGAGGCCGGACGTATCGGCGCGGCATGGCTGTGGAAGGCGTTGCGTCGGAATCCGCGCTTCGTGAGCGACGCCGCCGACGCGGCGCGCGAGCTGCGCGCGGCGCTAGGACTCGCGCCACTCCAGCGCGAGCCGCGCGCCGCCGAGGCTGGCGCTTGAATCGGCGATCGCGCGTCCACCGTGCAGGGCGGCAATACGCGCCACGATGGCAAGACCGAGGCCGAACCCGCCCGTCTCGCGGTTGCGGCTGGTGTCCAACCGCGTGAAGGCGCGGAACACCGCGGCACGATCGGCAGCGGGGATACCCTCGCCATCGTCTTCAACGACAACGCGACACAGTCCGTTCTCCCGGGCCACTTCGATGCTGACGCTGCTGCGTGCGTAACGCAGCGCATTCGCGAGCAGATTGCTCAGCGCCAGCTCCATCAGCCGCGGCTCCATTCGCAAGGAGTCCAGATCTGTGCGCGGATTGATCGTGACCGCACGCTCATGAGGTGGGCATGCGGCGATCACCTGCCTGAGCCACGGTTCCACGGCGACCGACTGACAGTCCATTCGCAGGCCCGGATGATCGAGCCGCGCGTAGTCCAGCATGTCGGAGATGAGCTCGTCGAGTTGCCGCACGTCATCGCTCACGGCGCGCAGCTGCCGATGCAGGCGTTCGTCGACTTCGCCCTCGAGCACCGCGACGGCGAATCGCACTCTCGCTAGCGGTGTGCGCATCTCGTGCGACAGCGCCGCGGTCATCTCCTTCTGACCCTGGATGAGCTGGCTGATGCGCACGGACATGTCGTCCAGGTTGCGCGCCAGACTGCGGAGCTGGGTAATTCGGTGCGCGGTGTCGAGCGGCTCGCGATAGTCGGAGGCGAATCTTTGCGATGCGTCGGTGAGCACACGCAGATCCGTGAGCAGCGGCCGCAGCCACAGACCGACGATGAGGAGGATGGAGGCATAGAACAGCACCGGCAGCAGGCGCGCCAGCCAGCCTTCCGACGGCGCATCGAATGGCCCCAGTCGGATGACGCCACCCAGCGCCGCGGAGCGCCACAGGAAGTACGCCCTGCCGGAATCGTCAACCAGCTCTGTCGGCGCATCGCCCAGAGGCGCGGCGCTGGATATATCCGCGGTCGCCAGCAGATCGATGCCGATTCCGAGCCGCTCAGCGAGTGCCGCGGTGTGCTCCTGCCGTGCATCGTCCGGCATGGCCGCGAGGTCGTTCTCCAAGAGCCGTAACGTGGACACCAGCCACGGATCGGCGGCGCGCTCCTGGCGCGCCTGCAGCGCGTCGAAGCCGAGATCGAGCAGCATGGCGACGATCAGCAGGCCGCCAGCCAGCACCATGTACGAGCGGATGAAGAGTCCACGCTCGCCGGCTGCCAGCCATTCTTTCAAGTGCCGGCTTCCCACGCATCCGGAACCAGCAGGTACCCCTTGCCCCACACTGTCTTGATGCGTGTCGGCGCCGCGGCATGGTCGCCCAGCTTGCGGCGCAACTTGGAGACGCGTCCGTCGATGGAACGATCGAGCCCGTCGTAGTCGATGCCCCGCACGCTGCGAAATACCTCGTCGCGGCTCACCAGTTCCCCGGCGCGCTTCGCCAGCAGGGTCAGCAGTTCGAACTCCTGGGTGGTGAGCGGCACGGGCCTGCCCTGCAGCCACACCTCGCGTGAAGTCTCGCTGATGCGCAGTGCGCCGAGATGCAGATCCGGGCGCCGTTCGCCATTCAGTTCGCTGCGCTCGGCACGGCGCAGCAGTGCGCGCACCCGCGCCAGCAACACCATCGGTTCCACCGGCTTCATCACGTAGTCATCAGCGCCTGACTCCAGACCAATGACGTGATCGAATTCGGTGTCACGCGCCGTGAGGATGAGGATGGGCACACTGTGGGCCTGCCGCAATTCGCGGCATATGGACAGGCCATCCTTGCCGGGAAGCAGCAGGTCGAGCAGCACCAGGCGTGGTCGTTCCTGCTCAAAGCGCTCCAGCGCGCGATCGCCGCGTGCTTCCACCGAGACACGCAGCCCGTTTTGGCCGAGATACGTGGCGGTGAGCTCGGCAAGGCGGGCGTCGTCCTCGATGAGCAGAATGTCGATATTCGAGCCAGTCATAACACGTCCCAGACGTGACGCATGCGCCGCTCACGCCGGCGGTCGGCCGAATCGAGTCGCAGCACGTCGATTTTGACCTCGGCGACACGTTGTGCGCCACCCGGTGCGCCGAGCCAGTATACGAATGCCTCGTCCACCTCACGCTTCTGGTTGTGCGCGCCGTCGATCGCGCTGGTCCAGCAGCGCAGCGGCGTGGCATTGGCGCTGTCATTCAGGCAGTAGTCGGCCGCGACCCCGCTCTTCCAGCGGATGTTGAAGTTCATCGAGCAAACGGTGGTCTCGCGGTCCGTCACGCATAGAAGCGGCTTGACGAACAAACGCGCGAGCGGGGTGTCGGCACCGGCTACCGGATTGCAGGCGGCCAGGCAGCACGTGATGAACAATCGGGATAAGCGGGACATGGGCTCAGAAGGTCCAGGCTAGTCCGGTGAAATAGGCCATCACGTAGTCGTCTTCGGCCAGCGGGCTCGCGGCGACACCGTCCGTCAGCTCTTCATAGTTGAATGACACGGCGATGCGAAGGTTGCGGCTCAGGTGGTAGTTCGCAACCAGGCCCCCTTCGAAACCGAGTCCTCCGCCCGCGTGGTATTCGGGCAGCGCCAGACTGGCCTCATCTGCATTCACCCCCCAGTAGTAGTCATTGAGTCGCGCACTCTTGTATGAAACACCCACGCTGGGTGCGAATGACATCCGCCCCCTGATCCAGCGCCACGAGTAATACGCCGACAACTCGTACCCGCCATGCGTGTCACTGACGTCGTGAAATGCGCGCAGCGTGGTGGTTCCCCAATCCCCATCGATCAGCGATTCGACTCCGAATTCAATGGCGTAGTCACGATCCGGCACCTCCACCTCGACAGGGTCGCTGACCATGGCCCCCGTATCCGGATTGAAGAGCGGTGCAATTGCGCCATTACCGCTGTAGGCAAAATTCACATAGCGCGTATCGGTCTTTCCAAAAAACACGCGATCACTGTTGACGCGAGTCACCAGGCTGGTCGTGGATCGTGGACGGTCGAATATCGTCAGGCCCACGTCGCCGTTGTCGAAGAACCAGCGCTTGCCGAACCATGCGATGTCGAGGTCGACGACCACCGGTATGTCCTCCGACTGGATCAGTGGGTTGCTACGTTGCCCATAACCGAGAGCCGCACCGAAGCGCCAGTGGCGCTCGGCTTGTGCCGGCGGCGCCGCCGATGCCGGGACCGAACCGGTGGTGGCTTGCGGCCCGGGCGCCTGCCCGAATGCGAGCGTGACGAACGCCCACAATGCCGCGATTTTCAAGATGTTTCCGAATGCACTCATGATGAGAGCGAGCATCGCTCAACCACCTGCCGAAACTGTGAAAAAGTGTAGCGAGTCGGCCGCACACAGTTCTTGACGAATTTACTCAAGGTTCGCAACAGACAGGATGCCGCCACCGCGCGACGCTGCCCGCCTGGCATTCGAGGGAGATATTAGCCATGCGTCGTCCGCTCAACTGGTTCGTGGTGCTGCTCAGCGCCGGCTTTCTCATCGGCGGGATGGCACTATCGGGCTGCAGCTCCGGTGGAGGCGGTATGGACGACATACCTGATGACCCGGCCGCGACCGGCATGCTGCGCCAGGTGCGCAACGCCGGCGGAGCTCGAAGCCGCGCTCAAACGAGCGCTGGGCAAGGCCATCGCTGCCGGCCTGCCCTCCGGGCCGGTCTCGATTCCCGACGTTTCCACGACCGGTTTCAGCAGCACGTACACGGTCGAGGCGGGAGTCGATGAACTCGATGTGGTGCGTTATGACGGCACGCATCTGTTCGTCGCGCCAACGTATACGGGGTCTGGGCAAGATCGCGGCGACATCCGCATCCTGCGCACCGATACGGCCAACGCCACCGCGACGCCGGTAGGCTCGATTCCGCTTGGCAATTCGGCACTGGGCGTCATGGGGATGTACGTGGAGGACGGCCACCTCCTGCTGCTCACGGCCGAAGCGTATTTCGGCGAATACGGCGATATTCTGGATGGCCCTCACCATTTGGGCGCCCACGAAACTCACGGTCCAGGTGTATGACGTGCGCGACCCGGCGCATCCCCGCAAGCTCTTGTCCGCAGTCATCGAAGGCGTTTTCGTCGCCAGCCGCCGCATCGGCGATCGCGTCGTGCTGGTGAGCCGGCACGCACCGCAGGCATTACTCGACGAAGCCCAGCGCCGGCGTATCGCAGAGTTGCCGCTGGCGGAGCTGCTGCCCTCGATCACGATCGACGGGCGCGAGAGTCCGCTCGTGGACCCGCGGCATTGCTACATCACCAATGAAGGGGACGGCGGCGGTAACGCTGTGATCACCTCCATCACCACGATCTCTCTGGCGAATCCGCTCGACATCGACGGCGCCTGTTACGACGAGCCTGCCACTGGCATCTATGCCTCGGCCGATGCGCTGTACCTGTCCGAGCCGCGATACAGCCAGTCGTCCGGTGACAGCACTCGTATCCACAAGTTTTCACTGCAGGGCACGCGTCCGGACTACGTGGGCTCGGCGGAAGTGCCGGGTGCCATGTACAGCGGCGGCCAATCAGACTTTCGCATGAACGAGTCCGATGCCCTGCTGCGCGTCATGACCACCCAGTGGACCAGTGACCCCGTCGACTTCGCCGACCACCGGCTGTTCGTGTTGCGTGAGAAGCCAGGCGAACACGCGCTCGAGATCGTCGGGCGCCTGCCCAACGACGCGCGACCCGAAGAAATCGGCAAGCCGAACGAGAACCTGTATGGCGTGCGCTTCGTCGGCGATCGTGCTTACGCAGTGACCTTCCAGCGAGTGGATCCGCTGTACGTGATCGACCTGTCCACACCGACCGATCCACGCATCGCCGGGCAATTGCTCCTGCCCGGCTGGTCCGAATTCCTGCATCCGGTGACGGACGAGCTGCTGCTGGGGCTGGGCTCGGACGGCAGCCGCTTCAAGCTCGAACTGTTCGACACCACGGTGCTCGAACAGCCGCAATCGCGCGGAGTCATCACGCTGGGCGAAGTGACCTCGAGTTCACCCGCGCTCTACGACCGCCATGCCTTCACCTACCTGGCGGGACCGGAAGCGGACCGCCTGGCGGTTCCAGCAACCGTGTCCGCGGTGAGCCCGATAGAGGGACAGGGATACACATGGTCTTCCTCGCTGCATCAGTTCGAGATCCTGGGCAAGCAGAGCGCATCGAGTGCCTTGCTGCAGGAGGCCGGCGTGGTGTCGCCGCCGAACCCGGCCGAGTCGGTGGCCAGCATCAGCCGCGCCTTCATCGATGGCGATACCGTGTACTACGTGCGTGACAGCCGGGTTTACGGCACGTTCTGGGCGACACCTTCGCAAGTGAACGGTCCGTTCTGACGCCGGGCGCGAGTAGCTAGGTCGGCTCGCTGGAAAAGAAACGCTTCACGCCCGCGAGGAAGCTTTCGCCGCGCGGCGCATGTTTGCTGGCGTCCTTTTTCAGCGACTCTTCGAACTTGCGCAGCAGCTCGCGTTGCTCGCTGTTGAGATTCACCGGCGTCTCCACTACCACGCGGCAGAACAGATCGCCACGTGAGCCACCGCGCACCGGTTTCACGCCCTTGTCGCGCAGCCTGAAAATGCGTCCGGACTGGGTTTCGGACGGGATTTTGAGCGCCACCGCGCCATCGAGCGTGGGCACTTCGACACTGCCGCCGAGCACGGCCGTCGCAAAACTGACCGGCACCTCGCACGACAGGTGCTCACCGTCGCGTTCGAAGATTTCGTGTTCGCGCACGTGCACTTCGACGTACAGGTCGCCCGGGGGACCACCATTGCGGCCGGACTCGCCTTCACCGGAGAGACGAATACGATCGCCGGTGTCGACGCCGGCGGGAATCTTTACTGCCAGTCGCTTGGAGCGCCGCACGCGACCCTGACCCAGGCAACTGTCGCAGGGATTCTTGATGATGGTGCCGGCACCGCGGCACTTCGGGCAGGGTTGCTGCAGCTGGAAGAAGCCCTGCGAGATGCGCACCTGGCCGACGCCATTGCAGGTTTCGCAAGTGACCGGCTTATGGCCTTTGGCGGCGCCACTGCCACCGCAGGTATCGCACTCGGTGAGTTTGGCGATGTCGATCTCCTCGGTGTGTCCGAAGACAGCCTGGTTGAGATCGAGCTCGAGTTCGTACTTGAGGTCCGCACCGCGGAACACCTGCGAGCGCCCACCGCCTCGTCGACCGCCACCGAAGATGTCGCCGAACATCTCGCCGAACATCTCGCCAAAGGCGTCTCCGCCCGCGAAGCCGCCGCGCCCACCGCCCTGGCGTGAGGCATCGATACCCGCGTGCCCGTGCTGGTCGTAGATGGCTCGCTTCTCGCTGTCGCAGAGAACTTCGTAGGCCTCCTTGGCCTCCTTGAATTTCTCCTCGGCATCCTTGTCACCCGGATTGCGATCCGGGTGATATTTCATGGCGAAGCGACGGTAGGCCTTCTTGACGTCGGCCTCCGTCGCGGTGCGCGGCAGATCGAGCACCTTGTAATAGTCGCGTTTCGACATTCGGCGTCGCCCCTCCCAGGGCGCCCCTATTCTTTCGAATAAGGTTCGAACAACGTCAGTTAGGACGCCTTCTTCTTGTCTTTTACTTCCTCGAATTCGGCGTCGACCGCGTCGTCAGTCGCCTTGGGCTGCGCACCCGCTTCGCCACCGGCCGGGTCTTGCGCACCGGCACCGGCGCCACCGGCCTGAGCCGCCGCCGCAGCCTGTGCGATGTTCGCAGATGCCTGCATGAGCGCCTCGGCCTTCTTGTCGATCGCCGACTTGTCGTCGCCCTTGAGCACGCTGCGCAGATCCGACAGCGCGGACTCGACCTTGGCGCGCTCGCCGCCGTCGACCTTGTCGCCCAGATCCTTGAGCGCCTTCTCGACACCGTGCACCAGCTGGTCGGCGCGATTACGCGACTCCACCAGCTCGCGGAACTTCTTGTCCTCTTCCGCGTGCGCCTCGGCATCCGAGACCATGCGCTTGATCTCTTCCTCGGACAGGCCCGAAGACGCCTTGATGGCGATCTTCTGCTCCTTGCCGGTGGCCTTGTCCTTCGCGCCCACGTGCATGATGCCGTTCGCGTCGATATCGAAGGTCACCTCGATCTGCGGCATGCCGCGCGGCTGCGGCGGAATGTCGGTGAGGTCGAACTTGCCCAGCGACTTGTTGTCGGCGGCGCGGTCGCGCTCGCCCTGCAGTACGTGAATCGTTACGGCTGACTGGCCATCGTCAGCAGTTGAGAAAGTCTGCGCGGTCTTCGTCGGGATCGTGGTGTTCTTCTCGATGAGCTTGGTCATGATGCCACCGAGTGTTTCGATACCGAGCGACAGCGGCGTCACATCGAGCAGCAATACGTCCTTCACTTCACCGGCGAGCACGCCGCCCTGGATGGCCGCGCCGACGGCGACGGCTTCGTCCGGGTTCACGTCCTTGCGCGGTTCCTTGCCGAAGAATTCCTTCACGTACTTCTGCACCAGCGGCATGCGCGTCTGGCCACCGACGAGGATGACTTCAGCGATGTCCTGAGTACCCAGACCCGCGTCCTTCAACGCGATGCGGCACGGTTCGATGGTCTTCTTGACCAGGTCTTCGACCAGCGATTCGAGCTTGGCGCGCGTGAGCTTGATGTTGAGGTGCTTGGGACCGGAAGCATCCGCCGTGATGTACGGCAGGTTCACGTCGGTCTGCTGACTGGACGACAGCTCGATCTTGGTCTTCTCGGCAGCTTCCTTGAGGCGTTGCACGGCCAGCGGGTCCTTGCGCACATCGACGCCGGACTCCTTCAGGAACTCTTCCGCCAGAAAATTGATAATGCGCAGGTCGAAGTCTTCGCCACCGAGGAACGTATCGCCGTTGGTCGACAGCACTTCAAACTGGCGCTCGCCGTCGATCTCGGCGATCTCGATGACGGACACGTCGAACGTGCCACCGCCCAGGTCGTACACCGCGATCTTGCGGTCCTTGCCGGACTTGTCGAGACCGTAGGCCAGCGCGGCCGCGGTGGGCTCGTTGATGATGCGCTTGACCTCCAGGCCCGCGATGCGCCCGGCATCCTTGGTCGCCTGGCGTTGCTGGTCGTTGAAGTATGCCGGCACCGTGATCACGGCTTCGGTCACTTCCTCACCGAGGTAATCCTCGGCGGTCTTCTTCATCTTCATGAGCACGCGCGCGGAAATCTCCGGCGGTGCCTTCTTTTCGCCCTGGGCTTCGACCCAGGCATCACCGTTGTCAGCCTTGACGATCTTGTAAGACACCATGTTGATGTCTTTCTGCACGACGTCGTCCTGGAATTTTCGGCCGATGAGGCGCTTGACCGCGAACAGCGTGTTCTGCGGGTTCGTGACCGCCTGGCGCTTGGCCGACTGGCCCACCAGCACCTCATTGTCCTTGGTGAACGCGACGATGGACGGCGTGGTGCGATCACCCTCGCTGTTCTCGATGACGCGCGGCTTGCCGCCTTCCATGATTGCGACGCAGGAATTGGTGGTTCCCAGATCGATGCCGATTACCTTAGCCATACAAAACTCCACTCACTATTTTTCAGTATTGAAACCGTGACCCCTCTTTGGAGGTAGGGCCGGTCGTTTCAAGGAAGAATTTCGTCCCTTTATCAACTCTTCGGTGCCGACACGATCACGCGCGCCGGGCGCAACAATCTGCCGTTCAACTGGTAGCCGCGCTGCACGACCGAGAGCACCGTGTTTGGCGGTGCTTCGCTGGGCTGGGCCATCATGGCCTCGTGAAATTCCGGATTGAACGGCTGGCCTTCCGGGTTGACCTCTTCGATCAGCGCCTTTTCGAAGGCCTTGGCCAGCAGGCGCAGCGTGGCCTTCTCGCCTTCGATCAGGCTTGCCACGTCAGCCTTGTCGGAATTCGCCTTCTCCGCGTTGGCCACCGCCAACTCCAGCGAATCCTTCACCGCGATCAGGTCCTGCGCGAACTTTTCGATCGCGAATTGCCGCGTACTTTCGAGGTCCCGCGCCGCGCGCTTGCGCACATTGTCGATCTCTGCCAGCGAACGGAGGTATTGCTCCCAATGATTCTTGGCGCGCTCCTCGGCTGCGGCCAACTCACCCTGCAGGCGTTCCATTTCAACCAGCGCCACTGCCGTTTCCGGCAACACCGTGGTTTTCTCGTCTGGGCCGGCAACGTGCGATTCGGGCTGTCTGGGGTCAGCAAGGGGATCCATCATCTAGAAACCTCTGTCAAACAATGGGTTACACCGGCTCAAGGCGCGTTTCGGGGTCACAAAGCCTGCGCGGCTTTGTGGAGCCGTGTGGCGGGTTTTCAAGGGCAGGAATGCGTCGTCAGCGGCGAGCCAGGGCGGCCCCGAGAATCTTCGCGGTGACGTCGACGATGGGGATGACGCGCTCGTATGCCATACGGGTAGGCCCGATCACGCCAATGACCCCGACCACCTCGTTGTCCGCGCTGTAGGGCGCGGTGACCATGCTGACGTCGTCGAGTATGCGGAAGCCCGACTCGTGGCCAATGAAAATCTGCACACCATCGGCCCGCAGGCTGTGGTCGAGCAGGTTGAGGATGTCCCGCTTTTCGTTAAACGCTTCGAACAGCCGGCGCAGCTTGTCCACCGACGAAAAGTCGCCCGCCCCCATCAGGTTGGTCTCGCCGGCCATCACATATTCCATACGACTGGTTTCGTCGGCCTTGAAGACACGCTCGGCGACGCTGATGGCGTCCTTCATGATCGAATTCATGGATTCCCGCGCTTCGTGCATTTCGCTCAGGATGTCGGCACGCACCTGCGCCAGCGTCTTGCCGCGGCAGCGCTCGGTGAGGAAATTCGCGGCGCGCCGCAACTCGTCCGAGGAGTGATAGCGCTCGAGCTGAATGATGCGGTTCTGCACTTCGCGGTCGTTGAATACCAGGATCACCAGTGCCCGATTGTCGGAGAGTCCGACGAACTCGATCTGCGTGATGGAAGCCTGTTGTGCGCGCGGCAGGGTCACGACACCGGCGAGCCGCGTCACGTTCGACAGCAGCTGCGACGCTGCCGCCACCAGTGCCTTGGAGTCGTCGCGCGAGGCGTCGAGCTGGCGCCGCAGCTCGGCAAAGGCCGGATCGTCCTCAAATGGCGCACGCGCCTTGAGCAGCGAATCGACGAAGAATCGATAGCCCTTGTCGGTGGGTACGCGCCCCGCGGAGGTGTGCGGCGAGCTGACAAAGCCGAGCTGCTCGAGGTCGGCAACGATGTTTCGAATGGTGGCCGAGGACAACGCGAGCCCGGATTCGCGGGACAGCGCGCGAGAGCCGACCGGCTGACCGTCACGGATATAACTGCCAACCAGCACTTTCAGCAGCAGCTGTTCGCGCTCTGAGAGCGGTTCGTCAGGAGTCTCGTGCGTCACAAGCCAAAACCTACCTAAGCGGTGTTCCATGCGTCAAGGAATAGCTCCGGCGCGCGATTTCGGGGATTTCACTGTGAATCAGTGCATTGGCCCCCTGTTTGCCCCGTGCTACAAAGCTACATGGCTCTACCGGCGCAAGCTTGCGCGCTAATAGGCCGATTCAGCGACGCTCGCGTTGCCGAGTCCGCGCTGACTCTTCTCCCGCACCTCAAGAAGCGCGGGGTGCGCGCGTTATTGCCGGATTCCGACCCGCTCGATGCCCCCGCGGAACTCGTCACCCGCGTTCCGGAAGGCGAGATCGCCGAGCAAGCCGATCTCGTCATTGCCATCGGTGGTGACGGCACACTTCTATATGCCGCGCGGCTGGTCGCGCATCGTGGCGTGCCGTTGATCGGCATCAATCGCGGCCGGCTGGGCTTCCTCACCGACGTGTTGCCGCAGGACATGCTCGCCTCGGTCGACGCGGCTTTGGAAGGACGCTGTGAATCTGACCAACGCGCACTGCTCGAGGCGCGGCTGGTTGGCGCCGGTGGCACAACCACGCGCGCGCTGGCGCTCAATGACGTGGTGCTGCAGAAATGGGAAACCGGCCGCATGCTGGATTTCGAAACCTGGATCGATGATGCCTACGTGAACACCCACGGCGGTGATGGACTGGTGGTGGCAAGTTCCACCGGATCCACTGCGTACGCGTTGTCCTGCGGCGGCCCCATCATCTCGCCCCACCTGGACGTGCTGGTGGTGGCACCCATCTGTCCGCATACGCTGTCCGATCGTCCCATCGTGGTGTCCGCCCGTTCGGTGATCGCCATCAAGCTGATCGATCGTCCCGACACCCGCGCGCAGGTCACCTGCGATGGTGTGCCCCTTGGCGCGCTGCAGCCCGGCGATCGGCTCGAGGTGCATCCCACCGCGCAGAAAATCACGCTGCTCCATCCGCAAAAGTTCGAGTACTACCGGTTGCTGCGCTCCAAGCTTCGCTGGGGCCGCGGCAGCTTCAACCAGGCCGAGTGAGACATGCTGACCCACCTGCAGATTCGCGATTTCGCCATCATCGATCTGATCGAGCTGGAAGTGCGCGCGGGACTCACGGTGCTCACCGGCGAAACCGGTGCGGGCAAGTCCATCGTCGTCGATGCGCTCGCGCTGTTGGCGGGTGGCAAGGGTGGCGCGGAAGTGGTGCGCGCCGGCGCCGAACGCGCCGAGCTGTCCGCGACCTTCGACATCAGTGAAAGCCCTCCGGGCTTGCGCGAGTTGCTCGCCGAACAGTCGGTCGATGCAGAAGACGAACTCACCGTGCGACGCGTCATCGCCAACGATGGACGCTCGCGCGGCTATCTCAACGGTGTTTCCGTGCCGCTCAACCTGCTGCGCGACGTCGGTGCCCAGGTCGTCGACATTCACGGCCAGCATGAATTCCAGTCGCTGACCCGCAGCAGCGCGCAGCGCCAGTTGCTGGATGACTTCGGCAAGAACCTCGAGCTCGCCGGCAGCGTGCGTGAGGCGCACACGATCTGGATCGCACTCGTCAATCGCACCGTCGAACTGGAAGGCAAAGGGCGGGATCGCGAATCGCGCATCGAGCTGCTGCGCCACCAGGCCGGTGAGCTCAAGGCACTCGCACTCCAGGAGGGCGAAGTCGGCCGACTTGCCGAGGAGCGCACCCGTCATTCGAATCGAGGTCGGCTCGCCGAGGCCGCGCAGGCCGCAGTTGGCCTGCTCTACGATTCCGACGAAGGCAATGCGCACGCCACGGCTTCGCGCGCACTGGCCGGCATCAAGACACTGTCCAGTGTCGACCCGCGGCTCGCCAAGGTCGTGCCCATGGTGGATGAAGCGACCATCCAGATCCGCGAGGCGGCGCGCGAGCTGTCGCGTTACCTCGAAACTCTGGACATCGACCCGGCACGCCAGGAAGAAGTCGAGCGTCGCCTGGCGGCGATCGAGGAATTGAGTCGCAAGCACCGTGTCTCAGCCTCGGAACTCATTGGGCGTGCCTCGCAGCTCGAGGGCGAGCTGGCCGAGCTCGAGAGCGCCGACAACAACCTGGCCGCGCTCAAGAAGCAGCAGGCCGAGGCGCTCGACGCCTACCGCAAGCTGGCCACTCAATTGTCGGCCGGCCGCCAGACCTCGGCACGCGCGCTCTCCAAGGACATCACCGCGCGCATGCAGACGCTCGGCATGGCGGGCGGCCGCTTTCTCATCGACATCACCCAGCCGAACAGCGAACCGGCCGCGCATGGATTCGATTCGGTGGAGTTTCGCGTCACGGCGAACCCGGGACAGCCCTTGCGCCCGCTGGCTAAAGTGGCTTCGGGAGGCGAGCTGGCGCGCCTGTCGCTCGCGGTGCAGGTCGCCTGCTCCGCCAGGGACGTACGCTGCATGGTATTCGACGAAGTCGACTCGGGCGTCGGTGGGGCGGTCGCAGAAATAGTCGGGCGCGAGCTCAAGGCCCTTGGATTCTCAGGCCAGGCCGTGTGCGTCACGCATCTTCCGCAGGTCGCGAGCCAGGGACATCACCATCTGCGTGTCGCCAAGCTCACGGACGGCAAGACCACGCGCACCGCGATCTCTGAACTCACCATGGACGAACGCGCCGAGGAACTCGCACGCATGCTCGGTGGCCTGGAGGTGACCGGCAAGGCGCGCGAACATGCACGCGAAATGTTGCATCTCGCCGCCAACCCCGATCAAAAATCGCGCGGCGGCAAGCGCAAGGCCTGAAGACCCTCGCGCTCGCGCAGAGCGCATCCGCTCAGCTGTGTTTGATTCCCGGCTTCCCGGAATCTTTGTAAGGGGAGGCTTTGTAGGAGGGGCAACCCGGCTTGCGGCAATGCCCATAGAGCGTCATGGCGTGATCGCGCAGCTCGTAACCCAGTCGTTCCGCAATCGCCTCCTGGCGCTCTTCGATGGATTCATCGACGAACTCTTCGACGCGGCCACAGTCAAGACACACGATATGGTCGTGATGCGTCCCCTGGTTGAGTTCGAATACCGCCATACCGTCTTCGAAATGGTGCCGCGACACCAGTCCGGCCGCCTGGAACTGCGTCAGCACGCGATACACGGTGGCCAGACCGATGTCCTCGTTGGATTCGATCAGGCGCTTGTATATGCCTTCGGCGGACATGTGACGGGTCGTACTGCCCTCGAGAATTTCGAGGATCTTGAGTCGCGGTCCCGTGACTTTCAGCCCGGCCTTGCGCAGATCCTTGCTTTCCAATTCGGCGGTCTCCTGAAAACGTTGCGGTATGATGCGCCACCATGAAACGCCTTGCACTACCAACGATTTTTCTCGCCTGCAGCGCTTTTTTCGCGTCCGGCTGCGTCTACAAGATGAGCATCCAGCAGGGCAACTACCTGGTGACTGACTCGGTTTCGCAACTCAAGGAAGGCATGACCCGCAGCCAGGTGCGCTTCCTGCTGGGCACTCCAATGGTGCCCGATGCGTTCGACGATTCGCGTTGGGACTACTTCTACTACTACTACAACGCGCGCAAGCAGTCCGATCCGCTCAAGCGTCGCCTGACGGTCTATTTCGCCGATGAACGCGTGCAACGCGTCGAGAATCAGGGCGTGCCGACCCAGACCGACCTGGCGCAGCTCGAACAGGACCTGCAGAAGGCTATCGCGGCCAACAAGAAGAATCGCAAGGGCCGCAAGCCGGCGGCCGACAATGGCGCCACACCCGCGTCGGAACCGACCGGTACGCCGCCGCCGGAACCTACGAGCGCACCCGCGAAGGATCCCGAGGCGCCGCCTGATCCCGTGCCTGCTTCCGCGCCTTTACCCGTTCCCGCCGGGACTCCTTCGGGTCAGCCTTGAGCGGCCGATAGATCTCGATGCGATCGCCGTCGCGTGGCACGGCGTTGCGGTCGCACAACGCGCCAAAGATTCCGACCTGACTGTCCCACGGGACCGCAACTTCGCCCGCCTGTTCGCGGGCCTGCGCCAGGGCCGCGGCCACCGTGTCCGCATCGGTGAGCGTCACCTGCCACTGGAATTGGCGATCCGGCAGCGCATACACCACCAGGCAGCGTTTCATTCACTAACTACCACGCGTCTCGCGCGCCCGACGCACGAAGGCGTCGACCAGCGACGCGGCGGTATCCTCGAACATCGGCTCGAACAGCGCCCCGGTCACCCGGTTGGAGAATTCGAAGCGCATTTCCAGCTGCACCCGGCAGCCAAGCTCGCCGAGCGGCGTCAGCGTCCACAGGCCCTCGAACACACGGAACGGACCGCTGACCAGCTGCATGAGCACGCGGCTCGCGGGCTCCAGCAGGTTACGCGTGGTGAATTCGGCCTTGAGTGGTCCGCGTTTGATATTGAGCGTCGCCACCACCTCGCCCTCCTTGCGCGACACCACGCGGGCAGCCGTGCACCCGGGCACGAACCGCGGGTACGACTCGATGTCGTTGATCAGCTCGAACATGCGCGCCGGCGTTTCCGCAATGAGCGCCGAGCGTTTCACTTCACGCATGGCGACCAATGTAAATTAAAGCCGGGTCGCACGGGTACAATCCCCACCGCACCATGAACAAACCGGACAAGAAAGAAGCACCACGACTCATCGCGGAGAACCGCAAGGCGCGTTACGACTATTTCATCGAGGAGCGCTTCGAGGCCGGACTCGTGCTCGAGGGTTGGGAAGTCAAGTCCATGCGGGCCGGCAAGGCGCAGATCGCCGAAGGTTATGTCTACCTCAAGAATGGCGAGGCCTTCCTGTTCGGTGCGCAGATCACGCCGCTCAACACCACCTCCACGCACGTGGTCGCAGAGCCCAAGCGCACGCGCAAACTATTGCTCAGCAAGGCGGAACTGTCGCGGCTCCTGGGCAGCGTCGAGCGCCAGGGCTACACTCTGGTGCCGCTCGACTTGCACTGGAAGAACGGACGCGCAAAGCTGGAAGTCGGCCTGGCCAAGGGCAAGAAGCAACACGACAAGCGCGCCACAGAAAAAGAGCGCGACTGGCAACGCGACAAGGCGCGCATCCTGAGGCGCAGCTGAGCAACTAGATAGGGAGTCGATTCATGAAGAGAGCGATCGCGCCGTGGTCGGCGCTGTGGTGCACGTGCGTGTTTGCGTCCATCTCCCAGGCGGCACCGCCCCCCGTGGAGGCATATGGTCAAGTCGAAGCGGTCTCCGGCGTCACCATCAATCCCGCCGGCACACTGCTCGCCTGGGCGGCGAATGACGGCAAGAACACGCAGGTCACGGTATTCGAGATCACCTCGCGCAAGACCCTGCGGAGCTTCAAGGTCGAGCCCGGCTTCAAGGTGCGCGAAGTCGACTGGGCCAATGACGACACCCTGCTGTTCGCCATCAGCGCCACGCTGACCTCGACGCGGCGACGCTGGCCGGGCCGGCTCGAGTACTTGCAATGGCTGGCAGCCGACGTGTCCACAGGCAAGTCCCGGTTGCTGATGACCGAGGGCAACAAGCGCGTGCTCGGAGGCTCGCAGGTGATCCGGCGGCGCATTGCCGGGGATCCGTCTCTGCTGGTGATGGCGAGCATGGATTTCGCCGCCCAGAACCAGGGCACCGAAATCGGCACGCGTCTCGGCGGCAAGCGCAAGGATTCCGGCTATCAGTACAACGCCTTCTCCATGGACATCAGCACCGGCAAGTCCAAACTACTCGAGAGCGGGACGCCGTTCACGGAGCAATGGCTGGCGAATGCGCAAGGCAAGCCCATCGTGCGCAGCGAGTGGAACCCGGAGCTCGAGCGCTATAGCGTGTTTGCCAAGGACGGAGCTGGCTGGCGGCGCACTGCTCGAGTTCAAGGGCGATCAGGATTCCTTTCTCGCCGGAATGACTGACAACGACAGCGCCGTGCTGGTGTTCACCAACAATGGCGAGCCTCGCACCACGCTTTGGTCCGTAGCGCTCGACGGGTCGGGGGCGAAGAAACTGATCGACGAGCCGGAGCGCGACGCCGAAGGCGTCAAGTACGATGCCTACAACGACAGCGTCCATGCGGTACGCTACAGCGGAGCGGATCGCCCGTACCGGTTTATCGACCCCGCGGCGCAGAAACGCTACGCGGCGCTGGGGCGCGCTTTCCCCGACCGCAATCTCGATATCGAAAGCCGCTCCGCCGATAACAAGCGCATCATCGTCGAAGTCGACGGAGCGTCCGCACCCACCTTGTACTACCTCGTCGATTACGCCGCCAAGAGCGCGGACATTGTCGGCGAACAATATCCGGGACTGGCCGACAAGCCGCAGGGCGCCGTACGCCGCTTCGAGTACGCGGCACGGGACAAATATGCGCTGTTCGGCTACCTCACCATTCCACCAGGCGCCGAGGAAAAGAAACTGCCGCTGGTGGTGCTGCCGCATGGAGGACCGGAGGCGGACGACGAGCCGTATTTCGACTGGTGGTCCCAGTTCCTCGCATCGCGCGGTTACGCCGTGTTCCGGCCCCAGTTTCGCGGCTCCACCGGTCTTGGCGATGCACACCGCTATGCCGGCCGCGGTCAATGGGGTCTGCGCATGCAGGACGACGTCACCGATGGCGTGCAGGCGCTGATCGCCCAGGGCATCGTCGATCCGAAGCGCGTGGCTATCGTCGGCGCGAGTTATGGCGGCTACGCGGCGCTGGCCGGCGCCGCGTTCACTCCGGATCTGTACGCCTGCGCGGTGAGCGTTGCGGGCGTAACCGATCTGCCTGAGTTTCTGGCGTGGAACGAGAAGATGTCCAGCGAGGAGTCGGATTCGTTCTTCTACTGGCGCGATTCGATCGGTGATTCGCTGGACTCACGCATAGCGGAGAAATCTCCCGCGCGCTCGGCGCGCACCATTCGCGCTCCCATCCTGCTGCTACATGGGACCAACGACTCGGTGGTGCCGTTCGCGCAATCCGAGATGATGGCCAATGCCCTCAAGGCCGCCGGCAAGCCCTACCAGCTCATGACCCTCGAGGGTGAGGATCACTGGCTGTCGTCGAGCGCTACGCGTATCCGCATGTTGTCGGAAATCGAGAAGTTTTTGGCCGCAAATCTCGGCAAGCAAGCCGGCGAATTGAGCGATAGCACCGCTTTCCGAGGAACTTGTCACCGCGGCGCGCGACCCCATGTATGCTTGCCAGACTTCTACGGGGGCGACCGGTTTCGACGTGGGTTGCGAACCGTGAGAGGCGTACCGAGGGTGTAAGGACCTCGTAAATCCCTTTGCAAATCATAGTTGCCAACGACGACAACTACGCTCTAGCTGCCTAGTCGCAGCTGACCCCGAGACCAGCTGGTGCCTATGCCACTGAAACTCGGGTCGCGTTCATAGGATCGCGGTTCCGTGTGCTACGGGCGGAACCGTTAAGAGTCACCGTCGCTGGTCGGGCGTCTTCCCTGCTCTTCGGGTAGCGCACGGCGAGAAAACAAAGAAGCAGCTACGTACGTAGATCCTCACGTCTAGTGCTTGCGGACGCGGGTTCAATTCCCGCCGCCTCCACCAATTCCCGCCGCGGGCGCATGCGCCCGCTTCATGCGCTCAGCCACCACGCGCGGAACTCATCGATGTTGATGCGGCCATTGCCGTCGGCGTCGGTCTCCTCGAAGCCGATGCGCAGACTCTCGGCGGTGATGCCGTCGGCATCGAGTTCCAGGACCAGCCTCTGGAACTCGCTGAAGTTGATCTGCCCGTCGTGGTCCGCATCGGCACGTGCGAACAGCGCATCGATCTCAGCCAGTTCTTCCGCCTTGCCGACCATGTGACTCTCCATCGTAGGTAGTTAGTGCGCCGTACAGGTCCGGCCGACGGTCGCGGAACACGAACCAGTTGTTGCGCAGGTCGGCGATCTGCGCCAGGTCGAATTTCGCCGTGATCACCGCCTCGGTTTCCTCGTCGGCCTCGGCCGCCTTGGCGCCGGTCGCATCGGCGATGAAGCTCGATCCGTAGAAACGGATGTAGACATTGTCGGGATCCTGCAGCGCACGTTCGGTACCGATCCTGTTGGAGACGACGACCGGCGTCAGATTTGCCGCCGCATGTCCCTGCTGCGCGCGCTGCCAGTGATCGCGCGAATTCACCGGCAGGGCCGGCGGCGGTTCACTGCCGATCGCGGTCGGATAGAAGAGCAGCTCCGCGCCCTGGAGCGCCATGGCGCGCGCGCATTCGGGAAACCATTGGTCCCAGCAGATGGCGACGCCGATGCGCGCGTACCGGGTATCAAACACCATGAATCCCGTGTCGCCGGGGCTGAAGTAATTCTTCTCCTGGTACCCCGGCCCGTTCGGAATGTGCGCCTTGCGGTAGACGCCGAGGTTGCTGCCGTCGGCATCGAGAATTGCGATGGAATTGAAGAAGGAGTTGTTGGCGCGCTCGAAGAAGCTGATGGGCAATACCACGCCCAGCTCGCGCGCGATCGGTGCGAAATGCCGGATGGCGCGATTGTCGGCGACGCTGGTGGCGGCGCGCAGGTGGCGCGAGTCCTGCTCGATGCAGAAGTACGGCGTCTCGAACAGTTCCTGGATGAGGACGATCTGCGCGCCACGACTGGCGGCCTCGCGCACCAGCCGCTCGGCGGTGGCGATGTTGCGCTCGATATCCCAGTCGCAGGCGAACTGCATGGCCGCGACCGTCACCTTGCGCTCGGTACGATTCAGGTGTGCCGGTTGATTCATGCGAACACCTTCCCGGGATTCAGGATGCCCTTCGGATCCAGCGCCTGCTTGAGCAGCCGCATGGTGGAGATTTCGGCCGGCGTCCTGGACAGCGGCAGGTAGGCGCGCTTTTCCAGTCCGATCCCATGTTCCGCGGAAACCGATCCGCCGATGACCGCGAGTGGCCGGTAGACCATGTCTTCGACCCGCGAGCGGGTGGCTGAATCATCGCCG
This sequence comes from uncultured Pseudomonadota bacterium, assembly GCA_963839685.1. Classification (GTDB taxonomy): domain Bacteria; phylum Pseudomonadota; class Gammaproteobacteria; order Steroidobacterales; family Steroidobacteraceae; genus CADEED01. The sequence continues at coordinate 176,362 of CAWIVS010000004.1, read as the reverse complement.
GCCGCCACCACGATGTGCAGGTTGCCGTCGGCCATGTGGCCGAAGACGAATGCGCGATTCTCGCCGGCAAAGGCGCGCACCGAGTCGCACACCTCGCCCGCATACGTCTTCATGTTCTCGATGGGCAGACTGACGTCGAAGGTGAGCAGTGGCGCGATGTTTCGCACCTGCCACACGTCTTCGCGGACCGCCCAGATGGCGCGGCGCTCGTTTTCGGAATTGGCGATCACCACATCGCTCACCACGCCCGCTTCCAGCGCCTCACCGAGCACCGCCTCGAGGCGCGCGCGATCGGCTTCCGGGTCGCCGCCCAGCGTTTCCGCGATCACGTAGAACGGGGCGCCGCGCGCCAGCGGCGCCACGTTGGTCGCGGGCGGCGCGGTGTTGAAGTCGTAGTAGTTGCCCCACAGCGCCTCGAAGGCCGCGAGTTGTCCGCCCAGGCCGGAATCCAGCCGTCCTAACAACTCCACCATGGCGTCGAAGCTGGGCAGAGATGCCAGCAAGGTTTCCTGGCTGCGCGCGCGTGAAACCAGGCGCAGCTCGGCGCGTGTCACCACCCCCAGCGTGCCCTCGCTGCCAATGAACAACTGTTTCAGGTCGTAGCCGGCATTGTTCTTCAACATGCGATTCAACGAGGTGAGCACCGTGCCGTCGGCGAGTACCGCCTCGATGCCGAGCACCAGGTTGCGCATCATGCCGTAGCGCAGGACGCGCAGGCCGCCCGCATTGGTCGAGATGTTGCCGCCCACCGTAGCGCTGTCGCGCGCACCGAGATCGAGCGGAAACACCATGCCGTGCTCCTCGGCCTCGCGCTGCACGCGTCCGAGCTGGACGCCTGCCTGCGCCCGCAGGCGATCGCCCCGGGACATCCACCCGTTCGATGGCGTTCATCGCTTCGAGTGACAGGATGATTTCACCGCTGCCGGCATCGGCGCCCTGCACCAGCCCGGTGAGGCCGCCGTGGGTGACCACGGGTTGGGCGCGCGCATGACAAAGCTTCAGGATGCCGGACACCTGCTCGGTGCTGCGTGGACGCACCAGGATGTCGGCGTCCACGCGGCCGTGAAAAAGCGCCTGGCCGCGTTCGCGCACGGCGGCACCTTCGAGCATCCCCTGCTCGCCGACAACGGCCCGGAGTTCTGTCTTGAGACTGGCCTGCGACATGCGGCCGCTAAGGTAGCGCCTCGGGCGCGCTGCCGCCAGAACGGCAGCCGCCGCGGGGACTAAATCGCTCAATGAAGTGTCGGCGTCTCTTTCGCGTCTTCGTCGCTCGACGGGAACAGCGCCTGGTCGAGCGCGTGCACGTAGGTCGCCACATTGACCGTACCGGGCACGAGCACGCGGCCACCGAACAGCAGGTTAGGCACGTTGCGAACGCCAAAGCCACGCAGTCGCTCTTCGCTGCCCACCAGCGCGGCATCTCCCTCGCGCGTGTCGCGAAATGACTGCAGGGTCTTCTCGGAAAGCCCGGCTTCGCGGCCGATACCCTCCAGCACCGCGACTTCGCCGATGTCGGCTCCGCGCTCGAAATACGCGCGGAAGATTGCAGCTGCAACATTGGCGTGGCGGCCCTCGTTCACCGCGAGCTGCACCAGGCGGTGCGCCTCGGAGGTGCTGGGCAACGCGCCCAGCTTCTCGAAATGAAACTCGATGCCGAGCTCGCGGCCGGCCTCCGTGAGGCTCTTCTCCGCGAACGGCACGCTGATCCCGGCCGGAAGACGCTCGGCCAGATAGTCGTGGAAGCTGCGCGGCCTCGCGTTCGAGGCGACCGCCGTCATGCGAAACGGGTGCCAGCGTAGCCGCGTTTCGACATCCCCGGACAAACTGCCGAGCGCGCGCGTCAGCTGCGCCATGCCGAGCCACGACCAGGGGCAGGTGAAATCGGCGACGAGATCGATGTCTAACGTCCGTCGCACGTCATTCAGCGGTCTGATGAGTGTGTTCATGCGGCATATGTAGTAGCGCCGCGAGCACGTTCAAGCCGACGTCTGCCTCCCCGGCAGGTTGGCATGCACCTGTTCGGTGATCCGGATGGCGGTCTCCAGCGCGCGCAGCCCATCCTCTCCTGACACGATTGGCCGGCGCTCGTTCCGTATGCAGTCGAGGAACGACTCGATTTCACTCTTGAGGGCGTCTCCCTGCTCGAGGTTGGCTTCCTCGATGCTGACGGGCAGATGTCCGGGTTCTGGCGGTTCGTTGCGCTTGCGAATCAGTGTCAGAATTTTCTGCTGCAGGTCGAGGGAAATGTAGGCCGCATCTTCGAAGATTCTCAGCTTGCGTTCAGTTTTCAGACTGACACGGCTCGCCGTCGTGTTGGCGACGCACCCGTTCGCAAAACGGATGCGCGCATTTGCGATGTCGATTTCTCCCGAGAACACCGGGCTGCCGATGGCGTCGATGCTGACGATTTCGCTGCCCGCCAGCGACTGCACCAGGTCGATGTCGTGGATCATCAGGTCCAGCACCACGTTCACATCCGTACCGCGCTCCTTGTAGGGCGCGAGCCGCTGACACTCCATGAATCGTGGCATGCTGATATGCGGCGCCGCTGCGAGGATCGCCGCATTGAAACGCTCCAGGTGCCCGACCTGGAGAATGCGCTTGTGGTGAGCGGCGCTTGTAATCAGCATGCGCGCCTGCTCGGGGGTCTCGGTGATGGGTTTCTCGACCAGCACGTGGGCGCCAGCCTCGAGGAATGCCGCCGCAATTTCGAAATGCGCCGGCGTCGGCGTCACGACACTGACCGCTTCGACCTTGCCGAGCAGTTCCCGATAGTCAGCGACCGGCTGCGACCCTACCTCGCCCGCCACCGCGTTGCGCACCTGCTCGCGACCGTCGACGACGGCGACCAGTTCGCACCCGGGAAGCTGCGCGTATTTCTGCGCGTGGAAGCGTCCTAGATAGCCGACCCCGACGACCGCCGCCTTGATCTTGTTCATGCGCTATTATGCGCGCGCTTTCCTGCCGTCCGGCGGGACTCCTCGGGGGCGTTGACGGAATTGTTCAACTGGTTCGAGCGCGCGCGCGTTTACTACTCGTCGTTGTCGCGTCCCAAGTTCGAAGCACTGACGCTGGGCCTGGCACTGCTGTTCGGCCTGCTGGTCATGCCGGCGCTGATTTATGTGGCCGGCAGCTTCACGCTGCGTGATTACGCCAACGGCGGCTTGTTCGCGCTGTACTTCGATTTTTTCAAGGGCCTGTTCGAACCACGGCAGAGTGTCTGGATCGTGTTCGCGGGGCCGTTCGTGCTGCTCACGCTCTTCCGGGTCTTCCGGCTGATCCTGCGCAAGATATAGATAAAAATTACCCGGGCGAAACGTGAACCCGGTCACGAAATTCCTGCTGACCACGCGGCCCACACTGCGAAATTGTGACGCAAATCGGCGACACTGCTGGCGGGAAGTGCCTCAGACCGTCGAAGACCAGACAAGAAACAAGAAAAAAAACAATGAGCGAATACTATCTCGCGGATCAGCGCGCCCGGAAAAGCACCAGGCAAATTACTCAGCAGGACGAAACGTCTGCACGCCCGCAAAACCAGGACGTGAAGGCGACCTTGTTAGGTGACTTCGTGGTGTCATCCGGCGAACCACAGGGATTCGATCCCTATAACAACGTTCACGGCAAATCGCCGCGTGACACCTGGCGCAGCACGCGCGACCGCCGCTGACCACTAGTCGGCTGTTCGGGGGGTCAACCCTTCCGGGACACCCTGTCGGTTCGCTCAGGGCAGCGGAACCAACCGGGGAATCCGTTGCTCGAATCAGGGGATGCGGTCTCCCTTCATTTCCTCGGCCAGTAGGTCCCCAGTACCAACGTCAGGGACACGAGCAGCGCCACGTGTGCCCCCAGCCGCCAGGCGCGCAACCTCAATTCCCCGTAAAAGCTGGTGACCGCAATTGCCGCAAGCGCTACGGACAGCAGGCAGGCCAGAGCAAGCGGGCGGCTCTCCTCGGACAGGCGTGCGCCATACTCGGGCAGCAGCAGAAAAACCACGCCCGTCAACACCAGCGCCAGCGCAATGGATACTGTCGAGCCCATCACGATTCCCAGGAGAACGACCAGTGGACGCAAGGATTACGCTCCGTTTGGGTAGATGCCACTTGAAGCAGGCCGTGGTGCGGCCTTAAGTTTGAATTGTACGGACCCCTTCCCCGATCTGAGACACTGCGCCGCATGAATCCATCGCTCGCCCGATCGTCCCGCTGGCTGGCTCCCTCGATGATCGCCGCATTGCTGGTGCTCACAGGTTCAGCCCAGGCACCGGCCAATACCCAGTTACCCGCCGGCTCGGTAGTCCCCAGTGAGAGGCACCGTTCGGTGGCCCGCCGTGTGGGCGCGATGCTGGAAGGCATGCACTACAGCCAGTCCAAGCTGGACGACAAGCTGTCGGCCACGGTGTACGCGCGTTATCTCGACGGCATTGACGGGCAGCACACCAGCCTGATCGCCTCGGACATCGCGGAATTCGACGAGTACAAGCTGCGCTTCGACGACATGATACGCAGCGGTGATGTGGATCCGGCCTTCGCGATCTTTGCGCGCTTCCAGCAACGCAACCGCGAGCGCATCAAGTTCGCCATCGCGCAGCTCGACAAGGAGCCGGACTGGACTCTCAACGAGAGCTTTGAATTCGACCGCGAGAAGGCGCCGTGGGCCGTTGCCCCGGCCGAGCTCGACGATTTCTGGCGCAAGCGCGTCAAAAACGACGCGCTTGTCCCTGCTGCTCACCGGCAAGAACTGGGACGAGGTGACCAAGCTGCTCAAGAAGCGCTACGAGACGACTCTCAAGCGCATCGACCAGGTCAGCGCCGACGATGTGTTCGAGTCCCTGATGAACGCCTACGCCCGCGCCTACGATCCGCATTCCAGCTATTTCTCGCCGCGTAGCAGCGAGGAATATCGCATCCAGATGAGCCTGAACTACGACGGCATCGGCGCGTCGCTGCAACTCGTGGATGACTACGTGACCATCATGAACGTCATCGAGGGCGGCCCGGCGGCGGTCGCCGGCACACTCTCGGTGAAGGATCGCATTACCGGCGTCGGCCAGGGCAAGGAAGGCCCGGTCACAGACGTGCTGGGATGGCGCATCGACGACGTCGTGCAGCTCATCCGCGGCCGCGCCGGCACACAGGTGCGCCTGCAGGTGCTGCCCGCGGGCGCGGGGCCGGGAACACCTGAAAAGACGCTGGAATTCACGCGTAACAAGGTCACGCTCGAGGCACAGGCCGCGCAGAAGGAGCTGCGCACCATCAAGCGTAGCGACAAGGAAATCCGCGTCGGCATCATCAATGTGCCGGCGTTCTACCAGGATGTCGAAGCGCAGAATGCGGGCGAGAAGGATTTCCGCTCCACGACGCGCGATGTTCGCCGGCTGATCAACGAGCTCAAGTCTGAAAAGATCGACGGCCTGGTGCTCGACCTGCGCGGCAACGGCGGCGGCTATCTGCCCGAGGCGACGGCGCTCACCGGCCTGTTCGTCGACAAGGGACCCGTGGTGCAGCTCAAGGTCACCGACGGGCAGCTCGAAGTGCAGGATGATCCGGAGCCCGGCGTGGCCTACTCCGGTCCGCTTGCCGTGCTCGTGGATCGTTTCAGCGCGTCGGCATCCGAGATCTTTGCCGGGGCCATCCAGGATTACCACCGGGGTGTCGTGCTCGGTCAACGCACCTTCGGCAAGGGCACGGTGCAGAACCTCGTGCCGCTCGATCGCTGGTCGCCGCGCCCGGTCAACGGCCAGCTTACGGTCACCATCGGCAAGTTCTACCGCGTGACCGGCGAGAGCACTCAACATCGCGGCGTCGAGCCCGATGTGACCCTGCCTTCGCAGATCGACCTGGACGAATTTGGTGAGAGCGCGCTGGAAGGCGCCCTGCCCTGGGATCGCATTCCGGGTGTGCCGTTCCGCAGCGAAGCCAGGGCGCAGCAGCCCAACATCGCCGTGCTCGCCAGCGAAGAAAAAGTGCGCGCCGACAAGGATCCTGACTACCGCTGGCTGGTAGCCGATCTCGCCGCGAACGATGCGGTTCGCAAGCAGACCTCAATTTCGCTCAACCTGCAGCAGCGCAAGACAGAGCGCGAACGCATCGACAAGGAGCGTCTGTCCCGCGAAAACGCGCGGCGCGCGGCGCAAAACCTGCCGCCGCTGAAGACTTCGGAAGAACTCGCGGATGCGAAATTCCCGGACACCGTGCTGGACCAGGCCGCCGAGGTCATGACCGACATGGTCACGGGCACTCGCCCGGCGCACTCGGCCCCTACGAGGACGGTAAAGAGCGAAGCCAAGGAGCCCGGATAGCCTGTTTTACGGCCTCTGGCCATTTGCCTAAGGCCAGAGTGGTGTTGTAGTTGACTACAACACCATAGTTCTCATAGACTCCGCCCCATTCGCAACCAATGCGGTAGCTGCGCCGTCTTAAGACGCATCTACCAGGGGATGGGCCATGGCAAACACTTTTCTTCGAGCGGGCATCGTGATGCTTGCTCTCGCGCTCAGCGCATGTGCCCCGGATGGAGTCGCCGGCGACAACGCGGCCAAGGCGAAGGACGAGAAGGCCAAGGCTGACGCCGCCATTCCCGTCGAGGTCGCCAAACCCATACGCGGCGAAATGCTCGCGATGTACAGCGGCACGGCCACCCTGGAAGCCGAAGCGGACGCCGAAGTGATCGCCAAGGTCGGCGGCGAAGTGCGCCGTCTGTTCGTGGAGGAAGGAGATCACGTGCGTGCGGGGCAGGTCCTCGCACAACTCGATGATCGTCAGTTGCGACTGCAGGCGGCCCAGACGCGCGCCGCACGTGCCAAGGCCGAGCGCGATTTCAATCGCCAGGTGGAACTGCACAGCAAGGGGCTGGTTTCCGCCGGTGCCTTTGAAAGTCTCAAGTACGATCTCGACAACCAGGTCGCCGCCGACGATATCGCGCAGCTCAACCTCTCGTACAGCGACATCCGGGCGCCCTTCGCCGGCATCGTTGCCGTGCGCCACGTGAAGTTGGGCCAGGAGATCGCGATCGGCACGAGCATGTTTCGCGTCACCGATCCGACGCCACTCAAGGCGAGTGTGTTCGTGCCCGAGCGCGAGCTCGCGCGCCTCAAGCCGGGCCAGTCCGCCTCGATCAGCGTCGATGCCCTCGCCGGCCGCGGCTTCCCTGCCACGGTGAGACTGGTCGCGCCGGTGGTCGACGCCGCGACGGCCACGTTCAAGGTGACCCTCGAGGTGAACGACCCGAAGGGCGATCTGAAGCCGGGCATGTTCGCGCGCGTCGGCATCGTGTTCGAACGGCGCGCCGATGCGCTCACCATTCCGCGCCTCGCGCTGCTCGATACCGACGGATCCTCGAATGTGTTCGTCGTCACTGCAGGCAAGGCTGAACAACGCGCCATCAAGACCGGCCTCAGCAATGCCGGCAGGGTCGAGATCGTCGAAGGATTGAAAGGCAACGAACAGGTCGTGGTGGTCGGCCAGAACGGCCTCAAGGACGGTAACCCGGTCCGCGTCGTCACGCTCGAACTATCCGCGAAGGGTTAGTCCGTGACACTGGTGGATTTCGCGATTCGCCGGCGCGTCACCATCGCCATGGCGACGGTGGCGATCACGCTGCTCGGTTTCATCTCGCTGTCGCGGCTCAAGGTCAATCTGCTTCCCGACCTGTCCTACCCGACGCTGACCATTCGCACCGAGCTACCGGGCGCGGCGCCCACCGAGGTGGAGAACCTGATCTCGCGCCCGGTCGAGGAAGCCGCCGGCGTGGTGCGCAACGTGCGTTCGGTGCGTTCGGTGTCGCGCTCCGGACAATCCGACGTGATCATCGAATTCACCTGGGGCACTGACATGGACCTCGCGGGAATCGAGGTGCGTGAGCGCCTCGACATCCTGTGGCTGCCGATCGAAGCCACGCGCCCGCTACTGCTGCGTTTCGATCCTTCGAGCGAGCCGGTGATGCGCGTCGCCTTCGTCGACGAGGCGCAATCTTCAAAAGCGGGAGCCAGCAGCAACGAGGAGCGCCTCAAGTTCCTGCGCCGTTTCGCCGATGATCGCATCAAACCGGAAATCGAGTCGGTGGAAGGGTCGGCCGCGGTGAAGGTCAGCGGCGGCTTCGAAGACGAGGTGCAGATCTACGTCGACCAGCAGCGCCTGGCGCAGCTGCGGCTGTCGATCGAGCAGGTGGCGCGGCGCATCGGCGCCGAAAACGTGAACTTGTCGGGCGGCCGGCTGGAACAGGGCACGCAACGATTCCTGGTGCGCACCGTTAACGAGTTCGACACGCTCGACGACATGGCCAACGCCGTCATTGCCACCGTCGATGGCCAGCCGGTGTACCTCAAGGACGTCGCGCGCGTCGAGCGCGGTTACAAGGACCGCACCGCCATCACGCGTCTCAATGGCGCTGAATGCATCGAGCTCGCCATCTACAAGGAAGGCGATGCGAACACCGTGCAACTCGCCCAGGGTATTGCGGCCAAGCTGGAATCCCTCGGCAAGACGCTGCCCGGCGGCACCAAGCTCGTGCCCGTCTACGACCAATCGAAGTTCATCGCCAGCGCGGTCAGCGACGTCAAGGACGCGGCCATTCTCGGCGGCCTGCTCTCGATCCTGGTGCTGTATTTCTTTCTGCGCGATGCCTGGGCCACCATCGTCACGGGCATCGTCATTCCGGTCACGGTGGTCGGCATCTTCGTGATGATGTATGCCTTCGATCTCACGCTGAACGTGATGTCGCTGGGTGGCATTGCCTTGTCGGTGGGCATGTTGATCGACAACTCGGTGGTCATTCTCGAGGCCATCGCCAGGCGCAAGGAAGCGGGCCTGTCCACCATTGACGCCGCGCGCGAAGGCACGGCCGAAGTCGCGACCGCCGTGACCGCCTCGACTCTGACCTCGGTAGCCGTGTTCTTCCCGATGGTGTTCGTGAGCGGGATCGCCGGGCAGCTTTTCCGCGACCAGGCTTTGACCGTCACCTTCGCGCAGCTCATCTCGCTCGTGGTGGGCATCTGCCTGGTGCCGATGCTCACCGCGTGGCGCGCGCGCCTCGGTGAACCCAGGGACGAGCCGGCGCCGGATGCCGGCGAACCGCGCGAGACCATCGCCGCGTTCCGCAACTACCTGCGCGCACTGGGCGAGAACTTCCGGGTGCAATACCTCGTGCGTGTGCCCGAGGAGACGCGCGGCTTCCTGCGCAGGGTGTGGCGCTGGATCGCGTACGGGCTGCGCTTCGCGGTGACCGCGCCGGTGCGGGTGTTGCGCATCATCTTCGGCCTGTTGGGCAAGTTGTTCGCCGTGATCCTGTCGCCCTTTGTGTGGCTCACGCAGAAGGGTTATGGCTTTCTCGACCGCCACTATCCTGCCCTGCTCGACTGGGCGCTGACGCGGCGTGCCGCGGTGCTGTTCACCGCGTTCGGTCTGCTCGCCGCCACCGCGCTGATCCTTCCCCGGCTCGGCACCGAACTGATCCCGCAGCTGTCGCAGGGCGAATTCACCGTGAAGATGCGGCTGCCCGCGGGCTCGCCACTCGAATCCACCGACCGCCAGGTGCAATACATCCACGACGCCGCGCGCAAGCTGCCCAACCTCGACGGTGCCTACGCGGTCGCGGGTACTGGCAACCGGCTGGATGCGAATCCGGTCGACTCGGGCGAAAACACCGGCAATCTCGACGTGAAGCTGAAGGCTCCGGTCGATCACGACGGCGAAGAGCTCGCCATGCAGCAGCTGCGCCAACAACTCGCGGGCATTCCCGGCGCGCAGTACGAATTCGCGCGCCCATCCCTGCTCACGCTCGCGACCCCCGTGGAAGTCATCCTCGCCGGCTACGACCTGGAGCGGCTGTCGGCCGCGGCCAACGCCGTTCGCGATCGCATGGAGCGCTCCGGAGCATTCCGCGACATTCGTTCCAGCATCGAAGGCGGCCATCCCGAGATCCAGATCCTCTTCGACCAGGAACGCGCCTCGCAGCTCGGCCTGGCCGTGCGCGACATCGCCGACCGCGTGGTGTCGAACGTGCGCGGCAGTGTCGCGACGCGTTACCGGCTGCAGGAGAAGAAGATCGACGTGCTGGTGCGCAGTGTCGATACGCGCGCGGCGTCGATCGAAGAAGTCCGCAATCTCATCGTGAATCCCGGCTCGGAGCATCCTGTGGCGCTGTCCGCGGTCGCCGAGGTGCGCCTCGCGACCGGGCCGGCGGAAATCCGCCGCGCCAACCAGGAACGCGTCGCGGTGATTTCCGCGGCGCCGGTGGCCGGTGACCTGGGCGAAGCGACCCGCGAAGCACAGGCCATCCTCGCCGACACGACGCTGCCAGTGGGAATCCTCGGCACCGTATCCGGACAGAGCGAGGAGATGACGCAGAGTTTCCGTTCGCTGGCGCTGGCGTTCGCGCTGGCCGTGTTCCTGGTCTACCTGGTCATGGCCTCGCAGTTCGAATCACTGCTGCACCCTTTCGTCATCCTGTTCACCATCCCCATGGGGCTGATCGGCTCGATCTGGGGCCTGTACGTCACCGGCACGAGCATCAATTCGGTGGCACTCATCGGAATCATCATGCTGGCCGGCATCGTGGTGAACAACGCCATTGTGCTCATCGACGCCATCAACCAGGCGCGAGAGCGCGGTCTCGAACGTCTCGAGGCCATCAAGCTCGCCGGCCGCACGCGTCTGCGGCCCATCCTCATCACCAGCGTGAGCACCATCATCGGACTCATTCCGATGGCCATCGGCATCGGTGAAGGCGCGGAGATCCGCCGGCCCATGGCCATCACGGTCATTGCCGGCACACTGGTCGCGACCTTCCTGACGTTGATCGTGATCCCGGTGCTGTACGCGGTGCTGGATCGCAAGGAGTTCGCGAAATCGGCGGCGCCCGGCACGCAGGCCGCGCTGGCGACTCCGGCGGCACCGGCCGCGCCTGTGCACAGCCCAGAGCGCTGAGGAGTCGTCATGGTACACACCGACTTTGCGCTGCGACGTCCGGTCAGCACGCTGATGGCGTTCGCCGCGGTCGCCGTCATCGGTATCGTGTCATTGCGGCTGTTGCCGCTCGAGCAGTACCCGGACGTGAGTTTTCCGCTCATGGGAGTTGGCGTGCCCTACCCCGGCTCCACGCCCGAGGAAACCGAGGAACTGATCACGCGACCGATCGAGGAAGCGCTCGCCACCCTGCCCGGCATCGAGGAGATCAAGTCCACCTCGAGTGACCAGGACGCGCGTTTCGAGATCCGTTTTGCCTGGGGCACCGACATCAACACCGCCGGCTTCGAGGTGCGCAACAAGCTTGATTCGGTGCGCTCGCAATTGCCCAAGACCGCGGATCGCATGTGGATGTGGACGGCGTCGACAGCCGACTCCCCCATGCTCACGGTGCGCTTCTCGGCCGACCAGGACCTGTCGTCGCAATACGATCTGCTGGATCGCTATTTCAAGAAACCCATCGAACGCATCGATGGCGTGGCGCGCGTGGAGCTCGCCGGCGTGGAAGCCCGCGAGGTGCGCATCCTGGTCGATCCCGGCCGGCTGGCCGCGCACGCTGTCGACATTCGCCAGCTGGTGCAGCTGCTGGAGAAGAGCAACTTCTCGGTGGGCGCGGGCCAGGTCACCGGATATGGTGAGCGGCTAATGGTGCGGCCCATCGGCGAATTCCGCTCGCTCGACGAAATCCGCAACCTGACCATTCGCGGCAACGTGCACCTGGGTGACGTCGCCAGCGTCGAGTTGGTGAGCCCCGAGATCCTGCGGCGACGACACCTCGATGGTCGTCCGGCCGTCGGGCTCGATGTGTTCAAGTCCACGCAGGCGAACGTCGTCGAGGTGGTCGATCACGTGCTCGCCGTCATCGAGAAGAACAAGGCGCTGCCGCAGATGCAGGGTATCAGCGTCTTCGTCATCGACAACCAGGCTGAAGCTATCCGTAGCTCACTTTCCGATCTCACCGAAGCCGGGCTGATCGGTGCCGCGCTCGGTTTCCTGGTGTTGTTCATGTTCCTGCGCCACTGGCCGACAACGCTCATCGTGAGTGCCGCGGTGCCGCTGTCGCTGCTGGCCACGATGGCGGTGATGTACTTCCTCGGGCTCACCATCAACGTGATGTCGATGATGGGCATGATGCTCGCCGTCGGCATGCTGGTGGACAACGCGGTCGTGGTCACGGAAAGCGTGTTCCGGCATCGCCAGCTGGATCCCGATCGCCCGCAGGCCGCCACTCTTGCCGGAGTGAAGGAAGTCGGCGTGGCGACGCTGGCCGGCACCGCGACCTGCGTGGTGGTGTTCCTGCCCATCCTGTTCAGCAACAACAACCAGATTTCCATCTGGCTGACACACGTCGCCATCCCGATCTGCGTCGCGATGATTGCCTCGCTGATCATCGCGCAGACGCTGATCCCGATGGCCACCTCGCGATTTCCCGCGCCACCGCCGCTGGATCGCAAGAGCTGGATCGCGCGGCTGCAGGATCGCTACACGCGCTGGCTGGACTGGAGCATTCATCATCGCGGCTGGACGCTGCTGGGACTGGTCACGGTGCTGGCGCTGACCGGCGGACTGATCACCATCTCATCGATGTTTCCGGGCAAGTTCCTCAAGTTCGACCCCAACGCGCAGGACGGCGGCAACCAGGTCTTCCTCGGTTACAACATCAAGGGTTCACATCCCATCGAGCGCGTGGAAGCGGCCGTCAACGTGATCGAAAGGCACTTCGAAGGCCGGCGCGAGGAACTCGCCATCAAAAGCCTCTACACCGTCTACGATCAGTCGGAGGCCTTCTCGATCGTGGTCCTGAAGCCGCGCGACGAGGGCGGCTTGCGCGTGCAGGAGTTCGTGGCGAAGGCCCAGGATGGTATCCCCGAGATCATCATCGGCAAGCCCAGCTTCAAGTGGGACGACGAGAACGCCATGGGAGGGGAGCGCTTCAGCGTGCAGCTCACCGGTGAATCCACCGAGAAACTTGCCGTGCTGGCCGACGAAGTGGCGCGTGTCATGTCGAGCGTCAAGGGGCTCGAGGCGGTGCGTTCCGAGGCGCGCGAAGGAGACGAAGAAGTCCAGATCGTGGTCAATCGCCAGCGCGCCGCGGCGCTCGGACTCACCTCCTCCGATGTCGCGCAGGCCGTGGCCGCCGGCATGCGCGGGGATCGACTGCGAGAATTTCGCGGTACCGACCGGGAACTCACGCTGCGACTGGCATTCCGCGAATCCGACCGGCAGTCCATCGACAACCTGGCCGAATTTCCCATCTACCTGCCGAGCGGTACGCGCGTTCCACTTTCCGCCGTCGCGGATTTCCGCATCACCAAGGGGCCACGTGCCATCGAACGCCTCGATCGCATGACATCCGTCGCCATCACCGGCAACGTCATGCAGGACGCCACGCTCGACGCCGTGGGCAAGGACGTCGAAGCGTTGATGAACAACTATCAGCTGCCACCGGGTTATTCGTGGAAGCTGGGCAAGGGATTCGACCAGCAGGATGAGAACTCGGCCACCATGGTCACCAACATGCTGCTGGCCATCGCCATGATCTACCTGGTCATGGCCGCGGTGTTCGAGAGCACGGTGTATCCGATGTCCATCATCACCTCGATTTTCATGGCCATCGTGGGTGTGATCTGGCTGCTGTTCCTGACGCGCACCACGGTCACGCTCATGGCTTTCATAGGCGTGCAGATACTCATCGGCGTGGTGGTGAACATCGGCATCGTGCTGGTGGCGCACATCAATGAACTTCGAGCATCTGGCATGGAACGCATGGCGGCCATCGTGCAGGCGGGTCGCGATCGTCTGCGGCCCATTCTCATGACCACTCTGACCGCTTCGCTGGGTCTGTTGCCGCTCGCGACGGGTGAAGCCTCACTGGCGGTCGGTGGCGGTGGCCCGTCGTACGCACCCATGGCGCGCTCGATCATGGGCGGCCTGATGGCCGGCGCCGTGATGTCATTGTTCGTCGTGCCGGCGTTCTACGTGTGGATCGACAATGGCGCGGAACGCGTCAAACGGTTCATGCGGCGCACACGGGTGGTCGAAGCGCCGACCGCGGCGCGCAGTGTCAGCGCAACAGCACCTTGAGAAGATCCCAGGAGTCTTCAGCCATCACGTTTGGAAGCCTGGCGGCGGACACACCCTGCGAGCCATGCGTGATCACGTCGCCTTCGGAAACCGCGCAGGATTCCGGAATCGGGACGGTTTCGAATTCTCCAGGATAAGCTGCGGTGGCCCGCAGGCGTTCGGTGCGCTGCGCGACTTCCTGCGTGATGCCGCCGCGCTGCTGCAGCAGGTTCCGCGCCTTGACGATGTCGTTCATGAGGGACACGCAGGCCGCAAGGTCACCGTAGCTTTCACCGGATTCGCGTCGCGACATTGCGGTGCGCGCCATGACCACCAGGTTGGTGCGCGCCAGCCGCAGGCACAACACCTCGGCACAGGCGATGGCCGCGAGATTTATGGCCCGCCGGGACTCGACCGAAAGGCCGGGGAATTCGCCCGCGCCGCTCTTTTCGATCTGCTCACAGCGCGCCCGCGCGGCCTGCAGCGTGGCCTCGGCCGTTTCGACACCGGCCTGCAGCGCCGGGCGCTGCTCCGCGACCTTGGGCCGCTGCCAGCGATGCCACCACTTGTCAAGGCTGGCAAGACGGGCATCGAAGTCTGCGAGCTCGCGACGTGCCGCGACCATCTGCGACTCGGCCTGGCGCAATTGCTGCTCGCTGTCCTGGCGCTGCTGGAACTGCCGGCGATTGCCTTCGAGCGCGAATGCCTTGCGTTCACGTTCCTCCTGCCGGGCCGAGAGATCCTTGACGAGCAGCGCGATGATCTCGCGGCCGTCGCCCCACAAGGCTCGCAGGTGATAAAAAACCAGGGTAGATAGTCCGGAGTCCGCCGCTTCGAGCCGTCGCTCGAGCGCCTCGAACATCTCCTGCACGCGCGAGGTGGCGGCTTCCTGCTGCTTGAGGCGGTCGCGCAGGCGCTGCAGTTCCTGTCCGAGCTCGTCATGCTGCTTGCGCAACTCGGCACGGCTGCGGAACAGCTCGACGACGCGACCGTCCTCGGGCGTGTCACCCGCGGCGGCTTCGTTCTTGCCGAACAATCCGAACGGCTTCAGCGCTTTCATAGACCCCTGCGCGGCGGGGTTTTGTCAGCTGCGAAACCCGTGGCCGCGATCGATGCAGTACTCCAACCACTTATTTAACATCGTATTCCGGGCCCAACGCTGATCCAGTTCACGCTCCGCCAGCCCGCGCAGGCGCCGCAGGGCTTCGTGGTCGTGTTGCCTCGCCCATTCCTGGGCCTCCACCAGCCGGGCGTCGTGGTAGATGCGCACCCGCATGTCCGGGTAAGTGGTGATGCCGGACTCCGCCGCGAACAGGTAGGTGAAATCGAAACTCGTGGTGTAGGGCGAACGCTCGGTGACGCTGAGACGCAAATCACAATCGTCTGCCACACGCGACACGCACGTGTCGGCCAGGTGGCGCAGGTCGCCCGTCAGTGTCGCGAGACGCAGGTAGTTGCTCTCGTAAAGCGACATCAGCGCGACGAAACTGCGCGGCTGCGAGCGCCAGGAGACGATTGTGAGGGTGTCACTGAGCATCTGACCCGAATATATCGGACCAACGCGATGATTCAAGACGCAAATCTCAAGCCAAACAGCCGTGACGCAGTTCGCGCGACGCTTATTTTTTTTCTTGGTATTGAAAAACCGCGTCGAGAGTGGTCTCGAGCGCGAGCGCAAGTTTGAAGGCGAGCTCGAGCGATGGAGAATATTTGCCCGCTTCGAGTGCGATGATGGTCTGACGTGTCACGCCGCACGCCACGGCAAGTTGCTCCTGCGTGAAATTACCGCGCGCGAGCCGCAGTGCGCGTATCTGATTACGAATGACGAGGTCACTCACCGACGCGCACGCGCGTACAGTGCGACCAGCGCCGCGTGTTCGACCAGCAGTTTGGCCGTCAGCACTGCAATGAGCACATTGGCCAGCACCAGCGGCTGCAGCCACCACGCGAGGCTGGATGCAGAAACAGTCGCCAGCAGCAGCACACTGGCGACCACGATGAGGCTAAGCGCCCAGTCGCCGGCCCGATCTGCCTGAAAACGCAGCCGCAGGTCGCGCTCGTCGTGTTCGACCGGGCCCGCCCCCCGACCCAGTACATGCGCCGCGATACCCCAGGCAATCCCCATCACGATGATGAAATTGATGAGATTGCGAGCCGGCACCTCGTAGAGCCTGGTCGGCACGAAATCGAGGTGCGAGAGCACCCAGAGAAATTTTCCGGTGGCCCCCACGATGAGCGAGGTGACCGCCGTTCCCACCCAGGCGCGGCGCTCGGCAAGCGACCAGGAATCCGGAAAGACCACACTGCCCTTCAGCGCCATCATTACCAGCAGGCCCACCAGGCAAAGGGGGAAGACCGTGGCGCCAGTGGCTCCGATGTCCACGCCCAACCAGCGCTCCGTGGGACCGAAAAGGTTCGCAAGACAGGCGAGCAGCGCCAGTCCGATGAGAGCCATCCAAAGACGCCGTGGGGACCACATAGAAGGACCTCCAGAATGTAAGGTAAACATTACATCTCGGAGCTGACCGATGTAAAGTATTTTTTACGTCGGAAGCCGTTCGCCGCGCAGGAAGGGACACAGGGAAAGGTCGACGTTGCCGCCAGAGAGCACGATGCCGACGCGCTGGCCCGCCGCTCCGAGGCCACCCGCCAGGGCCGCAGCGACGGGCACAGCGGACGACGGCTCGATCAGCAGCTTCAGATCCTCGAGCACCACGCGCATGGCAGCCACGATCTGGGCCTCGCTGACGGTGACGATGTCGTCGACGTGGCGGCTCAGCAGCTCGAAGTTGCGCACTCCGATGGAGGCGCGCAGTCCGTCCGCAATGGTTTGCGGGGCGTTCACCGCACAGCGTATGCCGGTCCGCAACGACTGCCAGGCGTCATCCGCCTGTTTGGGCTCGGCCCCGATGACGCGGATTCCAGGCGCCAGCGCCTTTGCCGCAAGCGCAGTGCCGCCAATCAATCCTCCCCCACCCACGGGCGTGCTGATCACGTCGAGCGCCGGAACTTCCGCGAGAAATTCGAGCGCGGCGGTCCCTTGCCCCGCGATGATCCGGTCGTCATCGAATGGATGCACGACCTCGGCCGACTCGCGCAGCAGGATCTCCGCGAGCCGCTTTTCCCTTGCCGGCAACCCCGGTTCGCATAACTCGAGTCGTGCGCCCGATGCCTCGATCGCCGCGATCTTGGATCGTGCCGAGTCGCGCGGAACGACGACGATGGCCTGCATGCCGCGCGCCCGTGCCGCCAGCGCCAGGGCATTGCCGTGATTGCCGGATGAATGCGTGATCACCAGCGGCGTGCGTTGCGGATCGAGTTGCAGCAGGACGTTCATGGCGCCGCGATACTTGAAGGCGCCGCCGGTCTGCAGGTTCTCGCATTTGAAGAACACGCTGCGACCCACTCGTGCGTCGAACGCCGCCGAGCGCATGACTGGCGTGCGCACCACGTGCGGGCCGATACGCGCCGCGGCAGCCACCACATCGGCAAAATCGGGCAGCCGCGGACTCACGTGCGTGCGAAGGACGGCACGAACAGGGTTTGGCGGTAGTAGTTGAGCTCGCGGATGGATTCCTGGATATCGGCCAGCGCGCGGTGCTCGCCTTGCTTGGCGAACCCGGTGAGGATGCCGGGCGCCCAGCGGCGCGCCAGCTCCTTCACGGTGCTCACGTCGAGATTGCGGTAGTGAAAGAACTTCTCGAGTGTCGGCATATGACGCGCCAGGAAGCGGCGGTCCTGGCAGATGCTGTTGCCGCACATGGGCGAGGAGTTCGGTTCGACCAGCGCGTTGAGGAATTCGAGGGTGCGCTTCTCGGCACTGGCCATGGTGTATTTGCTGTCGCGCACGCGCTCGATGAGTCCGGACGCGCCATGGGTGCGCTTGTTCCAGTCATCCATGGCGTCGAGCACCTCGGCCGACTGGTGAATCGCAATGACCGGCCCGTCGGCAACGACATCGAGATTGGCGTCCGTGACGATGGTGGCCATCTCGATGATCACGTCGATGTCGGGCTTGAGTCCCGTCATCTCGAGGTCTATCCAGATCAGATAGTCGCTGCTCGGCATATGGAATGACGCGATACTACACGAATGAACTCGAGCCGCACTGCCGACGAATTCGTCGCCGACGTGATCGCGTCGTTCGGGCGCCACCTGCTGGTGCGCGATGCGGATGGTCAGGAACTGCGTGCGCGGCCTTCGGGACGCAAGCTCGGCATCGTTTGCGGCGATCGCGTGCGTTGCGAGTTCGACCGCAAACACGACGAGGTGCTGGCCAGTCGAGGTCCTGCCGCGGCGTACGCTGCTGGCGCGCGCCAACCTGCGCGGCGAAAGTGAAGCCATCGTGGCCAACGTCACCCAGCTCGTGGTGGTGGTGGCGCCGCTGCCGCAGCCCGACTTCTTCATCGTGGATCGCTACCTGTGCGCGGCGACGGCCGCCGGTCTCAGCGGAACGGTCGCCGTCAACAAGTCCGACCTGGCCGCGGACGATCTCGACGTGGCGGAGCTCGCGGCCTTCAAGAGCGCCGGTTATGCGCACGTCGCCTGCTCGGCGAAATCCGGCGTCGGGAATCTCGCAACTCGAGGGCGTGCTCGCGAACGCGGTGAGTGTGCTGGTGGGACAGTCAGGTGTGGGCAAGTCGTCGCTGGTGAGCGCGCTGCTGCCGGAGACCGAAGTGCAGACCGGCGAACTCATGCGTGAGGAGGAAGGCCGGCACACCACCACCGCGTCACGCGCCTATGCGCTCAAGTGTGGCGGGACGCTCATTGATTCACCGGGCGTGCGCGATTTCGCGCCGGCCATCGACCGGCTCGACGCCAGGACGCTGGGATTTCCGGAAGTCGAACGCCTCGCAGCGGGCTGCAGATTCCAGGACTGCCGTCACATGCAGGAGCCGGGCTGCGCACTGATCGCGGCCGCCGAATCGGGCGAAGTGTCGCCGCGGCGTTACGAAAGTTATCGCCGGCTGCGGCGCTTGTATTCCGATCTCGTCGAAGCCCGCGGACCCGGAGCGCGCAATCGACGATCCTGACGATCCACGGTAATACCGCCACGCTTGCGGCATCGAGCGCCAGTCCGCATTCAGGCGTGGCGTCAGCAGCTGAACATGACTACTGACGTCCGGCCGAGTGCGTGCGCGAGCGTGCCGCCATCGACGTATTCGAGTTCGCCGCCGATCGGCACTCCATGCGCGATGCGGCTGGCCTGGATCTTCCGCTCGGCCGCGCGCTCGCCGAGGAAATGCGCGGTCGCTTCGCCTTCGACGGTTGGATTGGTGGCGAGGATGACCTCGCGTACCTCGCCAGAATCGAGCAACGCCTCGAACTCGCGCGCTCCGATCTGCTCCGGGCCGATGCCGTCGAGCGGCGACAGGTGCCCGTGCAGCACGAAGTAGCGGCCGCGGTAGCTGCCGGACTGCTCCACCGCCACTACATCGGCGGGCGATTCGACCACGCACAACAACGCGGCATCCCGCGCCGGGCGCCGCGCAGATCGAACACAAGTCGGTGTCGGTGAGCATGCGGCAGCGCTTGCAACGGTGGATGGTCGCCAGGCCTTCGGTCAGCGCCGCAGCCAGCGTGCGCGCACCATCGCGTCCGCCCTGCAACAGGTGAAAGGCCATGCGTTGCGCGGTCTTGGGTCCGACTCCCGGCAGCGCGCGCAGCGCGTCGATGAGCCTGGCAAGCGGTACGGCGTGCTGCATCTAACTACTTGAATGGCATCTTGAAGCCGGGCGGCAGGTTGATGCCCGACATCACGCTGGACATGCGCGCCTGCGAGGCGGCTTCGGCCTTGTTCAGGGCATCGTTGAACGCCGCGGCGATCAGGTCCTCGAGCATCTCGCGGTCCTCGGACACCACCTGCGGCTCGATCTGCACGCGCTTGACTTCGTGCTTGCCGTTCATGGTCACCTTGACCATGCCGCCGCCGGATTCGCCGATGACTTCCATGGCGGCGATTTCTTCCTGGGCCTTCTTCATGTTGGCCTGCAGCGCCATGGCCTGCTTCATCATGTTTCCGCCACCACGCATCATCGTCTCCTCATGATTCCGTAGGTCGCACCGATTCCGGATGCAGCGTTGCGCCGAAGCGCGACTTCATTTCCCGCACGGCCGGATCGTCTTCGAGTGAACGCCGTGCCGCCTCGAGTGCCTCCGCACTGCGGCGCTCGCCGTGCTGGCTCGGAGTTTCCACGGCGGGCGCGTCCATCGACGAACTCGAGTTTCACCGCGGTGCCGAGATACTTGCCGAGCGCCTGCGCGAGTTTCTCCACCTGCGGCGGCGTACGCGCGACTTTCGGGTCGAGCGCGAACCGCAGCACGTTGCCGCGATGTTCGAGCAACGCGCAGTTGGTCGCGAGCTGGCGCGCCGCGCCGGTGACGTCGAGGTCACCGATCACGCGCGCCCACTGCACCGGGTCGATGGCACCGGCGGATGCCGGTCGCACGATGGGCGCGGCGCCTGTTGTCGGCGCGGCGCCCGGCGCACGCGCGGCGGCCGTGCCTGCGGGGATGGCCGCGCCGCCCGCCGGACGAAACGCGAGCATGCGTACCAGCGTCATCTGGAACCCGCTGCGGGGATCGGGCGCCAGCGCGAGGTCGCGGCGGCCGAGGATGGCGGTCTGATAGAAAAGCTGCACGTCTTCGGCGCCGATCGCCGTCGCGAGTTCGGCAACGAGCGCGCCATCGAACAATTCGTCGGCTTCGTAGCCATTCACGATCTGCCGCAACGCGACGCGCGTCAGCAACGCCGCCAGGTCGTCGAGCACCTGGCCATAGTCGGGCGCGAATTCCTCCAGGCCGCGCGCGACTTCGAGCAGCCGTTGCGCATCACCGCTCGCCAGTGCGCGCGCCAGGTGCACGACGTGTGCGCGGTCGATGGTGCCCAGCATGCCGCGTGCACTGGTCTCGTCGACCTTGCCGCCGCCGAACGCGATGAGCTGATCGAGCAGCGACAGCGCATCGCGCATGCTGCCGTCCGCGGCCTGCGCCACCAGGCGGATGGCGGCCGGCTCGGCCATGATCTTCTCCGCTTCGAGCACCCTGGCCAGGTGCTCGCTGATCAGCGTAATTGGCAGACGCTTGAGATTGAACTGCAGGCAGCGCGACAACACGGTAACGGGCAGCTTCTGCGGATCAGTGGTGGCCAGCAGGAACTTCACGTGCGGCGGCGGTTCCTCGAGCGTCTTGAGCAGCGCGTTGAACGAGTGAGCCGACAACATGTGCACTTCGTCGACCAGGTAGACCTTGTATCGACCGCGGGTCGGTGCGTACTGCACGTTGTCGAGCAACTCGCGCGTGTCGTCGACCTTGGTGCGCGATGCGGCGTCGACCTCGATCAGGTCGACGAAGCGACCTTCGTCGATCTCGCGGCAGGTCGCGCATTTGCCGCACGGAGTTGCCGTCACGCCGGTCTCGCAATTGAGGCACTTGGCGAGGATGCGCGCGATGGTGGTCTTGCCGACGCCGCGGGTCCCGGTGAACAGGAACGCATGATGCACTCGACCCTGTGTCAGGGCGTTGCCGAGCGCCACTCGTACGTGCTCCTGTCCCACGAGTTCGGTGAAGGAACGCGGCCGCCATTTGCGCGCAAGCGCGAGATAACTCATGCGAGGCAAGATCCTTTGGAGGCAGCCCGCACCAGCCGGACTTCGGCGCCCGACATCGAAGCTACCGCTGCTCCCTTCCGGGCCTGACGGGGTTTACAACTAGTCGTCGCGAAGGAGCCGATACGGACTGCCATGGTAAAGAATTGGCGGACAGGGTGGGATTCGAACCCACGAACACCGTTAGATGTTACTTGCTTTCCAAGCAAGCGCCTTCGACCGCTCGGCCACCTGTCCGGGATCCTATGCTTCCCGTGCACCCGAAGGACTTCACGGGACGCGCATCATAACAACTTGTTACTGCGGCTTCTGCGGTTCCGCGGCGCGGGGTGTGGGCGCTGGCGCGGGCGCGGGCCGCCGGAGTGGACGTCGCAAAGGGCGGTGGAATGTCCAGGCACGGCTCGTTCTTGCTGCGCTTTCTTTCCGGGGTATTGAGGGGCGGCACTTTCAGGGCATTGCGTGTATTCGGCGCGTCGAGCCCGGGAGGCGCCTGCAGCGGCGGCATTTCCTGCGCGCCGGCGTAATCCTTGTCGTCCTGACTGCAGCTTGCCATGCGGCTCTTGCAGCCGGCGGTCATGGCGACACACAGCACAGTGGCGAGGGTTATGGCGGCGATCCGCATAGTTCGTGCGACCTCTTCAGTTTTCAGGAGTTCAATGCCGTTCTTGCACGGAAATGCCGGCAGCGAACAGCGATTCAATCACTATGGCGTGGTACTCGGGCGACAAGTCGGTAAGCGGCAGTCGCAGCGTACCCCCCATGAGCCCCATTCGCGCCAGCGCCCACTTTACGGGAATCGGATTGGATTCGACGAACAGGTTCCGGTGCAGTGCCACCAGTCGCTGGTCGACCTGGGTGGCGCCGGCGCGATCACCCCGCAGTGCCGCGGTCACCATGTCGGCCATGGCGCGGGGCGCGACATTGCCGGTCACCGAGATGACGCCGCTGGCACCGACCCCGATCACTTCACGCGCCGTCAGGTCGTCGCCGCTGAGGACTTTGAATTCCGGACCACATCCCGCCAGCAGCTCGCGCACACGCGCCGCTTCGCCGACGGCTTCCTTGATACCCACGATGTTCTTCTCGCGAGCCAGGCGCGCCACGGTCGCCGGAAGCATGTCTACCGCGGTGCGCCCCGGCACGTTGTACAGCAGCACGGGAATTCGCGAGACGTTTGCGATCGCTTTGAAATGGCGGAACAGTCCTTCCTGGGTCGGCTTCACGTACGCAGGCGTCGCGACCAGCAGCGCGTCGACGTTGTACTCGGTTCCGGAAAACTCGCGGGCGCGGACACACGAGGTGTCGGTGTCACTGGTCCCGGTATTGGCGATGAGCAGCGCACGGCGGCCGAGGACGCGCCGCGCCTGGATCAGGAGTTTGGCGAGCTCGCCATCGTTGATGCTGGCCGACTCACCGGTCGACCCGGCCACGACGATTCCCGTCGTGCCATTGGCAACGTGAAACTCGAGGAGTCGGGACCAGGCGTCGTAATCGATGCTGCCATCCGGTTGCATCGGGGTCACGAGCGCCACCAGGCTGCCGGCGAACATGCGTCAGATCCGAGGGTCGTCTTGAAAGGTCGGGCATGGTAAGGGCGCCCCGAGGGGTCCGCAAGCCGGAGCCGCACTGGTCAATTGTGCTGGGGTACACTCGCCGCCCAGATGAAGCAGCACCTCGCCGTATCAGCAATAGGTAGTGATCGAACCGGGATGGTCCATGACCTGACCCGCGTAATCTCGGACTGTGGCGGATCGATCAGCGAGAGCCGCATGGCGAGCCTGGGCAACGAATTCGCCATCCTGGTGCTGGTATCCGGCAACTGGCACTCCCTCGCCAAGCTGGAAAGCGAGTTGCAGCGCCTCGGCGAGTCGAGCGGACTTACCCTGCACATGAAACGCACCGAACCGCGCGCCCCGCGCACGGAACTGTTGCCATATTCCATCGACGTGGTGTGCCTCGATCAGTCGGGAATCGTGGCCGGGTTGTCCGGCTTCTGCGCCAGTCGTGGCATCGACATCGCGGAAGTCTCCACCCGCACCTACCCCGCCGCGCATACCGGCGCGCAGATGTTTGCAGTGCAGATGATCATCAATGTCCCCAAGCGGCTGCAGCTGGCGCACCTGCGTGAAGAGTTCATGGACTATTGCGACGCGCAAAACCTCGACGCCATCCTGGAGCCCGTGAAGTCGTAGTAATGGTGGCCGTCGGCAAGAAGCTCCCCGCCTTTTCGTTGCCACGTTCGGACGGCACGCTCTGGAAAACGTCCGATGTCGCCGGCTCGAAGATCGTGCTCTATTTCTATCCCAAGGACATGACGGAAGGCTGCACACTCGAGGGCCGCGACTTCCGCGACCTGCATCCGGCGTTCAAGCGCGCAAAAACCACGGTGCTCGGCATTTCCAAGGACAGCTGCGAGCGTCATGCGAAGTTTCGCGCCAAAGAAGAGTTCCCCTTCGAGCTGCTCTCGGACGAAGACGAAAAAGTGTGCCGCCTGTTCGACGTGATTCGCGAAAAGTCTCTCTACGGAAGGAAGTTCATGGGCATCGAACGCAGCACGTTCCTGTTCGACTCCGACGGCAAGCTGGCGCGCGAATGGCGCAAGGTGCGCGTCAAGGGTCACGCCGCCGAGGTGCTCGAGGCGGCCAGGTCGCTGTGACCGCAGCGAAACGTGCCTCCGGCGGCAGGCCGTCCAAGCCCCAGGTACAGCGGCGGCTGTTCGTGCTCGACACCAACGTGCTGATGCACGATCCGACGGCGATCTTCCGTTTCCAGGAACACGACGTCTACCTGCCGATGGTGGTGCTCGAGGAACTCGACGCCAACAAGAAGGGCTTGTCCGAAGCCTCGCGCAACGTGCGCCAGGTGAGCCGCTTCCTCGACGACCTGATGCGAGATGCCACCAAGGACGAGATCGACGTCGGACTGCCACTTCCGTCCCCGCGCGGCATCGGCGCCAACGACAATGTCGACGACGACGACGGCGCCGGCGCATCCGGCCGGCTGTTCTTCCAGACGCGCCAGCTCACCAGCGCCTTGCCGGACTATCTACCCGGGCACGGCGTGGACAATGCCATCCTGGCGCAGACGCTGGCGCTGCAGGCGCTGCACCACGAATCGCGTGTCACGCTGGTGTCGAAGGACATCAACCTGCGCATCAAGGCTGCCGTGGTCGGTGTGCACGCCGAGGACTACTACAGCGACAAGACCATCGAAGACGCCGATGTGCTGTACACCGGCCTCGCGCCGCTGCCGGCAAATTTCTGGGAAGCACACGGCAAGGACATGCGCTCCTGGAAGGAAGCGGAACGCACCTACTACGAGGTCGCCGGGCCGGTGGTCACCGACCTGCACGTCAACGAATTCGTGCACGAGGATTCGGCGTCGGGGATCGAGGCCATCGTGCGGCGCATCGAAGCTGGCAAGGCGACGCTCGAGCTGGCGCGCGACTACCGTTCGGAACGGCACAGCATCTGGGGCGTGAACGCGCGCAATCGCGAGCAGAATTTCGCGCTCAATCTGCTGATGGATCCCGAGATCGATTTCGTGACCATCCTCGGTCCGGCCGGCACGGGCAAGACGCTGCTCACGCTCGCCGCCGGGCTGATGCAGACCCTGGAATCGAACCGCTTCGTCGAGATCATCATGACGCGCGTGACGATTCCGCTCGGCGAAGACATCGGCTTCCTGCCGGGCACCGAAGAAGAAAAGATGGAGCCGTGGATGGGCGCGCTCATGGACAACCTCGAAGTCCTCACGCGCAGCGGTGAAGGCGGCAACTGGGGCCGCGCGGCCACCAACGACCTGCTGCGCAATCGCATCAAGATCCGTTCGTTGAACTTCATGCGTGGCCGGACCTTCCTGAATCGCTATCGTGATCCTCGATGAGGCGCAGAACCTGACCCCCAAGCAGATGAAGGCACTGGTGACCAGGGCTGGGCCGGGCACGAAAATTGTTTGCCTCGGAAACATCGCGCAGATCGACACGCCCTACCTCACCGAAACCACGTCCGGCCTCACATACGTGGTCAATCGCTTCCGCGGCTGGACACATTCCGGGCACATCACGCTGGTCCGCGGCGAACGCTCACGGCTGGCCGATTTCGCCTCTGATACGCTCTGACGGACCGCGAACTCCGGCGCTGGCCGGATGGTCCAACCCGAGATGCCGTTCCTCGTCATAAAACCTGGCCTCAAGAAGGTTCTGCTCGCCTTGCTGGTGGTGATGCTTTGCCTGCCGCCCCGGGTGTCGGCCCAGAGCTCCGGCGATGATCTGCCCGACATCGGCAGCCCGGCCTCCTCGGCGTTGTCGCTCGACGACGAGTACCGTATCGGCCTGCAGATCGTCCGGCAGCTGCGCGACGAGGGCCAGATCCTCGACGACCCGGAAGCCACCGAATACCTGCAGGCGCTCGGCTCGCGCATCGTTGCCCAGGCTACCGGTGATTCCGGGCAACGCTTCCAGTTCTTCTTCGTGCGCGACAACACGATCAACGCGTTCGCATTGCCCGGCGGTTTCATCGGAGTGAACTATGGACTGGTGCTGGCCACGCGCAACGAAGCGCAGCTTGCGGGCGTGCTGGCACACGAAATCGCACACGTCACCCAGCGCCACATCGCGCGGCGCGTGCGCTCACAGGGCCGGCAGAGCATCGCAACCATGGCGGCCATCCTCGCTTCCATCCTGCTCGGTGCGGCGACCGGATCCAGCGACGCCGCGATGGGCGGCATTTCCATGGCCCAGGGTGCGGCCATGCAGCAGCAGATCAATTTCACACGCGCCAACGAAAACGAAGCCGATCGCGTCGGCATGGGGTTCCTCGCCGCCGCGGGCTTCGATCCCTACGGCATGCCGGATTTTTTCGAAACCATGGGACGGCGCAGCTCGCTGGCCGCCAGCGGGCGAAATGCACTGCCCGAAATACTGCAGTCACATCCGGTGACCACCAATCGAATCGCCGAGTCGCGCTCGCGTGCCGCTCAGTTCAAGGACACCAGGCAGCTCCCGGAGACCGTCAGTTATTCGTTGACACGCGAACGGCTGCGCGTGTTGTCCACGCCGCCGGAAGAAAACGTGCGGCGCTACTACGCGGAACGGCGCGAGCAACAGGCGCAGACAGTCGGTGAACGCTACGGCGAGGCGCTCGCCAGCTATCAGTCGGGTAGTTCGAGCGCCGCGCTCGATTCGCTCACCGAGCTGGCGCGCCAGTATCCGCAGGTGCCGATGCTGCAGTCGACGCTTGGCCAGGCGCTCATGAGCGCGGGCGCCACCGACGAAGCCCTCGATACGTTCCGGCGCGCGCTCAACCTGTCGCCGCGCAACATCCCGCTGACCATGCGTTACGCAGAGGCGCTGCTCAAGGCCGGCCAGGCGAAGACCGCGCACGCGGTGCTGCTCGATCTCTTCAACAATGTCGCGCCGACGCCGGCGCAGATCCGTTTCACTGCGCTCGCCGCCAGCAGCGCCGGCGACACGGCCGACGCGGCGTATTACATGAGTGAGTACCACATCACCACCGGCAACCTGGCGTTGTCCGTCGCGCAGCTGGAGATGGCGCTCGCGGTACCGAGCATCACTGCCGTGCAGCGCAGTCGCTTCCAGGCGCGGCTCGACGAGGTCCGCGAAGCGATGTTCACTGATCGCCAGCGCCGCAAGAGGCAGGAAGAAGAACAGCAGCAGAAACAGAAACCGCAGAGTCCCGCGCCTAGCCACGCTGGTACAATTTCACGATGAAATTTCTGCTCCTGCTGCTGGCTGGTCTGATCTTGACCGGCTGTGCCACGTTGCCCTCCGGGCAAGCCCGATCCGCGCGATCCGTGGGAAAAAATGAATCGCTCGACCCATGCCTTCAACGATGCGCATCGACAGGGGCATCGGCAAGCCGGCGGCCAAGGCCTACGTGAAGGTGGTGCCGCGCTTCGTGCGCACCGGCATCAGCAATGTGTTCGACAACCTCAACACGCTGAACACCATCGTCAACGACATGCTGCAGGGGAAGATGAAGCAGGCCGGAAACGACTCGGCTCGTTTCCTGCTCAACACCACCTTCGGCGTCGGCGGCCTGTATGACGCCGCCTCGCAGGCGGGGCTCGACAACAACGACGAGGATTTCGGACAGACCTTCGGCAAGTGGGGTATGAAGTCGGGCCCCTACCTCGTGCTGCCGTTCCTGGGCCCGTCCACCACCCGCGACGCATTCGGCAAGCTCGTCGATCAGTACACCTACCCGGTGACCTACCTCGGGGACGAGAGCACTCGCTACGTGATCCGCGCGGTCAGCCTGCTCAACACCCGGGCCGGGCTGCTCGATCTCGATGCACAGATCGATCGCAGCTACGACCGCTACGCCTTCATCCGCAATGCCTGGCTGCAGCGCCGCGAATTCCAGGTCAAGGACGGCGAAGTCGAGGATCAGTCACTCGACCTGGAACAGGACATGGAGCAGGACAGCGAGCAGGAGCCGGCCCCGGATGCGGAGCCACCTGCCGGCCCCCCGCGCAGAGAAGGCCCCGCAGGAAGCTCCGCCGCCACCCGCTGAAGGTGCGCAGCCACCCGCGGCCCCAGCCGAGCCCTCCGAGACCCCGCCACGTAGCTAGAATAGCGCCCGGGGGACGAACCTGATGACTGCGAACGGATCCGGGAGTGGCGAGCTGCCGCCATTGTTGCTGCTGCACCCCGATGACAACATCCTGGTGGCGCGGCGCGACATTTCGGCCGGGGAACGCGTGGAGCTCGATGGTGAAAGCTTCGTGATCCCGGCTGCCGTCGAGCTCGGCCACAAACTCGCCCGCCGCGCGCTCGACGCCGATACTCGCGTTCTGAAGTACGGCGCGCCGATCGGTTCGATGAAGATGGCAGTGGCGCGCGGTGAACACGTGCACCTGCACAACCTGCGCAGCGACTACATTCCGTCGACGACACGCGACGGTACGGACGGACATTGATGAGCACCGCGGGCCTGCCTGCCAGTTCCATGAAAGGAATCCTTCGCAAGGATGGCCGCAAGGGCATCCGCAATGTGGTGGCCGTGGCCTACCTGGTCGAATGCGCCCATCACGTCTCGCGACTCATCGTGCAGCGCTCGGGTGCCGACGACGTGCACCTCATCGGTTTCCCCGGCTGCTACCCGAACAAATATTCGCTCGAGATGATGCAGCGGCTGTGCACGCATCCTAACGTGGGGGCGGTGCTGCTGGTCTCGCTGGGCTGCGAGGGCTTCAACCGCGAGCAGCTGCGCAAATACATCGCCGCCAGTGGCCGGCCGGTCGACCTGCTGGTCATCCAGCAATCCGGCGGCACCACGCGCACGCTGAATGCCGGGCCTCGACATCGTGCGCCGCATGCGCGCCGAGCTCGCCAGCCAGACACCGGTCCCGATGGCGCTCAACGAACTCATCGTCGGCACGGTGTGCGGCGGCTCGGATGGCACCAGCGGCATCACGGCGAATCCCGCGGTCGGCCGCTGCTTCGACTGGCTCATCGACAACGATGCGGCCTGCATCTTCGAGGAGACCGGCGAGCTCATCGGCTGCGAACGCATCATGGCCTCGCGCGCCGTCACGCCCGAGCTGGGCCGCGAGATCGAAGCCTGCGTCGACAAGGCCGCTAACTACTATCGCATCATGGGATACGGCAGCTTCGCGCCGGGCAACGCCGAGGGCGGGCTCACCACGCTGGAAGAGAAATCCATGGGCGCGTATTCCAAGTCCGGATCGTCAGCCATCAGCGGGCTCATCAAGCCGGGTGACGTGCCGCCGCGCGGCGGGCTGTACCTGCTCGACGTGGTGCCCGACGGCGAGCCGCGCTTCGGTTTCCCGAACATCTCCGACAATGCGGAGATCGTCGAGCTCATCGCCTGCGGCTCGCACCTCATTCTCTTCACCACCGGCCGCGGCTCGGTGGTGGGTTCGGCCATCTCGCCGGTCATCAAGGTATGCGCCAACCCCGACACCTACGACCGCATGGCCGACGACATGGACATCAACGCCGGACGCATCCTGCAAGGCGCCGAGCTCGACGACGTCGGTCGCGAGATCTTCGATCTCGTGCAGCGCGTGGCGGCCGGCGAGCTGTCCAAATCCGAGGCGCTGGGCCACCAGGAATTCATCCTCACCTACAAGCAATTCGAACCTATCGGTCCCGCCTGCCTGCCGGCGGCGTAGCACCTGTTTTCGGGAGACTCATTTGAAACTGGTACGTTTTGGTGCCCCGGGCGCGGAGCGCCCCGGTCTCGTCAATGCGGACGGCAGCATTGCCGACCTGTCGACGGTGATCCCGGATGTGTCCGGCGCAGCGTTTTCTGCCGAATCGCTCGCGAAAGCTGCGCGCGCTCGATGCCGGCAAACTACCGCGCGCGCCGGCCAGCGTGCGCCTCGGTCCCTGTGTCGCCGGCGTCGGCAAGTTCATCGCCATCGGTCTCAACTACGCGGACCACGCCGCCGAAACCGGCGCGAAAATCCCGAGCGAGCCCATCGTGTTCATGAAGGCGACGAGCTGCATCGCCGGTCCCAATGACACCGTCCTCAAGCCGCGTGGTTCGACCAAGATGGACTGGGAAGTCGAGCTCGGCGTCGTCATTGGCAGTGTCACGCGCTATGTCAGCGAGGCTGACGCACCGCGCCACATCGCCGGCTACTGTGTGATCAATGACCTGTCAGAGAGGCATTTTCAGCTCGAGCGCGGCGGCCAATGGGACAAGGGCAAGGGCTGCGACACTTTCGGCCCGCTCGGTCCGTGGCTGGTGACCGCCGACGAAGTCGGCGATGCCGCCAATCTTTCCATGTGGCTCGACGTCAACGGCACCCGCCGCCAGAATGGCTCGACGCGCACCATGATCTTCAAACCTGCCTTCCTGGTGAGTTACCTGAGCCAGTTCATGAGTCTTCATCCAGGAGACGTGATCACCACCGGCACGCCGCCGGGCGTGGGCATGGGCATCAAGCCTGTGCCTGTCTTCCTCAACGTCGGGGACGTCATGGAGCTCGGCATCGAGAAGCTCGGCAGCCAGCGCCAGGTGGTCGCGGCCGCGTAGCGAAAATGGGGACATTCCTATTTTTCCCGGCGAGCCGTTTCAGATGAACTGAAGGTGTCAGAAAAATAGGAATGTCCCCATTTTCGCAATGACGGTGATCAACAGCATTGCCGATTTGCGCCAGGTCGCGCAGCGGCGTCTGCCGCGCGCGCTGTTCGATTACATCGACCGCGGCTCCTACGACGAACTGACCTGGGCGCGCAATCGCGACGAACTGCGCGCGCTCACGCTGCGCCAACGCGTCATGGTGGATGTCTCGCGACTTTCGTCGGGCACTCGCGTGCTCGGCGAAGCATGGAACCTCCCGTTTGCTTCTGGCGCCCACCGGCCTCACCGGCCTGTTCTGGCGCGACGGCGAAATCCACGCAGCGCGCGCGGCGCAGGCGGCAGGCATCCCATTCTGCCTGAGCACCATGTCCATCTGTTCCCTCGAGGAGGTGCGCGCGGCATTCAGCGGCACACTCTGGTTTCAGCTCTACGTGATGCGCGACCGCGCGTTCAACGACATGCTCATCGCGCGGGCGCTGGAAGCAAAATGCCCCGCCCTCGTGGTGACCCTGGATCTGCCGCTGCAGGCACTGCGGCGGCGCGACCCCAAGAACGGCCTCGCCGTGCCGCCGCGCCTGACATGGTCGAGCGCCCGCGATTTCCTGCGCCGCCCGCGCTGGGTATTGGGAGTCCTGCGCAGCCGGCGCCGCACCTTCGGCAACCTGGCGACTTTCTTCCCCGAGAAGGGCACGGCGGCCTTGTCCGAATGGATGGGCGGTCAGCTCGGATCACTGACCTTGAATGACATCACCTGGGTGCGCGAACGCTGGCCGGGAAAACTGATCCTCAAGGGCATCCTGGATGCAGACGACATGCGCCAGGCGCTGGCCGCCGGCGCGGATGCCGTGGTGGTTTCAAATCACGGCGGCCGGCAGCTCGACGGCGCGACGTCCACCATCGCGGCATTGCCGCGCATCGTCGAGGCGTCGCAGGGTCGATGCGAGGTGTTGATGGACGGCGGCATCAGCTGCGGACAGGACGTCCTCAAGGCGCTGGCGCTCGGCGCACGCGCCTGTCTCATCGGCAAGGCTCATCTCTACGGTCTGGCCGCGCTCGGAGAGGCCGGCGTGACGCTGGCTCTCGACATCATGCGCCGCGAGTTCGAAGTTTCCATGGCGTTGACAGGCAGCACGGACGCCCGCAATGTGGATCGCCGGATCCTGGTGAAAAGAAGTTAGAGGCAAGCGACCATGGGACACCGTCTGCGCAAAGCCCTGAAAATCACCGGCTGGTCTTTCGGCGGCTTGCTCGTCCTGGTCGCCGCGTTCGTCGGCCTGCTGGCCTTTCCGGGATTCATGTTCGCGCACCAGCTCGAGTACCGGAACTTCACCGTGTATTCCGACGAGGACATGCGTGGCCGCATCGAGCCGATCCTCGCCGGTGTGGATGCGCAGTTATCGGCCAGCGAGATCAATGACCCCTCGCTGCGGTACGACCTGTTTCTCGGCCACGACAATGCCGCCTTCCTTGCGCTGGACCGCACCCGCTGGACCGTCCTCACGAAGGTCACCGGAATCGGCCCATCGCCTAACTACGCCACCGGCTGGCCGCCGTATTTGAGCCAGGTGGTAATCCTCGACGCACCCGACCCGGAGCACGACGCGCTACTGCGGCCGGGGTGGCGTCCGCGCCTGAACATGACACACATATTGACGCACGAATCCGGTCATATGCAGGTGTTCAACAAGCTCGGCCTGAAGTCCAGCATGGCGCTGCCCATGTGGAAGGCCGAGGGTTACCCGGAATACCTCGCGGCCCACATGATCCGCACCGCACCGGAATACTCGTTGCGTTCGAGCGTGACCCGGGTGCTGACCGCCAACCTCGCCGGTTTCAGGGACGCGCATGGAAACTTCCAGTCGCTCCACTACGGCCAGCTGGGGGCGTCCTTCCTCAAGGACGAAAACGGCGATGACTGGCACACGTCTTACTACCTGGCGCGCGTGCTGGTGGAGTATTCGCTCGACGTCAAGCGCATGAGTTTCGAGCAGCTGGCCGATCCCGGCGTACGCGACACCGATGTGATGCGCGAGCTGCTGGCCGACTACGCGGCCGGCAAATTCTGAGCGCGCTCAGCCGGCGGCGGTGAGCAGTTCGTCCACCTCGCTGATGCGCGCGATGGCGAGCAGCGAGGCCGGGAGGTTCTGCAGGGAGACGGGACGCGAACGACGCCGGCCCCAGGCAAGCCAGTCGAGCAAGACGGCGAGGCCCGCGCTGTCCGCGCGTGTAACACCGCTGCAATCGATGACGATACGCTCCGCGGCCGAGCCTTCGAGCACCAGCACGCCCAACTGGCGAGCGTCGCGTGCAGTGGCGAAGGTCAGCTCGCCGGTCACCACGACGCGTCCCTTCGCAGACTCACTGATCCCGACGCGCTTGTTGTTGACCGCCTCCCTTTTCATAGGCTCAGGTTGATTTCGCCTTGACCGCTTTCGCGCTCGCGGCCTTGGCCTCGAGCCTGGCAATAACGGCATCCAGCCCGGTCTGCTGAACTTCTGAACCGTAGTCCTCGCGGTAGCTTTTCACATAGCTGATGCCGTCGATGATCACGTCCCAGGCCTTCCACGCGCCATTGACCTTGCGCATGCTGTAGTTGACGGCGACCTTGGTTCCGTTCGATCGCTTGATCTCGGTGCGCACCGTTGCCCTGGCATCTTCCGGGGCGACCTTTGTGGGGAACACCTTGAGGCGGTCCGCCGTGAAATCGACCATCGCATCGCCATAGGTGTAGAGCAGTGACTTGTAGAAAGCCTCGACGAAACGCTTGCGCTGTTCGGGCGTGGCGTTGCGCCAGTGCTGGCCGAGTACCAGCTGCGCGGCATACGGTGTATCGAAGTGCGGCAGCAGCGTCTGCTCGACGAGGTCGTACAGGCCGGTCGGGTCCTTGCGGAATTCAGCCCGACGCGCGTCGATGCCACCGAGAATGACATTCGCCGAGCTTTCGATGAGCTGGGAGGGCCCGCTGGTATCCACGGCCGTCGGCGCAGGCTTTCCATTGGTGGTGGCCGGCGTATCCGCCGCGAAAGCGCCGCCAGCGCCTAACAAACCCGCGATGAACCCGACCTGAACGATAGTCTTCACTGACCGCATCATTTCTTCTCCTTTGCGTCCTCCGCTGACGGCGCATCGCTCTTCTGTTCGTCCGGTCCCTTGCTCGCCATGTTGGCGAAGAATTTGTTAACCAGACTCTCGAGCACGATGGCCGATTGCGTGAATTCGATTTGACCGCCGTCCTTGAGGAAGGTTTCCGAGCCTCCCGGTCCGATGCCGACGTACTTGCCGCCCAGCAAACCCGCGGTCTGGATGCTGGCGTCGCTGTCCTCGGGTATCTCCGAGTATTGATTTTCGATACGCAGCACCACCGCTGCCTTGTAGTCCTTCGGATCGAAGCGGATGGACTCGACGCGGCCGATGGTGACACCCGCCATGGTCACCGGGGAACCGGCCTTGAGGTCGCCGATATTGTCGAACTTCGCGGTGACGCGCGAATCCGTCCGGCCCGCTACCGAGCTTGAGCGAGGTGCCGGGCAACTGGGTGGTGAGGAACGCGAGCGCGGCGAAGCCGAGCAACACGAACAGTCCGGTGCCGATTTCGAGCGAGCGAGTGTTTTTCATGGTTTGCCAATCACTTCGTAGTTAGGAACGCGGCCGTCAGCAAATAGTTCAACAACAGCACCAGCACGGAGGAAACCACCACCGTGCGCGTAGTCGCGAGACCTACGCCCTCCGGGGTAGGGTCGGAGTGAAATCCCTCGTACACCGCCACCAGGCTGACGGCGACGCCGAATACCACACTCTTGACCACCCCTTCCCAGACATCGTGCAGGTCGACGGCGTTCTGCGTCTGCGACCAGTACGCGCCGGCATCCACGCCCATCTGCTGCACGCCGATCAGTTGCGCGCCGTACAAGCGCGATCACGCGTGAAGGTGGCCGCGAGCAGCGGCATGGCGATGAACCCGCCGAGAAAACGCGGCACGACCACGTAGCGCACCGGATCGACCGCCATCATCTGCATTGCAGTGAGCTGCTCGGTCGATTTCATGAGGCCGATTTCGGAGGTGAGCGCAGTACCGGCGCGGCCGGCGAACAGCAACGCTGTCAACACCGGGCCGAGCACCTTGAGATTGCCGAGGGCTGCGAGCACACCCACGTAGTCTTCCGAACCGAAGCGCTGGAAGACATCGAAGCCGAGCAGGCCGAGCACCATGCCGACGAACATGCCCGACAACATGATGATGACCAGCGAACGGGCGCCGGCATTGTAGATCTGCTTCACGATGAGGCCGGGCCGGGCGAGCGCCGGGCCGAGTCGCGCCAGGATGGCGAGCAGGAACAATGTCATCGAGCCCACGCGCCGCAGCGCGACCACGGGCAGCGAATCGTTGTTGCTCATGCGCCGGGCCCCTCGTCCAGCAACTCGGCGCCGTAGTCGCTCGCCGGATAGTGAAAGGGCACGGGGCCATCGGCGAGCCCGCCCATGAACTGGCGTACCTCGGGAAGATCGCTGCGACTCAGTTCCTCGGGCGTGCCCGAGGCCACCACCCTGCCCTCCGACAACAGGAAACTGTCGTGCGCAATGGTGGCTAGATCGTGCACGTCATGCGAGACGACAATGCTGGTGATGCCGAGCGCTTCGTTCATCTGCGTGATCAGGCGACAGATCACGCCCATGGAAATCGGGTCGAGCCCGACGAAAGGTTCGTCGTAGATCAGGATTTCGGGATCCATGACGATGGCCCGCGCCAGGGCCACGCGTCGCGCCATGCCGCCGGACAGCTCCGCGGGCATGAGCCGCGCCGCGCCGCGCAGACCCACGGCGTGCAGCTTGGTCAACACCAGGTGTCGCACCAGCGACTCGGGCAGGTCGGTGTGCTCACGCAATGGAAAGGCAACGTTTTCATAGACGTCGAGATCCGTGAGCAACGCGCCGTTCTGGAACAACATGCCCATGCGACGACGCAGCGCGAACAGTTCCCGAATCGACAGCGACGCCACTTCGGAGCCGAACACGCGCACGCTGCCGCGGTCGGCACAGGCCTGGCCGGTGATCAGCCGCAGCAGTGTCGTCTTGCCGGTTCCTGAGGGGCCCATGAACGCGGTGATGCGACCGCGGCGCGCGGTGACGTCGAGCCCGTCGAAAATCGCGCGGCCGCCGACGCTGTAACGCACATCGCGAACCTCAATTACGGCATCGCCGGCTTGCGCCGGCGATCCGTTGCTCATCTGCGTAGGCGTTTCGCTCAACCAGAATGTCCGCTGGCCCAGAAGGCCGCGAAGAATAGCAAAAGCTGACCCCCGCGGGTTTCTGGCGGATTGAATCTGTACTAAACTGGTCCCACTTTAAAACGAGGCTAAATATATGCTTCGGATCGGCAAACTGACGGACTACGCCACGGTCATCCTGGGCACCCTGGCCGCGGACCGCGCACGCCTGCTGACAGCCGGTACTTTGTCGGAACGCACGCACATTGCAGCGCCCACCGTGGCCAAATTGCTGAAGCAGCTGCATCACGCGGGCCTGGTGAACTCCGCACGCGGTACTCACGGCGGCTACCAGCTGGCGCGCGACCCGGAAAGCATCAGCGCGGCCGCCATCCTGGACGCCCTGGAAGGCCCAATCGCGCTCACCGAGTGCTCCGCCGGCAGCGGGAATTGCGACATCGAACACACCTGCTCCGTTAGCCGTACCTGGCAGCGCATCAGCGGTTCGATCCGGCGCGCCCTGAGTGAAATCACGCTCGCGCAACTGGCCGGACTGGACGACCGGACACCGGCGATGCCGATCGAGCGCGAACTCCGCTACGTGCCGCGTGCCAAGGTGGCGCCATGAGTAGTGAGCCGAAACCGGTGGAAACCGGCATCGACGCCTTGCTGGGCCGGAGCTACCGCCACGGCTTCGTCACCGACATCGATTCGGACACGCTGCCGCCGGGACTCGACGAGGAGGTGGTGCGCTTCATCTCGCGCAAGAAGCGCGAGCCGCAGTTCATGACTGACTGGCGCGTCAGGGCCTACCGTCACTGGCTCACGATGAAAGAGCCGCACTGGGCCAAGTTGCGGGTGAATCCGATCGACTACCAGGCGATTTCGTACTTCTCCGCTCCCAGGCCCAATGCGAACGCACCAAAGTCTCTCGATGAGGTGGATCCCAAGCTGCTCGAAACCTACGAGAAGCTTGGAGTGCCGCTGCACGAGCGCGCGCGCCTCGCCGGCGTCGCGGTGGACGCGGTATTCGACAGCGTGTCGGTGGCCACCACGTTCAAGGAGCGGCTGGCCGAAGCGGGCGTGATTTTCTGTTCGTTCTCCGACGCGGTGCGGAACCACCCGGGCCTGATCGAACAGTATCTCGGCACCGTCGTGCCGCACACCGACAATTTCTTCGCGGCGCTCAATTCCGCCGTGTTCTCGGACGGTTCGTTCGTCTATGTGCCGAAGGGTGTGCGCTGCCCGATGGAGCTGTCCACCTACTTCCGCATCAACGCGGCGAACACCGGTCAGTTCGAACGCACGCTGATCATTGCCGCGCCGGGGTCACACGTGAGTTACCTCGAGGGTTGCACCGCGCCGATGCGTGACGAGAACCAGCTGCATGCCGCGGTGGTGGAGCTGATCGCCGAAGACGACGCCGAGATCAAGTACTCGACGGTGCAGAACTGGTACCCCGGCGATGAGAAAGGCGTGGGTGGCATCTACAACTTCGTCACCAAGCGCGGCGAATGCCGCGGGCGCAGCTCGAAGATTTCCTGGACCCAGGTGGAAACCGGCTCGGCCATCACCTGGAAGTACCCGTCGTGCGTGCTCAAGGGCGAGAATTCCATTGGCGCGTTCTATTCCGTGGCCACGGCCAACAATTACCAGCAGGCCGACACCGGCACCAAGATGATCCACATCGGTGCCAACACGAAGAGCACCATCGTCTCCAAGGGCATTTCCGCCGGCCACGGTCAGAACACCTATCGCGGACTGGTGAAGATCCTTCCCGGCGCGCATGGCGCGCGGAATTTCACCCAATGCGATTCACTGCTCATCGGCGGCAAGTGTGGCGCGCACACGTTTCCTTACATCGAGACCCGTAACCCGAGCGCCACCGTCGAGCACGAGGCCTCGACCTCGAAGATCAGCGAGGACCAGTTGTTCTACTGCCTGCAACGCGGCATCGAGGAAGAAGACGCCGTGAACATGATCGTGAGCGGCTTCTGCAAGACCGTTCTCAAGGAATTGCCCATGGAATTCGCCGTCGAGGCGCAGAACCTGTTGGCCGTGAGTCTGGAAGGTGCCGTGGGATGAACAAGTCGATGACGACGCCAATGCTGAAGATCGAGAATCTCTCCGCCACCGTCGGCGGCAAGAAGGTGCTGCAGGGCCTGTCCCTCACCATCCATGCCGGCGAGGTCCACGCCATCATGGGTCCCAACGGTTCGGGCAAGAGCACGCTGTCATACGTGCTTGCCGGCAGGCCCGGCTACGAAATCACCGGCGGCAGCGTGCAGTTCGAAGGCCGCGATCTCACCACGCTCGCGCCGGAAGAACGCGCCCGCGCCGGCCTGTTCCTCGGCTTCCAGTACCCGGTGGAGATTCCCGGCGTCAACAACGTCTACCTGCTCAAGGCCGCGGTGAATGCGCGGCGCAAGGCGTTGGGACTGACCGAGGTTGACGCCTACGACTTCCTGCAGCTGGTGCGCGCCAAGATGAAGCTCATGCAGATCGACGAGAGCTTCCTGTCGCGCGGCGTGAATGAAGGCTTCTCCGGCGGCGAAAAGAAACGCAACGAGATCCTGCAGATGCTGGTCATCGAGCCACGCCTCGCGGTGCTGGACGAAACCGATTCCGGCCTCGACATCGATGCACTCAAGGTCGTGGCCAGGGGAGTCAATTCGCTGCGCTCCGCCGAGCGTGGCGTGCTGCTGATCACCCATTACCAGCGGCTGCTCGATCACGTGGTCCCCGACCAGGTGCACGTGCTCGCCCGGGGACGTATCGCAAAGTCCGGCGACAAATCGCTGGCGCTGGAACTCGAGCAGCGCGGCTATGACTGGGTGGTGGAGGTGGCCTGATGTCCATCGCGCTGCCGACCAATCGCGACGAGAACTGGCGTTACGTCAACCTGCGCCCGCTGACGAAGGCGAACGCGGAAGATGCGAATCCACAGCCTGGAAGGCTCGAGCCCAGCCTGCCCCCGGCACTCGACGGCTATCAACGCTGGTTTTTCAGCGACGGTCATTGCACCGGGCCCGATCCGTCAGCCGACGGGCGCGTCAGGCTGCTGGACGCGCGCGTTGCCGGCGAATCGTTCGCGGCATTGCTCGATGCCGACCTCGCCACAGCGGGCGTCGATTTCGCCCTGGCGCGAGTGAATGCCGCACGCGGTGATGAGGTGATGCAGATCGAATTGCCCGACGATTCGCCGCCGCTGAACATCGACCTGGTATTTCACGCCATCGCGCCGGCCGCGAACGGCACGTCGTATCCGCGCGTGCAACTCATCGCGGGCCGCAACACGAGTTTGCGGGTCGTGGAGCGACACCTCTGCGCGAGTGGTGATTCCGACGCCGTCGTCAATGCCGCTTTCGACATCGCCCTGCGCCCCGGTGCCACTGTCGATCATGTACGCGTGCAGAACTGCGCCGACAAGTCTGCCATCTTCGATACGCTGGTCGCACAGGTCGCCGATCGCGCCCACTATCGCCTCCACACGGTGACGCTCGGCGGCGCGACATCGCGCTCCACGCTG
Source organism: uncultured Pseudomonadota bacterium (assembly GCA_963839685.1). Taxonomy (GTDB): domain Bacteria; phylum Pseudomonadota; class Gammaproteobacteria; order Steroidobacterales; family Steroidobacteraceae; genus CADEED01. Next base: position 136,918 of record CAWIVS010000004.1, on the reverse strand, counting down.
TTCATCAAGCTCGCGGGCCGCGACGCGCGCTGTGAACTCAGCGCCGCCAGCATCGCCAACGGCATCCAGACGCATGACGTATTCGCGGAGATCGAGCATCTCGCCGCAAACACAGTGACACGGGAATTGTTTCGCGGCATCGCCAACGAGCGCGGCAAGCTCGCGTTCAACGGCAAGATGATCGTGCGCGAAACCGCGCTCGACGCCGACTCCGACCAGTCATTGAAGTCATTGTTGACTGGCAGCGGCGCCGAAGCCGCGGCGCGGCCACAGCTGGAGATCTACACGGACCGCGTACGCGCCAAACACGGCGCGACCACCGGCAAACTCGATGAGCAGATGATGTTCTACCTGCTGTCGCGCGGCATCGAACGAGTGGACGCACAGGCCTTGTTGCAATGGGCATTCGTCGAGGATGCGATCTCCAGGATCGAGCCGCCGGCCCTGCGGCGCGAGATCGAAACCCTGGTGTCGGGGCGGTTGCACGCCGTGTCGGCGCTCACCGGCCTGCTGGGAGAACGCCCGTGAGTGCGCTTCCGGCCCGCGCCAAGGCGGGCACCTACGACGCCGAGCGTGTGTGGCGTGACTTCCCCATTCTCGCGCGCGACGTGCACGGCAAGCCGCTGGTGTTCCTCGACAGCGCGGCCTCGTCACAACGTCCGCAGCGCGTCATCGACGCGGTCGATGCGTACGAAAAGCGCCATCACGCCAATGTGCATCGCGGTGTTCACCTGTTGAGCCAGGAGGCGACCGCGCTGTTCGAACAGGCGCGCGAGCGCGTGCGCAACTTCGTGAACGCGGCTTCGACGCGCGAGGTCATATTCACGCGCGGCACCACGGAATCGATCAACCTGGTGGCGCAGTCGTATGCGCGCACCCGCCTGCGACCTGGCGACGAGATCCTGCTCACCGCCCTCGAACACCACGCCAACATTGTTCCCTGGCAGCTCGTGGCGGAGCAGACCGGTGCGGTAATCAAGGTCGTTCCCATGGACCGCCGCGGCGTCGTCGACCTCGAGCACTTCGCCGCGAATCTGAGCGAACGCACGCGCATCGTGGCCTGCGCCCATGTTTCGAATGCGCTGGGCACAGTGCTGCCGGTGCGCGAGATCACGCGCCTCGCACATGCCCGCGGCGCCGTGGTGCTCATCGACGGCGCGCAGGCGGTACCGCACCAGCCGGTAGATCTGCAAGCGCTGGACTGCGATTTCTATGCGTTCTCCGCCCACAAGATGTACGGCCCCACCGGTATCGGTGTGCTGATCGGCCGCGAATCATTGCTGCAGGCCATGCCGCCGTGGCAGGGCGGCGGCGACATGATCCTCACCGTGAGTTTCGAGAAGACCACGTACAACGAACTGCCGTTCAAGTTCGAGGCCGGCACGCCCAACATCTCCGGCGCCGTGGGCCTCGGGGCGGCCATCGACTACATCGACTCGCTGGGTATCGACAACATCCATGCGCACGAGCAAAGGCTGTTGGGCCTGGCCACGAAACAACTCGCACGCGTTCCGGGCCTGACCATCATCGGTACCGCGCCGGACAAGGCCTCGGTGATCTCCTTCACGCTCGACGGAATACATCCGCACGATCTCGGCACCATTCTCGACGCCGAAGGTGTCGCGGTACGCACCGGGCATCACTGCGCCATGCCCGTCATGGAGTTTTTCGGAGTGCCGGCCACGGCGCGCGCCTCGTTCGCCTGCTATTCGCGGGAGTCGGACATCGATGCACTGGTCGCGGCGCTGGCCAGGGCACGCGAGGTGTTCGGCTGATGGACCTCAAGGACCTGTATCGCGAGGTCATCCTCGATCACAACAGGAGCCCGAGGATGTTTGGACGCCTCGAGCCGGCCGACTCGTCGGCCGACGGTCACAATCCGCTGTGCGGCGATCGGCTGCACGTCACCGTGCGCCTCGACGGGGATCGGCTGAGCGACCTGCGCTTCGAAGGCAAGGGCTGCGCGATCTCGGTCGCGTCGGCGTCGCTGATGTGTGAGGCCGTCAAGGGCAAGCGCCGCGACGAGATCACGCACCTGTTCGGCGAGATCCACGAGGTGCTCACCAGGCACGATGCGCCCGTGCCCGAAGACCTGGGCAAACTCGCCGCCCTTTCCGGCGTGCGCGAGTTTCCGGTGCGCGTCAAATGCGCCAGCCTGTGCTGGCACACGCTGAACGCGGCACTTGCGCACAGCGCGAAAACCGTCAAGACCGAATAGCCATGCGCACGCACGACAACGAACCGTTCGTCCTGAGCCGCGACGTCAAGGCGGTGATGGTGCCTGCCGGCATCGAAATCGAGCTCAAGTCCGGCCAAACCGGATTCATCACCCAGGCGCTGGGCGGCAGCTTCACGCTCTACATGGAAGGCAACCTGTTCCGTCTCGCCGGCGCCGACGCCGACGCCATTGGCAAGGACGTGGTCAAGACACCCGAGCTGCCGCCGAACTCCACCGAGGACGATGTGCTGGCGCTCGCCTGGGAACAGCTGCGCACCTGCTATGACCCGGAGATCCCGATCAACATCGTGGACCTGGGTCTCATCTACGAATGTACGGTGAGCGCGCAAACTGACGGGCAACGAGCCTTCAATGTGCGGCTCACACTGACCGCTCCGGGATGCGGCATGGGCGACGTTTTGGTACAGGACATCAAACAAAAGCTGGAAATCATCCCGACGGTCGCGGTGGCGAATGTAGAGCTGGTGTTCGACCCGCCGTGGAACCAGTCGATGATGACCGAGGCGGCGCGGCTGCAGACCGGGATGTTCTGACAATGTCTGTTTGGGCCGACGTCGGGGGCATTGCGGACCTCGAAGCCAGTTCACATCTCGAAGCTGAAGTTGATGGCTTCCGGGTGCGAATTACCCGCGTCAACGGCACGCTCTATGCGTTTGAAGACCGCTGCACCCACGACGACTCCCCTTTTGACGATGCAACCATTGAAGACTGCGAAATCATCTGTCCGCGCCATGGCGCGCGATTTTCCCTGCGCTCGGGTGAGGCGCTCAGCCCGCCGGCCTACGAGCCACTGCGCATTTTCGACGTGCGTGAAGCCGGCGAGCGAATCGAGGTGCGCGTTTGACGGCTGACAAACTCAAGCGGCTCACCCTGATCCGTCACGCCACCGCCGACCAGGATTCCGGCAAGCGTGATTTCGACCGTCCTTTGAGCCGCAAAGGCGTGACTGAGGCCGAAGAGATGGCGCGCCGGTTCCTGGAGCGCAACCTGGTCCCCGAACTCATCCTGGTGAGCGCATCGGCGCGCACGCGCGAGACCGCAGACACCTTCGTCAAAGTGCTGGGCGTGGCTGCCCGGCTCTTGCAACCCGACGATTCGCTGTACCTCGCGGACGGCGATCACATCCTGAGCACCATTCGCGCCGTGGGTCCACGCATCGCCCACCTCATGGTGATCGGCCACAATCCGGGCATTTCCTCGGCGGCGATCGCGCTGGCGCCAGAGGCCGTGAGCAACGACCTGCCCACCTGCGGCACCCTGACGATGACCGTGAGCTGCGCCACCTGGAGCCTCATCGACCGGCGCTGCGTGCGCGACACGGAGCGCGATTCGCCACGCCGTTTCTTTGATTTCAGTTGAGAAGGGGGCAGCCCCCTTTCTGGCTTCCGCGCGCCATCTGCGTGGTATCGATGTACGCAAATCAACGCGCGGCCAACGACAGCAACCCGGCATTGCCGCCGATGGCCGCCGTATTCGTAGTGATGGTCTGCTCCGTCGCCATGCGATGCAGGTAATGCGGGCCGCCGGCCTTGGGCCCGGTTCCCGACAACCCCATGCCGCCAAAAGGCTGCACACCCACCACCGCGCCGATCATGTTGCGATTGATGTAGACATTGCCGACTCGCAATGCGCGCGCGATGCGCTGCGCCAATCCGTCGATGCGGGTGTGAATGCCAAGCGTGAGCCCATAGCCGAGACTATTGATGGACCCGACCAGTGAATCGAGGTCGCGCGCGCGGTAGCGCACGATGTGCACCACCGGACCAAACACTTCGCGCTGCAACGCGCCGAGTGAATCGATCTCGACGGCCAGTGGCGCGAAGAATCGGCCACGGGCCCCGGCCGGGACCGGCGCACGATGACTCCAGCGGGAGTTCTTCACCACCGCGGCACGGTAGTTGTCGAGCATTTTCAGGGCCTCATCATCGATGACGGGCCCGACGTCGGTGACCAGCCGCGCGGGATCGCCGACCACGATCTCATCCATGCAGCCGGCCAACAGCGTCTGCACCCGTGCGGCGATTTCTTCCTGTACGAGCAACACGCGCAGCGCCGAGCAGCGTTGTCCTGCGCTGTTGAAGCCGGATTGCACCACGTCGAGCACCAGCTGTTCGGCGAGCGCCGAGCTGTCGGCCAGCATCACGTTGAGACCGCCAGTTTCAGCGATCAGCGTGCCGATGGCGCCGGATCGCGCGGCCATCGAGCGTTCGATGATGCGCGCGGTATCGGTGGACCCCGTGAACACGACGCCCGCAAGTCGTGGATCGCGGGTCAGCGCAGCACCCACGTCTGCGCCCTCGCCCGGCACGAACTGCAGCGCCGCGGGCGGCACGCCGGCCTGCAGCATCAGCGCCGTCGCGTACGCCGCCGTCAGCGGCGTCTGTTCCGCCGGCTTGGCCACCACCGTGTTGCCGGCGGCGAGCGCCGCTGCCACCTGACCCGTGAAGATTGCCAGCGGAAAATTCCACGGGCTGATACAGCCGAAGACACCCTTGCCGCGCAGCCGCAGCAGGTTGCGTTCGCCGGTAGGACCCGGAAGCGTGGCCTCGTGCGCAAAGTCGCGACGCGCGCGCACCGCGTAATAACGCAGGAAGTCGACCGCTTCACGCACCTCGCCGATGGCGTCGGGCAACGTCTTGCCGGCCTCGCGTACGCAACGCGCGGTGAGCGCGGGCGTGTGCTCCTCGAACAACTGTGCGGCGCGTTCCAGCACCGCGGCGCGCTGTTCTCCGCCCGCCGCGTCCCATTCTTCCTGCGCCGCCAGCGCGGCGCCGATCGCGACATCGACCGTGGCCGCGTCGGCGTTCACCACTTGCCCGATCTGCTCCTCAGTGTTGGCCGGATTGCGCACCGCGGTTGTGTTTCCCGGGCGCGTCTGCCCGGAGATCACCGGCGTCGCGCTCCACGGCTGTTGCGATGCGCGTTCGCAGTCACGCAGCAACACATCCACGGCCTGGCCATCCGCGAAGTTGAAGCCGGCGGAATTGAGCCGCTCGGGCGCGAACAGGTTCACGGGCAGCGGGATGCGCGGATGCGCCACTCGATCCAGCGCATCCACCTCGGCGATGGGATCGGCCACCACCTCCTCGGCCGGCAGACTCGCATCCACGATGCGATTGACGAACGAGGTGTTGGCGCCGTTTTCGAGCAATCGCCGCACGAGGTAAGGCAACAGGTCTTCGTGCGCACCGACCGGCGCGTACACCCGGCAGGGAAAGCGGCCCCAGGGACCGCGCACCACGCTGTCGTACAGCTCTGCGCCCATGCCGTGCAGCCGCTGGAACTCGAAGCGGTTGGCGTCCCCGCCAAAGACTTCCGCCACGTGCGCGATGGTGTGGGCATTGTGAGTCGCGAACTGCGGGTAGATGCGCTCGCCGGCGCTCTCGAGTAGTTTGGCGCAGGCCAGATACGACACGTCGGTGTTCGGCTTGCGCGTGAACACCGGGTAACCGGACAGGCCGCGTTCCTGCGCGCGTTTTATCTCGCTGTCCCAGTAAGCGCCCTTGACCAGTCGCAAGGTGACGCGCCGGTCGGTAGCCTTGAGCCGCGCGACCAGCCACTCGATCGTGGAATACGCGCGCTTCTGGTAGGCCTGCACGGCGATCCCGAAACCGGCATAGCCGCGCGTGGAGTCGCTGGCGAGCAGTTTGTCCACCAGCAGCAGCGACAGTTCGAGGCGATCCGCCTCCTCGGCATCCAGCGTCACACCGATACCAGCAGCGCGCGACTCGGCGACCAGCTGCTCCACCACCGGATACAGCTCGGTCATCACGCGCTCCGCCTGCGTAAATTCGTAGCGCGGATGCAGCGCCGACAGCTTGATCGAGATGCTGTGGCGCGCGGTGATGGATTCGCGTGTGCCGACGGCGCGGCCCACCGCCGCGATTGCTGCGGAATACTTCTCGCGATAGCGCTCGGCATCGTCGCGTGTCAACGCGGCCTCACCCAGCATGTCAAACGAATAGCGGTAGTCGCGTTCTTCCTTGCCGGCGGCGCGGCTCAGCGCTGCGTCGATGTCGCGTCCCATGACGAACTGGTGCCCGAGAATGCGCATGGCCTGCTTGAGCGCCGCGCGCGCCACGGGTTCACCGAGCCTGGCGGCGAGCCTGCCGTACCAGGAGCGCGCCTCGCCCAACTCGATGCGATCCAGCGCCACCACGCGGCCCGTGAGCATGAGTCCCCAGGTGGACGCATTGACGAGCAGCGAATCGCTGTCGCCGAGATGCTCATCCCAGGCGCCGCTCGGGATCTTGTCGGCGATGAGCCGGTCGGCGGTCTCGCCATCCGGGATTCGCAACAGGGCCTCGGCGAGGCACATGAGGATCACGCCTTCACGGGATGCCAGACTGTACTCACGCAGGAAGGCATCGAGCGCGCCGCCGCTGCCGCGCGCGCTGCGCACCGCCTGGACGAGCGCCAGCGAGCGCGCAGCGACGCCGCGCGAGGCAGCATCGGCCAGCCTCGCGTGATCCGCGAGTTCTCGGACAAGTCCCTGTTCTTCGGTGAGATAACGAGGGTTGATGGCCCGAGCTACGGCATCGGACCGCTCCAGCGCGGGAAAATGTGTCATGGTCGAAATTCTATTGAATTGAGTCCCCTGCGTCCCAATAGCGTGGCCCATGAATCCATCCGTCAAGGCCGTCACGACGGCCAGTTTCCCCTCCGAAGTCATTGCTGCCTCGGCATCGCAACCCGTGCTTGTCGACTTCTGGGCACCCTGGTGTGGACCCTGTCGGGCGTTAGGACCGGCGCTGGAACAGCTCGCCGACGAGCACGACGGTCAGATCAAGGTCGTCAAGGTCAACACCGACGAGAACCAGGATCTCGCGCAGCAATTCCAGATTCGCAGCATTCCCGCGGTAAAGCTGTTTCGCGGTGGCCGGGTGGTCGATGAATTTGTGGGGGCGCTGCCCCTGGCCCGGGTCCGCGCCTTCCTCGAGCCGCATCTGCCGCGCGCCTCGCAGGGTGAACATCAGGCCGCACGCGATCTGGCCGCGACCGGCAATTTCGCGGGTGCGATCGACAAGCTACGCGACATAGCCGCCACCGATACCGCCAATCTCGATGCCCGGCGCGACCTGGCGCGTTTTCTGGCCCTTTCGGGGGATGTCGTCGCCGCCTCGCAGGTGTTGGGTCAGCTCCCCCCGCAGGCGCAGAACGACACGGAGTCGAACGGGGTCCGCGCCGTGATCCACTTCGCCGCCCTGGCCACCGACGAGGCAGCACGGATCGACAGCCTGCGGGCCGGCGCCGCGCGCTCCATTCTCGGCGGCAGCCCCGACGCGGCGGTGGAAACTCTGCTGACCCGCATGCGCGAGGATCGCGCATTTGCGACGCGCGCCGGCCGTGAAGACCTGTTGCAGGCGTTCGCGCTGCTCCCGCCCGATGACGCGCGCGTCTCCGGAATGGCGCCGGCGGCTCGCGGCCGTGCTCAATTAGTCAGCTGTGCTGCGGACAATTCTCTCTCTCCTGGCGCTCGGCGGGCGCAGGGGTACGCATTCCGGTGATCCGCTCGATTAGTTAGCCGCCGCTTCGGCGCGCAGCCGCTCGGCCTCGGCACCCCCCAGATAAGCCTTGATACCTGCCCGCGCAACGTACAACAGCGGTATCAACGCCACCGCCGCACACATCTTGTAGACGTAGTTGACGGTGCCAACGGCGAGGAACTGCGGTATCGGCCAGTGCTGCGGGCCGATCACGAAGGCGATGTACAGCACGATGAAGCTGTCGAGCAGCTGCGAGACGGCGGTCGAGGCCGTGGCCCGCAGCCACACAAAGCGATCCCCCGTCACCTTCAGGATGCGGTGGAAGATCAACACGTCTACCAGCTGGCCGACCAGGAACGCCACGATGGAACCGCAGATGGTCCACAGACCCTGGCCGAAGATGATGGCGTAGGCCTGCTGGATGTCGGGCACTCCCATGTTCCTGTTGATATCCACCCAGAAGGTCGCGGGTGCCAGGGAAATCGCGGCGTAGGCCGCGAGGAATGCGTAGGCAATCAGCCCGACGGCGATCCACGAGATCAGGCGCACGCCACGCACGCCGAAGTACTCGTTGATCACGTCGGTCATGATGAAGACGAACGGCCAGACGAGTACGCCCGCGGTGAAATTGAGCGTTCCATCGATGCCGAACAACGACCAGTTGAACGGCGCTGCGCCGACGGTCGCCTCCAGCGCGAAGATCTTCACACCCACGAACTCGCCAATCAGCGCGTTGGTGAGAAAGAAGCCCGCGAGGAAGATGAACAAGCGATTGGCGCGCTGGTCGACGGTGCGCATATATCAATTCCGCCCGCGCAGGCGGCGCAACTCGCGCCGTGCGTGTTTGTCAGGCCGTTCCAGGCTGCGTGGCGAAAATGCCGCCGCGAGACGTGCCTGCTCGGCGTGTTTCTCGCGCGCCGCGCGCGCGGTTTCCGTCTCGGCGTAACAGGCTTGCGCGAGTGGCGCCGAGCCGCGCCGTTCCGGCAGCTTCAAAACCTCGCATTCGAACTCGAACCCCGGGCGGGTGATCGTCACCTTGTCGCCGATGCCGACGGCGTGCGCCGGTTTGACCCGGCGGCCGTTGACGTGCACCTTGCCACCGCTCACTGCTGCGGCGGCCAGGGTACGCGACTTGAACAGGCGCGTGCACCATAACCAGCGATCGACGCGCAGGCGGTTGCCCCCACCCTCACTCCCCTCGGCGACTTCGCTTTCGTGCGCATTTGTCATGGCGGGGCCCAGTATAATTGCGGCTCTTCCCCTTTTCCCGGTGACGCGTGGACCACGCCTTCTACCAGCGATTCGATGCGCAGCTCGAAGAGTTGCGCCAGCAGGGCCTGTTCAAATCCGAACGAGTGATCACAAGCCCGCAGTCGGGGCAGATCCGCGCCAATGACGCGGACGTGATCAACCTGTGCGCTAACAACTACCTGGGACTCGCGAATCACCCGGCGATCCGCGAAGCCGCGCACCGCGCCCTCGACCGGTTCGGTTATGGCATGGCGTCGGTGCGCTTCATCTGCGGCACGCAGAGCGTGCACAAGCAGCTCGAGGCCGCGCTGTCGCGTTTCTTCGGAACCGAGGACACCATCCTGTATTCCTCCTGCTGGGATGCCAACGGCGGCCTGTTCGAAACTGTCCTCGGCGAACAGGATGCGATCATCTCCGATGCGCTCAACCACGCCAGCATCATCGATGGCATCCGTCTGTGCAAAGCCCGCCGCCTGCGCTACGCCAATCGCAACCTCGCGGAGCTCGAACAGCACCTGAAGGACGCGCAGGATTGCCGCACGCGACTCGTCGCCACCGACGGGGTGTTCTCGATGGACGGCAGCCTTGCTCCGTTGAAGGAGATCTGCGATCTCGCCGACAAATACGGCGCCCTGGTCATGGTCGACGACTCACATGCCACCGGCTTCATGGGCGCCGGCGGGCGCGGCACACCCGAACATTGCGGCGTCACGGGACGCATCGACTTCCTGACCGGCACCTTCGGCAAGGCGCTGGGCGGCGGCAGCGGCGGCTACACCAGCGGCAAGGCGGGCGCCATCGCCTGGCTGCGCCAGCGCTCACGCCCGTACTTGTTCTCGAACAGCATCCCGCCGGTGGTCGCGGCCGTCACGCTGCGCGCGCTCGATCTCGTGGAGAACATGCCGGCGCTGCGCGACACGTTGTTCGCACACGCACGCAAGTTCCGCTCGGGGATGCAGGCTGCCGGCTTCAAACTACTGCCCGGCGAGCATCCCATCATCCCGGTGATGATCGGTGACGCCGCGCTGGCCGCGCGATTCGCCGACCGACTGCTCGGTGAGGGCGTGTACGTCATCGGCTTTTCTTTTCCCGTCGTTCCTCGGGGTGAAGCCCGCATCCGCACACAGATGTCGGCGGGTATCACCGACCCGCAGCTTGAACGCGCACTCTCCGCCTTCATCAAGGTCGGTCGCGAGCTGGAGTTGATCAAATGAAGGCATTGGTAAAGAGCGAAGCCAGACCTGGCATCTGGATGAAGGACATCGACGTGCCAAAGGTCGGCCCCAACGATGTGCTGATCAAGATCGGCAAGACCGCGATCTGCGGCACCGACATGCATATCTACAACTGGGACGCCTGGGCCCAGAAAACCATCCCGGTTCCCATGGCCGTGGGTCACGAGTATTTCGGCCGCATCGTCGACATGGGCAGCGAGGTGCGCGGTTTCGCCATCGGTGATCGTGTTTCGGGGGAAGGCCATCTGACCTGCGGTTATTGCCGCAATTGCCGCGCTGGCCGCCGCCATTTATGCATCCATACCGTCGGCGTCGGCGTGAATCGCCAGGGCTGCTTCGCCGAGTACCTGAGCATTCCCGCGAGCAACGCCTTCAAGCTGTCCGACGCCGTTACCGACGACATCGCCAGCATCCTCGACCCGTTCGGCAATGCCACGCACACCGCCCTCGCCTTCAACATGGTGGGCGAAGACGTACTGATCACCGGCGCCGGCCCCATCGGCATCATGGCGGTCGCGATCTCCAAGCGCGTCGGCGCGCGTCACGTCGTCATCACCGACGTAAACGACTACCGATTGGGCCTCGCGAAGCAGATGGGCGCCACACGCGCCGTGAACGTCACGCGCGACAAACTCGATGACGTCATGCGCGAGCTCGGCATGCAGGAAGGCTTCGATGTCGGCCTCGAGATGTCGGGCAATCCCGGCGCGTTCCGCGACATGTTGCGCACCATGCATCACGGCGGCAGCGTCGCGCTGCTGGGAATCCCGCCTGGCGACACCGCCATCGACTGGAACCAGGTGATCTTCAAAGGCCTCAACATGCGCGGCATCTACGGTCGGGAGATGTTCGAGACCTGGTACAAGATGGCGGCGCTGCTGCAGGCCGGTCTCGACATCACGCCGGTGATCACCCATCACTTCCCGATCCAGGAATTCCAGCGCGGCTTCGAGACCATGGGCTCAGGCCAATCGGGCAAGGTCATCCTCGACTGGAGTACCCTGAACTAACAAACATAAGAACCGGAGGGCGAGCTATGGGCGAAAGTGAGGACGCAAGTGCCGCGACCAGGGAACTGCTGCTGTCGGAACTCTCGATCTTCGAAGAAGCCATCTGGCGCAGCGAAGATACCGGCGAGAAGCGATTCAACTTCTTCATCACACTGGTCACTGCCGCTGCCGCGGGACTGGTGGCGCTTATCGAGTGCAGATCACACTGAGCCGTGAGGTCGAGAGCGCGCTGCCGACGATCAACCTGATTGCCAGCGCGACCTTGCTGGCATTCGGCCTCGTGACCTACCTGCGGATGCGCCATCGGGATCGCGTCACGGAGGAGTACAAACTCACCACCCGATATGTACGCGACCAGTATCACAAGATCTTTCTCGAGGGGGCGGCTGCGTCGATGAAAGAATTCAAGGTGCCGCTGGGACGCAAGGCGAGCGCGCTCGAGAGCTTCCTGGAGGACAAAGGTCGACTGGGCGCAGGCCTGCTCAAACTGCTCAAGGGCGGCTACACCGTCTCGCTGGCCGTGTTGAACGGCTGTACTGCTGGCCGTCACTCTCATGCTGGCGAATGTCACTCGATCTCGCCGCAGCTGGCGGCGGATTTCTGCTGGCGGCGTTGCTGGTCTTCGTCGCCCCAGGACCGGCGAAGACATGAAATTCCCCGCCAATTACTTCCGCGCCGGCACCGGTGCGGTCATTGCAGATGCGCGCGGACGGGTGTTGGTCTGTGAACGGGCCGACCGTCCGGGCGCATGGCAATTTCCCCAGGGCGGCATCGAAAAGCGAGAATCACCGCTGCAGGCGGTGTACCGGGAAATCCACGAGGAGACCGGACTGACACGGACCCAGGTGAAATTGATCGACGAGTACCCGACGTGGCTCTGCTATGAGCTGCCGAAGCGCGCCCGCTCTGCCAAGACGGGCCTGGGGCAGGCGCAGCGCTGGTTCCTGTTCCAGCTTCGCCCGGCACGCACGCTGACTGATTTTCCCGCGCACTCGGAATTCCGCCGATACGCATGGATCTCGCTGAATTCAGCGGTGAATCGGGCGGTGGAGTTCCGCAAGCCTGTCTATCGGGCGTTGCGCGAACGATTCGCGCGGCGAGTCTGAGCAGCTAACGCAGGTCGCAGAAGCAGTAGGCGTACCTGTTGTCGCGCGCATTCATGCGCGTCCAGCGCTCGAGTTCGCGTTGCACGGGCTCGAGCCGCTGCGAAATGCCGGCCAGCGGGTTGCGGCTGACGATGTCGCCGAGAAAGTTCCTGGCGAACCACACCTTGACCTGCAGCGCGAGTGACTCGGCCCACGACAGGTGCGGCTCGATGCGCTCGACTTCGTAGCCCTCCGCGAGCTTGGCGCGTTTCGCCGCGGACTTCACCGCCTCGCCGAACAATCCGAGGTGATCCACCAGGCCATTGCCCTTGGCATCCGCGCCAATCCACACGCGCCCCTGCGCGATATCATTGACCTGGTCGCGGCTCTTCTTGCGACCCGCGGCGACACGGGCGAGGAATTCCTCGTAGCCGTGATCGATGCTGGCCTGGAGCAACAGCTTGGCATCCTCTCCCAGCGGCCGGCCGAAGGTCAGCTGGCCGGACAGGTTGGTCGTGCCGACGCCGTCGACGTTCATGCCAATCTTCTCGAAGGTGTGCTGAAAAGTGGGGATCGCGCCAAAGATCCCGATCGAGCCGGTGATGGTTGCCGGGTGCGCCCAGATTTCGTCGGCCGAAGCCGCGATGTAATAACCGCCCGACGCAGCGAGATCACCCATCGAGACGACCACCGGCTTGCCCGCCTTCTGCGCGGCGCGCACCTCGCGATAGATCTCCTCGGACGCCAGCACGCTGCCGCCCGGACTGTCGACCCGCAGCACAATGGCCTTTACGTCATCGTCGCGGCGCGCCTCGCGGATCAGCTCCGAGGTGCTCGTGCCACCCACGGCTCCCGGTGGCTGCGAACCGTCGAGGATCTCGCCGGCGGCCACGATCACGCCGATTTTCTCTTTGCCCGCGCCGCGCGCGGCCTTTTCGGCCTCCACGACGCGCACGTAGTCTTCGAATGAGGTGGAATTGAACGACTCGCCGGCGTCGCTCTCGACATCCCTGGATTTCTTCTTCTCCTCTTTCGGAGAATCGCCGCCGACCAGGTCGACCATGCGCCGCTCGACATCCAGCGAGGACTTGATGCCGGTGACGAGTTTCGCGTCGAGCGCCACCTTGGCGGCGTCACCCTTGGCCGCGAGCAGCGCCGGCACTGAATTCGCCACGTAGCTGCTGATGTCGTCCGGCTTGAGGCCGCGGGCCCCAGCCACCGCCTCGCGGTAGTTCGCCCACAGTGCATTCAGGTACGCGAGACTTTCCTCGCGGTCCTCGGGCGACATGTCCTTGCGCGTGTAAACCTCGGCGGCGCTCTTGTAAGCACCGACGCGGAACAGGTTCACCTCGACACCGAGCTTGTCAAACAGCTCCTTGTAAAACGTACGGTAACGGTCGAAACCGTCGATGGCCACGAAGCCGAGCGGATCGACGTAGATTTCGTCGGCGACGGACGCGACGTAGTACTGATCCTGGCCGTAGTACGTCGAGTGCGCGATCACCTTCTTGCCGGAGCTGCGGAAGTCCCGGAGGGCCGCGGTGAACTCGGCCAGGGTCGGCTGGCCGCCGGCCGCCATGTCGTTGAGATCGAGCACCACGGCCTTGATGCGCGCATCCTTCTTGGCGGCTTTGAGCGCATCCACCAGGTCCCACAACAGGGTCTCGGACTGGCGCACGCCCTGGGCGCGCGCGAGTGCCTGGTCCACGGCATCGCCCGACAACTGCTCGACGATTTCACCGCGCGGCGCGATTACCAGCGCGGAGTTGTCCGCGATTTTTGGGATGGAGCCACGCAGGGCCCCGACGACGAATCCGAAGATGACCAGCAGCAGAACGAGGTGCAGGAACTTGCGCAGCCCGTCGAGACCGAGCCACAGGCCTGCAAAGATCCGGCGGATCATGTCGTCGAAGCCCTCACCGGGTGGTTAGACCTTTTCCTCGATACGGGCAGCCTTGCCCGAGAGGTCACGCAGGTAGTACAGCTTGGCGCGACGCACGCTGCCGCGGCGCTTGATCTCGATTTCGCTGATCGCCGGGCTGTAGGTCTGGAACACGCGCTCCACGCCTTCGCCGTGCGAAATCTTGCGCACCGTGAACGAGGAATTGAGGCCGCGGTTGCTCTTGGCAATGACCACGCCTTCGTAGGCCTGGGCGCGCTCGCGATCGCCTTCCTTCACCTTGACCTGCACGATCACGGTGTCACCGGGGTTGAAATCCGGCACCTTGCGCGACATGCGCGATTTTTCGATTTCCTGAATGATGTTAGCCATGTTCGTCACCTTCGCGTTCAGCGAGAAATTCATCGAGCAGCGCCGCCGCTTCCGCGGACAACCCTCCTCGCGCAATCAAATCCGGCCGGCGCAACCAGGTGCGCATGACCGCCTGCTTCAATCGCCAGCGCTGAATGTCAGCGTGGTGCCCGCCCTGCAGGACGTCGGGCACCTTCCGGCCTTCGAACTCCACCGGCCGCGTGTAGTGCGGCCAGTCGAGCAAACCTGAATCGAACGACTCCTCGACGTTTGAGCGTAAATCACCCAAAACCCCGGGCAGCAGTCGCGCCACCGCGTCGAGCACCACGAGCGCCGGGAATTCACCCCCCGACAACACGTAGTCGCCGATCGAAATCTCTCTGTCTATCCGCGATTCGATGACCCGCTCATCGAGTCCCTCGTACCGCCCCGCCACCAGCAACAGGCCCGGCAGCGTCGCAAATTCCCTGGCCAGCGCCTGCGTGAAGGGCACGCCCTGCGCCGACAGATACACCCGCGGCGCTCCGGCCGGCAGCCGTGCCGCCGCGGCCTCGATGGCCGCCGACATCGGCTCGGGCTTGAGCACCATGCCCGGCCCGCCGCCGTACGGCCGATCGTCCACCGTGCGATGCACGTCGCGCGTGTGCGCGCGCGGATCTTCACAACCCAGCCGCACGATGCCGCGCTCGAGCGCCCGACCCAGCACGCCGAACTTCACCGCGTCGCGGATCAGCTCGGGGAACAATGTCACGACCTCGATCTGCATGAGTCGTGTCAGAAATCCTCGGGCCAATCCACGATCACTCGCCGCGCGTCCTTGTCCACGCTGCGCAGGTGCTGCCCGGTCACCGGAACCCAGTGCTCGCGCTCACCCTTGATCACCATCACCGCGTTGCCGGCCGTGTCGACGAAATGATCGACCACACCCAACACCGCGCCTTCGACATTCTTCACTTCGAACCCGACCAGGTCGGAGCGGTAATGCTCGCGCCCAGTGGTCGGTGGCAACGCTGCCCGGTCGATGAGCACCATTTGCCCGCTCAACCGGCTCGCCGCATCGCGTTCCTCGATGCCTTCGAGCCGCGCGATCCACCCGTTGCCCTGGGGACGCGCTTCCAGCAAATTCACTTCGCGTGCCGCACCCTGTTCCGGCTGCAGGCACCAACGCTTCCATTCGAACAGGCGTTGCGGTGGGTCGGTGAACGACTGCACGCGCAACCAGCCGCGCACTCCGTGCGCCGCTCCCAATCTACCTACCTCGACACGGCGTGGGTCACTCATGACACGCCACCGCGCACAGGCTGTGCGATCAGGCGTTCGCTTTGCGGAACGTCGACACCAGGTTCTTCACGCGATCGGACTGCTGAGCACCCTTGGACACCCAGTAATCGATACGCGCGATGTCGAGCTTGAGCTTGGTCTCGTTCTTCACCGCCTTCGGGTTGAAGAAACCGACCTGCTCCAGGCTCTTGCCACCCTGGCGCTTGCGGCTGTCAGTCACCACGACGTGATAGAACGGCGTGTTTGTGGCACCGCGACGCGTCAGACGAATTGTCACCATGTCTTTGAACCTTCAATTAACTGCGACCCCGGGTCGGAAAATCCCGTCCCGGCCGGCCAAAAAAGAGCGCGGATTCTACGCAAATCAGGGGCTTGGCGAAAGCGGCAAATGGGGAATTTCTCAGGCGCTGCAAAGGGCAGCCACACCGGAAACTCGCCGCTCAAAACTGACCAGCGGCGCGTCCATTCGAGATAAATGACCTGCGAGTGCCCCTTAGCGGCCGGGGAAGCCCGGAGGCATGCCGCCCTTGAAGGACTGGAGCATGCGTTTCATGCGCCCGCCCCCGAAACTCTTCATCATTTTCTGCATTTCCAGGAATTGCTTCATCAGGCGGTTCACGTCCTGGACCTGAACGCCGGCACCGGTGGCAATCCGCCGGCGGCGCGACCCATCGAGGATGGACGGGTTGCGGCGCTCCTTCCGGGTCATGGAATTGATGATGGCGATCTGCCGACGCACGTCCCGGTCGCCCTGATCCGGGGCAACGGCCCCGCCCTTCATCGCCGCCTGGGGAAGCTTGTCCATCAGCGAGGCCACGCCACCCATCTTCTGTAGCTGCTCGAGCTGGCTCTTGAGATCCACCAGGTCGAAACCCTTGCCCTTGGCAACCTTCTTGGCAAGCTTCTGGGCCTCGTCGACGTCGACCTGCTTTTGCACCTGCTCGACCAGGGCAACCACATCGCCCATGCCGAGGATGCGGCCCGCCATGCGTTCGGCGTCAAAGGGCTCGAGCGCGTCGAGTTTCTCGCCCACACCCACCAGCACGATGGGCTTACCGGTGACCTCGCGCACCGAAAGCGCCGCGCCGCCGCGCGCATCGCCGTCCGCCTTGGTGAGGATCACGCCCGTCAGGTCCAGCGCCGCGCCAAATGCTCGCGCGGAGTTCACCGCATCCTGGCCGGCCATGGCATCGATGACGAACAGGCGCTCGTGGGTCTCCACCGCGCGCTCGATTTCCTTCACCTCTTCCATCAGCTCGGCGTCGACGTGCAGACGTCCGGCCGTATCGACGATGAGCGCGTCGTAAACACCCTTGCGCGCCGCATCCAGCGCGGCGCGCGCGATATCCGCCGGCCGCTGCTGCGCGTCGCTGGGGAAAAATCCGGCTCCGACCTGATCGGCGAGACGTTGCAACTGCAGGATCGCCGCCGGGCGACGAATGTCGGTGCTGACTAACAACACGCGCTTCTTGTGGCTTTCGATGAGCCAGCGCGCCAGCTTGCCGGCGGTGGTGGTCTTGCCGGCGCCCTGCAGGCCGGCCAGCAGCAGCACCACGGGCGGCTGGGCGCGCAGCTCGAAGGGGCCGCGCGCGCCACTCATGAGCGCGATCAGCTCCTGGTGCAGGATTCCGACGAATGCCTGGCCCGGGGTGAGGCTGGCGGTGACTTCCGCGCCGAGCGCCTTCTGCCTGACGCGCTCGATGAAGGTCTTGACCACCGGCAGCGCGACATCGGCTTCGAGCAGCGCCATGCGCACTTCGCGCAGGCTTTCTCCGACGTTTTCCTCGGTAATCCGGCCGCGGCCGCGCAGGGTATCGACGGTGCGCGACAGCCGCGTAGTGAGGTTTTCGAAAAGGGCCATGGGACGCGGATTATCCTATGTCCCCTATGGAAAACGCACCCTCGTCCATACTGGGAATCGCGCTGGTAGTTTTGCTGCTACTGATCGCGTTCTCCTCGGGCACCGAAGTGGCCCTGCTTTCGGCGAATCGCTACAAGATTCGCGCCGCGGCCAAGGCGGGAAAACGCACCGCCAAGGTGCTGGACGCGCTGTTGGCCAAGCCCGACAGCTGGCTGGGCGCCAACCTCGTGGTGCTGGCCCTGGCGAGCGTGGCCGCGTCATCCATCGCAACGTTGTTAGCCCAGCGCACCCACTATGAACACGCGATTCCGGTCACGATGGCGGTGCTTTCGATCGTCATGATCGTGTTCTGCGAGCTGGCGCCCAAGATCTACGCCGCGCTGAGACCCGACCCGGTGGCGCTGTCTTCGACGTACATCTACAAGGTGCTGGTATTCATCGCGACCCCGCATCACCTGGTTCGCGAACAAGATGGCGTACGGCTTCCTGCGCCTGTTTGGCGTCAAGCCGGCGGGCGGTGATGGCGCGACGATGTCCGCCGAGGAACTGCGTTCGGTGGTCGCCGAAGCCGGCCCGATGATCCCGACGCGCCACCGCCAGATGCTGCTGTCGATCCTCGACCTCGAGCACATCTCCGTGAACGACATCATGGTGCCACGCCAGGAGATCGCCTCGATCAATGTCGATGACAGCTGGGAAGACATCCTCGACCAGTTGCGCCAGACACCGCACACGCGACTGCCGCTGCACGAGGGCGAGCTCGACAATCTCATCGGCATCATTCACATGAAACGCGTCGCGCAGGAGCTGGCGCGCGACACGCTGACGCGCGAACGACTGGTCGAACTGGCCCGCGTCCGCGAGCCGTACTTCGTGCCCGAAGGCACGCCGCTCACGACGCAACTCACTGCCTTCCAGCGCAATCGACGCCGGCTGGCGTTCGTCGTCGACGAATATGGCGACATCCAGGGCTTCGTGACCCTCGAGGACATCCTCGAGGAAATCGTCGGCGAATTCACCACGGATCCCGCCACGGTCACGCACAAACACGTGCACCGCGAGGCGCCGGGCGTGTTCATCATCAACGCCGGCGCGACGATCCGGGCCCTCAATCGATCGCTCGGCTGGCAACTGCCCACCGACGGACCGAAAACTCTCAACGGGTTGCTGGTCGAAAAGCTGGAGACGCTTCCCGAGACCGGGGACAAGGTGGATCTGGGCGACTACGAGTTCGAAGTGCTGCAACTGGGCGAGAACACCATCCGCACGGTGCGTGCGCGGCGCCCGGCGACGACCGTCAACGCCTAATCCAGCGCGGCGCGCAACGCTTCGTCGAGCCGCTCGAAGGCGCGTACGCGCAGCCCTTCGATGGGCGCGCGTGGGGCGTTGTCCTTTGCCACCAGGGCGGTCGTGAATCCCTGTTTCGCCGCTTCGCGCAGCCGTTCCTCGCCGTAGGCCACGGGCCGCAACTCGCCGGTGAGCCCGACTTCGCCGAAGGCGACCAGCCCTTTGGCGATGGGCTTGTCGGCCAGGCTGCCGGCCAACGCCAGCGCCACCGCCAGATCGCAGGCGGTCTCGGAGACCTCCAGGCCACCCACCAGGTTCACGAAGACATCGTGTTCCTGCAGCGACACGCCACCGTGGCGATTCAGGACCGCCAGCAACATGGCCACGCGCTGTGCGTCGAATCCCTGGGCGACGCGTCGCGGCGCGCCGAAGCGCATGCGGTCCACCAGCGCCTGCAGCTCGACCAGCAGCGGACGGCGGCCGTCACGGGTCACCGTCACGATGCTGCCGGGCGCCGGTTCGCCCGAACGCGCCAGGAAGATGGCGGACGGATTGCGCACCTCGCGCAATCCCTGCTCACTCATATGGAAAAACGCCAGCTCACCGACCGAGCCGAAGCGGTTCTTGGTGGCACGCACGTTGCGGAACCGGCTGGACGCATCACTCTCGAAATACAGGACCGTGTCGACCAGGTGCTCGAGCACCCTCGGACCCGCGATCGCGCCGTCCTTGGTGACGTGACCCACGATCACCACGCTCACCTCTTCGGCCTTGGCGAATCGCACCAGCTGCGCGGTGCATTCACGGAGCTGGGTGACCGCGCCGGCGGCGGTACCGACCGCCGCCAGCTGCACCGCCTGGATGGAATCGACGATGAGCAGCCGGATGCGCTCGGCGCGCGCCCGCGCCAGCGCCGCATCGAGATCGGGGTCCGCCACCACCCGCAGATTCGAGGCACCGACGCCGAGTCGGCGCGCGCGCACCCCGATCTGCGCCGCAGATTCTTCCGCCGAGAGGTAAAGCGTAGGCGTGAGGTTCGCAACGTGATTGGCGAGCTGCAGCAAAAGCGTCGATTTACCGATACCCGGTTCTCCGCCTAGCAAGGTCACCGAGCCGGGTATCAGGCCACCGCCCAGCACACCGTCGAGCTCTCCCATTCCCGTTCCGAGCCGCGCGAGGTTGCCGGCCGCCAGATCACCGAGATCAGCCGCTGGTTGCGCGGCCGCCGGCGCCGCCGGACGCCGTGCCAGCGTCCGCTGTTCCAGCGTGTTCCAACGCGTGCACTGGGGGCACTGACCCTGCCATTTGAGGGTCTCGGCGCCGCATTCTGCGCACACAAATACGAGTGCCGGTTTGGCCATGTTGTGAACGAAATCCTCTACTGGAGAACTGGCAAAGCGTGACGAAGTTCAAGGGGCTGACAGCCACCGCATCTGGCGGCGCATCTAGTGTGCAGTAGTCCGGTGCGCAGACGACCTGTTCGCCGTAGCATTGCCGCCCTAGATCGTTGATTTTGGCGGTGCGCGCCGGGGGAAGTGTGACTTATTGCCCCATGCACCCTGCCGCACTGCTGATAGGTTATGGCATGTGCGGGGAAACGTGCGGTCGCTTTCGGGCCGTGAGGGCACATTTTTGAGTATTGGGCATAGGTGTGATCAACAACTGCGCTGAAAATCGCCGGCTCGTATGGCCCAGATCGCGAGTTTGAAAGGCAAGCTCGCATTCGTCGGCCAGACCGACACAGGTCGTGTCCGCGAGCACAATGAAGACACCATTGCCACCGATCAGGATGTGGGGCTTCTGGTGCTTGCCGATGGCATGGGTGGCTACAACGCTGGCGAGGTAGCCAGCGGTATTGCCGTCAAGACCATCACCAACCTGGTCCGCGAAGGGCTGCTGCGCGAGGACCTGGGGTCCATCGATCGCAACACGGGTTTGACGCGCCCCTCCATCGTGTTGCGTGACGCCATCACGCGCGCCAACAAGATCATCTACCAGACCGCGCGCTCGCAGGCCGAATGTGAAGGCATGGGCACGACCGTGGTGGCCGCCTTGTTCTACGACAACCGCATCTCCATCGCGCACGTCGGGGATTCGCGCCTGTACCGCCAGCGCGGCAGTCAGATCGCCCAGGTCACGATGGATCATTCGCTGCTTCAGGAACTTGTGGATCGCGGCTTCTATTCGCCCGAGGAAGCACAGCGGGCAGCGAACAAGAATTATGTGACGCGGGCGCTCGGCGTCGAACCCCAGGTCGAGGTCGAGGTGCAGGAGCATCCGGTCGACACGGGCGATGTTTTCATCCTGTGCTCGGACGGGCTGTCCGACATGGTGGAAGATGAAGACATCCGTTTAACTATAAGCACCTTTGGTGCTAATCTAGATACGGTAGCTAAGCAGTTGATTCAGTTAGCCAACGAGAACGGTGGTCGTGACAACGTCTCGGTGGTGCTGGCACAGGCGGTTGAAGCGTTTCCTGCGAGCCGCGGTGTGATGGACAAACTTCTGGGTTGGTTCAGTTAAGGGAAGGCGATAACAATGGCACGTCTGGTATTGAGCCTGGATAACCAGGTCCTAGCCGAATACAACATGAACAAGGAGCGGTACACCATTGGCCGCCTCCCTGATAACGACATTCGCATCGACAACTCCGCGGTGTCGGGCCATCACTCGCTGATCATCAACATCCTCAATGACTCGTTCCTCGAGGACCTGAACAGCACCAACGGCACCTACGTCAACGGCAAGCTGATCAAGAAACATGCGCTGCAGCATGGCGACCTGGTCACCGTCGGCCACCACCAGCTGCGCTTCGTCGAAGACGACGAGGCCCAGGACGAATTCGAAAAGACGATGGTGATCCAGCCGTCGTCGCGCCCGGCCGCCGAGAAGATGCGCGCCGTCAAGGACGTCGCCGAAAAGGTGTCGGCCGACCTGTCCGCCAGCGGCGCCCGCAGGGGCATCGACGGCAAGGTGCCGGTGAAAAAGGCCAAGCTGCAGGTTCTGTCCGGCTCGTTCGCCGGCCGCGAGCTCGAGTTGAACAAGGCCCTCACCACGCTCGGCCGCCCGGGCATCCAGGTCGCCGCCATCACGCGCCGCCAGGACGGGTTCTTCATCGTGCACGTCGACAGCGATACGCCTAACAACTTCCCGCTGGTCAACGGCACCGCCATTGGCAGCCAGGCCCGCAGGCTCATCGACAACGATGTAATCCAGCTCGCCGGCGTGAAGATGGGGTTCTTCGAGGCCTAGAAATGGGGACATCCCTGATTTGCTGTACAGGGGACTCGTAGCCGTACGCCGGCACGCCGCCTGGCAGAAAATAGGGATGTCCCCATTTTCTATTGCAGCTCGAGCGGCACCCGCTGGCTGACGCCACAAAGCAGTTCATAGGGAATCGTGCCTGCGTGGGCGGCGACTTCCTCGACGGGCAGCCCTTCGCCCCAGACGACGGCCTTGCTGCCAGTGGGCATTTTCGGCACTCCGGTCACATCCACCGCGATCATGTCCATCGATACACGACCGACCAGCGGATGGCGTGCGCCCGCGATCAGCACCGGCGTGCCGTTCGCCAGGTGACGCGGCAGTCCATCGCCGTAACCTGCCGCAAGAATGGCGATGGCGCTGTCTCGCTCGGCGCGCCACGTGCCGGCATAACCCACCGTCTCCCCGCGTTTCACATCGCGCACGGTCAGCACCGTCGTCTCGAGCGTCATTGCGGGCTTGAGACCATGCTTCGCTGCGGTTTCACCGGCGAAGGGCGAGACGCCGTACAGCGCGAGACCGGGTCGCACCCAGTCGCCGTGGGCGCGCGGCCAACCCAGGGTGCCGGCCGAGTTACCGATGCTGGTCGCCAGACGCTGTGCACCCGTGAGCCCCGCCGCGTCCAGGGTCGACTCGAACCTGCTCGAGTTGTTCGCGGGTCATCGGCTCGGCACGTTCGTCGGCGCGCGCCAGGTGTGTCATGACGCGCAGCTCGAGTGCCGGGACTGTCAGTCCCCGCAGGCGCGACAACGCCGCGTTGAATGCCTCGGGCCGGAAACCCAGCCGGTTCATGCCCGTGTCCATCTTGATCCAGACCACGAAGCGTTCGGCGCCGCGATGCGCCTCGAGCAGCTCGAGTTGCAGCGGGTCGTGCACCACCAGGTCGAACCCGTGATGCGCGGCCTCCGCGAGCTGCTCGGCATTGAAGACGCCTTCGAGCAGCACGATCGGTGCACGCACACCGGCACTGCGCAGCGCCACGCCTTCTTCCATGCGTGCCACCGCAAAACTGTCGGCGTCGGCCAGCGCCAATGCGGTCGAAATCAGGCCGTGGCCATAGGCATTGGCCTTGATGACCGCCATGACTTTGGCGCGCGGCGCTTGGGCGCGGATGGTGCCGAGGTTGTGGCGCAACGCAGCGCTATCGATCAACGCGCGCAGCAAACGGATCAACGCATGATCCCTTCGCCGTACGCCGGATCGGCGTAGTTCTCGAAGCGGCTGTGCTGACCCCGGAAGGTGAGCCGGATGTCGCCGGTCTCGCCGTTACGATGCTTGGCGAGGTCGATATCGGCCACGCCCTTCTTCGGCGTGTCCTTGTTGTAAACCTCGTCGCGGTAGATCAGCAGGATCATGTCCGCATCCTGCTCGATGGCGCCAGATTCGCGCAGGTCCGACATGACCGGCTTCTTGCTTTCGCGTTGTTCCACGCCGCGATTCAACTGTGACAGGGCGATCACCGGGCAATTGATTTCCTTCGCCAGCGCCTTGAGGCCGCGCGAAATCTCGGAGATCTCCGTGGCGCGATTTTCTTTCGTGCCCGGCACGGACATGAGCTGCAGGTAGTCGACGACGATGAGATCGAGGCCGTGCTCGCGCTTGATACGCCGCGAACGCGCGCGCAGCTCCGTGGGCGTCAGCGCCGGCGTGTCGTCGATGAAGATCTTGGCGTCCTGCAATTGCTTGGTCGCGCCGGTGATGCGCGGCCAGTCGTCCTCGGACAACTTGCCGCTGCGAATATTGCCCAGGTTCACGCTGCCCACCGACGACAACATGCGCGTCAGGATCTGCTCGGCCGGCATTTCCAGCGAGAAGATGGCCACCGACGCGCGGATGCCTTCCTTGAGCGCCGCGTGTTCGGCCATGTTGATGGCCAGCGTGCGACTTACCCATCGACGGACGGCCGGCGATGATCAGCAGGTCGCCGCCACGCAGTCCGCCGGTCTTGGAGTCGAAGTCGATGAAGCCCGTGGGCAGGCCGCGCGGCTTGTTGGGATTGTTGTAGAGATCGTCGATCTGGTCGATCAACGCCGGCAGCGCCTGGCGCGCGCTGATGTAACCCTTGCCGCGCGCGCTGCCCTCGGCGATCGCGAAAATGCGTCGCTCGGCCTTTTCGACCAGATCGCGCGCCGTTTCGCCTTCCTCGCTCCACACCGAGCTGGCGATCTCGCCACCCGTGGTCACGAGCGCGCGCAACAGCGCGCGTTCCTTGACGATTTCCGCGTACGCGCGCGCGTTCGCGGCGCCCGGGCGTATCGCGCGTCAGCGTGCCGAGGTAGGCGAGCCCGCCGACTTCCTGCAGTTTCCCGAGTCGCTGCAGGTGCTCGGAGACCGTGACCGGGTCGCAGGGCTGCGCCTCACCCGCAAGCGCCGCAATGCTCTCGAAAACGATGCGGTGATCGGGGCGGAAGAAGTCATCGGCGGTAACCACGTCGCCGACGTTGTCCCAGGCGGTGCGATCGAGCATCAGGCCGCCGAGCACCGCCTGCTCCGCTTCGATGGAATGCGGCGGGGCGCGCAGATCGGTTGCGCCTGAACTTTCGCGACGGAATTTGGGCGTGCTCGACATATGAATTCCCCCGGAGTCGGGGACTAGCGTCCGCCTCTCGACACGTTCGCCGACCAGAGAATTTTTCGGCGAAGTCGCAAAAGAAAACGGCGCCCCTTCTTCGATTCACGAAGGGGCGCCGTTTCGAATCATCGGCGTTGTTCGCGATTTACTCTTCAGCGGTGATGACCACCGGCAGCTGCACGTCGATGTCGGTGTGCAGATGCAGGGTGATCATGTGGTCACCCACGGTGCGCAACGGTCCGGTCGGCAGTCGCACTTCCGCGCGCGCCAGCTTGTGGCCGGCTTTCGTGCAGGCTTCGGCGATGTCGGCGGTGCCGATCGAACCGAACAGCTTGCCTTCCGTGCCGGCCTTGGCGGTGATCTGGAGCTTGAAATCCTTGAACGCAGCAGCGCGGCTCTCCGCATCCTGGAACTGATCGCGCGCGACCTTCTCCAGCTCGGCGCGACGCGCTTCGAACTTCTTCACGTTGTCGGGAGTGGCGAGCGTGGCCTTGCCCTTGGGCAGCAGGAAGTTGCGGCCGTAGCCGGACTTCACTTTCACGCGGTCGCCGATGTTTCCAAGGTTCGCCACCTTGGTGAGCAGAATGACGTCCATGGTTATCTCAATGCTGGTCGGTGTAAGGCAGCAGTGCGAGGTAACGCGCACGCTTGATCGCCGACGACAGCTGGCGCTGGTAGAACGCCTTGGTGCCCGTGATGCGGCTCGGCACGATCTTGCCGGTCTCGGTGATGTACTGCTTGAGCGTGGCCAGATCCTTGTAATCGATCTGCTTCACACCCTCGGCCGTGAAACGGCAGAACTTGCGACGGCGCGAGAACGAACGGTTGCCACCGGCACCACCGCCACCCGGGCCACTGCGACGCGGTTTGTCGTCTTTCATCAGGCGCTTACTCCCATGTCGTCGTCATCACCACCAAAGCCGACGTCGTCGCGACGTTCGCGACGCGGGCCGCCTTCCTTCTCTTCCTGCGCAGCCTTCGCCATCGGCGAGGGTTCGGTCACGGCTTCGTCCATGTTCACGACGAGGTGACGCAGCACCGCGTCCGAGAAACGGAACGCACCGGTGAGCTCTTCGAGTGTCTTCTGGTCCGTTTCCACGTTCAGCAGCACGTAGTGGGCCTTGTGGACCTTGGTGATCGGGAAGGTGAGCTGGCGACGGCCCCAGTCTTCGTGACGGTGCACCGTGCCACCACCGGCGGAAATCATTCCGCGGTAGCGCTCGACCATGGCGGGGACTTGTTCGCTCTGGTCCGGATGGACCAGGAAAACGATTTCGTAATGCCTCATGAATACTCCTTACGGATGAAGCCGCCCGCCCGAGGTAGGCGATGCGGCAAGGAGAACCGGTTCGGGACTTTCAGGCCCTGGCCGGGTCAAAACGGGCGCGAAGAATACTCAAGCGCGCCCCGGATGGCAAGGCGCAGATCGCCATTCGGCGCCCAGTTTTCAATCACTTATCGTCAATTGCCGGTCGATTTCCCGGAGCGAGTCGCTGCCGCAAAGCCTCGTAAAGCAGCATTCCGGTGGCCACCGACACATTGAGGCTCTCCACTGCGCCCTGTTGTGGCAGCCGGACCAGGAAATCGCAGGTCTCGCGGGTGAGTTGCCGGAGGCCGGCGCCTTCCGCCCCCATGACCAGCGCAATGGGTCCGGCGAGGTCGGTTTCATGCGCGAGCTTTGGCGCCTCGGCGTCCGCGCCGACGATCCACAGTCCCGCCTCCTTGAGCAGGCGCAGCGCCCGCGCGAGATTGGTGACCACCGCAAGCGGCGTCGTTTCCGCGGCGCCGGCCGCGACCTTTCGCACCGTCGCGTTCAGTTGCACGGCGCGATCCTTCGGAATCATCACGGCCAGCGCGCCGCAGGCATCCGCCGTTCGCAGGCAGGCGCCCAGGTTGTGCGGGTCCTGTACGCCGTCGAGCACCAGCACAAAGGGGGTGCGCTTGCCGGATTCGAGTGCGCCGGTGATCGCAGCGATCAGTTCTTCTTCGTGCCAGGGCGGCAGTGGCTGCACGTCGGCGTACACGCCCTGGTGCACGGCATCGCCGAACAATTGCTTGAAGATCGCCGGCGCGGCTCGCTTCAGCGGCCTGCCCGCCTTCCTGGCGAGCGCCTCGATCTCGGTGAATCGCGCTTGACTACCTTCGGCGAGGGTCACCGCGCTCACGCGCTCCGCATGGCGCGTGAGCAACGCGCGCACGGCGTGCAGACCATAGACCTTCTCACTCAAGCTACCTTCTCCGCCCGCCTTGCTTCTTGTGCGGTTTGGCGGCGCGATGGGGCGATTTCTGTGGCATCCGACTGCGCGGCGTGCCGGCGCGCGGCGCATGCGCCGCGCCCTCGTCGACCTCTACCAGCGCGAGGTCCACGAGTCCCTCGATGGGATTGACGCTGGTGACGATGACGTGCACGCGTGTGCCCATGCCGAGCCTTCGCTTGCGGGTGCGGCCCACCCAGGCGCGCCCGCCGGCCTCCATGACGTATTCGTCGTCGCGCAGGTTGTCGATGTGCAGCAGGCCATCGGTACCGACCGCGGTGAGCTGCACGAAGGCGCCGAACTCCACCACCGTGGTGATCAGCCCTTCGAAGGTCTGGCCGATGCGATCGCGCAGATACACACACTTGAGCCAGGCGGACACGTATCGATCCGATTCGTCGGCGCGTTTCTCGAGCAGGGTCAACTCTGTGCCGGCCACCGCGAGCTGGCCACCGTCGTAGCGAGCACCATGGGGATCCGCGTTCGACAGCATGGCGCGCAGCGTGCGATGCACGACCAGATCGGGATAACGGCGGATCGGCGAAGTGAAATGGGCGTAGTGCCCGAGCGCCAGGCCGAAATGTCCGATGTTCTGCGGCTGATAAACCGCCTGCTGCATCGAGCGCACGATCAGCGATTCGATGAAGGGCCGCTCCTCCGAATGCCCCAGCCGGTCGGTTATCGAGCGGAAATCGCGCGGCTGCACGTCCTCGGGCAGCTCGGCGGCCACGCCCAGGGCATTCAGTGTCTCGAGCAACACGTTGAGCTTTTTCGCCTCGGGTTTCCCATGGACGCGATACAGCGTGCCGACGCCACGTTTCCCGAGTTCGCGCGCCACCGCGACATTCGCCAGGATCATGCACTCTTCGATGAGCTTGTGCGCCTCGTTGCGTTCGTAGAGATACACCCGCTGGATACGCCCGGCAGCATCGATGTCGAATTCGGCCTCGGCCGCGTCGAACTCGAGCGCGCCACGCTTGTGACGTGCCTTGAGCAGTGCGCGATACACCTCGAGCAGCGGCAGCAGCTGGTCGGTTAGCGGTCCGAGCTCGGCACGCACTTCGGGACTGCCTTCGAACAACGCCGCGAAAGCCTTCGTATAAGTGAGGCGGGCGGCTGAACGCATGACGGCCGGATAGAAATGCGCGTCGAGCAGCTGTCCGGTGCGCGACACGATCATGTCCGCCGCGAAACACAGCCGGTCGACCTTCGGCTGCAGCGAGCACAACACGTTCGACAACGCGAACGGCAGCATCGGAATCACGCGCGTCGGGAAATACACCGAAGTCCCGCGCTCGCGTGCGCTGGCGTCCAGCGCCGTGCCCCGCCGCACGTAGTAGCTGACGTCGGCGATCGCCACCACCAGCCGGAACCCTTGCGCGTGAGGCTCGGCGTACACCGCGTCGTCGAAGTCCTTCGCGTCTTCACCGTCGATGGTGACCAGCGGCAAGCCGCGCAGATCCATCCGTTGGGCGGCTTCGCCGGGATCCACCTGGTTGCCGTAACTCTCGGCCTCGCGGACTGCTTCGGGCGAGAACTCGCGCGGCAGATCGAAACGCGCGATGGCGGCTTCGCAGGCGAGCTCCACCGGCTGCTCCGGGTCGAGACGCCGGGTGACACGGGCCTGTGCATTCGCACCGGCGCCGCCGTAGCGAGTGACCGCGGCGATCACCCAGTCGCCGTGGCGCGCGCCACCGAGATCGGCCGGGGGCACCAGGCAACGCATGCCGATGCGCCGGTCCGCCGCGGTCACGAACGCGGTCCGGCCGTGCACTTCGAGCGTGCCGACGAAGGACTTGGTGGCGTGTTCGAGGATGGTCTCCAGCCTTCCGGAATAGCGACCGTCGCGCCCGCGCTCCACGCTGACGCGCACCCGATCGCCATGCATCACGCCGATCATCTGCGGTGGCGGCAGGAATACTGCATCTTCCTGGCCTTCGACGCGGACGAAGCCAAAGCCGGCGCGGTTCGCGCTGACGATGCCTTCGGCAACTCGCGGAAACGCGCCGCTGCGCGCGTGTTCAGCCGGTCTCGCGGGCCGCTCGTGGCGTTGGGGCGCGCGGCGCCCGTGGTGCTTGTCCTTGCTATTTCTCAAATGGGTTCTTCCTTCGGGGAGTGCATTCTACGCAGGCTGATGCGCGTCACCGACCATTCTGGGGACAGCGCATAAGCATCGATCGTGGTTTGTTCCGATAGACAGGGTCTGTATTTCGCGCTCACGATGTTCACCGTCCGGGGGTGATCCATGGCAAACAAGCCTGCTTTTCCGTACATGATCTGCCTGCTTGGCGCGCTGCCTGGCTCAGGCGTCGCCGCCGCGGATCTGACTCTCTACGCCAACGACGACTACCAGGGCCGCGCACTCGGCGTGGTCATCGACGAGCGGCATCTCGGCGTCCTCAACTTTGACAAACGCACCTCCTCGGTGGTGGTCGAAAAGGGGAGCTGGGTGTTGTGCAGCGATGAGGACTACGGCGGACGATGTCTCACCCTCGAGCCCGGCCGTTATGCCTCACTGCAAGCGCTCGGTCTCAACGATGCCGTGACCTCGGTGCGCCGTCGCGAGCCCGTGAGCATCGGCGAATTCAAGGGCGCCGATATCATCGCGAGCACCGCGGCTAGCGGCGCCACCGACATCGTGTTGTATGCCAGCGATGATTATCGCGGCCCGTCGCACGGGGTCGACCAGACGCAGGCGGATCTGCCTGCAGAAACGCTGCAGGGGAAGGCCGGTTCCGCGGTCATCGCGGTCGGCGAGTGGGAGCTGTGCGGCGACACTTATTTTCGCGGCCAGTGCGTGACACTGGGTCCGGGCAAATACCCTTCGCTCGAGAGCTACGGCCTGATGCGCGGCGTCCTGTCGGTGCGGCGCGCTCCCACCGCGCCACATCGTTAGCCCGGCACAAATTGACAGGCCGGAATGCGATCCGTACATTGCGCCGCTCTTCGCACCCCTGCCCGGGTGGCGGAATTGGTAGACGCACTAGTTTCAGGTACTAGCGGGTAACACCGTGGAGGTTCGAGTCCTCTCCCGGGCACCAATAAAAACAACCGTTTAGGGCCAACGACAGCTGGCCCCTAACTTCGGACGCGATCGCGCAGCAGCAGGCAGGTGTTCCTCAGCGCGAGGATGCCCAGGACGCTTTCGACGTGCCCTTCAGCTTCGAGCCGGTTGAATTCGGCCGAGTAGACGGCTTTGACTTTCTCGAACGGGATCTTCAGGTCAGCCGACAGCTGACTCAGCACACCAACATGTCTGGTGTTCCATTGATTCGTTGCTCCCTCCATGGTCGATCATTCCTTGTTCAGGGCCGCAGCGGGCGCGGCATGGCAACAGGCCTGACCGCGCAATGGCGAATGCCCAGTGCAACACGTTGGCGCCGCCCCGGTACGTTGCGCGCGAGCGATGCAGCCTGAGAAAGGTCTCCTGCAGCAGGTCATCGGCGTCACTTCGTCGTGGAGCGAGGCGCAGGCAGAAGCGGTACAGGCGTGGCGCAAGGCCGTGGCAGAGAGACTCGAAGGCGCTGTCGTCACCGCTTGCATACCGCCGCATCAGCTCACTGAGCTGCTCGAGACCGGTA
The DNA here is from genome assembly GCA_963839685.1 of uncultured Pseudomonadota bacterium. Taxonomy (GTDB): domain Bacteria; phylum Pseudomonadota; class Gammaproteobacteria; order Steroidobacterales; family Steroidobacteraceae; genus CADEED01. The sequence continues at coordinate 106,260 of CAWIVS010000004.1, read as the reverse complement.
TCCATGTGGAATAGTAGTAGGTCGAAGATCGCGAACGCATACCTCATTCGAGGCAGGCACATCATCACTAGTGCGCACCGCGTTCCACGGTCCATGATGGGTCGGCTCGCCACGTAACATTGCCGATGGCGGTAATACGCCGCGCGAAACCTGCGGTGACATTCCTCTTGCGGCGCGCACTGCGTATGCTCCGCACATGTCGGGCACGGACACCGCCATATCAATCGCGCTCGGCATTGGACTTGCGGCAGCCGTGGGCTTCCGCGTGTTCCTGCCGCTGCTGATTGCGAGTATCGCCGCCTACACGGGCCACTTGTCCCTGGATGCGAACCTCGCCTGGCTGGGCTCGCCGACCGCAATGAGCATGCTGGGCGTCGCCGCCCTGGTCGAAGTGCTGGCCTACTACATTCCGGCCGTCGACAACCTGCTCGATTCCATCACGACGCCGCTGGCGCTCATTGCGGGCACCGTGGTTTCCGCCGCGGTGATCACCGATCTGCCGCCTCTGATCAAGTGGAGCACCGCGATCATCGCGGGCGGCGGCGTCGCCGCCATCACACAGGGCGTCACCACGCTGGTGCGCGCCAAGTCGACGGCGTTCACCGGCGGCGTGGGCAATCCGGTGGTGTCCACCATCGAAATGATGGCCGCGGTCATCGTGGCACTGCTCGCCCTGCTCGCGCCGTTGATCGCACTGGCGCTGGTGGCGGCGTTTTGCTGGTTCACCGTGCGCATGGTGCGCAAGTTGCTGCGCAACGACGCGGCGCGACAGAGTGGTAGCTAGGACCTGCGCAGGCCGCTCAGCGAATGCCCCAGCAGAACGGGTCCTCGGGGTCGAGCAGCAACGTGGCCTGCGCATTGACGTGTGCCCGGCCGACGAGCGTCGGCAGGATTCGACCGGCAGCACGATCCAGCCATCGATAGCGCGCGCTGAACGCGCCACCGACGATGCCCTCCTGGATCCACTCCGCGCCCTCTTCGAGTGCACCATCGGCGGCCAGGCAAGCGAGCTTGGCGCTGGTGCCGGTACCGCAGGGCGACCGGTCGTAGGCTTTGCCGGGACACAACACGAAGTTGCGACTGTGGGCAGCGGCGTGCGCCGGCTTGCCGAACAGCTCCACGTGATCGACGTCGGGGTGTCCCTGGATATTCAGCGCGCCGCGCACGCGCCAGGCGAACTCGGTGAGTGCTTCGAGATTGCGCAGGTCGATGTCGAGGCCGTGCTCGCGCACCAGGAAGAACCAGTTGCCACCCCAGGCAATGTCACCCCTCACCTGGCCGACGTCCGGCACCCTGAGCACCACGTCGCGCGCGCGCCGGTAGCTAGGCACGTTGTTCAGCTCGACGGAGCCATCGGCGCGTAACGCCGCATCCACCGCCCCCACCGGCGTGTCGATGCGGACGTTGCCGGGCGCGAGTTCGCCGCGGTATGCCAGCGAGGCGACCAGACCGATGGTTCCATGACCGCACATGCCCAGCACGCCGACGTTGTTGAAGAAGATCACGCCGAAGCGGCAATCCGGGCGATGCGGCGCACACAGCAGCGCGCCTACCATGGCATCCGATCCGCGCGGTTCGTTGACGATGGCCGAACGCCAGGCATCGAACTCCGCACGGAATCGCGCCGCGCGTTCCTCGAGCGGCCCGGAACCCAGTGGCGGACCACCCGCCAGCACCAGACGTGTGGGTTCCCCGGCGGTATGGGAATCGATGACGCGAATCTCGTTCATTGCAAGCCTTTTCCTAACAGCGCACTTCGCATACGTTAGCCGAATGGCGCAACAAGAAACGATTGCCATCATAGGCGCGGGCGTCATCGGTTCAGGTGTGGCGTGCGTGCTGGCGCGCGCCGGACACCGCGTGCTGCTCATCGATCGCGACGCGCCCGGCGAGGCCGGGGCCAGCTACGGCAACGCCGGGCACATCGCCACCGAACTGCTCGAGCCGCTGCCGTCGCCCGCGCTGTTGTTCGGCTTCTGGCGTCTGCTCACGGCTTTCGACGGGCCGCTGCACATTCCCTTGCGGCGCGTGCCGGAGTTCGCGCCCTGGGCCGCGCGCTTCGCGCTGGCCGCATTCCGGCGCAAGGCCAACACGCGCCATCTCGCGCCCTTCGTGCGGCCCGCGGTGGATGCGCTGGCGGAACTGCTGCGCGACATCGGACGGCCCGAGCTGCTGCAGCGTCGCGGCCACTACGAGCTGTGGCTCAACCGCGGCGCCGCGCGGCGCGCGGCCATCGCAGGCACGCCTCATGGCGGGACTCGAAGTCCCCACGGCGCCGGTGCCCACCGAGTTGCTCGAGGCGGCACGGCGCGCCGCCCATGCCAGTGAAATTGCCGGCCTCTGGTTCCCGAAATGCGCCCATGTGATCGACCCGCTCGAGGTGGTGCGCGCCTTTGCATCCGCTGCCACGCAGAGCGGCGCCAGCGTGATCCGCCGCAATGTGCGCTCGCTGGTCAGGCGCGGCGATTCGATCGAGGTTGTGAGCGGCACCGATACCATTGTTGTCAGCCACGCGATCATCTGCGCCGGCGCCTGGTCCGCGGCGCTGCTGCATCCTTTCGGGCTCACGATTCCGCTCGAAGCGGCGCGCGGCTATCACGTGGAAATGCCCGGCGCCAAGCCGATCATCGACGCCCCGGTTCTCTACCAGGATCAGACCACCTTCGTCACGCCCATGTCCGGCCGCCTGCGCTCCACCAGTTTCATGGAATTCGCGGGTACGGACGCGCCTTCCGACCCGCGCCATCCCGCGCAGTTGCGCCGCACGCTGATTGCGCTCGGATATCCCGCCGATTCCATGCAGGCGAGCTGGGTCGGACCACGCCCGGTGCTCCCCGACTACCTGCCCGCCATCGGGCGCGTGCCCGGCGCTTCCAATGTGATGTATGCCTTTGGCCACCAGCACATCGGCCTCACGCTGTGCGCCGTCACCGCGAAAACCGTCGCCGATCTGTTCGCGAACCGGCCCCTGCCCGCGCATGTCTCGGCATTCGATCTGCGCCGTTTCAGTTAGAGGATCAGCGTGATGAAGAAATGGTCCGGTGTTTTTCCCGCGAGTACCACCCAGTTCCGGCGCGACGAGAGCCTCGACGTGGACGCCACCCAGAAGGTCGTGAGCGCGCTCATCGACGACGGCGTCGACGGCGTCATCTGCATGGGAACCGTGGGTGAGAACTGCTCACTCACGGCCGAAGAAAAACGCACCGTGCTCCGCGCAGTCACCGAAGTGGTGCACGGCCGGGTGCCGGTGCTGACGGGTGTCGCCGAAACCACCACCGCGCTGGCGGGCAGCTACGCGCGCGACGCCGAGAAAATCGGCGCCGACGGTCTGATGCTGTTGCCGGCCATGGTCTACAAGTCGGCCCCGCGAGAGACCCTGCATCACTACCGCACCGTGGCGCGCGCCACGGGACTGCCCATCATGGTCTACAACAATCCGGTGTCCTACGGAATCGACATCACCGTGGACATGTTCGCCGAGCTTGCTGGCCTGCCCAACATCGTCGCGATCAAGGAGTCGTCGGAAGACACGCGCCGGCTCACGGACCTGCGCCGCGCCCACGGCGAGCGTTTCATCCTGTTCGGAGGCGTCGACGACATCGTGCTCGAATGCGTGATGCTGGGCGCCACCGGTTGGGTCTCCGGACTCACCAATGTGTTTCCGCGCGAATCGGTGGCGCTGTTCCGGCTGGCGAGTGCGGGCCGGTATGCCGAGGCGCTGACTATCTACCGCTGGTTCATGCCGCTGCTGCACCTCGACACCATCCCCACGCTGGTCCAGTGCATCAAGCTGGCCGAGCAAATCATGGGACGCGGTTCGGAAATGGTGCGCGCACCGCGCCTGTGCCTCGAAGGCGCCGAGCGCGCGCAGGTGGAAGAACTGGTGCGCAGCGCCAACGCCACGCGTCCCGCGCTTCCGTGAGCACGGCGGCGCGGGTACTGCTCGCCTCGCTGGCCGCTCTCGCGCTCTTCTATCTATGGCGCTGGGTACGGCTGGAACGTGCCCGCCCGGCCGCAGCGCCATCCGCTGCGGGTGCGGGCCGCGGACCGCTGCACGTGGTGATCGGCTTCGTCACCAACTTCTTCGACACGCTGGGTGTCGGCTCCTTCGCGCCGACGACCTCCATTTACAAACTGCTGCGCGCGGTGCCGGATGAGCGAATCCCGGGGACGCTGAATGCCGGCCACGCCCTGCCCACGGTGGCGCAGGCGTTCATCTTCATCGCCGCGGTCAGCGTCGATCCGATCACACTGGTGACCATGATCGGCGCCGCGGTGCTGGGTGCCTGGCTGGGTTCGGGCGTGGTCGCCAGGCTGCCGCGACGGGCCATTCAGCTCGGCATGGGCGCGGCGCTGCTGGTGGCCGCCGTGTTGTTCGTGCTCGGCAATGTCGGCTGGATCCCTGCGGGCGGCGAAGCGCTGGCGCTCGAGGGCGTATGGCTCGGGTTCGCCATCGCCTGCAATTTCCTGCTGGGCGCGTTGATGACGCTGGGCGTGGGACTGTACGCGCCCTGCCTGATCCTGGTCAGTTTGCTGGGCATGAATCCCATCGCCGCCTTCCCCATCATGATGGGCTCGTGCGCCTTCCTCATGCCGGTGGCGGCATTGCGCTTCATCGCGGCCGGGCGTTATGATCGCGCCGCGGCCGTGGGCTTGGGCCTGGGCGGCATCCCGGGCGTGCTGATCGCCGCCTTCGTGGTCAAATCGCTGCCGCTTGTCTGGCTGCGCTGGCTGGTCGTGGTGGTGGTGCTGTACGCCGCGATCGCCATGTTGCGGGCGGCGTTTACAAGGCCGGCTCGGCCGACTCCGGGGGCTCCGAGTTGATGACATCGATTTGCGGCCCACTGGTCGCCGGCGTGACCAGTTCGTCGGTCAAGAGTACCGTGGCGCCCGGTGCGATGATTTCGCTCACCTTGCTCACGAACTCCGGCGGGATCTCGATGCGATCGGCGAGGGCCGCATCCGCCTCCTGCCCCGCTCGGTCGGCATGGCCGGCGATTTCGATCTCGATCCAGCGCTGCCGCTCGCGATTCGGGTTGTAGCGCTGCGCGGTCTGCGCCGGTCCCTCGACCATCAACAACACGTGCGTGCCGATGGGTTCGGCGCCGTGGAATACCACTCGGGCGCGGCCGATCTCCACGCCCTGGCGATAAACGACGATACGGCCGCTTTGACGGCTCAACACCGCACTCACGGGTCCTTCGGGCGCGAGCTCCGGCTGCCAGCGCATCGATTCGGTGGGCATCAGCGGCAGCGTGGTGATGGGCCGGCCCTCGGGATTCACAGGCGAGAGGAAACCGGGATAAGCAGCCTCGCTCAATTCCCCGGCGGAACTGGCCACTACCACGGTCATGCCGGTCGAAGTGATTTCGAACAACAGGCGCGCGAATTCGCTCGGCAAACGAATGCAGCCGTGTGAGGCCGGGTAACCCGGCAATCCACCCGCGTGCAGCGCGATGCCGCCCCACGTCAGGCGCTGCATGTAGGGCATGGGCGCGTTGTCGTAGATGTTGGAGAAGTGATCCTGGTTCTTCTGCAGGACGGTGAACACGCCGGTCGGCGTCTCGTGTCCCTTCTTGCCGGTGCTCACCGTGCTCACGCCAGTGAGCACGCCATTGCGGTACACGTAGGCGAGTTGCTCGTTGATGCTCACGACCAGCAGCAGCGGCCCGCTGCGCATGGCGTCGCCGAACCAGATGAACTCGCCCTGCTCGAGATCACGTGGCGGGGTGTCTGCCGGGCGCGATTCGCGCGCGCCCCAGAACGGTGTCTTGGCCGCCAGCGCGCCGCACGCACAACGCACGCGGCCAGCGCACCGATCACCACCATTGCCCTGCTCGACGCAATCACTGGGATTGCTGGTTCTGCTTCGTAGCGCTCCTTGACCTTTTCGCGCGTCTGCGCCCGCAACTCACGCCATTCGGATTTCTGCGACGCGTCGAGCACGCTTTCAACCTGCGTGTTGAAAGCCTTCGTGCCCTTTCTTCTCGCCGCGCATCAGGTTGCGCTTCTGCTGATCGCTGGTGGCCTTCGCCAGTTGATCCTTCAGCGACTGCAATTCACCGATTCGTTGTTCGAAAATTGGCACGAGCTTGGCCTCCTGCTCGGGTGTCAGGCTGAGGCGACTGCGCACCACGTCCATCGACGGGACCGTGTCCCAGACATCCTGCGCAGCGACCGGCGCCGACACGAGCGCGGTGCACAGGACCAGGCCCAGCACGAGCCGGAGACTGGCGGAACGTGAATGCAGCACGGAAAGCACCTGCCGGGTTATGGGAATCCCGTGCACCATGCGCATGGGGCTGGCCGGCCTCAATCGGACGTTGGCCGTACTCGGTCGCCGGGCTGCGACGCCGCACCGTCGGGGCTCGCGGTCAGCGAATCCCCGAGACGTCGGCTACTTTTTTTTCCGCGCGCGTGCGGGACGGCTTGACTGCTGCGCGACGGCACCTTGCCACCGGCGCGCCGTGCTTCGGACAGTCCGATGGCGATGGCCTGCTTGCGGCTGGTCACCTTCTTGCCGGAGCGACCACTGCGCAGCGTGCCGCTCTTGCGTTCGTGCATCGCACGCTTCACCTTGCTTTGTGCTTTCTTTCCGTACCTGGCCATGACCTCTCCTTGGTCGATGTGATGCAAGACAACATGCGCGTCTGTCCGCATCGCGGGCTGTAGGCTCGCGCCGTTGCGTCGCGTCCGCCATTCGGTAATTTCGCAATGGGGAGCCTGTAGGTTCCCGCCGACTTACTAGTCGCAACGAATGCGGGATGCTGCGCGCGACTCGTGCGCGGGATGCGCACTCTCTGCCGCGGCGGTGTGCATCATGTTTGCAGCGAACTTGCGGACCAGGCTGGTTGCGACGTTCTTCCTGATCGCGGTCTTCAACCTTGCGGCGCCCTGCATGGCCGACGCCACTGGGTCGGCCGACCCGCGTGACGTTGCGCTGCTCTCACGCATGACCCTGCAGGAAAAGGTCAACCAGCTCATGTTGCTCAGCAAGGGCACCATGACAGGGCCCGACTCCGCCGGTCGGCCTAACAAGACTTCGGAGGAACTGGCGCGCGAGGGCATTGGCTTCCAGATGTCGGCCTTCGAATGGTCGGCGCGCGACGTCAATCGCATCCAGCGCATCGCGGTGCGCGAGTCGCGGCTCGGCATCCCGGTGGTGTTCGCCACTGACATCATTCACGGTTACTGGACCGTGTTTCCCGTTCCGCTCGGGCTGGCCGCGACCTTCGACGCCGCCGACGCACGCACCGCGGCGCGTATCGCCGGGCTCGAAGGTTATTCACACGGACAGCGCTGGACCTTCGCACCCATGGTCGATCACCCGGTGGATCCGCGCTGGGGCCGCGTGGTGGAGACCTTCGGCGAGTCGCCGCTGGTCACGAGCGACTACGGCGTTGCGAGCATCGAAGGATTTCACCGCTCGCTCGCCGGCCTGCCCGGCAATCCTGCGCCTGCGGATTTCGGCGTGGCGAGTTGCCTGAAACATTACCTGGGCTACGGCGCATCCCAGGCCGGCAAGGACTATGCCTATGTCGATCTCACCGAACGCAGCATTCGCGAGTTTCATTTGCCGCCCTTCGCCGCCGGCCTGGCGGCCGGTGCACCTTCGGTGATGCCGGCATTCACGACAGGGCCGGGCGGCGTACCAATGTCCGCAAACCGCCGCATGCTGCAGGAAGTATTGCGTGGCGAACTCGGCTTCGACGGCGTCCTGGTCTCGGACTACGCGGCCATCACGGAAATGCGCTATCACGGCACGGCCGCGGACGATCTGCAGGCGGCGGTGCAGGCGCTGCGCGACGGCACCATGACCGTCGACATGGAAGACGGCGTGTATTACGCACAGCTCGCGAAGGCCGTCGAGCAGCGACTGGTGCGCGTGGACGAAATCGATCGCGAAGTATTGCGCGCGCTCGCCTTCAAACGGCGCCTCGGACTGTTCGAAAAGCCCTACGTGCCCGAGGACCTCGAGAAACGCGTACGCGTCTCGAAGGAACATCGCGCCGCCGCGCGCGACATTGCCCGCAAGTCCATCGTGCTGCTGAAAAACGACGCCAACCTGCTGCCCCTTTCCGCGCCGCGGCACATCCTGCTGACCGGCCCGCTGGCGAACGCACAAGAGGATCTGCTGGGGCCCTGGCATGCACGCGGTGAAGGCAAGGATGTCATCAGCGTGCTCGCGGCGTTCCAGGAACGCGCTGCTGCCTCGCAGGGCGCCATGAGCGTCACGCATTCCGAGGGAGTCGGGCTCGAGCGCAACGGCAGTGCGCCCCCTGGCGACGACGTCCGCATCGCAGCGGCGGTGGCCAGTGCTCGCGGCAGCGATATCGTCATCGCCGTCGTCGGCGAACGCGAGACGCAAAGCGGTGAAGCGAAGAACCGCGCCCGGCTCGACCTGCCCGGCAACCAGCAGGCGCTCATCGACGCACTGCTCGCCACCGGCAAACCGGTCGTGGTCGTGTTGCTCACCGGTCGCGCGCTCGCGGTCCCCGAGCTGGCTGAAAATTCCCGCGCGCTGGTGCATGCATTCTTCCCGGGCATCGAGGGCGGACACGCCATCGCCGACGTGCTGTTCGGCGACTACAACCCGGGCGGCAAGCAGCCAGTGACCTGGCCGCGCAGCGTCGGCCAGATACCGATACATCATTACGATCCACCGAATGGCCGACCCAACATTCCCGAACGCGGCGACTACAAGGCTCACTGGCTCGACGAGTCCGACGAGCCGCTGTTCGCTTTCGGATTTGGACTCTCGTACAGCCGCTTCCGACTCGAGGCGTTGCAGTTACCGCAGCGCATCGGCCGCGACGACACGCTGGTGGTGCGCGCGCGCCTGACCAACACGTCCGGACCGCGCCGGCGACGAGGTCCCGCAACTGTACGTCCGCCCGCGGATCGCGAGCGCGGTCGCCGGCCGACGACTGGTCGCCTATCAACGCGTGCACCTCGCGGCCGACGAGTCGCGCGTCATCGAGTTCAAAGTGCCGGCGAGTCGACTCGCGGTGCTCGGCCCTGACAATCGCCGCGTGCTCCAGCCCGGCATCCAGGAAGTCACGCTCGGCACCAGTTCGCTCGGCGGACTCGAAGGCACCGTCGAGGTCGCGGCCGAGCGCGCTGCAGCGCGCAACGTTGCCGCGCCCTAACAACTCTTGGTTTTCAAATGAGTACCCCGTCCGACAACGCCGCATTCACACTGGCGTGGATTCCTACAATGCTTGGCCGGAACGCGCGAGATTCCCCGCGCACACGGTGCAAGAATCCAACGCAAGGAAGCGTGTCGACAGTTGGCCACATCGAGCTAAGGCCACGCTGACGTCGCCCTGGCGCAGCGCGTTGTCACACGAGCAACGACTACGAGAGGGATTTCCATGAAACATTTTTCGCGTTCGATGCTCGGTGCGGCGATTGCCGCGGCCTTGGCGGCCCCGGTGGCAGTGCAGGCGCAATCCGTCGACGCGACGTTGCGCGGCAAGGCCCCGGCTGCCAGCGAAGTAACCGCGCACAATGTCGCGACCGGCGCCACGCGGCGCGTGCGTGCCGGCAGAAGATGGTCAGTTACACGATTGCCGGCCTGACGCCGGGCACCTACCGCGTCGAGGCGGGCGCCGGGCACCGAGACCGTGGTCACGTTGAGTGTGGCGTCCACCGCCACGCTCGACCTCGTCAGCGGCGCCGCAACATGCCGAGACCGAGGCACCCATTCAGGAAGTAGTCGTCACCGGGCGACGGCTCAACGAAGTGCGGACCTCGGAAGTCGGCACGACGGTGTCGCAGCAGCAGATCGAGAGCGTGCCGCAGATGACGCGCAACTTCCTCGAGTTCGCCGACACCGTGCCCGGCGTTGTGTTCGAAGTCGATGCCAAAGGCCGCACCTCCATCCGCGGCGGCGCGCAGAACGAAAACGGCGTGAACCTCTACATCGATGGCGTGGGCCAGAAGGGCTACGTGCGCTCCGGCGTCAGTGGCCAGGCCGGCGATACGCAGGGCAATCCGTTCCCGCAGCTCGCCATCGGTGAGTACAAGGTCATCACCTCGAACTACAAGGCGGAATACGACCAGATCTCGAGCGCCGCCATCACCGCGATCTCGCGCTCGGGCACCAACGAGTTCGAAGGCCAGGCATTCGGAACCTATTCGGCCGACAACTGGCGCGCGAGCACACCGGCCGAACAAAGCGCCGACATCAAGACCGAATCCGAGACCAAGGAATACGGCCTGGCTTTCGGCGGACCGATCATCCAGGACCGCATGCACTTCTTCGTGACTTACGAGGCGCAAGCGTTACGAGACGCCGGTGACTGTGATTCCCGGCGGCAATACACCGCCCGAGATCGCTCGCGCAGTTGCCGGCGGATGCCGCGGCGCAGCTGGGACCGGCGACCATCGGCTTCGAGGAGGACCTGCTCTTCGCCAAGCTCGACTGGGAGTCCTCCGACTTCGACCGCATCGATCTGTCGGTGAAGCTTCGCGATGAGAGCGGCGACGGCGACCAGGCGGGGACGGGCGTCGCTTCGAGCGCCGCCGTCAACACCGACAACGACGACAAGCGCTACGAATTGTCGTGGAAGCACAACGCCGAACGCTGGATCAACGAAGTCCAGCTGACCTACGAAGATGCCTTCTATCGTGCCGCACGTCATCAACTCGGACACCGAATGGCGCGGTGTACACCTACTTCGATGGCGCCAGGACCACAACATCCTCGCCATCGACGGCGCCGATCCGCGCGCCGGGCAGAACAAGGGCCAGAAGGGCTGGGCCATCGCCGACATCATCACGTTCACCGACATCAGCTGGTTCGGCGGCGATCACACCATCAAGCTGGGCGTGAAGTACAAGGACGTCGACCTGACGGCCGCAGGACTCGGTACCGGGACGTCCCGTCTTCTATTACGACGTGACCCCGGCCGGCGCGGCCACCGATCCCGTGGAAGTCCGTCTTCGCGCTGCCGGTGGCGGGTTTCGATTCCAGCGTGACCTCGCAGGACCAGCAGTTAGGCGTGTTCGCGCAGGACGACTGGGTGGTCAACGACCATCTGACGCTGAACCTCGGACTGCGCTGGGACATCGAATGGAACGAGTCGTATCTCGATTCCCGACGCCGCAATTCCTGATCGATTCGCTGAACACCGAGATCTCGCCGGGACTCACCTACGGCCAGTCGCTCGGACTGTCCTCCGATCCAAATACCGCCATCGACATCAACGACTACATCAGCACCGGCAACAACCGCGATCCCTACGAGAACGCATTCCAGCCGCGCCTGGGATTCTCGCTACGACCTCGGCGGCGACCAGCAGCATGTGATCTTCGGCGGCGCGGGCCGCGCCTATGACCGCACGCTGTACGACTATCTGCAGCTCGAGCAGACCAAGTTCGCGTTGGCGACTTCGGAACTGCGCTTCAATACGACGGACCATCCGTGCGCACCCAGTGCCTCGTGCGTGGCCTGGGATCCGGTGTACGCGCAGGATCCCGACGCCATCCTGGCGCTGTTCAACGGCATGGCGGGCGAAGTCAACCTGATCAACAACGAACTGGATGTGCCCTACTCCGACCAGTTCAGCCTCGGCATGCGCAACCGGCTCGCGGACTGGAACACCAGCATCGCGGTGACGCGCATCGAGAGCAAGGACGGGTTCGTGTTCACGCTGGGCAATCGCTATCCCAACGGTGACTTCTGGCAGAACCGCTCGCAGCCCTGGGGCAATTCGCCGCCGGGACTCGCGGGAGCGCTGATCATCGGCAACAGCGGCATCGAGACCGAGAGCACGCAGGTGCTGCTGTCGGCGGAAAAGCCGTTCACCGAGGACTCGAAGTGGGGCGCGACCTTTTCGTACACCTACACCGATGCCGACCAGAATCGCGACATCAACGAGCACTACGCCTTCGACGGTGTGTCGATCAAGGAATACCGTTTCATCCAGTCGAATGCGGCGGCCGAGCATCGCGTTCGTGGGCACCGGCACGTATGCGGGACCGTGGGGCCTGACTTTCGCCGGCAAGCTCACCTGGTCGACGCCCCTGCCGCGCAACCTCATCCCCTGTCTCGCGCCCCCGGCGCTCTTCGACGAACGGCGCGCCCTGTCACAGCGGACGCCTACGTGGCCGGCTCGAGTGACGGTTACCAGTCGCTCGATCTGCAGATCACCAAGGACTTCGCAGTGCGCGATGTGGCGTCGTTCTACCTGCGCTTCGACATCCTGAACGTCACCAACGAGGAAAACCTGGTCGATTACCTCGACACCATCGGGCCCGATGCGTCCGGTCGGCGGTCGGCTGAATCCCATCGGCAATATCACGGGCTTTCCGCGCACCGTGCGCGGTTCGTTCGGCGTGAAGTTCTGAGTGACGGTGCCTTGGCGCACGGGCGGAAATGGGGACATTCCTCATTTTCCTGTAACAATCGGCGGAAGTTGCAGCCATCACGACCGAATCAATTGTTACAAGAAAATGAGGAATGTCGTGCCCATTTCCTTGCCAGCAAATAAGGAATGTCCCCATTTCCGGTAACGCGCGCCTCAAGAGCATCGTCATCGTCGGCGGCGGAACCGCGGGGTGGATGGCCGCCGCGGCGCTGGCGCGCACGCTCGAATTCCCGGTATCGATTCAGCTCATCGAATCCGAGGATATCGGCACGGTCGGCGTCGGCGAGGCCACGGTTCCGCACTTGCGCGCCTTCAACAATACGCTGCGCATCGACGAAGTCGAATTCGTGCGCGCGGTGCGCGGGACCTTCAAGCTCGGCATCCAGTTCGTCGACTGGGGCAACATCGGCTCGCGGTATATCCACGGCTTCGGCACCATCGGTCACGAATATCGCGGGCTGCCCTTTCATCATTACTGGCTGAAGCTCCACCTGCAGCGCAAGGCCCGCGACCTCGGTGACTACTCGCTGAACACTGTGGCCGCGCCGCTCTGCAAGTTCATGTCCGGCGCCAGTGATGTGCCCGCCACGTCGCCGCTCTCGCAGGTGGCCTATGCCTATCATTTCGACGCGGGCCTGTACGCGCAGTATCTCAGGCGTTACGCCGAGGCGCGCGGCGTCAAGCGTGTCGAGGGCGAGATCGTCGAAGTGAGCCTGCGCGCCGGCGATGGTTTCATCGAATCGGTCACCCTGAAGTCCGGCGTGCGCATCGACGGCGAACTCTTCATCGATTGTTCGGGTTTTCGCGGCCTGCTCATCGAGCAGGCGCTCGCGACCGGTTACGACGACTGGACGCACTGGTTGCCCTGCGACCGCGCGGTCGCCGTACCCAGCGAAAAGACCAGCCCCGCAACGCCGTACACGCGCTCGACGGCGCGCACCGCAGGCTGGCAATGGCGCATTCCGTTGCAGCACCGCACCGGCAATGGCCACGTCTACTCGAGCGCGTACCTCGGAGACGACGAGGCCGCCGCCACCCTGAACGCCAACCTCGATGGCCGACCGCTCGCGGAACCGCGCCTGCTGAAATTCACCACCGGCAGGCGTCGTCGGATGTGGAATCGCAACTGTGTGGCGCTGGGTCTGGCCAGCGGCTTCCTCGAGCCGCTCGAATCCACCAGCATCTATCTCATCCAGTCCGGCATCGCGCGCCTGATCCAGATGTTGCCGGACCGGCACATGAGCCCGGCGCTGCAACAGCGTTACAACGACGAAGCCGCGTTCGAAATGGAGCGCATCCGGGACTTCCTGATCCTGCACTATCACGCCACCGCGCGCCGCGACAGCGAGTTCTGGATGTACTGCGCCCACATGTCGATTCCCGAGCCACTCGCAGGTGTGATCCGCCTGTTCCGGGACAGCGGCCGCTTTTATCGGAATGCGGAAGAAATGTTCGCGCTCACCAGCTGGGTGCAGGTCCTGATTGGACAGGGCATCGTGCCGACGGGTTATCACCCGCTGGTCGATGCGGTTTCCGATCGTGATGTCGAGCTGCTCAGCGAGAGCGTGCGCAGCGTCATCGCGAGCTGCGTGGCCGCCATGCCGTCGCACGAACAATTCATCGAGCGCTGTTGCCAGGCGCCCGTCGCGGCATGACAGCCACGCGCGGCCGCCGCCGCGGACCACTCGTCGCGGCCCTGCTCACGACACTGGCCGCACTGGCGAGTGGCTGCAAGACGACGGAACCGGATCTCAACCCGGTGGTGGTGCGCGCCATCCCGGTGGTGCCCATCAAACCGCTCGATCCGCTGCTCGACGACGCGCAGAAACGCACCTTCAACTTCTTCTGGGAGACCGCCGAACCCGAGACCGGGCTCATACCGGATCGCTGGCCGCGACCACCCTTCTCGAGCATCGCGGCCGTGGGGTTTGCGCTCAATGCCTATGCCATTGGCGTGGAACGCGGCTACGTCACGCGCGCGCAGGCGCGCGCACGCGTGCTCACCACGCTGCGTTTTTTACTCACCGCGCAGCAGGACACCTCACCGGACCAGGCAACCGGCTACCAGGGATTCTTCTATCACTTCGTCAACTTCGGCACCGGCAAACGTTATGGCGATTCCGAGCTATCTACCGTCGATACCGCGCTGCTCATGGCCGGCGTGTTGTTCGTCGGCGGTTACTTCGACGCGGACCAACCCGAGGAAGCCGAGATCCGCCGCATCGCCAATGAGCTGTACCAGCGCGTGAACTGGCCCTGGGCCATCGAAGTCGCGCCGGACATCCGCATGGCGTGGAGCCCGGAACTGCAGTTTGGCGGCCACGACTGGCGCGGTTACAACGAGGCCATGCTGGTATTCATCCTCGCACTGGGCTCGCCCACTTTTCCCGCGGCGGATCACACCTGGGTTGCCTGGAGTTCCAACTACTACCGCCACTGGGGCACGCTCGAAGGCCAGACGCACCTGACGTTCGGTCCGATGTTCGGCCACCAGTACACGCACATCTGGATCGATTTGCGCGGCATCAAGGACGAGTTCATGTGGCCGCTGGGCATGGACTACTTCGAGAACAGCAGGCGCGCCGTGCTCGCGCAACGTGCCTACTCCATCCGCAATCCCATGGACTGGCGTGGTTACGGACCCAACATCTGGGGCCTTTCGGCCTCGGACGGACCCGGGGATCACGAACTCGTCTACCTCGGGCAGAAGCGAAAATTCTACTCGTATGCGGCGCGCGGCATCGGGTTGCAGGAAGTCGTGGATGACGGAACCATCGCGCCAACCGCGGTGCTCGGGTCGTTACCCTTTGCGCCCGAGGTCGTGATTCCGGCGGTCCAGACCATGTACAAGCAATACGGCCGCCACATCTACGGCAAGTACGGTTTCGTCGACGCCTTCAACCCGAGCTTCGACTACGACGTGCCGCTCAGGCACGGCCGGCGCGTCCGCGGCATCGGCTGGGTGGATACCGAGTACCTCGGCATCGACCAGGGTCCCATCATCTCCATGCTCGAGAACTACCGCAGTGAGCTGATCTGGTCAGTCATGAAACGCAACGAGTACGTGCGCCGCGGCCTCAAGCGCGCGGGCTTCGAGGGCGGCTGGCTCGAACCAGGCGCCCGATAGGAAATGGGGACATTCCTATTTTTCCAGCAAGAGAGGCGTCTCGACAGTTTCAAGTGAAGGCGTCAGAACACGGCCTTGACGTACTTGTACGGATAGTTGGGATCGCGATAGCCGCCGCGCTTCTGGCGCTTGGGAAACCTGATCTTTTCCCGCGGCATCGACTTGTACGGCACCTGCCTGAGGATGTGGTGGATGACGTTGAGCCGCGCGCGGCGCTTGTCGTCACTGGGCACGACGTACCAGGGAGCATGTGGTGAATCGCTGGCCGCGAACATGTCGTCGCGCGCGCGCGAGTAGTCGTACCAGCGGCTGTAGGACTTGAGATCCATGGGCGAGAGCTTCCAGATCTTGCGCGGATCGTTGACGCGATCCTGCAGGCGGCGGGTCTGCTCTTCTTCGCTGACTTCGAGCCAGAACTTGATGAGGATCACCCCGGAATCGACGATGGCCTTTTCCACGCGCGGCATGACCGCGCAGGAAGCCGCTTCACTTCGTCCATCTCCGTGAAGCCCATGACGCGCTCCACGCCCGCGCGGTTGTACCAGCTGCGATCGAAGATCACGATCTCGCCGGCCGCCGGCAGATGCGGTAGATAGCGCTGCACGTACATCTGGCTGCGCTCGCGCGTGCTGGGTGACGGCAATGCGACGACGCGAAACACGCGCGGACTGACGCGTTCGGTGATCGCCTTGATGCAGCCGCCCTTGCCCGCGCCATCGCGTCCCTCGAACACGATGCAGACCTTGAGTCCCTTGTGCACCACCCACTGCTGCAGCTTGACGAGCTCGCCGTGCAGCTTCTTGAGCTCCTTGTCGTAATCCTTGCCGCGGAGCTTGTCGCTGGCGTCGTTCTTGCTCATGGTCTTGCCTTCGGTTTCTGTTCGTTCTCGAGTCCCTTGCGCGCGATCTCCGCATACAGCGACGCGAGCTTGTCCACGAGGCTCTTGTATTCGGGATGTTTCGCAGCCAGGTCATTGCACCTGGCCGGAATCCTTCTTGACCTCGTCGAGGAACTTGAGGTCCTCCTCGGAGAACTTCTCGCCGCGGTCCACCTTCTTCTTCATGTCCAGCGCGCGTGGCAGCCGGAATTCGTTGAGGCGTTGCAGGAGCACGGCGATCGTGCCGATCTCCTTCTTCCGCGTGTCTTCGCTGGACTTACGCATGGGTCTCTCCGAATTTCTCGCGGTATTTTTTCACCGCGGTGTCGATTGAGGTGAACATCCTGTCCGGGCCGAGCGTCTCGCCCAGCGGCGATCGTTTTATCACGGCGAGCACTTCGGGCTGCATGCGCGCCGAGCCAGATTTCGACGCCCTGCGAGCGCGCGCGCTGCTACGGCCTCGGTAATCGTCTTGAGCGCGGAGTATTCGAGATCGAAGACCGCGCGCAGGTCGAGCACCAGCACGCGCGGCCGGTATTCGTTCGATGAGCACGCGCAGTTTTTCGACCACGCGCTCGGCATTGAGGAAGAACAGCCTGCCTTCCAGCCGCGTCGAGCAGCAGGCCGGGCACGAACTCGTCTTCGGGAATGTCCGGCGAGCGCGGCCGGAACTTGGTGGTGCCCGGGTTCACGGCCCGAGCACGTACACCGTCGGATTGGCGGCCTGGTACCCGAGCGCCACCAGCGAAACGATGATCGCGACCAGGATGCCCTTGAGCGTACCGAGCACCATCACACCCAGCATGGCGACCACCGCCCAGATGAACTCGGTGCGCCGCACGCGCAGCATGTCGCGGAAGTCGACCGGCTTGATGAGGCCCAGTGAATAGACGATGACCACGCCGGCCAGCGCCGCGTGCGGCATGAGCGCGATGAAGGGCGACAGGAACAGCGCCGCCAGCACCGCCATCAGCGCGCTCGCCACGCAGGACACCTGGGTGCGCGCACCGGTCATGCGATTCACCGCGGTCTGCGAGGCGCCACCGCCCGCGGGCATGGCGCCGAGGAAACCGCCCACGGCATTGGCAGCACCGGTGGCCAACAGCTCGGCGTTCGGGCGCACCGGCGGATCGTCGGTTCGCGCGAAGGCGCGGCCCACCGCGATGGTCTCGGTAAAGCTCATGAGCGCGATGCCCAGCGCGCCGGGCCACATGGCCTGCGCCAGCGACAGGTCCGGCAGCCGGAACGACGGCAATCCCGACGGCACCGCCCCGACCACCGAAACACCGCTGGCTTTGCAGCGCCCAGATGGCCGTGGCGGCGATGGCCGCGCCCAGCACGATCAGTGGCGCGGGCCATTTCGGCCTGAATTTCTCGATCAGCGCCAGCACGGCGATGGCGCCCAGGCCGATGACCACGGTAATGAGCGCCGCCTTCGGAATCGCCGCCAGGATCGACAACACGTCGCGAAAGAATCCTTCCTTGTGAATCTTGATGCCAAGTAGTTTGGGCACCTGGTCGGCGATGATCACGAAGCCGATGCCCGCCTTGAAACCCACCTGCACCGGATAGCGAAACGAAATCGGCGAAGAACCCGAGGCGCAGTACCGACGCCAGCATCAGGATCACGCCGACCAGCAGCGCCAGCGTCGCGAGTGCCTGCAGCAGCCGCGCAGGATCGCCATCGGGCACGACGGACGCCAGTTCGGCACCGACCAGGATGGCAATTGTGGTGGTCGTGGTCACGCTGAGCACGCGCGCAGTTCCCAGCACGGCGTAGACCAGCGCCGGCACGATGGCCGTGTAGATGCCGATTTCGATCGGCAGCCCCGCGACGGTGGCGTAGGCCATGGCCTTGGGAATCACGACGGCGGCCGTGGTGAGCCCGGCGAGCACATCGGGACGCAGCCACTCTCCACGGTATTGTCGACAACCAATCCAGCAGCGGAAGGCGGAAACTCATCGAGTCAGGGTTCGCTGGCGACGGCGGCCGCGAAATGGGACCTAGGGGCAATGCTCTTTCACTGTCCCTGTCGCGCGACCTGGCTGGGAGATTTTCCAGTCCAGCGGCGGAACGCGTGCGAGAACGCGCCCACTTCCTTGTAGCCCAACAACCACGCGACCTTGGATATCGGCAATTCCGTCGTTGAGCAGGTAACGCCGCGCCAGGTCGAGGCGCAGGCGGTCGAGCAGCTGCGAGAACGTCAGGTCCTCGTCCGCGAGGCGGCGGGCGAACGTGCGCTGGCTCATGCCGAATTCGGCGGCGATATGCGCGGCGCGCGCCTTGCCATGCTGGCAACAGCGGCACGAGCGCATTCTCGACTCGGGCCGCGAACGAATCCGCCGCGCGCCGCCGGCGCGCCAGCGCCTGCTCGCACATGTCGACCAGCAGGCGGTTGAGGTACGGATCCGCGTTGAGGATGCGCAGCTGTCCGGCCTCGCGCGGGAACAGGATCTCGTCTCGCGGTGCACCGAATTCCACCTCGCAGCCCATGAACCTGGAGAAGCGCCCGTGGCCCTTGCGCGCGGTAGTGAGACAGGCGCACCAGTGCGGGCTTCAGCTGCCTGCCGGTGGCGTGCCGGCAGATGCGCAGCAGCGACGCCAGCCAGAATTCGATCTGGTGCCGGTCATCCTGCCGTTTCACGCCGGTGTAGCGCAGCGCGAAACCGATGCGCCGGCCATCGATCGAACTCCTGCACCACGCCTTCGTTGACGATGGCGGTGAAGCGTGCGCCGCGCTCGAACAGGTCCATGAGCGTTGCGGACGAAGCAAGCACGTAGTAGAACATGCCGCCGCGGCGCAGCTCGTAATCGAGCGCCAGGCTCAATCCCAACATGTCGTCCGCCAGCGCCTCGGCCACCAGGTTCAGGAATACGATCTGGTTACCAGTCGGCAATCGCACGCGCGCATCCGCGAACTCCCGCGGCAGTCAGGCCGGCCTTCTCGAGCAGCGGTCGCAGCGCGACGCCGCGCGCACGGGCGCGTGCCCCGGCGAGCCGCGCCGACAGGCCCATGGTGCTCGGCATGCGCGTCATGGCAGTCGCGCGCGCTTTCATGTCGCGGACTCCGGGAATCCCTTGATACGAACTGCACGTTCCCCAGCGGTGGCAGCCAAGCACAAGTAGTTGGCAGATCGCAGCAATACTCGCGCGGGACGGGAGCCGTATAACGCGCGCCCCGATATGAAAAACTGCTGATGCCACCGTCCAGAAAAACCATCGCCATCGTCGACGACGAAGCCTGCGTGCGCCAGTGCCTCGAGCGGCTGGTGCGACTCGCCGGCTACCGTTGCCAATCGTTCGCGAGCGCCGAGGAATTCCTCGTGGCCGCCGCAGGACTGGGCCCCGCTTGTCTGCTGGCTGATGTTCATATGAATGGCATGACCGGTCTGCAGCTCGCGCAACATCCGACCGTGACCGAACTCAAACTGCCCGTGCTGATCATGTCGGGATCCGGCGATCCGCAGATCGAGGAGCGGGCGCGCGAAGTGGCCGTGGCTTTTCTGCGCAAGCCGTTCCTCTGCAACGAGTTGATAGACGCGATCGTCGACACCATTGGCCCTCCCATCGTCGATCAGGAAACCTGACCCTCGAGGCAGCCTTGGTCTAACCCGTTCCGGGAGGAATGGGACTTTGGCCCGACCCGGTCGCGCGCCCGGCGGCGCGCAGCCAGAAGATTCCGGCGAGCGCCGCCACCGTCGATCCCAGCAGCACTCCCACCCTCACCGGCCCCTGCAGTTCATCCGCGGGGAATGCCAGCGTTCCCAGGAACAGGCTCATGGTGAAGCCGATTCCGGTGAGCCACGCCACACCTGCCAGCTGTCGCCAGGTCACCCCGACTGGCAAGGCGCCGAAGCCGAGACGCACCGCCAGCCAGGTGAAGCCGAACACGCCGACGAATTTTCCGAGCACCAGGCCGAGGGCGATTCCCACCGTCACCGGGTGAGTGACCGCGGCCACGCTGAGATTCGTCAACGGCACGCCGGCATTGGCCAATGCGAACAGCGGCAGGATCAGGAAAGTTACCCAGGGATGCAGCGTGTGTTCGAGCCTCGCGGCGATATCCGGTCCGCGAGCGCGCGACACTGGTAGTGCGAGCCCCAGCACCACACCGGCCAACGTGGCGTGAACGCCGGACTTGAGCACCGAAAGCCACAGCAGGAATCCGACGATGAGGTACGGCGCAAGCCGCGCCACTCCGGTCAGGTTCAGGACCAGCAGCAGCACCAGGCACGCGGCCGCGAGCAGCATGGCCAGCCACGACAACTGCTGCGTGAACAACATTGCGATCAGCACGATCGCGCCGAGATCGTCGATGACCGCGAGTGCCAGCAGAAAAATGCGCAACGCCGGCGGCGCGCCCCGGCCCACCAGCGCCAGGACTCCGAGTGCGAAGGCGATGTCCGTGGCGGTCGGCACCGGCCAGCCGGCGAGCAACGGCGGCTGCGCGCGATTGCACCAGGCATACACCAGGGCCGGCACCAGCATGCCACCCAGCGCGGCGATGGCGGGGACCATGGCGTGGCTCCAGCTCGAGAGGTCGCCCACCACGCTCTCGCGCTTGATCTCGATGCCTACCAGCAGGAAGAACACGGCCATCAGGCCGTCGTTGATCCAGTGCAACACGGTCTTGGTGAGTGCCAGCGGCGCGATGCCGACCGAGACCGGCCGCAGCAGCCATTCCACGTAGTTAGGGCCCAGCGACGAATTCGCGATCAGCATAGCGGCCGCCACGGCGGCCATCAGCGCGAATGCGGCGGGCGTGTCGCGCTGCTGGGATGCGGTGGCCGCCATGCGGCGGGATCTTACGGGATCATCCGATGCGGCGCTTGAGCTGCGGCGTGGTGTGAGACTCGAGCGTGCTCACGAAACTCGAGTGCCAGGCGGTGATCGAGTTGCGCCGCAAGACGTCGATCATGGCCTGGTGGCGGTCGCGGCGTTCCGCGAGCGGCATGTTGAAGGCCTGTTGAATGGCATGCGCCATGCCGCGCGGATCGTACGGGTTGACCAGCAAGGCGCTGGCCAGTTCGCGCGCGGCGCCGGCGAGTGTCGACAGGATCAACACGCCGGGATCCGCCGGCATCCTGCGCGGCGACGAATTCCTTCGCGACCAGGTTCATGCCATCGCGCACCGGGGTCACGATTCCCACCAGCGCCGAGCGCATGAATCCCATCAGCACATCGTGCGGGAAATTGCGGTTGAGGTAGCGGATCGGCGTCCAGTCGGTGTCGGCGAAGCGGCCATTGGTGCGACCGGTGGTCTGCTCGAGTTCGCGGCGGATTTCCGCGTAGGCGCGCACGTCGGCGCGTGACAGCGGCGCGATCTGCATGAACGTGACTCGATTCTGGTTCTCAGGGTGGGTCTCGAGAAAGCGCTCATAGGCCTTGAAACGCTCCACCAGGCCCTTGCTGTAGTCGAGCCGGTCGACGCCGATCATGAGCCGCCGGCCCAGCAACCCGGCCAGCATGCGCTTGCAGGTTTCGGTGGTCAGTGATTCCGTGGCCTCCTGCTGGATGGCATCGACGTCCACGCCGATGGGAAACACATCGGTGGTTACTCGCCGCCCGCCGAGTGTCACGGTATTGCCGCTGGTCAGCACCTGCGCACCCCAGACGTAACCGGCCGCGCTGCGAAACGCGTCGCGGTCGGTCTCGGTCTGAAATCCGAGCACGTCGTAGGCCAGCATGGCCTGCAGCAGTTCGCCGTACACCGGCAGTGCGCGCAGCACTTCGATATTGGGAAATGGAATGTGCAGGAACAGCCCGATAGGTTGCGCGGCTCCCGCCTCGCGCAGCTTCTGTGCGAGCGGAATCAGGTGATAGTCATGCACCCAGATGAGATCGCGCGGCTCCAGCAGTGGCAGCAGCAGGCGTGCATAACGCTGATTCATGCGCTGATAGGCCTCGTACTGCGTGTCGTCGTAACGAAAGCTGTCGACGAAATAGTGAAACAGCGGCCACAGGGTTCCATTGCAGAAGCCCAGGTAGAAATCGCGGTACTCGGTCTGATCGATGTCCACCGATGCGAACGTGACGCCCTCCTTGCGTACCACCGCGGGTTCGTCGGCGGCCACTTCCGCGACGTCACCGTCCCAGCCAAACCAAAGCCCGCGGCGTGCCTGCATGGCTGCCAGCAATCCCACCGCGAGGCCACCCGGGACGGCGCCGCGCTTGGGTACCGATATGCGGTTCGAAACCGCGACCAGTCGGGTCATACGATCTCCTCCCAGCTGCGTGACAGCCGGAGCGCGCTTCCAATCACTCCCACCATGCTGTAAGTCTGTGGAAAATTGCCCCAGAGCTCGCCGCTCGCGGGCTGGATATCTTCGGAGAGCAGTCCGAGCGGATTGCGTCGCGCCAGCAGGCGCGTGAAGCGTTCACGCGCTTCATCGACGCGCCCCGCCGCCGCCAGTGCGTTCACGTACCAGAACGCGCAGATCGTGAAGGCGTTCTCCGGGTGTCCGAAATCGTCGGCGTGTTTGTAGCGGAACAGCAGGTCCCCGACGCGCAGCTCTTCCTCGATGCGTTCCAGCGTCTTGAGGAAGCGCGGATCGGTGGCCGGCAGCAGGCCCAGCTCCGGCAGCAACAGCGCGGTCGCATCGAGATCGCGATTGCCGAACGCGGACGTGAACGCCTGCCGTTCTTCGTTCCACGCGTGGTCGAGAATCTCCTGCCGCATGTAACTGGCGCGCGCAGTCCAGTCGCGCGCGGCGATGTCATCGCCGACGCGGCGCGCGATGCGGCCGAGGCGGTCACAGCCGGCCCAGGAGATCGTCGCGGAAAAGGTGTGCCGCTGCAGTTTGCCGCGGAACTCCCACGGGCCCGCATCCGGTTCCTCGAAGGTCGCGACCGCGCGTTTGCCCAGGCGATAGAGACGCTCCAGCAGTGTCTGGTCACCGCTGCGCACCAGCCGCTCGTCGAAGAACAGCTGAGTGGCGGCGAGGATCACCGAGCCGTAGACATCGTGTTGCACCTGCTCGGCGGCCAGGTTGCCGAAACGCACCGGACCCATGCCGCGGTAACCCGTGAGCGTGGTGACGATCTTCTCCGCCGCGCGCGGATCGCCGGTGATGCCATACAGCGGCTGCAGCGTGTCGGCGGTCGACGAGGCGATGATGTGATCGATGTAATGCAGGTACGCCTCCATGGTGCGCGTGGCACCGAGGCGATTGAGCGTCTGGATCACGAAGTAGCTGTCGCGCAGCCAGCAATAGCGGTAATCCCAGTTGCGCGTGCTGTGCGCCGCCTCGGGGATCGAGGTCGTGAGCGCGGCCAACACCGCACCGGTGTCCTCGTAGGTGCACAGCTTCAACGTGATCGCGGCGCGAATCACGGCGTCCTGCCAGTCCGCCGGAACCGCGAGCGTACGCACCCATTCCTGCCAGTAGCTGAGAGTCGCGCCCAGGAACTCGCGCGCCATCGCCGCGGGCGATTCCTGCAGCGTTTCGTCCGGGCCGATCACGAAATGCAGCGGCTGCTCCAGCACGACGGGGCGATTCTCGAGCAAAGCGGCCAGCGACCCGTCGGTGGTGACGCGGTAATAGAGACCGTCAGCGCTGAAGCGGATGTGATGGCTGCCGCTGATCCCCGGCTCGCTGCGCTCGCCGTAACTCGACGTCGGGCACAGGCGCAGGCGCAAAGTCGGTCGGCCGGCGAGCGGCTCCACGGTGCGCACGAACATCATGGGCCGGAATACCCGGCCGCGCGTACGGAAACGTGGCGCGAAATCCAGGATGCGCATCACGCCGCCATGCGCGTCGTAGAGGCGCGTCTCGAGAATCGCCGAGTTGCGCTGGTAACTCTGTTCGGTGCGCGTCAGGTCCAGCATGTCGATGGCGAACACGCCCTTGTCCGAGTCGCCGCCTTCTTTCTGCAGCAGCGCGGAAAACACCGGATCGCCATCCGGTCGCGGCAGACAGGCCCACACCAGCCGCGCCTGTTCGTCGACCAGCGCGGCCACCTGGCAGTTGCCGATCACGCCGTAATTCACGGCTGTCCTGCCAGCTGCTCGAGCCAGTGACGCACGGCGGCCGGGCCCGGCAGCCACCACTCCGAACGCACGCGCGGGCCCACGGCGATCGCCATGCCGCCCGCGCGGCGCACCGCCTCGAAACCACCGTAGTCGGTGTGATCGTCGCCGATGAACACCGGCGTGCGGCCTCTGAACGGCGCTTCCCGCATGAACGCGGTCACCGCGCTGTCCTTGGAGTGCACCGCCGGCTTGATCTCGATGACCGCGTGCCCGTCGAGCAGCGCGAACTCCGGCACCAGTGGTGCGGCCAGCATGGCCACCTGCGCGCGCAACTCGCGCTCCATGTGCGGCGCCTGCAGGAAATGCAGCGCCAGTGCCGCGCCCTTGTCCTCGAGCAGCAGTCCCGGGTGGCTCGCCGCGATCGCCGCGAGTCGCATGCGCAGCGGGTCGAGCTGCTCGCGTACCACGTCCGCGACGGTGCTCTCGCCGCGTGCATCACGGCGCTCGCAGCCGTGGATTCCCGCGGCGGGCAGCCTGAGCGGCGTGAACAAACGGTCGAGATCGACGATGGTCCGGCCGCTCACCAGCGCCAGCGCACCGCCGGCCGCACGACACAGCCGTTCGAGCAAGGCCAGCAGTGAAGTGTCGACCACCACCGCGCCGGGCGACGCCGCCAGGTCGAGCAGCGTGCCGTCAACGTCCAGGAACAGACACCAGGCACCTGCCGGCATTGGTACGGCGTGCACCGCCGCCGCTTCCTGCGCCGCAAGTTGCATCATCCGCGGAATTATAAGAAGCACGGCGGTCGCCGACCTTACGATCTTTGTTAGTTGGTCAGGAGAATTTTTCCGCTAGCGGCGGGTGCCCTTCGAGGCTGTCGGATGCGTCCTACCGTGGGTGTCAGTCAAATGGATGACGCAGCACGATGGTCTGCTCACGATCGGGCCCGGTCGAAATGATGTCGATCGGCACGGCGGCGAGTTCCTGCAGGCGTTCGAGATAGCGGCGCGCATTCAGCGGCAATGCGCCGTACGCGGTGACACCGATGGTGGATTCCTTCCAGCCCGGCATTTCCTCGTACACCGGCTCGACATCGGCGAAGGCATCCGCAAACAGCGGCGGTTCGCTCGATACCGTGCTCTGTCCGTTTCCTTTCGAACGATAGCCGACACAGATCTGCAGCGCGTCGAGCCCGTCGAGCACATCGAGCTTGGTCAGGCACAGGCCCGAGACACTCGAATGAATGATTGAACGGCGCAGCGACACCGCATCGAACCAGCCGCAACGGCGCTTGCGCCCGGTCACCGCGCCGAATTCATGGCCGACACGCGAGAGATGCTCGC
This sequence comes from uncultured Pseudomonadota bacterium, assembly GCA_963839685.1. GTDB lineage: Bacteria > Pseudomonadota > Gammaproteobacteria > Steroidobacterales > Steroidobacteraceae > CADEED01. The sequence continues at coordinate 80,566 of CAWIVS010000004.1, read as the reverse complement.
CGTATTCGTCGAACAGCTCGGTGGGAAACGGCCCCGCGCCCACGCGCGTGGTGTAGGCCTTCACGATGCCGAGCACGTAATCGAACGAGCGCGGGCCAAGGCCGGTGCCGGTGCCGGCGAAGCCGCCCGTGGTATTGCTCGAAGTGACGAAGGGATAAGTGCCGTGGTCGACGTCGAGCATCGCGCCCTGCGCGCCTTCGAACAGCACATCGGCGTTCTTCTCTCGCAGCGCCGCCAGCGTCTGGGTGATGTCGCTGACCAGCGGTCTCACCCGCTCCGCGTACGACAGCTGCTCGTCGAGGGTCTTCTGGAAATCCACGGCGGGCTGCTTGAAGTATTGCTGCAGCGTGAAATTGTGGAAGTCGAGGATTTCGCCCAGCTTGGCGGCGAATTTCTCGCGCTGGAACAGGTCCTGCACGCGCACCGCGCGCCGCGCCACCTTGTCTTCGTAGGCGGGACCGATGCCGCGCCCGGTGGTGCCGATGGCGTTGGCGCCGCGCGCCGCTTCACGCGCCTTGTCGAGCGCCACGTGCGAGGGAAGGATCAGCGGACAGTTGGGCGACACCCGCAGGCGCGCGAACACGTCGACGCCGGTGTCGATGAGCATCTGCGACTCGCGGAACAGCGCTTCGAGCGACAACACCACGCCGTTGCCGATGAGGCAGTGCACGTTCGGGTGCAGGATTCCCGACGGGATCAGCGACAGCACGGTCTTCTTGCCGGCGATCACCAGCGTGTGCCCGGCGTTGTGCCCGCCCTGGAAGCGGGCCACCGCCGCGGCGCGCTCGGTGAGCAGGTCCACGACCTTGCCCTTGCCCTCGTCGCCCCACTGGGTCCCGATGATGATGACGAATTTGCCCATAATCGAACCGCGCGAACGCGCCAGTGAAAGATTGAGGAGAGTCTGGGGTCAGCGCCGCTGCGGCGCGGGACTCTTCAGATAGCGGAAGAAATCGCTGTCGGGCGATATCACCAGGATGTCGCCTTCGCGGCCCAGCGAATTACGGTAGGCCTGCAGGCTGCGATAGAAGGTGTAGAACTCGGGGTTTTGGTTGTAGGCCTGCGCGTAGATCGCCGCGGCCGCCGCTTCGCCTTCGCCTCGGATGCGCTGCGCCTCGGCCAGAGACTTCGCCACCAGCTCGGTGCGCTTGCGATCCGCCTCGGCCATGAGGATGTTCTTTTCCTTCTCGCCCTCGCCGCGCTCCATGCGCGCGATACTTTCAAAACCGCGCTTCATGTTCTCGTAGACGCTGGAAGCCACATCTTCCTGCAGGTCGATGCGCTGCAGGCGCACGTCGACGATCTCGACGCCGATGCTCGCCATCGATTTGCCGGCCTCGGCCATGAACTCGCCGGTGACCTGCTGGCGATCGGAAGTGACGATCTCGCTGAGCGTGCGACGCGCGAGGGCATTCTTGATGCCGTCCTGGATCCTGTCGCCCAACAGCCCGCCGGCACGCTGCTCGTCACCACCGGTCGACTGGAAGTACAGCGAAGGATCGCGAATGCGCCACTTGATGTAATAGTCGATGTTGAGGGCCTGGCTCTCGCGAGTCAGGAACTTCTCACCGTTGAACTTGACCGTGAGCACGCGGCGGTCGAACTTGACCACGTCCTCGACGAACGGAATCTTGAAATGCAGGCCCGCCTGGTAATCCGAGCTCACGATCCTCGATAACTGCACGCGCAGCGCCATCTCCTGCTCGCGCACCACGAAACACGAGGTCGAGATGACCAGCAGGACCGCGAGGGTCAGGATCAGCAATGGCAGGATGCGCGTGCCCATCAGCGATCTCCCCGTTGACGGGATTCGCCGCCCGAGGTCTCCGACTCGACGTTGACCGGGGGGCGTACCGTGACCGTATTGGCCTCCGACTCGCGGTTGCGCTCAACGAGCTTGTCGAGCGGCAGGTAGATCATGTTGCCGTTTCCGGCCTTGGAATCGATGACCACCTTGCGCGAGGATTTGAGCACGCTTTCCAGCGTCTCCAGGTACAGCCGTTCGCGCGTGACGGCGGGCGACTTCTCATAGGCCTGGGAGAGTTGCGTGAAGCGCGCCGAATCACCGGTGGCCAGCGAGACGACCTGCGATTTGTAGGCCTGGGCGTCCTGCACGTAGCGCGCGGCATTACCTTCGGCGACCGGGAGAATGTTGTTGGAGTAGGCCTGTGCTTCCTTGACCATGCGTTCGCGATCGGCCGACGCCTTGACCGAATCACTCTGCGCCGCCTGCACCGGATCGGGCACCTGCGCACCGATGATGTTCACGTTGACCACTTCGAGACCTGTGCCGTATTGATCGAGCGTGCGCTGCATGATGTCGAGCGTGTCCTGCACGATGCGCACACGGTTGTCGCTGAGGATCGCCTGCTGATTGTTGCGGCCCACCACCTCGCGAATGGCGCTTTCGCCGACTTCACCCAGCGTGCTCTTCGGATCCTGCACACGGAACAGATAGTCTTCGGCATCCTTGATGCGGTACTGCATGGCGAGGTTCAGCTCGACCATCGTGGATTCGGCGGTGAGTACCCGCGGGGTGCTCGAGGTCGTCAACCGCTCCTGCACGTTCACCTTGGTGACCGTTTCAATGGGCCATGGCAGCCGCCAGCCGAGTCCATCGCCGACGGTTTCGACGTGGCGTCCGAAACGCTGCACCACGCCGCGTTCGCTGGTCTTGACCTGGTAGAAACCGGTGAGCATCCAGCCGGCCAGGATCAGGCACACGATGACCATCAGGGGCATGGAAGAGCGTCCGCCGCCCCCGCCGAACAGGGATTCGATGCGTTTCTGCCACTCCTTGAAGGCCTGGTCGAGATCACCGCCCGCGGCGGGTTTCTTGCCCCAGGGGTTGTTGTTTGAGCTACCGGGTTGATTCCAGGCCATATCAGGAGCTTCGAAGAGCGGGCGACGATTGTAGGTAGGCACCTGCGGTCGTACAAGTTGAGTCGCCGGCCAGGGCGAGTATTTCGACGCCCGGTTCGCGCGCCCATTTGAGGAGCTCGAACTCCGAAAGTTCGGTATCGATTTCGAAGGCGCCTTCGGTGGTGATGCGTTCGGCGATTACCAGGTCGGCGGCGTACAGCCTGGCACGCAGTTCTCCGCCCGAAACGGGCAGCCGCAGCGTGGCGCGGCGTGCCACGCGTGACAGGCGCTCGGCCACCGCGTCTCGAAGCAGATCGAGTCCCTCGGAGCGCATCGCCGACAGCCACACGTGGCTCACACGTCCGGACTCGTCTCGTTCCAGCCGCGGCGCCACGCCGATCCGGTCGATCTTGTTGAACACCAGGATTTGTGGCAGGTCGGCAGCGCCGATCTCCGCCAGCACCCGGTTCACCTCGTCGATGTGCTCATCACGGCTCGGGTCACTGACGTCGACCACGTGCAGCAGCAGCGTCGCCTCGCGCGCCTCGGTCAGCGTGGACTGGAAGGCCGCCACCAGTTCGTGCGGCAGCTCACGGATGAAGCCGACGGTGTCGGCCACCACCACCGTGGTGTTGCCCGGCAGCACGATGCGCCGAACCGTCGGATCGAGAGTTGCGAACAGCTGGTCGGCCACGTACGCGTCGGCGCCGGTCAATGCGCGGAACAGTGTCGACTTGCCGGCGTTGGTGTAGCCCACCAGCGCCAGTGACGGGATCGGGATCTCGGCGCGTTGCTGCCGGCCGGTGTCGCGTTGTTGCTTGATCTTCGCGAGCCGTTCCGTGAGCGTCTTGACACGCTTGCCGATCAGGCGGCGGTCGGTCTCGAGCTGCGTCTCGCCGGGACCGCGATTGCCGATGCCACCACCCCGCTGGCGCTCCAGGTGGGTCCAGCCTCGCACCAGGCGCGTGGCGATGTGCTTCAGCTGCGCGAGCTCGACTTCCAGCTTGCCTTCGTGGCTGCGCGCACGCTGCGCGAAGATGTCGAGGATCAGACCGGAGCGATCCAGCACCCGAAGCTCGATGAGTTTTTCGAGATTGCGCTGCTGCGACGGAGACAGGGGATGATCGAACAACACCACTTCGGCGTTGTGCTCCGCGGCCACGGCGCGGATTTCGTCCGCCTTGCCGCTGCCCACGAAGAAGCGCGGGTCGGGACGGTCGCGCCGGCCCGATATCTGCGCCACCGGAATGGCGCCCGCCGAGCGCGCGAGCTGCTCGAATTCTTCGATGTCCTGGGGATCCGCGGGCGCGCCTATTCCTAGACGCACGAGCACGGCTCGTTCACCCGCGCGGGGTCGCTCGAACACGTTGAGATAGGATTGAAGAAGCGTGAGCGACCACTGAGGTCATCATTCGCCGGCGACCGCCTCGATCGTCGTGCCGTCTTCGTTGGTAATGCGCACGTTGCGCGCCGGAACAACCGTCGAGATCGCGTGTTTGTAGACCATCTGGCTCACGCTGTTCTTCAGCAATACGACGAACTGATCAAAAGAATCGATCTGGCCCTGTAGCTTGATTCCATTCACCAGATAGATCGACACCGGGATTCGTTCCTTGCGTAATGTGTTGAGAAACGGATCCTGCAGTGACTGGCCCTTGGCCATGACGTTCTCCTTATTTTTCAAGCAAGCAGACGGCCGCGAGCATACCACGCTGACCCCAGCGGGTAATGCACTCAAAGGAGGTAGAACAGCCCCGTCCAGACGCTCGCGGACGCCTACAAAGCTTTGCGCATCATAGGGATCGACAACGGAAATGTTTGCCATTGAGCGCAGCCAGGTCATCTGCCGTTTGGCCAATTGACGCGTGGCCGCGATTGACGCGGGTCACGGCGGTGTCGAGTGAATAACTACCAGCGAGATGTGCCCACAGCTGGCGGTACCCGACCGCCCGAATGGAGGGCGTGGCATCGGTCAGGTCCCCGCGCGCATACAGCCCGCGCACTTCGTCCAGCAACCCGGCCGCCATCATCTGATCGAAGCGCTGTGCGAGCGCGGCATGCAGGCGCACCCGGTCCTCGGGTATGAGCGCCACCGTCAGGAATTCTCGTAAGAGGGGCGAACGTGTGTGCGCCTGCAGATTCGAGATGGGCTCGCCGGTGACCGCATGCACCTCGAGTGCACGCTGAATGCGTTGCCCGTCGTTCGGGTGGATGCGCGCCGCGGCGGCAGGATCGATTTCGGCCAGCCGTGCGTGCAGCGTTGGCCAGCCGTGCTGCGCGGCCTCCGCATCGAGACGCGCGCGAATTGCCGCGTCGCCTTCCGGCAGCTCCGCAATACCGCCCATCAATGCCCGCAGGTACAACATCGTGCCTCCCACCAGCAGCGGCACGCGACCGCGCGCTTCGATGTCATCGATGGCGTGGGCGGCATCGCGCACGAACTGCCCCGCCGAGTAACTCGCGCCCGGATCCACCAGGTCGATCAGGTGATGGGGCACCTGTGCCCGCTCGCGTGCGGAGGGCTTGGCGCTGCCGATGTCGAGCCCGCGATAAACCTGCGCCGAGTCCACGCTGACGATCTCGATGGGAAACTCGCGCGCCAACGCCAGCGCGATCTCGGTCTTCCCGGAGCCGGTCGGCCCGGTCAGCACCGCGACGGGCTTCGGGCCCGGCACCTATCGCCCGCGCAGAAACATGCGGTCCAGTTCCTCGAGCGTCACCTGGGTCCAGGTGGGCCGCCCGTGATTACACTGGTCGGCACGTGGGGTCTGCTCCATTTGCCGCAGCAGCGCGTTCATCTCGGGAAGCGTGAGGCGTCGGTGCGCATGAATCGCCGAGCGGCACGCGATGGTGCCGAGCAGCCGATCGCTCGCGCCATCGAGGTGATGTGACGCGCCGTCCTCGGCCACACCATTCACCACGTCACGCACCAGCGACGCAATGTCTTCACGGGGCAACAGCGCCGGCACCGCCCGCACTACCAGCGTGTCCGGCGCGAGTCGCTCGATGTCGAAGCCCGCCTCGAGCCACTGATCGCGCCCGGCCATCACGGCATCGACCTCGTCGATCTTGAGTGCAACGGAGATTGGCGCGAGCAGCAGTTGCCGGACCGCGGTTCCTGCTTGCGCCTTCATTTTTTCGTACAACACGCGCTCGTGCGCCGCGTGCATGTCCACCAGCACCATCCCCTGTTCGTTTTGCGCCAGGATGTAGATGCCATGAATCTGGGCCAGGGCCTGGCCAAGAGGCTGTGTCGACGATGGCATCGATTCGGCGTCACTATCGGCCTCGGGCGGATACGCCGCGCGCAGATTTTCATTCACCGCCCAGGCGCCCGACGGTGCCAGGCCATCGGCACCGTGCAAGGCCAGCGGTTCGGAGTGTCGCGCCGCTCCCTGCCATGCGGGTGTGGCTGGGTTCGCGCCCGGCCTGGTGCCCGCCAGGCGCCGCTCGACCGCGCGAAACACGAAGTCGTGAATCTGGCGGCTGTCGCGAAACCTGACTTCGAGTTTCTGCGGGTGCGCGTTCACGTCGACGAGTGCGGGATCGATATCGAGGTACAACACGTACGACGGCTGCCGGCCCGAATACAGAACGTCGCGGAATCCCAGTCGCACCGCGTTCATGAGCAACCGGTCGCGCACCGCGCGTCCGTTGACGAACCAGAATTGCAGGTCAGTGCCGGTGCGCGCTGCCGCGGGAGTGCCGATCCAGCCCGACAGACGCACCGGACCCGCGGCATGGTCGACCTGCAGCGATCGCTCCACGAATTCGCGTCCGACCACACGTGACAGGCGGTCGGTGGCGTCGCTCTCCTGGGACATCGCCGGCGCGTCTAACAAGGTGCGCGACCCGGTGCGCAGACGAAACGCGACGTCACCGCGCGACAGCGCCAACCGTTCGACCAGGCGCACGATGTGCCCCTGCTCGGTCACCTCGCTGCGCAGGAACTTGCGCCGCGCGGGCAGGTTGTAGAACAGATCGCGCACCTCCACGGTAGTGCCCGGCGGGTGCGCAGCGGGCGCCACGCCGCCCAGCGTGCCGGCATCGACGCTCACGCTGGCGGCACGTTCGGCGTCCGCGTGACGCGAGACGATCTCGAAGCGTGACACCGACGCGATCGACGGCAGCGCCTCGCCGCGGAACCCGAGCGTGATGATGGCCGCAAGGTCATCGGCGCTGGTGATCTTGCTGGTGGCGTGGCGCGACAGCGCCAGCGCCAGCTGGTCGGCGGGAATGCCGTTGCCATCGTCGCGCACGCGGGTGAGCCGCACGCCGCCCGCTTCGATCTCGACCTCGATGCTGCGCGCGTCGGCGTCGAGACTGTTCTCCACCAGTTCCTTGACGATGGAAGCGGGGCGCTCGATGACCTCGCCGGCCGCGATCTGATCGATGAGATGGTTGTCGAGGACGCGAATCAAGAAGGCGACCCGAAAGCTGCGAGGGGCCGCATTTTAGCGCGCAGGCTCGCGCGCGCCGCGATTACCTCAGTTCGACCTGCGCGCTGGGAGCACCGGCGCGGCGATTCGCGGCGAGCCGCGTGCCTTCCGGCGCATTGAGCTGAAAATACAGCTCGATTCCCGCGAAGATGGCATTGGCCAGCTTGGCGCGATGCGCAGGCTGCGCGAGCTTGCGTTCGTCCTCGCGGTTGGAGATGAACGCGGTCTCCACCAGCATCGAGGGAGTGTCCGGCGACTTGAGCACCACGAATCCCGCCTGCTGCACACGCGGCTTGCGGACTTCGCCGATGCGATCCAGGGACTTGAGCACGTTTTCAGCCGCCACCATGCTGGCGGAGATGCTCGCCGTCTGCGACAGGTCGAGCAGCACGCCCTGCAATACCGGGTCCTTGTCGTCGAGCTTGATGCCGCCCTTCAGGTCGGCCGCGTTTTCACGTTCGGCCAGCCAGCGGGCCGCCTCACTGCTGGCGCCGCGATCCGACAGGACGTACACCGACGAACCCGACACGTCGGGATTGGCAATCGCGTCGGCATGGATCGATACGAACAGGTCCGCCTTGGCGCGTCGCGCGCGCAGCGTGCGTTCCTGCAGGCTGATGAAGTAGTCGCCATCGCGGGTGAGCACGGCCTTCATGCCGGGTTGCTGGTTGATACGCGCCGTCAGCGCGCGCGCCACTTCCAGCACCACATCCTTTTCACGCGTACCACGACGTCCCGAAGCACCGGGATCCACGCCGCCATGTCCGGCGTCCACCGCGATGATGATGTCGCGGCCGGTCTCGGACGGGGCATGCGCGGGGCGGATCGCCACGGGCGTCACGGGAGTCACCGCCACGGTCTTCGCAGCACCGGGTACGGTGATGTCGAGCACCAGTCGATTGCCGGCACCAGCCGACGGGGCCAGCGTCGAGGTCTCGATCCTTACCGGGCCCTTGATCTCGAATACCAGGCGCAGACCGCTGTTCGGCAGCTTGCCCGAGCGCACCACGGTGATCGGTCCGTCGGCGGCGGGTAGCCGCGCCTTGAGCGTGGCAGCGGGAGAGGTCCAGCACTACACGTCCGGGATCGTCTAACAGGAAAGCCTTGTGTACGACGGCGCCCGAAAGATCGAGCACCACGCGGGTACCGTGGTCGGTAGCGGCAATGCGGATGTCGCGGATTTCAGCGGCGACGGTGGACCCGGAAGCTCCCGCGAAGATTGCGAGCAGCAGGCCGTACGCAAGAAGCTTCCCCAAAAAACCCTTCTCCATCATGGAGTTCAACGACTGACCTGCGGCGCAATTTACATATTTGTCTGAAAAGTTTCAATCATCTCGATGCGGTGACCGTCATTCCCGATAGAAAAGTCGAAGCGCAGGTCGGGTGCCGGGAGCCTGCCGGCCGCCCTTTCCGGCCATTCGATGAGCCAGAGGTAGCCCGGCCGGTAATAGTCGGCGAGTCCCAGGTGCTCGAGTTCGTCCGGATCGTTGAGCCGATACAGATCCAGGTGCACCACCTGGACCGCCGGCAGTTCGTAGATTTCGAGCAGGGTGTAACTCGGGCTCTTGATGGATCCGTGCGCGCCGAGCGCGCGCAACGCCCCGCGCGCGAAGGTCGACTTGCCGGTGCCGAGCTCGCCGCGCAGCTCGACCACGCGGCATGGTGACTGCGGCGTTGAAGGTGTGCCTAACAGGCGTGCCGCCAGCGCCTCGGTTTCCTCGCCGCTGCGCGTGGTCCACACCTCGTGACTGGTGTCGTTCACGGATTGACCCAGCCGCGCAGCTCCGCGACCACGTCACTGGCGATCAGGCCGCGCTGACCGGCCTGCGCGGCGGAATCGCCGGCGAGCGCATGCACCAGTACGCCCACGCGCGCTGCCAGCGCGCTGTCGGAAATCTGCGCCCGCAGCCCGGCGATCACACCGGTGAGCACGTCACCCATGCCAGCGGTCGCCATGCCGGGATTGCCGCGGTCACAGATGTGCAGCTCGGGCGCATCGGCCGTGCCGCTGGCCACCAGCGTACCCGCTCCCTTGAGCACGCTCACCGCGCCGTAGCGTGCGTGCAGCTCGCGCACTGCCGCCAGCCGGTCCACCTGTACCGCGGCCGTATCGACACCCAGCAGGCGCGCGGCTTCTCCCGGGTGCGGCGTGATGATCCAGCCCGACGGCAGGCGCTCGGGCTTGCTCGCCAGCAGGTTGAGTGCGTCGGCGTCGACCACCACCACGGGAACCTGGGAGTGCAATACCTGTGACCACAGCCGCTGCGCCCCCTCGCCCGTGCCGAGTCCCGGACCGACGGCGACCACGGCTCGCGGCGCGCAGCACCTCGTCGAGACTGGTGCTCGACGACACCGGTAGATAGATGAGCTCGGGATGCGCGGCGGTTACGGCGGTGAGGTTCTCGGCCGCGGCGGCCACCGTTACCAGGCCCGCGCCGACGCGCAGCGCCGCGATCCCGGCCATGCGCACCGCGCCCGGCATCCCTGAAGCCGCCGCCGACGATGAGCACCCGGCCGTTCGAGCCCTTGTGCGCCTCGCGCGCCCGGGGCGGCAATGCTGCCGCGATGTCGGCTTCATCGATGCGGCGCATGACCGGCGTGAATTCGGGCAGCGCGGGGGCCACCACGCCCAGATCGTCGAGCCGCACCACGCCAGCGTGTTCTGGACCTCGGCCCAGGTACAGGCCGGCTTTGAGACCGACAAAACTTATCGTGAGCTCCGCGCGCACCGCCTCCTCTCCCACCGCACCGCTGTCGGCATCGATTCCCGAAGGAATGTCCAGCGCCAGCACGGGACGACGCGCGCCATTGATGGCACGGATCACCGCCAGCGTCTCGGCGCGTGCCGGCGGCCGGAACCCGGTGCCTAACAAGCCGTCGATGATCACGTCACTGCCGGAAAGCGCGTCGGCTGCGAAGGGATGCGCGTGTCCGCCGGCCGCCAGCCATTCCTCCTGCGCGCGCCGCGCATCGCCGGCCAGTTTGTCCGGGGACGAGGCGGCGAGCACCAACACCTCGAGCCCGGCGGCCTGCGCGAGCCGCGCCAGCACGTAGCCGTCACCGCCGTTATTGCCGGCGCCGCACACCACCGCCACGCGCCGCGCCTGCGGCCAGCGCGCGCGCAGCAGCTCGAGCGCGGCCTCGGCGGCGCGCGTCATGAGCGTGAAGCCCGGAACGCGCCGCTTTTCGATCTCGTAGGCGTCGAGCGCGCGCACCTGGGCGGGTGAGTAGATGGCCGTGGAATTGTTGAGGGGCCGGTTCATGGGGTGGGAATTATACTGGCGGCATCAATGGACCCCCGTGTGCAAACCTTGCGGCAACCTGGAGAGCTCAAGTCCGAGCTGGAATCGCTGGCGCGCGCCCGCGGTTTCGACGCGCTCGGTGTGAGCGACGTGGCGCTGGGGGCGGATGTCACGCACTTCACCCGCTGGCTGGGCGCGGGCCTGCATGGCGAGATGGACTACATGTGGAAACATGGCACGCGGCGCACGCGCCCGGAGGAACTGGTGCCGGGCACGGTGCGCGTCCTGTCGGCCCGCATGGACTATTGGCCGGCCGAGGCCCGCGACGCGCTCGAGGTTCTACAGGATCCGGACACCGCCTACGTATCGCGTTATGCGCTCGGGCGCGACTACCACAAGGTGCTGCGCAGTGCACTGCAGGGACTGGCGGACGACATGGTCGGACGCATCGGCGCGATGGGCTACCGCGTTTTCGTGGACTCTGGACCGGTGCTCGAGAAGGCGCTGGCGCGTAATGCCGGGATCGGCTGGATCGGCAAACACACCAATCTCATCGCGCGGGATGCCGGCTCATATTTCTTCATCGGCGAGATCCTCACCGACCTGCCGTTGCCCGTGGACGAACCCGCGACTGCGCATTGCGGCACCTGCTCGGCCTGTATTCCGGCCTGCCCCACCGGCGCCATCACGGCGCCGTACCGGCTCGATGCGCGCCGCTGCATTTCGTATCTCACCATCGAATTGCACGGCGCGATTCCCGTCGAGCTGCGCCGCCTGGTCGGTTCACGCATCTACGGCTGTGACGACTGCCAGCTGGTGTGTCCATGGAACAAGTTCGCGCGCGCCGCCGCGCATCCTGACTTCAAGACGCGCCACGGACTCGATGCCGCACGGCTGGCGGAATTGTTCGCGTGGACGGAACAGCAATTCCTGGAACGCACCGAGGGCTCGGCGATCCGCCGCATCGGCTACCAGCGCTGGCTGCGCAATATCGCGGTGGCGCTGGGCAACGCGCCGGCCAGCGCGACGAACACGGCGGCGCTCGAGGCGCGTCGCGACGATTGTTCGCCGCTGGTGCGTGAACACGTGGAATGGGCGCTGGCCGAACATGCCGCGCGTCGCGAGCGATGCCGGGCCGGCACCGTCTAAGTCGAGATACTGCAGGTTGTCGATGAGCCGCGCCTTCCCGACGCGCGCCGCGGTCATCACCACGAAGTGCCGCGTGTCGGGCTGCGCGGGCGCCAGCGTGCGCGCATCGCGTACGCTGAAGTAATCGGGGCGGAAACCCGCCGCCTGCAGCGCGGCACGCCCGGCACCCTCGATGCGCGCGAAATCGCGCGCGCCGGAGCCGAGCGCTTCCACCGCCTGCTGCAACTGACGGTGGATAGTCGGCGCTGCGCGACGGTCCTCGGGCGTGAGGTACTGGTTGCGCGAGCTCATCGCCAGCCCATCGCTTTCGCGCACCGTGGGTGCGCCGACGATCTGCACGTGCAGACACAGGTCGGCCACCATGCGGCGGATGACGGTCAGTTGCTGGTAGTCCTTCTCGCCGAAGATGGCCACGTCCGGGTCCACGATGTGGAACAGTTTTGCAACGATGGTGGCGACGCCCTCGAAATGACCGGGCCGGAATTCGCCGCACAGGATGGCGGAAATCCCGGGTACCTCGATCCGGGTCGCGTTGTCCGCGCCGTTCGGATAGATCTCGCCGACCTCGGGCATGAACATCAGGTTGCAACCCGCCTCGGCGAGCATGGTCGCGTCCTGCGCCGGTGTGCGCGGATAATGCGCAAAGTCCTCGTTGGGTCCGAACTGCATCGGATTCACGAAGATGCTGGCGACGAATCGCTCACCGTGCCGGCGCGCCGCCTCCAGCAGGCTGAGGTGCCCGGCGTGCAGGTTGCCCATGGTGGGCACGAACACCACCCGCTCACCCGCGGCATGCCAGCGCGACACGTGTGCGCGCACCTCCGCGATGGTGGTCGCCGTGATCATCAGGCCCGCTCCGCGCGTCTTACGCGTGGAATTCGTGTTCGGGCGCGGGGTAGGTTTTCTGCTTGACGGCATGTACGTAACGACCGAGCGCGTCGAGATTCGAGCTCGCCCCCTCCATGAAATTCTTGACGAATCGCGGCTTGCGTCCCGAGGTGATGTCCAGCACGTCGTACAGCACCAGGATCTGTCCGTCGGTATCGGGCCCGGCGCCGATGCCGATCACCGGCACTTCGAGTGACTGCGTGATGCGCTTGCCGAGCTCGGACGGAATGCACTCGAGCAGCACGATGTCGGCGCCGGCGGATTCGAGCGCCCGTGCATTCTCGAGCATGCGTTGCGCGGCGGCATCGTCGCGACCCTGCACGCGAAAGCCACCGGTCTTGTGCACCGACTGCGGCTTGAGGCCGAGGTGCGCACACACCGCGATGTCGTGCCGCGCCAGGAACTCGACGATCTCGAGCTGGCCCAGGCCGCTCTCCAGCTTCACCATTCCGGCGCCGCCCTCCTGCATGAGGCGCACCGAATTCGCGAGCGCGACATCAGGGGTGGGGTAACTGGCGAACGGCAGGTCGGCCACGAGGAATGGCCGGTGCAGCCCGCGCGCCACCGCCTTGGAGTGATACACGACATCGTTCATGGTCACCGGCACCGTGGTGTCGTGGCCCTGCAGCACCATGCCGAGCGAATCACCGACCAGCACCAGGTCGACGTCGGCGTTGTCACACAACACCGCAAAGCTCGCGTCGTAGCAGGTGATGCAGGCGATCTTCTCGCCGTCGCGCTTCATCTTCGCGAGCGTGCCCAGCGACACCGGCGGTCGGGTGGAATCACGTTGTTCGAGGTGCGTGTACACGAATGGCCCTCTGGATCCTGCTAGATAGTAACGTGGCGCAACGGGTTGTAGTACATGCGGCCCTTGCGCATGCGCCGGATCGTGGCCACCAGCTCGTCGTAGTCGCCCTGGTTCTGCACCGGGTCGATGTTGGCGGCGTTGACGATGAGCAGCGGCGCGCGCGCGTATTCGTGAAAGAAGCGCGCATAGGCGTCGTTGAGCCGGGTGAGATAAGCGGCATCGATGCTGTTCTCGTAGGCGATGCCGCGCCTGGCGATGCGTGCCAGCAGGGTCTCCACCGGCGCCTGCAGGTACACGACCAGATCCGGCTTGGGCGGATCCACGTCGAGACGCGAGGCCACCTGCTCGTAGAGACCCATCTCGGCGGCGTCCAGCGTCAGGCTGGCGAACAACCGGTCCTTCTCGAATAGATAGTCAGCGACGCGCCGCGGCGCGAACATGTCCTGCTGCTTCAGCGAGCCGAGCTGCTGCGCGCGTTGAAAGAGAAAAAACAGCTGCGCCGGCAGCGCGCCCGATTTCGGGTTGCGATAGAAGCGCTCGAGGAACGGGTTCTGCGCATCCTGCTCGAGCACCAGCTCCGCTTCGAGGGTGGCGGCCAGCCGTTTTGCCAGGCTGGTCTTGCCCACGCCGATCGGGCCTTCCACCACGATGTAGCGTTGCGGTGGAATCTCGGCGTCGCGCGCGCGCGGCTGCCGCCGGACTCGCGCCGGCGAAGGTTTCGGAGTCGGTGGTGCTCACAACCGCACGACGCCGCGGTTCGCAACGCGCAGCACCAAGCTGGCGACGCTGCCGAGGCCCGGCACGTCCAGGTCGGGTGCGATGTCGGCGAGTGGATAGAGCACGAAATCGCGTTCGCCAATGCCCGGGTGCGGCAGCGTCAGCTGCTGCGTGGCGCGCGTCTCGCGGCCGTGCACCAGCAGGTCGAGATCGATGATGCGCGGGCCCCAGCGTTCACGCGGCGGTTCGCGACCCAGCTCGCGTTCCAGCCGGCGCAGTTCGGCCAGAAGTTCCTCCGGCGACAGGCGCGTCACGAGACCCGCCACCGCGTTGACGTACGGCGGCTGCGACACCTCGCCCAGCGGCGGCGAGTGGTAGAGCGGCGAAGCGGTCACCAGGCGTGAGTCATGAAGATCGCCGAGCGCCCCGAGCGCGCGCTGCACCTGGGCGCGCGGTTCGGAGAGATTGCTGCCCACACCGACGTAGGCCGGCTGCCAGCGCAACGCCGCGGCAGCCCCGGCCAGCGCGTCGGTCGCCGCGTTCATGTGGTGGCGGGCGCTCGTCCGCGCCCACGCCGGCGTCGACGGCGCGGCCGCCGTGATCCTCCGCCCTCGCCGGCAGGTCGCTGCACGCCAAGCGCATCCGCCATGCGATCGCGATCTGTCTGGGAGACTTCCTGCACGCGTGTCCACCAGTCGGCGATTTCGCGCGGCGCCAGGCCCATGTCGGCGCGCAGCAGCAGCAGATCGAATCCGGCGCGGAAGCGCGGCTGCTCCAGCATGCGCAGTGCACGCCGGCCGCGTGGCTGCTCGAGGCGCGGCTGCGCGGCAAACATTTCGCGAACACCCAGCGAGAAACGCTTCGGGATGGTGATGCGGCCCTGCGCGCCGCGCGCCGCGCGGTCCACGGCATCGACAATGGTGCCGATGTCGTGCCATTTCTCCGGCGGATGTTTCTCGATGATGTCGGCGATCGGCCCGTACAGCAGCAGCGCAAACAGAAAGGTCGGCGTCACCGGCTTGCCCTGCGAAACGCGCTGGTCGGTGTTGATGAGCCCCTGCTTCAGCAGGCGGGCTACGGCGCCGTCCGGGTGGCGTTCCAGGTAACTCGCCACCGTGGGCATCAGCTCACCGAACAGGCCGCGGGCGCGCAGCACTTCGAGACTGCGTGCGCCATGCCCGGTCAGGAACAGCTTCAGTGTTTCGTCGAACAGGCGCGCGGGCGGCACGCTGCCTAACAACTCCTTCAGGCCCGCGATGGCGGTACCGGTGTTGCCGTCGAGCGCAAAGCCGAGCTTGGCCTCGAAACGCGCCGCTCGCAGCATGCGCACCGGGTCTTCGCGATAACGCGTGACCGGATCGCCGATCAGCTTGAGCCGCCGCGCTGCGATGTCCGCGACGCCGCCGGTGTAATCCCAGATCGAGAAATCGGCGATGTTGTAGTAGAGCGAATTGGCGGTGAAATCGCGGCGCCAGACATCGTCGTCGATGCTGCCGTAGGCGTTGTCGCGCAGGATCCGGCCGTGCTGGTCGGTGACGCGATCCTCGTCGTCGTCGTTGCCGGCGCCCGCGTGACGCGAACGATCGCGCTCCGCGATCGGCGGGCCGCCGTGGAATCCTGTCTGGTGCGGCCCGGCCTCGGCGAGGATCACGCTCTCATCGACTTCTTCCTCGTCATCGAGATCGTCGTCGTCGATGAGTTCGTCATCGAGGTCGTCGTCGAGATCGGCTGCCGCGGGCTCGGGCACTTCTTCGCCGGGCTCGGGCCCGCTCATCGCGCGGAAGGTCGCCACCTCGATGATGTCGCGTCCGAAGAATACGTGCGCCAGCCGGAAGCGCCGGCCGATGAGACGGCAATTGCGAAAAACGCGTTTGACCTCTTCCGGCAACGCGCTGGTGGCGATGTCGAAATCCTTCGGGGAAATTCCCAGCAACATGTCGCGCACGCAACCACCCACCAGGAAGGCCTCGTAGCCAGCTTCGTGCAGGCGGTACAGAACCCTCAACGCATTGGGAGAGATCGCGGATCGCGATATGGAATGTTCGGCACGGGGAATGATGCGTGCGGCGGGGCGGGAGCCCGGGTCGGCTTCGTTCAAGACTTCAAAGTTCCGCTTGGCAGGTGAAAAGCGGCGCATATACTACCGCGCTCGATTCTGGACCCGCCTGACAGACGCTCCCTTCGTCTAGAGGCCCAGGACATGGCCCTCTCAAGGCCGTAACACCGGTTCGAATCCGGTAGGGAGCGCCAATCAAATCAATGACTTGAGGTCCGAGCCACTGCCCGGGGAAAAATTGCCGAACAACACCATTCGCCTGGGTGCCGCATTCGACGCCTGCCGACTCGCCGGGAATGGTCCGCATCGACGCGCATTCCGCTGCGCTCCAGGGCATGACTGTCAGTACGACCGCGCCAGCGGCGCCTGTCACTGCCACCAGGAAGCCACGCCAAATTTCGACGTGAACGAGCTCGCCGAGAAGTCGCGCGAGATCATCCGGCACGGCGCTGCATCGCCTAACTACGCGGTCAGATAGAAAGGCGGGAAAGGCTTGGAGGCATTTTTCGTTTCGACGGGCGTGGTGGCACTCGCCGAGATCGGCGACAAGACCCAGTTGCTGGCGCTGCTGCTCGCGGCCCGGTTTCGTGCGCCCTGGCCAATCGTGGGCGGAATATTCATTGCCACACTCGCGAATCACGCGCTGGCGAGCGCGGTGGGCGCCTGGCTGGTCAGCGTGATTGGCGCGGACGCGCTGCGCTGGATCCTGGGGCTGTCTTTCATCGCGATGGCGGCGTGGACGCTCATTCCCGATTCTGCGCCCGAAGAAACCGACTCCGCTCCGCGCTACGGCGTGTTCCTGACCACGGCATTCGCATTTTTCCTGGTCGAGATGGGCGACAAGACCCAGCTCGCGACCGTCGCGCTGGCGGCGCAGTTTCATTCCATCATCCTGGTCGTGCTCGGCACCACCGTCGGCATGATGATCGCCAACGCGCCCGTGGTGTTCGCCGGCGACGCGCTGATGCGCCGCGTGCCGCTCAAGTGGATACGCATTGTCGCCGCGTTGTCATTCGCGGCGCTGGGTGTCTACGCGCTGGTTTCGGTCTGACCCCTTAGGACTGCGAGCGTCGCGCGCGCGGCTGTAGGCGCGGCCCTACTCCGGCTGCCGCGCCCGCCGACATTCCGTATCCACGCCTGCGAAGAGAATCCACACACCGCATGAGTTCATTTGTCTCGAGAGGCGCCGTGCTCGCCAGCGCACGCCTGCTCAACCAGGCCCTGGCGCTCTTGAGTCCCCTGCTGCTGGTACGCCTGCTCGACATCGTCGACTACGGCCGGTATCGGCAGTTCATGGCGGTTGCAATGTTGGTGACCTCGCTTGGCGGCTTCGCGCTGAGCGCCAATCTCACTTACCTGCTGGCCCGCACGCCGGAGCGTGCGCCGGCCGACATCACCAAGACCACGGTTCTCATGTTCTTCGTGGCAGTGGTGAGCGCGCTGATCGTCGCGCTGGCGCATCCGTGGATCGTCCCCGCGGAAATCGCCGCCAGCTGGTGGCTGCTGACGGTGTACGTATTCATGTTCCTCAACCTGGAAGTGGTGGTGGCCTACTGGCTGGCGCAACGCCGCTCCGTGGAGGTGATGCAGTACACGCTGGTCGTGACCGCCTGGCGGCTCGCCACGCTGCTCGGCGCGGCGCTCTATTTCCACGACGTCGAGATGATCTTCGCCACCCTGGTGTGCGCCGAGGCCATCAAGAACGTAGCTATCTACCTGTGGCTGCGCGCGCGCCGGCCTGCTGGTGTTCCGCTGGGATCGCGAGGTGATGCGCGAGCAGGTGCGGCTGGTAACGCCGCTCGGACTGGGCTCCATCCTCAACAAGGCGAATGAGTTCGGCCGCGTGGTGGTGGGCACGGTGCTGGGCCCGGTGCCGCTGGCCATCTACTCCACCGCGCACTACCAGGTGCCGCTGGTGAACATCGTGCAGACCTCGCTGTCGGATGTGATCTTTCCCGACCTGGTCAAGCGCGCGCAACGCGATCCGGCCGAAGGCCTGCGACTGTGGAAGCGCGCCCAGATGATGGTGGCGGCGGTCATCGTGCCGGCCTGGGTGCTGCTGAGTTATTTCGCCGAGCCCCTGATACGCCTCGCATTCACCGACGCCTTTGTCGCGGCAACTCCCTATTTCCAGGTGTTCCTGCTGCTGATGCTGCGCCAGTGCTTCCAGTACTCCACGTTGCTGCGCAGCGTCGAGGACAACGCCTCGTTCGCCACTTCGAGCGCCATTGCGCTCGCGATCAACATCGCGCTGATCATCGCGCTCATGCCGGCCTTCGGCCTGTGGGGACCGACGCTGGGCCTGGTCGCGAGCAATATCTGGTCCGGGTACTACCTCGGACGCCGCGTCATGGCGCGCTATCGCGTGCCGGCCGCGCAGATCTTCCACTGGCGCAAGCTCGCGTGGTCGCTGCTCGCGGCATTGCTGGCGGGGGCCATCATGCACGGCACACTCATCTGGCTGCCGCGCAATTACCTGAGCCTGGCCGTCGCGCTGGCGCTGTTCTGCGCGGTTTATGCGCTGGCGGCGCGCATCATCCTGCGCGAGGAATACGGCTACGTGGTCCGCGCGTTCACCCGGCGGCGGCAGGCCACATGATTTCAAGGGAAACTCTGCGCCCGCTCATCATCATCTCGTACTGGTATGCGCCCAGCCCCGCGGTCGGCGCCAAGCGTTTCAGCTTTCTCGCGCGCGAATTTGCCCGGCTCGGTTATGACGTGCACGTCATCACGCACGAGTCGCGCGACTGGATCGACTGGAAGACCGACACGTCATTGCCGGTCAGCGGCCAGGTGCATCGCTGCTCCGAGTCGCTGAAGGTGCCGTTCGCCGGCAAGGGACTGTTGCAGCGTGCGGGCAATTCCGTGCTGCGGCGCCTGCTCGCGCCCGTGGGATGGGAATATTTCTGGGCGGCGGCCGCCACGCGCAAGGCGCTGGAAATCGCGCGCACACTGCCGCCCGGAGTGGTGATCGCCACTTCGCCGGCACGCGCGGCATTGCTGTCCGGCGCGAAAGTTGCGCGGCGGCTGCACTGGCCGTTGATCCTCGACTATCGCGACCCGTGGAGCGCCCACGTATGGCCGACATGGAAACGCGGTTCCGTTTCTCAGTGGTTCGCGCGACGCCTGGAACGCCGGATCGTGAAACGCAGCGCGGCGCGGGTACTCAATACTCCGGCGATGCGCACCTCGTTTGAAAAGTTTCTCGACAGTGACGTCACACGGAATTTCGTGATCCCGAATGGCTTCGAGTCCGTGGCGGAGGCGCCGCCGCCCGCGACGACACGGGCCCGTTCAACATCGTGCATGCCGGAGAGATCTTCACCGGCCGCTCACTGGTACCGCTGCTCGAGGCGGCACAGCGGCTCGCGGCGCGCCGGGCGACGCGTCCCATTCGCGTCATCACCTACGGAAAGCTGCCGGCGGCGGAGTGGCGCGCATTCGTGCCGGCAACCTCGAGCGCTTCGTGGAAGTGAGACCGCGCATTCCCTTCGGCGAGCTGTTCGCCGAGTTGCAGCGCGCACATCTGCTGCTCGCCGTTCTCGGCGAACACATGCTCTATTCCACCCCTTATAAAGTGTACGACTACATGGCGGCCGGCCGGCCGATTCTCGCCATCGCACCGCGCGGCGCGGCGTTGTTCGAGTTGATGGCCGAGAGCGGCGCGGGCATGTGCGTGGAGCCAGAAAACATTGCCGGCATCGAACAGGCTCTCGAGAAATTCATGATCGGTAACGTCGGCCCGATGCGCGCCCAGGTCGACAATTATCGCTGGTCCAGACTGGCGCTTCAGTATTGCAAGGTGATCGAAACCGTCGCCGGAGCATCGGCCGGGTGAGCCGATCGCGGAGCCGACGCGGCACTGCCCACCAGGCGCTGGATAGCTGAAATCCACGTCCGGGGTTTTGGCGGCCCGGTGTGCTGTCGCGCACAAATGTGGTTGCCCTCGGCCCGGGATGTGCGCCACATCGCGCGCCGCGGACGCCGTGGCGCTACCCTCGCGCACATGGCTAACGACTCCGTAACCGGCGAGCAGCCGGGAAAAATCGAAGCGCTGCTCGATCGCTGGCAGATCAGCCTCGATCTGCATGCAGGTTATGTCGCGCTCGACGATGCGCGCTACTGGCACGTGCAACCCTGGCCGAAACACGAGCGGCCGCAGCGCTGGATCATCCAGCTGGCGCGCAAGCGCATCCTCGCGCTGAAGCGCATCGTGTCGCAGCGTCTGGCGGAGGGCGATCGCGCCTTCATCGAAGGCATCGAGACCATGGGTTTCCTCGCCACGCTGGTGGGCATCACCTCGGTGGAACGCTACATCCCGCTCGCCACGCGTGAAACCGAGCGCGGTGAAGTGCTCGACGTGAAGCCGGACGAGATCGCAACCCGGCCGGCGACCCGAAGCCGCACGTCCGCGCGCCACGGAAACACGCCGCGCAGCCGACGCCGGCTGCACGCGCCGGCGAGCACCGGCGTACCGCCGAGACCACGCGCCAGATGCCGGCGCTGCCCCATTCAAAGACCGAAAGAGCGGTGGCCACAGCCCGGGCCGGTACGGCGCCGAGAGTGGCCCAACCACCCCCGGCCAGGCGCGAACCGCGGCGCGAAGCCCCTCGGCCCGTGGCAGCCAAGCCAAAAAAGGCTCATTCGACGATCACGCAGACCGAACACGTGGTCATCGCCGATGCGGTGCGCTTGTTAGGCTGGGGCCGCCAATGGCACGAAATCGCCGAGATGATCGCGCGCCTCGCGGAGCGGCCGGCGCCGTCGGAGATCCGCCGGATCCTGCGGACCTATCGAGACCACATCGACTCCATCGTGACACGACGTCGCGACTGAGCATCGGCGCCCATTAATTATCCGCAATGTGCCGCGCCCGCATGCCGGGCACGGAACAAGCGGCTTGCGCGAAGCCGCCCCACTTGCGCAAAATCTGCGCCCCGACGCCCCGGGGAACTTCCCGGCCGGCGTCAGCTCTGTAGCAGGCGCCATGATCAAGACGCAGAACCTCACCAAGAACTACCACGGCCTGGTCGCCGTTGAAGACCTCAGCCTCAGCGTGGAGCCCGGGGAAGTGCTCGGCTTTCTCGGCCCCAACGGCGCCGGCAAGACCACCACCATGCGCATGATCGCGGGCTTCATCACCCCCACGGCGGGCTCGGCCAGCATCTGCGGCCACGACATCATCAGTGACCCGCTCGCCGCCAAGGCCGCGCTCGGCTATCTACCCGAGGGCGCTCCGACGTACGGCGAGATGAGCGTCAGCGGCTTCCTGGATTTCATCGCCGACCTGCGCGCGCTCGAAGGCGAGCATCGCAGGCAGCGGCTCGACTATGTCATCGGCCGGCTGCAGCTCGAGCCGGTGCTGCAGCAGACCATCGAAACGCTGTCCAAGGGCTTCAAGCGCCGCGTCGGCCTGGCGCAGGCCATCGTGCACGACCCGAAGGTACTGATCCTCGATGAACCCACGGACGGTCTTGACCCGGTGCAGAAGAACGAAGTGCGCACGCTGATCACCGAAATCGCGCGCGAGAAGACCATCATCATCTCCACCCACATCCTCGAAGAGGTGGATGCCGTCTGCACGCGCGCGATGATCATCGTGCGCGGCAGGCTGGTGGCCGACGATACGCCCGCGGGACTGCGCTCACGCGCGCCCTCGGGTCGCCTCGACGACGTATTCCGCAGCATCGCGGCCTGACGCCCGACCTTCCCCGAGGAGCCTGACTTGAAACCCGTCAGAATCATTCTGCGGCGAGAACTCGCGAGTTATTTCGCGACCCCGCTCGCCTACGTGTTCATCGTGATCTTCCTGGTGTTCTCCGGGTTGTGCACGTACTTCTTCGGCGCCCTGTACGAGCGCCGGGAAGCCGACCTCATGTCGCTGTTCAATTTCCTGCCCTGGCTATACCTGTTCTTCGTGCCCGCCGTGTCGATGCGGCTGTGGGCCGAGGAGCGCAAGAGCGGCAGCATCGAGCTGCTGTTCACACAGCCGATCACGATATGGCAGGCGGTGCTCGGCAAATTCCTCGCTGCGTGGATTTTCATCGGGATCGCCCTGGCACTGACCTTCCCGACGTGGATCACCATCAACTACCTCGGTAACCCGGACAACGGCGCCGCGTTCGCCGGCTACGTGGGCGCGTTCGTCATGGCTGGCGCCGCCCTCGCGGTCGGCTCATGCATGTCCTCCATGACCGATAACCAGGTGGTCGCCTTTGTGCTCGCGTTCCTGGCCTGCGCGTTGTTCACGCTCGCCGGCTACACGGTGGTCACCGACTGGTCCCGTGCGTTGTTCGCCGGCATTGCCTCGTGGGAGTTCTGGGGCACGGGCATGCGCGAGGGCATCGAGTCGTTCGGCGCGCTGCTCACCGACGGCATCGCCAGCCTCTCCTTCCTCACGCACTTCGAAAACATCATCAAGGGCGTACTCGATCTGCGCGACCTGCTGTATTTCACGCTGGTCATCGTGTTCTTCCTGCTCGCGAGCAGCGTGTTGCTCGAAGCCCGGAAATCCAAATGATGAACAAACCCACAATCGGTGCAGGCTCGCTGGCGTTGGTCGGCCTGATCTTCGTCGGCATCATCCTGCTGGCCAACACCCTGCTGCGCGGCGCGCAGATCGATCTGACCAAAGACCGGATCCACACCCTGTCGGACGGCACCAAGAACATCCTGCGTGAAATGAAGGAGCCGGTGAATCTCTACCTGTTCTACTCGGACCGCACCGCCACAGCCATCCCCGATATCAAGAACTACGGGACCCGCGTGCGCGAGCTGCTCGAAACCATGTCGATGCGCTCCAAGGGCAAGCTGATGCTCAAGGTCATCGACCCGCAGCCTTTCTCCGAGGAAGAAGACCGCGCCACGGAACTCGGCGTCCAGGGCATGCCCATCAATGCCGGCGGCGAGATGCTGTACCTCGGCCTGGCGGGCACCAACTCCACCGACGGCAAGGAAGCGATTCCCTTCCTCGACCCGAAGCTCGACGAGCAGCTCGAGTACGACGTGGCCAAGCTCGTGCACAAGCTCTCGAGCCGCGCGCAAACCGGTGATTGGCTGGATGTCTTCGCTGCCCATGGGAGGCGAATTCGACATGCGCACCGGGCGGCCGGGCCAGACGCTGATGGTCTATGCCCAGATCGAACAGCTGTACACGGTGCGCACCATCGATCCGTCGGTCACCAGCATCGACGCGGACGTCGACGTGCTGGTGCTGGTACACCCCAAGAACCTGACGCCCGCGGCGCTGTACGCCATCGATCAATTTGCAATGCGCGGCGGACGCGTGCTGGCGTTCGTCGATCCGAACGCGCAGTCCGATCAGTCGGGCAACGATCCCAACAATCCGATGGCGCAGTTCGCCGCCGACAAGTCCTCGCACCTCGAGCCGCTGCTGGCCTCCTGGGGCGTTGATTTCAAATCCGACCAGGTGGTCGCGGACCTGGAGCGCGGCCTGGTGGTCGGCACGCGCGAGGGCGAGCCGCCCTCGCAGCACATCGCGATCCTGGGATTCGACAACTCGAGCGTGGCCAAGGACGTGATCACCGCGCATCTCGACAGCATCAACATGGCCACCGCCGGTAGTTTGAAGCCGCTGACCGGCTCCAAGCTGACCTTCGAGCCGCTGATCCACACCAGCGCACAGGCGGGTCTGCTGCCGGCGCAACGATTCGCGATGATGGCCGACCCGGCGAGCCTGCGCGATGGATTCAGGCCCATCGGCCAGCTGGTCGTGGCGGCGCGCGTATCCGGCAACGCCACCAGTGCGTTCGCCGCGGGTCCACCCGCCGGAGTGGCGGCCGCGCCGGATGCACTCAAGGCCTCCGCCAAGCCGTTGAACGTCATCGTCATCGCCGACAGCGATCTGCTCGCCGACTTCATGTGGGGACAGCAGTCCAATTTCTTCGGCCAGTCGATTTTCCAGCCCTTTGCCAACAATGGCGAACTGGTGTGGAACGCGCTCGACAACCTCGCCGGCAGCAACGACCTGATCAGCATCCGTGGTCGCGCCTCCTACTCTCGCCCCTTCGATCGCGTGAATGACCTGCGCCGCGAGGCCGATGCGCAATTCCGCGCCAAGCAACTGCAGCTCGAAGCCGAGCTCAACCAGACCGACGAAACGCTCTCCAAGCTGCAGACGGCGCAACAGGGCGGTGGCAGCGAAGCCATACTTTCCGCGGACATGGCGCGCGAAATCGAGCGCTTCCAGAGCGAGAAGCTGCGCATCCGCAAAGAGTTGCGCGCCACCAAGGCGGGGCTGGAACGCGACATCAAGACCCTCGGCATGTGGATCAAGGTCATCAACATCCTGCTGGTCCCGCTGCTGTTCACCGCAGTGGCGCTGCTGGTGGCGTCGTGGCATCGCCGCCGGCGGCACGCCATCGCCATGCTGCGCAAGGGAGCCTCGGCATGATGCGCAATCGTTCACTGATGCTGGCGGCCGCGGCCGCGGTGTTGCTGATCGCGGGCCTGTGGCTGTCGCTGCATCGTGCCAGTGAGCAGGCTGATCTGGGCGGCGGTCAGGTATTCGCCGACCTCACGGCGGCGCTCGGTGAAGTCACCGAGATCCGGCTGTCCAGGGGTGACGGCAGCCGCACCACCCTGCGCAAGGCGGCTGGTGGCTGGACCGTGGTGGAGCGCGAATACCCTGCCGATTCCGCCCGGGTGCGCGACCTGGCGCTGGGCCTCGCCGGCATGAAGTTCATCGAACGCAAGACCAGCGATCCCGCGTCCTACGCAAGACTCGGCGTCGAGGCGCCCGACACGCCGACCGCCACCAGCACGCTCGTCGAAGTGGTCGCCGGCGACAAGAAATGGGCGCTCATCGTCGGCAAGAACGCCGAGGGACGTGCCGTCTACGTGCGCAAACCGAAGGAAGCGGCCAGTGCGCTGGTGGAGCCGGCGATCACCGTCGAGCCGGATCCGAAACGCTGGATCGATCGCGCGCTCGTGGACATCCCCGGCGCCAGCGTGCACGACATCTCGGTCAAGCCCGCCGGCGGGCCGTCCTATCTACTGACGCGCGCGAAGCGCGGTGACGCCGACCTGACGCTCAGCCCCGTTCCGAGGGGCCGCTCGGCTGCGAGCAGCATGTCGCTCAACGGCCAGGCCGATACCCTGACCGCGTTCAGCTTCGACGACATGAGAGCGGTGCCGGCCACACCGCCCGCGGCTACCGATCACGCCACGTTCCGCACCTTCGACGGGCAGGTGTTTGAATTCGCGGGACGCAAGGAAGCCGACAAGGCCTGGGTGACCGTCACCACGACCCGGGACGCCGCCCTGGCCGCGCAGTTTCCCGCGCCACCGCCCGCTGCCCCAGCCACGCCGGCCACACCGGTCGCAACGGTGCCGACCACCGCAGCCACACCACCGGCCACGACGGCGTCGACCGCCACACCCGCTCCCTCCCCGGCGAAGACACCTGACCAGAGCGCCGAGCGCCTCGCGGCGCGCGCCAAGGGACTGGAATTCGAGATTCCGCTGTACAAGTACGAGACACTGTTCCGCAAGCAGGAAGACTTGCTCGAGCCGAAGCCCGAGCCAGCCAAGAAAGCCGGGAACCAGGTCGAGCAGTGATTGCGCGCGGGCTCAGCGCGTGCGTGCGATGAACAGCAGCGCGGCCGCCGCCAATACTGCGGTGGGCACCCAGGCCATCACCATCGGGCTGGCGTCGAACACCAGCGCCCCGCTCTCCAGCACGCGTTGTGCGAAGAAGAAGGCCAGTCCAATGAGCACGCCGATCAGCAGGCGCGCGCCGGAACCGGCCGAGCGCAGGCTGCCGAACACGAACGGCACGGCCAGCAGCGCGGTGAAGAGAATGGCCGTGGTGCGCGCGATGCGCGACCAGAACGCGAATTCCTGTGACTTGGCGTCCAGCCCGTTTTCCTTGAGATGTCGCACCAGCTCCCACAACACGCGCGATTCCAGCTGGCGCGGCTGGACCACCGTCAATCCGAGAAAATCGCCGCCCACGGCGGACACGAAATCGCGGCTGGCGACGTGATCGGATTCGATGACCTCGCCGCCAAAGCGCGTGATCGCGAAGCGCGTGAGTTTCCAGCTGCCGTCGGGCTGCACGCTGGCAGTGCTCGCGGTACCCACCGAGGCGAGCTGGTGATCCGGCGTCAGCTCGTAAATCCGCATGCCTCCGAACTCGGCGCGGCCCGACTGCTGCATGACGTTGATGAGCAGGTTGCCGTCGCGCACCCAGGCGCCGCCGCGGCTGGCGAAACTGATGTTGGAGAACTTGCTGAGCGCCTTCTGGCGCTTGGCCATGTCCTGCATGGGCGGCGCCAGGAATTCGCCGCACAATACCGCCAGCAACATGAGCAGCACGCCGGCCATGGTGACCGAGCCTGCGATACGCCACACCGAGATGCCGGCGGCGCGCATCACCGTGAGCTCACTGCCACGCGCCAGCGTGCCGAGGCCCAGCAAAGCGCCGATCAGCACCGCGATGGGCATGAGCTCGTAGATCTGCTGCGGCAGGTTGAGCAACACGAACCAGAACGCGTCGAGCGCCGTGTACGTGCCGACGCCGATATCGTCCTGCTGGTTGGCGAACAGGAACAGCGCGCCTAGCGCCAGCAGCACCGCCAGCACCACGAATACGCCGCCCAGCAGGGCGCGGATCACGTAGCGATCGAGCAGGTTCACGCCGGCACCGCCGGGGGATCCACCGGCGCCGCGCGCAGGTTGCGGCGGTAACGAGCGCGCGCGCGCCAGCGCGGCAACAGCAGGATGGCGGCCGCCAGCAGCACCACGGCGGCGTGCACCCACCACAGGCCTAACCACTGCGGGATCGCGCCGCGCGCAAGGCCCTGGCGGCCGGCGATCGCCAGGTTGATGTAGATGAAGAAGATCAGCACAGCGTAGCCGACGCGCGCGTAACGGCCCTGCCGGGGGCGCAGGCGTCCGAGCGGTATCGCGATGCCGGCCAGCACCAGCGCCATGAGCGGGAACGCGATGCGCCAGTGGAACTCGGCCGCCTGCGCACTCCCATCGCGCCTGCAACAGGCTGCGCGTCGGCGCACCCTCGAGCGCCACGGCGCCGTCCGACAACACCGGCAGGCGCACCGGGATGGTGTTCTCGGCGAAGCGCACGATGCGGAAGCGACGTTCACCCGGAATGCCTTCGAAGCGTTCGCCGTCGTACAGCGTGATCACCTGCAGGTCGCCGCCCTCTGAATAGGCATGGGTGGCGCGCTGCGCCAGCGCGATCTCGAGATGCCCGCCGCGATCGCGCTCGACGAACACCCGCTGCAGGGTGCCGTCGGCGTCGGCGCCCTGCGCATAAACGACTGTGCTGCCACCGCCAAACATGCGAAAGCGTCCGGCCGTGATGGGGGCGAACTGCCCGGCACGCAGCGCTTCGCTGCGCAGCTCGAGCATGCGGCCCGCGGCGGCCGGCGACAGGTACAACGACACCGCAGCCACGAGTATGGCCAGCACCAGGGTGAATCCCACCACCGGCACGAAGACCGGGCGCGAGCCCGCGCCGCAGGCCTGCGCAGCGGTCAGCTCGCTGTCGTGATACAGCCGTCCGAGCGCCAGCACGATGCCGATCAGCAGACCGACCGGGATCACCAGCGACAGATTCTGCACCGCCCCGAGCAGGATCAGCTCGAGCACCACCCCGCGGGGATACTGGCTTTCCGCGGCGCGCTCTAACACACGCGCTACCTGATTTGTCAGCAATATCGCAAGTAACACACCAGTTACAGCGAACCAGCTGACGACCACTTCGCGCAGGATGTAGCGATCAAGGATGCGCAGCAACAGACCACCAAAAGCGACTTGGGTTACACTTCGCGACCTTAAAGCACGGCCATCCCCGCGACAATGAGTCCCTCCGGGGTCACCCCGGGGGTTGGCCCACGGCCAAGGACCAGAACAAATGCAGTTCGATACGTGGACGAAGGCGCTCGCAGAGCTGCCCATCGATTGTGTCGCCGTCGGTGTTCAGGATGACGGCGAACTGACTCCGGAAGCCAAATCTCTCGACGTGCGCAGCCGCGAAAAGCTCTCGCGGCTACTGAAGCGTGGCGACTTCACCGGCAAGGCGGGCGAAACCTGGCTGGTCACCGATCTCGAGGGAATTGGCGCCGAACGGGTGCTGCTGGTCGGCCTCGGCCCCAAAACCAACCTCACGCGCAAGGCCTGGCGCCGCGCCGTCGTGACCTCCCTCGGAGCAGCGACTCGCACGCGTGTCACCTCCCTGGCGCTGGCGCTGCCGCGCCCCGCCACCAGGCTGCTGTCGGATGAACGTCTCGGGCGCGCCGTCGCCGAACTCACCGGGCACACGCTATATCGCGTCAACGACCTCAAGAGCGGCAAGAAGCCGCGTGCCCATGCGCTGACGCGCGTGGTGGTGGCGAGCCAGGCCAAGGCCGCATCCGCCATCAACAAGGGCTTCACCCAGGGCACCGCGCTCGCAAACGGGGCGTCGCTGATGCGCAACCTCGCCAACCTGCCGGGCAACGTGTGCACGCCTACCTACCTTGGCAGGATGGCCGAAGACCTGGCGAAGACTCACAAGTCGCTCAAGGTCAAGGTACTGGGCCCGGCGGAAATCAAGCGCGAGAAGATGGGCTGCTTCCTCGCGGTCACGCAGGGCAGCGAACAGCCGCCGAGATTCATCGTCATCGAACACAAGCCGGCGCGCGCCCAAGGCAAGAACAAACGTGCCCCGGTGGTACTGGTTGGCAAGGGCATCACCTTCGACACCGGCGGCATCTCGCTCAAGGATCCGCCCACCATGGACGAGATGAAGTTCGACATGAGCGGTGCGGCCTGTGTCATCGGCACGATGAACGCCGTTGCCGAGCTCAATCTGCCGATACACGTCGTGGGGCTGGTCGCCGCCTGCGAGAACATGCCCGACGGCCGCGCCATCAAGCCCGGCGACATCGTCACCAGCGCGCAGGGACTCACCGTTGAAATCCTCAATACCGACGCCGAGGGCCGGCTGATCCTCTGTGACGCGCTGAATTACGCCAAGCGCTTCAATCCCGACGTGGTCATCGACATGGCGACGCTCACCGGCGCCATTGTCGTCGCGCTCGGCGTGCACCACACCGGTGTGTTCGCCAACAACGACGCGCTGGCGCGCGAGCTGGTGGACTGCGGCGTGGCTGCGGACGATCGCGCCTGGCATATGCCGCTCACCGAAGAGTACGGCGAGCAGCTCAAGAGCAACTTCGCCGACATGGCCAATGTCGCCGGCCGCGACGGCGGTTCCATCACCGCGGCCGCCTTCCTCGGCAAGTTCACGCAGGGTCTCACCTGGGCGCATCTCGACATCGCCGGCACTGCCTACCAGGGTGGATCCGCGAAAGGCAGCACCGGCCGCCCGAGCGCACTGCTGCTCGAGTACCTGCTGCGCCGTGCCAGCGCGCGTTGATTTCTACGTGAGCGACGCCGCGGGCGTCGACGTGCGCCTGCGACTCGCCTGCCGCATCGCCGAGAAGGCCTATCTTGCGCAACAGAAGGTCGTGGTCCTGCTGGAGGATGCGGAACACCTGCGCCGCTTCGACGAGCTGTTGTGGACCTTTGGCGATGGCAGTTTCGTGCCACACGACACCGTGGCGCAGGCCGGCGCCTCCTGCGACGCGCCGGTGGCGCTAACTACCGGCCCGTTGCCAGCCGCTCACGCCGACGTGCTGATCAATCTGTCCGACGGGCTGCCGGCCTCTTTCGAGAGTTTTACGCGCGTGGCGGAATTCCTGGATGCGCGACCCGAGATACGCGCCGGCGGACGCGAGCGCTTCAAGGCATACCGCGCCCGCTCCCTCGAGCCCCAGACCCACAACGTGCGTTCCGATTCCTGATTCCGTCTTGCGCTCAGCTCGTCTGCCACTGGCGGGCGTGCACGTCATCGAGCCGTTGCAGGAGGTCACCGCAAAGTGCTGCCACTGCCGGGTCGAGCGCGGGCAGATCGGGACGTTTCAACGAACGGGCATGTACGAAGCGCAGCGACGGCTCCGACCATTCCATGCCCAGCCATTCGTACAGCGCGCGCACTGTCGGCTGGGGCTCGACGACCAGCGTCTCGTAACGCAGCAGGCGCACGTCGGGCTCGCTCCCGAGGCCGAGCTCGAAAAACAGCTGGTTGCGGGCCCACCAGGTGAGACAGGCGTAGTCGAAATCGGTGAACTTTGACCGATCCAGGCCGCGCAGCGTGCGCGCGACGGGCTCGGACACGCCTTCGGCGAACCAGCCGCCGCCCGGTTCCCCGGCGCACACCTTGCGGATCGCGGCAGTACCGTTGGTCCCCCACTTCTTCAGGCGCGAAGCCGCGTTGGGACCCGGTTCGCGATACATCCACAGGACTTTCGGCTTCGACAGCCCCTGCAGGATCGAAGGCAGGATGTGGCTGTCGGCGATGATCTTGAAGCACGGGAACCGGTAATGGCTGCCATCGATGCTTTGTTTCACGGCGTCAAGACTGCGAATCCGGAAATCGAGGAAGGTGCTCGAGGAGCGCGCCTCATCAAACACGTCGGCATCAGGATGCAGGTGGAAGATGTTCATCAACATCGTGGTGCCGGAGCGCTGCAGGCCTACGATCAGCACCGGCAATTTTCTCGGCCGGCCGCGCGTGAAGCCGAGCAGTTTCTTGCTCACCCGCGCGGCCGCGCGGGCGCGCCATTCAGGCGATTGAAGGTCCGCAGAATCCATGGCTCACCTCGAGACTTTTCGAGTCGCGAATGTGACTGCCAGAGGCCGCCGACTCTGTCGGCGACTTCCGAGGGAGAAGTAGGCGCCCGACCCGTTTAGTGCGCTATTTCTGGCCCAACAGGGCCAATGCCGCCACGGTCTCCGCGAGTATCGAGGTCTTGAGCGTCGGCACCACGTCGGGCGCGAACAGCGGCGAATGCGTCGGTCGGCAATTCCGGCCTGCCCTCCTTCGAGGTCGCATATTTGCGCGGGCTCGACCGCACCCATCCACAGGTACACGCCAGGCACGCCGGCATTCGACGAACTCGCTGAAGTCCTCCGAGCCCATCTCGGGCGGAGGATGCGTCATGTTCTCGGCGCCGATGCGCCGCCGAACGCCGCCAGCACCCGCTCGGTGAGCGCCGGGATCGTTGTAGGTCGCCGCGGTGCTCTCGACGACTTTCATTTCGGGCGCACGTGGCGCGCCCGCCGCCGCCGCCTCCGCTTTCGCGATCCGCTCGATGGCCGTCAGCAATTTTTCGCGGACTTCGGGCTTATACGAACGCACCGTGAGCTGCAGTTCGACCACGTCGGAAATGATGTTGTGCTTGGTGCCGCCGTGGAACGAGCC
Source organism: uncultured Pseudomonadota bacterium (assembly GCA_963839685.1). Lineage (GTDB taxonomy): Bacteria > Pseudomonadota > Gammaproteobacteria > Steroidobacterales > Steroidobacteraceae > CADEED01. The sequence continues at coordinate 49,110 of CAWIVS010000004.1, read as the reverse complement.
CACGGTGATGACGGCCTGATCGAAGGGCGAGATCTCGCGAGCGATGACCGGTCTGCACGGAGACCACGAAGCGCGAGGCCATGACGATCGGATCCACCTGAATCCTGCGGGTATGCGCCATGCCCACCGACACCGTAGAAGGTGAGATCCACCGAGTCAGCGGTCGCCACGATGTAGCCCGGGATCGCCCCCGCGGTGCCCGCCGCAGTGAAGTCATGATCGTGAATGCCCAGCGCCACGTCGGGTTTGCCGAAGCGCGTGTACAGACCGTCAGCGAGCATGGCCTTGGCGCCTCTGACTCGTTCCTCCGCGGGCTGCCCAACGAACATCAGCGTGCCGTGCCACAGGTTTCTGCGGCTGGCGAGAATCGTCGCCGTGCCGATCCACGCCGCCATGTGCACGTCGTGACCGCAGGCATGCATGACCGGCACAGTCTCGCCGGTCACGGCATCCTTCATGGTCACCTTGCTCGCATAGGGAAGCCCGGTCTGTTCGAGCACCGGCAGCGCATCCATGTCGGTGCGCACCATCAGCGTCGGCCCCGTGCCATTCCGGAGCAGCGCCACTATGCCGGTGCCCCCGACCCGGGTCGTGACGTCGTAACCCAGTTTGCGCATGCGCTCGGCGAGCTTGGCGGCGGTCTTCTCCTCGAGCAATGACAGCTCGGGATTGCGGTGCAAGTCGATGTAGAGCTTTTCGATGTCCGCGTACATCGAGTCGATATCGGCGCGCAGGGTCTTTACCGGGTCGCCCGCCTCGGCCGCCGCGGCGGACCGGACCAGCAGGGCGAGCTATCGAAACAAAGACGCGCAATCTTTCCCACGGCCTTCTCCCGGTCTTGTGTTCTTGCCACAGTCTATTCGCAAACGGTGTAGGACGCGACCGACAGTACCTGCCCGCGCTCCGGCAGGAATCGGTCGAAGTGGACAACGGCCGCGTCATCTTCGGCGGTTCCAGTGGCACTTACATGGGCACGGTCTTCGAGCGAGATGCGACCACGGGACAGTGGCGCTTCGTCGCCCGACTGCTGGGCGACGAGCGCGGCGGGGACATCGAGCACAGCGGCAGGCCAGGTTGATATAGGCGGCTCGCGCGCCGTGGTTCACAGCCGCTCCTCCGACGCGGACGTGGTGATTCCCAGTGTCGCGGTCTACCGGTTCGACCCGGCTTTCGGCTGGCAGCAAGACGGAAACTTCATCCGTCACTCGGCGACCCTGTGGCCGCTGGGCGGCGAGACTGCGGTGCGCGGCGACGATGTGTTCGTCGCGGGCAACAGTGTCACCGGTACCCATGTGTTTCATCGAGTGTCCGCCGGTTGTTGTGACTGGGCGGCCGAGGATCATCTGCAGCCGCTCGACGGTTTCATGGGAGGCGGGCAGACCTCAATCATCAAGAAGAACGATGCGTTCGTGATGCAGAACAGTTTCAGCGCGGACCGCCAGGCGAACGTCATCAATGTCTTCGCCGTCAATTCCACCAGCGGGGCTATTCTGGCAACTCGCTGGCGCAATGCAGGCAACTACTACTACGTGACAGTGCGCAGCTCGGGCCGCGTGTCCCTGCGACGCAATGTCGGCGGTGTGTTCCGTGAGCTTGCCTCCGCACCGCTGTCCGTGACGCTGAATCGCACTTACAAAGTGCGTCTCGAATCCATCGGCACGCGGCACCGCGTGTACGTGGACGGCGTGCCGTTGCTCGATGCCGACGATGATTCGCTGGCGAGCGGGCGGGCCGCGCTGATGACGTTCCACACCGCCGCGGACTTCGACAATGTCATCGTGAGTCCCACGCCCACGGTCACGATGTACTCCTTCGATCTGGAGCGGCCCTTTGAATTCCCCGACCCCGGGTACTTCACCGAGAGTGGGCCTGGCCTGTGGCTGGATCCCAATGAAACCGGCAGGGGTTTCATGAGGCAGGCTTCGGTGGCGGGTGACGCGCGCGCAGTCACCGGCGTCCCGGCGGACGATCAGTCCATCGAGGTGCGGGCGCGCGCCACTACCTTTGCGGGCATCGGCAGCGGCGATCGCTGGTTCGGAATCGCCGCGCGCTACGTCGACACCGGAAACTATCTCTACCTCTCGGCCCGCAGCAACAACACCGTATCGCTGCGCAAGCTCAACAACGGGACGATCACGATTCTCGGCACGGCGCCGATGCCGATCACGTTGGGCCAGTGGTACCGCCTCAGGCTGGAGGTCGTCGGGGTGCGGGTGCGCGCCTACGTCAATGGCCGACTGAGGCTCGAGGCCACCGACACGACCTTGCCGCGCGGTGTCACCGGTTTCGTGACATTCCGTACCGCCGCCGACTTCGATGACTACCGGGCGATTCAGCCTTGAGTCACCGTTTCTGTACAATCCCGGGCCTTCATGGACAAGGCCTTCACCCCGGGCGACATCGAGCGCCGGATTTACGAACGTTGGGAAACTTCCGGAGCATTCGCACCCGCCGGTGAAGGTTCGCCCTATTGCATCATGCTGCCGCCGCCGAACGTCACCGGCACGCTGCACATGGGCCACGCCTTCCAGCACACGCTCATGGACGCGCTCACGCGCTGGCATCGCATGCGCGGCTTTGCCGCGCTGTGGCAGCCGGGCACCGATCATGCGGGCATCGCCACCCAGATGGTGGTGGAACGCCAGCTGGCAGCCGAAGGTAAACACCGTCTCGATCTCGGGCGCGAACAGTTCATCGAGCGCGTCTGGCAGTGGAAGGCGGAGTCCGGCAGCACCATCACCCGGCAGATGCGGCGCCTCGGCACCTCGGTCGACTGGTCCCGCGACAAGTTCACGATGGACCCGGACCTGTCGCGCGCCGTCACCGAAGTGTTCGTACGCCTGCACGACGACGGCCTGATCTATCGCGGCAAACGCCTCGTCAACTGGGACCCGGTGCTGCTGACCGCCGTCTCCGACCTGGAAGTGCTGTCCGAAGAGGAAAACGGCAGCCTCTGGCATATCCGCTATCCACACGCACAGGGCCCGGGGCACATCGTCGTGGCCACCACGCGGCCCGAGACCTTGTTAGGGGATACCGCGGTGGCGGTGAACCCCGACGACGGGCGTTACCAGGCACTCATCGGCAAACAACTGCAGCTGCCGCTCACCGGCCGCACGATTCCGGTGATCGCCGACAGTTATGTCGACCCGGCCTTCGGCTCCGGCTGCGTGAAAATCACGCCGGCGCACGATTTCAATGACTACGAGATGGGCCTGCGACACGACCTGCCGCAGATCAACATCTTCACGCCGGACGCGAAACTCAATGAGAACGCGCCGGAGAAATACCGCGGGATGGACCGCTTCGAAGCGCGCAGGCAGATCGTCGCGGATCTCGAGGCGCTCGGACTCGTCGAGAAGATCGAGCCTCACAAGCTCAAGGTGCCGCGCGGTGATCGCACCAACGCCGTCATCGAGCCCTATCTCACCGATCAGTGGTACGTGAAAATCGCGCCGCTGGCCGAGCCGGCGCTCAAGGCCGTCGAAGATGGCCGCATCCGCTTCGTACCGGAGAACTGGTCGAAGACCTATTACGAGTGGATGCGCAACATCAAGGACTGGTGCGTCAGCCGCCAGCTCTGGTGGGGTCATCGCATCCCGGCATGGTACGACGAGGCCGGGAAGATCTACGTCGGCCGCGACGAAGCCGAGGTGCGGAAAAAGCATGCGCTCGCGTCCGGCGTGAAACTCATGCAAGACCCGGATGTACTTGACACCTGGTTCTCATCCGCGCTCTGGCCCTTCTCCACGCTCGGCTGGCCGGATACGACGCCCGCGCTGCAGAAGTTTTATCCCACCAGCGTGCTGGTCACCGGCTTCGACATCATCTTCTTCTGGGTGGCCCGCATGATCATGATGGGCCTGAAGTTCATGGGCGACGTGCCGTTTCGCGACGTTTACATCACCGGCCTGATCCGCGATGAAAACGGTCAAAAGATGTCCAAGAGCAAGGGAAATGTCATCGACCCGCTCGACATCGTCGACGGCATCAGCGTCGGTGATCTCGTTGCCAAGCGGGTGAGCGGTCTCATGCAGCCGCAGATGAAGGACAAGATTGAGAAGGCGACGCGCAAGCAGTTTCCCGAAGGCATCGCCGCCTTCGGTACTGACGCGCTGCGTTTCACGTTCGCCTCGCTGGCCGGGCCCTCGCGCGACATCAACTTCGACCTCGGTCGCGTCGGCGGTAACCGCAACTTCTGCAACAAGCTGTGGAATGCGTCGCGCTTCGTGCTGATGACTGTCGAGAGTGCGGACCTCATCGGCGCAGCGGAACTTTCCGTCGCCGACCGCTGGATCGTGTCGCGACTCGCGGCCACGCTCGCGCAGGCCGAGCAGGCGCTCACCGAGTATCGTTTCGATCTTGCCGCGGCGGCGTTGTATGAGTTCACCTGGTACGAGTTCTGCGACTGGTACCTCGAGCTCACCAAGCCGGTGCTGCAGGGTGAAGGTACGACCGCCGCGCAGAAGCGTGGTACGCGCCGCACGCTGGTCACGACGCTGGAAGCCTTGCTGCGCGCCCTGCATCCGCTGATGCCCTTCATCACCGAGGAAATCTGGCAGCGAGTCCAGCCATTGACGTCTCCGCTCGAAGCCGCTGCGAATCTTCGCGCGACCACGGCGACGCCCGACATGCTGATGGTGGCGCGTTATCCCGCCGCCAGTGACTTCGCCGGCGACGTGGAAGCCGAGGCCGAAGTCGCCTGGATCAAGCAGGTGATCCTCGCGGTGCGCCAGATCCGCGGTGAGATGGACATCGCGCCCTCGCGCAAGATTCCGCTGCTGTTGCAGAACCCCAGCCCGCGCGATGCGGCACTGGCCACCAAACATGGCCCGTACCTCACGCGCCTGGCGGGCCTCGACTCCATCCGGCAACTGGCGCCGGGCGAGAGCGCACCGGAATCCGCCACGGCGATTCTCGGTGAGCTCACGCTGCTGGTGCCGATGGCAGGCCTGATAGACCCCAAGGCCGAGATCGAGCGGTTGACGAAGCGCATTGCGAAGATCGATTCGGACATCGCCAAGCTCAACGCCAAGCTCGGCAACGAGAACTTCGTGCGCAACGCGCCACCGGAAGTGGTCGCGACCGATCGCGCACGCGTGGCTGACCTCGAAGCGCAGAAGATTGGCCTCGGCTCACAGCTCGAACGCGTGCGCCGCATGGGCCCGAATGGGCAATAGCTGAAGGATATAGTCGCACCGTGACCCACGCCCTCAATGCCGCCCTCCTCGCCCTCGACAAAGTCATCCTCGGCAAATCCGAGGCCGTGAGACTGGCACTCGCCTGCCTGCTGGCACGCGGTCACCTGCTCATCGAAGACGTGCCCGGCGTCGGCAAGACGACGCTCGCACACGCGCTGGCGCACGTGCTCGGCCTCGCCTGGCAGCGCGTGCAATTCACCAGCGACCTGCTGCCGGCGGACATCATTGGCGTGTCGGTGTTCGACGCCACGAATGGCACCTTCACCTTTCGCAAGGGACCGATGTTCACCCAGCTGCTGCTCGCCGACGAAGTCAACCGGGCCAGCCCCAAAACCCAGAGTGCGCTGCTCGAAGCCATGGAAGAGCGCCAGGTGAGTGTCGACGTCACGACCTACCGCCTGCCCGATCCGTTCTTCGTGGTCGCCACGCAGAATCCGTTCGAGCAGCTCGGAACATTTGGGCTGCCCGAATCGCAGCTCGACCGGTTTCTGATGCGCATTTCACTGGGCTATCCGGACGCGGCCCACGAGCGCGTGCTGCTGGCCGAAGGCGATCGGCGCGACCTGCTCGCGGGCATGCCTCCGGCGCTGAATCCCGAGGCCGTGCGCGAATTGCAGGCCGCCGCGCAGCGCGTGCACGTGGCGCCCGCACTGCTGGAATACGTGCAGGCGCTGCTCGCCAGCACTCGACGCCGCAGCGACATCCAGATCGGCCTTTCGCCACGCGCCGGCCAGGGCCTGACGCGTGCCTCGCGCGCCTGGGCCATGCTCGCCGGCCGCGACATGGTGCTGCCCGAGGACGTCCAGGCGGTGTTCGCCGCGGTGGCCTCGCACCGGCTGGAGAGCGCGGGTGTCGCCACCGCCGCCGATCACGCTGCGTTCATCACCGAGATCGCCCGCGGCGTCGCGGTCCCTATCTGACGTATGTCCGCGGGGGCGAACACGGCGACGCCCACCTGGAGCGTGCGTCTGCGCCAGCGCGCGGCTGACTGGGCGAAGCGTCGCCAGGGCGACGATCGGCTGCCGGCGACCCTGACCTCGCGGCGGGTCTACATCCTGCCGACGCGGGGCGGATTCGCGTTCGCCGGACTGCTCACGGTGATGCTGCTCGCGGGACTCAATTACTCGAACAGCATGGCCATGCTGATCACCTTTCTGCTGGCGGGGTTCGCGCTGATCGGGATGCACCTGTGCCATCGCAACCTGGTCGGTACCGTGGTGCGCAGCATCGATACGGTCGATGCGTTCGCCGGTGAACACGCCCGCCTGCTGCTGACGCTGGAAAATACCGCCGACTCCGTCCGTATCGGTCTCGAATGCGCGACTGACGAGTCGGAAAGCGCGCTCATCGATGTGCCGCCGGACGCCACGGCGCGCGCCGACGTCGCCGTCCCGCTGGCGGCGCGCGGCAGGTTTCAGATCGAACGCGTCAAACTATCTACTGCGTTCCCGTTCGGCTTGTTTCGCGCCTGGACCTGGATCCACGTGCCGCTGGCCGTGCTCGCCTGGCCCGTGCCGCGCGGGCGTCGCGAGCCACCGCCGCAGGTCACGAGCGGCGGCAGCGCCCTGTCGGTGGTGCGCGGCGGTGACGAGGAATGGGCCGGTCTGCGCGAATTCCGCGATGGTGATTCCCCTCGCCAGGTGGCATGGGCAGCGTACGCCCGCGGCCGCGGATTGCTGGTAAAAACCTACGAGTCGCCGGCGGCGCATCACCGGATCTTCGACTTCGCCCAGGTGCCGGGCACCGACCTCGAGCAGCGCCTCGAACAATTGTCGGCGTGGATCGTCGCGGCCCATGCACGCGGCGAGCGATACGGCCTGCGTCTCGGCGGGCGCGAGCTGCCGCCCGATAGCGGCAATGAACATCGCACCCGCTGCCTCAACGGTCTGGCGCTCTACGGCACCGGTGAGCCATGGTGAACGAGGCACGCGCCAACATCGCCGTCGCGCTGGTGTTCGGCGCTAGCCTGCTGCTGGTCGCGGACAGCGCGCCGTTATGGTGCATCGCGTTGGGTTTGATCTGCGCGACGTGGCGCGTCCTCACTGCCAGTGGCCGAATCGCGCGGCCCAGGCCACGCCGTGGGACACGCTTCCTGCTGGGCGCCGTCACGGCATTGCTGGTCGTGGCCGTGGCCGCGAGCTTTCGCACGCTGAACGGACTCGCGGCCGGCACCGCGCTGCTGGTGGTCATGGGCGCACTCAAAGTGCTCGAGGCTCGCTCGCGCCGCGACGACGCCATCGTGGTCGGAGTCGCGTTGTTCCTGCTGCTGGCCGCGGCACTCGGCGGCCAGGCGCTGTGGCGCGCGCCGTTCTATCTGCTGGTGACGTGCGGCGCGTGTGCGGCGCTCGCGCTCATCGCGCATCCCGGCAGCGCGTTGACGCCGCGCGCGGCGCTGCGGCTTGCGGCGCGCGCACTGGCCATGTCCATTCCGCTGGCGGTCGCCTGCTTCATCTTCTTTCCGCGCTTCTCCGGGCAGTTCTGGACGCTGCAGCACGGCAACCTGGCGACCACCGGGCTTTCGGATGAAATGTCACCGGGCAGCATCGGACAGCTCGCCACCGAATACGATCCGGCCTTTCGCGCGCGCTTCGAAGGCGCAGCGCCGCGGCGCGCCGCGCTCTACTGGCGCGGCCCGGTGCTGAACAGCTTCGATGGCTTCACCTGGCGGCGCGAATGGCCGCGCGTCTACGTGGCCTCGCCGCTCGACCTGCTGGGCGAGCCACTTCGATATCGCATCACGCTCGAGCCCACCAACCAGCGCTGGATGTTCGCGCTCGACACCGTGGATGCGAGTCCGGGCCGCAACGTGAACTTGTCGCACGACCGGCAGCTCACCGCCATGGATCCCATCACCAGCGTCATCAGCTACGACGCCGTGTCACACCTGCAGACGCGTTCCACCGGACCGCTGTCGGATCTCGGCCGCAAATACGAGACCCGGCTGCCCGAAGATCGCAACCCGCGAACCCTGGCGCTGGCGCACGACATGCGCGCGCGCGTGGGCAGCGACGCCGAGTACGCGCGCGCCGTACTCGACTGGTTCCGCAACAACGGCCTCGAGTACACGCTTGAACCCGGGGAAACCAGCATCGATTCCGTCGACACGACGCTGTTCGAGACCAGGCGCGGCTTCTGCGGACACTTTGCGTCCGCCTACGCCACGATGATGCGCGCGGCGGGGGTGCCGGCGCGCATCGTCACCGGCTACCTGGGTGGCGAATGGAATCCCGCCGGCGGCTATTTCATCGTGCGGCAATCCGAGGCGCATGCCTGGACCGAAGTGTGGCTTGCGGGTCAGGGCTGGACTCGAATCGACCCGACCGCGGTGGTGGCGCCGGAGCGGCTGGAGCGCGGCATCTTCGATCTGATGGCGGCTTCGCTGCCGGCGACGTCGACCTTCCTGCACAACAATCCGTGGCTCTACCGGTTCACGCAGCTGTGGGACGGTCTCAACCAGTGGTGGCAGGGCAATGTGGTCGAATTCAATCTGCGCGCGCAGCTGGATTTCCTCGGCCGCCTCGGGATCGAATCACCGCAATGGGAACACCTGGGCTGGGCATTCGCGCTCGGCATGACGCTGTGGATAGCGTGGGTGGCCATCACCCTGCGTCGCAGTGTCGCGCGCCTCAAGCCCGATCGCGTCGCGCGCGCCTGGCTGCGGGCCACCCGCAAGCTGCAGCGTGTCGCGCCAGCGCGCTTCGCCCACGAAGGGCCGCTCGATTTCGCGCAACGCATCGCGATCGCGCGACCGGATCTCGCCGCCCAGGTGGCGGCGCTGGCGGCTCGTTACTGCCGGCTACGATTTGGGCCGGCCGCAGCCGGCGACGACTTGGCGGAGCTGGAACGGGAAATCAGGCAGCTCGCGGTGTGAGCTTCACGCGCCACAACAACACGCCCCCGATACCGAAGAGTATTACCAGCGAGACGATCGAGAAGCGCGTGTTGTGCGTGACATCCGCGGTCACTCCCATGAGGAATGGCCCGAGGAACGCCGCGAACTTGCCCATCATGTTGTAAAAGCCGAAGAACTCGGCGTTCTTGCCTTCGGGGACCAGGCGCCCGAACAGTGAACGCGACAGGCTCTGCACTCCGCCCTGCACGAGGCCCACGGCGATCGCCAATGCGTAGAACTCGACGACCGAATCGAGAAAGTATGCGTAGATCGTGATCGCCGCGTAGACCGCGATACCGATCAGGATCGCGGGGCGCGCGCCGATGCGATCGCCAAGCCAGCCAAAGAACAGCGCCGCCGGAAAGCCGACGATTTGAGTGACCAGGAGCGCGAGCAGGAGCGCGCCGGCATCGAGGTGCAGCGACATCCCGTAATTGACCGCCATCTTGATGATGGTGTTGACGCCGTCGATGTAGAACCAGTAGGCGACCAGAAAAAGCAGGATGGAACGGTACTGACGAAGGTGCGCGATGGTCGCTCGCGAGTTCCCGAAAGCCAATGCGCACCGCTTCCATGATCGGCAGGTGGGCCCCCTGATGCTGCTCGCGCACACTGCGCATCAGTGGCAAGGTGAACACGAACCACCAGACCGCCACCGTCAGGAACGATGCCTGCACCGCGTGTGCGCCATCGCGCAGCCCAAACCACGCAGGCTTGCTGAACATGGCAAGGTTGACGGCCAGCAGCAGGCCGCCTCCCAGATAACCCAGCGAGTAGCCGAACGCCGAAACACGGTCGTACTCACCCGGCTTCGCGACATCCAGCAGCAGCGAATCGTTGAATACGATGCCGCCGTTGAAACCCATGCTGCCGAGCACGAAGAGCAGCGCCGCGGTGCCCCACTGACCCTTGTCCACGAAGTACAGCGCCCCGGTCGCGCACACGCCCAACAGGGTCCAGCCGAACAGGAAGTGTTTGCGACGGCCGCCGCGATCGCCGATGGCGCCGAGGACCGGGGCGAGCAGCGCCAGCACCAGACCGGCGATTGCGTTGGCGTATGCGAGGCGCGCGGTGGTCGCGCTGGAGTCGACGCCGATGCTCCAGAATTTCTCGAAGAACACCGGGAAGAATCCGGCCATGACGGTCGTGGCAAACGCGGAGTTGCCCCAGTCGTACAGGGCCCAGGCGAATACCGGTTTGTTCTTGAGCAGCGACGGCACGGCACGAAGTATGGGGGCGTCCAGTGGCCCCCCGTTCCTCGCCATTCCTCGCCGCCCTCAGCTTGCGAGGTGCTCTCGGGTCGCGCGGAAAGCGATCTTTGGCCAGCGCTCGATCGTGAGCTGGAGATTCACGCGCGACGGCGCCAGGTAGACCAGTGCCCCCGAGTGATCCACGGCGAGGTGGTCGTGCGCCTTGGTGCGGAATTCCTGCAGGTGTTTCTCATCGTCGCAGTACACCCAGCGCGCGGTGTGCACGCCGATGGTGTCGAATACGGCGGAGACGGCGTATTCATCCTGCAGCCGGAAGGCCACCACTTCGAACTGCAGCTGCCCGACCGCGCCGAGGATCATGTCGTTGTTGCGCAGCGGTTTGAACAACTGCGTCGCGCCCTCTTCACACAGCTGGTCGAGACCCTTGGCCAGCTGCTTGATCTTCAGTGGATCCTTGAGCACCGCGCGCCGGAACATTTCCGGCGCGAAGTTCGGAATGCCGGTGAAGGTGAGTTTCTCGCCTTCGGTGAAGGTGTCGCCGATGTTGATGGTGCCGTGATTGTGCAGGCCGATGATGTCGCCCGCGAATGCCTCGTCGGCGGCCTGGCGGTCCGCGGCCATGAAGGTCAATGCATCGGCGATGCGCATCTCCTTGTCGAGGCGCACGTGGTACATGCGCATGCCGCGGTTGTACTTGCCCGAACACAGCCGCACGAACGCGATGCGATCACGATGCTGCGGGTCCATGTTCGCCTGGATCTTGAATACGAAGCCGGTGAGTTTGCCCTCGGTGGCTGCGACCTCGCGCTGCACGGTCTCGTGCTTGAGCGGCGCGGGGGCGTGCGTCGCGAAATGCGCCAGCAACTCCTCGACGCCGAAGTTCGAGATCGCCGAGCCGAAGAACACGGGGGTTTGTTGACCCGCGCGATAGTCGGCCACATCGAATTCCGCGGTGCCGCCGCGCACCAGCTCGATCTCGTCATCGAAGCGTGCCGTTCGATCGCCGAGGAATTCGCGGCCCTCGGGACTGTGCAGTCCCTGGATCACGCGGTTGCTGCCGCGTTCGCCGCGCCCCGCCGCTTCGTAGACATAGATCTTGTCTTCGATGAGGTGGTAAACGCCGGCGAGATCGCGACCCATGCCGATCGGCCAGGTCACCGGGGCCGTGCGGATCTTGAGCACACTCTCGATTTCGTCGAGCAACTCGATGGGCGGCCGGCCCTCGCGGTCGAGCTTGTTGATGAAGGTCATGATCGGCGTGTCGCGCATGCGGCACACCTCCATCAGCTTGATGGTTCGCTCTTCGACACCCTTGGCGCAGTCGATGACCATGAGCGCGCTGTCCACCGCGGTCAGGGTGCGATAGGTGTCCTCGGAGAAATCCTCGTGGCCCGGCGTATCGAGCAGGTTGATGATGCGGTCGCGAAAAGGGAACTGCATCACCGAGGAAGTAATGGAAATTCCGCGCTGCTTCTCGAGCGCCATCCAGTCGGAGGTGGCATGACGCGCGGCTTTGCGGCCCTTCACGGTGCCGGCCAGCTGGATGGCGCCGCCGAACAGCAGCAGTTTCTCGGTGAGCGTGGTCTTGCCCGCGTCGGGATGCGAAATGATGGCAAAAGTCCTTCTTTTCCTTATATTTCCGATACTTAAGTCATCCATCACTGACCATTACCTACCAAAAAGCACACATTTAAGGACACAAGGGCCAAGTCACGCAGAACCGCAGGCCACGATCGGCCCTCACGCGGCTTCGGAGAACCCAACCTCTCTCAGGCACGAAAGCCAAGGCCCCTGAAAAGGCTCTGAGACGGCCAGAAAAGCGACTGCGGATGATATCAGCGCCACCGCCCGCAATTGAGCTACTCGAATGGCGCAGCAACTACCGACGTCCTGGCGGCGAAAAGCACGAGGTGGATCGATGCCCGCACTTCCGGCTCCTGCCCGGCGTCCGCAACCCCTGCGTTTCAAAGTTGAATTCGAACCCTCGAAATCCGCGACCTACGGTTGCCAGCTCGCGCTCGTACAGCGACCAGATGCCGCTCAGAACGCGCAATCATCGGATTGCACTTAAGTAACAGTCGTGAGTCAGCCAATCCCAAATCTTGAGTCGACGCGGGATGCAGTCGACATGCTCGTTTACTCCTCGTTTGAGCATAGCTGCCGACGCGCTCCCGTTCTTGCGGACCACCGTGTTCGAAGTCGGTCGAATCTGCTGCGCGGGCAGCCCCGAACCGCTGATCAGCCAATCCGTCGTGCTCGACTACCGCATGCCACCCATGATTCTCCCCCTCCATGCCGCAGTGCCGATCAGCAGCCGCAACGCTTACCACCCCGCTGCCGGGAATCCCACGCAGGTTCTTCTCTCGAGATGATTTTCGACGTCCTATCTAGTCTCACAGCAGCGCCGACTGCCGCGGTGGTGGTGGTGGTGCGCGTGCTGCTTGCGGCGCCAGCTCTCACGTCATGCGACGTTGACTTTAATGGCGTATGTTGACGGATGACGTCGTTGACGAATCATCAACCGCATAGCTCGCGACAAGCGTTCCCGTGTTGCTCACGAGTTGGTGGCGTTGCGTACGCTGCCGAACAGATTCCGACCGATCATTCCGCTACGGTTCCGCGGCACTCCCATCTACTGGCCACAGCTTGCCGCACGTCAGTGCGTGTACCGCGGCGCAGCAGCGCAGAGGCGCGAAGTGAAGTGCTGTCAGCAGCGGGCGGGCCTCGCCGTCCTTGCCATCGCAGTCCGATAGTTCAATCGCGGTTGTTCTTAACGATAGGAGAGTTTCAGAAATGATCAGATCTACAAGAACCGAAGAGGGATTCACTCTTAAGCCAGGTCTTGCAAAGGCCTGCGTGGCGTTGTGCGTCGGCATGGCGGCGGCGGGCGCCTTAGCGACGCCGGGGTCCGGAGTCGTGAGTTCCCCCGTCGTGGCGAGAGGAGTCTTCGCAGACTCGACAGATATCAAGTTCAAGATCACGGGCTTTGGTCAGCAAGTCATCCACGTGCGCAACGCACAAGACACAGTCGTGCAGCAGATCGTGATTGGACCTGGTGGCCACACCGGATGGCACAGCCACCCCGGACCAGTGGTCGTTGTGATCAAGACCGGTGCCTTGACCTTCTATTCGAGTGACGACCCGACTTGCACGGGGCGTACCTATACGGTCGGGCAGGCGTTCATTGACAGCGGCCAGGGTCACGTACATATCGCTCGCAACCTGAGCGCCAGTGAGAACGTCGAGCTGTGGGCGACTTACTTCGATGTACCGCCCGGCGGGGCGTTCCGATTCGATGTCGGTGACCCAGGGACCTGCGGCTTCTAGCCTCAACCGTTGTGCTGGGCGGTTCGCCTGCCGATGAGCCACCGACGAGGACTTGAGACGGCGCGCGACTGTGCAGCTGTCGCCTTGACGGGCCCTACTCTTCGGAAGTTGAGGTGGAGCGGCTTTAGGTATCACCGGATCGCCAAGGCGCACACCGGTACGAAGTGTTGTTGCGATCTGCGTCGCGGTCCACTTGCCGATGCTCGTTTCTTTATCGACGTGAGGGCCGACGAGAACGATGTTCGCTTCGGTCGAAGGGCGTCGTTTGGTCAGTCCGCCTTCGGCCAGAAGCAGACGTGGCGAAGACCAGCCGTAGAAACTGGGCCGATACCGGAGCGCCCTCACGTCATGCGACGTTGACTTTAATGGCGTATGTTGACGGATGACGTCGTTGACGAATCATCAACCGCATAGCTCGCGACAAGCGTTCCCGTGTTGCTCACGAGTTGGTGGCGTTGCGTACGCTGCCGAACAGATTCCGACCGATCATTCCGCTACGGTTCCGCGGCACTCCCATCTACTGGCCACAGCTTGCCGCACGTCAGTGCGTGTACCGCGGCGCAGCAGCGCAGCAGCGCAGAGGCGCGAAGTGAAGTGCTGTCAGCAGCGAGCGGGCCTCGCCGTCCTTGCCATCGCAGTCCGATAGTTCAATCGCGGTTGTTCTTAACGATAGGAGAGTTTCAGAAATGATCAGGTCTACAAGAACCGAAGAGGGATTCACTCGAGGAGGATGGCAGCCTATGTTGTGAACCATGCAGGCTATCTGCCTTTGCAAACCACGCTTGGCCAATGAAGTGGCCGGTTGCGGTTGCATAGGGATCCCTTCCAGCAAGCAGTCGCTCATGCGTGCATCTGGTCGAAGCACAGTCGAACCCTATTACTCAGTCGAGCATTCGTTCAAGGAGAGATCTATGTCTAAGTCAAGCAAGTTCGTTTCATTAACACTGGTCGTGGCGACGCTAATAGTTGGAACATCCACGGCATGGGCGGGGCCGCTCGCTAAGGGCACAAACACCCACGTCGTTGACGACGGGACCGTGAGTTGGACGCTGCCCGCCGGTCAATGCCCTGCCGCTCCGGGTGGACTGACCGGCAGCGGCGAGCGGCACCGGGTCACCATTACGAAAGTCAATGCCGACGGGAGCACCACGATCATCATCAACGATGTGGTCAGGGGCACCGCTTGGGACGCAACGGGCACCTACAAATTTGTCTATGAGAACCACAGCATCGATCAGGTACCTGCCGGCGGAGGCGTCCACCAAATCAGCATGGAGGATAACTTTATCCTCAACGGCAATGGCAGCGTTGGCCATTTGGCGGTGGGCTTCAATTGGGCTTGGACGTACACGGATCCCAATGGCCCGTTTGATGTCCTTCCGCTGGAAAATCTCGTGGAGCGGAACACCCGGGGTGAACCATTGCTCTGCGATCCCATCTAGAGTCTAGGGACTAGAGTCTAGAGACACGCCGATCTGCCTGCCAGGCGACCGTTGCGAGAGCGATCGTTGTGAGAGCGATTCCATCGCAGTCGTCTGGCAGGTTCTAAGAATCGGCTTCGCTTGCCTGCTCGAAGACAGGAGGGCTATTCATGTCTAGCCGATGCATGGTCGCGAAGGTCCGGTTGGTCGTCTTAGCTGTCGGCACCCTGCTTCTGCTGACGTCCACCGCCTCGGCCCAACATCGCGACACCTTCCCGGGTAACGACTCATTGGATCAACAGTTGGAGGCCGTGCTCCTCGGGGCAGGCTTCACCGGCCGGATCGAGTCCACACTCGAAGCCAGGCTTGGCCGTCGCCTCGACCAGAAGCTGGCCGATGTGGGGCGCTTGTTGTGGTTTGACACAATCACCGGACTGAACAATGACAATACCTGCGCGGGCTGCCATTCGCCGACGCATGGATTCGGCGACACGCAGTCCATCGCCATCGGCATCCAGAACAATGGCATTGTTGGGCCCAATCGAACTGGCCCGCGCAACATGCGTCGCGCGCCGATGGTCATCAACAACGCCTTCTTTCCCAGGCTGATGTTGAACTCGCGCTTCGTCGCATTGTCGGGCAATCCATTCGATAACAGCGCGGGCTTTTCGTTTCCATCGCCGGAGGCGATGTCATTGTCCTCGCAACCGCACCTGCTCACTGCGCAAGCGTTCATCCCACCGACTGAGCGCACCGAGGTGGCGGGATTCGACTTTGTGGGCGACAACGATGCCATCCGGGCGGAGGTGATCGAGCGATTGAACGGCATCGAGGAGTACCGCAAGCTCTTCGGCAAGACTTTCCCCGAAGTGCAGGACGGCGGCTCAATCACCTACGACATGTTCGCGCGGGCGATTGCGGAGTTTGAGTTCTCCCTAACGTTTGCCGATGCGCCGATCGACCGTTTCGCGCGTGGTCAGCGCAATGCCTTGACCGACGATGAGAAGCGAGGCGCCTTGTTGTTTTTCGGCACGGCGCGCTGTTCCGCCTGCCATGCGGTTGCGGGCCAGTCGAACGAGATGTTCAGCGACTTCCAGGATCACGTCATCGGCGTCCCGCAGATCGCGCCGCAGGTGACAAACAACGCTTTCGATGGGCCTGGCGCCAACGAGGACTTTGGCAAGGAACAGGTCACGGGTGACCCAGCGGATCGCTACAAGTTTCGCACCTCGCCGCTGCGCAACGTCGCCATACAGCCAGCATTCATGCACAACGGCGCGTTCACGAACCTGGAGGATGCGATGCGCCATCATCTGAACGTGTTTTCGTCCGCGCAGAGCTACACCCCAGCCAGCCAGAATCTCGCAGCCGATCTGAGCGGCCCGACCGGCTCAATTGAACCTGTGTTAGCGTGCATTGATCCGCTGCTGACGACGCCGATCGCCCTAACCGATGCTGAGTTCAATCAGCTCGTCGCCTTCGTACGCAACGGCTTGCTCGACAGGCGGGCAAGGCCGGAGAATCTCGCCCGACTCGTGCCGCGATCACTACCAAGTGGCAGACCGGTGTTGATATTCGAGTTTTCGCAGCCTTAAGAACAGCAGTGCTGGACACGATTTGACAGGATTCTGTTGGCGAATTCAGACACGTGTCAATGCTAGTCTCGCTAAAGCGGATCGACGGGTGAACCCACGTGGGACTTCCTCGAACCATGCGACCAGCCGCAGCACATTCGTCGCGGCCGCGGTGACAACATGCTGTAGATGCGTCTTGGCCAACCCGATGTAACGCGTGCGACGCAGACCGACAACGCGATCGGCCTGTGAGAATGTGCCCTCGGCGGATAGTACTTTCAAACGCCCCTGATTGCCGCTGCGGACTTGCCTTGCGGGCGGGAGCCTGGAACGGACGCGCTGCGCGGGCAGCCCCGAACCGCTGATCAGCCAATCCGTCGTGCTCGACTACCGCATGCCACCCATGATTCTCCCCCTCCATGCCGCAGTGCCGATCAGCAGCCGCAACGCTTACCACCCCGCTGCCGGCAATCCCACGCAGGTTCTTCTCTCGAGATGATTTTCGACGTCCTATCTAGTCTCACAGCAGCGCCGACTGCCGCGGTGGTGGTGGTGCGCGTGCTGCTTGCGGCGCCAGCTCCGGCTGCGTTGCTGTGGATGTGCGATCCAGATGCGTCAGTATCCGGGCGATGACCGCCGGATCTTCGATGCTGGCCAGCACCTTGAGTTTTCCCCGGCATCGGGCGCAGCGGTCAATCTCAATGCCGAACACCCGCTTCAGGCGTTGCGCCCAAGTCATAGCCGCATGGCGGGGAACGGCGGGTTGCTCGTCGCCCTATCCGACGTGCTTCCTGCCCTTGCCGCGCTGCGCCGGAGTGATTGCAACGCACAGACTGCTGTGTGGCGCGAATACGCCGTGGTAACGCGTCAGGTGCATGCGGGGCGGTGGCACCAACGCCGCCAGCCGCGCCATCAAGTCCTGCGGCTCCACCACAATGTGCGTGGTGCCCTCGCGGTACGCCGTCTTCAGGTGGTAACGCACCTGCCCGGATGCAGTCAGTGCCAGTCGCTCCACCGCCAGCAGCGGCCGACTGACGTTGCGGCACGGACGCTCGAGCTTGGCGCGCCAGCCCGAGGCGGATGCGAAATGATGGCAAAAGTCATTCTTTTCCTTATATTTCCGATACTTAAGTCATCCATCACTGACCATTACCTACCAAAAAGGACACATTTAAGGACACAAGGGCCAAGTCACGCAGAACCGCAGGCCACGATCGGCCCTCACGCGGCTTCGGAGAACCCAACCTCTCTCAGGCACGAAAGCCAAGGCCCCTGAAAAGGCTCTGAGACGGCCAGAAAAGCGACTGCGGATGATATCAGCGCCACCGCCCGCAATTGAGCTACTCGAATGGCGCAGCAACTACCGACGTCCTGGCGGCGAAAAGCACGAGGTGGATCGATGCCCGCACTTCCGGCTCCTGCCCGGCGTCCGCAACCCCTGCGTTTCAAAGTTGAATTCGAACCCTCGAAATCCGCGACCTACGGTTGCCAGCTCGCGCTCGTACAGCGACCAGATGCCGCTCAGAACGCGCAATCATCGGATTGCACTTAAGTAACAGTCGTGAGTCAGCCAATCCCAAATCTTGAGTCGACGCGGGATGCAGCCGACATGCTCGTTTACTCCTCGTTTGAGCATAGCTGCCGACGCGCTCCCGTTCTTGCGGACCACCGTGTTTGAAGTCGGCGGATACGCGATGCCATTGTTCAAGTTGCTGCAGCACTTCAGTACCTTGCTAGGCCTCTCAGTGCTCGGCGTGCGGGCGTGGCGCCTGCAGCCACTTCCGGCGAAGCGGCACGGCGCCGTCAGCAATCTCGCGCGTGTCGGCGCGGCGCTGTTGCTGCTCACGACCTCGCTGGTTTGGGCGTTCGCCAATGCGGCGATTCACTCGGCCAGCTAGTTCGAGACGGACCTCTTCCATCTCGCGATCGGCGGCATGACCGGCTGGGCGCTGGCGTGGGTCGTGGTTGCGCTGCTGATGAATCGCGCCAGGCGGCGAATGACGGCCAACTGATGCGACTGCAAGCCCTCTAGCGGAATATCGAGCTCGCGAGCGCCTTCGTCAGATAGTGGCGGCCGTCGCCATCCTTGCCCTGCACGATTTGCTGGTGCAGGGTTTCGAAGCGTTCGACAAATTTCTCACCGTTCGGCAGCGGCACCACGCCCGGGTTCCAGGTGCTCGCCGGATTCGCCACGCCCTGGGCCTCCAGGGCATGCCTCAGGAACGGGCTGCTGGCGGCCAGCTGAGCTGGCGTGGCGTTGTTGGGTGGCGCGGGTTTTGGAAGTCTGTCGATGCGACCGCTCATGGAAAGCATTCCCGAAGCAACGGCATGCGCGGCCACCACGCGGCCGGCGTCGAATCCGGCGAACAACACTCTGGCTGCCTTAGTGCGCGCCAGCATCGGCACGTTTGGCACGCTGTCTTGTGTATCGAACAACCAGATTTCCACGAATGCCGACGGCGACGCCGCGACGGCGGAAAACAACGCGGGGCCGCCATTGCTGTGTGCGGCAATTCCGAGCTGTGGGCGCCGATTCATGACTGAACCGTCTGGCGCGGCGATGTCGCCAACTGCAACGAGCGCGGCGTGAACGTCGGACAGCAACGCGGGTAGTTTGGCGGTCGCGGCGGCGTTGTGAGAGGAACCCGAGGGAATCGGCATCGCCAGCGTCACGTGTTTTCCGCTGGCTGTCAGCGCGGTTTCCCAGCCTCGTGCAAGCACCACGTTCGGATGCGGCATGTTGAGCCATTCAGCGTCGGTGGGATCATTCGCCCGCGCGAAGTGGTCGCGCGCCCTGGCCGAGACGGAATTGTTGTGCAGACCCGCTCCCAGGAATATTCCGAGCAACGCCTTGTAGAAAATGAGCTGGGGACCGGCGATCAGGGCTGCCGGGTCATCGGAGTCCGTTGGGCTTTTCTGCGGCGCGGTGAGGAAACAGAGGACATCCGTGTCGGCAGACGCCGTCGAACTTGCCGGTGTCGCGGTCACCCAATGCAGCGGGAACTTGCCGTCGGTGCGTGCGAGAACCCGCACGTTTGCGCGTGGAGTTGGCCGCGAAAGCACGTTCAGCACATCCAATAGCAGCGGCTGAACCGTCGTCGCGTCGACCGTGTTCGTATTGATCGCGACGTGCCAGAGGCCAAGCGCACTGATCTGCGAAAGCAGCGGGTGCTGGCCCAGGAGCGTGACGTCAGCCGATGCTCCCGTCGGACGGACCGTGAAGCTGAAGGGAAACGCTCCACCTCCTCCGAACAGCAGAGGCGACGACACGACGAAGTGCTGAACGACTCGAAGCGTTTCCGCCGGGCTCCCCGTGACGTTGGGAGCGAACTTCACGGTCAGCGTCGCCGTCGATGGGTTGACCGTCCCGATTGGCACCTTGAAGTCGGCCCCGTCCGAACGCATCGTGCCCGCGACCGCGGAACCGTCGACGACCAGCGTCACCGTGGGGTTCTGCAGCAGGAAGTGCGCGGAGTTCGGCCAGCTGACCGATAGTTTCATCACTCCGTTCCTTCGGCTGATGTGGAGGTCTGGATGGTCTCGGCCACGATGAGATCGCTGGGCAAAGCCGAGAGGCCCGCGTTCGCTTCAGCGATCGTCACTGCAACCGCGACTGGATCGGGATCCGCGGCCGGTGGGCTGCCAATGGCATCCAGGGTTCTCTGCAGATTGTCCGGATCGCCACTTCCGGAGTAGAGAGCGGCGATGACGTCGCTCGGCGTCAGCGCGAACCATGCCTTCGATCCAGGACCCGGCGGCGGTGAATCGAGCATCGCCTGCGCAACCGACCCATCGTTGACCTGCAATGCGACGCGGATGTTTTCGCCTTCGCTGAAGATCTTTATTCCAGATCCAACGATGCGTATCGCACCTTCCAGCGCCGACTTCAGGTTCGCTCGAATGTCGATGCGCGCGACCACCGAGATGTTCACGTGGCTGCGCGGCGCGATGTTCATCTCGGTGCGAGTCTGCGGAACGATGATCGCACCATCGCCGGGATCGCTCGGATCGCTCGCGATCACGGGACGGTCCAGCAGATTCCCGAGCGCAATTGCCAATGTCACCGGCTGAAGCGTCAGCTTGCCCCCCGAAATCAGCGCCAGCTTCGCGATGCCGAGCGCATCCGTCGTCGCGCGCCGGGGCGTGCCGCCGTCGTCCACCTCGACGTCCACGTTGGCCAGCGCATCACCGAACTGGTTGAACACCGCGACGCTGGCCACCTCTGCCGCGCTTGCGATCTCGTCGAGGCGCTGAACGGTCAATGGCCCGACGTCGTCGATCACCTGCGATTCCTCGACGCCTAACTCTTCAATCTTGAAGCGATGGACCGCCGCGGCGGACTCGCCGCCGAACGAGCCGTCGGCGCCCGAGACTGGCAAACAGGAAGGATCGCGGATGAGCAATGCCTGCTGCACCTTGAGCACAGAGGGTGCATTCGCATTCTCGTGCCGCGATATGCGCACACCGCCAACGTTGTCGGCGATGTCCTGAAGCAATGAGTCCCCGGCGAAGAGTGCTGACTGGAGCATGGCTAACAGATGTACGGGACTTTGGTGAGCGGCGACGTGCGCAGGAGCCGATGGTGGCCGAGATCGCTGGTCATCGGCCGCGGCTCATCCAGCGAGAGCGACTCCGGCCGTTCGGCGGCCACGCTGCGATCCACCATCGCCTGGGTCAAACCCGAACCGTTCAACACGGAACGCAGGTTTTGCTGAACGTTGGGTTTGTTCAAGGCGCTGACGTGATCGCGCAGGTTGGTGATCCGCGGCAACACCTCGACGCACAACACGCTGAGCGGCGACTCCGGCGGCAACCCGTAGTTCTCCAGCAGTTTCGTGATTTCGTCAGTGGTCCAGATGGCGGTGCCGGACTTGGTCGCGTCACGATTGATGTTGGTTAGAGCGGCCGGCTTCATCAGCTCGCCGAGGCCCGGATGGATCATCACGCCATTGAAGTTGCGAAGCATCGCGACCTTGAGCGTGTTGCGCTGCTCGTGCGTGTAGAGCTTCGCCCAGTTCACGCGCCGGTCGTGCTCCACCCTCAGGTTCGCGGACAGCATCCGATCGTCGAGCAGCACGTTTCGATACTCGGTGTTGTCGACCTGTTTCACCTGCGCGTAGAGCAGCGCCCAGATCGCCGAGCGCGGCGGATCCGCGCTCACATCCCTGCCGTTGTGAACAGCGGCCGCGTAGGGCGCCGTCACGTAGAGCTTGTCCTCGTCGCGATCGACCACGCAGGCCAGCGTCGGAGCCGGATGCTGGATGCCGGGAACCCGCAACGCACGGCCATAACGCGCCTGCGCGGTGGCCCAGACGGGATCTCCCTTTGCGTGATGGGGCGAGTAGTCGCTGTAACGGTAGTGCCCCACGCGGAACTCGTAGGTGAAAAAGCCGAAGAGCTCCGGCGATTCGGCGTGCAGGTCCGCGGGCAGCGGCATTAGATAGAACCGATCGGAGTCCTTATCGGGTCCGGTCGCCTTCGTCATCGGCTGCATGGCGTCGAGACCGGCTTCGTCCGCGGACTGGTTGCGACTGATCACGCGAACGTATTCGGGATCGATGAGCAGCGCGGGTTCCTCCGGCGCCACGAACAACTCGGGCGCGTTATTGCTGATCAACTGGTCCGGGGCACGGCACAACACGCGCGCGAAATACGTGTCCTTGGAATCGCGCACGGGCTCGGCGAACTCAACCCACAACATGCGGCGCCGTGGTTCCGTCTTCGCGTAGTTGTCGCTCGAGACGTATTGAGACAGCGCAATGCCGGCGGAAACGATCCGCGGAATCTGCGCGGGCGGCGTCGTGATGGGCAGCGTCAGCGAGGCCGCGTAGTCGCCGTCGGTCGGATCGCCTTGCAAGCGCTTGTAGGCGGGCTTGATCTTGTAGTCCACCTCGATCAGGTCGGGCAGTCGCGGTTCACCGGCGTGCGGCGCCGGCCGCAGGCGTCCATTGTTTGGCTCGACGGCATCGATGAACACGAGCTTGGTGTGGCTGCGATCGGGACGGTCCAGCGCGATCAGCGGCGCCGTTTTCCGGATCTCGATGTCACCCACTTCCCGGGTGTCGACTTCGGTCGCATCGTCGTCTTCCCGGAAGTGCGTCGTGCGCTCGAGCACGAAGCTGCGATCCTCCAGGCCATCCCAGGTCCAGTCCCGTTGCAGGCTCATCTGGATGCAGCACAGCCAGTGCTGCACCAGGTCGCCGTTGCTCGCGAACGTGATCGAGGAATTGTCCGGCGCGAGCGTATGGCGAATGTGCTGCGAGCATCCGAACTGCACCCGCTCGCCGCGTTTTCCCAGCAGCGTGAGTCCGTGCGACTCGACGCCCAGCTGATCGGCGAGTCGCTGCACGATGTCCGGTATCCGCTCCGTTTCCTTGCCCAGCAACAAGGTGTCGCTGCTTCCATCGAACACGAATGGCGGATCCGGTTGTAGATAGATGCCGCGCACTTCGGGCGCGGGGTTCAGCAGCTCGTGCTCGTCCGTCGCATCGGCGCGCAAGACGACCTGCGTGG
Organism: uncultured Pseudomonadota bacterium; assembly: GCA_963839685.1. Taxonomy (GTDB): domain Bacteria; phylum Pseudomonadota; class Gammaproteobacteria; order Steroidobacterales; family Steroidobacteraceae; genus CADEED01. The sequence goes on along the minus strand of CAWIVS010000004.1, from coordinate 25,971 downwards.
TGCGTCCATACCGCGTGTTGACCCGCGTGTCGGGTTTCTCGTTTCCGTAGTAGCCGGGCTGCGCCGCGCAGACGGCCCGGATGGTGAGGCGGATCGTCCGCGCCCGGGGCAGCGGCAGCCCGGACAGCGAATCTATTTCCGTCTGCGTGACCCCGAGATCGCCCAGGTCCGAAGGATCGCCGAAGCGCAGCACCTTGCAGTCCTGGTACTCGAGCGCGATCGTCAGCTCGTCATCGAACACCGGCGATGCGCCCGGGAACGCGCGAGTCGTCTTGTACAAGTGGACGTAGGACTCGCGGCCCGAAACGCTGTCGAGATTGTCCATCCCGAGTGTCTGCACTTCGACGATGATCTCCACGCTGTCGACGTCGGGATCGGGTATGCCAAATGCCTCCTTGCCCCGCATGTCGATGGAGGCCTGCTGCAGGCGCGCGATGGGGTTGGCGTATTTGCCGGTGAAGGCGACGGCCGGATACCCCAGCAGCGGCCGCTGCAGGACGAACTCGGCGCCGCCGAACTCGACTTCGCTGGTATTGGCGGGCAGACCATCGATGCGCACCGTGTCCGGCGCCACGTAGCGCTTGAAGTGGCACGTGGCAACTTGCGCAGGCGCGGGTGCGTCGGGCGAGTGTTCGAGCATCGGCCCGCCGCCACTCATGTCGAAAAGGCGAACGCGAAAATCGTAGAGATGTCCGTAGCGCAAGGCCGCGGGGATCGGCGCGGGCGAGTAGATAGTGTTCAGCCGGTTCGCCGGCGGGGCCGTGACGCCGATGTCGGGGCGGGCTTTCGCATCACCGTGTTGATACAACGCCGCGGCGTCGGCATCGGGCAGCACCATCGACTTGCCCGTCCACGCCGCGAAATACATCGGCAGCCAGAAGGTCTTGTTCAGGTCGCCGTCGAGCTGCGATGGATACACTTGGTACGGCAGCTCGCCGTCGCCGGGGCCGCTCACCGCGATTGACTGACCCGTGACGGGATTGTTGATCGTGAGCGCGCCGCTGCTCACCTGGTTCAGTGAAGTCCATGCGCCCGCGGGCTCGCGGTGTTCACGAACGTCGATCTTGTAACCGATGGCGCCAACCGGTGCGTCGATGCGCTTGCCGGCGATCGGATCCGCCGCGAGCTGGCGGATGTACCAGATCAGGATCTGCTCGTCGTCCCAACCCAGCCGGATGCCGACGTCCTTCGTGGGATGATCGCCGTTCCCCTCCTCCTGCAGCAGATCGCTGCTGACGGGCTGGAAGGCGTGGACGATCTTCGCGAATCCGTCGTCGTAGTCCGCCGCTTCGAGATGCAACTCGTCGTAGTTGGCCAGCGGCGTCGGCCCGGTCACCGGGAACTGGATGGCGCCAAACAAATTCCTGGGGCTGCCGGTGACCAGCGGCGGGATGCGCGCGGCGTAGCTCCTGATGAACGTGGCGTCGGCGTCCTGTTGCTCCCGATAGGTGCTCGCATCGGCGAGGTCGACGTACAGCCATCCTCCCTTGGGAAAGTGGGTCGCATCGATGGTGAGTTCGGTCCGATATATCATGCCGAGCGCGGTCGCGAGCTTCGGCTGGCGCATCGCCGCGGCGAAGACCTGGCCCCAGTTCAATTCGTCAGGCGACCGCTTGAATGCCGGGTTGTAGGCGGCGTTGCGCACGGCGCAGCGATACGCATCGTCCGTGACGGCGTTCTCCGTTCGCGGGGCCACGAAGTTGAACGACTTGCGATAGGTCTCCGGCAGGTACTTCTTGACGGATTGCGCGAATGCCCGCGCGTCCGGCGCTCCCTTGCCGGCCTGATTCACGTTGACCTTGTCATTGGCTGTCGTCTTGCTGATCGCGAACTGCTCGGCCAGCGCCTCGAACAGCGCCCGCGCATTTCCGGGCACGGCGGTAGTTAGCGGCACCGGCGGCAACGAAGCCACCGAACCCGGCATGCCCGCCTGGCCACTGACGATGCGCGCGACGAACCGCATGGTCGCATCCGCGAATGCGGGCGCATCGTCGATCGGCGCCGCGTCGACTATTGCCCCGGTGAGCGGATTGTGGTTCCTCGGCAGGAAAACGATGTTGAGTTTGAGCACGTTCCCGTCGAAGAACTGCGGGAATGTGAGCAGCGCGAATCGTTGGTTTTGTTCCATGGTGGTTTGATACAGCGATCAGGCGATCTGCCGCTGTTCCTCCCATGACGTGCTGAAGCTGATGTCGATGACCAGGAAGAGGCTGATGTCGAGCCCGAAGGTGACCTGCGCCGCGAGCGCGGTTTCGTCCCCGCTCCGATTCACGGTGCCCTTGGCCTCGATCATGATCGTTATGCTGATCAGTCCCGCGAACAATTCGGCATGTCCCTCGTACATGAGGAACGCGGACACGCCGAGCGTGTTGGCGTCGGTGTGAATCGCAACACCCACGACGTACATGACACTGACATTGCCGACCACGGGCAGGCCGACGACGACCTGCGCGCCGAAACCGAACTTCATGTCGAGGATCGGACCGTCTCTCGTATCCCCCGCGATGCGCAGGTCGCACTGCCCCACCGCGTAGACCGTGGCGATGCTCAGCGAGACACACATCACCGACAGCCGGCCATGGAACGCGAGGAACGCGCCCGCACTGGGCAGGAGCTTCGTTGGATCGCCTAACGACTCGGTTCGCAGCGCAGCGTTGAAGTAGACCCCGAATCTCAGCGAAGCTTGCAGCTTCAAGGGTGCGTTGGGGTCGTTCGCGAGAAATCCGGGAGGAAACTTGAGGACCGGGATTTCCTGCGACGCTTCGAACTTGTACTCCCAACTATCCGCGCCGTTGCTCATCGCGATTTTCAGGCCGCGTTTGGCCACGTCCGCGTAGTCGCCTCCCTGCAGTGACGCGAGGATCTGCAGGATGTCCTTGGCCTTTTCCAGCGCGTCGCTCAACTCCAGCTGCGGCGCCGGGAAGTTGATGGGGTCCGCCGGGTCGCCGATGTAACTGGCCTCCGCGCCTTTGCGCGCGTCGAAATTTCCCTTGATCGTGAGCAGTCGCGGGAACGGACCCAGGTCGACAACCATGGCCATGTTGTTCAGGCGGCTCTTCCATCGATCGGCCACGTTCGAGGAGAACGAGTCGACGTCGAAATCGAGACTGCCAATCCGGTTCTGCGTCGCCTTCATGTCGCCGTTCTGGGTCGTGACCGCGTACTCGACGTAGATCTTGAGATAGCTCTCGTCGATGAGATGCCACGGGCCGCTGGGCAGATCGAACTTCCGCACGGCGTTGGCCAGCCGGTACCCGTCCTCCGTCAGGCGCGCCACGCCCTCCGGCGAGTTGATGTGCATCAGCTCGAGCACCTTCTTCCCGCCGTCTTGCAGGGCGTTCTGCGTGAAGTTCTGCGAGAGTGCGATCGCGGAGCCGAATGCGGTTTCGGCATTGCCTATGTTGGGGAAAATCGCCTTCGATCCGACCAGTCGGTAGGCATCGACGAATAGCGGCGGAGTCTTCGACAGTAGTTTGCCCGGAACGGTGTCGGACGCCTGTTTCACGAACGCCGGCGTCAGGAACAGCACCTTCTGGGTGTTGGTGCTCTGCAGGAAGCCGAAGTTGACCGTATCGTCGTTGGGCGCGCGCAGCAGGTCGCGCGGATTCGCGATGCGCAGCAGCGCGCTGTCGGGCACCGAGAGGTCATCGTTCTGCTTGCCGGCGCGAATCAGCGGCACCGATACGTGGTCCGGCAGCGGCGTCACGTCTCCGGTTCCGCGCGCGTGCGACACCATGCTCCACGACCCTTCCTTGGGCAGCACGACATGTCCGCGCGCCGCGGCAGCGAAGACAGGCGACACCCCGTCGGAGTCGACCGAGGCGTTGACGTCGATGAAAGTAATGCGCAGCTTCTGGCCGGTCTTGCCGATGTCCATCGTGCAGGCGAGCGGGCCGCCGATCGAGCCAAGCTGGCGGACGAGCAACGCTTGGAACGCTGCGGGAGACAGCGGGATGCCCCGCGGCGCGATCTGCACGAAACCCAGGATCTTCTTCGCCGGCACGCGACCCTGCACGGTTCCCTGGACCACGTTCTCGAGCTCGACATCCGCATCGAAGTAGACAGGCTGCAGGTCCACCGCGACCGCCGGCTCTCCCGTACCTGATTTCAAGGCACGCTTGATCGACTGATCGAAAACATAGAAGTTGTTTACATCCATGCTCGTGACGAACGGCTTGACGTCCTGCACGGCGCTGCGGATGTTTTGCACGTTGTACAGTCCCTTCAACGCACCGGGATGAATGTTGTAGAGGGACTCCGTCTTGCTAACGTTGGGAGTTGCCTTGCTGGCCGCGTACGTGATCTTGAAATCGAACCGGCCGTCGCTTTCGGCCTTCCAACCCGAGTCGACGCGATAGACATAGCCGCTACCTACCCGGTACAGCGTGATCGTGCGAACGACGTGGATGCACCACGGATAGAGAATGCTCTTGACCTGTATGACTTCGTGCGCAGTGCGTCCGGTGACGATGTCGAAACGCACCTGGCTGGTCGAGGCGAATTGCGCGTCGCGGTTGTGCCAATCAGTGAACGCGCTGGCGCCGTAGCCGCTGAGATCGATGCGCCTGACCGGCACGCCGTCGGCGTCCGTGAAGAAATTGCCATTGAAGATGGCCGATACGTCTTCGCCCAGCGTCGACGTGCCCGTCGGGTTGCCCAGCCAATCGAGGACGTTCGCGGTCTGCAGCGTGTAACCCTGAAACAGGTCGTCCCGCAGTAAATTTTGCGCGGACCCCGCGACGAGCTTGAATTGAAGACCACCTTCCAGGTCGTCGAACACGGGCCGGATGCTCGTGATCGCGGGCTTTTTCTTCTGATTGGCATCGCTCTTCGACAGGACCGCGAGCCCGCGGATTCCGAAAGGCAAGGAAAAGTATGCGGCCGTGGCGGTGTCTTTTTCCTTCGCGTACGCATCGATGAGCATGTCGTACACGGGAATCGGCGCTAGCGGCACGAGGCGCGCGCTGTTGTTGAAGATCTTCGCGGGGCCGCCGTCGTCGGGATAGTAGTTGAGCGGTTGCGGCGGATCTTTCTTCAACTCCTCCGGTTTCGTCAGGTTGATGACCGGCTCCCACGACACCGCCGGCGGCAGGAACGCGCGCACGTCACGCGCGCGCGCGATGACATCGAGACCTCGCAACTGGATCGGGAATATCGCCGTGGTCCCGTCGTCGTTGGATCCGCCGGCTTCATGCGTGCGCAAGAAGTCCATCTTCCGGCCGCCAAACGCGAAACTCACTCCCATCTGGTTCGCGTTGCTGCTGACGTCCAGCAACGCGAAGTCATCGTCGAGCAATCGGCCGAAGCGTTCGCTCCACTGCCCGTCGTAACGATCCGGTCGCACCGCGGTTGCGGCGGCGTTTGTCGCGGCAACGTCGGTGAGAGGTTTTGGAAGAGCGAACTGGTTCTGGAGCGGCGCGAAATGAAACGACATCTCGACCTTGTCGCGATCCGGCGTGAGGGGTTGCCAGCTCGTCCTGGCGACCAGCCACATCCACACACTCTGTACCGAGTTGGTGAAGCTCGAGTACCTCGAGATGCGTTCGAACTGCGCGCGCAATACACCCAGGTTCGCCGCGTAGGGATCGGGCAGTGTCGGCACGTACGCGAGCACGCCGAGCGTGAGGAATGCGACCCCACGCTCCACGCGTCGCATGTCTTCGGCCAGCGCGCCGAACAGCAGGTACCCGTTAACGGGCGTGACCTTGAACAGCGCGTTGCGCAGCGCGATTGCGATCGGCACTGGCGGCGTCGAACGCGGCCTGGTCGGGTCGAGGTTGTCGAAAAGGATGTTGTCGTCGTATAGATAGAGGAGTCGCATCGCCTTGTTGGCCGCGACCAGCACCGCCGTATTGCGCGAACGGATGTTCAGCGGTTGCCCGGTGACGGCGACGGGCCGGTCGAGCTGCGACCTGGCGTCGGCAAAGGCGAGATACGCTTCGTTGCCATTGGCGAAACTGTTGTAGAAGAACGGGTTCGACGCGGCGTAGTTCAAGTCAATTGTCGCGCCGTACGGATTCGCATCGTCGGTCCACAGCGCGTAGTCCTGCGTGCAGAACTCGCTTCCGGCGAGCAGTTCGCTCACGTTGATTCGACCGGGGTCGCACAGCAGCCAGGGATTCGCCAGCCGGACGGCACCGCCGTGCAGTCCCTGCCATTGCGTGGTGAGACCTTTGCCGCAACGCGTGGCGAGGCCTCCGATCCCCGCGGCCGTTGAGGGTCGCGTGATGTCGAGCCGCGCCAGGGGAAGCGCCCAGGCGCTTCGTTCGATTTCCGCCGATCCGGCCAGGGTGTCGAGTATCGAACGGCACTCCGCGATCTCGACGCGGCGTTCGCGGCAATCCAGCGGTATCAGCAGCCGATTGAGCAATGACTCATATTCAGGCGCGAGATCCGGATTCCACCGGAATGAAGTAGTTTGCCCATACACACGCCGGCCGATTTCACCACCGACTTCGTCGACGGCGCCGGAGCTGCCGGTGAATTGGAACGCGAACCGGGCGGGTAGTTGTACCGACGCGCGCCGCGCGTCGATACCGTACGGGCTGCCGTCGTCGCTGTCCGTGGACGTCGTCGGATCGAGGTCCAGTGTCAGCGATACACGCGTCGTCGCCGCCAGCGTCCATTTGCCGCCGACGACTTGCGGCGTGGCGCTCAGCGTCAACGCGCCTCCCCTGATCTTAAGTCCCGCGAACAGTCCGGCCGGCGCGCTCGAGGCCAACAACCTCGCGTTGATCCATACGCTGTCGGGCGCGAGCTCATACGAAGCGCGCGCGCCCGCGGCTGCGGCCGCGAACGCGCCAATCCGTGCGTTGAACAACAGTGCCGGATCCGCCGAGCCTGCCACGTACAACGCCATGAGCCGCGTAATGCGGAAGAAGTCGAACCAGTACCGGCGGCCATCGATCGCCGTGAACGGGCCGAGCGTCTGCGAGACGGTCGCACCCGCTGCCCAGTCGGGCACGGAGCCCGGAAACAGCGAACTGCGCACCGGGACATTTCGCGCGAACACGCGCAACTCCGGCTCGCGGTCGCGGGCCTGCCCGATGCGGTCGACCAGTTGAGAGAGCCGCGCGCGTTGCGACGGCGCCATGGCTTCGCTGAAGAACAGGTCGGAGCCGTCGATCGAAAGGAAATGACCGCGAACGGCGGCGAGATCGTCGTCGCCCAGCGCGCGGACCAACTGCTCCCGCAGGTGATCGACGGCATGCAGATCCTTTGTCGACGCGGTCTCGAAGTGGCCGCTGAGATAGGCCAGCCGCTCGAGCAGATCGTCACCAGCCGCCTGGAGTGAGGGTGCAGTCATCGCAACGATCCTTGTCAGGCCGACGTGTTGCTGAAAGCTTTGCCGTCGAACCTAGCACGATTGAGTTGGCGAAAGATGCGGAACTTGCGAGTCGCGCAAGGAAGATAGACAAAATCCCGGTGAACTAGGTAGGCGCGGGTGACGCGCCGGTTCACATCGGCATCCGCTTCAACGAGATGCGGAATTTTGCTGCAGCTGCGTCGCCGGGCGCTGCCGGCGACGCACGAAACCGGAGCACCCGGGGGCGCGGGTTTACTGCCTCGCAGCAACCTCGGGCGGAACATACGAAACGCCGCATCCGCCCAGCCCGCAGTACCCGTTCGGATTCTTCGCCACGCGCTGAACGGCAGCCAGATCAAGTCCGACCAGATGACGTGTACGCGAATGGCCTGCCTGCGCGACAGCATGGTGATCGAGAATGAATTCCTCGCGATCTTTCCGCTCGTGGCGCGTTGGGAAATCAGCGGCCAGACACTGCGGCTGCTCGACGAAGTCGGCAAGTTGCTCGCGACGTTCCAGGCGCGTCCGCCGGATACGACGTGAGTTCAACCCGAATAGGGACTCACCTCATGCAGCGATATTCGCGGGTGACGCGCCATCGGCTGCAGTTGTCCGGCGTTCCATCGACGCAGGCCCGCCCTTAACCCTGACGCGCCGCCCCACTCTTGAAGCCCCAGTCCGCGCAGCGGTCGCGCACCAGCGAGGTGGCGGCGCGTTCGTCCAGCTGCGGATTTTCGAACCTGCGGAATTCGTACGAAATCTCGATGGTGTCGTCCTGCTGGTTGGAATCGGATTCCGCCCAGAACTTGTATGTCGTGCAGCCCGCCAGGACCGCCAGGGCCGCAAAGAATCTGCTCCGCGGGCAGCCTCGTACCGCTGATCAGCCAAGCCGTCGTGCTCGACTACCACATGCCACCCATGATTCTCCCCTCCATGCCGCAGTGCCGATCAGCAGCCGCAACGCTTACCACTCCGCTGCCGCAATCCCCACGCAGGTTCCGCGGTGGCGGTGGTGCGCGTGCTGCTTGCGGCGCCAGCTCCGGCTGCGTTGCTGTGGATGTGCGATCCAGATTCGTCAGTATCCGGGCGATGTCCGCCGGATCTTCGATGCTGGCCAGCACCTTGAGTTTTCCCTGCCATCGGGCGCAGCGGTCAATCTCAATGCCGAACACCCGCTTCAGGCGTTGCGCCCAAGTCATAGCGGCATGGCGGGGAACGGCGGGTTGCTCGTCGCCCTATCCGGCCTGCTTCCTGCCCTTGCCGCGCTGCGCCGGAGTGATTGCAGCGCGCAGACTGCTGTGTGGCGCGAATACGCCGTGGTAACGCGTCAGGTGCATGCGGGGCGGTGCACTAACGCCGCCAGCCGCGCCATCAAGTCCTGCTGTTCCACCACAATGTGCGTGGTGCCATCGCGGTACGCAGTCTTCAGCGGGTAACGCACCTGCCCGGATGCAGTGAGTGCCAGTCGCTTCACCGCCAGCAGCGGCCAACTGACGTTGCGGCACGGACGCTCGAGCTTGGCGCGCCAGCCCGAGGCGGATGCGAAATGATGGCAAAAGTCCTTGTTTTTCTTATTTCTCCGACACTTAATTCAAAAGTCAGACTGATCGCGGGTCGAACCGCCGGCCCATGCCATCGCATCTGCCGCGTAGCAGCACAACTTAGGTATTGAACCAAGTCGCTGACGAGTCGATCGAGGGGCGCCGGAGACCTTATGGCGGCCCCACAAGCCGCCACGAGAGGCGGCGCATGATACCAGCCCTCCGAGTCATCCTCTTTCCTATAGCTCCCGCACTGCCCCAAGCCCGAGGAACTGGACTGCCTCCTCCCTACATTTGCCGAAGTCATGGGTCGCGCGGAATGCTGAGTGCAGGAAGACCACAAGCCACCGAACCCCGGGAAGTATTCGACGGACTATCCGGGAGCCGGGGCTAACTATTCCAACAGCCGATACTCAGTGAGTTACAAAACAGGGCGGCTGTCGCCAGCGCTGCCGCTTCGAGGGCGCTCTTCTACTTCCGCTCTTCGAGGAAATCGAAGCTAAGTCCGGGCTGCGGAAGTCGTGGCGCGGTTTCGCGGCTGCGCGCTGTCCACGGAAAGCCGGCGCCATCGCTGCCGCGCGCGAAGCGTTTGAGCCGGCGCACGCGCAGCCCCGATCTCGGGATTTCTTCCTCGCGCAGGCGCCAGGACTCGCCGACAACTCGCGTGTGATGCTGCGGGTTCTCAAGTGTCGCGGCTTCATCCGTGCGCCCGCGGCGCAGATACGTGTCACCGCCAACAGCATCGATTCTGCGCGGCACATACGGAATCCAGTGACGAGGCACGTCCGCGCGAAAGCGAAAGCGGGGGCGCACATCCGCCCCGCCCTCTGCGGTTCGGCCAGCCCGTCGGCGCGATCTCCATTGAGAACAGCTTCGCCATCGGGCCCTGGATACTCGCGCTCAACTGCCCACACAAGATTGGCGTCCTCGTCGCGCAGCACGACAATCTCTTCCAGTTGGTCATTGTCGAGCACATCCAGCGCGATGTTCGGCACAAACAGCAACGCGCCGTTGTTCGCAGTAGCCGATTCTCCCGACATCGAGAACATGCGCCAGGTACTACGCTCGCTCGGCCCGATTTCCGTCACAACACCGAACCCATCGACGACCTGCAACGTGACGATCTCGCGCACCGTGCCCGCCGTCTGCTTGAGCGGCACGAGATACCAGTTGTTGCTGTCGATGACGACGAACTCCGGGAGCAGCGTCGCGAGAATGTTGGGCTCCGGGTCGTCCGGTCGTTCGAAGTCCGCGTCGCCGTCCTCGAAGCGCCACCATCTCGGGTGCGGCATGCCGCGGAACTGCAGCGCCGTTGGCACGATGCGCCGCTCTGTCGTCGCGGGTGGCGAGGCGGGCGCACTCACCGCGGCAACGTCGAAATGAAACCAGTCGAGGCCCTTGCCGAAATAGTCCGTCGCCTTCAGCTTGTGGGCCGCCGTTTCCACGCCGAAGCTGTACGCGAGGGATTCGCTGTTCCAGGCGGGCGAGTCCCCGCTCGCTGCTTCAGCCTCCACCAGCGCATCCAGCGGCGCATCGAGCGACACCGGCTGTGAACTGTCGCCCCGCGTAACCTTGTTCAACGGATACTCGCGCGATGTGATGAACGCCGCGGCGAGACTGCCCCCGTTCTCCGCTTCGAACTCACCAGTCTGCCATTGCCTCGCGAGGAACCACAGCGGGTCCTTGATGCGCGCCTCGAGCGCCTCGCCGACATTGACGCTGATGTTGCTCGCATAGAGTTGCTGGGAAGGCATCGCCCTATTCCTCCGTTCGGCTCAGGCGCGAGATTTCCTGCGCACCCGTTGCGGCAAGGCCGGCCGGCTGTCCGAGCGCGGCGGCGGCGAAAGTGCCTTCGAACACCGGTCCGCCGACCCGAATCAGCGGGCGCGTGGGTACGCGGCGCGTGCCACCGCCGGCACCGGGCTTGAACGGCACCTGATTGATCTGCGGCAGTTGCCCGCCGGGCGCGAGCCGCCGCTGCGCCGGCAGCGCGCGAATCTTCATCCACGAGATCGTCTCGGCAACCATGCGCGCGGCGCTCAGCTCGGTCCACGCCGTCTCATCGCCGGTGGGCGGCTCGCACAGCAGGAGACAATTTGGCGCTTCGCTCTGCGGTGAGTCGTAGTTGATGGCGACACCTGTGGTCTGGGACCGGCTCGGCCGCTGCTCTGCCCACTCATCGACGACGAGCCCCGCATACCGGGCTGCTCCGGCAACGAACGTGCGATCCGCGAGGAAGGTGCCGAAGTATCTGGACCGCGGCGCCTCGGTTTCCGGACGTGGATCGCCCTCCGGGTCATCTACCGTCGTGGCGGCGTCGGTCGTTGCAAATGCGCGCACGTTGATCACCGTGGCAGCGACCGTCGAGGCGTTTCGCACGCGTGCGCGCAGTTCCGCCCACTCGCCAAGCGCGTTGGCGACGTTGCCGCCCGAACTGAAATCAGTCTCGGCGGTCGTTTCCGCTCGCTTGCGAATCACCGGCAGAATCGGCAGCGCCTCACCGTCGAGCGCGCTCTGCAATGCTTCCTTCAACGAGGCGACGACCCGGCGCGCCTCCGCGGCATCAGCAGGCGATGCCGTGGCAGCCTGCGCGGCAGCGCTGACCCGCACGCCCTTCGCGGCCACACGATCGAGCAGACTCGTAAAGCCGGGGGCGAAGTTCTCAGGCGCGAACGCCACGTCGACGGTTGTGAAAGCACGCAGCGCTGCAGGCTCGCCGTAACGGGAGACGGCGACGAGTGCCTCGTCGAAGGGCTTGCGCGCCGTTTCAACGGCTGCGAAACGCAGAGCGAGCTGCGACTCCGGGAGGTTCGCATCCACACCATTACGATAGTTCCGCGCCTTCAACAGGAACTGCGAGAGTGCCGTGCGCGCCGTGACGATGTTCGCCGCAATTCGGGTGCCGAGCACGTTGGCGCGTGCGGCGAGCGTCACGCCTGCCTCACCGATGAGCTGTGCGGTGATGGCATCGGTCAATGGCCTGTCCGGCCGGGCCGCGGCATTGAGGTCCAATGGATCCATCACACGCGCCTGTTGCACGATGGCGCGCAAACGCGTTGCGCGCTCGATGAGACTGGCCGCAGAGGGATTTCCCCCATCCGTGCGCAATGTCATCGACCCCGCGCCGGCACCCTTTCGCCGAGCAAAGTTGAATGCGCGCACGCGCAACTCGCTCTCGCCGCCGATCAGCAGGTCGATCGGCTCCAGGCCGAGATCTGCCGCGAGCCGTGCATTCACCGGGGTGGCAGGCGTGCCGTCCGCCGCGACGGTCGCCACCGCGACCCTGCAGGTCTGGAAACCCTTGAACGCGCTCGTCGCAAGCCGCGCCAGCGCAGGTTCAGCAATGGCGCGCGGAGAGTTACCCTCAGCAACCGGATCGAGCAGCCACGTCACGCGATGGCTCGAAGCGTGGCCAGATCGCACCGTCCTGACGATGGCAGGATGCCCGGGCACCGGCGCTCCCGACAGAACCTGCAACCATGCGCTCGCCGCGCCCGTATGACCTTGCGAGCGCTGATGCACCGATTCGGCGAGCACGAGATCCGCGAGCGTGTCGAGGTCGTCGGCGAGCGCCGTTTTCAGGCTGGACAATGGGACCTGCATGTCACTCGGGAAGCTCGCGATGTTCGCATCCAGAAACGCGAGCCCATCGAACAGCCGGATTTCCAGCGAGGCGTCGTCATTCACGTTGCGCAGGGGCAGCCGCTGGCGCAATGGGAAGATAAGGTCATCGCGATGCGCCTGGTGCAGGAAGCGCTCGCCCGCGTGCCCCAGCGCTTCGCCCAGGGTCAGCCCTTTGCGCAGCAGATCGAGGTAGTACTCCGCGCGTCGTACGCGCGCCGACGACAGGTCGATAGCGAACGGACCCGCGGCGTGCCGCAGGTGAGCAGAGCGCAACAGCGCCGCCGTCGCGGCCTGACTCGGGCTGGGCGCCTGAATGTATCCATCCGTACCTGCGGTCGCGGACGCGGGGCGCAGTCGCCCCAGCATTCCATAGAAGCCGCCGGCAAGCCCGGTGCGGCCGGCGCGACGGCGACGTAAGATGCGCCGATAGGCAAGACCGGTGGCCCACGCGTCGATGCGATGCTGAAAGAGATCGATCGTCTCCATCAGCAGCATCTCGAGTCGGGCAGAGCCCTCCGGGCGAGCCGCGATCGCGGAGAGCCGCGTCAGACCTTGCACGATGCGCGCGGCCATGCGGCGCACGTTCTCCGCAACGTCAGCGCGTGTACCGGTGATCACCGCTCCGCCTGCGAGCGAAATCGCGCTCACTGCGCTGATCACATTGCGGCGGCTGTCGACCGCAGGGTCCGCACCCGGCGCGTTCATCGTGCGCAACGTGAGCAGACCGGTGATCGCGATCGTGTTCGACAGGACGGGCAGCACGATATTCTTTTCCAACGACAAGCGCGCAAGGCGATATAGCAGCGGCGCCGCCGCGTCGCTGTCGTCCGGATCGGCGAGTTGCCGCAACGGTTGTTCGCGTAGTGCCTTGAGATAGTCGACAGGCTGCCAGCCCGCGCTCGCGACATACGCACACCCGAGCGCGCGGGTCAAAGCCGCGCCCGTGTCGGCGACATCGAGACGACGCGAAACAGGATTGAGCTTCAGGATCTCGGCCAGCTTGTCCGCAACGTCCGGATCTCCGGGCGCAATCACGGGCGGCGCAGGTCGTGAAGGATCGAGCAGCCCGATCCGCGTGGTGAGCAGGAACGTCTTGAGGAGTGCATCGATACGCCGCTCGTCGGCGGTATCGAACGCAAACGGTTCCACTTCGGTGATCCGGGTCACGGGCAGAATGCCGTACGGGTTCTTGCCGAAGCGAGTTGCCGGCAAGGTGCCGCGTGTGGCGATGGATTCAGCAAAGAAGTCGAGGATGCGATCCTCTGCGAGGCCGCGCCAGTTGAGAACATTTCGCGAGACCGAATCGAACAGCACCGGGCCCACCACGTACAGCATGGCGCGCGCATCTTCGAGCGCCGCATCCGCCGCGCCGGGCGCATTGCGCACGACTGCGGCAGGAAGCTGCAGCGCTTCGCCGAGCAGATCTGCTGATTGTTCCAGGGACGGAGTCAACAGACCCGCTTCTGCCTCCGCGGCACGTGCCAGAAACGCAGGAATGTCGGCGCGCGGCTGCGTGAGCGCCGATGAGGTGCCACCGCTGTTGTTCGTCGGGATGTCCGGTTCGAGGAACTCGCAGGCGCCGTTCGCAATGCCATCGCTCATCAGCCTGGCGAACGCATCTGCTGCGGCATCCGGCGCGGTGTCGCCGGACAGCCCGACGGCAACGATCCACTCGGCGGCGAGCGCCGTCGTCACGAGTTGTGCATCGGTCAGCCGGCAGCCCATGCCTTTGCTGAGCGCCACCTCGAAGTTCGTCAGCCAGCCGCCGTCCTTCAGCGCATCGGGTGTGTAGCGCACGTCCGCGATCGAGGTGCCCTGGGTGAGCGCAATTACCGTACCGTTCGATTCAATGGCGAAGATCGCGACACGCGAGGGCAAGAGCGCGATCTGCCCGACACGCTGTTCCCACTGCGGATCGCCCGCGGCCGCACGATTCCGCAGGAGGTGAACCGCGCGCGCGGGCGCGACGGTGCGTACCAGCGTCTGCCACGCACCCACGACAGTTGAATCCGTCGCGCTCTGCCAGGGTTTGCCTGCTACTGCGGCGTCGAAGGCTGCGAGTGCCTGGGTTTCCTCATCAGTCGCGGGCGCGATGCCCCGCTCGGCGAAATCGTCTTCGGGAAACCAGCGGAACCAGATCTCCTTGCGTGTGCGCAGAGCGATCTCGCTGACAGCGAGCGTGGCCCTCGATGCGGCGGCCGGAGAGACACGACCGGCACGGGTGCGCGGCGCCGGCCGCCGTCGCGGCGGTGGTGTGGTAACGGCCCGCACCGTCGCCTCGGCGCCGAGAATTGCACCGACACCTGCGGTGACGCGCGTCGGTATGGAAACATCGACGACGCGATACTCCAACCGAAGCGGCAACAACAGTAGCGGAGCGGCTGCGCGCAGCGCCCGCTGCGGGTCCGGCGGTGGACCGGGCTCTTCCGGCAGCGGCTCGATGACCGGGCCCGGATGTGGCTCTATCTCCGGCTCGGCGGGCCCGATCGGGCCCTCTTCGCCCGGACGTCGACGCAATGACCCCGAGACCGGAACCATTCCGGGCGGGCGCGGCGGACGACGGCGCGGCCCCGTCATTGCAGCACTCTCGTTGCCGAGATGACCGCGGCGACGGGTTTCTGCATGAAGCTGCGCGCCACCGAAGCCGACGTGCGGGCCGCAGACCACAAGGCCGGCGGTTCACTCACTCCCGGGTTGGTCTGCGCGAAGTCCACGTAGCCCGCCTCGTTCAGCACCATGTCTTTCCATGACAGGTCATTCCACTTGGTTGGACCCGTGAGAATCGGCGGCACGAACACCTGCAGATGCCTGGGCACTGGATTCTCGCCGACCGTGCGCCCCATCGCGCGCAACGCGAACGGCAGCGCCGCCGAGCGATACCCGAAGCGAGCACGGCGCACGGCGGCCGTTGCGATATCCAGTCCGAAGCGGAACGCGCCCGCCGGTTCATAGATGGCGAAGAAGAACTTCCCGGGTGCGGCGAGCACCGTCTCGCGCGGTATATCGAATCCGTAGTACGCCGTGTCCGCGCCGACGAGACCGGTGAACGATGCCGGAAAGTTGTCGACGTTCTCCGGCGCCCAGACCGTGGCGCCCGCCTTCAGGCGCGTAAGCACGATCTCCACCGCGCCCAGCTTGCGGACGAAATCACTGCGCAACAGCAGCACGAAGTTCGCCTGACCATCATCGTGCGGGGCGAAGTTCGTGCCGAGCTTCCCGGCCCAGTTGCGGATAGCGGGAATGTCGTCGCCCAGCGGATCATCCGGCGCGCGCCGGTGATTCCAGAAGCGAGCGAAGATCGTGCCGCGCATGTCCGTGGGAAATTCGCGCCAGCGCAGCTCGTTGTTCATCTCGTGATTGGCACCGACGAGAAACGCTTCGACGAACGCGCGATTCTCCTCGACGATGGCGACGCTGTTCGGCGGCAACGCGTCGTGATTTCGCAGCAGCGAGCTCGCGGCGAACGCGGCGAGCCGATCGGCAAGCGGCACTGGCACTACAGGTGAGCGCTGCACCGGTTCGAGCGCGCTGGTTTCAGCGGCCGACAGTCCCGAGAGAGTGAACGCCGCTTTGCGCGCCGGCAAGCCCTTTAGTGCAGCGGCAAGCGCTCCGGCGACCGCCCCCTTGTCGACGGTGTGCACACCGACAGCGAGCGGCGGATCGGGCTTCGGCTCTTCGAGCAGCGCGATGTCGAAAATCTGCGTGAACGTCCCCAACACCGGCGCCGGCAACGCGCGCGACAGCGGCTGGAACACCGTGCCGGCGCTTGGCGCGACGACGTCCGGCATCGGCACCGCGCGCATGCGCAGGGCAACCGCCGGACTCGCAGGGCTCGCAGGAGCCGCGGGACCCGTAGTCACAGTGCGGGCCCGCTTGCCCGCCGCAAACCGCAGCGATCGAGAGTTCATCGACGCCGGGATTCCAGCATTGCGCAGAACCGTGGCCACCGTAGTGCCCGCCGCAAAGGCCGCAGTGGCATGCAGCGGCTGCGCAAGGGCTATGGCCGTATTCGGCGCAAGCTTCTCGAAGTGCCGCACCGACAGGCGAGCCGTCAGTACGGCCGCGGTCTTGAGCTGCGACAGGCGCTGGTTGACGCCAACGATGTCCGCATACTGCTGCCAGCAGATGGCGGCGAATTGTTCCTGATTGCGCCGGACGGTCTCGGCGCCCAATCCCGCGGCATGGCGGAATTTCAGATCGAGACTCACTCGATCGAACCACTCACCCGCCTGCGCCTTGGCTTCACTCGGCGCGGTTTCCTGGCGAAAGCGCCAGCCGTATGCGGGCATCGCTACGAGTGGATCGTCTGCCTCCGGTCCATCCTCGCTGGCAGGAACGGATTCGCCGGCAATGGTCGCAGCGAGGGTCGCGGTGAGCTGCGGCGTGAGCGCGGGATCCGTATTGAACGGCTGCACCGTCGCACCGGACTTCACGAGCGCGTCCTGAATCTCGAAGCTCGCCGTGTCGCTGTGATAGTCGGCGTAGTAACCCGGCTCGCCGGCAAATGCGACAGCGGGTCTCGCCACGGGATCATCGGGCGACACGTGATACGGCTTCAGCTTCCGCACGAGCAGCTCGAAATCCTCGAGCACGCTCGTCTCGAAGCGCGACTGAAAGTACACGGGTAGATCCACCGGCCCGCTGCTCGCCTCCACGCCAGGGCGTTGAACGGCGCAGGCGCAGAGGTCTCACCGCAGCCCCGCAGCCGACCGGCCTCGAACACGGAGACTAGAAACAGCGTGTAGCCCGTATTGGGCGCAAGCTTCCGCGGACACAGGAGGCGCGCGTAGTGGCGCTCCGGATGCGCGCGCATGAACTGATCGAGCGGCGTGGCTGTGCCATCTGTAGACACGTGCACGTGCGCAAAGGCCCAGGATTGCGCGAGATCCGGCAACGAGTGCGCAGGCTGTGCCACGCGAATGCGCGGCAGCGGCGCCGTTCCCGAATCCACGAACGTGAACTCATCCGCAGTGAGCGCCACCAACACCAGCCACGGCTTGCGACGCCCGGGCGTTCCGGTGTCCAGCGAATACCGCCACGGAAAATCCGCATCGACGAACTCGATGAGCGGCATGTAGTTCGGCTCGAAAGCCGTTGCCGCCGGGCGTGGATCGACCCGCGCGATCATGCGCGGGTCCACGGCAATGACGTCGCCCGCGTCCAGCAGCTCGGCGGAAAGCGCCACGGGCGTGCCCGCCGCCGCGCCATTGGCGGTCACGGCGACACTGAGAGAAGCGTTGCGACGGGTGGCGCCGGCCGCGGGATCACTCGCCGCGGCGACGAGGGCCGAGCGCGCATCCGGCAGGAATGTGAACTTGCTCGCCATGATCCCGTGTCCTCAGTTCGCCGCGATGTAACGATTGATGACCGGATTCATCGCCACTGGCCCGGTGCCGCTGAACGCGGCCAGCCGTGCATCATTGAATGCTTCGAACGCGCCAGTGGCCGCGCCACCCCCTGCCGGCACGGTGACGTACACGGACGGATTGATCCCGACCGCATCTTCGCGCCGCTTTCCGAGCGCGACCAGCCTGTCGAGCGGGGACGTCCGCTCGCGATGTGCGGCGGAAACCCAGCTCTCCAGCAGCACGGCATCCACCACGGCGGGGCGGATCGGTGGCGCCACCGCATCGTCGTCGCCGATCACCACGATCTCGTAGTCGTAACTGTCTTCGATGGCAGAGGCGGCGTCGACGAAGACCTCGTCCGGCGCAATCTCGAAGCCCGCCTTGTGGGATTCGAAAGCGGCCGTCGCAACCGCTCGCCCTCGCTCAACGACCAGAAGTGCCCGCGCACAAAATCGAGAGGCGCCGCGCGCGGCGACACCACGTGCCCACCCGCACTCACCTGCAGATCGAACGTGTTGAGCGGCCCGACGAGCGTGGCTTCGCCAATCTTTTCAATGACCACCCCGAGTGGCATGGCACGCTGGACGTATCGGGCGCCACCCGCGGGGCTCAGCGCACGACGCGGCTCGGTGCGCGGCGGCTCCACGAAGCGCACGCCGTCGGAAAACGCGCGCGAACCGATGGTCTCGAGTGCCGGATTGTCGGCCAGCGCGCGGATGAGCAGGTCCACTGCGTCTGCGACGGCGTCAGGGAGCGACGATTCCGTGCCCCAGCTATGGTGTACGCCGAAGCCTACATCGACGCCAAACACCGTGGCCCACACCCGGCCATCGATGACGAACCGGTTCGGACCGCTGAGGCGCAGATCGAACCCGAGCCCCATGATCACATCGCCATCGACGAGCAGCGAGATGCTGCCGCCGAGCGCCGCATCGAACGCGAACGGATTGAAGTAGATCAGCGCATCGAAATAGGCGGTGCCTTCCGCGGCGAGTCGCCCGACGAACATGATCTTCGGCCCCTTGGCGTACAACTCGCCGCGCGCGCCGAACTGCAGGGAGTTCAGCGTGAGCGCCTGATAGGCCGTGAGCGTGATGCGCGGGTTGTCCGTGCCGAAGTTGATGGCGAGCCGTCGCAGGTCCGGAAGATTTGCGGGCCGCGGGTACTGCGGATGCAGGCCACCGAACGAGATCACGTGCTCGATGCGCGGCGCCCAGCCGGTGCGGACGGCGATGTCGCCTGACACGCCGTACGTGAGCACACGCGAGTGCGCCAGCGTGGCATCGAAGGAGATAGTCTGCGCGGCGATGTCGATCTCGCCGAAGAAGCTGAGACGGAGCGAGACGAGCGGCGCGTCCTGCGTCGGCAGGTCCGAGCTGAGCGAGCCGAGGATGAAAATTCGCGTCTCGCGTCCGAGCTCGAGCACCACGCCGAGCTTGCCGGTGATCAGCGGCGGCTGGCTGAAGCTGATGCGCGCGATCGGGCCGAACAGGTATTGCCCGTCGCGCGCGGGGAAGATCGCGCCGAGCGTGTCGAGTATGGTCTCGGCGTTGGCGATAGGGTCCGCCGGGAACAGCATCGTATCGAGATTGCCCGCATACAGCGCATCGCGCAGCGCCTGCGTGCTCGTGGTCCGATTGATGCCGATGATCCCGCCGAGTCCGGTGAGAAAGAATCCATAGCCCAGCGGCACATTGAACTCACCGAAGATCGAGGCGACGAACGAGAAGCCGCGCTGCCCGCCCGGGAGTCTCGTGTTGAGAATCGCGTAGGCGCTGAAACCGAAAGTCTGGAACTTCAGCGCGAGCGCGCCACGATATTCCGTGTCGCGGATCGAAAGAAACCCGCCGCCCTCGATGCCGCTCGCATCGAGCGCAATGGCATAGCCCGTGGGGAGCTTCAGGCCGAATGCGAGATCGTGCTTGCCCAGCGCACCATCGTCGTTCTGAACGAGTGTGACCGTGAGGCCGAGCCCCTCGACGAAGGCATACAGCGGACCAATGCGCGCGTCTGCCGTAACAACACCGGTAACGGCCGTGTCGTTCGTGAAGTCGACCGTGACGCCGATCTTGTACAGCTTCACCGGCCCGAGCGTCTTGTTGATGGGCACGCTCACCGAGAGCTTGGTGCCGCCCTCGAAGTAGACGCCGCGACCCGCACGCCAGCCCGCGAGCACGTTGCCGGCGTCGATCTCGATGGGCGCGGACAGCAACATGCCGAGGAAGCCGTCACCGGACACATCGATGACTGCGCGCAGCGCTTCGGACCCCCGCGGAGACGAACAGGTCCTGGCTACCGCTGCTGCTGATCTCACCGCCGAGCGCAGCGGTGACCGACTTCACTTCAATGCGTGAGCCCCCGGGCCGGCCCACGAGCGTGATCACCTCTTCCGGAGCGACGGGCCGCTTCGTGAACTCGAGCGTGAATGCGCCAGAGAATGCGATTGCATCGATGCCCGTGCTCACTTCGACTCCGCTCGGGCGCACCGCGAACACGAGCGCGCCAACGGCTTCCAGCGCACCATTCACGCGCGCCGAGACGCCGTCGCCAAAATCTACACTCGCACCTGCCGCACCCTCGAGATACGGGGCTAAGGCGATGCCGCGATCTGCAGGGTCGCCCGGCGGCCTGCCGGACACGGGAAACAACGCGACGCCCGCCTCGCCCGAAGCCGCGGCGTCGAGCGATCGGTTCGCGCTCAAGACCCGCTTGCGGATGAACGGCGCCCGCACGATGTTCGGCGGCACCATTCGATTGGGCCAGTCCGGCAGGAACCGGCTTTCGAGCGCCAGCGACATGTCATCGACGCGGACGACGCCGCCGATGAACTCGATGAGCCGTGCCAGGCGCTCCAGCAGCTTGTCACTGTCGAGATCGACACCCCAGCCGTAACTCGCGCGGGCCCAGCCTTCCGGATCATCGAACAGCAGGCCGATGCGCGACCAGTCGAACACGTGGCGCACATAGGCGGTGCCGCGCACGGTCTCGTCGATGACTTCCGGTCGATAGACATCGAGCAGGTTCAGCAGGTACAGCGACGCGGGGAGGCGTGCCTGCAGATAATCCGCGAGCAGCAGATCAAGCAATTCTTCCGGCAGCGCTGCGACGGATTCGGTGAGCGCCTGCGGCGTCATGCCGAGTGGCGTGAGACCCGAGAGATTCGCGCCGAGCCCCTTCAGCGTGCCGAACAGCGCACGCGCCGATTCGAACAGCGGCGGAATGTCTTCAGGCTTGAAGCCGTTGCCCGCGGCGTTCCGGGCCGTGCCGGCGATCGCACGCACTCCATCGCGCAGCGGCTGCAGCGCCGTGACCGGACCGTTGAGCACCTCGGCGCTGAAGGAAATGCCGTACCGCCGCAGGAACAGCACGAATTCTTCGTCACTCGTGAGCGCCGCATTGAGCGGCGAGAACACGCGTGCCAATTCAACTGCTGTCGCCGCGACGAGATCGGCCACTCTACTCGTGCCTCCCTACAGCCGAACCCCGCATCCTTGTTGCAAACCGCGGGGGCCGGTGATACTAAACCCAACTACCCCTCCTTGTCGTTCCTCAACGCGCACAACCTCGGGGCACTTGGCATGGACCTGATTCAATTCCGAGTTCATCCCAGCGTCGGCATGGCGCGCATCGGGCCCAGCCAGAGCTGGTACTTTCTCGGGCCGGAAGTGCCGCGCTTCCTGCAGGAGCAGTATCCGAATCTCAGGCACAGCCCCCAACCGCTGAAACATCCGGCGTCGGGCCTCTTACCTGCAGTCAAGCCCGATACCGACTGTTATCGCGACACGAACGAGGATCTCATGCCGCAAGCGGCCCGGTTTCGGGTGTACGCCTATCTATATACCCCGGGCGATCGCGAGCCGTATCAGATCTTCGAGTTGACCACGGCGCTCGCGGACATCGAATGGCACGTCGAGCTTGCGAACTTCAAGGGCGTGAAGACAGTAGGCAGTGGTCTCGAGATCGATCCCAATACGCCGGGATCGAAGGCGATGAGCACGCGCGACGCCACTGCGCCGACGATTTGTCAGAGCACTTCGAGCCCCGGGCTTCCCACCCTTGGGTGGCTCAAGCTCGAAACGAACACCAGCAACAAGCCGAATGGCCGGCTGCACGTCATCGGCAATGAAGGTGCGGTGAAGGGCACCGCCTTCTCGGAATTTCCGCCAACGCTGTATGAGGACGACTGGCAAGACCCTGCGGCAGATGGACCGGTGCTCGCGACCGTCGAGCTGAAGCCGGCATTCACGACGAAGTTCGCCGGCTATCAATATCTCAGTCAGGGAGAGAAGGATCCGGTGGACCTGCCCGCGGACCGGAAGGTGACCGCGCTGCCGGCGTGGGTGGTCGTGAATGTGCCGGACTACGTGCCCGACATGGGACATTTCGTTTCGCTATGGGATCTGGCGCTGAGCCAGGCGTGGCGGCGCACGGCGAATCCGAAGCCGCATCAGGTCACGACGCCCGTCGATGGACAGCACAACATCGAGACGGATGCCGACAAGGTGCTGCCCTACGCCTTCTACGACTATCACACGCACATCCATCCGATCCTGTGCCTGTTCACGGACGTGCAGTCCGCCAGCGGACAGGCGCGCTCGGGCACTTTCAAGGGCGTCAGGTTTTCGCAAGGCGTGGTCGCGACGGGAACGATCCAGGAAGATCTCGAAGGCACGAGCGCCGCCACGACGATCGTGGTCGGTCTCAAGGAGGCGTGCCAGCTCAAGGTGGGCGCGCTCGGCGAACCGTTCCTGCTACTGCTGATGGTCGATCCGGACATTCCCCTCGACCCCGGCAACCACGAGTTCGTGAGCTGTACCCACGTGGCAAAAGACGGCAAGTTGTCCGTCGTTCGTGCGCAGGAGGGGACCACGCGCGCGTCCTGGGCCAAGCTCATTCCTTATCGTGCTTCCACGCGCGCCGCCTTTCAAGTGTTGCCGAAAGATCTCATCGGCACGGTCTCGATCACGGACACGGTGCTGCGGGTAGATGTCTCCGCGGCATTCAAGATGCCGGTGCCCACGCCTGCCGGCGAGACGCTGCGCGATGGACCCTTCCGGATCGCATTCATCAAGGGCACGGATGTCGAGTGGATGCTTTGCACCGCCAACCCGAGAACGATGGCCGCGAACTCGAGCGGCACGTTCTTCTGCGAGCTCACCGTGACACGCGGTGTCGATGGCACCACGGCGCGGAGCTGGTCGGGGAGTGATGTGGATCTGCAAGTGTTCGCGCCTGCGCTCGGCCACAAGAAGCTCGATGCACGCGCGCTCATGAACACCTTCGCCGCCGGTCCGGGCCCCGGGGGACGCATCCGCACCTCGATTCAGGAGCGGCTGCGCAAGCCCGGAACGGTGTACGAGCGCGAAACCTTCAGGAAGGAGCGGGACCCGGCGATCACGCAGACCGCTTATCCGCGCGAATTCGGACGCCGTCATCAGCACGATACGATCGATCCGCCGCCCAGCTTTGCGACCGCGGTCAACATCGATCCCGGCGGTTCGCTCGCGCGCTTCCATGACCTGTTCAAGTCCAAACGCGGGAAATCGTGCGATGGCGAGCCGCTAACACCTGAAGCTCCGGCCACGCATCTGCCGCCTGCCCTCGAGGGCGAGAACACGGCCTCCGCTGCGTTCGGCACGCCCATGGAAGAACATGTCGCGCGGCTCAACGACTACTACTGGATCGTGAGTGCGGCCGACATGCCGATGCTCAAGGAATATGCGCTGACGCACATCCAGTTCGCGCAGTTCGAGATATGGGCCAACGGGAAAGTCGAGAAGGGACACAACCCGCGCTGGGCCCCCCTCTTCAAGGTGATCTTCGACAAGACGGAGCTCGAATCCTTCTTCCGGGAGGACAACCATCCGCACGAGGCCTACATCGACCGCCTGCTCACGCGGCGCCCGCTGTACGCGCCGGCGTTCCTCGACATGGGGAGCATGGGCCGCATGCTCGGCGGCTCCTTCCTGCCGGGCATCGAAGTGGGTCGCGAAGCCGGCAAGCCCGAGAACTGGTCGCTCTACCGCGGCGGCACGAAGTACTTCCCGGACGTGCGCTTCCATCCGCAAGGCAGTGCCACGGTCCATCGCCCGGGTATGCTGACGAAGGACCTGGCCGTGCCCTGGTTTGCGGATTACATCGCCTGCGATGAGACGTTCTGGCCGACCTCGCGCCCGCAGATAGTGACCCAGCAGAACGGCCTCGCCTATTCGTGGCTGAGCCGCGGGCAGCACGCAAGCGATGAAGCGAAGATGCGGGTCTATTGGACCAAGCTCGGGTTCATCCGCCGCAAACGCAACACCGACATCTTCTTCGAGCGGGAAGCGCTGTTCGACCGCCCGTGACGCGGGCGGGCCCGACGACACGGACGAGCACGCCATGACACGGCGGTTCGACTTCTGCGTGCTCGGCGGCGGCCCGGCGGGTTCTGCGTTCGCGATCCTGATGGCGCAACAGGGCGCGCGCGTCGCCCTCATCGAGAAGACTGCCTTCGAGCTACCGCGGGCCGGCGAGCATCTGCCGCCGCACGCGTGCGGCGCCCTGAGGGCGCTGGGTTGCACGGCAAAGCTGTTTGCCCAGAACGTCGTCTCGAGCCCCGGAATCCTCACTCGCTGGAGCACTCCGGCGCCCGTATTCAAACGCTATGTCGGCGAAGCCGCGGGTCCCGGCCTGAACCTGACGCGGCATCGATTCGATGCCGCCTTGTTCACCCACGCACAGCGCGCCGGCGTTGAGACGCACACAGATGCGGTGCTAACGCATGCAGAGCGCGTGAGTGGTGGATGGGAGCTTTCATTTCGCGCGGACGGTCTTGAATCGCTGCACGCGGAGCGCGTGGTCGACGCCAGCGGCCGGGCGTCGGTGTTTGCGCGCCGGCAGGGCGTCACGTGGCAATCCTTCGGTGACCTTGTCGCGGCAGTGGGTCGACTGAGCACGGCGCGTGCCGGTGTGCCGGATGATTGCTGTCTGTTCGTCGATGCGTGCCCGGAGGGTTGGTGGAGTGTTACGCCAACGCGCGGCGAAATCATTGCAACGTTCTATGCGCGCGCGGAGGCGAAGCGGCGCATGGGGCTCGACGAGCAGCACTGGTGGCAATGGGGGCTCGATGCTGCTCCGGGCGTGCGCGCACGGCTCGAGCGTGTGGCCGCCGAACTCCTGGACGTGCGCATGCACGCGGCCTTCCCGCGCGTGCTCGACGGGATGTATGGGCCGGATTGGCTGGCCATCGGCGATGCGGCCGCCACGCACGATCCGTTGAGCGGCCACGGCGTCCAGTACGCGTTCGAGAGCGCGTTTCGGGCCGCCGAGATTGCGAGCAGTGACATGCCCCTCGAAAAATCCGGCGCCCTGTATCAGGAGGCGATCCTGAGCCGCTTCGAGAGTCACATGCGCAACAGGGAGCTCGTCTACCGAGAGGCTCCCTACCCGGGCCTACAGCAAGTCGGGATGCTCGGTTTCGGACCAGCTGATTCTTAAGAAGCTGGCCCCACCGCAATCCTATAGGTGATGGAGCTGCCGATCAGATCATCCAGCGGACCGGCAAGTGAGGGATCGCTGCTCAACCAGGCGTTCTCGGCAGCGCGCTCGCTCGCTATGGCAAACATCTCGGCACCGCCTATCGAATTAATGGGGTCCAGCCCCATTTGCTGGCAAAAAGGGGCCGGACCTCAGTAGGCGAACAAATCGCCCGTCCATGTCTTCGAGGGCGGGTAGCTCCTGGCGCGCCTGCAAATCCTTGAGAATCGCCATCGAAGTTCTTCGCCTTCCGCATCGCCATCGTTGGATCCTCCGCGCTTCGGCGAAATCTCCGAGCATGGCGTGCGCCGCAGTGCGCACTTCAAAGAATGCCGGATCGAAATCCAGCTCGACTTTCAACTGCTCCAGTAGTTCGAGTGGACGCCGCGGATCACGTCGCGCGGCGTCCGAACCGGTTGCAAGCAGCCCCGCCAGATGGAACTTGCCATCGCGGTGACCACTCGCGGCGGCTTTGTCGAGATCCTTCGCCTTGCCCGCTGGATCGCCCCGGTTCTTGCGCAACAGGTTATTGGCGAGCAAGGTCTGTGCTTCCGCCTGGCTCGCATCGGCGGCCATCTGCAGCCATGCCATGCCCTTGCTGTCATCTGCCTAAAGTCGTGCCTCTGCGTCCGAAGAG
>CAWIVS010000003.1:0-85379 GCA_963839685.1 uncultured Pseudomonadota bacterium | reverse complement strand
CTCTACGCCGCCTGCCGCCCGGCCCTTGCGGCCGCAGCCCGTCAATCCGCCGTACAAATAGGCGGCTGCCGAGACGGTGGCTCCCGAGGCAATGACCCGCTTGATGAACTCGCGCCGCGAGAACCCTTGTGCACTACCTGGGGGTGCATCGGCTGCGGTTGGCTCGCTCATGCTGGCTCCCGTTTATTCGGACACGCGGCGCGAATGAGTATAGCCGCGGCGGAGAAATGGTAGTCATTCCTCAGCCGTCAATCTCGCATCCGTGCACGAGGGTGGAGCGCCGGAAAGGCATCATTTCCCTGCGAGTCGAGTCGACCCGCGGGGATGGGGTTGAAATCCGGGCAACGGAGGTTCCCATGTCGATCGTGCTCTACCACGGTGGCGCTGCCGCCAATTCACTCAAGGCCCTGCTGCCGCTGTTCGAGAAGCAGGTGGATTTCAAGAGCCATCTCATGGCGCTGATCAATTTCGAACAGCACGAGCCGTGGTTCGTGAAGATCAATCCGCGCGGCCAGGTGCCGGTGCTGGTGCACGACGATCGTGTGCTCGACGAGTCGACACTCATCAACGAATACGTCGACGACACGTTCCCGGGGCTGCCACTCAAGCCGTCCGACGCCTACGGCCGTCACCAGATGCGCATCTGGACCAAGTTCGTCGATGAGTACTTCTGCCCGGCGCTCTCCTTCCTGGGCTGGCACGCCATGATCAAGAACGCGGTGGCACACCTGTCGGAAGCCGAGTTCGAAGCCAAGGTGGCGCGCATCCCGCTGAAGGAACAACAGGACAAGTGGCGCGAGTCCGCCAGGCAGGTATGGACTCCCGAGCAGCTCGCCGACTGGCGCCGCAAGGTGAAGACCTCGATCGAACGCATCGAAAACGGAATGCTGGGTACGTGGATGATGGGCGATCAGTTCACGCTGGCGGACGTCAGCTGCTTCTCGATGCTGATCAACATGCCGCAGCGCTACGCCGACATCGTCAACGAGAAGGATTCACCGAAAGTGATCGCCTGGTACGCCCGCATGCTGGAGCGGAACTCGGTGAAACAGGCGCTTGCCATCGGTCACCCCGGCGCAAGGTTCGTCGCGCAGCAGAAAGCCAGCTAGTTGACTGCCCGGATCATTGACGGCAAGGCGGTCGCCGCCAGGCTGCGCATCGAATACCGCGAGCGCATCAAGGCCATGGTGGCCGAGCGCGGCCTGCGCCCGGGGCTCACCGTGATCCTCGTGGGCGAGGATCCCGCTTCGCAGGTGTACGTGCGCAACAAGATCCGCGATTGCGCCGAGGTGGGCATCCGCTCCGAGTTGATAGAGCTGCCGGCGACGATCCCCGAAGTCGAACTGCTGGCGCGCATCGATGCGCTGAATGCCGACGGCAACGTGCACGGCATCCTCATCCAGCTGCCGCTGCCGAAACACGTCGAAATCCGCAAGGTGCTGGAGCGCATCTCGGTGGACAAGGACGTTGACGGATTTCATCTCTACAACGTCGGCGGCCTGGTCACCGGCCACCAGGTGTTCCCGCCCTGCACTCCCTATGCCGTGCAGAAGCTGCTCGAGCACGAGGACATCGAGCTCGACGGCCGCAACGTGGTAGTGGTTGGCGCCAGCAACATCGTCGGCAAACCCACCGCCATGATGCTCATGCAGCAGGACGCGACGGTATCCATCTGTCACAAGAAGACTCGCGACCTCGGACAGTACACGCTGCTGGCCGACATCCTGGTGGTGGCGGCCGGCGTGCCAGGTCTCATCGTCCCGCAGATGGTGCGTACCGGTGCCGTGGTCATCGACGTTGGTATCAACCGACTGCCGGATGGCCGGATCGTGGGTGACGTGGACTTCGAGGGCGTGCGCAAGAAGGCCTCGTTCATCTCGCCCGTACCCGGCGGTGTCGGCCCGATGACGCGCGCCATGTTGCTGCACAACACGCTGCTGTCCGCAGAACGCACGCTGAACGGCAACCGGACTAACTAACTCCGGAAAATGGGGACATCCCTATTTTTCATTGCGGCTATTGGGTGATCGGCCACCGTTTGAATTGACGTCCGGCCGCTGCGACCAAAAATAGGGATGTCCCCATTTCTGAGGCCGGTCACAAAAGCTTCACCCGTCGCAGGTGCAACGCCGGGATTGGCGCGCCATCGCAGAACATTCTGACTGCGCGTCAATGGTGCAGCGCGAATAAGAACATGCACTTACGCTATTTCCATCCATGGCACGCGCCTTGCTTTACTCCCGGCATCGCAGCTTGTGGCTGAGTTAATGGGTGATCCAATGGAATGCGTACCCCTTCACTGAAGGCCATCAAGACCTTTCAGATTGCCGCAAAACATTCGAGCTTCGCCGTCGCGGCCGATGAGCTTTGCATCACGCCATCGGCGGTGAGCCACCAGATCAAGACGCTGGAAACGCAGCTCGGCCTGTCGCTGTTTTCGCGTACTGCACGGGCGCTGGCGCTCACCGATGCCGGTGCGCGCTATCTCGAGCAGATAGACGATCTGTTCACGCGGCTGGAATCCGTGACCGAGCAGTTGCGCGCGCGCTTCGGCCGCTCCAGCGTGCGCCTGCACGTGCCGGCGTATTTCGCGAGCGAGATGCTGCTGCCGCGCCTCTCGGAATTCTCGAAGCTGCACGCCGGCATCGACCTGCGCATCGAGACGCAGAGCTCGCACGGCCGGACGCACGCGGCCGAAGCAGACATTTCGGTGGTGGTCGGCAGCGGCCCGTGGAACGGCCTCATCGCGCATCCGTTGTTCGCGCAGACCATGGTGCCGGCGTGTTCACCCGAGCTGCTCGCGGAAAAACCGGTGAACCGCTACGAGGATCTCAATTCACACACGCTGCTGGTGCACGAAGCACGGCGCGACGACTGGGATCGCTGGGCCGCCAACGTCGGCATGAAAGCGCTGAATCCCGCGCAGATCGTGCGCATCGATTCGATGTCGGCCGCGACCCGCGCGGCGGAGAAGAGCATCGGCATCGCGCTGCTGCCCGCGGAGCTGTCGCGACGCAAGTTCGCGTCGGGCCGCCTGACGCGCGTGTTCGATGACGAGCTCGTGACACAGGAGGACTACACATTATTGGTGCGCACCGACGACGAAAACCGTGACGACATTCGCGCTTTGTGCGCGTGGTTGACGGAGCTTGCCGCAGGGCTGAGGAAAACTGATGCGTAGCACGAATCTTCTCGTTTGCCGCTGCAGGGCCGCGCGACTAGTTTGACGATCGTGGTTTTCAACTTTGTTAGGAGTGCAACATGATTCGTCGAAACTCGTATCTGGTACTGGCCGCGATGATGGGCATGACGGCACAGGGCAATGCCGGCACGGCCACGGTGACCCCGGCGCTTGCCGCCTGCAGCAAGGCCCTGGTCGAGACCCTGTCGCGGTCGGAGCCGCTGCGCAGCTACACCGTCAAGGCTCCGCGCGCGGCGCCCAGCAACATCGATCCGAACTCGTTCACCGTGCTGGCGCACAGCGCCACGACCAAGGCGCTGCTGGCCAAGGCCTCGTGCCGCGCGACGTCGACCGGCGAAATCGTCTCGTTCAAGTCGATTCCCGTCAAAAGTTAGGAGCTGCCTATCGAGTTCACGCACAAAAAGGCGAGACGCGGGCACCGGTTCCCCTATCCCCCCTCTAAGAGGAATCGGTGTCCGCTCTCGACCCGCCCGGGTGCTGCCATGATCTCAGGCACAATACGGCGCGATGTCGACCTCGCCGGACAACCACCCGCCACAAGCTGATTTCCCGATCCTCCCGCCGCGGGCACCGCAGGTCGCGGCACGGTGGCGCCGTTCGCTGGGCATCCTGCTCATGCGCCTCTCCGGCTGGCGCATCGCCGGCAACATGCCCGACCTGCCCAAAGTGATGATGATCGTGGCGCCGCATACCTCGAACTGGGATTTCTTCCACGGCTTCACCGCCTACCTGACCCTGCAACTCGACACCACCTGGCTCGCCAAGCACACGGTGTTCTTCTGGCCACTGGGTATCCTGGCGCGCCGCTTCGGAGGCATGGCCATCGACCGCTCGCGCGGCGGCAACATGGTGCGCACCTGCGTGGCCGAATACCACCGGCGGGAGCGGATGTGCATCACCATCACACCCGAAGGCACGCGCAAACACGTCGCCGAGTGGAAGCTGGGCTTCTACTACATCGCGAAAGAGGCCGACGTGCCGATCGTGCCAGTGGCGCTGAATTACTCGAAACGCCAGGTGATGATCATGCCGCCCTTCGTCCCGTCGGGTGACGCGGCCGTCGACCTGCCGAAGATCAAGGCGTTGTTCTCGGCCGGGATGGCCAGGCACCCCGAGAATTTCTGACGCCCCGGCTGGCTGGATTCACTCGCTGGTCCAGATCACGCGGGTCTGCTGCCAGTTTCCGTCGGGCTCGCGCGCGTAGAACCACCAGTAATTTCCCTTGCCCGCCACAGGCGCGCCGCCGCTCTTTGGCGTCACGGTCTGGGAGTACGAACCACGGTCGAAAGCCAGGTCGCCGAACACCTCGGTCTGCACGCTGGCGTATTCGATGTGCAGCTCATTCTGGCTGAAGAACTGCCGCATCAGGTCCACACTGGCGTCCCTGCCGCTGATGGGCTTGGCGTTCGGTGGCTGAACCACCACGTCGGGAGCGGCGACCTGTTCGAATACCGAGGCGTCTCCCTTGAGTTCCGCCTCCAGGATGCGTGCGCGAATCTGCTCGAGTGCGGCGCGGTCTTCTTCGGCGTTGGGAAAATCCCCGGCGGTAATGCAGGCGTTCAGAACAAGGCAGAACGTCAAGCCTGCAAGTCTCGCCGCGAGAGCGTAATAACGCATGTAACCCCCTGGTGGTGGGAATGGATGCCAAGGGGTTGCCCCGGCCATGTCGCGGGCAAAGCTTACCGCTGGGGGCACACGGCACAATAAGATCATGGGCCATGGCATATGACACCCTGGTTCTGGGTGTTTCGGGGTGGCGGACAGGGGCTAACCAGGCCCGGCGGGCTCTCGGTGTCCGGAACGCCTCGCAAAGCGCAAACCCACGCTGCTGGTTTCACCCATCCCGGGGCCGGGAAAACGCCACGCCGACTATCTACTCAAATCCCGTGCCGCCGTTGAGGCTGTCTCGACGCCGCTACGCTGGTGTACAAGCTTGCGCGCCCGCCCGGCGGGCGTACGCGCCTCGAATCGATGGGTGAAGCGGCGCACAGAATCGCCAGCCCCTGTGCGGCGCGGGATGTGATTCGGCTAATCTCGACGCGAATGAATCGTCGCCTCACAGTGGCCGCTCCCGTCCTGCTCCTGGCGCTGAATGCGGGCGCCCAGACATCCACGGAAGCGCCGCGGCCGCGACCCGAGCACTGGGCAGTGCCCATCACGCTCGAAGGCGTGCCCAATCTGCACCGGTTGACCCCCACGTTGTATCGCAGCGAGCAGCCCACCGCGCTGGGCTTCAGGAATCTCGAAAAGCTTGGCATCCGCACCGTCATCAACCTGCGTGCCTTCAACAGTGACGATGACGAAGCGCGCGGCACGAACCTGCGCACCGAACGCATCAGGATCTACACCTGGAACATCGACGACCGCCACGTCGTCGATGTCATGCGCGTCCTGCTAAGGGCCGAGGACGGGCCGTTCCTGATCCACTGCCAGCATGGCGCCGATCGCACCGGCCTCATGAGTGCGATGTACCGTGTGCTCGAGCAGGACTGGACCGTGGACGACGCGCTGGCCGAGCTCACCGGCGGCGGATACGGCTACCACGCGGTGTGGAAGAACATCGTGCGCTACGTGCGTGAAGTCGACATCGAGAAATTGCGCGCCGCCATCGTCGCCGGGGCGCCTGGGAAAGGTCCATGACGAACGGCGATTTCGTGTCATGGCGTCCTCGCAACTGACAGAGAGAAAAGAATGAAGATGAAGGGCTTTCATGCGACTCCGTTGTTCGCAGCGGTATTACTGGCTGCGTGCGGCGGTGGGGACGGTGACAAACCGCCGCGCAATGCCCTGCCCCTGATTTCGCCGCAGTCATTCAACGGTAATGAAAACGCCACGGTCATCGGCCAGATCGCCGCAACCGATGCCGGCGATTCGTTGACATATGTCGTCGCCTCCAGCCCCGCGAACGGCGTGTTGACCGAATTTACGACCGGTGGTTCGTTCACCTATCGGCCCAATGCGTTTTTTGTCGGCACGGATACTTTCGTCGTGGCCGTAACCGATTCGGCTCGCAACAGGGTGGCCGCGACCATCTCGATCAATCTCGCTGCCGTCAATGATCCCCCTACCGCGAACGACGACGTGCTCACGGTTTCGTCGGCCTCGGGAATCGATGTCCTTGCCAACGACGCGGACCCTGACAACGACGCGCTCACGGTGAGCATCGTCGGCGCCTCGTTTCCGGCGGGTGCGACGGTCGGTGCCGACCAGCGTGTGTCGTTCCCCGCGCCGGCGGACTTCAAGGGCATGGTGCGCTTCCAATACCGCGTCTCGGACGGCGGACTGAACGATGAGGCAACGGCCGTGGCGTTCGTGAACGTGCCGCCGATGAAGGCGGTATTCATCGGTGCACCGGCCACGGCGCAGGCCACCGAAGACCGCGTATTCATGCATGATTTCTTCACGACGCGGAGCGCCGACGGCAATGGCGCGTCGAAGATCATTGGCATGAATGTGGCGCGCGATGGCCGCGCGCTGGTCTACCAGCAGCGGTTCGACCTGGGCGGTTCGCGCTTCCGTTATGAGCTCTTTCACGTCGATCTCGCTCAGCCCGAGCAGCGATATCCGGTCACGGGCGAACTGAGCGAAGGAATCATCGCAAGTCGCGTGGTGCTGTCCGACGACGGCCGATATGTCGTATTCCAGCTCGACAGCCCGAACGCGGCCGGTTCCGCCATCTATCGCTACGACGCGCAGGCGCCCGCCACACTTGCCCAGCGCGTCAGCCCGTCGGACACCGAGTTGCAGTTCGCGGTTGCGCCACGGCTCAACGCCGCCGGCACCGTGGTTTACTACGGCGGCCGCGCGCCATTGAATGGAGGCGCGCGGGCCTATCGCTCGAATCTCGCCAGCGGCACGCCGCAGCTCATCGCACAGCTGGACAGCAATGGCTTCCGCGACGTCGGCATGGACTTCGTGAGGCCCATGCCCGACGAGTCGCTGTTCGTCATGCATACGCTCGAGTTTTCGTTTCCGCCCGACCCGCACGATTCCATCCTCGTGGGTAACCCGTTGACACCGATGCTCGTGAACCTGGTTCACACGCCGGCGCCCGCGGCCGTGTCGTACAGGATCCCGCTGGTGTCACCGGACGGCCTGTACACGGTGATGTTCGGCTCGCGCGTCCTGTCGCTGGGCCGCACCGACACGCCGCGGACCGACGTGGCGATCGGTCCCGACTTCAACTTCGCCTGGCAGTTCCTGGAGACGATCCCGGATCGCGAGCGGGTGATGCGCGCGGACTCCCAGGCAGCTCTGCTGGTCGTCGGCTGCGGATGGCCGGCCATGTTCCCGACCTTGCCCTGCGACGTCCATGAGTTGACGTTTTCGAATCCGGCCGCACCAGTGCGAGTCAGTGCGGTGAATACGATCGGCAACGACGCCACCGATCCCGCCTATAGCGCCGACGGTGCCCGCATTCTCTTTCTCGACAAGGAGTCGGCCGCGACGAGCCTTGCGGCGGTGAGCCGTGGATCGTTCGGCACGCAGAACAGCGTTTCCACGGCCGGCCAGGACGTAGTCCGTTACCAGCTCGATGCCAGCGGCTACGTCGCGTTGTATGCGACGCAGACGGCAGGCTCAGCGGATCAGAAGCTGTTCATCGCCAACGTGGACGCGCCGGGACAAGCCCTCGAGCTCGGACTGGCCAGCGCCGGCGCGCCATTCCAGCTGGTCGCGCGCTGAGAACTGGCGCCTGGCGGGTCAAGCGGTTGCCGGCTCGACCAGCACCGTTACCGTCAACTCATGATCCGCGCCGCCGAGGATCACGCCGCGTAGCGGCGACACGTCACCGAAGTCGCGACCCCAGGCCACGGCCACGTGGTCGGTGCCGGCGAAGCAGCCATTGGTCGGATCGAATTCGATCCAGCCGTATGGCGGACTCCACACCGACACCCACGCGTGCGACGCCCCATCACCCACCAGCGTCGGCCCGTCAGGCGCCCCCTGTGCCGATGGATTGGTGCGCAGGTAACCGCTGACGTATCGCGCCGGCAAACCGCGCGAGCGCAGGCAGGCAATCATGATGTGCGCAAAGTCCTGGCAGACACCGCGCCGGGTCTCGAGGACCTCGGTCGAGGGAGTGCCGATGCTGGTCTCGCCCGGCGCGTAGGTGATCTCCGCGTGCAGCTTGCTGCCGAGCGCTTCCGCGCAGGCGAGGATTGGCCGGCCGGCGGGAAAACAATCCCGCGAATATTCGGTGAAACTCTGCTTCAGGCGCACGTGCGGCGACTCGTGGCGAAAACGCGCGGCGGCGAGCTGGTCGCGTGACGGCCACGCGCCCCGATACGCGAACTCGTCGCGCACTTTTTCCCACGCGACGGTGGTTTCGACGCTCAGCCTGGGGCGTGCATGCACCTCGATCTGCATCTTCGATGTGACCGACAGCTCGCGATGGGGCTGGGCGAGTTCGATACGCAGAACCGGGTTGCCGAACACATCGACCTCCGCGACGCGGCGTTGCGGCGGCGGATCGATGATGATCTCGTGTTCCAGGCATTGCTGGAACGCCGCGGGCCGCGGCACCAGGTGCAGCAGGTGATGTGAATGCACCACGTCCACGGCGTAGCGGTAACGCGTTTCATGCAGAACGTGATACTTCCGGCTCATTGGGCGTGTCACGTGGCGAGCGCGTGCGCGTCGGATTCAATGAGCGCGAAGTAGCGGCGTGACAGCCGGTCGGAGAGCTCGCCCGCGCTGGCGCCCAGCTCGCGCAGACTGTCGGCGAGCGCGCCGCGGGCCGCATCGCCGGCAGCACCGCGGGCATCGAGCTCTTCCGCCACCCCGGCCGGCAGCAGCGGCAGGTCGGCCACGCCGCGCTCGCGCTCACCGCCGAGCGTGCGTGCCAGGTCGTCCAGATCGCGATCGATCGAGCGGCGATGGAATGCCAGCGCCATGGGATGGTCGCCGTCGTAGAGCAACAGGTTCAGCATCTGCGACAGGCGCGGCACGCCCGCGTACCGGGCGCGGTAGATAGGCGTGCTGTCGCACACCTCGAGCAGCCATTCGACCGTCTCGGAGCGGGTGGCATGCGGGCCCGTCAGCTGGCGCACCAGGATATCGGCGACGAACTGCAGGCGTTCGATGCGTCGGCCGACACGCATCACGCGCCAGCCCTCGTCATGCATCATGTCCTCTTCGGAGAAACCGGTGAGCGCGGCCAGCGACAACAGTATTTGCTCGCAGGCTTCACGGCTGCTGCCAAGCGAAACGGCGACCTCCTGCATCTGCCGCTGCAGCCCGACGACGCCGCGCCAGTAACGCGCCGACAGCCGGTTGCGCACCTGCGACGCGCACCACGCCAGGCGCTTCACGTCGGCGTGCAGGCCAGAATCCGGCGCGCGCAGCGCCTCGAATACGTTGCCGTCGGCGCCGATCACGCCGAGGTCGAGACAGATCTGCCGCGCGTGCGGGAACACGCGCGCATCGCTGCGCGCCGCCAGCGTGCGCAGCAGCAGCCGCGCGATGTTTTCACAGCGCACGGCATAACGACCGAGCCAGTAGAGGTTCTCCACCAGGCGCGAGGGGATGTAGTCCTGGCGCGCGTGGCTGGACCACCTGGTCGGCTGTGCGTTCCCCGGCTCCGCATGCGGGGTCCCGGCCTGCGGCTCTCCAAGGACCCAGACATCCTTGGCGCCACCGCCGCGCTGCGTCGATACGACGTCGGCCGCCGCCTCGTTGGCGACACGTGCCAGGCCACCGGGCATCACGCGCACGCCGCCGGGCGTCGCCACCGCGTAAACGCGTATGGTCAGCGCGCGTGAGGCGAGCTCGGTCGAGGCCGCGGATTTCCACACCGGCGCACGTGACAGCCGCACATGCTCCTGGGCGACATACGCGTACGGCCGGTTGCACAGGCGCTGGATCAGCACCTCGCGGTCCTTGCCGGCGAAATCGCGACCGAACATCGGCTCGAAGCGCTGGTTCGGGTAGGCCGGCTTGATGACCAGCCGATCGAGATTGGCCAGCACGTAGTCGAGCGCGGGTTTCTCGCCGAGCCACCAGGTGGCCACTTCCGGCAGCAGCAGCTTCTCGCCGATCAGGCGTTCCGCGGCCGGCGGCAGGAAGCCGAGCCAGGCGGCGGATTCCAGCACGCCGGTGCCGAGCGCATTGGCAACCATGACGCGTCCCGCGCGCAATGCGCCTAACAACCCGGGAACGCCGAGCGCCGAATCGCTGCGCAGCTCGAGCGGATCACAAAAGTCGTCGTCGAGGCGGCGCAGGATCGAATGCACGCGGCGCAGCCCGCCGAGGGTCTTGAGGAATACCGTGTTGCCGCGCACCGTGAGGTCGTGGCCCTCGACCAGCGGCATGCCGAGCTGGCGCGCGAGGAAGGCGTGCTCGAAGTAGGTCTCGTTGTACGGCCCGGGAGTCAGGATCACGGCCAGCGGCGCCTCGTCGCCGGCGACGTTCAGCAGCGAGGCGCGCAGCCCGCCAAAGAAGCCGCGCACCCTGCGCACCGACATGTCGGCAATGGCCTCGGGATGCACCTGCTCGAGGATCTCGCGGTTTTCGAGCGCGTAACCGGCGCCGGACGGCGCCTGGGTGCGGTCCGCGAGCAGCCACCAGCGGCCGTCGGGCGCGCGCGCCAGGTCGGCGGCATAGATGTGCAGCCAGGTGCCGTCAACCGGCCGGAGATCGTGGCACGGCCAGAGGTAGTTAGGATGCCCGAACGGCAGCTCGGCGGGCACGAGCCCTTCCGCGAGCAGGCGCTGCGGACCGTACAGATCCGCCAGCAGCGCATTCAGCAGCCGTGCGCGCTGGACGACGCCGGCCTCGATGCTGTGCCACTCGGCCGCCGGCAGCACGAACGGCAGCGGATCGAGCGCCCAGGGGCGATCGGCACCCTGCGGGTCGGCGTACACGTTGTAGGTGACGCCGTTTTCGACCACCAGCCGACGCGTGAGCTCGAGCGAACGGCGTACCGCGTCCGGAGAATCGCTGGCGCGCAATCGCCCGACGAGCGGCCGCCAGTGCGCACGCATCGCACCTTGGGCATCGGTCAGCTCATCGAAATGTCGCAGGCCGGAGGGTTCGAGAACTGCGCGCATCTCACTGCTTTCCATCACCCGTCAGACTGTACGCAGGTCCAGCGTGAACGGGAATTCGGGATTGGCGGTCTCGTCCGCTGGCGTGATGCGATCCGGCGTGTGCCCCATTCTGACAAATCGCGCCAGTCGCCGGCTCTCCGACTCGAAGGCATTCACCGGGAAGGTGTCGTAGCTGCGGCCGCCCGGATGCGCCACGTGGTACTGGGCGCCGCCCATCGAGCGGCTCATCCACGTGTCGACGAGATCGAAGGTGAGCGGCGCGTTCGAAGGAATCAGCGGATGCAGCGCGGATTCCGGCTGCCAGGCCTTGTAACGCACGCCGGCGACAAATTCGCCCACCGTGCCCGTGGGCCGCAACGGCACGCTTCGTCCATTGCAGGTGAGCGTGTACCGATCCGGCGCCAGCCCGCTCACCTTGACTTGCAGTCGTTCCACCGACGAATCGACGTATCGCACCGCGCCGCCAGCGGCGCCCTCCTCGCCCATCACATGCCAGGGTTCGAGGGCCTGGCGCAGCTCCACGTCGGCCCCAAAGACCGAAAAATCGCCGTACGTTGGAAAGCGAAATTCCAGGTGCGGCGCGAACCACTCGCTCTTGAGCGGGAAACCGGCGCTCTTCTGCTCGGCAACCACGTCGGAGAAATCGCGCTCGATGAAATACGGCAGCATGAAACGGTCATGCAGCTCGGTGCCCCAGCGCACCAGCCGCGGCGGTTCATAGGGTTCGCGCCAGAAGCGGGCGATCAGCGAACGCAGCAGCAGTTGCTGCGTGAGACTCATGCGCTCGTGCGGCGGCATTTCAAAGGCGCGCATCTCGAGCAGTCCCAGGCGTCCGGTATTGCCATCCGGCGAGAACATCTTGTCGATGCAGAATTCGGCGCGGTGGGTATTGCCGGTCGAATCGATCAGCAGGTTGCGGAACAGCCGATCGACCACCCACGGCGGCGAGGTCTGGCCCATGGGCGGCAGTTGCCTGAACGCCAGCTCGAGCTCGTACAGCGAATCGTTGCGCGCCTCGTCGACACGCGGCGCCTGCGAAGTCGGCCCGACGAACAGACCGGAAAACAGGTAGGACAGCGATGGATGGTTGTGCCAGTACGCCAGCAGGCTGCGCAACAGGTCCGGACGCCGCAGGAACGGCGAGTCGGAAGGTGTCGCGCCGCCGAGCACGAAGTGGTTGCCGCCGCCGGTACCGGTATGGCGGCCGTCGAGCATGAACTTCTCGGTAGTTAGTCTGGACTGGCGCGCGGCGTCATACAGGTGCACGGTGCGGTCGACCAGTTCGTCCCAGCTCTGCGACGGGTGGATGTTCACCTCGATGACCCCGGGGTCAGGAGTCACACGGAAACTGTTGAGGCGCGCATCCTTCGGTGGTTCGTAACCTTCCAGCACCACGGGCGTGTCGAATTCTTCGGCCGTGGCCTCGATCGCCGCCACCAGCTCGAGGTAATGCTCGAGCTCGCTGGTCGGTGGCATGAATATATAAAGAGTGCCGTTGCGGGGCTCGGCGCAGATGGCGGTACGCGTGATGTCGGCCGAGGACTGCAGAAAACCCGGCGGCGAAGTCGGTGCAACGATGCCTTCGCGCGGACGGGCCATGGGGACATTGCCCGGATGTTCACCGCCGGCCGCGGGCGTTTCAGCGTCGCTGGTCGATCCACTTCGCGCACGAGTTGCCGGCGGATTTCGGCGGCGCGCGGCAATGGACGCGGCGGCGCCATCGGATCCGGCTCAGACACGTACGGGTAATCGCTTTCCCTGACCCAGGGCTGCGAGTCGAGCGGCAGCCGGTAACCCACCGGCGAATCACCGGGAATCAGGTAGCAGCGCTCACGCCGCAGAAACCATGGCCCGGTGCGCCAACGAGATTCGGAAGCATCGCGCGACACCGGCAATACATGGCCGATCACGGCGTCCAGGCCGCGTTCGAACACCTGCGCCAGTCGCGCGCGCTCCATCGGGTCCTTGAGATTGGACTTGTGCGCATCGACGTTGGACGGCAGCTGCCTCTCGCGCCACAGGTAGTAGAAGGCGTCTTCGAAGGCCGCGAAAATGTGTTCCGGTGCCAGCCCGAGCCGCTGCGCGACTGCGGCGAGAAACTGACCCGCGATCTCCGCCGTGACGCCTCGATGACGCTTTTCGTCGTCGACCAGCTCCGGGTTGTGCCAGATCGGCTCGCCGTCGCGACGCCAGAAGCAGTTCAGCGACCAGCGTGGCAGTTGCTCACCCGGATACCACTTTCCCTGGCCGAAGTGCGACAGCCCAAGCGGCGCGTACTTCTGCTTGAGCCGGTTATAGACCTCGATGGCGAGCCGCCGCTTGTTCGGCCCCATCGCCGTGGTGTTCCATTCGGCGCCGTCCGGATCATCGACGGAAACGAAGGTCGGTTCGCCGCCCATGGTCAGGCGCACGTCGCCGGCCAGCAGCTGCGCGTCGATGGCGTGTCCTAACTTCTCGATTTCCGCCCACTGCGCCTCGGTGTAGGGCCTGGTGACGCGCGGCGCCTCCCAGATGCGCTCCACCTTCATGTGATGCTGAAATTCGACCTCGGCCTTTTCGACCGCGCCGGTAATGGGGGCGGCACCCATGGGCTCGGGCGTGCAGGCGAGTGGAATGTGGCCTTCACCGGCCAGCAGGCCGGAAGTCGGATCGAGCCCGATCCATCCAGCGCCGGGAAGATAAACCTCGCACCATGCGTGCAGGTCGGTGAAATCCCTCTCGGGCCCCGACGGGCCGTCGAGCGATTTCATGTCGGGCGTGAGCTGGATGAGATATCCCGAAACGAAACGCGCCGCGAGTCCCATGTGACGCAGCAGCTGCACCAGCAGCCACGAGGAATCGCGACACGAACCGGAACCCCTGGTCAACGTCAGCTCGGGCGTCTGCACGCCCGGCTCCATGCGGATCAGGTACCCGATGTCGCGCGACAGCCTGAGGTTCAGCTCGACCAGGAAGTCGATGGTGCGTTTTCTCTCGCGCGGAATGGTGCCGAGGTATTTCTTGAACAGCGGCTCGCCACGGAACATGACGAGGTAGGGTGCGAGGTCGCGTTTCTCCGAGCCCTCGTAACCGAACGGAAAAGTTTCCGCATGCGGCTCGAGGAAGAAGTCGAAAGGGTTGAGCACCGCCATCTCGGCGACCAGGTCCACCTCGATGCGCAGCTCTTCGGTCTTCTCCGGGAACACGAACCGCGCGAGGTAGTTAGATTCCGGGTCCTGCTGCCAGTTGACGAAATGTTTCGCCGGCGCGGCTTTCAGCGAGTAGGAGAGAATGCGGGTGCGGCAGTGGGGCGCCGGACGCAGGCGGACGACTTGTGGGCCGAGCGCAACGGGCCGGTCGTAGTGGTAGTGCGTGACGTGATTGAGCGCGACATGAATGGACACGCCCGCATTCTACACAGGGCTCTAACATGCGCATTCGCACCAAATTGCGCCAGCGGCGGCCCGAAAGCACCACGGCGAAGCGTACCCGGCAACCGGGTGCACTTTTTTGAACACGGTTCCTAGGC
Organism: uncultured Pseudomonadota bacterium; assembly: GCA_963839685.1. GTDB lineage: Bacteria > Pseudomonadota > Gammaproteobacteria > Steroidobacterales > Steroidobacteraceae > CADEED01. The sequence goes on along the minus strand of CAWIVS010000003.1, from coordinate 70,621 downwards.
TCTGGTATTTTGGGCTCGCGCACTGCGCTCCAACAATGAAAACGGACTGGACGTCATACCCCTCTCCCGGCTTTCACGATGAGCTCGTGGGGCCCGGCGGCGGTGCCCGTGCCGCGGGTCGCGCGCTCATGCGTTACCTCACTGAAATGGACGGTGGCGAGATCGCGGTGCGTCAGCAGGCCGCGGAGCTGGCCATCAAGGCCATGGGCATCACTTTCACGGTCTACCACGAGCAGGATGGCTCGATCGATCGCGCCTGGCCCCTGGATATCATCCCGCGCACCATTTCGCGCAAGGAATGGCAACGCATCGAGGCGGGCCTGATCCAGCGCGCGGCCGCGCTGAACCTCTTCATAGACGACTGCTACCACGCGCAGAAATTCATCAAGGACGGCCTGATGCCGTCCTCGATCATCGCGACATCGAAGAACTACCGTGCCAACGTCAAGGGCATCAAACCACCGCTCGGCACCTGGGCGCACGTCTGCGGCTCCGACCTGATCCGCGACAAGGACGGCACGGTGTACGTGCTCGAGGACAACCTGCGCGTGCCTTCGGGTGTGTCCTACATGCTCGAGAACCGCCAGGTGGTGAAGCGCGTGTTCCCCGAGCTGTTCGAGAGCGCCGCCATCCTGCCGGTCGATGACTACCCTTCGCAGCTCTACGACATGCTGAGCGCGCTCAGTCCGCGCAAGCAGGCGCGTCCCGAGGTGGTGGTCCTTACGCCTGGCATCTACAACTCGGCGTACTTCGAGCACGCCTACCTCGCGCGACAGATGGGCTGCGAGCTGGTCGAGGGGCGCGACCTGGCGGTAGATAGTGACGACTGCGTCTACATGCAGACGGTGCGCGGCTGGACGCGTGTGGATGTGATCTATCGGCGCATCGACGACGACTTCCTCGACCCGGAAGTGTTTCGCAAGGATTCGGCGCTCGGCGTGCCCGGCCTGATGCGCGCCTGGGCCGCGGGCAACGTGGCGCTGGCCAACGCGCCCGGCGCGGGAGTGGCCGACGACAAGCTGGTCTACACGTACGTGCCCGACATGATCAAGTACTACCTGGGCGAGGATGCCATCCTGCCCAACGTGCCTTCGTGGCGCTGCGGCGAGTCAAAACAGCTCGATCACGTGATCGGGCATCTCGAGCAGCTCGTGGTCAAACCGGTGGACGGTTCCGGCGGCTACGGCATGCTGATGGGCCCGATGTCCAGCAAGACCGAGCGCGCCAGGTTCGCCGACTCGCTCAAGGCCGATCCGCGCAGCTTCATCGCGCAGCCCGTGGTGACCCTGTCTACCGTGCCGACGCTGGTGAACGACCGGCTCGAGCCGCGGCACGTGGACCTGCGGCCCTTCATCCTCAGCGGTCGCGAGACCAACGTGACCACCGGCGGGCTCACGAGAGTCGCGCTGCGCAAGGGTTCCCTGGTGGTGAACTCCTCGCAGGGTGGCGGCAGCAAGGACACGTGGATCGTGGACACCGAGAGTTAGATGCTCGCGCGCACGGTCGAAAGCATGTACTGGCTGTCGCGCTACCTGGAGCGCGCGGAGAACACCGCGCGCATCATCGGCGTGAACACCAACCTGCTGCTCGACCTGCCCGGCGGCATCGCCCCCGGCTGGCTGCCGCTGGTCGACATTTCGGGAAATCGTGCGGAGTTCGATGCCCAGTTCAAGGACAAGGGCACGCGCGGCGAAGAACGCGAAGTGGTGCACTTTCTCATCGCCGACAAGGCCAACCCGGGTTCGATCTGCTCCTCGCTGCAGGCGGCGCGCGAAAACGCGCGCACGCTGCGCGAGATCCTGCCCACCGAATCCTGGGAGCTGCTCAACGAGTTCTTCTCCGAATTCACCCACGACCTGTCCACCGGCATCAACAAACGCACGCGCTTCGAATTCCTGAAGCGCATCGTGGTCACGCTGCAGACCATCGCGGGCATGCTCGACGGCACCATGAACCGCAACGACGCGTACACGTTCAGCGCGCTCGGCCGCAACCTCGAACGCGCCGACATGACGAGTCGAATCGTCGACGTGCGTTCCGCCCAACTGCTGCCCGCGGAAACACCCGAGCTGCGGCCCTTCGAGAGCGTGCAGTGGATGAGCGTGTTGAAGAGCCTCTCCGGCTACCAGATGTACCGTCTGCGCATGCGCACCCGCGTGCGGCGCACCGACGTGCTCCAGTTCCTGCTGCGCGACGACCAGTTCCCGCGCTCCTGCCAGTACTGCGTCATTCAGCTCGAGCGTTCGCTCAACGAGCTGCCGCGCAGCGAGGGGGTGCTCGAGGTGCTGTCGCGCGCCGCGCGCTTCATCGAGCGCGCGCCGCTCGCCACCCTGGACCAGCCGGGACTTCACGAGCTCATCGACAAGCTGCAGCTGCACATCAACAACGTGCACAACATGATCGCCGAAGCCTATTTCCCGTCGCGCGACGCGACCGGCATGCAGCGCATGCCCAGCCAGAGCCAGTCGCAGCGACAGAGCTCGCTGTCGTTCGGCGAACGCGCCAAGGCGTGAAACCCGGACGCCGGCGGCGTCACCCTGAGACGCGTAAGTAACCCTACGCATGTGCGGTGAGGCAGCGCGCGCCATGCTTGGCTCATGGACAATGCCGCACGAACGAGCCCGAGCCGCCAGATCTGGGGCACGCCGATATTCGATGGTTGTGCCGCGCGCCGCGGCTACTCGCTCAACAAGATGTGCTTCTCGTTCAACGAGGCGGTCAATCGTGCGGCCTTCCTGCACGACGAGGAAGCCTATTGCCGGCTGTTCGGACTCGACGAGGCGCAGCGCGATGCGGTCCGACGGCGTGACGTGCTGGCCATGATCGCGGTCGGCGGCAACATCTACTACCTGGCGAAACTCGCGGGCATCTTCGGCCTCAACGTACAGGACATTGGCGCGCAGCAAACGGGCCGCAGCGTCGAGGAATTTCGCGCCATGCTGCGCGCCGCGGGAGGCTGACCATGGCACGGATCGTCGGCGGAATCGGCACCTCGCACATTCCCGCCATTGGCCTCGCAATGGCGAGGAATCAGTGTGACGACCCATACTGGCGCCCGTTTTTCGAGGCCTACCGTCCGGTGCGCGCCTGGCTCGAATCCGTACGCCCCACCACTGCGATCGTGGTGTACAACGACCACGGACTGAATTTCTTCCTCGACAAGATGCCGGCGTTCGCCATCGGCGCGGCGGCCGAGTATCGCAATGCGGACGAAGGCTGGGGACTGCCCACGCTCGCACCCTTTCCCGGCGATGCAGCCTTTTCCTGGCATCTGATCGAAGCACTCGCCGCCGCCGACTTCGACCTGACCACCTGCCAGGAGATGCTGGTCGATCACGGCTTCGTCGTGCCCATGCAATTGCTGTGGCCCGGCGAGCGTCCTTGCCCGGTACGCACCATTCCGATCCACGTGAACACAGTCCAGCATCCGTTGCCGACACCGCGCCGCTGTCTGAAGTTCGGCGAGGTCCTGGGCCGCGCGATCGAAACCTGGCCCGCGGAGGAACGTGTCGTGGTGCTTGGAACCGGCGGGCTTTCGCACCAGCTCGACGGCCGGCGCGCCGGGTTCATCAACAAGCCGTTCGACCTGTATTGTCTCGAGAAAATCGTACACGAGCCGGAGTTGTTAGCGCGCTATTCGATCCGCGACCTGGTGGAATTCGCCGGCACGCAGGGCCCCGAGCTGGTCCAGTGGCTCATCATGCGCGGCGCGCTTGGCCCGGTGGTGCGCAAACTCGAAGAGAACTATCACGTCCCGATCTCCAATACGGGCTCCGGCCTGCTGCTGCTGGAGAAGGCTGCCTGAGCGCGCGCGGGCCGGTTCTCCTCCGCCTTCGGCGAAGGAGAACCGTACTCGCGTCCCGCTGCGAACCTAGGGTTTCAGTTCTTCGTAGATGCTGTCCGACACGATCTTGCGCAGCTTGTCCAGGCTCCCCAGCCAGGCAACCAGATCCGCATCGCTGCGCATCATGGCGTTATCCTTTGCAAGTGCTTCGAGGCTTGGGTATTCGATCGACACCACGACGCTGCCGGCGTCCGGGCCCGCATAGCGGGCAATACAGACGTGCAACTCCGCGGGACTTCCCTTCTTCTTGAGCAACGCCTGGCCTTCATGGACCGCCTTCACGTAGGCGGGCACATCCGATGCCTGCACGACTACGACACGCATGGTTGTCGCATTTGCCATGCCGGCGAACAGCATCGCCGCGGTCAATCCAATCAGACCTGTTTTGAGTTTCATGTTGTTCTCCACATTTGTAATAGTTATTGCAAGAGCGCCGCGCAGCCTACGCACTTGCCGCTGGAAAGCGCAAACAATTTGCTGCTGCGTGATAATGCGCCGCTATGTCGCAATACCTGAATGATTGGGGTCTGCCGCCGGAGGCTTCGGCCATCCTGGTTGCGCTCGGCGCCGGGCTGCTGATCGGGGTCGAGCGCGAGCGCCGCATGCAAGCGGACAAGAATCCCGCCGCGGCCGGCATACGCACCTTCGCCATCACCGCGCTGCTCGGCGTGCTCGCGGCCCTCAGCGACTCGAATCTGCTGCTCGCGGCCGCGGCGCTCGGCGTCATCACGCTTACTGCTCTGTCGTATCACAAGTCACATGCCGTCGATCCCGGCCTCACCACCGAGATCGCGCTGCTCGGCGACATTCATCATCGGCGTACTGGCGGCTTCGCAGCCGATCCTGGCGGCGGCTTCCGGCGTACTGGTCGTGGTCCTGCTGGTGCTGCGCGCTCCTCTGCATTCCTTTGCGCGCGCCGAGCTCTCCGACCAGGAGCTGCGCGACGCGGTGTTGCTCGCGGCGGCCGCAATCCTCGTGTTGCCCATCTTGCCGGACGAGCCCATCGATCCCTGGAAGGTCATCAATCCGCGCCTGGTCTGGAAGCTCACGGTGCTGATCATGCTGGTGGATGCCGCCGGCTACGTCGCGCAGCGGCTGGTCGGCACCCGCGCCGGACTGCCCATCTCCGGCTTGTTAGGCGGCTTCGTGTCGAGCACCGCGGTGGTCGCCACCATGGGCAAACGTGCGCAGCAGGAGCCCAAGGCGCTGCCGGCGGCGGTCGCCGGTGCGGCACTGTCGAACGTCGCCACCGTGTCCAGCTCGGGCTGATGCTGGCGATCAGCGATGCGGTGCTGCTGGGGCAGCTGCGCTGGGTGCTGCTCGCCATGGGCGGCGCCATGGTGGCGTACGGCGCCTTCATGCTGCTTGCGGCCAAGGACAAGGCCAGCTCCGCCACCACCGTCCGGGCCGCGCGTTTCGCCTGCGAACCGCGTTGGTATTCGCGGGGGCGTTCGTGCTGGTCATGCTGCTGGTCGCCTGGCTGCAAAGATCGTTCGGACCCACCTGGGCGCTGGCGGGCGTCGTGTTCGGCGGGTTTGCCGACGCGCATTCCACCTCCGCTTCGGTGGGGTCGCTGGCCGCGCAAGGACAGATGCCACGCGAGCTCGCGGCAATTGCGGTCGGCCTCATCATCACCACCAACACAATTTCCAAGCTCGGGTTTGCGCGCGCCGGCGGTGCGGCCTATTTCTGGCGACTGGCGCCGTGCCTGGTATTGCTGATCGCGGCGTTCTGGATCAGCTGGTGGATTTTCGCACGCTGAGCGCACATGAGTGAACGCGTCGACAACTCATTCCGTGCCATCGTCGCCAGCGGCATTGCCGTGTGCGCGTTGGCAATGGCCGGCGCATTGGTCCTGCTCGCCGGCGGATCGCTGTTCGACGGTGCCATCCTCGGCGGTCTCACGTTCTTTGCCTTCCGCTGGTTCTGGGGCGCGACGCTGCGCAAGCGCAACCTGCTGAGCCGCGGATTTCACGTCGGCAGCCGCGTCGGCACCTATTGGGTGTACGAAGAATTGCGCGAGAATGTAGTCGTTTCCCTCGAGCTGCCGCTCGACTACCTGGGGCGCGGCGAATACGACATTCATGTGCCCTCCGAGCGCGACTGGGCGGCCACCATGCCGGACTGGGCACGCGAGCGCCGCGCCGAAATTGTCGAGAGGTTGCAAACGGTGTTCAAGCGCAGCCAGATCCATTTCGACCCCGACTCGGCGCAGTCGCAGCCGCACGATGCGTGAAAAGATCGTCATCCTGTCAGGCTCCGGGCTTTCGGCCGAGAGCGGCCTGCCGACGTTTCGCGATGCCGCCGGGCTGTGGCGACAATACTCCTGGATCGAGCTCGCCAGTCCCGAAGGCTGGCGCAAACATCCCGAGGTGGTGCTCGCCTTTTACAACGAGCGGCGCGCCAAAGCGTGGGCCGCGCAGCCCAACGCCGCGCATCGCGCGATCGCGTCACTCGAGCAGAATTTCGACGTGGTCGTGGTCACGCAGAATGTCGACAACCTGCATGAACGCGCGGGCTCCACACGTGTGCTGCACGTGCATGGTGAGCTTGGCTTTGCGCGTGGCACCGGCCCTGCGCGCAAGCGTTACCGCATCGACGCCGCGCCCATCGAGATCGGCCAGAAATGCGAGCAAGGCACACAATTACGACCCGACATCGTGTGGTTTGGCGAGGAGACGCAGCACCTGGATGAGGCTCGCGATCATGTCGCCATGGCTAACAAGGTGCTGGTGGTTGGCACTTCGTTGACGGTCTATCCGGCGGCGGGACTGATCGAATTCGTACGACCTGGGTCGGAACGCGTCCTGAACTCGCTCGAAATGGATGAGGTGCCCGCCGGCTTCGAATTCCTGCCGGGCCCGGCCACCGCCGTGGTCCCGAAAGATCACGGAGCGGTGGTCAGCTTTGCGTCGGTGATTTGCGGTGGTTCCAGCTCGATCTCGCAGGCACTGAACAGTCTCATGATGCGATAGAGCCGAGCGCGGCGCGCGGCGTCGGACTCGGTGCGCCATTCATGCGCCAGGAATGCGTCGCGAAAACGTCCCAGCGAGTCGAACAACTCAAGGGCCTCGGGAACCTTGCGCCCGGTCGCTCGATACAACTCGGCGTGCGACGACTCACCCGCTTGCATGAGCCGGTATACGTTCGGATCTGCGTAGAGCGGCGGCCCGCCTTGAACAGCCTCGTCCGGCAAGGCGGAGAGCTCTTGCAAAACTTCACGCTGGTGCGCACTGACCAGCTCCACCCGACCCACCATGACGCGCGTGACTTTTGCGGGAGTCGAAATGCTCAGCGGTAGTTGGGCGTCCGTCCAGGATTGCGGCAACAGGAAAAACACGCGCAACCCCTCGCTCTCGAAATAGGACAGGCTCCAGGTCGCAAGCATGGCCGCGGCTTCATCTGCATACAGTCCATCGCCCGTCAGCGCCGCCGCGAGCTCGCGCTTCAGTTGCTCGAGGCTGCTCTTCTGGTTGCCAAAGGATTTTGGATAGCCCGGCGCCGTTGCGGATCGTCCCTCCGGCTCGAGTGTCTGGTGCCGCACCCGCCCATCCGGCGCAACCTCGACCACCCAAAGCCGTGGCAACTGCAGGAGTCGCGATTCGCCGCGCAGGGAAATGTGCAGCGATCCGCCCTCTTCACGCACCACGATGGGCGCATCGAGATTCCCGACACCGCGATAGAAAAGGTATTTCTCAGCTTCCCCGGTGGCGGCATTCACGACCAGTGTGGAACGGACTTTGCGAGGGGCAACCCAGACAGGTGAGTCGGTCTTCGGCTGGAGCAAATCCGCGGTCGAGTCGAGACGCACCTGGCGCCAGTGCAGCGAGCCGCGGGCACCCCCATCGACCACTTTCTGCACGTTCATGCCTTCCGTGGTCGCGGACGGATAAAACTCGGTGAGCCAGCCGCCGACGAATGTGGCCCGGACATCGAACGGCGTCGGCTGCCAGCCGGCGGGTGGATAGAAATACAGCACCGGGGTTTCCAGACGCAGCGTGACGCCCGGATAACAACGCGGCGCGCCCTGCGACCAGCTCGCAGGTAACGAGGTGGTCCGGAAGGTCTGAAAGTCCCGCAGCCGATGCACGAATCGCGGCACCGGCTCGTCGTCGACATTGATACCCGCGATGGTGCCGCCGTCGGCATCCTGGAAGGAGGTGAACGTGCCCCATTCGTGGACGACGAGTGGCGGAGACTCCGCATGCAGCGCCCCCGCAATCCAGACGCCGACCAACAAGGCGGATAGAGCTCTCGTCTTCATGCGTGGTGACCCCTGGCTGTCGGGACCTGCGTTCAGTATGTGCCATCGACTGACAGGTCCAACCGCCTTCGGTTCAACCTGCGGTGCATCAAACATCGCGTCATGGACGAGTGGCTCCATTCCGCGCCAACATGAGGCCCCATGCGGAAGTTAGTCATCGCGCTCACCATCAGCACCATGACCTTCGCTGCGAGCACGCTGTACTTCTGGCAGGCGTGGCAGAGCGAGCGCTCGAGGGTCGCTTCGATTCCGCAATCCTCTGCTGCGGCGCCGGTGGCAGTGGCTCCCGCAACAAATGCCGCACCTAATACCCGCGCCTACAAACTCCAGCTCCAGCAACCCTGCCCAGCCGCCAGACTCACCGAAGAGGAGGAGCAAAAAGCGAGAATACGTGCCTCGGTCGTCGCGGCGATCCCTCATATGCGCGCGACGCTCGAAGATCCGGACAAGCGCGCGGCCAGCCATGCGCGACATTCGCAAGAATAATGAAAGAAGCATGCCGCGCCTCGCCAGGAATCTGGACCTGACCGAGGACGAGTACGACCGCCTGATGAACATGCTGGTCGAACATGAGATGCGTGCCCTCGAAGCGCGGTACCAGTGCGCCCTGGCTGCCAATTGTGACGTGATGGCCAGCGGCAGACCGGTGTATCAGGCCAACCGGCGTGAGCTCGTCGACTTCCTCGGCGCCGAGAAAGCGCAACAGTTCGACAACTACCGCGATAACTTGAGGGAACGCGAAATCGTAGCCGACTGGCGCGGAGATCTGCCGGACTCACTGCGCCTGAGCGACGCCCAGACGGAGAAACTCGTCGAAGTACTCGGCGACGAGCGCCGACGCATCGCGAAAGAGTGGGAACAGCGTGGTGCCGGCGAGAACGGCATGCGCAACCAGTACGGCTCCATCCAATTTCCGAGCACGGCGCAGGGCGCCGAACAGCGCATCGCCGAAGCCAGTGAATACCAACGCAGGCAGCGCGAGCGCGCGGCCCAGGTGCTGACCGCCGGTCAGCTCGAGGCTTTCACACAGCGGCAAAAAGAAGTACTCGACCTGGCGCGCGGCGCCTGGGAATACGAGGAACAGTCCGCGAACAACACGACGAACTGAATCCCAGGCACTCTATTTCTTTGACGCCTTGCGCCCGCCCCGTTCGATAGTGGCGTGCGTCATCTCGCGCTCCAGCAGGCACTTCGCCATTTCGGCGCTACGGTTGACGAGCTCGCGCGCGCCGGCGCGCAGCGGCTCGCTGTGCTCCACCAGCTCGACGTTGCGATCCATCTCCTCGAACTCCCAGCCGAGCGAGTGCGCGATGAACGGGAATTGCGGCACGAGGAAACCGATCTCGCTGAAGAACATCATCATCTGGCCGGCCACGGACTGGATGCCGTCCTGCCCGCCGGTGATGATGAAGGCCGCGACCTTGTTGCGGATCAGCACCTTGTTGTTGAGCGTGATCTGGTTCTGGATGCAGTTCATGCGCTCGACCATCTTGTAGTACTGCGCACTGGCCGCGCCCCAGCGGATGGGCGTGGCAATGAGGAGGACGTCGGCCCAGTGCACGGCCATCTCGTAGACCTGGTCGAGCTGATCGGTCTTGTCCATCGAGGTGATGGAGCACGGCCAGGTGCAGGCCTTGGCCGCCTTGGAGTAATAACCCTCGCAGTTGCGAAACTTGAGATCGTTGAGCCGGATCATCTTCGCCTCGGCGCCAAGCGCCGCGCGCGCATGCTCCAGCGCCACACCTAACAAGTGCTCGGAGGTCGAGAAGCGCGGGTACTTTGGATCCATCGCCGTGGTCGAGATACCGCCGACGCGCAATGGACCCGGCGCACGCGTCTCGGTTGAGCGCGTCAACGGATGCGGATCGTGCGGCAGGTGGCCGCGCTTGCTGACCGGCTTCGCGCTGACCAGCACGCGACCGTTTTCTTCCCTGACGCCGTAGCTCGGCACCTTGTCGGCTTCGTAACCCGGCTCGCCCTCGCCGGTGCAGCGATGGAACCGGTACTGGTGCCACGGGCAAACCACCATTTCGCCCTCGAGCAACCCTTTTCCCAGCGGCCCGCCCACGTGATTGCAGACATTGGAGATCACGCCGAACTTGCCGTCCTTGTACGAAATGGCCACCAGTCGCTCGCCGAGCTTCGCTTCACGCAATGGTGTGCGCTTGAAGTCCTCGGCCGCGCCGATGTCTATCCATTCGCCGGGTTCGTTCATGTTCGCAATCATAGCGGCTATTTTCTGGCCTACACTCTCGGCCGATGCAGGACACCGCCACGCCCGACGACGACCTCGAACGCGCCACCATGAAACGCGTCGCGTGGCGACTCCTCCCCTTCCTGCTGCTGCTGTACATCATCTCGTGGCTGGACCGGGTGAACGTCGGCTTCGCGAAGCTGCAGATGAATTCCGACCTGGGCTTCAGCGAAACCATCTACGGCATCGGCGCGGGAATCTTTTTCGTTGGATACGGGCTGTGCGAGGTGCCGAGCAACCTGTTGCTGGTGCGATTCGGCGCACGTATGTGGATCGCGCGGATCATGATCACCTGGGGGATCATCTCCATCGGCATGATGTTCGTGCAGGGCGTATACAGTTTCTACGTCATGCGTTTCCTGCTGGGTGTGGCCGAAGCGGGATTTCTGCCCGGCATCATCTACTACCTGAGCCAGTGGTTTCCGCGCGCGCACCGCGCCAAGGCGGTGTCGTGGTTCATGATCGGCATTCCGCTCTCGCTGGTGTTCGGTGCGCCGCTGTCCGGCTGGCTCATGCAGAACATGGACGAAGTGCTGGGCCTGCACGGCTGGCAGTGGATGTTCCTGGTCGAGGGTGTGCCCGCGGTAATTCTCGGCTTCGTGGTGCTGGGCTTCCTGACCGAGAAACCCGCTGAGGCCCACTGGTTGACCGACAGGGAGCGCTCCTGGCTCTCGCGGCACATCGAGACCGAGCACCAGGACGCGCATGCGCGCCATGGGGTAAACCTGCGTGCCGCGCTCACGCATCCGACGGTGTGGCTGCTTGCGATCGTGATGTTTTGCTGCCAGACCGGCAGTTATGGCCTGACTTTCTGGGTCCCGACCATCGTCAAGGGATTGGCCGGATACAGCGAGTTCGAGGTGGGATTTTTCTCGGCCGTCCCCTATGTCGCGGCTGCGCTGGGAATGCTGCTGGTGGGCTGGAACTCGGATCGCACCGGCGAACGATTTCTGCACGTGGCGGTGCCCTCGTTGTTAGGTGCAGCAGGCTTCATCGCCGTGGGGTACATGCATGTGCCCGCGCTGGCGATGCTGGCGCTCTGCGTTGCCGCGGTCGGTGACTACTCCACGCGCGGCCCTTTCTGGGCGTTGCCGGGAAAATTCCTGGTCGGCAGCGCCGCCGCGGGTGCCATCGCGCTCATCAATTCCATGGGCGCGCTCGGCGGCGCCATCGGTCCGAGCACGGTGGGATGGTTGCGAGACCAGACCGGCGGCTTCCTGGGACCCATGTTGATGCTCTCCGGCGTGCTCGTCGTGGGCGCAATCCTCACCATGCTCCTGCGTCGCTCGCCCATGCTCCGCGACTAAATGGGGACATTCCTATTTTCTTAAAATAGGAATGTCCCCATTTACACGTAGCTCAGCCACCAGGCGCGGCTGCGCGTCTTGACGCCCGCCATCCAGCGCACCCACGGATACAGCGAGACCACGACCAGCAGCCACACCAGGTACACGCCCGGCAGCGGCAGCCCGTACTCGGGCGGATAGCCGCCGGGCACGTCCATGAGCGCGCCGATCGGCACGCCCTGCACGGCGCCCAGCACCAGGCACAGCGTATGAATCAGGTACCAGTGCACGATGTAGAACGCAAAGGGAACGCGGCCGTACGTGACGAAGACGTCCTTGAGCCAGCCACGCCAGCGTTCCGCGTAAGCGCAGAAGATCGCCGCCGGCCCGAGCGTCATGAGCAGGAACGACAGGCTGGGTGGATACTTCGTGGTATTCAGAAAGTCGAGCACGGTCCGCCCGCTCTCGCCGGCCTGTCTTTGCCAATGGTTAGGGTCGCCGTACACATCCACCAGGCGCAGCAGCACGAACGCGGCGCAGATGGCGATGCCCCAACGCAGCAACGCACGCTCCCGCTCGGCCGCCGGTTTCTCGAACAGCACCGCCGCGCCGAATCCGAGCAGGATCACGCCGATCCACGGCAGCAGCGGGTAGACGTTGAAGACGAAGAACGGCCCCATCACCTTGCCGAAGAAAGCGTGCAGACCGATCCACAACGGCGTGGCGGGGTCGCCAAAGGTTTGTTGCGTGGGCCATACGCCATCGAGCGTGTTGTGTCCCAACACAATGAGGGCACCGAGAACCAAGCAGGCCTTTCGCCCCAGGAACTGGCAGGCCGCCAACGCGATCATGCTCATGCCGATGGCCCAGATCACCTGCAGCACCATGAAGATCTTGCCGCCGAATTGCGCGCTGCCGAAGGGCGCGAAACTGATGGCCGTTGAAACCACGAACCATTCGATGAACACCAGCCACAGGCCGCGTGTGAGCAGGAATTTGCCGAGCTCCGCCGGGCTCTTGCGCGCCACCATCAGCCCGGCGCTGGTGCCCGCCAGGAAGACAAACACCGGCGCGCAGAAATGCGTGATCCAGCGCGTGAAGTACAGCGCCGTGCCGACGTCCGGATCGCTCATGGGATCCTGTTGCGAGCCCGTCATGAAGAAGTCACGCACGTGATCCAGTGCCATGATGATGATCACCAGGCCACGCAGCATGTCGATGGAGGTCAGGCGATAACCGCGCTGATCGGCTGCAGTATTCATGGCGGCGGATATTGAAACCTTCGTGGCTCTGGGGCAAATGTATCGTCATGAAAACGATCATCTATGGCATCAAGAACTGCGACACCATGAAAAAGGCGCGCACCTGGCTCGAGTCGCACGGGGTCGCGCACGAGTTCCACGATTACAAAGTCTCGGGAATCGACGCGGCGAGGCTCGCGGCGTGGATCAAGGTAATTGGCTGGGAGACGCTGCTCAACCGCGCCGGCACGACTTTCCGCAAGTTGCCCGACAAGACGAAACAAAACCTCGACGAAGCGAAAGCCATCAAGCTCATGCTCGAGCAGCCGTCGATGATCAAGCGCCCGGTGCTGGAGCGCGGCAAGACGCTGCTGGTCGGCTTCAGCCCGGAGAAGTATTCATCGCTCTGATGGACAACGCCGCTTCAGCGACGTTTCCAGCGTGGCGCGTGAGCGCCTGGAAAAAGAAAGGCGCCGCCCGATCCGCTACCGGGCGGCGCCTCTGTTTGGGGACCTGGCTGTCGGTCGCGTCCCCTCTCCCCCATCCCCCTCTAACTAAAAGCCGAACTTCGCGCTGACCGCCCAGAACACGCCGGGCAGATCGTAAGTTCCCGCGTCATACCCATTGAGAGAGCAGCTGTAGCAGATCGGTGGATCTTCACCGAAGATGTTGTTGACGGTGAGCGCCAGTTTGAAGTTGTCCTCGCCGAATGCCTGGGTCCAGGCCACCTGGAGATCGTTGTAGATGGTCGAGTCCAGCGTGTGGAAAATCTGACCCTGATCGCAGCCCGGAACCGCAGAAGTCAGCGCATTGCCGCAGAACTCGTCCACCGCGTCGATATAACGCGTGACGAAGCTCACTCCCCAGGCGCCCTTCTCCCAGCCGAGTTGCAGATTGGCCTGCAGTTCCGGAATCGCGCTGTCGCTCACTTCGATGCCGACGGCGCGTTGCGCCACGATGCCGTCGGTGTCGGTGGCGGTGTAGTCGTTCACGTACGTCGCCTGCAGGCCCGCGCTCAACCGGCCCCACGACAGCTCGTTGCTACGCCAGTCGATCTTGAAATCGAAGCCGTCGGTTTCGAGCGTGCCGAGATTGTCGAGGAAGTTGTTAGGCGGGTTGAGGTTGCCGAGCGCCTGGCGCGTGAACGGTGAGCACAACGTCGGATCGGTGCCGCCGGCCGCGAGGCAGGCGTTGAGCAGCGCCTGGATGTCGCGCGCCTGGATGCCGCTGTCGATCTGGTAGTTGTAATAGGTGAGCTCGAAGGTCAGCCGATCGGCGAACCCTTCCGCCCAGGTGGCATCATGCACGACGCCGACGGTGTAGCTGTCCGACGTCTCGGGTGAGAGCTCCGAGTTGCCACCGGTGAACGTGGTGATCTGCGTGTTGGCCTGCTGGAAGCCGTTCGGCACGCCCTGCGCGCGGCAGGCCGTCTCCGTCGGCGTCGTGTCGAGACCATCCGCCGCGTTCACTACCACCGTGCCGGTGGGACCGCAGGGGTCCACCAGCGTCGCCGCGAACTGCGTCAGGCCAAACAATTCACCGAGGTTCGGCGCACGAAAGCCCGTTGAATACGTACCGCGAAGCGCGATCGCCTCGATCGGCTGCCAGCGGAATCCCGCCTTGCCCGTGGTCTCGCTGCCGAAGGTCGAGTAGTCGGACCAGCGCACCGCGGCACTCAAATCCAGTGACTCGAACAGCGGGAAGCTGAACTCGGCGTAGACCTCGTTCACGTCATAGTTTGAATTCACGGGCGATGCAAAAGAGTCCTGTGATTCACCGGTCTGGCGCAGCGGATCGGGCAGAAACTCGCCGACGTACTTGCGATGTTCCGCACCCACCGCGAAGCCCGCGGCCCGGTCGCCGATGTCGAACAGGTCGCCGGTGACATTGGCGCTGATCAGTTGCAGGGTCTGCTTGCTCGAGTCGATCTGCGTGGTGCGGATGTAATCGATCATCGCCTGCGTGAACGGCCGGCCCTGGCCGCCGAACAGGTCGAGCGGTGTGCAATTCGGGATCTGCGCGCACACGGCGGGATCGCCGAGCGCCAGCTGGATGCGCCCGATGTTGTAGCCGTTGGTGAACACCTGGTCGGCGTTGTTTTCCGAACTCGCGAGGTTGAGATCCCAGCGGAAACGGTCGTCGGAGCCAAAGGTGCCCTCGAGCCCCATGTTGATGTACCAGGTGTCGACATCCTGCTTGAACTGGCGCGGCCCGACTTCGATCGGGCGGCGGGTTACGAAGCCGAAATTACTCGCCGCGTCGAGATCGATTCCGAACGGATTGAACGGATTCAACGCCGATATCGAGATCGTGTCCGCGAGTCCGCCGGTGCCCGCCGCCGGACCCACGAATATGGGTTCAGGCGCCGCTTGATTTTCCGACGAGCGATTGTTGAACAGACCCTTGGCGTACAGGCTCACGCTATCGCTGAGCTCGAATCTCATGCGCGCGAACATCGCCTTGCGCTTCGAGGGCGTCAGCAGCAGGTTGAAGGGTGCGTAGTTGAACCGGTCCGCGCCCGTGAAGCCGTGGTACGTACCCGCGCTCGGATCCGCGGGATTCCACACCGGCGTCGTCGTGCCATCGTTGAGCGCCAGGTTGTAGAAAGTGTCGGCGCTACTGCACGAGCCCTGGCTCCCCGTCGGTCGCGACGGGTCGCAGAACAGGTAGCGACCCTGCGGAATTCCCGAACTGCCGGCCGCGAGCCCCGCGAGTGGCTGCGGGAAAGAGGACTGGTCCCACTCCCCCGAACCAATTTCCTCCTGCTCGTAGTAGCTGGCGACGAACAGGCCGGAGAAGCGCTCGCCGCTACCGCCAACCGTGATGCTGGCGTCGGTGGTCGGTCCGCCCATCTCGTACTCGCCGCGATACGCGTTGAGCTCGACGCCTTCGACCTCCTTGCGCGTGATGATGTTGATCACACCGGCGATGGCGTCCGAGCCGTAGATGGCCGACGCACCGTCTTCCAGCACTTCAACGCGGTCAATGATGCTCATCGGAATGGTGTTGAGATCCGCGGCGCCGGAGACACCGGATGCGGACGATTCGTTGACCCAGCGAATGCCGTCGACCAGCACCAGGACGCGTTTGGAGCCGAGGTTGCGCAGGTCCACCTGCGAGGAGCCCGCACCAATGCCGCCGCCGTCGGCGGGATAGCCGAAGTTTCCGGAGGAGTTGAACTTGGCGTTGAGTGCCTTGCCGCTGGCGGTCACCTGTTGCAACAGGTCGCCGATACTGGCGATGCCGGTGCGCTCAATGGCCGAGCGATCGATGATGGACAGAGGTTGCTGGGAGTTGGCACTCGTCTGGATGATGCGAGAGCCGGTAACCACCACCTCCTGCAGACTTTCATCTGGAGTGGCCTGTTGTGCTTGCAGTGCACCCGAGGCCAACAACAACGGGATCAGTCCCGTCACAATTCCATTAGGCTTTTTCATGCGATCACCTTCCTGGTTGTTGGATCGCCGTCCCCCTGCCCACAGCGACGTGTCCGCATATCTACGCCTCGGCGCAGCAAAAGGAAAGGCATGTGTGGTGCTAGCGCGACCAGTAACCTTCTATCCGCGCCCAGACGAAGTGCCAGCTGTTGGTTCTACGCTACGAACGCGTGACTGCCGGTCCGCTGATTGAAGCGACTGCCCTCCGCTGGTAGACCCTCATCCAAAAGCGCACGCAAGGACCACAGAATGAAAGAAGTGCCGGTATTCGCGCTGGCGTGTTGCTGCGCTTTGTTTGCCACCATCCAGCCGGCGCACGGTGAGGACGGTCGCTTCTACGGGATGCTGCGCGAGCGGGATCTGTCGCCCTTCGGTTACCTGCGCCTCGACATGCGCCCGGGGCATGCCATAAGCATCGAGCCTCACAGCTTCGCCTTCGAGATGGAGCTCGGCTACCAGAACACCTGGGCGCTGAGCCGCAATGTCGAACAATATCTGACGAACCTCGAGACGCAGGGGCGCCGTGACATCGGACCGGCGGAGCTCGAGGCCATCCGCAACCTGCCCGGCGAGAACTACCTGGTCGACGTGGAATCCGCGACGCTGGACATGGCGTTGCATTACAAACTTTCGAGCCAGTGGAGCTTGTACGCCATCGCCACCGCGGTGTCGTATCACGGCGGATTCATGGACTCGACCATCGAACAGTTCCACGACAGCTTCGGCTTCAGCGACTTCGGCCGCCCGGCGATCGCGCGCAACGGGACCAATCTCATCCTCGATCTGAAGGGCGCGCAGGTCGAGCTGCTCAATGCCCCGAAGACCCAGGGCTTCACCGACCCGGTGTTCGGACTGCGCTACACCGGTTTCAAACTACCCGGCCGCTGGCAGATCTCGGTGGAAGTGGCCGCCAAGGTGCCACTCGAAGGCGAACGCATGCTGTTGTCCACCGGGCGCACCGACTACGGAATGCAGACCTCGGTGCGGCGCCTGGGCGAGCGCAACGCGTTTCACATGGATCTCGCCGCGGTGTACTACGCCGGCGAAACCATCCCCGCGCCGCATGACGACCAGGTCGTGCCGACCATCATCCTGGGATGGGAACGGCAACTGACGGCACACACCAATCTGAACTTGCAGGCCTATGCGAGTCGTAGCGTGTACAAGAACGATCAGACCGATCTCGACGAGCTGCTCAACGACAAGTTCCAGGCGAGCATCGGCATTCGTCACCGCTTCGACTGCTGCCTGGTGACCTTCGGCATCACGGAAAATCTTCAGAATCTGAACAACACGCCGGACATCGGCTTTCAGCTGGGCTTTGCCTGGGCGCCGAAACTGGTGGCGGCGACGGAATAGGCGCCCGCCGCAGCGCTACTGCTCCGATTGCCGTCACCGAGCGCGGACCGGCGTCGGCGACAAACGAACTCTTCGCGACATGGCGCGTGCGCAGCGCGGTAGTGACGTGTTGTCCCCGTGGGTCAGCACAGCGCTTACGTGCTGGTCGATTGGCGGCGACCGGCTCGGGCGTGGCTTCGAGGTTGCCGAAATCGCCGGTGACAGCGGTCTTCGCCGAGCTCAGCTACCGCTTCTAACAATGGATGCACCGAATTCGTGCGCGCTGCGCATGGAAGTCGTCACAACGCCGGGATATAAGGAGCTTCGTAGAAAACTCCCGGGGATGTCATGGCCAATACCTATCGAGAAGAATCACTCGCCGGCACCGGCGGACTCAAGATTTTCACACGTTGCTGGCGGCCGGAAACGAAGCCGCGTGGGGTCATCGTGTTGTCGCACGGCTTCAATTCGCATAGCGGCTACTACATGTGGGCAGCCGAACAATTGCTGGCCAGTGGCCTTGCGGTTTACGCGCTCGATTATCGCGGCCGCGGCAGGTCCGACGGCGAACGCTACTACGTCGAACATTTTTACGAGTACCAGGGCGACCTCGACCTGATGGTGAAGACCGCACGCTCGCGCGAACCCGGTTTGCCGGTTTTCATCCTCGGCCACAGCGCGGGCGGCGTGATCGCCTGCAACTATGTGCTCGACAACCAGGCGGACATCGCAGGCCTGATCTGCGAGAGTTTCGCGTACCGCGTGCCGGCGCCCGATTTCGCGCTCGCCGTGCTCAAGGGACTCTCACACCTCGCGCCGCATGCGCATGTGCTCAACCTTCCGAAGAAGGAATTTTCACGCGATCCGAAGGTGACGCAGGCGCTCATCGACGACCCGCTGCTCGCGAACGAAGTGCAGCCGACCAAGACCGTGGCCGAGATGGTGCGCGCGGACGAACGCCTCGAGCGCGATTTTCCGCTGTTCAAGTTGCCATTGCTGATCATCCATGGCACCAAGGACACCGTGACGCGGCCCGAGGGCAGCAAAGAGTTCTACGATCGCGCGAGCTCCGCCGACAAGACCCTCAAGCTCTACGAGGGCTATTTCCACGATCCGCTCAACGACCTCGGCAAGGAACCCGTCATGGCCGACATCCGCGCCTGGATCGAGAAGCGTCTGCCCGCCTGATGCTGCTCGAGCGCATCGCCACGCTCGACACGGTGCTGGAAAATCACGCGCAGGCGCTCGGCACCGATTTCGTCGCCTATCGCAACCACGCGTACCGCGTAGCCAATCTGTGCCTGGCACTGCAGCCCGCCGGCGAGTCCGCGCTGGAAAAAGTGGCGCTGGCCGCGGCCTTTCACGACCTCGGCATCTGGACGGCGCGGACCTTCGATTACCTCGCACCCTCTGCGGACCTGGCCCGCGATCACTTGCAATGCGCCGGACATGGCGAGTGGCAGGCGGAGGTCGCCGGCATGATCTGCGAGCACCACAAGGTGCGGCGCTATCGTGGGACGGGGGCGGAGATGATCGAGCCATTCCGGCGCGCCGACTGGATCGACGTGTCGCGCGGTGTGCTGTCGTTTGGCTTGCCGCGCCCGTTGCTGCGCGAGATCTTCGCGCGATGGCCGAACGCCGGGTTCCACAAGCGCCTGTTGAAACTCACGTTGCGCGAAGCCCGCGCACATCCGTTACGCCCCATCCCCGTCCTCAAGTGGTGAGGCTCAGCGCGGCGGTGGATTTCCTCGACGCGCGTCAGGCGGATTTCTGCATCACGCGCTTGATCACCAGCGCGACGACGATCACCACCAGGCAGGCAAAGCTGGCCACCATTTCCGGCTGCTTGTTGGGCATGAATGACATGGCGACGAGCACGGCGAACATCGCGAGGCCGGCGCCACCCGCCACCAGTTTCGTGCCGGCACCGCCGCGCAGCGCCTGATCCTTGTACGGAAAGCGGAAATGCGCCCACACCACGAAGATGTAGGTGAACAGCATGAGCGCGCCGCAGGAGTTCAACAGGAAGTTGAACAGCCGATCCGGTGCGACGTCTCTCATGAGCATGACCACGAATCCAAAGGCGCTGCCCAGCAGGATGGCGCGCGCCGGCACCTGGCGCCGGTTCACCGCGATCAGCCAGCGCGGCGCGTCGCCCTTGTCCGCCATGGCGAACAACACGCGCGCCGTGACGTACACGCCGGAATTGAGGCAGGACAGGACCGCGGTCAACACGATGACGTTCATGATGGTCGCGGCGCCCGGAATGCCGACGCGATCCAGCGCCAGCGCAAACGACGAGTCGCCGGACTTGAACGCGGTCCACGGCACGATGCACAGGATCAACGCGATCGAAAACACGTAGAACAGCAGGATGCGCAGCACCACGGTGGCCGCCAGGCGTGACATGGTCTTGTTCGATTCGGCAGACTCGGCCGCCGCCACCGTGACGATCTCCGCGCCGACCATCGAGAAAATCACCGTGGTGACACCGCCGAGAATCGCCGCCCAGCCGAAGGGCGTGAACCCCTGGTGCGCGGTGAGATTCGAAATGCCCGGGCTCGATGGATTGCCGACACCCAACAGCCAGGATGCGGCAACGACAATGAACACGACGATGGCGACGACCTTGATCGACGCGAACCAGAATTCGAATTCGCCGTAGTGGCGCGCCGATGCGAGGTTCACCGCGGTCAGCAGCACCATCAGCACGAGACCGATCTGCCACACGTCGAACATCGGCAACCAGGCCTGAACGGTCACCGCCCCCGCGATGGCCTCGATGGCCACCACCACCACCCAGAACCACCAGTAGAGCCAGCCACTGATGAATCCCGCCCAGTTGCCGAGTGCCGCGCGCACGTACTCCGTGAATGAACCCAGCCCCGGCTGATCCATGGCCATGCGCGCGAGGATGCGAATCACGGCGTACACCACGATTCCGGCGAACAGGTAACTCAGCACCACCGCCGGACCAATCGTCGCGATGGCCGCGCTCGATCCCACGAACACGCCCGCGCCGATGATCCCACCGATGGAAATCATCACGAGATGCCGTGCGAGCAGGGATTTGGAAAGTTTGTCGGAGGCGGAGCCGGTTGCGGCCATTGAGGCATCAGTGGCGTTCAAGGTGACTCGCTATGTTTGAAGGGGCGCGCTTGCTGGCGCGCAACATACGCCGGATCGCCGCGGCCGTCGAATGAGGCGCCCGGCGCAGACTCAGCCGTAGCGCAGCTTGAGCGCGAGAATCGTCGCCGCAAGACCCAGCGTCACGACATTCGCGAGGATCATTGGCCAGGAGTTGAGCGCGATGCCGTAGGCGAGCCAGAGCGCGGTGCCCACGGTGAAGATTGTGTACATGCCGCGCGAGATGCCGCGCGTGTCACGCGTGCGGATCGTCATCGCGGCCTGGGGAATGAAGGAGGCGCTGGTGAGCACCGCGGCGACATAGCCGAACCATTCGAAGTTCATGCCCGCATTCTGGCGTATCCAGCACACGGCGGCGCGACAGTTCATCGCGCCGCCGTACACCAGTGTCCCCCTATGCGCCTTGCGGCGTAACGCGCACGCTCAGAGCGGCGCGTCCCCCGGACAAAAACCAATCGCGTCACCGTGCCGCAGGTGCGCATCCATCGCTTCCGGGAAACCCACCTGCAGTGTCTTGCCACCGCGACGCTTCTCGTGGCAGATGAAGACCTGGTCGAGCGCCAGCCGGTAACCGTGATAGTAGTCGGCCGCCAGCGGGAAGGCGGTGCCGGTGAGCACTTTGCCGTTACCCGAGACTCGTGCTCCGAGCACATGCCAGCGCGACATCTCGAGCACTCCCTGGCTCTCGAGGAATTCGCTCATCAACATCCAGCCGAGACTGCGCGTATAGATTGCCGCGTCATCGATGCCCAATTCCAGCAGTCGCGAGGCACCGGTGATGACCTTGCCATCGTCGGAGACCGACGTGGCGACGGTCTCGCGATCTTCACAGATTTCTCGAGGCTCGCCCGTTTCCCAGTCGAACTCGGTGAAGCAGACATGGCCGGCGTAGCGACCGATGTTCACCATGCCGTTTTTCGGAGTCCACTTGTACGAGTCTTTGGCATTGAGACCGACGCCATAACCCACTGCGACGCTACCCGGGCCATTGATGGCCATGACTTCACCGGCATACCCCCACGGATTGCCGGGATCCGGGTCCATGAGCAACATCTGTTCATTGCCCGCCCACAACGATCCGACGCGGTTGCCGAGGGCTTCCGGAATCTCTTCCCAGCCCCCGACCAGGTTGCCGTCCGCGGATACCGCGTTGGCGCGCGAGGCGCCCTTGCTCGCCTTGTTGAGGTGTCGCAAGCCGCGCCGGGCCGTCCACTTGAACGCAAATGCCTCAGCGCAACCGTTCCACCCCAGCCCCACGGCCGCGGAACCAGTACCGTTAACGTCAAAAACGCTGCTGTGGAAGATGTCACAGCCCTGCAGGCTTTCGTCCGCGATGGATTTCCAGCCGGTGGCGCGCGTCCACAAAGCGGCGCGCTCCTGGTCCACGGGGCCAAACTCGGTCTCGACCTGTTTGGTGATCGTGCCGCCGACGACGCGGCCGTCGCCGGAGATCGCGCCCACGAACCCGACCCCGTCGATGTTTTCCATGCCGCGCTGCCGGCTCCAGATCCAGTACGGTGACTGGAACGGTCCGTATAGACCGGTCACGCGTTCGCCACCGGTGGATAGATCGATCGGCAACGAATAAGGCAGGTAGGTGAAGTCAGGCGCGCGATCGATGCCGTTCACCGCGATGCGGATCCGCCGTGTCTCGCCGGCGCGCAACACGATCCTGGTCGCCGCGCACGCATCGTCATAACGCGCATCGCTGGATTCGCCCGCGTTCCAGTACTCTTCGGGCCCGAGCAGCACAGCCTTCTCGGTGCTGAAACCACCGGCACCAATCTCGTCGATGTAGACCACGTACCTGGTGCCCGGCGTGAGGCCCGTGATTTCGAAGCTGCCATCCGCACCCGTGAGGCCCTGGGTCCGGTCGCCCGAGATCCTCGAAATGGCATCGAACGGCGCCGCCACGTTGCGTGCGATCACGTTGATACCGCTGAGTGCGGTCACCTCGTCCTTCGCGACCAGGCGACCTTTGATGGTGCCCGTGAACTGGCGATAGCCCGGTTCGGGGTAGAGCGAAGACAACGCGGCCTTGTCATCGGCCACGTTGACAGTCGCCATGCCGGGGCTGTTGTACGTGGGACTCGTGGGGAACGGATCGATGAACGGATACATGGTCTCGACCTGCTCCACATTCGGATAGGTCGTGACCGTCGAAGTGCACTGGTCCGGGCCCGCTTTTTCTGGGCCGGCCGGCAAGCCAAAGTCCTCGATGGGCTGGTTGCGAAAGTACAGACCGTTGGTCTGCGTGTGCGCCAGACCAATCGAATGGCCGAACTCGTGAGTGATCACACCGGAAAGCGGCGCACCGGTGACGACTTCTTCGACGCCCTCGCTTTGCGAAGTGATGATCACCCAGCCCTCGACGATGCGCGTCGAGCCTTCGGCCGCGAGGAACTCCGGAGTCGCGATGCCCAGCACCCCGAAACCGGCGCCGAAGAAATCCTGCAGCACCGAGCCGTCGGCGTCGTAGATCACGTGGATGCCGCCGCCGTTGTCGGCGCCGACCACGCTGGCCGCGTTTGCGCCGGTGATATCGCCGAGTCCCAGGTCACCGGTGGTGCCCGCAATGCGCGCGCGGAAGTTCGAGGTCGGGACGGAATTCCATTCCCTGATCGTGTTGCGCACCAGCTTGTTGGCGAGCGCGTTGTCGACCACGCCGAGCGTGCCGAGATCGGTATAGACATTGACCGTGCCTTCCCAGCGCGCCGGCAACACGCCCTGCGAAGTCGGAACGACCATCAGCGGGCCACCCGCAAGCGCGGGTAGCGTCACAGCAGAAGATGCAAGGGCGAGCAATGCGCCTGCGAGTTTGTTACTGCGCATTGGCGTTGCTCCCCGGGGTCAGCTTCTGGTCGATGGCGCGGCGCAGGAAATTGCGCAGCGTCTCGGCACTCACCGGACCGTTCTTGCCGTTGAACATCTTCTGCTCGTCGGCGCTGAGCTTGTTGCGGTCGATCTGCACGTTCGAGAACAGGCCGACGTTGTCGTAGGCATTCACGGCCACGCCGTTACCCATGCCGAGCTTGCCGTAGCCGAGACCGACGGTGGTCCGAAAGCCCGTGGTCCGCCCCTTCGCGTACAGGAACAGCAGACTCACTTCGCCAGGTCTGAACGTGGGCCAGCCCTCGGGGCGACCGCCGAGATAAACCTTGCCGTCCGGCATGGTGCGCGGCGCGCTGAGTCCGAACTGGCGGAACTTGAAAGTGTTGCCACTCACACCGCGGAAACGATCGAGCACGTGCACCGTGACCTCGGTGTATGGCAGACCGGCGGCGGTGAATCCGTCCGTCACCTTCTCGACACGGCCCGCAACAATGGTTGCGGAATGGTCGATGAGATCGACGATGTTCATCGGCTTCACGGTGGTCGCCTGACCTGTCGATGCCATCAATGTCGACACCAATACCGTGAGAGCGCAGCTGAGCCTGCGGCGAAAATTCATGTATTTCCCCTGAATTATGTTGCTTGTCGACAGCACGCCCGGGCGTGCCATCGCATTGCTAAAGGCTAGCAATGCGTGCCATCGGCCACTATCCAAAATTGCGCAGTCCACCAGCCATCGTGAAGGAAAAATCTGACGTCGACGCATTCCTCTCCCGGCGCGGCTGGCTGTCGTTTACCTCGCCGGAGTTTCGGTCCGCTGTATTGGCGCGTACCGAGCTGCGTGACTTCGCGAAAGGCGACCCGGTCTGCCGGGCGGGCGATTCGCCAGGCGGATTATGGGCGCTCGTTGAAGGCGCTGTGGAGATTGAGAGCGGTACGCTCGGTGCTGCACCGCACCTCCTACATCTCAGTGTGCCGGGCTTCTGGTTCGGCGAAGCCCCGCTCATTGTTGGCTGCGCGCGACGGGTGAGCGTCACCATGTGCGGGCCTTCCACGCTGGTGACGCTACCACTGGCCGGCTGCCGCGCCATGCTCGACTCGGATCCCTCGGCCTGCCTGTGACAAACCTTATTCGTTCATTGGCGGCGCCCGATAACCGGGACCGCGCACCACCCGGCCGGGTGTGGCGCCCGTGTGTTCGCCGTCCTTGAGGACTTGCACGCCGTTCACCAGCACGTGCTGCACACCGCTTGCCGGTTGATGCGGCTTGGCGAACGTCGCGTGGTCTTGAATCCTGGCGGGATCGAACACCGCGACATCCGCGTAACAACCGACCTTGAGACAGCCGCGGTCCTTCAGCTTGAGATTTTGTGCGGGCAAGCCGGTGAGACGACGAATCGCATCTGGCAGCGTCGTCACTTTCTCATCGCGCACATATCTCCCGAGAAAACGAGCGAATGTCCCGTAGGCGCGCGGATGCGTACTGCTCTTCAGGAATACCCCCTCGGGCGCGGACGCTTCCGCATCCGATCCCAGGCTCACCCATGGTTGCGACAATCCGAGCTTCACGTTCTCCTCTGACATCAGGAAAAACACCGTGTCAATACGAGCGTGATCCTCGATGATGAGATCGACAGCCGTTTCCGCCGGCGATTTGCCGCGCAGCTTCGCTACTTCGGTGAGCGTCTTGCCGGTCAACGGTTTCAGCTTCTCCTGCTTGAAGCCTGCCAGCACGATGTTGTCCGCAGCTACCGGCGCTTTGGCAGAGGTTCTCCCAGGACTTGGCCTTCACGAACATCGCATCGACGACGGTCTTACGCACATCGGGCTTCTTGAGCCGCTCTACCCACGCATCAACGCCACCTTCTTTCACGGCAGGGTCCATACATGCATCGAGGCCCGTGGCTCCCGCGGGATACGGATACATGTCCGCCGACACCGACAAACCCGACTTGCGCGCTTCCTCGATCTCGCGAATCGCTTCCTGCATCTTTGGCCAATTGTCGCGGCCCGCCGCCTTCAGGTGGTACGCCTCGGCATGTGCGCCGGTGCTGCGCGCAATGTCGATGAGCTCATCCAGCGCCTCCATGAACTGATCACCCTCGCTGCGCATGTGCGAGATGTAACCGCCGCCGGATTCCGCCGCGGCCGCAACCAGCGCCTTCAGCTCATCGGTCTTCGCATAGAAGCCGGGCGCATAGATAAGTGAGCTGCCGACCCCCATCGCGCCTTGCTCCATCGCGTCGCGGACCAGCGTTTGCATGCGCGCCAACTCTTCGGCGGTCGGCGCGCGATTGGCATGACCGAGCTCATGAATGCGCACCGTCGCCGCGCCGACGAACGAAGCGACGTTCACGGAAACGCCGCGCTTCTCGAGATACTCCAGATATTCGCCCAGTGTGGTCCAGGCAACGTCGAAGCGAATGTCGCCCTGCTCCTTCTTCATCTCTTCTTTCATGGTCGGATTGAGCGGCCCCATCGACCTGCCCTCGCCCATCACTTCGAGCGTGACACCCTGCTTCACGTCGGAGAGCGCGCGGCCGTCTTCGATCAACGATTCCGTCGCCCACGAAAGCATGTTGATGAAGCCCGGTGCGACCGCGAGCCCACTTGCGTCGATGTTGAGTTCGGCCTGTGCGCTGGTCAGATCGCCGACGGCGGCGACTTTTCCGCCGCGAATTCCCACGTCTGCGGCTGTGCCTGCGGCGCCCGATCCGTCGTAGACAGTGCCGTTGCGAATCAGTACGTCGTAGGACTCGACCGGCGGCTGATTCGCGCAGGCCACAAGCGCGAGGGACAGCGCGCAAAGGAATGCGAGCTTGTTCATGTCGATGACCTCAAGCAGTGGCACGTCGGCGGATTTTCAGTGACTTCCAGGGCCGATGCTGTCCGCGTAGAGCTTGATGACTTCGTAAAGGAACTGCCGCCCTTCCATGAGCGACTGCACGCGCATGCGCTCATTGAGTCCATGAATGTAGTTGCCCTCGGCGTCTTCGAAAAGACCGGACAGTCCATACGTCGGGACGCCGGCCGGGTTGAGGTACTTTCCGTCGGTGTAGCCGGGCAGCATCGTCGGCACGATGGCGACGCCGGGCCAGATTTTTTCGGCCACCTTGCGCGCCGGCCCCACGATTGCCTCCGACAGCGGCGGCATCGGCGACGACACGCCGCCCTCGCCCTTCGGCGACACCGTGATCGCAGCGTCCGCAATCACTTTGACGATCTGCGCCTGTACATCCGCGACCGGCGTGCCCGGCAGGATGCGGCAGTTGACGTTTGCCTTCACTCGTTGCGGCAACGCGTTCGGTGCATGTCCGCCTTCGATCATGCTGACGATGCAGGTCGTGCGCAGCATGGCGTTCCAGGACGGATCTCGCGACCAGAGTCGCGTCGCCGCCGCCTCGTCGGGCGGCGACTTCAACACGGCGCGCATGTCGGCGGCGACATCCGGCTCGACGAGCTTCGCCATGGCTTCAAAATAGCTTCGCGTCACCGTGTTCAGGCCAATCGGGAAGTTGTAGGTACCCAGCTTCGCCAGCGCAGCAC
This sequence comes from uncultured Pseudomonadota bacterium, assembly GCA_963839685.1. Classification (GTDB taxonomy): domain Bacteria; phylum Pseudomonadota; class Gammaproteobacteria; order Steroidobacterales; family Steroidobacteraceae; genus CADEED01. Next base: position 43,432 of record CAWIVS010000003.1, on the reverse strand, counting down.
TGAGTCGCACGATCGCATTGTTCTGAGTGGGTCGAGAGCTGTGACCGCCGGGATCGACCGCTTCGAGTGCAAAGTCCTGGTACACCTTTTCGCCCGCCTGGATCTGCAAGGCGACCGCCTTGCCGTCCTTGTCGAGCTCACCGCCCGCACCTTCGTTGATTGCGAACTCGGCACTCAACACTTCGGGTCGGGTCTGCACGAGCCAGCGCACGCTGTCGAACAGGCCCGCCCCGGCCGTCTCCTCGCCGCAGGTCAACGCCAGCTTGAGATCGCGACGCGGTCGATAACCTTCCTGTTTGTAGCGGATGAGGCTGTCGGTGAAGATCGCCGCCATGGCCTTGTCGTCACTCGCGCCGCGGGCGTAGAACCATCCGTTCTCCTCGACCAGCTTGAATGGATCGCGTTGCCAGTCTTCACGCTTCGCTTCCACGACGTCGATATGCGCAAGCAGCAGGATGGGCTTGGCCGCTTTGTCCTTGCCACGCAGCACCGCAACCAGGGCGCCGTCATTTGGTGCTTCTGGCGGCGCCAGGATCTGCATGTCCGCGGCCGGCAGGCCGGCGGCGAGCAGGCGCTTGCGCATGGCTTCGGCAGCCTCGGTGCAGTTACCGACCGAGCGCGTCGTGTTGATCTCGATCAATTCCTTGTACAGCGCGCGAAACGCGACTTCGTCTGCGCCAGGGCTCTTTGCCTGCGCGTGAGCAAGGCTGGTAGCAATGCACAGCGTCGCGAGTACTGCGACAACGACTTTCGATCGCAAGGTTTTGCTCACTCGATTCCCCCGGAATAACGACGGGGCAAGTGTGCCGGAGTCACAGGAAATTGGTGGCCAGGGTTGGGTGAGGCCGGCGTCTTAGCGAGAGCACTTAACGTGCTCTCGCCCGGCCGAGCGCGCTCGCGAAGTGAGCGCCGGGATTCCGACCCGGCCGCCACGGAATGAAAGCGGAACGATGTGACGCGAAGTTCATTCCGGACACATAGGTAACACTTTCCGGCATTTGCGGGGGCGCATATGCCGTGGCGGGAGTGTTGCAAGATGGACGAGCGCCTGCGGTTTGTGGCTCGCCTGCTGGAGGGCGAGAAGATGGCCGAGCTGTGCCGGGAGTTCGATATCTCGCGCAAGACCGGCTACAAGATCTTCACGCGGTACAAGGACATAGGCCTGGAAGGGCTCACCGACCGCAGTCGTCGCCCGTACCGGCAAGCTAACCGCCTGCCGTTCCAGATCGAGACGCTCATCCTGTCGCTCAAGCAGGAGCATCCGAGCTGGGGTGCGCCGAAGATCCGCGCCAAGCTGCGCCGTCGCTTCCCGGACATCAAGCCACCGGCCGTCAGTACGGTGCACGCGGTCCTCGATCGCATGGCCTGGTGGTCCACGGCCGCGAGCGTCGCCACCACGCGCAAGGCACGACCCTCTCCACTCCCACCTCGCCGAACGATCTGTGGTGCGCCGACTTCAAGGGCGAGTTCATGCTCACCGATCAGCGCTATTGCTATCCGCTCACCATCACCGACTTCGCCTCACGCTACCTGATCTGTTGCGATGCCTTGGCCAGCACGCACGCCGAGCCTGCATTTACCGTGTTCGAGCGTGCCTTCAAGGACTTTGGCCTGCCGAAGTCCATCCGCACCGACAACGGCGCGCCGTTCGCGAGCGCCAGCGCGATCTTCGGGCTCTCGAAGCTGTCGGTGTGGTGGCTGCGATTAGGGATCGGCCTCGAACGCATCCAGCCTGGCCGGCCCACGCAGAACGGGCGGCATGAGCGCATGCACCTGACCTTGAAGAAGGAGACCACCAAGCCCGCGGCTAACAACTTCCTCCAGCAGCAGGAGAAGTTCGATCGGTTCATCGAGTGCTACAACCAGGAGCGGCCGCATCAGGCGATCGAGATGCGTTATCCGGGTGAGTTCTACCGACCCTCAGAGCGTGCGTTTCACGGCCTCGATCGCGCTCGAGTACCCATTCCACGATCGCACCGTCGCCGTCACCATGTGCGGGCGGGTGTGCTTCGGTTCACGCAAGATCAATCTCTCCACCGTATTCGCCGGGCAAAACGTCGGCGTCAAAGAGGTCGAGGAAAAAGTCTGGCTGATCAGCTTCATGCACTACGACCTGGGGTTCTTCGACCATGAGAGCTCGCGGTTCGAGTGCGCCGAGAATCCGTTCGCTGCTAAGGTGTTACCCATGTCCTCGGAATAATCCGTTACCCATGTGAACGGAATGGACACTGGAGAAATTGGTGGAAAGGGAGGAATCGAACCCTCGACCACGGCATTATGAGTGCTGCGGGTAGACGTTCAGGACTTGAGTAATCAATAACTTGCTGGGCGCCCGTTGCACATTGGCACCACTCAGCAGCACGAATCAGGACCTGGTCCCGCAAAAGTCCCGCAAGGTGCGAAAACTTCCAAAATGATGTGGGCCACCAGCAGGGCTGAAGCAAGAAGACGCCTGCAACTCAGTGCCCGAAGTGGCGAACATCTATCTTCTCGCCGATTTCGATTGTGAGCATGTCTTCAGCTCCCTCGAGCGGGCCCGAATACGTCTTCCGTGTTTGAGCGATCACGCTCTCGGAATTGGGTGCATGCGAGTAGACGGCCAGCCGAGGCTTTACACGAGTGAATAGCGCTCCCGCCTGCTCGGGCGTAGTGTGTCGCCGTCCAGTTTCCGGGTTGGCTTCCGCATCGGCAACTTCATGTACGAGCACATCAATACCCTGTGCAAACCGGACGAGGTTCTCCGAGACGCGCGTATCTCCGGACAACACGACCGAACGGCCACGGTAGTCGACGCGAAAACCGAATGCAGGCACCACGAGACCATGGTCCACCAGAAATGCGGTCACCTTCACACCCTGCTCGTCAAGAATGACGCCTTGCTCGACATCGTGGCTCACAACCTTGATGCCTTCAGCACTACGCTTTTCGTCCACATTGCGGCGCATGTGAATATCGAAGGCGAACGCCTCCTGCATGTGATCCATCATCTCGCGAGTGCCCTCCGGCCCCCACACTTCCAACGCCGTCTTGCGCCCTCCGCCGGCCCACCCCGTCAAGAGCAGGTCTGGAATCTGAATCACGTGATCAGAATGCAGGTGTGTTAAGAACAAGCGACTGATCGATCCGATCGGGACGCCAACCTGCGTCAAACGCTGCGTGGCACCGCGACCACAGTCGAAGAGCAACCGCACGCTTCCGGCCTCCACCAGCGTACTGGCACCGAACTGCTGCAGATTGACTCGTGGTCCCATGCCGGTGCCCAACAGCACGACCTTGAGGTTGCCTGATGCGGCGGATTGAACCACATCGGAACGAGCCGGGAGCCCAAGAACTAGCAAGAAGCAACCAACCGAAAATGCAAAGAGCGAGCGCTTAATCACTGGAGAAGTCTCCGAAAGATCTATTCACGGGTTATACGATGTGAAAAGGCACGACAGTTGACCACGTTTTCAGACGAACCGGCGGCGATGCGTGGCCGGGGCAATCTTCAACTCCCGCTTTGAATGAAGAATATCTTGTAGTTGACGTCCAGCTACCCGCTCTGTATGACCTAGCAGTCGTATCTACACTGCCATTGATACCCAGTAGGTCACGCCCCGGATTGCCAAGTCGAGCTGCGCAACCGGCCCGAGTGGCGCGCGGGTCTCGGCGCCCATTGGGCGCCGAGCACGATGCTCAAGTTCTCAGCGGCGGCCACGTATGTGGGTTCGACCTTCGACTCGTCGATCGCCAGCGGCGACCTGGATCTGCCCGCCTACACCCGCGTCGATGTGAGCGCGGTGTGGCACGTATCGCCACGCCTCGAGACCTATCTTGTCATTGACAACCTTACTGACGAACAATACGAACAATTCGTCGGCCTCGAAGCGCGAGGCATCGCGCCGCGTATGGCAGTCGAGCTCAGCTTCTAGGGAAGGCGCGCCCCGCGATTCCATGCGGGGGCGCGCGCTTCACCGAACTACTTTCAGGGCGTCACGGGATCGGCATACAGAATGCCGCGGCCGTTCGTGCCGAGATACACACGTCCGTAAATGCGTGGATCGCCGGCGATCGCACCGCCCGTCCACCCATACTGATGCTGATCGTCATTGATGCGCGTCCAGGTCACGCCTCCATCGTTGGAACGATAGATGCCGCGTACGCCATCGATCTTGGCGCTCGTATATACCGCCATGATGGTTTGTCCGGTGGCAGCTTTGCCGAAGGCAACGTTGTCCGCTTCTTCGACATTGGCGAGTCTGGTGATGGTGGTGCCGGAATTGCTCGTCCGCCACAACCCATACGTCGGTCGTTGCAGTGCCGCCCGCCAGCCACACCTCACCCTCGCGACCCGCCATCGCCTCGAGCTTGCCCGTCTCCGGTAGACCCGTGCTCACGGTCGCGACGAAGGACGCGCCACCATTGGTGCTCACGTAGAGCACGCCGTTCTTGAATGCGTAAAACTTGTTAGGGTTTACGCGATCGGAGGCCACCACTGCTTGCGCGGGAACGCCGCTGCATAACGTCCATGTCCTGCCGTTGGTCGAGGTCGTGTAGTACGTGCCGGCGGCGCCCGGCGGGCGACCACAGTACGCGCGTTCCATTGGCGTTGACCGCCACGCTGCCGCCACCGGTGGTGCCGGAAGGCTGCCCGCGCACCGGCGCCCAGCTCGTACCGCTGTTCGTCGAGAACGCCAGGCTCATCACTCCGTTGGCCGAGTCGCCAGAACCTGCGCGCCACACGATGCTGGGAGCCAGCTCGGCGAAATCGATGCTCGAGGTGGCAAAGCCCGGATTCGAGAAGAATGCCGTCGGCACGACATTCACGTTCGCATGTGTGAAGCCGTTGATGTCGCCCAATCCGCTGAACAACTGCGGCCCGCTCGGCGGACTCGCCAGATCCAGCACGGCGGTCTCCTCGATGCCGACGGCCTTCACCTTGATGGTGATCTGGTCGCCCGCATCCCAGGCGGTCAGGTTGTCACTGCCATAGAGCGTGGCGCCGGTGCCGTACAACATCTTGTTCGAATCGAACGGATCGATCTCGAGCGACTCGGTCATCCAACCGAGTTTCGGGAACACCTCGGCGACGCGCCCGGTCGCCGTGTTGCCGCCCCAATACAGCCACGGCGCCGCGCTGATGTCCTGCGTGTACCGGAAGGATCGGCTCGGATAGCGAGTCCAGTCCCAGGCGTTGGTCCACGTAGTGCCGCTGTTGGTGCTGCGATAGATGAAGGTATCGGGCCACCACGAGCTGTAGCCGGTCACCATGATGGTTCCAGGATTCTGTCGATCGATGGTGAGCCCGCTGAAACCGAAGTACACCTCGCTGAGGGGCATCGGACTGATGTCGGTCCACACGCCGGTCGTGAGATTGAGCCGCCAGACCTGTCCCAGCGCGCCGCCATACGGACCGCCGTTGTCGCTGGTCGCAATGAAGAAGTAGTTGTTCACGGTATCGAGCACACCCTTGTGCGGCAGATACCCGATGGGCTGGCCAGGCACCGCGGACCAGGTCGCGCCGCCGTTGGTGCTGCGATAGACGCTGGGCCCCAGGATTTCCGCGACCCCCACGTAGATAGTCTGCGTGGTGCTGCCCGGCGTGCCGGTACGAGGGTCGAAGGTCACCCAGTACACACCCTGCATGTCGCCCAGGTATTCGTCGCTGCCTTCGGTGTAAGTGCCGACCGCGGTGAAGCTCGTGACCTTTGCCCACGTGACGCCCGCATCGGTACTGCGCCACAGGCCATTGCCACTTGGAGCGCCGAGATAGAGCACGTTGCTGTTGTTAGGGTCGACGGCCAGCCGCTCCCCGCCGCCGCGCCCGGGCATGTTGCCGCCGAGCTTGAACGGCAACATGGTGCGTTGCCAGGTCGCGCCGCGATCGGCAGATCGCAGGATCGCGCCGTTTTGTGTCGTCCAGGAGTTCGTGACAGTGCCCGCCGCCACATAGACGCCGTTGGTATCGCTCGGCTCGGCGGCGATGCTCGCGATGCCAGTGAGGTTCCAGTCGTCCCAGCCGAGCGAGTCGGTGAGCGGAATCCACTTGCCGGTCGCGGTGTCGAGCCGGTACGCGCCGCCGATGTCGGTGCGGGCATTTCCGAGCCCCGGCATCGCGCGGCTGTAGACCACGCCGGGGATAAATCCACCGCCGACGATCTGGACATTGCGCCACGTGTGCGGCTGGGAAGGTGCTGCGTTGAGTGGACTAACACTGAGCGCGCCGGCCAGTGCGAGGAAGGAAATGCAAAACGAACGGTTTAACGTTGCAAACGTCATGGTCAGGTTCTCCATGCTTTGTTAGTGATCGATCTGGATTCAACCCGCCTTGAATCGCCACGAATAGTACGCCGACCATCGCGCGCTGGCGCCGCATGACGATGGAGGATTGCACTGACACGCGCGATGATTGTTTGTTTGTTCGGAGTTCGGCCCGTGCAAACCCCGTTACCCATGTGAACGGAATGGACAACGAGTGGAGTGGTGGCCAGGGTCGGAATCGAACCAACGACACGCGGATTTTCAGTCCGCTGCTCTACCAACTGAGCTACCTGGCCGCCGTTGGATTTCGAGGGGCGCGTATTAGACCGACCGGCCGCCGCCCCGTCAAGCAACTCTGCGCTTAACCCGTTGATTTATTGGCGCAATGCGCGGCAAAGGGTGGCTGCTTGCTTTGCCGGCATTTGACTCCATGTTTTGCCTCCCATGAAAACCGAAACCATCGTCGCCAATACTCCGCGCGCCGTGATCCAGACGCTGCGCGGCCAGCCCGCCTCTGACGGCGCGGGCGTCAAGCTCACCCGTGTCATCGGGCAGCCGCGGCTTCCGGACCTCGATCCGTTCCTGCTGCTGGACGAGTTCGGCACCGACAAGCCCGAGGACTACATCGCGGGATTCCCCGAGCATCCGCATCGTGGCTTTGAAACGGTCACGTACATGCTCGACGGCCGCATGCGCCACAAGGACAACCACGGCCACGAGGGCGTGCTCGAGCCGGGCGCGGTGCAGTGGATGACCGCCGGCCGCGGCATCGTGCACTCGGAAATGCCCGAGCAGTCCGAGGGACGCATGCGCGGCTTCCAGCTGTGGATGAACCTGCCGGCCAAGGACAAGATGACCGCTCCTAACTACCAGGAATTCGGCGGCGACCGGCTGCCGGTGGTGGAAAGGCCCGGCGTGCAGGTCAAGGTGATCGCGGGATCGCTCGACGGCGTCACCGGCCCGGTGAAGCAGCCCGCGACGGATCCGATCTACCTGGACATCCGGCTCGATGCCGGCGTGGACTTCGTCCTGCCGCTCCCCGTCGGGCATTCGGCCTTCGTCTACGTATACGAAGGCGGCCTCGCGGTGGGTGCGTCGCGCGACGCGGCCACGATCAACGGGCAGGAACTCGCGGTGCTGGGTGACGGCACGGAGATCCGCCTCTCGGGCCGCGCGCCACGTACGCGCGCGATCCTGGTGGCGGGCCGCCCACTGGGGGAACCCGTGGCGCGGTACGGCCCGTTCGTGATGAACACGCGCGAAGAGCTGCACCAGGCCTTCGCGGATTTCCAGGCCGGAAAGTTCTAAGGACTGAACCGGGGTGGGTTCCCCCTCCCGCCCCGCAACTCGGACGGCGCAGGCAACTGCGTCGTCTGTTTTTTTTTCGGCACGATCGCCAGACATGAAAGCGGCGGTGGCATCGCTGCCACCGCCGTCAATCAACTTGCAGACAATTTCAGCGCAGGCAGCCGATACGGCTGCGTGCCACCACCAGGTCGTCGTACAGCAACGACGAGTCCACGCCCGAGGTGTTGTAGTTCTGCGGCCAGATGTGGTTGAACTTGAGCGCAGTGGTACTCCGCCACCGCTGGTCGAGCAGCACCTGCGCCGGGTTGGCAGGCCGGTACGGCGCGCAGTTCGCGGTGGTGGAATCCGCCGGGCAGAACTTGTCCTTGGTCCAGAAACCGAATGGCCCGGTGTTGTCGTAGCGGCGCACGAGCTGATCGTTCTCCCACAATTCGAACACGGCATCGCGTCCGGTGGACGGATCCGGATTCAGCTTCAGGTGGACTTCATAGCAGGTCCACTGATCGCGACGGATCGCGAGGTCGCTGTCATGGATGAACAGATTGCCGTAGTAGTCACCGGGGACCGGGTTCGTCTTGTACGAACGCATGCCCATCCAGTACGTGTACATGTCCATCAGTCCGCCGGGCTGTGGCTCAAGGCCGAACGAGAAGCGATCGCTGCCCGTGGGCTTCTGGCCGGCGCGCGGCCAGGGATAGTTGATCGCCGGGTTGTAGCCGCCAAACCAGAATCCGCTGTGGCCGAAATTCTGGCCCGAGTACTTGGTGTAGTAACGCAGGTACACCTCGTCGTAGCCCGAATTGAAACTCTTGTAAGAGATGCGTGGCCTGAGCGCTGGCACCCGCGGTCAGGCGCACCGAACGCACGCCGCGGCTCTTGGCGGGTTTGTCGCCAACCATAGACACCCCCCTCGAGTTCGCAATTTCGCTATAGCGAGCCGAAAGCGTGGAGGCCGAGGTGTCCTCGTACGGGTCGTAGAAGATCACTGCCGGATCGGCAGCGATGCCCACATCGCCCGGATACTTCTCGGCCAGCGTGTTGGCGAGCGAAACCACGATGGTCACCGCGGGCAGAGAGCTGGTGTATTGCCCGTCGGTCACGGAAACCTTGACGTTCGGGTACGAGCCCACGTGGCTGGCGTTCGGCGTGCCCCCAATGCGGCCAATGCTCGGGTTGAAGCTGGCCCAGGCGGGCAGGTTCTGCACCCGGAAGGTCAGTGTATTGCCGTCAGGATCGCTGGCCCTGGGCCTCCACCAATATGCCGCACCGGCGGTGGCCTTGGTCGCTATGGCGCCACTGATGATCGGCGGGCGGTTGGCGGTCTGGGCCGCGGCCTCCGAGGCCGCGAACGCGCACAGCAGAATTGCTGCGACGCCCGCGGTGAGGCGCGTGAAATGCATGGACATGAATGAACCCCTTCCAATGGCAAGCATGAGTGGCGCGCATTTGAGGGGCTCGCGCGGAATTGCACAAACTGTCTCGGAAATTTCACTCGCTAGTTAGCCGCAGTTTTCAGAACTGAACTTGCAATCCGCGCGCGGAGTGTTCTCGTTTTGGTCCTACACACGTTTCTGTGTGACGTGTGCCACGCTTTGGCGCGCAGCTCATCGGGGAGGCACGTACTCCTTTGGCTTCTCGAGCCATCGCCGAAGAAAAACCGCTCCATCTCGAATTCGAGACGCTTGCGGTGCGCCGGCTCGATCGGCGTCAACCGATACTCATTGATCAACATCACCTGGTGGCGCATCCACTGCTGCCAGGCTTCCTTTGAGACATTCTCGAAGATGCGTTTGCCGAGCTCACCGGGATAGGGCGGCTTGTCGAGCCCGGGCGCTTCCTTCTTCAGCAATACGCACTGAACCATTCTGCTCATGACTCGTTTCTCTCCGACAGCGTTCCCAGCAAGGTCTTGATCGGCGCGGGCAGACCCACACGCGCCGGTTGGGTGAGGTCGTACCACAATTGTCCGTCTGCGTTCGAGCCGCCATCTTGCACCAGGCGCGTACCCTGGCAACGCACTACCAGCGGCGTGATCACCAGGTCGAAGTGCGTGAAGCTGTGTTCGATCTCCGGCAGCGGCGCCCTCGCCAGCCGGGCGCGCGCCAGCTGATCGCTGACGAATCGCTCGGCAGCGTCACGATCGCCGAATTCCGGCAGGCACCACAGTCCGCCCCAGATGCCGCTCGCCGGGCGCTGCACCAGCAGCACCGCCGAGTCATGACGCGCGACCACCATCACCGCACTCCGGCGACGCCGCACCGCGCGTTTGCGCTTCGCCGCGGGCAATTCACCCTGGCGCGCTTCGATCCGCGCCCGGCAATCGGTGGCGATGGGGCATTCGGCGCAACGCGGTTTGCGAGCGCAAAGGGTCGCGCCCAGGTCCATGATGGCCTGGGTGTAGGTGGCGACGTTTTCGGCCGGGGTGTTTTCCTCGGCGAGTTGCCACAGCCGCGCCAGCGTCGCGTTGTCATCGGGCGCGCCGCCGATGGCGTAGTGACGCGCCAGCACACGTTTGACGTTGCCGTCGAGGATGGCGTGGCGGGCGCCGGTGGCCAGCGCCAGGATGGCGCCCGCGGTGGAGCGGCCGATGCCGGGCAGCTCCATCACCGCCGCGAATTGATGCGGAAATTCTCCGCCATGCTGGTCACGAATGTGCCGCGCTGCGCGGTGCAGGTTGCGGGCGCGCGCGTAGTAGCCCAGGCCGGTCCACAGGTGCAGCACCTCGTCCACCTCCGCATCGGCGAGCGCGCGCACGCTGGGAAACCGCTGCATGAAACGGTCGAAATAAGGAATCACGGTCGTGACCTGCGTCTGCTGCAGCATGATCTCCGACACCCACACGCGGTAGGCCGTGCGCTCCCGCTGCCACGGCAGATCATGACGCCCGTGACGCGCGTGCCAGGCAGTGAGGCGCAGCGCAATCGGCTGACGGCACGTGCTCATGATTTTTTCGGGGGCTGCGCGCTGCGCAGGCCCTGCTCGTCGAGCAGCAGGCGCAGCGTGACTCCCTTCATCACGATGTCGTCGTAGGTCGCTTCCTCGAGTTCGAGCAGACCGCGGAATTTCAACGCCCGGAGTGCGGCGGTGGGCAATACGAAGGGTTCGCTCCCGGGATCGGTGGGCGGAATGTAGCGCGCGATATCCAGGTGATCGCCCTGCAAGGAAAATTCTCCGACCGGTTCATCGCCGGCGCCGCGCCGAAAATTGCCGGTGAAGCGCGTGTCGTCAATGGTGAGCACCAGCGGATCGACCTGCACGGCACTCCCCTGCAGGCGCCAGCTGGCGTCGAGCTCTACCTGGCCAAGCGCGCGCGGATCCGTGGTCTTTGGCGCCTCGACCCCGACGCTGGTCAGCAGGGCGTTCAGATCGAAGCGGTTGCTGTCGATCCTGCCTGCGAGTGCGAGCGGTTCGCCCAGTGAGCCGCCGATGTTGCCTTCGGCCTCGAGGCCGCCCAGTCGCACGGTGAATTCTCCTACCTCGAGGTTCGAATAGTCCTCGGTGAGCGTGGCCTTCGGCACCTCGAGCTCGAACGACAACCCCGCTGCGGGAAATCCGTCCATGTGCAGATTGCCCGCGATCTTCGTATCGGTGAATGGCTGGTCGGGCGCGATCTCGTCCGTCGACAGATTGAGCGCGCTGACCACGATGCGCCGCGACGCACCTTCATCGACGAACGTAACGCGGCTGTCGCGCAGATCGACGCCGCTGATGGTGAGGCGGCGGGTCGGTTCGGCTGGATCGGCGGGCTCGTCGCCCACGATGCCCTGCCAGTTGGCGGTGCCGTCGGCCCTGAGCACCAGGTGCACGTCGGCGCCGTCGAGCCGGATGCGATCGACCTCCAGGTCGCCCCCCAGCAGTGGAAACAGCCTGACGCCGAGCTGCGCGCTGCGCCAGGTGGCCATCGGCTCACCCGCGAATCCGGCGGGATTCCCAAAGCGCCCTTCCCCGGTGCGCAGGGCGAGCCACGGGAAGAACTTCAGCTCGATGTCGCCGACGAGGGCGAACTCACGTCCGGTGGCATCGCGCACCGCCGTTTCGATGCGCGCCTTGAAATTGTTGGGATCGACCAGCAGCACGACCACCGCGATCCCCAGCAGGGCGAGCACGATGAGTCCGGCAAGGGTCCAGGAAATCCATTTGAGCGCACGATTGAAAGAGGCCACGCGGCCGACATTGTAGCGATGTCGGCAAAGTTACTTGTCGCAGATGTCGATGTCGCCCGACAGCGTCTTGGCGCGCACAGATGCGCCGGCTTCCACGGTGCGGATGTTGAGCCGATGGCCAGGTCCGTATTTGCTGACACGCTCGACGTTGGTCGCGAGACAGCCGATGATATCGCCGCTGAACGACTCGATTTCGGCGGACAGAGCGTTGGGCGCCGCCAGGCGCAGGTTGATATCGCCGCTTACCGCTTCGACGTCGACACGCGCGTCACGTGTCAGTTTCGCGCGCAGGTCGAAACTTCCCGAGGTGGTGCGGCCGCGCACCTCGCTGACGTCACTCACGCTGAGATTCGCATCGCCGCTCACGGTCACCACGTCGAGTTTCCCGGCGCCCTGGCTCAGGTTGATGCTGCCGCTCACCGAACTCACGCGCAGTGCCACCGGCTTGCCGTCACCGCGCACCGTGATGTCGCCGCTCACCGAGCGGATCTCCGAGTTGTTGCCGGAGACTTCGGCGGTGACCTCGCCGCTCACACTCTTGAGGCGCTGCGTGCCGGTCACGCCGCGTGAAGACACGTCGGCGCTGACCGCGCTCACCTCGACGGTGCTGGCGCGTGGCACCCGCACCTCGAGATCCGCATCGCTGTCATTTGAGCTGCCGCGCGGCAGTATCACCTTGATGACGGTTCGGGTGCCGCTCGACTCCACGGCCACGCTCTCGACATCGTCGCCGAGATGTCCCGGTCACCTGGACTTCGTTGCGATCCCAGCCCTGGACGTCGACGGCTCCCGATACGTTGGAAATCACCACCTCGCCCTTCGGATCAGCCTTGACCGTGCGATCGATCGAACCTTCGTTCGCGAACGCCGCCATTGGCAGGGCGCTCAGCACCCACAGAGCCGCGACGGGACGGATACCAGACTCTCTCATGTTCAAATCTCCTGGTCGCCGGAATCACGCACGGCGGTCAGCGCGCGCATTTCTTCCTGGCACGAACTCACAAACAACTCTTGCAGCAGCGCATTGGCGGGGTCATGCCCGAGCGCCGCTTCGATATCCGCGATCGAACGCTGCAGCGTACGCAGGCTGCCAGCGACCTTGTCGCGCTCGGCCGGCGGCATGCCCTGCAGCTTCGCCTGCACTTCCACCAGCAACTGGTCGCGCTGCTTGCGGTACTCCGCATGACGCAGCGCCGCCGGGATGACGTCCGGGTTGCCGGCCGTCGTCGCGGCGACCAGAGGCGCGGCCGGCGGCGGGAAACCGCGGCCGATCAGCACACCGATGGCAACCAGCGCCACCGATGCCGCCAGGCCGACCGCCGGCCACCACGCCGCGCGACGCCGGGTTTCGGTCGGGGCGGCTACCTTTGCCTTGTCGGCCTCGATGGCGGCGGCAATGGCCGGCCACAGATCGCGGGCCGGCGGGATATCCCGCTTCAGCTCATCGATTCGTGTCAGACGTCTGTTCATCGCACACCTCGTTCCAGTCTGTCTTTCAGCAGGCCTCTTGCACGGTGCAATTGCGCCTTGCAGGTCCCGACGGCGATCCCCAGCATCGTCGCGGCCTCCGAATGTTCGTACCCGTACAGGCCACACAACACCAGCGCGTCGCGTGCGCCCTGCGGCAGCGATTCGATCGCCGCCTCGAGCTCTTCCTCTTCCACCGGCGTATCGAAGCTCAACACCGGCTCTTCGTGGGCCGACGGATCCTCGACCGCGATCTCGGCATTCGCCGATCCGCGGCGCCTCTCGAGCACCGTGTTGACGGCGATCCGATGCAACCAGGTGGAGAAGCTCGCGCGCGCCTCGAACTTGGGCAGCGCCTTCCAGGCCTTGATGAAAGCGTCCTGGACACAGTCGGCGGCCAAATCCGGGTTACGCGTCATGCGCAGGCAAAGCCCGTGCACCCGTCCCACGTGGTCGCGGTAGAGACGTTCGAATGCCTTGGCATCGCCGCGGCGTGCGCGTTCGATGAGTGCCACGTCGAAATCGACGACCGTGTCGGTTTTCATGATCCGGGCTGTCGCACCATCGGCCAAACGTCTCTCCCTCGTACGCAGATTAGAGGGAGATTCGCTGTCATGGGTTTGAAACGCGGCATTTTTCCTCGCGAAATACCGCGGACTTACGAAGACGTAGAAAGGGGGCAGCCCTGTTTCCTAGCAAAAGGGGTCACGTCCTCGATTCCGAAACTACGCCGGAGGGCTGACCCCTTTTGCTCGGGAAATGGGGGCTGCCCCCATTTCTAGCTGCGCTGGGTGCCGCCGCTGAACCACTTCATGGCGTACTGGAGCAGCTGGCTGTTGGTGGCCAGGCCGAGTTTATGTTTGATGGTCTGGCGGTGTGATTCGATGGTCTTCACCGAGAGCGTGAACTCCTGGGCGATCTCGCGTGAGCTCATGCCGCGGCCGATCATGTTGAGGATCTGCACTTCGCGGTTGGAGAGGCGCGCCACCGGGTCGTTGGTCTCGGAGCGGCTCTCGCCGGCGCGCTGGTCGAGTGAGCGCTGCACCGTCTCGCTGACATAGGTGCGGCCGTCGAGCACGCGGCGGACTGCGATCAACAGCTGGTCGGAGGCCGCCTGCTTCATGATGTAACCCATGGCGCCGGCCGCGAGCAGACGTTCGGCGTAGATCGTCTCATCGTGCATCGACAACACCAGCATGCGCAGCTCCGGCATCTCCGCGTGCATCTGCCGGACGAGTTCGATGCCGTCGCCGCGCTCGAGCGACAGGTCGACCACCACGATGTCCGGTTTCTTGGTGCGGATCGCCTCGCGCGCCACCGGCTCGCTGTCGGCCTCACCGCAAACCGCGAGATCCGGTTCGGCCTCGAACATGCGCCTCAGTCCCTGCCGCACGATGGGATGATCGTCGACGATGAGGATCTGGCGCTTGGTGCCCATGGCTGCGGTCATGTCACTCTCACTCCCCTACGCGGATATTATTAGGTATGGACTGAATCATACGGCGATGTGGCGAAGCGTCAATCCTAGTTTCCGTAGTGATTCCCTATAGTTAGATGAAAAGCAATGCGACTTTGGTCCTGCTTTCAGTCCTACATTCAGTCCTGCAGAGGGAACCCACCGCGAGGCGTTGCATCGTTGCCAAGCGGCGCGCGGTGCGGGCAGGCGCAGCGGACGATCACCCCGCCGTCGGGGTTGTTTTCGATGGTGACGTCCCCGCCCAGCATCTGCGCCCGGTAGCGCATCAGCTTCATTCCCATGCCATTGCCGGAGCTTCGCTCGTCGAACCCACGACCATTGTCCTGGACGCTCAAGGTCAGCGTCCCTTCGGCGGTCGCCAGGTCGATCGATACCTGGGTGACCCGCCCGTGGCGGACGGCATTGGTGAATGCTTCCTGCGCGATGCGGTAAAGGTGCGTCGCAGCACCATCCTCGAGGGTGAGCGCTTCCTTGAGCGAGGTACTGAAATGCGCGCGGACTCCGTAGCGCTCCATGCCGCGCACCGCCATCGACTGCAGTCCGGCGATCAGGCCACCCCGGTCCGCGCCCACGGGCGCGAGACCGCGTGCCATCGCGCGCGTGCTTTCGATGGCGCCATTCACCAGGCCGATGATGTCTTCCAGGTCGCTGCGCGCCGCGGAGCCCTCCTTGCGCAGCTGTGCCACCACGCTGCGCAGCATGAGAGCCACGCCGGTCAGGTCCTGCCCCAGGCCGTCATGCAGATCCGAGCCGATACGCAGCTGCTCGCGGCCGGCGATTTCCAGGATCTCGCGCTCCAGCCCGCGCCGTTCGGTCACGTCGGTGACCACCGCGAGCCGGTGAGTCGCGCCGTCGAGGTGCGTGAGAGTTGCGACGCAGGCCGCCTCGAAGGTCGAGCCGTCGCGCCGCCGGCATTTGAATTCCACCGGTGCACTGCCCGGCGGTGTGCTGATCGGTCCCAGCAGTTGCTGTTCGAGGCGCTCGCGGCGCACACCGGGTGGCTGCGCAATGAGATCTTCGATCGAGGTGTCGACCGCGGTGCCGGGCGTGAATCCGAACATGCGCTCAAAGGCAGGGTTCGCCATGCGGATCACGTTGTTCGCGTCGATGACCACGACACCTTCGTGCAACAGCTCGAACATGCGCGCCTGCGTCTCGCGCAGGTGTTGCGCCGCCTGGCGATCGGTGATCTCGGTGATGTTGACCACCGCGCCGGTGATGCCGCCCGGGGACCGCACGGCGCGGATACGCGAATCGAAACTGCGGCCGCCGTATTCGCTGCCCGAGGCCGTAAGCTGGAGGTCGGCCGACTCGCCGGTTGCGAGCACGCGCATGAGTGCGGCCAGAAAAGCCTCGCGATGTTCCGGCTCGGCGATTTCCTCCAGCGGCCGCCCGACGATGCTCTCGCGCGATTGCGCCCGAATGTCGCGGTTGATGAATTGCACGCGCCGCTCGGTATCCACCAGGATGAGCCAGTCGCTGGTGCCCACGGCGACCATCTGCAGCAGTTCCTGCGAGGAGCGCAGCGCCTCCTGGGCGCGCGCCTGCTCGCTGATGTCGATCGCCACACCCACGATGCGCACCACCTTGCCGGCGGCATCGCGCACCATGCAGGGTGAATCGAGCAACGTGATGTAGTGCCCGTCGCGGTGGCGGATGCGGTACTGGAGCGCGACCATCGACTGCGCGCCGTGTTCGAACCATTGCTTGAGCAGCGGCTGGTCGTCCGGGTGCACGAGCGCGGCCCAATCCGCCGCCTTCGGAAGCTGTTCTGAGGTGTAACCGAGCACGCGTTCGACGCCGTCGTCCTTCGAACACCCGCTTTCCGCGTCGATGTCGTAGATCACGCAGCGCAATTCGCGCGCCACGGCGCGAAAGCGCTGGTCGGACGCCGACAATGCGGTCTCGCGGATCTTGCGATCCGTGATGTCGACCACCAGGCCGAGCACACGGCGCGTGGCGCCATCCGCAGCGCGCTCGACCACGTAGGCGCGGTCGAGCGCCCAGTGCCAGCTGCCATCCGTATGGCGGAAGCGGTATTCGGTCTCCAGCACGTGCACACCCGCATCGACGCGCTGCAGGCGGCGGCGGAAATCGTCGATGGCGTGATCGGGATCGGTGCCGAGCAGCGTCCGCCAGTTCATGTGATTGGCGCGGCCGAAGGCCGGGTCGACACCGAACGCGCGGTAGTAGCCGTCGGTGTTGTGGGTGATGCCGTTCTCGACGTCCCAGTCCCAGACACCAGCGGTCGTCAGCTGCAGTGCCGCCTCGACGCGCTCGTTGCGCGCGTTGGCCTCACGCTCGGCGATCTTGGTCTCGTCGAGATCCATGCACACGCCGAGCATGCGCACGGCCTTGCCATTGGCATCGCGCTCGACCACGCGGCCGCGTTCGAAGACCCAGCGCCAGGTGCCCGAGCGCGTCTTGATGCGGTATTCGGCGTCGTAGTACTCGGCCTTGCCGTTGACATGTTCGTAGAAACGGCGCGTGGCTTCCGGACCTTCGGCGGGATGCAGGTTCTCGTCCCAGCGCGACACGTGCCCTCCGCCATCACACGGATCGATGTCATGTCGGTCGCACCAGTCGTTGAACCAGCGCGTGGTGTCGGTGGTGAAGTTGGTTTCCCACAGCCCGATGCCGGCGCCCCACGCCGCCGTTTCGAGCATGTGTTCGCTCGAGGCCAGGTGAGCTTCGGCGCGCTTCGCAGCGTCGATGTCGAGGGTGACGCCGATGACCAGCACGGGCCGGCCCGACAGGTCCCATTCGACGGCGCGGCCGCGATCCTGCATCCAGCGGTATTCCCCGGATGCGGTCTGGAAGCGGTATTCGAATTCCACCGAGTCGCGTATGCCCTGCGCGTGTTCGCGCAGTTGGCGGTCGACGAGCTCGCGGTCGTCTGGATGCAGGTTGGCGAACCAGGGATTGGGCGCCGAGTCCCACTGCGCGCGCGAGTAGCCGGTCATCGCCAGCCACAAGGGACTCGCGGTGCGCGCGTTACTCGGCACGTGCCATTGCCAGAACGCGGCGCGCGCGCCCCACAACGCCGTGGCGAGCCGCGACTCGCTGTCGCTGCGCGCGACTTCCTCGCTCTTGCGCCGGTCGATATCGAGCAACAGGCCGGTGATGCGGGAGGGTGCGCCATCGCGCTCGCGCTGCACGACCCGTCCCCGGTGCAACACCCAGAGCCAGCGGTGTCCGGCTGCCAGCAGGCGGTATTCGCATTCGAAGCGGTCGCTGCCGTGCTGGCAGGAGTCTGCCGCGGCGTTGAATGCCCCCACGTCATCCGGATGAATGCGCCGTTGCCAGTCGCGGATCGCCATTGCATCGACGGCGACATCGATTCCGAAGGCACGCAACCACGCCTCGTCGACCTGGAAGCGATCCACGGGCAAGCGCCAATCCCAGACAGCCGCCTGCGCCAGCTGCAGTGCGGTGCGAAATTCAGCCGGCAGCTGCGCATCGGCGGCGGCTTCGGCGGATTCGGGACGGGCGTTCATGACCGATTATTGTTACTTGTCGCGCATTCGAGCCACCTTGATGTATCTCCGGTTTTTGTCCGAACCAGTGCTATCGGTGCATTGAATAAGGCATTCCTGTAAGGGAGCTGCGGGTACTGGACACCGTACCGTGTCGGTATTCTCCGACATACGGGGCAGATAAGAACCCTCCGATTACTAACGGATTAGCGGGGAGGCAACGTGGTGGACGGAAGCGCGACTCGGAACCGGTTGGTGGCGGACTACTCGGAATGGAGAGCCCGCGACTACTTCCAGACCTACTACAGCGAAGTGGTGCTGCCCGACGAGCAGGCGGTACTCGCATACCAGCTCGATGTGCTGCGCGCCGCACATACCCGCTTCGGGCGCGGACTCGAATACGGCTGCGGCCCCACTCTGCACCGCGCGATCGCCGCGGCGAAATACGTGTTCCGCATGGACATGGCCGACTGGCTCGCCGACAACCTCACCGAGGCGCGTGAATGGCTGTGCGCGGATGAGAGCGCGGAAGACTGGAAGCGCTTCACGCGCTACGTGCTGGCCTGCGAAGGTCACACCCAGCCTAGCAACTCGCGCGTGATCCAGCGTGAAGCGCTGACCCGCAAGGTGGTGCGCGGCCTGTATGTCAGCGACGCGCGCCTGCGCCAGCCGCTCGGGCCGACGCGCGAGGGATTTTACGATCTCGTGGTCACGGGTTTCTGCATCGACGCGATCTCGAGCGATCCTCGCGTGTTCCGTCGCTGCCTGCGCAACGTCACCTCGATGCTGCAACCCGGCGGCACTTTCATCATTCACGCCTTGCATCAGTGCCAGGCGTACAAGTGCGGCGACCGCATGTTCCCCGGCTCCAACCTGTCCATCGACGCCATGCGCGATGCCATGCTGGAGAACGGATTCTCGCCGGCCAGCATCGACGTGCAGGTGATTCCGTGCCGCGACAATGCGGTCTACGGTTACGCCGGCATCCTCACCGCCTCGGCGCGCAAGGCCGCGCCGCCCCGCCCCCGCAAATAAATGGGGACACTCCCCTTTTGCTAGGAAAAGGGGAGTGTCCCCATTTCAGATTCGCTGCAGCAGCCAAACTACTCCGGCCGCCCCCAGCGCGCACGATCCCAGCGGCATCACGCCCGTGGCGTACCAGCGGGTTCCGCGCGCGAGATAGATGAGCGGCAGCACCAGCGCCACGATGGCGAGCTGGGCGATCTCCACGCCGATGTTGAACCCCGCGAGCAGCGGCAACAGCGTGGTCCCTCCGGCATCGATTTCGCCGAGGGCGTTGGCAAACCCGAAACCGTGTACGAAGCCAAAACCGAACGCCAGCGGCAGTCGCAACCGCGACAGGCGCGGCAGCAGGTTGATGCCGGCGGCGAAGGCGATGGACGCCGCGATGGCCACTTCGATCGGCTGGGTGGGCAAGTGCACGGTTCCCGTGACCGCCAGCGCGAGCGTGGTCGAATGCGCGACGGTGAAGGCCGTGACGATGGTGACGATGTCACGCGTCACCTGCGACAGGCGCGTCGCGCCCTGCCAACGTCCATCGACCGAGCGCAATACCGACGGCAGCAGCAGCAACAACACGAAGGCGATGTGGTCGTAGCCGATCAGCACGTGCCACACGCCTTCGCCGACGAAACGCGCGAAACTGGCCCAGGCCGATGGCCGTTCAGGCTCCGCCCATGACGGAGTTTCGGCGCCGATGACCCCGGCAAGCTGGCTCTTGCCGCGAGTGAGACTGACGAGCACGCGTTGCGAAGCATCGCCGCTCAGGAACAACGGCCCGCCCACCACCAGCAGACCCGCCTTCGCGCAACTGGCCCCGAAAACCACCGACAGGTGATTCAACCCGGCGCGCTCGGCCAGCGCGATGTCCGTCACGCGCAGCTTGCAGGCGGCTCCACCGCGCTGCAGTGACAGCTGGCCGAGAACGGCAGGCTCGATGTAACGCGCGCGCGAATCGCGGATTTCCTGCCAGGTCACGACACCGTCGTAGTCCTGGTCGATGAGCACGTTCCAGACGATGTCGTGGATGGCGAGGTCCCAGCGGACTTCCACGGGACCGTCGGCACGCGGCGCATCGATCAGCAGGTAGCTGGTACTGGTGGAATGCGCGAATGCGGGCTGCGCTGCGCCGAGCGCGACGAAGCCCGAAGAAGAGGCATGTAAGCAGGCGTCTCACGAAGCCACTCTAACCGCGACCCGCGCCGGCGAGAATCTCTTCGGTGACGGCATCGCGATATCCGGTGCTGCGCAGCCAGTCACCGAGTTGCCGGCGGGCATCCGCGTCGCCCGCCGCCACCGCGGCGCGCGCCAGCAGCCGCACGTCGGCGAGTTCCTTCTGCTGCTGAAAATTCGCGCGCGCCGCCAGCAGCGCCTGCGCTGCATCACCGCCATCGAGTGCCAGCAATGCCGCCTCACGCTGGTGGATCGAATCGCCGCGCGCGGCTTCCAGTTCGAGCCACGCCGCGGCCTGCGCGCGCAACGTGGCGCGCTCGGCACCTTGTGCACAGGCAGCACGCCGCACCAGCAATGCCAGGCCCGGACGCTCGACAGCCAGCAATTCACGCGCCTCGTGCCGCTCACCGCGCGCGACCAGCGCGTCGGCGAGCGTGGCGCGAATCGCATCGTTTTCCGGCGCGAGCGTGAGCGCCGCGCCGTAGTCGGCGATGGCGCGATCCAGTTGGTTGGCGCGCTCGTGGAGCTCCCCGCGCACCGTGAGCCAGTAGGCGCGAATAGCGCCGTCGTGCGTCGGCGGCGCGGGATAGGTCGCCAGCAATGATTGCGCCTGTTCGAGCCGGTCGGAACTGGCCTGGACCTGGGCGAGGCACGCCAACGCGATTGCCTGGCTGGCAGCTCCAGCCTGGCTGGCGCCGCCGCCGCTCAGCAGCCGCGTGCAGTCGACACGCGCTCCGGCGAAATCGCCACGCACCAGCCGCAGCGAAGCCCGCTGTGCGCGGGCAGCCGCATCGTAGGGCGCGGCACGCAATGCGCTGCCGAGCACGCCCTCGGCGGTCGAAAAATCGTGACGGTATTGCAGCGTCTGCGCGTACAGGCGCTGCGCGGTGCTCGTTGCCCCGGGTCGTCGCGCCGCCTGCGCGAGTACCGCCTCCGCCCGACCGACATACATGGGCTCGCGCAGGCGATGCGCTCGATCGAGAAACGCGTCGGCCAGCGCCACGCCGGCCGCATCGTCGGAAGTGTTGTGCCGCCAGCGCGCGATCAGCTCGCGCAGCTGCGGATCCGGCAGCGCCGCCTTGACATTCGCGACCACGAACTTCGGATCGGTGGGCACGAAACGATCGGCCGCCGCGGCCTGCGCCGCGGCGGCAATCGCCGACAGGAACAATACAAACAGCATCCCTGCCGAGCGCTTCATCACTCATCTCCCGCCGGAATCAACGCCGCGAACACTGCCGGGTCTTCGGCGTCCTGCTCGATCGTCCACCCGTTGATCGTGGTGGGCGTGTCGGACTCCGATTTCGCGAAGGTTTCCAGCGCCATGCTCTTCAGGGAGACGTTCCGGGCGTTGACGGTCACCTGGAAGTTGCCCGCCGTGGCGGATCCCTGCGGATCCGTGACACGAACCTCGATGCGCGCGGTGCCGGTGGTCGCCTCGAACGGAGTCAGCGTCAGCGTGCGCGTCGCGCCGCTGCCGCTGAGTACCATGCCGTCGGCCGGGAACAGTCCCGTGCCATCGGCAACGGCTTCCACGGTCAAACTATCCGCCGCCGATTCCTGGTCTGCGACCGTGAATTCGACCGTGACCATGTTGTCCTGGTCGGCGCTCTTGTCGGTGATGGCCGAGATCGTCGGCGCATTGTTGGACATGGCGGGTAGTCAGGCTGGTCGCCGCTCACCACCGCCGCCGCAGGCGGCGACCACCAGGGTGGTCGCCGCGAACACGGCAAAGGTCGCAATGGTATTGCGCGTTTTCATGTCAGCCCCCTGCGCCCGGCAGCGGCGTCGCCAGGTACGGGAACATGGTGTCGAAGTCCGCCGCGGAGACCGGCGCTCCATCGGTGAACGGCACCTGGCCGAGCGGCGCATTGCCCGCATTGCAGAGGCCCAGGTCGACGTTGTTGCCGCCGATGGTGAGCGGGTAACACAGGCGGCCCATCACCACGCGCAGCGCGATGTCCACGGTGTCGTCACCGGGGCGGCGTCCATTCGGGAAGCCCGCCAGGTCGCCCCCGGCCACGCCGAAGTTGCTCTGCGAGCCAGCCGCAGTCGCGGGGATGCCGGTGTTGAGACGCGTCATCTCCGAAGCGGTCACCTTCGACATCTGGTTCACGCCGGCGAACCCGGTGAGGAACGCGGTCACCAGGTCGTTGCGCGGGAAGTTGTTAGGCGCAATGTTGGTGAAGTTGGTGCCCAGCGTCTGGTTCACCGGCGTGCGAAACAACGCGTCCAGCAGCGCCGGCAGCGTCGGATTGGTCACGTAGGTCGCGAACTGGCCGTCGAATTTCGGTTCGCTGGCGCTGAAGCGGTCCTTGTCGGGCAGACCGATGACCAGCTCGTTGACCAGCGGCATGCCCAGCCGTGACACCTGCACCCACGGACCGCCGTCCACTTCCGGACGCGAGAACGTGGGCAGCGGATTCAGCAGCCGCACCTGGCGCATGGAAGCACTGGTCCAGCCACCGATGACGCCATTGCCACTGCCGGTGAGGCAGTCCTTGTGCACCTCGAGCGCGATGGTGGTGACGTTGGCATCGTCGACCTGGTTGTTGGCGCGCTTCTGCGTGATGCCGCCCGGGAATCCGCCGCCGTCACCCGCACCCGGGGCACTGTCGCCTTCCACCGGCACGAAGTTCACGAGGTCGAACACCGGGCCAAGGTTCACCGCGAAGCCTTCCTTGCGCTGGCCCACGAACACGCGGCCCGGAGCACTGCAGCCCGGGATGTTCACCGTCTGGATGAACGAGTTCGCGTAGGTCTTGTAGGCCGCGACGCTGCCGAAGGTCTTGGTGCCGACGAAATCGTACGGCTTGCCGAAGACGTTGCCGCCGTTGGCGCCGGTGACCGCCTGCGAATTGCCCTTGCGTCGGTCGCCGCGTGTCACCCACACCTGGTAGCTCTCGCGGAAGTTGAGCGCCGAGTTGTCGTCCGCGGTGACCTGGCCGACGTTCTTGAGCGGCACCGCGACGTTCGGCCCCGCGATGTTGAGCTTGATGCCGCGATTGTCGTTGGCGAGCCGGTTGTTGAAGCGGAACTGGAACGTCAGGTTCTCTTTTGCGTCTCCGTCGTTGTCGACGTGGATCTCGTACAGCGCGAACGGATCCATCGCAAAATAGTTAGGGCCTCCGTATGGCTGTTGCAGCGGGATGTAGTTGGCGAGCAGCGTGACGTACCCCTCCCGGCCGGGCTCGTAGCTGTTGAACAGATAGAAGTCGGTCGAATCCACCGTCGGCAGGCGCGTGATGTTCGGCGCCTCGCGATGGCTCGATCCCCATGCTTGATTTGTGAGGCCAATGGCAGCAGTGCCGCGATAGCCGCAGCCACCAGGCATGATTTCCTGATTGACATGACTTTCCCCTTGCCTCGACGAGGCGGTGAGTGGTGTTACCGACGAGGCAATACGCGCTGGATGCGGTCCGGATGCGTGCCGGTCGCGGCAGGTGACAATATTTTTCTCCGCTGCATCCGACGGCGGCGCTGGCACGTAGGGTAAGATTCGGCCCCGCATGCCCGCGTCGGTCGCCGC
The DNA here is from genome assembly GCA_963839685.1 of uncultured Pseudomonadota bacterium. Classification (GTDB taxonomy): domain Bacteria; phylum Pseudomonadota; class Gammaproteobacteria; order Steroidobacterales; family Steroidobacteraceae; genus CADEED01. The sequence goes on along the minus strand of CAWIVS010000003.1, from coordinate 19,579 downwards.
TCCCAAACTCCTCGCGCTCAAGCGCCTGATCGGCGCCACGCCGCTGCTCGAAATCCATTGCCGCTATCGCGGCCGCGAGCACCGCATCTACGCCAAGCACGAGGCCTACAACTTCACCGGCAGCATCAAGGACCGCATGGCGCTGTACATCCTCGAGCGCGCCTATGCCACGGGTGAAATCGGGCCGGGCGACGTGATCGCCGAGGCCACCAGCGGCAACACCGGCATTTCGTTCGCGGCCATTGGCCGCGCGCTGGGCCACCCGGTGCGCATCTACATGCCGGACTGGATGTCGCGGGAACGTGTGCTCGTCATCCAGAGCCTGGGCGCGGCGGTGATCCCGGTCTCGGCGGAACTGGGCGGTTTTCTCGGTTCGATTCGCATGGTCGACGACTTCGCGCGCGAGGGGGGCCGCGTGTTCCGCCCACAACAATTTGAAAATTCGGCCAACGTGCAGGCGCACTACGAGACCACCGGTCCCGAGATCACCGCGCAACTCGCCACGCTGCAACGCCAACCCACGGCGTTCGTTGCCGGCGTCGGAACGGGCGGCACGGTCATGGGCCTGGCGCGGCACCTGCGCGAGACCTTCGGCGATGTGGCGGCGCATCCGCTCGAGCCTGCGAACTCGCCGACGCTGCGCACCGGTCACAAGGTGGGCCGTCACCGCATCCAGGGAATCAGCGACGAGTTCGTGCCCTCGATCGTCAAGCTCGACGACCTCGGCCGCATCATCGACATTTGGGACGGCGATGCGATCGTCATGTCGCAGCGCCTGGCCAATGAGCTCGGCATCGCCGTGGGCATCAGCTCGGGTGCGAACCTGCTCGGCGCGCTCGAGATTGCCCACGAACAGGGCAACGGCGCCTGCGTCGTCACAGTGTTCTGTGACGACAACAAGAAGTACCTGTCGACGGATCTGTGCAGCGACGAGGAATGCAAGGAGCACTACCGTGTCAACGACGTGCAGCTGCTCGACTTTCGCGTGATACCGCCCGTGCCCATCGGCTGAATCCAGCGAAGGCTGCACATGGGCGAACGCTTCTCCGTGGCGCTCGCGGCGACGACAACGACATCACATATTTCTACGAAAGCCAGCTCGCGGGTGAGCCGGCACCGGTCGAGGACCGCCATTTCCACCCGGTGGAGCCGCGCACTCTTCGATTGACGCTGGAGACGCGCTTCTGACCGGAAGTTTGTGAGGCTGGGCGCGAGGCCGCGTAGAATCGCGGCCCATGCTTGCTTCCCAGACGCGCGTACTCGTCGCGGCCATCGCGTGCGCGGTGTTTGCCTCGCATTCCGCCGTGGCTGCGGAGGCTGCGCCTGCCACGCCAGCCGCGAAGAAGCCCTCGGCCAGTAGTTCGACCGCGACCACGACGCCGAAAAAGAAGCCTGCCACCGCGAAGAAGAAGCCGGCTCCTCCGCCTCCTCCGCCGCCGGTCGAACTCATCGGCTACGTGACCATGCCCGCCGGCGCGTTCCGCGACGGGCCGCCTTCCGGGCAGTTCGACGATGAGGGGCGGCGCGCCGCGGCGCCACGCTTCGAGTCGCAGCCTGTGCAGGGGGTGAGCTCCATCAAGCCAGGGCCCACGGCCGGCGCGTGGTGGGCGTTGTCGGACAACGGCTTTGGCCGCAAGTGGAACAGCTCCGACTACCGGCTGTGCATCTATCTATTCGACGTGAGGCCGCGCACCGAGGCCGGCCCCGATTCACGCACCGCGCTGCAGGCGGTCATCGAATTGTCCGACCCGGCCAAATTCTTTCCGTGGCGGCTTGCCGAAGAGGGCACGCCGGAACGATTCCTGACCGGCTCCGATGCGGACACCGAGTCGCTGGTGGCCATGCCCGACGAGACCTTCTGGATCGGCGACGAAATCGGACCGTGGTTGCTGCACTTTTCAATCGACGGGGAGTTGCTGGGTGCGCCGGTGGACCTGCCCGATCACGCGCGCTCAGTCGATCATCCGCTGGTGCTTGCCCAGGCAGACGACGCGAGGATCACCCGCACGCGTGGATTCGAGGCCATGGATCTGGCCGGCGATGAAAAAACGCTGGTGACGATTCTCGAAGGGACGGTCCTCGGCGATCCGTCCGGCCATTTGCGCGTGCAGCGCTATGACACGGCGGCCGGCAAGTGGCTGCCCGGCACTCTTATATATGAGCTGGATCCGGACACGATGTCGGTCACCGACATCTCGCGCATCGAAGGCAATCGTTTCGTGGTGATCGAGCGTGATGACCTGGAAGGTGACGCTGCGAAAGCCAAGCGTGTGTATGCCATCGACCTCGACAGGGCGGTGCGCGGCAAGCCGCTGGCGAAAAAGCTGGTCATCGACTTGTTGTCGATCGGCAATACACGCGGCCTGGCGGAATCGCTGGCGCCCGGGACGCCGTTCCGGTTTCCCTACCTGACCCCCGAGTCCATCCAGGTGCTGGATCGCAAGCACGTCGTGATCGTCAACGACAACAACTATCCGGACACGGGTGGTCGCGGACCTACGGTGACCGACGCCACCGAGTGGATCTGGCTGGAGCTCGCCAATCCTTTATAGATGACCGTTGTAATTCTCCCGTGACATTGATCGCCCTCAAGGACGCGGAACTCGCGTTCGGCCTGACCCCCCTGCTCGATCGTGCATCGCTCGCCATTTCCGACGGCGAGCGCATCGGACTCATCGGGCGCAACGGGACCGGCAAATCCTCATTGCTGAATGTGCTGGCCGGCAGCCTTGCACTCGACGATGGCGAGGTGCAGCGCAAGCCGGGGTTACGGGTGGCGCTGGTGGAGCAGGAGCCGGTGTTGCCCGACGCCGTGACGGTGCGCGAGTCGCTGCTCCAGCGCGGCGACATACATGCGATTGGCGATGAGCGTGACCGCCATGCGGTCGAGACCCGGCTGGCGGAGTTCCTGCACCGGTTCGCGGTGAACACCGACGCCTCACCGGCGCAGGTGTCGGGCGGCGAACGCAAGCGCGCGGCGCTGGCGCTGGCCTTCGCTCTCGCTCCTGAACTGCTGCTGCTCGATGAGCCGACCAACCATCTCGACGTCGATGGCATCGAGACTCTCGAGGATCTGCTGCAGAAGAATCTGACCTGCGTGGTGATCACCCACGATCGGCGCTTCCTCGACCGCGTCGTCTCGGAGATCGCGGAGCTCGATCGCGGGCGGCTGCGCGTTTTCCCGGGCAACTACTCGGTGTACGAGCAGCGCAAGGCGGACATCGATGCGGCCGAGGACCTCGCGAACCGGCGCTTCGAAAAATTCTGGGCGCAGGAGGAAGTGTGGATCCGCAAGGGAGTGGAAGCGCGGCGCACGCGCAACGAGGGCCGCGTCAAACGCCTGGAACACCTGCGCGAGGAACGGGCCGCGCGGCGCGAACGCATCGGTTCCATCAGGCTCACCGTCGATATCGGCGAGCGCTCGGGAAAACTGGTGGCCGAGCTCGAGAACGTCGGCAAGCGGTTCGGTGAGCGGAAAATCTTCGATGACGTCTCGCTGCGCATCATGCGCGGCGATCGCGTCGGAATACTGGGACCGAATGGCGCGGGCAAGACCACGCTGATCCGGCTCATCGTCGGCACGCTCGAGCCGGATGAGGGCCGCATCCGCCGCGGTACCAACCTGCAGGTGGCCTACTTCGACCAGCTGCGCGAACAGCTCGATCCCGAGAAGACCCTGTCCGAAACCGTGAGTCCCGGCTCGGACTGGATCGAGGTGGCGGGGCAACGCAAACACATCACCAGCTATCTCGGCGATTTCCTGTTTTCGACCCGCCGCGCCAATGCGCCGATCCGCATGTTGTCCGGCGGCGAGCGCAACCGTCTGTTGCTGGCGCGGTTGTTCGCGCGCCCGGCGAATGTGCTGGTGCTCGACGAACCCACCAACGATCTCGACATCGATTCGCTCGAGCTGCTCGAGAGCCTGTTGCAGGACTACGCCGGCACGTTGCTGCTGGTGAGCCACGACCGCGCCTTCCTTGACAACGTGGTGACCCAGACAATCGCGGCCGAAGGAAATGGCCGCTGGCGTGAATACGTCGGTGGCTATACCGACTGGTTGCGCCAAAGGCCGCAGGCTCGTGTCCCGGACATGCGTGCCGCGCCGGCGGCCGCGCCGCAGGCCGAGGCGGCGTCAACCCCGAAACGCAAGCTCAGTTACAAGGAGCAGCGCGAACTCGAGTCGCTGCCCGCGAGCATCGAGGCGCTCGAAATCGAGCAACGAGCATTGCATGAACGCATCTGCGCCCCGGACTACCATCGCGCCGGCCCCGAACAGATGCGCCGCGATCGGGAACGCACCGCCGAGCTCGTCGTCGCAGATCGCCACCAGCATGGACCGGTGGGAGCAGCTGGAGGCGCTGGCATCGAAGATCGGCGAAGGCAAATCATGAAATCCGACGGAACACCGCAGACCGCCAACCATCCGCATCTGGAAGGAGACTGCGCACCGCGGCGGCAAGGGCGTGAGCGCCATCCATGGCGTGCCGTTGCCAGGTCCGCAGCTCGAAGAGCTGTGCAGCACGCTCAAGAAGAAGTGCGGCACCGGCGGCACGGTCAAGAATGGCGTGATCGAGATCCAAGGCGATCATCGTGACCGCCTGGTCGACGAACTGAAAAAACTCGGCTACACGGACGTGAAAAAGGCCGGCGGATAGCCACGCGCGTCACCGCATTCTACGAAATGGGGACACTCCCCATTTGCTAGGAAATGGGGAGTGTCCCCATTATTTGCCGCGCACGCCGCCGGTCAACACGATGCGCATGGCCTGCTCCACGGAAAGTTCCGTCTCCATGAGCCGGCTGCGCGGCAGGTACACGGTGTAGCCACCGATCTGGTAGCTCATGGGCAGGTAGACGGCGACCAGGTCTTCGCCGCCGCCGATTCCCAGCGTGTTGGCGTGCTCCTGCGTCACGAAGCCGATGAGCTTGCCGAAACCGAAGTCGAGCGTCACCACGCGGTCGAGGTCACCCTTCTTCTTCTCGGTGTTCACCAGCCGCGTCATGTCGCGGATGGCGCTGTACACCGTCTTGACCACCGGCACCCGCAGCAACAGCTCTTCGCCAAAGGCGAGCACGCGGCGAACCAGGAACTGGTTCACCGCGAGCCCGATGAGGAACAGCAGCAGGAAGCCGGTGATCAGGCCCATGCCCGGGAAGTAGTTGGGCTCGCCCACCACCAGCCTGATGGGCTTCGACAGCAGACTCTCGGTGGTGACGCCCAGCCAGTAGACGAAATACACCGTGAGCCCGATGGGCAGGATGGTGACCAGCCCCTTGAGCAGAATGCTGCCGATCTGTTTCATCAAGTGGCTTCTTTACTTCTTCGGTTTCACGAAACGCAGCGTCATGCGATCCGACTCGCCGATGGCGTCGTACTTGGCGCGATCGAAGGACGGATCGATGGGCTTGCCGCCCTCCGAGGACTGCCGCGCGGGGGGCAGCGTCCACACGCCGAAGGGATGATCCTTGGTGTCCTTCGGATTGGCGTTGATCTCGGACTTGGCGGCCAGCTTGAAGCCTGCCTTCTCCACGATCGAGATGACGTAGTCCTGATCGATATAGCCATTGAACGTCGCCGGATCCTGGCCCGCCTTGGCGCGGTGCTGCTCGATGGCCAGCACGCCGCCCGGTTTCACGCTGTTGAAGATGTTCGCCAGGTTGGCTTCCGCACGACCGTCGCGCACCCAGCCGTGCATGCCGCGCGTCAGCATGACGAAGTCGAACTTGTTGGCAGGCAGCGGCGCGGCCTTGGGCCCCCAGTTGATCATGTTCACCTTGCCATACACCGCCTGGTCAGCCCATTTCGCTTCGTAGTCGGCACGACCTTTCTTCGCATTCTCCGGCAGTTCCGGATCTGCCAGATCCGCGCCGGTGGCGTAGAACTCGCCCTTGTTGGCGCGTGCGTAGGGCGCCAGGATCTGGGTCCACCAGCCACCACCGGGCTGGACCTCGAGGATCGTCATGCCGGGCTTCAGTCCCCAGAAGGCCAGTGAATCCACGGGATGACGCTCGGTATCGCGCTCCTTGGCTTCCGCGGGACGCCAGGAACCCGCGACGGCCTGTTCGATGGGCTTGAGGTCGCTGGCCGCGAAGCTCGCGGCGGCAAAGGTGGCCAGTGCGGCCATGGCCAATGTATTCCTGATATTCATTGAAGGTCCCTCTCGATTGGTCTTGCGGGGCAGGAATGCTAATGAATTCGCGCGCGCTCGGCCAACGATCTGTGGCGCACGGCAGGCGCTGTCGGCATGCTCCTATCACGCCTGCCCCAGGCGCGTAACAGAAGGGAATTCTCTTGACGGACGCGGTATCAGGAGTTGCCCCACCCGCCGCGGGTGACAACTCCCTCGAGCAATTCGGATATCGACAGGAACTGAAGCGGTCTCTCGGGCTCGGAGCGCTGGTCATCTACGGACTGGTGTTCATCAATCCCACCTCGCCGTTCTCGATTTTCGGCATCGTCTACAACCTGAGCCACGGCATGGTGCCGCTGGTGTACGTGTTCGGGCTCATCGCCATGACCTTCACCGCGGCGAGCTACGTCATGTTGGCGCGCGCATTTCCGGTCGCAGGCTCGGTGTATTCCTATGCCGGGCATGGCATCGGTCCGCTGGCGGGCTTCCTCGCGGGCTGGGCGTTGCTGCTCGACTACATCCTCATGCCGACGTTGATCTACGTGTTGTGCGCCATTGCCGTCGAGGCGCTGGTACCGGGATTCCCGCGCACCATCGTCATCGTCGCCGCAGTGTGCTTCAACACGGGAATCAACCTGCTCGGTATCAAGGCCAGCGCGCGCCTGAACGCCATCATGCTGACGTTGCTGCTGGCTTTCCTGGGGCTGTACTTCGTGCTGGGTGTGTATGCGCTGACGCAGGGTGTCGCCGGGGCGCATCTATCTACTGCGCCGCTGTTGCAGCCGGAAGCCTTCAGCACCGCGGTGATCTTCAGCGGGCTGTCGGTGGCGACGCTGAACTTCCTGGGCTTCGACGGCATCTCCACCCTGGTCGAAGAGGCACGCGACGGGGCGCGCGCCGTCGGCCGTGCCATCATGATCTCGCTGTGCCTGGCCGCCGTGTTGTTTGTCGCTGCAACTTACCTGGCATCGCTGTTCGTGCTCGACCGCGCCAGCTTCCCGCCGGGTCCGGCCACCGATGGAGCCTTCTACGCCATTGCCGAGATCATCGGCGGTAAATGGTTCCTGGGCCTGGCCTCATCGAAGGTGCTGATCGCCGGCATTGCCGTGGCAGCAGCCGCACAGACCGCCACCGCGCGCCTGATCTACGGCATGGCGCGCGACGGCAGACTGCCCCGACTGTTCGCATACGTGCACCCGAAGCGGCATATACCGAGCCGCGCGATCCTGCTGATCGCGGCCATCAATCTGGCCACCGGCCTGGCCTTCGCCAACCAGCTGGAGATGCTCTCCACGCTGGTGTGTTTTGGCGCACTGATTGGCTTCCTGCTGCTGCACGCGTCGGTGATCGCCCACTTCGTGTGGCGACAGAGGAGCAGACGCTGGGGTCAGCATCTGCTCGTGCCGCTCGTCGGTGGCGCGATCACCGTCTACGTGCTGGTCAACATGGCACACAACGCGCTGATCACCGGGTTCATATGGTTGGCCCTTGGTGCGATCGGCGCGTGGTGTGTGCGCTCTACTGGGCGCGCTACCAGCGCCCGTGATGCGCTCGGCTGCATGTGGTTTTCGTACAGGTAGTCGGCCACCTGCGTGCAGCTCACCTGGCTCGCGTCGATATCGAAGCGGAAGTGAATGCCGCCCCAGATGCGGCTGTTCGCCTCATCGTCGCCGAGCTGCCAGAGACTGGTGTAGGGCTCCGCCCAGGCGACTGTGTTCGCTGGCGTGTACCACGTCGCCGTGAACGTCTGCGCATCGCTGCCGAGCACATTGGCCAGCATTCGCGAAGCGCCCGCTGCCGATGCAGGTCATGTTGCTCGCATACGCCGGATAAGGCGGTGTCGGAATCAGCGGCACCCAGGTGGCGTCGGCATCGGTCGCGGGGTTGTTGTCGACGTCCGCGTTCGCGATCGCGGTTACCGGACGCCACAACCGGTACACGGCCTTGCTGTGCTGCGAGGTCTGCACGCTGTCATGCATCGACGCGAAGGTCAGGGCGAACAGGCGTGCCGTCGCGGCCAGTGACAGTTTTTTCTGCTGCACCAGGTCGCGAGCCACGTTCGACCAGAGTCGGAACGCATTCGTGACGCCGAGATGGGGCCCGACGCCGGCAAACAACTGCGCGAAACGCGTCTGTGCCTCGGTGCGATCGGTGAGTGGCGCGGTATCGCGCCCGACCTTCTTTACTTCGTTCAAGTCCTCCGCATAGGCGGCGCTCTCGAGCTGGGGAAACGGCACCGGCAGGAATTGCGTCACCGTCATCAAGCCGAACGGCTCGACGTTGCCGATCTCCGAGAATTGAAAGAGTCCCGCGGGTCCGGCGGTCGTGGCTTTCCAGATGCCGGGCAGCGTCGAAGCGAGGTATGCCGGCGGCTGCGGATTGGCCGTGGCGTATCCATCATTCAGACGCCACGCCAGGATCGACGCCGCGGCCTTCTTGCCCACGTTCACGCCTTGCGCGCGCAGGCCGGGCGGAATCGTCGACAACCGGCTCTGCAGCAGCGCTGCCGCCGCGTCGACCGGCCCAATTGCGTCGTCACCAGCACGACGAACACGTCGTGCCCGGCCTGGGCGGCCGCGGCTTCCGCGGAGGCTCCGCGCGACCCCCACACCCTGGCGTGAAAGGGATCGTAACGACCTTCGATCGCGACCACGGCGTCCGCCATCGCGATGTGCATCATGGTGTAACCACGCATTTGCACGAAAGGTGGCCCGCCGTTGTACTGCTGCAGCAGCTGGTTCCACTCGATGATGACGTCGGGTTTAGAGCCGCCCGTCCCTGGCGCCGGCGCTGGGCGCCAGGCCGCACATTGCAGCCGCGACCACCGTCGCGGCCAAAATACGCAAATACCTGCTCATGATTGCTTCCCCTGAGGATTGTTAGGAAAGAGTTGTATGAAAGAATTGTTGTTAGTCGCGTCCTGGCGATGGGCACGATCATCCATGAACGTTTCTACACCCTCATGACTTACGGATCAGTAACATTTGAAAAGCCCCTAGGGGGCCAGGGCCGGACCGGCCGGACGCTCGGTATCAGAACGCCTGCTTCCCGGAGGCCACCCGCCACAGCCAGACGCCGATGAGAATGCGGCCAAGTGGTTGAATTGAAGGGTACATCCACTTGAGCACGGGTTCTGGCAGCAGTGCGATTCCGAGTTCATTGATGAACAGGAGAATGGTCAGCACGCAGGCGGCGAGCATGAATCCGCCCACCACCCGCGGCAGGCCCGGCCTCTTTAACAATGCGGCGCCGTAACACGCATTGCCGATCGCGAAGGCGATCAGCAACAGCATGTACATGCCATCCCAGATCCCGTCGTACATCATCGCATTGATGCGGATGGCGGCGCGCGTGGCTTCGTCCGCGGCGGCATATGCGACACGCCAGCGGTCGAAGGCAAACAACGTGAGTGTCTGCTGCGACGCCTCGGTGAACGCCCACCACGTGAATCCGAGCGCCCCGAAGAGCGCGAGCACCGGCGCCCGATGGCGGATTGCAAACGCAATACCCAGCGCCGCCGTGAGCGTGATGAAGGGATGTAACAGGTAGGCCCACGCACGCAGGCGGTATGCGGTCTCGTGCACGCGCGCCATGCGCGCCTCGAACCCCTGCGTGCTGGCGAAAAACTCCGGCAGGAAAATGAGCATGAGCGTTGTCAACGCCGACAGCACAGAGCAGACGGCGGCGACCCGGAGAAAACGCGCTTCGTTCATAGGTCCGATATCCAGTGCGCCGCATCTTGCTACGCTTCATCGGGTATGGATACACACGAATCCTCGTCACCGTTCCAGACCCCGATTTTCCGGAACGTGTGGATCGCCAGCCTGGCGTCGAATTTTGGCAGCATGATCCAGTCGGTAGGCGCCGCATGGCTGATGACTTCCATCGCGAGCTCCGCGGATATGGTCGCGTTGGTGCAGACGGCCGTGGCGCTACCCATCCTGATGTGGTCGCTGGTAAGCGGTGCGCTGGCCGACGGCTTCGATAGGCGCCGGATCATGCTGGCCGCACAGCTCTTCATGCTGATCGTGTCGCTGGCGCTGGCGTTGTTTGCCTGGGTCGGATGGATGTCTCCCTGGCTGCTGCTGACCTTCACATTCCTGCTCGGCTGCGGCGCGGCGTTCAACGCGCCGGCGTGGCAGGCGTCGGTGGGTGACATGGTTCCTCGTGCGCAGCTCGCGCATGCCGTGGCAATCAACAGCATGGGCTTCAACATTGCGCGCAGCCTCGGTCCCGCCATCGGCGGCATCATCGTGGCCGCTGCGGGGGCCGCGATGGCGTTCGTGATCAACGCCCTCAGTTACATCGGGTTGCTGGTGGTGCTCGTCCGCTGGAAATCACCGCCGCCGCAACACGTGCTGCCGCGTGAACCACTGGGCGTCGCGATCGGCGCCGGCATCCGGTATGTCGCAATGTCACCGGGCATCCGCAACGTATTGCTGCGCAGCTTCCTGTTCGGTATCGGCGCGAGCTCGCTGATGGCCCTGCTGCCCATCGTAGTGAAGGTGCGGATGGGCGGCGGACCATTGACCTTCGGCGCGATGCTGGGTGCATTTGGCATTGGCGCGGTGGCTGGCGCGCTGGCGAGCGCGCGCGTCCGGCAACGTCTCTCCACCGAGGGAATCGTGCGCACCAGCACGGTCGCCCTCGCCGCGGCGATTGTTATCGTCGCGATGAGCAACCTGATGATCGTCTCGCTGTTCACGTTGGCAGTGGCCGGCGCTGCCTGGGTGATGGCGCTGTCCACCTTCAATGTCGCGGTACAACTGGCGGCGCCGCGCTGGGTGGTAGCCCGCGCACTGTCGCTGTACCAGATGTTCGTATTCGCGGGCATCGCGCTCGGCAGCTGGCTGTGGGGCCTCGTCACGCACGTCGAGGGCGTACGGCTCGCGTTGCTGGTCGCCGGCGTCGTGTTATTCCTGTCGGCACTGCTTGGTTACTGGCGTGCGCTCGCCGAAACCGCCGATCTCAATCTCGAATTGCTGCAGCGCTGGAAGGAGCCCGACACTGCGGTGCCCGTCGAAGCGCGCACCGGGCCCGTCGTCATCACCATTCAATATGTGATCGCCGAGCAAGACATCCTCGAATTCCTGCGCGCCATGGATGAGCGGCGCCGCATTCGCCGCCGCGACGGGGCCAACGACTGGAAACTGCTGCGCGATCTCGCGGACCCGGAGATCTGGATCGAGCGGTATTCGACGCCCACCTGGCTCGACTACCTCAGGCACAACAGTCGCCTGACGCACGAAGACGCGGTGATTCCGGAAAGGTTGCGAGCCCTGCATCGAGGGTCCGAGCGACCCATCGTGCGGCGCATGGTCGAGCGGCAGACTGGCGCATTGCCGTCGGGTCAACCGTCAGCCACGGCCGATCTCGGCGAGCCGCTCACCGATCCGACGCGTTCCGCCTGAAATTGCCTCGCTTCAGAAAATCACCTTGATCACATAGGTCGCGAAGTCTTCCAGCGAAAAGATCGTCAGCAGCAGCGGCAGGAAGGGTACGACCGTGATCGTCACCAGCCGGGTCACGTCCCGCCACCCGAATGGCACCAGGCGCATTTCCTGCACCACACCCATGCTGTTGCCGAGATCGGCGAGCGACTGGATGTCGGCACTGCCGAGCAGTTCCTCGTCTGACGACGCACCGCCCCGGAACCACTTCTCCTCGAACTTTCGGGTGTAGCGGCTTGCCAGTCGGCCGGCGTCGCCCAGCCCCGCGCGTTTCGCCGCCGCGAGGCGTGGCGCGAATACTGTCAACGGAATCAGAACGGCGATGACGAAGAATCCAACGAAGCCGACGATCTGCACTTTGAAGTCCGTCAGGGCCTGCCCGCGTAGAAGATCCGGCTGGCGATCAACCCGGCCAGCACCGCACCCTGCGCAATAAGCACCGGCGCGAATGCCATGGGACTTGCGCCGAGAAAGCCCAGTCCGCCGGTCCTGTCGGTGTGGATGGGAATTAGGTGCAGATTCAGTCTCGATACGCGAAACAGCAACCAGAACCAGAGAAAGAACCGGAAATACCAGCGCAGCAGGATGAACTGGAAAATCGGCGTAGCGACCAGCATCAACCAGTAACCCGCAGGCGTCCGTCGCATTCCCATGGCGTCCTGTAGCGCGTACCAGCTCGATTCCGCCGAGGGCCACCTGATTCCGCCACAGCCAGATGCCCACGCTGAAGACACAGACCAGTAACGTCACTTCGAGCAACACCGAATTACGCAATCGCATGGTCGAATCGATGGCCTCCTGGAATTTCGGCAGTTCCTCGGGGCTGACGATGCGCCGCTCGACGAACTGCCGCACCGCCGGCTGCAATCGGCGATGCACGATCAGCTCAGCCGCAATCAGTATGGGCAGCGCGACCAGGAAACGAATGTGAGTCTCGACGTCGAGCAAGAAGGGAATCGCCACCGAATCGCCGAGCGCATAGCCTGACACCAGCGACAACAGCAGCAACGGCACCCAGGTGATACCGGCGGCCAAGATCATGCGGCGATTCGACATCTCCATCGCGTCGCCTGTCAGATGCGCACGGCGGAACAACTGAAACAGTGGACCGCCGAGGACCAACGAGAAGTCCGGCGGCTCTCTGGATATTGATGATGTCGCCACTGCTCTTACCTTTTTAACGGCCAAACTCCGTCAGCCTGACCGGCTTGAGATCGAGGTATTTCTCCAGCGATTGGCAGTACTCATCGATCACCTTTAATTGATGAACGCGCCCACCCGCTCGAGGACCCAGCACATCGCCAATGAACCGATGACATAGGGCGCCAAATAGGCCGTCCAGTCGGGACGCGGCATCGGCAGCCGCACGACAATTGCACGCAGCGCCAGAACGGCGGCGACGAACAGGAGTTGGCCCACCTCCACGCCCACGTTGAACATCAGCAGCGCCACGGGGATCGTGGTCTGTGGCAATCCCACCTCGGCGAGCGCGCCAGCGAAACCGAAGCCGTGCAGCAGTCCGAAGCTGAAGGCCACCACCCATGGCGCGCGTGCTGTCAGACCTGGTTTGCCGCGCAGACCATGAACCACTTCTGACGCCACAAAGACGATGCTCAGCGCAATCATGGCCTCGACCGGCGGGCCGGGTACGCGCACCCAGCCCAGTGTCGCGGCGACCAGCGTGATGCTGTGCGCTGCCGTAAATGCCGTGATCGTGATAAATATTCGTTTGCCGCCGCGCACGATGAGCAACAGCGCCAATACGAATAGCAGGTGATCGATACCGCCGAGGATGTGTTCGATTCCCAAGACCAGGTACGACCAGGCGACTTCGCCCGTACTCGTCGCTGCCTCGATGATGAACTGCGGATTCTGCGGCAGCAGGCGTTCCATCTGACTGGTGCCGTCCTGTCTCTCCACGCGCACGATGACGTCGGTCACGCCAGCATCAATTCCATCGATGCTGATGGGTTCACCGATGAATCCTCCGGCACGCGTGATCTGCCAGCGTTCGATGAACGCCGTGCCGACGAACAGGCCTTGTGGTGGTGTCACCTGAATCGTGCCGACCGGGAAGCGCACCTGAACCGCCAGTCTCATGTCACCCTGCGCGGGCACCTTCCACATTACCTCGTAACGATCGCTGCCGGCTTCACGCAGTTCCAGGTAGGCAGGGCGGAAAACGTCGGCGTGAGCCGAGAGCGCAATGGTTGACGCCAGTAATGCCCACAGGCATTGCCGCATCGCCGCGAATCGAAACACCCGTGGTGCGATCATCCCGTCGGAACCTGCGTTATGGTCGCGTCGTCTATGCGGACGTTGTAGTTCGCTTTTACTCTTTCATAGAAGTCGGCGTTGGCCTCCTCTGATCGTGAGTACTGGAGGTCTCGGGTGACCGCGTCGCGCACTTCATTCAGGCTGGCCTTGCGACCCGCTTCGCGCGCCTGCAACTCCACCAGGTGGATTCCGAAACCGGAGCTGACCGGTCCCTGCCAGGCACCGAGCGGAAGTGTTCGCAGTGCGACTTCGAACTCGCTACCGAAGACTCGCGCAATTCCGATGCTGATGCAGTCATCGCGGCCGGCAGCGGGATAGGGTCGCCGACCTCCGCCTTGCCTTTCTTCAACGCCGCCTGTCCGTCGGAGATCGCCTTCGCGATCGCGTCGCCGTGGCGTGCGGGATCGAAGTAGACCTGTCGCAAAGAGTATCGGCTTTCGATTGGATACTTTTCACTGTGCGAGTCGAGCCACCCCTGCAGCTCCGCGTCGGTAGGCTTCGCCGGAATCACGCCATCCAGAATGAACTCGACTTTCTGGGCGATTCGTCGGCGCACGACGGGATCGTCACGATCCAGCCCCATCACCAGCCCCTCGCGATAAAGAACCTCCTCGCGTACCCAGTTGTCGATCAGGCCTTTCAACTCCGCAGCCGTTGGGGCCCGTTGCCAGACGCGCTCGAACTGCGCCTCGAGACTGCGCATCTGACCACGTGATACAACAATTTCATTCCGCGAGCCTGGGAGGCCGTCGTTCAGCCATCCGTACAGCACGAACAGGGCGACGCCGAGCACCATGAAATGCAGCAAAGGTTCCCGGATGAACTTGCGCATGCTGATTCCTTCTCTACGGCGTGTACCAAATGGGCGATGTGTACGCCCGCTCCTGGGTGATCATGCGAACTTCCTTGGGCATCTTCACCTTGAAGCGCACGGCGTCGTACGCCGTCCATCGAGGAGTCGGGATCTCGAGCACGCGCACGTAGTAGACCGCGCGAAGGCTGGCGTCGAATTCCGGATCCTTCCAGTAGGACACCAGCTGCGCCGCGCCGATGGTGTTGGTGTATGTGGCCGTGGCCAGATCGACGGTGTTGCCCACCGCGGGTAGTTTGCCGTCGGCGCCCGCCTTGCGATCGCCTGACCAAGCGACGTCGTAGACTTTCTCCTGCCGCGCGCCCTTCGCGTCGACCCATCCCTTGATGATCTGCACGCGATCGAGATTGCCGCCATCGAGGTCCTTCATCGCGGCGACGAGGAACGTCGGCACCTTGCCGGCTGCCGCGGTCTTGAGATCACCGCCCATGGGCACTCCCTTGTCGTAGCCTGGCGTGGCGATATCGGTGGCCTGCGCATCGGCCTCGGTGTATTCCCAGCCGCCGAAGAAGCGCACCGTCATGCGCGGCCCGGTCGTGGCATAGGTTTCCTTGCGCTTCATCGCGTCCCAGATGGCGGCGCGCGAGTTCTCGGTGGCCCACACAGCCGCATACCCGGACGCCATCGTCTCCCAGCCCATGATGGTGGCGAGCTTGGCCTTCACGAACGGATGCGCGGCGCGCGTGGGGCTCGGCTCACCGGGCGTGTTCTTGCCACAGAAGTTGTTGTCGTCGGCCGTGGAGAGCGAGGTGTGAGAATCGGTGGAGCCCGACCTGGCCGAACTTGTACGGATTCACGCCGAGTTTTGCTTCGAGTTGCAGGCCGGTCTGCAGAGCCGTACGTGCGTACTCACCCTGCAGCATCTCGTTCTTCTTCTTCTCACTCAGGTTGAGATTGCCCTTGTCCCAGGTTTCGAAGTTGGCGAACTCGTCGTTCTTCGACAAGAAAGGATGCGCCTCGCCGTCGCCCTTGATCTGCGTGGTCTCGTAGAGCGGCTCCCAGCGCATGCGCGTCTCGGCGTAATCACGCGTCAACGGCTGCTTGCTGGCCGGGTTGACGTCCCAGGGGAACATCCATCCGTTGGAGAGATTGCCGTTGTGAGCGATGGCCAGCACCTGGCCGCCGGTCTTGTCCTCGTAGGCCTGCAATACCTTCCACAAATCTTCCGGCAATGTGCTGCCGGCCGGCGGATAGGTCGTGTACGGCTCGGTCTGGATCGCCTTGTCGGCGCCATCACGATAGATCACCACGCGATGCAGGTTGTTACCCGGCGGCACCTGCGATGTCCACTCGTAGCCGATGAACGCCGTGAATTTGCCAGGCTCGTTGTACCTCTCCGCCGCATCAATCGTGATCTTCCACGCCGCGGCATAAGCTGGCGTACCCGGGTTGTATTGAATCGCCTTGGGAAACATGCCGCGGGAGAAATTGTCGATGAGATCCAACGCCGCCTCGTTGTCATTCCCGGACTGCATCATGTCGTACCACTTCTTGCCGGTTGGATCGGCCAGGATGTTCTCGGCTTGCCGGCGATGAGGTCGGGTGGCGAATCCCATGTTGTCCGAGTGATCGGAGACCACCAGGAAATCGAGCGGGCGCGACAACTTCGCCTTTTGTTGCTGGAGGCCATCACCTCTTCGCCACGGGCGAATCGGTAAGCATCCTCCACGCCGAGTCGGTCGCCGAAAGCCCGGCATCCATCGACATGGAGGTGTGCAGGTGGGTGTCACCGAAGAACACCTTCGTTGGATGACCGGTGGTCGCCTCGGCCGTGGCCGCGTTGACAGGGCGCCGCCTCGGATTGCTCCGCTTCCTTGCGCGAGCATCCCGCGATGAGTGCCGAAGCTGCCGAAATCAGGATGAAGGAAGTCGTGAGGCGTCCAAATTGCATAAGACTCTCCGATAGTTCGCAGTCAGGCCGAAGTCTCGTGTTCGGATGCCGCTGGGCATGTAAGACCTAAGTCCACATGACAGCGCACCTCACCGCATCATTTTTTGCACTTGAGTTCCGGAAAGGACCATTCAGGAAATTCAAGAAACCCGGATCGAAGGCGACAAAACCCAGTACGACTTGCTGCAGATATCCGCGATGTGGACGCGGGAGTACCTCCAGCGTCCCTTCCCATCTTTCATCGTCGCCCACCAGGGTCGAGAGCGACTCGACCGTGAACAGAGTGTGCGCTGCGAACCACTCGCAGCGGACATCGATGGGCGCATGGGCAGTCGATCTCGAGGCCGCCGCCTTCGGCCAGTTAGTCGCCCGGCACGAGTTGCGACATGTCGAAATTCCATTCGCGGGTCTGCTCGGAGAGTTCGACCGCGTCGTGCTAATGGATGGGCGAATAGCGCACATTACCGGGGCAAATCTGCCGAGGAACCGCACGCAACCGCACCGGAGTAATGCGTTTCCAACATTTGGGCCGAAAACCAATCACCGTCTTGCGGATCGTCGATAGACCTTGGTGCTATTGCGGGCGCGATGAGGTGCTTGCGCAAATGAGATAGTGAGGAGGCACGCCACGGTGCACTTCGACTGGCACACCAGCGAGCATTTCACGGTGCTCTTTGGCTATCGGATCCTGGATGTCGACTTCGAAGACCGCGGCAGCAACGGCCTGGCCAACCTGGACATGCAGCAGGGCGGCCCCGCGATCGGAGTCGCCTGGACTTCTAACTTCCCGCGCTCGCCGACTGCACGCACCTGAACCCAAGGTGGTTCGTGCCGGTGGTGACTTCGCCCTTGCCCCGCGTGCCCACCGCGTAACGTGAGCAATACTGGTCGGTGCAGAGAAATGAACCGCCGCGCTGCACTCGCTTCTTCTCGCCGGGTTCAGAGGGATCGTAAGGTTCAGTGGGGCCTTGCGGATTGCGGTTGATGCTCCCCGCCGCGGAGAGTTGCAAGTAATAGTCCGGGCGATACCAGTCGCTCACCCACTCCCACACATTGCCGCCCACGTCATAGAGGCCATAACCGTTGGGCGGGTACTTCGCGACCGGTGCAGCGCCGACATAGGCGTCAGCTCCCGTGTCGTCATTGGGAAAATGTCCCTGGTGACTGTTGGCCATGAACCTGCCGTTCAGCATGAAGTTGTCGCCCCAGGGATAGAGGGCGCCGGTAAGCCCGCCGCGCGCGGCAATTTCCCACTCCGCCTCAGTCGGTAGTCGTTTCCCGGCCCACTTCGCATAGGCCTGGGCGTCTTCGTAGGCGATGTGCACGACAGGATACTCTCCCTTCCCTTCGATCGAGCTCTTGGGCCCGAAGGGATGACGCCAGTCGGCGCCGTCGACGAATGCCCACCACTGAAAATGATCGTTGAGCGGCACGGCGTGGTCCGGTGGAGAGAACACCACGGAGCCCGCCGTAAGATTCTCCGGCGGTGCGGTCGGATAGTCCTCGGCTGTTGGCTTCTGTTCGGCCACGGTGACATAGCTCGTTTCCTCGACGAAGCGAGCGAACTGCTCGTTGGTCACTTCCGTGGCGTCCATCCAGAACCCTTCCATTGCCACGCGATGAATCGGACGGGAATCCGTTGTGGCCTGCATGCCCACCAGGTCGCTTGTGTCCATGGGCGAACGCGCACCCATCGAGAATTCACCGCCGGGGATCCACACCATGCCTTCAAGCGCGGCGGCAGACGGGGGAGCCTTGTTTTCGACGGTCGGAAAAAACTCGTCCTGCGCCGGGACGGCCCTCATAAGGGCTGGCGACTGCGTCTGCGCCTTCTTTGACTGCGAGACGTAAAGGCCAAGTCCAGCCGCACCGCAGAGAGCGATGACAATGGCTGGCGGGAGCCACTTGCGTGTGCCGGTACCGGCTGACGGCTGTTGCTTGCTCATCGCGATCACTGCCTGCTTGTTGCGCGAGGGTCGCGGCCGGCTCTTCGCCGACCGCGACGACCTTACGCACTGAAGACGTACTTCGCCATGGATGCGACCCCGTTCGTTTGATCGCGGGGCATCGTTAACCCGCGCGATCTCATAGAACCGGCGCTCGGGAGGCTATGGGCCCTGTGGGCATGGACAATCGTCACGCGAAAGCGGCGGCTCCCAGCCATGGCTCAGTAGTACCACTTGAGATTCAATCCAAGCGCGTTGAGATCGCTCTTCGACGGCAGACGATCTTCCTGACGAGCCACGTAGATCTCATAGCGGAAGTGCGGGCCCGCAGTGATTACGGGGCCCAGCTTGTAGAGAGTTCGTGCCCAGCCGTTGTAGCGCGTGTCGTAGAACCACTCGACGTTGAAATAGGGAACGACTGCGTGATCGAGCACGGTGAACTCGTGGGTGGCCTCGAGGCGGAAGCGATAGCGAGTCGAGTAGTCGTCGCCGATCCATCGCAGGTCGGCTCGAGCGCGGGCTTCCAGCACGATCTCGGCGGGCAACTGCGCATTGGCATGAAATGAAACGATGCCGCGATTCTCGGAGACCTCGGCAGCCTCACCGTCGGCGCTCTTGAAGATGTGGTCGTAACCAATTCTCGCCCAGAAGTACCGGTTGCGCTGCCAGTCCTCAGTCTGCAACTTCCTTCTGAATGGCTTGAGGGAAACATCGAGGTAGGCGGCCAAATCCAGCGACGCGTCATCCGATTCCTTTCCTTCGGCATATGCGGCATTCAAGAAGAGCCGCGTCTGCGGATTCAGCTTCTTGAAGAAGCTGACCTCGGGCCAAACCTCAGAGGAGTCGGCTGCATATGCGGCGCCGGCCGGGCCGAGCCAGCCCAGTAAGGCAACCGAAAGGCAGCTGTAACGTTGGCGCGCTCGCATACTCCGGGTGATCCTTACGCCCGTCTGCTTGTCACTTGCCGAACTCCGTCATGTTCACTGCCTTGAGATTCGGTGCCGCTGATCACG
>CAWIVS010000002.1:0-424970 GCA_963839685.1 uncultured Pseudomonadota bacterium | reverse complement strand
ATCGAGGAACACCTCCAAGAGCAGAAACCAGGAAAGCGCTGCTGAGCTCCAGCTTCGATGTTCGATGAAGCGGAGTAGGGGTTTCCACCGACTCCAAGAGCAACGTCTAGAAGTCCATTTTTTGATCGTGACCTGCGTAACACTCTTGTGGTTGCTCGGGCGCGATTGCACCGTTTTGTGCATCGCTTCGGCGCACACTGCTGGTCGGACAATAGAATATGTCGCGAATGTGCATCGGCATACAGTTCCGTTAAGTAATAGGAAAATCATGAATTCAATTCTTGCGGGGGCGCATTGGCACCTCGTGATTGGCAGCTTTTTGTTGGCTTTCCTGTTGTCCTTTATTGCGAAGTTTTGCATCCCAGGTTGGCGCGTCGGACGCCAACTGCGCAAGATTGTTGGCCAGCTCTCAAAGGCCGACTTTTCCGTGGACCTCGAACCGCTTTTTAGTCCGCATAAGCGCTTGAAGCACCTGTGGGCGGAATTCAGGGAAACCTTACATGAAGAACGGGCCCTCAACTCCCGTACCGGCATTGTTGAAGTAACGGCTCTAAGAGCGACTGTTCCCGCAGAAATCTTCTTCACGGAAGACACGCTGGTAAACACGCCGCTGCGAACTGAGTTTTTCAAGCACCTGCCTGGCATCTTCACGGGCATCGGAATCACGGAACGTTCTTTCGGCTGTTGATTGGACTCTCAGGGTTCAAGGTCACCGAAGACCGGCGCGGCGGGGCACGGGTTAGTAGTACTTCTCGGTTCAGTGTCGAACGCGTTTCTGGTTTCAGCGTCCGCTATCGCACTAGCAATGATTGTCACCCTGATCGAGAAGTCACGCTTGTCAGTCTGTACAAAAAGGTACAGGAGCTGACGCAAGCGATTGATGAGCGATTCAAAGTGGGCGTCGGTGAGGAGTATCTGGCGCGGCTCGTCGGCGCATCCGAAGAATCCGCCAGCCAAAGCAAGATCCTGAAGGATGCGCTTGTTGGTGATCTTAAGACCATTCTTACGGAGATCTCGGAGAGGCAGATCGCGGCGGTGGCGACCTCAAACGCGGCGCTTGGTCGGCACATCAGCGAGTCGGTTGCGGGGCAATTGGGCCCGCCGCTTGAGCGGCTCGCTGCGATCACCGAAGGAGTTCGTGGCGATCAGTCGTCCGCGGTTCAGCAGCTCGTGGCAGACCTTCTTGCGCGATTCATGAGAAGCTCGAAGGACTCTTTGGAGGCCAAGTGTCTGGCATGCAGGAGATGCAGCAACAGTCAATCGCGGCACTGAATGAAGCAGTCCGTCAGCTTCAACAAATGTCATCAACAGTAGAGGGTGCAGGTCAGCGTGCGAGCCAGCAACTGATGGAGAAACTAGAGCAAACACTGGGCAAGCTCGATCAGAGGCAGCTTGTGATGAGTGAAGAAATGCGCAAATTTGTGCATGAGATTCGTGCTTCCGTGGGACAAAGTCAGTCCGAGACACATAAACATATTCAGTCGGTGCTCGCAGATCTCGCGCGGCAGACCGGTGCATTGGTCGGCGACTCTCAGACAAGAGTCAGTCGGCCGTTACCGCTATGGGTGGGCAGCTTGAGGGGCTGACAGTGAAGGTTGCTGACGCTGCTGCTCAAATGAGTGCTGGGATCGTAAAGATGGAATCAGTCACGACGGATGCCATCACCCGAATGAACCTGGGCGGTGACACCTTGCGATGGCTGCCGGAGAATTCGCGCGCGCAGGCGCCAGCGTGACAACGGTGATGACCAAGGCGCAGGAAGTGGGCGGCCAATTGAGCCAGTCGGCGAGTTCGCTCGCCTCTGCGACAAAGGCAGTAGAGGCACGTGAGCGATCACCGCGCTGTCAGGGACTCCCTCGCCAAAATGCTTGCTGCGTTGGAGGCACGATAGAGCTAGCCAAGCGGGAGGCGTCCATCACCCACGATGTCCTCCAGAGACTGGAAGCGTCTGCAGGAAAACTATCGTTAGCGCAGAAGTCAGCAGACGAGTATCTGCATCAGGTGACGAGTGTGTTGGGACTTCTCACGAAGTGTTCGCTGCCTCAATGAAGAGGACGCTCGAGTCGGGCAATCGCGAGTTTTTCAACGCGATTTCGTCCGCGACAAAAATGCTTCGCGAGGCGAT
Source organism: uncultured Pseudomonadota bacterium (assembly GCA_963839685.1). Lineage (GTDB taxonomy): Bacteria > Pseudomonadota > Gammaproteobacteria > Steroidobacterales > Steroidobacteraceae > CADEED01. Next base: position 422,845 of record CAWIVS010000002.1, on the reverse strand, counting down.
CGTCGAATTGGAAAGCGCCTTGGGTGGCGTTTTGCCGCAGGCTGCTCGTCGCGCGAGATAAGCAATGGGGTTCTTGTCGTTGACGAAAGCCCGAGGGCGTTCTCGGGACGAAGCTGAAAAGCCGTTCTGGATTTCCTACGCTGACTTGATGACGGCACTGATGGTGCTGTTCTTGGTTGTCATGAGCGTGGCGTTGCTCGCAGTTACGAAGACTGTCACTGAACAGGAGCCGAGAAGATCGCCCATCAGCGCGCAATTGATGAATTCCTGGATCAGGTCGAAAAAGCCACGGCAAAATTTTCTGGAATTCGCGTCGATCGAGAACCGGCGGGTCGTCGACTTCCAGGATCGCGCCAGATTCGACAAGAATGTCTACCGGCTTCGTTCGGAGCAAGCAAGCTGCTGCGAGAGTTCGTGCCAGAACTGCTAATCGTGGCTCACATGAGGCAGGTAGGCAATCCTCAAGCGAGTTGTCGTGGAAGGCTTTGCGGATCAATCCGGCAGCTATCTGTATAACCTCAACCTGAGTCTGCAGCGAAGCCAGGCAGTTCTATGCGCTCTGTTCGCTCCTCCGCTTGATGGGGAAGCGCCGCTCTCCGACAGACAACTCGCAGAGATACGCGATCTATTTGTCGTGGGCGGCTACTCTTTCAACGATGCAAGACTCACCGCGGCGGAATCCAGGCGAGTGGAATTGCGCCTCGAGCTTTATATGGCAGGGGAGCCAAAAGCCCACTTGGTTGAGGTGCCGGCTGGCAACTTTGGCATGTGCGCGCTGCAGTAGCCATGGAACCAATCGCACACCTCAAAGCCGCGATCGACCGGGCGTTCGATGTCACAGTCGAGCAGGAACCAGTTCCGCCTTTGCTTAATGAGGAACTTGAAAAGTTGAAGCGCCATCTTGGTGGAGCGGGTGCGGGTAGCCCCCCGCCAGGTGATCGTCTGCGCGAGGCGGTGATGTACTTCAGAGCACATCGCGAACTGCCAACCCTTCCGATCGCCCGAGCTGTGTGCTTTGGCGCGGCCGAAAGATTTAGTCGGAGTGAGGCGCCTCTCATCGAAGAGAGCGACTCATTTCCGCACCTCTTGTATCTGGTTGACGTTTTTCAGCCTGACCCCGGCAATTCCGGCGCTGCTTTCGCGGCCTCTTGCACACGTACATCGCATATGACGGTGAACATCACGACACCTGCGATGTAGGACGCAGCAACTGGGCTCGCCTTCGGTCATACCTGCATGATCGACGACGTTCAATCGAAGCTGAAGGCAACAACCTGAATGGGTCGAATGCATTACTCAGCATCCAAACTTGCTTACCGAGAACCCTGTAGAGCGGTACGCCGCCCAGGTACTGCGAGGCCAGAAAGAAGACATCGACTTCATTCGCTCACGCTTGGATGTAGGCGACGATGCCTGGTTGATGCAAAGAATGGTGCTGGCGCAGATTCACGCTGCAGCTCAGGAACAGGATGAAACTTTCTGCAAGCTGGTGGATCCGCTTCTATCAGTCCTCGAGGGGCACATCCTGCTCGAGGACAAGGGGCTCAAGCTAATTCTCGATCGTACGCCCGGTGCGCCGAACCGAAGCTTCACCCGGAGCTTCGGGACCGCGCGGTCAGTTGTTGGGGAAACCCATGGCTGGAGTCACGGCAAGAGAAATGGGCGAACGTTTCGCCGGAAGCACGCAAGTTGGTGATTGGGTGGTTCAAGCTCAAAGCCATCCGGACGTTCTTTGAATTGCTTTCGGAAGATCGCAAGACGGATCCCCGACGGGTGAGATTCTGGGAACAGTATTACGAGCAAATTGACGATATGTATTTCGCACTTGGAAATACGATTAGAGATTCTCGCGACCCGGATGCGAAGGCGATGCGACGTGAAATGGGCGAACGTCTCTTGGGCTCAAAGATGCTGGTTCTCCGGCGAACAACGCGTTCATCATGAAAATTGCCAATGTTGTCGCGGTGGAGTTCGGCATGACGGGGCATGCCTGTTTCTTGTATCGAGTCGGCTCCTTCCTTTTGAACTGAGAGGAGTGGTGAGCGGTAGTACTGGCGATGCCGGGCTTCGGTCAGGTAGGAACCTTGAGCGTTTGTTGCACTTGGACAAGAGCTATGAAAATTGGGAGAAGAGCTTTGCTAGTTCGCTAAGGCGCCACAGCGCATCTCATCGCAACGCGCCCGAGCAATTAGTGCCACCGGTTGTTTCGAAGCTCGACAGCACCATTTGGCCGCCGAACACTTGAGGGGTTCTGCGACTTGTATCGCCTCACATGGCACGACAATTCTTTAAGGGCGGGAATCTTGCAGTTTTGTATCCCATGGATGCTGGGGCCGTAGCTAACCAGCTCAAAGCTTGGGGCTTTGCGTATAGCAGCCAAAAGAAGTTTTGGTGGCGGAAGGAATGGCCCTAATGAATGCCACTGTGCGAGAAGCCGCTGGGGCGTCGACAATTTGGCGAGTTGAAATCAACGAAGTCGGAATCGGCTATTCGACGCAGGGCACCGGCACGCCTGCTGCCAATCCGATTGCTGATTCAGTGCTTGTTCAATGGGCGGACGCTGGGTACGCAGTTGAGCAGGGCGAAGGCTGGTTTGTGCCCTGGGCTGCGATCTATCAACTCTCCGCTGACCCAACCGCAAAATCCGCGCTTATGGGGATGGGAATACCCCCACAAGTCGAATTGGCGCCGCAACTTGTTAGCCAGAGGTTCACTGACGGATCGTACATTTGCGGTGGCGATCTCCGGATGGATCGATGGTAACAATCGTGCGGTGCACGGGGTGACCACAAGCGGAGCTACCGTGACCGTCTCCGGTCGAGTTCGGTCTGCTATCGCCTGCCACTTGGAATCTATTGCAGAGAATCGGAGCGTTTTCACGGCGAGAGGACTCAGAGCGTGATGAACGAAGTCAGCGCATTACGTGGGGTGAAATTCGCACTTTGGCATTGACAGCCGGCGCGCGTCTCGATGATTTCCTCTTCAGGACGGTTGTCCTGTCGCCTGATCGACTGAAGATCGGCTTGAGGCAGGACGGACAAGGCCGTTCGCGCGTAGTCGAGGTGATCCCCGGATTCGAGGATTGCCCCGAAGAATGGCTTGCTAAGTTCGATGCAAGCAGTGCAGTGCGCGATCGTTACGATGTCCCCACCGCGGATGGTGTCGTGCAGGTGGTCGTGAAGCCTGAAGTAAAGACTGTGCTCGAGCAGCTCAAGCGTTTTCCTGGCCGACGGATGGCAGGAGCGCGTGCCGAAGCATTCGTCATGAATCCGTTTCAGCTCTAGGGGAGGCGGCGAGCGAAGTCATAGATCCAGATGAGTTTGAGGCTGAGCGCGAACGCGTCGGACTCACTTTTGACACTTTCACCGCCTATGTAGATCGAAATCAGAGCGGTGCTCCGATTGCAGTCGGACTTCAAGTAGAAAGCGGCGCAGGGCCGAACTCGCCAGTGTGTTCGGCAACCGCTTGCATTTGAAGAAGTCGCATGCGTTCGCGGAGCAAGTGAGGGCGAGCATTGCGGTCGGGCGCCAACTCTGTGCCTGGCAAGAATTCGAATTTGAATTGCTTGGCAACACCGAGCAAGAGCTACAAACACTTGAGCGGGCAGTCGCCGAAAAAGCTCAGTTAGATTCTCCACGCCCTTTAATGGGAATCGCACTCGAAGCGATCTACGATCTTTCGAGCTATTCCGAGCGGATTCAGGGGATCGGTGAAGAGAAGCCGTACCTCTCTCCGTATATCGCCAGGAAGGATGATAGCGGTGGATGGTTCCCTGACAACCTCGTCAACATCATTGCATTGCCGCCTGAGCAGCCTGGCGGCGAACCTCGTTACATCCATCTCACGCCAGAAGAAATCGCAAGGATCAAAGAACTACTGCGAGCGGCGAAGGAAGCTGGTGAGACTTCGATTCGCGTGCCTGGGATGCCAGATCCCCTGCCAATCCATGAACTGGAACCGGTGCTGACTGGCTTTGAAAAGGCAAGACTCGAGGCGGAGAAGTTGGAACGCTCAGTCCTCGACGCAGATGAGCCGCGCAAACCATTGACGCGAATCGGACTCCTGCTCAAGCCGAATGTTGTTTCGGTCGATTATTTGGAAAAGCGGAGAGCCACGCTTGATGCGCAACTGAAGACTGTTCATTGCCACACGGACTGAAGACCGACGCACAACTCATGCAGCATCAGATTGATGGCGTCGGCTTGGCTTCAACATCTTTTAATCTTTCACCCGGGGGAATGCCGAGGGGCGCTTCTCGCGGACGACATGGGGCTCGGAAAGACGCTGCAGCTTCTTGACGCTGATTGCATGGGCGCAGGAGCGAGACCCGAATATGTTGCCGGCGCTTGTCGTGGCGCCCGTAGCGCTTCTCGAGAACTGGCGAGAGGAGGCCCACAAGTTCTTCAAGGCCGATGCACTGAGGATTCTTGAAGTCTATGGGCCCACGCTCGACAGATTCCGCGTACCTAAGCATGAAATTGATGAACAGCTCCGACAGGAAGGCCTGGTCAAGTTTTTGCGACCAGGCTGGCGCGGGAAGGCAAACGTAGTCCTCACCACATATGAAACGCTGCGCGATCTAGAGTTTTCGTTTGCAGCGGAGAAGTGGTCGATTCTGATTTGCGATGAGGCGCAAAAGGTCAAGAATCCGAATGCGCTAGTGACACGCGCGGCAAAGAAGCAGAACGCCAGATTCCGTGTGGCGTGCACCGGCACTCCGGTCGAGAACACCTTGACCGATCTGTGGTGTCTGTTTGACTTCATTCAGCCAGGGTTGTTGGGAGCGCTAAACGAATTCGGTCAACAGTATCGACGCCCAATTGAAGCAAGAACGGACGAACAAAGGACGAGCGTAGAGGCACTTCGGGCTCTAACGGAGCCACAGACTCTGCGTCGATTGAAGAAGGACGTTGCAAAGGAACTGAAGGAAAAGAGACTCAACGAAGAGTGCAAGACACTCTCATTGAGCGATGTCCAACGGGCGCTTTACGTACAGGCAATTACACAGTACGGACAGCGGTTCGATTCGCAGTCTGCAACGCCTTTCAAGAATGCACTGGGTCTTCTCCAATACTTGCGTCATGATCTGCACGGATCCGCAGCCGCACGGGCTTTCCGGATTCCGTGCTGAACCACTTTCGATCTATCGTTCGAAGGCGCCGAAGCTGGATTGGCTGCTCCGTACCTTGAAGACAATCAAAGCGGGAGGCGAGAAGGCGCTCATTTTTTGTGAGTTCAAGGAAATGCAGCTCCTGCTCCGGCATTACATTCAGGAAGACCTTGGATATGCGGCGGACATCATCAATGGCGATACGTCGGCTTCATCGGCGAGTGACACGAGTCGGCAGAAACGCATCCGTCAGTTCCAGGAGCGTCCTGGATTCGGCGCCATTATCCTGTCGCCGCTTGCGGTTGGCTTCGGCGTGAATATTCAGGCCGCCAACCACGTCATTCACTACACCCGCACTTGGAACCCAGCGAAAGAAGATCAGGCAACGGATCGTGCGTATCGAATTGGTCAGGAGAAGGACGTGCACGTCTACTGCCCCATCGTGTGCGCATCTGATTTTGAAACGTTTGACGTGCGACTTGATGAGCTACTCAGGATCAAGAGAGAACTTGCAGAGGATATGCTCAACGGGTCTGGAGACTTGGGCTCCGGCGACTTTGACTTGAAGAAAGTGGCGCCTTCGGGAAGTGTGAACCTAGAGCCACGCGAGCTAACATTCGAAGATGTTCTAAGCATGCAGCCGCGGCACTTTGAGGCCTACACAGCGGTCTTGTGGGCGCGCCGCGGGTGCGCCAATGTCATCTTGACCCCACTAGTTGGTGATCAAGGCGTGGATGTCGTAGCTATCGATGGAAGCGTTGGCGAGCTCATTCAATGCAAGACTTCCCAACGTTCGGATCGTGAGTTGAGTTGGGACGCGATAAAGGACGTAGTGACCGGGCATGCTGCTTATCAGCTACAGTACCCCGGCGATAACCTTCTCGCGAGTCTGTGTTGCGGCTCAATTCTTCAACAGAGGCGCACGTCAAAGCGCTGAGGACAATAAGGTTGAAATTGTAGATCGAGCTCGGCTTGCCGAAATGCATCAGCGTTACAAGATCACTCTTGAAGATGTCGAGCGAGTTCTGTATGCAGGCCAATTGTCGAAAGCCTAGCGCCTACAGTCGCACTTGATCTGCATCTGGGCGCTAGAGATTTAGGTAGGCAAGTCCGTATGCGAGTGGACTCTCCTGACTGTCTCTTCTGTAGACAAGAAGATGGCCAGTGCGACCATCTCTTGCTCGAGATCGAGTAGGCTAGTCTGCTCATACAGGTATTTGACATCAGTGTCAACAAACAAGATCCGAAACTGCCAATTCGCATTCCGATGTGACAAGAAGTGGGAAAATTTGCTCCCTACCAGAAGATCCAGCGTGAGGTTCTGCAATGACTGTTCACGCGAAGTCTTCTATTGTTCGACGGATGCTGAGCTCGTTCAAGCTGTGAAGCTGGGTCGTTGCGTCGCAATTGATGTGGTCGCAGGAACTGAGACTAGGCGTCCAGCGCGCCGAACTGCAACCAAAGGCGAAAGTGGAACCCGCTTGCTTGGTGACGTAAGGCTTCCACGTTTCAAGAGTGACGACTAGATTGAGTGACGTGATGCAAATCAAGGCTTAGGGAAGCTGGCGACAGAGGATCGAGTTCGTACCTGGGTCTGGAGAGAGCAAGAACGCGACGCCGGCGATCCAGGTCACAAGAAGAGATCACAAGAAGAAAGAGGCAGCCAAATAGACAACGGCACGAACCGACTTCTTCCACGTCATTGACATCCCAGTCTCAAAGCCAGTACCGTCGCCCCGTGCCTCAATTCCTCCACAGCTATTACTCCGGCCTGCGTAACCAGGAGGCCGGCGATTGAGCGCACGAAACTGACGTAACGTCTCAACCAGAAAGCCTCCCTCGCGGAGGCGTTTTTTTGGGCGCATCCGTGCGGGAGCCAAGGGATGCGCAATGTTGAACCAGGCTCGACTGACTATCCGCCCGCTGGAACGCAGCGACGTGCCGGCGATGCTCGGCATCATCCGCGATGCGCGCGCGGAATACGGTCTCGGAACCCGAGTCGAATCGCTGCTGGAGCCGGCGGACCTGGCGCTCTACGACACCTACCAACGACAGCGTGCGCTCTACAGCGTCGCGCTGCTCGATGGCGAGGTGGTGGGTGGGGCAGGGGTGGCGCCGCTCGCGGGCGCGGATCCGCTCACCTGCGAGCTGCAGCGCATGTACCTGCGACGCGACGCGCGTGGCCGCGGCTTCGGCAATGCACTACTGGAACGCTGCCTCCAGGCGGCACGGCAATTCCTCTACGTGCGCTGCTACCTGGAGACGATCTCGCAAATGCAGACGGCGCTGGAGTTCTATCACCGGAATGGCTTTCGCGACCTCGGATCGCGCATGGGCGAGACGGGCCACGAACACAACGACCGCTGGTTGCTGCGGCCATGTGGCTCTCCGCGCGCAGAGCCGCACGCTAACCGTAGCGGGATAACCCTACAGTCCAAGGTGCCGTGGTCCGATCAAGCAGAGCCGTGCCAGGCTCGTACCATCCCCGCCATGGAAAACATTCCCAACCCGATACCGCCCGTCGAGCTGACGGGCACCGAGCACGGCGAGCTGCCGGTCAATGATCCGCCGCCGTCCGGGAAGCCGGACGAGCAGGCGCCGGTGAAAGACCCGCCGAGTCCGGAGAAAGAGCACGAGAAGCGGAAGGCGCCTCAATAGAGATAACCTGCGCCGATGTTGTCGCTGCGTGTTGATCGTCGATTGCGGTGGTGCATCGGTAAATTCGATGCCGGCGTTCCGCCCGCGAATTCCTGTCTATCAGCGTTTTCCTACTTCGCCATCCGCTCCCTTTGTCTGACGGGAACGTCGCCTAACTACCAATTGCAACTGGCATCACTCGGGAGAAGAATCCGCCTCCTTACAAACATTTCGCGACAGCGAATATTCATCACGCCAGGGAGGCTTGCGATGAAAGCGCTCACATTCGTTTGCATCACCTTGATGCTCTGCATCAGCGCGGCCAATGCCGCAAATACCGGACCGCAATCGAAAACCGACAAGATGTCCGCCATGGGACAGCGCGCGGCCGCGGCCGTGGCGAAACTCAAGCAACAAACCACCGGCCGGGGCGGGCCGGAAGCGCGCACCCAAGGCGCGGATGCCGGCGACGACTGCCTGAACCAGCCCAGATGCCCCCAGCAGGGCGACAGGGAAGAACGCGCCCCGGGCGGACAGGCCGAGCTGTCGATCGCAGTCGATGAGGGCGGTCAGCACATCGTCATCGGCTTCAACGACACGCGCGGGTTCGACAAAAATCCGATCTCGGTGTCGGGCTACATGTATTCCGAGGACGGCGGCACGACCTTCGTGGATGGCGGGCAACTGCCTTCCCCGGGTAATGAAACCATCGGCACGACCCGGTACCCGCAGGTGTTCGGCGATCCGGACGTGAAATACCTCGGCGACTGCGTGTTCCTCTACTCGTCCATCCTGGTCAAGAAAGCCGGCCCGGAAGCGAACGTGCAGACCATGGGTGTGCATCGCTCGACCGACTGCGGCAAGACCTGGCGGGGGCCGTTCGAGGTGACCTCGGCGACCAATCCGAACGGCCTCATCGAAGAGGGTTTCCCGGTGGATGCGGCTGACAAGGAATTCATCGACGTGGATCCCGACACGGGCCGCGTCCTTATGAGCTGGTCGAATTTCACGCCGGTGGCGCCGGGTGGCGTTGAGATTCGCACCACCTGGTCGGACAACGCCAAGACGGCCGCGGTGCCGACCTGGTCTTCGAGCGTCGTGGTGGGGGCGAGACCGTCGGACGGCCAGTCGTCGGTGCCGCGCTTCGCGGCGGGCAGCGCGCGGGCGTATGTGGCGTGGCGTCGCTTTCCGTTCCCGGGAACGTTCGGCGGCTACGGCAATACGATTGCGCTGGCACGCTCGGCCAACAATGGCGTGAGCTGGGGCGTACCGCTCGAGACGGCCGAGTTCTTCACCATGGACCAGGTGCTGGGCAATGACCGCGTGAATACTTCGCCGTCGCTGGCGGTGGACAATTCGCGCGGCCCGCACCGCGGCACGGTCTACCTGGTGTACGCCAACAACAACAGCGGGGACGGCGCAGACATCGTATTCCAGAAGAGCACGGACGGCGGCAGGTCGCTCTCCGCGCCGGTGGAGATCAACGCGGCGCCCGGTGATGACCGGGCGCAATGGTTCCCGTGGGTCTCGGTGGATACTCTCACCGGTCGGGTGGGCGTGTTCTATTACGACCAGGGCATCGACAAATCGGGCGACCTCACGCAGGTGAGCTACACCTTCTCCGACGATGCGGGTGCGCATTGGTCGGCGCCGGTGCCGCTGACGAGGATGCCGTTCCACGCCGGTTGGGGAAACGACACGGGCCAGCCGAACCTGGGCGACTACAACCAGGCGGTGTCGCAAGGCGGCGTGCTGTACGCGGCGTATGCGGTGGCGTCGCGGCCGCCAGGGGGCTTCGTGGATGGGCAGCCCGACCTGCGATTGACGGTGCCGAATATCGAGTTCAAGCGCTCCGGGCAGTTCTCGATGCGGGGCATAAATTCCCTGCCGCTGGCCATCGATGTCAATGGCGTGACGGCTGTCGATGGAGACATCAGCAATCACAATGGCTTCCTCGATCCGGGCGAGACGGTCCGAGTCACCCTGCCGCTTACTAACTACACCACCAATCCGAATTCGGCGGCGGCGGCACGTAATGTGACGGCGATGCTGACATCACAGACGCCGGGGGTGACGGTATTGCGAGCGGTAGGGTCTCTTATGGGCGCATCGATCCCGGCGACACCGAGGGCAGTTCGAGAAATTACCTGCTGAGATTGTCACCAGACTTCGATGCGGGCACGCCGATCAGGCTCACCCTGCGGACCACTGGCATGTTCGGTGGTGATGCCCGGGACGCGGGTACCTTGCGTCACACACTGTTCACCGGCACGCCGGTGTCGACATTGATATTCAGGGAGTACTTCAACACCACGCCGGTCGGGGCGTTGCCCACGGGCTGGATGCCCGTGCACGGGGGCGGACTCAATACCGTCCAGTGGATCACCAGCAACACATTTTGCGGTTTGAGCAATGCGGCGTTCCACCAGAACGCCAACGACAACGGCACGGGTGACCCGACACGCTGGGAGCGGCTGTTCAGTCCGCCGATCACGATTCCTGCGGACGCGGACTACGTGACGGTGGAGTTCGACGTCTGCACGGACACGGAGTTCGATCCGAACTTCAACATCACCGCGTACGACGGCCTCACGCTGCGCATCGCGGACCTGACCGAGGGCCACACCCTGCGATCGGTGCTGGTCGAAGCCTTCGACGACGAGTTCAGGACTGATGGCTTCAAGCATTTCCCGAAGCACCTGCCGCGTAGTAGCAATCCGAACTACTTCCAGGACATGTCGGTGTGGGCGGGAGATTCGGGCCGCTTCCAGCACGTGCGTCTGCGGCTGCCGGGCATGGCGGGAACCACCGCGCAGCTGCGCTTCGAGTACACGCAAGATGGTTCGGCCACCTGCCTCGATGTGGGCGGCGGGCCAATCTGCGGCGTGGCCGTGGACAACGTGGTCGTCAGGAGCGTCAAGCAGACTGCCGCGCCGCTAAGGACTGCGACGCCGTAAATGTGACAATCACACGCGCTGAGCGAGGCCGCGTACTCGAAAGGGTGCGCGGCCTTTCACTTGGCGCGATCTCGGATCGCGCATGGGCGAGACGGCCACGACCGTAGCGGGATGAACCTACAGCTCAAGGTGCCGTGATCCGATCAAGCAGAGCCGTGCAAGCTCGTACCATCCCCGCCATGGAAAACATTCCCAACCTGATATCACCCGTCGAGCTGACGGGCACCGAGCACGGCGAGCTGCCGGTCAATGATCCGCCGCCGTCCGGGAAGCCGGACGAGCAGGCGCCGGTGAAAGACCCGCCGAGTCCGGAGAAAGAGCACGAGAAGCGGAAGGCGCCTCAATAGAGATACGCTGCGGCAACGCGCTGGCGCCGTCATTCGTCCGATCGCAGTGGTCGTGCCGAACGCCATGCAGGCAGGCCCCCGAACGCATCGGCGACGTCTCGGTCGCTGACGTTCCAGCTGGAACGTTCTTCGCCCGCTTTGCGATCTGCATGAGGCGGGCGCCGAGGCTACATGGGCGCCGCCACACCCTTTCCCCCGCATTCGCCTCGGTCACCGTTAGCGCCGTCATGTTGAAAAGCAGACGGGACTCCAGGCGCAAAGCGACACAACCACAGGCTGAAGAAGAACTGGCTCGTGTTGTAAAGTGCGCGGCGCGGAAAAACCGCCGCGCCGCAACCCTGCTGCCGAGACCGCGATGAAAAAATTCCTGATCTACGCCGCCTTGCTGCTCGCTACACGCGCCTTCGCCGCCGAGCCCGTGTTCGACATGCACGTGCACCTGCGCGACTACGAGACCTCGCTGCTCAAGTACAAGACCGAAGTCCGCGAATCGGGCATCCAGCTCTCCTCCATCGGCGTGATGTGGTTCGGCGGCCCGAACCAGGCCCTGGCCGGCAATCCGGCCAGCATCCGCACCGGCAACGACCGCTTGCTCGCGCTCGCCGCGAAGCATCCGGAAGTGGTCCCCATCGCCACCGTCCACCCCTACGACGGCCAGGTGGCACTTGATGAACTGGCGCGCGTGGCCGCACGCGGCGTCAAGGTGCTGAAGATCCACCCGCACACGCAGCGCTTTGCCATCTCCGACCCCCGCGTGCTCACGCTGGTATCGAAGGCCGGCGACCTCGGCATGGCCGTGCTCATCGACAACGCCGGCATCGTGCCGGGCGACTGCCAGGACCTCTTCAACCTCGCGGTGAACGCGCCGAAGACGCGCTTCATCTTCGCGCACATGGGCGGCGCGAACTTCCGCTTCTGGAACATCCTGGCGCTGGCACGCACGGCGGATGGCTTCGCGCTGAACAACGTCAACTTCGACATCTCCGGCACCGTGCTGCTCGCCGCGGACTCGCCGATCGAAGCGGAATTCACCTGGACGCTGCGCAACGTGGGCATCGACCACGTGATGCTGGGTTCGGACTACCCGCAGATCTCGCTCAAACGCATGGTCGAGGCGCTCGAGAAGCTGGATCTGACCGCCGAGGAGAAGGCCGGCATCATGAGCGGAAACGCGCGCCGCGTGCTGGGCGGCAACGCGGTCACGGACAAGTGATCCGGCGGTGGCGGCTCCCTATCGATCAACTCCGACGATCGTGGAGGCGCTTGAACGAACAGGTTCGCCGCAATGCCGATAGATTTCCGGCCGACTTTCTACTTGAGCTTTCGAATCAAGAAGTTGCAGCTTTAAGGTCGCAATTTGCGACCTTAAACACGGGTCGCGGCACCCATAGAAAATACCGACCGGTGGCTTTCACGGAGCACGGGGCCATCATGGCGGCCACCATCCTCAATAGTCCTCGCGCGGCGCAGATGAGCGTGTATGTAGTTCGCGCCTTCGTAAAGCTGCGGCAGGCGCTCGCCTCCAACGCCGCAGTGGCGCGTCGGCTCGACACCTTGGAGCGCTCCATTGCCGCACTCGATGCGGATACCCGCAAGCAATTTGATCAAGTCTATGAGGCGATACTCGGGCTCATGGGGACGGGAAAGCAGCGACAGTAATCTTCCGGGACCAACGGGCATCGTCCGCTGCCTTCTAGATCACAGGAAAGCGGAGTAGGTAGAGTCCCGGCACGAAGATTACTGCTTGCCTTCACCGAGCACGGCGCAATCATGGCCGCCACTGTCACATACTAGGCGTGTCGTGCCTACCCCCATCACGCGCCGCCATTTCGTCAGTGCCACCCTGGCAGTCGCGGCCGCCAGCTCCGTGCAACGGGCCTACGGCGCCCGACACGGTGAGTCGTTCCAGCATGGCGTGGCGAGCGGCGATCCGCTGCAGGATCGGGTGATTCTCTGGAGCCGCGTCACGACGCCGAACCTGTATGAAGACGTGCGCTGGACGGTGGCGCGCGATCCGGGCATGCGTCGCGTCGTCGCCTCGGGAAGAGTGCGCACCGACATCACGCGGGACTTTACGGTCAAGGTGGATGTGAGCGGCCTTGCGCCCGGCCACACCTATTACTACCAGTTCGCCGCGCGTGGGGAGCGTTCGCCGGTGGGGCGCACGCGCACGTTGCCGCAGGGCGGTGTCGATGGCGCGCGCCTGGCGGTGGCGTCCTGTTCGAACCTGCCTTACGGACTTTTCAATGTCTACGCGTTGATCGCGCAGCGTACGGATCTCGACTGCGTGCTGCACCTGGGTGACTACATCTATGAGCACGCCAATGGAACCTACGGTGATGGGACGGCGCTCGGCCGGGTGCCAACGCCGGACAAGGAGATCGTCACGCTTGCGGACTACCGGCAGCGCCATGCGCAGTACAAGGGGGACGCGGACCTGCAGGAAGCGCATCGCCAGCATCCCTTCATCTGCGTCTGGGACGACCACGAATTCACGAACAATGCCTGGAAGGACGGCGCCGAGAACCACAACCCGGACCTGGGTGAAGGCGATTACGCGCTGCGCAAGCAAGCCGCAATCCGCGCCTACTTCGAGTGGATGCCCATCCGGGAAGTCGCCTGGCGACCGGAGCAGCGGATTTACCGGCAATTCCGCTTCGGTGACCTGGCGGATTTGCTGATGCTCGACACGCGCGTCCACGGGCGTGCACAGCACTCGCCCGTAGCGCCGCTGGGCCCGAGCGCGGGCTACCCGGCAAATGACCCGGTGATCAATGACCCGAGACGCACGCTGCTCGGCTTCGACCAGGAAGCCTGGCTCGCCGCGCAGCTGTCCGCGTCGCAGTCGCGCGGTGCCACGTGGCGGTTGTTAGGCCAGCAGGTGATGATGGCGCCGCTGTCGCGCGACTATGGGCGGACCTTCAACAGCGTGGATCAGTGGAGCGGCTATCGCGCGGCGCTCGAACGTCTGTACCACACGATTCGCGGGCGCGAGGTCGATAACGTGGTCGTGATGACGGGCGACATTCACTCCTCCTGGGGCAACGAGCTCACTTGGGACCCCTGGGATTCGAGGAGCTACAACCCGCAAACCGGAAAAGGCGTGATCGGCGTGGAGTTCGTTACGCCAGCGGTGAGCTCACCCGGCGCTGCCGATCCGGTCGAGGCGGCGCAAAGGGCCGCGTCCTATCGCGGCGGTTGCCCGCACATGAAATACGTCGAGCTTCACAAGCGCGGCTACGTGTTGCTCGACATTGATGTCGAGCGCGTGCAGGGCGAGTTCTGGCACGTGGCGACTGTAGATTCCGCGAGCCGCGACGAGGTCATGGCCGGCGCGCTGGTCAACGTGGCGGGTGACAACCGACTGCAGCCTGCGCCGGGAGTGAGCGCCGCAAGGACGGCGGCGGATCCCGCGCCGTAAGTGGGAACGGGTGGATTCCGCCGCCGCCGCAGTAGAATCGTCACATGCGAAAACAACCCAAATGGCACAGGAACATTGAGGAGGACGACTTCGACGCGTCGTTGTCGTACCTCTCCCTGATCTATTCGCCGGCGGAAAGCGCGCGGCTCGTCGCCGCGCTGCGACGTGCAAAACCTGCGCGCTTCAAGGCGAAAGACATCTTTCGTGCCTCCCAACTATCGAGGCTCGGCGTGAGCAATCTGCGCGTTGTCGGGTATCGCAAGAAGATCAGAGCGGGCAAGCTGCTATCGCCGATCTTGCTGGTGAGAGACAAAAGACACGGCAAGGTCGTTGTGGCCGATGGATATCACCGGCTGTGCGCTGTCTATGAAGTGAACGAAGACACCTGGATTCCCTGCCGGATCGTCGCCTGACGAATGCCGCAGGAGTCGCGCGCCGAGTACGGCATTGGTCACAACGATCGTTGGCTGATGCGTCCGTTGCGGGCTTCGGCACGTTAGTGGGTCGGCACCAGCATCGGGTTCCAGAAAAGCCCCGGCGCTGGGCGTCGGGGCTTTCTCCTCAACGAATCGAGTTCGTCGACTCGCGATACGTCGGCGTCGTTTGCCGCAGCCGCAGCGAGGTGATCAGCACCCAGATGGCGGACAGGCCGACGAGCACGTACACGACCCGAGCGGCCGGGGTCATGTCGCCGAAGATCGCCGCGACCAGATTGAAGTCGAACGCGCCGATCAGCAGCCAATTGAGCCCGCCGATGACCAGCAGGACGAGAGTGAACCAGTAACTACCACGCATGATGTGTTTCCAGGTGAATTCCAAGGGGCGCGCAGTCTGGTCGCCAGGCAAGTGCCTCGATACTCCTGGTCAGGCTGGATGCGGGTAGGGCGAACTGGAGTGGCGTCGTGAGAGAGCGTCTCCCGGGAGCGGGATGAACCTACAGTTCAAAGGGCCGTGCGCCGATCAAACAGAGCCGTGCCAGCTCGTACCATCCCCACCATGGAAAGCATTCCCAACCCGATCCCGCCGGTCGAGCTCACGACGACCGAGCACGGTGAGTTGCCGGTCAACGATCCGCCGCCGTCCGGGAAGCCGGAAGAGCAGGCGCCGGTGAAAGACCCGCCGAGTCCGGAAAAAGAGAACCAGCAGCGAAAGGCGGCTCAATAGAGATACGCTGCGCCGGCTAACATCCCACGAGATGCAACCACGCACGCTCCTCCAGATCTTCAAGACAGCCGCACAGCGCTGGCTCGAGCGCGATGCCTTCGAGCATGCGGCTGCACTGGCATTCTGCACGCTGTTTTCTCTCGCGCCGCTCGTGATCATCGTCGTCTCGATCGTCGGCATCGTGTTCGGTGATGACGCTGCGAGTGGACAGATCTCCGTCGCGATCTCCGATCTCGTCGGACCGCAAGCCGCAACGGCTGTCGAAGAGGCCGTGCGGCGCTCGCGACTGGATGAGGCGGGCATCGTGCCCACGATACTGGGCGTCGGGGCACTCATCTTCGGCGCGACCACGGTGTTCGCGCAGATGCAAAGCGCGCTCAACCAGTTCTGGGGCGTGAAGGCCAGGCCCGCGCGCAACGGCATGCTCACGTTCATTGCCGTGCGCCTGCTGTCGTTGGGCATGGTGCTCATCATCGGCTTTCTGATGCTCACATCCTTCGTCGTGAGCTTAGGGATCACCGGCGTCATCGAATACGCCAGGGAGTGGGTGACTATTCCCGGATTCGCCGTCGTGTTGATCGATCTGGCGGTTTCGTTGGGCGTCACCACGGTGCTGTTCGGCATGTTGTTCAAGGTTCTGCCGGACGTGAGGATCCAATGGGCCGATGTCTGGCGCGGCGCGTTCATCACGGCGCTGCTGTTCGCGATCGGCAAGTACCTCATCTCGCTGTATCTCACGCACGTGGCACCTGCCTCGACCTACGGCGCGGCCGGATCGCTGGTGCTGATACTGCTGTGGGTGTACTACTCGTCGCTGATTCTGTTCTTCGGAACTTGCCTCACGATCGCTACGATCCTGCAGCGGGGCGACCACGTGCGCCCGAAGAAGACGGCGGTGAGCACGCGTGTCGTGCTGGAGGAAAACGAGGCATAGAGGCCTGGCGCCAGATCGCGCGGCGCGGAAGTATTTGCGCGATCGCATGAGATTGGCGCCACACTTACGTGCACCATCGGCACATCGCTGATGTAACTGACTTCTGTGCGCTTCTACGCTATGCGTTTGGTAAAGGAGCGCCGTATGCCACGCAAACGTTCTATTGAACCGATCGGCCCCACGACCATTCCGGGCGAGCCCATGGATCCGAAGATTCCTCCTGATCAGGCGCCCGAGTCCGACGGACGCGCGAGCAAACCCAAGGTGACGCCAATGGACGAAGACAAGAACATCGAAGAAGGCATCGAAGTCAACGAGACCTGAAGGCCGGGCGTTCAATAGAGATACGCCGCACGCGCCAGGCTGGCGCTGATGTACACGGCGCCCGGAATGTCGATGAAGAAGCTCGAGGTGGGCCAGACGCCGGCGCCCACCTCCCTGGCGGAGGGATCGCCAGTCGCCAGCAGCCGTCCGTCCTCGGTTCACGACCCTGGACACCGGCGTTGTAGGAAGGGCAGCGTTTGCGGCTGCAGTGGCGTGAATCGTGTGCCTATAACTCCTGCGCCCCCAGCGTCGACGTGTACTGCAGCAGCGCCGCCGCGATCACGGCCGCCGCGAGTATTGCCCGGCTTGGCTGTACGGAAGATTAACAAGGGGCAACGAGCTGTAACTGGTGCAAGGGTTGTTGATCGAGTAGTTCACTCAGTCGCAACGAACAACTTGATATCGCGGATTGCGATATCAAGTGCCTTTGCTCATCAACGACTTACTGGCTTGAAGTCGCGATTTTCGACTTCAATACGCCGCCGCGAATGCCAGCGGGTTTCGGTCTACCTGCACCCGATTTGCCGGTTGGGCTTGGAACAAACGGCGCGCATTGTCGCCCCGTATGTCGCAACTCCATTCGGAAAACATTGAAACAAGCAGTGGCGCTGGTGTTCTCAATTATGCAACAATAGTTCTCAACATGAGAACAAGCCGCCCACAGCCATCTACTCAGCTGGTCGAGGTCCTGTTTGGCGCGTATCGCCGGCAGATCCTGGGGTTACTGCTGCTCCGGCCAGACGAAAGTTTCTACGTGCGGGAGGTTGAGCGGATAACGGGTGTGCCCGCCGGTTCGCTGCATCGGGAACTCAAGTCTTTAACTGAAGCCGGTTTGCTCTCGCGTTCGACGTCAGGTAACCAGGTTCGCTACCAAGCCGACCGCGCCTGCCCAATCTATGAAGAGTTGGCCGGCATCTTCCGCAAGACGGCGGGTCTCGCCGATGTTTTGCGCGACCTTCTCGAGCCTCTCTCGAAAAAAATCAATTTCGCGTTTGTCTTTGGTTCCGTGGCAGAGGGCAAGGCGCGCCCAGGCAGTGACATTGACCTGATGGTGGTGGGGTCGGCGTCGTTCGCCGCTGTGGTCGAAGCAGGCCACGCTGGAACACGGAGGCTCGGCCGTGAGGTGAACCCGGTGGTAATGACCAAGGCGGCCTTCTTGAGCAAGCTCCGCCATGGCGATCGCTTCATCTCGCGCGTGACAAGAGAGCCGAAGGTTCTTTTGATCGGAGAAGCCAGTGAGTTTGCAAAACTTACTCAAGATCGGCCAACTTAAAGAGCATCCGAGTGATCGTCACGAGATCGAGCGGCTGCTCACCGCCGCCGAGCGCAATTTGCGAGACGCCCGCGTCAAAGAGATAAGCCCGGAAACGCGCTTCGATGCCGCCTATAAGGCGATCATGCAAAGCGCACTCGCGGCGCTGCTGATGCATGGATATCGTCCCGACACCAATCGGCCTGGACATCACATGACAGTGCTGCAAAGCACGCCACTGACCTTAGGCCTGTCGTCGAAGCGCGTAGTGGTGCTCGATGCCTTGCGTCGTCAACGTAACGTCTCTGACTACACGGGCGATGACGTCGACGACTCAACCGCCGACGCTTGCATCGCCGAGGCAAAACGATTGATCGACGAGGTTATCGCATGGCGAGCGGCCCATCGCCCTGAACTCGTTCCCGAAAAGAAACCTTAGAGAGGAGGCGCCTTGGCGAAGCATCTGCTATTGGTCGACTACGAGAACGTTCCAAGAATTGATCTGACGGTCGTCGACGATAGCTACCGTGCAGTCGTGTTCGTTGGTGCGGGCCAGAACCCACCGAAATCAGCAACAAGATCGAAAACGGCGCATCGATTCAAGCGAGTCGAGTTCCAGAAGATCGCGGGTTCGGGAAAGAACGCATTGGATTTCCATATCGCGTTTCAACTCGGGCGCACATTCGAAACCGCGAAAGACACAATATGCATTGTGGTCTCGCGCGATAAGGGGTTTGATCCGCTGCTGCTTCACCTCAACAGCAACGGACTACAGTGCCGCAGGGTGGACGGATTCGCGGAGCTCGCAATTGTTTGTGACCGATGCAAGGGCACCAGCACCATCGAACACAACGGCGGACGTTGGTGCAGCATTTGCGGAACGTTCGCGCGTCCGCCTGATCCACTTTTGGTGCCTTCTCACCGAGTCGGTTATCGAGACCCGTCTCGCGTCTCGCATGAAGACTTCCGCCGCAATCAGGTCTGTGGGTGGTGCCACCAAGTCACCGACGTGGGAGATGGGATATACGACGACGGCGAGTGGATGTGCGGCGGGTGCATTGCTGGATTCACAGACGAGCCGTTTGCCGGCGACGAGGTTTGACCCCCTACAAATTGCGCTTCTTGAACTGCTCCATCAGATAGTCCGTCGACCTCACCGCCATCGCCATGATCGTCAGCGTCGGGTTCTGACACCCCCCGACGGAAAACCCGCCGCATCCATCACGAACAGATTCTTCACGTCGTGCGACTGCTGGAACTGGTTCAGCACCGACTGCTTCGGGTCGCTGCCCATGCGCGCCGAGCCCATCTCGTGGATGCCGTAGCCCGGGATGCGATCCTCATGCGCGAAGGTGCTGCACGTTCTTCGCGCCTGACGCCTCGAGCATCTCGCCGGCGCTCACCGCCATGTCGCGGATCATCTCCTTCTCGTTCTCGCCCCACGCCAACGTCGATGTGCAGCACGGGGATGCCGAAGACGTCGGTGACGTTCTTGTTCAACGTGACGCGATTGTGCTTGTAGGGCAGGCACTCGCCGAAGCCGACGAGACTCCATCGTCCACTGGCCGTTCTTGACGGCATCCTTGTAGGCCTGGCCAAAGCCCGGCGCGCCCATACGCGAAGTTGAGCTGCGCTGCCGCCCTGAAAACCGTAGCCGCGCAGGAAGTCCTTGTGGCGCTCGCCCTTCGCGGTGTTGCGGAAGCGGATCACGTACGGCCCGCCGGGTCGGTGGGCGGTGTTCAGGCTCGGCTTGCCCGGCATGTCGGGGAACTCGCCAGCTGGCGCCGCCGGCGACCCACATGTGGTCCATCAGGTATTCGCCGAGGGTGCCGCTCGAATTGCCGAGACCATCCTTCGCCGAATTGAGCAGGATGCGCGTCGACTCGAGCGCCTGCGCGCACAGCACCACGGTCTTGGCGCGGATCTCGCGCGTCTCGCGCGTGATGCGATCCACGTAGGTGACGCCGCGCGCCTTGTTGGTCGCCTTGTCCATCATCACCTGGTAGACCATGGCGTTCGGGATGTGCGTGCAATTGCCGGTCTTGAGCGCGTCGGCGACGGTGGTGAACGCGGAGTTGAAATAGGAATGCGTGATGCAGCCGCGCTCGCAGGGGCCGCAGTAGTGGCAGGGCGCGCGTCCGTTGATCGGCTTGGTGAGGTTGGCCAACCGTCCCATCGTCAGGGTGCGGCCGAACTTCGTCTTGATGGCGGAGCGGACCTTGTTCTCGACGCAGGTGAGCGGCATCGACGGCTGGAACTTGCTGTCGGGCAGCTCAGGGTTGTTCTCGACCATGCCGGAGATGCCGACATAGTCCTCGACCAGCTCGTAGTACTTGAACGAGGTCCTTGTAGTCGAGCGGCCAGTCGGCGCCGGCGCCGTCGAAGGAATAACCCTTCAGATCCTGCTGCGAGAAGCGGTAGCTGTGGCGGCCCCAGACGTTGGTGCGCCCGCCGGTGACGCGCATGCGGCCTTGCCACGAAAACGGCTTGCCCTGTGCGGTGGTGTACGGCTCGTCGATGTCGTTGCAGAACCAGCTTTCGTTGTATTCCGTGCAGGCGTAGCAGTCCTTCTGCACGGGCCGCGTACGCCGGATGAGATCGTTGGCGCGCGCCTGGTACTTGAGCTCGTAGGGCTGCACGTGCTCGCGGTAGTCGCCGTCCTTCAGCGGACGGCCGGCGCAGACGAGCGCGACGCGCATTCCGGCTTCGCTCATGCGCTTGGCGGCCCACCCGCCGGATGCTCCCGAACCGACGACAATCGCGTCGTACTCTTGAGGCCGGGGCTGCAAGCCTCCTTCTCGCATGGCGCGCGGACTATACTCGCGGCAACGCGACCGAGAAGGAGATCGTGATGAGCGACGATGAACGAAGACTCTGGACCGCTGCGTCATTTTCGCGCCGGCCGTCGCGCCGTGCTGCAGTCGCTCGCGGGCGGCGTTGGCGCGGTTGTCTTCGCGTCACGAGCGTCGGCGGCGCACGTGCATCAGGTGGCGGCGGTGGCTGCAGACTCTGCCGCGGCGACCACCGCGGAGTCGGGGCTCCTGTTCCTCGATCGCCACGCCTTTGACACGCTCGCGATGCTTGAGTGAGCAGATCGTCCCCGGCTCGCGCGCGGCCGCAGGTGCCCGAGTTCCTCGACCGGCTGCTCGCCGTCGAATCAACCGACACGCAGACAGCGTTTCATGCAGGCGCTCGGCGCCTTCGAGCGTGAGGCTCGCGAGGCGCATGGAATGCCGTGGAAAGCCCTGACGGAAGCGCAGGCGACGGCGCTGCTCACGAAGATCTCAGCGCAGCCGGACAGCGACGTGACGCGGCAAGCTTTCGAGCGCATCAAGGGCGCCGTCGCCGAGACCTATTTCTCGACCGAAGCCGGAATGAAAGAACTCGGCTGGAACGGCAGCGTGGCGTTTGCGCCGCCCAATCCCTGCGGGTGATTGGATGACCCGACTACTCGCCCTGACGCTCGCACTCGCCACCGTTCCAACCTGCGCCTTCGCCGCCGACACTGCGCGCTACACCGCTATCTTCGGCGGTCAAAATGTCGGCCACGTATTTGTCGATACGGTCGCCAATCGCACGAAGATCGATTTCGACATCAAGAACAATGGACGCGGGCCGACCATTTCCGAGACCATCACGTTCGATGTCGACGGCCTGCCGAACGCGTGGACGATCGCGGGCACCTCCACGTTTGGCAGCAAGGTGAGCGAACGCTTCAGCCGCGACAAGTTGCGCGCGAACTGGCTCGACTCGACCGGCAAGGGGCACGCGACGATCACCGATCCGGCCGTCTACATCGCGCAAAGCGGCAGCCCCTGGTCGTTGCAAATCTACGCGCGGGCCTTGCTCAAGCAACCGGGCATGACGATGCGTGCGCTCCCTGGCGGAACTGTCACGCTGGAGAAGGGCGACAGCCTCACCGTCCAAGGTGCCGGCGGACCGATCGAGGTTACGCGCTATGTGCTTTCCGGCATTCGCACCATACCCGAGACGATGTTGCTCGACGCCGAGGGAGACCTGTTCGCGTCGGTGTCCCCGACAGCGGTAGTGGTGCGCGAAGGCTACGAAGGCGAACAGGTCAGACTGCGCAAGCTCGCCGCCGATTGGAGCACCGAGCGCTTCGCCGTGATACAGCGCGCAGTCGCGCACGATTACGGCGGGCCGACGCGTATCCGCAATGTGCGTTTGTTCGATCCCAAGACCAGTGCGCTGACCGTGCCGGTGAGCGTGCTGGTCAACGGCAAGCAGATTGCCGCGATCGAGCCCGTCGATAGTCCGGCCAGTCCGGGCGAGGTCACTATCGATGCGGCGGGCGGCACGCTGATTGCCGGCATGTACGAGATGCACGGGCACGTGAACCAGAACAGCGCGCTGCTCAACGTGCTGGCCGGTATTACCAGCGTACGCGACATGGGCAACGACAATGCGGTAGCTCGATGCGCTGGTGCGCAGGATCGAGTCCGGCGAGATCGGCGGGCCTCACGTCATCCGCTCGGGCTTAATCGAAGGCCGCAGTCCATTCAGTGCCAATAACGGCATCGTGGTCGATAGCCAGGAGAAGGCGCTCGACGCGGTACGCTGGTACGGCGCGCGGGGTTTCTGGCAGATCAAGGTTTACAACAGCATGAACCCCGAGTGGGTGCCCGCGATCGTCGAGGAGGCGCATCGCCTGGGGATGCGCGTCGCCGGGCACGTGCCAGCTTTCGCAAGCGCCGATCAGATGATCGAAGCCGGCTATGACGAGGTGACTCACATCAATCAGTTCGTGCTGGGTTGGCTGATCGCACCGGACGAAGACACGCGCACGCTGTTTCGCCTCACGGCACTGAAGCGCCTGCCCGCGCTGGATCTGAACAGTGCCAAGGTGCAACACACGATCGATTTGATGGTGAAGGGCAAGAAAGTCATAGACCCAACCTTGGGCATCCACGAGAACCTGGCGTTAAACCGCGATGGTCAAGTGCCGCGCGGCGCAGCGGATTATCTGTCGCACATGCCGATCGGCACACGTCGCGACGCGATGAAAGCCTTGGCCGATACCTCGGCGCCCGGCGACGATCTGGCCTACCGCCAGGCGTTCGAAAAACTTCTGGGCGTTGTCCGGCAACTGCATGATCGCGGCGTGTTCATCGTCTTCGGCACCGATACCGGCGGCTCGTTCACCTACCACCGCGAACTGGAGCTGTATCAATCAGCCGGCATGACGGCGCCCGAGATCCTCAAGCGAGCAACCTGGGACAGCGCGCGCTACGTCGGGCAGGAGCAAAGCAGGGGTTCGATCGAAAAAGGAAAGCTCGCCGACTTCTTCCTCGTACCCGGCGATCCGACGAAAGACCTCAAAGCGATCAAGACGATCGCGATGGTAGTCAAGGATGGGGTGTTTTATTACCCGAGTGAGGCGTATCCGAAGTTTGGGATCGAACCGTTCACTACGGCGCCGAAGGTTACATTGCCGGCGCAACTGAAGGCCTCACCATGATCAAACACTACCGCCTTCTCCTGCTTTCCCTTCTCGGTCTGCTCGCCACGAGCATCGCCCACGCGGAACAGTTCAGCGTGCTGCTGTTCTCGAAAACGGCCGGATGGCACCACGAATCCATCCTCGAGGGCGTCAAGGCGATCCGTGGCCTCGGGCAGTTGCACGACTTCAACGTGTTCTGGACCGAGGACGCCGCGCGCGTGTTCAAAGACGAGGAGCTCAAGAAGTACAAGGTGGTGATCTTCCTGAGCACCACCGGCGACATCCTCAACGACGAGCAGCAGGCCGCCTTCGAGCGCTACATCAAGGCGGGCGGCGGCTTCGTCGGGATCCACGCCGCGGCGGACACCGAATACGGCTGGCCCTGGTACACCAAGATGGTCGGGCACATGTTCCACATCCATCCCGCGGTGCAGACCGCGACCATCAAGGTCGAGGATCCCAACTTCCCGGGCATGGACCGCTTCCCGAAGCGGTTCTTGTTCACCGAGGAGTGGTACGAGTTCGACGCCGCGCGCTCAAAGCTCCACTACCTGCTGAGCGTGGACGAGACCACGTACAAACCCGAGGCGAACTGGGGCACGAAATCGGGCAAGGGGATGGGCAAATTCCATCCGATCGCGTGGTACCAGGAATACGATGGCGGCCGCGCGTTCTACACGGCGCTGGGTCATCTGCCCGCGACTTATGGCGACGCGAGCTTCATGCACCATGTCTACGGCGGCATCTACTGGGCGGCAACCGGCAATGGATTCGGGATGGCTGTCCGTGATCCTGATTGAATTTCTCCTTCCTCTCTTTGATAACGACGGTTTGCGCTTTCCGAAGGATGAGTTCGAGCGCGTTCGCAGCGAGCTCACCGAGCGCTTCGGCGGTGTCACCGCTTTCATGCGATCTCCGGCAATGGGAGTGTGGGCGGACGAAACCGGTCGGGTGCGACGGGACGACCTTGTCAGCTTCGAAGTAATGACCGAAACGCTGGATCGCGATTGGTGGCGCAACTATCGGGAGCAGTTAGGCAAACGCTTCCGACAGCAGGATATAGTGATGCGCGCCAGCTCGTTCGAGCGGCTGTAGAATCGCCGGCGACTTACGTCCTGCCGCCTCGTGGCCCGAGAAAGAACCATAGGATCAGGCCCAGCAGCGGCAGCAGCAGCACCACGAGTGTCCAAAGCAGCTTCTTCTCGTTGGAGGCGGAGCTCTGGAAAATATTGATGATCGCCCAGACGTCGCCGGCCAGTATCAGCAGGCCCACAAGGCCGTTGTATCCGGTGTCCAGCATCGCTGACTCCTTTTGTTCTGCGTCGAAGTATTGCATGGGCGGCGCAGGAACTCGATGTGCCTGCGCCCCTCAGCCAAGTGGCCGCGCGAGCTCGGATGCTGCGCGACGCGCAGATTCAGCGACTGGTAGACGGCGCGATCCGAATCGGCGAGCTCGATGTCGCAGGGCCCTACCTACGGAACGACGGCCCGGATGTTGTCGTAATCGGCCGCGGCTCGGTAGGTCACGAGGCCAACGCGGCCGGTCACGGGCTGGGGATCGGTGCCTTCGAGGACCAGCCGCCGGTTCACATAGGCACGGAGGCGCGAACCCACGGCCTCGAGTCTCACGGTGTACCAGGTGTTGGGCGTCACGGTCAGCACTGCGCTGCCCAGCTGGATGACGTTGCCGCTTTGCACTTTGCGCAGCGTCAAGGTGTTCGAGCTGCGCAGCGAGACGTAAACGTAGTTGTTTGGGCCACGGTATCTGGCCATGAGGCCGAACCAGGGACTGCCTGTCGCGTTGAACGCGCGCGGCCGCACGCGCGCCTCCACGATCTGATCGTTGACGGTCTGCTCCGGGCCGACCGCCGCGCGCGCATCCGTCGCGGTAGAGGTCTGCTTGAAATGGACAGCGGTGCCTTCGTACTGCCACGACCACTGGCCGCTGCCCGAATAGGTCCAGGGCGCGGGCTGAAGCTGCGGCGGATTCCATACCATCCCCGTCGCTCGCGGAATAGATAGTCTGGGTGAGGAAACGGGCTGACGATGACATTGTCGTAATCGGCGGCTGTGCGGTATGAGCGCAGCGCGGCGCGCCCGTGCGACAGCGCGTCGTCCCACGCTTCGAGCACCAGGTTGCCGTCCAGGTAAACGCGATGCAGTGTGCCCACGGACTCGAGTCGCAGCCGGTATGTTCGATTGAGCGCCCACGGCACGCTCGCGCTGTCGAGCGTGGCGAGCACGCCGCCCTGGCTGCGCTTGAGCTGGATGATGCCGGAGCTGCGCAGTGTGACGTAATAGTAGTTGGATGCGTCGGTGCGGCGCGTCGCGAGCCCCACCCAGCGATCGGTGCCGTTGATCGCGGTCGGCTTCACATCCGCCTGGATGGCCTGGCTGGTCCAGTCATAGGCGTCGAGCACGGCGCCGGCGTTGCCGGCCGTGCTGGTCTGGCGGAACACGCGTGTATTGCCGCTCTGGACCACCGCGAACTGGCTGCCCGGCAGCGAAGTCCACCCAAGACCATTGCCGGTGGCGAATGTGTCCTGGAACAGCGCCGGCTGCGCGAAACTCTGCGGCAGCTCGAAGTAGTAAGGCCAGATCCCGCCGCTGCCGCTCACGAGCACACCGCGTCCGCTCGGCGAAATCGATTCACCCAGATCGATGCCGTCCTTTGCAGCGAGGATGGCGACGTGCCGGTAGGGCCCAGTTCCGTTCTCGCCGCTGGAATACGTTTATGACAAGCGCGCCACGATCGGCGTTCCAGCGCTGCTGGAACACGTACTGGTCGGACTCGACGATCTCGTTGCCCCACTCCCCACTCGCGAAGTCGGTGGCGGTACGCAGATTGTCGCTGCGATACCATTCGTTCGAGGAATTGCGACGCCACACTCCGGCGCCGAAGCGCGGGTAGTCCCCGATGAACAATTCGTCGTCACGGATCGCGACGGCGCCAAAGGTATGAGCTGGCTCGGGCACGAGCCGTGCGTGCAGCGGCCAACTCGTGCCCATGCGCTGGAACACGTGCACCGCGGGCGACGGCAACGCGTCCACGTCGTAAGGGCTATGCACCACCGCCCAGTTCGGCGAAAGGTCGATGTCGCCGCCGACGGCATTGTCGGTGTCGCCGCTGTTGTCGCCTGAGAGTACGGCGCGACTCACCCAGTTACCGGTGGTGGAATTCTTTTCGAAGATGGTCCCGCCCCAGCTGTAGCCTCCGACGAATATGCGCCCCCCGTCGATTTTGACCTCGCTCGCGGGGCCGTGCCCGGCGCTCGGCTGACCCGGGGGCGCGCCGATCAGCTTCTGCACCCAGGTGCCGTTCTCGCGCTCGAAGATGTTCATGGGTTCGAACGCCAGCGCGAGCACGCCGTTCTTCATCGCGATCGGATCGCGGTTGGTGGCATCGTCCCCGCTGTGGTCTGTGCCCTCGGCCAGTTTGCGAACGTAGGTCCAGGTCGTGCCGGCGCGGCGGAATAGATAGGCGCTGGTGATCGTCCAGGAGTCGTAGCCGCCTTCATCGGGATACGAGTAGAAATTGAGAGCCACTGCCTCGTTGCCGTCGAGCGCAACCTGACCCCCTAAGCCTTCGACGCCGGGTGGCGGCGCTATCCGGGATGACTCTTCGATAACCAATGGGTGGGCATGCACGAGCCCAGCGACGCCGATTGCGGCGACGCTCGCGAGAAGGGTCTTCATTACACACCTCATATACAAATTGTGACCTTAAGGTCGCGTGGCGTGCCCACGCTCACTCAGTTGCCGCTGAGTCAAGGAGGGCTGAAAGCGGCTATATCCTCGATAACGAGCGGACGCAGCACGAACTCTCCCACGTCGCCGCCGCCCGATACGTTGCCAGCCCGTACTGCCCGCTCGCGATCGCCCCATCATGCGCGCTTGCGACCAGCGCACCATCCACGAACACCTGCAGCTAGTGTGGCGGGCTGCTGGAAGACGAGCGACAGCGCCAGCGCAGCGAACGGAACGAGTCCGGCGCGAAGCGCGCTCACGACGATGTCCCCCTGATGTGTTGAGGGGAATCTAATCAGATGACTCGCGCACCCGGTATAGGACAGGGTGCTCATCACGTGGGACCCCTTCAGGGTTCGCAGCGGTGCTACGGGCTGTGGTTTGCAACCGACACGTGGAGCCGCCCGGCACGGGGCTCCCATGGCGCAGAAGCGCCTGGTAGACCGCGCGATCCGAATCGGTGAGCTCGATGTCGAATGTATAGTCGCGCCGAGCGCCATGCTAGCAGGGCTCCGCTGACGTTCCAGCTGGAACGTTCTTCGCCCGATTCGAGCAGCACCTCGATGCCGAGATCGAGATCCATCTTCTCGCCCTGCCAGCGATTCACCAGCTTGCCGGCCGGAAGCTGCTTCCAGTCGCCGAGCGGCTGCGTGTACCCGGGCGCAACGCTGTCGACTGCCACGCCATTCGGCTTGATGAACCTCAACGCGCCGTCATCGAGCATCTCGATCCGAATGCCGCCTTCATGAACGGCGTGATGGTGGAACCGGCATAGCGAGACGAGATTGGATGGCTTCGTCTCGCCGCCGTTGGCCCAGTGCTCGACGTGATGCGCATCGATGTAGCGGGTGTTCGCGCAGCCGGGAAATCGGCAGCCCTTGTCGCGCGCATTGAGCGCGCGGCGCAACGGCGCGGAGATCGTCCGCGTCTTGCGGCCGACATTGAGCGGCTCACCGTCATCGTTTTCGGTCAATTCGACGACGCTTGCGTCGCAGGCGAGCCGACGCGCGGTCTCCGCCGCCATCGAGGGTCCGTGTTCAAACTCGCAGCATCCCGCGGTGCGGTCTCGCAAGGTCTCCTCCGCGACATGCACCACGATCTGATAGCGCTCGGCGCCGGCGGCTTCGATGCGCGCCCTGCGCCAGGAAGCTCTCGGCGACGAGGGCGAGGGCATCCGCGCGGCGCGCACTGAACGAAACCGGTGCTCCGACGTTCCAGCTGGAACGTCCTGCTCGGGTAATTCCTGGACCGCGATGTCGAGCGCCTTCATGATCCGCGCGCCGGCCTCCGCCGGCAGCCGGCAATTCAGCACGAGCGAGCCGTCGTCGTCGTATCGATAGCTCACGCGCCGGTTTTGCTGCTGCCGCGCCTCGCGCGACAACTCCTCGGCCTCCTGGCAACGGCGATATGCACGCACGAGTTTCTCGACGTGCTGCGCGGTGCCGTGCTCGGCGATCATCAGCAGGTAATCCTCGGTTTCCGCACTCGCAACGCGCGTGATCTCGCGCACCTTGGAATAGCTCAACTTTCCGCTCGCCATTGCCGCGGATATCTTTGGCAGATTCTCGAGCGCATGCGCGACGCGCACTTTCTCCCGCGCCGCGCCCATCGCGATTCCGCACTTCCAGTTCAGCCAGTGGGCACATGACTGCGTGGCGCTGTCCGACCAGCCATTGCGCCGATCGTATTCAGCGACCAGCAACAACCAGCGATGGTTCGCCGCGTTGATGTGGCCGGCCAGAGTGCAGATCTCGCGTCGCGAGCTCGTCGATGGAACGCATGACGGACATCCTTTCCTGTGTATGCGTACAGTATACGTGCTGCGCGTCACTGATGCAGTACAAAAACGCGTCATCGCGCGACAAACTAGTTAGGCCATTGACCTATCGATTGCGATTATGAACTTTGAGTCGCCTGGGCACCACAAACAAGGGACGTCAGCCATGCGGAGGGAAAACGTGAAATCACGGGATTACCCGGTAGCCCTGGCGGCGGTGGTCGCGACTCGCGCGGATATCTTCGCGCTGACGCCGCCTTCCGACTCGGACGGCCCGGTGAGCTCTTGAACTGCGTGGTCGCTCCGAATGGCTTGCTCGAGGCTGAAGTCGACAGTCAGTCCGACGACTCGATGACGCTTCGACACTTCCGGCGCCAAGGCGGCAACTACTCCGGCGACGTGGGCACCTGCAAGAAAGCCGAAGCGCAGGGGATGTGGTCACGCCGTGACATAAAATGAGGCCGTCACTCACCTTCACATGAGAAATCTTCTCAAACGCAGCAGATTCACGTCTGGGCACAAAGGGGTCTCTCGAGACACTCTCATGGACAGTGTCCAAGCCACTGCAAGAAGCGCTTGATGTGGCCGCCAGAATCCTCTCGATTCGGGGGCAGCGCGTGCTCCTGGATTCCGATCTCGCGGCCCTGTACGGCGTCCCCACGCATCGCTTCAATGAGCAAGTGCGTCGCAATGCAAAGCGCTTTCCACCGGATTTTCTATTTCAACTGACGGCAGAAGAAGCCCAGTCTTTAAGATCGCAAAATGCGATCTTAAAAACTGGTCGCGGCAAGCATCGCAAGTACGCACCGCTGGTCTTCTCTGAGCACGGCGCAATCATGGCAGCCACCATACTCAATAGCCCCCGAGCAGTTCAGATGAGCGTTTATGTGGTGCGCGCGTTTGTGAAGCTTCGCGAAGTGCTGACGTCGAATACGGCGCTCGCGCGGCGGCTTGAAACGCTGGAACGCTCAGTTGCCGCGCTCGACGCGGATACTCGAAAACAGTTCGATCAAGTCTACGAAGCGATCTTGGGGCTCATGGGCTCGAGGCCACGGAGAAATTGAGGAGGGGTTCGATGCGTCCCGGCGTCAACGGCGGCCGTGACACGGCCACTGACGTCGGTGGCACCCATGCGCCGACAGACGCGCGCCGCGGCACGCCGCTAAGGTGCCCACCATGAACCCAGACGAACACCAGGATCAGCCTTCCGCCGAAAGCACGCGCTCGGAGCAACGCATCCTGAGCATGACGCTGCATGCCAAGACGCTATCCTCCATCGAGGTCGTGCTCCGCACGCGCATCGACGAGCTTGCCCAGGCGATCCGCGACAAGAACCTCGATCACCTCATGACGTTCTACGCGCCCGACGTCGTGGTGTTCGATGTGCGGCCGCCGCTGAACACGCACGGCGCGGACGAGTATCGCAAGAACTTTGAGCGCTGGTTCGGATCGTTCGAAGGTCCGCTCGGTTTCGAGTACAAAGACCTGCGCATCGCGCCGGGCGATGGCGCGACGTTCTGTCACTACCTCGCCCTCGTCACCGGCGCGAGACCGGGCGGGCGCACTTCGGGCTATTGGGTACGCGGCACCACCTGCTTCGAGCAGCGGGACGGAACCTGGCTGGTCACGCACGAGCACCTCTCGATGCCCGCGGCGATGTGATCTGCGTCAATGCGTTGGCCGCGGGTCTTTCTTGTCAACGCGCGATCCCCCCAGCACGGCGGTGAACTCGGCTCCGAACAGAAAAATCTGCGCCGAGTAATACAGCCACAGCAGCAGCGCCGCGAAAGACGCGGCGGCGCCAAAGGTGGTGGGCTGGGTCGCGCGTCCGAGATACAACCCGATGCCCCAGCGCCCGGCCTGGAACAGCAGCGTGGTCACGAGCGCTCCCACGAGCACATGCCGCCAGGAGAGTCGCACCGCCGGTAGATAGCGGTACATGAGCGCGATGAGCCCGGTGCCGAGCGCGGTGGAGAGCACGAACTCGAGCGCTCCGAGCAGGCCGATGATGCCTTCGTAGCGGTGCGCGACCCAGCCGCGCAGACCAGATACCGCGGTCGTCATCGTCAAAGAGACCAGCAGCAGGAACCCCACCGCGAGGATGAATCCGAACGACACGATGCGCGAGCGCACGAAGCCGCGCCATCCTCCCGGCTGTTCGGCGGTGGTGCCCCAGATCTGTCGCAACGCGCTCTCCAGGGCGGAGAACACCGTGGTGGCGCCGATGATCAGCGTCACGATGCTCACGACCGTCGCCCATATACCCTGCGTGCGTTGAGCGGCGTGCATGGCTTCCACGATCATTTTGGCGGTTGAATCGCCGAACAGCAGCCGGAGTTGCTGCGCGATGTGGGTATCGGCGGCCTGCGCGCCCACGATCCACCCGATGACCGCCACCGCGATGACCAGCAGCGGCGCGAGTGAAAAGGCGCTATAGAACGCGAGCGCCGCGCTGATGCTCGTGGCCTGGTCTGAAAGCCAGTTGGCCACGGTACTCTTGATCATTGGCCAGAGTGAGCGGGCGGGTGACATCGCTCGATGCTCCCGTGGGGGGAGCCCCGCGGTCTGTCAGCGGCGGTCGCGCGCAGTCATTCGAACAAGCTGACGATGCTCTGGTACTTCTCGATGTACCAACGGTTCTCGTTGTTGTATCGCGGAATCGAAACCGGACGAGCCGCATCGCCGTCCGTTTTCCAGACACAGGGGCACTTGACCGGGGAATCGATGAGTTCTGCCTGCGCGCGGCTGAGCTCGTCGAGCTGAACGTTCATCCGCTTCATGACACCGTAGAGTTTTTTCACGTTTCGCGGCCCGCCGTTGTAGGCGGCCACGGGGAAGATTCCCAGCACCACCGGATTCTTCTTGTACGCCTGGCGGATGTCCGAGCGCATCCCGGCGATCTCGAGATCCAGCAGGCAGATCGCCGCCTTCATGGCGTTCAGCAGATGCGTGGCGCCGGTCTCAAATACCGGGTCAAGCCTGGCCCCTGGGCAGCGTCTGACCACCGCTGAGTAGGTCCCTTTGCCCTTGCGGTTGGTGAATTGCATCGGTCCCAGCGCGCGGGCGCTCGAGACGCTGTAACGATAAGCTTCTTCCTGCTTGAGACCGTATTGGCTCAAGACCTCGTCGAACGCGAGTGCCTGCTTGTCGATGTAATCCCGGTCGTCGGTCTGCTCGATGACGGCCAGGGTGGTGACGACCTGCAGGGGAATGGCGTCGGCGAGCAATTCGCCCGGAAAGGCGGCGCTGGGTACCTTCGCGGCCCGCAGTTCTTCCAGCGCCTTGTTTGCGGTGGCGACCAGGAATTCCTTGCCGCCGCTGACGAACATGGGATCGAAGGTGTCTTCCGTGAACGGTAGATAGACGATGGGCTTGGCGGTCTGGACTACGGCTGCCCACTTCTTGCGTTTCACCAGCTGGTTGTCGAACACCGGGAATTTGCGCCCATACACCTTCAAGGGCTCGCCATCCTGGGTAAAAGTGAACATCAGGCGCTCGGCGCCGGTGCCCTTCGCGTGCCGCGCCTCGATTCCCGGCGTGAGAGAGCGGAACGGCATCGGCTTCCTGCCGGGCTTCCACTTGACCGGCGGACGCGGCAGTTCCAGTTGAGCGATGGTCCACTCCTCCTTGACGTCGCTCCAGAGCGCAAAAGCGACGGGCCGCCCGCGCAGCGCCTGGCGCTTGCCCTTTCCGGTCAGCACGTACTGGAGCTCGAAGTCACGCAGCAGCGTCTGCGCCTCGGTGACCAGGTCGGTGATCGCCTCGTGACGAAGGCGGATGTGAGCCTGGACCACGACCTCGAGTATCGGTGCGTCGGCCGCCGGGGGCTCGGTCTCGGCCACGGCCAGCGGAACCTCGCCTTCCTTCTCCTTCGACTCCTCTGCGACCGGAGCCGCTTCCGAGATCGTCGCTGCCGCCTCGTCCGGAACATCCGGCATGGGGTCGACCATCGTCGGCTCGGATTCCTCGCCGGCGCCGCCCGTCGTCGCGCATCCCGCTGAGACCAGAGTGGCCAATGCGAGAAGGATCAGTGCGGCGGAGCGTGTGGCGGATGTGTTCATGCGGCCGACGGTTGGTGAAGTGCCAGTCTAGAGAAGGCCCGGACCGCCTGCACGGCGCCTAACGTGACCGCGTTCGCGTCTTGCGCATAGCGGTCGAGGATTTCTATAGTCTTCGAACTATCCGAATCGAAGGAGTATGTCGATGAAAGTCCTCGTCTTCGTCAAAGCCACGCCGAACAGCGAAAAGGGCATCTTTCCGCCTGATACCGCCAAGCTCTTCACGGAGATGGGCAAGTTCAACGAGAAGCTCGTCAAGGCCGGCATCATGAAGGAAGCCGATGGCCTCAAGCCTAGCAGCGCGGGCAAGCGCATTACCTTCTCGGACAGCGGTCACATGGCGGTGATCGACGGACCCTTCGTGGAGACCAAGGAGCTGGTGGCGGGCTATTGGATCTGGGATGTGAAATCGCTGGATGAGGCGGTGGAGTGGGCGAAACAATGCCCTAACCCGATGCCGGGCGAAGAGGGCGTGCTGGAGATTCGCCCGTGTTACTCGATGGAGGAATTCGAGGGCATTGCGCCGCCGGCCGAATTCGAGCGAGAAGCGCGCTTGCGCAAGGCGGTTGCGGGCCAGAAGAAGGCGAAGTCGTCCGCGACAAAGCGCAATTCCAGATCGAAGCCGGCCCCATCGAAACGCCGGCCGGCTCGGGCGAAGTCGAAGAAGTAGCGAAGAGCCAGCGTATCCGCGCGCGTCGATTCTGCGGTTGTCGCGGGTGCACCGGTGCTGATGGTGGCGATTGCGATGAGCGCAGCGAACCACGGCAGACGCAGGGTATTGGTTGACGGATACTGGCGGCGCTGTGACAGCGTTGGCACAAAGTTTGACCCCAAACCGGACAGTGTCTGATGCAATTGGTGCGCGTCTCGGGCAAGACTTAGAGCCTTATGATCAAGCTGCTGCCGCCTGGCCTGCACATCCTCCTCGGTGACTCCGCGGCCGGCAGCTTCACGCGCGTGTTCTTTGCGCGCGATCGGTTGTTGATCGATCAGGACGTGCTGTCGTGCGGACCGACACCGGCGTGCACGGACCTTGCGGCCTGGCGCAAGCTGCGCTTCGAGTACTGGAGCGGCGTCGTGACCGGCGATGTCGATGAGCACGTGCCGTCGGCTTTCAATCTCGTCGACAACGCCGCGCGCCTCGCCGATGCCGAGCGCATCCACATCTGGGCTGGCACCGGCGTCAGCGAGCAATTGTTCATTGCCTTCGTCGTGCACCTGGTGAAGCTCGTAGGCGCGGATCCCGCGCGCCTCGCGCTGGTGCAGTTTGAAACCCGCGGTGGTCCTCCAAACAATGGTCGCGTGATGGGATTGGGCGAGCTCGACGAGGCGCAGATGCAGGCCGCTGCGGAACCCAGACCCATGCCCGACGACGTCGCGCAGCAATACCTCAATGCGTGGGCGGCGCTCACCTCACCAGACCCCATGCTGCTCGCGGGTTTTGCGCGTGAGCATCCGGAAGCCGGCCGCTGGCTCAAACTGGCGATGCAGCTCATGACGCGCCGCTTTCCCGACAAGCGCAATGGCCTGAGCTATTGGGACCATGCGCTGCTCTCCCGGGTGGAGGCGCACGGACCGGAGGTGTCGCGCGTCATCGGCTACACCATGTCGGAGACCTACGCACAAGGCGACCTGGTGGGCGACTGGTACCTGTTCGGCCGGCTGCTGCGGCTCGCGGATGCCCGCAACCCGAGGCCGCTACTCACGCTGAGTGGGGAACCGAAAAGCATCCGCCACTCGGAAGTCGCGCTCACGCCGTTTGGCGCCGAGGTGCTCAAAGGTACGACGTCCAACTACCCGGCGAATCCAATCGATGACTGGGCCGCGGGCGTGAAGTTGTCGTCGGAGGCAGGGGTGCTGTGGTTCAACGACGGTGGGAAGCTGATCAAGGCCTAGGCCCGAGTTGGGCCTAGGCCCGAGTGCGCTATTGCGCGCTCGCCAGCGTCTCGTTCATCCCGAGCGTATTCTTCAGCTCGTTGGCTTTAGCCTGGACGATGCGACCCTTGTCGGTGGCCTCGGCCGTGTTGCCGGCGCTTGCCGCCGTCGTGGCTTCCGCCCACGTGGCCTTCATGGTCTCGAGCTCGGTCTTCGCGGTCGCGAGTTCTTCCTTGGTCACGTCCTTGGGCAGTGCTGCGGGCTTGATGCTGTCCACCCGCGCCTGGATGGCGTCAATAGACTGCGGCACCTCGGTGTTGAGCGTGCTCCATTCCGTGGTGGCGGCCTGCTTCACGGTGGCGGCGGTCTTCATCGCCTCGATCTGCGCGTTGAAGTCGGGCACCTCGTCGATCACAGCCTGGTATTCGTGGCTCTCGAGGTTTTGCTTCATGTGCGCGAGCGTGCCCTCGGCGACCTTGAGCTCGGCCGGCGCGGTTATCGTCGCTTCCTCTTTCACCTGGGTGATGACGGTATCGGCCTGAGCGATCACGGCCTCGGCGGAGCCGCGACCTTGTTCGCAGCCTCCCATCGCGATTGCCGCCGCGAGCGGCAGCAGTGCCTTGTACAGCTTCATCGTGGACTCCTTGACGTCGGCTCTGACATTGCCGTTGTTAGGGCCACGATACGCAGGCACACGCGCCGGCGGTGTAGGAGGAACTGGCATATCCCATCGGCCTCGTTCACCGCGGCGTGTGAGGCCGTCGCCGCCTCGCGACAGGAATGGCTGCGATGATCTGTGTCTGGCTGGTGTTCCAAGCAGCGCGCGGGGAATGAGCTTCGACTCAAAGCTGAAGTCGTGCGCGATGCGCACAACCAGAAGCTTGTTGCCCAACGATTGCTCGGCTGATGCGACTCGACCCATGGACCGCCATCGGGACAATAGTGTGTGCATCGAACTAATGCCCAAGCCGCCGATCAGAAATGTTCGGGCGACTGGTCAGTCATCAATCGGGAGGCAGTCATGCATTCTCGAATCGCTTTCGCGATCGCGTGCCGCGGTGCAAGAGGGCTTCCAGACACACGGGATCACTAGCTGCCAAACAGACCTGGGACATGGCGACCTACATGACCGACGCGCAGATCGACATCCTGCGCGACGGGCAAGCCATCGCTTCCGCCAACTACCACTTGAAGGGCGGGGGTGGTTTGATCACCGAACAGGAGTACCAGGCGAAACGAAAGGAGTTGATCAGCAAGCTTTAGCTGCGCCTTTCGTATAGCTGATGTCAGGGGAGCTCCAGCCACATGCAAACCACATCCGCGCTTTCTGTGCCGGGCGACCGCATCGCGGTCGTCGACGTGCTGCGCGCCTATGCGCTGTTCGGCATCATCGTGACGCACTCGGTCACGGGCTTCCTCGCAGGTCAGGCGCCGAGTCCGGATTTCATGCTGTTCAGCCCCCTCGATCGCCTCGTCGCGCAACTCGAACATCTGCTGACATACGGCAAGTTCTTCACCATCTTCTCGTTTCTGTTCGGCCTGAGCTTTGCCATTCAGTTGAACAATGCGACGCAGAAGGGTGTCGGGTTCTCGGGCCGGTTCACCTGGCGCCTGCTGGTTCTGGCGTTGATTGCACTCGTACACGGCGCGTTCTTCACCGGCGATATCCTGATCATTTACGCGATCCTGGGACTGCTCCTGATCCCGTTTCGCAGGCTCAAGACTCGCACGCTCGTCATCATCGGGCTATTGCTGGTCTTCAATGTTCCGGGCCTTTTGCTGAACACTGCATTGATCAACGTGACCCCAACGCCGGAGCAACTGGCGGCCAACGCCGAGGCGCAGGCGCAGTTCGCGCAGACCGCGAGGCAGGCATTCGAGATCAAGCAATCGGGCACGCTGGCAGAGCTGGTACGGATCAATTACCCCGGCGGCTTGCTCGGTAAGCTCTTTTTCATGATCTTCACCGGGCGACTGTGGATCACGTTCGGGCTCTTCTTGCTCGGCATGTGTGCCGGTCGGCTGGAGATTTTCCGCGACACGGAGGCCAATCGCCGATTCTTTCGCCGGTTGCTGTGGCCGGCCGCTGCTTTGGCAGCGGTCTCGACCGTGGTCGAGATCGTTCATCCCACCGGGTTCGAGATGCGCTCAATGGTCGATCTGCTGGCAGCGTTCTCATTCACCGTGCAGCAAGTGTCGCTATCGGCTTTTTACGTCGCGGCGGTCACGCTGCTGTACTGGCGCCGGCCCGCGAAAGGCTTGCTGCCGGCGCTCGCGCCGCTCGGCCGGATGGGGCTCACCACCTATCTGGGCCAGTCCGCGTTCGGCCTTCTGCTGTTCTATGGCCTGGGCTTCGGGATGTTAGGGAAGCTCGGCGCCGCGGCGGCCGTGGGGGCGGCGATCGCGTTCTATATCCTGCAGATCCTGCTGGCGCGAGCGTGGATGACGCGGTTCCGTCTGGGGCCGGTGGAGTGGCTGTGGCGCTCGCTGACGTATTTCAAGCTGCAGCCGAATTCGCGTGGAGCAACGCAGCCAGCATGAGTTTCGGCGGTATCCATAAGTCTCAAATCCCTGCATACCACTCATACCCGCGATCCTCCCAGAAGCCTCCCTTGCCACCGCGGATGGCTCGCAAGTCCGTCACCAGCTCGAGGCGCATGAGGTACTTGGCCATCTTGTATCCCAGTTGCCGCTCGATGCGCACGCGCAGGGGTGCGCCGTTCTTCACGGGTAACGTCGCATCATTCAAGCCATAGGCGAGGATGGTCTGTGGATGATAGGCGTCGTCGAAATCGATGCTCTCGTAGTAGAGCTCGTCGCCGCCCATGGGATCGGCGCAGTGGAACACGACGTAGCGCGCGGCCTCGAGCGGCTCGACGCGCTCGAGCACTTCGTGCAGCGGTACGCCGGTCCACTTGCCGATGGCGCTCCAGCCCTCGACGCAATCATGCCGCGTGATCTGGGTACGACTGGGCATGGCGTGCAGCGCAGCCAGCGAGAAGGACGCCGGGCGGCGCACGAGACCGTCGACGCGCAGCGACCAATCGGCAAAGCCGTTGCTCGCCAGGCGCTGGTATTCCTCGGTGCCAGGGTTTGAGGTGCCGTTGCTGCGAAACTCGGGCGAGAGATCCGCCTCGGTGAATTCCTGCGCCAT
Organism: uncultured Pseudomonadota bacterium; assembly: GCA_963839685.1. Taxonomy (GTDB): domain Bacteria; phylum Pseudomonadota; class Gammaproteobacteria; order Steroidobacterales; family Steroidobacteraceae; genus CADEED01. The sequence continues at coordinate 384,627 of CAWIVS010000002.1, read as the reverse complement.
GGTTTGTCGCTTCAACCGCTGCGTGGCTGCGGCTCAGGCCCTCGGCCGTCTCGAGCAGCGGCGGTAACCAACCGCTGCGTGAAGCGGCATCGCAGCCGGTGAGTGCGACCGCTCCCAGCCCGCCTAACAAGCGGCACAACACCTCGCGGCGTTGCTCGTCAGTGTCGCTCATGGTTGTTCCTTGTCCGGCGGTACTTGGTACTTGCCGGTGATCATCGAACGCAGGTGATTCCAGAAGCCGCTCACGGCCACTTCGAATACGTGGATCAGCACGAACAGCACCAGCAGGCAGGCCGCGACGAAGTGCAGGGTGCGAGCGGATTGGCGTCCGCCGACGAGGTCTACCCAGCCGGGCAGCCAGGAGTTGATGCGCGGCGACATCCCCAGTCCCATGAGGACCAGGAACGGCAGCAGCACGAACACCACGCCCAGGTAGGTGATCTTCTGCAGCACGTTGTAATGGCGCGCCGCCTCTCCGCGTGGATGACGCAGCAGCAGGTGGTCCTTGATCGAGCGACCGATGGAGCGCCAGTCGCGCCGCGTCGGGACGAGGTCGCGCTGCACGTGGCGGGTCGCGAATGAATAGACAATGTACGCGAGGCCGTTGATGACGAGCAGCCACGCAAAGAAGAAATGCCAGCGGCGTCCCATGGCGAGCCACTGGTCGCCTGGGAGGGTGATCCAGTCGGGGAAACCTCGATTGGTGATCTGGCCATCGACGCGCGACACGCCGAGCACGCCGGTGGTTTCGAACTCATGCTCGAAGATGCGGGTCAACGCCGACCAGCTCGCCGCCGTCTTCGCGCGCCGTCAACTCGAACACCGGCGGCTTGCCGTCGTAGGACTGGTGTCCCCAATACAGCGCAGGATGGGCGTTGAAAATCTGCAAGCCGCTCATCAGCAGCAGCGTCAGCGCGACGACGTTGATCCAGTGCATGAGCCGCACTGGCCATGCGTGTCGTCGATAGCAGCCTTGATCAGCCGATTGCTCTGGCATGCGGATGCGATTGTGATCCTTTGCCAGGACTCAGGCGTGATCAGTCTCCGCGGCTCTCCTGGCGAACTCCCATGCGGTGAAGCACGGAAAGTGCAAATGGAACTCGCGCGTATCGTTGCCGATATCCGTGGCGGCGAACTCGAGCTCCAATTCCATCTCTGCCGGATCGACGAAATGGCCGCACACGGGACACAATTTGCCGGACCCGCGTCCACCCCAGGATCGCTTGGGCTGAACGCGAGGGAGGACTTCAGCGTGCAGTGCAGCAAGCGCCCGCTGACGCAGATCCAGTACGTCATGGCTGTGGAGCATGGTATTCCCCGGTAATCGGTCTCCTACAGTAAGTACGAATGGGAGCGGCAAATTGTTCCATCTCAACACGCGAATTTGTACTTATTGGCTGATTTCCCTCGCCATTTAGTCGTTGGAGGTTGCATGTTTATCCCGTCCACGTTTCGGCTGATGGCCGTGACCGTCATGTTTGCCGCGTCAGCCGGCGCCGCCCCGTCTGCCGTGCCGGGCACGATGAAAGCCATTGCGATGGATCGCCCGGGCGGCCTCGAGGTCATGACGCTTCGTACCTTGCCGGTGCCCCGCATCGATGCGAACGAGATTCTGATTGCGGTGCACTCGGCGGGGGTGGCGGTCTGGGATCTCGAGATTCGGCAGTCCGCCAAGTACATCTCCAATCCAAAGTTTCCTTATGTACTCGGCAGCGATGGCGCGGGCGTGGTGGCGGCGGTTGGACCGGGTGTCACGCGCTTCAAGGTCGGGGACCAGGTCTACGCCTACTGCTGGGACAATCCCAAGGGTGGCTTCTATGCCGAGTACGTCGCGGTGCCGACCAATTGTGTCGCGCCGCTACCGAACAATGCCACGCTGGAGGATGCGGGCGTACTCGGTGCGAGCGGGTTGACCGCGCTCAGCGGTGTCGATCGAATCTTGCGCGTGCAGTCGGGCGAGACCCTGATCATCCACGGCGCGAGCGGCGCGGTGGGCACGCTGGCGCTGCAGATGGCCAAGGCGCGCGGCGCCAAAGTGCTGGCGACGACGTCGGGAGGCGAAGCGGGGATGGCCCTGGCACGCCGGCTGGGTGCCGACGTGGTCGTCGATGGCCGCAGCGGCGATATTGCGGCGGCCGCACGCGGTTTCGCGCCCGAGGGGGCGGATGCCGTGCTCGCGCTGGCCGGCGGCGATGGTCTCAAGCGCTGCACGGAGGCGCTGCGTTCCGGCGGCCGGCTCGCATATCCGACTGGAATCGCTTCGACACCCGAGCCGCGACCGGGTGTCACGATCACGCCCTACGATGCGATCTCGGAGCCGCAGGCCGAGCAAATGCTGCTGCTGAATCGAACGGTGGAAGCGATCAAGGAGTTCCGCATTCCCATTCCCGAGAAGTTTGCGCTCGCCGACGCCGCCAAGGCTCAGGAGCGCGTTGCCGCGGGAGGCGTGCTCGGCAAGATTGCGTTGAAGATCCGCTAGTCGCGATCGTCACTGCGGCTTCTCGATTGCCGTGATTGGCAACACCACTTTCCGCGTATGCCGGAGCACGACGATTTCGCAGCTTCGGCCAATGCGCTCCGCATTGAGAACCTGCTGCAATCGATCGATGCCGGTGATGATTTCCCCGTCATAACGCACGACCAGATCGCCGGCCTCGATTCCCGCGAGCGCCGCAGGGCTGTCGCGCTCCACGCTGCGCACGCGCACGCCCGAGGCGTTGTCGATGCCGTGGTGCCGCGCGATGCGGCGCGCCAGGGGTGCATTGATGCCGGCCACCCCGAGCCAGCCGCGACGGACGCGTCCGTGCGCCAGCAACTGCCCGAGTACCCACTGGGCGCTGTCGCTCGCGGTGGCGAAACAAATGCCCTGTGCGCCGGGAATGATGGCGGTGTTCACGCCGATCACTTCTCCGCGCGCGCTCACCAGCGGTCCGCCGGAGTTGCCGGGGTTGAGCGCGGCATCGGTCTGGATCACGTCGTCGATGAGCCGGCCGGTGCTGGCGCGCAGCGATCGACCGAGTGCGCTCACGACGCCGGCGGTGACGGTATGTTCGAATCCAAGCGGATTGCCGATGGCAATCGCGATCTGGCCCATCTTGAGCCTGGAGGATTGGTCCGAAACGGACATGCGGCGCGCCACGGGTGCTGATTCGAATGACGGCCAGGTCGGAGTCCGGATCATCGCCCACGATGTCCGCCGCGAATCGTTCGCCATCCTGGGTGGCGACGCGAATCGCACGCGCACCATGCACCACATGGCTATTGGTCAACAGCAATCCGTCCGGCGTGAAGAAAAAGCCCGATCCGCTGCCGCGGCGCCGCTTGCCCTCGCTATCCGCGCTCACATCGATGTGCACGACCGTGGGCGCCACGGCCTCTGCGGCCGAGGTTACGGCCTGTGAGTACGCGTCGAGCAGCTCGCCGTCATCGGCAAGCGGTGCGGGCGAGGGAGAGTTTGGAGAATCCACGACTGACGCTCTGTGAGGGCGGTCGTTGGGGGGTTCAAGCGGCCGCCTTGAATGAAATGAACCGATGAGGAACAGAACATGAGAATCGCGTCGTTCAACGTCGAAAACCTGTTCGCCCGGCCGAACGCGTTCCGGGAGACCGACCTCAGCATTGGCAAACCCATCCTGGACGCCTATGGCGAGGTGAACGCGCTGATCTCGAAAGCCGTGTACAACCGGCGGACAAGAAGCGGATCCGGCAGCTGCTGGTGATCCTGGACATCTACGCGAAGAACGCCCACGGCGCGATCCGTCGCAAGCAGGTGGTTCACCCGAAGTGGGCCTGGCTGCGCAAGAACCGCGGCACCTTCGATCGCGAGCCGCAGGACACGACCGAGGATGTCGAGATCACGGCGACCGGGCGTGGCTCCTGGATCGGCTGGATCGAGCTGGCCAAGGAACCGACCAACGAAATCGGCACGCGCATCACGGCGCGAGTGATCAGCGAAGTGAATGCCGACATCATCGGCGTGGTCGAAGCCGAGGATCGGCCCTCGCTGGTGCGCTTTAACGCGGAGCTGCTGGGCGGTCAGTACGGCCACGTGATGCTGATCGATGGCAACGATGAACGCGGCATCGATGTCGCGATCATGACGCGCGCGGGCTTCGAGATCGTCTCGATCTGTTCGAACGTCGACCGGGTGGACGCCGGCGGCACGGTCTTCAGCCGCGACTGCCCGCAGTTCGAGATTCGCACCCCGGGCGGCGCGCTCATCCACGTGCTGGTGAATCACTTCAAGTCGCAGTCGGGCGGCGGCGGTGCGAAACGCAAGCGCCAGGCCACGGCGGTGCGGGCGATTGCGAACGATCTCATTTCACAGGGCAAACACGTCGTGGTGCTGGGCGACCTGAACGAGGGCCCCGCGGCCGCGGGAGCCCAAGCGGTGAATCTGCTGCCACTGTTCGACAACAACAGTCCGCTCAAGGATTGTTATTCCTTGCCGGGTTTTGATGTGGGCAACAAGCCGGGGACGTTCGACACCTGCGGGCTGCGCAATCGGCTGGACTACATCTTCGTGTCCACCAGCCTGCAGCCGTCATTCACCGGCGGCGCGGTGTTCCGCAAGGGCGTGTGGGGCGACCGCGTGACGCGTCCGACGGCTTGGGAAACGTATCCTGAGATCACCCAGTCCGTCGAACAGGCCTCGGATCACTCGCTGGTGTTTGTGGATCTGAACGTTTAGTCAGCGCCGCCGATCACTCCACAGTCGCACCCCACCGCGAAATGCATCGGCGTTGTTACCGCGGCGCGTTTGCGGCGGCAGCCGATTGAGATGCTTCACTCCGCCGCCACCGAGCACGATGTCGTCGGGCAGCAGCGCCTGGCTGAAACCGCGCACGACGGCAACGACGTCGCGACGCCATTTTGCAAGCCCGCGGCGACTTCGACCGCGCTTGCTGAGGCGGCTCTCATAAGTAAGTTTGCGGGAAAAGAAATACATGTGCCCGAGCTCCATCGGCACGATGGTGCCGTCGACGATCAGCGCGGAACCGAGGCCGGTGCCGAGCCCGAGGAACAACATCGTGCCGCCACGGTAGGCGCCCATGGCTTGCATCACCGCGTCGTTGATGATCCGGACCGGCCGGCCGAATGCCGCGCGAAAATCGAAATCGATCCAGCCCCGGCCAAGATTGTTGGGCTCACGCGCAATCTTTCCGGCGCTAACCACTCCGGGATATCCCAGCGATACGACGTCGTATCGCCAGTCGCGCGTGTATAGGAGGAGCTCTTTCATCATCGCGCGCGGTGTGAGAGCGGCGCCGGATTTGAACTTCGCTACCGGCCCGGAGTTCGAGCGGCGCAGACCTGGTCCCACCACACGAAACTTCACGGAGGACCCGCCGATATCGACCACTAGCACGCGCCGCGCGGGCCGAGGCTGATGCGGCTGTTTCTCCGGCATGAGAATTCCTCCTGCGGATGTCCCGAAGCGCACGTGCGGCGCCTCAAAACGCTGGAGCGCTCTGTCGCCGGGCTCGACGGGAATACACGCAAGCAATTCGATCAGGTTTACGAAGCGATCCTCGGACTCATGGGCGCGGGTCCGCGCGGAAACTGATCAGCCGTGCAGTTCTCCGCTGATCAATTTCTCGATCTGCTCGAGAGCGCGCAACGCGTCTTCATCTGCTTTCACGAGATCCCGGTCGTCGGCGCCGTCCATTCTGGGCTCGATCCGCACGCCCTTGTTCGACACGCGCGTATCGACGCTCGCGTGATGTTCGAGATCCTGGATGTCGATGACCGGCGTAGTGATCTGCAATGGCTCGACGGGACCGAAGTCCACTTGATTCTTCTCTGACATGACGTTCTCCAGTGCTCCCCGCGCATCATGTAAACCGCACCGCAGCCGCGTATCAGCCGGCGCCGCGCGCTGCTGTAGGCGGGCCCGGGATTGGTGGCACCAAAACCATCATCAGCCGGTAAAGGTTCGCTGCCATCCTCCTCAGCTTGGTGGAAACTATTATCGCCAAGTGCTTGAGAATGTTGGCGTTCGCCGCCCTGGTTTACGCCCAGGCTGCGCTCGCTCGAGCGCCGCCGAATCCCGCGGCTACCTTGCTAGCCCGCTACTCAGAAAGGCCTGTATGTCGAATCCATCGACAGCTCGCAGGCGCCGCGCGGCGACGCCTACGCCATCGTCAACTATCCATTCGCCACGGTCGCGAGCGCCTTCACCTCGCCCGCGGTCCTGTGTGAAGCGCTGATCCTGCACCTCAACGTCCAGTATTGCCGCGCCACGGGCAGCGAGGAAGCGCCGGCGCTGTCGGTGGCGCTCGGCAAGAAAACCACGCAGCCGCTGAAAGACACGCATCGCGTCAAGCTGGATTTCCATGCCGAGAGGGTGGGCGACGATTTCATGCGCGTCGAGCTCTCCGCGAAGGAAGGGCCGCTCGGCACCGGCGACTACCTGATCGCAGTGGCGATGGTCGCAATCGACGAGCAACGTACCTTCATGCAAATCCAGTATGCGTACACGCAGGGTGTCCTGGCACGCGTCGCAACCAGCGCCTACTTCGCCACCAATGGTCGCGAGAAGGTGGGTTTCACTTGGGTGACAGGTGCCGACAACGCGCCACAACTGGTGCGCGGCATTCGTGGCGTGCTGGAACGCAATACCATGCGCTACTACCTGGCGTTCGAGGCCTACCTGTATGCGCTCGACAGCCCGGAGCCGCGACGCTTCGAGGCGAGCCTCGAGCGCTGGTTCGCGCACACCGAGCGTTTCGCGCGCCAACTGCGCGAGGTGACGCACGACGATTACATCGCCATGAAGCGCAGCCAGTACCTGCGACAGCAGACCTACCTGTCAGCCCTCGGCTTATCTCGTTAGTCTCTTCGCGTGAACAATCAATACGACGTCGTCATCGTGGGAGGTGGCGCGGCCGGCGTGGGCGCCGCGCGGCGCTTGGCGCAAAGCAGGCTCACGACCTTGTTGCTGGAGGCCAGCTCGCGCCTCGGAGGCCGCGCATATACGGAGGAAGTCGCTGGACATGCTCTCGATCTCGGCTGCGGCTGGTTCCACTCGGCGGACCGGAACTCCTGGGTCAGGATCGCGCGCGCCGCGGGACTGCAGATCGACCAGGGCCGCGCCGCGTGGGGCAGCCAGTTTCGGGACCTGGGCTTCAGTTGTGCGGAACAGTCGGGGGCGAGAAAGGCGATGCAGCAATGGATGCAGCGCCTCTCACAGTCGCCGCCCGCCAACGATTGCGCCGCCGATGCGCTGGCGCCCGGTGAGGAGTGGAACTCGTACATCCGCGCGATTGCGGGATTCATCAGCGGCGCCACCCTGGAGCGACTTTCGGCCGCCGACTATGTCGCCTACGACGAAACCTCCACCGACGCCAACTGGCGCACGCAACGGGGCTTTGGCGCATTGGTTGCCAGCAGCTTTCCGCCGGGCGTCGCGCTGCGCCTGGCGACGCCGGCCGAGTCGATGACGTTGCGGGGCGAGGGCGTGACGCTCACCACGCACACGGGCGAGGTTCATGCGCGCGCCGCCATTCTCACCATGTCGACCGACGTGCTCGCCGGCGACTCGATCGAACTACCGCGGGATCTCGATTCCTGGCGCGAGGCGGCTCGGCAGCTTCCCCTCGGTAACAATGAGAAGTTGTTCCTCGGGATCGTGGGCGATGCACCCTTCGAAGCCGAAACCCAGGTGATCGGCAACCCGCGCGATGCACATACCGGGGCTTACTACATCAGGCCGTTTGGCTGGCCGGTCATAGAAGGCTTTCTCGGTGGCGAAGGTTGCCGGGTGGTCGAAGAAGGCGGCCCGGCGGCAGGCTTTGCATTCTGCCTGGAGCAGCTCAGTAGATTGTTCGGGTCGGATATCCGCCGCTCGCTGCGGCCACTGGCAGCGTCCCAATGGAGCCGCATGGGCCGAATCGGCGGCGCGTACAGCTATGCACTTCCCGGGCACAGACAAGCGCGCGAGGCGCTGGCGCGGCCATTCGAAAAGCGGGTGTTTTTCGCCGGCGAGGCTACCAGTGCGGAGGATTTTTCCACCACCCATGGCGCCCACGACAGTGGTGTCCGGGCGGCTATACAGGTAATCGAAGCGCTTCGATAGCGACGCGAGCACATAGCGCCATGCGGAAAGCTTTCATGACGCCCCCTCCCTGGAATGTCTTCGATTTTTAGACCGGGCTTATCCCCAATTGCTGGCTCACTTCTTTCGCCTTGGCCTGGACCATTCTTCCCTTGTCCGCGGCCTGCGCCGGATCACCCGCGGTGAACGCGGCAGTGGCCTCGGCCCACGTGGCCTTCAACTCCTCCAACGAGGCTTTTGCGGCTTCGCGCTTGGCCTTCGGCAGGGTCGCGATCTGCTGCTCGATCGCTTGCACCATCTTCGGTACTTCGGCGTTGAGAGTTTCCCACTCGTGGGTCGCGGCAGCCATCTGCGTTTGTTTGGAAACCACGGCCTCCTTGACGGCGACCACGGATGCATTGAGCTCACCCGCGCTGTGGAGTACGTCGTCGTACTTCTCCCAGGTGATGTTGTCCTTGGCCGCCGCGAGTTTGGTCTCGGCGTCCTGTAACTGTTCGGGCGCATAGATGGCCGCGTCATCGCGCACCTGGGCGAGATTCGTCTCCGCCCCGGCAACAATTTGTTTGGCCGGCTCTTCCTTGCTGGCGCAGCCCACGAAGATCAGGGTGCTGGCGGTGACCGCCGCGAGAATGTTGAAACTACGCATCTCGACTCCTCGAATTGCAAGCGAGTGATGCATCAGGCTAGGCGTTCCCGGGAAGTCGACACGTAGGACGGTTACGTCAGTACAGGTAGGCCGCGCCAGCGGTCGGCGGTGGAAAAAAAAAGACGCAGGAGCTCGCGCCCCTGCGTCAAACGGCTGAGTCGTTGTGACTCTTAAGCCTTCTTCATCTTGAGCTGTTCGCGGATCTCTTCGTTCATCCCCTTGGCGGTCCTGGCCTTCTCGACGGCCTGGACCTGCTTGCCGGATTTGTACTCGTTGCTGGCCTCGGTCCAGCTCGCCTTCATGGCCTCGAAGTCGGACTTCGCTTCCGCGAATTCATCCTTGTTCAGGCCAAACGGCAGTCGTTTCTTCGCCGACAACTCGTCGACCCGGGCCTGGATGTCCTCGACCATCTTCGGCACTTCGACGCTCAGGGAGTCCCACTCGGCCTTGGCAGAGGCGAGCGCGGCGCGTGCATGTGACTTGCCGGACTCGACCGCCTCCTTGAGTGAGTCGACCGCCTTGCTGAGCTGCGGAGCGCCGGCAATGACGTCGTTGTAATCCTTGTTCTCGAGGCTCTTGTTGAGCCGCTCGAGCTGTGACTCGACGCTCTTGAGGCCATCGGGCGCGTATTGCTCGGCGTCATTCTTGACCTCGGCGAGCTTCATCTCGACCGCCTCCAGCACCTTGGTGGCGTTTTGCTTCTGCTGCGAACAACCGGTCGCGAGCAGGGTGGCTGCGACGACGGCTAATAGGACGTTGTAAGGACGCATGGTCATCTCCTTCATCGCGGAGCCTGGAAGGGCGGCTCTAGTAAAGGGCATCTTGTTAGGTGTGTGCCTCTCGCGCTGCAAGCGGGCCAACTAGCAAGCTGTAGGAATCCATGTCGTCCGCCGTCAGCGTTTGCTGGCACCCACCTCATGTGCCTTGACAGCTATATACCGCGAGAGGAATATACGCACCATGGAATCAGCATTCAACATCATTGCCGAGCCGAGCCGCCGCGCCATCCTGAGCCTGCTGGCGACCGCCGAGCGTTCCGTCGGTGACATCGAGCAGCAGCTGCAACTCTCGCAACCCTCGGTGTCCAAGCACCTGAGGGTGCTGCGCGACGCCGGCCTCGTGGAAGCCACGGTGGACGCGCAGCGCCGTCTGTACCGCCTGAGAGCCGAGCCGCTGCAGGAGATCGACGCCTGGCTGGTGCCATTCCGCCGCTACTGGTCCACACACGTGGATGCGCTCGAGCGTCACCTCGATCGCATGAAGCCATCGAAACCCACGAAAAGGAAATCAAGGAGAAACAAATGAATCGCGAGGCATACGCACCGGGCCCGGCCGACGTGGCACGGGTCAAGAAGGACGGCGAGAAGTGGACCCTGGTCCTCACCAAGCAACTGCGTCACGAGCCGGAAAAGGTCTGGCAGGCGCTCACGGACCCGGCGCAATTGCGCGAGTGGGCGCCGTTCGACGCCGACGGCAACCTGGGTGCGGAAGGGTCCACGGTGAAGCTCACCACGGTGGGAGCGCCTTCGCCGCACGTGACGGAAACCCAGGTGACGCGCGCCGACCCTCCCGATGTGCTGGTGTACAACTGGGGTGGCTTCGACCTGCGCTGGGAACTCGAAGACTACGCGGGTGGCACGCGACTGACGCTGTGGACCAATATCGATCGCCGCTACATTTCCATGGGTGCTGCCGGGTGGCACATCTGCCTGGATGTGCTGGATCATCTGCTGGACGGAGATCGCCTCGGCCGCATCGTGGGGCCCGAGGCCATGCAGTTCGAAGGCTGGCAGCGGTTGAACGCCGAGTACGCCAGGCAGTTCGGTGTTGAACTGCCCAGGTGGTAGCACCATGGCCGCGAAAAAGTCGAAGAAGTCCGCGAAGAAATCTTCCAGGGTTGTGCTTCTCTCGGGAGGCAACCCGCAGATTGCGAAGGGCGAGGGCGACGCACCGGTGCAGGCGTATATCGCCGCCATGCCGGGCTGGAAAAAGAACGTCGGGCGCCGCCTCGACGATCTCGTCGTGCGCGTCGTGCCTCGTGTGCGCAAGGCCGTGAAGTGGAACTCGCCGTTTTATGGCCTCGAGGAGAAGGGCTGGTTCTTGAGCTTTCACTGCTTCACGAAGTACGTGAAGCTGACGTTCTTCCGTGGCGCGTCGCTGCGTCCGCCCCCACCGGGCGAGTCGAAGCATCCGCAAGTGCGCTACTTCGACATCCACGAGGGCGACGTGGTCGACAGGCCCCAGGTTGTCAGATGGGTGAAGCAGGCCAGCCGGTTGCCCGGCGAGAATCTTTAACCCGCGACCTTCGCCTGCTTGATCCACACGCCTTGTTGCAGCGTGGTGGCAAACGCGGCGCCGACGATGCCGGCATCCGCGCGCAGCGCGCCGGTCTTGAGCTGCGTCGGCACCTTCAGGTCTTCACACAGATGCGGGTGATCGGCGGTGATGCCGCCGCACAGCACGATGAGATCGGGCCAGAGCAATGCGTGGGTGCGGTTCAGCACGTAGTTGAGCTCGGTCATGTAACCGTCCCAATCGAGCTTGCGCTCCATGCGCGCGCGGCCGGAAGCGCGCGCTTCGGCTTCCATACCATCGAACTCGAGATGGCCGAACTCGGTGTTCGGCACCAGCTTGCCGTCCACGAACAGCGCGCTGCCGATACCGGTACCGAGACTCAGCACGAGCACCGTGCCCATCACGTCGCGCGCGGCGCCGAAGTGGACTTCGGCAAGCCCGGCGGCGTCGGCGTCATTGATGGCGACGACCTTGCGCTTGAGCTTGGCGGCGGCGGGCTCTGCCAGCGGCTGGCCGATCCAGGACTTGGCAACGTTGGCCGCGGTGTGCACGGTGCCGGCAACCACGACGCCGGGGAAGGTCACGCCGGCGGGCAGGTGTGCGGTGTCTTCGGGCACGGCATCCGCCATGGCGTGCAGCATATCGCTGACCGCGGACATGGCAGGTGAGGGAACCGAGCGGCGTTCACCGACAAGGCATCCACGATTGAGGTCGACGACGGCCGCCTTGATAGACGAGCCCCCGATGTCAATTCCTATCGCTTGTCGGTGCATTCCGAGTTATCCGATGTCATGTTGGTGCAGCGCGAAGCGCCGTCCCGCCAGCGCGCTATGATACTGGTCTTAAGCCCCGGTCATAGAACTTGCATGCATTTGTGTGCATTGTCGGGTGGCCAAGAATAAATGTCCTGAAATGTCTCGTCGCAGAGTGAAAGGTAGTTCGAGTGCTGAATGAGCCGACGTTGACGGCTGGATCGATCCTGAGGCGCGGGTCGCTGCGCGCGGTGATATACGACCGCCTTACGCGCAGTCTCGGCAAAGAGCCCGATACGGCGACTCCACGCGACATTTATGACGCCTTGTCGCTGGGAGTGCGCGAGGACCTGTCGGCGCGATGGCTCGCGACACAACGGCGTGTCGCGCGGGCAAGAGTCAAACGACTTTGTTACCTGTCGCTGGAATTCCTGCCGGGCCGTTCGCTGTTGAATGCGCTCTCCAGTCTCGACGGGGAGCTGATCGACGAGGCGCGGGCGGCCGTTGCCAGCATGGGACACGATTTCGATTCGGTCATTGCGCTGGAAGTCGATCCGGGGCTGGGCAATGGTGGCCTGGGTCGACTCGCGGCCTGTTTTCTCGATTCGCTGGCGACGCTGCAGTACCCCGCGACCGGTTACGGCATTCGCTACGACTACGGCATCTTCACGCAATCCATAGATACGGATGGCGCGCAGCGTGAATCGGCATCGACCTGGCTGCGCCTGCACAACGTGTGGGAGACGCCACGCTCGGACGCGCGCTACATCGTGCGTTTCGGTGGACGGGTGTTGACGGCACACGACGTGGCTGGCGCGACACGCTCGCGCTGGGTGGAGACGCAGGACATTCTCGCGGTGGGCTTCGACCAGCTGGTGCCCGGCAATCGTTCAACGACGGTGAATCATCTGCGCCTGTGGTCGGGCCGCGCGCTGCAGCCGTTTCACATCGAGGATTTCAACGCGGGCAACTACTCGGCCGCGGTGGAAGACCAGGTCGATGCCAAGAATCTGTCGCGCGTGCTGTATCCGGATGATTCGACGCCGCAGGGCAAGGAGCTGCGCTTCAAGCAGCAGTATTTCTTTGTGAGCGCCAGCATCCAGGACATCCTCGCCACGCACCTGGCGGAAGAGCGCACGCTGGAGGAATTGCCCACCGCGCTCGCGATTCAAATGAATGATACGCATCCGACGCTGGCGATCCCGGAGCTGATGCGCCTGCTGCTGGATCAATACGACCTGCCGTGGGTCGATGCCTGGAACATCTGCCGCCGGGTGTTTGGCTATACGAATCACACGCTGTTGCCCGAGGCGCTGGAGACCTGGCCGGTGCAGTTCTTTGAACGCTTCCTGCCACGCCACCTCGAGATCATCTATCGCATCAACGAAGAGTTTCTGCTGGAAGTGGAGAAGCGCTTCAAGGGTGATGGTGCGGCGAAGACCACGTTGTCGATCATCGGCGAGTCGTATCGGCCGGCGCGTGCGCATGTCGCACCTGGCGGTGGTGGCGTCTCACAAGGTGAACGGCGTCGCGAAGCTGCACTCGGAGCTGATGAAGAAGACGATCTTCTCGGGTTTCGCGCAGATGTTTCCGGATCGTTTCATCAATGTGACCAACGGCATCACGGTGCGGCGCTGGTTGAAGCAATCGAACCCGCGGCTGTCGCGTTTGCTGACGGAGCGGCTGGGTTCGGCGTGGGAGAATGATCTCGAGGAAATCGAGCGGCTGCGCTGGGCGGCGGATGACCCGTCATTTCGCGCGCTGTTCCGCGAGATCAAGCGCGCCAACAAGATCGCGTTGGCCGTGGAAGTGGATCGGCGCACCGGCATCGATGTCAGCGTGGACTCGCTGTTCGACGTGCAGGTGAAGCGTATCCACGAGTACAAGCGGCAGCTGCTGAACATTCTGTACGTGATCACGCGCTACAACCGCATCAAGGCAAACCCGGATCAACACTGGGTGCCGCGCACGGTGATGTTTGCCGGCAAGGCGGCGCCGGGTTATGTCATGGCGAAGGCCATCATCCGACTCATTAATAATGTGTCGACCACGATCAACCAGGATCCGCAGACGCTCACCAAGCTCAAGTGCGTGTTCCTGCCGGATTACGATGTGTCGCTGGCGCAGCTCATCATGCCGGCGGCGGACTTGTCGGAGCAGATTTCGACGGCGGGCATGGAGGCATCGGGTACGGGCAACATGAAGCTGGCGCTGAATGGCGCGCTGACCATTGGCACGCTGGACGGCGCGAACATCGAGATTCGCGACTCGGTGGGCGCGGAGAACATCTTCATCTTCGGGATGAACGCCGATGAGGCGTCGGCGCTGCGCATCACGGGTTATCGGCCGCGTGAATACGTCGCGGCCAATCCGGAGCTCGCCAACACGCTGGAGATGATTCGCAATGGCGCGTTCGGGCGCGGCAACAATGAGTCCGCGCGGCACGTGGTGGACCGGCTGACCTCCGATGGCGAGCCGTTCCTGGTGCTCGCGGATTTCAAGGCGTATTGCGAGGCGCAGGATCGGGCCGACGCGTTGTATCGACAGCCCGAGGAGTGGAGCCGCCGCGCGGTGCTGAACACCGTCGGCATGGGCCCGTTCTCGAGCGACCGCAGCGTGCGCGAGTATGCCGACAAGATCTGGAACATCCGCTCGGTGATGTAATGGGGACACTCCCTATTTCCTAGCAAATGGGGACATCCCATCTTGCAGACGATATGAAGCGATCCTTTAACATGCATGACTCGAAAATAGGGCTGTCCCCATTTCCTGGAAATGGGGATGTCCCCATTTAATGACTAGCAAGAACGGCAAACTGACCAAGGCGGAAATCGGCACGCTGCTGCAGGCGGCGCAGCACGAGCCGCGCTCGCTGCTGGGATATCACGAGTTCGCGCGCGACGAGGGGCATCCGCTCGCCATGGTGCGCGTGTTCGAACCGGGCGCCGAATCGGTGGCGGTGTTCTGGGAAGACGACCCGGCCGAGACCGCGCACGAGCTCAAGCGCGTGCACGAGGCGGGCATCTTCGAAGGCAGCATCGCCTATCGCCGGCCGCTGGTGCCGTATCGCCTGCGGCTGCGTTTCCCGGACGGTAACGAAGTCATCAAGCACGACACGTATTTCTTCTCGCACGAGCTGTCGGATTTCGATCTGCACCTGTTCGGCGAGGGCCGTCATTACGGCATCTATCACAAGTTCGGCGCGCATCCGCGGGTGCGCGAGGGCGTCAATGGCGTGCACTTCGCGGTGTGGGCGCCGAATGCCAAACGCGTCAGCGTGGTCGGCGACTTCAACATGTGGGACGGCCGCAAACACGCCATGCAGGCGCGCGGCAGCTCGGGTGTGTGGGAGTTGTTCGTGCCGGGCATCGGCGAGGGTGCGGCCTACAAATACGAGATCCGCACGGAGCACGGTGATATCCGCCTCAAGTCGGATCCTTTCGGCTTTCGCATGCAGCTGCGGCCGGAGACGGCGTCCATTGTCGCGGACCTCGACGGCTACACCTGGAGCGACGACACCTGGATGCAGAACCGTGCGCAAACCGACTGGCGGCGCGCGCCCATCAACATCTACGAGGTGCACCTGTCGAGCTGGCGGCACACCTGGGACCGCAAGCCACCGTTCTACAGCTGGTCCGAGGCCGCCGAGCACCTGATTCCCTATGTCGTCGACATGGGCTACACGCACATCGAGCTCATGGGTGTGGCCGAACATCCCTTCGACGGTAGCTGGGGCTACCAGGTGGTGGGCTACTACGCGCCCAGCTCGCGTTACGGCACGCCCAAGGAGTTCATGGCCTTCGTCGACAAGTGCCACCAGGCCGGCATCGGCGTGCTGCTCGACTGGGTGCCGGCGCATTTCCCCAAGGACGCGCACGGCCTGGCGGAGTTCGACGGCTCGGCGCTCTACGAACATGCCGACACGCGCCTCGGCGAACACATGGACTGGGGCACCAAGATCTTCAACTTCGGCCGCCACGAGGTGAAGAACTTCCTGGTGGCGAATGCGCTGTACTGGATGGAGCGTTACCACGTCGACGGCGTACGAGTCGATGCCGTGGCCTCGATGCTGTATCTCGACTACAGCCGCAATGCCGGCGAATGGCTGCCTAACAGGTACGGCGGTCGTGAGAACCTCGAGGCGCTGGAGTTCGTGCGCGAGTTCAACATCGTGGCGCATCGCGAGCATCCGGGCGTGTTGACGATCGCCGAGGAATCCACGGCTTTTCCCGGCGTATCGCGCCCGGTGCACCTGGGCGGCCTGGGTTTCAGCTTCAAGTGGAACATGGGCTGGATGAACGACACGCTGAGTTACTTCAGCAAGGATCCGGTCTACCGCCGCCACGAACACAACAAGATCACGTTCTCGTTCATGTACGCGTGGACCGAGAACTTCATCCTGCCGATCTCGCACGACGAAGTGGTGCACGGCAAACACTCGCTGCTCGACAAGATGCCGGGCGACGAATGGCAGAAGCGCGCCAACTATCGGCTCTTCATGAGCTACATGACGGCGCATCCGGGCAAGAAGCTCATGTTCATGGGCTCGGAGTTCGGCCAGTGGCACGAGTGGCGAGACTACGAGCAGCTCGACTGGCCGCTGCTCGGCCAGGCCAGCCACAAGGTCATGCAGGATCTGAACCGCGAGCTCGCGCGGTTTTATCGTACCCACCCGCAGCTGCATGCCAGCGACTGCGAGGGCTACGGCTTTCGCTGGGTGGACCTGCACAACTCGGACGAGAGCGTGTTCGCCTTCCTGCGGCAGGAGCACGGGCTACGCACCCATCGTCTGCGTGTTCAACGCGACGCCGGTGCCGCGCGATGACTACTGGCTGGGCGTGCCGGATCCCGGCCGCTACGAAGTCATCTTCGATTCGGATTTCCCGGGCTTCGGTGGCACGGGCTTCGGAGGCGTCGGCGGCCTACGACGCCTTCCCGCACACCGTGCACGGCTATCCGCACGCTCTGCGTATTCGCTTGCCCCCGCTGTCCGCCGTATTCCTGAGGCGCGCGGGATGAAAGCCGGAACGGCGGACGTTCTCGGCGCGACTTTCACCGGCGAGGGCGTCAACTTCGCGATCCGCTCGCGCGCGGCGACGCGCGTCGATGTATGCCTGTATGACGCGAGCGGTGAAAACGAGACCGCGCGTCTCACGCTGCCGGGCCGCACCGGGCCGATTCACCACGGCTTCGTCGAGCAGGAACTGGCACGGGTCGGCACGCTGTATGGCATCCGCGTGCATGGCGCCTACGATCCGCGCGAGGGCTATTACTTCAACGCCAACAAGCTGCTGATGGATCCTTACGCGCGCGACATCGTCGGCGATGTCACCTGGGATCCACGCCTGCTGGGCTTTGATCCTGCGGACCCCGAGCGGCTCAAGCCCAGTCTCACCGATAGCGCGCCGGTGACGCCGCGCTGTCGCGTCATCAACGGCGACTTCGACTGGGGCCACGATCGCCAGCCGGCGGTGCCGTGGCGCGACACCTTGATCTACGAGCTGCACGTCAAGGGCTTCACGCAGTTGCATCCGGACGTGCCGCCGGAGTGGCGCGGCAAGTACCTCGGGCTCACCGTGCCCGCGGTGATCGATCACCTGAAGTCACTGGGCGTGACGGCCGTGGAGCTCATGCCGGTGCATGCCTTCGTGAGCGAGGACTTCCTGGTCAAGCGCGGGCTCACTAACTACTGGGGCTACAACACGCTGGCCTGGTTCGCGCCGACGCGCCGTTATGCGGTCAAGGACCCGGTGGCCGAGCTCAAGCTGGCGGTCAAGGCGCTGCACGCGGCGGGCATCGAGGTGATCCTGGACGTGGTCTACAACCACACCGCCGAAGGCAATCACCTGGGACCGACGCTGTCGTTCCGCGGCATCGATAATCGCGCCTACTACTCCCACCGCGCCAATGACCGGCGTTTCTACGAAGATGTGACCGGCGTCGGCAATACCGTGTCCTGCGACCATCCCATCGTGCAGGCCGACATTCTGGCCAGCCTGCGCTACTTCGCCGAGGAATACCGCATCGACGGATTCCGCTTCGATCTCGCCACGGTGCTGGGCCGTGACCGCTCGGGCTACAACTCGAACTCGCCGTTTTTCGCCGCGCTGCGCGCCGACCCGGTGCTCGCCTACGTGAAGCTCATCGCCGAACCCTGGGATATGGGTATGGGCGGTTATCAGCTCGGCAATTTTCCGCCGGGCTGGTCGGAGTGGAACGACCGCTATCGCGACACCCTGCGGGCGTTCTGGCATGGCGGACGGCGCATGGTGGGTGGCTTTGCCGAACGATTCGCCGGTTCGAGCGACCTGTTCCGCCGCAATGGCCGCAAGCCCACCTCCAGCATCAACTTCGTGGCGGCGCACGACGGCTTCACGCTGCGCGACGTGGTCTCGTACAACGAAAGGCACAACGAAGCCAATCTCGAAGAGAATCGCGACGGCCACTCGCACAACCACAGCTGGAACTGCGGCGTCGAAGGCCCCACCGATGACGTGCATATCATCGCGCTGCGTCGCCGCCAGGTGCGCAATCTGCTGACCACGTTGTTTTTCGCGCAAGGCGTGCCGATGTTGCTGGCGGGCGATGAGCTGTATCGCACCCAGAAGGGCAACAACAACGCCTACTGCCAGGACAACGAGAGTCAGCTGGGTGGACTGGTCCGGGCTCAAGCAGGACGATTCGCTGCTGAATTTCGTGCGCGGTCTGGCGGCGTTGCGCCGCGAGCACCCGGAGTTGCGGCGCGACACTTTTCTGAAGGGCGCGCTGCACGCCAGTCACGCGCGCGATATTTCCTGGTGGCATGCCAACGGCCACGAGCTGGCCGACCAGGAGTGGAACGACCCGGAGTTACGCACGCTGGGCGTCGGGCTCGGTGGCACCGCATCGTCGCCGGATCTGCTGCTGCTGCTGAATCCCACCGAGCTCGAGTGCGAATTCAAGCTGCCGTCTTTCAAGCAACCCGCCGGCTGGGACGTGGTGATCGATACCGCGCATCCCGTGGGCGTGTTGTCGGGCTTCCGGCTGCCCGCGGGTCCCGTGAAAGTGGGGCCGTACCAGACGCTGGCGCTGCAACGTGTCCGTTGACGACCAATCCATCGAGACATTCCGCCCGCTCATCGAGCGCCTGGCCAGGGCACGCGGCATCGGCGATGCCTATTACACCTACCAGGGCGAGCTGAAGCATTTCTCGCTGACCACCAAGGCGGCCATCCTGCGCGCCATGCATTGCCGCCTCGATGAGGCGGCGGCGCTGGAGGCGCAGATCCGCGATGCCGAAGCCGCCCATCCCGTAGGGTTGTTAGGCGACGCGATCGTGCTGCGCAACGGCGCGCGCGCGGCGCGCCTCAACACGCCTGCGAGTGAACACAATGCGCTGCTGCGCTGGAGCGTGGCGCTGGAAGGCGGGGGCGCGCGCCGCGGCGAGGTGCCTGCCTGGGACCTGCCGGAGCGCGGTTCGTACAGCCAGGATGGCAGGTGGTTCGTGCTGCGCGACCTCGCTTTGCCGGACGATCTGCCGCTGGGTTATCACCGGCTGTCCGTAGAGCTCGAGTTCGCCGGCACCGAAAGTGCGCCGCTCATCGTGACACCGGACAAATGCCACGAGCCGGCGGACCTGGTCGGGGGCGCGCGGCTCTGGGGCGTGGCCGTGCAGCTCTACACGCTGCGCTCGGCGCACAACTGGGGCATCGGTGATTTCACGGATCTCGCCGAGGTGCTGCGCCTGGCGGCGGCGGCCGGCGCGGGCTTCGTCGGCATCAGCCCGGTGCACGCGCTGTTTCCCTCGGATCCCACCTTGTTCTCGCCGTATTCGGCCTCGAGTCGCCACGCGCTGAACGTCATGTTCATCGACGTCTCCTCGGTGCTCGAGGTGCAGGGCTCGCGGCGCGCGCTGGCGATCATGGGCGATCCGGCGTTCAACGCCAGGCTCGCCAAGGTGCGCGCCACGCCCCAGGTGGACTACGCGGCGGTGGCCAGCCTCAAGATGCCGGTGTTGCAGGCTGCCTTCGAAAGATTTCGCACCGAACATCTGGGCCGCCACACCACCCGGGCCGCAGCCTGCAGGAACTTTCTGCGCGAGCGCGGCGAGCCGATGCGGCTGCACACGCTGTTCGACGCCATCGATGGATATTTTCGCCGGCATCAGGGCACCGCTGCGGGCTGGCACAACTGGCCCGCGGAATATCGTCATCCCGACAGCCCCGCGGTGAAGCGCTTCGCCGAGACGCACGCCGACGACGTGGATTTTCACGGCTACCTGCAATGGCTGGCCGCCGAACAGCTCGGTGCCGTGCGCCAGCTGGCGCGCGAGCTGGGATTGAGTGTCGGCCTGTATGGCGACTATGCGGTGGGCGTGAACGCCTCGGGTTCGGAGACCTGGTCCGACCAGACGCTGTACTGCACCGGCGCCGCCATCGGCGCGCCGCCGGATCCGCTGGGACCTGGCGGCCAGGAGTGGGGCATCCCGCCGCAGGATCCGCGCGTGCTCAAGCGCACCGCCTACGCACCCTTCGTAGCGTTGATCCGCGCCAGCATGCGCAACTGCGGCGCACTGCGGCTGGATCACGTCATGGCGCTGTTCCGCCAGTGGTGGGTGCCGCGCAAGTTCAAGTCCGCGGATGGCGGCTACGTGCACTATCCGCTCGAGGAGTTGTTAGGCGTGGTGGCGCTCGAGAGCCGTCGACAGCAATGCCTGGTGGTGGGCGAGGACCTGGGCGTGGTGCCGGACGAGATCCGGCGCGCGCTGCCGCAATTCGGGGTGTATCACTACAAGGTGGTGATGTTCGAACAGAAGGAGAATGAGTTCGTGGCGCCGGCCGACTACGTGCGTCATGCGCTCGCCACCGTGACCACGCATGATCTGCCCACCCTGCATGGCTGGTGGAGCGGACATGACATCGATCTGTGGGAAAAGCTTGGTGTTTATCCGGACGCGGCGGTCGCGACGCGCTCGCGCGAGGAGCGCGCCGCGGCGCGCGAACGGCTGCTGCGGGCGCTGCGCCGCGCGGGACTATGGTCCGAGGACACTGGCCCGGTGCCCGAATATTCGGCGGCGCTGGCGCGCGCGGTGCATGTCTATCTCGGCCGGACCCAATCGGCGCTGGTTACCGTGCAACTCGAGGACATGACAGGCATGCTGGAGCCCGTGAACATTCCCGGCACCAGCAGCGAATACTCCAACTGGACGCGGCGCATGACCGCCAGCGCGGCGGAGATCTTTGCGCGCGCCGACGTGCGCGAGCTGGCCGTCGCCATGAATGAGGCCCGCCGTGCCTGAATCCAGCGCCCTGTTGCAATCCGTGATCTACACCGCGCAGCGCGCCGGTGGCGCGATCATGGCCGTGTATGCCACGGAGTTCGTGGTGCGCGACAAGGCCGACACCTCGCCGGTGACGGCGGCGGACGAAGCGGCGGAAAAGATCATCCTCGCGGATCTCGCGGCGATCGCGCCGGGGATCCCGGTGGTGGCCGAAGAAGCCGTCGCCGCCGGGCACGTGCCGGCCGTGCTGGGATCCACCGATCGGTTCTTCCTCGTCGATCCGCTCGATGGCACCAAGGAATTCATCAGCCGCCGCGATGAGTTCACGGTGAACATCGCGCTGGTCGAAGCCGGCAAGCCGGTGATGGGCGTGGTGTTCGCGCCCGCGCAGACGCGAGTTGTTCTGGGGCGATGTGCGTTCCGGGAAGGCGGGCCAAATCGACGCCGACCCCGACGGCACCATGCCCTCGATGGGCAACCCCATCAGGGCGCGCACGCCGCCGGCCGAAGGACTGACCGCGGTGGCGTCGCGCTCGCATCGCACGCCCGAGACCGATACCTTCCTCGCCGGCTACCCGGTGAAGGAATTCCGCTCCATCGGCTCATCGCTCAAGTTCTGCCTGGTGGCGGCGGGCGAGGCGGATATCTACCCGCGCCTTGGCACCACCATGGAGTGGGACACGGCCGCCGGACATGCCGTGTTGCTGGCGGCGGGCGGCAGCGTCACGGGTCTCGAGGGTGAGCCTTTCACGTACGGCAAACCCGGTTTTCGCAACGGCCACTTCGTGGCGTGGGGTCGCAGATAGGTGTGAGGCAGTGGTCGAATGTTTTTTGCCATCAAGGCACACATCGCTGATACCAAGGCCAGGAAATTCACTTTCCGGGCGCAGAAGACCATGTACGGCGGCAAGCACATCGCGCCGGGCGACACCATCTATATCTTCGCCAGCGAAAATGAGGGCGGGCCGGGGCTGATCGCCAGGGGCGTGGTCACGGCAGCCGCGGCCACCGCGAAGAAACGCAGCGTCGAGCGCCAGACGCCGCGGGTGAGCATCGAGGTTCGGCGGACCGCGCTTGCCAGGCGGCGCCTGGGACGGGCTGAGCTCAAACCATTCTCCAACTGGAAGGATGGGCGGCCCGAGACTGAGCTGAATTTCAAATACTATCGCCAGGCCACTAACAAGATCGTCGGCATCAGCGACTCGACGGCCACCTTTCTCGACAAGTTCTTCTAACTCGCTGGCCTGTCGCCGTACAGCCGCACCATGTTCTCCAGGTGCTCGCGCAGGATCGCGAAGTTCACCAGCCGCATCGGAATCTCGAAAGTCTCGCCGCCGGCGGCGCGCACTTCCAGCACGCGATCCTGCATTGCGATCGTGCAACGAGCGGATGTCCTTCCACGGCATGGCACCGACGTGCAGGCGCTTCCAGCGCGCACCGCATGCTGCGCGAAGCCATGCCCTCGGTATCCACCCGCACGGAAAACGTGCGCATGAACGACAGCGCGGTGAACATCGCGGTACACGCGCCGGCAAACACGGCCACCAGCCACAGGTTGATTTCGTTGCCGGCCATCGAGGTGTGGGCATTCTTGAAGCCTTCCACGATGGCGAACAGGCAGGTGGCGGCGGCGATGACACAGGCGGCGGCGGTCACCGCGTTGGGCAGCAAGGGATCGTGAAACTCGAGCACCAGGGAGGCGGGATCGCTGGGGCGACTGCCGGCCAGCTCGCGCGCCATGTTGAGCATCTCGGGCGAATCCAGACGCGCGCGCAGGCGCTGCAATTCCTGCCGGGTGGACTCGTCGCTGGCCTGCGCGATCTGCTGATCGAGCTGCTGCAGCAGCTTCTGCAATTCACTGGTCGGCTGATTCATCGCCGCACAGTATAGGGGTTACACTCGCGCCTTCATGACCCAGGATCGCGTCAGCAATTATCCACACTGGATCGGCGGACAGGCCGTGGCCGGCGCCTCGGGACGTGCGGGCGACGTGTTCAATCCCTCGCTGGGACTGGTGGCCGCGCGCGTGGCGCTGGCATCGGCGGCGGAAGTCGACGCGGCCGTTGCGGCGGCACGAACGGCCTTTCCCTTGTGGGCAGACATGCCCGTGTTGAAACGCGCGCGGGTGTTGTTCCGGTTCAAGGAAATCGTCGAGTCGCGGCGCGCCGAGCTGGCCCGCGTCATCGCCGCCGAACACGGCAAACTGGTGAGCGACGCGACGGGTGAGGTGACCCGCGGCCTGGAAGTGGTCGAATTCGCCTGCGGCGCACCGCATCTCACCAAGGGTGAATTCGCGGAAAACGTCGGCACCGGCGTCGACAGCTTCTCCATGCGCCAGCCGCTGGGCGTGGCCGCCGGCATCACGCCGTTCAATTTTCCCGCCATGGTGCCGCTGTGGATGTTTCCGGTGGCGCTGGTCTGTGGCAACACTTTCATTCTCAAGCCCTCCGAGCGCGATCCCGGCGCCGCCTTGTTGTTAGGTCAGTGGCTCACCGAGGCGGGACTGCCGCCCGGCGTGTTCAACGTGATCAACGGCGACAAGGTGGCGGTTGATGCCTTGCTGCGGCACCGCGAAGTCAATGCGATCAGCTTCGTGGGTTCGACGCCGATTGCCGAATACGTGACGCGCGAGGGCATCGCGCACGGCAAACGCGTGCAGGCACTGGGCGGCGCCAAGAATCACCTGGTGATGCTGCCCGACGCGGACGCGGACTTCACCGCCGATGCCTTGCTGGGCGCGGCCTACGGCTCGGCGGGCGAACGCTGCATGGCGATCTCGGTCGCAGTGGCGGTCGGTGATGCGACGGGCGACCGGCTGGTCGAGGCACTGGCGAAGCGGGTGCGTAGTCTGCGCATCGATCATTCGCAGAATGGCGAGGCCGACATGGGGCCGCTGATCACCGCGGCGCATCGCGAGCGGGTGTGCGGTTACATCGACGCGGGTATCGCCGAAGGCGCGCGCCTGGTGGTCGACGGCCGCGGGCATCGTGTGACCGGCTACGAGAACGGCTTTTTCCTCGGCGGTAGTTTGTTCGATCACGTGACGCCGGCGATGAAGGTATATCGCGAAGAGATCTTCGGCCCGGTGCTGGTGGTGATGCGCGTACCCACGCTCAAGGCGGCGATCGAGCTGGTGAATTCGCACGAGTACGCCAACGGTACCGCGGTGTTCACCCGCGACGGCGGCGCGGCGCGCGCCTTCGTGCAGGCCATCGAAGTCGGCATGGTGGGCGTCAACGTGCCCATCCCGGTGCCCATGGCGTATTTCAGTTTCGGCGGCTGGCGGCGCTCGAGTTTCGCCGATCACGCCATGCATGGCATGGAAGGCATTCGCTTCTACACGCGACTCAAGACGGTGACCAGTCGCTGGCCCGCTCAAGGCGTCGGCGGCAGCGCGGAGTTCGTGATGCCGACCATGAAGTGACCGGATGGAGTCGCAAGTTCCAGAACTCGCGTTTCCCACCTCGTTCTGCTGCAACTGCGGCGAGCTCAATTGTCAAATCGAAGTCCAGGACACGCGCGTCACGCGTTTCTTTGGCATCCGCGGCACCGAATCCACCTTCCATCTGACGCTTCCGGTGTGCTCAGCCTGTCGCAAGACCTTGCAGCGGCGTCCACCGGGATTCTTTTCCATGCTGTTCGTGTTTGCGGTGGGAACCGGCCTGGCATTGCTGCTGGGATACGTGCTCTCCCGGTCGATGCAGTACCCGGCGTGGATGGTCACGAACCGGGTGGCGATCGGCGCCGTGCTGGGCATCATCGTGGCGATCATTTTCTATCGCTTGCGCAGCGCGCGGCCGCCGAGGACCAGCTTCTATCAACCGGTGCGCGTCAAGCAGGCCAGGGTGCGGTTCGGAGGAGTGATGGGCGGGCCGGGACACGTGGCTTTCCTCAAGCTGGCCTTCACCAATCCTGACTACCTCAACGTATTCATGAATGCCAATCACGAGGCCATCAAGGCCGGACACGTGACCGTCGTTCAGACCTGAACGCCGCACAAGCCTCGAACCGCAACATTTGCAGGAGATTCACGCGGCGACGGCGCGCGCGTTCTGCGTTTCAATATTCGCATGGAAGCGCAGCCTCGTTCGTGGTGGCGTCGATCGATAATCGCGGTGCTCGCGACATGCATCGCCATCCTGTTGTGGCAGGCCTATGGCGCCTGGCTGTTTGCAGGAGTCGCGCATGATGGTTGATGGTGCGCTCCTCGGCGCTTGCCTGGCGGTCGCGATCCTCATCGCGCTGCCGACAGCGCTGGCCGGCCGGCGCCGGCGACTGAGTCGCGAGCTCGGCGAGGTGGCCAATGCGCTCATCGATTTCGCCGTGGCCGTGCGGAGCGCGGGCCAGCGGCTGCGGGTCGATGAGGCGCTGCTGGCGCGTGCCCGTCCGCTGCATATTCCGGAGTGGATTTCGTTCGAGTTCGTGCAGACGCTGGCCGCACCGGATCCGGAGTTGCTGGCGGAGTCGGCACAGCGCCTCGGGTTGCGCCTCAAGCGCCGCGTGGCCTTCGAGCGCAAGATGCTGGCGCGCACCGCGCCCGGGCGGTGGCGTGGTTCGATTGCCGCCGCGGCGCCGCCGGCTCTGCTGCTGGCCTTGTCCGCTGCCGGCATCGTCGTGCCGACGGCGGTGCTGGCATGGTTGCTCGCGCTGGAGACTCTCGGCTGCTGGCTGTTGTGGCGAGCCGCGCGTGTCGAGGTGTGAGGGTGGGCGAGTTGCCGGTATTCGTCGTGATGCTGCTCATCGTCGGCGCGGCGGTGTTGAGCATGGCCGGGCTGCGCGGCGTGCTGGACATTCACCAGGCGATTCACGATGCGGAGCTCGCGCGCCTGTCGGCGCCGGCGCACTGGCCGACGACGCGCGCCTTCGGCGGACTGTGCGTGGCGTTGCCGGTGTACCTCGCGGTGTCGCCGCTCGGCGCGGGAGCATTGGTGGCCGCTGCGCTGGTGGGTGGCCTCGGCTTCGCCGTGGCGCCGAAGTTTCTCGGGGAAATCCGCCGCCGCGCCGAGCAGGCACTTCTCGATGAGCTGGCGCTGCACCTGGACCTGATCGCGCTGGCCGTGGAGGCGGGCAGTAGTTTGCCCTCGGCGCTCGCGGCTGTGCGTGGAGCGCGCGCCCGACGGACCCCTGCGCCGCTGCTGGGCGCGCGCCGTCCTGGAGATACACGCCGGCACGCCGCCGCAGGATGTTCTGCGCGAACTCGACCAGCAGATCGGCCTGCGGCCCTTCAGCGCGCTGGTGATGTCGCTGCGCGCGGCCGAGCGCGCCGGCGTCGGCGCCGGCTTGGTGTTGCGCGAGCGCGCGCGGCAGGCGGCGGCGGCACGCTTCGCGCGCGCCGAGCGGCTGGCACGCGCGGCGCCGCTCAAACTCTGGGCAACGATGGTGTTGTGTATCGCGCCATGCACGCTGCTGGTGCTGGCGTTTCCGTTGGCGCAGCTGCTGGCGCTGCTGGTCGACTAACAGCGTCTCAGGTGTCGCTGATGCCCTGGCGCTTGACATGGGTTGCCACTTCCAGCGTCAACAGGTCTTCGGGCCGGTCGATGTCGAGCTCGGCGCTGGGCATGGGCAGTCGCACGACGCGATCCACGTGGCGTTGCAGCAGGCTCTGGGCACCGCGATCGCCACGCAATTCGTTCAGTTCTCGAAAACACCAGCGCGGGAAGATGGCCGGCACACCGCTGCCGCCGGCATATTGCGCGGCGACGATGGACGAGGGATTGCGGCGCCAGGCGCTCGCGAGTCGTCGCAGGTCTTCGGTGGTGACGGCCGCCTGGTCCGCCAGCACGATCATCACGCCGTCGGCCGTGGCGGGTGTATGGGCCACGCCTTCGCGAATCGAGCTGGCGATGCCTTCGGACCATTCGCGATTGACGGCCACGGAGGCGGGGCTGTGCTTGAGCAGCGGTGCGAGCTCGCCGGCATGGGCACCGAGCACCACGGTCACCGAGTGACCGGCAAGTTCGACGGCGCGGCTCACCACCGTGTGCATGAGCGGTCGCCCGCTGACGCGCACCAGTTGTTTGGTGGCACCAAATCTCGTGGAGGCACCGGCCGCCAGTACCACGACGTGGATATGGTTCGACTCGGCGGCGGTGGCGTCCAAAGATCTTAGCGCCGCGAAAGAAATCCGATGGCGATCACGGAGACCACGCAGATCCCGGCGACCATGGCGGTCTTGCTGGCGACTTCGGCAAAGGCCGCGCGCGGAATGATCTCGAGGATCACGAGAATTCCGATGGCCGCGAGCGTCAGGATGGCGAAGGTGGCAAGGATGCGCGCCAAGCCGCTGATATTGCGGATCTCGGAGGCCTTTTCCGGCTCGAGGTTCATGGCTGGCGATATTACCCCGGGTAAACCCCGAAGAGCCCGACCGAGGTGCACAACCGTTAAATCGGTCGCAATTGCAGCACTGGATTTGCGTGTCAGCGTGCGCCAGCGCACGCCCAAATCGATGATTTCCCGCTAATTTGTGGCCAGTGAGCACGCAATTCTTCGAACGCCAGGAGACCCAGCGCAGCCATACCAGGTGGCTGGTGGTGGCCTTTATTGCCGCGTTCTTGCTGGTGACCGTGGTCATCAACCTGGTGGTCATCGTCGGCCTGATGGGTCACCCGGGCCGCGTCCTGCAGGAGCACCCCGAATACGTGGCGTGGACCTCTCTCATCGTGCTCGGAACCATGCTCATCGCGACCTGGCATCGCAGCTCGCAACTGCGCGCCGGCGGCATAGCGGTGGCGCGCTCGCTCGGCGGCGTGCCCGTGCTGCCCAAGGACGAAGACCCCAAGCGCAAGCGTCTGCTGAACATCGTCGAAGAGATGGCCATCGCGGCGCGCATCCGCAAGCCGGCGGTGTACGTGTTGCCGGATGAGCCGTGCATCAACGCCTTCGCCGCCGGATTTTCACCCGACGAAGCCGCGGTTGCGGTGACGCAGGGAGCGCTGGACAAACTCGACCGCGACCAATTGCAGGCCGTCATCGGCCACGAGTTCAGTCACATTCTCAACGGCGACATGCGAATCAACATGCGCCTCATCGCCTGGATCTTCGGCCTGTTCGTGATCACCGATCTGGCGTCACGCATCATGAACCGGTCGCGGCGGCGGCAAGAATGCGGCGCGCCTCAAGCTGGTGGCTTTCGGCATATTCGTCGCCGGCAGTGTCGGGCTCATCGCCGGGCGTCTGCTGCAGGCCGCGGTGTCACGGCGTCGCGAACACCTCGCCGATGCGTCCGCGGTGCAGTTCACGCGCAATCCGCAGGCATTGCAGGGCGCGTTCATCGCCATGGCTGCAATCCCCGAAGGTTCGCAACCTGCAACACGCCAGCGCGGTCAACGTCGCACACCTGTTCTTCGGCAGCACCGAGGCCTCGTGGGCCAAGAAGCTCGGCACCGGCTGGTTCTCGACCCATCCCTCGCTCGAGGAGCGCGTGCATGCGCTCGACTCACGCGTCTCGTCGCTGAAGTTTCGCACGCTGGTGACTGACGAGCGCCGCAAATTGGCGGCGCGCGCCGTGGAAGAGGCCAAGGCCGCCGAAGAGGCCGCGAAGGCGGCAGCTGGCCGCGAAAGCCGCGGCGGCGGCAGCCGAGGCGGCGGCAGCGCATGCCAGGCCGCCGACTTATCTCGACATCCCGCTGGACGCAGTGGCCCACCTGATGAAGCCGGTGATCGCCGCGGCCGCGATGACGCCGGCCAATCTACCTGCGGCATCCACGCCGGCGCCCGGCAGCCTCGCCATGGCGGAAACCATGCCCACCGGTGTGCGCATGATTGGCGGACGCCCGCCGCCGCCCGATGTGCTGCGCAATCGCCTGAGCCAGGAACAGCAGGCGGCCATCATCACTTTCATTGGGCAGGTCGAAGAATCCAGCATCGCCGTGCAGGCCAGCTTCGTTGCGACCATGCTGGCCGCGGAGCCCGCGAAGTGGCGCACGCAGCTCACGCGCCTCGCGCCGCTGCTCGGCAAGGAGCTCTTCACGGAGACACCGGAGCAGATTGCGCGCATCGCCGCGCTGCCGCCGGCCTCGCGACTGCCCATGCTGGTGGACCTCTTGCTGGTGCTTGACACCATGGAGCCCGCCGATCGCAAGCGGCTGCGCGCCATCGCGCGTGCCTTCGCGCCGACGGTGGTCGCGGGCGACATGTTGCGTTTTGCGGTGACGCGGCTGGTCGAAAAGCGCCTGGCAAAGGCGATCGAACCACCGCCGCCGGTGCCGTTGCCCGAGCATGCGCCGGCGGTGTGCGAGTTGTACGCGGCGCTGGCGCAATGCCGGTTCGGCGCGGGCAATGAGGGTCACAACGCCTATCGCGCCGGCCTCATGGGCATGCTGCCGCCGCAGAAGTGGAGCCAGTATCCGGAAAACCTGGTCACGCCGGCGGCACTCGACACGGCGCTCAAGGCGCTGGCGGAGGTGCATCCCACCGGCAAGAAATCCCTCTCGGAAGGCATGGCGCGCGTCATCGCCGTGGGTGGCCAGCTCACCGTGCCACAAGTGGATCTGCTGCGCGCGGCCTGCCTGGTGATCGACTGCGCGGTACCGGTGTTGCCGGTCGATGTGATCTTCGAAGAATCCGAGACGCCGCGCTCCACTCAGCTCAGCGCGCGATAGAGCATCCGCGTTCCCACCAGCAGCAGGAACACGCCGAAGGCCTGTGACAGGCGCCGGCGGCTCAAGGCATGCGCGACGCGTGCGCCGAGCGAGGCGGTGAGCATCGAGCCGGGTGCGATCACCGCCAGTCCCGCCAGGCTGACGAATCCCACGCTGGCCCAGGGCAGCTCGACCGGCGGCCGCGCCAGTAGATAGCCCACGGTGCCGGGGATGCTGATGAAGATGCCGAAGAATGCCGCGGTGCCCACGGCGCGATGAATCGGATAGCCGCACAGGTTCAGCGTGGGCACGGTGAGCGTGCCGCCGCCGATTCCCATGACCGCGGAGATCCCGCCGATCAGGCCGCCCAGCAGCGCGCCGCGTGCGCCACGCGGGGCGTCCTGCGCCACCCGCACATCATCGAGCGGCAGCAGCATCTTGGCGGCAATCAGCAGCGCGACGCCGCCGAAGATACCGGCGAGCACCGGTAACGGCGCGCGTGAGGCCAACAGGCTGCCGGCCGCGGCACCCAGCACCATGGTGGCGCCCCAGCTCTTTGCCAGCGCCCAGTCCACGGCGCCGCGCGCGTGATGAGTGCGCGCCGAACTGATGGAAGTGGGAATGATGGCCGCGAGCGAAGTCGCGACCGCCACGTGCATGCGGTACTCCTCCGGCACGCCGGCAAAGCGCAGCGAATATTCGAGCACCGGCACGGTGACGATGCCGCCGCCCACGCCCAGCAGGCCGGCGGCAAAACCCGCGATGACGCCCGACAGCGCGAGGACGCCCAGCAGTGGCAGCAGTTCCTGAAATGAAACGGCACCGAATTCGGTGCTCAATTCGCGGTCTCGCTGAACGGCCGGCCACCACGACCGGCGAGCACGGCGTGGACTTCGCCGATGATGGACAACGCGATGGACTCCGGCGCACGGCCGCCGATATCGAGTCCGACGGGCGCACGCAACCGCGCACGCAGTGACGGCGCGGGATCGCCGAGGTCACCGAGCAACTTCTCGCGACGTGCCGCCGGACCCAGCAGGCCGACATAGGGCACCGAGGAGGCGGCGAGGGCGCGCAGATACTGCAGGTCCGAATCCAGGTGGTGGCTCATGACAATCGCGGCCGAGAAGTCATCGAGCGCGACCGCCTCGGCAACATCGGCCGCGGCGGCTTCCACCAGGCGCGTGTTTGCCGGGAAACGAGCGGGATCCAGGTAGGCCGCGCGGTGATCCACCACGGTGACTCGCCATCCCAGGAATGCAGCGAGATCCGCCACGGGTCGCGCGTCGGGTCCCCCGCCTAACAACAGCAGGTGGGTCGGTGGCGCGAGGGCGGCGACGAACATCTCCACGTCGGGTTGCGCGACGCGGATCAGCGCGTTGCCCGCCGAGGCATCCGCAGCATCGAGCAGCGCCAGGATGCTGGCGTCGACCTCCGCACCATTCGCGGCCGTACCCGCAGCGCTGATGAGCGAGCCCAGCGGCAGCGCAGGTTCATTGCTCGAGGTGACGAAGGCGATGCGGTACGGGTGTCCGCGCCTCGCGGCATGCGCCATGGATTCCAGTGGCTGCCAGTGTTCGTGCGAGCTGACGCGTGTCAGCAGCACGTCCATGGCGCCTTCGCAGCCGGCCCCGAGACCGAACAGCTGGTCGGTGGTGCTGCGCATGTCGTAGCTCACGATCCGTCCAATCCCGGACGCAGCCACGGCGCGCGCGTGTTCGCGCAGGTCACCTTCGAGACAACCGCCGGACAACAGGCCCGCGTATTCGCCGTCGGACGCGATCAGCATCTGCGCACCGGGTTTGGCGTACGTCGAGCCACCGGTGCGGATGACGGTTGCCAGCACCAGGGGCTGATCCAGGGCGCGGGCGCGGTCAAACAGCGGCAGGAGGCGATGCAGCGACATCAGGGCCGGATTTATGCCAGATATTGGCCCGGCGTGCTTGCGCGCGATGCGGTCCAACCAGTAGATTTGCCGGGCTTTTTTGCCCCCTCCAGGTCTTGCATTTCAATGTCATCCCCTGACCCCTCCGCCTGGGTCGTACATAAATTTGGCGGTTCGTCAGTCGCTGACGCCGAGTGCTTTCGCCGCGTCGCCAACATCCTCGAAACACTGCCACCCGGGCGACTGGGAGTGGTGCTCTCGGCCTGTCGCGGTGTCACCGATGGGCTGCTGGGCCTGGTTGCACGCGCCGAAGCGCAGGATGAGTCCTGGCGCGGTGAGCTGGATGCGCTGCGTGCGCGCCATGCCGCGATTGCGCAGGCGGTGCTCACGCCGCCAGCGGCGCAGCTGTACATGGCCGGGTTCGATCGCGACCGGCACGACATCGAAGGCATCCTGCACACCGTCAAGCTGACGCGCTCGGCGGCGCAGAACGTGCGCGACCTGATCGCCGGTTACGGCGAGATCTGGTCCACCAAGCTGTTCCGGGAATTCTTCGCGGCGCGCGCCAAACGTCCGGGCGCGGTGTCATTGGATCGACGCGCGCCAGGTCGTGGAAGTGGAGTGGGGTCCGCTGGGCCCGGCGGTGCAATGGGAAGTTTCGCGCGCCAGGCTGCGCCAGCTGGTGTCGGCGGCTGGCTCCTTCGAAAGTCAGGGCACGCTCATCATCACCGGCTTCATCGCCAGTGACCGGCGCGGCGTACAGACTACCCTGGGGCGCAACGGCAGCGACTTCTCCGGTTCGATCTTCGGGGCGCTGCTCGACGCCGCCGAGATCCAGATCTGGACCGATGTCGACGGCGTGTTGTCGGCCGATCCCCGCCGCGTGCCCGATGCCAAGGTCATCGACTCGTTGTCGTACAACGAAGCCATGGAGCTGGCGTACTTCGGCGCCAAGGTGATCCACCCGCAGACCATGGCGCCCGCCGTGGGACGCGGCATCCCGATCTGGATTCGCAACACCTTCGCGCCCGACAAGCCGGGCTCGCTGATCTGTGCTTTGCCCACCTCCAAGTTGCCGGTGAAGGGCATCACCAGCATCGAGAACATCGCGATGGTGAATGTCGAAGGCGCCGGCATGATCGGCGTGCCGGGCACCGCGCATCGCCTGTTCGGCGCGCTGCGCGAAGAAGGCATCTCGGTGATCCTCATCTCGCAGGGCAGCTCCGAACACTCCATCTGCTGCGCGATTCCGGGCAATGAAGCCGAACGCGCGTCGCGCGTGGTGGCAGCGGCCTTCGAACGCGAAGTGAAAGAAGGCCAGATCCAGAGCATCCAGGTGGATAGCGGCCTCGCCATCCTCGCCGTGGTGGGTGACGGCATGGCCGGCCTGCCCGGCATCTCGGGCCAGGTGTTCAACGCGCTCGGTTCGGCGAGCGTCAACGTGCACGCCATCGCGCAGGGCGCCTCGGAGCGCAATATTTCGGTGGTGGTCGACGGCAAGGATGCGACCCGCGCGTTGCGCGCCGTGCATTCCGGGTTCTATCTCTCGCCGCATACCATCTCCATCGGTCTCATCGGCCCGGGCGCCGTGGGCCGCGTGCTGCTCGAACAGATCGCCGCGGAGCGTGAACGCCTGCTGCGGGATTTCAAGCTCGACCTGCGCGTGCGCGGCATCATGACCAGCAAGAAGATGCTGCTGTCGGAGCAGGGCATCGACATCAATGGCGCCAGCACCGGCTGGAAAGCCGCACTCGAGGCCGGTGCGCAGCCCGCTGACATCGCGAAGTTCGTCGAGCATCTGCATGTCGATCACCTGCCGCACACGGTGATCCTGGATTGCACGGCGGACGAGGGCGTCGCACGGCACTACGCCGACTGGCTCAATGCCGGCATTCACGTGGTGACGCCCAACAAGAAGGCGAACTCGGGGCCGCTCGACTACTACGAGTCGCTCAAGTCGGCGCGCAAGGCCGGCAGCAGCTCCTATCTGTATGAAGCCACGGTGGGCGCGGGTCTGCCGGTGATCTCCACCCTGCGCGATCTGCGTGAAACCGGTGACAAGATCACGAGTGTCGAAGGCATCTTCTCCGGCACCCTGGCGTACCTGTTCAACGTCTATGACGGCCAGAAGCCATTCTCGGAGATCGTCAAGGACGCCAAGGCCAAGGGTTTCACCGAGCCGGATCCGCGCGACGACCTCTCGGGCACCGACTTCGTGCGCAAGGTCATCATTCTTGGCCGCGAGATGGGTCTCAAGATCGAGATGAAGGACGTGCAGGTGGAAAGCCTGATTCCGCCGGGCCTCGAGCAAGGCTCCATCGACGAGTTCCTGGCCAAACTACCGGACTTCGATGGCGAGATGCAGAAGCGTTATGACGCAGGCTCAACAGCGCGGCAAGGTGCTGCGTTATGTGGGCCGACTCACTGCCGACGGCAAGGCCACGGTGGGTGTGTCCGAACTCGACCGCACTCACGCCTTCGCCAATATCGCGCTCACGGATAACGTGGTGCGCTACGCCACGGCGCGGTACAACACCAACCCGCTCATCGTGCAGGGTCCCGGTGCGGGTCCCGAGGTGACCGCGGCGGGCGTGTTCGCGGACCTGCTGCGGGTGTGTTCGTATATCGGGGCGCACCTGTAATGAAGACTCGCGCCACGGCGTTCGCGCCGGCTTCGGCGGCGAACGTCGCCATCGGGTTCGACATTCTCGGATTCTCGGTCGACGTGCTCGGCGATACGGTCACGGTGGAGCGCAGCGACAAGCCGGGCGTCGTGATGACCGGCGCGAGCGGCGTGGTCACCGACATCCCACGCGATCCCGAGAAGAACACCGCCGGACGCGCGCTGCTCGCCATGCAGCAGAAGCTGAATCCGGGCTTTGGCTTTTCGGCCTCGATTCACAAGGGCATTCCGCTCGGCAGCGGCCTCGGGGGTTCAGCGGCTTCGGCCGTGGCCGCCGTGGTGGCGGCCAATGCGCTGCTGGCCAAGCCGTTGTCGAAGATCGAATTGCTGCAAGTTCGCCATGCAGGGCGAGGCCGTGTCCTCGGGTTCGCTGCACGTCGACAACATTTCGCCCAGCCTGTTCGGCGGCCTGGTGCTCACCGTGGGCATCGATCATCCACGCGTGAAACAGATCCCGGTGCCGCCCGGCATTCGTGCCGTGCTGGTGCACCCGCACCTGTTCCTGTCGACCAGGGCGGCGCGCGGCATTCTCAAGCCCGACGTGAACATGTCGGATTTCATCTGGCAGACGGCCAATCTCGCCGGCTTCATCTCCGGCTGCTACACCAATGATCTCGACATGATTCGCGCCTCTTTCGAAGACGTGGTCATCGAAAAACAACGCGCACAGCTCATTCCCGGTTTCGAGGCGGTGCGCCGCGGCGCACTCGACGCGGGAGCCCTCGGTTGCACGATTTCCGGCGCGGGTCCGACGATGTTCGCCTGGGCGCTGGAAGCGGATGCGGAAAAAGTGCGCAGCGCCATGGTCGCGGCCTTCAAAGCCGCGGGCAAAGACGTCGACGACTGGATCGTGACCATCACCACCTCCGGTGCGCACGTGATCGATGCGTAAGGCGTGGCCATGAAGTTCGTCAGCACGCGTGGCCAATCGTCGGCCGTCGGCTTCGGCACCGCGTTGACGCAGGGCCTGGCGCCCGACGGCGGCCTGTACATGCCCGAACAATGGCCGGACATTCCGCTCGCGGCCTTCGACGGTGTCAGCAGCCTGCCGGAAGTCGCCGATGTGTTCCTGCGGCCGTTCGTGGCAGGGGACGCCATCGCGGGCGACGCTGGCGGCCATCACGCGCGAGGCATTCGACTTTCCAGCGCCGCTGGTGCCAGTGCGTGGCGACGGTCGCCTGTCCGTGCTCGAGCTGTTTCACGGCCCCACCGCGGCATTCAAGGATTTCGGCGCGCGTTTTCTCGCCGCCTGCATGCAACGGCTTCGCGCCGGCGCGGAGCGACCCCTGAATATCCTGGTGGCGACCTCGGGCGACACCGGCGGCGCCGTGGCCGCGGCGTTTCATCAGCGGCCTGGCGTGGTCGTTTCGGTGTTGTTCCCCAAGGGGCTGGTGTCGCCCACCCAGGAGCGGCAGCTCACCTGCTGGGGCGACAACGTGCACTCCTTCCGCGTCAACGGCAGCTTCGATGACTGCCAGCGGCTGGTGAAAGAGGCCTTCGTCGACGCAGGCCTCAAGGCGCGCTTTGAGTTGTCGAGCGCCAACAGCATCAATCTCGGGCGGCTGCTGCCGCAGGCGGTGTACTACGCCGCGACCAGCCTGGCGGTGCATCGCGCCCATGGCGTGGCGCCGAATTTCATCATTCCGAGCGGCAACCTGGGCAACTCGGTGGCCTGCGTGTGGGCCCGCGAGCTGGGGTTGCCCATCGGGCGCATTGTGCTGGCGCACAACGCGAACCGGGCCGTGCCGGATTACCTCGCGAACGGCGCGTGGCGGCTGCGCGCCAGCATGCCGACACTGGCCTCCGCCATGGATGTGGGCTCGCCTAGCAACATGGAGCGCCTGCGCGCCCTGTTTCCGGACCTTGACGCGGTGCGTGGCGCCGTGAGCGCGCACAGCGTGAGCGACGCTGCGATCCAGGCGCGCATCGCGACGGATTTCCGCCAGTACGGGAAAGTCTGGTGCCCGCACACCGCCACGGCGGCCGAGATTTACGCCCGCATACAAGCCTCGGAACCCGCAAATGCGCGCTGGATCATGGTCTCGACCGCGCATCCTGCGAAATTTCGTGAAATCGTGGAGCCGCTCATAGGGCAACGAATCGAAATGCCGGAAAGCCTTGCTAAACTGTTCGCGCGTCCGGTGTCTGCGGCCGATCTCGATCCCGCACTCGCCGCATTGACGACAGCTCTCGAGAAAATCGAACAGTGAGCAAGCATTGAATCCGCCTTTCGGTCTCAGCCAGGTCCAGTTCATATTGGTCGTCGCCGGCATTGCCGCCGTCGCGTTGCTCGGCTTCTTCGGCAGCCGTTCCTGGATGCTGCGCCGGCACGATGCGCGCCGCGTGGCGCGCGTCACCAGCGGTGCGGCCGACTACCTGCGTAACGTGCTGGTGCCGGACGGCAACGGCGGCGATTACCACCTCGATTTCGTGCTGCTGACCAGCCGCGGCGTGGTGATCATCGACATGCGCGACTTCTTCGGCATCGTCTTTGGTGGCGACCAGATGACCGACTGGACGCTGATGGATGGCCCGCGCCGCACGACCTTTGCCAATCCGCAGTCCGGACTCTACGACCGCATCGCCAGCGTCAAAGCCATCACGCAGGACGCACCCGTCGAAGGACGCATCGTGTTCACCAAGCGCGCCAAGTTCCCGAAAGGGCTGCCGCGATTCACGGTGATGCTCGAATCGGTGGCCGCGGAATTTCCGCGCCTGGGTGCGGAGGAGCTCGAAATTGCGGTATCGAAGTATCGGCCCGGCTGGCAGCGCCTGAAGGAAGCCGCGAAACCGAGCCCGCACTTTCGCGCGAGCCCCGTGGCCGTGGCCTGAAAAATGGGGACATCCCTATTTTTCTGACACGGGGGCAGGCCGTTTTCCCATTTGCCTGAAAAATAGGGATGTCCCCATTTTTCAGGCGGCAGGTGGGACTTGGCATCGCCTGCTGCCATTGCCGAGCGAGCTGCACCATCCATGCGCGGTCCATCGTCAGCACCGCGCTTCGAACACCAGGTTCACCGGCGACTGCATGGTGCGCCGGAAGCGCCCGAAGCCGGCTCCCATCACCACCGCTCGCAGCCGCGCTTCGCCGGCCTGAGCGCCGAGCGCCAGGCCGACTTCCTGAGACAGCGAACAGGGCGTGCACATCAACGTCGAGCCCGCGTAGTACGCGCGCCCGATCGGGTTGAGGTTTTCTTCGACGCGGTCGCCCGCATAGGGCTCGACGATCATCCAGCTCCCGCCAGGCGCGAGCCTGGTGAGGATGTGGCGTGCGGCGCCGGCCGGGTCACCCAGGTCGTGCAGCGCATCGAACATCGTGACGAAGTCGAAGCCCAGTCCCGGGAAATCCTTGGCGCCGCCCACCTCGAAGGTGCAACGCGCCGCCACGCCGGCTTCACGCGCGCGTGCGCGGGCCGCTTCGATAGACTCCCGGTGATAGTCGTAGCCGACGAATTGTGACTTCGGATAGGCCTGCGCCATCAGGATGGTGGAGTGGCCATGGCCACAACCCACGTCCGCGACGCGAATCCCGGCCTTGAGCCTGGCTTCCACGCCGTCGAGCGACGGAATCCACTCCTGTACCAGGTGGGCGATGTAGCCGGGGCGAAAAAACCGCGCGCAGCCCTCGAACACGCCGTGATCGTGCTCGTGCCAGCCGATGCCGTGGCCGGTCTGGAACGCTTCCTTGAGGCGATCCTTGATGCGGCCCGCGGACAGTGCGATCTGGAATCCGCCGACTACGAACGCGGCGCTGGTCTCTTCGGCGAACATCATTGCCTGCTCGACGGTGAGGCGATAGCGGCCGGTGTCGGCGAGGTACTCGATGTAGCCTGATGCCGCATGGGCGTTGAGCCATTCACGAATATAGCGCTCATTGGTGTGCGTACGGCGCGCCAGCTCCTGCGAGGTCTGCGCCCCGCCGGCGGCCAGCGCCCGATACAGACCGAGCTCATCGCCGATCAGC
Organism: uncultured Pseudomonadota bacterium; assembly: GCA_963839685.1. Lineage (GTDB taxonomy): Bacteria > Pseudomonadota > Gammaproteobacteria > Steroidobacterales > Steroidobacteraceae > CADEED01. Next base: position 346,505 of record CAWIVS010000002.1, on the reverse strand, counting down.
ACCAGCGTCGCGAGCGAGGTGGCGCCCACGTCGTTGATGGCACGGCCTAACAGCTCGTTCAGAGTCTGTTCGTTGAAGGCCGGGGGTTCCGGCCGGGTCTGCGTCTGTGCCTGGGTATGCATTTGGTTGTCCTGCGGGTTGCGAGGGACGTGATCTTGCGGGCACCATCCGCCAGGCGCTTTGCCGTGCGGCCGGATTAATTGACCGGCATGCCACGCCCGGCTGCGCAATTGATCCAACTGCCGCAGAATTTGCCCATGGATGCACTTTCGGAACTGCTGCGAGTCGTGAAGCTGTCAGGCGCGCTGTTCTACAAGTCGCGCTGCACCGCGCCCTGGTGTTTTCGCGCGCCCCAGTCGAGCGCGTTTCTGCCGTACGTGGCGCCCGACGCCACGCGCATCATCGAGTTCCATTACATCAGCGAAGGGCGCGCCTATGTGCGCGTGGGCGAGGAGACCACGCCGCTCGAGGCCGGTGACGTGGTCATGATTCCGCACGGGGATGCGCACACCATGGGCAACGGCAGCGGCGGCAGGCTGCTCGATGGCAAGACGGCGCTGGATGCACTGATGACCGGGCGGATACAGCTCGCCGAGTTTGGCGGCGGCGGTGAGATGACCGGCCTCATCTGCGGCTACCTGGCCTGTGACGCGGAGCTGGTCAAGCCCGCGCTCGCGGGATTGCCACGCGCCCTGCGAGTGAACCTGCGCAGCGACAAGTCAGGCGAATGGTTCGAAAACACCCTGCGCCATGCCGTCGACCAGGCGGCGGCAGTGATGCCAGGCAGCCAGGTGATCCTCGCGCATCTCGCCGAGGTGTTGTTCGCGGAGGTGTTGCGGCGTTACCTGCTGTCCCTGCCCACCGGGCGCACCGGCTGGCTGGCGGGCGCGGGCGATCCGGCGGTGGGACGCGGTCTCGCGGCGTTACATCGTCGGCCGGGGCATGCATGGACACTGGAAGAACTGGCGCGTGAAGCCGGTATATCGCGCTCGGCACTCACCGAACGTTTCACGCGCTATCTCGGCGTCGCGCCCATGAGTTATCTGACCGAGTGGCGTCTCGAACTCGGCGCCGAAGCCCTGCGCACCAGCAGTCGCGGCGTGCAGAACATCGCGCTGGAAGTGGGCTACGAATCCGAAGCCGCGTTCAATCGCGCCTTCAAGCGAAAATTCTCAGCGCCACCGGCGCGCTACCGGCGTGAATGGCGTGCCGGCGCGCAGGACAAGACACGGCGCTTGGCGCGCAGCGCCTGAAGTCACCCCGAGGTCCGGCCCCTTTTGCTAGGAAATGGGGAGTGTTCATTCGGTTAGCCGAAAGAATCGGCGGGTGGTGTCGGCAGCCTCCCTGGCGAGTGTTTCCAGAGACTGGCCGCGCGCGCTGGCAACGGCGCGCGCGATATGGGGCAGGTGTTGCGGTTCATTGCGGCGCGTCTTTGGCGCCGGTTTCAGATCGCGGGGCAGAAGATAGGGCGCGTCGGTTTCCAGCATCAGCCGTTCACCGGGAATGCCCTTGACCACTTCGCGCAGATGCAGGCCACGGCGTTCGTCGCAGATCCAGCCGGTGATGCCGATGTGCAGCCCCAGCTCGAGATAGGCATCGCGCTCCTTTTCCGTGGCCGTGAAGCAATGCGCCACGCCCCCCGCAAGTTGCGTGTGTTCCCGTAGCATGGCGAGAAAGTCATCGTGCGCATCGCGCTGGTGCAGGAACACGGGTTTGCCCGTGGCGGCGGCGAGCGCGAGCTGCTCGCCGAAGGCGCGCCGTTGCAGATCGCGCGGGGAAAAGTCCCGAAAATAGTCGAGACCGCATTCACCGACCGCGACCACTTCGGCGGTGCGTGCCAGCGCGGCGAGTGTCGACAGGGATTCGGGCGTGAGATCGGCGGCGTGATGCGGATGGACACCGGCGGTGGCAAACAACCTGCCCGGATGCTGGCGTGCGAGCTCGATGGCGCGGCGCGAACCCTCTTCGCTCGAACCGGTGACGATCATCTGGCGCACGCCGACCGCAGCGGCACGCTGCATGACGGCCTCGCGATCGGCGTCGAAACTGTCGTGGGCGAGGTTGACGCCGATATCGATGAAATCCATCGCGTGCATTCTAGCTTGCGAGCTATAGTGTCGCGGCGGAACAAGCCGCACCCGGGTCCGCGGGCAGGGTTGAACCCACTTGTGTCGATGCCGATCAACAAACCTTTATGCAGCCGGTGCTGCGGACCATCCGGCAATATGCATGGAGGTTTTTTGTGAACACCCGTCTTGCGAATCTTGAACACCTGCGCAAGCAGGCGAAGGACCTGCTGCGTCTGTATCGGCGCGAGGACGCCGCCGCGTTCGAGCGGTTGCGCGCCAATCTGCCCGCCGCCCGAGGCAAGAACGACAGCGCGTTGAAGTCGCTGCAATTGCGCCTGCACGACATGCAGTCGTGCATTGCGCGGGAGTCCGGCTTTGCCAGCTGGACCGAGCTCAAGGACAACGTCACCCTGGAGCGCGCCCGTGCGCAGGACCTCCATGCGCTGCGCCTCGATTGGCTGCGACTGGTCTACGGCGGTGATGTCGCCGGCGGTGCGGGCAGGCCGCGGCCGGCGCTGGCGGCACGTCTGCTCGACGAAACGCCGCATCTGATCGGCAACGATCCGCACCTGGCCTGCGCCATCGGTGACGAAGCCGCGGTGCGACGTGCGCTCGACGCCGATGCGGAGTGGGTGAATCGCAGCGCCGGCATGTTGAACATCCCGCCGCTCATCGCGGTCACGCACTCGAGCCTGGCGCAGCTCCCGTCGTACCGCGAGCCGCTGCATCGTTGTCTGCGTCTGCTGCTGGACCGCAACGCCGACCCCAACCAGTCGATCCGGAATCGCTGGCCGCCGCATTCGCTGGAACAGCCGGGTGACGAGAAGCTGACGGCGATCTACGGGGCAGCGGGAAAACTGCACGACGAGCACATGACCCGGATGCTGCTCGCCGCCGGTGCCGACGGCAACGACAACGAATCGTTGTATCACTCCATCGACGACCCGCGGCCGGAGCTGCCGTGCACCCGGCTGCTGCTCGAGGCGGGCACCCGGGTCGAGGGCACCAATGCGCTCGCCAAGGTGCTCGACTTCGACAATCTCGATGGCCTGCGCATGCTGCTGGCGCACACCCGCCACGGCGACCCGGACCTCGGCCGCATCCTGCACTGGGCTATCTACCGGGGGAGGTCGGCGGCGCACGTGCGCGCGCTGCTGGACGCGGGCGCGGATCCGCGGGCTGTCGATTCACATCGGCAGAGTGCTTACCGCCATGCCGCCAGCTTCGGGCTGCCCGAGGTGATGAGATTGCTGGAGCAGGGCGGCACGGGTGAACTGTTGACGGACGAAGAACGCTTCGTCACGGCCTGTGCGCGGGTTGACGAGCCCGAGGCCCGGCGCCTGCTCGGCGAGAAGCCCGATCTGATCGCGGCGCTGACCGTCGGGCAACTGAAGCAATTGCCGAACCTGGCCATGAGCGGTCGCGACGATGCGGTGCGGCTGATGGTTGAGCTGGGCTGGCCGATCGCCACCCGCGGCGGCGATATCGACGGATCGGCGCTCAACTGGGCCGTATTTCGCGGCAAGCCGGCGCTCACGGAATTCCTGCTGCAACATGGCGCCAGTTTTCGCGAGCCGCACGGTTATGGCAGCGACGTGCTTGGCACGCTGTCGTGGGCGTCACTCAATGAGCCGCGCGGCGATGGTGACTGGCCGGGCTGTGCCGCGGCCTTGCTGGCGCATGGATTACCGGGGGCCACACCGCTGCCCGAGACGGAATTCTCGAAGCCCACGCGCACCGTGCAGATCGACGGCCGGACCATGACTTTCACGGAAGAGGTGGCCGAAGTGCTACTCGGGCACTAACTATCCGCGGTCGAATTACAGCGGTTGCATTCGATTAGTACTGTATGACGCAGATGTCATGAACCTCAGGCGTGGCGCATGACAGATCACAGATGTACCGAGTGCGGAATTCCATTACTCTTCTGGCCTGCCGCGAAACTGGTGACCAAACGGGCGGACTTATCTAACGCCTTTTCAGGGACTTATAGCGCATGGCTCTTGATTCAGATTCACTCGGTTCCTTGCGCATCGACCGGTCGGTGCCGGCCTCCGACGGCGGCACGGCCAGGCGACTCCTTTATATCGGCGGAACCGTGGTGCTGGTCGCTGCGCTGGCCATCGGCGCATGGCTGTTCTTCGGTGGCAAGACCACCGAAGTCACCACCGTGGTGGCCGAAGCCGACAGCACTGGCCCGAGTCTGGGAAATTCGGTGCTGAACGCCTCGGGGTACGTGGTGGCGCGCCGCATGTCCACGGTCTCATCGAAGGTCACCGGCAAAATCCTGGAGATCCTCGTCGAAGAAGGCACGTCGGTGAAAAAGGACCAGGTGCTTGCCAAGCTCGATCCGGTGAATCTGGCGACGGTGCTCACCATGGCGGAGCGCGAACTCGAAGCCTCGCGTCGTAACCTGGCGGAGATCGAAGTGCGTCTCGCCGACGCGCGTCGCACGCTCGATCGCAACGAGACGCTGGTGAAACAGCAGCTCGTCAGCCAGTCGGCGCTGGATACGTCGCGCGCCGAAGTGAACGCGTTGGCGGCGCGACTCGAAGCCTCGAAGGCGCAGGTCAAGGTGGCGGAAAGCCAGCTCGCCATGCGCAGGATCGACTACGACGACTTGCAGGTGAAGGCGCCGTTCGCCGGCGTGGTCATCTCCAAGGACGCGCAGCCGGGCGAGATCGTATCGCCCATGTCGGCCGGTGGTGGTTTCACGCGCACCGGCATCGCCACCATCGTCGACATGGATTCGCGCGAAGTCGAGGTCGACGTCAACGAGGCATACATCAATCGCGTCAAGGCCAATCAGCGCGTCGAGGCCACACTCGATGCCTATCCGGACCAGACACTGGCCGCGCACGTGATCAACATCGTGCCGACCGCCGACCGGACCAAGGCAACGGTGCGCGTGCGTATTGCCTTCGACAAGCTGGAACCGCAGATCCTGCCCGACATGGGCATCAAGGTGCGCTTCCTCGATGATGCGCCGGTGGCGGCCAGCGCGCCGACCGGGCCTCGCATCCGCGTGCCCTCGGTGGCCGTGCAGCGCGTCGACGGCAGCGCCTTCGTCTGGGTGGTGAGCGAGGGGCGCGTGGAGCGCCGCGCGGTCACCCTGGGTCCGGAGAGCGAAGGCTCGATAGAAGTGCTCGCCGGCGTCACTTCCGGCGAGGAACTGGTTTCGCCCGTGGTCGCGGGCCTCGAAGACGGCGGCAAGGTCGAACTGGCCGAAGGCAATAGTTAGTCAGAGGACGTCAAACATGGCAGCAGTCGAACAACAACAAGGCAGATCCCATCGTCGCGCGGTTGCGTGGCGTGTCCAAGCAGTACAAGCGCGGCGCCGAAGTGGTGCCGGTGCTCGAGAAGCTGGACCTGGAGCTGCCGCGCGGTGATTTCGTGGCGCTCATGGGCCCGTCGGGTTCGGGCAAGACCACGCTATTGAACCTGCTTGGCGGACTGGATCGTCCGACCACCGGTTCCATCGAGGTCGACGGCCTGGCCATCGACCGGCTCTCGGACGGACAACTCGGCAAGTGGCGCGCCGACAATGTCGGTTTCGTGTTCCAGATGTACAACTTGCTGCCGGTGCTGACGGCCGAGCGCAACGTGGAACTGCCGCTGCTGCTGACCAGGCTGGGTCGTGTCGGATCGCCTGAAGCGGGTGCACACGGCGCTGTCGCTGGTGGGCCTCGGCGACCGCATGAAACACAAACCCCGCGAGCTGTCGGGCGGCCAGGAACAGCGCGTCGGCATCGCGCGCGCCATCGTCACCGACCCGACGCTGCTGCTGTGCGACGAGCCGACAGGCGATCTCGACCGCAAGTCGGGCGATGAAGTGCTCGACCTGCTGCAGGCGCTCAACAAGCAACACGGCAAGACCATTGTCATGGTCACCCACGATCCGCACGCCGCTGCACGTGCCAATCGCACGCTGCATCTGGAGAAGGGGCGTCTCGAACGGGAGACCAGCTGATGTTTCGCTGGCTGCCGCTGGTCTGGGCGAACCTGAAGCGGCGCAAGCTGCGCTTCGCGTTCACGTTCATCTCCATCCTGCTGGCCTTCCTGATGTTCGGCATGCTGGATGCGCTGCGCAGCAGTCTTTCGCAGGCGATCAATCTCGCCGGCGCCGATCGGCTCATGCTCATGAGCAAGGTCAACGTCACGGTGTCGTTGCCGCGCGCGTACTACGAGAAGGTGAAGTCGACTCCGGGCGTGCGCGCGGCCGTGCCGTTCACCTGGTTCGGCGGCGTCTACAAGGACAGCAAGAACCAGATCCAGGTGCAGGTGACCGAACCGGACGACATCATGGCCGTGTACCCGGAGCTCAAACTCAAGCCCGAGGAGCTCGACGCGTGGAAGCGTGACCGCCAGGGCATGATCGTCGGCCCGACACTCGCCAATGACTATGGCTGGAAAGTCGGTGATCGCGTCCCGATCCGTTCGGACATCTGGCGCAAGCTGGACGGCAGCGATACCTGGCAACTCAACCTCATCGCCATCTACGAAACCAGCGGCACCGGCATCGACCGCGCCAGCGCCTTCTTCCATTACGACTACTTCAACGAGTCGCTGCAGTACGGCAAGGACATGTTCAGCTGGATGGTGATTCGTGTCGCGAATCCCGACGAGTCTGATGCATTGGCTGGCCGCCTCGACGCGCAGTTCGCCAATTCACCGAGCGAGACCAAGACCTCGACCGAACGCGTGATGATCAAGCAGTTCCTCGACCAGGTGGGCAACATCGGACTGATCCTGGTTTCGGTCACCACCGCGGTGTTCTTTACCATGCTGCTGGTGACCGCCAACACGATGGCGCAGTCGGTGAGCGAGCGCACCAATGAGATCGGCGTGTTGAAGACGCTCGGCTTCAGTGGTCGGTCCATCCTCTCGCTGGTGCTGCTCGAGTCGCTGTTCATCACCTTTGCGGCGGGCCTGGTGGGATTGGGTCTGGCCTGGCTGGCCGCGGGCGCCATGGGCGAGGCCATCAAGAACTACTTCCCGGTATTCAAGCTCAGCTCGGGCACCTTCATCGTTGGCTATTTCGCTGATGCTGGTATTCGGCATCGTGACTGGCCTGTGGCCGGCGCTGACGGCGATGCGGCTGAAGATCGTCGACGCGCTGCGGCGCGTCTGAGGACACAACCATGTTCCGCTGGCTGCCAATCGTCTGGGCGAATCTCAAGCGCCGCAAACTGCGCCTGGCGTTCACCTTCGTTTCGATCCTGATGGCGTTCCTCATGTTCGGCATGCTGGACGCCATGCGCACCAGCCTGGCGGGCGTGGTGAACGTCATCGGCGCGGATCGGATGCTCGTGCAGAGCAAGATCAACATGATCATGCCGCTGCCGCGCGCGTCACTATGAAAAGATCCGCGCCACCCCGGGCGTGAAAGCGGCGGCGTCGTTCAACTGGTTCGGTGGCATGTACAAGGACGCCAAGCAGCCCATCCAGATGCAGGCCACGGATCCCGCCGAGTTTCTGCGGGTGTATCCCGAAGTGAAGCTGAAGCCGGAGGAAATCACAGCCTGGGAGCGAAACCGTCAGGGCATGATCATCGGCCGCATACTGGCGAACAACAACGGCTGGAAGGTGGGCGACCGGGTTCCCATCCGTTCGCAGATCTGGCGCAAGCTCGACGGCTCGGACACCTGGCAGTTCGACATCGTGGGCATCTACAGCGCCGACGGCGGCGGCATGAACCAGGCCGGTGCTTTCTTCCAGTACGAGTACTTCAACGAGTCACTGCAGTTCGGCAAGGACCAGGCCGGCATGATCGCGGTGCGCGTGGACGACCCGAGCCAGTCGGATGCCATCGGGGCCCGCATCGACGCACAATTCGAGAATTCTCCCAATGAAACCAAGACCGCCACCGAGCGGCAGTTCGTCAAGCGAATGCTGGAGCAGGTGGGCAACATCGGTGCGATCCTGGTCTCGGTGACCGCCGCGGTGTTTTTCACCATGCTGCTGGTGACGGCGAACACCATGGCGCAGTCGGTCAGCGAACGCACCAACGAAATCGGCGTGTTGAAAACTCTCGGCTTCAGCGGCCGGACCATCCTCGGCGCTGGTGCTCAGCGAGTCGCTGTTCCTGACCATCATGGGCGGACTCGTCGGGCTGGGACTGGCGTGGTTCCTGGCCAGTGATCATTGGCGTGGCCATCAAGGATTACTTCCCCTCATTCCACATCGGCGCTTCAACCTTCACGGTCGGCATTGCGCTGATGCTGGTATTTGGTCTCATCACCGGCGCCTGGCCGGCACTTACCGCGATGCGCCTGAAAATCGTCGACGCCCTGCGGCGAAACTCCTGAGGACACACCATGGCAAATCCCTTCGCGCAAATCGCAGCCGTCACCGGCATGAACCTGCGGAACATTCCGCAGCGCTGGTCATCGTCCCTGGTCGCCGTGCTCGGCATCGGCGGCGTGACGCTGGTGCTGATCGCGCTGTTGTCGATCGCCGCGGGATTCCAGGCAGCGCTCGAGGGTAGCGGCTCCGAAGACGTGGCCATCATCATGCGCGCCGGCTCCACCAATGAGTTGTCGGGTGGCTTCGGCTCCGACACGGTCGCGGTGGTGAGCGATGCGCCGGGCATCAGAAAGGCGAGCGCGGGCAAGAATGTCGATGCCAGCCTGGTGGGCAAGCCCATCCTGTCGCCCGAGCTCTACGTGCTGGTCGACGGCAAGCTGAAGGGCAAGGACGCGAGCACCAACCTGCCGCTGCGCGGCGTGAGCCCGATGGCGCCGCTGGTGCGCAAGAGTTTCGAGCTGGTGGAAGGACGCATGTTTCGCGAAGGCACCAACGAGGTCGTCGTCGGCAATGGCGTGGTGCAAAGCTACGACGGTCTCGATGTCGGCAAGACGGTGCGCTGGGGTGGCGCCAACTGGACCGTGGTGGGTCGCTTCACCGACAAGGCCGGCATTGCCGAGTCCGAAGTGTGGGGCGACACGCGCGTGGTGCAGCAGGCCTGGCGGCGCGGCAACAGCTTCCAGTCGATCCGCGTGAAACTCGAGAGTGCTGCCGCGCTCAAGACGCTCAAGGATGCGCTGACCAAGGATCCGCGCGTGCGCGTCGGACGTCAAGTCCGAGCGGGCATTCTACGTCGATCAACAGAAGCTCATGTCCACCATCATCAATTACGTCGGCTGGACGCTGGCCGTCATGATGGGCATCGCCGCATTGTTCGCGGCGTTGAACACGCTCTACAACGCGGTCGCGAATCGCGTGCGCGAAATCGCCACGCTGCGCGCCTTGGGTTTCGGCGGCTTCCCCGTGATGTTCTCGGTGCTGGTCGAAGCCATGATTCTCGGCGCGGTGGGCGGCCTGATCGGCGGCGTGCTGGCGCTGCTGTTCCTGAATGGCATGCGCAGCTCGACCATGAACTGGGCCTCGTTCAGCCAGATGACCTTCGCCTTCACCGTCACGCCGCAGCTCATGATGACGGGCATCATTTATGGACTGATCCTCACCTTCATCGCTGGCATACTGCCGGGCATCCGGGCGGCGCGGCTGCCCATCACGGCGGGCTTGCGCGAATTGTGATGAATCGATGGCGGCGGAGAGCATGGATTGCGATTTCTCTGGCACCCGCAGCGTGGGGGCAGGGTGCACCCACGAACTGGGCGGATGTGGAAGGCCGCATCCAGTACGCCTACTACACCGAAGATGCGCGTGCCCTGAACGGCATGCTCAACTCGCTCAAGCCAAAATCCGTCGAGGGTGAAGACGAAAACGCGGCGCCGGACGCCGGTCACACGTTGCGTACTTTCGCGCATTGAGCCATTACCGGTTGGCGCAGGTGCTGAGCGTCAGCAAGAAGTCGCAGGCGCGTGATGCGATCGATGAATGCGGCGAGGAAATCGACCGGGCCGTCGAGGCGCTGCCCAAGATACCCATGGGCCTCGATGAAACCGACGCCAGCAAGCATCAGCGCGCCGAGGCCTACGCGCTGGGCACGGCCTGTACGCTGGCGGGCCGCGAGATGAGCTCGATTCCGTTCGGCGGTGGCCGCATCGGCTCGCGTATCGACGAAGCCCTCAGGCTCGAACCCAAGAATCCGCGCGTGCGCCTGCTCGAAGCGCTGGTGGCCTTCGACCGCGCCGGCAAGGATGCGGCGGCGAAGAAAGCCGCGGTCGACAAGTTACGCGCCGTCACGCTGATGTTCGAGGCGGCGCGCGCCGGCGCCACGACCACACCAGAGTGGGGCGCCGCGGAAGCCTACGCATTCCTGGCGCGGGCGTTATACGACCAGCGTGACGTCGTCGCTGCACGGGAGGCGCTCGAACGCGCCTTGCTGATTGCGCCGGACTACGCGTACGCCAAGCGCCTCGCCGCCCAGATCACACGCTAGGCGCCTGCTAGTATCGGCGCATGAAGTATGCGCGGTTGTTCACTCCGCTCGACCTGGGTTTCACGCGCCTCGCCAACCGCATCGTCATGGGCTCGATGCACACCGGGCTCGAAGATCGTGCGCGCGATTTCCCGAAACTCGCGGCGTACTTCGCGGCGCGCGCACGCGGCGGTGCGGGCCTGCTGGTGAGCGGCGGCATCGCGCCGAATCGCGCCGGCTGGGCCAAACCGTTTGCGGGCAAGCTGTCGAGTACGCGCGAGGTGGCGCGCCATCGCCTGGTGACCGAGGCCGTGCACGAAGCAGGCGGCAAGATCTGCATGCAGATCCTGCACACCGGGCGTTACGCCTATCACCCATTCCCGGTGGCGCCGAGCGCGTTGCGCGCGCCGATCAATCGCTTTCGTCCGCGCGAGTTGTCGTCGGACGGCGTGCGTGACCAGATCGCGGACTTCGTGAATTGCGCCGTGCTGGCCCGCGAGGCCGGTTACGACGGCGTCGAGATCATGGGTTCGGAAGGCTACTTCATCAACGAATTCCTGGCGCCAAGAACCAATAAACGCAGCGATGAGTGGGGTGGATCCCTCGAGAACCGCGCGCGGCTCGCGCTCGAGGTGGTGCGCCAGACACGCGCCGCCGTGGGACGCGACTTCATCATCATCTTTCGCATCTCGGGGCTGGACCTGGTCGAGGACGGCGGCACGGGCGCGGAAGTCGAATGGCTGGCGTCGCAGATGGAGGAGGCCGGCGCCACGATGCTGAACACCGGCATCGGCTGGCACGAGGCGCGCGTCCCGACCATCGCCGGCATGGTGCCGCGCGGCGCCTTTGGCTGGGTGTCGGCGCGCATCAAGCGGGCCACGCGATTGCCGGTCATCGCCACCAATCGTTTCAACTCGCCGCAGGATGCGGACGCACTGATCGCGAGCGAGGCGGCGGACCTGGTTTCCATGGCGCGTCCATTGCTGGCCGACCCCGATTTGCCGCGCAAGGCACTCGAAGGGCGCGAGTCCGAGATCAACACCTGCATCGCCTGCAACCAGGGCTGTCTCGACCGCGTGTTCGAGAATCAGCGCGCGACCTGCCTGGTGAATCCCCGCGCGGCGTACGAAACCGAGCTGATCCTGCTGCCCGCGATGCCGGTGAAGCGCGTTGCGGTGGTCGGCGCAGGACCTGCGGGCCTGGCCTGTGCGACTGCACTGGGCGAGCGCGGCCACCAGGTCACGTTGTTCGAACGTGCCCATGAAATCGGCGGGCAGTTCCGCTACGCACGCGAAGTGCCCGGCAAGGAGGACTTTCGCGACACGCTGCGCTATTTCGCGCGCCAGATCGAGCTCACCGGAGTGCGGCTCGAGCTCAACACCGCCGCCGATGCGGCACTGCTCGGCAATGGCAGCTTCGACGAGGTCGTGTTAGCGAGTGGTGTGCGCGCGCGCCTGCCACAGATCGCCGGCATCGACCATGCCAAGGCCATTTCGTATCCGGACCTGTTTTCCGGGGCGCGTGAGGCTGGCAAGTCGGTGGCTATTATTGGGGCCGGCGGGATCGGCTTCGACGCCGCCACGTTCCTCACGCATCGGCCCGACGATGACTATTTCGCCGAATGGGGCATCGACCGCACACTGATCATGCGCGGCGGCGTGGTGCCGATGCGCCCGGTGACACCGGTACGCGAAGTCTATCTACTGCAACGCACGGCGGATCGGCTGGGGCGTACCCTGGGCAAGACCACGGGGTGGATTCATCGCACGGCGCTCAAGCATCGCGGGGTCGTCATGCGCGGCGGTGTCACCTACGTGCGCATCGACGATGCGGGTCTGCACATCTCGAGCGAGCAGGGACCCGAACTCCTGGCGGTGGAGCATGTCATCATCTGTGCCGGGCAGGAGTCGGTGAACGAACTTGCAGGCGAGTTGGCTTCCAGCGGCAAACCGGTGCACGTGATCGGCGGTGCGTTGCTCGCGGCCGAGCTCGACGCAGAACGGGCGATTCGCGAGGGCACAATGCTGGCGGCGAGGATATGAGTACAGATCTCAGCGGAAATGGGGACAGTCCCCAATTCGAGCTGGAGTTTCTGAGCGGAGAGCCCGTTGGGCGAATTGGCGACAGTCCCCTACCCCGGGTTCGCGTCAGCCGGCGCGCGCGACGCCTGTCGGTACGCGTGTATCCGGACGCGCGAGTCGAGGTGGTGGTTCCACTGCGCGTACGCCCCCGTGAAATTGAGCTGTTTCTCGCCGAACATCGCCAATGGATAGACGACAAACGGGCTGCCGCGCTGCGGTCCCGTCCGGCCCCGGAGCCTTTCCCGCCTGCGAGCCTTCGCTTCGATGCTACGCACGAGACCTGGCGCATTCACCTGGCGGGCGGTGAGGGGCGCCTGCGCCTCACGGCGGTGGCGGCCGAGGCTGGCGGCATGCTGAAAGTCAGCGGGCGCATCACCAATGCATCGCTGCGCACCGCCTTGCGCGCCTGGCTGATGCGCGCGGCGCAGGCCAGGCTCGCACCGCGGGTCGCGGCGCTGGCCGCCGCGGCCGGCGTGCGTTTCTCGAAGGTGAGCATCCGCCGCCAGCGATCGCGCTGGGGAAGTTGTTCGGCGCGCGGTACCATCAGTCTCAATGCCTGCCTGCTGTTCCAGCGTCCCGAGGTGGTCGATTACCTCATCGTGCACGAGCTCATGCACGTGAAACACATGAATCATTCGGCGCGCTTCTGGCAGGCGGTCGAGCGGCATTGCCCGCCATGGCGCACGCTGGATCGCGAGTTGCTGCAGGGCTGGCGTCGCGTGCCGCGCTGGACTTTTTCGGAAGACTAGGGCCGGAAAGCTGAGCATGGCAAACGACGACAAACCAGTGCCGCAGCGCGTAGACCTGCGCAACGAAGGCGTGCACTGGGACCTGGGCGAATCGCAGTCCTACGGTGAGTACCTGCAGCTCGACAAACTGCTGGACGCCCAGAGACCCAACTCCATCGAGCAGGACGAGATGTTGTTCATCATCGTCCACCAGGTGTCGGAATTGTGGATGCGCTTGTTCCTGCACGAGCTCGGGCACGTGTTCGAGTGCGTGCGGCGCGACAACCTCGACCCGTCGTTCAAGAGGCTGGCGCGCATTTCGCGCCTGCAGGAAGAGTTGTTGGGCGCGTGGAGCGTGCTCTCGACTCTCACACCCTTCGAGTATTCCGCGTTCCGCAATACGCTCGGGCGGTCCTCCGGCTTCCAGTCGCTGCAATACCGGCTGATCGAGTTCATGCTGGGCAACAAGAATCGCGACATCATCGCCATCCAAAAGCGTGACCCCGCCGGTTACGAGCGCCTCGAACGCGCGCTCAAGGCGCCGTCGCTCTACGACGAAGTGCTGCGCCTGCTGTCGCGTCGTGGTTATGGCATTCCCGAAGAACTGATCGAACGCGATTTCACCGAGCCCTATGCCGCTTCGAAGGCGGTGACCGCCGCGTGGCTCAGCGTGTATCACAACGCGGAAAAGGACTGGGATCTGTACGAGCTGGCAGAACGCCTCACCGATCTCGATCAGAAGTTCCAGCTATGGCGCTTTCACCATCTGAAGACGGTGGAGCGCGTCATTGGCTACAAGCCGGGGACGGGCGGAACCGGCGGGGTGTCGTATCTCGCCAAGGCGCTCGAGCTCAAGTTCTTTCCCGAGTTGTGGCAAGTCCGGACGTCGATGTAAACGACATGCGCAATCTGGCAGCAGCGTTGTTTATTGGCTTTTTGTCGTGCGCTCAACCAGCCGCAGCGCAAACCGCACCGGATTCGGTGGAGTACGACAAGGCGGTGGCGCGCGTGTGGGGAAGCATCACGACCACCCAAAACGTGGTCCGCTGGTGCACGAAAAACGTGCCCAAGTCGAAGTCGCCGATTGAAAAGGCATATCGGGACTGGAAAACCAGGTTTGCAGCGCTGATCGCCGAGATCGACGCGCGCATCGATCGCGTCATGAATCCCACTGGTGCCTTTGACGCCAAGGAGCTGGCGGCGCGCAAAGCGGATGTGCTGAAACGCGGCACTGCCCGTTACGAGGCCGAGCTCGCCAGCGCACCCCAGGCAGAGGCGAAGCGCGAATGCGAGCTGTTACCCGGCTACTTCACCACCCCGAGTTTCGACCTGGAAACGCACTTTGCGCAGGAACTGGCGCTGATACGCGCGCGGCCGCTCGACAAGGCACCGCAGAAGCAAGCAGTAACGTTTGCGACGCCAGATTTCGGCCGCGAGTTGACATTTCGATATTTGGCGTAATATCGTGCGCCGCCATGAAAAACCTCGAAGTCGTCGACGCGCTGGGAGCGCTGGCCCACGAGCATCGACTGTCGATCTATCGCCTGCTGGTCGAAACTGGTCCGGAAGGACTGTCGGCCGGGGCGATTGGAGAACGGGTGGGGCTGGTCCCGTCGTCACTAACCTTTCATTTGCAGGCGCTACAACGTGCGCACCTCATAAGCCAGGTGCGCGCCAGCCGCCAGCTCATCTACAGCGCGGACTACACGGCGATGAATGAGCTCGTCGGCTATCTCACCGACAACTGTTGTGCGGGGAGCAACCAGAGCTGTGATGCGGAATGCACACCGATCCGGGTACAGAAACCTGCGAAGCGCAGGAGCGCCTGAGGAAACCAAAAATGAACGACAAACCCTTCAATGTCCTGTTTCTCTGCACAGGCAACTCGGCGCGCAGCATCCTGGCGGAGAGTCTCATCAACCACTGGGGTCGTGGGAAGTTCGTGGGCTACAGCGCCGGCAGCTCACCGAAAGGAAAGGTGCATCCGATCGCACTCGCGTTGCTGCAGCACATGAAACTTCCGATTGAGGGGCTGCGATCCAAGGGCTGGGACGAATTCGCGCAGCCGGGTGCGCCATCGCTCGATTTCGTCTTTACGGTTTGCGACAACGCGGCAGGTGAGATGTGTCCCGTCTGGCCCGGACAACCCATGACCGCGCATTGGGGCGTCGAAGACCCGGCTGCCGTGCATGGATCGGAGACCGAGCAGTGGCTCGCATTTCGCCAGGCCTTTCACGCGCTCGAAAGTCGCATCAAGGTCTTCACCAGCCTGCCCATCCGTTCGCTGGATCGCATGAAGCTCCAGCAGCACCTGCACGATATCGGACAATTGCGACCGACGGACGCAGTCGCCTGAGCATGTGGCAGAAGGGGGTCGCGGAGGCGCTGGGCGCCTTGCTGCTCGCGGCCGGTGTCATCGGCTCGGGCATCATGGCCGAAAAACTTGCCGCGGGTAATGGCGCCGTCGCACTGCTCGCGAACACTTTGGCGACGGTTGCCGTGCTTGCCACGCTCATCGCCGCGCTCGGACCGATCAGCGGCGCGCATTTCAATCCCGTGGTCAGCGCCGTCGCACTGCAACGTCGCCAGATCGATGTCCGGACTGCTGCGCTATACGTATTCGCGCAGATTGCAGGATGTTGTGCCGGTGCCATGTTGGCGAATGTGATGTTCGAGCTTCCGATAGTGCACACCTCGACCCATGTTCGGACCGGCGCCTCGCAGTGGCTGTCAGAAGTCGTGGCCACTGCCGGGCTGGTTTTCGTCGCGTTCCGATCCGCATCGGCCAACGAGGCGGCGTGGCGCGTGTCGCTGTGGATTGGCGCGGCCTACTGGTTCACAGCGTCCACGTCCTTTGCCAATCCCGCCATCACCATCGGCCGATCGCTGAGTGACACCTTCGCCGGCATTCGACCCGTCGATGTGCCCGCATTCATCGGTGCACAGATCGCCGGCGCCGTCGTCGGTGTTGTTTTACTGCGGATGTTCGCGAAGCGCGAGGCCACCGCATGAGCGTGGCCCGCGAGACACTCGCCGAAAAGCTGAATCGCTCCTGCGATTGCACGCTGACGGACATGCCCGCCCTGCGGCGGCGGCTGGATCTCGACGCGGTGACGCACCCGCATCTTTTTTCGGCGACACCGGTCTTTCTGGATCGCGTACAGGCGCGCGAAATGCAACTCATTGTTGCGACGATCGAAAGCGTCATCGAGTTGCCCGCGTATCAACAGCTGGTGCTGAAGGGAGCGCCCGAAATCGCAACAGCCGGCAAGCGTGCTGCCGGCGTGTTCATGGGCTTCGATTTCCATCTCTCGCCCGACGGACCGAGGCTGATCGAGATCAACACCAACGCGGGTGGTGCGTTCCTGAACGTCGCGGCTCGCGCAGCACAACAGTCCTGTTGCAGTGTCGCTGACAACTTTATCGCCGCGCTTCCGACGGCGCTCCAGCTCGAAGACGAGCTGTATGCCATGTTCCTGCGGGAGTGGGCGGTGACACGTGGTGAGCAACCTCTGCGTTCCATTGCCATCGTGGATGAAGACCCGGCCGGGCAGTATCTGTATCCAGAATTCCTGCTGGCCCAACGGCTCTTCGACCAGCGTGGCATCATCACCAGCATCGTCGATCCAAAGGACTTCGAGATTCGCGATGGCCGACTACTGGCACGCGGTGAGCCGATTGATCTCGTATACAACCGGCTCACGGATTTCTATCTGGCGAATCCCGGCAACTATGTTCTGCGCGCGGCGTACGAACAGGACCTCGCCGTCGTGACTCCGCATCCCCGTGCGCACGCCCTGTATGCGGACAAACACAACCTGACGTTGTTGAGCGATGCGCAGATTCTGCGTGAACTGGGAGTCACCGAAGCACAAGTGGCATTGCTGTCGCGCAGTGTTCCGCACACTCGTGCCCTGACGGGGGGCGAGCAGGGATGGTGGAGTGACCGGAAAGGCTGGTTTTTCAAGCCGCGTCATGGCTTTGGCAGTCGGGGTGCGTATCGGGGCGACAAGCTCACGCGGCGCGTGTTCGCGAATTTGTTGAATGGCGAGTATCTGGCGCAGCGGCTGACGCCACCGAGCGAACGCTGGCGCTCCAGTGGAGACGCCAGGCAGTCGTTCAAGGTGGACGTGCGCTGCTACGCGTACGACGGGCGGGTTCAATTGATGGCAGCGCGCCTGTACCAGGGTCAGACGACTAACTTCCGGACCACGGGTGGCGGGTTCGCGCCGGTCTATGTCGTCAGCAGCGCGCGAGCCGCTGCAGGAGCTGACTACTCCGGCGCGACCCAGGAATTGATCGACATCGAGGACGCGTTTCCGACTGTTGCGCCGATCGGAGACGGATAACCGTCCACCCACGGAATATCACCGCTGTAGTTCAGTCCCTGGCTCCACAGGTAGCCCTGCTGCCAGAGGTAGCCCTGTTCCCACAGGTAGCCCTGTTCCCAGAGATAACCCTGATCCCACAGGTAACCCTGGTCCCAGAGGTAGCCGTTCGGGCCGGCGACCATGAAGGTGCCATCCTTGCGCTGCGTCACGCGGCCCATGAAGTGCTGCGTGCCGGCGAGGTCCGCGGCGATGTTCAGGCCCTGGTTGGCGCAGTTGTTGTTCAGAATGCCGTTGGTACCACTGACCGCGGCCTTGGCATCGACGAGGCCGGCGCCCTGTTGCAGTACGCTGTAGGCAAGCTCGCCATACTGGTCTATCGCCGGTTTGCCGCTCGACATGATGCGGCACTTGACCTGGTCGGGCGTGAGGTTGCGGTTGGTGCTGATGACCAGCGCAGCGACGCCGGACACCGCCGCCGCGGCCTGAGAGGTGCCGGACATGGTGAAGAAGTCGCCGTTGTTCATGTAGATGGGATGGTCCACCGCGATCTTTTGGTAGGTCGCCATGAATCCCCACACGTGGCCGCCCGGCGCCACGAGGTCGGGCTTCACGAAGCCTTCGAAAGTGGGACCGGTCGAGGAAAACGAGGCAAGCCGGTCGTCATGTTCCATGGTACTGAAATTGTCCGTCATCGCGCCGACCGTGATGACATAGGGCACGTTGCCCGGTACACCCACGGTCTGCGGCAGCGGTCCGCTATTGCCCGCTGACACGATGACGACGATGCCGGATTGCCACGCGCGCATCACGGCTTTATTGAGCGGATCATCCCAATAGCGCGAACGCGCCGGGGCCCCTAGCGACAAATTCAAGACTCGAATGTTGTATTGCCAGCGATTGGTGAGCACCCAGTCGATGCCGCGGATCACCGTGGCATAGCTGCTGACACCGTCGTCGCCGAACGCCTTCACCGAAACCAGGCGCACATCCGGCGCCACGCCGAAAAAGCGGCCGCTCGAGTCCTTGCGGCTACTGGCGATCAGGCTGGTGACATGCGTGCCGTGACCGTTGGTATCGGTGGACCTGGACGAATACTGCGTGTCGAGCATGTTGCGTACTGCATCGAACTGCGCATCGACGCGACCATTGCCCAGGGAATCCTCGTCGAGCGAGTCGAGCTTCCAGAAGCCGGTGTCGATGACCGCAACGCCGACGCCACCACCCTTGATGCCGGCCTTGTGAAGGTCGTGTGCGTTCACGTCGACCGGGAACGGATCGCCTTCTCTAAACGTGGTGGTATAGGTGATCTCGACGTCGTCGAAGTCGACGTTGTCCTGGCCGAACGTGCCGCCCATGTGGCCAACGAAGCGAATCGCCGTATCGCGGCCGCGGTAATTGGTGAGGTTGTACGACTGATTGATGAAGCTCGCGTCGTTGGCCGGCCCATTCAGGCGACCGAGCTCCGTCCAGGTCGCGCCACCATTGCCGCTGGCCTGCACCGAAACGTAGTCGCCGTAATCGAGGCCGGCGCGTGAGTACCTGAACTTGAGCGTCACCGTGGCCGAGGTCGCGGGCGTCGCGGCGCGGCGGTAGATGGCGCCGTTGCTCGACACGATGAGGCGCCTGCCGCCGCGATCGTTCCAGCCGATCGTGACCTTGCCGCCGTGTGGATTGCTGTCATCGTATTGTTCGACCCAGTCGCCGTACCAGCGGTGCGTGCCGTCGTTGTTGGCGAAGGAACCGGTCTCGAAATTGTCGCGCACGTTGGCGGCGGCCTGCGTGCTGACCTGCACGTTGGGCGTGACCTGCTTGACGCCCGTCGCGGCGAGCACACGCGCATGCTGCGCGTCCGTCAGCTTCGCCTCCACGGCGTCGATGATGTTGAGGCGGGAATTGACTTCACCGCCGGCGTTGGTCACTGCCTTGGCCGCTGCATCCGTGCTGTGGGCTTCGACGATGTAGCTCTGCGCAGGGTCCGCCGCAACGGCAGCGGTTTCGGGACGGCTCGAAGTCGCGGTAGAACACGACACGAGCATCACCGAAATAGCCGTTCCCAGGACTCGAACGGCGACCTCACGGACAGTCAGCTTCATCGGAAATCGCCCTCGGTGGTGGCCTAAGTCCGCTGTCGCGAACGGCCCCCATTACAGGTCGGAGCGGCAATTTCCGAGCGTGCGTGTGTGACGTGAATCTCGGAAGAAATGTGACGGGCGTCTAATAAGGGCCCGTTAAATCGTGAGCTATGTCACCGATTCAGACGCTATGTCAACCCGCCGCGTGCCGGGTGACAGAAGCGGGTGCGGCTTTTCCCGTGGGCAGGATGTTTTCGACCAGATTGGCGAAAGGCGTCGCCGCCGCGAACAGATGTCCCTGTCCCTCGTGGCATTGCTCGGTGATCAGGAACTGCGCCTGGGCTTCGGTCTCGATGCCCTCGGCGACGATGCGCAAGCCGAAGGCGTGACCGAGCGCAATGGCGGCGCGGCACACGGCGCGGGCCTCGTGATCGTGGCCGATTTCCTCGACGAAGGAACGGTCGATCATGATGCCGTCGAGCGGACTGTTGCGCAGGCGTCCGAGCGACACGTAGCCGGTGCCGAAGTCGTCGATCAGCACGCGCACGCCCTGGCCGCGCAGCTGGTGCAAGGCGGCGAGGCCACCGCGACTGGTGGACAGCATCTGCTCGGTGATTTCCAGATCCAGCTGCGAGGGTTCGATGCCGGCCTCACGCGCCGCGCTGGTGACGTCTTCGGCGAGACTCTCCGCCGAAAGATACTGCCGGCTGACATTCACCGATACGCGCAACGCCGGATAACCGCGCTGCGCGAGCGTCGCGAGATCGCGGCACGCGCGTCGCAGCACCCAGCGACCGAGCTTCACGGAAAGCCCGGAAATTTCCGCAATGGGCAGGAATTCGGATGTGGGCACCAGGCCGCGGATCTTGTGCGGCCAGCGAAGAAAAGCCTCGACCGCCACGATCTCGCGGGTTGCGAGCGTCAGGCGCGGCTGGTAGTGAAGCTCGAGCTCCTCTTTGGTGATGGCCTGCGTGAGCTCCTCCTGCCAGTCGAGGCGCGTGAGCGAGGCGAGACGCAGCGTGTCCGAGTAGAAGGTGACGGGGCGGTCCGCGCCCTGGCGCCGGCCGGCGTCGAGCGTGGTGAGGGCGCGATCGATCAGCTCCGAGGCACGCGCGCCGTCCGTGCCGGACAGCGTCACGCCCGCCTGCGGCGCGAGCTGGAAGATCTGTCCGTCCAGATCCACCGGGTGGCGCAGAGCCTTGATCAGGGTCTCCATGGCCTGGTCGGCGTCGGCACGCGAGCGGATTTCCGTGAACACCACGCCGATGACGTCGTCCGACACGCGCGCCAGGCGCGGCAGGTTGCTGCGCGTCTCGGCGAGATTCTCCAGAATCACGCGCGCCGCCGCGTCCACCAGGCGATTGGCCAGCGCCGAATCGAAAACCCGCTGATAGGTGACGTAGCCGCCGATGTGGATCAGTGCCAGGCCCACGGAGTCCTCGCGCAACGCCGCCATGTCGAGCGCCATGCGCAGCGATTTCTCGAAGGCGTCGCGGTGCGGCAGCATCAGCCCGCCGCCCTTTTCGTAGAGGCCGGAGTCGTTGGACGTGACGCCGGCGCCGAGATCGCGGCACACCACCAGTGCGCGATCGAAGCCCTGCACCTGGAAGCGCAGCTCGAGATTGAGATCGCCTTCCTGGTAGCGATGCTGGGCCGGTTTGCGGGTCTTGAGGATACGGCGCACGGTCTGCAGCACGTGCGTGGCGATCGACGGCGGCCAGAGGTCCTGCACCGCGCGACCGGGAATCTCTTCATCGCCGCTGTTGAGTCCGCGCACGGCGTTGCCGCCGACGCAGGAAAGGATGACACCATCGCGTCGCACGATCATGGCGAGATCGGGGAGTGAGCGGGCAATGTGCCTCGCGAATCTCCGTATCCATGGTGGTTTACCTAACGCACTTCGCGCAGTACGCGCAACGTGTTGACGGTGTCGTCGCTGCCGAGTGTGGATGATTGTTCGGTGATGATGCCGCCGGCGATCAGGCCATCGACGTTCGATTCGACCGCCGCGATGACCGAGGGCATCGATGCCACCGATTCCGTGCCGAACCAGCCGCGCCAGGCATTACGGCGGCGCTTGGCGCGATACAACGCCAGGTCGGCGATCTTGATGGCGTGTTCCCAGCTCACCACGCCCGGGTCTCCGGGAACGAAGGGCAGGCGGGTGAGGCCGATCGAGCAGCTGGTGCGCACCACCACGCCGCGCGGCAGCGAACATTTCATCTTTGCCACCCGTTCCCGCATGCGCTCCGCCAGCATGGTGGCGTGCTCGACGTGCTGTGCCTGCGCCACGACCACGAATTCGTCGCCGCCCCAGCGCACCAGCACGTCATCCGGCCGGATGGCCTGGCGCAGGGTACGCGCGACTTCGATGATGAGCTCGTCGCCCGCGGCGTGCCCGTGCTCGTCGTTGATCGGCTTCAGGGCGTCGAGGTCGATGATCATGATCGCCAGGCCCTGGCTTGCGTTGTGTTGCGCCAGCATTTGCGGGAAGTGGTGCACCAGGTAGCGGCGGTTGGCGAGACCGGTGAGCGTATCGGTGAAGGTGGCCATCTCGAGGCGACGGTTCGCGTCCTGCAGTTCGCGGTTGCGCTGCGCCAGCTCGTAGGTTCGATCGCTGACCTGCTGTTCCAGCTCGAGCCGATGGGTCGCCGCGCGGGCGATACGTCGCTGCTGCGCGTACCAGACGGCGAGCAGCATGCACAGGACCGCCGTGCAGTACGCGAAATAGGCCCATGGGGACAGCCACGGAGAAGGCGCGACGTCGATGGGCAGCGCGAGGTTTTTCGTGCTCCACACGCCGTCGCTGTTGGTGGCGCGTACCCGGAACACGTAGCGCCCGCCGGGCAGGTTGGTATAGGTCGCCGCGCGACGCTCGTCGGCACGCACCCAGGCATTGTCGAAGCCGTCGAGCTTGTATTCGTAGCGGTTGGCACGCGGATCCGCGAAGTCCAGCGCCGCGAACTTCAGCGTGATCACGTCTTCCTTGTGGCTCAGCGACACCCGGTCGATGCGCTCCTCGGGCACCCCGGGCGCGCCGGGTTCGTTGAGCTTGAGGAATTGTGTGAGCATGACCCGCGGCGGCCGTTCATTGAATTCGAGCACTTCCGGATAGAAGGCGTTGAACCCGGCGGCGCCGCCGAAGAACAACTTGCCGCTGCGGTCGCGATAGTGCGCGCCGAAGTTGAATTCCTCCCCCTGCAGGCCGTGCAGCCGGTGGAAGCGCTGGATCACCGGGCGTTCGGCATCGAGCCTGCGCGGGTCGATACGCGCCAGGCCGAAATTGGTGCTCACCCAGATGTTGCCCATGCCATCGGCGCGCAGGCCATAGATGGTGTTGTTCGGCAGGCCCTGCGCCTCGGAGATGTTGGTGAAGCGCAGCTGCGCCGGGGCTTCTGAAGGGTTGATCACGCGGTCGAGGCCGCCGCCGCGCGTGCCGATCCACACGCTGCCGGTGTCGTCCACCAGGATCGAGTAGATAGTGTCGGCGCTCAGCGAGTCGAGTTGTTTGGCGTCGCGCTTGTAGTAGTACAGGCGTCGCGACTTCACGTCCCAGACGTTGAGGCCGCCGCCATCGGTGCCGATCCAGACGTGGCCGGTGCGATCGCGCGCCAGCGCCGTGACACGTCCGCTCGACAGGTGCAGGCCGTCCTCGGGTCCGGGCCGCAGGTTGTCGAAGCGCCGGTTACGGGGGTCGAAGCGGGAAACGCCACCGCCGAAGGTGCCCACCCAGACCTGGCTGTCGACCTCGAGCAGGCTCATCACGCCACTCGCGGCGAGCGTGCTCGGGACCGCCGGATCGTGCAGGAACACTTCCGCCCTGAGGGATTTCGGATCGACGCGATTCAGGCCACCGCCCATGGTGCCTACCCAGACGGCGCCGTCACTGGCTTCGAGCATGGCCATGACACGGTCGTCGCTGAGCGACCCGCGCCTGCCAACCGCATGCCGTACCGCGGTGACCTTCGAGGTGCTGCGATTCAGCAGGTTGATGCCACTGCCGAAGGTACCGATCCACAGTCGACCGAGCTTGTCTTCGGCGAACGAGGTGATGTTGCGATCGGTGAAGCCTTCCGCGCTGCTCGCGGGGGTGTGGCCGAATGACCAGGTGCGCGGATTCCACTTCGCGAGTCCGCCGGTCTTGGTGCCGATCCACAGCGAGCCGCCGCGGTCCTCGAACAGGGACACGATGTAGTCGTCGGGCAATGAACGTGAATCGACCAAATCACGATGAAAGGCCGAGAAGGACTCCGTCGCGCTGTCGAACCAGGCGAGACCCGCGATCAGGCCCACCCACAGCCGACCCTGGCTGTCGATGAGCAGCGTCTGCACGCGGTTGTCGGGCAACACCGCATTCTTCGAACCGTTGTTGCGATACACGCGCCAGCGTTGCTTGCGCGGATCGAAACGACCGAGACCATTGTCGGTGCCGACCCAGACAGTGCCGTCGGCGGACTCGGCCAGTGCGCGCACGCGCAGTGCCCGTCCAGCGGGTGCGAGTGCAGCAGGCAGTGCGATGCGCGTGATGGCGTGATTGGCGGCCGAAATCCGGTCGAGACCGGTGGCGCCGCCGACCAGCTTGTCGCCGCCGCGCAGTGACAGGACGCTGAAAGTGGAGTTGTCGGACAGCGAGTGCGGCTCGGTTGGCGAGTGCCGCAGGCGTTGCAGTTCGCCGCTGCGCGGATCGAAGATGGCGACGCCGGCCTCGCGCGAGGCGATCCAGATGTGCCCCAGGCTGTCGCGCGCCAGCGCGCGCACGCGCTGCAGGTCGGCCGCCTTGCGCAAGGCTTCCGGCGACGAGAGCTTGCCGGTCTGCGCGCTGCGGAAGAACACGCCACCGCCATCGGTCGCGATCCACAGACCGTCGTCGCTGGCTACCAGCGAGGAGATCCAGCCGTTGGGCAGCGAGCGATCGTTGGCGCGATCATGGCGCAGCTGCCGGAATTCGTAGCCGTCGAAACGATTGAGGCCGTCCTCGGTGCCGAACCACATGAAGCCGTCCGCGTCCTGCGTGATGGCGTTGACGGCCTGTTGCGAAAGTCCTTCTTCGAGGCTGTAGCGTTGTACGGCGAGCGGTGGAGTGGCGAAGGCGGGTGGTGCGCAGAGGGTGCACAGCGCGATCCATGCGGCGCGCGAGCAGGCGCTGGACACCCTGAATTTTCCCCGCATTTCTGCCATGGTGGACGATTACGGACGACTGCAGACCGCATCGTAGTGGTGCCCGGGGAAAACCTGTGTGATAGGCGTCGGATGCGGCGCCCGCGCCGCGCCGCGCGCAACGCTTTGCGGCGTGATAAGTGTGATGCGGATCACGCTTCGACTGGCGCGGCGATCTAGCTCCAGTCTACGCAGGCAATACCGTACTTGGCCGCCAGGCGCCGCGCGCCGAGGCTGCCGTTGACGAGCTGGGCATGCCTGACCAGCCGCATGTGGGGGAGGTCGGAGGCAGTGTTGCCATAGGCAAAACTCTCCGTGTCAGTGCGCGCATCGAGCAGCTCGCGCAGGCAACGTACCTTCTCCTGGCCACGGCGATTGGGACTGGTGAGCGTTCCATCGAGTCGCTCCCCGTCCCAGCGCACCTCGGTCGAGATGACGTGATCGAAACCGAGTTGCCGGCCGAACTCCGGCACGTAGAAGTCGACGCTCGCCGACATCAGCACCAGGTAGTGACCGCCATCGCGATGCCGGCGAATGGCCACGAGTGCATCACGAAAACTGCCCTGCGCGATCTTGTCGCGCACAAAATCCTGCGACAGCTTCGTGATCTCGTCGCGGGTGGTACCGCGCATGGTCGCGCGCAGCAGCGCCTGCTTGAGAATTCCCCGATCACGATCAAACGCGAAACGCAGCAAGCCCGGAATGACGCGCAATAAACGCAACAGCTGCCACGGACGGCTGGCGAGGTAGCGCAGCACCAGCGGGAACAGCGTGTCACGACGGGTGATCGTGCCGTCCAGATCGAATACGGCGATGGCCATGAGGGTCGCGATCTTAGTCGCTGCCACCTTTCGCCACAATTGCGACGGGCGCCTTGCCACTTTGGCCCGACACACTCCGGGTAGTTCGACATCAACGGGAGACAAAAATGCCGGAGTTCCGCAGGTTCATTCCGCCGCTGCTGGGCAAGACACTGGTGATCGGTGCCTTGATCGTCTTGCTACTGGTGCCGATCGCCAACGTGGAAAGCCTGGTCGGCGAACGCGTAAACATGCGCCAGGCGGCCGCGGAGCGCGTGGCGGCATCCTGGGGCGGCGCGCAGACCACGGCCGGCGTGTTGCTGGCGATTCCGGTCGAAACCACGCATGTCGTGGTCGAACAGAGCGTCGCGGGACGCGAAACCACGCGCACGGAAATTCAGCGCAATGTGCTCTACGTCCTGCCCGACATCCTCAATGTGAATGCCAGCGCGGAGCCTGATTACCGCAACGTCGGGCTATACCGCACGCCGGTGTACCTCGCCAAAGTGGCCATCGACGGTTCCTTCCTGAATCGCGACTTCGCCCACCTGCTGCAGCCCAAGGAGGGGCGCGAGGTGAAGTGGTCCGAGGCGAGGCTGCTGGTGCTCAATTCCGAGTCGCGGGCGCTGCGCGCGGTCGATGACCTGCTGGTGGGCGGCGAGAACGCCCAGATGTCCGCCGACGCGTACGCAGGTTCCGCGGGCATTTCCACTGCGGTGCCACTGAAGTCGCTGCGCGAAGCTGCCGGCTTCGAATTCCGCATGAAACTCACGCTGGCGGGCAGCAGCCAGCTGACTTTCCTGCCGCTGGCGCGCAAGGCATCCATCGCCATCAAGTCCACGTGGCCACATCCCAAGTTCGAGGGTGCCCCCGCACCGCTCGAGCCGGAAATCAGCGACGACGGCTTCAGCGCGCGCTGGTCGGTGCTCGAGATCAACCGCAATTTCGGCCAGAGCTGGTACGACACGCACGTGCGTGGCAGACCTGCCGGCCCAGGCGGCCTTCGGGTCGAGCGGCGTGGGTGTCACTTTCTACGAGCCCGTGGATGTGTACCAGCGCAACTATCGTGCCGTGCACTACGCCATCCTGCTCATTGCCATCACCTTCCTGGCCTTTTTCCTGTGGGAACACCTCAGCGGCAGCGCCATTCACGCCATGCAGTACCTGATGGTGGGCCTGGCGCTGGCGTTGTTCTATCTACTGTTGCTGGCGCTGTCCGAGCACCTGGCGTTCGACATCGCCTACGCGATCTCGGCGGGCGGGCTGGTGGCCCTGATCACCGTGTACCTGAGCGGTGTACTGAGGAGTTTGCCGCTGGCGCTGGGGGCGGGCGCAGGACTCGCGACCCTGTACGCGTTGCTGTACTGGATCTTGCGGTCCGAGGATTACTCGCTGCTCATGGGTGCGTTGTTGCTGTTCGGCGTGCTCGCCATTCTCATGACCACCACGCGGCGCGTCGACTGGTCGAGCGTCGGGCGCATCCGCAAGCAGGCGGCGGATGCTGAATAGGGGTAGGGGAAATGGGGCCCGGCCCCATTTCCCCCATCCGTGACGGCGTCCATGCCGTTCTCCTCAGCGCTGGTCGGCGTACTTGCCAGGGTCCACGTTGCGGCCAGTCTTCGACTGGTGCAGGGCGGTCAGCGTCGACAGGTTGGCCTGCTGGATCGCGCGATCGACCGCGTCCACCTTGCAGGCCTTGAGCTCCGATTCGATCCTGATCTGGTGAGTGCCGGTGGGGATCTGGCACACCTCGTACGCCGCCTTCTTGATGCGCTTGTACAGCGCCTCGACGCCGGCCGAGTTGTTCACGTTGAGGTCCGCGTAGCTCACGGTCTTGGAGGGGTCGGCCGCCAGCACCGAGCCGGAAACGAGCGCAGCAATCACAGTCGCCGCGCAACGAAAAGTCACAGATGAGTTCATGTCGCTCTCCTTCAGATGGTTTGTTGGAACGCCGGGTCACATGGCCGGCTGAGAGCGACATTCCGCGAAGCCGCAGGCGAAAGCCTGAGGGATCCCCAAAGGCTTTCCAAAGGAATGCTGAAAGTCTCGCGAGGGAGAAGGATGCCCTGCAATCAACGAGTTGGCGGCGCCAGATCAGCGGAAAGTCACACGCGCCACCGCGCCGTGAGCACCTTTGGAGGCGCGCGTGACGCTGGTTCAGAAGGGAATCAGCTATTCCGGGAAGCGCGCGGCGTATTCCCGCTCAAGCTTTTCATGCGAACTCCAGAATCCGCGCGGCGCTCGTTGGCTCAGCACGTCCTCGAGAATGCCGACATGCACGTCCCATCCGCCGGAGACGCTGAGCAATGTGGCGCGATCCGGCACCTTGCGGTGGGTGATCGTGAAAAGCACCTGCTGGCCGCGCTCGGCGAGTTCCCAGGTGACTTCGGAATTGTCCGCCAGGCTTTCCATCCATGTGAACTGCAACAGGCGTGGGGGTTCGCAGCGCACCACCGTGCCGGTGAAGGTCATGGGCATGTCCTGGTACCTGGCGGGTGTGGGTTCGGGTGAAATCTTCTCGTGTGCGAACAGCAGCTCGACCTTGCCACCGGCGCGCAGCTCCATATTGCCCGCGGCCAGCCACTGCGCGCGTTTGTCAGATTCGGTGAGAAAAGCCCAGAGACGTTCGATGGGGCCGGGCAGCAGCCGCTCGAGGCGAATGGCGTCGGGCGCGATGCGGGTCGCGTATTCGTTCATGAGTTACTCCTTGAGGGCGCGCTCGAGTTCGTCGAGCCTTGCGGTCCAGAACCTTTCATAGCGGCGCAGCCAGCGGCCGATACCGGCCAGCGGGCCGGCTTCGATGCGGCAGCGGTGGGTGCGACCCTGCACCGTGCGATGAATCAGCCCGGCGTCTTCGAGGGTGCGGATGTGCTTGGAGGCCGCGGCCAGCGACATGTGAAACGGCTCGGCAAGCTCGCTCACCGTGTGCTCGCCGGCGGCCAGCCGGCGCAACATGTCGCGGCGCGTGGCATCGGACAGGGCATGAAAGACGCGGTCGAGCCGCGCGCTGCTTAATTCAACCATGTGGTTGAATGTACGCCAGGCCGAAACGTTAGTCAACCAGATGGTTGAATGAGAAACGTCCTACGCGGCCTTGCTCGCGAGTTGGCGCAACACGTATTGCAGGATGCCGCCGTGGCGGTAGTAGTCGCGTTCCTTCGGCGTATCGATGCGTACCCGGGCCTCGAAGCTGACCGGCGAGCCCCTGGGCGGCGTGGCCACCACCTTCACGGTCTTCGCTTCGGCGTTGTTCAGGCCGGTGATCTCGAACACTTCCTTGCCGGTGAGCCCCAGCAGAGCGGCGGTCATGCCCGACGGGAACATCAGCGGCAACACGCCCATGCCGATGAGATTCGAGCGGTGGATGCGCTCGAAGCTCTCCGCGATCACGGCGCGCACGCCTAACAACATGGTGCCCTTGGCGGCCCAGTCGCGCGACGAACCGGTGCCGTACTCCTTGCCGGCGAGGATCACCAGCGGGGTGCCTTCCTGCTTGTAACGCATGGCCGCATCGAAGATGGACATCTGCTCGCCGCTCGGGACGTGAACCGTCACGCCACCCTCGGTGCCCGGCGCCAGCAGGTTGCGCAGGCGGATGTTCGCGAAGGTGCCGCGCATCATGATTTCGTGATTGCCGCGGCGCGCACCGTAGGAATTGAAGTCCACCGGCTGCACGCCCTGCGACACCAGGTATTTCGCGGCCGGACTGGTCTTGGCGATGTCACCGGCGGGCGAGATGTGATCGGTGGTGACCGAATCGCCGAGCAGCGCCAGGCAGCGCGCCGCGGTGACGTCGGTGACCGGCTTCGGCGTCATGGTCATGCCGTCGAAGTAGGGCGGATTGCGCACGTAGGTGGACTTCTCCTCCCATGCATAGATCTTGCCCAAAGGCACCTTGATCGACGACCAGTTCGCGTCGCCGGTGAACACGCTGCCGTAACTCTTCTTGAACATGCCCGAGTCGAGCGAGGTGCGCACCGCGTCTGCGACTTCCTTGTCCGAGGGCCAGATGTTCGCGAGCAGCACGGGCTTGCCGTCCGGTGCGGTGCCCAGCACCTCGCTCTGCAGGTCGACATTCATCGTGCCGGCGAGTGCATACGCGACCACCAGCGGCGGCGACGCGAGGAAGTTCATCTTGATTTCCGGATGCACTCGGCCTTCGAAGTTGCGATTGCCCGAGAGCACGGAGGTCGCGACGATGTCGCCGGCCTTGATGCCGGCGGAAATCTCGGGCCGCAGCGGCCCCGAATTGCCGATGCAGGTAGTGCAGCCGTAGCCGACGACGTTGAAGCCGATGGATTCCAGGTGAACCAACAACCCGGCCTTCGCCAGGTAGTCGGTGACCACGCGCGAACCGGGCGCGAGACTGGTTTTCACCCAGGGCTTGGCCTTGAGACCGAGCTTCGCGGCATTGCGCGCCAGCAGGCCCGCCGCCATGAGCACGTAAGGATTCGACGTGTTGGTGCAGCTGGTGATCGCGGCAATGGTTACCGCGCCGTCGCGGATTTCCTCCTGCTTGCCATCGAGCACGATTTCCGCGCAGCCGGTGGCATCCGGGAATTTCTTCTTGCGCTCGTCGGCCATCGTCTTGAGCGCCGCCTGGTAAACCGCTTTCGCCTTCGACAGCGGCACGCGATCCTGCGGGCGCTTGGGTCCGGCGAGGCTGGGCTCGACGGTGGCCAGATCCAGTTCGAGCACGTCCGTGTAGTCGGCGGGTTTGGCGCCATTCACGCGCCACATGCCCTGCGCCTTCGCGTACGCCTGGACCAGCGCGATCTGCTCGGGCGCGCGGCCGGAGAGCTCGAGATAACGCAGTGTCTCCTCGTCGATGGGAAAGATGCCGCAGGTGCTGCCGTATTCCGGCGCCATGTTGGCGATGGTGGCGCGATCGGCGAGCGGCAGGTTCGCGAGACCATCGCCGAAGAACTCCACGAATTTGTCGACCACGCCTTTCTTGCGCAACATCTCGGTGACCGTGAGCACGAGGTCGGTGGCGGTGCAGCCAGGCTTCATCGAGCCCGTCATCTTGAAGCCGATGACCTGCGGAATGAGCATGGTCACGGGCTGGCCCAGCATCGCGGCTTCGGCTTCGATGCCACCGACGCCCCAGCCGAGCACGCCGAGGCCGTTGATCATCGTGGTGTGCGAATCGGTGCCGACCACGGTGTCGGGATATGCCAGTGTCTTGTCGCCACTCTTCTTGTGGAACACCACGCGGGCGAGATATTCGAGGTTCACCTGGTGAACGATGCCGGTGTTGGGCGGCACCACGCTGAAATTGTCGAAGGCGGTCTGGCCCCAGCGCAGGAACGCGTAACGCTCGCCATTGCGCTCGAACTCGATCTTGTTGTTGGTCGCCAGAGAACTCGCGCGGCCGTAGTCATCGACCTGCACCGAGTGGTCGATGACCAGTTCGGCGGGATTCAGCGGATTGATCTGTTGCGGGTCGCCGCCGAGTTTCTGCACGGCTTCGCGCATCGCGGCGAGATCCACCACGCAGGGCACGCCGGTGAAGTCCTGCATGATCACGCGCGCGGGCGTGAAATCGATTTCGTACGAAGGCGTGGCCTTGGCGTCCCAGTTGAGCACCGCCTCGATGTCGGCCGCGGTGACGTTTACGCCGTCTTCGTATCGCAGCAGGTTCTCGAGCAGGATCTTGAGTGAATACGGCAGCCGCGCGACCCGGTCGGCGGGCAGTGCAGCGAAACTCCAGTAGTCATAGCTGCGATTGCCAACGGTCAGGGTGGAACGATACGTGGAACTGCCGGTCATGAAACCAACTCCTGTTGTAAGACGGGCTCGGGGAAAGGCGCGCATTCTACCCCAGCGAGGCGTTGCGCAGGTCATGCCGGCGTGTCGACTGCGTGTCGACCTACGGCGGCGTCGTGCCTTCGATCACGCCACCGCCCAGGCAGCGTTCGCCGTCATACAGAACCGCAAATTGCCCCGGCGTAACCGCGCGCTGTGGCTGATCGAAGCGCACGTGCGAGCGCGCCATCGGCGCGCATGGTTGCGTGGCAGGCCTGGTCGGGCTGGCGGTAACGCACCTTGATCTGCGATGCGAACTCCGGCACTTGCGGCTGCACCAGCCAGTTGCATGGCCCCGTCGCCAGCGCACAACTCACGAGCAGGGGATGGTCATGTCCCTGGACCGCGGTGAGTTCGTTGCGTTCGAGATTTTTTGACGCGACATACCAGGCGTCTTCGCGCGCGCCGGCACGGCCGCCGATCTCCAGGCCGCCGCGTTGCCCCAGCGTGTAGAAGGCGAGGCCACGGTGCCGGCCGACGACCGTCCCGTGCTCGTCGACGATGTTGCCCGGCGTGGTGGGAATGTAGCGCGCGAGGAATTCCCGGAACGGACGTTCACCGATGAAACAGATACCGGTGCTGTCCGGCTTGTCGAACACGGGCAGTCCTGCTTCGCGCGCCAGCGCGCGTACCTGCTGCTTGGTGAGCTCGCCGAGTGGAAACATCACCTGTTCGAAGTGTCGGCGGTCGACGCCGTGCAGAAAGTAGGACTGATCCTTGTCTGCGTCGCGCGCTTTCATGAGCACCGGGCCCGTCGGGCCGGGCTCCAGGCGTGCATAGTGGCCGGTGGCGAAGCGGCGCGCACCGAGGCGCGCTGCATAGTCGAGACACACGCCGAACTTGATCTCGCGATTACACAACACGTCGGGATTGGGCGTGCGCCCCGCGCGATACTCGGTGAGGAAATAATCGAACACGCGTGCGCGATACTGTTCGGCAAAACTCACCCGGTGCAGCGGAATGCCGAGCTCACTGGTGGTGGCACGCGCGTCCTGGAAATCCTGCGCGCCCGTGCAGTAGTCATCATCATCCTCCCAGTTGCTCATGTAGAGCCCGTGGACTTCGAAGCCGGCGCGCGTGAGCAACAACGCAGCCACGGCGGAGTCCACGCCGCCGGACATGCCGACCACGATGCGTTCGCGGCCAGTTTTTTCCAGGATTGTCACGGCGCGAATTGTACGCTGCCGGGATTGCGGGCAGCCGGACCTCTAGAGATTTACCACCGAAGGGACACGAACGGCCGACTCGAGGTCCAGGCAGGCCACCGAGTCCAGAGGCTGCTGTTTGCCGAGCAGGTAGTCGTCGATGCAACGCATGACCAGCGGTGAGCGCAGGCGTGAGGAATGCGTCAGCAATTCGTCCCGCGACAGCCACAACGCGCGCACGATGCCCTTGTCGAGCGGCTGAGCGGGACGGTGATCGTCGACATCACCACAAAAGGTGAAGCGCAGGAAGCTGTGTTCGTTGACGGGATTGCGCCAGAGGTACGTGCCGACGAGTGCGCGCGGCTCGAAACGCCACGCCGTTTCCTCGCGCGTCTCGCGGATCACGGCCGCGAGTAACGTCTCGTGGTCTTCGACGTGCCCGGCGGGCTGATTGAAGAGCAGTCGGCCGCCGATGCGTTCTTCGACCACGAGGAATCTGCCGTCGCGCATCACGACTGCGGCGACGGTGACATCAGGCTTCCAGGCCATTTGCTGGCGGGTGGGTCTATCGGCCGCTGTGCCGCGACAGCTCGTCGGCTGCGCTGCCGTGCCAGATCTCGTCGAACTCGTCGAGGTACTGGCGGGCGACCGGCGGATTGTTGAGATCGGCAACGCCGTCCCAGCGATCGGAGTGCACGCGGTAGACGATGGCGCGATCGTCGGCAATCAGGTAACCGCAGGCGCGCTGCTTGGTGCCACCCACGGCCGGACGAATGTCGATGCAGCTGGTCAGGCGACGGCCCATGGCGATGAAACGGTTGTTGTCACGCAGCAGGTGGCCGGAGTCCGACAACAACACGCGCACCTTGGCAAAACGTCGCGCCAGCACGAAGCGTTTGACGATCTCGAGGAAACCGTTCTGGTCGTAGAGATCGGGTTCGAGGTCGGGAGTGTAGATAGACATGAGTCGCTGGGCACTGGCGGCCACGGCATCGACGGCGGCGCGCATCTCCTCCAGCGAGCTGATGACGCGCACGTGATTCTCGGCGCGCGCCGGCAGCGCGGGCACGTCAGTGCCTGGCGCCGATTGCGCTCGCGTGAGCGAGTTGAAATCGAATTCCCCGGCCGTCATGTGTGACGACAACTCCCCGGACTCTTGGACAGCCAGATTGCGACCTGAGCCCGTGAAAGCCTAGGGGTCCTTCCCCCAGGGCAGTGCCAAATGCGTCACGCTTTCATCGGGTATATGTCGGTACTCCCGAAAAGCGTGTGGTGGGTCGCACTTTACGTCCGCCCCACCTTGCAGTGCATCAGGGGAAACCGGAGTCAACGACCCGAAATTCAGATTGACCGCGCCATGTCTGCGGCGAGGCCGGTGTACCCGGCCGGTGTCAGCGATTTGAGTCGCGCCCGGTCGGCTGGTGGCAGCGGTAGTTTGTCGATGAATGCGGCGAGGCTTGCCGCATCGACTTCCGCGCCGCGCGTGAAGTCCTTGAGTAATTCGTAGCCATTGGGGACTCCCGCGGCGCGCAGCGCCGTCTGCAGCGCCTCGCCTAGCACTTCGTGGGCAGCGTCGATATCTGCGGCGATCACCGACGCGTCGGCGGCGATCTTGCCGAGGCCACGCTGCAGTGCGTTCCAGGCGATCAGGCTGTGGGCGAATGCCACGCCTATGTTGCGCAGCACCGTCGAATCGGTGAGGTCGCGCTGCCAGCGTGAAATCGGAAGCTTGCTCGCGAAATGGTGCAGCAGCGCATTGGCGATGCCGAGATTGCCTTCGGCATTTTCGAAATCGATCGGATTGACCTTGTGAGGCATGGTCGACGAGCCGACTTCGCCGGCCACCGCGCGCTGCCGCAGGTATCCGAGCGAGATGTAGCCCCAGGTATCGCGCGCGAAATCCACCAGGATGGTGTTGATCGCCGCGAGAGCGTCGCAGAACTCGCCGATCCAGTCGTGTGGCTCGATCTGCGTGGAGTATTCATTCCACGAGAAGCCCTGGGACTCGATGAACTTGCGACTCACCCCGGGCCAGTCGACCCTGGGCAGCGCCGCGACGTGTGCGTTGTAGTTGCCGACGGCGCCATTCCACTTGGCGAGGATTTCGACCTTGTCGAGGCGCGTGCGGGCCCGGCGCAGTCGCGCGACCACGTTGGCGAATTCCTTGCCGAGCGTGGTCGGGCTCGCGGTCTGGCCGTGCGTGCGCGACAGCATCGGCAACGCGGCGTGTTCATGCGCAAAGCCGCGCAGACGTTCGATGAGTTTCTCGAGTTCGCCCGACAGCAGCGTACGCGCGGCGCGCAGCATGCGCGCGTAAGCGAGATTGTTGATGTCCTCGGAAGTACAGCCGAAGTGCACCAGCTCGAGCGTGGCCGGTGTGGCGCCACTTTGCGTGAGCTTCTCGCGTACGAAGTATTCCACGGCCTTCACGTCGTGATTGATGCGCGTTTCGATGGCCTTGACCGCCGCGGGAGCATCATCACCGGGTTCGAGCGCCAGGCTCGCCGCGAGCTGTTTGACGGGTTCGGCCAGCGGTTTGGCCAGCAGTTGCGGGACAGATTCAGCCAGCATCAGCAGCCAGGCGGCTTCGATGCGGATTCGCTCGCGGATCAGGCCGCTTTCCGACAATACGGCGCGCAGCCCGTCGGCAGCCTTGCGATAGCGGCCATCGACCGGTGAAAGCGCGGAAAGTGCTGCTGGATCCATGAAAAGGATGCCTCGAAGACGGGTGCTAAACTGGCCGCGCATGATATCGCAGGACCCGCCAAATTCCCCGCATGGCCGCATGGAGCACGACAGCTTCGGAGACATCGAGGTCCCGGCAGGTGCGTTGTGGGGCGCGCAGACCGAACGCGCGCGTCGCAATTTCCAGTTGAGCGGCACGCAGCTGCACGTGGACTTCATCGCGGCGCTGGCGCTCATCAAGGCTGCCGCGGCGCGCGCCAATACGCGACTCGGCCTGATACCGAAGGACATGGCGGCGGCCATCGCCGATTCAGCCCTGGCGGTGGCGCGTGGCGCGCACCCTGCGCAGTTTCCGCTCGACGTCTACCAGACCGGCAGCGGCACCAGCTCCAACATGAACATGAACGAGGTGGTCGCGCATCTCGCCGCCGCGGCGCTGGGTCGTGCGGTGCATGCCAACGATCACGTCAACATGTGCCAGAGCAGCAATGACTGCATTCCGAGTGCGATTCACCTGAGCGCCGTGCTCGCCGCACGCCGCGAGCTGTTTCCCGCCCTGGAAGAATTGCGCGCCGCGTTCCATGCCAAGGAGCAGGCCTGGACGAAAGTGCTGAAAACCGGCCGGACGCATCTCATGGATGCAACGCCAATGACGCTGGGGCAGGAGGCCTCGGGTTGGCGCGCGCAGATCGAACTGGGCATCGAAAGGCTGCGCGCCAGCGAACCACGGCTGCTCGCGCTGGCGCAGGGCGGCACGGCCATCGGCACCGGCATCAATGCGCATGCCGAGTTCGCGTCGCATTTCATCGAAGAATTGCGCGCGCTGACCTCCGTACCATTCGCCACCGCCGCGAACCTGTTCGCCGCCCAGGCGACGCAGGATGCCGCGGTCGAATTTTCCGGCCAGTTGCGCACGCTGGCGGTGTCACTCATGAAGATTGCCAATGATCTGCGCTGGATGGGGTCGGGCCCGCTGGCCGGGCTCGCCGAGCTCAGGTTGCCGGCCCTGCAGCCCGGCAGCAGCATCATGCCGGGCAAGGTCAACCCCGTGATTCCCGAAGCCGTGGCGATGATTGCTGCGCAGGTCATGGGTCTCGACGCGACCATCGCCATCGCGGGGCAATCCGGAAATTTTCAGCTCAACGTCATGCTGCCGCTCATCGCCAACAACCTGCTCACTGCCATTCACCTGCTCGCGAACGGCGCGCGGGCGCTCGCGCGGCAATGCGTCGCGGGGCTCGAACCCAACGCGGCCCGCCTCGATGACGCGCTGGTGCGCAACCCGATCCTGGCCACCGCGCTCAATCCGGTCATCGGCTATGAAAAGGCGGCCGCCATCGCCAAGCGCGCCTATCTCGAGGGGCGGCCAGTGTTCGACGTGGCACTCGAAATGTCGGGCCTCGATGAGGCCGAGTTGCGACGACTGCTCGACCCGGCCGCATTGACGAAGGGCGGCATGCAGGGCGGAGGAGGCGCGGGTTGAACGAAGCCGGATTGACAGCCGTGACCGCCGAATCTGATTTGCGCACGCAGAATCCTGCGGCGCTTCACAGGATCCGAACCCCGTCATGAATCGACCGACTGGCGGGTGCTCGGTGTCGACGCCGACCTGAGTCGTCGACTGGCGCGACACTTTCCGCCCGACCCGGTGCCCGCGGCCGTCCTGGTGCCGTTGATCGACCGGCCCGGCGGCCTGACGGTGCTGCTCACCCAGCGTGCCTCGCAACTGGCGCGGCATGCCGCGCAGATTTCCTTCCCGGGCGGACGCCTGGAACACAGTGACGCCGACATTGCGAGCGCTGCATTGCGCGAGACGCAGGAGGAGATCGGACTCGACCCGGGGAGGGTGCAGGTCTTCGGCTATCTACCCGACCACCTGGTGATCAGCGGCTTTCGCGTGACTCCGGTGCTCGGACTGGTATCACCGCCGTTCTCGCTGGTGATCAATGCGGCCGAGGTGGCCGGCGTTTTCGAAGTTCCGCTGACGCATGTGCTCGACAGCGCCAATCACAAGGCGCAGCTGCGTCGCGTCGGCGATGAAGATCTGCTGCTGTATGACATTCCCTGGGAGGGACAGAACATCTGGGGTGCCACCGCCGGCATGCTGCTGACCTTCGTGCGCATGTTGAACGAAGAGCCGCCGGCATGAGCGAGGCGGAAGGTGCCCAACGGGCGCTGTTGCGGTTGCTCGGCATCATGCGTCGCTTGCGGGATCCGGCAGATGGTTGTCCCTGGGATCGGGAGCAGGACTTCGCGACTATCGCGCCGTACACCATCGAGGAGGCATACGAAGTGGCGGATGCCATCGGTCGCGACCAGCCGCAGGAAATCGAAGCGGAATTGGGCGACCTGCTGTTCCAGGTGGTATTTCACGCCCAGATGGGCGACGAGCGCGGCTGGTTCAATTTCGCGAGTGTGGCCGATTCGATTTCCGACAAGCTCACGGCGCGCCATCCCCATGTATTCGCCGATGCGAAAATTGCGTCGGTCGGCGAGCAGAACCGCGCCTGGGAAGAACACAAGGCGCGCGAACGGGCCGCGCGGCCCGACCAGGCGGTGAGCGAACTGGCCGACGTGCCGTTGGCGCTGCCGGCGCTGGCGCGTGCTGCCAAGCTCGGAAAACGCGCCGGGCGGGTGGGATTCGACTGGCCGGATGCCGGCGGTGTGCGCGAGAAGATAGAAGAAGAATTGCGCGAAGTGGCGCAGGCGTCGTCGCAGCAGCGTCCGGAGGAAATCGGGGATTTGCTGTTCGCGGTGGCGAATTGGTCGCGGCACCTGGGCGCAGATCCCGAGGAGTCGCTCAGGCTTGCCAATGCCAAGTTCGAACGGCGGTTTCGCTGCATGGAGTCGCTGGCGCGACAGCGCTCGCTCAAGCTTGCCGATCTCGACGCAGCTGCATGGGATGCCTTGTGGAACGAGGTCAAGCGGCAGGAAAACGCGGAAAATTCAACGTTCAGTAAGGATTCATCGACCCCCGCCTAGAGTGCCTCCACGGTCATCGACCGCTCGGAGGCTCTATGTGGATCAGCAAAAACTTGACGTTCGTAGGTCTGGTCGCCGCGTTCTCGCTGGGCAGCGCGGTTGCGCTGGCCCAGGAAAACTACGACGACAATTATGACAACCGCTACGACGACCCGGAGGCAATCTACGACTACGCCAAGGTGGTCGATGTGCAGCCGGTGACCACGCGAGTTCGCGTGAGCACACCGCAGCGCGAATGCTGGGACGAGAAGCGTTATGAAGGCGGCGGCGATGCGCCTGGACCCCATGGACCGAAGGTCGCCGGCAGCACGATTCTCGGCGCAGCAGTCGGTGCGGTCCTGGGTCACCAGATCGGCAGCGGGCGAGGCCGCGATGTGGCAACCATCGGTGGGGCCATTGTCGGTGCCGGCATCGGTCACCGGCAGGGCGTGCGCCGTTATGGAGCGACGCTGCCGCCGCGTGAATACACCGTGCAGCGATGCGAGACGCGTTACCAGGATGACTGGGAGGAGCGTGTCGACGGCTACCGCGTGACCTATCAGTACCAGGGTCGCCGGCAGGTCACCGTCACCGAATTGCCATATCGCCCCGGTGACCGCATCCGCGTACGTGTCGCCGTGACCCCGGCTGAGTCGTGACAGACTTGTTTGTCATGGCGGTGTGGGCGGTCAGTCTGATGACACTGGCCGCCCGCATCGCGTTTGACGCACAACGCGCTAAACTGGCGCTCGTCATGCAGAAACTTCGACAGGGCCTGGTGCCCACCGCTTTGATCATGGTGGCATTCGCTCCGTTCAGCCAGGCGCACAGCATGCCCGGACAGGTCGTGACCGGCTCGAGCGACGAAGAACGTTCCATCGTCATCGAAACGCCGCTCGATGCCATATCGCTCGATGAAGCCGTGCGCCGCGCCGAGTCCCAGTTCCGGGCACGCGTGGTGCGCACCGATGTGCAGGACGAAGACGGTCGCACGGTGTACGTGCTGAAACTATTGTCGGAAGATGGTCGTGTCATCACGGTACGCATCGATGCCGCCACCGGCAGGATGCGCTGATGCGCGCCCTGGTCGTCGAGGACGAAGCCACCCTGCGCGAAGGTCTGCGCGAACAGCTGGTGAAGCAGGGCTTCACGGTCGACGTGGCGGCCGACGGCGAGGAAGGCCTGTTCGCCGGCAACGAATACCCGCTGGACATCGCGGTGGTGGATCTCGGCCTGCCAAAAATGTCGGGCCTCGAGTTGATCCGCAAGCTGCGTGCCGCCGGCAAAACCTTTCCCATCCTGATCCTGACGGCGCGCGATCGCTGGCAGGACAAGGTCGAGGGTCTGCAGGCCGGCGCGGACGACTACGTCGCCAAGCCGTATCACTTCGAAGAAGTGCTGGCCCGCATGCAGGCGCTGATGCGCCGCGCGGGTGGCTGGGCTTCGCCGGTGCTCGAGTGCGGGCCCATCAAGCTGGACACGCGCGCGCAGGCGGTCACGCTCAACGATGCGCCCATCGAATTGACCACCTTCGAATACCGCATACTCGAGCACATGATGCTGCGTGCCGGGGACGTGATCTCCAAGACCGAACTCACCGAAAGACTCTACGACCAGGACTACGAACGCGACAGCAACGTCATCGAAGTGTTCATTGGCCGGCTGCGGCGCAAGCTCGATCCCGACGAAACCCTGCGACCCATCGAAACACTGCGCGGACGCGGGTATCGTTTCGCCATTGCGCGTCAGCCCGGCACATAGCCGGGACGACGAGTTCAAGTAGGCGGAAGGATTGTCGCGCCCATCGCTGACCCGCCGACTGCTGCTGACGGTATTCACCGTCATTGTGGTGTTCTTCGGAATCACGGTGTTCCTGCTCGACGTGGTGTTTCGCCAGGCGGCGGAACGCAGCCTGCGCGAGTTGCTCGATGCGCAGATGGTGGCGCTCATCGCGGCTGCCGACCCGGACAGTCCCGAATCGGTGACGCCGACCGCGGTGCTGGAGACGCGCTTCGATACACCGGGCTCCGGCCTGTATGCCGAGATACGCTCTGCCAGCGGCGAAACCATCTGGCGCTCGCAGTCGACTACCGGCACGGCGGTGCAGTTCGGTCCGCCACTGGAGGGCGGCGAACGCACTTTCTTTTTCACCCACATTGCCGGGACTCCCATCCGTCTCGCGGTCGCCAGCCGCGGCATCGTCTGGGACAACCTGCATGGTCAAACGGCGCGCTTCACCTTCACGGTGGCGTCGAGCCTCGAAGTTTACGAGGCGCAGATCGCCAGCTTCCGCCAGCAGATCGTGGGCTGGTTCATGGGCCTGGCACTGTTGCTGGTGGCAACGCTCGCGTTGCTGCTGCGCTGGTTGCTGAAGCCGGTGCGCCGCCTGGAGCTCGAGATCAAGGAGGTCGAAGCGGGCAGGCGCGATCATCTGGGTGAAGCCTGGCCACGCGAGCTCGCGGCCGTGACCAGCAATCTCAA
The DNA here is from genome assembly GCA_963839685.1 of uncultured Pseudomonadota bacterium. Taxonomy (GTDB): domain Bacteria; phylum Pseudomonadota; class Gammaproteobacteria; order Steroidobacterales; family Steroidobacteraceae; genus CADEED01. The sequence goes on along the minus strand of CAWIVS010000002.1, from coordinate 305,861 downwards.
TGCACTGCTCGAGGGCGAACGCACGCGCATCAAGCGTTATCGCGACACGCTCGGCAATCTCGCGCACAGCCTCAAGACGCCGCTCGCGGTCATGCGGCAGGCGCTCGGCGGTTCGCAGGACAAGGAACGCAGCAGCGCGCTGAACATCGAAATCGACCGCATGAGCGGCATCATCGAACACCAGATGAAGCGCGCCGCGACCAGCGGCGGCGTGTTGTTGGGGCAGGCGCCCGTGGATGTCGCCCCGATCGTGACCGAACTGCGCGTGGCGCTGCTGCGCGTCTATGGCAACAAGGATCTGCTGTTCGAAGTGGCCGTTGCACCGGGCACGCAGTTCATCGGCGATCGCGCCGATCTCACCGAGTTGCTGGGCAACCTGCTGGACAACGCCTGCAAGTGGGCGCGCTCGCATATCCGGCTTGCGGTGGCCGTGGATGCCGCCGCGGATTCACGCACCGCGCTGCGCCTCACGATCGAGGATGACGGGCCGGGTATTGCCGAGGCGGACCGCGCCCGCGTGCTCACCCGCGGTGGCCGCGCCGACGAGGCGACGCCGGGATATGGCCTCGGCCTTGCGATGGTTCACGACACCGTGGCGTTGTACGGTGGCACGCTGCATATCGAAAGTTCCGCGCTCGGCGGTGCGCGCTTCGAGCTCAAGCTCCCCGGCCGCACGCAATAATGGGGACATTCCTATTTTTCGGGCGTGTGCCCGAAAAATAGGAATGTCCCCATTTGTCACGGTCCGTCCTTGATCTCGAACGTGATGCCCTGCGCCAGCGGCAGCTCGCGGCTCCAGTTGATGGTGTTGGTCTGGCGGCGCATATAAGCCTTCCAGGAGTCCGAGCCCGACTCACGTCCGCCGCCGGTGTCCTTTTCGCCGCCAAACGCGCCGCCGATCTCGGCGCCCGAGGTGCCGATGTTCACGTTGGCGATGCCACAGTCGCTGCCCGTCGCCGCCAGGAATTTTTCCGCGTGTTGCAGGCGATCGGTGAAGATGGCCGATGACAAGCCGTGCGCTGATGCGTTCTGCATCTCGATCGCCTCGTCGATGGTGTCGAAGGGAATGAGATAGAGCACGGGTGCGAAGGTCTCGTGTTGCACGATCGGCCAATCGTTCTCGGCAAGAACAATAGTCGGTGTCACGAAGTTGCCCTTGCCCGGAAGGATCTTCTCGCCGCTGATCACCTTGCCACCCGCGGCGCGGGCGTCGGCAATGGCTTGTGAATAGCGCTCGACCGCACCCTTGTCGATGAGTGGGCCCATGAGCGTGCCGGGATCGATCGGGTTGCCGATCCGCACCTGCTGGTAGGCGTGCGCGAGTTTCTTCTCGAGGTCCGCGAGCCGCGAGCGGTGCACCAGCACTCTTCGGGTGGTCGTACAGCGTTGTCCCGCAGTTCCTACGGCGCCGAACACGATGGAAGGCACGGCGAGTTTCAGATCGGCCGATTCGTCGACGATGATGGCGTTGTTACCGCCGAGTTCCAGCAACACCTTGCCCAGCCGGCGCGCCACACGCTCGGCGACCGTGCGGCCCACCGCGGTGGAACCGGTGAAGGACACCAGTGCGACGCGACGATCGTCGACGAAGCGCGTCGCGAGCTCGGTGCCGCCGTCGATGAAAAGCTGAAAGATCGCGGGTAGTTTGTTGTCGCGCATCACCTTGTTGCAGATGTGCTGGACCGCGATGGCACTCAGGGGCGTCTTGGGGGAGGGCTTCCACACCGAAGCGTTACCGCAGATGGCGGCCAGGAAGGCGTTCCAGGCCCATACGGCCACCGGGAAATTGAACGCCGAGATGATTCCCACCACGCCGAGCGGATGCCATTGCTCGTACATGCGATGCTGAGGGCGCTCGGAGTGCATGGTGTTGCCGTAGAGCATGCGCGACTGGCCGACCGCGAAATCGGCGATGTCGATCATCTCCTGCACTTCCCCCAGGCCCTCGGCCTTGATCTTGCCGTTTTCGAGCGTGACCAGCGCGCCGAGGTCTTCCTTGGCGGCGCGTAATGCCTCGCCTAACAAGCGGATGGCTTCACCACGTCGCGGCGCGGGCACCGCGCGCCACGCGGCGGCCGCCTCGAGTGCGCTGCGCATGACGGCTTCGTAGTCCGTAACGGTCGCGCCACGAACCTGCGCCAGCGTTTCGCCGGTCGCCGGATTGCTGGAGGTGATCAGGCTGCCGGCGACATCCTTCGACCAGCCGAGCGTGCCATTCCACGCGCCGGCATTGATCGAGTCGATGCCGAGTCGCTTGAGGATGCCACTGGTGTCGGTCATGAGTTTTGGTGCGGCGTTCATTTCTTTCGCCTCGGTTTGGCAACCGCGGGTTGCCTGTTGCCCAGCCGGCGCTGATGACCGGCTTCACCTTTCACCACGACGGCCGAGGAAACATCCTTGGTGCCGCCGGGTGCGTAGTACTGGCCGAATCGATTCTCGAGGATTCCGGGCAGGCTGAACTGCTCCTGCGCGACGAAGCCCTTGTAGCGGCGCGGATTCGCCAACACCAGGTCAACCACCGCGGTGATGCCGGCCGCCGTGGTGACCTGGATGGCTGACCAGAGCCGGCCCGCGATCACCTGCGGATAGACCTTGTTGACGTAGTTTTCTTCGCGCAGTTCGCCGTCCTGCTTGCCCGCCACGGCGGCGTACACGATGACCACGTCCTGCAGTGTCTGCGGGACCGCATGTTCCAGTACGCGCTTCAGCGTGGCGCGATCCGAATTGAGTTTGAGGTCGTTCATGAGCAGGCGCATCTGCGCGCAATGCCCCGGATAACGCATGGTCTTGTAATTGATCTGCTCGCACTGCTTGCCGTAGGTCTCGGCCAGCGAGCCCAGGCCCCCCGAGGTGTTGAAGGCCTCGTACAAGTGGCCGTCGATCTCGATTTCCTCGAGGCCCTCGAGCGGCGCCGTGGCCACGATCCTGCCGTCGACCACCGACTGGCAGGGATTGCCGTATTCGTTGATCAGGCCCTCGGTGGACCAGGTCAGCGAGTACTTGAGAACGTTGTTAGGGTGTTGCGGCAGCGCGCCGACGCGCAGCTTGATGGAACGCAGTTCGTCGAAATGCCTGGCGAGCTCGTTCGCAGCGATGCTGATGAAGCCGGGCGCAAGCCCACATTGGGGCACGAACGCCCTGGATGCACCACGCGAGATGCGGCGCACGGCACGGGTGACCGCGACGTCTTCGGTGAGGTCGAAGTAGTGCGCGTTGCCCTTGCGAGCCGCCTTTGCCACGGCGGGATTGCAGTAATAAGGCAGGCTGGAGATGACGGCGTGTGGCTTGTGAACGCTGAAGTGATTGTCCAGCGCCTTGACGTCCGTCGCGTCGAGCGCCAAGGCGCGCAGGCTCGCGGAGCCGTGCGCCTTGACGACCGCCTCCGCGGCGCCGGCGTCGACATCACCCAACGTGACGTCGTACTCGCCGGATTCAGCCAACAGCCCGCTGATGAGCGCACCGATCTTGCCGGCACCCAGGATCAAAACTTTGTGCATGGAAACCTCGTTTGTGGGTAGTGTGCCGTAACCCCATGAATTAGAATAGTTCGCAACATGCGTACCCCTGACACGTCTCCCTGGCATCCGGCGAGCTGGACCACTCGCGCGGCGCAACAGCAGCCGCGCTACAACGATCATTCCGAAGCTCGAGGGTGTGGTCGCGCAGCTCGCCAGGCTGCCGCCGCTGGTGGTGTCGTTTGAAATCGAACAACTGCGTGAGCACCTGGCCGAGGCCCAGCGCGGCAACAAGTTCCTGCTCATGGGTGGCGACTGCGCCGAGACGTTCGCAGAGTGCGAGTCGGACACGATCGCCAAGAAACTCAAGATCCTGCTGCAGATGAGCCTGGTGCTGTTGCACGGTCTCAAGAAACCCATCATCCGGGTCGGTCGTATGGCGGGCCAGTACGCCAAGCCGCGCTCGGCGGACACGGAAACCCGCAATGGCGTGACACTGCCGGCCTTCCGCGGCGATCTCGTGAACGCTTCCGAGTTCACCCCGGAAGCCCGCGAGCCGGATCCGACCCTGCTGCTGCGCGGCTACGAGCGTGCCGCGCTCACGCTGAATTTTGTGCGCGCCCTGTGTGACGGCGGATTCGCCGACCTGCATCACCCGAAGAACTGGGATCTCGGGTTCATGAAGCATTCGCCGCTGATCGAGCAGTACCAGAAGATCGTCGATTCCATCGGCGACTCGCTGGACTTCTTCGAGCGGGTCAGCGGTGGACGCGCGCCGCACGAAGTCACGGCCGTGGACTTCTTCGCCTCGCACGAAGGCCTGTTGATGCACTACGAACAGGCGCAGACCCGTTACATCGAGCGCCAGAAGCGCTGGTACAACCTGTCCACGCACATGCCGTGGATCGGCATGCGCACCGCCGCGCTCGATGGCGCGCACGTGGAATTCTTCCGCGGCATCGCCAATCCGATGGGAGTCAAGATCAGCTCGGCCATGGATGACGGCTGGTTGCAGGGACTGATCGGCACGCTCAACCCGCAGAACACACCGGGACGTCTCACGCTGATCCATCGTTTCGGTGCGAAGGACGTGGAGAAGTCGCTGCCCAAGGCAATCAAGGCTGTCAAGGAAACGGGTGCGCAGGTGCTGTGGGTGTGCGATCCCATGCACGGCAATACCGAGACGAGCTCCGGCGGTCTGAAGACGCGCCGTTTCGAGAACATCCTGCGCGAGCTCGAGCTGTCGTTCCAGATACACGAGGCCAATGGCTCGTTCCTGGGCGGCGTGCACATCGAGCTCACGGGCGAAGACGTCACCGAGTGCACCGGTGGCGCTCGCGGACTGACCGACGCCGACCTGGCGCGCGCCTACAAGTCGACCGTGGACCCGCGGCTCAACTACGAACAGGCACTGGAGATGGCAATGCTCATCGGCCGCCATGGGCCGAAGCGCTGATGCAATACGAACACATCAAGGTTCCCAAAGACGGCCAGCGCATCACCATCAATCCGGACTCTTCGCTGAACGTTCCGGATAACCCCATCATCGCTTTCATCGAGGGCGACGGCATCGGCATCGACATCACGCCGGTGATGCTCAAGGTGGTGAACGCCGCGGTCGAGAAGGCCTACAAAGGCAGGCGCCGCATTGCGTGGACCGAAGTGTACGCCGGCGACAAGGCTAACAACCTCTATGGCACGGGCTTTCCCGACGAGACGCTGACCGCGCTGCGGGATTTCGTGGTCTCGATCAAGGGCCCGCTGGGTACCCCGGTGGGCGGTGGCATGCGTTCGCTCAACGTGGCCATGCGGCAGCACCTCGACCTGTATGCCTGCGTGCGCCCGATTCGGCATTTCCCCGGCGTCTCGACGCCCATGGCCGATGCGTCGCTGACCGACATGGTGGTATTCCGCGAGAACACCGAAGACATCTACGCCGGCATCGAGTGGCCCACCGGTTCGCCGGAAGTGCAGCGACTCATCTATTTCCTGCAGAACGAGCTCAAGGTCAGCGGCATTCGCTTTCCGGCGAGCTCCGGCCTGGGGATCAAGCCGGTGTCGAAGGAGGGCAGTCAGCGCCTGGTGCGCAAGGCCATCCAGTACGCCATCGAGAATGACCGTGTGTCGGTGACGCTGGTGCACAAGGGCAACATCATGAAGTTCACCGAGGGTGCCTTCATGCAGTGGGGTTATCTGCTCGCGAAGGAAGAATTCGGCGCCACGCCCATCGGCGCCGGACCGTGGCTCACGTTCAAGAACCCGATAAACGGCCACGACATCGTCATCAAGGACGTGATCGCGGACAACTTCCTGCAGCAGGTGTTGCTGCGCCCGGAAGACTACGACGTCATCGCCACGCTCAATCTCAATGGTGACTACATCTCCGACGCGCTGGCCGCACAGGTGGGCGGTATCGGCATCGCGCCTGGCGGCAACATCGGTGACGGTCTCGCGGTCTTCGAAGCGACGCATGGCACCGCCCCGGGATTCGCCGGCAAGGATCGCGTCAATCCGGGTAGCCTGATCCTCTCGGCGGAAATGATGTTGCGCTACCTCGGCTGGAATGAGGCCGCCGCATTGATCATGCAGGGTGTGGCCGACACCATCGCCGCCAAGGAGATGACTTACGATCTTGCGCGCTTGCGCGAAGCCATCCGCGCCACCAAGCGCGATATCGCGGCACGCAAGAACGTCGAGGAAGACCTGCAGCGACTGATCCCTGGAGCTACGCTGATGTCGTGTTCAGGGTTCGGTGACGCCATCATTCGCCGAATGAATTAGCCGGCGTCGCGGAAAATATGGCTGCGACGTTCTGTCCCGATTGCACCCTGTGTCCGCGCCTCGCCTCGTTCCTGGCGAGAACCGCGCACGAGAACCCGGACTATCACAGCAAGCCGGTAGCCCCATTCGGTGACGCGAACCCGCAGCTGCTGATCGTGGGTCTTGCCCCGGGCAAGCATGGCGCCAATCGCACCGGCCGTCCCTTCACCGGGGATTACGCCGGGATACTTCTCTATGCGTCGTTGTTCGAGCTCGGTTTGTCGAGTGCTTCCACCTCGGTGGATCGCGGCGACGGGCTGAAGCTCCACGGCACGCGTATCACCAATGCGGTGAAATGTCTGCCGCCCGACAACAAGCCGCTGCCGGCGGAGATCAAGACCTGCAACCAGTACCTCGCGGCCGAGTTGCAGACGCTGGATTCGGTGAAGGCCGTGCTGGCGCTCGGCCTGGTCGCCCACGAGGCGGTGCTGATCTCCTCGGGACTCAAGCGCAGCGCCCTGAAGTTCGCGCATGGTGCCGAGCACGTACTGCCCGACGGCCGGATACTCGTCGATTCCTATCACTGCAGCCGCTACAACACGCAGACTCGCCGGCTGACCGCGGACATGTTCAAGAAGGTGCTGGGGCGCGCCGCCATGCTCGCAGGCGCTACGCCGCCTGCGTAATCGTTTGCGAACTTCCCGCCGTCAACCCTTTTTCAGGTAGTGGCTGAACAGCTCCAGTGGCAATGGCAGGAAGGTCGTGGTGCTGTGTTCATTGGCTATTTCGCGCATCGTCTGCAGGAAGCGCAGCTGCAATGCGATGGGTTCCTTGCTGATCATTGCCGCTGCCTGAACCATTTTCTCAGCGGCCTGGAACTCACCCTCGGCGTTGACGATCTTGGCGCGGCGTTCGCGTTCTGCTTCGGCCTGCTTGGCCATGGCGCGTTTCATGCCCTCGGGTAGCGACACGTCCTTGATTTCCACCGCTGACACCTTGATGCCCCAGGGATCGGTCTGCCGATCGATGATTTCCTGCAGAGTCTGGTTGATCTTGTCCCGATGAGAGAGCAGGTCGTCCAATTCGGCCTGGCCCAGCACGCTGCGCAACGTCGTCTGCGCGATGAGCGAGGTCGCCTTGAGATAGTTCTCGACCTTGACCACCGATGCGATCGGGTCGATGACGCGAAAGTAGACCACCGCGTCGACGGTGGCCGGCACATTGTCGCGTGTCATCACTTCCTGCCGGGCGACGTCGATGGTCACCACACGCAGATCCATCTTCACCATGCGATCCACGAATGGAATGAGCAGGATGAGACCCGGGCCCTTGGCACCGAGGAGTTTGCCAAGCCGGAAGATGACTCCGCGCTCGTACTCGCGCAGCACCCGTACGATCTGCGGAATCGTGATGACCAGGAGAATGAGGAGCGGGATGAACCATGCCGAAGCGTTGAAGAGGCCGCGAAACAAGCCGTCCATAGGTTTCTCCGCTCAGGGTTTGAGTTGAACTTTAAGGGTCAATCCGTCCACGCCGAGTATCTGCACGGCCTGGCCGGGCTCGACGGTGACATCACTCACGGCATTCCAGTACTCGCCGTCGAAGAATACTTTTCCGCCCCGGGAGTCGGTGCGTGCGACGGCCGTCGCGACCTGGCCGAGCATCGCTTCCTTGCCGGTTTTCACCGGCAACCGCTGCGCACGCAATCCGGCGCCGACCACGAACAGCATGAATGCCGCCGTCAGCAGGGTCGCGGGAATGATATACGCCAACGACAGGCGGAACGCCGGATCGTCGCGATCGAAGAGCATGAGCGCGCCCAGGAAAAAGGCGGCAATGCCTCCCACGCTCAGGATGCCGTGCGAGGGGACGAATACTTCCAGCACGAACAGGCCGGCGGCGAGAAGGATCAGCGCGATGCCAGCGACGTTCAACGGAAGTATCGCGCTCATGTACAGCACGAGCACCAGCGCGATGACGCCCACGACTCCCGGAAAGATCGCTCCCGGGTTGTTCAGCTCTGCAATGATGCCGTAGATCGCGATCAGCATCAGGATGAACATCACCTCGGGCCGCCACAGCATTTGAAAGATTCTTTCGCCCGCGACCATCGGGATTTCCTCGACTCCTGCACCGGCTGTGTTCAACGGCTTGCCGCGCACTTCACGCCCGTGCAGTTTCGCGAGCAGATCCTGCATGTCCGTTGCGATCAGGTCGATGACGTTCAGCTGCAGTGCCTTCTCGGCCGTGATCGACGCGCTTTCCCGGACCGCGGACCTGGCCCACTCGGCGTTTCTGCCGCGCTTCTGCGCGATGGCCTCGATATAGCTGCTCGCGAAGTTCTCGAGCTTCTGCTTCATGACGTCGTCACCCTTTTCCGAGCCGCCGGGCCCCATGGAAACGGGATGCGCAGCACCGATGCTGGTATTGGGCGCCATCACCGCGACGTCCGCGGCCATCGTGATGAAGACGCCGGCGCTGCCGGCGTTGGCGCCCGACGGCGCGACATACACGACCACCGGCAAGGGTGATGCGTAGAACGTGTCGACAATTTCCTTGGTGGAGTCGAGCAGTCCGCCGGGGGTGTCGAGTTGCACCACCAGGCACTCGGCTTTTCGCTCCGCGGCGACGTGGAGCGCCCGGGCGATGTAGCTGGCGGTCGCGGGGCCGATCGGACCCTTGACCTGTATGGTGGCAACGCCTTCGGCCCGCAAGCCCGCCGCGGCCTGCAGGAGAACTCCGGCAACCAGCACTTGCTTCCAGGCTCGCATGACACACCTCGCAGCCGAACCGCAGGTCGAGCGATGTTCCGCGACACCGCAGCCTGCGCCACATCTGGCCAGAACGCACGCGGGTTTATCATTGCCCAGTGAACGATGCCATACCGCCATTCGATCCGAAGGACTACATCCCGAGCCTGCCGCGGCGGCCCGGCGTGTATCGCATGTATTCAGCCGCCAATGAAGAAGGTCGTTCCGAGCTGCTGTACGTCGGCAAGGCGCGCAACCTGCGCGACCGCGTCGGACACTATTTCCTCGCCAGCAATATCGACCCCAAGGTGCAGGCCCTGGTCGGGCATATCGCGCGCATCGAGGTCACGCTCACCAACTCCGAAACCGAGGCACTGCTGCTCGAATACAACCTCATCAAGGAGCACAAGCCGCGCTACAACATCGTGCTGCGCGACGACAAGAGTTTTCCCTACATCTATCTACCTTCCGGGCATGAATATCCGCGCCTGGTGTTCTATCGCGGCGCGCGCAACCTGCCGGGCCGGTATTTCGGGCCGTTTCCGGGCGCCGGCGCGGTGAAAGAGACGCTGCAGAGCATTCAGAAGATCTTCCGCATCCGCAATTGCAGGGACAGCTTCTTCGAGAATCGGAGTCGTCCGTGCTTGCAGCACCAGATCGGGCGCTGCTCGGCGCCCTGCGTGAGGCTCATTTCCCGGGAAGACTATGCGCGCGACATCGCCGCCGCCGTCAAGGTGCTCGAGGGGCGCAATGACGAGGTGAATGCCGAGCTCGCGAGCGCCATGGAGAAGGCGGCCGGGTCGCTGCAATACGAGCGCGCGGCGGCGTTGCGCGACCAGCTCGCGGCGCTCAAACAGGTGCAGTCCCAGCAGATTGTCACCGCCGAGGGCGACCGGGACATCGACGTGTTCGCACTGGTGGGTGAGCCCGGCGAATACGCAATCTCCGTGATGATCATCCGGGGTGGACGCAATCTCGGTGCGACCTGCTACTTCCCGAAGGGCGCGCTGACCGAGCCCAACGAGGCGCTGGCTTCGTTCCTGATGCAGTACTACGCCGAGACGCCGCCGCCGGCGGAGATTCTCGTGAACCTGGACCTGGCCGAGGCCGAGGCGCTCATCGCTGCGCTGGGTGAGAGATCGGGCACCACCTCGCGGTTGTGGCGACCGTCGCGTGCGCTGCCGGCGCGCTGGATGGCGATGACCGTGGAGAACGCCAGCCAGGCGCTGCGCATGCGACGCGCCCGGCGCGCGGACATTGGCGTGATGCTGGAGGAGCTGGCGCAATTGATTCGCCTGGAGCGCGTGCCAGCGCGGCTCGAGTGCTTCGACATCAGCCACACGGCGGGCGAGGGCACGGTCGCCTCCTGCGTGGTGTACGGCCCCGAAGGTCCGATGAAAAAGGAATATCGGCGTTTCAACATCGCCGGAATCACGCCCGGCGACGACTACGGGGCCCTGCGCCAGGCGCTCAAGCGCCGCTACGAACGGGTACGTTCGGGCGAAGTCGTGGCACCGGATGTGTTGCTCATCGACGGTGGCCTGGGCCAGATCAACGAAGTGCATGGCGAACTCGAAGCGCTCGGCTTCGGTGCGCTCAAGCTGGTGGGCGTTGCCAAGGGACCCGATCGCCGGGCAGGGCAGGAACGTCTGTTTGTATTCGGCCAGGAGGCGCCCATCGTCCCGGGACCCGACTCACAAGCGTTGCGAGTCATCCAGCGCATACGCGACGAGGCGCATCGTTTTGCGATCACCGGGCATCGCAAGCGACGCGCGCGCCGTCACAACGAATCCGTGCTGGAGGCAATTCCCGGCCTGGGCCCGGCGAAGCGTCGTGCACTGCTGCGCCACTTTGGCGGCATGCAGGGCCTGATGCGTGCGGGGGTCAACGACCTGGAGGCGGTCAGCGGGATCGGGACAACGCTGGCGCGCACCCTTTATGATCATCTGCATCCCGGCGCCTGACGGCCCGTCCGATTCGACGCAATGGTCTGGAACCTGCCCAACACGCTCACCTGGCTGCGGATCTTCGCGATCCCGCTGGTCGTGATCCTTTTCTATCTACCGAACAGCTGGGCGGATCCGGCGGCGGGGCTGTTGTTTGCGGTCGCGGGCATCACCGACTCTCTCGATGGCTACCTGGCGCGCCGCATGGGGCAGACGTCGCGGCTCGGAGCTTTTCTCGATCCCGTGGCCGACAAGCTCATCGTGGCCGTGGCGCTGGTGCTGCTGGTCAGCAAGGAAATGCCGCCCATCGTCGTGCCGGGCCTGGAAGGTCTGGACGGCGGTCACGCGACCCTGCGCCAGGAATCGGTCAAGGTGATCCTGGTGTTGTGCTCCATCGTCATCATCGGCCGTGAGATCGCGATCTCCGCGCTGCGTGAATGGATGGCCGAGATCGGGCAGCGCGGCAAGGTGAAGGTCAGCAAGCTTGCCAAGCTCAAGACCATCATGCAGATCGTCGGCCTGTCCTGCATGTTGTTCCGCTGGAACCTGCCGATCCTTCCCGGGGTGGCGCTGCCGATATTCGAAATCGGCTTCGTGCTCACCATCGTGGCGGCGGCGCTCACGCTGATTTCCGCCGTGTCCTACCTGCGCGCCGCCTGGCCGGATCTGCGCGGCCACACATGACCCTGTCGATCTGCGTGTTTTGCGGCTCCGCGCCCGGCGTGCGTCCTAGCTACTCGGCGGCGGCGCGCGAGCTGGGCGTGTCACTGGCGCAGCAGAGCATGACGCTGGTCTATGGCGGCGGGCGCCTGGGCCTCATGGGCATCCTCGCGGACGCCGCGCTGCAGGCCGGCGGGCGGGTCATCGGGGTGATTCCGCGCATGCTCATCGAACGGGAGCTGGCGCATCCGAATCTCACGCGCCAGCACGTGGTCAGCACCATGCATGAGCGCAAGACGCTGATGGCGGACATGTCGGACGGCTTTATCGGCCTGCCCGGCGGCATGGGCACTTTCGACGAGCTGGTGGAAATCGTCACCTGGGCACAGCTCGGAATGCACGCCAAGCCGGTGGTGCTCGCCAACATCGACAACTATTTCGCGCCCCTCTACGCCATGCTCGACAACGCCGTCGTCGAAGGCTTTGTCACGGCCGAGAGCCGGGCCCGCTGGCGCAACGCCGAATCCGTCGAATCCGTAATGCGAATCCTTATGAAAGAAGGGGTTGCCAGCGAGGGAATTCCTTGACTTGCCGGTTCACAGCCCTAGAATCTCCGCCCTCTCCAGGATGCGGGAATAGCTCAGTTGGTAGAGCACGACCTTGCCAAGGTCGGGGTCGCGAGTTCGAGTCTCGTTTCCCGCTCCAATTCTCTCGGTCCACGGCTAGGTGGCAGAATGGTTATGCAGCGGCCTGCAAAGCCGTCTATGCCGGTTCGATTCCGACCCTAGCCTCCATCATGTCCCATGCCCCGGTGGCGGAATCGGTAGACGCAAGGGACTTAAAATCCCTCGGCTGCAAGGCCGTGCCGGTTCGAGTCCGGCCCGGGGCACCACCTCTCGCATTTGCATGCTGAACGTCACCGGGCTGCACCTCTGGCGCGGTGATCGACACGTGCTGCGCGGCGTGAGCTTTTCCGTCGCGCCCGGCCAATGCGTGTTGCTCACGGGAAAAAATGGCGCCGGCAAGACAACCCTGCTGCGCGCCATCGCCGGCCTGCTGGACCCGGAGGAAGGGCAGGTTTCGTGGCGCGGCGCGCCGGCGCGCCAGACGCGCGATGTATTTCACGCGGAACTCGCCTATCTCGGACACGAGCCGCCACTGAAGGGCGATCTGTCAGCGCGCGAAAACCTGAAATTCACCATCGGCATCCGACGCGCGGTTTCCAGCGACGAAATCGATGCCGCGCTCGCGCGCACGGGTGCAGAACCATTTGCCGATCGCTCGGTACGTATGTTGTCGGCGGGACAACGGCGACGCGTGGCGTTGGCAGGTGTAATGCTGACGGGCGCTGTGTTGTGGCTGCTGGATGAACCGACCACCAATCTCGACGCGGATGGGCAACAACTGGTGGGCTCCCTCATCGATGAACAGGTCGGGCGTGGCGGCATCGTCGTGGCGGCGGTACATCACGCGCTGCGCCTGACGAGTGGGAAAGCGGTGGATCTGGAACTGGAGGCTGCGTGAGGGCGGGTGCTGGCACCGTCGCCCGGCTGGTCATTGAGCGTGACCTGCGTCTCGCATTCCGCAAGCCCTCGCAACTTCTGCAGCCGCTGGTGTTCTTCATGATCGTGGCAACCCTGTTCCCGCTGACATTAACCCCGGAAATGTCGCGGCTGCGAGACGCCGCGCCGGGTGTTTTGTGGATCGGCGCGTTGTTATCCTCGCTGCTGGCGCTCGAGTTCCTGTTCCGCGAAGACGCGCAGGATGGGACGCTCGAGCAGTTCGCGTTGTCGGGCCAGTCGCTGACATGGATGTTGTTTGCGAAGACCTGTACGCATTGGCTGCTGACCGGGTTGCCCCTGGCGCTGTCTGCGCCGATTGCGGCCGTGGGTCTGGGGGTGCCGGCCGAAGCCCTGTGGAGCGTCGTGGCATCGCTGGCCCTCGGCGGGTTCGCACTGAGCCTGGTGGGAGCGATCAGCGCCGGGCTCACGCTTGGCGCGCGGCGCGGCGGCGTGTTGTTGTCACTGCTGACGCTGCCGCTCGCCGTGCCCATCCTGGTGTTCGGCGCGGACGCCACGCAACGTGCCATCTCCGGCGATGTGATTGCACCGCCGATGTATTTGTTAGGTGCGATCGCCGTGCTCGGCGTGACGCTCGCACCTCTGGCCGCCGCGGCGGCCGTGCGCATTGGATTGGAGTAGGGTTGAGCGCATGAACTGGACCTGGTTCCATCGCTTTGGTTCGCCGCCGTGGGTGTACGGCTTCGCAGCCCGTTGGGCGCCGTGGTTCGGCGCCGCGGCGGTGTTGGCGATGTTGATAGCGTTATACGGTGGCCTGATCCTCGCGCCGCCGGACTACCAGCAGAAGGATGCGTTCCGCATCGTCTACATCCATGCGCCGGTCGCCACGATGTCCCTGGCTGTGTACTCGACGCTGGCCGTGGCCGCCGCGGTGGGTCTCATCTGGCGCATGAAGGTGGCGCATGCGGTGGCGGCCGCCAGCGCCCCCATCGGCGCCTGGTTCACCGTGGCTACGCTTGCCACGGGCATGCTGTGGGGCAAGCCCATGTGGGGCGCCTACTGGGTGTGGGATCCGCGCCTCACCTCGGAGCTGGTGCTGCTGTTCCTGTATTTCGGCTACATGGCCCTGCGCGCCGGTATCGAAGACCCTCAGAAGGCGGACAAGGCGAGCGCCGTGCTCGCCATCGTCGGATTTGTAAACGTGCCCATCATTCGCTATTCGGTGGACTGGTGGAATTCCCTGCATCAACCGGCGACCAACAAGTTGTTAGGCGATCCGGACATGGATTGGTCGATGGTGTGGCCGCTGTTGCTGATGCTGACGGCATTCTTTCTGTACTTCGCCTGGGTCGTGCTGATTCGCCTGCGCGCCGAGCTGTTGCGGCGCGAACGAAATGCGAGCTGGGTACGCGAGGTGGTGTCATGAGCGATTTCTTCGCCATGAGCGGCTACGGCAAGTACGTCTGGCCGGCATTCGGAATCGGCTTCGGCATCGTGGTGCTCATCTACGTGACCGCCGTGAGCTCGCTGACCGCCGCCAAGCACGAAGCCAGGCGCCGCCTGGAGATGAAACCACCGGAGAAAATTCGATGATCGCGCGCCACAAACGCATGGTGCTGGTCGCAGCGATCATCGGCGGCGTGGGCCTCGCGGCCTGGCTGGCTACCAATGCATTTCAGCAGAACGTGATGTTTTTCTTCGACCCGTCGCAGATCGTGGCGGGCGAGGCGCCGGGCGACAAACGCTTCCGTCTCGGTGGCATGGTGGCGAAGGGTAGCGTCGAGAAGACGGCGGGCACGCTCGATGTTCACTTCCTGGTCACGGATTTCAAACATACGGTGCCCGTGAGTTACTCGGGCATCCTGCCGGACCTGTTTCGCGAGGGGCAGGGCGTGGTTGCGCACGGTCGCATGAGCAACGGCACCTTCGTCGCCGATGAAATCCTCGCCAAACACGACGAGAAATACATGCCGCCGGAAGTGGCGCGCTCGCTGAAGGACAATCCACCGCCTCCCGAGATGCCGGCAGGTACCTGATGATTCCCGAGCTCGGACATTTCGCACTGGTCCTCGCGCTGCTGATGGCGGCGGCACAGGCCGTGTTCGGCTTGTGGGGTGCGCACCGCGTCGATCAGCGCTGGATGGCCGTGGTGCGGCCGGCGGTTGCCGGCCAGTTCGTGCTGGTGAGTTTCGCGGTCGGCGTGCTGATTCATGCCTTCGTGAGTTTCGATTTCTCGGTGCTGTACGTCGCCAGCAATTCGAACTCCGCGCTGCCCACCTTCTACCGCGTGGCCGCACTGTGGGGCGCACACGAAGGGTCACTGTTGCTGTGGGTATGGATCCTGGCGGTGTGGACGCTGGCGGTCGCGATGTTCAGTCGCAACCTGACCGGCGAAATTTCGCCAGTCGCGTCATGGGTGTGCTGGGCGTAGTGAGTTTTGGTTTCCTGCTGTTCACGCTGTACACCTCGAATCCTTTCGCAGCGCCTGTTGCCCGCGCCCGCCGATGGGCGCGATCTGAACCCGGTGCTGCAGGATCCGGCGCTCGCGATCCATCCGCCGCTCCTCTATATGGGGTACGTCGGCTTCGCAGTGGCCTATGCCTTCGCCTGCGCGGCCATGCTCGAAGGAAAGCTGGACCAGACCTGGGCGCGCTGGACGCGGCCCTGGACGACGCTTGCCTGGTGTTTCCTGTCGGTCGGTATCGCACTCGGCAGCTGGTGGGCCTACTACGAGCTGGGGTGGGGCGGCTACTGGTTCTGGGACCCGGTGGAAAACGCCTCGTTCATGCCGTGGCTGGTGGGCACGGCGCTGATTCATTCGCTGGCCGTGACCGAGAAGCGCGGGCTGTTCAAGAGCTGGACGCTGCTGCTCGCCATCCTGGCATTTTCGCTGAGTTTGTTAGGTACGTTCCTGGTGCGCTCCGGCGTGCTGGTGTCCGTGCATTCCTTCGCCGCCGACCCGGAACGCGGCATGTTCATCCTCGCGTTCCTGATCATCATGATCGGCGGAGCCCTGGCGCTTTACAGCTGGCGCGCGCCGCTGCTCAAGTCCGAGGCGGGATTCGAGGCGACCTCGCGCGATGCCTTCCTGCTGTACAACAACATCGTGCTGGTGCTGGCGTGCCTGGTGGTGTTCGTCGGCACGCTGGCGCCGCTGATCAACGATGCGCTCGGCTTGCCCCCGATTTCGGTGGGCGAGGGTTTTTTCCGGCGTCATCTTCCCGTACCTGGCGCTGGCGCTGGTGGCGCTGGTGTCGGTGGGCATCCATGCGGCCTGGAAACGCGGACAACTCGGCACGCATCGCCGGCGCTTGGTTGATCGGAGGCGGCGTCGCACTGCTGCTCGGGCTGTCCGTGGCGCTCGGGATCTATGGGCGCGGCGACTGGCTGTCCGTGGTCGGCATCGTGCTGGGATGCTGGGTCATCGTCTCGTCGCTGTTCGATCCCATCGATCGCTGGCGGCGCAAGCTCACACTGTCGCGCGCCGTAATCGGCATGACCATCGCGCACATCTCGATCGGCATCTGTGTCATCGCGATTTCCACCGTGGAATCCTACAGCGTCGAACGCGATGTGCCGCTGGCTCCCGGTGAAACCGTGGCGCTGGGCAGGTATGCCTACCGGCTGGACAAGATGGAGCAGGTGGAGGGACCTAACTACGATGGCGTTCGGGCGCAAGTCACGGTGCTGCGTGACGGGCTGCCGATCGCCGTGCTGCATCCCGAAAAGCGCAACTACTGGGTGCAGCGCTCGGTCATGACCGAGGCCGGCATCGACGTACGCTGGAACATGGACCTGTTCGCGGCGCTCGGTGAGGACCTCGGCGGGGGCCGCTGGAGCATTCGCGCGCAGTTGCGACCACTGATCGACTACATCTGGCTGGCGGCGGGTCTCATGGCGCTCGGTGGGGCACTGGCAGCCAGTGATCGTCGTTACCGTTCGCGGCAGCAGGCCACTGATGCCGCCACCGCGCCTGCCGCCGCTGCCGAGGCCACTTGAACCGCTTCCTGGTGCCCATTGTCGTGTTCGTGGCGCTCGCAGGCATCCTGTATGTCGGCGTGCGGCACTCGCCAAACAAGAGCACGATGGTTTCGGCATTACTGGGGAAGCCGGCACCGGCCTTCGAACTTCCCGTGCTCGGCGAGCCGGGACGCGTCATCACGTCGCGCCAGCTCGCCGGCAGGCCATGGGTGCTGAATGTCTGGGGCACCTGGTGCGCTGAATGTCGCGTCGAACACGACGCCTTGCTGCGAGATCGCGCGCCGCAACCTGGTTCCCATGGTCGGCCTCAACTGGAAGGATGACGACGCCGCAGCCAGTGACTGGCTGGCACAACTCGGGAATCCCTACAGTGTGATTGCCGTGGATCGCGACGGGCGTACCGCCATCGACTATGGAGTGTATGGCGCGCCAGAAACCTTCTTCATCGACGCCGGTGGGCTCATTCAATACCGGCACGTGGGCCCGATGACGGCCGAGATCTGGGAGCGCGAATTCGCGTCGCGGTTGCCGCGCGGTGTGTTGCCATGACCCGGAGCAAAGCCATACCGGTGCGCGCAATCACGCTGCTCGCCGCGTTCGCCTGGTCGATGTGGGCGCTCGCGGTGGATATCACGGTGTTGCCGAACGAGGAATTGCAGCAGCGATATGAAGAGCTGACACGGCAATTGCGTTGCGTGAAATGCCAGAACAACAGCATCGCCGATTCGCCCGCGGGCCTTGCGGCCGACCTGCGTGCGCAGGTCAAGGAACAACTCATCGCGGGCAAGAGCGACGCTGAAATCCTGGACTACATGGCAAATCGCTACGGCAACTACATCCTGTTCACGCCGCCCATGGAATCTTCCACGGCATGGATCTGGATCCTGCCCGGCGTTGCGGTGCTGGCGGGTCTGTTCATCGCCTTCCGTATCGTGCGCAGGCGCGCCACGCTGCTCGACAGCGATGCCAGCGCCGTTGAAGGTGAAGACAACGCCCGATGATGCTCGCCTTCGTACTCATCGCGGGATCGCTCGCGGCCGGCGCGGCTGTGCTGCTGTTGCTGCCGCTGGTACGGCGGCGCGCGGATGCTCAGCCTGCTTCGGGATTACCGGCTGCAGCGGTGACAGTCGCCATCTTGTTAGGGGGCGCCGGCCTGTACGCTGCTTTCAGCACCTACGACTGGGTGACCACCGTGCCAGTGGGCGACACCCCGGCAGCAAGGGCGGCCAGGCTCGCGCAGGAGCTCGCCGACAGTCCCAACGACGCGCAACGCTGGATCCAGCTTGGCGGCATGTACATGGAGCTCGAGCAATTCCCGCTCGCGGTGCGCGCTTTTCAGCGCGCCGATCGACTTGCCAGCAACCAGAACACCGAGGCCATCATGGGCATGGCCGAAGCGATGCTCGCCCAGGATCCCGCACAGCTCGAAGGTGCCGCGGGCCGGCATGTTCGAGCGCGTGCTGGAGCTGCAGCCGGACAATCCGAAGGCGCTGTTCTACAGCGCGTTCGCCGCGCTGGTGCGCGGTGAGCTGCCGGTGGCGCGGCAACGCTTCCAGGGCATGCTGGCCCACAATCCACCGCCCGCGGTGCGTACCATCATCGAGCAACGCATCGTGGAGATCGACCAGGTGCTGCAGGGTGCTGGCGCGCACGCGGCCGCGGCGACCGACGACCAGGCGAAGATCGCAGTGCACGTGAGCGTGGCGCCCGAGCTCGCGGCACGCGTGCCGGCCGGGGCGCTGCTGTTCGTTGCGGCGCGTGATCCGAAATCCCCGGGGCCACCGTTCGCCGCAAAGCGCCTGCCGGCACGTTTTCCCGTGGACGTGGAACTCACGCCCGCGGACGCCATGCTCGAGTCGCGCCGCATCACCTCCGGCCAACAACTCGAAGTGGTGGCACGCGTGGCACTCGGCGGAACTCCCACCGCCACCAGCGGCGACCCGTTCGGACAAGTTAGCTATCATGTGGGCAAGGACGGGCGGCTGAACATCGTCATCGATCGCCTCTCTCCGTAACCGGGGAAACCATGCAGGCCAAGCATTCGCTGGAGTTCGCGCGCGCGCCGGCCGTCTGGTCGATGTACCCGAAGATCATGGTGTCGCGAAAGCCCACGCTGGTGCCGGACGGCGCAGCGGTGCCGCGTATCGAGTCGCGGCTGTCGCGCGTGGTGATCGACCGCAAACACCTGGCCGCCTATTCTGAAGTCTGCGGCGCATCGACCGGCCCGACGCTGCCCATCGCCTATCCACACGTGCTCGCCATGCCGCTGCATCTCGCCATGCTCGGCGCGGAGGCATTCCCGGTGAGATTGTTCGGACTGGTGCACGTGAACAATCGCATCGCCATGCGCCAGCCGTTGTCGGCCGAGGAACCCGCGGAGATTCGCGCCTGGATCGAGGGTCATCGCGATTCCGAGCGTGGGCAGGAGTTCGACCTGCACACCGAATACGTGGTGGCAGGCGAAGCGTTGTGGGATGAAACCTGCACCTTCCTCGCGCGCAAGCGGCCGCCGCCGGGCGCCAGCAAGCCCGTGTCGCGCAGCGTCGAAGGCGCGCCCGATGCGGTGGCCATCAAGTCTTCGAGTTTCCGGGCGCCGTCCGGGCTCGGACGGCGCTATGGGTTCATCTCCGGCGACGTGAATCCGATTCACATGAGTGATCTGTCGGCGCGTGCCTTTGGCTTTCCGCGCGCCATCGCCCATGGCATGTGGTCGCTGGGACGCACGGCCTCGGATTTCGAAGCCGAGCAGTTCGACGGTGGCTGCGAGTTGTCGGTGAATTTCAAACTGCCGATCTACATGCCTTCGTGGCTCATGCTGCAACGCTGGCCGATCGAGAACGGCTCGGGGTTCGCCCTGCGCGACGGACAGGGAGAAAAGCCGCACCTGACGGGAACCCTGAAGTCGCTGCGGTGAGCGCCGTGCCGTCCGCCGGCCCGGCCCGCCGGGAAGAGCGGAATGCATTGCTGGCGGCCGCCGCGGGCTACTTTTGCCTGCTGTGTGGCTACTACATGCTGCGTCCGCTGCGCGAGACGCTGCAACTCGACGTCGCCGTCAGTAACCAGATCCTGTTCAGCGCGGTCCTCGTGGTCAGCGCCGTGCTGCTGCCCATCTACTGGTGGCTGGTGGGACGCACGCCGCGCGGCCGCCTGTTGTGGATCGTGGGGGCGGCCTTCGTGCTGGTCTTCTTCGTGCTGGCGATCGCGCTGCGCTCGCAGCCACGCGACCCGACGCTGGCATTCATCTATTTCGTCGCGCTGACCTCCGCCAACATGTACATCGTCTCGGTGTTCTGGAGCGCCATGGCCGACGTGTGGCGTCCGGAACTCGCAAAACGCTTCTTCGGTTACGTCGCGGCCGGCGGCAGTGCAGGCGCGCTGCTCGGGCCTTTCATCGTACGAGGGCTGGTGCACGAGCTCGGGGCCACGCCGCTGATCATCCTGGCCTGTGTCTTCGTGCTCGCCACCGCGAGCTTCGTCACGCTGGCGCGCCGCGCGCTGCGCCAGGCGCCCGACGGACGACGCGTGCCCGATGGCGCCATCCCGGTGGGTGGCCGCGCACTCGATGACCTCGCGCGCCTGGCGAAGTCTCCCTATCTACTGGGAATTGCGGGGCTGATCATCGCCGGACAGACCATCGGCGCCTTCATGTACAACGAGCAGCAGAAGTATGTCGGTGGGTCGTACGACCTGCCGGCCGACCGCGCCGCAGTGTTCGCGACCATGGAGATCGCCGTCAACCTGCTGTCGCTGTTCTTCCAGGCGGTGGTGGTCGGGTGGCTGACGCGTCGCGGCAGCGTGGCCCTGAGCCTGTCGGCCATGCCGGTGCTGCTCGGCCTGAGTTTCGTGCTGCTGGCGCTGTTTCCGGTGGGCAGCATCCTGCTCATCACGCAGGTGGTGCGGCGTGCCGCCGACTATGGTCTCGGCAAACCGCCGCGCGAAATGTTGTTCACCGTCCTGAACCCGGAGAGCAAGTTCAAGAGCAAGAGCCTGATCGACACGGTGCTGCAACGGGGTGCGGATACCGCCGGGCAGTGGCTGTATGCATTGATCGCCGGGCTGGGGCTCGCGGGATTTGCCTGGTTGTGCGCCGGGCTGAGCGTTGTGTTGCTCGCGGCCACGCGGACCCTGGGCCGCGCCTTTGAAACTCGCCACCGCGACGAGGCGGGTGCCCCGGCGAAGCCGACATGAACGATCTGGCTCCGGGCGGAGTTCCCGCGCAACGTCACGACGCCGCCGGACGCGCGCACGTGGACCTGCGCGCCATCTTCAAGCTCGCCGCACCGCTGATGATCACCAACGCGGTGCAGTCGCTGCTGAACCTCACCGACCTGTGGTTCATCGGACGCCTGTCAACCGACGCCCTCGCGGCCATGGGGGCTATCTACTGGATCCTCACCTGCGCGGTATTGTTGTTTGGCGGGGTGGGCCTGGCGGTGCAGACCTTCGTCGCACAGGCCTACGGCAGCCGGCGGCTGGCGCGCGCCTCGCAGGCGCTGTGGAACGCCCTGTGGGCCACGCTGGCGATGGCGCCGCTGTTCCTGGCACTGGCATTTGCGGGTCCATGGCTGCTGCAGCCCTTCGGACTCGACAGCCACGTCGAGGCCCTGGCGCTCGAGTACTGGACGCCGCGCATGGGTGGTGCCTTCGTGGGCGCGATGGCCTGGGCGGCGATGGGTTTCTTCAACGGCATTTCGGCGGTGCGTTACACCATGGCTGATCGTGGTGGTGACCACGGTATCCAACGCCATCGCGAACCAGGTCTTCATGTTCGAACTCGGCATGGGCATGAAGGGCTCCGCCTGGGGCACCAACGTTGCGCAGCTCATCGGCCTCGCGGTGGCGATGTGGGTATTCCTGCGTGGCGACATCGCGCGGCGGTATCGCTCGGCGCTGATGTGGCGTCCGCGCCTGCGCGTGATTCGCGCGCAGCTCAAGGTGGGAATGCCGATCGGCGTAATGGTATGGCGCCGACGTGCTCGGACTCGCGATGTCACAGTTGATGATCGCGCAGACCAGCGTCCGTGGGCTCCGCGGCCACGCAGATCGTCATGGCGCTGACCTCGATGGCCTACATGCCGACCATCGGCATCGCGATGGCCGGCACGACGCTGGTGGGGCAATCCATCGGCGCGGGCAATCGTGATTGGGCCAACAGTCTCGGCAACGTGGTGATCGTGATGTGCGCGGCATTCATGGCCTTCGTCGCCGTGTTGCTCATCCTGGTGGGACCCTGGGTATTGCCGGTGTTCGTGAGCAGCGGCGGAACCGACGCCGCGAGCGTCGTGGCGCTGGCGCTGGTGCTGCTGTGGCCGGCGGCGGCGTACCAGATTTTCGACGGTCTGTATTGCGGCGCGAGTTTCTGCCTGCGTGGCGCGGGCGATACGCGCATACCGGCGGCCACCGCGCTCATCCTGTCCTGGTTCCTGTTCGTGCCGCTGGCCCACACGCTGATCTTCGCGCCGGGGCAGGGGTGGATTGACGGTCTGCCGCAATTCGGCATGGGGGCGCTTGGGGGCTGGATCGCGCTCATGGTGTACGTGATCTTGTTAGGTTCGAGCATGTTCTGGCGCTGGCGTCACGGCGCCTGGCGCCACGTGAGTCTTTAGCCGCTTGCGGCTAAGATCGGCGCATGACAGTTCTTCGCTACAAAGTCGAATCAGGCATTGCCTGGCTGACCATGAACAACCCGCCGCTGAATGCGTTGTCGCATGCGCTGCGAGCCGCGCTTGTGGCCGGCATGGAGCGCGCGCTCGCCGACGCCAAGGTCCACAGCATTGTGTTATGCGGCAGTGAACGCGCCTTCTCGAGTGGCGCCGACATCAAGGAATTCGCCGGGGGCGCGTTCTACGCCGATCCCTACCTGCCAGCGGTCGTGGACGCGGTCGAAGCGGCCACCAAGCCCGTCATCGCGGCCGTCAGCGGCGTCTGCATGGGCGGCGGGCTCGAGCTCGCGTTGGCTTGTCACTATCGCGTGGCACGCGGCGACGCCAGGATCGCTTTCCCGGAGGTGAAGCTGGGCCTGATCCCGGGTGCGCAGGGCACGCAACGTTTTCCACGGCTGGTCGGGCTCGAGACCGCCGTGAACATGATCGTCTCCGGCGCCACAGTTCCTGCGTCCGCGTTCGCCGGCAGCGCCTTGTTCGATGCCGTCACCGCTGACTCGCTCGCCGCCGCGGCCGCCGACTTCGCGCGCAAGCTCGCGAAACAGGGACATCCCATCCGCCGCGTACGCGATCTGTCGGTCAAACATCCGCAGGCGGAAGGCTTCCTGCAATTCGCGAAAACCAGCGTTGCCAGCGTGGCGCGCGGCCTGACGGCGCCGGGACGCGCGCTGGAGGCGGTGGGTGCATCGGTTTCGCAGTCCTTCGCCGACGGTATCGCGACCGAACGCAGGATCTTCGCCGAGCTCATGGCCAGCGAGGAATCGCAGGCGCTGCGCCACGCATTCTTCGCCGAGCGCGCGGCGTCCAAGATCCCGGGCATCGACGACAAGACGCCGCAACGCAAGGTGGAGCGCGTCGCCGTGGTCGGCTCCGGCACCATGGGCAGTGGCATCGCCATGAGTTTTGCCAATGCCGGGCTTCCGGTCACGCTGCTCGACGCAAAGCAGGACGCGCTCGATCGCGCCATGGGCGGTATTCGCAAGTTCTATGAAGGGGCCGCGGCCAAGGGCAAGCTCAAGCCTGACGAGGCCAGGCGCCGCGCCGCACTCATCACGCCGTCGCTGGAATTCTCGGCCGTTGCCAATGCGGACCTGATCATCGAGGCTGTCTTCGAAGACCTCGCGGTCAAGAAGTCCGTATTCCACGACCTCGATCGTGTTGCCCGGCGCGGCGCGATTCTCGCCACCAATACTTCGACGCTCGATGTGAATGCCATCGCCGCGTTCACCAGGCGTCCTGGCGACGTGCTCGGTCTGCACTTCTTCAGTCCGGCCAACGTCATGCGGTTGCTGGAAGTCGTGCGCGCCTCGAAGTCCAGGCCGGAGGTTCTCGCAACCGCGCTGACGGTCGCCCGGAAAATTGGCAAGACCGCGGTGGTCGCCGGCGTCTGCGACGGTTTCATCGGCAATCGCATGCTCGATCCGTATGCACAGCAGGCCCTGCTGATGCTGGAAGAGGGGGCCTCGCCGCAGCAGGTGGACCGCGCAATCGAAGCCTTCGGCTTTGCCATGGGTCCGTTTCGCATGTCGGACCTGGCCGGCAACGACATCAGTTGGCATATCCGCAAGCGCCATTACGCCGAGCATCCGAAGATGCGGCACATGCGCATCGCTGATCGCATCTGCGAACTCGGCCGCTTTGGCCAGAAGACCGGGCTCGGCTGGTACCGATACGAAGCCGGCAAACGCGATGCCATTCCGGACGCCTTGGTTGACAGCATCATCGACGAGGAACGCAAGGCGCTGCGACTCACGCCGCGGCGACTTCCCGACGCGGAGATCGTCGACCGACTGCTATATGCGCTGGTGAACGAAGGTGCGCGCATCCTTGAAGAAGGCATTGCGCTGCGCGCCTCCGACATCGACGTGGTGTATCTGACGGGCTATGGCTTTCCGCTGCAGCGCGGCGGCCCGATGTTCTACGCCAGCCGCGTGGGACTGGGCCGGGTCCTGCGGCGCATGAAGGAATTTTCGGTCAACAAACACGCCGATCCCGCCTCGTGGAAGCCTGCAAAGTTGCTGGCGCGCCTCGCGGCCGCGGGCCTGAGCTTCGACGATCCACTGCCGCGCCCCGTCGGGACCCGCCGCAAGAAGGTCCAGAAAAGGGGTGAGAAGAAGGGGAAGCGCCGTGGTTGATGCCGTCATCGTTGCCACTGCCCGCACACCGCTCACCAGGTCCTGGCGCGGCGCGTTCAATCTCACGCATGGCGCCACGCTCGGGGGCCACGTGGTCCGCGCGGCCATGGAGCGCGCCAGGCTGGATCCAGCCTCCGTGGAAGATGTGATCATGGGTTGCGCGAATCCCGAAGGCGCCACCGGCTTCAACATTGCCCGACAGATCGCGCTGCGCGCCGGATGCCCGGTGACCACGCCTGGCATGACAGTCAATCGCTATTGCTCCTCGGGCTTGCAGACCATCGCGATTGCCGCGCAGCGCATTGCCAGTGGCGAAGGTGAGATCTTCGTTGCCGGTGGCGTCGAATCGATTTCCTGCGTGCAGAACGATCGCATGAACCTGTTCATGGCCAAGGAGGCGTGGCTGGAGGAGCACAAGCCGGCGATCTACTGGAACATGCTGCAGACCGCGGAGACCGTGGCGCGGCGCTATCGCATTTCACGCGAGGTGCAGGATCGCTACGGTGTGCAGAGTCAGCAGCGGGCCGCGGCCGCCGCGGCTGCCGGACGTTTCGCCACCGAGATCGCTGCCATCGATGTCGTCATGGGGGCCGCGGATGAAAACTCCCGGCTCGTGACTCGTCCGGTGACGGTGAGTGCCGATGAGGGCATTCGCGCCGACACGACGTACGAAGCCGTCGCAAAGATTCGCGCTGCAACTCCTGGCGGAGTGATCGCCGCCGGCAACGCCAGTCAGTTTTCCGACGGTGCCTCGGCCTGTGTGGTGATGAGCGCGGCCCGCGCGGAGAAACTCGGCCTGGCGCCCATGGGAATTTTTCGGGGTTTCGCCGTGGCGGGCTGTGAGCCCGATGAAATGGGTATCGGGCCGGTGTTCGCGATCCCGAAGTTGCTCGAGCGCACCGGCAAAAGCATGGCCGACATCGATTTGTGGGAGCTCAACGAAGCATTCGCGGTGCAGGTCCTCTACTGTCGCGACAAGCTCGGCATTCCCGACGAGCGGCTCAACGTTAACGGCGGCGCCATTGCACTCGGTCACCCGTATGGAATGACGGGCTCACGCCTGGTGGGCCATGCGCTCATCGAAGGTAAACGTCGCGGAGCGAAGCTCGCGATCGCCACCATGTGCATCGGCGGCGGTATGGGTGCCGCCGGTCTGTTCGAAATTGTCTGAGAGAAGTCGCCTGAGCAAGGAGGCCGCATGCTGAAGAACGTGATCGCGCTGATCATCGCCGTGGCGCTCGGCGCACTGGGTTATTCGTTCTGGATCCGCAAGGACGCGGAAGAAAGCCCGCTCAACGTCATGGTCACGCAGATGCGCACGCGCGCCATCATCGAGCACGAACGGCAGGTGACGGTCTGGTACAAGGCCTGCCCGGAGGTCACGGGCATCAACCCCCAGGTCATGGTCATCTGGCCGGCCAAGCTCAATTACGAACTTGACCTGGCGGAAACCAAACTCTCATTGAGTGCCGATGGCGTGCTGCGCGCCGACACACCCCCGATCCGGGGTGACGACCCTTCTGTCCCGTCCGAAGTCGGCGAGTACCTCGCCCAGACTTCGTTCTGGACCCTCGACAGCGAGCAGGCCATCGTGATGCGCGAGATGCAGAAGGCGACCCCGCTGGCGCGACATCTGACGGCGTATTTCCTTAGAAATGACGTGGGGTTGCCAGATCAATTCAAGGAAGAACTCGAAGCCTATTTGCGGGGCATCGCCGGGGCTTTGAAGTTGCCGGTGAAGCGCATCGAGGTCCACATCCCCCACGAGGACGTGAAGATTCCGGCGCGACCCGATCTCAGTCTGTGCGAGGGCTCCATCGCGCTCGCCAATGGATTCGGCTTCGCACGACGCCAGCCGGACGGCACGGTCATCGGCATCTATCCACGCAAGTCACCGCCGGCGGGTGACAACGCTCCTCCTGCCGCAACTCAATAAAACATTTGCGAACGCGCCAGTTATCATCGGCGCCCATCCATTCGTCCCACTCAACGGAGATCCGTCCATGGAAGCTGTCGATGTGCGTGGCCGATTCGTCTGGCACCAGTTGATGACGCGAGATGTGCCGGGCGCAAAAAAATTCTATTCAAAACTTGCCAGCTGGAAGACGATGCCGTGGCCGCTAGACCCGGCCTACACCGTCTGCCATGCGGACGTCGGTCCGGTCGCGGGCATTGCCGAGATGCCGTCCGATCTGCCTGCCGAGGTGCCGCCACATTGGCTGCAATACATCGGCACGCGCGATGTCGACGGCACTGCAGACGCGGCGGTGCGCGCGGGCGGTTCGATCGTCAAGGCGGCTTCGGACATGCAGGGTGCCGGACGTTACGCCGTGCTGCAGGATCCGCAGGGCGCGGTGTTCGCCATCATCGACCCGGAGAATGCGCGTCCCGAAAGCTCGGGTCCGCCCGCGCTCGGTACGTTCTCCTGGCACGAGCTCGCGACTACGGATAACGAAGCCGCATTTGCGTTCTACAGTGGGCTGTTTGGCTGGGACGCCATGCAGCGCATGGACATGGGTCCGAACGGCATCTACCTGATATTCGGGCAGAACGGCGCGCAGCGCGGTGGCATCTACATCAAGCCTGCCGCCATGCCGGGGCCGGCCCATTGGTTGCCATACGCCAGCGTGCCCAGCGCCGACAAGGGTTTTGCGCTGGCCACCGCCAGCGGCGCCCGCGAGTTGGTTGCCCCGATGGATGTGCCGGGTGGAAGTCGCATCGCCGTGATCATGGATCCCGCCGGCGCGGCCTTTGCCATTCACTCCATGCCGGCAGCTGCGGCGCCCGCCGCCAAGGCGCCCGCCAAGCCGAAGGCAAAAGCCAAGGCAAAGTCCGAGGCGCAGTCGGCGCCCAAACCCAAGGCAAAGGCCAAGGTCAAGGCGAAGCCGGCACCTAAACCCAAGGCAAAGGTAAAGGCCAAGTCAAGGCGAAAGCGAAAGCGAAGAAGAAACCCGCGGCCAAGAAGAAGGTCGTAAGGAAGGCGACCAGGATGGTCGCGAAGAAGGCGGCAAAAGCGGCGAAGAAAGCGGGCAAGAAGAAATCCAAGGCCGCCGCACGGAGGAAGAAGTGACGGGAAGGCGTGACGTTATCAAGGCAGGTCTGGCGCTCGCTGGGGCAAGTTCCCTCGGCGCCAATTCCCTTGTGGCAATGGCGGCTGAAAAATCCAAGGACGCGCCGCGACCCGCACCGACTGCACCGCTAGCCACCAAGGCGGTGCCGTCGACCGGCGAGCGGCTCGCCGTCATCGGGGTAGGGACTAACAACTACAGTCCGACGACGGCCGAGGAACGTGCCGCGCGCCGCGAGGTGCTGGCGGGACTGACGGCGGCAGGCGCGTCGGTGATCGACACGGCGCCGGCCTACCGGCAGTCGGAAGCAGTGATTGGCGAGTTGCTGGCCGAGATCGGCAATCGCAAGCAGGCCTTCGTTGCCACCAAGGTCACGGCCGATAACGGCAACCTGGCACAGGGTGTGGCGATGATCGAGGAGTCGAAGCGTCGACTGAAGACCGACATGCTCGATCTCGTGCAGATTCACAGCCTGAACGGCGTCGATGTGTTGTTCCCACACCTGTTGGACCTGAAGAAGAAAGGTCAGATCCGTTACGTCGGCATCACCACCTCGAGTGTCACCCAGCATGCCGCCATGACCGAGCTGATCAACTCGCAACCAATCGATTTCGTGCAGGTGGACTATTCACTCGCGAATCGTGCGGCGGCCGACACCGTATTGCCCGCGGCCCTGGCGAAGCGCGTGGCGGTGTTGATCAATCTGCCGTTCGGCGGGCGTCGGCCCGAGAACAGCCTGTTCTCGCGCGTGAAGGGAGTGAGCCTGCCTGACTGGGCAGGCGAAATCGAGGCGCGGAGCTGGGGACAGATCCTGCTCAAGTACGTGATCTCGCATCCGGCGGTCACCGTGGCCATCCCGGGCATGACCAAGCTCTCCCATCTGGAAGACAACCTCGCCGCGGCGCGCGGACGCCTCCCTGATGCGGCCCAGCGCGCGCGCATGGAGAAGTACTGGGATCAGAATTTCGACAGTTGACGCGCTACTTGCCGACCGCGTAGGCGAGGGCGCCGGTCATCAGATTGATCATGTAAGGCTCGCTCCAGGACTCGTTGGTGTGCCCGAGGGCGCTGTAGAACACGCGGCCGCCGCCGAAATCGTGGCACCAGACCAGCGGGTTCGGATTCACGTCCGCCTCGCCTTCGCCGATGGTCTTGGGGTCGATGGTGATCAGTACGCGCACCGTCGGATCGAAATCCTTGTAGTAGTACCACTCGTCATTGCGTTCGAGGCGTCTTGGGTAGTTTGGCCGTGGCCGGGTGTTTGGCGTCGACCACCGTCACCGTGCCCTTGGGCGTGCCTTTCGGATGGCGCTCGAAGTAGCCCCCGATCATCTGGCCATACCAGTCCCAGTTGTAATGCGAGTCGGACGCGGCGTGCACGCCGATCACGCCTTTTCCGGCCTTGAGAAAGCCCTGCAGCGCGTCGCGCTTCGCTGCCGGTGAACCACTCGGACTCGGGCTTCTTGGGATCGGTGGAATTGCTCACCAATACCAGTGCCCGGTATTTCGCCAGGTTCTCGGCGGTGAACACCTCCGGATCCTCGCTGGTATCGACGACATAGCCGGCCTTCTCACCCAACGCCTTGATGGACGCGACTGCGGCGGGGATGGATTCGTGGCGGTAACCGGTGCTGCCCGAGTACACGAGCACGCGTGCCTTGTCCTTGGCCAGCGCGGGCGCGACCAGGGTTGCGGCGAGCACAACACTGAAGAGTCCGATCGACAGTCGACGTGAGAACATGAGATCCCCTTCGTTTAGAAACCTTACTTCGCGATCGGCAGCGGCATGCCACGCGTCCTGGTTCGCAGGCGTAACACGCGGTGATTGGCGGTGATGAACAATGTCGCGCCGTCTTCACCAAACGCGACATTGGCGGTCGGCACGCCGGTGAGGATGCGGCCGAGGAGGGTGCCGTCGGGTGTGTAAATCAATACACCACCCGGCCCCGTTGCGAACACGTTGCCCTTCACGTCCACCTTCATGCCATCGGGTACGCCATCGCCATCCTTGTACAGCCTGGTCGAATCCGCGAACACGCGGCCCGTGCCCAGACTTCCGTCGGCGTTCACCGGGAAGACCTTCCATATCGCCAAGGTCGTCTGCGAGTTGGCGACATACAGGCTCTTGTAGTCGGGTGCGAAAGCCAGTCCATTCGGTGCTTCAAGCTCCTTCGTGAGCAAGGTGATCTTGCCGTCGGTCGAGACGCGGTAGACCCCCTGGAATGGCAGTTCCTTGGTGGGATCCGTGAAGGTGCCGGGCAGACCGTACGGCGGATCGGTGAAATACAACGCGCCCTGGTCATCGAAGACCAGGTCGTTCGGGCTGTTGAGACGCTTGCCTTCGAAACCTGTCGCCAGGGGCACCACGGTGCCGTCCGCTTCGCGCCGGGAAATCCTGCGGTCGCCGTGCTGACACAGCGTCAGGCGTCCCTGAAGGTCGAAGGTCAGGCCATTCGAGCCCGGTTCCTTGCCGGTGAACGGTGCGGCGCCGGTGTAGCCGCTTCTTTCCAGGAACCGCGATACGCCCTTGGCGTCGCTCCATTGCATGATGACGTTGTTCGGGATGTCGGAGAACAGCAGCGTCTTGCGCTTCGCATCCCAGAGCGGGCCTTCGGACCACAGCAGGTCGTCGGCGATCTTTTCGATCCTGGTATCCGGCGCGATCAACTCGTTGAATCGCGGGTCGAGCGGCTCGAAGCGCGCGTATGGTGAGTCGGCGGCAGATGCGTTCAAGAAACTTCCCCCCAGCAACAGTGCCGCGAGATACGCGTGTCTTTTCATCGGCGAACCCCCACGGTTTTTGCAGCGGCTGATTGTGCATGCGGCAACACCGAAAGGGTAATAGCTGCCGTTTCCGGCTAGGCTAACTGGGGCGTCCGTGGCGCGACGATTCGCGCGTGATTTTTCGGCTGGAACCCATAGCCAGAATGAGGGCCATCTTCATGCGCCACGCGTTTGTATCGATCGCCATCCTCTGCTCGAGCGTGACTCACGCACAGGTCGCAGATCCCGGGGATGCCCAGTCGCGCGAAGGGCAGCTGGAGCCTGCGCGCGACTTCGCCAGCCCCGACAAATGGTTCAAGGCCAGCGTTCCCGCAAAACCTGGCGAAGTGCGCAAGGCGGGCGATTCGTACGTGGTCACGCTCGACATCGGCGCTGAGTCGCCCATTGTCTGCGAGGTGACTCCGGGCGGAATCAAACTGGCGCATGCGCTGCGCCGTGGCTTCGACAGCTGGTTAAAGGAGGCGGGCAGTGGACAGGCACAGAAGCCGATGCCCGAGATCGAGGCGACCGATGCGGGCGCGCTCGGCGATGTTCCCTTTCTGGCCATTCGTTGGCGATACGGCGCAAGTGCATTGAAGCAGCTGGACTTCAACAAGCTGGGCCACGGCGTCTACTGCGCGCACCCGGGCGTGGGCTACGTGAAAACATTCGAAACGGTCACTCGCTCGCTGGCTGAGTCCTTCAAGGCGCGTGCCGCAGAGGCTGCGCCGTATTTCATTGAAATCAAGACGGCCAGTGTTCTCGGCATCAAGCTGGGGGTCGCGGTTTCCACGCTGCAGCGAGAAGCCAGTGCCGGTGTCCTGGCCAGACAGACCACTGCGTTGCTGATGCCGGTTCCGGGTGGGTTACACGCACACGACGCCGACAACGTGACGCAACTGCGGTCAGATAACTCCCTGGTGAAAGCCGCACACATCATCCTGCGTGACGGTGAGCCCGCCATAAACATTGAACTAAGGCTGCGCGAAAGTCAGTGGCGAATCGAAGGTGAACTGGAAGGCCAGAAGCTGAGCGCAACACTGCCCACGGGTGCGAAACCGGGGAACTGGCTGGAGCAGGCTCGAGCGTTGCGCAAGATCCTGGCCCAGGAAAATCCCATCGGGGCTGAGCACACGCTGCCAATGTGGACGCTGTCCCGACCGGCGGAACTGGTCGACATGCATACCAGGGTGCTGGCGAAAAGAAGTGACGATGAATTCTCGGCGCAGATAACGGTGCCCAGATTCGAATCGAAGGTCGTGCTGGACCGGGCGACCGGCATGCCGATCAGCGCCGACATACCGCGAGGGGAGCAAACCATTCACATGGAGCGAGTCCATATCCGCGGCAGTCTTTGAGGCGGCCCTTCGCCTTCCGTCTCTCACTTACCATAATATACATTATGCGTAGTAAGCTATTTTCTGCGGGTTACTTGGCGATCCTGTGATTCCGGGAACCATTGCCGCCCTGAGTCGCTACAGAATCGCTGGAGCCACGTTGTGGCCGAAGGACTCTATGTCTATGCACGCTCGCTGCCTGGCCCTTCTGGTGACTCTCGTCGCGCTGCAGGCGCACCCAGTCACGGCTGGCGAATCCAACCCGGTCAGACACGAGCCAACGCTGGCGGATGCGGCCGCCAGTTTCGACGTGATCGTGAAACTGCGCGACAACGACCAGGTGCCGGGAGCTTTCAAGGTTTCTCCCGCGAACGATCGCTCCGTGGCTCTGGCCAAGCGCACCGGTGTGGATCTACGGCTTCGTCGTCAGATCTCCGAAACGATGCTGGCGAGCCATGTCGAGCTGGCCGGTGCCAGCCGCGAGCAAGTCCTCGAGCGATTGCGCGCAGACCCCGAGATCGAATATGTGGCGCTTGATCGCCGTCGATATCCGCACGCCACGAATCCCAATGACGCGTTGTTTGTCAGCCAGTGGTACCTGAGTGCCACCGAGGCGTCGGCCGTCAATGCCATCAACGCCTGGGACGAGGGTCAGGGTACGAACGGTGTCATCGTGGCGGTACTCGATACCGGGGTGCTTTACGACCATCCGGACCTGGGTCGCGGCGACCGCGGTGGCAAGTTGCTTCCGGGATTCGATTTCGTGACCGGAGTGGCTCAAGCCAATGACGAGGCCGGTCGGGACGCCGATCCCTCCGACCCGGGTGACTGGGTCTCGAGCAGCGACCAGTCGAATCCTGCCCTTTTCGGCTGCGGCGTTTCAGACAGCAGCTGGCATGGAACCCGTGTCGCCGGAATGATCGGCGCGCTCACCAACAACACCGTCGGCGTCGCCGGCCTCTCCTGGAATTCCTTCATCCTGCCGGTGCGGGTCCTGGGCAAGTGCGGCGGCACGGACAGCGACATCATCGCCGGCATGCGCTGGGCGGCGGGACTGCACATCGATGGCATCGCGGACAACCCCACTCCGGCGCGCATCCTCAACCTGAGCCTGGGCGCCACCAGCCCGTGTGAGCCGAGCTACCTGGACGTGATCCAGGAGCTGACCGCAAAGAAGGTCCTGGTCGTGATCTCGGCCGGCAACGAAGGCACGGTAGTGTCCTCGCCGGCGAACTGCCCGGGGGTCGCATCAATCGCTGCCATTCGTCATGCGGGCAGCAAGGTGGGTTTCAGCAACCTGGGACCCGAAGTCACCATCGCAGCCCCAGGTGGCAACTGCGTCAACATCAATGGCGGACCCTGCCTGTTTTCGCTGAATACAACCTCTAACAACGGCACCACGGCCCCGGGCGCAAATATCTATACGGACCAGGTCAACTTCAATCTGGGCACCAGCTTCTCGGCGCCGATCGTTTCGGGCATCGCGGCCCTGATGCTCTCCCGGAACAACAACTTATCGACCCGTCAAATGCTGGCGCGGCTGCGCGAAGGCGCCCGCCCGTTTCCCACCACGGTCTCTGACACGCCCAATATCCTGACTTGTCACCTGCCGCTCGGCACCACCGACATTCAAACCGAACAATGCCTGTGCACGACTGCCACTTGCGGCGCCGGCATGGTCGACGCCGCCAACTCCGTGTTCGCCGCTGCGCGCCCGATCGCGGCCATTTCGCGGTCCGCTTCGGTCTCTCCCGGCCAGAACGTCAATCTCAACGCCTCGGCCAGTGCCGCGGCCTGCGGCCGGAGTGTTTCCTCTTATGCCTGGACGGTGGTCTCGCCGACGATGAACCCGCCTGCCGTTGTGGGCGCGAATACCGCGACCGCCTCGGTCATCGCCCCTACTTCGGGCTCGATCACGCTGCGCGTGACTGTCAGCGACGATCAGGGTCGAGTCGATGCCGCGGAGGTCGTCGTCGAGCCCAATCGCACCACGTCCACAGCGCCGGCATCCGCCGGCAGTGCCGCCTGCGCGATTCCGGTGACGTCAGGAGTGACGCCGGGTACGCCGCCAGCGCCGCCGCCCTCCTCACCTCCTCCTTCCGGTTCCGGGGGTGGCAAACGTGGTGGAGGTGGCGGCGGGTCGATCGAGTTCGTCACGCTCACTTTGCTAGGAGCATTGCTCCGGCGACGCCGCGCGCGAGAAGAAATTGCACGGATTTGCCGTTGCAATTGAGAGACGTCGCGCTATATTTGCGCCGCACACCATTGATGGATCAGGGTCTCCAGAAAAACTACAACTAAAGGCATTACGTCGGGTTTGGGGCGCATAGGGGAATGGCGCAACCAGCTGGCGCAAATGAAACCGTTCATGACGCGTGTTTACGACCGGCTCGAATCTGCCACGCTTCACTTCGCGCGCTCCGGCGCCATCAAGGAACGACTCGAAGCCGCCTGGCGCAAATGCCTGGCCAACGTCGAAGCGGACGACGTTCCGCACGAGCTGCGCCTGCAGTTCCTCGACCTCGCATCACAAATGCAACGCGAACGTCCACTGCGCGGTGAAGACGCGGTGCGCGCGACCATTCGCAAGATGTCCAACGAAGAAGCCGAGCGGCATGCGTCGGTGATCGTGCGCATGTTCTGCCGCCTCACACGCCAGCAGGAACTGGAGCTGCCGATGCCCGTGCTGCCTGGCAATGGCGCCGCTGTCGTACAGCTGTTCGCGGCCGAAGGTTGAAGTGTGCGCTTGCGCGCGCACGCACGCAGTCACGAGCGGTAGTTAGCTAGTCCAGCTTGAATTCAATCGTGTCCCAGCGATGGGATTCCTCGTGGCGCGCCTGCGCCTTGACCGCGTCCACCAGCGCACGCCCGTCCCAGTCGACGATCTGGTCCGCGAGCGAGGTGATGGCATTCGGCAGCACGGCGTTGGCACCGAACGGCCGCATGAGTATCACGGGTTTGTCGGAAGCCTTGGCAAAGGTCAACTCGAACAACAGCAGATCGCTCTGTTGCCGGTACAAACCCGGAAGGGCAATCACACATTCGGCCGGGGCGATCTGCCGCCGCAGCTCCTCGCGGTCGGCTTCCTTGCCTCCGGAGGGCGCCTTGTCGGGCGCCGAAACATTTTTGTAGAAGAAGTTCCGCGCGCTCTCGAGATATTCGAAGATGCGCAGGTACTCGTCGGAGGTATCCCACGCATGTGTGATGAACAATCGAATTGGATTGTTTTGTGACATGTCGAACGATCCAGGTGGCGCCTGAGTGTAGTTTAGTCGCCTTTCGTTGGCGCCCACTCCACATTTGTGCGCCGCAACGTTAGCATCGACCCGCTTGCGCCTCCTTGTCTACAACATTCGATACGCCACGGGCACCGGGCCGGCCTTTCATTTGCCGTTTCCGGGCGCCGGCTACCTGCGCTCCAGCCGTCGAGTGCTCGATGAGATCACCAAGTTCGTCAAGGCACAGGATCCGGACATCGTCGGCCTGATCGAGGTCGATATCGGCTCGGTGCGCAGCGGCATGCTCAACCAGGCCGAGCACATCGCCGAGTCTCTCGGTCACTACAGCACCTACGAGTGCAAGTACGGCAAGAGCTCGATCAACAACCTGATGCCCATCGTGCGCAAGCAGGGCAATGCCTTTCTGGCGGCGCCGCGTGTGGAAGGCGAACGCTTTCACTACTTCGACACCGGCATCAAGCGGCTCATCATCGAACTCGAGCTCGACAACGTGTGCATCTTCCTCGTGCACCTGGCGCTCAAGTATCGGCAGCGGCAGTACCAGCTGCGTTACCTGCACGATCTCATCGCGAAATCCCACAAGCCGGTGATCGTCACCGGGGACTTCAACACCTTCTGGGGCACGCACGAGATTTACCTGTTCATGCGCGCCGCCGGATTGCGCAGTGCGAACCTGAAGAACCTGCCCTCCTTCCCGGCGCGGATTCCGCGCATCGAGCTGGACTTCGTGCTGGTCAGCAAGGAAATCGAGGTCACCAACTTCCAGGTGCCCGACGTGCGCTTCTCCGACCATCGGCCGATCCTGTGCGACTTCACCGTGCGTGGAACCGTGGCGTCGCAGACCGCCGTGGCCTGACATGAATCCATCCGCCCCGGCCGCCTGGGCACGTGACGTCGATGCCGCGGGCATCTGCTGGCTGACGTTCGACAAGCCCGGCAGTTCCACCAACGTGCTGTCGAGTGATGTGCTGCGGGAACTCGACACGCACCTGCAGGCGCTCGCCGCCGCGCCACCGCGCGGCCTGGTGATCCGGTCGGGAAAATCCAGCGGATTCATCGCCGGCGCCGACGTGAAGGAATTCGCCGGGCTGAAAGACGCCGCGCAGGCCGAAGCGATGGTGCGAGGCGCGCATGTCATCTTCGGCGCGCTCGAGTCCCTGCCCTGTCCGACGGTCGCCATCATCAACGGCTTCGCGCTCGGTGGCGGCTTCGAACTCGCGCTCGCCTGCCGTTATCGCGTCGGGGTCAAGGGCGACAATTTCTCGATTGGCCTCCCCGAGGTGATGCTGGGCATCCATCCGGGCTTCGGCGGCACCGTGCGCGCGGTGCGCATCGGCGGCGTACGCATGGCCATGCAGATGATGCTCACCGGCAAGACGTTGCGCGCCGACCAGGCGCGGCGCGCCGGCTTCGTCGATCGACTGGTCTTTCCCGCCGACGCCGAAGCGGCTGCCAGCGAGCTGATTGCGCGACGCCCCAAACTCCGCAAGGCCCCCTGGCTGGATCGCATGCTGTCACTGCCGCTGGTGCGATCCGTGGTGCGGCGCCAGCTCATCGCCCAGGTCCGTGGCAAGGCGAGGCCGGAGCACTACCCTGCCCCCTACGCCATCATCGACCTGTGGAGCCGCTACGCAGCGCGCGGCGAGCCTGCCTTCGCGGCCGAGGCGCGCTCCATCGCCGCGCTGATGGTGGGCGAAACGTCTCGCAACCTGGTGCGAGTGTTCACGTTGCAGGATCGACTCAAGAATCTGGGCGGCAAGGGCAAGGTGCCGTTCGCGCGCGTCCACGTGGTCGGCGCGGGGGTCATGGGTGGCGACATCGCCGCCTGGTGCGCGCAGCGCGGCCTCAATGTCACCCTGCAGGACCGTGAGCTGAAATTCATTGAACCGGCGTTGCAACGGGCGCGCGAGGCCTTCGAGAAACGCTTCAAGGATGCCGGCAAGGCCGCGGAGCTCATGACCCGGCTGACAGCCGATGTTGCAGGCGATGGTGTTCCAGGCGCCGATGTCGTCATCGAAGCCATCTTCGAGAACGCTGCCGCCAAACATGAGCTGTTCGCGCGCGTCGAACCGCGCATGAACGCCGGCGCGATCCTCGCGTCCAACACCTCATCCATCATGCTCGAGCAGCTCGACGACAACCTGCCCGATCCGGGCAGACTGGTGGGTCTGCACTTCTTCAATCCCGTGTCGCAGTTGCCGTTGGTGGAGATCGTGCGTGGCGAAGCCAGCAGCGACGCGGCCATTCACAAGGCCATCGCCTTCACGCGCAAGATCGACAAGCTGCCGCTGCCGTGCCGCAGCGCTCCGGGCTTTCTCGTGAACCGCGTGCTGGTGCCCTATCTCTACGAGGCCATGTTCGCGCTGCAGGATGGCATTCCGCTGGAGACCATCGACGAAACCGCCATGCGCTACGGCATGCCGATGGGACCGGTGGAGCTGGCGGATGTGGTCGGGCTCGACGTGTGCAAACACGTCGGCGACATCGTGAGCGCCGCACTCAACAGGCAGAAGCCCGACACCTCGCGGCTCGACGCGCTCATTGCCGCGAAAAAATTCGGCCGCAAGAGCGGTGAAGGCTTCTACCAGTGGCGTGACGGCAAGGCGGTCAAGTCGTCCGCACCGCCCGCCGCTCCCCCCTTGGATCTCGAGGATCGGCTGATCCTCGCGCTGGCCAATGAATGCGCGGCCGTGTTGCGCGAGAAGATCGTCGCCGACGCGGACCTCGTCGATGCCGGCGTGATTTTCGGGTCGGGATTCGCGCCCTTCCGCGGCGGCCCGCTGACCTATGCGCGCAAGCGCGGGATCGATGCCGTGGTAGCGCGTCTGACGGAGCTCGCGCGGGTGCATGGTCCGCGCTTCACTCCCGATGCGGGGTGGTCGGAACTTCGCGGCGGCGCCTGAGTCACGGCGAGTGGCGTGTTAGGATCTGCAGCATGTCGTCCGATTCCCGTGAAGTGAGCATAGAACTGCTGCGCACTCTGACCCCGCTCGAAGGAATGAAGCGGGAAAACCTGCACGCGCTCGCCAAGAAAGTCACCGTCAAGCAGATCACCGCTGGCCGTACGCTCTTCAAGGAGGGCGATACGGACAAGCGCACCATCTGGATCATCCGCGGGATGGTCGAGCTCAGCGAAAACGGCCGCACCGTTGGAATGGTGCAAGGCGGCAGCAGCGACGCACGCGCCCCGCTGAACCAGAGCGTGCCGCGCAAGGTCACCGCGCGCGCGACCGAAGATATCGACTACCTGGCGATCGACGCCGACCTGCTCGACGTGATGATCACCTGGGACCAGACCGGCAGTTACGAGGTCGGTGAGTTGCAGGCCTCGTTTGGCGCCAGCACGAACGACAGCGACTGGATGACCACATTGCTGCAGACCAAGGCGTTCCATCGCATTCCGCCGGCCAACCTGCAGGCGATCTTCATGCGCATGAACCGGGGGCAATACCGCGCCGGTGAAGTCGTCATCAAGCAGGGCGACGAAGGCGACTACTTCTACGCCATCGTGCAGGGCAAATGCCTGGTCACGCGCGAGTCGCCGCTCAATCAAAAAGGCATCAAGCTCGCCGAGCTGGGTGTGGGTGAAACCTTTGGCGAGGAAGCGCTCATCGCCGAAGCCAAGCGCAATGCCACGGTGACCATGCTCTCCGACGGCGTGCTGATGCGGCTCAACAAGCAGGACTTCCGCGACCTGATGCACGAGCCGCTGCTGCGCTGGGTCGACGAAGCAGAGGCGCTCAAGGTCATCCAGAACAAGGGTGTGTGGCTCGACGTTCGGTTGCCGTCCGAGTTCCAGAACCTCGGCATCGAAGGCTCGATCAACATTCCGCTGTACTTCGTGCGGCTCAAGCTGAACGCGCTGGATCGCAAGACACCGTACGTCGTCGTGTGTGATACCGGCCGGCGATCGTCCGCCGCGGCGTTCATACTTTCCGAGCGCGGATTCGAAGCCTACGTATTGAAGGGCGGCATCACGACGTCTTCCCTTCCCATGCGTCGCCCCGGCTAACCGGTTTGCGAGAGACCTGGCAGGGGACTGCCTTATGGCTGCCAGGCTGCAAAATTGCTGAACGAAGCCGCAGCGCGGTACGTGACCACGCCGTAACGTCCCCGCGGGTGCGACGCATCGCTCGCCTGGAGCCTGACCGAGTCATTCACGTACACGATGAGCTTCGTGCCGATTGCTTCGATGCGCACGCGGTAGGACAGGGTCGGACTGCACAGTGAGCGGCGCGCGGGCGAGCTCCGTGAAGACTCCGTTCACGACCTTGCGCAACGACAACTCGTTGGAGGTGCGCAAGCTCACGTAGTAGTAGTTGTTAGGGTCGGTGTAACGCACCATTGCTCCGATCCAGTGCGACCCTGAAGTCGGCGTACCGATGCTGTTGAGTCGGGCGGAAACTTTGAGAACCTGATCGTCGGTGGGTTGGCCGTGCAGGATGCGCGCATTCCCGCTCGTCGATGTTTGATTGAGGTTGAATATCCCGCTGGCGGTCCAGCTTCCGTCGACGATGTCGAACATGCTGATATCGGCGAAGCGAGGACCGCCGCCGAGTTCCATCAACGGCATGGGAGTGATGATGACGTTGTCGAAATCGGCGGTGGCACGATAGGTGCGCACTCCGGCCCGACCGTGCGGCAGCGAGTTGTCGGCGTCGTAGGTGTCGACGACGCGTTCACCATTGAGGTAGTACGTCAGCCGGTTGCCCACCACTTCGAACGACACCCGATAGGTTTTCCCAAGTTCCACCCCTGGGAAGGGGAAGATCGTACGCAGACCGGTAATCACGCCGTTCACTTTCTTGCGTATCGAGATGGTGTTGTTGTTGCGGATAGTCAGGTAATAGAAGTTGTTCTCGTCGATGTAACGCGCCATGAGGCCCACCCAGCGCCCCGTTCCATCGAACGCGGTCGGGCGCACGTCGGCCGTGATCAACGTCGCCTTGAGATCCGCGGAGTTTACGGCGACCGCGTCGCCGGTGAGGCTCGACTGGCGGTACACACGTGTGGCGCCGCGCGTCGCCACCGCGAACTGGCCTGCGAGCGCGGTCCAGCCTTGGGTGCCGTTTTCGAAATCGTACAAAGTCGCCGTGGTTGGCGTGAACGACTGCGGAAGGTTGTAAACCTGCACACCCGCACCCACGGCCACCACGCGCCGAGAACTGATATCCAGAGAAGACTGTTCGTACGCTCCACCCAACGTCGCCACGTGATCGTAGCCACCGGAGGAATTCGGCTGCAGCACGGCAATGTCATTCGCGGTCGACGGCCCGGGATAGGTTTGCAATGCCAACTGCGAACCGATTTCCAGATCTTGTGCAAAAGGCCGATCGAGGGCCCAAGTCAGCAGCGGAATCTTGCCGGCATAAGCGAAGCCGGATGCGCCTCGCCGGTACAGATGGGTGCCGTTGCCGGCGACCATGGCCACATCGCCGCGCAGGGCGAGTGCAGGACCGAACAGTACGTCGGGTGTCGGCGGCGGGGGCGGTGGCGGCAAGGTGGGGCCCGGTTGCCAGGCGCCACCGCTGCGCTCGAACACGCGCACGTGGTCGTTCGGCGATGACGAGAAAGGACCGTCTTCGAACACCAGCGCCCGCGATCCGCTGACCGCCACTTCGCGGTGGAAGAACTCCTCGCATTCGGGCTGGCCGATGAGCTCGCCCTGCGCTGCCCAACGCCCATCTGACTGACGCGTGTACGCCGTCGCCGCGGTCGAACACGAATCTTCCGACGCGAGCAACGTGATGCCGTCGAAGTCCAGGTCGACCGGCGGGGATTGCGGCGCGCCGACGATGCTGCGCGACACCCACGTCCCCGACACCAGCTCGAAGATGTGCAAACCCGAATTCGTGCTGAAGGCAGCAATGCCATTTTCCAGCACGAGGTCATGACGCGCCGCAAAATGCTCGTCCGAGTTGAATATCAGATATTCGTCGGCCAGCGTCTGCACCATCTGCCATTCGCCTGACGACGAGCGATGGAACACCACGATCCGCTCCCACCAGTCGAAGGACCAGTCGGGGTCGTTGGGATCGATGTTTTCAATGTGAAGCCCTCTCGCCAGGATCCAGTCGCCGTCCACGTCCGCGCGGTTGAAACTGAGGCCATCAGCGAGCAACACGCGGGTAGGCTCGATGAACTGGGGGCGTCCGGACGCGGCCGCGCAGCACAGCAGCGTGCCGATGAGCCACAGCAACTTTTTCACGCGGATCTCCCTGCCTCGTTTCTAGTCAGCGAGACATTGCAACTTGCGGACCACGTGTGGAATGCGCGTCCCCGTCTCCGGATGGCGACATCCGCCGCCAAACGCGTGCAAGCCGGAACAATTTTCAATCGGCGCAGCAGGAAATGCCGACCGTACGCTCGCTCGTCACAGCCTGGTGCTCAAAGCAGCGGGCAATCCGGCGGCGCCGCGGCTTTTTTGCTGGCGACAATTCCCGCGCAATATTTTTCCAGGTAGTACGCGATGGTCTCGACGCGAATCTTCACCGACCCCGGACAGCCCTGACGATCTGCTCGACTGCATCGACGATCAGGTCCGGCTCGGTGCGATGGATGGCATGAGCACTCTGCGTCGCGACGACGTGCCTTCCCTGTGTCGACAGGTGAGAAAGCTCGTCCTGGAGCTCGAACCACGTTGGCAGGCGCTCCTGCATGAAGGGAATGTTGGGCTTGCCTTCGGACAACACGATGAGTGGAAGGTCGCCGAGGCCCGGGGGTGATTTCCCCTCGATCAAGTCCGCACGCATGGCATCGCCTTCGGCGACCATCGTGCGCGGCGTGTGGGACTTCAGGTTGATGGCAATCAACCGATCACGAATCGGCGCCGGTAACGGGGAGTCGGCGAATCGCTTCGGCACCTGCCCGGTCATGCGGATCCAGCCGATCGGCGCGAGATAACGGTCGACTTTCAAGGGATTGGAGTAACCAACGTCGGGATCTCCCAGGCGTTGCAGCTGCTGCTCGTGCGAAGAGTCGACCAGCACCATTCCCTTCACACGCTCGGGGAACTGCCGGTAGTACTCGCGCGAGTACATACCTCCAACGGACCAGCCCACCAGCACCAGGTCATCCGTCAGTCCTGCGTTGTGCAGCAGCTTGTGCAGGTTGCCCGCGATCTCCGCCGCGCGCGTGTCGTGATCGACCGGATCGCTGTATCCCATTCCGGGACGGTCGTAGGCGCAGACAGTCGTGATCTTCGACATCCGCGCGTTGAGCGGCGCCCAACCCAGGGACTGCGACCCTACGCCTTGTTCAACGATGATCGTCGGGCTTCCCTGACCCTGGCAATAGATGTGCATCCGATGCCCATCTACTTCCACCAGCTTTCCCGGCGGGGGATATCGCCGATCGTCGCGCGCTTCCATGGCGGTTTGATAGATCCAGCCTGACATGCCCGCGATTGCGGCCAGCACTAACAGGGCGAGGAAGAGTCGCCGCGCGAGTCTCAGGATGTGCTTCAGGTTATGCAGGAGCACCCGGCAACCGGTGCTACATGGTGTGCGTGGCTTTATCGCCCGCGAGCGCGCCGGCCAGGTAGGTCTCGATCTTCTTCTGTGTCTGGCCGCGGTCCTGGTCGGAGAACTGCACGCCGATGCCGGCGGTGCGCTTGCCCTGCGCCCCTTTCGGCGTCAGCCAGATGACGCGACCGGCTACCGGAAGCTTCTCGTCCTCACCCATGAGATTGAGCAACATGAACACCTCGTCGCCGAGGCGGTAGTTGCTGTTGGTGGGGATGAACAATCCGCCGTTCTTCACGAATGGCATGTAGGCCAGGTAAAGCGCGCTCTTGTCCTTGATGGTGAGCGTCAGCAGTCCGGGTTTGTTCGCTCCAGTGCGTCCGGTTCTCTCACTCATTGGCGGGCCCAGCGCCACAGCAGCGATTCTATTGCCATGGCTTTGTTGATCGATGTGTGAGAAAGCTTGCGCATGTCGCGGATTGCGTCGGAGAACTCGAACAGGTGACATATCTTCGGGGGCTTGCCCTGCCCTGACAAGTGAGTTACGTCGCGGATTGACGTACTTTCCAGGATCCGGTCTGTGACCCAGCTCTCAAGGCATGCCAGGCGGACCTGCAGGTCCGGAAGCTGGTTCTTTTCGGCCCAGCGCGCAGCAACACCCGGCGGCTGAATCCTGCCGCTGCCGATCTCACCCAGCGTGTCGAGGGTGTCGGTGCGCAAACTCGCGAGCGCGGTCGGATCGGCATCCAGCAGCGCAAACGGTCCCATTCCGGTGGCCGACAGGGCTTCGCGCCACGGCCCAGGTCCGCGCGCCTCCTCGAGATACTTCGCCGCCAGCTCCGGCGAGGGACCTCGCAGGCGCAGCTTCGAACAGCGGCTGCGGATGGTGGGCGGCAGCCGCGACGGCTGGCTGGCCACCAGCAACAGCAGGGTTCGCGCCGCCGGTTCTTCGAGAGTCTTGAGCAGCGTTTGCGCGGCGTTGAAATGGAGCGCATCGGCGGGCGCGAGGATTGCCACCTTGTAGCCCTGTCCATGCGCGGTGAGCGACAGATCTGCGATGAGCTCGCGCACCGCCTCGATGAGGATGTACTGGGATTCGTCCTGCGGTGACAGGCGCGTGACATCCGGATGCTGGTCGTTGGCAATCCATTGGCACTCCTGGCACCTGCCGCAGGGCATGCGACCGCGCTCGCGGCAATTGACCAGCTGCGCGATCCAGCGTGCCAGCCCCAGACCCCCGGCGCCGGGATCTTCGTGAATCAGCAGCGCA
The DNA here is from genome assembly GCA_963839685.1 of uncultured Pseudomonadota bacterium. Lineage (GTDB taxonomy): Bacteria > Pseudomonadota > Gammaproteobacteria > Steroidobacterales > Steroidobacteraceae > CADEED01. The sequence goes on along the minus strand of CAWIVS010000002.1, from coordinate 261,851 downwards.
TGGGCCAGCCGTCCGGCCGCGAATGCGGCCAGGACTTCCTCCTGGGCCGGACGGAACCATTCGGGCTGGACTGGCGGGCTCATCGCGTCGCAAGCGGCGCGAGGTCGAGCGCCTTCTCGATTGCCGCGAGCGCCGCCTCGCAGACCTTTTCTACTGCCTGCGTCGCGTCGATCACGCGAAAACGCGCCGGCGCCGCGCGCGCGAGTTCCAGGTAGCGGTTGCGCACACGATCGAAGAATTGCGCCGGCTCGACCTCGAAGCGATCGATGGCGCCGCGTCGTGCCTGCATGCGCTCGAGTCCGACGCGCACTGGCACGTCGAGCAGCAGCGTGCAATCGGGTGTGAGATCGCCGTGCACGGCCTGGGCGAGGTGTTCGATGAGCGCGCGGTCGACACCGCGACCCCCGCCCTGGTACGCATGCGTGGCATCGGTGAAACGATCACACAGCACCCAGTCGCCGCGCGCCAGCGCGGGCCGGATGAGGTTGTCGACGTGCACCTGCCGCGCTCCGAACATCAGCAGTGTTTCGCACGTCGGGCGTGATGAGCTCCTCGCCGCGATCCAGCACCAGCGCGCGAATTCGCTCCGCGACCTTCGTGCCGCCGGGTTCACGCGTGGCATGCACGGTGATGCCCCGTGCCCGCAGCGAGCGCGTGATGATGTCGGCCACGGTGGTCTTGCCCGCCCCTTCGATTCCTTCCAGCGTGATGAAACGGGCAGGCATCATCGTGAGCCCTCGTCTTTCAAAGAACGGCCTCTCAGGCGGGCAAGATACCGCGCGACCGCGGCATTGTGCTCTTCGAGTGTTGCCGAGAACACATGCGAACCATCGCCGGCGCCCGTCGCGACGAAGAAGATGTCGCCCGTCTCGAGCGGCTGCACCACGGCTTCGAGCGCCTCGCGCGACGGCAGCGCGATCGGCGTCGGCGGCAGTCCGCCGCGTGTATAGGTGTTGTACGGCGTATCGGTGCGCAGATCGCGTTCGCGAATGTTGCCGTCATAGGTCGCGCCGATGCCGTAGATCACGGTTGGATCGGTCTGCAGCCGCATGTTCCGGCGTAGCCGCGTCACGAATACTCCCGCGATGTGAGGGCGTTCGCTCGCCAGACCGGTTTCCTTCTCGACGATGGACGCCAGCGTCAGGGCCTCGTAGGCGTCGACGAGCGGCAACCCGGCGACGCGCCGCGACCAGGCGCTGTCCAGCGCCTCGGCCATCTTGCGGTACGCGAGCGCGAACAGATCGCGGTCGGTAGTTCCAGCCGCGAAGCGGTAAGTGTCCGGAAAGAATCGGCCTTCGGGGTGTTCGCCGGCGTGCCCGATGGCATCCATGAGGGAGGCCGTGTCCTTGCCCTTGAGCGTCTGCCGGACAGCGGGGTGCGCCTCTATCACGCGGCGCATGTCGGCGAAGGTCCAGCCTTCGACGACGGTGAGCGTCTCGAGTACCACCCGCCCCTCGGCCAGCTGCCGCAGGATGGCTTCGGGACTTGCGTGCGCCGGAATCTCATAGCGGCCCGACTTGATCTGCGGAGCGCCGCGCAGCCGCAACTGCAGCTCGACGGCGCGCCGATCGGCAATGGCGCCGCGGGTCTCCAGTTCCGCGAGCACCGAGCGCACGGTGGCTCCTTCGGGCACGGTGAGCTGTACCGGCGCGGCGTGCGGACCCGCCGCGCGCATCAGGGCACCGGATCGCTGCCAGTAGATAGCTGCCGCGGCTGCTGCGATCAGCAGCAGGGCGCCGAGCCCCAGCAGCAGCTTACGCATCGAGCGTCTCGATGTGCGCCGCGAGGCGCGTCGCGATGGCATTCATGGGTAAGACATGCTCGCCGACACTTCGGGCGTGTACAACCCCGATGCGCGCATTGGTGACGAAAATCTCGTCCGCGGTCGCAAGCTCGGCGGCCGCCACCGGCCGTATTTCGGCACGCAGGCCAAGCGTCGCGCATTCACGCAGCACGATCGCGCGAAGCACGCCGGCCACGCCCGCTCGGTCGACGGGTGGCGTGGCGACCACCCCGCCGCTCACCAGGAACACATTGCACATGGCGCCGCCGACCACCAGGCCCGCCGAATCCAGCAGCAGTGCATCGAAGCAATCCGCATGCTGCGCTTCGCGCGCCGCGAGCACGTTTTCCAGCCGATTGAGATGCTTGATGCCGGCGAGCGCGGGATTCGAGGCTGCCGTGAGTTGCGCCACGCGCAGCGACACACCCTCGTTCAACGCGGTCAGCGGTGCGGCCGCAAACAGGGTCATCACGCGACGCGGAACCGGCGGCGCGCGCGGCGCGTAGCCGCGTGGACCACTGCCGCGCGTGACCAGCAGCTTGAGGACTGCGAGTTCGCGGCCGGAGGCGGCGGTCTGAATTTCCGCGCGCAACGTGGCGTTCACCGCGAGCGGGATCTCCAGGCGCAGGCAGCCCTGTGCCAGGCGCGCGAGGTGCGCCTCCAGGAAGCGCACGCGACCGCTGCGGATGAGCATGGTCTCGAACAGGCCATCACCGTATTGCAGCCCGCGATCATCGACCGGCACCACAGCTGCCGGGAATTCCGTCGACCCAGCTGCCGAGGATGTCGTTCATGGCGCCTCGAAAGCCCGCAGCAGGCCACGCGCCTTGGCGCGCGTTTCCTCCAGTTCACGCTCGGGCACCGAGTCCGCGACGATGCCCCCGCCGGCGCGCAGTTCGACATGCGCTCCATTCACGGTGAGCGTGCGGATCAGGATGTTGAAATCGGCGTCACCGTCCAGGCCTAACCAGCCCGCCGATCCGGTGTACGCACCGCGCCCCCGCCCCTCCAGCGTGGAAATGATCTGCATGCAACGCACTTTGGGGCAGCCGGTAATGGTGCCGCCGGGGAACAGCGCGCGCAGTGCGTCGATCGGGGAACGATCGGCCCGCAGGGCGCCGCGCACATTCGACACGATGTGATGCACGTGTGTGTACGACTCCGTGATCATGTACTCATCGACGCGCACGCTGCCGGCTTCGCAGACGCGGCCCAGGTCATTGCGCTCGAGGTCGATGAGCATGATGTGCTCGGCCCGTTCCTTCGGATGCGCCACCAGTTCGGCAGTTTCGCGCCGGTCCTGGGCGGCATCCCCGGCACGTGCGCGCGTCCCGGCGATCGGCCGCGTGGATATATCGCGGCCCGTGATGCGCATCAGGCGTTCCGGTGACGACGAATGAAACTCGATCCCCGCTCGCCAGCTCGCCGCGAAAGGCGCCGGGTTCGACTGGCGCAACGCGCCGTAGATCTGGCGGTGATCGACGTCATCGCGCAGTTTGAGCAGCCAGGGACGCGACAGGTTCGCCTGGTAGATGTCGCCCGCCGCGATGTGTTCCTGGGCACGACGCACGCGCGCCAGGTAGTGCTGCGGCGGTTCTTCGGTGAGCGACTCGAGGGGCAACGGACCCGCAGGGTCCGCAAATGGATGCTCGGCGGCCGCGGTCAGATGCTGCACCAGGCGCGCATGGGTGGCGGTATCCGCGTGCTCCGAGATCGCGTACACGGTGTCGGTCGCGGCGTCGTGAACCGCAAGGTGCTCGACGCGCAGTGCCATCGCCGAACAGGCGATGCTTGCCGGCGGCAGCTGCAGGTTGGGTTCGATTTCCGCCGCCAGCTCGTAGCCGAGATGCACCAGCCAGCCGCCGATGAACGGCAGCGCCGCGCTGGACGCCGGGCGTGCGCGGGCGTCGCGTCGGTACCAGGCTTCGAGGTTGTCGAGAAACCCGCCCGGCACCAGGTCGACGCCCTGGCTGGTAACTTTGCCGCGCGAATCACGGCTGAGGCTGGCTCGCGGCTGGAAGGCGAGGATGCTGTAACGCGCCAGCTCGCCCTGCGCCGCGCTGTCCAGCAAGACGGGACACAATGCAGGTTCGGTCGCCGCGAGGGTACGCAGCGCCGAACCCGGGACGGGGACGGTGCTGATCAAGGGGCGTTCAGCCCTTGAAGCGGCGGAAGATCAGCGAGCCGTTGGTGCCGCCGAAACCGAAGGAGTTCGAGAGCGTGGCTTCGATCGCGACTTTGCGTGCGGTGTTCGGCACGTAGTCGAGATCGCAGTCCGGATCGGGGGTGTGATAGTTAGTCGTCGGCGGCGCGACCTGGTCGCGGATCGCAAGGATGGAGAAGATCGCCTCGGCCACGCCCGCCGCGCCCAGCAGGTGCCCGGTCATGGACTTGGTGGAGCTCACCGGCAGCTTCCAGGCGTAGTCGCCGAAGGCGTGCTTGATGGCCACGGTCTCGGCCTTGTCGCCCAGCGGCGTGGAGGTGGCGTGCGCGTTGAGGTATTGAATGTCGGTGGGATTCATGTGCGCATCGCGCAGCGCATTGACCATCGCGAGACGCGCGCCGGCGCCGTCTTCGGGTGGCGCAGTCACATGGTAGGCGTCACCGCTCATGCCAAATCCGACGCACTCGGCGTAGATGCGCGCGCCGCGCGCCGTGGCACGTTCTAGTTCCTCGAGGACCAGCGCACCGCCGCCGTCCCCCATGACGAAGCCATCGCGATCCTTGTCCCACGGGCGGCTGGCACCCTGCGGATCATCGTTGCGCTCCGAGAGCGCCCGCGCCTGGCTGAAACCTGCCAGGGCGGTCGGCGTGGTGGCGCACTCGGAGCCACCCGCAATGATGATGTCGGCATCACCGTACTGGATACAGCGCATGGCCAGGCCGATGGCATGCGTGGAGGTAGTGCAGGCGCTGACCACGCCGAGATTCGGGCCGCGCAGGCCGAACCTGATGCTGAGGTGCCCGGCCACCATGTTGCCGATGGTGCTCGGAATGTAGAACGGCGAGGTCTTCTTGGGGTTATGAGTCCGTTCCCAGGTGATGGCCTCGTCTTCAATACCCGCGAGGCCACCGATGCCGGATCCCATGATGGCGCCACAGCGCTCACCATTTTCTTTCGCGAAGTCGATGCCCGAATCCGCGACCGCCTGGATGCCAGCCCCCATGCCGTAGTGCATGAAGGGATCCATGCGACGGGCTTCCTTGGGCGAGATGTATTGCGCCACGTCGAAGCCTTCGACCTCGCCGGCGAAGCGGGTGGAAAACGGCGTGGCATCGATGCGAGTAATGGGCTTGATGCCGCTTTTGCCGGCGAGAATCGCGGCCCATGCGGTCGCAATTTCACTGCCAACTGGCGAAACGATACCGAGCCCGGTAACGACTACCCGACGCTTGGACACACTATCCTCTGTGCGGTGAGATCGGATGGACGGCGCGGCACGCGCGGATCATTAACCGAGCTTTGGGCCGCGCGTCCGCAAAACGGTTTATCAGGACGATCTATCAGGATGCTTTTCAGGACTTCCTGCGATCAGAGATGTACGTGATGGCCTGACTGACGGTGGTGATCTTTTCGGCGTCTTCGTCGGGAATTTCGATTTCGAACTCTTCTTCGAGCGCCATCACCAACTCGACTGTATCGAGCGAATCGGCTCCGAGGTCGTCGACGAACGAAGCGTCATTCACTACTTGCTCTGCTTTGACGCCCAACTGTTCGGCGACGATCGCCTTCACCTGTTGTTCAACCGTGCTCATTTCTGATTCGCCCTCAATAGGAATGTTTGTAGCTCGTGCCCTTGGGGGACGCAGCGGGCGCGTATTCTAGGGCAAGGCCAGCCGCCCCGCCACGCTGTCAAATCGTGAGTGCTTGTTTTTGTTTGTTTTTCGGGCATTTGGGTGTTGCAACTTCCCCACGACCGTAGGGAAATGGAGCCCTTCCCTTACGCCATGTACATCCCGCCATTGACGTGCAGGGTTTCTCCCGTGATGTAACTCGCTCCGGGGCCGCACAGAAAAAGCACCGCTGCGGAGATGTCCTCGACACTGCCCAGCCGCGCCATCGGCACCTGCGCGGCGAGCGCCGCGCGTTGCTCCTCATCCAGCGCCCGGGTCATGTCAGTGTCAATGAATCCCGGTGCCACCGCGTTCACCGTAATTCCGCGCGACGCGATTTCCCTTGCCAGTGATTTGGTGAATCCCAGAATGCCGGCCTTGGCGGCCGCGTAGTTGGCCTGCCCCGGGTTGCCAGTCAGCCCGACGATCGAGGTGAGCGAAACGATGCGGCCGCGTCGTTCTTTCATCATCCGTCTCAGGCAGGCTTTGGAGAGCCGGAAAACACTGGTCAGGTTGGTGGTGATCACCACGTCCCAATCGTCGGGCTTCATGCGCAGCAACAGGTTGTCGCGCGTGATCGCGGCGTTATTCACCAGGATAGTGGGCATTTCGCCGCGAGCCTCCAGATCGGCTAACAGGGTGTCGATCGAGGCTGCACTGCCGACATCCAATACGGCGCCTCGACCGTTGCTTCCAAGCCACGACGAAATGCCTTGGGCGCCGGCCTCACTGGTGGCGGTGCCGATCACTTTCGCCCCGGCGCCGGCAAGGGCGCGTGCAATCCCCTGGCCGATCCCACGCGAGGCCCCGGTCACCAGGGCAATATCGTTCGCGAGCATGTCTTGAGATTCCTTCAGGCTGCGGCCGCGGCGCTCGCCGCGGAAAATGAGTCTGGATCTTCGAGCGCAAACACCTTGGTCTCACGCCGCCTCTCGATACGCTTGACCAGCGACAGGAGCACCTGGCCGGGGCCACATTCGACCACCGTCCGGATGCCGCCGCCCGTGGTGATGCTGGCCACGGTGTTGGTCCAGCGCACCGGGCTGGAGAGTTGGCTCACCAGCAAGGCGCGCAGGTCGTCCGGATCAGAGTGCGTGCGCGCATCGACGGCGCTCACAAAGCGGATTTGCGGGGCGCGGATCTCGGTTTTTCCCAGGCGCTCTCCGAGACGCGTGCCCGCGGCGCGCATCAGGCTGCTGTGGGCGGGCACACTGACCGACAATTCCACGGCTCTTTTCGCGCCCCTCGCGCGTGCAATCTCGCATGGCGCGCAACACGGGCTCGCGTTCGCCGGCGATCACGACCTGTCCCTGTGAATTGAAGTTCACTGCTTCGACAACGCCGCCGGTCGCCTCGGCCTCGGCGCAGGCGGCCTCCGCCTCGGCATCCTCGAGTCCTAACAACGCGGCCATGGCGCCGCGGCCGGCGGGTACTGCTTCCTGCATGACCTGGCCGCGGAATCGCACCAGGTCGACGCAGGTGGCAAAGTCGATCGCGTCCGCGGCGACCAGAGCGGTGAACTCACCGAGACTGTGGCCGGTGACGATGGAGGGCGTGGCGCCCTTGCGTTCCCGCCACAGGCGCCACGTCGCAATGCCGGCAGTCAGCATTGCCGGCTGAGTGCGTTCGGTGGAATTCAGGTCCTCGGGCGGTCCCTGCTGACACAACTGCCACAGGTCATAGCCCAGCACCGTCGATGCCTCGTCGAAAGTCGCGCGCACGACGCCGGATTGCTCGGCGAGCTTCGCCAACATGCCGACGGACTGGGAACCCTGGCCAGGAAATACAAAAGCGAGTGAGTTGTTTGACATGGGCGCGGATTATAACCACTGCGTCACTGCGGCCTGGGGCGCGAGCGCAACAGGAATGCCGCGGCGAGCCCGCCGATCGCACCGAACAGGTGTGCGTCGACCACGGTCAGTCCCGCGTCCTGGAAAGGCATCGCACCGGCGATTTGTTCGTAGCAAAGTTTCGCCACCAGGAACGTGGCCAGGATCCACGCATCGAGGTCGCGGCGCCGCAAATGCGCCAGCGTGCCGGCGGCCATGACGCCATGCAGGACACCGGATGCACCGACATACCAGGGAATGCCGGGTCGCAGGAACCACAGGCCCGCGCTGATCGACAGCGCGGCCACGAGATAGATAGTTGCCCAGCGCAGCGGCGAATAGTCGCGCGCGAACAGCGCCCACATCAGCACCACGCCGAAAATGTTGACCAGCGCGTGTTGTGCGTCCAGATGAACGAAATGGCCGGTGAGCACGCGCCACCACTGCCCCTGGAGCCAGTCCGGCGCGGTCATAACTCAGCGCCTGGCGCACCGATTCGCCCCCCAATTCCGGCAATCGCCAGCAGCGCGCAGCCAGCCAGCAGCGCCCAGCCGTAGCCGCGGTCGCAATTGAGCGACTCGAGGAAGGCAACTAACCCGCGGGTCGGGGCCTTAACGTTCATTTGCTATCATTCGCCACCAACTCTTCCCACCCTTAGTCCGACGGGTTATTCATGATTTCGCGCATGTCCCTGCATCGTTCAGCTCGCGGTTTCACTCTCATCGAAATCATGGTGGTAGTGGTGATCATCGGCTTGCTGGCGGCCGTCATTCTGCCCAATGTTTTCGGCAACGTGATAAAGGCGCAGATCACCAAGGCCAAAAGCGACATCCGGGCCATCGAAGCCGGCCTGACCATGTACAGGCTGGACAATTTCAAGTACCCGAGCAATGAGCTCGGTCTTGCTGCCCTGGTGCAGCGTCCGAACGATCCTACGGTGCGGCACTGGCGTGAAGGTGGCTACCTCAAGCGCGTCAATGCGGATCCCTGGGGCAATCCATATCAGTATGTTTTTCCGGGAACACGCGGCCAGGAATACGATCTCTTCTCCTTCGGAGCCGACAGTCAGGAAGGCGGCGAAGGTGAAAACGCCGACATTGGTAACTGGAATCTCGACGATTAATCCTTCGCTCGCCCGGCGCGGGCGTTCGCGCGGATTCTCCCTGATGGAGATCATGGTGGTGGTCGCCATCATCGGCCTGATCACGGCCGTGACCATCATCACGTTCGTCGGCAATACACGCGACACCGAGCTCGACGAAGAGGCGCAGCGGCTCGAGGCGCTGTTCTCTTATGCGCGCGAGCAGGCCGAGCTGCAGACCCGCGACTATGGTTTCCGCATCAACGATCGCAGCTATTCCTTCGTGGTGTACGACGTGATTGCCGACCAGTGGCGACCCGTCGACGAGGACGACGCCTTGCGCGAGCGTGAATTCCGCGCCGGCCTCGAACCGCACGTCGTGGTCGAGGGCCGCGGCGTGGTGCTCGACAGTCGCAAGAAAGAGGTCGAGGACTTTTCACCGCACGTCCTCATTTTCTCCAATGGCGACATCTCCTCCTTCGAAGTGACGCTGCAGCGCGAGGGCAACGAAGACGTCAAGGCCGTGGCGCGCCTGTACACCGATGACCAGACCAACATACGGCTGCTGCTGCCGGGCGAAAGCGAACCGACCGGACCGCCGGTACGCACCGCGGAGGCACGATGAGCCGCCGCCCGCCTGCGCGCCACTCGGGTCGCGGCTTCACCCTCCTCGAAGTGCTGATCGCGCTCGCCATCGTGGCGATGTCGGCGGGCGCCTTGTTAGGCACCATCACCTCTTCCGCCAGCAACGTGTCCTACCTGCACGACAAGACCCTGGCCGAGTGGGTGGCGTTGAACCGCCTCACCGAGATTCGCATTGCCCAGCAGATGGCGCCCAAAGGCAAACGCACCGGCAACGCCGAGATGGGCGGAATGCGCTGGCAATGGGAGGAAGAAATCACCGAGATGGAGCTGGTCAAGGGTCTGTTTCGCGTCGACGTGCGCGCCCGACCCACCGGGTGAGACCGTCGATGAGTCGCGCGCAGTCGAGCAGCAGACGTCCCAGACCGAGACCAAGAGCGAATCCAGCGGCAGTGAGACCGCCAAACTTGCCTGGACCACTACTGTGACCGGATTCATCGGCAGCGCGCAGTCCGATCGACGTGACGCCATTGCGACGCCGATGCGCGGAGCGGCCGGATCGCGCACCTCGAACAAACCCGGCGACGGCAATCCGACCGTTTCCCCCGGCACTCCGGGCACTCCGGGCACTCCGGTAATGCCGCCGGGCGGCGGCGAACCCAAGCACCCGGATCGCTGATGCGCCGCACCGGCTTCACGCTCATCGAAGTGGTAGTCGCGATGTTCATCGCGGCGGTGATGTTTGCGATTGGCTACAGCGCGCTCAACCAGGCGGTGATCGAGCGCGACACGCTGGCCACCGCGCAGGATCGGGTCACCGAAATCCAGCGTGGCATGCGGGTGGTGGCCCAGGACTTCGCGCAGCTGGCCGCGCGCGCGGCGCGCGACACACAGGGCGCGGGTGAACTTCAGGCGGCGGTGAGCGCCGCCGGCACCGACTCCACCCTGATCACGTTCACGCGCACCGGGTGGAGCAATCCGGCTGGCATTCAACGCCCGGCCGAACAACGTGTGCGTTATCGATTCGTCGACAGCTCGCTGGTGCGCGAACACTGGTTGTCGGTCGACCCCGCGCTCAACAACGAGCCGCGGCCGCGCGTGCTGCTCACGCGGTTGAAATCAGTCGAGCTCCGCTTCCTCGACCCCAACACGCGCACCTGGCGCACCGACTGGCCCGCGCGCGTCGCCGGCGCACCCGTTGGGCCGCTCACCATCGACGAAGCGCTGCTGACGCGCCCGCTCGCCATCGAATTGACGCTGGTGCTCGATGATTGGGGCCGCGTGCAACGCATTTTCGAGATCCCCACATGAGGCGTGCGCGTCAACGCGGTGTCGCACTGCTGGTGGCAATCATCATCTTCGCGTTCGCGACCATGGTCGCCGCGGCAGTCACCTACAGCAAGGCGATGACCGCGCGCCGCGCGGCGGCCACTTTCACCCTCGAACAGGCGCTGCAGGCCGGCATGGCCGCGGAGGCACTCGCCAGCATCGCACTCGAGAAGGACGGCGGCGCGGCGCGCACCGATACCACGCAGGATTGGGCCCAGGTGCAGCAGCCGGTGGAGCTGGAGGAGACCGGCGTGTGGATCGCGGCGCAGGTGGAGGACATGAGCGGCCGCTTCAACCTGAACAGCGTGGTGAAGTGGGACGATCAGAGCAAGGTCTTCGTGGGTGATCCTCACCAGATCGACGTCTTCCGCACCATCCTCGCGGATCTCGACATTGATCAGAAATACGCCGAGCTGCTGGTGGACTGGATTGATACGGACATCTCGCCAACCAGCGCGGGCGGCGAGGACACGCTGTACCTGTCACAGGTACCGCCCTACCGGCCTCCCAACACGTTCATCACTCACCCTTCGGAGTTGCTGGCCTTGCCAGGATTCGGTCGCGACAACTATCGCAAGATCGCGCCGTTCGTCACGGCATTGCCGTATGACGCGCCGGTGAATCTCTGTACCGCCAGCGGCCTGGTGCTGGATGCCACCCGCAACGATCCGCAGAATCAGAACGAATTTCGCGGCATGGACCTGAAGCTGGCGCGTGAAAAAGGCTGCTTTCCGCTGAAGAACGTGTTTTCGGGCGTGATCGGCGATCCGCAGCTCAAGAACGAAGTCGAAAGCCACATCGAGGAAAAGTCCGCCTGGTTCCGGTTGCGTACCAACATTCGTGTTGGCACTACCGAATTCGTTTTGTACAGTCTCCTGTATCGCGAGCCCACCAACCGTGTCCGCACCTTGCAGCGCAATTTTGGAAGTGAATGACAGATGAGTGAGTCGCTGATCATTCAATTGCGCGAAGGGTTCGCGCCGCACTGGATGGTGTGCAACGACGACGGCCACGTGCTGGTCAACGCCGTGTCCGGCGAGCTCGCACAGGCTGTGCCGCTGGCGGTGGGCCGCAGGGTCGCAGTCATCGTGCCAGCCAGCGCGGTGCTCGTGACCGAGAGCGACGCCCCGCGCCCGCAGCGCCGCCAAACTCCTCCAGGTGATTCCGTTCGCGCTCGAAGAACGGGTGGCGGACGAAGTCGAAAACCTGCACTTCGCGATCGGCGAGCGTGCCCCGGATACCGGGCGCGTGCCAGTCGCCGTGGTGACCCGTGCGCGCATCGACGCCTGGCTCGCGGAACTGGCGACCGCCGGTCTGCAACCACAGGCTATCTACTCGGAGGCCCAGCTGCTGCCGGCGATGCCGGGCCAGCTGATTGCGCTCATCGACGGTGACCTGGTCATGCTGCGCGCCTCCGAGGGCCCGCCGCTGGTGATGCCTGCCCTGTCGATCCGCGACGCTTTCGAAATGGCGCTTGCCGGCCAGGTCTCGCAGGTGGCGGGACTGGAACCGCCGCCGCTGGGACTGCTGCTGTATTCCGGTCACGAGGAGTGGCAGGCGCACCAATACGAAGTCGACGCGTTGCGCGACCGCTTCACCAGCGTCAAGGTGCAACTGTTGCCCTCCGGGTCGCTGAGCGTGCTGGCACTGGCCGCTGCCAGCGGCGACGCCGTGAACCTGCTGCAGGGTGCGCTGGCGCCGTCCTCGCCCCTGCAGGCCAACTGGAAGTCCTGGCGCGTGGCCGTGGTGCTCGCGGCGTCGCTGTTCGTCCTGCACGTGGGCGCGCGTTACTTCGAGCTCACGCAGCTGCGCAAGAGCGAAGCGGCACTCGACGCGAATATCCGCGACAGCTTCCTCGCGGCCATGCCCGGCCAGCAGAACACCACGAACGCGCGCAGGCGTGTCGAAGCGCGCCTTTCGGAAATTCGCGACGGCGGTGGCGGCGCCCTGCTGCCTGCCCTGTCGGCCATCGCCAATGCTCGTAATGCGGCGCCTTCGGCCACCATCGAAAGCTTCACATTCCGCGACGGCACGCTCGAGCTGCGCATCACGGCGCCCGACGCCGCCAGTCTCGATGCCATCGGCCAGCAGTTGCGCGCCGGCAGCTGGCAGGCAGACATCATGGGCGGCAATGCGAACGGCGATAACTATCGCGGCCGGCTCCAGGTCCGCAAGGCCGGCGCATGATGCAGCGATTGTTGAAATGGTACCGGGGCCTTGCCGAACGCGAGCAGCACTTCGTGCTGATCGGCGGGATTGCCGCCATTGTCGTGGTGTTGGCGGGTGTGATCCTGCCGCTCAATGGCAGCGTTTCGCAGGCGCGGGTACGGGTCGCGACGAAACAGGTCGACCTCGCCTTCATTCAGAACGCCATGCCGCAGCTGCAGGCCGCAGGGCCCGCCGTCAACGCGGCGACGCCCGACACCATCGTAGTGCTGATCGACACGTCGGCGCGCGAGAGTGGCTTGGGAAAGTCTCTGTCCAGCAGTCAGCCCACTGGTGATGGCGGCGTGCGCCTGCGTCTCGATCATGCTCCGTTCGACGGAATCGTGGCCTGGCTCGCCCGCCTCTCACAGCAACATGGAGTGCGCGTGGAGTCCGCGGAGGTCGAGGCGGCGGGTGAACCCGGCCTCGTGAACGCCGGGCTCGTTCTCAGGCCAGGTTGAGCGGCAACGGCGTGAAACGCGGCACGCTGCTGCTCACCGTCATCGCGGGTCTCGCGGTATTCCTGGTCATCCTGGTGCTCTATCTGCCCGCGAGCTGGCTCGCCTCGGCGCTACCGCCGCAAGTGCGCTGCCACGAGATTGGCGGGTCGGTGTGGCATGGCGAATGCCTCGGATTGCAGTGGCAAGGCGCAAAGCTCGGTGATGCCACCTGGAACCTCGCACCCGGTCGCGCGCTCACCGGCAGCCTCAGCGGTGATATCGAGTTGCGGGGTACCGCGGTCAATCTGCGCAGCGAGCTGGATACGAACTTCTCGGGCGTCGGCGAGTTGCGCAACCTCAACGCTCGCCTGGTGCTGGATCCGGGCTTGTTGCCCCACTTTCCGCCCGATCAGCGCGGCACTGTCACGGCCGAGTTCGTGCGCCTGGAACTGGCCGAGGGGCCCGCACCGCGCGCGCTGCAGGGAACCATCCAGCTGCACGACTTTCGCCAGGTTGGCGGACGGCCGCTGGAACTCGGTTCGTACCAGCTGACATTCGATGGTGGCGCGCCGGCCAATGGTGCCGCCGTCGGAACACTGCGCGACCTGGGTGGCCCGTTCGCCGTGAACGGCACAGTGACGCTGACGCCACCGAACGCCTGGCTCGTGCAGGGCTACATCACCGGGCGCACCGCCGAAGCGGAACGCATCGTGCGTGAAATCACGCTCGGCGCCCAGCCCGATCCCTCCGGGCGCAGCGAGTTCAGCATTGAAGGTTCTTACTAGGCGACGTCCACTTCCCGCCACGCCGCCAGCAACGGGAAATACAGACCGGCACGCACCGGTTCGGGACCCAGCTCGCGCGCCAGGTGGGCATAGCGCCGCAGCTGCGCTTCATAACGCAACGCTTCCCTATTCAGAAAGCCCGCGAGATCTCCACCTTCGTGCGGACTGGTCTTGAAGTCGACCACCCAGCGGGTGCCGTGCGCGTCGACGAAGGTGCGGTCGATCACGGCATTGATGATCTGGCCAGCGCGCACTCCCGTCAGCGCGAGCTCCGATTGTGCATCACGATGGGCAGGATCAAACAACCATCGGCCCTGGGTGTCCTCGAGGGTGGCGCGCAATGCGGCCAGCGCTCGTTCCGCGCCGGCGCGCGCCGCCTCGCCGTCCACACCCAACGCCTCGAGTCGCGATTCAATTCGTGCCCGAAGCTGCGGCAGCTGCTGCACGGGTATCAGCCCACCGCGGCCGAAGTACTCCAGGGCCTCGTGCACCACCGTTCCGACACGCCGCGCGGTCTGGCGCACCCAGTTGAATTCGACGTCGTCGTCCTCGGCCGTCATCGGTACCCGGTCCGCGCCTGCCAGCACCTCGGGTGGCGGTGCGGGCGGCACGAAGCGTCGCACCAGCCGCTGTCGCAGCTGGGTAGTCGCCGGCGGGATTTCTTCTGCGGGAGGCGCCTCGGGGTCGGGGCCGATCACCGGCAACGAGGCCATGTCATCGCCGATCGCCAGCCACAGGTTGTGCAGTAGTGAACGCGAGTCGGCGCTGAAAGTTGTTGACCCGTCTTCATCGCTGACCTTCGGGTGCAGGTACAGATGCACGGACCGCCGCGCGCGCGTGAGTGCCACATACGCAAGGCGCGCTCGTTCCGCGCGCGTCCGTTCACGATGGAGCATCTCGATGAATGGATTGATCATGTCATCCTCGTCGCGCTCCTCGGCCTCGTCGCGCACGCGAATGGGCGCCATCAGCAGGTGATCGCCGCCTTGTTCCCGCGGCAATTCGAGCCAGTTCAACAGTCGCGAATCTTCGCCGCGGCTGTGCAGGCCGATGCCGACGACGAACACATGGTCGAACTCGAGTCCTTTGGCGCCGTGGATGGTCATGAGCGAAACCGCGCCCGGCTGTGCCGAATCCTCGGCGAACAGTCGGGTCATGACGCGTTCGAGATCCAGCGGCCGGCCACGCAGGCGCTTGCGGTCCTCTTCGTCGAGCGCCAGCAGGAAACGGCCGGCGGTAGCAAGCTCGGACTCCTGCGCGCAGGCGCTTGGACCGCCAAGCGCGTGCCAGACACGCTCGACCATGTGGGCGCGGGGTTCGAGTTCACGCTGATGCCAGCCCGACAGGAGCAGCGCCTTGGTGCGCAGCAAGCGCTCCATGCCGTCGGGTGACAACCCGAAAATGTCGCCGCTCAGCGCTGCGGCGACGGTCGAATCGCGCGCCGCCTCGGCAATCACGGTGAGATCAGCCAGGGACAATCCGACGAACGGCGCCCGCAACACCGCCAGCCAGGCCACGCGGTCGAGCGGCGACTCCAGCGCGCGCGCCAGCGCCTCCAGGTCGCGAACCGCCGGCACATCGGCCAGGGGTTCGAGATTCACGCCAATGAATGGCACGTCGCGCGCGCCGAGCGCCGCGCGAATGGCGCGCAGGTGGCTGCGTGCGCCGGCCAGCACGGCCACGCTCTCGTCCGGCCGGGTGCGGACCAGCCCGGCAATGAGGTTCGCCGCCGCTTCGGCCTCCTCTCGTGGTCCACAGTCGGCATCGACGCGGTACAGGTGATGTTTGCCTTCCAGATCCGGGCGCGCGGCGACGCTGGAAAGATGTCGCACGGCGCTGCGCCGCACGTCGTCAACGTCGGGGAACACGCGCGCGAAGACTTCGTTGCACCAGTGCACCAGCGCCGGCGCGGAACGGAAATTGCGCCGCAGCTCGAGCGGCTGCAGTCGTATCGCGCCCAGGCCGGCGCCGCGCACGGTCGAGAACCGTCCCACCTCGGCGTTGCGAAATCCGTAGATGGACTGCATCGGATCGCCCACCACGAATAGCGTGCGGCCGTCGCCTTCCGACCAGTCCTGTGTCAGCGTCCGCAACAGCTCGTACTGGTCGCGCGAAGTGTCCTGGAATTCATCGACCAGGATGTGCCGGATGCGCGTGCCGAGCCGCTCGGCCAGCGGCGTCGGCGAAAAATCCTGCGTGAGCGCCTGGCGCGCCGCGCCGGCCACTGCGGAATGATCACACTCGCCCTGCTCATTGAAGATGCGCGACAGCTGCGCGGCCGCCATCAGGAGTAGTTTGGCGAGCGCGTCCAGCGCGCCGCGCGCTTTTTCCGGCACGATCGGATCCGGCAGCGCCCCGATCATTTGCAGCGCGGCGACCTGGCGCCCATCGAGTCGTTCGAGGAGCTGTGCGAATGCCTGGCCGAGAACCTTTGCGTCGGCATCGTCGGCGGGCAACCCCAGCGCCTTCGTGAATCGTAAGCGTGGTGCACCGCCCCTGGTGAGTGTCAGGCGGCTGACCGCACGCCAGAGCGGCAGATCTTCGCAACGCGCCGCCAGTGTTCCAGCGAAGTCGCGCCACCCGGCGAGATCGGCGCTCTCCGCATCACCGGAATCTTCGGCGCGGTTTCTTGCGGCCACGCGCGCCACCGCGCACGCCAGGGTGACGAAGTCCGCCGGCAGCG
Organism: uncultured Pseudomonadota bacterium; assembly: GCA_963839685.1. Taxonomy (GTDB): domain Bacteria; phylum Pseudomonadota; class Gammaproteobacteria; order Steroidobacterales; family Steroidobacteraceae; genus CADEED01. Next base: position 245,300 of record CAWIVS010000002.1, on the reverse strand, counting down.
CGGCCACTGCCTTTTCGAGTTCCTCGCGCACGATGACCGTGAGGCTGGCCTCGATGCGCGGCACGAGCGGTTCGCCTGAAAGTTGCGGCAGGTTCGGCAGCCATTCAGCGCGCCGCGGCAACATGCCGGCAATCAGTCGCTCCAGCCGTATCCAGCTGTCGTCGAGGCGGCGCAGGATGCGTTCGAATGGCAGGCGCAGATCCTCGTCGGATTCGGCATGGCGCAAGGTCTCGCGCGCGGCGAGCGCATAGAGATCTTCCGGAGCGTCGGCAATTCCACGCCCGAAACCACTGCCGGAGGTGAGTGGCATTGCGTTCGCGAGGTACGCGTTGAACGCGTCGATGGTTTGAATCCGCAGGCGCGCGGTGCTGTCCTCGAGCCCCCAGCCACGCGCGGCGGCGTGCACCCGCACCGCGGTCGCGAGCTCCAGCGTCCTGGCGTCGGCATCCGATCGCACCGGGCCGCCGCCATCCAGCGCCCTTTGCACGCGTTCGCGCATTTCGCCGGCCGCCTTGCGCGTGAAAGTGATCGCGAGTACCTGCTCGGGCTCCTCCACCGTGGTCAGCAGGCGCAGGTAGCGTTGCGTGAGTACCGTGGTTTTTCCCGAGCCGGCGGGCGCCTGCACGATGAAGGATCGGTGCGGGTCAAGCGCCTCATCGCGGGCGCGCGCGTCGGCGAGTGCCTGGTCAGTCATGCGCGTCCCCGGCGCGATTCAGGTCGGCCGCCGCGAGATCCACGCGACGACACAACACGGTGAGATGGCAATTGCGGCACACGTCCGGCGCCGGTTGCACCGGCGCCTCGCCGGCAAGATAGGCCGCCGCCAGTCGATCCAGTCTCTGCAGCCATTGCTCGAGCTCCGCACGCCAGGTTGCATCGAGCTCCTCGGCGGGAACCCTGGCGGGACTCTTGCCCTTCACTTCGGGCAACAGCCCGCTGCGCGACACCTTGCCGACGAAGCGCGCCCGCCCTCGCGTGAGCGACACATTCGCCAACGCCTGCACGTCGCGTCCGTGTTCGGCCAGCAGGTAGGCGAGCAACTGCGGATCGCGGAACTTTTCGCCGTCCCAACGCAGTGAGCGTGGCTCGCCTGACTTGTAGTCGAGGATGGCGTAACCACCGCCCTCGATGGCATCGATGCGATCGATCCGTAACTGGAATCTGCCACCGGCGATGTCGACGTCGCGGCGTGCTTCGAGCTTGTCGATCGTGAAGGGCGCGCGTGCAATCTCGCGTTTCAGCAGCGACTCGATGAGCAACTCGAGCCGGAAGCTTTCCCGTCGCACCGCCGGCTGGAGTTCCGGCGGCAGGATTCCGCGATAGACATACGCCACCGCCGCCTCGACCGACTGGTGGATGGTTGGCCGTCGCACCTGCTCATCGGTAATGTGAAGGTTGAACCAGCTGCCGAGCTTGCTCCACACCAGCTCGAGTGCCTTGTGCAGCAACATGCCTCGTTCGCGTGGATCGATGCCCGGAACTGGCGCTTCGAGTCGCTCCGCACCAAGCCGCACTTCGCCGTAGGCATGAAAGCCGCATTCCGCCTGCAATGTGAGTGGTTTGACGCCGCCACGGACTGGCGTCGTGAGGTTGATGGCGGTTCCCGCGGTGTCTGCGAACGGTTCGAGTTGCGCGTGGCGCACGAGTCGAGCGAGTGGCATGCGTTCGTGACTCTGAAAGTCCGAATGCTCGCCGTCAGCGGCGAGTCGCGCGAGTAACGGGCTGACGCTGCGGTGCGCATCTCCATCCAGAACCGCCCAGGAGCAAACCAGCGACTGCGTGGCGGCGCGCCACGTATCGAACGAGTTGCGCGCCACGCGCACCTGTCCGGCGGCGCTCGCCGCGGGCACCCCGGCTGCGACTTGCAATCGCAGCGGAATGAAGGCGTCCGGCCGCGGCGGCGGCGGCCATTGCGAGGCATCCAGTCCCGCGACCCAGATGCCGTCGTAATGCACGACGGGATCATCGTGCGAGTCGGACAGGGTAACCGGCGCGGCGACGCTGGCCGGATCGAAGCTGCGTTCACGCGCCAGGTCGCTCAGCGTGCCGACAGCACTGGCAGCATCCGTTCGTCCCAGCCATGCGCCCAGCGCAGCGTATTCATCCAGCAGTGTTTGAACGCGGGCGACGGTCTGCAATTCGTCGCTGCGCAATGGTCGCGTGCCAGGCCAGCCCAGCTTGCGCAGCGCATTCAGCAGCCGTGTCGCCCACTCGGCGGGGCTGCGTTTTTGCCCGTCGACGCTGGCCAGCGCCTCGCGCAGCCCGGCCGCAAGCGCGGCCGCCGCTTCGCCAGTCGCACGCTCCAGGAAAGCCAACAGCGCCGGCGCCGTGTATTCCACCCTGCGTCCCTTGCGCAGGGCTGCTTCGATGGCCGCGCCGGCGAACACATCGTTGCCGTCGAGAAATGGCATGCGCAGCCAGAGCACCAGCTCATCGAAGCGCAGACTGCCCACCAGCAGCCGTAGCGTGAGCAAGGCATGTGCGACCAGCGGAAAGTCCGTGAGCGGCTGACCGCCTTCGATGGCGAACAGAGTCGAGAACTCGCGCGCATTGCCGTGCACCCATTCTCCGGGAGACAAGGTCTGCGAAAGCACGCGTTCGTATTGTCGTCGCCGTTGCCGCAGCCGGGCGTCAACGATCAGCAGGCGCTGGCCTGGATCCTGTTCGAGCCGGGCGCGACACCAGGCACCGATGAGCTCGAGTTCGTGGTCGTCATCGCGCGCCGCAGCGATGGAGATGGCAGCGGTCGCCGCGCCCGTGGTGACGGCACGGGCGCCGAGCGTCCGCAACGTCTGCTGGACCAGTGGCGGCGAGCCTTGCAGACCGGCGCAGAGCAGTTCGTGCTCTGCGGCTTTCAGTTCACCCAGCCAGGCACGCAACGGACGGCGCCCGAGCTTGCGAGAATACCCCTCGAGCAGCTGCAGGGCTTCGAGCAGCCTTTCGCCCTCGGGTGAGCCTGCGAGTGCTGCGGTCGAATGTGGAATGCGCCACTCGTACAGCTGGCGCACCGCCGCCAGGAGTGCACGAGCTTCAGCCATGCCGCCCGCACCACGCAGCTCTCGCAGCAGCGCCCACTCGGCACCGGGCGGCAGCAGTCGGTCGGGCTCAGCGCTGCGTCCCCACGCTTCTGCCAGGGCGCGCTCGCAAAACTGGTTGAAGGTCAGGACTCGGGGCGTGGCCCACAGCGTGCGACCCTGGTCGCGTTGCGCGGCGGACCAGGCGGCGCGCACCGCGGCCTGGCGCTGCACGCTCGGCACGAGCAACGTGGCGCCGCCTGCGAGCGCCGCGGAAACGGCATTGGAAAGTCTATGCCTGTTCAATAACTTGCGAAGACTACTTAGAGTCTTGCTTGAAACGGGCTTCGGCGTGTACCACGCGTGCCCTGTCGCTCGGCGTTCGCCCGACGTACGACGTGAGCAGTTCATCGATGCGCGTGAACACTTTCTTGAGCAGCGTCGCGTCAGGGAGCAGCGTGGTCCGGAAGTGATCGCGATACGGCACGTTGAAACTGGTGCCGGGCGCCAGCAGCACATGTTTCTGCTCGAGCAGATCGAGCGCAAAGGTCTGATCGTCGAAGTCCGGCAGCTCGGTCGTTGCAACGCGCACGAAGGCGTACATGGACCCTTTGGGCGGGGCGAGTTGCAGGAAACGACTGGCAGTCGTCGCTTCGAGAATGGCGCGCCGCGATTCGTACAACCGCCCTCCCGGCGCCAGCAGTTCCTTGATGCTCTGGTAACCACCGAGCGCCGTTTGCACCGCCCACTGGGCCGGTACGTTCGAGCACAAGCGCAGTGAAGTGAGCAGCTCGAGCGCGGCGAGATAGTCGCTGGCGCCGCGCAGGTTGCCCGAGAACGCCGCCCAGCCCACGCGGTAGCCGCAGGCACGGTAGATCTTCGACAGACCAGACATGGTGCAGCACACCGTGTCGCGAACCAGTGTCGCCATCGGAATGGATTCGACGCCGTCGTAGGTCATCTGATCGTAGATTTCATCGCTGAACACCACGAGCTTGTGTTTCTCGGCGAGCCGCGCGATGGCCTCGCATACCGCGCGCGGATACACGGCACCTGTCGGGTTGTTGGGATTGATGACCACGATGGCGCGTGTCTTGCGGGTGATGAGTGCGGCGATTTCTTCCGGGTCCGGCACGAACTCATTCTCGGGGTGACAGGGGTAGTACACGGCCTTGCCACCGTTCAGGCTGACCGCTGCCGACCAGAGCGGGTAGTCAGGGCTCGGGATCAGCACCTCGTCGCCGGCGTTGAGCAGGGCGCGCAAGGTGAGATCGATCAATTCGCTGACGCCGTTGCCGATGAAAACTTCCTCGGCGCTCAGGCCCGTGATGCCGCGCGCCTGCTGCTGCATCACCACGGCTTCGCGCGCCGGAAAAATACCCTTCTGGTGACAATAGCCCTCCGCAGAAGGCATGTTTTCGATCATGGCGAGTCGCATGGTCTCCGGCGTGCGGAACCCGAATGCACCGGGGTTGCCAATGTTCAGCGGCACGATCTCGTACCCCTGGCGCTCGAGCTCCTGGGCACGACGGGCGAGACGTCCACGGATCTCGTACTTGACGTGGCGCAGGCCTTCGCTGGGGCGGATCTGGGTTTCCTGGGACATCGGCGTTCCATCTGGAAAGGAGCTGACGTCAGGATACCGCCTCACCCCGCCCTTCGCAGCCCGAAGCAGCGAGAAACCCGCCTCAATTCCGCAGTTCGCGCCACCGGAAACAGGCCACCCGGTGCGAATTTCCTGCGTCTTCCGGCTCTGGACTTGTGGTCGCGCAATGCGCCACCGCTGCCGGGCACCGCAGGCGGAATGCACACCCCGAGGGCCGATCGATCGCCGAGGGAGTGTCACCGGGTACGGCCAGGCGTGCGAGTCGTTCGCGCTCGTGTACCGGGTCCAGCCGCGGCACGGACTCTAACAACAGTCGGGTATACGGATGTCGCGGTGTCGTGAAGACGGATTGCGCTGGCCCGGACTCCACCACCCTGCCGAGATACATCACCAGCACCTGTTCGCAGAGCTGACGCACCACCGCGAGGTTGTGACTCACGAAGATCAGGCTGGTGTCACGCTCGCGTTTCATGCGCGCCAGAAGTTCGAGGATCTGGGCCTGGATCGACACATCCAGCGCACTCACCGCCTCGTCACACACCAACAGCCGGGGCGACAGGATCATGGCACGCGCGATGGCCACCCGCTGGCACTGCCCACCCGACAGTGTCGGGCTGTAGCGTGCGGCAAACGAAGCGTCGAGCCCGACGTCGACCAGCATCGCCGTGACACGCCGGGAACGTTCCTCGGCACCCATGGAGGGACGCAAGGCACGCAGCGGCTCGGCGACGCACTCTCCGATGGTCATCGAGGGATCGAGGCTGGCGAACGGATCCTGGAACACGATCTGCAGCGTGTCGCGCGCGCCGCGCAGCGCTTCGCCCTGCAACGCAAGCAACGGCCGTCCCAGCCACACGATGTCACCGGCGGCGGCCGGGGTGAGCCGCAGCAGCGCCCTTGTCAGTGTCGATTTGCCGGAGCCGGATTCGCCGACGATTCCCAATGCTTCACCATCCGCGAGGTCGAACGACACCGAGTCCACGGCGGTGAAGCGCCGGGCTTTTGCAAGCCAGCTCTCGCGCAATCGATAACTGACGGTGAGATCGCGCACCTCGAGTGTTGCGGTGCCGCCGGCAGGCAGAGGCGCGCGCGCCGGCGCATCGAGTCGCGGAGTCGCCGCCAGCAGCGCGCGTGTGTAATCGTGTCGCGGCGCCGCCAGCAGCGTCGATGTCGGAGCCCGTTCCACGACCTGGCCGCCACGCATGACCAGCACCTCGTCCGCCAACGCCGCGATCACGCCCATGTCATGTGTCACGAGGGCCATCGTCATGCGTCGCTCGCGCATGAGCTCGCGCAGCAGCGCCAGGATCTGCGCCTGTACCGAAACGTCCAGCGCCGTCGTCGGTTCGTCGGCGATCAGCAGCTTCGGATCACAGGCCAGCGCCATGGCAATCATGGCGCGCTGGCGCATGCCGCCCGACAACTCGTGCGGATACTGGCGCAGCCGGTGCGGCACGTCGGTCATGCGCACCTGCTCCAGCAGCTCACCGGCGCGCCGCCGCGCGTCACGCCAGCTCATGCCACGGTGCGCCACCAACGGCTCGGCGATCTGGTCGCCGATGCGCAGGTGCGGCGTCAGCGAGGTCATCGGATCCTGGAAGATCATCGCCACCTCGCGGCCGCGTAGCGCCGGCGCCGAAGGTCCGAACAGATCCACTCCCTCGAGCCGCGCGCTGCCGCCGATGCGCGCGCGTGGCGGCGTCAGGCCCATCAGTGCCAGGAATGCCTGGGTCTTGCCGGCGCCCGATTCCCCGATCACGCCGACACAGGATCCGCGCGGCACGGAGAGTGACAGGCGATCGACCACGGCGGTGTTGCCGTAGGCAACGCTCAGGTTCTCAACCGTCAGCAGCGCGGCATCAGCCATTGCCGGCTCCGTGCCGGGCACGCAACGCGTCGCCCAACGCGTTGAACGCCAGCAGCAACAGGGTCAACAGACCGGCCGGCACCAGCAGCATCCACGGCGACGACTCCATCTCCTGCGCGCCTTCGTTGATCAAACTACCGAGGCTGGCATAGGGCTCCTGGACTCCGAGCCCGAGGAAACTCAGGAAACTCTCGAACAGGATGACCTGCGGAATCGTCAATGTGCCGTAGGCGATCACCGTGCCGATCACGTTCGGCACGATGTGGCGCCACAGGATCTGCGGCGTGCGCATGCCGCTGGCGATTGCGGCATCGACGAATTCGCGGCGGCGGAGCGCGAGAGTCTGGCCGCGCACGATGCGCGCCATGGTCAGCCAGCCCACCGCGCCGATGGCGATGAACAGCGCCGCAAGGCTGCCACGCGGAAACAACGTCGACAGGATGATGACGATGAACACGTACGGCAACGCGTATACGATGTCGACGAAACGCATCATCGCCGCGTCGGTGCGGCCGCCGACATAGCCGGCGAACGCACCCCACGCGATGCCGAGCCTACGCTGACCAGCGTGGCGAGCAGACCGAGAGCCAGCGAGACGCGCAGCGCCTGCATCCCGCGGGCGAACAGGTCGCGGCCCAGCCGATCGGTGCCGAACCAGTGCGACGCTTCGAATTGTGGCGCCACGGCGAGGTGCTGCCAGTCGAGCGTGGCGTGGCTCCAGGGTGAGATCCATGGCGCCGCCAGCGCCAGCAACGCGAGCGTCCCGATGACGATGAGCGCGGTGCGAATTCCCGAGGTCATGCGACGCGCACGCGCGGATCGAGCCATCCGTACAGCAGATCGGCCAGCAGGTTGCAGACCAGCGTGAAAATGCCATAGACAACGATCATTCCCATGACCAGCGTGTAGTCGCGATCGATGGCGCCCTGCACCAGGTAGCGCCCGGATCCCGGCAGACCGAACACCGACTCGACCACCAGCGAGCCGGTGATCACGAAGGCAATCGCCGGGCCCAGGTAGCTGACCACGGGTATGAGCGCGGGCCGCAACGCGTGCCGCCACAACACCACTCGCGCCGCGAGACCCTTGGCGCGGGCGGTGCGGATGTAGTTGGCTTCGAGCACTTCACGCATGCTGTCGCGCGTCAGCCGCGCGACGTACGCGGTGACTGGCAACGCCAGTGTGATCACCGGCAGCACCAGGAACCGCACGTCCCCCGGTTCATAGCCGCCGACTCGAAACAATGGCCAGTAGATGCCGAACACCAGCGCGAGCAGCGGCCCTACCACGAATCCCGGCAAGACCACGCCGATCATGGAAAAGCTCATGAGCGCGCGGGCAGCGCGCGATTCCTGGCGCCAGGCGGCGAAGGCGCCGAGCGGCACCCCGGTGAGAAACGCCAGCGCCGCGGCAGCCAGCCCGATAGTTAGGGACAGGGGCAGACCCTCGGCGATCAGCTCGGTGACGCGAAAGTCCCGATAACGCAGTGACGGACCGAGATCGCCGCGCGCCATACCCGCGAGGTATCGCCCGTACTGTACGGCGAGCGGCTGGTCGAGGCCGTACGCGGCATCGAGATTGGCGCGCACCTGGGGAGGAAGCGCCTGCTCCTGGTCGAAGGGACCGCCCGGTGCGAGCCGGATGATGAAGAACGAAAGCGATACCAGAATGAACAGGGTCGGCACCAGGCCGACCAATCGCCGCAATGCGTAGGCGAGCATCGTTCAGCGCACCTCGAACCTGCTCTCGAACACCCTCACGTCTCCCGTTACACTCGCTTCGCAATGACTACTCAACCCCGACGGATTCTGGTCGCAATCAAACGCGTCGTCGACTACAACGTGCGCATTCGCGTGAAGCCGGATGGCTCCGGCGTGGTGCTCGATGGCGTGAAGCTGAGCATCAATCCCTTCGACCAGATCGCGATCGAAGAGGCACTGCGGATCAAGGAGCGCGGTCGCGCGGACGAGGTCGTGGTGGCGACCATCGGGCCGGCCGAATTGCAGGCCACGTTGCGTAACGCCCTCGCGATGGGCGCGCAGCGTGCGCTGCACGTGGTCGCCGGCTCGGTGCTCGAGCCGCTCGCCAACGCTCGCGTATTGCTGAAACTCATCGAGCGCGAGCAGCCATTCCTGGTGATCCTCGGCAAGCAGGCCATCGACGACGACAACAACCAGACCGGGCAGATGCTGGCCGCGCTGTGGAACCGCCCCCAGGCCACCTTCGCCTCGAAAATTGAACTCACCGATGGCACCGCGCGCGTCACCCGCGAGGTCGACGCCGGACTCGAGACGCTCGAGGTCGATCTGCCCGCCGTGGTCACCACGGATCTGCGCCTCAACGAGCCGCGCTTCGTCAAGTTGCCGGAAATCATGAAGGCCAAGACCAAGCCGCTGGCATCGATACCACTGGCCGAACTCGGCATCGGCGCCGACGTCCGCGTGAAAGTGACGAAGACCGAACCGCCACCGGCGCGCCAGCGCGGCATCATGGTCAAGGATACGGCTGCGCTGTTTGCCGAGCTTCACAAGCGGGGACTCGTATGACGCGCGTGCTCATCATCGCGGAGCACGCCGGCGGCAGGCTCAATGTGTCCACCGCCAAGTGCGTGAAGGCGGCCAGTTCACTCGCGGGCGCCGAGATCGCGGTCGCGGTGTTCAGCACCGGCAATTCGCCCGTGGCCGCGCAGGCCGCACAGCTGGCGGGCGTGAAGCGGGTGCTCGAAGTGACCCATGCCGCCAATGAACACCAGCTGGCCGCCACCGTGGCGCCGCAGGTGGCCGAGGTGGGCAAGGATTTCACGCATGTGTTCGCGCCCTCGACGACCTTCGGCAAGGACCTGATGCCGCGCGTCGCCGCGCTGCTCGACGCCCCGCAGGTATCCGACGTGATGAGCATCGAGAGCGCCACACGCTTCAAGCGTCCCATCTACGCGGGCAACGCCATCACCACCGTGGAAGTGGCCGGACCCCGGATGGTCGCGACTATTCGCACCGCCTCGTTCGAAGCCGCCGCCGCCGACGGATCCGCCGCGGTGGAGACCGTGCCCTTCAGCGGCACCCTGCCGGCACACACGCGCTTCGTCTCGCTGGCGGCGGCCGCGGGTGACCGGCCGGATCTGCAGAGTGCGTCGAAGGTGATCTCGGGCGGGCGCGCACTGGCCAGCGCCGACGCGTTCAAGCTCATTTACGGCCTCGCCGACAAGATCGGCGCGGCGGTGGGCGCATCACGCGCGGCCGTGGATGCGGGTTACGCCCCTAACGACATGCAGGTCGGGCAGACCGGCAAGATCATCGCACCCGAGCTCTACATTGCGATTGGCATTTCCGGTGCGATCCAGCACCTCACCGGCATCAAGGATGCGCGCACCATCGTCGCCATCAACAAGGATTCCGAAGCGCCCATCTTCGAGGTCGCCGACATTGGTATCGTCGGCGACCTCTTCACCATCGTGCCGGAGCTGGAAAAACTGATCGACGCTTCCCGAAAGTAATCGATCAGAGATTCGCCAACACGTAATCGGCCGCCGACACCTTGAACTCTTTCGGCGCTTCGACGAACACACTCTTCGCGACACCGTCGTCGACCACCACCGCGAAACGCTGGCCACGCGTGCCCATGCCGAAGCCGCGTCCGTCCATTTCGAGCCCCAGCGCCTTGGCGTAATCGCCATTGCCATCGGCCAGCATCAACACGTTGTCGCCGACATTGGAATATTTGCCCCAGGCGCCCATGACGAACACATCGTTGACCGCCATGCAGGCAATGGTGTCGACACCTTTTGCCTTGAGCTCGCCCGCCTTCTCGACAAAGCCCGGCAGGTGCTTGGCATCACAGGTCGGCGTGAACGCGCCCGGCACCGAGAACAGCACCACCTTCTTGCCTTTGAACAACTGATCGGTGGTCAGGTCCTGCGGACCATCCTTGGTCATCGTCTTGAGTGTGCCCGCGGGCATCTTGTCGCCAGCCTTGATTGCCATGTGTCGGTCTCCTTGTTGATTCATTGATTGCGCGTCGCCGCGGCAAGCTTGAGGTCATTCATGAAGCGCTGATCACCGCTCGCGGTGACCACGTCGAGCACCGAAGCGCCCGCGTCGTTTTTCTGTTCGAGGCTGGCGCCGCGACGCACCAGGTACTTCGCCGTCTCCTGGCGGCCGCCTTGCACCGCGAATTGCAGTGGAGTCACGCCACCCTTCCCACGCGTGTCGACCGCGATGCCACGATCGATGAGCAGGCCGCAGATGCCAGTCATGCCGCTGGCGGCGGCGTAATGCAGCACGCTGTTACCGGCCTGGTCCCGCACCTGGATGTCGGCGCCACTTTCGATCAGCGCCTGCGCGGAACTGCTCTGCGCGGATTTTGCCGCGAGCATCAAGGGCGTGTCGCCAGCAGAGGTGCGCGCATCGACGTCGGCGCCCGCCTTGATGGCTTCGGCCACTGCCTGGCGATCGTTCTTGCCCACGGCTTCCTCGATGGGCGCCTTGCCACAACCGGCCAATGCCGCCAGAGAAGCGGCGATCAGGAGCGAAACTTGCCAACGTGTCACGGGGTCTCCATGCGGGGTTGAGTCGCCGGGAACAGCCCGGCCTTGACGAGCATGCCGGGGACGGCGTGATCGAGCGTCTGTTGCAGCCAGCGGCTGGTATCGAGCAGCGCGGCCAGGTCGACGCCAGTGGCGAATCCCATGCGATGGAGCATGTAGATGAGATCTTCGGTCGGAATGTTGCCCGTGGCTGCCGGCGCGAAGGGGCAACCCCCGATGCCACCACAACTGGCATCCAGCGTTCGCACGCCGGCCTCGACCGCGGCATAGGCATTGGCGAGACCGGTATTGCGGGTGTTGTGGAAGTGCGCCCGTAAACGGGTCTCCGGGATCGCGCCGTGCAGCTGACGCAGCAGCTCGCTGACCTGCGTGGGCACGGCCACCCCGATGGTGTCGGCAACGGCGATCTCGACGGGTGAGCCCGCCGCGGCGCGTTCCGCCAGCCTGATCACCCGCTCGGGCGCCACCTCACCTTCGAAGGGGCAGCCGAAGGCGGTGGAAATCGTCAGCTGCGCGCGAATACCGGCGTCTTTGGCGAGCCGGGCGATGTCCAGCCAGGCCGCCAGACCTTCTTCGACGCTGCAACCCTGGTTGCGCTGGCTGAAGCTTTCGCTGGCGGCAATGGCCATGCCCACCTCGCCACATCCCGCCGCCTGGGCGCGCTCGAATCCCCTGCGGTTCAGCACCAGGCCGATGAAGGGGCTGGCACGCTTCATGGGCGCGAGTGCGGCGAGCACCGCTTCGGCATCGGCCATTTGTGGCACGCGCTTGGGATTGACGAAGCTCGCCACCTCGATGCGCGGCAATCCGGCTGCCGCCAGCCGATGGATGAATTCCACCTTCCTGGCGGTCGGCAGCAGCTGCGATTCACTCTGCAGGCCATCGCGCGGCCCGACTTCCACGATCTCGACGTGCTCCCGATTCATGGGTGAATTCTATCCTGTGGGTCTGCCAATGCCGGCGTGCCCGCGTGAATCACTCTTCCATGTGATAAAAGGCGCGGCCATGTCAGACACACCGGCTTCAAATCGCGGCGCGCTCGCGGACCTTCGAGTGCTCGAACTCGGCACGCTCATCGCAGGCCCCTTCTGCGGCCAGCTGCTGGGGGACATGGGGGCCGAAGTCATCAAGATCGAGGCACCGGGCCAGGGCGATCCCATGCGCCATTGGGGCCCCCAACCACGGGGTCAACCCTCGGTGTGGTGGCCGGTGATCGGCCGCAACAAGAAGGGCATTACGCTGGATCTGCGCCAAGGCGGAGGGCCAAGTCCTTTTCAAGGACCTGGTGAGTCGCTCCGACGTGGTCATCGAGAACTTTCGTCCCGGCACGCTGGAGAAGTGGAATTGCGGCTGGGATGAGCTGTCGCGCGTCAATCCGCGGCTGATCCTGGTGCGTGTGTCGGGCTTTGGACAGAGCGGACCCTACTCGCAGCGCGCCGGCTATGGCGGCATCGGCGAGGCCATGGGCGGGCTGCGATACATCGTCGGCGAGCCCGATCGCCCACCCTCGCGCGTCGGCATCAGCATTGGCGATTCGCTCGCCGCCGTGCACGCCTGCATGGGCGCCCTCGCCGCCCTGCATCACCGCGAGCGCAGCGGCGCGGGTCAGGTGGTCGACGCCGCCATCTACGAGTCGGTGCTCGGCATGATGGAATCGCTGGTCACCGAGTTCGATCAGCTCGGTCACGTGCGTGAACGCAGCGGTCCCATCCTGCCACGCATCGCGCCATCGAATGTCTATCCGACCCGCGATGGCATCGTGATGATCGGCGCCAACCAGGACACGGTGTTTGTCCGCCTGAGTGAGGCCATGCAGTCGCCGCAACTCGCCACTGACCCGCGATATCGCGATCACCAGGCGCGCGGGGCCCACCAGCACGAGCTCGACGAGATCATCGCGTCATGGACCGCCACGCTCGGGACACGCGAACTGCTGGCGTTGCTGGAGCAGCATGGCGTGCCCTCGGGATTGATATACCGTGCGGCGGACATGCTGGAAGACCCGCACTTCAGCGCCCGCGAAGCCATCGTCACTACCCATCACCCGCATTTCGGAAAACTGCGCATGCAGAACGTGGCGCCGCGACTGTCGGCCACGCCGGGCTCGATACGCATGCCGGCTCCCGAGCTCGGTCAACACAATGCGCAGGTGTATGGAGACCTGTTGGGAATTTCTGTCGACGCGCAGCTCGCCCTGCAGTCGCGCGGCGTGATCTGAGGCGGACAAACAAAAGGGCCGGACGTTTTCACGCCCGGGCCCGTGGATTCATTGGCGGCAATTACTTGGTGAGCAGCCAGAGCTTGGCGATTCGCGTCATGATCGGATCGCGCTTTACGGTGTTGAACGCCTTGGCCGCTTCGGCCTTGTTGCCGTTGCGCAGGTGCGCGATCCCCAGCAACAGGCCCGCTTCGTCAATGCGCTGTGCTGCAATTCTGGCCGTTCAGCCTTGGCCAGGCTGCCCTTGGCGATGCCCTTCTGGATGCATTCGATGGCCTTGGCGTTGTCACCGAAGCCCAGGTACTGCGCGCCGACCTTCACCAGCGCATCGCCCGTCGCGCGCAGTCTTCGCGGCCGCTTCGTTCGCGGCCAGCGCCGCCTTGTCTTTCGCGGCTTCAGCCTTTGCGGCTTTCAACAGGCGGTCATTCACGCTGACGTCGCGCTCCGTCACGAACACCTTGTTCGCGAAACCCTGCTCGAGCACCGCCTGCGATTCACCGGCGAGCTTTTCTTCGAGCGTCAGCTGGGCAAATTCCTTGTAGTCCTCGGGCTTCTTCAGCACCTTGGCGTGGAGCGCGAGGCGCATGACATTGAGCGTTTGCAGATCATTAGTGACTGCGGCCTTCAATGCCGGAATCAGCTGCTGCCAGTATTCGGGCTTTGGGTAATACTGGCCACCAGCTTTTCGAAGGCATTGCTGACGCAGGCATTGTTGCCGGCCCGCTGGCAAGCCGACACGACCAACAGGAGCTGCTGTTCCTTCGGGGCACCGCCGCTGCTCGATAACAGCTCGTTCATCATGCGGACGGCTTCCGTGTTGTTACCCGTCTGGTAGTAGGCCTGCGCCACGGCGACCTGCATGTCGGTATCGCGCCCCGACTTGAGCGCACGGTTGCCGTATTCGATGACCTTGGCATGGTTCTTCAGCGAGGCGTACAGGCCGGTGAGGCTCTTGTAACGCTCGCGCTTGTTCTGTTCGGGCATGCACGGGTTGTTCAGCCCGGCTTCCAGCTCGCGGGCAGCTTCGGCGGTCTGGCGGAGGTTGTGATACGCGTAGCCACGAAATTCGGCCATCCAGTAAAGATCGAACTGCGACTTCGCACCGGGCGTGGATTCGGCCTCACGTGTGCGGGTGAGGACTTCCTGCCACTTCCTGGCGTTTTGCGCGTCCTGTGCGGCCTTCATCGGCTTGGCGATCTGTTTGCTGATCTTGCCGCCACCGGTGCATGCACCCTGCGCTGCGACCGTCGACGAAAAGCCGAACCCCATGATTCCGATGGTCGCTACTGCGATTGTTAGCCCGCTTCGAATTGCCACGTATACGCTCCGAGATTCCTCAAAAAGCCAACCTGTACGTTCGGCAGCACGCCTGGTTGGCAGCAGCGCCGCTCAAATCATTCCGGGACAATGCCCGGCAAATTTTCAGCCCGCCGCCGGGTGCTCCATGTGCAACATCCACAACTTGGCGATCCGCGCCATGGTCGGGTTCTGCTTGACGGTCTGGAATGCCTTGGTGGCTTCTTCCTTGTTGTTCAGTCGCAGGTTAGCGATGCCAAGCAACATCGCGGCCTCATCCGGATTCTTCACGCTGCCCTTGCCGATGCCACGTTGCAAGGCTTCGACTGCCTTGTCGTTCATGCCATAGCTCAAGTACGCGGCGCCGAGTTTCGTATCAGCTTCGCCGGTCGGCTTGGCGCGTGCCGACGGCGTCCTGTTTGTCCAGCGTCGACTTGTCCAACGTTACGGCCTGCTTGGCATCCGCCAGGATGCGTCCCGCGTGTTCCTTTTCGCGCTGCGCATCAGTCAGGGCACCGTTCTTCATGCCCTTCTCGATGATCGATTGCGCCTCGCCCGGCAGGCCCTGCGCCATCGCGAGCTGCCCCATCTCCGTGTAGTAGCTCGCCTCGTCCATGGCGCCCACACCGTCCGCAAGCCGCAGGATGTTGAGCAGCTCGCTGTCGCTCTTGCTCACGCGCAGCAAAGAGTTGACGAGGTCCTGCCAATAAGCGGCTTTTGGATAGTGCGTCACCAGCTTTTCGATCTGCTCGACGACGCAGGCGTCGTCCTTGAGGCGCAGGCAGGCGGTCTGGAGAATGCGATAGCTCTGCTCGTCTGGCGGCTTGCTGCCGGCTTCCATCTTGGCGATGTAGTCCGCCATCGTCACGCGCGCGTTCTGGTTGTCATCCAGCTGGAAATAGGAGTTGGCGAGCCAATTGATCATGTCCGGTTCGGAGGGGTTGAGCTTCACGGCCACTTTTCCGTACTCGACCGCCTTCGCGTAGTCCTTGCCCTGGTAGGCGAGCTGCAGCAGCACCTTGGCGCGCAGCGGCTTGCCATCGTCGGCCATGCAGGGTGAGTTGAAGCCCGCGTCGAGCTCGGCAATCGCTTCCGGGAATTTCTGCAGGTTGGCGTGGGCAACGCCCTTGAATTCGTTGATCCAGTACTTGTCGTACTCGGATTTTTCCACCGGCACCGCTTCGGCTTCGGCGACCTTCACCAGGACTTCTTCCCAATTCTTGGCGTCGCGGGCCTTCTGGGCTTCGCCGAGAGGTTTATCGACTTTCTTGGTGAGTTTGACCTTGGGACCGCCGCAGGCTTCCGTCTGGGCCAGTGCGGCGCCGCTGGTGCCCAAAATGCCGAGCACTACGACTGCTGCCACAGTATTGAACCGAATACGCACTTCAGACGCTCCTTACAAAGGAGCCGCGGTCTTTTGGGCCGCGGCTCGGTGTTACTTCAGCCCACCGACAAGACATCACAAATTTTTGATGCCCGGGCCGACGGAAAGTTTCGCTGTCGTTTCAGAGGATTACATTCAGCGTGGGTTCAGTCTCTGAACTCCGCGGTATTCACGAAGCCCATTTTCTTCATGTGATTGCGTTGGGCGGCAGCCATCACCAGCGCGGTGGTCTCATACCGCGAGCGGCGATCCGGCCGCAGGTGAATTTCCGGCTGGGGATCCTTGCCGCGCTCGGACCTGAAGAAACTCTCGAGCTGAGGAATTCCGCTGACCACCGTGCCGTTCCAGACGATCGTGCCATCGAAGTCGATGTCGATCTGGATCACCTCCGGACGAACCGGCGGCGGCGGATTGTTGGTCTGCGGCATGTCCAGCTTGGTCGCGTGGGTCATGATCGGAATCGACATGATCAGCACGATGAGCAACACCAGCATGACGTCGATGAGCGGAGTCGTATTGATCTCCATCATCGGTTCGCCCGATCTCGGCGGCTCCTACACTCATTGACATGAAGAACTACCTCGAAAATATCAGCGTGTGACGCGGATGCTGGCGCGATCGGGTTCGGTGATGAAACCGACCTTCACGATGCCACCGCGTTGCAGGTTGAAGATGACGCGCCCGATGCTTTCCCAGCGCGCGCCCTTGTCACCACGGATGTGAAATTCCGGCTGCGGTGTCTTGCGTGCTTCCGCAACGATCTTCTGGAAAAACACCTGCTTGTCATCGATGCGACCGGCCATCCAGTAGACCTTGCCCGCGGCATCCACCGAGATGGTGATGTTCTCGGGTTTGGTCTGGGTGGGAATGTTGACCGCCTTCGGAATCTCGACCTCTGCCATCTTCTTGATCACGGGCACGGTGATCAGAAAGATGATCAGCAGCACGAGCATGACGTCGACGAGCGGAGTCGTGTTGATGTCCGCAGATCGACGCCTTCTTCGCTTGTCATCTTTTCCGACGCTCATCGCCATGTCGCGTTACCTCCCAAATCTATTGGGTAAGGGTGAAACGTAAACCCGCGCAGCGCGGGCTTACTTCTTCACTCCGGCAACGGGCGCGCCCGACGACGCCATGCGGGCACCGCCCACCAGGTAAGCGTGCAGGTCGGAGGCGAAGTTGCGCAGGTTCTCGCTGATGCCCTTGTTACGGCGCAGCAGCCAGTTGTAGCCCATGACCGCCGGCACTGCGACGAACAGGCCGATGGCCGTCATGATCAGCGCTTCACCTACGGGTCCGGCAACCTTGTCGATGGAGGCCTGGCCGCTGACGCCGATGTTCACGAGCGCCTTGAGAATGCCGACCACGGTGCCGAACAGTCCGACGAACGGTGCCGTGGAACCCACGGTCGCGAGGAACGCGAGACCGTTGGACAGCTTGCTGTTGACCGAATCGACCGAGCGCTGCAGCGACATGGTCACCCACTCGTGCAGGTCGATGCGATCCGTCAGGCGGCCTTCATGGTGCGCCGAAGCACGCAGACCGTCTTCGGCGACGGCGCGGAAATCACTGTCCTTCGGGAGGCGATCCACGGCTTCCTTGAGCGAGCCGGAGCTCCAGAACTGCTTCTCGACCACCTTGGCGCCCTTACGCAGGCGGCGCTGGTCCCATAGCTTGGAGAAGATGATGTACCAGGACACCGCCGACATGATCAGCAGGATGATCAGCGTGGCCTGTGCAATGGGGCCGCCGTCATTCCACAGGGCGGCCAAACCATATGGATTTTCAGCGGGAGCGGTTACTGGAGCGGTATTTTCCATGATTTCCTCGATGACAAAAATCAATGTGGCGGTTGCGGCCGCCGCATTGGCAGAAAGTGACTAGTTGTTCTTCAGAACAAACTTGACCTTGAACTTGATGCACGACTCCGGCAGCGCACTGCCGCCCTCTGTGCCAGCGGCGTAACGCGTGGCTTTCGCGACCTTGATAGCGGCGCTGTCGAGGTCAGGAAAACCGGAAGTATCGGTAACCACCGGGTCGCGCAGCAATCGGCCATTGGGGCCGACGCAGGCCTGAACCACCGGGGAGCCCTGCTCTTCGCGGCGGATTGAACCGGGCGGGTAATAGTCGTCCGGGTTGACCGGGCGCGTCATCTTGGCGGGGCTTCCCGCAACGCGCGGCGGCGGCGGCGGCGCCGGCGGCGGCGCCTTGTCAGTCACGTCGGCGATGGCCGTGGTGTTGGTTTCCATCGGCAGGTCGATGGTGACCTCGGGCGGCGGCACTTCCACCGGCGGGCGCTCCATCTCCGGCGGTGGTGGCGGCGGCGGCTCCTCTTCGTCCACCTTCTCCTCGACGATGTCGGCCTCGATCGGAGGCGCCAATGCTTCGATGGCCCTGGTTGCCAGGCCCGATGCGAAACCCCAGGCGGCTAACACATGGAGGGCGACGATCGCTGCGGCAACGACGCCGCGGCGAGTCAGAAAATTCGAATCTTGTATCGTTGGCGGCCATTGTTTCCCGTGGTCGCGAGTGAAAAAACTATCGGCGCGGCGAACGGGGTGGCGGAAAGTAACCAAGCTTTCCGACCAGTGCAACCGTTCTTTCGTTCCGTCCCCCGGCCTGCCCCACGTTTGCGAGCATGGCCATGTCAGTCATCAGATTAACGTTTGTAGCTTCGGCGCCGGTCCAAAGCCGCCGAACTGTAACCGCAGGCGCAATGCCTGACAACAACTGCGTTCGGGGCGGGCCCCTCACTACGCGGAATGTGAATGACGTATTCACTGTCAGTCGGTCACGGCGCCTAGCGAGGCGCTTGACACAATCCGTGCGTATTTCGCGAGCACGCCATGAGTCGCATACGGCTTGGGCGCTTTCCATTTCGTGCGACGCCGCCGCAGTTCTGCGGCACTCAATTTGATCTCCAGCGAGCGCTTCACTGCATCAATCTCGATCGCGTCGCCGTCCCTAAGTAGGCCGATCGGACCGCCCAGCGCAGCCTCGGGAGAGATATGTCCAACCACGAAACCGTGACTCCCGCCGGAAAATCGCCCATCGGTGATCAGCGCGACCTTGTCACCGAGTCCCCGACCCATGATCGCGCTGGTCGGGCTGAGCATCTCGCGCATGCCGGGACCGCCTCGCGGACCTTCGTAACGGATCACCACGACATCACCGGCCTTGACGCGTCCGGCGAGAATCGCGGCCGTGGCGCGTTCCTCGCCATCGAACACCCGCGCAGCGCCCGAGAATCGCAGTCCTTCCTTGCCGGAAATCTTGGCGACCGCACCTTCGGGTGCGAGGTTGCCGTACATCACCACGAGGTGGCTGTCTTTCTTGATGGGCTCACTCAGCGGCCGCACGATGTCCTGGCCGGGTGGATAGTCGGCGACGTCGCGCAGATTTTCGGCGAGTGTGCGGCCGGTGACCGTAATGCAATCACCATGCAGCAACCCGGCATCGAGTAGTCGCTTCATCAAGGGCTGAATTCCGCCGATGGCAATAAGCTCAGACATTAAATAGCGGCCACTCGGACGCACGTCGGCGAGCAACGGGACCCTTTTGCCGATCCGCGTGAAATCCTGTAGTCCCAGTCTGACCTTGGCCGCATGCGCAATCGCGAGCAGGTGCAACACGGCATTGGTGCTGCCACCGAGCGCGATCGTCACCGTGATCGCGTTCTCGAATGCCTTCCTGGTGAGAATGTCGGCAGGCGTGATGCCGGCGCGCACCAGTTCCACGACCGCGGTACCCGCGCGCCGACAGTCGTCACGCTTGGCACTACCCACCGCTTCCTGCGCGGAACTGTTTGGCAGCGACAGACCCAGTGCTTCGATCGCCGATGCCATGGTGTTGGCCGTGTACATCCCGCCACAACTTCCGGGGCCGGGGATGGCAGTACGCTCGACCTCGAGCAACTCATCGTCCGACACCCGGCCCGCGGCGTGGCCACCGACCGCTTCGAACACCGCGACGATGTCGCGGCGTTTTGCGCCGGGTCGAATGGTGCCGCCGTACACGAACACCGACGGCCGATTGAGTCGCGCCATGGCCATGGCGCAGCCAGGCATGTTTTTGTCACAGCCGCCGATGGCCACAAAGCCGTCGAAGCCCTCGGCACCCACCACCGTTTCTATGGAGTCGGCGATCACTTCTCTGGAAACGAGCGAATAGCGCATTCCGGGTGAACCCATGGAAATGCCATCCGACACCGTGATGGTGTTGAACAGCACACCCTTGCCGCCGGCCGCGTCGGCGCCGGCGATGGCCTCCGTCGCGAGCTCGTTGATGTGCATGTTGCAGGGCGTGAGACTGGCCCAGGTCGAGGCCACGCCGATCTGCGGCTTGGCGAAGTCCGCGTCCTGAAAGCCCACGGCGCGCAGCATCGCGCGCGACGGCGACTGTTTCGCGCCATCGACGACCAGGCGCGAGTACCTGCGTTCGTCTATTGCCTTCACCCTGGCCTTCTTCTTGGTCATCTTTCCATCCTGCGCATCACGCGCCGCATGTGCGAAAACCCGAAAGCCCCGACCGTCACGAACAACAGCGGCAGGAGCAGCGAATACACCCCGGTTCCCGGCCACAGGCTTTCCAGCCACTGATAGATCAGGATCCCGACGGGAGGCCCAATGGCGCCACGCACGCCCGTAAGCGTGACGTGCACTCCCATGTAGTGCTGCGCGCGACCGACCGAGGCGAAGTCATTGTGCCCGAGATTCCAGCCGAGGTTCGAGCCCGCGTAGGCAAACGCCAGCACCACGGCGCCGATCAACAACAGCGTCATGTTGTGCAGCCAGGTGCCAAAAGTCACCAGCGCCACCGCGGCCACCAGCGCCCAGCCCTGGCGCGCGCGGTACTCGACGATGTGGCCTTCGTCGAACATGCGTGCCCAGAACGGCACGAACAGCGGCAGCAGGCCGAGGGGAATCACTGACAGCAACCCGATCTGCAGGCTGGCGGCCAGATGCAGGTGCTCGCTGAAGATCACCACCAGTTGTGATGTGAGCATGAGGTTGCCGCCGCCGAACACGCCCATCCAGAACATGTATTCGCGAAAGTGCGGGTCCTTCCTGAGGATCTCGAACAACATGCCGAGGCTGAACGGCTCGGTGCGGCCGACCGCCGCGGTCTCTTCCGCCAGCAGCGCAAACTCGCGGCGTACGCGCGCCGCGCGGTACAACCAGGCGGCCAACAGACCGGCCATCGCACCCGCGACGAACAGCCATCGCGCGTTGTCAGATCCCCCCTTGTCCAGCACCCAGGCTGCCAGCGCCGCCGCCATCGAGACTGCCAGCGAGCTCACGATCACGATGCGTCCGGTGTAGCGGCCAATGGCGGCGCGCGGATAGTTCGCGCTCCACACCGCGGCGCGCACCGTGAGAATCCCGGTCCAGATTGCGCGCGCCGCCAGGATCGAAGCGACGGCAAACGCCAGGCCACCCAGCGCACGGGGCGCAACCCCTAACAACCCAACCAGCAGCGCGAATGCGGCCTGCAGCGCCACCATGAGCCTGATGCGCGTCCGGCCGTGCGCCAGGTTCGCCCAGACGAAACTGATGACGTTGGACAACGCCGGCGCGCCGCTCACGAATGCCACCGCGAGATTGACGATCCACGGGCTCGCGGCTCCTGCAAAGGTCTTCTTGATGAGCACGGCCGCGGTCGCGCCTTCGACCAGTCCCAGCGTCAGGCCCAGCAAGGCCCAGGGAGCGATCTCGCGGCGAAATGCCGCCTCGGCGGCGAGCATCTCCGCGGGCCAGGAGCGACCCGCCATCAGCCGCACTCCATCAGCCCCGTTCCATCAGCCAATACGCTGGCGTATCAGCCGATACAAGGCGCGAACTGTGTGTGGATCCGCACCGATCGGGCGACCGGGCCGCTCTTTTGCATTCCAGGCGTACACGTCGGCGTGCAGCCAGTGATGCGTGCGCGTGACGAATCGTTTCAGGAACAAGGCGCCAATGATCGAACCCGCGAACTGGTGGCTCGACACATTATTGAGATCGGCCATGCGGCTCGCCAGGTCTTCGTCGTAACCGGCCCACAAAGGCATGGGCCACATCGGGTCGGCTTCGCGTTCACCGGCGGCACGCAACTCCTCGGCGAGCTCCGACGGGCTCGAGTAGATAGCCGGCAGTTCCGGACCCAGCGCCACGCGCGCCGCGCCGGTGAGCGTGGCCAGGTCGATGAGCAGTTCCGGCTGCTCGCGATCCGCTTCCGCGAGCGCATCCGCCAGCACCAGGCGGCCTTCCGCGTCGGTGTTGCCAATCTCTACCGTCAGACCCTGGCGTGAGCGCAGGATGTCGCTCGGCCGGTAGGAGCGGCCGGAGATGCTGTTCTCGACCGCCGGGATCAACAGGCGCAATTGCAAGGGCGCGTCGGCGTCCATGAGCATGCGCGCCAGCGCCAGGGCCAGCGCGGCACCGCCCATGTCCTTTTTCATCAGGATCATGCCGCTGGACGGCTTGATATCGAGTCCACCGGTGTCGAAGCACACGCCCTTGCCGACCAGCGTCACCTGTGGCGCGCCGCGTTTACCCCAGCGCATGTCGATGAGTCGCGGCTCGCGGGCACTACCCTTCCCCACTTCATAGATGAGTGGATAGTTCTGGCGCAGCAGCTCCTCGCCCACGGTAATGCGACATTCCGCTTCGTGTTGCAGCGCCAGGCGTTGCACGGCTTCGCCAAGCTCCGCGGGGCCGAGGTCGTTGGCCGGGGTGTTGATCAGGTCGCGCGCTTCTCCCAGGGCCTCGCTGGCCAGGCGCACGTACTCGAGGTCGGCACCCGCCGGAGCGACCAGCGATGGCAGCTCGCCGACCGGCTTTCGGTAGCGCGTGAATCGATAAGAACCGTACTCCCAACCGAGCGTGAGCTGCGTAGCCCCCACGGCGCTGAAAGTCCCGGCGAAGCGGTAGCGGCCGGGAGGCAGCCGGTCAGGCAATCCCGCCGAGGTCCAGATGTTCGGTTCGCTCAGATCAGGCGTCGGCCCAAGACCCAGGACCGCACCGGCAATCCCGTCTCCGGCAGGTGTCGGAATGACCAGCAGCTTGTTTCTTTCGGCCTGGAACCCCTGGCTGCGCACCCACGATCGAATCGCCAGCGATTGCACCTCGAGCCAGCCGGCAAAGCCCTGTTCGCCGATCAGCCAGATCGGCCGGGCACCGCCGGATTCCGCTTCATTGAGGAGATGTGTGCTCACAGCAAAATCTTAAGGTATTCGAAGGCCTACGCGCTCAGGCACACGCCCCTTCTTTCAAACAAGTGTCGTTGACAATCGCCAAACACCTGTGGTGCTATCGCGAGCATTGTATGCAGGCCAGAACCGTCAGCGACGTTCTCGTATCCCTTCCGCTGCTGCTTATCAGCAGCCGGTGCGGGATGCCTGCCTGAAGCGTTAGCAACTACAAGGCAAAACACCAAAAACCCCGCACCGGCCACTGAGCCGATGCGGGGTTTTTTCTCGTGAACTTCTGAAAAGGTAATGGAGTCGACAATGACCAAGCTGTATTCGGGCAAAGACGTAGACAGGAAGGCGCTCAAGAAGGCCCGGATCGCCATCCTGGGCTATGGCAGCCAGGGCCGTGCGCATGCGCTGAATCTTTCCGACAGCGGCCACGACGTGGTGGTTGGCGTGCGCAAGAACGGCGACAGCTGGAAGAAGGCCAGACGCGACGGACTCAAGGTCGCCGAGCCGGTGGCGGCAGCGAAAGATGCCGACCTGGTTGCCATGCTGGTGCCGGACCTGGCGCAGAAGGATCTGTACGCGCAGGTCAAGGATTCATTGAAGAAGGGCGCGACGCTGCTGTTCGCGCACGGCTTCAACATTCACTTCAAGCAGATCAAGCCGCGCAAGGATCTCGACGTGGTGCTGATCGCGCCCAAGGGTCCGGGCGATCTCGTGCGCCGCCAGTATCAGCAAGGTCGCGGCGTGCCTTCGCTGATCGCGGTCTACCAGGACGCGACCGGCAACGCGTTCGCCAAGGCCCTCGCTTACGGTCACGGCATTGGCGGCACCCGCGGCGGCGTGCTCGAGACCACCTTCGCGGAAGAAACCGAGACGGATCTGTTCGGCGAACAGGCCGTGCTGTGCGGCGGCACCAGCGACCTGGTGCTCAAGGGGTTCGAAACCCTGGTCGAGGCTGGCTATCAGCCCGAAGTCGCCTATTACGAGTGCCTGCACGAACTGAAGCTGATCGTCGACCTGCTGCACGAAGGCGGCCTCACCAAGATGCACAAGTTCATCTCCGACACCGCCAAGTACGGCGACCTGACGCGCGGCCCGCGCATCGTCAACGACAAGACCAAGAAGGAGATGGGCAAGATCCTCAGGGAAATCCAGAAGGGCAAGTTCGCCAAGCAGTGGATCAAGGAAAACGCCGCCGGGCGTCCCGAGTACAACAAGCTCATGCAGGCGGATCTCGATCACCAGCTCGAAGTCGTCGGCAAGCAGCTGCGGGCGCGCATGCCGTGGCTGGAGCAAGGTCGCAGCTAGTCCACCTCGCAACGAGGAGCCCCTATGTCACGCGAACGAGTGATGATCTTCGACACGACGCTGCGCGACGGCGAACAATCGCCGGGCTGCAGCATGGCGCAGCCGGAGAAACTGCGCGTGGCACGCGCGCTGGCGGATCTCGGCGTGGATGTCATCGAGGCCGGCTTCCCGGCCGCCTCGCGCGGCGACTGGGAGAGTGTCAACGCGGTGGCGCGCGAGGTGCAGGGCCCGGTCATCTGCGGCCTCGCGCGCTGCAGTCGCGGTGACATCGAGCTCGCCGCCCAGGCACTGAAAGTGGCGCCCAGACATCGCATCCACGTGTTCCTCGCGACCAGCGCCA
Organism: uncultured Pseudomonadota bacterium; assembly: GCA_963839685.1. Lineage (GTDB taxonomy): Bacteria > Pseudomonadota > Gammaproteobacteria > Steroidobacterales > Steroidobacteraceae > CADEED01. Next base: position 220,544 of record CAWIVS010000002.1, on the reverse strand, counting down.
TCCATCGCCAGTACAAGCTCAACATGGCCCAGGAAGAGATCATCAAGGCCGCGGTCGACGGCGTGAAGATCGCGCGCGAGTTCTGCGATGACGTGGAATTCTCGCCCGAAGATGCCTCGCGCACCGAGCTCGATTTCCTCACCCAGGTGGTGGAAGCCGTCATCGAAGCCGGCGCGACCACGGTAAACATCCCGGACACGGTGGGTTACACGGTGCCCGATGAGTTCGCCGAGCTGTTCCGCTACCTGCGCAAGAACGTGCGCGGTATCGACAAGGTGCGGCTATCGGTGCATTGCCACGACGATCTCGGCATGGCGGTCGCCAACAGTCTCACCGCGGTGGTTGCGGGCGCACGCCAGATCGAATGCACCATCAACGGCATCGGCGAACGCGCCGGCAATTGCTCGCTCGAAGAAGTCGTCATGGCGCTGAAGACCCGTGATGCCTTCTTCAATCTCGAGACCGGCATCAACACCACGCGCCTGTATCCGACCTCGCGCATGCTGTCGAACATCGTCGGCCTGCCGATACCGCGCAACAAGGCCATCGTCGGCGAAAACGCCTTCGCCCACGAATCGGGCATCCACCAGCACGGCATGCTCAGGCATCACTCCACCTACGAGATCATGCGTCCGCAGGATGTCGGCCTGTCACGCTCCGCCCTGGTATTGGGCAAACACAGCGGACGTCATGCACTGCGTGAACGCATCAAGGAACTGGGCTTCGAACTCGACGAGGTCGAATTCGCGCGAGTATTCGAAGAGTTCAAGGCGCTCGCGGACAAGAAGAAGGAACTGTACGACGGCGACATCGAAGCGCTGGTGCTGCAGGCCGAGCACAGCGCGGTCGGACCCTGGTCGCTGAAGAACCTGCGCACCCAGTCCGACGGCCCGAATTCCAAAGGACAGGGGGCTGCCGAGGCCACGGTGCGTCTCGGTCACAGCGATGGTCGCGAGATTGAAATGAGCGCCGCCGGTGACGGACCGGTCGACGCGGCATTCAAAGCCATCGAGCGCGCCACCCGCGTCGATGTCGTGCTGCGCAAATTCGAAGTGCGCAGCGTCTCGGCGGGCGAAGACGCCCAGGGCGAGGCGCTGGTCTATGTGGAGTACAATCAGCGCACTTATCGCGGCTCGAGCGTCAGCACCAACATCGTCGAGTCCGCGACCCAGGCCTTCCTCGAAGTGATCAATCGCATCGAACTCGCACAAGGCGCGCTCGCCCGCACGCGCGTTGCGCAGGCCATGTAATTTTTTCGGAGCATCTTTCATGCCCATACCTGCAACGAAGTACATCTGGTTCAACGGCAAGCTGGTCCCGTGGGAAAAGGCCACGGTACACGTGCTGTCACACGCGCTGCACTACGGCTCCTCGGTATTCGAGGGCGTGCGCGCCTACGAAACGCCGCGTGGACCGGCGATTTTCAGGCTGCGCGAGCACACGCGCCGGCTGTTCGACTCGGCCAAGATCTACCGCATCAACCTGCCCTTCAGCGAGGACCAGATCAATCACGGCTGCCGTGAAGTGATCTCCCAGAACGGCCTGGCGCGTGGCGCTTACCTGCGCCCGGTGGCATTCCGTGGTTATGGTGAGGCCGGCGTGGTGCCAAAGATCGAGCCGCCGATCGAAGTCGCCATCGCGGCCTGGGAATGGGGCAAGTATCTGGGCGCGGCCGAAGACGAAGGGGTCGATGTGTGCGTGTCGTCCTGGCAGCGCGTGGCGCCGAATACCATTCCCGCCATGGCGAAGGCCGGCGGGAATTACCTGTCGAGCCAGCTCATCGGTCTCGAGGCCAAGCGCCTCGGATTCGTCGAGGGCATCGGCCTGTCGGCCGATGGCACCGTGAGTGAAGGCGCCGGCGAGAACCTGTTCCTCATCAAGGACGATGTGTTGTACACCCCGGGAATTGCGCACTCGCTGCTCAATGGCATCACGCGTCACACCGTGATGACACTGGCGAAGGACATGGGAATCGAGGTGCGCGAGATCGCGATCCCGCGCGAGATGCTCTACCTGGCCGACGAGCTGTTCTTCACCGGTACCGCCACCGAGGTCGAGGCCATCCGATCCGTCGATGCCATCCAGATCGGCAACGGCAAACGCGGTCCCATCACCGCCAAGCTGCAGGCCGCCTACTTCGGACTGGTGCAGGGCAAGACCCAGGACAAGTGGGGCTGGCTCGACTACGTGGACATGAATGCGCCGAGGGCCGCCGTCGCGGGTTGAGCCCAATGAGCACCGCACCAAAAACCATGTTCGAGAAAGTCTGGGACGACCATGTGGTCGTGCCCGAGACTGACGAGACTCCCGCCGTACTGTTCATCGATCTGCATCTGACGCACGAGGTGACGACGCCACAGGCGTACACGGAGCTGCGCAATCGCGGCATCAAGCTGCGCCGTCCCGACCTGACGCTTGCCACCATGGACCACTCCACGCCGACGCGCACCGAGCAGGTGTTCGGTGGCGTGCCGATCGCCATCGACTCGGCCGCGCGCCAGGTGCAGCAGCTGGAGATCAACGCGCGCGAATTCGGCGTCGAGCTGTTCAACCTGCAGGACAGCCGGCGCGGCATCGTGCACATCATCGGTCCCGAGCTGGGGCTGACCCAACCGGGCAAGACCATTGTCTGCGGCGACTCGCATACTTCGACGCATGGGGCATTCGGCGCCCTCGCCTTCGGCATCGGCACCACCGAAGTGGGTCACGTGCTCGCGACGCAGTGCCTGCTGCAGCGCAGGCCGAAAACCTTCGCCATCAACGTGGTCAACCATCTGCCGCCGGGTGTCACGGCCAAGGACCTCATCCTCGCCATCATCGGCAGGATCGGCGTCTCGGGCGGCACCGGTCACGTGCTGGAATTTCGCGGCCCCGCCATTTCGGCGCTCTCCATGGATGAGCGCATGACGGTGTGCAACATGTCCATCGAGGCCGGCGCACGCGCCGGCATGATCGCCCCCGATGCGACCACCTTTACGTATCTCGCGAACACGCCACGCGCGCCCAAGGGCGCCGCCTGGGAGCGCGCGCTCGAGCGCTGGAAGCGATTACCGAGTGATGCCGATGCGGTTTTCGACCGCAGCGTGGAGATCGATGCGGCATCGCTCGTGCCCATGGTCACCTATGGCACCCATCCGGGGATGGTCGCGCCCGTCACGGGGAATGTTCCCGCGCAGGGAGATGCGCTGTTCCAGAAGGCGCTTGCCTACATGGGGCTCAAGGCCGGTGAGTCGATTCGCGACGTGCCGGTGAACAATGTATTCGTCGGCAGCTGCACCAACGGCCGCCTCTCCGACCTGCGCAATGCCGCTCGGGTTCTGCGCGGACAGAAGCTGGCCAAGGGCGTGAAGATGCTGGTGGTGCCCGGCTCGCAGACCGTCAAGCGTGCCGCGGAGGCCGAGGGCCTGGACCGGGTATTCCTGGACGCTGGCGCGGAGTGGCGCGAGAGCGGTTGCTCAATGTGCCTGGGGATGAATGGCGACCTGGTACCCGCCGGTCAGTATTCCATCAGCACCAGCAACAGAAACTTCGAAGGCCGCCAGGGCGTCGGTGCGCGCACCCTGCTGGCGAGTCCCGAAACCGCCGCCGCCTCCGCGATTCGCGGACGTGTCACCGATCCGCGCGAATTCACCAATTAGATGCCAGCCGTCACCCAGATACGCTCCCGCACGGTCGTCCTGCCCGCGACCAACATCGACACCGACCAGATCATTCCCGCGCGATTCCTGACCGCGACTTCCAAGGCCGGTTTCGGCAAACACCTGTTCGCGGACTGGCGTTATGACGCCGCCGGCAATCCGAAGCCGGAGTTTCCCCTCAACCGGCCGGAAGCTGCGGGCGCACGCATCCTCGTTGCCGGCCGCAACATCGGCTGCGGCTCGTCGCGTGAACATGCGCCGTGGGCCCTGCAGGATTTCGGCTTCGAGGCCGTGGTGAGCACCGAATTCGCCGACATCTTCCGCACCAACTGCCTGAAGAACGGATTGCTGCCGGTGGTCGTCGACGAGCAGACACATGCCTGGTTGTTCGCGAACCCGGGCGCCGAGCTCACCATCGACGTGCAGAGCTCGACGCTCACGTTGCCCGACGGCACCTCGGTGAAATTCCCGCTGGAAGGATTCGCACGCTACTGTCTGCTCAATGGTGTCGACGAGCTTGGCTACCTGCTGTCGCAGAGTGACGCCATCTCGGCGTACGAGCAGGCGCACCGATGAAGGCAACTGGTTGAAAGCAAAGATAGCGGTCATCGCGGGCGATGGCATCGGCCCCGAAGTCGTCGCGGAAGGCGTACGCGTGCTGGAACGAGTGGCGCAGAAATTCGGCCACGAGTTCTCCCTGCAGGCCGCACCATTCGGCGGCGCCGCCATCGATCTCACCGGCGATCCGCTGCCCCAGGCGACACTCGACGAATGCCTCGCGGCCGACGCCGTGTTGTTAGGCGCCATCGGCGGGCCGAAGTGGGCACCCTCAGCCGCGGTTCGTCCCGAGCAGGGCCTGCTGCGCCTGCGCCGCGAGCTCGGCGTGTACGCGAACCTGCGGCCGATCATGTTGCACCCGGCGCTGCGCGATGCCTCGGTGCTCAAGCCGGAAGTCCTCGATGGCGTGGACCTCATCTTCGTGCGCGAGCTCACCGGCGGGATCTACTTCGGTGAAAAAAAGCGCGACGCCTATAGCGCCAGTGACCTGTGCAGCTACTCGGTGCCGGAAATCGAGCGCATCACGCGCGTTGCCGGACGGCTGGCGATGCGCCGGCGCAAGAAGATCGTTTCCATCGACAAGTCCAACGTGCTCGAAACTTCCCGGCTGTGGCGCGAAGTCAGCGAACACATCGTGCGGCGCGAGTATCCGGACGTGAACATCGAGCACATGCTGGTGGATTCGGCCGCCATGCACCTGCTGAAGCGCCCGCGCGACTTCGACGTGCTGCTGACCGAAAACATGTTCGGCGACATCCTCACGGACGAGGCCGCCATGCTCGCGAGCTCGCTCGGTGTCCTGCCGTCCGCCTCCCTCGGCGGCGGCAAACGCGGACTCTACGAGCCGATTCACGGCTCGGCGCCCGACATCGCTGGCAAGGGCATTGCGAATCCCATCGGCACCATCCTCAGCGTCGCGCTGCTGCTGCGGTATTCACTGGAGCTCGAACACGAGGCGAACACCGTCGAGCAGGCGGTGGATCGCTGCATCGCGAACGGCGCGCGCACCGCGGACATCGCCGAACATGGCCGTCCGGCCATGACCACGCGTCGCATGGGTGACGCGGTGCTGGCCGCGCTCGGCTGAAGCCTTCCGGCGCGGGCCTGCCCGCATGATTCAGCCTGCTTCCGACCTCGCAATGGCCCGACAGGCCAACGGTTCGGCGCGTCCACCGTCGATGACCTGAACCGGCATGTCGAATTGCTGTCTTGCCAATCGATTAGGTAGCAACGTCAGCGTCGAAGGAGCCTGCCATGCACCGCGTCGTGTCCCGTGAGCAATGGGTTGCCGAGCGTCAGAAACTGCTTGCCGAAGAAAAGGCCTTCACCCGGCAGCGGGACGCGCTGGGCGAAAAACGCCGCGCCCTGCCCTGGGTCCGGGTGGACAAGACCTATGAGTTCGATTCGGCGCAGGGGCGCGTGACGCTCGCGGACCTGTTCCGGGGCAAGAGCCAGCTCTTCGTGCAGCATGTCATGCAGGGTCCGGATCAGCCGCTGCAATGCGTCGGCTGCGCGCTCGGCGTCGATCACCTCGAAGGCATCCTGCCGCATCTCGAGAATCACGACGTGTCGGTGGTGGCCATCGCACGCGCGACGCTGCCGGAACTCACCGCGCTGCGTGAACGCATGGGCTGGCGCATTCCGTTCTATTCGTCGTTCGGCTCGGACTTCAACTACGACTACGGCGTGTCGTTCAAACCCGAGGACCTGGCCGCCGGCCGCGCGTTCTGCAATTTCGGATATCTGCGATCCCGGTATCGAGGACATCTCGGGCAACAGCGTCTTCTATAAAGATGAGTCCGGGGTCGTCTTCCACACCTATTCGAACTACTCGCGCGGTGGCGAGGATTTTCTCGGCATCTATCGCATCCTCGAAGTGACGCCCAGGGGTCGTAATGAGCACGGCCCGCACTTCTCGCTGACCGACTGGGCCCGGCCCCACAACATGTACGGCAAGGGCGGCGAAGTCGCCGCCAACGGACGCTACACACCGCCCGTTTCCTGCTGCATGTGAGTCGCGCCATGGAAGCCGCGTCGCGCCGTGAATTTCTCGCCGCCGGGGCCGCCGTTGCGGTGCCTGTCGCCACGCGCGCCGTGGCCGGTCAGGACTCCTCGCCTCGCACGGGATTGTTAGCCGGAAAGGTTGCCGTGATCTACGGCGCCGCCGGCGCCATCGGCAGCAGCGTGTCGCGAGTCTTTGCGCGCGAAGGGGCGCAATTGTTCCTGGCGGGTCGCACGCCGGAGAGGGTCCAGGCACTGGCGCAGGAACTGACGCTGGCGGGCGCCAGCGCAATTCCCGCCGGCGTCGATGCCCTGGACCGTGATTCGGTCGAGAAGCACCTGGCCGAAGTCGTGCGCCAGGCGGGCCATGTCGATATCTCGTTCAACCTCATCGGGCTCGGGGGTGAACAGGGAACGCCGCTCACCCGGATGACACGCGAGGCATTCGCCATGTCCATCGACAACGCGATGCGCACCCACTTCCTTACCGCCACCGCGGCCGCGCGCCACATGGAGCCGCGTGGCAGCGGCGTGATCCTGGCGCTCACCGCGCAGGTCGCGCGCAAGCCCTACGTGGGCAGCGGCGGATTCGGCGTTGCCTGCGCGGCCATCGAAGGTCTGTGTCGGCAGCTCGCGATCGAGCTCGGTCCGCGCGGCATCCGCGTCGTCACGCTGCGATCGTCGGGATCACCGGATTCACCAGGAGTGACGGCAGCCATTGCCGAACACGCGCGAGCGGCGGGCGTGACACGCGAGGCATTCGAAGCGCGCATTGCCGAAAAGACCATGCTGCGGCGCATGCCGAAGATGGTCGAGATCGCCAATGCCGCGGCCCTCGCCGCCTCGGACCGGGCGAGCTCGCTCACGGCCGCGGTCCTGAACGTCACCTGCGGCGAAATCGCCGACTAACTGAGCGACTTCACGCCGTTGGCAAGATCACGCAGCAGGTCGTCGGCCGATTCGATGCCGATGGAGAGTCGCAGCAGCCCATCGACCAGGCCAGCCGCGGCGCGCGCTTCCGGCGCCATGGCCGCATGAGTCATCGTGGCCGGATGCGCGACCAGGCTTTCCACGCCGCCTAACGACTCCGCCAGCGAGAACAACTCGAGCGCTTCGGAGAAGCGTTTCGCGCCATCGATGCCGCCCGCCACTTCGAGGGTGACGATGGCGCCGAAGCCGGACTGCTGACGCTTCGCGATCTCGTGTCCCGGATGCGATCGCGAGTCCGGGGTAAGTACACCCGCTTCACGTTCTTTTGCTTGGCGAGGTACTCGGCCACGACCTGCGCATTGCGGCCGTGTTCGCGCAGCCGCACATGCAGGGTGCGCAGTCCGCGCAACGTGAGAAAACTGTCGAACGCGGAACCAGTGAGGCCGAGGCAATTGCCCCACCAGCCGATCTGCTCGGCCAGCTCGGCGGTCTTGGCGATCACCGCCCCGCCGACCACGTCGCTGTGTCCGTTGATGTACTTGGTGGTCGAATGCAGCACGATATCGGCGCCGAGTTCCAGGGGCCGCTGCCAGCCTGGCGACAGGAAGGTGTTGTCGGCCACCACCAGGGCGCCGATGGCATGGCTGCGCCGCGCGAGGTCCGCGATGTCGGTGATACGCAGCAGCGGATTGCTGGGCGTTTCGATCCACACCATCGCGGCCGGCTTCGACAGCGCGGCATCGACCGCGGACGGATTACCGAAGTCGACGAAGTCCACCTTGAGTTCGCCGCGCTTGTTCCAGGCCGTGAACAGTCGGAACGTGCCGCCGTAACAATCATGCGGCGCGACGATGCGCGCGCCCGCGGGCAGCAGGTGACCGACCAGGGTGATCGCGCCCATGCCCGAACCGGTGATCACCGCACCGACGCCGCCCTCGAGATCCGCCAGCGCCTCGGCCAGCAAGTCGCGCGTCGGATTACCCGAGCGGCTGTAGTCGTACTTGCGCTTGTCGCCGAAGCCGCGAAAGGCATAGGTGGACGACAGGTGCAGCGGTGGCACCACGGCCCCCGTCACGTCGCAGTTTTCGAGGCCCGCGCGCACCGCGCGAGTGTCCTGGGTCAGGTTCGTCATTCGGCAGTCCCTGGAGGTTCGTTCAAGACATTGGAGAAGATAGGTGCGAGTCGCCGATTCTCTTTCAAGAAGGCATCGTGACCGTACACCGAGGAGATTTCGTGCAGCTCGGCGTTCGGCAGGCGCGCGACCATGGCGCGCATGTCGGCGAGCGGCACCAGCTGGTCCTCGCGCACCGCCACCGCGGTGACCGGCGCGAAAATACGCGCGGCATCGACACGGTGCAGGTCGATGGATTCGGACAGGCACACGAATGACTCGGGGCGGTAGGCCTTTGCGTATTCGGCACCACGCGCGAACAGGTATTCCTCGACCGGCAAGGTGAAGCGGTCGTCCGTGCGCCGCGGCGCGCCGGCGAAACGCGCCGCGAATTCCTCGGGACTGCGATAGGTCGCCATGGCCAGCGCACGCGCGAGTTCCAGGCCCTCCGCCGCCTTGCCGGACTCGATGGCGAATTTCACGATGCGCCGCTGAACCACGCGCCACGCACTGGCCATGGGATGCGCGCGATCCGCGGCGCTGATCACGATGAGACGCGCCACGCGCTCCGGGTAACGCTCACCGAAGGCCAGCGCCACCATGCCGCCATACGACGCGCCCGCAATGGCGCGCAGGGAAGCGATCCCCAGGTGATTGATGAGACGCAACAGGACCTCAGCCTGGTCGTACGCGGAGATCGAGGGAAACGCCGCGCCATCGCGGGGCCCGGTCGAGTCGGCGCTCGCGCCCAGGTAGTCGAAACTCAGGATGCGAAAACGTTGCGTGTCGAGCGCCAGCCCGGGACCCACGACCTCGTGCCACCAGCCGCCGCGCGGCTCATCGGGCAGCCAGACGCGGCGCGAGGCGGAGATGCCGCCGATCGCCACCACCACTGGTGCCGTCGCGGGCCCCGCCAGCCGCCAGGCGATGGACACCGACTCCAGCGAGCCACCGAAATGCAGCTTGAGCTCGCCGGGCACTGCCAGCACCCCTTCACGGACCTGCATGGTTGTGTTGCCAGCGCCAGGACTCGGCACATCGGCACGGGAAAACTGTTTTTCATTGCTCATCGAATGCTCCAAGTCACTCATCGGGCACTCGAGCTGAGCCGCCGTGCTGATGCACGGCACCTCACAACCCTGAACGGGCTGACTGAGGTTCGCTCATCTGCCGGAATTGAGCGCCTCGATGGTGTCGAGTCGTCGAATCCGCAGGAGTTGGCACCTTTCCGCGTTGGCGGCGGTTGCCCCGGCGTCTTTGGGCCCATCCCTCAGCCGGTCTCGATGAGTGCGCGGATTCTATGAGGCGCATCACCCGACTGCAAGCATCCAGCCTTGCTTTTCCGCCACCGGACGCGTCTAATGCGCCACCGTATTAACGCGTTAGTACATTAGTTCATGAAACAGCACCGTAACGTCACCGCACGACAGGAGGCGCTCTCGGAACGCAGCCTGTTCGCCGCCGTGCTCACCCTCAAAACGGTGGACGAGTGCCGCGCCTTCTTTCGCGACCTGTGCACCCCCGCGGAATTGCAGGCCATCGCCGATCGCTGGGCCGTGGTCGAGTGGTTGCAGAAGGGCCTGCCCTATCGCGAGATCCACCGCCTCACCGGCGTGAGTGTCACCACCATCGGTCGCGTCGCGCGCTATCTCTCCGATGGCAATGGCGGGTACTCGCTGGCCGTCGCGCGCCAGCAGCGCCACGCCTGATGGCAGCGCGCGCTGCGCACGCGCCCGCCCCACCGCCCTCTATCTACCGGCATACCCATGAAACCTCACGACAAAGACCAGCGCCTCAAACTCGCGGTGCAGAAATCGGGCCGCCTCACCGACCCGTCGCTCGAACTGCTCAAGAGTTGCGGCCTGAAGCTGTCGCGCGGTCGCGACCAGCTCATGGGTTTTGGCGAGAACATGCCGCTCGACGTGCTGTTCGTGCGCGACGACGACATCCCGGACCTGGTGCAGGAGGATGTCTGCGACCTGGGACTCGTCGGCCGCAACGTGATCGAGGAGAAGCGCCTGGAGCTCACCTCGCGCGGGCACACGCCCAGCTTCACCGAGTTGCGCACCCTCGACTTCGGGCGCTGCCGGCTGTCGCTGGCGGTTCCCGAAGGCTTCTCGTACGAAACCCCGGGGTCGCTCGCGGGTAAACGAATTGCGACCACTTATCCGTACATGCTCGAGCGCTTCCTGAAAGAGCGCAATGTGGCGGCCGACATCGTGACCTTGTCCGGTGCGGTGGAAATCGCGCCGCGACTGGGACGCGCCGATCTCGTCTGCGACCTGGTCTCCACCGGCTCGACGTTGCAGGCCAATCACCTGCGTGAGGTCGAGACGGTGCTCGAAAGCCAGGCGCTGCTGATCCGCACCCCGGTCAATCTGCCCGAGGCCAAGCAGGAATGGGTCGATCGCCTGCTGTTGCGCATCGACGGTGTGCAGCAGGTCCGCGAGAGCAAGTACATCATGCTGCACGCACCGCGTTCCGCATTGCCCGAGATCCGGCGGCTGCTGCCCGGCAGCGAATCGCCCACCATCATTCCGCTGGAAGGTTCCAACGACAAGGTGGCAATCCACGCCGTGTGCCGCGAGAACGTGTTCTGGGAAACACTCGAGAGCTTGAAGAAAGCCGGCGCCAGCGCGCTGCTGGTGTTGCCCGTCGAGAAGATGCTGGTCTGATGATCATCCTCGACTGGAACGCCGCGTCGGCGGATGCGCGTCGCAAGGCCCTCGAACGGCCCGCGGCCGAGTCGCGCGCCGAAGTGCTGGCCCAGGCGGCAGCGATCGTCGCCGCGGTCCGCGCGCGAGGGCGACGCCGCGGTGCGCCAGTTCACGGAGAAGTTCGGCGGCGGCACGCCGGATCAGCTGCGCGTCGCGGCTGGCGAGTTTCGCGAGGCGCGGACCCGCCTGACGTCAGAACAGATCGCTGCGCTCGAGCGGGCGGTCGACAATGTCACGCGCTTTCACGAGGCGCAGAAATCACCGCCGCTGCGTGTCGAAACCATGCCGGGCGTCATCTGCGAGCGAATCACCCGGCCCATCGGCCGCGTCGGTCTGTACGTACCGGCGGGTTCTGCGCCCCTGCCCTCCACCGCCATCATGCTCGCGGTGCCGGCACGGGTCGCCGGTTGTCAGTCACGCGCCATTGCCTGCTCGCCGGGCCCCGATGGCAAAGTTCACGCCGCGGTGCTCGTGGCCGCGGAGCTGTGCGGCATCGATACGGTTTACAAAATGGGTGGCGCGCAGGCCATTGCCGCGTTTGCATTCGGTACCGAAAGCGTCGGCAAGGTGGACAAGATATTCGGGCCGGGCAGCGCCTGGGTCACGGCCGCGAAGCAGATCGTCGCCGCTGATCCGGCCGGTGCGGCCATCGATCTGCCGGCCGGGCCTTCCGAAGTCCTGGTCATCGCGGATGATTCGGCCGACCCGCGTTTCGTGGCGGCGGACCTGCTCGCGCAGGCCGAACACGACACCATCGCCCAGGTGCTACTCGTCACCACCTCCACGACCCTCGGCGCGCGAGATCGGGAATGAAGTCGCAAAACAGCTGCCGGCGCTCAGTCGCCTGAAGATCGTCAGCGAATCCATGGCGCATTGCCGGGTCATTCTCGTGCCCGATCTCGACGACAGCCGTCGCGGTTTCGAACGAATACGCGCCCGAGCACCTCATCATCCAGACGCGGCAACCGCGCACGCTGTTGTCGAAGGTCGAGTGCGCAGGCTCGGTGTTCATCGGTGCCTGGTCGCCGGAGACGATGGGTGATTACTGCTCGGGCACCAATCACGTGTTGCCGACTTTCGGTTATGCGCGTTCCTACAGCGGCGTTTCGCTGCTCGACTATCAGAAGCGCATCACCGTGCAGGAGCTCGACGCCACGGGACTGCGAGCGCTCGGCCCCACCGCGATTACCCTCTCCGCCATGGAAGGGCTCGACGCGCACGGCAACGCGGTCAACGTGAGACTCGAAGCACTTGCCGCGGGAGCTGTGCGATGAGCGATATCCTCGCGCTCGCCCGCCCGGATATCGTGGCGCTCAAGGCATATTCACACGCCAGCTGGGATCCGGCCTTCGATCGGCTGCATGCCAACGAGTTGCCGTGGCGCGCCGAAACCGATCGCTCCCAGGCGGGACTCAACCGCTATCCCGAACCGCATCCACACGAACTGGCGGCGCGGCTCGCCGCACTCTACGACGTCGATGTTTCCCGGCTGCTGCCGGGACGCGGCAGTGACGAGTCGATCGATCTGGTGGTACGTGGTTTTTGCCGCGCCGGTGTCGACAACGTCATCATCTGCCCACCGACCTTCGGCATGTACGCCGTGGCCGCCCGCATCCAGGGCGCGGCGGTGCGCGAAGTTCCCCTGTTACGCGAGCGCGGCTTTGCACTTGATGTCGAGGGCGTGCTGGCAGCCTGCGACTCGAATACGCGCATCGTGTTCCTGTGCAGCCCTAACAACCCGACCGGTAACGCCCTCGACCCTGCCGGCATCGAAACGCTGTTGCAGCAGCTCTCGGGCAAGGCGCTGATCGTGGTGGACGAGGCCTATGTCGAATTCTCCGGGCAACCATCGCTCACGGCGGCACTGGCGCGATATCCGAATCTGGTGGTGCTGCGCACCTTGTCCAAGGCCTTTGGCCTGGCGGGCGCACGGGTCGGTTCGCTGATCGCGCACCCGGCCATCGTGACCTTGCTCGCCAAGGTGATTCCGCCCTACTCGATTCCACAGCTCACCATCGAGGCAGTTCTTGCCACGCTGGCGCCGGCGCAGCTCGCCATCCAGCGCGAACGGGTCGTCCAGGTGCGCGCCGAACGCGAGCGCCTGCACGGCGCGCTTGCATCCAGGTCGTCGGTGCAGAGAATCTGGCCCAGCGTTGCGAACTTTCTGCTCACGGATTTCGCGCAGCCGGAGGCGGCACTCGCCGCGGCGCGCACCGCCCGGCTGCTGATCCGCGACATGCGCAGCGTGTCTCCGCAGTCGCTGCGCATCTCGGTGGGCACCCCCGAACAGAACGACCGCCTGGTCCGGAGTCTTGCGTGAGCCAAAGCCGCATCCTGTTCGTCGACCGCGACGGCACTCTCATCGAGGAACCGCCCGACGAACAGGTCGATTCCCTCGAGAAGATCCGCTTCATGCCGGGCGTGTTCGACGCCCTGCAGCAAGCACGCGTCGCGGGCTTCAGGCTTGCGATGGTCACCAACCAGGACGGTCTCGGCAGCGCGAGCTTTCCGCAGCGCTCCTTCGATGTGCCACACCAGTTCCTGCTGGATACCTTCAGCTCGCAGGGCATCGAGTTCGACGCCGTATTCGTTTGTCCGCATCGCAAGGACGAGGGCTGCGACTGCCGCAAGCCCAAGACCAGGCTGGTCGATTCCTGGGTTCGCGAACAACAGGTCGACCTCGGCGCCAGCGCCATGGTCGGTGATCGTCCCACGGACCTGGAATTCGCGCGCAACCTCGGAGTCCGCGGCTTTCTCGTACGCCGTCATGGTGACGCCACCGAAACCTGGCCCGCCATTCTGCGCACGCTCACCGAACGTCGCGGCAGGGTCCAGCGCAAGACCAGGGAAACCGACATCGAGGTCGCCGTGAACCTCGATGTAACGACACCCGTGGCCATTACCACCGGCATCGGCTTCTTCGATCACATGCTCGAGCAGCTCGCCAAGCACGGCGGATTCTCCCTGGTGCTCAACTGCAAGGGCGATCTCGACATCGACGAGCATCACACCGTCGAGGATTGCGCGCTGGCGCTCGGCGAGGCGTTGCGCAACGCGCTCGGCGCCAAGCTCGGCATAGCCCGTTACGGTTTCGTCCTGCCGATGGATGAGGCGCAGGTCCGCGTGGCCATTGACCTTTCCGGGCGCGCCTACGGCGTCTTTGAAGGCAAGTTCTCCCGCGAGTCCGTCGGCGGCCTGCCCACCGAGCTGGTGCCACACTTCTTCCGCTCTCTGGCCGAGAGCCTCAAGGCCGCGGTTCATGTCACCATTACCGGTGAGAATACTCATCACATGATCGAAGCCTGCTTCAAGGGAGTGGGACGCGCGCTGCGCCAGGCGTTTCGCCGCGAAGGCGGCGAACTGCCGTCCACCAAGGGATTGCTATGACGGACGTCGCTCTCACCGCTAGTGCGAGTGACTGGTGAGCGCGGTTGTCATCATCGACAGCGGCGGGGCCAACATCGCATCGCTGCGCGCGGCGCTCGCGCGGCTCGGCGCCGAGTCGGTGGTGACCACCGACCACGGCGTCATCCGGGGAGCGTCCCGTGTGTTGCTGCCCGGCGTGGGTTCGGCCCACGACGCCATGGCGCGCCTGCGCATGGCGGGACTCGACCAGCTGATTCCGCAGCTCAAGCAGCCTTTGTTAGGGATCTGTCTCGGCATGCAGATCCTGTTCGAGCGTTCCGACGAAGGGCCGGCGAATTGCCTGGGCGTGATCCCGGGAAGCATCGGCAAGCTGCAGTCCGTCCCCGGCCGACCGGTTCCGCACATGGGCTGGAACCAGATGATCCAGGTGCGTCCCGATCCGCTGCTCGATGGCGTGAGCAGTCTCGACTACGTGTATTTCGTGCACAGCTTCGCGGCGCCCACCTCGGCCGCGACCATCGCGATCACCGACTATGGAACGGCGCTCACCTCGGTCGCACGCCGCGACAATTTCTGTGGCACGCAGTTCCACCCCGAACGCTCTGGCGTGGTGGGTTCGCGCATCCTTGCCAATTTTCTGAAAGATGGAGTGTGAAGCCCGCATGATCCTCATTCCTTCCATCGACCTGCGTCATGGCCGCTGCGTGCGCCTGCTCAAAGGCGACTTCGACCAGGAAACGCGTTACGACCTCGAACCTCACGAGCTGCTGCAGCGTTATCGAGCCCTGGGCGCTTCGTGGCTGCACGTCGTCGACCTCGATGGCGCCAAGGATGGCCGTCTCGCCAATCGCAGCGTCATCGTGCGGCTCGCCTCACAGCGGGCGCTGCACATCCAGGTGGGCGGCGGCGTACGTTCCGCGGCGGTGGTCGATGACCTGCTGCGCCACGGCATCGATCGCGTCATCGTCGGCAGCGCCGCGGTGGAGAAGCCCGGCGAAGTGCAGGCCTGGCTCAAGAAATACGGCGCGGAAAAGATCGGCCTGGCCTTCGACATCCGGCACGACAAACAAGGCGTCCCGCGGGTGCTGACGCGCGGCTGGACCATGGAGTCCAAGCTTACGCTCTGGGAAGCCATTGATTCGTACCTGCCGCATGGCTCTGAAGCACGTGTTGTGCACCGACGCCGAGCTCGACGGCGCGCTGCAGGGCCCGGCCGTGGCCTTGTATGCGGAAGGCGTGAAACGTTATCCGCAGCTCGCCTGGCAGGCCTCGGGAGGCGTGCGTTCGGCGGCGGATCTCGCCGCACTCGCGACGCTCGGCGCCGCGGCCGCGATCAGCGGCAAGGCCTTGTTAGAGGAAATGATCAGTCCTTCGGAGTTACGACCATTCTTGCCAAACGCATCATCCCCTGCCTCGACGTCCGCGACGGCCAGGTCGTAAAGGGCATTCGCTTCCGCGATCACCAGATCGTGGGAGATATCCTGGTGCTCGCCGAGCGCTATCGCAACGAGGGCGCGGACGAGGTCGTGTTCTACGACATCACCGCCAGTCCCGAAGGACGAAGCGTCGATCGCAACTGGGTGCGGCGCGTCGCCGAAGTGCTCGACATCCCGTTCTGTGTCGCAGGCGGCATCCGCTCGGTGGAAGATGCCGAAGCGGTGCTCAATGCCGGCGCCGAAAAGATCTCGATCAACTCGCCGGCCATCGCGAACCCGGGCCTGATCGAAGAGCTGGCCGCACGCTTCGGTTCGCAATGCGTGGTGATCGGCATCGACAGCGCCAACGTCAAGGATGGCTACAAGGTGTTCCAGTACACCGGTGATCCGAATCGCTCCAGCAACACCGGGCGCGACACTCTCTCCTGGGTGCGTGAAGTGCAGGAACGCGGCGCGGGTGAGATCGTGCTCAATTGCATGACCAGTGATGGCGTGAGGCGCGGCTATGACGTCGCGCAACTCAAGGCAGTGCGTGACATCTGCGGCGTGCCGCTGGTTGCCTCGGGCGGTGCCGGCGCGCCCGAACACTTTGTCGACGTGTTCGAGAAGGCCGGGGTCGACGCCGCGCTGGCGGCCAGCGTGTTCCATTCCGGCGCCATTGCGATTCCCGATCTCAAGACCACGCTCGCCGCGTCCGGCGTCGAGGTGCGGCTGTGAGTCTCGACATGACAAAGATCGATTTTGCCAAGGGTGAGGGCCTGGTACCCGCGGTCGTGCAGGACGCGGAAACCGGCGCCGTGTTGATGCTCGCCTACATGAATCGCGAAGCGCTCGAACAGACGCTGGCGCGCAAACGCGCCGTGTTCTACAGCCGCAGCAAGCAGCGCCTGTGGGAAAAAGGCGAAACCACCGGCCACACGCTCGACGTCGTGGATGTGGTCGCCGACTGCGACCATGACACGCTGCTGGTGACGGCGCGGCCGCGTGGTCCCGCCTGTCACAACGGCACCCTCACCTGCTTTGGCGATGAGCCGCGCAGCGCCGCGGCCACCCTCTCCTTCCTGGCGAAGCTCGAGGCGATCATCGCGCAGCGCGCCACTGAAAAGCCCGACGACAGTTACACCGCGAAGCTGCTCGACAAGGGCGTGGCGCGCGTCGCTCAGAAGGTGGGCGAGGAAGGCGTCGAACTCGCACTGGCCGGCGTCGGCGGCGACGACGAGCAAGGTCATCGAGGAATCCGCCGACCTGCTGTTCCATCTACTCGTGCTGCTGCGCGCGCGCGGGTTGTCGCTGGCCCAGGTGATCGACAAGCTGGAGTCGCGTCACCGCTGAGGCGTAGACTCGCTCGGCGTCGACGACGTGCGGAGATGAGTCATGCGCAAGTCTTCCGTCTTGCTGGTGTTCATCAGCGTGGCCTGTGCGATCAGCGCGCTCTGGTCGTTTCAACAACTGCGTGTCGAGCGTCAGCACGTTGCCGATCTCGAACGACGCCTGGCTGCCGCGCCCGCAGCGCAGATTCCGCCTCCCGCTCCCGTCGCACCGGTCCCGTTGCGCAGAACGCGCCTGCCGCGCCCTCTGCCTCGGCTCCCGGCCGTCGCCGCGGAGGCCGCATGCGGATCCGCAAGCCGCGCGGGAACAGGAAGTCCGCGAGCAGATTCGCGCCTCGCAACAACACGAGCGCGAGATGATGCGCGATCCGGCCTATCGGAAGTCGCGCAGTCGATGAGTGGCGCCGGCGGTACGCCGCAAACCCGCGCCGATGCCATCCGGGTCGTGGGACTGACGCCCGAACAGGCCGATGCGCTCATCGACCTGTCGATCGAGCGCAACATGAAGTCCATCGGAATTGGTCGACCGACGGGCGAGCCTCCCGATGAAAAGGCACAGGCGGAATTGAAACGCCTGGGCGAGGCACGACGACGCGCAATTGCGCGAATTGCTCGGCGAGGAAAAGTACGAAAGGTGGAACTGGTACCAGGCGAGCAGGGAGAGCGCAGCGAAGCGAGCCAGTTTCGCGCGCAACTCTCCACCACTTCTGAGCCGCTGCAGGACCGCCAGGCCGATGCACTGGTGGAGGCGCTATCTACACCGAGCGCCAGCGCCGCTCGCGCGAATACGAAGAATACGCCACGGCCTGCCGGCATCACGGATCGCAATGTCGTCTCGCCCCAGGACCGGCAGCGCTGGCTCGATCTGGAAAAGGAGGCCAACCAGCGCATCCACGACACCATGGCGGGCACGCTTTCGCGCCCGCAGCTTTCGAGCCTCGACGAAATGCTCGCGGCCCGGCTGGTGCCGATCGAAGCCGCGCTTCGCCTGCAACTCGAAGGCAGGCTGGCGAAAGGACCGTAATGCAGCCGCAACCGTTTGCCTGACCATGCGACGCATTCTCATCCTTCTCGGCATCGTTGCCTGCGGCCTGGCGGTCGCGTCCATCTACCTGTGGCGCGAGTTGGGCGAGGAACGCGCCCGAAATGCCGAGCTCCGCGGACTTCTCGAGGCGGCAGCAAATGAGCCCGCGTCCGCCGCGCACGGCCGAAGCCGCGCCGACCCCCGCGGCACAATTGCCGTCGCCCTCACCCGCGGCTGACACATCCGCCGCTGGTACACAGACTGCGCAGCAAGTCACGGGCAGGAAGGAGGACTGGGATGCGTACCAGCGCAATCTCATGCGCGATCCGAAGTATCGGGAAGCGCGCCGCCAACAGGAGCGCCTCGCGTACGCGCCGCGGCGCGCGAACTTCATTCGCCTGCTGGATTTCACGCCGGCCCAGGCGGATGCGACGCTCGACCTGCTGCTCGACCAGGAAGCGGAATTGAACGACGTTTACCAGGCCGAAGTCACGACCGATGAGGGTCGAATGGAAAGGCGGGCGCGACTCGAGGCGTTGGAGCAGGCGCACCAGGACAAGCTGCGCGAATTGCTGGGCGAGGAGCGGCGCGCGCGATTGCAGGCCTACATGGAGAGCCGGCAGAGCCGCATGCAGGTGGACGGCCTCCGCTCGGAGCTCACCGAGCTGAATGCTCTGCGCGACGACCAGGTCGAACCGCTGATCGCGGCGCTGCACGTCGAACGCGAGCAGATGCAGAGCGACCTGCAGGAGTACAGCGACACGCTGAGCTGGGAGGGAGATGCCAACGACAGTTGGCAGCGCTACTCCGAACGCCAGGCGCAGTTGATGAAGGCGATGAACGCGCGGATGCACTCTTCCGCCTCGAGCATCCTGACCGCCCCACAGCTCGACGCACTCGATGCCCAGCTGGGCCGTGAGTTCGCCCGGTTCGAGGCACAGCAGCGGGTGAACCGCATCCAGTCGAAACTCGAGCGGGCTAACGCCCCCGCAACCCCGTCGAACTAGATCAGCAGCTCTTCCGCTGGCGCGCGCAGGTTGTAGTTGGAAGACATGGCGCGCCCGTAGGCGCCCGCGGTGGCAATCAGCATGCACGTCTCCCGACCGGCACTCCGGCAGCAGCCGGTCGTGCCCGAGGAAATCCGAGCTCTCGCAGATCGGGCCCTACCACGTTGGCGGATATGTTCGCCGGCTCGCCGTAACGCGTCAGGTTCACGATGTCGTGATGCGCACCGTACAGCGCCGGACGGATCAGCGAGTTCATGCCGGTCGCCACGCCTACGTAGCGAATGCCACTCTTGACCTTGGTCTGCGTAACCCGCGCCAGCAGCACTCCCGCGTTGGCCACGAAGAAACGTCCCGGCTCGAGCCAGAGCTCGATTCCCGGCAGGGCCGCCTTCACCTTCGCCAGCGCTTCGTCGAGCCGGGCGAGATCGAGCTCGCGACCCTCGACGCGATCTGGCACGCCGAGCCCGCCGCCGACGTCGATGTATTTCACGTCGGGGAAGCGCTTCACCAGTCCCGCGAGCACCGACCCCACCTGGGTCCAGTTCTCCACGTCGAACACGCCGCTGCCGGCGTGCGCGTGCAGGCCGTTGATGGTCACGCCACCCGCCTCCGCCAGGCGAGCGACCTCGTCGAGCTCCTCGACCGGAATTCCAAACTTCGACTGCGCGCCCGCGGTCTTCACGTGATGGTGATGACCGCGGCCGATGCCGGTGTCGATGCGCAGGAACACGCTCTTGCCCTTGAAGGCATCCAGCCAGTGCTGCAGCACGAACAGGTTGTCGATGGTGACATTGACGCCGCCGAACGCGAGCGCCTGCAGGTATTCGGTACGCGGCGCAAAATTCGGCGTGAAGAGAATCCGTTCCGCGGGCAGCCCCGGCACGGACTCGAGCACATGCTCTATCTCCGCCAGCGACACGCAGTCGAAACCCACGCCCTGTGCGGCCACGGTGCGCAGGATGTCGGGATGCGGATTCGCCTTCAGCGCGTACAACGCGCGACTGACGGATTTGAGGCCGGTGATTGACTTCGCGGCAGCGTCGATTTCACCCAGGTCGTACACATAGGCGCTGTCGCGCGTAGCAAGAGCTTCCAGCAACATCGCGCGCTTCGTGGCCCACCAGGGCTGCGCGCGCGCCGCCACGACTTCGGGCCTGGCAAACAACTGTTCCCACGTGGGGCCCATGACGGGATCACCCTTCGCCGGTCGAATCAGCAACTCGTGCAGCTGCTCGACCAGGCGGTCGCCCTGGTTCTCATCCACCACGAAGGTGAAATTCAGATCATTCGCAGCCTGGCTGACGAGGTACACCTTCTGCTCTTCGAACAACGCGAAGGCGTCACCCAGCTTGTGCAGGATGGCGCGGATGTTGCGTCCCACCAGCGAGACGCTGGCGCAGGGCCCGATCACGCGCACATTCGACAGCTTCGACAGGTCGCGCTGCAGCTTGCCGAGCAATTCGCCATCGAGCGTGTTGGCCGCCGGATCCAGCGATACGGTGACGTTGGTCTCGGAGGTCGATACCAGGTCCACCGACATGCCGTGTTCCTTGAACACCGCGAAAGCGTCGGCCATGAAGCCGACCTGGTGCCACATGCCGGGGCTGTCGAGCGAGATCAGCGTGATGCCCTTGCGATTGCAGATCGCCTTCACGTGCGCGCCAGGGGCGGATTCACCCGTGATCAGTGTGCCTTCCAGGTCCGGCGTCTGGGTGGCGTACACATATAAAGGTATCTGGTACTGCCGCGCCGGCAGCAGGCAGCGCGGGTGCAGCACCTTGGCGCCGCTGGTCGCGATCTCCTGGGCTTCGTCGTAATGCAGCGCGCGAATGCAGTCGTGCGTTCGGGGTGGCGCGCGGATTGGCGCTGAACATGCCGGGCACGTCGGTCCAGATCTCGATGGCCCTGGCGCGGATCTTGGCGCCGAGATACGACGCCGAGGTGTCGGAGCCACCGCGCCCCAGCAGGCAGGTGTTGCCGTCGCTGTCGCGGGCGATGAAGCCCTGCGTGATCACCACGGGCGTCGCGGCATCGAGGCGCTGTTCCAGCGACGCATCGGGCGCGAACGAGCAGGTGGCCGACAGCACCGAGGCCCTGGCCGAGGCGCCACGATCCTCGGCACTCAGCATGTCGCGGGCGTCCATCCAGGTGACGTCGATTCCCTGAGACTTCAGGAATCGGGCGCCGATTTCGGTGGCCATGAGCTCACCGTTGGCCATGACCCGCGCCCGCGTCCGGTCCGACAGCTCGCGCACCAGCGCGATTCCGTTGGCCATCTGCCTGAGCTCATCGAAATAGCCCTGCAGTTGCGGGCTTACTTCCAGGCCGAGTTCGGTAGTTAGCTGCCGGTGGCGATCTTCGATCGCCTTGAGCGGTTCTTCCGGTTTGCCGGCCAGTCCCGCCGCCAGCAGCTTCTCGAGCTGGTCGGTGATCCCGGTGATCGCCGAATGGACCACCAGCACGTGGTTGCCGGATGCCTGGCGGCGCTTGACCACCAGCGCGATGTTGCGCCAGGTGGCAAGCGAAGAGACGCTGGTGCCGCCGAACTTGACGACCACCCAGCGCGAAACAGCACGCGCGGACATGCGCTAATCCCCTGTCGCCGTATGCGGCAACAACTCACTGATAAAGGTAACCAGCGTCGTGGACGCTAGCGCTCGTCGTCTTCGAAAGCGTCTTTCAGATCTTTTTCGAGCTGACGATCCGCCAGGACTTCCTCGAGGCGGCTCCAGGCGGCTTTGCCACGTTTAGGCGCTCCCGGCTGAGGACGGACCCGCCGGTCGACTTTGTCGAGGATGCGCTCGTAGTCGGTGCTGTCTTCCGCTTCGGCCAGGAACTCTTCGTCGATATCGAAGCTTTCGTTATCCCTTTCGGA
Organism: uncultured Pseudomonadota bacterium; assembly: GCA_963839685.1. Lineage (GTDB taxonomy): Bacteria > Pseudomonadota > Gammaproteobacteria > Steroidobacterales > Steroidobacteraceae > CADEED01. The sequence goes on along the minus strand of CAWIVS010000002.1, from coordinate 198,553 downwards.
CATCGCTTTTTTCGCCAGAAAGACTAGTTTAAACAGTGAGTTGCACACCAGAAGGTGGGCAACGGGGACGCGAACTATAGCCGATTGGTGCCACTTATCAACTGCGTCGAAATTGGGCGCCGGGGACCGTGGGCACGGCCGAAATGGGCGCCCCGACGGCCAGATTCAAGCCCGCCGCGGCATTGCCACGCGATCGGGCGACCTCCAGGACCTCGAAAGAATTGATGAGCCCCAGGTATTCCCCCGCGGCCGAGTCGCCGTAGGTGCGTCGCAGGGGCAGCCGCATGCCGCCAATGTGGACGGTGGGATTTGCGAGCGCCACGACCGTGGCCGCCTCGATGTTGGAGATCAGGTTTCCGAAGCGATCGACCGCGACCACCACCCCGGCCACCCCACCGTCGGCCCGCGGGCTGATCGCGGGCCATCCCGACAAATCGATGCTGTCGACTTCCTGGCCGAGGTCGAGCGGGTCGCAGCGCCCCGAAGCGATCGCCGCGGCCACCGGCGCAAACACATCGCGTCCATGGAAAGTGGCGCTCACATCGCTCACGCCGAATTGCACGAGGCGCGCGAGATCGATGCGGATGAGCCGCTCGATCTTCCTGCGTGTGGCGAGCGGCGCCAGCAATCCATTGTCGGGCGCGAGTATTGCCTGGTCACCCGCGAGCGCAACCAGCAGCGCGCGCGGCGTGCCGACGCCCGGATCCACCACGGCGACGTGCACGGTGCCGGCGGGAAAGTAACGTAATGCGCCCGCGAGCCAGAACCCGGCTTCGACCGGTTGAAAGGCGCTGACATCGTGCGCCATGTCGATGAACCTGAGCTGCGCGGCATGCGCCAGCATCACGCCCTTCATGATGCCCACGAAGGGCTCGCGCAGACCGAAGTCGGTGGTTAGCGTCACGAGGCCATTGGCGCGAAAGGCTGCCATCGAAACTCCTCGATCCGTAGAATCCCGCGACCATGTCGCCATCCCCCGATGCTGTCAATCACCAGCGTGCCAGCGGCGCTTCCCTGTTCCTGCTGTGTGCATGCTTCGTATTGAGCGGACTCGCTGCCCTCGTCTATCAGACCGCCTGGACGCGCCAGTTCGCCATCGTGTTCGGTACTTCCGAACTGGCAGTGGCCACCGTACTCGCGGCCTACATGGGTGGCCTCGCACTCGGCGCGTATCTCGCGGAACGTTTCCTGCCCCGTGTCTCACGTCCGGTGCTGACCTACGCAGTGCTGGAGCTAGGCATCGCGGTGAGCGCCATGTTCGCGGTTCCCTTCCTCCTGTGGCTGACCAACCAGGGCCTGCTCGCCATGTTTGGAGGACAGCCTGCGCCGCCCGACAGCGATCACGCGGGCACCACCACTTTTCACCTGCTGAGCGCCTTCGTTGCGCTCGCGCTGCCCACCACGTTGATGGGAGCGACGCTGCCGATGCTGGCGCGATACGCGGTCGCCGAAGAGCGGCAGATCGGGCGACGCATCGGACTTCTGTATGCGATGAACACGGCCGGCGCGGTGATCGGCGCGCTCCTCACCGCTTTCATGTTGCTGCCCGAGTTGGGACTCAAGAGCACCATCTGGTTCGCCGCGGGGATCAACGCGCTGGTCTTTCTGCTGGCCGCCGCGTTGGGTCAACGCGTATCACCCAAGGCGCCGCCCAAGGGTTATTCGCTGGATGCGCCCGCGAACTCTGCGCCTGCGCGCATGCGCGCGCGGACCTTCAATCGCTTCCCTGCGCCCGGCTGGGTGCTGCCGTTGATGCTGCTCGCCGGAGCGGTGGCATTTTTCCAGGAAGTCCTGTGGACACGCATGTTCGCGCACGTGGTGGGTAGCAGCATCTACGCCTTCGGCGTGATGGTGGCGAGTTTTCTCACCGGCATCGCCATCGGCGGCGGCATCGGCGCCGCGCTGGCGAGGACTCGCGCGGGCGCGGCGCAGGCGTTGGGAGCTGCGCTGTTCATCGCCGCGGCCGCCGCCGCCTTCGCCTATCTGAATCTGGAAGCATTGCTGCCGGAGCAGGCTGGACTGTTGCAGAACCTGCGACCTTTCGGACCAGTGACCTTGCCGGTCAATGCATTGCTCGCCGCGCTCCTGCTGTTGCCCATGACAGTGGCCATCGGCATGACGTATCCGCTCGCGGTTCGCGTGCTCGCCAATGATGTCAACGATGCGGCGGCGGCCAGCGCCCGTGTGTACGCGTGGAACACCGTGGGCGCCATCCTGGGCTCGCTGGCCGCGGGCTTCGTGTTGATTCCGGCGCTCAAGTACGAGGGCGCGATTCACGTGGCGGTCGCGGCCAGCGCCGCGCTCGGCATCGCCTCGTTGTGGGTGCTGGTGCCGGTCAAGCGCATCTATGCAATCTCCGCGAGCGTGGTCGCGGTGGCGGCCTGCGTGCTGTTTGCCCCGCAGACACCGATGAAACTGCTGGTGACCTCGCCCCTCAACCTGGGCGCGCCCGGTCGCGTGCTGTACTACGACATTGGCCGCAGTGCGAGCGTGGTGGTGCTGACGCAGGACGGCGGCCTGGTCTTGCGCACCAACGGCCTGCCGGAAGCGTTGATGGACACCCCTGGATCGGTGCCGCGCTTCAGCGGTGAGTACTGGCTTTCTCCACTGGCCGTGATCGCGCGGCCGGAGACGCGCGACATGCTGATGGTGGGCTTCGGCGGAGGTGGCGTGATCGAGGGCGCTCCCCCGAGCGTGCGTCACATCGACGTCATCGAGCTCGAGCCCAAGGTCATCGACGCGAATCGCCAGACCCGCGCGCTACGACGCCGCGATCCGGTGAACGATCCGCGCGTCACGCTGATCCTCAACGACGCGCGCGGTGCGCTGCGTCTCACCACTCGCCGCTACGACGCCATCGTGTCGCAGCCCTCTCACCCGTGGACCGCGGGCGCGTCTCATCTCTATACGCGCGAGTTCATGCAGCTGGCGCACGAGCATCTCAATCCGGGCGGCGTGTTCGTGCAGTGGATGAATGTCATTTTCATGGACGAGGATCTGCTGCGCTCACTCACCGCGACCTTGCTCAGCGTGTTCCCGGAAGTGCGCGTGTACCGGCCTGATCCCAATACTCTGGTCTTCCTGGCGAGTGACCAGGCGCTCGACCTCGAAACGCGGCTGGCCGCGACCGGCATGCCGCTGCGCAGTGCGCCACTGCACTACGCTCGCTTCGGCATCAACAACACCGAGGACCTGATCACGGCGTTGGTGCTCGAGACCGACGGTGCGAAGGCTCTCGCCACGCGCGCGCGGCTGATCACCGACGACGACAACCGCATCGCGACCTCGAGTGTGTTCGAAAAGGGCCGCGGGATGAACGGCGAGAGTTCGGGCCGCGTGCTCGCCGCGCACGATCCGCTGGCAGCACCCCGACTCTCTCGTCTACGGCAGCCTGCGCGAGAAGCTGTCATTTCCCTACATGATTCGGCGCAACGGCGTTTTCCTGTTGATCGATTCCAGTCTCACGGACCGGCTGCGCAGCATGGCGCAGATTCTCGGCGAGTCCGCCGAGGGTGAGTACGCGCGCGCGTTCTATTACCGCATGATCAGGCAGGGGCAACGCTCCACGGAACTGCTGCGCCTGGCGGTCGACCAATATCCTGACAACGCACCGCTGCGCGAGGAATACCTGCGCGGCTACATTGGCGAACTGGCGCGTGACGCGGCGGCGCCGCAAGTTTCCGAAGTCGCGAGCGCTTTGCAGGGCCCGTCCGCAGAGTTCCTCGCCGCCGCGCGCCATGCCGCCCGTTCCGAGTGGCGTGATGTCGCGCTCGCCGACCCGCGGCTGGCGGAAATCCCGTGGACCGACGCCTGGTATCCCGAGGCGCTGGACCTGCGCGTCAACTGGCGCACGCGAGTCACCACCGAGGACCAGACCAAACGCTACGGCGACGAGTCGATCCCGATGATCGATCGCATGGCCATCATGAATCCGACGCTCGGCCTGTACGCATTGCGGGCGCGCGCGGGATTCGCGGCGCAGCGGCCCGATGTCGTGGTCGAATCGGTGTCGAATTACGCGCGCCTGGCCGCGCACATGGCGCGCGCCAACGCCATCGCGCGCGACGCACTGCGACAGGACAGCCGTTCGCTGGGGGGCATCCTCAACGATGCCGAGAAGATGCCAGGCGCAGATGCCATCCGTATCGGCGAAGTCCGTCGTGAGATCGCAAGCCTGGTTCCCGCTAGTTAGGAACAGGTGGCGCAGTCGGTTCGGTGGCGGGTGCCGGATCGGGCGGTGGCAGCGGCAACGGGGCCGGGGGCGGCTCCGCGGGCGGCGCGCCATTCGCAGGAGCTCCTTGCGCCGGCGCCGTTTCTGTGGGCAGAGGTGGCGGTGGTGGCGGCACGGCGTCCGCGTCAACTTCGACACCGACCATCTGTGGCAATCCGGAAGCTTCCTTGAGCGTCGCGAGCACGAAGTCCCAATGAATGGCCGCCGGAGTCTCGCCCAGCGAGGCATTGGCCAGCGCATAGAAACCTTCAAGATCAACTTCGGCGCGTTGACCCTCGGCATCGACCGGCGGATGCACCTCGAGCCACACCTGCCCGTTCACGCGCGCCACCTTGACCGGCTCGTTGACGAGCCAGACCGGCGTATTCACCGGCACCAGCGGGAACAGCGCCTCGATGTCTTCGGGATACATCCGGATGCAGCCGTGCGTGATGGCCATGCCCACGGCGATCGGATTGTTGGTGCCATGTATGAGGTAGGCGCCCGGTTTGAGATCGAGGCGCATCGCATAGGCGCCCAGCGGATTGTCCGGACCCGCCTTGACCACCGCTGGCAGCGGCTCACCGCGTTCCGCATGTTCCTTGCGCACCGACTCCGGCGGATACCACAGTGGATTCTTGCGCTTGTCGACGATGCGGGTCTTGCCCAGAGGGGTCGACCAATCCATTTTCCCGATGCTCACCGGGTAGGTGATCACGTAAGGCGTCTCGCCCTTCTTCACCTTTGGGTAATAGTAGAGACGGTGCTCGGGTAGATTGACGACGATGCCTTCACGCGGACCGGGCGGCAGCAAACGTTGTCCCGGCAGGAGGAGCGTCGTGCCTTCACCGGGGAGCCAGACATCGACTCCCGGATTGGCACGCTGAATTTCCTCGTAGCCGAGACTGTAGCGCCGGGCGAGATCCGGCAGCGTGTCTTCGGCAAACGTGGTGATGGTCTCGTTATCGCCGAACATCAGCGCGTCCGTGCCCGTCAACGGATACTGCGTGGCATGCGCCCCGCACGCGGCGCCGACTAACAGCGCGGCAAGTTTCCAACGCATCGAATGAGTTCCGGAATTTCCTTGGTGGACATAGTCTTGCACAAATCTCTACACTCGGCGGCCGTGAATGAAGCGCAACGCGAATTTCTGCGACAGTCGATCCGCACCATCCCGGATTACCCCAAACCGGGCATCCAGTTTCGCGACATCACCACATTGCTGCGGGATCGCCGCGCCTTTGAAATCACCATCGAAGCGCTGATCGCTCCCTGGCGCGACGTCGGAATAGACAAGGTTGCCGGCATCGAGGCGCGCGGTTTCATTCTGGGTGGAGCCGTGGCGCATGGCCTCAAGGCAGGATTCGTTCCGATCCGCAAGCGCGGCAAGTTGCCACACGAAACGGTGCGAGTCGCCTATTCGCTCGAATACGGCGTCGATGAGATGGAAATGCACAAGGACGCGATTCGCCAGGGTGAGAAGGTACTGCTGCTGGACGATCTGATCGCAACTGGCGGCACGGCCACCGGCGCCGCACAGTTGCTCAAGGAGGCCGGCGCCAGGATGGTGGCGGCATGTTTCGTGATCGACCTCCCGGATCTGGGCGGAGCGACGCGTTTGCGCGACGCCGGTACCGAGGTGCAAGCGTTGCTTACGTTCTGACATTTTCTGGGAGGTTTGATGACCGTGCATTTGTACCACTGGGAGCCGAACGCCAATTCCGGCAAGCCCATGCTCGCGCTCGCGGAAAAGGGCGTGGATTTCGAGAGCCACTACATCGATCTGCTGAAGTTCGATCAGCACCAGCCCGAGTACCTGAAGATCAATCCAGACGGCACCATTCCCGCGATGGTGCACGACGACCGCGTGCTCATCGAATCCACGCCGATGATGGAGTACGTCGACGATGCCTTCGACGGTCCGCCACTCAAGCCGACGAATCCGAAGGAACGCTGGCGCATGCGCTGGTGGATGAGGTTCTTCGACGCCTACTTCGGTCCATCGCTCAGCATGATCGGCTGGAGCGTGTTCGTCGGCCCCGCCGTGCGGCAACGCCCCAAGGAAGAACTCGAGGCCGCCATCGCGCGCATTCCGCTCGAATCGCGCCGCATCGCCTGGCGCAAAGCCATGTTCAATGAATTCGGCGAGGAAGAGCTCGCCGAGTCGCGCCGCCGCGTGCAGTTCTGCACCGGTGTGCTCGAAGAGCATCTCTCACGCCATCAGTGGATCGCCGGCAAGAGTTACTCGCTCGGCGACGTCAACGGCTTCAATCTCGGTTACGCCCTGCCCCTGTCGCAGCCCGACCACTGCAATGACGCGAAGACACCGCACATCATGGAATGGCTGCGGCGCATCTACGAACGGCCCGCGACCCGCAAGATCTGGGCACTGGGTCGAACCGCGATGGCACAACGCGTGAAAATGCTGGAGCGCACGGCCCATGCTTGAGCTCTACCATTCCGAACCCAACACCTTTTTCCTCAAGCCCCTGGTTGCGTTGCACGAGAAGCAGGCCAGTTTCCAGAGCCGCTGGTTCAACGCCGAGCAACTCGATCATTTCGCGCTCAACACGTCGCGCGACATCGAAGCGCATTTGCACCTGGAACGTGAGGGCCCGCTGCTGCGTCATGACGACACGGTGATCTCGAATTCGTTCTTCATGATCGAGTACATCGCCGACGCCCTGCCCGGCGAACCGCTGTTACCGGAAGCGCCCTACGACATCTATCTCGCGCATGCCTCGGGTCAATTTCTCGGTGCGCACCTGGGCTCGCTGGTGCCTATCCTGGGCTGCGTGAAATACCTGGTGCCGCGCCTCCAGGCCATGGATCGCAGCAAGCTGGATGCGAGGCTCGCGAATATTGCGCCGCAGGAGCGACGACTGAGCTGGCAGGGCTTGCTGGACGGAACCTACACGCCGCAAATTCTGGCGACCGCCCGCGAGCGGCTGAAATTTCCGCTGGCGCGCATCGAGGCACAGCTGGCGAGCGGACCGTGGCTCGCCGGCCCGCGCTACTCCATCGCCGACATCGACGCCTTCGCGATGTTGTGCGTGTTACCCGACCTCACGCCCGAACTCGTGAACGACAGTGCCACGCCGCGCACCTGCGAATACCTGGCAAGGATCTCGGCGCGGCCCGCGGTGCGCGCCGCGCTTGCGATGAGCCGCAGCGGCACCCCCGGGCAACACTTCGTTCCGGGAGTCGAGCCGTCGCGATGGGGTTAGAGTGTGAAATGTGAGTGCCAGGCTTCGGTGATGTGCGGTAGCCCGAGCGAAGCGCCTTTTGGCTGACAGTGCGCCTGTTCTCCTGCTGCCCGGCCTGGTTTGCGATGCGGCCGTCTGGGCTCATGCGGGCGATGCGCTGCGCACGCGCACCGAGGTCACTATCGCCACGTACGGCACGCTCGATTCACTCGGTGCCATGGCGGAAAACGTGCTGCAGGGAGCGCCACCACGCTTCGCCATCGCCGGCCATTCGATGGGCGGACGGATCGCGCTCGAAATCCTGCGGCGTGCGCCGGAGCGCCTGGCCGGCATTGCACTGCTCGATACCGGGGTGCAACCGCTGGCTGATGGCGAGGCCGGTGAACGCGAAACCACCGGCCGCCACGAACTGCAGCAGATCGCCTATGAACGCGGCATGGCGCAGATGGCCGCGCGCTGGGTGCAGGGCATGATCTGGGGACCGAGGCTTCACGAGACTGCGCTGGTGGCGACCATCATCGACATGTTCGCGCGCAGCAGTGCGCATGTGTTCGCCGCGCAGATACGCGCGCTGCTCGCCCGCCCGGATGCCAGCGCCCTGCTGCCGGGCATTCGCTGTCCGGCGCTGGTGTTGTGTGGCGAGCAGGATAGCTGGGCGCCCGCGGAGCGACATCGGGAAATGGCCGCAATCATTCCCGGTGCGCAGCTGGTGCTGGTGCCCGAGTGCGGGCACATGTGCACGCTGGAACGTCCGGAAGCGGTAACGCGCGCGCTGCTGGACTGGTACCAACGCCTGTAGCGCGAATCCCGATTCGCGCTAGAACATCGTGTTGTTGTTAGCGGATTTCTCCGGGATCGGCTGAACCACGTCCCAGTGCTCGACGATCTTGCCCTTCTCGAACCGGAAAATGTCGACCACCGCCATGCCGCGATCTTCGGCCTTCATGCGCACGTGCGAATGCAGGACCACGATGTTGCCGTCGACGTAGGCATGCTTGAACTCGTAGGTCCATCCCGGCAGCGCCTGCAGCGCCTTGCCCAGGATTTCGATGGCCGGCTCCTTGCCGTCCGGCGCAATCGGGTTGTGCTGGATGTACTGGTCGCCGACGTAGGTGTCGAAGCCTTCCTTCACCTTCTTCTGGTTGAACACCATGTCCATGAAGGCGACGACTTTCTGCGCCTTCGAATTCTTGCTGATGCCCGCGCTGGCGGGCGCAGCCAACGCCACGGCAAGAACGGCAGCGATGATCGCGACTCTGACGTGCATGGAAGTTCTCCCTGATCTTGCGGAAAGATGGCGGAAAGCTGCCGCATCGTAGCCGAGGCCGGCAGCACTTTATTGCACTCTGGGTTCATTCTGCGGCCCCTATCAGTTGAGAGGGTCCGGGGCCGCGGGAGCCTCAATTGCGCCCTCGTTGCAACGAGTCAATCCAGGACAGGCTCCCAACAATGCGCTACCTCAGCGACGACGATCTGCGCCACCTCTCGCCCGCCGAAGAGGCCACGCTCGACACGCCCATTCCGACGCAGATGATCTCCAACGGCGAATTCACGCCGCTGCCGCAGACGCCGGATCAACGGCGCGTGGAACAGGAGGTCACCCGCCTGGCGGAAGAGCTGGCGCCGCGCCATGGCATGAACCGCCGGCAATTCCTGTCGAGCAGCGCCGGCATGTCGGCTGCGTTCGTTGCGCTGAACACGGTGTTCGGCCCGGTCTTCAACGCCAGTCGTGCCGAAGCAGCCACGCCGGGCATGGCCGAAGACCGCGCGCGCGCATTGGCCGGCCAGTTCATCTTCGACTGCCAGACCCATTTCGTGCGCGATGACTACGGGCAGGTGGGGATCACCGGGCTGGCGCAGTTTGCGAAGCAGTTCTGGAATCCGGCGCTGGCGAATGAGAAGTCGCTCGATCGCATGAAGTTCGCCAACTACGTGAAAGAAATCTACGTCGACAGCGACACCAAGGTGGCCATGTTGTCGGGTTCGCCCGTCGACGATCCGTTCAACCTGTTTCTGACCAACGACCAGATCATCGCGGCGCGAACCGCGGTCAACAGCATCGCAAGGTCACGCCGCATGCTGGCGCATTCCATCATCCAGCCCATGAGTGACGGCTGGCTCGATGAAGTCGATCGCTGTATCGAGACGCTCAAGCCCGATAGCTGGAAGGGCTACACCATCGGCGACCCGATCTTCCTGACCAAGAAAGGTTCGAACTGGCGGCTCGACGACGAAAAGCGGGTATATCCCTTCTACGAGAAGTGTGTGAAGTCGGGATTGACCACCGTCTGCATCCACAAGGGTCTGCTGCCGGCGGATTACGAAAAGAGCTGGCCCGAGATCTGGAAACACGCCACCGTGTGGGACCTGGGCAAGGCTGCCAAGGACTGGCCGCAGATCACCTTCATCATCTACCACTCGGCGCTGCGCCCCTTCATCGAACTGCCCGATGCCTCGCTCAAGCAATTCGAAGACACCGGTCGCATCGACTGGGTGACGGATCTTGCCGCGATCCCGAAGAAGTTCGGCGTGAAGAACGTCCATGCCGAGCTCGGCACCTGCTTTGCGAACACCTGCGTCACGCATCCGCGCCTGGCCGCGGCCATGCTGGGCACCCTCATCAAGGGTCTCGGTCAGGACAAGGTAGTTTGGGGCACCGACTCGGTGTGGTACGGATCACCGCAGTGGCAGATCGAGGCGCTGCGCCGACTCGAGATTCCGGAGGACATGCAGAAGAAACACGGCTTCGCGCCCCTGGGAGCGGCCGATGGTCCGGTCAAGAGCGCCATCTTCGCAGGCAACGCCGCCCGTCATTACAAACTCGATCCTTCCGGGGCGCAGAGCACACTGGGTACCGATGAGATCAGCGCCATGCGCGCACACTGGGCCGGCAATCCCAGCAACCTGCGTTATGGCTACGTGGCGTGATGAACTCACCCGAACTGCTCGCCTCGTACTGGACCATCTGCGGCGCTGCCGAGCCGCACTCCGAGCGTGAATACAGCCCGTTCAGCCTTCGGGAACGTGCTGCCTCGGTTCAACGGGCCGGGTTTACCGGACTCGGTATCTGGCACGCCGATCTCGCGCATCTGCGCGGCAAACATTCACTGGCCGAGATGAAGAGCATCCTGGACGACCACGGCATCAGGCATCTTGAACTGGAATTCCTGCTCGACTGGTTCACCGATGGCGACAGGCGCAAGGCGTCGGACGCCATGCGAAGCATGATGCTGGAGAGCGCCTCTGCCCTCGGTGCGCGTCACATCAAGGTCGGTGATTTCTTCAAGACCCCGGCGCCGATGTCGAAGCTCATCGACGAATTCGCACAGCTCTGTGGCGAAGCCCGTGAGCATGGCACGCGCATCGTGTTCGAGTTCATGCCCTTTTCGCGTATCGAGACTCTGCCCGAAATGATCGAACTGGCAACCGGCGCAGCACAACCCAATGGCGGCATCTGCGTGGACCTGTGGCATGTGGTCAAGCTTGGTATTCCTTATGAGGCAGTCGCCGCGATACCCGCGCCTTATCTCATGTCGATCGAGCTCAACGACGGCTACCTCAAGGCGCCGCCGGGCATGGACCTGGTCACCGAGACCACCTGTCATCGCGCCTTTTGCGGCGAGGGTGAATTCGACGTCCGTGGATTCGTCGACATCATGCGCAAGGTCTACCACGGCCCCTGGGGCATCGAGGCGCTCAACAAGGCGCAGCGCGCCTGGCCCCTCGAGGAGCTGACCACGCGCGCGTACTCCACGACGCGCAGCATGTTTCGCGACTGATGCGCGCCGCGGTCTATTACGGCAGGCAGGACATCCGCCTCGAAGAAGTTCCAGCTCACTGGTCGCATGTTGGCAAGGCGGAGCGCGCCCATGATGCAAGTGAAGTGGCTGGCGCTACGAGACGCGGATGATCGTGGTGCTGGGATTCATGTTCGGCATCGTGTTCTTCGATCGCAACGCGATGGCGTTTCTCGGGCCGTTCGTCGCCAGGGACCTGCAGCTCAACAGCACGCAGGTGGGAATGCTCGGCTCGGCGCTGTCATTCACCTGGGCACTGTCGGGTTTGCTGGTCAGCGCGCTGTCGGACGCCACCGGCAAACGCAAAGCGATACTGGTCACGGCGATCGTGATCTTCTCCTTGAGCTCGATGCTCTCGGCGGTGGCCGCGACTTTCTCGGTGCTGCTGCTCTCGCGGCTCATCATGGGATTCTCCGAGGGTGGCATCCTGCCCATCTGCCAGTCGCTGCTGGTCGCGGAATCTTCCGAAAAACGCCGCGGTCTCAACATGGGCGTCATGCAGAACGTCGGCAGCAACTTTTTCGGCTCGTTCCTCGCTCCCATCGTGCTGGTGGCAATCGCGCAGGCATTCAGCTGGCGTGTCGGGTTCTACGTGGCCGCCGCACCCGGCCTGCTGTGTGCCCTGCTGGTAATTTTCCTGATCCGCGAGCCCAAGGTTGCACCGCTAATGAGCGCGACACCGCGGCAGCGCGGCTCGTGGCTCGAGTTGCTTCGTCACCGCAACATCTGGGTGTGCGTCGCCGTGAGCATCGTCATGGTGGCGTGGATGGTGCTTGGCTGGGTATTCCTGCCATTCGCATATCCGGCGCTGCGCGGCCTGGATGATTCGGTCAGCAGTTATCTCATGAGCTTGCTGGGCATCTCTGCGGTGGTGTTCGCGTTCATCGTGCCGGGGCTTTCCGATCGCATCGGGCGCAGGCCGGTGGTCATCGCGTTCAACGCCATCGGCATCATCGTCCCGCTCGCGGCGTTGTATTTCGACGGCTCACCCTGGTTGTTAGGCGCGCTGGTGTTCATCGGCTGGGCGGCGAGCGGCAGCTTCCCGATTTTCATGGCGACAATTCCGTCGGAGACCATTCCCGTCCGCCTGCTGGCCACCGCGATCGGCGTCGTCATCGGATTGGGAGAGATTCTGGGCGGCGTGATCGCGCCCACCCTGGCGGGCCGCGCCGCCGATCTGCATGGCATGCAATGGCCCATGTACATCATGGCCGGCTGCGCGGCAGCCGGCGCGTTCTTCGCGTTTTTTCTGCGCGAGACCGCGCCGGTAAAGATATCCGCCGGCGCCCCTGCCCCCTCGACGACACGCGCCTTGGCCACCACGCGCGCGCAGTTTCGCGACTGAACTACGTGCCGCGTGACGAAGCCCCACACTTTCGTCCTCGTACACGGCGCATGGCATGGAGCCTGGTGCTGGCACCGGCTGACTCCCCTGCTCGAGGCCCAAGGGGCCCGCGTGGTGGCGCCCGACCTGCCTTCCATGGCCACCGACCCAGCACCTGCGGATCAGGTGACTCTGGCCTCGTGGGCGCGATTCGTCGCCGACATCGTCGAACGCCAGGCGGAACCCGTGGTGCTCGTCGGTCATAGCCGTGGCGGCATCGTCGTGAGCCAGGCGGCGGAGCTCGTGCCTGACCGCATCCGTCACCTCGTCTATCTATCCGCCTACCTGTTGCCCGCCGGTGAGTCGCTGGCCGAGGAAGCACGGCGCGACGCGGAATCCATCATCGCCGCGAACATGATTCCGGCAGACAGCGGCGTCACTTGCACCGTGCGCGACTCGGCGGTGCGCGAGGCGTTCTACGGTCTGTGTAGCGACGAGGATTATGAATATGCGCGCGTGCGGCTGTCGCCCGAGCCTCTCAAGCCACTGGTGACACCGCTGGCGATCACCTCGGGCCGCTTCGGGAGAGTTCCGCGCGCCTATGTCGAGACCACGCGCGATCGCACCGTCACGCTGGCATCACAACGGCGCATGCAGGCAGCCCTGCCCTGCGCGCCGGTGTTCACGCTGAACGCCGACCACTCGCCGTTCTTTTCTCAGCCCGAGGACCTGGCGCGGATATTGATCTCGATCTGAATGCCATCCGGATCGAGTACGAACAGCTGTCGCAGATCGGTGCCCGGCACCTGCGTGGCGCGATACTCCATGTCGTGCTTCTTGAAGCTCGCCACCAGTTCATCGTAGTTGTCGGCGGCGAACGCAATGTGATCCACGCTGCCGCTGCCGTGGCGCTCCTGGGCCGCCTCGACCAACCGGCCGGTCTCTTCGTAGCTCGCCTGCCCCGCGACGTGCACCACGGCCACGTCGCCGACGTAAATCCACAGGCCTTCGAAGTCGAACGGCGGCCGCGGACCGGTGCGCATTCCCAGCACGTCGCAATAGAACTGCCGGGTCTTCTCCAGATCCTTGGAGAGCACCATGTAGTGCTGCATTTCGGTGATCGGCATGGCGCCGAGCTTAACGGAAAAGTTTGTCGATCGCCGACGCGCCGAGCCCGACCTTTTCGTAGTGCGCGCGGCTCATGGCGATGTAATCGTGAACGTCGAATACGCCGAGTGATCCGCCCTTCTCGTCCAGCCAGATGAGCGGTCCCTTGACGTTGAAGAACACTCGCATGGGATCCGGGTGCTCGTACGCGACCAGCGTGTGTCCTTCGCCGGGAGTCTCGTATACAAAATCTCCCGCCGTCGCGGTCCAGTCGTGCTCGAGATAACCCCACTTGCCGGAGATGGTGTAGGCGAAAACCTCGTGCGGATGATAGTGACGGTTCACCAGTCCCGCCCGCTTGGCCATGAGGATGTCGCACCACTGATTGCGTTGTGGGGAGATCCACAAGGGTCGCGACGACACCGTGTCGGTGATGGGCACGAAGTAACGTTCATCCTGCGTCGGGGCATCGTGGATGTACGCCTCGGGCATGGCATCCGGTTTGAAGACTTTCGATTTCTCGATGGCCGGAATGTCGCGCCAGAATTCGACCGTTGCTTTCTCGGGCATGTGGATCTCCCCCGCTCAGGGCTATTTCCAGACCTCTCGTGCGATGTCCACCACCAGTCGCAGCTTGGCGGTCTGCTGGCTCATCTCGATGTCGTTGCCATGATAACTGCTCGAGAAGCCACATTGCGGCGACAGCGCCAGTTGTTCGAGTGGCACGTATTTCGCGGCCTCGTCGATGCGGCGCTTGATGTCGTCCCTGGATTCGAGGCCGCCCAGCTTGGTGGTGATGAGGCCCAGGACCACGACCTTGTCCTTGGGCAGAAAACGCAGCGGACGGAAATCACCACTGCGTTCATCGTCGTATTCGAGGAAATACACGTCCACTTTCATTTCCGCCAACAGCGCCTCGGCCACCGGTTCGTAACCACCTTCGGCGGCGTGCGCGCTCTTGAAGTTGCCGCGGCACAAATGTATGGCGAGCGTCATGCGGTCCGGTTTCTGCGCGACCACGCGATTGATGAAGTCAGCGTAGCGATGCGGCAGCTCGTTCGGGTCGTCACCACGCGCACGTGCCGCTTCGCGCATTTTCATGTCGCATAGATAGGCCAGGTTGGTGTCGTCCATCTGCACGTAGGTACAGCCGGCGGCCGCGAGTGATCGCAGCTCATCGCCGTACGCCTTGGCCACGTCGTCGTAGAACTGCTCGAGATCCGGATAGTCCTTCTGGCTGATGCCGGCGCGCCCGCCGCGAAAATGCAGCATGGTCGGCGAAGGAATGGTCACCTTGGGCGTGCGGCCGGTATGCGTCTTCAGGAACTCGAAATCCGCGCGCTGGATGTCGCGCGCATGGCGCACCTTTCCGACTACGCGCATCACCGGCGGGGCGAGTTCTTCGCTGCCATCGGGCTTGACGATGATCTTCGGATCGTCCGACTGCACGCCGTCGAGTTGTTTGAGGAAATCGATGTGGAAATAGGTGCGGCGGAACTCACCATCGGTGATGGCTTCGAGGCCGACTTCTTCCTGCATGCGGATCACTTCGCTGATCGCGCGATCCTCCACCGCGCGCAGTTCGGCGGCCGCGATTTCCTTGCGGGCGAACTTGTCGCGCGCATCGAGCAGATAGCGAGGTCGCAGAAAGCTGCCGACATGATCGGCACGAGAGGGAATCAACGGGGACATCCAGTCTCCTGAATCAATGACTTACGACATACTCCTGAGACACCGCGGAGGTCGCGAGCGCACCACGTCGCGGCGCAGTGTTGGGTGCCACGTCCGCCCGCTCTCGACCCGAACTGCAATCGCATTCGCGCTTGAGCGAACTCACCCGCGCACGGCCGGGTGTCACGAGCGCCCGATGATATTCTCGCCGCGCCCCGGAAAATCGAACCAGGGGGTATCGGGGGATGCCAGCGATGTCGAACTACGATCCACGCAGCCTGATGGCAACCTCATCGATGACACGGCTGCAGATCATCGCCTGCATCGTCACGGTGATGCTCAACGCGCTCGACGGGTTCGACGTCCTGGCCATCAGCTTCGCCACTTCCGGAATCCTGAAGGAGTGGAACATCAGCCGACTCGAATTCGGCGTCGTGGCATCGATGGAGTTGTGGGGCATGGCGGTGGGTTCGTTCCTGCTCGGAGGAGTCGCGGACCAGTTCGGGCGCCGTCGCTCGATCCTCACCTTCCTGGTCGTCATGACCCTGGGAAGTTACATGTGTTCGCACGCCTCCGATTTGCTGAGCCTTGGCATCTGGCGCTTTATCACGGGGCTTGGCATCGGCGGCATGCTCGCGGCGATCAACGCTGCCTCGGCGGAGTTCTCCAACGATCGCCTGCGCAACCTGTGGGTGGCGCTGATGACCATCGGTTATCCGCTCGGCAATGTGTTTTGCGCGCTCCTTGTTTCGCACTTGCTCAAAACCCATGACTGGCGCGTGGTGTTTCGAGTTCGCCGCCATCTTGAGCGCCGCGCTCTTTCCGGTGGTCTGGTTCGGAGTGCCCGAATCGATTTCCTGGCTGTGCCGCAAACAGCCCGCCGGCGCACTCGAGAAGATCAACGCGACGTTGAAGCGGATGGGATACGCCGCGATCTCCGCACTGCCGCCGATGCCGCCGCCTGCGCAGCGGCCGTCCTTCAAGGACCTGTTCACGCCTCTGTTGTTGCGTCTCACCCTCCTGATGGTCGTCGCGTATTTCGCGCACATCACTTCTTTCTACTACATCATCAAGTGGGTGGCCCCGATCGCGTCGGACATGGGCTACTCGGGTCCCGTCGTGGCCGATGTGCTGCTGTGGATCAGCGTCGGCGGCGCCGCGGGAGGCGCGGTACTCGGACTGCTGGCATTGCGCATGAACATCCGCCTGCTCACGGTTGGGGTGTTGCTGATGGGCGCCGTGGCGATCGCAATATTCGGCCGCGGCCAGGACGACCTGGTCGAACTGAAGACCATCATCTTCTTCTGCGGATTCTTCGTGAACGCGGGAATCGTTGGTCTCTATACCCTGCTCGCGATCGCCTTTCCGACGCATCTGCGCGCCACTGGCACGGGCATCGTCATTGGTGCAGGTCGAGGCGGCGCGGCGCTGGCACCGATCATCGCCGGCTATCTCTTCCAGCACGGCATGGGGCTGCAGTCGGTCTCGATCATCATGGGCTGCGGCTCGTTGCTCGGCGCCGCGGCGCTGCTGTTCGTGAAGTACCAGAGCACCTCGGAAGCAAACATGGGCTCGAGCTGCGGAGCCGTCCCGCTAGCGGAATCGCCTCGTCGTTTCAGCCGGCGAGCTTGAGGGCGCGCACCGCGTTTTCCTTGAGGATCAGCGGCTGCACTTCGGGCTTGAAGCCGGCCTCGGTGAAATCCTTCATCCAGCGATCGGGTGTGATCAGCGGGAAGTCCGAACCGAACAGCATCTTGTGCTTGAGCTGCGTGTTCGCGTAGCGCACCAGCTCGGGCGAGAAGTACTTCGGCGACCAGCCCGACAGGTCGATGTAGACATTGGGCTTGTGCAGGCACACCGACAACGCTTCGTCCTGCCAGGGCCACGACGGATGCGCAATGATCACCGTCATATCGGGGAAATCCGCCGCCACGTCGTCGACGTGCATGGGGTTCGAAAACTTGAGCTTGAGCCCGCCACCGCCCGGCATGCCGGTGCCAATGCCCGAGTGACCGCTGTGGAAGATCGCCGGTAGTTTGGCCTCGGCGATCACCTCGTAGAGCTTGTAAGCGAAGCGATCGTTCGGAAAGAAGCCCTGGCAGGTGGGGTGGAACTTGAAGCCCCGGATGCCGCCCTCCTCGATCAGCCGGCGTGCCTCGCGCACGCCCATCTTGCCCTTGTGCGGATCGATGCTGGCGAATGCCACCATCATGTCGGAGTTCTCACGCGCCGCGTCGATGACCTCCTGGTTCGGGATGCGGCGCACGCCCATCTCGAACTCGGTGTCGACCGTGAACATCACCAGGCCGATCTTGCGCTCGCGGTAATAGGCCACGGTCTCGGGTATGGTCTTGCGCTTGTCGGCCTTGAAGTACTTGCTGGCTGCATCGTCAAAGGGCTTCGCCGCCTCGTCCGGTTCCTGTCGACACGAGACCTCGGCATGCGTATGCACGTCGATGGCGATCAGATCATTCACTTTCACGAGGTGACTCCGCGGCGGCTCCTGTCCCAGTCCGCAAGAGTACGGCCTTCGCGCACCAGCTGCACCAGCAACGGCGCGGGCTCCCAGTGCATGGGCCCGAAACGGTCGCGGAACTTCTGCATGCCGGCCAGCAGCGCCGGAAGCCCAAGCGTATCCGCGTAGAACATCGGCCCGCCACGGTAGCGTGGGAAGCCATACCCCGCGCACCACACCACGTCGATATCGCTGGCGCGCTGCGCGATGCCTTCTTCGAGAATGCGGATCCCCTCGTTGAGCAGCGGGTAGATGCAGCGCTCGAGGATTTCCTCGTCGGAGTGCGGCCGTTGCGGAATGGCCAGCTCGGCCGCGCGACGGGCCAGGATGGCGCTGGCCAAAGGATCGTCATGCCGGGTGCGATCGCCCTTCTCGTATCGATAGAAGCCCTTGCCGGTCTTCTGTCCCAGGCGCCCGACGGCGTGCAGCGCTGCATCCGCCTGGTAGTAAGTCGGATCCGGCGGATAACGATGGGCGTTCGTGCGATGCACGTTGACGCCGACGTCGATGCCCGCCATGTCGAACACCGCCAGGATGCCCATCGCCATGCCGAATTGCTCGAGCACCGTATCCACGCGCCTTGGTGTCTCGCCTTCCAGCGTGAGCAGCAGTGCCTCGCGCGCGTAGCCTTCCATCATGCGGTTGCCGATGAAGCCGTAGCAGACCCGGGCGAGCACCGGCGTCTTGCGAATGCTCCTGGCGAGCTCCATGGCCGTGCGGATCGCTGTCTCGGAGGTCTGTCCGGCACGCACCACTTCCAGCAGCGGCATCACGTTCGCCGGCGAGAAGAAGTGCAGACCGATGACGTCCTGCGGCCGCTTCACCGAAGCCGCGATTTCATCGATGTCGAGCGTCGAGGTATTGGTGGCGAGCAGGGCACCGGGTTTCGCCACGGCGTCCAGTTCGCCAAACACCCGCTTCTTGAGGTCCATGCTCTCGAACACGGCCTCGATGAGCACGTCGCTCGAGGCCAGGTCGCGATAGTTCACCGTGCCGTTGATGAGCTGCATGCGGCGCGCCTTCTCCGCCGCATCGATGCGGCCGCGCTTCACCATGCTCTCGAAGGTCGAATCGACCACCTTGAGGCCATGCGCCAATGCTTCCTGCGTCACGTCCAGCACGGTGACGGGAATACCCGCGTTTGCGAACGCGATGGCGATGCCGCCGCCCATGGTGCCGGCACCGACCACGCCGGCGCTGGCGATGGGACGCGGCGCCACGTCCGCCGGCAACCCTTCGACCTTGCGGCTCTCGCGTTCGGCGAAGAACACGTGAATCGACGCCTTCGCTTCGACGGTTGCCTTGGTCTGGTTGGCGAGCTTCTCTTCGAACAGCAGACCTTCGTGGAACGACAGACGCGTGGTCGCCTGCACAGCCTCGATGGCGGTCAGCGCCGCGGTACGATTCGGATACAGACGCCGCGCCTCGGCCTGCCACCGGGCGGTGAATTCCGGGGTGAGCGCGCGCGCATCCACGCCGCGCGCCGACGTCGGCCGTGGGCCCGCGGACTGCGCGATGAGCTTCGCCACGTATTGCAGCGCGCCGCTCGTGAACTCACCGTCGATGATTTCATCGATGAGGCCCATTTCGCGCGCCCTGGCGGCGTCGACCGGCTTCGCGTCGAAAATCATGCGCAGCGCATTGTCGAGACCGACCAGGCGTGGCAACCGTTGAGTGCCGCCGGCGCCGGGAATGATGCCCAATGTCACCTCCGGCAACATGAACTTGGCGGTGGGCGTGGCGATGCGGTAGTGGCAGGCCAGCGCGATCTCGAGTCCACCGCCAATCGAAGAGCCGTGCATGGCGGCGACCATCGGCACCTTCAGGTCCTCGAAACGCGCCCACAGCTCGCGGTACTCGGCCTCTTTGGGCGGCCCCGAAAATTCGTTGATGTCGGCGCCGGTGAAAAAGTTGTTGCCGGCGCAGCGCAGGATGACGGCGCGCACGCCAGCGTCCGCGGCCACGGCCTCGAGCGCTTCGCGCATGCCGGCGCGCGCGGCGGCGGTAATCGTGTTGACAGGCGGGTTGTCGACCACGATGACTGCGATGTCGCCGTGGTGTTGCAGTTGAACGATGGGACTCATTTGAAGTCGGTCAGCTTACCCAGAAGTCGCAGCAGTTGGTCGCGCCCATCCACACCGATGCGCTCGATGAGAAGCTTTTCGTGCGATGACTGGAGTTCTCCGGCACGCTGCAGGATGCGTTTGCCCTTGTTGGTGATGTGCAGCTGGTAGCTGCGCGCATCGCTGGCGGACTTGCGGCGGATGATCAGTCCACGACGCTCGAGCTCACTCATGGTCGGCACGCAATTGGCTTTCTGGATACCGAGCGCCTCGCAGACGCCGGACTGACTGGCGCCGGGATTTTCCGCCACCATGAGCAACAGCGTGAACTCGACGGGCCTCAGCGAAATCCGTGCCAGCGCGTCATTGAGATTGGAATAGACCGCTCCCTGCGCGCGCCGCAGCGCGTAGCCAATTGATTCCTGTAACGGCGCCGTCCGAACCACCGCGTCCCCTCCCTCTGCATCTGCATGCTCAACCGGGGCCCCGGAAGCCGTCTCGACCCGGAGGGAAAGCGAACTCATCTATAGCTCGTATCAGAAATACCAATTGGTTGTGCCAAATAACTATCCCGTATAACTATCGGCCACGTTTGGCTTGCCTCGAGGGGGAGATGTCATGGCAACCGTGGAATCGTTTTCGACGTACGGGCTCGACCCGCGACGTAAGCTCACTTACTGGAATGACCGGGCGTGCGAGACCTTCTCGCCTCTGGTCTCCGATCCGGCTGATATCCGCACTTTCAACGGCAGCATCGCCAGGGCGGCCATAGGCGACCTGACGCTCGCGGAGGTCTATTCCGAGGCGCAGATCGTGCGCCACTCCAGGGCCCACGTGGCGCGGACCCGCTCCTCGCTGTTCTTCCTGCACCTGCAGATGGAAGGCGAAAGCATCAATCGCCAGGACGGTCGCGAGGCGCGACTGGGCACGGGCGACTTCACGCTGTGCGACTCGACCCGCCACTACGAAATCGCCTTTGGCGGCGCCAATCGCATGCTGGTCATGGGCATCCCGGACGCCATCCTGCGGCGCCACATTGCCTGTCCCGAGTGCCTGGTGGCCATTCCCATGGTCGCCCAGAGCGGCGTGTGTGCCTTGCTGTCGCGTTTCCTGCGCAATTTCTGGTTCGAGTACCAGAAGCAGATGGACATGCCCACAGCGGCACGCGTCAACACGGCCATCCTCGACCTGGTGGCCGCGGCCTACGCCGATCTGCCTCAGTCGCGCTCCGATCGCTCATCGCTCGCCACCGCGCATCGCATCCGCATCATCAACTACATCGAAGCCCACCTGAATGATCCGGATCTGACGCCGACGCGCATTGCCGAGGCCTGCAAGATGACCACGCGTTATCTGCATCACCTGTTCAGCGATCAGGACGAGACCGTGGCGCGCTACATCCTGCGCCGGCGACTCGAGGCCTGCTCACGCGCCCTGATGTCGCCCTCGCAGCGCGGCCGCACGGTGACGGCGATCGCGTTCGATTACGGCTTCAACAGCCCGACGCACTTCGGACGCGTGTTCCGCGCCAAGTTCGGCGCCACACCGCGCGAGTACCGGCGCGAGAAGGTCGACGTCGCGGCCTGAGACCTGACCTTACATCGGCACGCGCGTCCCGCCCATGGGCCGCGCGTTGCCGGTGAGTCGCGCGGGAACTACTATCGCGCCTATGTCGGTGTCTCCTGCGTCGAAACGCAATCCGGTCCTGCTCGGGCCCGGCGAAGGCCGCGCCTATCCCATGGGCCGTATCAGCGCCGTCTTCAAGGCTGACTGCGACGAGACCGCGCAAGGCTATTCGATCTCCGAATGGTGGCTCGAGCCGCACACCAAGGGACCCGGCGCGCATTCACATCCCGAGGACGACATCTTCTACGTGCTCGAAGGCACCATGAGCCTGCTCGCCGGCGAAGAATGGATTCATGCGACGGCTGGCTCGTTCGTACTCATCCCCGGCGGCATCCAACATGACTTTGAAAATCGCGGAGACGTGCGCGCGGGCGTCCTCAACTTCTATGCGCCCGGCACCTTTGAACCGGCCATGCCGGAAATCGCGAAGTGGTTCATGGCGAATCCGCCTGGCGACGCCTGAGCTGTTCGGGCCTTACGACTGGCTGATGAACTTGGTGACCAGGCAGGCTTCGAGTCCCTCGATGCCCTCCTCGCTGCCGTGGCCGCTTTCCTTGACCCCGCCGAAAGGTGACTCGGGTACCGAGATCTGGAAGCTGTTGAGACCGATCATCCCGGCTTCGAGGCGCTCGCCCAGCAGGTTGACGCGCTGCGCGTTGTTGGTGAATCCAAACGCCGCCAGGCCGTACGGCAAGCGGTTGGCCTCGGCCATGACCGCGTCGAAATCGCGGAATGGATTGAGGATGGCGACGGGGCCGAAGGGCTCTTCGTTCATGATGCGCGCGCTGTTCGGCACATCGGCCAGCACCGTGGGCTCAAAGAACCAGCCCTTGCGCGCAATTCGCTTGCCGCCGGCCAGCAGCCGCGCGCCGTGCTTCAGTGATTCATCGATGATGCCCTGCACAGCCGGCAGCCGGCGCGCGTGGGCCAGCGGACCCATGCGACTGGTCTCGTCGATACCCTCACCCACGGACAGCGCCCTGGCGCGCGCGGCAAATCCCTCGCAGAACTTCGGGTAGATGGACTCCTGCACATAGAAGCGGGTGGGCGACACGCAGACTTGACCCGCGTTGCGGTACTTGGCGGTGACACACGCGTCGAGGACCTTGTCGACATCGATGTCATCGAACACCAGCACCGGCGCATGCCCGCCGAGCTCCATGGTGGTGCGCTTCATGCCATCGGCGGCGAGTTTCACCAGCTGTTTGCCCACGGGGATCGAGCCCGTGAACGAAACCTTGCGGATGATGGGCGACGCGATGAGATGCGTGGACACTTCGTGCGGCACGCCGAAAACGATGGCGAGCACCCCCTTGGGGAGTCCGGCATCGGCCAGCGCGCGCGCCACGGCCAGCGCCGCACCGGCGGCTTCCTCGGCGGGCTTGAGGATGCAGGGGCAGCCGGCGGCCAGCGCGGCACCGAGTTTGCGCGCCGGATTGCCGATCGGAAAATTCCACGGCGCGAATGCGGCCACGGGTCCCACGGGCTCCTTGACGATGGTCATTCGCTGACCCGGCAATCGCTGCGGCAACACGCGTCCATAGGCGCGGCGACCCTCTTCCGCATACCAGTCGAAGATCTCCGCCGAGGCCTGTAGTTCGATGCGCGTTTCGTGAATGCTCTTGCCCATTTCGAGCGTCGCGATGCGCGCGATCTCTTCGCCACGTGCCCGCATGAGGTCCGCGGCCTTCTTGAGAATCTTGCCGCGCTGAACCGGCAGCAAGGCGCGCCATTCACCCCAGGCGCGCTGCGCGGCGGCGAGTGCGCGATCGAGATCGGCGGCACTGGCATGCGGCAACTGTCCCAGCAATTCCTCAGTCGCCGGATTGATCACGGGCTGCGACTTGCGACCCTGCGCTCCCAGCCACTCTCCGTCGATGAACAACGTGAGTTCCGGATAGTTGGTTGCAGCGGCTGCTGCGGTCTTGATGTTCGCTGACATGGTGCTGACTATACTCGCGACGCGCGTACCCTTCCCGTCACTCGATTCTTCGCGAAGCGATTATCGACGCCTCGCGAAATTGGCGGCTCACGGGCTGTGCCATGATTGAAGGGCCATGAGGGATTACAAGCGCATCGCCACCGAGGAAGCGTTCGCCACGCGCGACCAGATCGCCCTGTTTCGCAAGCTGCTGGCCGACGGCTACGACGACCCGGGATTCCGCAGCCTGTGGGGTTTCTATCTCGAGAGTCAGAGCGAACGCGCGCGCTTCATCGTCGATCGCCTGCAGGATCTCGGGCCGAACCGCATCGCCGACATGGATGCCAGCGGCATCGACATGCAGGTGTTGTCGCTGACTTCGCCGGGCGTGCAGGTGTTCGACGCCGCCACCGCCAGCGCCCTCGCCGCGTCGAGCAATGACGAACTGGCCGAGGCCATCCGCAGATACCCGACGCGCTACGTCGGACTCGCGGCCGCCGCGCCGCAGGACCCGAAAGCCGCGGCAAAGGAAATCGAACGCGGCGTGGGCAAGCTCGGACTCAAGGGCGTGATCATGAATTCACACACCATGGGCGAGCGGCTCGACGACCCGAAGTTCTGGGACATCTTCGCCGCCGCCGAAGCGCTCGACGTCCCTATCTACCTGCATCCCAACGCACCGCCGCGCGACATGATCCAGCCCTATCTCGAGGTCGGACTCGACGGCGCGGTGTTCGGCTTCCAGGCCGAGACCGGCCTGCACATGCTTCGCATCATCATCTCCGGCGCGTTCGACGAGTTTCCGAAGCTGAAATTCGTGATCGGCCACTGCGGCGAGGCACTGCCCTTCTGGCTGTATCGCATCGACTACATGCATGCCGCCGCGACGCGCGCGAATCGCCATCCGCACATGCGCAAGCTCAAGCGCACGCCCGGGGAATACCTGCGCGAGAACGTCTACGTGACCAACAGCGGCGTCGCCTGGGCGCCCGCGATCATGTTATGCCACCAGGTCATGGGGCCGGAGCACACGCTGTACGCCATGGATTATCCCTACCAATTCCTCCCATCGGAGGTCACGGTATCCGATGAACTCCCCATGTCGGCGTCAGACAAGAAGAAGTATTTCCAGACCAACGCCGAGCGTCTGTTTGGCATCAAGCCGGCGTAGACCAAAGTCCGATACGGGCGCAATCGCGCGCATTCGACTATCCACCTCCCGCCCGGAGGTAGTTCATGAATCTCAGCCCGCTGCTTCGGCTGCTGCTTGCCGCCCTGAGTCTCTCGATTGCGGCGATGCTGGTTTTCCATTCAAGTCACGCGCGTGCCCAGCAGGGCACGGCCAGCAGGCAAAATCAGAACTACTCGAACTAGTCAGGCGACGTGCGCGTCGATGACTGCCGCGCGACGTTCGCGCAGCACCGCCTGCAGGGCCCGCTCGAGGGCCGGCTTGACCTGCGCGACGCTGCGTACGACTTCCGGGTGCGCGCCGCCGGCGGCCGCGGCGATGCCGGCGTAGTCCGGCGGGTCCGGAAAATGGATGTCGATATTCGGCGCCCGCGCCGCGAGGCCATCCGGATACACGCTGAGCACCGCCTGGCGCGGTGCGCGCCAGCCGCCGTTGTTGAGCACCACGTGCAGGAACGGCGCCTGGTAGGCGCGTGCCAGCCAGTGCACGGTCGAGGGTTGTGAGAACAGGTACGAGCCATCACCGCAGATGGCGACCACCAACGAATCGGGCTTTGCCAGCTTCACGCCGAAAGCCGCGCCGCCGTTGTAGCCCAGCGAACCGCCACCGCTGGAGAACAGCGTCCCAGGCCGCGTGCGCCGCATGTGTTGCGACACCACGTGAAAGTTGGTGACGGATTCGCTCACCACGATCGCCTCTTCGCCCACCGCATCGCGAATGCACGCGACCAGGTACTCGGCGGTGAGCGCCTCACGCTGGCTGCTCGCGTTCACCCACGCCCGCATCCCAGGAGGCATGGTCAACTGCAAGTTGTTGCCGGCGCCGGGCAATTCGCTCCGGATCGGGATCGAATGCATCGAGGGCGGCGCGGATTTGTCGCAATGCCAGTGCGGCGTCCGCCTGGCATTGCAGCGTCGCGCCGATGTACCACAGGGGCATCTGGGTCTTGAGTGGATCCGCATCGATGTGGAAGATCCGCGCCTCCGCGCGCGGCCGGTTGACCGCACTGATCCACGGCACATCGCTGTCGATGACCAGCACGACGTCCGCACGCGCCAGCGCTTCGTTCTGCCGGCGCTCGTTCCACTGCACGCCCAGGTAACACGGGTGTGTGGTCGGAAAATTCATGTGATTGGGAACGGACTCGATCACACCCACGCCCCAGTGTTCGGCGAGCGCGACGAGCTCCTGCACTGCGGCTGTCGACCTCCCCGCATAGGAGGTCACGATGAGCGGGCGTTCCGCGCCAGCGAGTGCGCCGGCGATCTCCCGCGCGGCGTCGGGGTTCAGGCCGCTCGGCGCCAGCGGCTGCCACCGGGCCATGTCGATACTCACACGCGGCACTTCGCCTTCGAGTACTTCGCGGGTCGCCGTCACATACACCGGGCCGCACGGCGCGCTGTGCGCGAACTGCAGCGCGCGGTGAACGATCTGTCGGGCATTCGCCCCGACGCGGATTTCGTTTTCATAGCGTACGTAACCACGCACCAGGCCGCGCTGGTCGGGCACGTCCTGGATCCACTGGATGAACTCGTTGCGGCTGCCGCGCGCTTCGCCTTCCTGGGTGGCAGGGGACATGCCGGCGATGATCAGCACGGGCACCCGCCCCTTGGCCGCGTTGTGCACGGCGCCACCGAGCGCCTGCGTGCCGCAGTCGACGTGCACCAGCACGGCCTGTGCGCGCCCGCGCACCTGCGCGAATCCATGCGCCGCGGACATGGCGACCATTTCCGTGGGTGCGGTAATTACCTTCGGACAAGGTTGGTTCGCGGCACGTGCCGCGGCGATGGCCTCGATCAATCCGGGATGATCGCTGCCGAAGTTCGCGAACAGGTATTCGACGCCCGCCTCGACCAGGGCTTCCAGGATGGCTGCGCTCGTCGTGTACATGTTCCCTACTCTACTGGCGCTGCGGCACGGGGACTCAACGTGGAATGAACATCATCGCCAGCGGAATCCACACCGAGCCGAGGAACACCGATATTGCCGCCGCGCTCGCCGCGAGGTCGAGGTCCAGCCCTTCGCGCGCCGACAACACCACGGCAGTGAAACCAATCGGGGCCGCCGAGCCTATCAGCGCGATGGCCGCGGCCGTGCCCGAAAGGCCGAAGGCTGCCACCAGCGCGAGGCCCACCAATACGCCGAATCCCGAGCGCAGCGCGACGGCGGTGATTACCTCGGGACGGCGCAGGCCGCGCGCGCTGACCAACAGTCCCATTGCAAGCGGCACCAACAGCATCAGGACCTGGCCGACCACCAGCACCTTGTGGAGCAAGTCGCGCGGAATCGGAGCGTCACCCAGATTCAGTCCCAGCGCGATGAACAACACCCACAAGGGTGGTGCAAACAACGTGCGCCGCAGGAGCACGCGGATGTCATCGGCGTGCCCGCCGTACTTGCAGGCCACGACGGTCGTGACAGTCCAGACCAGCAGTGCGTGTCCCATGTCGAACATGACCAGCTGGGAGAAGGCCGCAGCACCCAGGCTCATTGCTGCGAACGGATAGATCATGGAATTGTTGAGCGACATGGCGCACAGCGCCATGGCGCCTTCGCCGGTCCTGGGCAATCCAAAGCGTCGCGCGACAAACGCGGCCGCGCCCCAGCCGGCGAGCGATATGCAGATGGCCGCCACCGGCAGCAGCGCGTGCTCGCGCGCCAGCGGCACGCCGGCGAGCGCGCCGAAAATCAGGATGGGCAGTCCGATGTTGAACACGAAACCGAGCAGCGCTCGTCCCTGCTGCTCGCCGAACCACCCGACGCGGCGCAAGACGATACCTATGAAAAAGAGCGCGGCGACCGCCGCGAGTCGCCAATGGGCTGCGAGAAATTCCACCGGCGCAATCTAGCGCAAACCAGCGCGATCGATATCGTCAAAGAGCGAATGTTCATAAGGCGCGCGTTGACTTTCGCGCGCTGAGCGGCGTGTACTTGTTTCCCGAATTCCAGGTTGTGAGGAAGGAGCCATGATCGAACTGTTCACCGCCGCCACACCGAACGGATGGAAGGTTTCGGTCGCGCTCGAAGAATTGGGCCTGCCCTACACGGTTCGACCCATATCGCTCGGCAAACTCGAACAGAAAGAGGAATGGTTCCTGAAGATCAACCCGAACGGGCGCGTCCCGGCGATCATCGATCACGACAACGGTGACTTTGCGGTATTCGAGTCCGGCGCCATTCTCGTCTACCTCGCCGAAAAGACCGGCAAGCTGCTGCCCACCGAACCCAAGGCACGCTCGCGCGTGATCCAGTGGCTCATGTTCCAGATGGGTGGAGTGGGTCCGATGATGGGCCAGGCGAACGTGTTCTTCCGCTACGCGCCGGAGAAGATTCCTTACGCCATCGAACGCTACCAGCGCGAGGCGCGGCGGCTGTTCGAAGTGATGGAGCGCCAGCTCAAGGACCATCCCTACATCACAGGCAGCGAGTACTCCATCGCCGACATCGCGCTGTGGTGCTGGGTCGCCGGCCATGAGTGGTCAGGCGTCAGCATCGACGGCCTGCCCGGACTCAAACGCTGGCTGGATCTGGTGGGTGCGCGCCCAGCCGTGCAAAAAGGACGTGCCGTGCCACCGCCGCCCACCGCCGAGGAGCGCGCGACGAGCGTGGAGTCCGCCAAGAAAATGCTGGCGTAAATGGGGACATTCCTCATTTTCTCGAGAAGAAAATAGGGAGTGTCCCCATTTATTTCGGGGGTGTGTAGCTGCCCTTGCCGGCGAGTCCGAGCACGGCGAGGCATGTCTCGCGCGTTTCCTCGTACGGCGTCGGCAGGACGCGGATCTCACCGTCCTTGAGGTAACGCCATTCTGGCGGATACACCCAGTCGCTGACCGGTTGTGCCCACAGGCCCGCCTTGCGTGCGCGTGCTTCCTGCTCGAAATCGCAAAACCGCGGATTCTTCATGTAACGCCGGTAGGCCCACGCGTGGCCGTCGCGCAGCATGGCCTCATTGAGGTTGGTGCGATTGCCGTTCGCCACCAGCCACACGATCGCGACGATTCGATTGAACGCGTCCTGGGTTTCGACCTCGAGCTCCACGGTGGATCCGACTGGCAGCATCGCCTTCAAAGCCGCCGAGGCCTGTGAACCATAGGGCTGGTCGTATTCCGGCGTATCGATGGCCGCCAGGCGCACGCGCGCATGTCCCGAGGGCAGATCGATCTGGATGGAATCCCCGTCGTTGACCTTGAGCACCTTCGCCACCAACACCGGCAGATGGCTTCTGCGGCTCCGCCGCCATGGCGGAGCCGCCGAGCAGCAACGCCACGAGACCCAGCGTGGCGCCAACCATCCGCACGCAGGGTCCTACGACGCATCGCGCAGTTCCCTAACTACTTCGCCGGCCACGGATTCATTTGGGCGCCGCCGGCGGCGGAGCGCTGGTGGGAGCGGCCGGCGCGGGCGCAGCCAGCTCGATCTTCCTGACTTCATGCGCACGGTGTATCACATACGCCCGCACTTTTTCACTGTCCTCGGCCGATACTTCCGCCGCGAACGACACCATGCCGCGCGCGGAGCGTTCACCGCCGCGCACAATATGATCCCAGGCAGTCGCGTCACGCGTGATGGGCGAAAGGCGCAAATCGGGAATCACACCACTGCTCACGGCCGAATCACCGTGGCAGACGCCGCAGTTGTAGTGATACACCGCCTTGCCCGCGGTCCACGTGGCCTCGTCACCGATTTCCGGCGGCGGCTCCGCGGCCGCCGGCTGCTCGCCGGAATCTCGGGGAGCTTCGCTTCGCCGCCAACCTTGAACACCAGCACGCGCGGAATGTTCGATGCCAGGTGCGCATCGCGTGCCAGTTCGCCCGCGGCCAGGCCGAAGGCACCGCCCCAACCCACTTCGATGGCCACGTACTGCTCGCCATCGATCGTGTAGGTGATCGGTGCCGCCACCACGCCGGCCTGCGTCGGCGCGGACCAGAGTTTCTGCCCATCGGTGGCGCGATAGGCGACGATCTCGCCCATCGCGTTGCCATGAAACACGAGATTGCCCGCGGTCACGAGCGTCCCGCCGTTCCATGGATAATTCGAATTGCGCGCGCCAGACTTCTTTCTGCGCCACCGGATCCCAGGCGACCAGATGGCCTTTCAGTTGCTGCTTGATGCCTGCCAGCACCTTCGGGTCGGTGGGCAGACTGCCGGCGTTGAGATCGATGCCGGTATTCCAGCCAATCGTGTTGGGTTTCATCTTCGCGACCGGGATGAAGGCGAAGCCAGCCTCGATCACGGGGAAGTACGCGAGCCTGGTCACCGGACTGAAACTCATCGAATGCCAGTTGTGCGCACCGCCGGGACCGGGAACCACTACGGCCGGCTTGCCCGACTTGTCGTAGCGTGCTTCACGGTTTTCGATCGGACGGCCGGTCTTCGGGATCCAGGCCCTTGGCCCAGTTCACGAAGGAATACGGCGCGCCGGAGATGAATTCGCCGGTTGCGCGATCGAGCACGTAGAAGAAGCCGTTTTTCGGCGCCTGCATGAGCACCTGGCGCGGCTTTCCGCCGATCTCCAGGTCCGCCAGAATGATGGGCTGCGTCGCGGTGTAGTCCCACGTCTCGCCGGGCGTGGTCTGGAAATGCCAGACGTATTCGCCGGTGTCCGCCTTGAGCGCCACGATGGACGACAGGTACAGATTGTCGCCGCCGCCCGGGCTGCGCAGCGCCTGGTTCCAGGGGCTGCCGTTACCCACACCGATATAGATGAGACGCAGCTTGGGGTCATAGACGATGGAATCCCACACCGTTCCGCCGCCGCCAAACTTCCACCATTCACCCTTCCAGGTCTTGGCGGCCTTCTCGAGCGCCGGGCTCTCGAAGGGTTGCGAGGGATCGCCCGGCACCGTGTAGAAGCGCCACAGCTGCTTGCCGCTCTCGGCATCGTAGGCCGTGACGAAACCCCGTGCGCCGAGTTCGGCACCGCCATTGCCGATGATCACCTTGCCTTCGAAGATGCGTGGCGCGCCGGTGATGGTGTAGTTCTGCCCCACCGGAACGGTCATGACTTCCCAAAGTTGTTTGCCGGTGGCAGCGTCGAGCGCGATCAGTCGGCCGTCGAGCGTTCCCAGGAATAGTCTTGCCGTTCCAGGCGGCGACACCACGGTTGCCGACATCGCAGCAGGCCTTGACCCCCACTTCGCCCGGAACCTTGGGATCGAAGCGCCAGATCTCCTTGCCCGACTTTGCATCCAGGGCAAACAGCTTGCTCCAGGCGCTGGTCACGTACATGACCCCGTCGATCACCAGCGGCGTGGATTCCTGCACGCGGTGCGCGGTGTCCAGGTCGTAGCTCCAGGCTAGCCTAAGCTGCCCGACATTGCCGGAGTCGAGCTTGTCCAGCGGACTGAAGCGCTGCTCGTCGTAGGTCCGGCCATATGACAGCCATTCGCCGTCGGCCGGGGCAGTGAGCCGCGCCGCGTCGATCAACGCCGTCGGTTTCGGCGTTGCGACCGGTGCCGGTTCAGGTTGCTTGCTGCAGCTCGCCACCACGAGCGCAGCCGCAATGCTCGCCGCGAATGCAACGCGATTTATGCTCATAGACCCCTCTTGGTTCTTTTTCAGTATCAGACAAGAATGCAGACCGATTTCTGCCCTGTATACATCTCCACGGCCAAGCGGCCGCGGGCTCGACTATCGACGAGCTTGAAATCGATCTGCAGAGAAAGCCCGGAACACCCTATTAGCGCTAGCCTTTTTTCCGGCAATGACGGCCAGAGAAACGAGCCAGAGATACGGAGACATGTCATGTACGACGTGAATTTGCTGATCGGCGGCAAGCCGCAAGCCGCACGCAGTGGCGCCACCTTCGAACGGCGCAATCCGGTGAGCGGCAATGTCGTGACACGAGCCGCAGCAGCTTCCGTCGATGACGCACTGGCCGCCGTCGCGGCCGCCCAGGCCGCGTTCCCCGCATGGTCGGCCCAGGGTCCCGGCGCCCGCCGGGCCAAACTCAACAAGGCCGCTGACCTGCTCGAAGCGCGTGCGGCCGAATTCGCCGCGGCGGTGCGCGACGAAACTGGTTCAACCGCCGGCTGGGGACATTTCAACGTGCACTTTGCCGCCTCGATGCTGCGCGAAGCCGCGTCGATGACCACGCAGGTGTCGGGAGAAGTCGTTCCCTCCGACGTGCCCGGCAACCTGGCGATGGCGCATCGCCAGCCGGTCGGGGTGGTGTTCGGCATCGCGCCCTGGAATGCGCCGGTGATCCTCGGGGTGCGCGCCATCGCGATGCCGCTGGCTTGCGGCAACACGGTGATCTTCAAATCCTCTGAAGTCTGCCCGCAGACGCATCAGCTCATTGGTCAGACCTTGATCGAAGCCGGGTTGGGCGATGGCGTGATCAACGTGCTTCATACCGACATCAAGGAGGCCGGCACGGTCAGCGAAGCGGTCATCGCACATCCGGCGGTGAAACGCGTGAACTTCACCGGCTCCACGCGTGTGGGCAAGTTGTTAGCCCAGGTGGCGGCGAAGTATCTCAAGCCCATCCTGCTGGAACTGGGCGGCAAGGCGCCTCTCGTGGTGCTCGATGACGCCGACCTCGACGCCGCGGTGAATGCCACCGTCTTCGGCGCGTATGCCAACGCCGGGCAGATCTGCATGTCGACCGAACGCGTGATCGTCGACGCGAAGGTCGCGGATGATTTCGCGGCGCGGCTCGCCAAACGCGTCGCCGCCCTGCCGGTCGGAAATCCGCTGGAAGGGGAATTCGTCATTGGATCGGTGGTCGGCAAGCCCACCATCGATCGACTGCAGCGCCTGGTGGGCGACGCGGTCAAGCAGGGCGCGAAAGTGCTCACCGGCGGTGATCTCGCGGCAGTAGGTGGGAATGGCACCGTCGTGAAAGGCGTGGTGGTCGATCACGTGACACCGGCGATGGCGCTGTTCCGCGAGGAATCCTTCGCCCCGCAGGTTTCCATCACGCGTGTCAAGGACGCGGACGAAGCCATCACACTTGCCAATGACACCGAGTACGGATTGTCCGCCGCGATTTTCACACGCGACATCGCGCGTGGCCTCGCGCTCGCCAAGCGCATTGACAGCGGCATTTGCCACATCAACGGACCCACGGTCGCCGACGAGGCGCAGATGCCGTTCGGCGGCGTGAAGGGCTCAGGTTATGGCCGCTTCGGCGGCAAGGCCGGCGTCGATGCCTTCACGGAGCTGCGCTGGATCACGGTGCAGACCACTCCGCGCCACTACCCGTTCTGAGGCAAGCAGGCTGCTAGGCTGAGCGGTGCATGTCACCGTCGATTGATAGTGCCTGACCCGAGATGGTCTTGGCTGCATCCGATGCCAGGAACAACGCCAGCGCCGCGATCTCGCCGGGTTCGGTGAAATATTTGAGTGATTGATTCGCGAGCGCGCTGACGCGCTCCTGCTCGAGGGTCCGGCCGCTCGTAGAGGCGCGCCCTTCCAGCACGCGCTCCATGCGCGGACCGGCCACCGCGCCCGGCAGGATGGCATTGGCGCGAATGCCATGCGCACCCAGTTCCATCGCGAGTGTTTTCGTGAAGCCGATGATTCCCCATTTGCTGGCGGCGTAGGCGCTGCGTTGCGGATAGCCGAGACGGCCCGCGGCGGAGGACATGTTGATGATGCAGCCGGCGGCAGATTTCCGCAGGTGCGGGATCGCCAGCCGCGTCACGTTGAACGTGGCACCCAGGTTCACTTGCATGACGCGGTCCCATTCGCGCGGATCGTAGTTTTCCACCAGCGCGGTGGGTCCGGCGATACCGGCATTATTGACCAGTACATCGAGACCGCCGAGAGCCTCGATCGCCTGCGGGATCACCTTTTCAATGGCGGCGAAATCCGCCAGGTCACACACCTCGGTGGAAATGGCCAGTGAATCGGCGCGCAGCGCGTTCAGCCCCGCCGCGTCCACATCGACCACGTGCACGCGGGCGCCCGCCTTGACGAAAGCCAGCGCGATCTCTCGCCCAATGCCGGCGGCGCCGGCCGTCACGAGTACTTTCTGAACGGGAACCTTCTGCATGGTGCGCGATGTTGCCCCAGCGCGGAGCCCGCGACTCGACCCGGAATTCGACTATGCGTACTCGAAATTTCATTCGCTCGCGGGCAGGCCAAAAGCCCCGCAGGCGGTAACCTTGCCGCGTATCTCCAAATGATTCCGGAGCGATTCATGGCCACTATTGTCGGGGGTATTGCCACCTCACACACGCCCACCATCGGCTTCGCGCTCGACGCGAAGAAGCAGCAGGATCCGGTGTGGGCGCCCATCTTCGCCGGTTACGAACCGGTCAAGCAATGGCTCGCCGAGAAGCGTCCCGACGTGCTGTTCTTCATCTACAACGACCACATCACCTCGTTTTTCTTCGACCATTATTCGCATTTCACGCTGGGCGTTGGCGAAAAGTACTGGGTCGCCGATGAAGGTGGCGGGGCGCGCAATCTTCCGCCCATCAAGGGTCATCCCGCCCTCGCGCGTCACGTGGCCAACGGTCTTGCCGCGGATGAATTCGATCTGTCGTTCTTCCAGGAGAAGGGCCTGGATCACGGCTGCTTCTCGCCGCTGTCGTTGTTGTGGCCGCATGAGAAGGAGTGGCCCGGCGCCATCGTGCCGCTGCAAGTGGGGGTGTTGCAGCTGCCGATTCCTTCCGCGCGCCGTTGCTTCAAGCTGGGCCGCTCGTTGCGCAAGGCCATCGAGAGTTTTCCCGAGGACATCAAGGTGGCCATCGTCGGCACCGGCGGACTCTCGCACCAGATCCAGGGAGAACGCGCCGGGTTCAACAACACTCCATGGGACATGGAGTTCCTCGAGTTGCTCGAGAAGGATCCGGAGAAGCTCACCGAGCTCACCATTGCCGATTACGCCACCAGGGGTGGCATGGAGGGCTCCGAGGTCATCATGTGGCTGGTGATGCGCGGTGCGCTCGCACCGAAGGTGAAGAAGCTGCACCAGGCTTATTACCTGCCTTCGATGACGCCCATCGCGACAGTCATCTTCGAAAACGATTCCGCTGAATCAGATGGGGAGTCACTGGCGGCTTACCGTGCGCGCATCCAGCACGAGTGGGACGGGCTCGAGAAACTCCCGGGCACCTACCCGTTCACGCTGGATCGCAGCGTCAAGGCGTACCGCCTGAATTCGTTCCTGCATTCGCTGCTGCAACCCGAGCGACGCCGGCGCTTCCTCGAAGACACCCGAGGCGCTGTTCGAAGAGGCCGGGCTCAGCCAGGAAGAGCGCGCCATGCTGCGCGCGCGCGACTGGCGCGCATTGATGCACTATGGCGCCATCTTCTTCCTGCTGGAGAAGTTAGGCGCCGTGGTCGGCACCACCAACCTGCACATCTATGCCGCCATGCGCGGCCAGTCGCTCGAGGATTTCCTCAAGACGCGCAACACGCAGGTGCTCTACTCGGTGGCGGCGCAGAAGTAGCGCATACGTATTCAAGAATGGATTCCTCGCCGCGGGCATGCAAACATCTTCGTGGTGAAATTCGCTTCGCAGCCAGTTCGTTCTGTACTCATCATCGGGGGCGGCACCGCCGGCTGGATGACGGCCGCGTCGCTGGCCCATCGGCTGCAGCGGCTCGGGGTCTCGATCACGCTGGTCGAGTCATCCGCGGTGGGCACCATCGGTGTCGGCGAGGCGACGGTGCCCGCGATCCGGCGTTATTTCCAGTCGTTGAACCTCAATGCCTTCGAAGTGATGAAGGCCACCAACGGCACCATCAAGCTGGCCATCGAGTTCGACGGCTGGAAGCAGGAAGGACACTCCTTCATGCACCCCTTCGGGCGATATGGGCTCGAGGCTGGCCCGGTGGCCTTCCACGACATCTGGAATCGCC
Source organism: uncultured Pseudomonadota bacterium (assembly GCA_963839685.1). Classification (GTDB taxonomy): domain Bacteria; phylum Pseudomonadota; class Gammaproteobacteria; order Steroidobacterales; family Steroidobacteraceae; genus CADEED01. The sequence continues at coordinate 163,109 of CAWIVS010000002.1, read as the reverse complement.
TGCGCGCGCATGGCGATGCCGGGACGCTGGACGAATACTCCCTGGGCGCGCAGCTGGCGCGCGCCGGTCGCATGGTGGAACCTCCCGACAACCCGCGCGTCGAATTCGAACATTTCGACTGGGCGGTGCATTTCGACGCGTCCCAGTTCGCCACGTTCCTGCGCACGTTCGCCGAGGCCCGCGGTGTGCGGCGCATCGACGCGCGCGTGTCCGAAGTCCTGCGCGACGGCGAGACTGAAACCATCCGCGGTGTGCGCCTCGATTCCGGCGAGACGCTCGAGGCCTCGCTGTACATCGATTGCAGTGGCTTTCATCGACTGCTCATCGAGAAGGCGTTGCAGGCAGGGTTCGTCGACTGGCGGCATTGGCTGATGTGCGACCGGGCAGTCGCATTGCCCTGTGCGCACGCCGATGCCAGTTCGATTGCGCCCTACACGCGTTCCCGGGCACTGGACGCCGGCTGGGCCTGGCGCATTCCGCTGCGAACGCGCGTCGGCAACGGCTATGTGTACTCCTCGGATCACATCAGCGACGAACAGGCCCTGGCGACGCTTCACGGGCAGCTCGAGGGAAAAGTTTTCGGCGAACCCAACCTGGTGCGTTTCCGCGCCGGTCACGTGCGCCGCTTCTGGATCGGCAACTGCGTGGCGATCGGCCTGTCGGCGGGATTTCTCGAACCGCTCGAATCCACCAGCATCTCGCTCATCCAGATGGGCATCGACAAGCTGCTGACCTTCTGGCCGAACGAGTCGATCGCACCCTCGGTCGTCGACGAATACAACCGCCTTTCGATCACCGAGTACGAACGCATCCGCGATTTCATCATCCTGCACTACAGCGCCAATGGCCGGCAGTCGGGCCATGGCAAGGAAGATTTATGGCGCTACTGCCGGGAAATGCCGCTGCCGGACTCACTTTCACGCAAACTCGACATGTATCGCGAGCGCGGTCTCATTCGAATATTCGATTCCGAGAGTTTCTTCCAGCAGAGCTGGCTGTGCATGTACGGCAATCTGGGCATTGAACCCGGGTCCTGGGATCCGTTGACCGATCTGTTGCCACTGAATGAGCTGGACGATATTGCGCGCCGGGTGCGCGCCGACATTGCGACCATCGCACGCGGCGCAATACCTCACCGTGAATTCCTCAAGCAGGCCGGCGCGCTGGCCACGTAAGGCAATACCGACAGTCTCCATTGCCCGCTGCATACGTATTCGTAAGCAGCCAGCCGGGCATCTCGCTTAGCGTCGCTCTCTCGTAGCTAGGGAGACCGCACATGGGTTCACAGAACTGGCGCGTTCGCGCCGTCATGCCGTTCGCCCTCGCACTGCTGGGCTGCCGCGTCCTGGACGTGTCCGCGCAAGCCCCGACCTCGGTGGGCATCCCGGGCAACTATCAATCGGAAACCGGCTGTGCCGGTGACTGGGATCCGGCCTGCCCTGCCACACAACTGGTGTACGACGCGAACGGTGACATCTGGAGGAACACCTTCAGCATCACGCCGGCCGCTGCTTACGAGTACAAGGTGGCGCTCAACGGCTCCTGGGACGTCAACTACGGCCTGCATGCGCTGCAGAACGGCCCGAACATTCCGTTGACCACCACCGCCTCGCCGCAAAGCGTCACGCTTCTATTACGACCACAAGACCCACTGGGTCACCGAGAACGTCAGCTCCATCATCGCGACCGTGCCCGGCAGCTTCCAAAGCGAGCTCGGCTGCAGCGGCGATTGGGATCCGGCCTGCTTCCGCTCCTGGCTGCAGGACATCCAGGGCACGGCATCTACAGTTTCAGCACCAGCGCCATTCCCGGCCGGCTCCTACGAAGCCAAGGTCGCGCTCAATGGCAACTGGGACGTGAACTATGGCGCGGGTGGCGTGCAAAACGGTCCGAACATCGCGTTCACGGTGCCGGCCAATGACATGGAAGTGGCGTTCCAATGGAACTCCACCACCAAGGATCTGCGGATCATTGTCGGGGGCATCCGCGGCGACCTCACCAAGGCGCAGGCGTACTGGCTGTCGGCCGACACCATTGCCTGGAACGTGCCCACCGATACCGTGGTCCGTCTGTTCGCCGATCCGGACGGCGCGCTCACACTCGATGGTCCCGGCATCGTCGCAGGGCCGAACTCACATTCCTGGACGCTGGTGCACGACCCGGCGGGACTCTCCGCCGCGCTCAAGGCGCGCTTCCCGCATCTTGCGAACCTCGCGGCATTCAAGCTGCCGCCCGAGGCGGTCGCGGCGGCCGCGCAGAGCCTGAAAGGTCAGCTGGCGATCGGCGCCGTGCGCGCCGGCCAGGGCGTCGATGCCACCGGGCTGCAAATACCCGGCGTTCTCGATGACCTGTATTCGGCCCAGGCAGGGCCGGTCACGCTGGGACCCAGCTTCAAGCACGGACAGACGACGCTGCGCGTGTGGGCGCCGACCGCGCGCGACATGAAAGTGCGCGTGTTCGCCGACTCGAATAGCCCTGATTACACGACTCACCCGATGACGCTCGATCCCGCGAGCGGCATCTGGAGTTACAGCGGCAGGCAGCCTCTACGGCAAGTACTACCTGTACGAAGCGCAAGTTTTCGTTCGCAGCACCAACAAGGTCGAGACCAATGTGGTCACCGATCCGTACTCGGTCTCGCTGGCGCGCAACAGCACGCGCAGCCACATCGTCTCGCTCGATGACCAGGATCTCCAACCTCGCGGCTGGCAGGCCCTGGCGAAACCGAGACTGGCCGCGCCCGAGGACATCGTGCTGTACGAACTGCACGTGCGCGACTTCAGCGCCACCGATGCGACGGTTCCGGCGGAGCAAGCGGGGCACCTACGCGGCGTTCACGCAGAAGCGCTCGGATGGCATGAAGCATCTGGCGACTCCTGGGTCTGGCAGGTGTCACGCACGTGCACCTGCTGCCGTCGTTCGACTTCGCGACCACCAACGAAGACAAGTCCACGTGGCAGTCGCCCTCGTTCGACGACGCTCGCGGCACTGCCAGCCGACTCCTCCGAGCAGCAGGCGCTGGTCGCGGCGACCGCGGACCGCGATGCCTTCAACTGGGGCTACGACCCGCTGCACTACAACGTGCCCGAGGGCAGCTACGCGACCGATGCCGACGGTTCCGCGCGCATTCTCGAGTTTCGCCAGATGGTGCAGTCGCTCAGCCAGAGCGGCCTGCGCGTGGTCATGGATGTGGTCTACAACCACACCAACTCTGCCGGCCAGAACCCCAACTCCATTCTCGACAAGCTGGTGCCCGGCTATTACCACCGGCTCAATGGCGACGGCGTCGTGCTCGGCGAGAGCTGCTGCGCCGACACGGCCTCCGAACACGCCATGATGGAAAAGCTCATGGTCGACTCGATCGTGCTGTGGGCGAAGCAGTACAAGGTCGACGGTTTCCGCTTCGACATCATGGGGTTCCACCTCAAGTCCAACATGCTGAAAGTTCGCGCGGCACTCGACGCGCTGACGCTGGCGAAGGACGGCGTCGATGGCAAGTCCATCTATGTGTACGGCGAAGGCTGGAACTTCGGCGTCATGGCCAACAACGGCCGTGGCGAGAACGCCATCCAGGTGAACATGGCGGGCACCGGCATCGGCTCGTTCTCCGATCGCATTCGCGACGCCGTGCGCGGCGGCGGGCCTTTCAGCCCGCGTCGCGACCAGGGCTTCGCGACCGGCCTGTACGTCGAGCCCAACGGCACCTTCGGTGGGTCGGCGGCGGACGCGAAGACAGAGCTGTTGCGGCTCACCGACCTGGTGCGCCTGGGGCTCGCCGGCAACATCGGCAGCTACGAGATCGTCGACGCGCAGCGGCGCGACCAAGCCTGGCAGCGAGGTCGACTACTTCGGCATGCCCGGCGCCTACGGCGCGCAACCCGAAGACACGATCCAGTACATCGGCGTGCATGACGATCCGGACTGGTTCGATGCCATGAACCTCAAGCTGGCGACGAACGTGCCGCGCGCCGACCGCGTGCGCATGCACCGGCTCGGCTTGTCCATCGTGGCGCTGTCGCAGGGCGTGCCGTTCTTCATGGCGGGCGATGAGATCCTGCGTTCCAAGTCGGCAGATCGAAACAGCTACAACTCCGGCGACTGGTTCAACCGCATCGACTGGACTTTGAAGTCCAACAACTGGGGCGTGGGTCTGCCACCCGCGCAAGGTAACGAGAACGACTGGTCCATCATCGGGCCCGGCGCTCGCCGATCCCAACCTCAAGCCCAACGCCAAGGACATCGAAGGAACCTTCCGTCACATGATGGAGATGCTGGTCATCCGCAAGACCAGCGGGCTATTCCGGCTGCGCACCGCCGATGAGATCAAGCAAGCCGTGAGCTTCTACAACGTGGGGCCGAACCAGATCCCGGGGCTCATCGTCGAGCGCATCAAGAACACGCAAGATTCTGCTTCCCGGCCTCCCAGGCCGTGGTGCTGGTGAATGCCACGCCGCAGACGCAGACCTTCGCCGATGCCGCGTTCAAGCGGCAGCCGCTGCTCTGCATCCCGTGCAGGCGTTCTCGCAGGATCCGGTGGTGCGGACGTCGAAGTTCCAGCGCAGCACCGGCACGTTCACGATTCCCGCGCGCACGACGGCGGTGTTCATTCAGCCCTGCTTCGGCTCGAAGTAATGCCGGGTGGTAGCCGAAGGCTGACCACTCTGGATAACAGCGCTAGTCAGGCTCTCGCCATCGGCGAGTGCCCGCTGTCGCCGCGCAATGTTGGGTGATGAACTCCGCGTGGCCCGGCAGCGTCTGCGCCGCCTGGGCAAACAAGCCGCGCAGGTCCCGCAGGTAGCCTGCGCGATCATGCGGCGCGATGGCCTCCACGAAGGGATGGGTGCCGCGCGGCCGCACGCCCTGCCCCCACATCACCTGCAGCCAGCTGGAGAGCTGGAACAGGTCCTCGGAGGCGCAGAAGATCCCCGCCGTCTCGCGGAACAGTTCGATGCTTGTGCGCCAGTGAATCCGGAATGGACATGTTGCGGCACGCATCCCAGAACGGTTCGCCGACGCGGTTGTTGGCGTAGTAGTGCAGGATGATGAAGTCACGGATGTATTCGTATTCCGCGGCCGCCGAGCGGTTGAATTGCAGGCGTCGTGCTGCGTAGTCGCCATGGTGCGGAAACAGCAGGATCAGGCGCTGGATCGTCACCTGGATGAGGTGAATGGCCGTGGACTCGAGCGGCTCGATAAATCCGCTCGCCAGGCCCATGCACACCACGTTGCGGTTCCAGAGCAGTTTGCGCCGGCCGGTGGTGAACTTGATGAGCCGCGGATCGGCGAGTGGCTGCGCGTCGAGATTGGCGAGCAGCAGCTCGCGCGCGCGCTCGTCACTGGTGAATGCGCTGACGCAATAGACGTGGCCGTTGCCGGTGCGATGCTGCAGCGGTATGCGCCACTGCCAGCCGGCCTCCAGCGCCGTCGATCGTGTATAGGGCAGCAGCGGGCTGGTGCGAGCGGTAGGCACGGCCTGCGCGCGATCGCAGAGCAGCCAGTGCGACCAGTCTTCGTAGCCGGTCTTGAGCGTCTGCTCGATGAGCAGGCCGCGAAATCCGCTGCAATCGATGAAGAAGTCCGCGGCGAGCTCGCGGCCGTCCTCGAGCTTCAGGGCGCGCACGTCGCCGTCCGCCGTCTGCAGCGCGCCGGCGATCTTCGCATCGATCCGGCGCACGCCCATCTTCTGCGCGAGCCGCGACAGGTACGCGGCATACAGCGACGCATCGAAATGAAAGGCCCAGGTGAGCCCCGAGAGCGGCGTATTGGGGATGTTCTCCACGCGCGAGAATTTTGCTTGCTTCGCGGCCAGCCAGTTGAGGCTGTAGTCCCACAGCGAGCCCGCCGTGCGCTCATCGCGTATCCAGTAATTGTGGAATGGGATATAGGCGAGATCACGACCCACCGGTCCGAAGGTGTGCATGTAGGCCTGCCCCTTCTCGGTACCAGTCGACAAACTCGATGGCGAGCTTGAAGGTCCCCTGCGTCTGCCGCAGGAATTCATCCTCGTCGAACTTGACCAGCTTGTTGAACTGCTGGATGGCCGGAATCGTGGCCTCGCCGACGCCGATGATGCCGATGTCGGAGGATTCGACCAGGGTGATCGTCAGCCTGGGACCCAGCACGCGCGCCAGCGCAGCGGCCACCATCCAGCCGGCGGTTCCGCCGCCGGCTATCACCACTGACCTGACTTCCTGGCTCTTCACGGCCCTAGCTTCGCAGGGACTCCCCATCAGGAAAAGACCCCTGACGGCGTGCGGGCCGGCAGGGGTCCACCCCGATTTGCGAAGGAAAGAACTACTGGAAGCTGTAACTCACCGCCACGGCGTACACCGCGCCGTAATTCTCATACTTGACGAAGTTGTAAGGATCGGTGCCGGTGTTGCTCAGCACGAACGGCTCATCGGTCAGGTTGGTTCCCGAGAGGCTGAAGCTCAGCCCCTTGAGGCTGCCCTCCTGGATCTCGTAGCCGATCTGCGCGTCGAGCAGCGACTCGGCGCTCACGGTCTGGAGAATCAGCGTGGCATCGAACTGCGGCACCTCGCCGACGAATTCGTCGCGGTAGCGGTTGCTCACCCGCGCCGAAAAGCCGTACTTCTCGTAGTAGATGGTCGAGTTGAAGATCTTGGTGGACAGGCCCGGGATCGGTGTCTGCTCACCATTGATGAGGAGCGACGAACTGTTCTTGGTGCCGCTCAGGATGATGCCGAAGCCATCCAGGACCTCCGCGAACTGCGAGAACGGCAGCGACAACGTGAGCTCGAAGCCGCGCACGTAGCCACCCTTGCCGTTCGTCTTGAGCGTCGACACGCCCGCTCGATTCGCGTCCGCGGTGTTGTACGTGGACGTATCAGTTGGGCTCGTCGGCCCCGGCAACGGCACGTCGGAGAAGTCTTCCACCGCCGACTGGTTGAAGATGTAGGTATCCAGGTCCTTGTAATAGGCAGCCGCGGCGAAATAGCCCCTGTTGTCGCCGAAATACTTCTCGAACGACAGGTCGTAGGTATTCGCCTTCCAGGGCTCGAGCTTGGGATTGCCACCGCCGCTGCGCGTCCAGTAGTAAGGCGTGCCATCGATGATGGTTGGATTGCCCTGGTCGCTGGTCACGACGTAGCTGGCGCCACCGCCCAACTCGTCCAGGCGCGGTCGCGCCACGGTGATGGCGGCGCCGAAGCGCAACTTCATGTCGTGCGGAAACTCGAGTGCCAGGTTCAGGCTCGGCAATATGTCGGTGTATTTCGCTCCTTCCTCGACGATCGTAATGGGAAGATCCGCGGTGCCGGCCGGAATCGGCGTGTTGGTGAGATGCAGATGCGAGAGCTGATCGGCCTGTACCGCCTGCACACCGATGTTGCCGCGGAGCGGAAGGCTGCCAAGCTCGGTATCGACCCCCACCTTGATGTACGCCGTGGTCAACTTCTCATCGACCTGCCAGGTGTTCCGGACGTTGTTGACGCGATCGCCTTCATTCGCATTCGGATCGTCTACCGAATTGATCGCCTCCCAAAAATCATCGTGCCACATGGCCAGCGCGTCGTAGCCGATCATGCCGTGGGGACTGCCGAAGAATGCGGTATCGGCGATTCCCGTGCGGTATTGCTCCGGCACGATGGCATGCGAGATGTCTCCCCTCAGCCAAAGGTTGCCCTGGAACTGTTCCTTGGTCTTGGTGCGATCGGCGTAATTCACGCCGACGCTCACGTCGCTGAGGAAGCCTTCCAGGCTGCGATTGACCGACAGCCGGATGGCCTTGATCTCGTCGGTGATGTCCGGGGCTCCGACAAACCCGGCACGGCGTATTCCTCCACCCCAGGCACCGGGATCGGTCAGGAACACCGAGTCGTAGTCGCTGTAGTCGAGTGTGGGTGAGAAGAGAGTGACGCCCTTGGCATCCGTGGTGAAACCGATGTTGTCGGCCTGCGGCGGCAGCAACGGATCAGCGCCCGCCCCATTACCGGCCGTCGACTCGAGTCGCAGATCGTGGCGATCGACTTTCGACCAGCTCAGATCCGCTTCCATGCCCCAATTGTCGTTGAACGCGTACTTGGTATTCAGGCCGATCGAATCGACCGAGGCATCGCGATCATTGTTGTAATTCTCGATTACCGTGAATGGGACGTTTGCAAAGGTGCCCGACTGGACGCGTCCGTTTTCCACCGGCCCGGGGTTCTCGAGTGTGGTCACGCTATTCCACGCAGTGCCGTACTCCATGCGCTGGATGGTCTGCACCTCGTTGAAGTCCGAGTGGTAGCCGTCGAACACCATCTGCAGGTTGTCGTTGGGCCTGAATTCGAGCACGGCCATGAAGGCCTTGCGTTCGTAGAAGGACGATTTCACGCCATCCTTGTCACCACCAATCGCCGGGAGGCCACCAAAGTCCGCGTACCCCCACGGCTCGCGCGTCTGTTGCTGGTATGGGGTTTTGTTGTAGGCGATGCCCAGGGCCACGCCAACCGTGTTTTCATTGAACTGGTCAATATAAGTGAGGTTCGCGCGATCACCGGTGTCCGGCAGGCCAGGAATATTGGCTTCCTGGTCGTTCATCTCGCGCTTGTAGCCCACCGCGAGCTTCATGTCGGAGTAAGCCAGCGGATGCACGGTCTGGATATCCGTGGTACCCGCGATGCCCTGGTACGCCATGCCGGCGTCGGGCGTCTTATAGATCTTGACCTGGTTCACGAGCTCCGAGGGGTACTGGTCGAATTCCACGGAACGGTTGTCATTGGTCGACGCCTGCTCGCGGCCGTTGAAAGTGGTGACGGTGAAGTCTGGACCCAGGCCGCGGATCGACAGCGTCTGCGCGCGCCCGTTGGTGCGCTGCGCCGCAATGCCGGGCAGTCGTGCGACCGCCTCGGCGATCGAAGAGTCCGGCAACTTGCCGATGTCCTCGGCGGATACCGCTTCGACGATCGAGGAGTCTGACTTCTTGACGTCGATGGAATCCTGGATGCTCTTGCGGATACCGCTGACGACCACTTCTTCGATCGCGTCGTCACCCGTGGCCGCGGACTGATCCTGCGCCTGTGCAACGCCAGCGCCCGCCGCCAGCAAGATGGCCAGGCGTACGGCCGAGCGCAGGTCGCGCTCCGGGCCGTGTTGATTCTTTCGGGTGGAATCACCCATACCCTTGATAGTTTTCACTCGGTACCCCTCCTAACTATTTTCTGTTGACGCGCAAACCTGGCTGGCATTCTGTGAGCAGCCGTTGGCGAGCGATGCGCGATTCCCTTGTGTCCAAGGATGTTGGCAGCGGCTGGCCCTTGGCAATCGGATGCATACGTATTCACGGCTGCACCCGGCTGAAAACCTTGAAATCCCACGGCGCCCAGCGCCACGGCCGGCAAATCCCGGATGGCCGGAGCGTTCGGCCTGGCCTGGGACGGCGACGCAGTGCTTCGCCACTCGGGGGTGATATCCCGGTACTTGCCCGGGTCGGTTTTGACAATACCCGCGTAGGGCTGCGACGACAGGTTGATGACCACCACCAGCGTCTCGCCCGTCCCCGCGCGTTCGAAGCTCAGCACGCGCCGCTGGTCGTCGTTATCCAGCCAGCGCACCGCACCACGCGTGAGTGCCGGGTGCGCGCGACGCAGCTGTGCGAGCGCCCGGTAGTAAGGGGTGATCTGCGGGCGGCGTTCGGCCATGCCCCAGTCGATGGGTGCCTTTTCGAACAGCGCCGGAGCGGCGGACTCGGTGTTGTCGCCCACTTCCATGCCGTTGTAGAGCAAGGGCACGCCGTCCAGCGTGTACATCAGCGCGGAGGCTGTCATCGCGGCCGGCAGCCCGAATTGCCCGGAGGCGCGCAGCTGGTCGTGGTTGTCGGAGAAGCGCAGGCGCAAGGCGCCAGTCGGATATTTTGACGCCGCCTTCTCCCACACGGCGCGCACCTCCGAGACCGGCACCTGCCCGGCAATGGCGTCACTCACCGTGTGGTAGAAGTCCCAGGCGTAGTCGATTTCGAAGGCACGCTGCAGTAGCGCCGGGTCGTCGGCCTCGGCCAGCAGCACGATGCCGGGACGGGCACGATCCAGCTCCGGGCGCACGGACTCCCAGAAGTCGCGCGGCACACCGGCGGCGTAGTCGCATCGGAAACCGTCGAGCTGGTAGTCGCGCAGCCAGCGCACCAGCATGGCCGTCATGTAACTTCGCAATGCCGCTTTGGAGTAGTCGAGGTCCGCCACGTCGACCCAATCCGGATTCGGCGGCACGATGTGCCCCGCCGCGTCGTGCGTGTACCAGTCCGCGTGTTTCCCGATCAGCACCGAATCCCACGCCGTGTGATTGGCAACTATGTCGATGAACACCTTCATGTTGCGCTGGTGCGCGGCGGCCACCAGTCGCTTCAGGTCGTCCGGGGTGCCATAGGCAGGATCGATCGCATCGTAGTCGCGCACCGCGTACGGACTGCCAATCGTCCCCTTGGCCTTCAGCTCGCCCAGGGGATGAATGGGCATGAGCCACAGGACCGTCACCCCGAGATCCTTCAGCCGGTCGAGCTGCGCGGTGACCCCCGCGAAATTTCCTTCTTTGGAAAACGCCCGCGGGAAAACTTCGTAAATTACAGCGTCGCGCAGCCAGTCGGGACTCGGACGTGCCATCGCCGCTTGCGCGACATCCGCCGCGCGCGCAGGCGCCATGACCATGGCAACCAGCATCGACGCAGCCAGCGCCACGACGAGCGACACACAACGCGTGCGCACGCCATCCAGGACCAAACGCATCCGGTCTCCCGCTCGTCCCCCGAGCGTGGCGCAACATATCAGCGTCACCCTCGCGTCCCGCCTGAATACGTATGCGGAACACAACGTCGAGCTCGCCCAGACGTCTTGTTCGTTTGTTGGACGGCGCCGCTTCGGCGGCGTTTTCCGTCGTGGGCGCTCGCCCTGAAAAAATAAGCCCCGCCGACGGAGGGGGTCAGTCGGCGAGGCTTAACGAGCCCGGCCAATGCTGGGCGTCGATGTACGAGCGGCGATAGTAGGACTCGACTTCGTCGGGAAACAGTACACCGCATACGTATTCAGGCCGAATACGTATGCAGGCGCGTGACCGAAACTCGTACGCTAAGCTGCCGACGCACAAGAATTCCATGAGCACAGCAGCCCGACACCTGACCCCGCCCGCGACGGCGCCGGCCAACCCCTGGTGGCGTGGCGCAACTATCTACCAGATCTATCCGCGCAGTTTCCTGGACACCAACGGCGACGGAATCGGTGATCTGCCGGGCATCATCGAGCGGCTGGATTACGTCGCTTCGCTGGGCGTCGAAGCCATCTGGGTTTCACCCTTCTACAAATCGCCAATGGCGGATTTCGGCTACGACATCGCCGATTACCGCGCCGTCGATCCGATCTTCGGGACGCTGGAAGATTTCGACCGCCTGATAGCCCGTGCACACGGACTCGGGCTCAAGGTGATCGTCGACCAGGTCCCCAGCCACACTTCCGATCAGCACGCCTGGTTTCACGAAAGCCGCCAGAGCCAACGTAATCCGAAGGCCGACTGGTACGTGTGGGCCGACGCGCGGCCCGACGGAACGCCGCCGAACAACTGGTTGTCGATTTTCGGCGGCGTGGCATGGACCTGGGAGCCGCGGCGCGGGCAGTACTACCTGCACAACTTCCTCAAGAGCCAGCCCGACCTGAACTTCCACAACCCGGACGTGCGCCGGGCTGCGCTCGACAACATGCGCTTCTGGCTGGCGCGCGGCGTGGACGGTCTCAGGCTCGACGCCATCAATTTCTGCTTTCATGACCGCAAGCTGCGCGACAACCCGCCACGGCCACCGCATTCACGCAAGGCCACCGGCTTCAAAGCCGAGAATCCGTACGGATTCCAATGGCACCGGCACAACAACACGCAGCCGGAGATGTTGCCCTTCCTCGAGGAGATCCACGCGTTGATCGAGGAGTACCCGGGTGCGATGGCGCTCGGCGAAATCTCCTCGGACGACTCGACCGCCACGGTGGCCGAGTACACGCAACCCGGCCGCCTGCACATGGCCTACAGCTTCGAGCTGCTGAGCGACGACAATTCGCCGCAACACATCCGCGCCACGGTCGAGCAGCTGCGCCAGCGTGCGCCACAGAGCTGGCCTTGCTGGACGATTTCCAATCACGACGTCGAGCGCGTGGTCAGCCGCTGGGGCCGGAGTGCACCCTATCTACCTCATTCCGCCACGCAGCTCACCGCGATGATCTGCGCGTTACGCGGCTCCGTGTGCGTCTTCCAGGGCGAGGAACTCGGCCTCGGTGAAGCGGAGGTGCCCTACGAGTCGCTACGCGATCCGTACGGCATCGCGTTCTGGCCGGCGTTCAAGGGGCGCGACGGCTGCCGCACACCGATGCCGTGGGACTCGATCGCCAGCGGTGGCTTCTCGAGCGGCAAGCCGTGGCTGCCGGTACCGCATCAGCACCTGGCATTGTCGGTGGCGGCGCAGGAACGCGAGGCGACGTCGGCCTTGCACGGTTTTCGTCGCCTGCTGGCGTGGCGCAAGCAGCACCCCTTGCTGATCACCGGCGACATCGAGTTCCTCGCCGCGACGAACTCGGTACTCGCCTTCCGTCGCTTCGACAACCACGGCGCATTGCTGGCGGCATTCAACCTGTCCGCCGAGGACGCAACGCTGCCGCTGCCACACATCGAGGTGACGCACGCCATTGGCGGACACGGCCTTCCCGAGGGCGGCTTTGCTAGCGCTACCTTGAACCTGCCGGGTCATGGTGTAGCGTTTTTTCAACTCGCAGCGCCTTGATTTTGCTGGGCGCATTGGCCCAGGCGCGTCGCAGTAGCTTTTCTCACAACGCCCCATGCATGATCGCAGCCGAACATTCGAGGGGGCGGCGCTTGCGCTGCGGTCGATGCACGAAAAACCTACATCTTTTGACATCGCGTTCCTCGCGGGCGTGAGTCAGCCGACGGTCTCGCGCGCGTTGCGCGGCAGCCCGATGGTGAGTCTCGAGACACGCAGGCGAATCGAGGAGATCGCGCGCCAGCTGAACTACCGCGTCGACAAGAACGCGTCCAACCTTCGCTCGCAGCATTCGAACACCCTGGCATTGCTGTTGTTCGAGGATCCGACGCCCGATGATTCGCTCATCAACCCGTTTTTTCTGTCGATGCTGGGCTCGATCACGCGCGCCTCGGCGCGCCAGGGTTACGACCTGCTGGTGTCATTCCAGCAATTTTCCAAGAACTGGCAGCAGGACTACGAGGACTGTCGCAAGGCCGACGGCATCATCCTGCTGGGCTACGGCGACTATGAAGAGTACCGACCGCGGCTCGAACGACTGGTCGAACAAGGCACACACTTCGTGCGCTGGGGGCCGGTGCTCGACGGCCAGCCGGGAATTTCCGTGGGCTGCGACAACATGCAGGGTGGATACGACGTCACGCGGCACTTGTTAGCCAGCGGTCGGCGCCGTATTGCCTTTCTCGGCACGGCGTCCACTCACTACCCGGAATTCTTCGACCGCTATCGCGGTCATGAGCGCGCGCTCATCGAGGCCAGAGTGCCGACGTCATCCGCGATGCAGGTCGACGCGATCACCACTGAAGAGTCGGGATTCCAGGCTGCCAACGAGCTGCGGGCGCGCGGTGCGGAGTTCGACGCCATCGTCGCAGCGAGCGATCTCATTGCCATTGGCGCGCTGCGTGCCCTGCAGGACGCCGGCGTCGACGTGCCGCGCCAGGTGGCGGTCACGGGTTTCGACGACATTCCGGCCGCAAGCGTCACCAGCCCGCCATTGACCACCGTCATGCAGGACACGCGCCGCGCGGGTGAATTGCTGGTGGAGACGCTGCTGAGCCAGATCACCGGCGAGGCGATCGTAAACCGCGTCATCCCGGCGAAGCTCGTGATCCGCAAGTCAGGCTGAAAAAATGCGCGCGCGCCGCGCGCGGCGAAGCGCCAGTGCCGTCATCAATGGCGCGGCAATGACGCAGGCCCATCCGAGCAGGTCGCCGCTGCGGGTATAAAGAGTTTCCTGCTGTTCCGGCACCGTGACCGTAGCAAACAGCGTGGTGCCGGGCAGTCGCGCGCTTGGTTCAACCGCCAGCATGCGGCCGAATCCATCCGAAACCGACAGCAGGCCTTGACGTGACGAGCGCACCACGAGGTAGCCATTCTCGATGCCGCGCAGCTTGGTCATGTTGGCCGCCATCCACGCGTCCGCGTCGAAATCCCAGGCCGGGATCAGCATGACCCGCGCGCGTCGCTCCCCGAAGCCGCGGCCCAGGCTGGCGAAGTGCATGTCCTTGCAGATGGCCACGCCGTAGCGCACGCCGGCAATGTCATTGACCGGAAACTCCTCGCCGGCGACGAATTCCCGCTCCGGCGGCGCCATGAAGTGCTTGAGGTAGTTGGTGACCAGCCGCCCATCTGGCGAGAACCACCACGCTTCGTTGCGCCGCTGCTTGCCGTCATCCACGCCGAAGCCGGCCACCAGCCAGACGTGATTCTTCTGCGCCAGCTCCGCCAGTCTCTTCTTGCGCTGCTCTGCGTCGGGTGGCGCCAGTATCTCTATCTTCTCGGGCAGCAGTACGACCTTGGCGCCGCTGCCGGCCAGCTCCTGCACCTGTGCCTCGTATTGAGTCCAGACGTCGCGCGACGCTGCAGAGTGCGCGAGAAGCGATGAAATCGTCGACCGACGCGATGCCAAAGGACACCGACGGTCCGTCGGGCTCGCTCTGCAAGCGCCACGCGCCAAATCCCGCCGCGAGCGCGATGACCAGCGCCGTGCTGCCGTACATCAGCGGCTGCACCGCGAATTTTCAGGCCATAGGTGAGCGCAAAGGCCAGTGCCGAATTCACCAGCATCAGCAGGAACAGGATGCCGCCCGTGCCGAACAGCGCCGCGAATTGCGCCATCGGCAGCATCTCCGCCTGGGTGTACGCCAGGCTGCCGAAATTTCCGTCGGGGGTGAAGTGCGCGAGCAAGGTATCGACAGCGACGCTGACCACCGGCAGTGCGAGCACGGTCCAGGTGGCGTCCCAGGCTTTGACGATACGTCTCGCCGCCTCGAAGATGAACACCCACACCAGTGTCTGCAGCAGTAGCACGATCATCACCGCGAACAACGGCATGACCTTGAGGAAATAGCCGAGATTGCTCGATGCTCCGATCAGTGCGGCCAGCGCCACCAGGCCGCGCGCGGTCCAGGCCTCGGTTCGCAAGGCGATCGCGAACAACAGGCCTGGCAGGATCCAGGCCAGCCACCAGACGGGATCCAGGTTCATGACGAACCACATGCCGCCACCGATGGCCAACGCGGCCGGGATGTACAGCAATTCTTTCCGGTTCATAGCCGCCAAGTGTAAAGACTCTACTTCACGCGCAGGGCCAGCACTCCCGCCAGCAGGAAGCTGACGCCGCCGATCATCAGCGCGTAGATGGGCTGGCCATCGAAGAAAGTCTTGAGCAATGCGCCCATCAGGGCGGCGATGACGAGTTGCGGGATCACGATGAAGAAATTGAAGATCCCCATGTACACGCCCATCTTGCGCGATGGCACGCTGCCGGCGAGCAACGCGTATGGCAACGACAGGATCGACGCCCACGCAAAACCCACGCCGACCATCGACAACAGCAGCCAGTCCGGATCGCGTATCAACAGGAATGAGAGCAGGCCCGCGCCGCCGAGCCACAGATTGATGAGATGGCTGACGCGCATTCCCAGGCGGCGCACCATCAATGGAATGACCACGGCCGCGAGTGCGGCAAACCCGTTGTAGGCCCCGAACAACACGCCGACCCAGTTCGCGCCATCGTTGTAGGCCAGGCTGGCGGTGTCGGTGGTGCCGAAATGAACCTGGGTCACCGCCGGCGTGCTCTGAGTCCACATCGCGAACAACGCCAGCCACGAGAAGAACTGCACGGGCACCAGCTCGCGCATGCGCTGCGGCATGTTGTCGATGTCGCGAATCAGCGTGGGCAACGGCCCGTCGCCGCGCAGCCCGGTATTGATGAGCAGCAGCACACCCCAGGCGGCCAGTCCGCCGGCGAGGATGTACAACATGCGGTCGAGAGCCATTTGCCACACCAGCATGATCCCGAGGCCGCCGATCACCGCCCAGATAAGGCCGCGAACTCCGGCGCGATAGGCGCTGCCCGGCTGCACACCTTCAGCGAGCGGTGTGGAATCCATGAACCCATGCAGGGTCGTGGGTGGATATTCACGAGTCGTGAGCACTGTCCACAGGATGGCGACCAGCAGCACCAGCGCCCCGGCGCTGAACGCGTAGCGCACGGTGGCGGGCACGGCATTGTCGGCGTCGCCCACGTTGCTCACGCCAAAATGGGCCAGCGCCCACGGCAACAGGCTCGCCGCCACGGCGCCCACGCCAATGAAAAAGCTCTGCATGGAATAGCCGGATGCACGTTGCCGCTGCGGCAGCTGGTCGGCGACGAAGGCACGGAATGGCTCCATCGCAACGTTGATGCTGGCGTCCAGCACCCAGAGCATGCCGGCCGCCACCCACAAGGTCGGCGAATACGGCATGAAGAACAGTGCCAGCGAGGACAACACGGCGCCGGCGAGGAAATACGGCCGGCGCCGCCCCAGCCAGTTCCAGGTGCGGTCGGACATGTAGCCGATGATGGGCTGCACGATGAGTCCGGTGAGCGGCGCCGCGATCCACAGGCCCGCGATCTCGTCCACCTCCGCGCCCAGTGTCTGGAAGATGCGACTCACGTTGGCGTTCTGCAGGGCGAAGCCGAACTGGATGCCGAGGAATCCGAAACACATGTTCCAGATCTGCCAGAACGTCACGGTCGGCCGCTCGGCACTTGCCGCCGCGGCGGTAGCCGGTATGGCGACACTCATCGTTGGCCCCGTGGGCGCTGCGTCGAGAAGCGCACCGCCTGCCCGCCCCCGGGCGCGAGCTTCAACTCCAGTGTGTCGCTCGCGACTGACTGCGCGCGTCTCGATTTCGATCGATGCCGGGTCACCGGCGAAACCTGCATCCTTGCCGTCGCGGTAGATAGTCGCGTAATAGCGGCGTCCCTCGTCGAGGAAACTGAGTGACGTCCGCAGCGTCCGTGGTTCTTCATCGGTAATGACTCCAAGGTACCAGTCCGGACCCGCCCGATCCTTGCGGGCCATGGTGACGTAGTCACCGACCTCGCCGTTGAGCACTCGCGTCTCCGCCCAGTCCACGGGCACATCCTTGATGAACTGGAATGGCGCCATGAAGCGCTGATAGTTCTCCGGCAGATCCGCGGCCATCTGGATCGGGCTGTAGAGCACGACGTACAACGCGAGCTGCCTGGCGATGGTCGACTGGATGCGTTTGCCGTTGGCCCCGGTGAGACTCAGCACCCCGGGCGTGTAATCCATCGGTCCCGCGAGCATGCGCGTGAACACCAGGTTCACCTCGTGTTCGGGCGGATTCGGCGGATTGCCCCAGGCGTTGTACTCCATGCCGCGCGCGCCTTCGCGCGATACCCAGTTGGGATAGGTGCGGCGCAGCCCTGTGTCCTTGATGGGCTCGTGCGGATTGACGGCAATGTGGCGCTTCGCCGCCTCCTGCACCACCCGCAGGTGATGCCGCGCCTGCACCTGCCCGTCGTGCCACTCGAAATGGATGCGCCCGTCCTCACCGCGGGCCTGCACTCCGCCGGCGTCCGCCACGTAACCCGTCTTGACCGAATCGATGCCTAACTTCTGGTACAGGTCGAGCGCGGCGCCGAGTTGCGCCTCATAGACCGCGTCGTTGCCCGCGGTCTCGTGATGGCCCACGAGAAACACGCCCTTCTTCTTCGCGTAGGCCGCCAGCGCCACCAGGTCGAAATCCGCATACGGCTCGGTGAAGCTGAATTCATCGCCTCTGGCGAACCAGTCTCCATCCCAGCCCTTGTTCCAGCCCTCCACCAGCACGCCGCGGAACCCGTGCTGCGCGGCGAAGTCGATGTAGCGCCTGGTCTCGGCCGTGGTCGCGCCGTGTTTCGCGCCAGAGGCCCAGGTGTGTGTGCCCAGGTGCATGCTCCACCAGATGCCCACGTACTTGAACGGCTTCACCCACGACACGTCCCCGAGCTTGTTCGGCTCGTTGAGATTGAGGATGAGATCGGACATGTACAGTCCCGGCGCATCGTCAGCGATCTGCAGCGTGCGCCAGGGAGTCACGAATGGCGCCGTGCGGCGCACCTTGGGTCCCGTCGACGACGGCGACAACTCCGCCTTGAGTCGCTGGCCCGTGACCCGCCGCAACCACATGCCGGCATAGTCGACCAGCGCCGCTTCGTGGATCGCCACGTGTACGCCGCTGGCGAGCTTCAGGGTCAACGGCGTGTGGGCCTGTCCAACTTCGGCGAGCGGCGTCTTGTTGTAGAGGTACTCGTAACGATTCCATTCGCCGGCAGGGATCCACCAGGCGGTGGCCGGCTCCGCGATCGCAAACTCCGTCAGCTCCTCGACGATTCCCACCTCGCCGAGCGCGGCCTGCTTCGGGAACTCGTAGCGGAAGCCCACGCCATCGTCGAAAACGCGGAACACCACGATGAGCTCGCGCCCGCTCTTTTCGCGCAGCGTCGCGCGCATCTCGTTGCCGTGATTGCGCACGTAGCGGCGCTCGCCCCAGGGCTGCTCCCAGGTGTCGTCGAAACTGCGTTGTGCCACGTCGACCAATTCGAAGTTGCGCTCCAACTTGGGCGCATCGGCGAGGATGAATCCGAGCCGCGACCAGTCGACGATCATCCGGCCCTTGCGTGCGATGCTGTATTCGGGCCGCCCGTCTCCGTCGACGCGCAGCGCCACCTGCAGCGACGTGTCGGGTGAGCGCACCAGGCCGCGCACTGACGCATTCGGTTGCTGCGCGGCCGCCTGGAGCGCGAACAGCAGCGACGCAGCCCATGCCGCCAGCGCGCGCCTCAAGGTGCCGCTTCCACGCACGCGAGGAAACCCAGCGGTGGCAGACGAACCTTGACCGTGCCCGGCGCATTCGGAATCGCACACTCGCCATGCAGCGCGGTGAAGGCGAGCGTTGCGGTGTCGATTTCGACCTGCGCGGTGATCGCGGCGTTCGAGGTATTGAATGCCAGCAGGATTTCCCGGCCATCGCCGCCGATGCGCGACACGGCGAAAAGCCCGGGCTCCCGCGACTGCGCGCGCACCAGTTGCTGACCGCGACGCAATGCCGGGTATTGCTTGCGCCACGTGGCGAGGGTGGCGATCTGCCGGTAGATGGGATGCAGTGCATCGAAGTTGGCCTGCGCCGTCGTCGACGCCGAACCCAGCAACGCCTGGTCGTTGTAGCTCGCGACCTGGCTGGCGAACATGTCCTGGCGTGCCGCCTGGTCGACACCATGACCGACGAAACCCTGCTCATCGCCGTAATACACCACGGGCACGCCGCGCAGCAGGAGCATCATGGCGTTGGCCAGCAGCACGCGCTGCAGTACCTGCTCATCGGGCATCGCGGGGCGGGCCTTCTGCACCAGGAATGCAAAGCGGCCGAAGTCGTGATTGCCGGTGAATGTCGGCAGTCGCAGCGCCGCCGGAACGCCGCCCTCGTAGAGAACGTCGTCCGCATACAGGCGCGCCAGCACCGCGGTGCCCGCGTCTTCCGCCAGTACCTGTTTCACGGCGCCCGCGAAACCGAAGTCGAGCACCGAAGGCAGCTTGTCGTTACGCGTGTGACGCGCGAGCTGCGCGACGTCCACGCCATCGGCCGCGACTTCGCCGAAGATGTGAAAGTTCGGGATCCCCCTGGCACGCGCGCGCTTGAGCATCGCCGGGACGAAGGCCCGCCAGAATTCCGCATCCACGTGGCGCGCGGTATCGATGCGGAAACCGTCGATGCGATAACGCTCGATCCAGTCGCCATAGATGTCGATGAAGCCCTGCACGACGCGCGGGTTTTCGGTCATCAGGTCGTCGAGCCCGACGAAGTCGCCGTTCAGGGAGCTTTCGCCCCAGAAATCCGAATTGCCACGGTTGTGATAGTAGATAGGCGAGTTCAGCCACTCGGGCACCTTGACACTGGCTTCCGCCGGCGGAACGAACGGCGTATAGGCGTAACCCGGATCGGTGAGACGCGCGAAATTCTCGACCGTGCGCACGCCGTCGCCGGCAAATCCCTCGTTGATGGCTGCGCCGCCGGGCCCTCCCTTGCGCGCGTAAGGATAGTCGGCGCGTGAACGGTACGAACATGGCGCGTTGGCGCATTCGCGATACTGGATCACGTCGGCGGTGTGATTGGTGATGATATCGAGGTACACCTTCATACCGCGCGTGTGCGCCGCGTCCACGAACGCGCGCAGGTCCTTTTCGGTGCCGAAGTGCGGGTCGACGGTGGTGAAGTCCGTGATCCAGTAGCCGTGATAACCGGCGCTCTCGTCGCCCGGACCACCCTGCACCGGCTTGTTCTTGTAGACAGGCCCCAGCCAGATGGCGGTGGCGCCGAGACCCTGGATGTAGTCCAGCCGCCGCGTGAGCCCCTTGAGGTCTCCGCCGTGGTAGAAGCCCTTGTGGGTCGGATCGAATCCGGTGGTTAGACGATCGCCCTGCAGGCCGCCGCCGTCGTTGGACGTATCGCCGTTCTCGAAACGGTCCGGCAGCACGAAATAGACGATTTCGTCTTCCGGCAGGCGCTCACGATAGTCGGCGCCCAGAGCCGCGCATGACACGGCGCACAAGGCCAGGCACGAATTGAATCGCCGCATTGCTCCCCCGCCGGACATTCGAGTTGGCGCACTCTACTTCAGGTCAGCGCGCACCGGGTGAGATGCATACGTATGCGCCGGTTCAGGCGCTGGTCGTGAATTGCAGGGCTTCGAGGGCGCCCAGCGCCTTCTTCGCATCTGCCTTGCCGGAGTCGTTGTACAGCACCGTGAAGATCACGGCGGAATCGTGGTACGTGAGGATGCCCTGACAAACATACTTGTATTCACCTGGCTTGGGCGCGCGGTCGGTAGCACAGACCCTGGAGCCGCGGATTTCGCCGCGTGCCGAAGGGCTCGACCTTCAGCTCCTTCTCGACACTCTGCTGGAGAAACTCCTTGGAGGTCTTGTCCATGACCAACGCCCGGAATTCGTTGGCGTCGATCTCTGCGGGAACCTGTCCGACCGACAGCGTCACTGACATCTGCAGTGGATCCGCCGTCTGGAAGAGCACCGTGTCCGGCGCGTCCGGCGCCGCATCCTGGACCGTCCAGCGCGAATCCCAGTTCATCGAGAAGGAGAGACCGCCGACCGTGAATACCTTGGTGGTCGGCGGCGCCGTCTTGGGACCCGCGCCCCATGACACCGCGGCCGCGAGCAATAGCGTGACGCCAAAGATGCGCAGCAACGGTTTCACCTGCATGGCACTGCTCAGATGAAGCGATTCACCAGGTTCTCGAGCATTTCCTGGCGCCCCGACTGCGGCTTGGGATTGATGTTCGCGGCCACGGCGGCATCGGAAATCGACACCAGCGAAGCATCGGCGGCGTGGATCTTCTTGCCCAACTCGCCATCCCACTTCGCGTAACGCTGCTGCACGAACTTGTCGATGCCGCCGTTTTCGATGAGTGCCGCGGCTGACAGCAGTGTGCGCGCCAGCAGATCGAGTCCACCCACGTGGCCGTAAAACATGTCGGTCGGATCGATGGACTGGCGGCGCACCTTGGCATCGAAGTTGAAGCCACCGGTGGTGAAGCCGCCGGCCTTGAGGATGCGATACATCGCCAGCGTCATGTCGAGCGGATCGTTATGGAACTGGTCGGTGTCCCAGCCGTTCTGCGGATCGCCACGGTTGATGTCGATGGAACCGAAGATGCCCAGCGCATCGGCCAGGGCGATTTCGTGATCGAAGCTG
The DNA here is from genome assembly GCA_963839685.1 of uncultured Pseudomonadota bacterium. GTDB lineage: Bacteria > Pseudomonadota > Gammaproteobacteria > Steroidobacterales > Steroidobacteraceae > CADEED01. Next base: position 141,319 of record CAWIVS010000002.1, on the reverse strand, counting down.
TGGCCGGCGAGCGTCGCGTGGTTGGCCTCGATATTCACCTTGACTTCGTTCTCGAGACCGTTTTTCTTGAGGAAGCCATACACGGTCGCCGTATCGAAGTCGTACTGGTGCTTGGTGGGCTCGTGCGGCTTGGGCTCGATGAGAATGGTGCCCTTGAAGCCGATCTTGTGCTTGTGCTCGACCACCAGTTTGAGGAAGCGCCCGAAGTTCTCCAGCTCGCGCTTGAGATTGGTGTTCAGCAGCGTGTCGTAGCCTTCGCGGCCGCCCCACAGTACGTAGTTGGCGCCGCCGAGACGCTTGGTGGCGTCCATGCAATGGCGCACCTGCGTGGCCGCGAACGCCCACACTTCCGGATCCGGATTCGTCGAGGCGCCACCCATGAAGCGCGGATGCGAGAACAGGTTGGCCGTGCCCCACAGCAATTTCACGCCGGTCTCGGCCTGCTTCTTCTCGAGTCGGTCGACGGTCATCGCGAAGTTCGCGACATGCTCCTTGATGTTGGAAGCCGTCGGGCATCGCATCCACGTCGTGGAAGCAATAGAACGGCGCGCCGAGACGCGTGAAGAAATCGAAGGCCGCGTCCATCTTCATCCACGCGGCGTCCTTGTCCATCACGCCCGCGTTCCAGGGGCGATCGAAGGTGCCAGCACCGAAAATGTCGTGGCCGTTCCAGGCGAAGGAATGCCAGTAGCAAACTGCCGGGCGCAGCAGGTCTTCCATGCGCTTGCCGAGGACCAGCTGGTCCTTGTTGTAGTAGCGGAAGGCCAGCGGATTGTCCGACTTCAGGCCCTCGAACTTGATCGGCGGCACCGCGCCGAAATAGGACGTGGTCGCGGGAAGGGGTTGTGCTGTCGACATGATCAAACTCCTCGGAATCTTGGTCGAAGGTCCTGATAAATCTGGGAAAACTTCTGGCGCTTGGGCGCCAGCTGCTGAATGTCACGCTCGTTGGGTTCGACCACCACACGCACGGGCGGCGGGCGGCACACATCCTCCGCCCGTTCGGCGGTTTTGGCTATCCGGGCAAGACGAGCAGCGCCGAAGGCGGGGCCCACTTCGGAAGCATCCCGGTAGATGAGCGGCCGCTTGAGGGCCGCGGACAACACCCCGCCCCACCACATCGAGCGCGCACCGCCGCCGATCACGGAGATCTTGTCGATGGTGGCACCGGCCTCGATGAGCACATCGAGGCCGTCGGCGAATGCGAAGGCCACGCCCTCGAGCACCGCCTGGCCGATGGCGGCCGCATCGGAATCGTGATTCAAGCCGAACAGCACTCCGCGCGCAGCCGGATCGTTGTGCGGCGTGCGTTCGCCCGAAAGATATGGGAGAAAAATCTCCGGGCCGTCGAGCCGGGCGCGCTTCTCCACTTTCGACAGCAGCTCGGCCGCGTCCTTGGTGCCCGTGAGCTTCACGGCCCAGTCGACGCAGGACGCCGCCGACAACATGACACTCATCTGGTGCCACAGATTCGGCAGGCAGTGACAGAAAGCGTGCACCGCCTTGGCGGAGTTCGGCAGGAATTTCGGCGTGACCAGGAACAACACGCCCGAGGTCCCCAGTGACAGGAAGGCGTCGCCCGGCGTGATGACACCGATGCCTGCAGCGCCGGCGGCGTTGTCACCGCCGCCGCCCGCCACCGGCACCGGATCCATGCCCCAGTCCGCGGCCACTTCCTTGCGCAGGTTTCCAGTGACATCCGAGCCTTCGACGAGGCGCGGCATGTGCGAATCATTCAAACCCGTGGCCGCCAGCATTTCGGGCGACCAGCGGCGCGCGGCAACGTCCACCCACAAGGTGCCCGCCGCGTCCGAGCAATCACTGGCCTTCTCGCCCGTCATCAGCAGCCGCACGTAGTCCTTGGGCAACAATACGCAGCGGGTCTGCTTGAACACATCGGGCTCGTTCTCGCGCACCCACACCAGCTTGGGCGCGGTGAAGCCCGGCATGGCGATGTTGCCCGTGATCTGGCGCGAACGTGGCTCGGTCTTCTCGAGCGTCAGCGCATTGCTGCTCGCTGCGGCCATCGTTCCAGAGGATTGCCGGACGTAGCGGCTTGTCGGCGGCGTCCAGCAAAGTCGCGCCATGCATCTGGCCCGAGAGGCCCACGGCCTTCACGGCCTTGCGCGTCGCCGCAGGCAGCGCCTTGACGGCAGCCTGGGTGGCACTCCACCAGTCCGCCGGGTTCTGCTCAGACCACCCCGGATGCGGGCGAGAGACGTTGAGTGGCGCAGACGCCTGCTCCACCACCGCGTCCTTGTCGTCGACGATGACGGCCTTGACACTGGACGTGCCGATATCGATGCCTAGATACATCCGCCCTCGCTGAAAGTTGTGCGTCAGAGGGTGGCAGTCCGCGCGCCAAGATCTGGCCGCCGGCGCTTACCGCCGGCGGTCAGAATTACAGGCGCCCGGCAGTCCCCTCGAGCATCCGCATGCGGGGCCTTGGACCCGCGGAAAAACAGCGGCGGTAACGCTACCAGAAACGCCCCGCTCGCAGGGTTGACGACTGTCAGGCCAATCGCCGCGCGCGGAATGCGCCCAGCCGACTCAACAGGAGTAAACCGAGCGCAGCCAGGCTTGCCCAGTCCCATGAACCGCCGCCACCACCTCCGCCACCAGAGCCGCTGCCTCCGCCGCCGCCGCCTCCGGGCAGGCTGGCCGTGGTGACGCGGAATTGGTCGGTCACTCCGCCGACATCGATGGTGCAGGTCGCGATGGTTGCGGCGGTTGCAGAAGCCGTCATCCGCAGCCGCAGGTTGTCGCCGCTCACGACGCGAACACTGCTGCCGCTGAATGCATTGAAATTGACGCTCAGTTCGCATCCCGTCACTGACGCAGTCGCGTCACCGATCAAGCCGCCGAGAGTCACCCCATTCGAAGTCACCTCGGTGCCGGTTGCGACACCGGTCTGATCTGAGAAGTCGAAGGCATCGGGTATTGAATCGCCGCCAGCGCTGCGCACTTCCCAGGTCGTATCGGTGGAGCCAATGCGCACGGACACGATATACGACGCGCCAGCCTGTCTGCCCGTGAGTACGCGCAACCGTGTCGTATCGCCGTTCGAGAGATAGCCGCTGTTCTGGTACAGCCCGGTCACTGGATCGAAGAATTCGCCATTCGGCACGTTGATCCATACCGGCACGTCGACCTCCGTGATGGTGATGTCATTCGAGACCACGTTGGTGTGCGGTTCCGCATTGGTCACGGTGGCAAGAGCGAACGCGCCCGGCGTCGTGTCGCCAGGTTGCGGTTGGCGCATCACCCAGTCATCCGACTGATCACCTACGGTCAGCGTGGCAGTCACAGTCACTCCCGGTGCTCCACTGCGCCGACGCAGGACAATCGGCGTCAGGTTGCTCACCATGCCCGGCGCGCTCTGGAAGTTGATGCCGTCCGTGGACCACTCCGCGCCGCTAACCGAGACCGGCACAGGGACGGTAATGCCCATGACGACGATGGGTTCTGACCCCGCATCGAAATCCGGTGTCATGTTGGCAATGTCGAGGAACTGGAATGGATGCACCGCGGAATCCACCGTGTCGGTGGTGCTACGGAAATTCGCGGTTACACCACCAATTGTCAGGATTGAGTCGGTGTGCGTTCCCGCCGTATTGGCACTGTGATGCCGCACCACAACCGACTGTCCGCCGTTGATCGTCCCGGCGGCCGTCGTGAAATCGCCACCATTGATACTGTACTCACCGTTGCTGATCGAAATCGCGGCCGGCGTGTTGATTCCGCTCACCGAGAGCGGCGCGGATTCAACGTCTATGTTCATGGCCACCGGGCCGCGCGCCGCCAACGAAATCGCATTCGGCGCCGAGTCGACACCAGAGGCGCTGACCGATGTGAAAGTGTCGCTGCGCGATGCGATGGTGAAAACGCTGGCCGTCGCGACACCCGTTCCCGCAGAGGCGGCATGCCGCACGCGAATCATCTGGCCACGACGCACCTCGCGCGCGGTCGAATCGAACGGGCCGCCGTCGATGTTGAAGCTGCCGTTCATGACGCTTGCCACGACCGGCACCGTGATGCCTTCGATGCGCACGGGCGCCGAAGTCACTTCCGCGCCCGGCGCGACCGCGAACTGGTCCGTGAACGAGAAGGCGTCTGGATCCAGATCCGTGTTGGCAGCGAGTGTCGCATCCAGGCGCACCATGCAGCCGGTGCCAAATGCAGTGGAGCCGCCGGCGTATTCCGGCTGCAACCCGCCCGCGGTCTCGACAATGCCTTCGCGACACTGGCCCCCGAAATAGACCTCGCCACTGGAAGGATGAACGGCGAGGGACATACCAAGCACGTGGTAGTCCGACGTGAAATAGGTGGATTGATTCAGCGTCGACAGGGACGCGGAAAATCGCGCCACGAACGCGGCGGGAGTGTTCACGAACGGAGCAGTTGTTGTACGCCACCGGCGGTGCCGGGGATATCGCGCGAGAACGTAATGCCCGTCAGGTAAAGCTGCGCACCATTCGGGGTGAACGCCATCGCGCCGAGTTCTTCATCACTCGAGCCTCCAAAGTACGTGGCACCGCGCCGCTGTCGGAGATCCGGGGAGAGCCGGGTGATCACGACATCGGTCAGCCCACCACCAAAGCTCGGCTGCGCACCACCGGAGGCGGAAAGATTCTGCTGCACCGAATATCCCGCGACGTAGACCTCGTCGGAACCCGGATGCACTGCCAGCAGAGGACTCATCTTGCTGCCCACGGTGGGCTGTTGACCCGGTGTCACGTCGGACAGGTAGGTAGACTGCAGGTGTTGACTCAGGTCCGCGTTGAAGCGTGCCACGAACACCGCTTCACCCTCGTCGAATGTGCCTCCATACACGGTGTCTGCGCCTCCGGCCATCTGCGGAAAGACCGTCGAGTTGGTCCCGCCGCCAACGTAGACATCGCCCGTGTTCTGACTGATCGCGACCGAGAAGGCCCGTGAACTTGTATTGCCCTCGAGCATGACGCGACCCAGTTGAGTCGTGAGCTGTCGGTTGAAGCGCAAGACATAAGCCGTCCCGACACCTTCTCCGGCGACATAGACATCACCCGTCGTCGCATTGATCGCCGAGGTCGCGCGCATAGACCATCTTCAGGCCCTGGTTCGTGAAGGTCGTCTGGCGAAGCTGCCGAAGATCCGGGCTGAAGCGGGACACGAAACCGTCATTGCGCGCGCCACCCTGCACTGGCCGCGCGCCACCCCCGGCACCCGGGAGATCCGCGGACTCGGTAAAGCCGGCAACATAGATTTCACCGGTTTGCGGATGCACCGCGACCGCATCGATATCCGACGGCAGGGTGATTCCAAAATAGGTGGCCTGGATCACGCGCTGCAGTTTCGCGTCGATGCGCGCCACGAAAATCTCGAGCCCGCCGTGAAGGGTCTGGAAACCTCCCGCGACGCCTGGAACGCCCAGGCCGGCGGAAGTTCCAGCGACGATCAGGTCACCGGACACCGGATCAACGGTCATCGCCGCGACGCTGCTCGCCCCACCGAAGCCGAAGTAAGTGGACTGCAACACCGGGTCGATGGTGAGCGGCAGTCGTGCGTCAAACGCGCCAAGTTCAAACGACACGCGCGTGCCCCCGGCGTTCACCACGTAGCGTACGTCGACCGGCACCCTGCCCTGAGCGGTGTCCTGGAATGCCACCGGGGCGGAGAGCGAAAGGCCGCCCTCGCCAGCCCGGGCGATCAGTCCGCCGTTCTCATCGAGCGCGAAATGCACGCCGTCATAAGCAGGGCAATCCGCTCGGGTCGGCGCCCGGCGCCACCAGAAACACGCGTTCGGTTCGGTCCTCGACGATCTGCAGACGCATGTCGATGCCCGGCCAGGCATTGCGCCAATCGAGCGCCGAGAAGAACTTTCATCAGACGTGGGTGAGGAGGTGGCGGTTCGCAGCCAGGTCACGCGTTGCGGGGCAAGTTGCGAGCCACGCGGCACCACGTTCGAGCCTCGCAAGCCCTCGAGCACGACCCAGGCGGACATCGAGTTCGCGCCGGTACGCTCGATCGGCAGCGCATGCACCACGCGTCCGTCATTCAATACGAAGATCTGGCTGCTGCGCAGCCTCGCCGCGTATGCAACATCAGCGCGGAATTGGCCCGTGTTTCGCACGAATGCGTAAGTCGCGTATTCGTCGGCCGCCTGGTCCGCCACCGCAAGCCCCGGCAGCAGCCAGCCGCAAGCCGCCAGCATGGCCACCTTCAGCCAAGAAATCACACGCATAGTCGCTCCTGTTCTGATTCTTCTGACCCTACACGGGCTGGTCGCGAGGCTGCGATTGTGACTTAACCCCTCAACTCGTGCCCAGCACCTGCCCCAGCCGATCCGCCGACTGGCGCGTCAGCATCCATTGCGGATACTCGCTGGGCAGAGCCGAGGCGTCGCTGATGGCCTGGAGCTGCTCGGCAGACAGGGTCAGCTCCGTCGCGGCGATGTTGTCGAGCAGCTGTTCCTGATTCTTGGCGCCGATGATCACCGAGGTGACATGCGGCTGGGCCAGCAGCCAGGCCAGCGCCACCTGCGCCACCGACACCAGGTGATCGTCGGCGATGGGCCGCATCACATCGAGCGCGCGCCACAGGCGTTCGCGGTCCACCGGCGGGAAGTCCAGGGTCGCGCGACGCGCGCCGTCGGGTGTTCTGGTTCTCGCGTGAGAACTTGCCCGATAGCAAACCGCCCGCGAGCGGACTCCACGGCATGATGGCAAGGTTCTGATCCTTCGCCAGTCCGACGATCTCGCGCTCGATGTCTCGCCCGACGATCGAGTAATACATCTGCAGGCTCTCGAAGCGCGCGAGATTCTTCTTGTCCGAGATCCACAGCGACTTGGCGATCTCCCAGGCGGAGAGATTGCACAGTCCGATGTAGCGCACCTTGCCGGCGCGCACGCAGTCATCGAGCGCATCCAGTGTCTCCTCGAGCGGCGTGAACGGATCGCGCCCATGGATCTGGTACAGATCGATGTGATCGACCTGCAGCCGTTTCAGACTCGCGTTGATGCTCTCCATGATGTGATAACGCGACAGGCCGATCTGGTTGTGGCCCGGCCCCATGCGCAGCAGCACCTTGGTGGCCAGCACGTAGGAATCACGTGGCACGCCGAGCATGCGCAGCGCATTGCCAGTGACCACCTCGGAGCCGCCGTTGGAATAGAAATCCGCGGTGTCGATGAAATTGATGCCGCGGTCGAACGCGGTCTTGATGAGCTCGGTGACGTTGTCCTGGGTAACGCCTGCGACCGTGGCCCACATCCCTTCGCCACTGCCGAAGGTCATGGCGCCGAGACACATTTCCGAAACGATGAGGCCCGTGTTGCCGAGCTTGCGATAACGCATCTGCATACTCCAATTCGGGGAAATTGGAGTATGCGGGAGGACATGAGGCCCGTTAAGACCTCATGCCCACGGTCGATCAATGAAGGCGATTAATGCAGGAACCAGACGATGCTGAGGTTCAGCGACTCGAGCGTGTTGTCGAGCATGTCCAGGCCCGGAGCTTCGAGATCTCCGGCATCCACCATCTGGTACTCGAGGCGCACCAGCGCGCCGTCCATTTCCGTCTGAATGCCGATGCCGAAGAACGGATCATTGCCATCGTCTTCGAATGTCTCGCGTGATGGTGGCCGGGAATTCGTTGGTGATATCCAGGTCTTCGGTAAAGGTGGACTCACCCTTCCAGACGAAGATGCCCGCGCGGCCATAGAGGCTGAAGTTATCCGTGAACCACCACGAGCCGACGACGGAAGCTTCAAAGCCATGAATGTCGGTGTGCTGCTCGACTTCACGGGTCGGGAAGGCGCCGTCACTATTCAAATGTGCGCTGAAGTCGCTACCGCCGTGGTAGCCCACTTCGACTGCCAGCCACTTGTTGAGGCCCCAACCGCCGAAGAAGCCGTAGCTCAGCCGGTTCTCGTCGACGTCATCGAAGTAGCCAACGTAGTCGACGTCAGACTGGAAGGATTCCTGTCCAACCCACCCGCCCAGTCGCCAGCCGCTGAATTGATCTTCCGCAAAGGCGGGCGAAGCAAGAGCTCCCGCGAGCCCCAAAACGCCGAGAACCATAGCTTTACGCATGTCGACATTCCTCCCGATTGACATATGTAAAGCATAGCCGATGCAGGCCGCCTGTAAACCAGACGCTCGTCACGTTTTCAGGGGGTTACGCGCGGGATATGAAGTAGTCAGTCTGAGTCCGGGAATAGTCGATGTAGAAGTCGAGGGCCTCGATGTTGGCCATCGCAGCGCGATTAGCCGCCTTTTCGACCGGAACTCCCATGAGGATCCGACGCACCGGAACCTCCATCTTCTTGCCGGTGAGCGTGTACGGGATGGCCCGCACCTGGATGATCCGGTCCGGCACGTGCCGCGGTGAATACTCATTGCGGATCTGGGTCCGGATGCGGGATTCCACCGATTCGTCGAGCTTCTGATCGCCCTTGAGCTTCACGAACAGCGGCATGAAGAACTTCCCGCCGGGCAGATCAAGATTCACGATCAAGGCGTCTTCGACTTCCGGGACCCCTAACAGCGACCGATAGACCTCGGCGGTGCCAATACGCACGCCATGCCGGTTCAAGGTGGCATCCGACCGCCCCAGTACGAAGCAGCCGCCGCGCGCATTCACGCGAAAGAAATCACCGTGTCGCCAAACCCCGGGCCAGGTATCGAAATACGAATCCCGGTAACGGCTGCCGTCGTTGTCGCCCCAGAACCCGACCGGCATGGACGGCAGTGGCTCGGTGAGAACCAGCTCGCCCACCTGGTCGACCACGCTGCGCCCCTGCTCGTCGAAAGCGTACGCCGCCACACCTAACTGCCGCGCCTGGATCTCGCCGGCGTGGACGGCCAGATTGACCACACCGCCCACCAGCCCCGAACACACGTCCGTGCCACCGCTGCCGGAGTGCGCCCACACATCTTTCTTCACATTCTCGTAGAACCACTGCTGGCATTCGGCGGTCACCGGCGAGCCCGCGAGCACGATGGTTTCCAGGGTATCGAGCCTGAAGCGATCCTTTGGGACGATGCCGGCCTTCTCGAGGATGTTCTGGTACGTCGGGCTGGCGCCGAACAGATTCGCGCCAGTGTCGTCGACCATCTTCCACAGCAGATCCGGTGATGGCCATGCCGGGTTGCCGTCATAGAGCACCGGCACCACGTCCATGAGCAGCGAGCTCGCGAGAAAATTCCACATCATCCAGCCGGTGCTGGTGAAGAAAAACATGCGCTGGCGCGCATGCGTGTCCATGTGGAAATGAAACAGCTTGAGCTGTTCGAGGGTGATCCCTCCGTGGCAATGAACAATAGCCTTGGGCAAGCCGGTAGTGCCGGACGAAAACAGGATGTACAGCGGATGTGCGAAGGGTACCTGCTCGAACTGGAATGCCTCACGCCCGGGATCCGTGCCGGACAACGCGTCCCCCCAGAAGACCGAGCGCGGCGTGAGGGGCTCGAGGTCCTCCGGATCGAGGTACGACAGGTGCACGACATGCGAAATCGTCGGCAGCCCTTCGATGATCTGCCGGATCTCACCGCGCTTGTCGAAGAGCTTTCCGCCGTAGCTGTAGCCGTCGACACAGAAAATGAGCTTGGGAGCGAGTTGCGAATACCGGTCGAGCACGCCGCGGGCCCCGAAATCGGGGCCGCAACTCGACCACACCGCCCCGATGCTCGCCGTGGCGTACATCGCCACCATGGCTTCCGGGATGTTGGGTAGATAGGCCACCACGCGGTCGCCCGGCGCGACACCGATGCCGCGCATCCAGGTGGCGAGCACCCTCACCTGCCGCGCGAATTCCGTCCAGGACATCGACGCCAGCGGCCGGCGTTCGGACAGATGGATGATCGCGTCCTCGCCCGGCCGCTCGTGGCGCAAGGCATGCGCCGCGTAGTTCAGCCTGCCCCCCGGGAACCACTCGGCACCCGGCATCTCACGTTTGCCGAGCACCTGCGAGGGCGGCGTGGTGAATTGCAGGCCGCAGAAATCCACCATGCTCTGCCAGAACGCCGGCAGGTCCGACACCGACCAGCGCCACAGCGATTCGTAGTCGTCGAACTTGTGGCCGCGTTGCAGCCAGCCACTTGAGGTAACGCGTCAGGTGAGAACGCGCCAGTCGCGCCGCAGAGGGCTTCCAGAGCAATTCGCCTTCTTGAATCCGGGTCATGCAGGAACAGTCACTGGGTACGAGGTTGGGTCGGACGTCGAATCAGGAACAGCACCAGCGCGCCCACGAAACACCAGGCTGCCAGGAAGTAGCAGATGCCCTGGTATCCATAGCCGCGCTCGAACAGCCGGCCGGCGACCCACGGAGCGATCGCGCTCAGCGTGGTGTTGATGGCGATGGCAATGCCGCAGAGCAATGCGAAGGCCTTGAGGCCGAAGTAATTGCCGAGCACGGTCATGAGGCAGACCACTCCGCCTCCAAAGCCGATCCCCAGGCAGAACGCGAACACGTACACCAGCGGCACCGTCGTTGCGTGCACGAACACCACGGCGCCAAAGCCGAAAAATGCCATGAATACGCCCCAGAGAATCCTGGGATCGATCCGATCACCAAACAGCACGATGATGACCTTGGCGACCAGGCCGGAGATGGTCATGGTGAAGACCGCCGTGCCACCGATGCCCGCGGCGTGTCCGAAATCCTCCGAGCAACAGCTTGCCGTGCGCGAGGAACAGCGTGTACATGCCGCTGCCCCCTAACAATGAGCAGAGGATCAGCCAGTAGCTCGGGCTGCGCACGGCATCGCGGAATTCCCACGGCGAATCCGTGATGAAGGCGGGCTTCGGCTTCGCGGGTTGGCCGCGCGCGGCGGCAATGTCGGCGTCACTCACTCCATCAACTGACTGCCCCATGTCTTCCGGTTTCTCGCGCACGAAGAACAGCGCGAGCACCGCGGCCAGTGCCGAAAAACCGGCGATCACCCACCACGCGTCCCGCCAGTCGCCGGTACGCAGGATGAGGAGTTCCAGCAGCTTTGCGGCAAACGCGCCCCCGATCGCACCCGCGGAGTACATGATCGACAGCGCCATGGCCCGGCGGCGCAGGAACCAGCGCGCCACGGCGGTCTGAGCTGGCAGCGCCCCGCCGGTGCAGACGCCGCCACCAACCAGCAGCCCGAAGGCCAGGTAGGCACCCAGCGCCGTATCCACCACCGTGGCCATGGCGCTGGCGCCGGCGACGATCATGAGGCTGCCGATGATGATGGTGGTGCGCGACCCGAGCCGATTGATCACCATCGCGACCAGCGGACCCGGCAGACCCGACATGATGATGTAGATCGACATCATCAGTCCGATGACATCGCGGGTGAACGACAGGCTCTTGCCCATCTCGGGATTGATGACCGATGGGCTGTAGGCCGGGAAGCCGAGGTTGAACGCCATGATGAACCACACCACGGTGAGCAGCGTCCAGCCGTAAAATTTTCTGCCACGATCAAACCCCAGTGCCGCGTATCAGGTCCGCGGCCTTTTCGGCAATCATGATGGTGGGCGCATTGGTATTGCCGCCCACGATGGCGGGCATTATCGACGCATCCGCGATGCGCAATCCCGACAACCCGTGAACTCGTAACTGACCATCCACCACTGCCATGCCATCCGTACCCATGGCACAGGTGCTGGTCGGATGCATGGCGGTACGCACGTTGGCGCGCAACCAGGCATCAATTTCGGCGTCGCTTTGCACCTGGGGCCCGGGCGTGACCTCCTGCGCGGACCAGCTGCGAGGCCGGCGCGGTGGCAAAGAACCGGCGCACGAATTTGACGATGTTGCGCAATCCGGTTCGATCGGCTTCGGCCTGCAGCAGGTTGAGCTGGATCTTTGGTTTGTCGCGCGGGTCGGCCGAGCGCAGCGACACCTTGCCGCGGCTTTCGGGGTGCAGCAGCACGCAGGATTGGACACGGTATGCCCCACGCCCTTGCGCCAGCCTGGAAACCACGGCCGCGCGAAAATCGACACCGGCGCCACCAGCATCTGCAGGTCGGGCCGGTCGAGATGCGGCGCGGTACGCACCAGGCCCTGGGCGGAGATGGGCGAGCGCGCCAGGATGCCGTTGCGAAACATCTTCCATTGCAGCACCGACAGCGCCAGCCGATCGAGCCGCAGTTGGCTGTCGAAGCAGAATTCTCCGCTGGCGGTGTAGTCCACGCTCATCGATTGGTGGTCCTGCAGATTTGCGCCCACGCCGGGCAAGGCGTGACGCACGCGAATGCCTTGCGGCTCGAGATCCTGCGGTGCGCCGATGCCCGAGAGCTGCAGCAACTGCGGCGAATTGAAGGTACCTGCACAGAGAATCACTTCGCGCTCGCAGCGAATCTCCGCGTCGCCATCGTATGACTCGACATGCACACCCACGCAGCGGTTGCTTTCGAGAATCAGCGCGCGTGTCAGCGTGTTGATGCGCACCTCGAGATTGGCGCGCGACATCGCCGGGCGCAGGTAACGCGCCACGGTGCTGGCGCGCTCACCGCCGTGGTAGTTGCAGTCCGGCACCGTGAATCCTTCGATGTCCTCGGCGTGGAAATCCTCCAGGTGCTTGAAGCCCAGTGCCTCGGCGGTGTCGATGACGCGCGGGTAGATGAAGTCGTCGGTTTCGTAACGCGCGGTGGTCAGCGGGCCGGTGCCGCCGTGAAAGCGCGAGGCGCCGCGCCAGTTCGATTCCGAGCGGCGGAAATACGGCAACACGCCGGCGTAATCCCAGCCCGGCAGCCCCCGCTTCGCCCAGTCGTCGTAGTCCGCGGGACAGCCCCGCATGTACATGAGCCCATTGACGGAATTCGAACCGCCCAGCACCTTGCCGCGCGGCGCCGGCACTCGCCGGCCGTCGAGGTGCGGTTCCGGTTCGGTCTCGAAACCCCACGACAAGCGCGGGTCGCGAAAGGCGTCACGCCAGGCCAGCGGCATCCGGACGCGGAAGAACTTGCGCTCATCATCGCCGGCTTCGAGCAGCAGAACTTTGACCTTCGGGTCCTCGGAGAGGCGCGCCGCGACCACGCACCCCGCCGAGCCGCCACCCACGACGATGTAGTCGAAACGATTCATCAGGCGTCGCTCACTCCACCGTGTAGTAGCGGAAGACCGTGTAGTCCGGATTCTCGTGGCGCTCCCCGCCGCCCACGAGGACAGTGCGATTCAGCCAGTCGTGTTTGCCGACGGGCGCCTTGAAATACGGCGTGGTGCGGAAATAGGCCGGTCCGGGCGCGTTCGGCATCGTGTTGTAGATATAGCCGCGATTGTGAATGTAGATAGGCGTACCGTCGTCGGCCTCGATCATGTAGTGCGCGTTGGCCTCGAGCACACCGTCCTGGCGCAGCGTGCCCCAGTCCGCGCCGCTGTATTCCATGAGTTTTCCGTTGAGGCGTGGACCGCGCACGATGCCGTCCTTGAGCGAGACGTAACCCTGCGCGCGCCACCCGACACCGGTCCGAACACCATTCGCTTGTGAAAGTTCATGTGCACGTCGAAGGCGTGCACCAGTTTCAGCTCGAATTTGGCGGGCAATGTTTCGGTCATGTTCGCTCCAGTTGCGGCGGCAGCGTGCGGCCGCGGATGAGATCGGCGGCGCGCTCGGCAATCATGAGCACGGCGCCGTAGGTATTTCCGCCGGGCACGGTCGGCATGACCGAGGCGTCGGCGACGCGCAGACCATCGACTCCGAGGACCCGCAGCTCGGAGTCCACGACCCGGCCGGTGCCAGCCGCCATCGAACAGGTGCCGACCGGATGCTGCGTCATGCTGGCGGTGGCCCTGATGTGCGCCTCCAGCCCGGCATCAGTGTCCACGTCGGCGCCGGGCAATACTTCGCGCTCGATGAGATCGGCCTGGGGCGGCGTGCGGTAGATATGGCGTGCGGCGCGCAGTCCGCGGCGCAGCGTGGCGAGGTCATCGGGCTCTGCCAGCGCGTTGAACTCGATGCGCGGCTTGGCCGCGGGATCCGCGGACCGCAGGCTCACGCGGCCGCGTGATTTCGGGTGCAACAGCACCGCATCCGAGGTCAGCAGGTGCGGCTGGCGGCGGCTGAACAGCGGCCACCAGACCTTGGCATCCATGCGCACCGGATTACACATGAGCTGGATGTCGGGCTGCCGGAGCATCGGATCGGTGCGGATCACGACATTGCAGCTGCTGACCTGGGTGGCGAAGGGACCGGTGCCAAACAACCAGCCAGCGCAGCAACGAAATCGCCACGCGATCGGCACGCAACTCGCGCAGGAAAGACACCGGCTCGCGCGTCGCGAACTGCAGCCCGGCGCGCAGGTGATCGGCGAGATTCGCCCCGACGCCGGGAAGATCGCCGTGAACACGAATGCCGAGGCGCCGCAGGTCATCTGCCGGCGCCGAAGCCGGACAGCAGCAGCAATTGCGCCGAATTGTACGTGCCGCCGCACAGGATCACTTCGCGTTCGGCATACACCCGGCGGGTCTCCGACGCCGCGGCGCAACTCGATGCCGACAGCGCGCTGTCGCTCCACGATGCACCCGCGTGGTCAGCGCCCCCTGCATGACTTCGAGGTTCGGGCGCTGCAAGGCGGGCTTCAGGTAGGCGCGCGACGCACTGGCCCGGCGCCCTCGCCGGTCAACGGTGAGCTCGGCGCGCGCGAATCCTTCCTCGAGGTGACCGTGCAGATCCTCGTTGGTCCAGAACCCCGCTGGCGCCGCGGTCTGCATCAGCGGCTCGTGCAGTAGTTTGGTGGTGGCGTTGGGCGCGATGGGCATCGGCCCCGCGTCGCCGTGATACGGCACGGCACCACGCCAGCTCGACTCGAGCTTCTTGAAATACGGCAACACGTGCGCGTAGCTCCAGCCTTCCGCGCCCATAGCCTGCCAGCCGTCGAAGTCGCTGGAGTGTCCGCGCATGAAGAACATGCCGTTGATGGACGATGAACCGCCCAGCACGCGTCCGCGTGGCACACCGAGTACGCGGCCATTCAGGTGCGGCTCCGGCTCGCTCACGTACCCCCAGGTCAGCGCGGGATCGCGAAACGCCCGCAACATGCCCAGTGGCAGGCGAATGAGAAAGCGGTCGTCGCTGCCGCCCGCCTCCACCAGCAGTACACGGGTATCCGGATCTTCGCTCAGTCGGTTGGCGAGCACACAGCCGGCCGCACCGGCGCCCACGATGATGAAGTCGTAGCTCAAGTCAGTCCCACCGTCACTGACTTCACCTCGGTGTAGATCTCCGTGCCTTCGCGGCCATTCTCGCGACCCCAGCCGGATTGTTTGTAGCCACCCAGCGGCATGGCCGGGTCCACGGTTCCCGCCGTGTTGATACGCACCGAACCCGCGCGGATCTTTTTCGCCAGCTTGTGCGCGGTGCTGATGTCGCGCGTCCAGATACTCGCGGCCAGCCCGTAATCGGAGTCATTGGCCATGCGGGCGACTGCCTCGAGATCGCTGTCACTGAAGCGCATGGCGCACAGCACCGGGCCAAAGATCTCTTCACGCACCACTCGCATGTTGCGTGTGGTCTCGGCCAGTACCGTGGGTTCGACGTAGTAGCCACCACCGCCCGGCGCCGCGCCACCCACCAGCACCTTGGCGCCATCGTTACGCCCGGATTCGATGTAGTCCATGACACGTGCGCGCTGCACATCCGAGACCACCGGTCCGATCTCGGTGGTCGCCTCGGTGCCCGGACCCAGCTTCAGCTTGCGCGCCCGCGCGACCACACCGTCGACGACCTGGTCGAAGACCTTCTCATGGACGAACAGGCGTGAGCCGGCGGCACACACCTGGCCGGAATTCATGAAGATGCCGCGTGCGGCAACTTCGGTCGCGGGCTCGAGCGCCGCATCCGGAAACACGATGACCGGCGACTTGCCGCCGAGCTCGAGCGTGACGCGTTTGAGATTGCCCGCGCAGCCCTTGAGGATCTCCTTGCCGACGCTGGTCGATCCGGTGAAGGCGATCTTGTCGACGCCCGCATGCGCGACCAGCGCGCGGCCCGCCGTTTCGCCAAATCCGGTGACGATGTTCACCACGCCTTCCGGAAAACCGGCTTCGGCGATCAACTCACCCAGCCGGATGGTAGTTAGCGGCGTCTGTTCGGCGGGCTTGAGCACCACGGTGCAACCCACCGCCAGCGCCGGCGCGATCTTCGCAACGCCCATGACGAAGGGGAAATTCCAGGGCACGATCTGCCCCACCACTCCGACCGGCTCACGCAGCGTGTAGGCATGCCAGTCGCCGGGAAAACTGAGATTGATGGTGGCGCCGTGCATCTTGGTGGCCCAGCCCGCGTGGTAACGCAGGCTCTCGGCAGCGCCGAACACACCGCCGAACTTCGCCATGCGGTACGGCATGCCGTTGTCGAGAGTCTCCAGCAATGCAATTTCGTCGCCATTGGCCTCGATCAGATCCGCGAGCTTGAGCAGCAGCCGCGCCCGCTGTGCCGGGGTCATCGATGACCACTGCGTCGACTCGAAGGCCTTGCGCGCCGCCTGTACCGCCGCATCGATGTCCGCCTCCGCCCCGGAAGCAGCGCGCGCGAACACGCGTTCGTCCGCAGGATCGATGACGTCGAACGTTTCACCCGATTGCGCCGCCTGCCAGCGGCCGCCGATGAACAGCTCGCGAGGCCGTGCGGTGAAACTGGCGGCGCGCGTGCGCGCCGTGTCGGAGATCATGGGTGCGGGTGTGCTCATTCATAACACCTTGAAGTAGTGAATGCGGTTGCCGTCGGGGGTCTTTTCCGCGCGCCCGACGAATACGTGCCGATTCAGCCAGTCGTATTTGCCCGCCGGCGCCTCGAATTTTGGCACCGTCCGCATGTAATAGAGATTGTCGGCCACGGCTTCTCGTCGTGCCATCTTCGCCATGGCTTCGGGGGTTCCCCAACGATAGCCGCGACTCTGGAAATAGATATTCGCCCCGTCGTCGGTCTGCAGCAGGTAGCGCGCATCGAAATCGATGACACCATCGGGCCGCACCCAGGGAAAATCTCCACCGCTGTTGGGCACCACGATGCCCTTGATGTTGGGCCCCTCGACCGTGCCGTCGAGCAGATAGACCGCGGCGCGCTCGGAACCATACTGGGAGGGCCTGACAAAGTAGGCCTTGCCAAGATTGATGCTGATGGTCATGGCGAATTCGAGCGCAGGCGGCGCGGGAAAGGTTTGTGACATGGAAGCTCCGGTTCAGGTCCAGGCGCGCGAGCGGACGACGCAGGCGGCATAGGGTTTCATGCCGTACCAGGTCAGGATCGCCGCCAGCGGACCGATGATGGCAGCGACGCTGGCGATCGAGTAACGCAGGGCGCCATCGTCGTGGAATATCTGGTCGGTGAACAGCGCGACGATAAACGGTCCCGCGCCGAAGCCGACCACGTTGAAAACGAACTGGTAGGCGGCGCGCATCTGTCCGCGCATCTGGTTCGGGGTGATCATCTGCACGGCGGCGTTGGCCGGGCCCACACCCAGCATGGCAACGAAGAAGGTCATGCCCCACAGGACCAGCGCCAGTTCGGGCGTCGATGCCAGCGGATAAGAGATTGAAAATGGCACGACGGCCACGGTCGCAATCTGCAGCACGCGCAGGTTGGCGTCATCGTAGCCGCGGCGCGCGTAGTGCTCCGCCAGCCAGCTACCGCACAGCAGTCCCGCCGGTGCGACGAATATTCCGATGAAGCCGATCCACAGCGCCGTCTTCGGCTGTCGCCCAGTCGTGCGTGCGGCGAAACATCTCCGGCAACCACACGCCGCTGCCGAAGCTCAACATGGCCTTGATGCCCATGGCCACGAACATCGGCACGTAGGTGCGGTGATTTGCGATGAAGTAGTCGAATACCTGGCGCACCGGTAACACGCGACTCACCGCGCCGGGCAACAGACCACGGCGACGCGGCTCCTGGACGGTGACCATGACCAGTGCGAGCAGCACTCCGGGGATGGCCACCAGGATCAGAACCGCCTGCCACGGCGCGAGTCCGCCGAAGATGGGATTCGGCGAAGCCGCCAGGTCCGTAGCCACGATCAGCAGCGACGCGCCCAGGATCACGCCGAAGCTCGTGCCCCAGGCAAATCCAATGGCCATGATGGCGAATATCCGCGGCAGCTTCTCCGGCGGGAAAGAGTCCTGCAGGATGGAATACACCGCCGGCGCATAGGCCGACTCCCCTGCTCCCACACCGGCGCGCGCCGCGAAGAACTGGACGAATGTGTTGGCGAAGCCGCATAGAGCGGTCATCACGCTCCAGAAGGCCATCCCTATGCCGATGATCAGCCGGCGGCTGCCACGATCCGCCAGTCGCGCGATGGGCAGGCCGAGCAACGCGTAGACGCTCACGAAGGCCCAGCCATGCAACACGGCGAACTGCGTGTCAGAAATCCCGAGGTGCGAGCGGATGGGCTGCACGAGCAGCGTGAGAATGCCGCGATCGACGGTGGCGATCATCAGCCCGACGGTCAGGATGAACAGCGCGTACCAGGCCCGCGATGGACTGGGCCAGTCCTGCGTGGACGACACTGGAGCGCCACCACCAGATGGCACAACGTCTGCCTCAGCAGCAGACTTCAACCCCCCGGTGCGCGAGTCCATCGGGTGATTCTCGTTGGGCCTCCCACCCCGGTTCAACCGTCAAGGAACTGCGACTCCACCGGTGCGGAATTGCGCTGCCGGCCGCCCGGCGAGAGCATGCAGCTACCGAACTTGGTGGATCCGCCGGGGGCGTTGTTTCATGACTTTCACCGTCAATCGACTCGGGCCCGAACTGGCAGGTGGCCCCTTCGCGGCGGAGCTGCTGGGCGCCAACCTGCACGAACCAGCCAGCGACGCGCTGATCGACGCCATGGAACTCGCCATGGCGACATACGCCGTAGTCGTGGTTCGCGGCCAGGACATCAACGACGAGGAACAGGTCCGCTTCGCGCGGGCGTTCGGACCGCTCGAACTGCCGCCACACATGGGCATGAGACCGGCAGCCATGAAGGTGCGAGTCGGCTTCGGGCTGTACGACATCTCCAACCTGGATGCCGACGGCAATTTCCTGCCCGAGGACTCGTTAAGGCTGATCTTCAACAAGGGCAACGAGAATTTTCACACCGACAGCTCGTTCAACATGCTGCCCACGAAGTGGTCGATGCTTTCGGCCCGCGTGGTGCCACCCACCGGTGGCGACACCGAATTCTGCGATGCGCGCGCTGCCTGGGAAACGCTGTCACCCGAGCTCAAGGAAAGCGCCTCGCAGGCCACGGCCGAGCACTGGTTATGGAAGACGCGCGTGGACGCCGGAAAGATGCAGATCTCCGACGAGATGCGCAACGCCATGCCACCCGCACGTCATCCCGTGGTGCGCACCGTCGCGGACTCGGGCCGCGTCAGCCTGTACCTCGGTGCACACGTCACGCACATCGTGGGCCGGCCGAAGGAAGACAGTGACCGCTTCATCGCGGCGATCAATTCACACATCGCGAATCCGGCATTTCGCTACGTTCACAAGTGGCGCGTGGGAGATTTGCTCGTCTGGGACAACCGTTGCACCCTGCACCGCGCGATGCCATACCAGATGTTCAGGCACAAGCGCGACATGCGGCGCGCGACCATCAATGAATACGGGCCCGAAGTGTCTTCAACCACGGCGCTCGGCATTCCACCACCCAAGGTTGAGCTCAGCGGTCCGTACTGATCAGGCCCAGCAGCGTGCCTGTATGGCGCGCGATCATGAGTTCTTCATTGGTGGGAATGGTCCAGGCCGATACGCGGCTGCCCGCCTTCGAAATGCATGGGCCGCCGGAGTCATTGGCGCCGGCGTCGAGATCGATGCCAAGCCAGGCGGACGCTTCGCAGATGCGTTTACGAATCTCGGACGATCTCTCACCGATACCCGCCGTGAATACCAATGCATCCAGTCCACCAAGCGAGGCGGCCAGCGCACCGATTTCCTGCGCCGCGCGATACACGAAAAAGTCGATGGCAAGCCCCGCCGCCGGCGCGTCGCTGGCGAGCAGATCGCGCATGTCATTGCTGATCCCCGAGATTCCTAACAACCCGGATTTCTTGTAGAGCAGCGTCTCGACTTCCCCGGCAGTCAGGCCCATTCCCTGGAACAGGTGCAGGATGACACCGGGGTCCACGGAGCCCGGACGCGTGCCCATGCACAGGCCGTCGAGTGCGGTGAAACCGAGCGTGCAATCGACGCTCCTGCCATCCCTCAGCGCACACAGGCTGGCACCGCTGCCCAGGTGCGCGACGATCACACGCCCGCGCGCTACCGAGGGCGCGACCTGCGGCAGCACCGAAGCTATGTATTCATAAGACAGCCCGTGAAAACCGTAGCGCTGCACACCGCGGTTGCGTATTTCGACCGGGAGAGGCACGAGCTCGGCCACGGCCGGCTGTCCGCGATGAAAGCTGGTGTCAAAACAGGCCACCTGCGGGACATCGGGGAGTCGTTCCGCCACGGCCTCGATGGCAGCCAGGTTGTGCGGCTGATGCAGGGGCGCCAGCGGCGCCAGTGCCCGCAATTCCTGCAGCACCTGTGGCGTCACCCGCGTCGGTTTGTGGTATCGCGCGCCGCCATGTACCACGCGGTGTCCGACGCCCAGCACCCGCGTGCCGCCAAACTTCAAACGCAGCCAGGCGGCGAGCTCTGCCAGTGCGCTGCGCGCGTCATCGACGGTGGCGTCGAGATTCTCGTGATGAATCTTCTCACCGGTTCCATCCCGCGCCGTAAAGCACGGCGCCGTGCCGAGCCCCTCGACTTGTCCCGCGGCAGCGACCTGTCCGCCGCTGGCGGTCAGCTGGCGATACACGGTGAATTTCAGACTGGAGGAGCCCGCGTTCAATACCAGTACGGACTCTTCGGTCATCAGCATCACCCTGCCTTGCGCCGCGCATGGGCCGCGAGCATCGCGACGCCGCAGCTCGCTATGCGCGAACGCACGCTGTCGGCGCGGCTGGTGAGAATCACCGGCACACGCGCTCCCAGCACCAGGCCCGCGCTGTCTGCTCCACCCAGGAATACCAGCTGCTTGGCAAGGATGTTACCGGCCTCGAGATCCGGTGCGAGCAGCACGTCGGGATCACCGGCGACCGCGGAGGTGATGCCCTTGACCTTCGCGGCGTCCTTGCTGATCGCATTGTCGAAGGCCAGCGGCCCATCGACGAGACCATGCTTGATCTGGCCGCGTTCCGACATCTTGCACAGGCACGCGGCGTCGATGGTCGCCTGCATCTTCGAGGTCACGGTTTCCACCGCCGCGAGTACCGCTACCTTTGGCTGCTGCACACCCATGACGATGGCGAGGTCGATGGCGTTCTGGCAGATGTCCGCCTTCTCCTCGAGCGTCGGAGCGATATTGATCGCTGCATCGGTGACCACCAGCACCTTGTGGTAGCTCGGCACGTCCATGATGAAGACATGGCTGATGCGCCGGCCGGTGCGCAGCCCGCCTTCGCGCGCCACCATCGCGGCCAGCAATTCATCGGTGTGCAGGCTGCCCTTCATCAGCAACTCGGCGCGGCCTTCGCGCACCAGTGCGACCGCCCGCGCCGCGGAAGCATGGCTGTGCGGAGCATCGATGATTTCTGTCGTGCCGAGGTCTATGCCACTCTGCTTCGCGATCTCGTCAATCCTGGCTTTCGGTCCGACCAGGATGGGCTTGATCAGCTTCTTGGCGGCTGCTTCCATGGCTCCGGCGAGCGCCGATTCCTCGCACGGATGCGCGACCGCAGTCGGGACCGCCTCAAACGCATGACATCGCTCGAGCAACTCTTCGTATTTTCCGGTGCCGGTTCCCACGACCAGCCCGACACTAGGTCGCGAACGCCACAATGCCCAGCGCCAGCCCCGCAGAGGCCACGGCGAGCGCCACCGCCGCCAGGCGCCGTGTGGCAGCGCGCTCCCGGGCCGCGTCCATGCCAGCCTGTTCGAGAGCTGCGACCACGTCCTTGAGCTGCGCGGCCAACGCGCGAATCTGCTCCGCACTGCCGGCGGCGGCCGCCTGCAGTTCGCCGATCTGCTGATTCAGCAGGTCGGTCTGATTGTCCGGTGCTTCTATTGGCCGGCGCGTGAAACCCGGCCTGACCACCGACATGATCTTGTCGAGGTTTCCGAGCACCAGACTGCCAACCGCGAGCCAGGGAACGGGCATAGACACCTCCGATTGCGTAGACGGTAACCGTCGGTGCGCCGGGAGTCGAGTGTGATTAGTCTCCACGCGGCGTTACGATGCGCTCGCCATCCGTGCAGAGGATCACCAGAATGTCGTCGGTCGCCGTGCCTGTTCCCACCGCGCTCACCGCCGCGCAATGTCGTGCCGCGCGCGCCCTCATCGAATGGTCGCAGGCTCAGCTTTCCCAGTCCGCCGCAATCGACGTGCAGACGATTGCCGACTTCGAGAAACGTTTTCGCGCCGCAGACGAGACCACGCGGCGACGGTTACGCGCCACGCTCGAGGCCGCGGGCGTGGTGTTCATCACCGAAAATGGCGGCGGCGCCGGCGTGCGACTCAAATTCAGCCGCGAGGAAGTGTGGGAAGTGAACCGCTGGGAGGACGAAGGCGGCGTCGCGGGCGAAGACGATATCCTCTGATTCCCGTCGGTTTCGACCAGCTGCCGCGCCGCTGGCTAACTTCCGCGTCTAACTTCTGACGGCCCCGGCAACTGGCATTCGGCCTGCGACCCGCGTCACGGAATTGCCGGTCCGGTGGCGCTAAAACGTCCACATGCTCCGTTTCTTCAAGTTTGCCGCGATCGCGCTGGGGCTGTATTTCGGCTGGCAGCATGTCGCGCATCGCGAGGCGCAGGAATCCCTGGTCGGCCAGACGGCCGACATCGAAATCTACACGACCACCCGCTGCGGCTACTGCAGGCAGGCCAAGGCGTACATGGACGAACGCGGCATCGAGTATCTCGAGAAGAATGTCGAGACCAGCATGGAGCTGCGGCTGGAATTTCGGGATCGGGGCGGCCGCGGCGTGCCGTACCTTTTTGTCTATGGTGAGCCGATGCGCGGCTTCGACGCGGCGCGCTTCGAACAGTTGCGCTCCCAGGGCTCCTGACCGCCCGATATCCCGGGGGCCTCAGCGCACTCCGGCAGCCGCGAGGATGGCCGGCACTTCGGCTTCGCCGCCGATGGCCATGACGTGCACGCCGTGCGCGACACCCTGCAGGTCACGGATCACGCCGCCCGCGAGTTCCACTCCGCGTTCCCGTGCGCGACCTTCCTTCGCTGCCTGTTCCATGGCTTCGAGCATGTCAGTCGGCACGACCACGCCCGGAAGGTTGGCGTTCAGCCATGGACCGCTCTTCTCTGATTTGAGTGGAATGATGCCGGCCAGCAAGGCGACGCCATCCGGTTTGACGGCATCGATGAAGCGCTTGAGCTGATCGACGTGGTAGATGGCCTGCGTCTGCAGCATCTTCGCGCCGGCGTCGATCTTGCGGCGCGTGTTTTCGACTTCCGCCTCGAACTTGGGTGCGCCAGGATTGGCCGTGGCGCCCAGGAACAGGTCCGGCGTGCCATGCAGCGCATTGCCGGCGAGATCCTTGCCATTTCGCAACGCCTCGGCCGCCGTCAGCAGGCCGGAGGCCGTGAGATCGAATACCGGTTTGGCGTCCGGATGGTCGCCACCCGCGGGCGAGTCGCCGCCCATGAACACGAAATTTTTCAGGCCCAGTGCCGCGGCGCCTAACAAGTCCGATTGCACGGCTATGCGATTGCGGTCGCGACTGGTGACCTGGACGATCACCTCGATGCCGCGGTCCTGCAGCAGTTTACCCACGGCGCGCGGATCCATGGCCATGCGCGCACGCGGCGATTCGGTGATGTTGAGCGCGTCGACCGATGCGCGAAGCAGCTCGGCGGCAGCAAATAACCTGGTGAGATCGGTGCCCTTTGGGGGCGTGAGTTCGCCGGTGACGACAAACTGCTTGGCGGCGATTTTCGCCGCGAGGCTTGAATTCATGGGGCGCAATACTGACATGTCCACGCAGCGCGGGGCAGCGCGACAGCGATCACTCTCATAGATTTGAGCTATTGGTCGCGGGTGTCCGCGCTTGGGTGGCGCGTTCAGGCATCACCGGTCGGCACGATGGCGGCCGTCTCCATCATGAGGATCACCGCGCGCTCGGGCGCCCGGGTACGATGGATCACACCCTTGGGCACGGTGAAACCTTGCCAGGGCTGGAGCTCGACGCTGCGATCCTCGAGATCGACGAAGAATCGCCCCTCGAGCACGAAGAACAACTCGTCGTCGTTGTCATGTTTGTGCCAGTGATATTCGCCCTGCATGACCCCCAGGCGCAGTACCGAATCGTTGACCTTGCAAAGTGTCTGGTTGAACCAGTGGTCGCGCACGGCGTCGACCACCGCGGGCACATCGATGAGCTCCAGCGGCGGAAACTTGACGTCGAGGAATGTCGCGTAGGGGTAACTCGCGGCGGTGTTCATGCTCTCTCCCTGCGTCCCAACTCAAGCCACCGGCGCCAATCGCTCGACGCCAGCGCGCGCCGTGGCCGTAAGCCCGGCGCCACCCTTCTGCACATGCTCGATGATCGCCCGCCGCATCCGCGACTCCCAGAAGCGCGCCATGTGAAAGCGCACGCCCTCGGCCGCCACCGCCTTGTCGGCTTCGGCATCGAAAAATGCGGCGATGTCATTGGCCATCGCGACCAGGCGCTCGACGTCCACGGCTCAAGTCTCGATGGGTTCGCTGCTGTGCAGTTCACCCTCACGCGGCGCACGACGTCGCCGCGGTGTCGCCGGGAGGGCAGCCTGGCGGCGCCGCTGCCACGAGGCAGGCTGCGCCACCTTGACGACCTGGACCGCGGTCACCTTGTACTCCGGACAGTTCGTCGCCCAGTCCGAATTTTCCGTGGTGATGAGGTTGGCTCCCGATTCCGGGAAGTGGAACGTGGTGTACACCACGCCCGGCGCCACCCTGTCGGTGATCTCCACGCGCAGCACCGTGTCGCCCGCGCGGCTGGTCACACCGACCCAGTCGCCGTGATCGATGCCACGCGCCTCGGCGTCGTGCGGATGGATTTCGAGGCGATCTTCGCTGTGCCAGGCGAGGTTGTGTGTGCGGCGTGTCTGCGCGCCGACGTTGTATTGCGTGAGCACGCGCCCTGTCGTGAGCAGCAGCGGATACTTGCTCGAGGTGCGCTCGCTGGTCGGCACATAGGCCGTCAGGTAGAACTTGCCCTTGCCGCGCACGAACTGGCCGACGTGCATTGTCGGCGTGCCGTCGGGTGCCTTCGCGTTGCACGGCCACTGGATGGTTCCGAGCTTGTCCAGCTTCTCGTAGTTCACGCCGGTGAACGTGGGCGTGAGCGCCGCGATCTCATCCATGATCTCGGACGGATGCTGGTAGTCCATGCGATAACCGAGCGCATTCGACAGGCGCACGGTGACTTCCCAGTCGGCCAGCCCCGCGAGCGGCTCGATCACCTTGCGCACGCGCGAAATGCGCCGTTCGGCGTTGGTGAAGGTGCCGTCCTTCTCGAGGAACGAGGATCCGGGCAGGAACACATGCGCGTACCGGGAGGTCTCGTTGTGGAAGATGTCCTGGATGACGATGCACTCCATGGCCGACAGCGCCGCGGTGACATGCGCGGTGTTTGGATCCGACTGCGCGAAATCTTCGCCCTGGATGTAGAGGCCGCGGAACGAGCCATCGAGCGCCGCCTCGAACATGTTGGGAATTCGCAGGCCCGGTTCGTTGCCGAGCTGCACCTTCCACATCGACTCGAACAACGCGCGCGTGGCGTCGTCGGATACGTGCCGATAGCCCGGGAATTCGTGCGGGAAGGAGCCCATGTCGCAGGAGCCCTGCACGTTGTTCTGGCCGCGCAGCGGGCTCACGCCCACGCCTTCGCGGCCGAGATTGCCGGTCGCCATGGCGAGATTGGCGATGCCCATCACCATGGTGGTGCCCTGGCTGTGCTCGGTGACGCCGAGGCCGTAATAGATGGCACTGTTGGGTCCGCTGGCGTAGAGCCGCGCCGCGCCGCGCAGCAGCTTCGCGGGGACGCCGGTCACCGGCTCCATTGCCTCCGGCGAGTTCGCCGGATCGGACACGAACTTCTTCCACTTCTCCCAGGAATCCTTCTCGCAGCGCTCGGCGATGTATTCGTCCTTTGTCAGTCCCTCGGTCACCACCACGTGCGCCAACGCATTGATGACCGCCACGTTCGTGCCGGGCAGCAGGCGCAGGTGATAGTCGGCTTCGACATGCGCGGACTTCACCAGCGGAATGGCCCGCGGATCCACGACAATGAGCTTCGCGCCGGCGCGCAGGCGCCGCTTCATCTGCGAGGCGAACACCGGATGCGCTTCGGTGGGGCTGGCGCCGATCACCATGATGACGTCGGCATGCTGCACGGAGACGAATTCCTGCGTGCCGGCGGATTCGCCGAGGGTGTGCTTGAGGCCGTACCCCGTGGGTGAATGGCAGACGCGCGCGCAGGTGTCGACGTTGTTGGTGCCGAACGCGGCGCGTACCATTTTCTGCACCAGGAAGGTTTCCTCGTTGGTACAGCGGGACGAAGTGATGCCGCCGATCGAGTCGCGGCCGTACTTAGCCTGGATGCGCTTGAACTCGCTGGCCGCGTAGTTGATGGCCTCGTCCCAGCTCACTTCGCGCCACTCGTCGGTGATGCTCTTGCGGATGAGCGGCTTGGTCACCCGATCCTCGATGCGTGGCATATCCGTAGGCGAAGCGCCCCTTCACGCACGCGTGACCCTGGTTGGCGCGGCCGTTGCGGTTCGGGACCATGCGCGACACCGCACCGTCGGTGACCTCGGCGATCAGCGAACAACCCACGCCGCAATACGCACAGGTGGTGGGAACGGCCTGCTGCGGCAGACCCGCGGTGATGACCGACTTCTCCATCAGCGCGCCGGTGGGACAGGCCTCGATGCAGGCGCCGCAGGACACGCATTCGGATTCGAGGAAGGGATCATCCTGCGAAGCGACGATGCGCGATTCGAGTCCGCGGCCCTGGACGGTCAACGCGTACGTGCCCTGGGTTTCCTCGCAGGCACGCACACAGCGCGAACAGACGATGCAGGAGTCATTGTCGAAGCGGAAGTAAGGATTGCTGATGTCGAGCGGCTTGTGAGTGTGCACATGGCGGGCGGTCTTCGCGCCCGCGAAGCGGGATTCGGTGATGCCGTGCGCTTCGGCAAGTGACTCGAGCTCGCAGCGGCTGGCGTCATCGCAGGTACCCATCGGGTGTTCGGAGACATACAGCTCCAGCACGCCGCGACGCATCTTCCTGATCGACTCGCTCTGGGTGTGCACCTTCATGCCGGCCGCGACCTCGGTGGTGCACGAGGCTGGAAAGCCCTTGCGTCCCTCAATTTCGACCAGGCACACGCGGCAGGAACCGAAGTGCTTGAGCGTATCCGTGGCGCAAAGCTTCGGAATGTCGTGATCCGCCAGTGCCGCGGCACGCATGATCGAAGTACCCGCGGGCACCGTGATCGTGGCGCCGTCGATTTCCAGCGTGACGCTCTCGCCATTCGCGGCGGGAGTCCCCAAATCGTGATAGTCCTTGGCGTACATGTTCCTGTCTCCGCGCCGGGCCAGGTTTAATTATCGGCACGCACGGGGCTGACCTCGGGTCCGTCTCCGTCTATGCGCCGATAATTGAACCTGTCTCCAAAGTCCTCTCGAAAATGTTTGAGCGCGCTGCGCACCGGGAACGGCGTCATGCCGCCGAGCCCGCACAACGAGCCGTTGAACAGGGTGTCACACAGTTCATCGAGCAGCGCGAGGTTCGCGTCGTGGGCGCCGTTCATGGCATGCGACCCGGCGTCGGCAAGGATGCGGTCCACGAGTTCGACGCCGCGTGTCGAACCGATGCGGCAGGGCGTGCACTTGCCGCAGGATTCTATGGCGCAGAACTCCAGCGCATAACGTGCCATGCGTGCCATGTCGACCCGGTCGTCGAAGACCACCACGCCGCCGTGTCCCAGCAGCGCCTGCTTCGCCGCGAGCGCTTCGTACTCCAGCGGTGTGTCGAACTCCGATGCCGGTAGATAGGCTCCCAGCGGTCCGCCGATCTGCACGGCGCGCACCGGGCGGCCGCTGGCCGAGCCGCCGCCGTAGTCGTAGACCAGCTCATTCACCGTGAGACCGAAGGCGCGCTCCACGAGCCCGCCGTGCTTCACATTGCCTGCGAGCTGCAGCGGGATGGTGCCGCGCGACTTGCCGGTACCGAATTCCTGGTAGAACTGCGCGCCGCGGGCCAGCACGATGGGCACCGAGGCCAGCGTCACCACGTTGTTCACTACGGTCGGCTGGCCGAACAGGCCCTTGATTGCCGGCAGCGGTGGACGCACGCGGACTTCGCCCCGGCGCCCTTCCAGGCTTTCGAGCATGGAAGTCTCTTCGCCGCAGATATACGCGCCGGCACCGAGCCGCACCGCGATGTCGAAGCGTTTGCCGCTGCCAAGTATGTCCTGTCCGAGATATCCAACGGCGCGCGCCACTTGCAGCGCCTTCGCCAGCGATCGGGCCGCGTGCGGGTACTCGACGCGCAAATAGATGTAACCCTGGGTCGCACCCACGGCGATGCCCGCGATGGTCATGCCTTCGATCAGCGAGAACGGGTCGCCTTCCATCAGCATGCGATCGGAGAACGTACCGGAATCGCCCTCGTCGGCGTTGCAGGTGATGTACTTCTGAGCCGCCGGCTGATCATGGACCGTCTGCCACTTGATGCCCGTGGGGAAGGCGGCACCACCGCGACCCCGCAGGCCCGACTCGGTAATGGCGCGCACGATGTCGAGCGGCTGCATGGCGAGCGCATTGCGCAGCCCGACGTAGCCTTCATGCGCGACATAGTCCACCAGGCTGGTCGGATCGACGACTCCCAGGCGCGCGCCGGTGAGACGCTGCTGGCTCGCGAGATATGGATGTGACGGCGATGTCACCGAGACGCAGCGTATGCGGGCCACCTTCGAGCATGCCGGCGTCGAACAGTTTCGGCACCTCGGCGGCGGATACCGGACCGTAGGCCACGCGTCCCGCTGCCGTGGCCACTTCGACCAGCGGTTCCAGCCAGTACAAACCGCGCGAGCCGTTGCGGACGATGCGCACTGCGCGTCCACGCCTGGCCGCTTCGGCTTCGATGGCGCGCGCCGTCGCGTTGGCGCCGAGCGAGGTGGCGCTCGCATCGCCGGGCACATGGATGGTGACGGGTGCTCCGCTCATGCGTACACACCCCACTCTTTCGCCAGCTCGCCGAATCGCTCGGGGGTCACGCGGCCGTGCAATTCACCGTTCACCATCATGGCCGGCGCGCAGGCGCAGTTACCGAGGCAATACACCGCTTCGAGGGTCACGCGCCCGTCGGCGGTGGTCTCACCGAAATTCACGCGCAGCTTGCCGCGCACGAACTCTTCGAGCGCGCGCGCATTCATCGACTGGCAGGCTTCGGCGCGACACAGCTGCACCACGTAGTGTCCGGGCGCGTGCTCGCGGAAGTGATGGTAGAAGCTGATGACGCCATGCACCTCGGCCCGCGACAGGTTCAGGGCATCGGCGAGCAGCGGGACCGCCTCCGGTGGCACGCAACCCAGATCGTTCTGCACGGCGTGCAGGATTTCGAGCAGTGGACCCGGCTCAGCCGCGTGTCGCGCGACCGCGGTGCTCACGCTGCGCTTCAGTTTTTCCGCTTCGGCTGTCATGACTCTTTGCGCATTGGCGAAATGCGCCACGGATTGCAATACAAGTTGCAGCCACCGGAACGCAGGAAGGCCACCAGTGTGATGCCGGCCGATTCGGCCAACTCGACTGCGAGTGTGGAGGGTGCGCCTATGGCCGCAACCACCGGCGCGCCCGCCATCATCGCCTTCTGCAGCAGTTCGAAACTGGCGCGCCCCGACAGCAGGATCAGGCGGTCGCGCCACGGCAATTCGCCGGCTATCAGCGCGGCGCCGACCAGTTTGTCCATGGCATTGTGCCGCCCCACGTCCTCGCGGCTCGCGAGCAATTCGCCGTCCGCGTTGAACAGTCCGACCGCGTGCATGCCGCCGGTCTCGGCGAACCCGGCCTGTGACTTTCTCAATGTATCGGCGAGGCCGCGCAGCACGGACTCCCTAACTACCATCCCGTTGGAAGCGGGTTCGCTGGAAATGCGTCGCTCGCCGGCGCTCGCGCTCACGGCTTCGATGGACGCCTTGCCACAGACGCCGCAGCTCGAGGTGGTATAGAAATTGCGCGTCACGCGTGCGAGATCCAGCGGCAGATCGGCGCGTACCGTGACGCGCAGGATATTGCCGCTGGGGCCGCAGAAGCCGGTATCGATGACATCGCGCGAATCGCGCAACAGTCCTTCGCCGTACAGGAACCCCACCGCGAGCTCCGCGTCGTGACCAGGCGTCCGCATGGTGATGGAGATGGAGCGGCCGGTGCCGCCGTTCTCGTCCGCCTCGGGCAGGCCATCACGCATGAGCCTGATTTCGAGTGGCTCTTCGACCGCGATGACATCACTGCGGCGCGCGTTTCCCGCGTCGCGCAGGGCGTCGATCTGCACGTCCCGGTGGGCCAGACTTTTCATACGGGCGAGTTTACACCCGCCCAAAACCGTCGACTCTCAGCCGGGCTTGACACCTTTCCGTGCCAGCGCCGCGTCCACCGTGTTGGACAGAAGCATGGCGATGGTCATGGGCCCTACACCGCCGGGAACGGGCGTAATCCACGCAGCGCGCTCCGCCGCGGGCGCGTATTCGACGTCGCCAGCGAGTTTCCCGTCCGAAAGCCGGTTGATTCCCACGTCGATGACAATGGCCCCATCACGAATCCATATACCTGGGATGTAGCGGGTCTTGCCCACCGCGGCGACCACCAGCTCGGCGCGTTCGACTTCGCCGCGCAGGTCGCGAGTTCCCGTGTGACACACGGTGACAGTGGCGCGGCCCAGCAACAGTTCGAGCGCCATGGGACGCCCAACGATGTTCGAGGCGCCAACGACCACGGCACGCAGGCCGGTGACATCGAGCGAATAGTCCTTCAGCAGGCGCATCACGCCCCAGGGTGTGCATGGCCTCAATCCCGGGCGCTTCTGCGCCAGCAGGCCGGTATTCGTCGGGTGAAAGCCATCGACGTCCTTGGCAGGATCGATGCTGTCCATGATCTCGGTGCTGTCGAGACCTTTCGGCAGTGGCAACTGCAGCAGGATGCCATCGACCGAATCATCGCGATTCAGCCGGTCGACGAGCCCTAACAACTCTGTACGCAACGTGGTCGCGGGCAGGTCGTGTGCGAAGGAAGCAATACCGCATTCTTCGCAGGCCTTGCGCTTGTTGCGTACGTAGACGGCGGAAGCCGGGTCTTCACCGACTTTCACCACCGCCAGTCCCGGCGCCCTTCCGTACTTCGAAACGAAGTCGGCGGCTCGCGCCGCCGACCTCTGCCTTTCCTTCGCTGCGACGGCTTTTCCGTCGAGAATCTTTGCCGTCACAGTGTCCCTTCGTTTCTTACCGCGGTCATCAATAGCGATAGTGATCAGTCTTGTATGGACCAGACTTCGACACACCGATGTACTTCGCCTGCGTGTCGCTGAGTTCGGTGAGCTCGGCGTTGAGCTTCTTGAGCTGCAAGCGCGCCACTTTCTCGTCGAGATGCTTGGGCAATACATACACGCCCAGCGGGTACTTCGCCGCCTGCGTGAACAGCTCGATCTGCGCGATGGTCTGGTTCGCGAAGCTCGAGCTCATCACGTAGCTCGGATGACCCGTGCCACAGCCCAGGTTCACCAGGCGCCCTTCCGCCAGCAGGATGATTCGCTTGACCATCGGGGAAGATCACGTGATCCACCTGCGGCTTGATGTTCTCCCACTTGTACTGCTTGAGCGAGGCGCAATCGATCTCGTTGTCGAAGTGCCCGATGTTGCAGACGATGGCGTTGTTCTTCATCTTCTTCATGTGATCGTGCGTGATCACGTGGAAGTTGCCCGTGGCGCTGACGAAGATGTCGGCCTTGTCGGCCGCGTAATCCATGGTCACCACGCGGTAGCCTTCCATTGCCGCCTGCAGCGCGCAGATCGGATCGATCTCGGTCACCCACACCTGCGCCGACAGCGCCCGCAGCGCCTGCGCCGAACCCTTGCCCACGTCGCCGTAACCGGCGACCACGGCGACCTTGCCCGCCACCATCACGTCGGTGGCGCGCTTGATGGCATCCACCAGCGACTCGCGGCAGCCATAGAGATTGTCGAACTTGGACTTGGTCACCGAGTCGTTGACGTTGATGGCCGGGAACGCGAGCTCGCCGCGCTTGTGCATGTCATAGAGGCGATGCACGCCGGTGGTGGTCTCTTCGGTGACACCCTTGATGTGCTTGATGCGTGTCGAATACCACTTCGGATCGCGCTTCAGCGTGGCCTTGATGGAATCGAACAGCGCGATCTCTTCTTCGCTGCCCGGCTTGGCGAGGATGCTCAGATCCTTCTCGGCCTTGGTGCCGAGGTGCAGCAGCAGCGTGGCATCGCCACCATCGTCCAGGATCATGTTCGAGTAGCTACCGTCCGGCCAGTCGAAGATGCGATGGGTGTAGTCCCAGTAGTCGACCAGCGACTCGCCCTTCCAGGCGAACACCGGCGTGCCGCGCTCCGCGATGGCGGCGGCGGCATGGTCCTGCGTCGAGAAGATGTTGCAGGAGGCCCAGCGCACCTGCGCACCGAGCGCCTGCAGCGTCTCGATGAGCACCGCGGTCTGGATGGTCATGTGCAACGAGCCGCTGATGCGGGCGCCCTTGAGGGGCTGGGTCTTCGCGAATTCTTCGCGAATCGCCATGAGACCCGGCATCTCGGTCTCGGCGATCAGGATTTCCTTGCGACCCCACGCGGCATCCCGCGCCATGTCGGCCACGATGTAGTCACTGCCCGGAATGGGCTTCACAACAGCATTCATAAGTACCTCTCTATTGTTCCGTTAGAGAGCGCCGTTGGAATCGATCGCCGGTCCTCCGAGCCTCGCGTCCATTGACGCTGCAGCGCTCCTCGAAGAACCAACTTTGGAAAGCTACGCAGTCTTGCGTGCACCTGCATCCGCGGCCAGCACCGCCGCCTTGTCAGTCTTTTCCCAGCTGAACTCCGGCTCGTTGCGGCCGAAATGACCATACGCCGCGGTCTTCTCGTAGATCGGGCGCAGCAGGTCGAGCATCTGCACGATGCCCTTCGGGCGCAGGTCAAAGTGCTGGCGCACCAGTGCTTCGAGACGCTCATCCGAAACCTTGCCGGTGCCGAAGGTGGTCACCATCACGCTGGTGGGTTGCGCCACGCCGATGGCGTACGACACCTGTACCTGGCACTTGCTCGCCAGGCCCGCCGCCACGATGTTCTTCGCGACGTAACGCGCCGCGTACGCGGCGGAGCGGTCGACCTTGGAAGGATCCTTGCCGGAGAACGCGCCACCACCGTGCGGGGCCGCGCCACCGTAGGTATCGACAATGATCTTGCGACCCGTGAGACCGCAGTCACCCTGCGGACCACCCACCACGAAGCGGCCGGTCGGGTTCACGAGGTACTTGATGTTCTTGGCTAACGTCTGGCCGGCGAGCACCGGCTTGATGATCTCCTCGATCACCGCCTGTTCGAGCTGCTTGTGCTCGATCTCGGGGTGATGCTGGGTGGAGAGCACCACGGTGTCGATCTCGCTCGGCTTGCCGTCGAGGTACTTCACCGTGACCTGCGACTTGGCGTCGGGACGCAGCCAATTGAGCTTGCCCGACTTGCGCAGCTGGGCCTGTCTCTCGACCAGACGATGCGCGAGATAGATAGGCAGAGGCATGAGGCCTTCGGTCTCGGTGCAGGCATAGCCGAACATCAGGCCCTGGTCGCCTGCGCCCTGCTCGAGATTCAGGCCGCGGCCTTCGTCCACGCCCTGCGCGATATCGGGCGACTGCTTGTCATAGGCCACGAGCACGGCGCAACCGCGATAATCGATGCCGTAATCCGTGTTGTCGTAGCCGATCTTCTTGATGGTTTCACGCGCGACGTTCTGGAAATCCACCACCGCCTTGGTGGTGATCTCGCCGGCCATGACCACCAGGCCGGTGTTGCAGAGCGTTTCCGCCGCGACACGCGAGAACTTGTCCTGCGCCAGGATCGCGTCGAGGACGGCATCCGAGATCTGGTCCGCGACCTTGTCCGGATGGCCCTCGGAAACCGACTCGGAAGTGAAAAGAAAACTGTTGGACATGATTTTCCTCGTACCTGAAATTGCTAACTGGCGGCGCAGCGCTTCAGCTCGCGGCGCGAAGTGGCTCGCCAAAGGCGGCGCGATACCGCTCCGCGAACTCCGCCTTCGTAAATCTGTGGTTCTGCGTTCCTCGCACTGCGATCTTGATCGCGCCCATCAGCGACGCGATGCGTCCCGTGGTTTCCCAGTCGAGCCCGCGGAGAATGCCGTGAATCAGGCCCGGCGCGGTAGGCGTCGCCGCAGCCCGTCGGATCGAGCACGTCGGCCGCCGGCGCGCAGGGGATGTGATACACGCGACCATCGGCATGAATCACCGACCCCTCGGCGCCGCGCGTGATCACCAGCGCCTTGACGTGCTGTGAGACGTCCGCGGCCGTCCAGCCGGTGCGTTCCTGCAACAGGGCCCACTCGTAGTCGTTGACCGCCACCCAGTCCGCCATGGTGATAAAGCGCCGGAAGTCCTCGCCCGCGAACAGTGGCATGGCCTGCCCGGGATCGAAAATAAACGGGATGTTGGCGGCCTTGAACTGTTCGGCGTGCTGAAGCATGCCTTCGCGACTGTCCGGGGCGATAACACCAATGGTTATACCGTCATGCGCAGGCACCTTGATGCGCTGCGAATGGTTCATGGCACCTGGGTGGAAAGCGGTGATCTGGTTGTCGTCGAGGTCGGTGGTGATGAAGGCCTGGGCGCAATGCTCTTCCTTGATCTCCACCAGGTACCTGGTCGAGAGCCCACATTTGGACATCCACTCGCGGTAGGGCTGGAAATCGGAACCAATCCCGCCCATGGGATAGCCGTTTTCGCCCAGCAGCTTCAGGTTGTACGCGATGTTGCCGGCACAGCCGCCGAACTCGCGCCGCATCTGCGGCACGAGGAAAGCGACGTTCAGCATGTGAAGCTTGTCGGGGAGGATGTGGTGCCGGAATCGATCTGGAAACACCATGATGGTGTCGTAAGCAACCGATCCGCAGATGAGTGCGCTCTTCTCGTCCTTGCCCGTCATGCCCCGTCTCAAGTAGTTATGGAAAACCCCCTTCCAGCCTTTTCCAGCTCAAAGGAGCCATCGATGATCGCCCGGAGCCAGCGCGCTGTCTCCAGAACGCCGCCGAACGCAAAGAAATGGGGCGCAAAGATACGCGAATCGGGGTTGGCCTGCTTGGCCCCGTAGACCCCCAAAAGCATTTCGTCAGAACGCGTCACAAGGTGCGGTAAGCGCCCGAGAGATAAGGGGTTTCCGGTGACCGCCCGGAGGGATGCCCCTACTCCGCAAATCGCCGCGTACTTCAGCAGCTTGGTAAAGGGGGTCGGCCCGGCCACGCCGGCATGGATGGGCAGGGAAATCTGGTGCTTGGCCAGCCCCGCCTCGAAGTTGGCCAGGGAACGAGCGTCGAAGCCGAACTGGGTGGCGATGTGCATCTTGAGCCCGGACGCGCGCCCGTAGGCCTGTTTGCGCTCGAGCGCCTGCCAGAGAATCTCATCGCTGACGACAGGGTGACCCTCGGGGTGGCCGGCAACGCCCAAGCGCTTGATCCCGACGTCGCGGAGCACACCGCTGTCGAGCAGATCGAGGGTACTTGTGAAGGGTCCGCTCGGCGTCGCCAGATCGCCCGCGACCAGCAGCGCCTGCTCTACACCACCCGCGACCAGGGCGTGCAGTCGATCGCGCAGTCGCTGCGGATCGACGACGCGCCGCGCGACGATATGCGGCGAGGCCGTGAGGCCCAATGCCTGGATGCGCAGCGCGACGCGGACTATGTCGTCGGGAGTCGCCTTGGGCGTGTGCGCCACGTACACGCCGATAGCCCGCGGGCAGCACGCGCGCGAGTTCGTCGAGCACCTTCTCGTCATGTGGCGTGACTTCTGTGGAACCGGCCGCGACGAAGTCGCTCAGCTGTCGGCGGAGGCTCACCGCTTCCGGCGCGTCGATCACTGCATTCACCGTGTTCCTCTTTCAGCCGCGTAGGCGGTTCTGGTTGCGGACGGCGTGCAAGTTAGCGGTCGCAGCGCTCAGGCAGAAATTGACTGTTCGGATGTGTGCTATCGGCGCTGGAGCGCAATCGGCGGCGAAAGAAAACTCTGCTGAGAGCGCAGCGTCATGGATGCGCGGGATGCTCGTTAACGATGCGGTTCAGGGGTTGGAATTCATGGCTGAAGCGCGTTACGTCCCATGCCGGGAGCGTCGAATGAGCTTGCCGCCGGTGTCGGATCAGAGCCGTGGCCCAGCCCGGCGAACGCCTGGTACGCGGTGGCGATCTTCGGGCTCACCGTCTTCACGCTGTTTGGCAACGGCTTCCTGGTCGCGCTCATGCTTGAGCCGATCAAGCACGACATGCAGTTCACCGACCAGCAGGTGGCGTTCATATTCGGCCTGGCTGGCCAGTTCACGCTGGCCTTCGCCAGCCTGGTGATCAGTCCGCTGGCGGACAAATACAGTCGCACGCTGATTATCGGGATCGGACTGCTCATTCTCGGCTGCTGCAATATCGGCAGCGCGGTTGTCGCGACGGCCGGTGCGCTGCTTGTCGTGCGCTTCATCGGCGGCGTCGGCGGCGCGGGCAATGGCCCGGCCACGTTCTCGCTGCTGGCGGATCTGTTTCCCCCGCCCAAGCTGCCGCAGGCCATGGCCACCATGAACATCGGTTTCATGGTCGCGGTTGGCCTTTCGTACCTGGTAGGCGGCTATCTGCTGCGTTCACTCGCGACACCGGAGTACACGCTGCCGGTTTTCGGAGCGATGCGATCCTGGCAAGTGGTATTCCTGATCATGGCGGTCCCCGACCTGCTGCTCGGCGTGCTGATCCTGTTCACGGTGCACGAGGCGAAGCGTCGCGGCCGTGTCGCCACGACGAATCAGGCGCATTCGGATGGTGTCTCCTACAAGGAAGTCTTTCGATATCTCTGGGATAACCGGCGCGCCTTCGGGCCGATGTACATCGGCCTCGGCATCAATTGCGTGGCGTTGGTCGGCAACTCGTTCTGGATGGCCCCTTTCTACCAGCGCACACATGGCTGGGGACCTGGAGATTTCGGCGTCTACCAGGGTTGGGCGCTGCTGATACTCGCGCCCGCCGGTCTGCTGTTTGGCGGGTGGCTGGCAGGAGCGTCTCGCCAAGCGCGGCATCATGGATGCCAATCAGCGCGTGGTTCTTTGGGCATCTCTCGCGCACATTCCCTTTGCGTTGACGTTTTCACTGGTGCCAAATCCGTGGGTGGCACTGGCGCTTGCGACTCTCAACACCTGCATCATCGGCATCGGGACGGGACCGCAAAATGCCGCCTTCCAGGCCATCGTGCCCAACAAGATGCGCGCCAAGATCACGGCCACTTTCCTGTTCATGTTCACCATCGGCAGCGCGCTGGGCCCGAACCTGGTGAGCACCGTTACGCAGTACGTCTTCGGTGATCCCAACATGCTGCGCTATTCGCTGGCGCTGGTGCACGCCGTACTCGGCCCGCTCGCGGTGTTCGTCTTCTGGAAGGGCTTGCGTGCGTATGGCGAGGCATACGCACGAGCGCAGGCCGTGCAGGCCTGAGAGACACATGGCTGCCGGCACGCCGCCCCGTTTCGTCGGCCCGTTGTCCGAACGGACCCTTCGCGCCGGTGCGCGCCGAGATCGATCTCATCGACTGCGAGGTCGAAGGCACCCTGCCCGCCGATCTCAGCGGCACGTTCTACCGCGTGGGACCGGACTTTCAGTATCCGCCGCGCCTGCCCAACATCCCGCTCGATGGCGAAGGCCACATCGGCATGTTCCGTTTCGCCAACGGGCACGTCGACTACAAGAGCCGCTTCGTGCGCACGCAGCGCTACAAGGCCCAGACGCGAGGCGCGCGAGTCACTGTTCGGCACCTATCGCAATCCGCGCGGTGACGATCCGCGCGTCAAGGGACTGAGCCGCGGCACCGCCAACACCACGCCGATTTTTCACCACGGCAAATTGCTGGCGCTGAAGGAAGACAGTCCGCCGGTGGTGCTCGACCCGGACACGCTCGAGACGCTCGATGATTACTACACCTTCGGCGGCAAGCTGAAGAGCCTCACCTTCACCGCGCATCCGAAGATCGATTCCGAAACCGGCGAGTTGCTCGCCTTCGGTTACGAGGCCAGTGGCGAGGGCAGCACCGACGTGGCGGTGCTCACGATCTCGCGCGACGGCCGACTCACCGACGAAACCTGGATCAAGGTGCCGTACGCCGGAATGATCCACGACTTTGCCGTCACGCAGAAACATGTCGCCTTCCTCGTCACGCCCATGATCACCGACATCGAGGGCATGAAGCAGGGCCGCATTCACTTTTCATGGGACTCGAGCCTGCCCACGTGGTTGGGCGTCATGCGGCGCGGCGGCGACGGCAAGGACCTGCGCTGGTTCAAGGGTCCGGAACGCTGCGCCACGCACACCACGGGATGTTTCACCGACGGCGAGCGCGTGTACGTCGACATGGACATGGCGCTCGAAGAACCAGTTTCCGTTCATTCCCCAAAAGGACGGCAGTCCCTACGATCCGGTGGCGGCACAGGGGCACATCACGCGGTTGTCGGTGGACCTCGCCCAGGCTTCGCGGCCCGGCTACGAGATGGAAGTGCTCTATCCCGACAACGGCGTGCTCTCGCGGCAGGACGACCGCTATCACACCGTCCCGTATTCGGTGGCATTCATGCGCTGCCTCGATGCGTCACAGCCACTCGACCCGCGCCTGGCGGGCTCGCCGTTCAGGCCTTACAACGCCTGGACACGCTTCGATCACGCGCAGCGGCGCACGCAATCCTTCATCGTCGGCGGCGATTCGGGCGTGCAGGAATGCTGCTTCGTGCCGCGCTCCGCGCGCGCACCCGAAGGCGATGGTTATCTGATCGGCGTCGTCGACCGTGAAGTCGAGCGTCGCAGCGACCTGGTGATTGTCGACGCGCAGCGGCTCGGCCGAAGGGCCACTGGCCACGGTGCGCCTGCCCTTCAAGATCTTTCAGCAGGTTCATGGCTGGTGGGTACCGGCCGAGCAGCGTCGCTGAACCGCTATGAGATCGGCTGGCCTTCGTTGAGGCGCAGCCAACCCTTTGCAATGCGGTAGATGAACCAGATCAGCGTGACTCCCAGGATCACGAAGCCGATCACGATCACGGTGGTCAAGACCCCGATGACCCACCCAGCAGGCTGTACCAGAAAGTCTTGATCTGCCACTCGAAGTGACTCTCGAGATACGTGCCTTTCACATCGTCGCGCTTCACGTAGTTGAGAATGATTGCAATGAGGTATGTGACCCCGACGATCAACGATGCGGCATAAAGACCGTAGATGACCTGGGTGATGTTCTTGTTCGATTCCGCCTGCGGCGTGTTATCGGTCGTCATGATGTCCCTCCCTGAGGAATCAGCGCCGATATTGGCCGCAAGGCACTTGCAGGTCCAGAGGTCGGACGCGGAAAAATGCCGTCCCCCAGGCGCCCGGCCACACATATATATGTGTCGACGGCCGCGGGCCGGACCGCGGGCGCCTAACTAACCTGCGAATACTGTGGGCGTCACGGTGCCGCGGGGATCGTGTTGGACGCGCCACCCACGGGTTTACCGCCGTAGCGCGCGGTGATCGAGGCCCACAACTTTTCCGCCTCACCGAGCGCGGCGGTAAAAGCGGCCCGTTCCGCCTTGGCGCGCGCCTTCTCGATCGCCTCTTCCTTGTTCCACAGGTCGGAACGCTGCTCCTCGTTGGCGGTCGACTCGGCGACGCCGTAGATGAATCCGGTTCGAGTGTCGATGAAGGCCAGCGCACAGGTGCTTGCGACCTTCGCTTTCTTGTTGGGGAAGAAGCCCAGCGAGATGAGTTGCATGGGCCCGATCTGCTGCGTCTCGGTACGAAACGCGGTATCGATGGTGTACATCAGCACGATGTCCGCCTGCAGCGCCGCGGCCGCCTGCCGCAGATCGTCGGTGGAGTTGAGAACCGCGGGCATCAACAGCCGATTCACACCGCCCACGTCGGCGACGTCGGGCATGGCGGCGAGGCGCGAGAAATCCGCTTCGGTTTCGATGTCGCGCGTGGTGATCACGCTGTAGTCGCCGCGTCCGTAGCCGCGACTGGTATACGACTGATAACCCGCTCCCTGCACCCGCACGATGACGAGTCGTGCCGGAAAAGTGGCGGCCGGTTTGCGCGACATGGCATCGGCCACTGCCGGCGTGGTGATTTCAGGTATCGAGACACCGGCGCCGGGCGTCATGTAAGTACGCGCAGCCGCCCAACATCAGCGACAGCAGCACACACGAGTATTTAGACATGCGAGCCTCCCTTTAAAGCTGGCTCGCGTTCAAACGCCGGCAGGTACCTCGCGGGGTTAACTTCGTGCGGAAGATTTCATTGGACGCCGCCGCTTCGGCGGCGTTTTCCGTCGTGGCGCTTGCGCCTGGAAAGGGGCGACGTTGCCGTCGCCCCCGCCTATCAACCCTGCGACTCTCGAATCATTCGAAGGTGCGTTTCACCGTCAGCGCCCAGGTGCGCGGCAGACCGGGAGAGAAGCTCGAGGTGCCCGCCGACGCCGAGTAGTCGTTCGTCGCCAGGTAGAAGAGCTCGTCGGTCACGTTCTGGACTTCCGCCGACGCCTCCCACTTGTCCTCCGGACCGCGCCACGTCAGGCGCAGGTTGCCCAGCGCGGCGCTGGGGATGTGGTTGTACGGGTTGTTGAATGCGTCCCCGTACACCTGGTCCAGGTACGAATAGGTCCACCCGGGCGACGAAGGTGTGGTCTCCCGCGAATGGCGTCTCCCACTGCAGGCCGAGAGAGCCCTTGACCTCCGGCGTGTACGGCGTGACGAACGTGTCAGGAATCCCCGTTCTTACGAAATCCGTCTCCGTGTACTCGAAGTCCATCCAGCTTGCCGCGAGGTCGACGGAGAAGCCCGCACCCAGCAGCATGTTGGTCTCGAGCTCGACGCCCTTCACGTCCGCCGAACCGACGTTCGCGGGCAGCTGGCACGGCGTGCGCTGCGCCACGATGTCCGTCGGGCAGACGTTGAGACGCAGGATGATGTCCTCGTACTTGTTGAAGAACGCGGCCAGGTTGACGCGTACACGATTGTCGGCGAAGTCGGACTTGAAGCCGATTTCGTAGGTCGTCAGCGTCTCGGGCTCGAAGCCGAGTACCTGACTGAGATAGAACGGACGCGGGTTGATGCCACCACCCTTGTATCCCGTCGACACGTTTACGTAGGCCATGACGTCATCGGTGAACTGGTAGTCGAGCGCCACGCGCCAGTCGAACTGCTCGCTGGTGAACGGTGGCGGGGTGTAGCCATCGAGCGAGCGCCCGGCGACCGGGTCCCAGAACACGCAGTTCGGCGGCTGGGTGGGTGCGAAGGGAAACCCGTGCAGGGCGCCGGGACAGTCCCGTCCGGGTTGTGACGATGGTAGGTGTATGACTTCTCGTCTTCGGTGTAACGCGCACCCGCCGACAGGCTCAGGGCGTCCGTGAAGTGGAATACGCCATGAAGGAACAGGGCCTTCGAATCCGAGGGCGTCGGATCCGGCCCGTGTATGAAGTCGATGCCGGCGTAATTCAGATCGACGCGCGCCTCCAGCGTGCCGTCCTGCTTGAAGTAGTACGCGCCGGCCGTGAAGTCGAACGCCTCGCCGAAGGAACCGTTGAGGCGCAGTTCCTGGCTCCAGGCCCAGTGGCGCAGCGACTGCAGCAGCTGCTGGCTGGCCGCGGGCGAATTGTCCACATCCTGCGCCCAGCTCGAATCGTACTTGCGCCAGGCAGAAATGGATTTCAGCGAGAAGCTGTCGTTGATGGTCCAGTCGATATTGGCCGACATGCCGTACTGGTCGAGCTGTTGCACCACGGGCACCACCACCGGCTTGAAGGGCCGCTGGCCGGTGGGCGCGGTCGAGTCGACGAACGTCGAGTAACTGCGATAGGGGTCGCCGCTGTTCGGATCGCAGCTGTTCTTGCCATATGGAACGAAGCGGCAGTCCAGGGGGACCGTCGGAATCGTGTTCGGATTGCCGTCATCCACCCAGATGTAACGCGTATTGGGTGGCGGCGGAG
The DNA here is from genome assembly GCA_963839685.1 of uncultured Pseudomonadota bacterium. Lineage (GTDB taxonomy): Bacteria > Pseudomonadota > Gammaproteobacteria > Steroidobacterales > Steroidobacteraceae > CADEED01. The sequence goes on along the minus strand of CAWIVS010000002.1, from coordinate 99,119 downwards.
CGGCGGGATTCTGCAACTGCACCGCGCGACGCAATACATCAGCGCCCGCCTCTGAGCTGTCGTTGGTGACATCGGCGTTGAAATTGACCTCGAGGCTGTCCGACGGCAGCCAGCGCAGGTTCATGCGGCCGGCGGCGTAGGAGATTCCACCCAGCGTGCCGAGCTTGCAGCCCTGCGAAAGTCTGATTGTCGGTACGCCGGAACCCGGATTCATGCACCCGTAGTCCATGCGTTCGACATAGCCATCGCGGTTCTTGCTGACACCGGAGACGCGCATGAAGAGCTTGTCTTCGGCCAGCGTGAAATCGCCCGAGGCGCGCACGTCGACCCGGTCGAAGGAACCGTAGGTGAGCGACAGGTTGCCGCCATGTCCCTCGGCCTTGCGCGAGAACAGCTTGATGGCGCCGCCGATGGAGTTGCGTCCGGACAGCGTGCCTTGTGGACCGCGCAGGATTTCGACGCGTTCGAGATCCAGCAGATCGAGCAGCGAGCCCGTCAGCGTGGGAAGGTACACGTCATCGACGTACAGGCCCACGCCCGGTTCCAACGCGAAGTTGAAGTCGGTCTGGCCGACGCCGCGAATGTAGGCAATGAGACCGGAGCCGTTGGCCTGCGCCTGGGGCGCGAGAAATACACTGGGCGCCTGCCGCGAGACTTCGTAGATGCTGGTCTGGCTGCGCGCCTCGAGCATGTCGCCGGTGATGGCGGTGATGGCCAGCGGCGTTTCCTGCAGGTTCTCGCTGCGGAACTGCGCGGTCACGATGACTTCTTCGAGCTGATTCGTGTCTTCGGCCTGTTCCGCCTGCTGCGCGTGCAACATTCCGCCGCCCGACATCATCAAGGCCAGCGAGATGGCCCGCGATAGGATCCGGTTCTGCATGATTCCCCCTGATATTTATTACAGTGCGCGGTGCAATCGCACGATGACATTGTCTGCTGGACTGTTACACACCGTCCAACTACCGCTCCGGTCATCGGGATCGCCCGCGCCGGGCCATCTTCGGCTCAAGGGTATCCCCGGTCTCGACGGGCAGTTCGTCCCCGTTCTCGACTATCCGGGAAATGTTTCGCGTGCGCACTCGCACGCGTATCTGGTAGTCGATCTACCTGCTATTCGTGCCGGGAATAACGCTCCCGGCTACCTGCGCACGGCTTTGTCTAACAACTCGAACTCAACTGCCAGCGCAGCCGGCTCACTGGCCTGGCGGTGGGCCTGCCGATTCGAGAGATCCCGGTGGCTTCTTTTCCGGCACCGGCTCTTCCGGCTGTTCCGGCTCGGGCGGTGCGTCGGGAGGCGGTGGCGCCACACCGTTCGGGCGAGTGGCCAGGCGCGCGCGGTAGCGGATGTAGTGTCGCAACGCATCGAGTTCCCGGTCGTTGAGCTCGCTGAATTTCGGCATGCCACGCGCTTCGATGCCGGTTCTGACGGTCAGCGAAAACATCGCCGCATTCAGCGGGACGACCGAAGCACGCAGATCCGGCGCAGTGCCACCGGCCACGGCACCCGGACCGTGACAGAGCTGGCAACGCGACCATTGCTGAATGCCCTCCTTCACCAGCGCTTCATCCACTTCCACCTGTGGGCCATCCAGCGGCTGGGCGAAGGTGGGCGGTGGCGTGGCAGGTAGTTTGGCCTTGCCATCGAGCACGAAGGTCAATAGTCGGCGCGGATGAATGCGCGCATCCCAGCCGAAGCGCGCCGCCATGGAACCGAAACCGCCGGGCGCGCCGTTCAGCGGGCCGGTCAGGATCGACAGGTATTGGGTCTTGCCGATTGAATAGGTGATCGGCGTGCCGAGCGCCGCCGTGGCGGCGTAGAACGACCATGCCTTGCGCCCGTCCGACGCGCCGTAGGCGTTGATGTAGCCGTCCGCCTGCCCCTGGAACACCAGGTCGCCCGCCGTCGCAAGGGTGCCGCCGTTGTGCGGTCCCGGGGTGGGCTGTTGCCACAGGGGTCGCTGCTTCACCGGATCCCAGGCAACCAGGAAACTCTTGCCCGCATCCGCGGGCGGATCGCCGTCGGCGGTCGGAAAGCCGGTGTACTGAATCGAGGCTGGCAACGGCTTCCAGTTCTTGTAGTCCACGTCGCCGCCAAAGGTGGCTGGCATCTCGATGGTGGGCACGTAGACCAGCCCGGTCTTTGGACTGAAGGACTGCGGATAGAGATTGTGCACACCCTGGAAACTCGGCCACAGCGTCACCGGCCCGTTCTCGTAACGCGCATTGGGCGCGAGTACCGGCCGGCCCGTGGCCAGGTCCACCTTGGTGGCCCAGGTCACCGTGCCTAACTTCTCGGCCGAGATCAGCTTGCCGTCGTTGCGGTCGATGACATAGAAGAATCCATTCTTGGGTGCATGGAGCAGCACCTTGCGCGGACTGCCGCCGATGTTGAGCGTGGCCAGCGTCATGTCCATCGCCGAGTTGTAATCCCATGCATCTCCCGGGGTAGTTTGGTAATGCCAGACGTACTCGCCGGTGTCCGCGTTCAACGCCACCACGGAGCAGAGGAACAGGTTGTCACCGCCACCGGGGCTGCGAATTTTCCAGTTCCAGGGGCCGCCGTTGCCGGTACCCAGGTAGACCCGGTTGAACTCCGGGTCGTAGGTCATGGCGTTCCAGACCGTGCCGCCGCCGCCGTATTTCCACCACTCGCCCGTCCAGGTCTTGGCAGCCATTTCCATGGCCTTGTTCTCGAAGCCCTTGGCCGGATCGCCGGGTACCGTGAACCAGCGCCACAGCTGCTTGCCGGTCGCCGTGTCATAGGCCGTGACGTAACCGCGCACCGCACCGAAGTCGCCGCCGCCGAAACCGATGATCACCTTGTCGTTGAACACGCGCGGCGCACCCGAAACGAACGAACCGTCGTTGCTGTCGATCGTCTGTACGCTCCAGACGGGCTTGCCGGTCTTCGCATCGATCGAGATCAGGCGCCCGTCATGGGTGCCAACGAACAGGTGCCCCTTCCAGAAGCTCAATCCCCGTATGCCCCAGCCGGTGCGCAGCTTGGCGCCCGCCGCCTTGGTCACCTCAGGATCGTAGCGCCACAACAATTTGCCGGTCTTCACGTCCACCGCGTGCACGAAGCTGTAGCCGGAAGCGACGTAGATGACCCCGTCCACCGCGAGTGGCGTCGACAGGTTGTTGGTGACGTCGAGATCCAGAGTCCAGGCGAGGTTGAGGCGCGACACTGTCTCGCGATTGATCTCACTGAGAGGGCTGTAGTGCGTCTCGCTGAAAGTGCGGCCATAAGCCGCCCAGTTGTGGCCATCGGCTTCGTTCTCGAGGGCGGCATTGTCGATCGCGCTCGCCGCCAGCGTGCTGGCGGCACAAAACGCGGCAACGACGCAGAATCCCATCAGACGCATGGCGGATATTCTCATTCTCAGGGCCCCTCATTCCGTACGCGGCGCGAGCAATGTCGGCGCCAACATGATGGCACACTCGACTGAAACTGAAGCGCGTCTCGCCTTTCGCGACAACGCCGGGCAGCGGGTGTCGTGGTAATTTGCCGCGGTCAGATGGGGACATTCCCCGTTTGCTAGTAACATTGGGACGCACTGGAGGATCGCCATGCGCTTCGTCAGTGATTCCGAACTCGCCACGCTGACTCCCGCTGAGCAACGGGACCTGGCCTCACCCATTCCGACGCAGGTCGTCTCCAACGGCGAATTCACGCCGCTCCCTCAAAGCGAAGACCAGCGCCGCGTCGAGGCACGCATCGGTGACCTGGCCACCGAGCTGGCACCGCGACACGGCTTGAGTCGCCGTGGTTTTCTTTCCTCGGCGGCCGGCATGTCGGCCGCTTTTCTCGCCATGAACGAAGTCTTCGGCCCGATCTTCACCGCCAGCCGTGCCGAGGCCGCCACTCCCGGCGTCGCCGATGCACGCGCTGCCGCGCTCAAGAAGCAATTCATCGTCGACTGCCAGACGCATTTCGTGCGCGACGACTACAGCCAGCAATTGCTGGTCTTCTCCGCCGACTTCGCGAAGAAGCACTGGAACCCGGACATTCCCGGCAGCGAGGGCCTCACACGCTACAAGTTCCAGAACTACGTGAAGGAGATCTTCATCGACAGCGACACCAAGGTCGCGATGATCTCCGGCACACCCACCGACGACTACCAGTACCTGTTCCTCACCAATGACCAGATCGCCAGCGCGCGCGACGTCGTGAACAAGGTGGCCGGCAGCCGCCGCACTCTTGCGCACGGCATCGTGACACCGGGCACGCCCGGCTGGTTCGAGGAAATCACGCGCGTCATGACCGATCTCAAGCCCGACAGCATCAAGGGCTACACCATCGGCGATCCTATCTACCAGACGAAGAAGAAGACCAACTGGCGCATGGACGACGAGAAACTCGTCTACCCGCTGTACGAAGCCATGCTCAAGCACGGCATCAACACCATCTGCATCCACAAGGGGCTGATGCCGGCCGACTACATGAGCTCCTGGGCCGACATGTGGCAGTACGCCACTGTCTGGGACGTCGGCAAGGCGGCCAAGGACTGGCCACAAATCAACTTCGTCATCTATCACTCGGCCATGCGGCCCTTCCTGGAGTTGCCTGACCGTGAGCTGGCGCAATTCGAGAAGACCGGACGCTTCGACTGGGTCTCCGATCTCGCCGACATTCCCGCGAAGTTCGGCGTGAACAATGTCTACGGCGAGCTCGGTGCCTGCTTCGCCAACACCTGCGTCACGCATCCAAAGCTCGCGGCCGCACTCATGGGCACGCTGATCAAGGGCCTGGGCGAAGACAAGGTGATCTGGGGTACGGATTCGGTTTGGTGGGGTTCACCGCAATGGCAGATTGAAGCCATGCGCCGCCTCGAGATCCCGGAGGACATGCAGAAGAAGTACGGCTACCAGCCGCTCGGCACTGCGGATGGCGCGCTGAAGACGAAGATTTTCGCCGGCAACGCTGCGAAGCTATACAAGATCGATCCGGCCGCGGCCGCGAAGATGTCCGCCGACAACTTCGAGTGCGTCAAAAAAGAATACCTGGCGATGGGAGGGCTGCCGAGCAACCTTCGGTACGGTTACGTCAGCGCCTGAACGAATCGCTCAGGCGAGTGCGCGGCGCACGCCGCTGGAGGCGGCCTGGAAGCTCGAGTCATCGATGCGCACCAGGTTTCGGCCGTCATGCTTGGCGCGGTAGAGCGCGACATCGGCACGCGCCACCAGCGCGTCCAGCGAGTGCCGGTTTGATTCATTGGTCGCCAGGCCCGCGCTCAGGCTCACCGAGATTGGTTCACCGGAGCCCGGAACGGTGATCGTTCGCGCGATCTCGCGCAAACGCTCGACCACGGACATTGCGGTGTCGAGCGCAGCGCCGGGCATCACCAGCAGGAATTCTTCGCCACCCCAGCGACCGAGGATATCCGAGTCGCGCAGTACGTCCCGCGACAACCGCGCAAACTCCTTGAGCACCTGGTCACCGCCGGCATGGCCGCAGCGATCGTTGATCACCTTGAAATGATCGAGGTCGATCAGCGCCAGGGTCAGTGGCTCGGCATTTCGCGCCGCCTGGGCGAGCGCAGCGGCGGCCAGATGCGCCGCATGACGTCGATTCGGCAGACCCATGAGCGCGTCGAGATTCGCGAGCTTCGCCAGCTGAAGGCGATGCAGGCGCGCACCCAGGAGCAGCGCGGTGAGCAGCGTGATGATCAAGGCGCCCGCGGAAATCGCCAGCCAGCTGCGTCGCTGCAGCTCGGCCTGGCGCTCCCTGGACTGTGAAAGCTCGAGTTGCAACGCAGCGTTGCGATCGAGTTGCCGGTCGATTTCAAACCGGGCGTGTAGTGCCGCCACCTGGCGGACACGGCGTGTCTCGTTGGTCGTGGTGTAGCGGCGCATGTGTTCGTCGAGGTCCGCATAGGCGGCGAGCGGATTGCCGAGCGCCGCGTGGGCGTCAGCACGCAGCTTGAACAGCGGCGTAACCTCGCGGGGCGGCATGTCGACGGCACCGTTCGCCAGTATGTCGTTGAGCACGATCAACGCCCGCGCAGCGTGACCCTCTGCAAGCTCGATCTGCGCAAGAAAGGAACGGGTCTGCTTGACGACGTCCACGGTGCCCGAAGCCGCGAAGATCTTCAGGGCGTCATCGCAGCGAGTACGAGCCCCGCGAAAATCACCGAGATCGATCAGTACTTCGCAGACGCGCATGTCGGCAAACGCCACGCCTAGTTCATCGCCAATCGTGACCGAGAGGGCGCGTGCATTGGCGAAAGCCAGCATGGCCGCGTCGTATTCATGCATTTCGTGCAGGATGATGCCGCGCAGGTAGCGCGACACCGATAGCTGCAGCGTCTCGTCGTGCGCGATGTTCCATTCGATCACTTCGGAATTGAGTGCCAGCGCCTGGCGGTAATCACCCAGCTCGCGCATCACGGTCGACATTTGCGACGCGGCGAGCGTGCGTTGTTCGATGTTTCCCGCGGCGGCGCTGGCGCGATAGGCCTGGGTCAGTGTCACTACCGCGAGGTCGGCGCGATTCTCGCGAAACTGCAGTGTGCCGAGCGTGAGCAGCAGGCAACGTTCGGCTTCCGGCCCGGTGACTCCCGAGGCGCGCACCGATTCAACCGTGCGCATGGCCTCGGCGATGCCTTCTGCGTCGTAGATGTTTTCGACATCGGTGAAGAACAGCGACAGTCGCACGGGGTCACGCACGTCGGGCACGAGCTTCATGCCTTCGGCCGCGGATGCGCGCGCATCGGCGTCGAGTTCGAGTGCAGTGTACGCATGGGCGCGCACCGAATGCAGCCAGGCTACATCCCGCGCCGGCGCGTTGCGCGCGGCGGCAACGCGCAGCATCGCTTCCGTGCGCGCCAGGGCGACATTGGGGTTTGCTACGGCGAGCGCCTGGAGGTCCCGGATCGCAGGATCGGGACTCTCAATGCAGGCCGCATGCGCAAATCCGCATGCAGTCAGCACGAAAAGCGGTATGAGCAGGCGCGCGTACGTACCTGCTCGGCGTGAGCCAAGCATGAGCCAGAGCATACGCGGCGATGCAAGGTCGCGAGCCCTTTCGGTTCACGCAATTACAATGTCGAATGTCGATCCAGTCACGCCACCACATTCCCAGATGTAGTATGTGGATCGGCTTCACAGTACGAAGGGGCGCGACTAGGGAGCCCCCTGTTCACGTTCAGGCCTTGAAGATCGGGTTCGACAGCAGGAACTTGATCGCCTCGGCGCGTGGCTGGTTGATGGGTTCGTCCGGAAATGACGCCAGCATCTTCTCGCAGCGTTCGCGCGCGCCGGTTTTGAACTCTGGATGCGTGAAGATGTAGAGATCATTGCGCTGGATGCCGCGCACCACGCGCTGTCCGCATTCCACAGGGTCCATCCACAAGTCGCCCTGCGGCCGCTGCGCGAGCTGCTTCTCGAACTCTTCCAGGCCGCTGTCCTTCTTGTATTTGTCCGGGCGCAGCTTGCCGAGCTCGCGGATATTGCTCTGCACCGGGCCCGGGACAGAACGCGGACACTCCAATCTTGTCGGCCGCGAGCTCGCCCGCGAGGCATTCGGACATGCCAACCAGCGCCGATTTGGCCGTGATGTAGATCGAACAATTGGGAATCGGAATGACCGCGGCCATGCTGGCGGTATTGACGATATGCCCGCCCTCGCCGTGCGCGCGGATGCGCGGCAGCACGGTAAGCAGGCCGTTGACCACGCCGCCGATCATCACCGACAGGCCCCAGTCCCAGTCGTCGAACTTGGTCTTGTCGATGGCGCCCAGCAATCCGAGGCCGGCGTTGTTGACCAGCACGTGAATCTTGCCGAAGGCCTTCTCCGCCTGGTCGGCCGCGCGGCCGTAAGCCTTGCGGTTGGTGACGTCGAGCTTGAGGCACTTGATGCGCCGGCTCTGGTGTTGCGAGACGAACCAGGCGCGCGCGTCCTTGAGGTGATCCTCGCGCACGTCGGCGATCACCACGCGCATGCCGGACGAGACCATGGCCTTGGCGATCCCCAGGCCGATGCCGCTCGCGCCGCCGGTGATGAATGCCACTTTATCTTTGAGTGTCTCCATGTGCTGTCCCATTCAAAAGAAAAGAGGCGCGCTCGTTGCCGGGCGCGCCTCCTGTTTCGTCACATTCACTCAGTTGAAGTTGCGGGTGAACTGCACGTACCACTCTTGCGGAGGACCCGGCTGACCTTCGAGCGTCGGCTGGCCGAACGCCGTCAGGTCGAACTTGTTGTAGAAATACTCCTCGTCGGTGATGTTGGTCATACCAAGCGCGATGCGCCAGGTGTCCTCGGAGCTCGCCCACTCGATGCGGGCATTGAGCAACTCGTAGGCCTGCGAACAAGCCTGCGCCTCGGTGGTGTCTATGGCGGTCGGCGTCACGTTGGTGCGAATACCGCTGCAGATCTGGCTCTGACCGTAATAGTCGACTCGCGGAGTAAACGCCCCGTGGTCACCGCTGCCGCCGAACCTGTAGGCAAATGACAGGCTCCAGTTGTCCGTCGGAACGTAGATCGGATTGTCACTGGTGATGTCCGTGACCGCCGGATTGCCGAGCAACGACGGATCGTCGAACTCATCACCCTGGAAGTCCGTGTAACCGTACTGGCCGCTGATGGTCAGGCCGTCGATCGGCACCCACTGGAACTCGAACTCCGCACCCTGGATGGTCGCAGGAATGTTGTTATAGAACGTGCGCGAGGTGGTGGCGCCCGGAGGCGGCGGACCATTCGTATCGAGACACCACTGGCCCAGCGAGTCCTGCACGGCACCCGGCGTGCCTTCCGGCACGACGTTGATGTATTCGCCGGCGCTGTTCGCCAGGCATTCCGTACCGCCGATCGGCAGGATGCGCTGGTTGTAGTCCACGTAGAACGCGGCCAGGTTGAGGCGCAGTCGGTTGTCGGCCAGGTCGGTCTTGAAGCCGATCTCGTAAGAGGTCGCTTCTTCACCATCCACGCCGACGAACTGGGTCACCTGGAAGGGCCGTGGATTGAAGGCCTGCGGTCGATAGCTGGTCGCTGCCGACGCGTAGGCCATGAAGTTGTCGGTGAACTTGTAGTCGATGCCCGCCTTCCAGTCGAAGTGATTTTCGTCGGTACCCAGCTGGGTGACCACGATGGAGTTGTCGAACTCTTCGTCTTTCTGGTCGGTTGAATAACGCACACCGGCTGTCAGCGAGAGTTTGTCGGTGACGTGGAACACACCGTGCGCGAATCCGGAGAGATTCTCCGAACTCGTGGTGTTCTGCCCATTGACCAGCAGCGCCGTCGGCACGAACGCCGGAATGGACACCTGCTGCGAGTTGGTGAATTCGCCGTCGTACCAGAATGCACCCACCGTCCAGTCGAACCTTTCGCCGGCGGTGCCTGACAGTCGGGCCTCGAAGGTCGATGCATTCACATCCTGGATACCATCGACGAGCTGCACGCTGTAGGGTGACTGGTCGGAATCAGTGGCGAAGGCGCCATCGAACGTGCTGTACGAGCCGATCAACTCCAGCAGCATGCTCTCGCCGATATGGATGTTGGCCTTGGCGCTGAGGGCCTGCTGCTGGAACGAGGTTTGCGGATTCGTCGTGAAGCCGGTGACCGGATCCTGGTAGGTGCCGTAACTGGTATAGATGTCAGCGGGAACGAAGCGCTCGTCGAAGGGCACGCCGGTGCGCGCCACTTGGGCGGCATTCCAGAAATTGAACGGCACGGGAAGCTGGCCGGCAAACGGGCCGGATACACCGTGGCCAATGTGCACCAGGGTGTCGGCGCGTGCCTCGGACTCATCGTTCAGGTACTCGCCGGTAATCGTGAAGTCAAATTTGTCGCTCGGCGCGAAGCGGATCGCGGCGCGCGCACCCGTCACATTCTGGCCACCCTGCGTGCCCAGCTTGCAGCCGCCTCCGCGATTCTGCGTGCTCCGCGGAATGGCGAAGCTGTTGTCGGCCGGACTGCCCGGTGCCACCGCATCAGGCAGCGTGTCGACATCAGCAACCGTATCGGCCCCGAGACCGTCGCCGTAACCGGCGAGCGACGGGAACTTGCAGGCGAAGTCATAGACGTTCTGATAGCCCTCGCGCTTCTTCGAGACACCCGCGACGCGGGCAAACACCGTTTCGGAGAGCTTGAAGTCGTAGCTGGCGCGGATGTCGACACGGTCGAAGTCACCATAGGTGACACTGATTTGGCCTGTCTCGTCACCCTGCGGCGGCTTGCTGATGTAGCGGATGGCGCCACCGATCGAACCGCGGCCGAACAGCGTGCCCTGCGGACCGCGCAGCACTTCCACGCGCTCCAGGTCCATGAGGTCGATGCTGGACGCGAAGGTCACCGGGTGCAGCACGTCATCGAAATAGATCGCGACGCCGGGTTCGAATTCCGGCAGGAAGTCGTATTGGCCGATGCCACGGATATAGGCGCTCATCGAGGCACCGAAGGCCGCCTGAGTCGGACGCAGCGAGGCGTTCGGCACCGTGTAGGCGACCTCGAACGCGTTCTGCATGCCACGCGATTGCAGCTCGTCGGCCGTGATCGCGGTGATGGCGATCGGGGTCTCCTGCAGCTTTTCCTCGCGGAATCGAGCCGTCACGATGATTTCGTCGAGGCCCGTCGCGGTCTCCTGTTCCTGCGCGAATGCCGGTGTACCGCCGGCCCCACAAGCCGTGGCAACAGCGAGCGCCAGCGCAATGCGTCCATTGATGGACGCCCGTTCTTCTATTTTCTTGTCTACGCCAGATGGCTGGTTCATTGCGAACTCCCTATGGCCAGGTTGAGATGGCATCCCCTTGGGAGCGCGCAGCACCGATGCATCAGCGCCACAGTTCCCCCTCTTGCCGACGATCAGACCGCTTTCGCCCCGACAGGACTCCACTCACGCCGAATGGGGGCTCAACTGATCGGGAAATCCCTTGAGTTGCGCACTTGTCCGTTATGATTCACGCACATGCAGCTCAATCGGTTTGATCTCAACCTGCTCATCGCGCTGGACGCGCTGTTGCGTGAGAAGAACGTCACTCGCGCCGCGGAACGCGTGTTTGTTTCGCAACCGGCGATGAGCGCCGCGCTGCACAAGCTGCGCGAATACTTCAACGATCCCCTGCTGGTTCGTGTGGGCCGCGAGATGGAACTGACCTCGCGCGGCGAGTCGCTGGTGGAGCCGGTGCGCGAGGCGCTGCTGCGCATCCAGATGATGCTGGGCAACCAGCCGACCTTCGATCCGAAGACCGCGCGCCGCGATTTCACAGTGATCATGTCCGAGGAGGCGGTGCCGGGCGTGTTGCCGCCGCTGCTGCGCACCCTGGCCAGCGAGGCGCCCGAGCTCGACGTGCACATCGAGATGGTGTCTCCAACCGCCCTCTCACGGCTCGAATATGGCGAGGCGGACCTGTGCCTGTGCCTCGAGAGCCTGCACATGTTCGATCTGCGAGCCTATCCGGACAACATCCGTTCGATGCCATTGCGCACGGTCAGATGGGTGTGCGCGGTGAGCAAGGACCACCCGACGGTGAAGGACACGCTCACGCTCGATCAATACATTGGGTTGCAGCACATGTTCGGCCGGCCGGGCGGTTATACCGGCGCGGCGGATCAGCTGGTGCGCCACCTGCTGAATATCGAAATCCGGGTTCATTTGACCCTGCCGAGCCTGCTGCAGCTGCCGCTGGTGTTGCCGGGATCGACCCTGGCCGCAACGCTGCCGGAGCGCGTCGCTCAGCTGTACTTGAATGCCCTGCCGATCCGCATCCTGCCGCTGCCCTTCGAGGTGCCACACACGCAGGAAGTGCTGCTCTGGCACAAGCGGCACGAGGCCGATCCCGCGCATACCTGGCTGCGCGAGATGATCGTCAAGCTGACGCGGGAAGTTTGAGATTCCCAGGCGCTCACGCGCCACAACGGAAAACGGCGCCGAAGCGGCGCCGTCCGTGATGCATTGAAGAAAAATCTAGGCAGCGGGAGCCGGTTCGGGGAACAGCGGGGCGGCGGTAACCCGCCCCTTGAAGTCCATCCACTGGTGGTTGGCGTAGTCGTAAAGCTTGCAGGTGCGCACGGTCGCCCAGTAACGCTTCCAGCTGAGCACATAGACACGCGCCAACTGCGGCACGGCGTTCTTGAGCGCGGTCTGCGCGGCGCGCAGCCGGTACAGCGGCACGCCGGTGTTCACGTGATGGGCGCCGTGCTCGAGGATGTCGTGCAGGATCTCGCCCATGCGCTTGGGCACTACGACGTTCACCGTGGTGGTGATGAATCCGAGTCGCTTCTGCCATTCCTCGCGCTTGTCGAACCAGGCGACTTCCGGATGCGTGTGCTGCACGTAGATCACGAAACCCATGATGCAGTTGAAGGCCACGAACGGCAGTACGAAGCCGCACAGCAGCGTCCAGGTGACCGAGTGGTTGCCATACACGGCCCACAGCACCAGCGCCGTGATCCACACCGCGCCGACGCCCAGCACCAGCGCGTTGTCCCACCAGAAAATCGCGCGGCGCACACCGACGTGTTTCTTCGTGGGCAGGATGAGTTTCTTCCACCACATCTCGATCAGGTAATAGAGACCCTGGCCGAAACCCGAGCGATAGATGCGCTCCAGCGTACGGCGGAATTTCGACGCAGCCTTCCACTCCTCCACCGACATGGGCACCCAGACCTGGTCGCGGCCCTTGAGATTCGTGAAGCCGTGGTGGGCAACATTGTGGCCGACGTCCCAGAGCGAGAATGGCGTGAGCGACGGCAGGAATGCGATGCGCCCGACGAGTTTGTTCAGCCAGTCGTAGCGCGTGTAGCTGCCGTGGCAGGCGTCATGCCCAATGACGAACAGGCGCGCGATAGCCACCGACGCGGGGACGACCATGAGAGCCTTGGCCCACCACGCGCTGAAGTAACACGCGCCGGCGATGCAGACGCCGAGGAAGGTCAGGTCTAACAGCAGGCGTAACACCGGCACGAGCGAGTCGCGACGCAGGTATTCCTGCATTGCCACGCGCACAGTTTTGCGGGCGTCGGAGCGGCGGGGATTGTTCGACTCAGGTGTCGGCGGGGTGGGATCTGACATAGGCCGGCAAGCCTAAACGATTCAAGCGCTTTGACCAAACTCTTCGGTGTCATTTTCGACCTGCGTCGCAGGTGGATAACGCGCACCTAATGCCCTCCCCGGCGGTAGGAGTTCTCCGAGGCGCGCAAGCGTTGCAGCATCGAGACGAATCGCGTCCGCGCCACAGTTTTCGGCGACATGGGCCTCGCGTGTGGTGCCCGGGATCACCAGCGTGTGCGGATGCCGGGCCAGCACCCAGGCCAGCGCCAGCTGCGCGCGCGTACAGCCGGCGGCGATGGCGATCTCGTCGAGCGGCCCGAGCAGGCGGCGGTTTTCCTCGAAATTCGGACTCTGGAAGCGCGGCATGCCGCGCCGCAGGTCGCCGTCGAAGAGCTCGGCCGGACTGCGCAGTTCGCCGGTCAGAAAGCCGCGGCCCAGCGGGCTGAAGGCCACCAGCGAGGCGCCAATTCGGCGGCATTCCTCGAGCACGGCCAGTTCGGGATTACGCGTCCACAGCGAGTATTCGGACTGCAGCGCCACGATGGGGTGAACGGCATGCGCGCGACGCAACGTCGCGACGCCCACTTCGGACAGACCGATCGCGCGGATCTTGCCGGCCCGTTTCAGATCAGCCATTGCGCCGACGCTGTCCTCGATGGGAACCATCTTGTCCCAGCGATGCAGGTAATACAGGTCGATGCGGTCGGTCTTCAGATTGCGCAACGACTCGTCGCAGACGGCGTGGATGGCCTCGGGACGTCCGTCGATCACGCGTTTGCCGTTGCGTCCGAACAGCCCGCATTTGCTGGCGACGATGACGTTGTCGGGACGAGTGCCGAGAATCGATCCGATGAGCTGCTCGTTGGCGCCGAAGCCATACAAGGCGGCGGTATCGAAATGTGTGACGCCCAGATCGAGTGCACGACGGATCACGTGCCCGGCGACTTCACGCGGCTGCGGCGGCCCATAACCATGCGAAAGATTCATGCAGCCGAAGCCGATCGCCGAAACGTCGTACGGACCGAGCTTGCGCGACAGCAAAGGGGGCAGCCCCCGTTTCCTAGCAAAAGGGGTCAGGCCTGGCGCCCTGACCCTTGCAATGAAGAAAGTTAAGCATGGAGGACTGACCCCTTTTGCTAGGAAACGGGGGCTGCCCCCATTCTCATTCTTGGGAACACGCGGCGGATGTTGCCTTCGAAGACCTTCTGCTTGTCGGTGGCTGACAGCGAACTGCCATCGATGTATCGCTTGGTGTCGTCGTAGTAGTGCCCGGTTTCGGGATCCACGCCGCGCACCGCGCCCACCATCTCCGACGCGAACAGGATGTTGTCGATGGGCACCACTTTCAGCAGCAGGTCGATTCCCGGCTGGTGATACACGCAGGTATCGAAGAACACGTTGTCGCGCATCAGCTCCGGCAGCGGCGGACGTTTCTGATCCTGCGCGATGCCGCGGAATCGGCCCCAGTGAAACGGCACCGCGCCACCACCGTGCGGAATGATGAACCGCAACGTCGGAAAGTCCTTGAAAAGATCGGACATCATCAATTGCATGAAGGCCACGGTGTCTGCGCTCAGGTAATACGAGCCGGTGGTGTGGAACGCGGGATTGCAGGTCTGGCTCACGTGCACCATCGCCGGCACGTCGAGCTCGCAGAGCTTTTCATAGACCGGGTACCACCACGTGTCTGTCAGCGGCGGCTCTGAAAACCTGCCGCCCGACGGATCGGGATTGAGATTGCAGCCGACGAACCCGAATTCCTTCACGCATCGCTCGAGTTCGGGTATCACGCCGCGCGGATCGGCGCCGGGCGACTGGGGCAACTGGCAGACACCGACGAAATTCTCCGGGTACAACCGGCAAACGCGATGGATGAGCTCGTTGCAATGCTCGGTCCAGTGATTGCTCGTGGTCTCGTTGCCGACATGGTGACCCATGGCGCTGGCGCGCGGCGAGAAGATGGTCACGTCGGTGCCACGCGAGCGCTGCAGCTTGAGCTGCGCATTCTCGAGCGTGTCGCGAATCTGGTCGTCGCTGATCGTGATGCTGCCCTTGGCGGGGGCCAGCGTCGGTGTTTTCAGCGCCTCGGTCTGCTGCTTGCGCCAGGCGTTGAGCGGCTCCGGCGCCGTGGTGTAGTGGCCGTGACAGTCGATGATCATGGTTTGAGCAGCTCGTCGGCGCGTTCGCGCCAGGGTTTGAGAGTCGCCGGCTCGTTGAACGTACCGCTGTCGCGCGCGTCCGCCACGCTCGACTGCCGAAGCGCGGCGGCCAGCGCCATGATGCCGCCGATAGCGGTCGCATCGATCATCTGCGCGCTGGCGCGCATTTCCTCGGCGCGGCGTTTGCCGTGCTGGATCACGCGCGAGAACAGGTAATCGCCCTGTTTCTCCCAGTCGAACTGCGGATAGGTTTCCTGGAGCGAGGCCAGCACCTGGCGCTCCACGCCCAGCGAACGCGCGGCCGTGAAGCCCTCCACCACCAGCGACTCCAGGCCCTTGATGATCACGCTGCGACACAGCTTGATCGCGGATGCGACGCCCAGGTCGGCGGACACGGTCTCGCGCCACGAAGCCCAGCTCACGCAGCAGCTTCTCGGCCGGCGCGGCGTGTTCTCCTCCTAACAACATGGGCACACGAATGCCGTGCGGCGGCACCGAAGTCATCACGGCGGCTTCGACGTAACGCCCGCCGGCCGCGGCGATCAATGCGGCGCACTCGACCTTGGTCTGTGGCGCGGCCGAATTCACGTCGATCACCCAGGCATCCGCGAGCGGACGTCCGGCCAGCGAGCGGGCCGCCTCCAGCGTCTGATCGGCGGTGACGGCGCTGAAAATCAGTTTGCTGGACGTGGCCAACGAGGCCGCGTCGACGCTGAGTTCAACCCGGTGTGCCGCCGCGTGCCGCCGCATGGCATCGCCGGCCGCCGCCTGGTGCAGCAGCAAATCGAAAGTGGAAAGTTCGACCTTCGAGGATGCGGCGCGCAGATCGGCCGCGAAGCGCTGTCCCACTTCCCCGAAGCCGAGAAAACCGATGTGCGGCGTCTTCATGGTCACCACCCAGTTTTCAGGACCAGTACATGCGCGTTGGATTATCGACCAGGATGCGATTGCGCACCGCGACATCGGGGCACATCTCACCCAGGAGGTCGACCAGCTCGCCGTCGTTGGGCATGTCCCGGGTGATGTTCGGATGCGGCCAGTCGGTGCCCCACAGCAGGCGACCCGCGTCGATAGCGATCAGCGCCTGCGCGAACGGCACCGCGTCGCGAAACGGACGTTTGCCGACGGACACGCGTTCCGCGCCGCTGATCTTGATCCAGGCCAGCGGATTGACGCGATACAGCGTCAGCAGCGACTGAAAGGGCTGCTGCTCGAGACCGTCGGCCGCCTTCACGCGGCCCATGTGATCGATGATGAATGGCACGTCGATGCGCGCCAGCAGCGCCTGCTGCTCGAGCAGGTCCCCGGCGTCGAAATGCAGCACGATGTGCCAGCCCAGCGGTTTGATACGCGCCAGCAGCCTGTAGAACACGTTCAGATCCGGGACACCGCCGAGATGCTTCACGAAGTTGAAGCGGATGCCGCGAATGCCGCCGGCATGCAGTCGCTCGAGCTCGCGGTCGCTGATCGAATCCTCGACCACGGCCACGCCGCGATAAGCTTCCATGACTCGAGGCGATGGCATCGAGTGTCACGTCCATCTCGCTGCCGTGGCAGCTGGCGTGCACGATCACCGCGCGGCTGATACCGAGATGCGCATGCAGGGCGCGCAGATGCTCGACCGGCGCATCCGGTGGCGTGTAGCTGCGGTCGGCGGCATATGGAAACTTCATCGCCGGCCCGAACACGTGACAGTGAGCGTCGCAGGCACCGGGCGGCAGCGCGAGCCGCGGCTTCACCGGGTTCGGATCCGGCGGCAGACAACTCTTGTCAGGATCGCGGCTCACTTCACCTCGTCCGACTCGTCGTAGTAGACCAGCCCGGCCGCCGTGAGTTTGTCGCGCATGTCGTAGATGTCGAGGCCGAGCTCGCCGGCCTTGAGCCGCACGCGCGTTGCAGCCTCCTTGTCTTCGCGGGCCTGCGACGCCTGCGCGACTTCGGCCGCTTTCGCCGCCGGCACCACGACCACGCCATCGTCATCACCCACGATGACGTCACCGGGGTTGACCAGCGCGCCGGCGCAGGTGACCGGCGTATTCACCGAACCCACGGTCGCCTTGATCGTGCCCTTGGCGTGCACCGCTTTCGACCACACCGGAAAGTTCATCTGCTGCAGTTCGGAGATGTCGCGCACGCCGGCGTCGATGATCAGCCCCAGTCCGCCGCGCGCGCGGAACGAGGTGGCGAGCAAGTCGCCGAAGAAGCCATGATCGTCCGGCGACGACACCGCGACCACCACCACGTCGCCCGGCTGCAGCAGCTCGGCGGCCACGTGCAGCATCCAGTTGTCACCCGGGTGACCGAGTGCCGTGATCGCCGTGCCACAGACCCGCGCGCCCGGGTAGATAGGCCGCATGTACGGCGCGAGCAGCCCGGTACGCCCCATGGCCTCGTGGATGGTGGCGACACCGAACTGCGCGAGCTGCGCGACGGCAGCCGCAGGCGCACGGCGCACGTTGCGTATCGCAATGCCGGATTTGCCGATCATGCCTCGTCCTTCATGTTTCAAGAGGGGCCCTTCCAGATGTCGCCGGGGATGAAGACTTCGCCACGCATCAGCAGGCGCGCCGTGCGCAGCAGGGAAGCGCGCGCCACTTCCGCGGGGTTCTGCGCACTCATCTCGAGCACCACGGTGAACTCTCCGGTGGGGTGTTGCACGGAGAAGGTCTTGCGCGCACCGGGGGGCACCTGTGCAACCCGGTATGCGACAGTGCCTTCGGTGACGGCGGCGGTGGCCGCGGTCACGGCACCGAGCACACCGACCGCGGAGTGACAGTCATGTGGAATGAAAGTGCGCGTGGTGAGATTGCCACCCGGCGTCGGTTTCGCCACCAGGCACATCTTGGGCACGACCTTTTTCGTGACGTCGCCGAGTTTCATCGCAGGCCCGGCCTGCAGGCGGATCGACTCGATGCGTTGTCTTCAGCGCCGTGTCGGCATTGAGCGCATCGCGGGTCTCGTAGCCAGTCACGCCGAGATCGGCAGCCAGCATGACAACCACGGGCATGCCGTTGTCGATGCAGGTCACCTCCACGCCGTCAAAACGATCGAGGAGATTTCCGGTGGGAAACAATGCGCCGCACACCGAGCCGGCGGTATCGAGAAAGCTGATGTTCACGGGCGAGGCGGTGCCGGGCACGCCGTCGATGCGCGCTTCGCCCGCATACTCCACGCGGCCGCCGGGGGTCTGCACTTCGATGTCGGCCAGCGTGCCGGTGTTCGTAGTCAACACGCGCAGCGTCGTGACTTCGCCGCGCGCCGCCACCAGACCGCTCTCGATCGCGAACGGCACCACCGCCGCCAGCATGTTGCCGCAGTTCGGCGTGGTATCGACCAGTGCTTCACGGGTCGAGACCTGCGCGAAAGTCCACTCCACGTCGGCGCCCTCTGATCCCGGCGCGACGATGCCCACCTTGCTCGTCAGTGGATCCGCACCGCCAATACCATCTATCTGACGTGCGTCGGGCGAGCCCATCACGGCAAGCAGCACGCGGTCGCGCGTCGCGGTGTCCGTGGGCAGATCACGGGCGCGAAAAAACGGTCCGTGCGAAGTACCGCCGCGCATGAAATGGCAAGGGATGGGGCGCTGCATAGGGAGTTCCGGCGCCTATAGTAGCAGCGCCCACCCATCGACCCGGTTACGCTCGGGGTCGAGACAATTTCAGCCATCGTCGAGTCTTAGGCCGTTAGCGCCTTTCGCGCGGCGACGCGCAGACGAAGCTGGCGCTGTCGTCGATGCTGCCGTTGCCGCGATAGCGCGCGTGCTGTGGGTACGGGCACAACGGGCGCGTCGCCCACCGCGACCAGGTCGGCGTCGGTGAATGCCTTGTTAGCCCAGGGAATGTTGGCGGGAGCTAGAAGTCCAATGTGGCTGTCAGCGCGAAGGTACGCGGCCGCACATAGATGATCTCCGCATAACCGGAAGCGGTGGTCAGCGATGACGTCCCCGCAACCGCATACAACTCGTCGGTCAGGTTCGTGCCGCTCAGCACGAGGCGCCACTTCCCGCTTTCGGCTTTGAACGCCAGTGAGGCGTTGACCAGCGTGACCGCGTCGTCCTGCGCGATTTCCGGCGAGTTCCCCGCATCGAAGAACTGCTCATCGGTGTAGCTGACGTCGACGCGCGGTGTGAGCCCCCAGGTGCTGCCGAACGTGTATTCGAGTCCCAGGTGCCCCTGCATTTCGGGCGTAAACGGCAACCTGCTGTCGAGTGTCGCCGTGGCCGTCGGCGTGACGGGGCCAAAGGGCGGCGGCGGCGTGATGCTGTCGAAACCGGAATCCAGGAAGCCGAGGCTGGCATCGAGGAGGAACTCCGGAGTCGGCGCGAATTGCAGCTCGATTTCGCCGCCGTCGATGGAGGCGACGCCCGCGTTGAACAGCAGCGGCACCACGCCCAGTCGGTACGTCATCTGGATGTCGTCGTACTCGGTCGTGAAGGCCGCGATGTTCACGCGCAGCGTATCCGTCGGGTCGAGCTTGAAGCCCAGCTCCCATGTCTGGGCGCTCTCGGCGCCGAACGAAATCGGCGCATTGCCCGGCGGCGCCGCGTTATAGCGCTGGTTGAACCCGCCGCTCTTGAACCCTTCCGACCAACTCACGTAGGCCATGACGCTGGGATTGAAGCGGTACTGCAGGCTCGCCGACGTCGTGGTTGCGGAGAATTCCTCCTCGAAGCGGTTGGTCGTGAGGAACAGGCAGCCGGTCTGCGTCGGCGGTGGGCCAGCGAAGGGGCACAACGCCGTAGGTGCCGGCGGTTCGGCGGCGGTCGCCGGCGAGACGTTGAACATCGTCGCCTGCAGGCCCTTGGTCTCTTCCGTGTAGCGGACGCCGGCGGTTGCGCTGAAGGCGTCCGTGAATTTGAAAGTCCACTCCGTGAACGCCGCAAGAGCCTCGGAATCCATTGCCACGCGCTGTGTGTCGTACGAGGTGCCCGGGTTGCCGAGTGGCACGAGCAGGCGATCGAATGAGTCTTCGTCGAAGTAATACAGGCCGAAGACGCCATCGAGCCGATCGGTATCGACGAGTGCCTGCAGCTCCTGGCTGAACTGGTCACTCTGGCTGTCGTAGTTGGTGTGCAGGATCAGCAGCGGTGTGTTGTCCGCATCGCGCGTGCCGGTCCATTCCAGGCTGCGGTCCGCGGTGATCGACTTGAATGCCAGCGCGTCGTTCACATCCCAACGCATCACCAGCGACACGCCCTGGTTCTCGAGCGTGCTCGTAGCCGGATACGTGCCACCGTTGGTGAATTCGTCGATCGCCTGGGCATCGTTGCCGCAACGGGGGTCATCGAGCGGGCCCACCAGCAACGGCGGCGGGAACGGGTCGAGAATGTTCGGGGCAGCCGGCGGCAATGCTCGCGGCACCGACGAAGGTCGCGCCCTCGTTCATCGACTGGAATACGAACGGCGAGCCGTTCTCGTCTTCCTTCGTATAGTCGGCGCGCAGCGTCATGGCGAAGCTGTCGGACGGTTTCCAGCGCAGCGCGAGCTGGCCGGTGTACATCTCCTCATCGCCGAGATCCTCGCCGTCGAACGCGCGTTCCACATAGCCGTCGCGCTGGCGGCCACCGAGCGCCACGCGCGCCGCCCAGGTGTCGCTGAACGGGATATCGAATGCGCCAAAGGCTTCGAACAGGTTGTCTTCGCCGACTCCGAGGCGTACGGAATTGCCGGCTTCCTCACCAGGCTGGTTGGTCGTCAGCAACACCGCTCCACCGATGGTGTTGCGTCCGAACAAGGTCCCCTGCGGACCGCGCAGGATCTGCACGCTGGAAATGTCGCGAAACTCCATGGCCCCGCCGACCGCGCGACCCATGTACACGTCGTCGATGTAGATGCCGACGCCGGGGTCGACCGCCGGGGTGGCATCCGTCTGCCCGATGCCCCGAATGAAAACCTGCGCCGCGGAATTGTTACCGGTGAGTGTGCCGTAGGAATGGAACTGCAGGTTGGGCGCGATCTTGTCGAGATCCGTGGTGCCGACGATCTGCTGCCGCTCGAGCGCTTCCGCGCTCAGTGCGGTCACGGCAACGGGCGTGTCCTGCAGACTCTCTTCACGACGCCGCGCGGTAATGACGATCTGTTCGAGTGTGGTCGCCTCTTCGGCCTGCGGCTGTGGCGCCGGCGTGTCCTGCGCAACGGCAGTCGTCGCGAGCACCAGAGGCAAAGTGACGAGCGGCAGATAGCGACGCTTGAGCGTGACTCTTTGGTCAAACATTTCCATGGCTCCCCCTGCGGAAGATGTTTGTATGTAGTACATACTATTTGCGTTGCGAGCGAATTTGCAAGCGCGTAGATTCGGCCGCCACTCGCACACCGGGAAACAACAGATGCCGCCCAACCAGAAGCTGATCGTCGACGAGGCCTTGGAAGTCTTCGACGCTCCCCAACTCATGTTCGAGGAACTGGATGGGCTGCTTGGCTATCAGCTGCGGCGCGCACAGGGCGCGATGCATCGTGACTACATGGCCGCCGTAGCGGGACTCAACCTCACCCAGAAACAGACCGCGACCCTGTGGCTGATCCAGTCAAATCCGGGAGTTGCACAGGTCTCGGTGGCCGTGGCGCTCGGCATGGACCGGGCAACCATGATGTCGGTCACCGACCGCCTCGAAGAACGCAGTCTTCTCATACGCAAACGCTCGACGGTGGATCGCCGTCGCCAGGAGCTTTACCTCACCCCCGGCGGACAGGGCCTTCTGCGCAAGGTCAAGGCGCGAATCGCCGAGCATGAAGAACGGGTCAAGGCTCTCTTCAAGCCTGCAGAGTTGGAAGGGTTACTGGCCGCGCTGAAGAAGTTCAAGGCTCTCGCGTAACCCGCATCGCCGCGCCACGCCCCGGCGTGCCGACGATGCGCCGGCGCTCGTAGGACATTCGCCCATGATCATCCCGCGCTTATACTCGGGCTCGGTCATGCCACGTATGCGCTCGGAATCGAAAGGATTTCGGCCATCATCGAGCTTGAATTGGCAGGCCTCGGGCATGCTGTCGCATACCCCTGGCGAGAGAAAAGCATGAGCGCGCCGCGCGATTACGAAGACATTCCCGGAACCTACGTGTACGACGCGGAGCGCGGCCGTGTCGGTTATCACCTCAACCAGTTCTGCATGTCGCTCAATGAGCCCGCCAATCGCGTGGCGTTCAAGGCGGACGAAGCCGCCTATCTCGAGCGCTTTCCGCTCACACCCGAGCAAAAGCAGGCAGTGCTCAAGCGCGACTGGTTAGGCATGCTCAAGGTGGGCGGCAACATCTACTACACCATCAAGATCGCATTCTGCGACGGCCTCACCTTCCAGGACGTGGCCGGCATGATGTGCCACATGCCCAAGGAGGAGTACGCGAAGATGATGATGGCAGGCGGCCGATCGCCCAAAGGAAATCTCTACAAGGAGCCCAGAGTAGATGGCGCGTATTGTTGGCGGCATCGCCTGCTCACACGTTCCCGCAATCGGTGCGGCGCTCGACAAGGGCAATGCAGGCAATCCGTACTGGGCGCCCTACTTTTCCGGAATTCAGCCGGCGCGCGACTGGCTCGCCAAGCTCAAGCCGGACGTGGCCATTCTTATCTATAACGATCACGCCAACGCGTTCTCGTTGCAGCTGATTCCGACTTTCCTGTTGGGTGTGGCGGCGGATTTCCCGATCGCCGATGAAGGTTTCGGGCAACGGCCCGTGCCCACGGTGCACGGACATCCGAAACTCGCCTGGCATATCACCGAGGCACTGATCCTCGATGAATTCGACATGACCATCGCCAATGAAATGACGGTGGATCACGGCCTGACCGTGCCACTGTCGGTGACCTGCGGTCAGCCCAAGGAATGGCCGTTCAAGGTGATTCCGCTGTGCGTCAACGTCATCCAGTATCCGCCGCCCACGGGTGTGCGTTGTTACAAGCTGGGCCAGGCGATCCGTCGTGCGGTCGAGGACTACCCGGAGGATCTGCGCGTCGTGGTGTATGGCACCGGCGGCATGTCGCACCAGCTGCAGGGCGAACGCGCCGGCTTCGTGAACC
This sequence comes from uncultured Pseudomonadota bacterium, assembly GCA_963839685.1. Taxonomy (GTDB): domain Bacteria; phylum Pseudomonadota; class Gammaproteobacteria; order Steroidobacterales; family Steroidobacteraceae; genus CADEED01. The sequence goes on along the minus strand of CAWIVS010000002.1, from coordinate 75,958 downwards.
AGGAATTCGACCGCATGTTTCTCGACGGCATGGTCCACGATCCGCGCAAGCTCTCGAAGATCTCGCACACGCAGTACATGCGCGAATCGGGCTCCGAGGGCATCGAGATGGTCATGTGGCTGGCGATGCGCGGCGCGCTCGGCGGCAAGGTTCGCGAGGCGTATCGTTTCTATCACGTGCCCACGTCCAATACCGCGTCGGGATTGCTGTGCATGGAGGCCGTGTGAAAATCTGCATCGCCGGCCAGGGCGCCTTCGGCATCAAGCACATCGAAGCCATCCAGAAAATCCCCGGCATCGAGATCGCCACGCTGGCCGGCGGCAGCCCGGAGTCCACTGCCGAGGTGGCGAAGAAGTTCAACATCCCGCACTGGTCGACCAAGCTCGAGGAATGCCTCGCGCAGCCCGGTGTCGACGCCGCGATCCTCGCCACGCCCACCCAGATGCATGCGCGCCAGGGCATTCAATGCCTGCGCGCCGGCAAACACGTGCAGATCGAAATCCCGGTGGCCGACAACCTCAGGGACACCGAAGAACTCGCGCGCGTGCAGAAGGAAACCGGCCTCATCTGCATGGGCGGGCATACGCGCCGCTTCAATCCCTCGCACCAGTGGGTGCGCAAGAAGATCCTCGCCGGCGAGATCAGGATCCAGCAGATGGACGTGCAGACGTACTTCTTCCGCCGCACCAACATGAATGCGCTCGGCAAGCCGCGCAGCTGGACCGATCACCTGCTGTGGCACCACGCCTGCCACACCGTGGACCTGTTCCAGTATCAGACCGGTGAAGCCGCCAGCGTCGCGCGCGCCGTCCAGGGCCCGATGCATCCCGAGCTCAAGATCGCCATGGACATGAGCATCCAGATGAAGGTGCCCTCCGGCGCCATCTGCACGCTGTCGCTGTCCTTCAACAACGACGGCCCGCTGGGCACGTTCTTCCGCTACATCTGCGACAACGGCACCTATATCGCGCGCTACGACGAGCTCATCGACGGCAAGAACAATCCCATCGACGTGTCGAAGGTGGACGTGTCGATGAATGGCATCGAGTTGCAGGACCGCGAGTTCTTCGCGGCCATCAAGGAGCGGCGCGAGCCCAATGGCAGCATCCAGCAGATCCTGCCGGCCATGCGCACACTCGACACGCTGGAGAAGTCGCTGCTCTAATCGGGCGCATGACACAATCCAACTCGCACATGCGCTGGCCGCTTCTCGCTCGTCCTGCTCGCGGGCCCGTCGAACGCCAGCCGAATTTTCGCCGATCCGCCGCATGACTGCGACTATTGCGAGGCGTGGAGCCGGCCGCGCGAGCCGTTTCGTGTGTTCGCCAATACCTGGTTCGTCGGCGGGGGGTCTCTTCGATCCTCATCACCTCGGACAAGGGTCACGTGCTCATCGATGGCGGACTGACTCAGTCCGCGCCACAAATCGCAGCGAACATCGAGAAGCTTGGCTTTCGCCTCGAGGACGTGAAGCTAATCCTCAACTCCCACACCCACTACGACCACGCGGGCGGAATCGCTGCCCTGCAACGCGCCAGCGGCGCACAGGTCGTCGCGAGCCCGGCGGCAAACGTGCGCTCGAGCGCGGTGGTCCCACCGAAGACGACCCGCAATTCGGCTTTGGGCCCGAGCACAACAACTTTCCGGCGGTTGCCAAGGTCGCGCGCCATCTGGATGGCGAGACGCTGCAGCGTCGGCGACATCGCAATCACCGCGCACTTCACGCCCGGGCACACGCCGGGTGGAACCTCGTGGACCTGGACTTCCTGCGATCGCGACGTCTGCAGGAGCATGGTCTACGCCGACAGCCTGAACTCGATTTCGGCGCCGGGCTTCAAGTTCAGCGCCGATGCGAACCGCGTGAAGAGCTTCGAGAAATCCATCGATACTGTCGCCGGGCTGAAGTGCAGCATCCTGCTCACGCCGCATCCCGAGGCATTCGATCTCGACGCAAAGCTTGCGAGCCGCGCCGGGATCTCCAACTCCGATCCCTTCTTCGACCAGCAGGCCTGCAAGGTGTACGCGGCGGGCGCGCGCGAACGGCTGGCGAAGCGCCTTGCCGAGGAGCGCGCGACACCATGAGCATGCCCGTGGTTCGCAAACTCGACGTTATCGGCCCGCACGAGCTGGCGGGACTTTGTGATGTGCTCATCGACTGCGTGGAAGGCGGCGCGTCGGTGAATTTCATGTGGCCGATGACGCAGGCCAAGGCGGAAGCTTACTGGCGTGGTGTCGCGGAGAGCCTCAGGCGAAACGAACGCGCGCTGGTCATCGCCGCGGATGAACGCGGCGAGATCATGGGCACCGCGCAGGCCGTCTGGGCGCCGCAGGAAAACCAGCCGCACCGCGCCGATATCTCCAAGATGCTGGTGAGACGCAGCGCGCGCCGGCACGGTGTCGGCGCGCTGGTGCTCGCGGCCGCCGAGCGCGCGGCACTCGACGCGGGCAGGACGCTGCTGGTTCTCGATACTGCCAGTCGCCGAGGCCGAGCGGCTCTACGAGCGCAGCGGCTGGCAGCGAGTCGGCACGGTGCCCAAGTACGCGCTCATGCCGGATGGACCGTTCTGCAGCACGGTGATCTTCTACAAGGACCTGACACCCACATGAGAAGAAGGGATTTTCTCCAGCACCTGGGTGCGGGCACGGCCCTCGCCTGCCTGCCGCTCGCCATGCGCGAGACGCTCGCGGCGTCGCTGAACCTGCCGGACCTGGTCATCAGCGAAGTCGAGATCCTGCGTCTCTCCGGGCCGCGCGAGGCGACGCGCGGTGTCACCGGCCAGCACCAGGTACAACCGCTGCACCTGTATCCGGATCGCCGCCCGCCGGTGTTCAAGGAAGGCGCGCCGCGCACGGAGACCTACACCGCGCGTCATCACTACCTGCGCATCCGCACCAAGGGCGGCCAGGAGGGCATCTACGGCTACATCGACGCCGAGGCACTGCCCACCATTCTCGGACCGTTGCGTCGCCTGCTCATCGGCCAGGACGCACTCGCCGTCGAGAAACTCTGGGACCAGATGTATCGCTCCAACCGCCATGCGCGCGCGAGCCACTACATGATGGGCATCAGCGCCTGCGACAACGCCCTGTGGGATCTGCGCGCCCGCGTGCTGGGTGTTCCCGTATTCCGGTTGTTAGGAGGCCCGACGCAGCAGCCGGTGCGCGTGTACGGAAGCTGCCTGGGCTTTTCGATCGAACCTGCGCTCGCGGGCAAACGCGCGGCGCAGCTGAAGAAAGACGGCTTCGTGCACCAGAAATGGTTCCTGGGATATGGCCCCAGCGACGGCCGCGCCGGGATGGACATGAATGTCGCACTCATGCGCGAACTGCGTGCCGCGGTCGGCGACGACGTGGAGCTCGGCTTCGACGCCTACCAGGGCTGGGACCTGCAATACGCGCTCGAGTGGTGCCGCAAGGTGGAACAATACCGACCCTGGTTTCTCGAAGAGGCCGTGCCCATGGCGGATCTCGAGAGCTTCATCCGGCTGTCGAAGTCGACGGCCGTGCCCATCGCCACCGGTGAACACGTCTACAACCGCTGGGAAGTGGAACAGTTCTTCAAGGCTGATGCCCTGCACTACATACAGGCGGATCCCGAGTGGTGCGGCGGCGTGAGCGAGACTTTGAAGATCGCACACCTGGCTTCGGTGCACGGCGTGAAACTGCTGCCCCACTGCCACAACGTGCATGCGGCGCTGGCCATCGTCGCGAGTCAGTCGCCCGCGGTGTGCCCGGTGGGTGAATACCTCATCAATAACGTGCCCGAGAAGTTGTGGTTCCTCAAGGACCCGCTGGTCGCCCGCGGCGGACTGGTCCAGCTACCGGAGAAACCCGGCTTCGGTATCGAGTTCGATGCCGCGAAGATCGAGAAGCAGGAAGTGATCACCAGCATGTGAGGCGTTACTGGCGCGCACCATATAACGCGAAAGTGCCGAGCCAGTGACTGCCGACGTAGTGCTCCCGACTCACGGCCCCCAGTGATGCTTCGCGATGCCGCGCGGCGGTGGCGCGCAGCGAACGCAGCCGCGAATCGGACGGCGGCAGTCCCTGCGCAATGCCTGCCAGCATCCAGGCACGGCTGAGATTGAGTCCATCGAGATGCGCCAGTTTCGGATCGCTGCGATCCGTCACTTCGGCCGCCGGCAACCACTGGGTCGACCCGTCGACGGCAATTTGCGGCAGAAAGGCCGTCAGCCATTTGGCGAATTGCTTCGGCTCGAGCAGGCGACGCATGAAATCCGCTTCCGCCAGGCATGGCGAAAGAAAGTCCTGCCCGGAAGGTTCGTAGGCCAGCGGACAGGCCTGGTCGCGCCGATAGAACTCGTCGGCCTTGGTCCGAAGAAGCCCCGTCATCTGCGTATTGTCGGTGGCACTGGCCCAGTCCCAGATCAGGCCGAATGCGAAGGCCGTCTGATCGTGCTCGCCCTCGCGGATGGGATAACGCAGCTTGGGCAGCCAGGCGGAGATGCGCGCAGCCACTTCCTGCTCCAGCGGCGCGAGTGCCGCGGCCCATTGCTTCCCCTCAGGATCGTTCCAGGTACGCAGCTCCGCCACGAGTTGCAGTAGCCAGGCAAGGCCATATGGGCGCTCGAACGAGATCCGACCCTCGGCCTTCAGGTACGCGACTTCGGCGGCGATGTTCTCTGGCGTCAGGCTGCGCGCCAGCGCAGCGCGCGCGTCTTTGGCAAAGGGCTGATCCGGATACAGCCGCACGGCGCGCACCAGCAGCCAGTGTCCGTGCACCGAGGAGTGCCAGTCGTAGCAGCCGAAAAACGCGGGCGTCAGTTGCCGTGGCGGCTTCGCGTCGGCGTCGCTGCCCATCACGTGCGCAATCTTGTTGGGATACTCGCGATGCACGCATTCGAGTGCCAGCCGGCCGAAACCTTCCACGATCTTGTCGGGCAGTGGATCTGCATTTACCGGGATACAGCTCAGCGTGGCCACTACCAGAACTATTGTTTGTCGCATGGGATATCGCATCGGCCAAAAATAGCGCAGAACGGCAGTCGGAGCGCGCCGACGTAAGCGAACTTCCCGGGAAACCCGGATTCGGAAATGAGCTATCGTCGCGCCCAACCAAGTCCCTTCGAGAAAACCAAATGTTGTCCATGCGATCGTCCACCCTCTTCGCTCTCGCCGCCCTCCTGTCATTCACCGCCGCACAGGCGGCCGACATCACCGCCAGCCGCCCGAGCGCTGCCTCCAAGGCGGCGCGAGCCGGTGAAACGGAGTTCCGTGCGCTCTACAAGGAGCTGGTGGAGATCAACACCACGCTATCGGTGGGCTCGTGCACCGACGCTTCCAATGCCATGAAGGCGCGACTCCTCGCAGCAGGTTTCACCGACGCGCAGGCGCAGGTCGTCGTTCCAAAGGACTGGCCGAAGCAAGGCAACCTCGTCGCCTTCCTGCCGGGCAGCGATCCGAAGCTCAAGCCCATCCTGCTGCTGGCACACATCGACGTGGTGGAAGCCAATCGCGAAGACTGGGAGCGCGATCCTTTCAAGCTCGTCGAGGAAGACGGATTCTTCTATGCGCGTGGTGCATCCGACGACAAGGCCATGGCGGCGGTGTTCGCCGACACGATGGTGCGCTTCAAGCGCGACGGTTATAAGCCCAGGCGCGGCATCAAGCTCGCTCTCACCTGCGGCGAAGAAACGCCCAATGTGTTCAATGGCGTGAGCTACCTGATCGAAAACCACCGCGATCTCATCGACGCCGAATTCGCGCTCAACGAAGGTGGCGGTGGCCGCTACGACCAGCAGAGTGGCGTGTACAAGTACGTCGCCGTGCTCGCGTCGGAAAAGGTCTACCAGGACTTCACGCTCTCGACCAGCGACCAGGGCGGGCACTCCTCGCGCCCTACGCCCGAGAATGCCATCTACCGGCTCACCCGTGCCCTGAACAAGATCGAGGCGTACCAGTTCAAAGTCGAGTTCAACGACGTTTCGCGCAGCTACTTCGAGAAATTCGGCGCCATCGAGGGCGGTGAAAAAGGCGCGGACATGATCGCCGCGGCGCATGGCGATGCCGCCGCTACCGAGCGGCTGAAGAAGGATGCGTCTTCCAATGCCATCCTGCGCACCAATTGCGTGGCGACGCAGATCGCCGGCGGCCATGCACCGAATGCGTTGCCACAGCGGGCGACCGCCAACGTCAACTGCCGCATTTTCCCGGGCCACGCGCAGGAAGAAATCCGGCAGGAGCTGATTCGTGCCATCAACGATCCGAAGGTCAGCGTCGAATTCCAGTCACCGCCCGAAAAGGTGGGCGCGCCGCTGGCACTGTCACGCCAGGTGATGGCACCGATCGAAAAACTCACCGGCGACATGTTTCCAGGCCTGGCCATCGTGCCGACCATTTCCAGCGGTGCCACGGATGGACGCTTTCTCACGCCCGTCGGCATTCCGACCTACGGCGTCTCCGGCATGCTGAGCGACGGCGCCACCAGCAATGCACACGGCCTGAACGAGCGGATCCGCGTGCAGACACTGATGGAGGGGCGCGAGTTTCTCTATCGCCTCACGAAGATGTACGCGGGCGGAAAATAGTTCGAACCGGGCGCGCGGCGGAAGGCTGCCCGCGCCCGTTCCTCAGTATCCCTTCTTGAAGTCCACCACGGAGAGCAGCTTGTCGCCGGCGACGAAGCGCCGCAGCTGCTCGCGCAGGATCATGACGCGCGCGCTCTGACCGAGATCCGACTGCGCCGACATGTGCGGCGTAATGATGATGTTCTTCGCCTTCCAGAGCGCGTGATCCTTCGGCAGCGGCTCGGGATCGGTGACATCCAGCCCGGCTCCCGCGATGGTTCCCGAATTGAGCGCAGCCACCAGGTCGTTGGTGACCACGCTGCCTCCGCGGCCGACATTGATGAAGAACGCCGTCTTCTTCATGCGCGCGAACATCTTCGCGTCGAAGAGATTGGTGGTGGCGGGCACCAGCGGCAATGCAGCCACGATCACGTCGGCCTGGCCAATCAGCGTCGGCAGTTCATCCGAGAGCCCGACGTAACTCACGTATTTCGGACCTTCGCGGGAACTGTTGCGCGTCGCGATCACGTTCATGCCAAGCGCGTGCGCGCGCTCCGCGACTTCGAGCCCAATGCCACCGAGGCCGGCGATGAGCACCGTCTTGCCGGTCAGAGCCTGGGGCTGCGATCCGGCGAAGTTGCGATTCCACCCCTCACCGCTTGCCTGACGGCCGATCGACACCTGCAGCGAACGCGACAGCGCGAACATGAGCGCGATGGAGTGCTCGGCCATCACGGGGCCGGCCACGGCGCGCATGTTGGTGACGGTGATGCCGGGTTTCTCGAGCGCAGGCTTGCCGAGACAGGATTCAACGCCAGCCGAATAGACGGCAATCCAGCGCAGTTGTTTGGCGGCGGCGAGTACGCGGTCGTCGCAGGCCACATCGTCGCCGGCGATGATGGCATCGGCGCGTCCCGCCTGCGCCACCATTTCTTCGGCATCCTTGACGATGATGACTTCGACGCCGGGCAATTCGAGCGCTGGCGCGCCTCCCAGCGGCCCCGAAGCGATCATCACGATTCGGCGTGGCGTCTTCCACCCTTTCTGATCGCGCAGCGCGACGGGTGATTCGACCAGGCCGAGCTGCTGGATGAGCTCGATGGCTTTTGGATCCGGCGCGGGCGGAGCGACTGCCGCCGCTTTCTCCTTGGCATGCGCTGCGACGACGAGCAACCCTGCCGCAGCCAACGACAGCGCGCGTTTGAATCCGTGCATCCCCATTCCCCTCGTCAGACCTGACGGCCACCCATGTTACTGAAGGAGACCAGCCTTTACTTCTTCTTGTGACAGCAATTGCACGCGCACTGGCTTGGCGTACCAGATCTCGTTGCAGTACTCGCGAATGGTACGGTCGGAGGAGAACTTGCCGGAGCGCGCGGCGTTGAGGATGGACATGCGCGTCCAGCCCTCCTTGTCGCGATAACTCTGGTCGACCAGGGCCTGGCAGTCCGCATAGGACTGGTAGTCGGCCATCACGAAGTACGGATCGTGATGCACGAGATTGTCGATGAGCGGCAGGAACTGCGAGGAGTTGCCTCGCGAGAAGAAACCGTCGCGGATGAGCTGGATGACGGCCTGCAGCTCCTCGTTGGCTTCGATGCATTCCGTGGGGCGATAGCCCATGGCGCGCTTGGCCGCAACTTCGTGTGCCTCCAGACCGAAGAGGAAGAAGTTCTCGACGCCCACTTCTTCGCAGATCTCGATGTTGGCGCCATCCACCGTACCGATGGTGAGCGCGCCATTCATCTGGAACTTCATGTTGCCGGTGCCGGAGGCTTCCTTGCCGGCCGTGGAAATCTGCTCGGAGAGATCCGCCGCGGGGTAGATGCGCTGGCCGTTGGTCACGTTGAAGTTCGGCAGGTACACCACCTTGATCAGATCCCGCACGCCGGGATCGCGATTGATGATCTCGGCCGCCGCGGTGATCAGTCGAATGATGAGCTTGGCGAGGTAATAACCCGGGGCCGCCTTGCCGCCGAATACGAACACCCGCGGCTCCATGGTGAACTTGGGATCGGTCTTGAGGCGGTGATACAGGCCAATGACATGCAGGATGTTCAGGTGCTGGCGCTTGTATTCGTGGATGCGCTTGACCTGCACGTCGAAAATCGCAGCCGGGTTCACCACCACACCGGTGCGTTCCTCGATCAGTCCCGCCAGCGAGGCCTTGTTGGCGTGTTTGATCTGGCGCCATTCGGCGCGGAAATCCGCATCTTCGACCAGCGGTTCGAGTTTGCGCAGCAGCGACAGGTCCCGGATCCACTCATCGCCGATGCGCTGCGTGATGCAATGCGCGAGGCGCGGATTGGACAACACCATCCAGCGCCGCGGCGTCACGCCATTGGTCTTGTTGGAAAACTTCTCCGGCCACAGCTGCGCAAAATCCTTGAGCACGTCGCTCTGGAGCAAATCAGAGTGCAGCTGCGCGACTCCATTGATGGCGTGGCTGCCGACGCTGGCGAGGTGCGCCATGCGCACGTAACGTTCGCCGGATTCATCGATGATCGACAGGCGCTTGATGCGCTCCTCGTTGCCGAAGAAGGCCATGCGCACCTCGTCCAGGAAGCGCGCGTTGATCTCGTAGATTATTTCCAGCAGCCGCGGCAGCAGCTTGACGAACATGCCGACCGGCCAACGCTCCAGCGCCTCGGGGAGCAGCGTGTGATTGGTGTAGCCGAAAGTCTGGCGCGTGATGCTCCAGGCGCGTTCCCAATCCAGGTGCAATTCGTCGACCAGCAGGCGCATGAGCTCGGCCACCGCAATCGACGGATGCGTGTCGTTCAGCTGGATGGCGAACTTTTCGTGAAAGCGTTCCGGCGGAATCTTCTGAACCCTGCAGATACGCAGCATGTCCTGCAGTGAGCAGCTCACGAAGAAATACTGCTGTTCGAGGCGCAGCTCCTTGCCCCTGACCTGCTCGTCGTTGGGATAGAGCACCTTGGTGAGATTCTCGCTCGCCACCTTCTGGTTGACCGCGCCGTAGTAGTCCCCGCGATTGAATGTGCCGAAGTCGAAAGACTCGGGAGCCTCGGCCTTCCACAGCCGCAAGGTATTGGCCGTGTTGACGTGGTAACCGAGAATCGGCGTGTCGTAGGGAATGCCGTTGACGATTCGGCCCGGTACCCAGCGGGTACGCTTGCGATGGAATTCGTCGTACCACACCTCGGTATGTCCGCCGAATTTCACTTCCTGACACCACTCCGGCCGCGCGATCTCCCATGGATTCCCATAACGCAGCCACTTGTCGGTCTTTTCCACCTGCCAGCCGTCGACGATCTCCTGCTGGAAGATGCCGAACTCGTAGCGAATGCCGTAACCCAGCGCCGGCACTTCGAGCGTGGCCAGTGAATCGATGAAGCAGGCCGCGAGGCGCCCGAGACCACCGTTGCCCAGTCCGGGTTCGTCCTCGTGGGCCAGCAACTCTTCGAGATCCAGCCCCAACTCCGCCACCGCGGTGCGTGCGGTTTCATAGATACCCAGGTTGATGAGGTTGTTGCCGAGATGCGGTCCCATCAGGAATTCGGCCGAGAGGTACGACACCGTGCGCGAGCCCTGCTTGGTGTACGCCGCGGCGGTTGAGATCCAGCGCTGCATGATGCGATCACGCACCGCGTAGGCCAGCGCCATGTAGTAGTCGGTCTTGGTCGCCAGCGCCGGGAACTTGCCCTGGATATAGAACAGATTGTCGAGGAAGGCGTGCTTGAGCGCGTCCTTGCTGAGGGCGGTGCGATCCTCGTCGTGCACGGGACCGCTGGCGACCATCGGAAGATTGGTGACGGGAGTGCTCACGGATCAGGCGCCCTCTTGAATTCTTGGTATCCCCGGACCGGCTGCAAGATTCATGCAGGATCTGGAGGGGGCCTTTGTACGCCAATTCGATTGCACTTTGCACCGCGACGAAGCGGACGAGGAAATACCGGCTCCTGGCCGGTGCAATCAACGGGTGGTGTCACTTCGGATTTGGCTTACGCGGCCTGGCGACCATTATCGCCATGCATCGATTCGCAGAGGGGTAATTACCTAAGGCTGATCCCTCTCACGGATGAACTCATCAAGGAGAGCCGCTCGGAAGCAACGAATCGGGATTCGGGATTCGCCGCCACGATGCTACACCAAACCGCTGAGGTAACGCCCGCAGAGTTCAGGCGCGTCCCCTTTTGACTACAAATCAGGAATGTCCCCCATTTTCTAGGCCTTTGCCAGTGTGAGCGCCCCGTACGGCTCGCGCTCGCCGCGGCTCAACATGGCATTGGCCTCGGCGTCGTTCCTGAACCTTTCGGTCTTCGGATCCCATTCGAGCGGCCTGCCGAGCTTCATCGCGATCCAGCTCACGATGCACGCCGTATTGCTGCGATGGGCGACGTCGGCCGGGGCCAGCGGGCGCTTGCGCGAGAGCACGCACTCGAGCCAGTTCTTGTGATGCGACATGCTGATCGGCAGCGGCCGCGTGACCCCGTTGGGATCGAGGATCCTGGGATCGCTGGCGTCCAGCGGCGGCAGGTTGGCGCCCTTGGCCTGCGGATCGCTGGAAGTGGCGCCGGTGCCTTCGCGCGTCACCCAGATCCAGCCCTCGTCACCAAAGAACTTCAGGCCCGTGTCGTGCTTGTCCGAGACGTTCACCACGACGTTCTTCGGGTACTGCAGGGTCACGTCATACGAACCATGTACGTTCCAGATGCGGTCCGCCGGCGGAAACTCTCCCTTGCCTTCGACGCGGCCGGGACCGGTGTTCTCGAACTCCAGCGCCCAGTGCATGGTGTCGTAGTGATGCGAGCCCCAGCCGGTGATCATGCCGAGGCAATGCGCCTCGTGCCGCAGCCAGCCCGGCCGGTTGTAGTCCTTCTGCGGATGGACGCGCATCTCGGTGTAGTACGCGAACGGCGTCGGGCCTAACCACTGGCTGAAATCGAGATTCGGCGGAACGACCTCCGGTGCCGTGTCGGGCGCGGTGGGATCGATCGGCAGCCCGATTTCCACGCGCTGCACGTGGCCGATGCGGCCGGAACGGATCAGCTCCGCGGCGCGCCGGAACTGCTCCCAGGAACGCTGCTGACTGCCGACCTGCAGGATGCGGCCATTGCGCTTCACCGCGTCGCGCAGGATGACGCCCTCGGCGTGCGTCATGGTGAATGGCTTCTGCAGATACACGTCCTTGCCGGCCTTCACCGCGGCCAGCGCCACCTCGGCGTGCCAGTGGTCCGGCGTGCTGATCACCACCGCGTCGATGTCGCGACGGGCGAGCAACTCGCGGTAGTTGTCGAAGGTGCGGATCTGCGGCGCGGTCATGCCGCGCTCGGTGAATGACTTTTCCACGATGGCCACGCCATCGGCGACGCGCCGGCTGTCGAGGTCGCAGACCGCGACGTAATCGGCCAGGTCCGACTTGATGACGCCAGGCATGTCATGGCCCTGCGCGATGCGGCCCAATCCGATCTGTCCCACGCGAATGCGGCTGTTCGAGCCCCAGGCGCGCGAAGGGACGATCAGGGGCGAGACAGCCGCCCCCGCGGCCGTCAGGAGTTGTCGGCGATTCATCATGGCGACACGGCTCTCGGAATGTAGTGAGGCGCCAGTATAAGCGCCGTCCCATCAGTCGGCTTCACTCGTAGCGCAGTGCCTCGATGGGATCGAGACGCGACGCCTTGCGAGCCGGATACAAGCCGAACACGATGCCGACGCCGGCGCTCACGCCGAGTGCGATGAAGACGATCTGCGTCTTGGTCTCCATGGTCCAGCCGAACAGCGGGGCGATGAAGCGCCCCGCGCCCACGCCGAAGATCACCCCGAGTGCGCCACCAATGGCGGACAGAACCAACGCTTCGACCAGGAACTGCGCCATGATGTCCGCGGGTTGCGCGCCCACCGCCATGCGGATGCCGATCTCGCGGGTGCGTTCGGTGACCGACACCAGCATGATGTTCATGACGCCAATGCCGCCCACCACCAGCGACACCAGCGCAATCGCCATGAGCAGCAGCGTCAGGGTGTCCTGTGTCGAGGTCAGCATGCTGGTCATCTCGGCCATGCTGCTGGTGGTGAAATCGTCCTCCTCGTCATCCCCGAGCCGGTGCCGTTCGCGCAGCAGCTGCGAGATTTCCTGACGCACGCGCGGAATCGCCTCGGGCGACACGGCGCTGACCGCGATACGACCCGGCACGAATTTTCCCAGACCGCGCTGCATGCGGGTCTGGAACGCCGACAGAGGAATAAAGAGTCCGTCGTCCTGGTCCACGCCCATGGCGTTCTGGCCCTTGCGCTCGAGCACTCCCACAATCGTGAATGGCGCATCGCGTATCCGCACGATCTGCCCGATGGGATCGACGCCCGGCCCGAAGAGGTTCTCGGCCGCGGTCTGACCGATCACGGCGTTCTTCGCCGCGCTCGCCTGGTCGGAGGCGGTGAACAACTGGCCATTGGCCACCGGCCAGTTGCGGATGGTGAAGTAGTCGGGCGTCGTGCCCGTGATCTGCGTGTTCCAGGTGCTGGTCTCGGAGATCACCGGCTGGCTCGCATTGATCTGCGGCGCCACCGCCGCCACCGAAGGCAGCTCGGTCTGAATGGCGCGCAAATCTTCCCAGGTGATGGTCGGCTGCGAGCCAAAGCCGCCTCGGCCTCCGGGACCGGAGCTCGAACCGGAGAACAACATGACGATGTTGGTACCGGCGCTTTCGATCTGCGCGCGCACGCGCGACTTGGCACCCTCGCCGATCGACTGGATGAAGATCACCGCACCCACGCCGATGATGATGCCCAGGGTGGTCAGGAAGGAACGCAGCTTGTTCCGCCGCAGCGCACGTGCGGCGAGTCGCAGGGTTTCGCCGGCGCTGATCATGCGAGAGCTTCCGCGATGGGCGCGTGCACCGGCTGCTGTCGCGCGTCGCTGATGATGGCGCCGTCCTTGAGCGCGAGCTTGCGTGCGGCGTACGCGGCGATATCCGCCTCGTGGGTAACGAAGATGATGGTCATTCCCGAGCGTTGCAGCTCGGCCAGGAGCTTCATGATTTCGGTGCTCGTGGCCGAGTCGAGGTTCCCGGTGGGCTCATCCGCGAGAATCAATGGCGGCCGCGTCACCAGTGCCCGTGCGATGGCAACGCGCTGCTGCTGGCCACCGGAAAGCTGCGAGGGATGGTGCCCGGCGCGATGCGCGAGACCCACGCGCTCCAGCGCTTCGCGCGAGCGCCGATGTCGCTCGGCCGGCGGCACCTTGGCGTAGATCAGCGGCAGCTCGACATTCTCGGCCGCCGAAGTTCGCGCCAGCAGGTTGAAATTCTGGAACACGAAGCCGATCTGCTCATTGCGCACGCGCGCCAGTTCGACACGCGACAGCTGCGCCACGTCCCGACCACCGAGCAGATAGTTGCCGCGTGTGGGCGAATCGAGACAGCCCAGCAGATTCATGAGTGTGGACTTGCCGGATCCCGAAGAACCGGTGATGGCCACCAATTCGCCGGGCTCTATCGTCAGATTCACATCGTGCAGGGCTGCGAAGTCGGTGTCGCCCGACTGATAGATCTTGGCGAGATCATTCAGCTGTATGAGAGCGGTCATCAGAGGATGCGGAAGCCACCGCCACGCTGACCCTGGCCGCGTTGCTGGTTGGGATTCTGGCTGCCGCTCGACACGATGACGCTCTCGCCTTCCTTGAGATCACCAGCGGTGATCTCCGTCACGCGGCCGTCGGTGATGCCGGTCGAGACTTCTCGCGGCGCGGGCTCGCCGTTCACCAGCACGTAGACCGTGCGCTTCACGGGCTCTCGCCCGCCCTCCTCGCCATCGCCGCCTCGCGACCAGCCGCCCTGCGACCCGGGTTGCCGCTCGCGCACGCCACCACCTCCGGCATTCGCCGCCTGGCCTGCCGGAGCGCGTTGTCCCGCCGCGCCGACTGTCTCGGGCCGAAAGCGCAACGCGGCGTTGGGAATGGCGAGTACGTCGCTGCGACGATCGGTCACAACGCTCACGGTGGCCGTCATGCCGGGCTTGAGCTTGAGCTCATCGTTGGCAACGTCGATGACCGCGTCGTAGGTGACCACGTTCTGCACCACCTGCGGTGCGTTGCGAATGTCGCGAATCGAGCCGCGAAACGGTTCACCAGGATAAGCATCGACGGTGAACGACACTCTCATGCCCGGCTGGAGCCTGCCGATGTCGGACTCGGCCACGTTGGTGTGCACTTCCATCTTTCGCAGGTCCTGCGCGATGGTGAAGATTATCGGTGCCTGCAGCGAGGCCGCGACGGTTTGGCCCACGTTCACCGCGCGCGAAATCACCACGCCGTCGGTGGGCGAGAGGATGTCCGTGTAGCGCAGGTTGGTACTTGCCTGGTCGAGCTGCGCGCGCGCCTGCGCGAGCTGACCCTTGGCCTGCTCCACCGACGCGAGCGCCGCGCGCGCGGTCGCTTCCGCATTGTCGCGCTCGGTCTCGGAGATGAGCCGTTGCGCGAACACCTCGGAGGCGCGCTTGGCCTGGCGCTCGGAGTCTTCGGCGGTCACCTGCAGCCGCAGCACGTTGGCACGCGCCGCCATCACGTTGGCCTCGGCCTGCGCCACTGCCGTCTGGAACAGCGACGGATCGATCTTGGCGATCAGCTCGCCCTTCTTCACCTTGGAATTGAAATCTGCGTACAGATCCTGGATGCGCCCTGAAACCTGGCTGCCGACATCGACGGTCACGACCGCCTGCAGGCTGCCCGACGTGCTGACACGCGAAACGACGTTGGCTTTTTCCGCGACCGAGGTCTGGTAATCCGGCGCGCCGTCATCGCCGGCCGTACAACGATAGAGCACGAACAGGACGATGAGGACGAGAGCAACGAGCCATATGAGGCGTGCGCGGGTGAGTTGTTTGAGCAATGATGTTTCCAATCCAGCGTGAGTGCTGACAAGTGTAGATCAGCCGGTGGGTCCCGCGTTCCCCCCGGCAGAAATGTTGTCGCAACATGTCAACCGCTGTTGATCGACGCCGTTCTTTCGTGGTTCGCCCCATTACTTCTCTGCAATGTGGTCTGCACGTGTGCGCGCTTCAGCATGGGTTCAAGGTCAGCCGCGGCGAGCGGCCGGCCGTGCAGGTATCCCTGCGACTGGTCGCAGCTCATGTGCGCCAGCATCTCGAGTTGCTCGGAAGTTTCCACGCCCTCCGCGAGCGTCGTCATCTTGAACGCCTTGCCGAGCGCGATGATGGTCTCGACCAGCGTGCGACCGGCGCCACTGGTGCCCAGTTGCGCCACGAAGCTGCGATCGATCTTGAGCATGTCGACCGGCAGTTCTGACAGGCGACTCAGCGAGGAATAACCAGTACCGAAGTCGTCGATGGCGACTCGTACGCCCGAACGTCGCAACATGCGCAGCTGCGAAACGGCCGAACTCACATCGTCGATCAGCACGCCCTCGGTGATTTCGATGTCGATGCCGATGTCTTCGCTGCGCCATTCCCCGACCACGTCGATCAGGTGATCGGCGAAGGCGCGAAGGCGCAACTGCACCGGCGAGATGTTGACGGCGACGCGCCCGGGTACGAATCCCGCGGCTTGCCAGCGACGCAGGTCGGCTGAGGCCTGGCGGAGGATCCAGTCACCCAGCGGCACGATGAGCCCGCTCGATTCCATCAGCGAGAGAAACACGCCTGGCGCCACCAGGCCGGCTTCCGGGTCGCGCCAGCGCAGCAGCGCTTCGAGCCCGCGCATCTCGTGCGTACGCACGTCGTACTTGGGCTGGTAATGGAGCACGAAGTCCTGGTGTTCGACCGCGGCGCGCAATCGATGCTCCATGGTCATGCGCGAGACCACCGCGGCGGACAACTCGAGCCGATGGTGCAGGTATTTCTCGCCGCTGCTCTTCGCTCCCCGCAGTGCCGCCTCGGCGTTCTGCACCAGCGCGTTGGCGTCACTGCCATTGTCCGGATAACGGGCGAACCCGCATTTCACATCGACCGGGATACCGCGGGCGTCGACCGTGAAAGGGGCACGGAACACGTCCATGATCTGCTCGCGCATCCAGTGGAACGCCTCGTCCTCGTCGCGCGCCGCTTCCATGATCACGCCGAAGGTGCCGGCGCCGAAGTGCGCCAGCAACTCGGTCGAATCGAAATGACGTTTCAGGCGGTCGGCCACCTGCTGCAACAGCAGGTCGCCGGCGTGACGGCCGAAAGAATCGTTGATGGTCGAAAGCTGTTCGATGTCGAGCACGGCCACCGCCGGTGTTCCTCGCCTCCCGATGCGCGGCTCGAGCGCGCGCACCACGCGCTCGCAGAACAGGCCACGCTTGGCGAGACTGGTGAGCGGGTCGAAGTAGGACAGGAAGCGGATTTCATCTTCCTTGTGCAGGTACTGCAGGCCGAAGGACAGGTTGGCGACCAGCTCGCGCAACATGCGCAGCTCTTCGTCGCTCACGACGCCTATGTCATACGAGGTGAGCATGAGGGCGCCCACCGGCGTGCGATCCACCAGCAACGGCAGTGCCACGGCACTGCGAAAGCCCGCGTCGAGCAGCGCCGTGCGTGCGGCGAGTGACATTTCCAGCGACTGCAGGTCGTTACACACCAGCGACATGCCGCTACGCAGGACACGGCCGATGACGCTGGTGTCCTCCTCGGCGGAGTCCGCAATCCGGTACGTATGCTGCTGGATCATCTGCTGATCGACACTGCCCGACCAGGCGGCGGGTCGCGCCGTGCGAGTCCCCGGTTCGATGAGTGCGACCTGGGCGCTGGCGTATCCGCCTTCGGTGGTCGCCAGGCGACATGCCTCCACGAGAATTTCGCGCCGTTGCCGGATGCGCACCAGGGCGCCATTGACGCCAGAGAGCATCCTGAGCACACGCGTCAGGCGGCTGATGCGTTTTTCCTGGCTCCGGCGGTCGGTGAAGTCGCGTTCGCTGCCTCGGTAACCGGTGATCAGTCCGTTCGCCCCCAGCAGCACCAGCATGTTTCGTTCCAGCCAGCGGTAACTGCCATTGCGATGCCGCCAGCGGGCTTGCAGGTTGGTGGCGGTGCGTTGGTTGGGACCGAGGGCGTGCATGGCGAAGTCGAGCGCCGCCAGGTCCTCGGGATGCACGTACTGCGAGGCCTGGGTGCCCAGGATCTCTTCGGGCGAATAGCCGAGGGTGGCGCGCACCGAATCGCTGCAGAAGGTGAAGCGGCCGTCGGGATCATGTTCCCAGATCCAGTCCTGCGAGGTGACAACGATGTCACGCAATTGCTGTTCGAGGCGCAGCCGGGTGCGCCGGGTTTCGGCTTCGTTGAGCGCACGGCGTGCGGCCGGTGCGAGCCGCACCATGTTGGTCTTGAGCACGTAGTCGTAGGCGCCGCGCTGCAAAGCCTCGATGGCGCGTTCTTCACCGAGCGTTCCCGACAGGAAAATGAACGGCGTGTCGGGCGCGACTTCGCGCGCCACCTCGAGCGCGGCCAGTCCGTCGAAACCGGGCAACGTGAAATCGGAAAGGATGAGATCCGGCCTGGTTTCGAGCAGCGTGCGCCGCAGCATGGCTTCGGAATCCACGCGCTGCCACGTGCATGAGAATCCCCCGGCTTCGAGGTGCCGAACGGCGATTTCCGCCTCGGTTGGCACGTCTTCGACGAGAATCACTCTTACCGGCTGCATTGTTCTTTTCCTCTCGACTAGTTAGGCCGACCCGCCCCTTAAGGCCGTCCGCTCCAGTCGCCGGCGCCACCCGTTGCCGGCACGTTCCCCCAATGCCAGCGCGAGTTGCGCAATAATCCTGGCCTTCCAACGAATCCAGTGTCCCTCCCGATTACATTACGATTGCGTGGCGAGTAGCTAGGTGCGAGGCTTGAAAAGTGGTGGTGACCTGTTGTCAGATTCCTCCGACGGCTACTTTATCGGAGTCCACCCTAAGCATTTGTCTGCGGGGCCTCTCGCGCGGAACTAAGTACGCGTGAATACCCACGCCTCCTCTGATCCCGCCAACAAGCTCACGCTGCTCATCGTAGACGACGAACACGCGTCGATGCGCGCACTGTGCGACACGCTGGAATACGAGGGATATCAGACTTATGGCTACACCTCGGCCGCGGACGCCCTGGCCGCCATGCGCGAGCGCAGTTTCGACCTGTTGCTGGCGGACCTGCAAATGCCGGGGACCAACGGCATCGACCTGATGAAATCGGCCCAGCTCATCGACCCGACGCTGGTCGCAGTCATCATGACGGGCCACGGCGCTCTCGAGACTGCGGTCGCGGCGATGAAGGCCGGCGCCCTGGACTACATCCAGAAGCCCATCAAGTTGAGCACTGCGCTGCCGGTCCTGGAGCGCGCCCTGGCCGTTCGTCAGCTGCGCATCGAGAAAAAGCGGCTCGAAGAGAACGTGCGGGAGCGCACCGAGCAGCTGAAGATTGCGAATCGCGAGCTCGAAGCGTTTTCATACTCGGTCTCGCACGACCTGCGGGCGCCACTGCGCGCCGTCTCGACGTTCACGCAGGCGTTGCTCGCCGAGCACCTCGGCACCCTGAACGAAGAAGGCCGGCGTCTGCTGCAGAACGTCAACGCCGGTGCTGCGCACATGGACCGGCTGATCACCGACCTGTTGCGGTTGTCCCAGCTCAATCGGCAGGAACTGCATCGTCAGCCGGTGCGATTCGGTGAGCTGGTCTCGCGGGTGATCGAGGACATGGCCGGCGAACGCGCGGGTCGCGACATCGAGTTCGTGGTCGCCGACTTTCCGACCTGGCAAGTGGACCCGGGCCTCATGCAGCAGGTGTTCGTAAACCTGATCTCGAATGCCCTCAAGTTCACGCGAGGTCGCGCCCAGACCCGGATCGAGATCGGGTATCGCATGAATGGCACGACGCTGGTGTGCTTCGTCAAGGACAACGGCGTGGGCTTCAATATCAAATACATGAACAAGCTGTTCGGCGTGTTCCAGCGCCTGCATTCGGCCGATCAGTTCGAAGGCACGGGCGTCGGACTGTCGATCGTGCGCCGCATCGTCGAACGGCATGGCGGCACCGTGTGGGTCGACGGCGCGCAGGACCAGGGGGCGACGTTCTACTTCAGCCTGCCCGACTCCTGAGTCCTACGGACTGGCCGCGATTCTCGCGCGCAGCAGGCGGTCGAGTTGCGACATGGCTTCAAAGGCGCGTTCACCACCCCCGTTCACCACGACGAGCAGTCCGCAGTCCTTCTGCGGCGAGAACCAGGTGACTGCGAACCAGCGCAAGTTCGATCCATTGTGGATCAGGCCGCCAGCGCCGAGAGGTTCCAACGCCCCTTCCACCGACCAGCCCAGCGCGTAGCCCGAAGCCACCGGCGCATGCAAAACGTCGTATGACTCGGTTGTGAGCAGGCCAGGAATCCCGCGTGCTCCATCGAGGTGTGCCTGCAGGTACAGCACGAAATCATCCAGGCTGGTGTGCACCGTGCCGGCCGGACCCATGGCCTGCCAGTTGTCCGCGCCCGATCCCAGCCCGACGGGCTCGAATCCGTTCGGCCTGCTCCAATGGCCCAGCGGCTGATCCAGCGCACCACGGGTGCCTGGCGCACCGAAGCCACTGTGAGTCATCCCCAGCGGCGTGAACACCCGCGTCGTGAGCAATGTTTCCCAGGCGGCGCTGCCGCGCGTTTCCAGCATGGCGCCGGCGACCACATACCCCATGTTCGAATACGACCAGGTTCCATTGGAAAATTCCGCAGGACGTGACAGCAGGTGCGTCGCCCACTGGTGACGTTTCTGCGGCAGCGTCCCCGAGGCGCCGTCGGATGCACCAGACCAGTCGTCATCGCGCTTCAGCCCTGAGGTGTGCGACAGGAACTGTCGCAACGTGGCATCGCGAAAATCCGCGTGAATCTCGCTGCCGAGCTCCGGCCACACCTGCAGCGGCGTGGTGTCCCAGCCGATCAGCCCATCTTCGACCATCAGCGCGGCGAGCGTCGAAGTCATGGACTTGGTGATCGACCCCATGTGCCACTGGTCGGCAGTGGTGACACCAGGTCCGCCATCCGCAGAACGCCGACCCAACGCGGCACTTTCAGTCACCCGCCCGTTGCGGATGATGATGGCTCCCATCGCCGGCGCCTGCTGTGAAGCCCGCGCCCATTCGATCAGCTCGGACAGGCGCCCATCGCCGAGCGTGCCCGCGGCGGGAGCCGGCGGTGCCGGCAGCGGGGCCGGCCCACTGCCGTCGTCTCCACCGCCACACGCAGCGAGTACACACGCCAGCAGCGCAGCAGCCAGCGGCCTGAAAAAGGGTATGCCTGACATCGCGAAGCCCTCCGCGGCCGGGTCTGCGGCCCAACGCCTTGCCGTCTATCTACTTATGTTCGGCTGAACGTGGCCTGAATTGACCCGTGCTCCGGGTACAAGTTCCCTGGCGCAAACATTTGGTGAAAGACGCGGCATTCAGTACAGTTCCAGAGCCAGGCTGAGTTTGCCGGCAAAGGGAGGCTGGATGAGCGGGCGTGTCGTGTTGACGTCATGGATGTTGTTGTGCGCCATGGGCACCCAGGCGGAAGAGGCCAAGTGGCTCACGGATGCGCGCGCGCGCGAGGGAAAGATCGGAACCCCGAAAGAATTCAAGAGCAAGGACAGCTGGCTCAAGGCACGCGTACCGGGCAAGGTCAAAGGCGCGGTAGAGAAAGTCGAGGATTCGTACAGCATCGAAATCGATTTCGGTGGCGAATCCGGCGCTTACTGCGAGCTGGTTCCGGATGGCTTCGACATGGCCGACATGATCCGGCGCACGCTGGAATTGACCATGCAACAGGTCGCCGAGAATCAGGGCAAGCTCGAATCCCGCGTGCTCGAATACACCGACGCGGGCGCCATCGGAAATCTGCCCTACCTCAAGACTCGCTGGCTGTATCGCGTCAACGATGGCAAGGAGCTCAGGCTCGGGCAGTTCAAGCAGTTCGTCACCCTGAAGGGTGGCCATGGCCTGTATTGCGCGCATCTCGACATCGGCTACGTGAAGAGTTTCGACGCCGTCACGCATTCGCTCGCGGAAACTCTCGAGACGGCCACCGGCACACCGACGCCCTACTACCAGGAAATTGCGGTTGCGATGCTGGGCGGCACGAAGTCCGGCATTGCCATGATGACGCTCGAGAAGGACGCCGACGGCGACACCAAGACCGAGGAAATCACTGCGATGATGGTGCCCGCGGCCGGAGGTGTGTTGCACACCCAGGACGCGGTTCACAAGGAATGGACGCGCCCCGACGCGACGATGATCAATGCGGCGCACTTCATCGCGGAGAATGGAGAACTCAACGTCAGTCTTGCTCTCAAGATGGTGGAAGACAGCTGGGTCATCGAGGGCGAATTGCAGGGCAAGGAATTGAACTTCAAGTTGCCACCCGACAGTAAGCCCGGCACATGGTTGGCGCAGGCGCAGGGAATCCGCAAGCTGCTCGCGGGCGGGAATCCCGTCGGCGGGGAGTATTCGCTCCCGATGTGGCTGGCCGCCGATCCGGCCAGGCTCACGGATGCCAGAACCAAGCTGCTCGCGAAGAGCGGTGCGAATGACTTCTCGGCGCGCGCCACGGCCGGCGTCATCGAAGCCGCCCTCATTCTCGACAAGAACGGTTCGGTGAGTTCGGCCAACGTGCAGGTCGGCCCTCAGAAGGTGAATTTCGAGCGCGTCTTTGTCAGCGGCAGTTTCTGAGTAGTTCGTTGCCTGCGCACCACGACGGTGCCGGTGCAGACAGTTGAGTATCGCCGCGCGGTGGCGCAGTCTGTTGCATTAAGAACGACGGAGGCCAACCCCATGGCCGGGCCTGGCAACGGCGGCAAGGCGCAATCCTTTGAGGCGCTACGCGCATCGGAGGAGTTGCACCGCGCCACCTTGAGCAACATATCGGATGCGGTGTTCATGGCGGATGACGAGGGCAAGTTCACCTTCGTCTGTCCGAATGTCGACGTCATCTTCGGTTACTCGCCCGATGAAGTGCTGCAGATGGGTCGCCTCGAAGCGCTTCTCGGCGAGGACCTGTTCGATCCGGCCGAACTCGACGCCCAGGTCGAGATTCAAAACGTCGAACGCGAAGTCACCACCAAGAGCGGCGAGCGTCGCACCGTACTCATGCATCTCAAGCGAGTTTCGATCGCTGGCGGTACGGTGCTGTGCACCTGCCGCGACGTGACCGCACTCAAGGAAACCGAGCGGCAGTTGGCGCTGGCGCGGCTCGAGCTCGCACACGCTGCCCGTCTTGCGCTGGTCGGCGAACTCACCGCCTCCATCGTCCACGAAATTCAACAACCGTTAACCGCGATATCGGCCAACACCGAGGCCGCGACCATGCATGTCGGCAGGCTTGCGCCGGATGCCCGGGGCGACCTCGGCGTCATCCTCTCGGATATCCAGGAGGCGACCCGGTCGGCCGCGGACATCATCGATCGATTGCGAAACCTGGCGCGCAAGCGGCCGGTGGAAGCGCAGCCGGTGGATGTCAACGAGTTGCTCACCGGCATACTGCGGCTGGTGTCTGCCGATGCCTTGCGCCGCCGGGTACGCATGTACATGGAGGCCATGCCGCTGTTGCCGAAGGTCCCGGCCGATCGCATTTCCATACAGCATGTTGTGCTGAATCTGGTGATGAACGCCATGGAAGCGATGGAACCCTTGAAAGGACACCGAGAGGTGGTGCTGCAGACCCGACTCGCCGGCAACTGGGTCGAACTCGCGGTGTGCGACAGCGGCCCCGGTGTCGCGCTCGAAATGCAGCAGAAGATCTTCGATGCCTTCGTCACCACCAAGCGCGAAGGCATCGGGCTGGGACTATCGATTGCGCGCTCCATTGTCGAAGCGCATCACGGCCGTATCAGTGTGAGCAACGGTCTTGGCGGCGGCGCCATCTTCGTTATCGCGCTGCCGGTGCACTGACCCCGACGTCGTTCCACGGACGGGGCCTGGGGCCCCTCTTCGGGCTGGGGAACCTTAATTCACCAGTCCTGCACTCATGGTCATGCAAATGGAATTGCGCGAGGCATCCGTCCGCGAATTCCAGAGCTCACTCGCGACGTCACTAAAACTCTCATGCCATCCGCAATCTTTCCTCTAACGATCCTGGAGACTCACAGAATGTCACTCAAAGTTTCGCTGATCTTCGCTGCGATCAGCACCGCGGTGTCGGGCGCCGCCCTCGCCGACGAATTCCCTTCGATGGAAAACAGCGGCCTGGCCGCGCTGTCGGCCGGTCCGGCCTACTGGACCGCCGACCGCAGGAAGGCCGCGAAAGAGCGCGTCCTTTTCCGGGACGGCGAAATTTCCGCCCAGGTTGCCGGCACATCCAACCTCGACTTCACGCGCTCGCGCGTCACGCCGCGGACGGCGAACACTGCCAATCCCTACAAGGCAGCGGGGAAACTGTTCTTCACCGAACCTGGCGTGGGCGACTTTCAATGCTCGGCCTCGATCATCAAGAATCGCGTCATTGTGACCGCCGCGCACTGCCTGTTCGATCCGGTGGTCAAGAACTTCTTCACGAACTGGGTGTTCATACCGGCGTTTGACGGCGGCCTGTCGAACCCCGCTGGCTCGCAGATCAGCCCGCAAAGCCCCTTCGGCGCTTGGGACTGGCAATCAGTCTTCGTGTCGGCGACCTGGAACAACACGAACGGTGCGCTGCCCAACAACGGCGACTTCGGCGTGATAGTGCTTCAGGACCAGAGCTTCTCCGGTGGCGCGCCCGTCAACGTGAAGACGAAAGTCGGCGCCAGTTTCACTGCCGTCACCAATAATCTCTTCAACACGCACGTGACGATCCTCGGTTACCCGTGCAATCTTCGACAGCTGCAACATCTTGCAGCGCAACGACTCGAGCGATCGCCGTCCAGGGACCACCGTTGCCGGCAACAACGCGTTCGAGTACGGCAGCGACATGACCGGCGGTTCGAGCGGCGGGCCGTGGGTGCAGAACTTCGGCGATCCGGCCAGCGCCGCGCCGAACGGTTTGCGCAACCTCACGCGCAATGCCGTGGTGGGCGTAACGTCGTATGGTTTCAACGACCCGAACGTGAAGATCCTGGGTGCCTCGAGCTTCAATGCGGAGTTCGCGACCATGCTCAACGCGGCGTGCACCAACGCGGCGGGCAACTGCTGAAATGCTTCTCCCGGCGGACCACCCCTGGTTCGCCGGGAGAAGCGCCGGCGATCGCAGCGCCTGGTCCGCTGTAGACCTGAACGTCAACGTGGCGCCAGCTCACGCACCATGCGCGCCGCGACGTCGCGCTGCTGATTCGCCGGCGAGTAACTTGCGCGGTACAGCCCCCTGAGGAATGCGTAGTCCCACTCGGTAATCCCCGCGGGCGGGACCTCCGGCCGCGGCTGCGCAAACAGCCTGAGGATGCTGTCGATGCCGCCGAGGTCCGCGGAGAGATCGATTTGCGACAGGCTCACCACGCTGATGAAGTCGGCGAGTTGCGCCAGGCTTACTTTCCCCGTCTGGCTGGCATCCACCATCACCACCACCGCGTTGATGTGCTCCCAGCACCCAGCCACGATGCGTCCATTGAGCGGGCAGCTCGGCGCGCTGATGTTGAGGCGACTTCCTGTGGAAACTCGAGCGTTCCCGGCAACTTGAGGGAGGGCGGAACCCGATTTGACAGCCCCAACATCTGAAATCGTCAGGATGGCGTTGTGCCAGGTTCGCACCGGGCCCGTTCCACCCGAACGCGAGACTCCATCGCGGCTCTTCCAGCGAAACATTCCCGGGTCGCGTTCTTTCCAGTCCGCGAGCACCTGGTCGGCTTCGTCCGTGATGATGACGAAGAGGTTCGGTTGGCATTTCGCATCAGGTTTCGGCTTCTTCTTGCGAACCGTGTTCTGCACTTCGATGATGCGGCTCTGGATGAACTGCGCCTGCGCGTCCGAGACACCGACCGCCATTGGGCAGACAAACTCACCCCATCGGCCGACGAACTCGCCTTCCAGGCGCGTGACCTGGTGAACGAATGTCTGAATCTCGCGCCGCATTTTCTCGCGCGAGGCGGTGACTTCCACGGTTTCGAGCGAGTCGTTCGCGGCGTGCAAGGGTGCCGCAAGCCATGTGCAGGCAATTGCGAATCCCAGCAGGCGTGCGAGCGCGAGCATGCGGACAGAATAGTCGCGCCAAAGCCGTTCGAGAAGATTGGTCGGGACGCCGAGATTTGAACTCGGGACCCCTTGCACCCCATGCAAGTGCGCTACCAGGCTGCGCCACGTCCCGCCCGAGAAACCGAAGACCCGCGGTGGGGTCGACCGCGGGGTGCGCATCATACCTAAGCGTGCGGCGTTTTGCCGCCGCTCGTAAGGGCGCTCTCAGATGACGTGTGGCACCGGCTGGCTGGCCTTCAGGCGGATATAGGGTTTCTCTGTGCCTATGATTTCCGGGGTGCATCCGAGCAGTTTCGCCCAGCGCTCCGCGGTCTCCCGTTCGCCCTCGCGCGCCCCGTCGTCCAGCAGGATGGTGCAATCGGCCCGCAACTTTTCCAGCATTACCGGCACCAGTCCGTAGCGGCCGCCTCGAGTAGTCTCCGGTGGCCCGTCGCAGACCACCAGCGAGAACTTCTCCGGGAATCGAATCGAAGCGCGGCGGCGTGTACCAGTCGAATTCGCCGTAGGCGCTGAGTGGCGCCACGCACAGCTTCACCGATGTCAGGTGATACTTGTCGAGGTAGTGCTGCACCCTGACGGCGTACTTCGTTTCATGTTCCAGCGACCAAACCGAATTCCCGGAAGCCTGCGCGACCGTGCCCAGCAGGATGGTGCTCAGTCCGGAGCCGCACTCCAGGATCGGGCCGTCGGCCTCACGCGCGTGTTCGAGGCAGTCAGCCAGGTACTCATGCTGCGCGGACCATCTTTTACCCCAGCCCTGGACGAGCTCGGAAAGAATTCCGTGATCGATGGCCCGTGACTCCTGCCACAGGCCGCGCGTGAAGCGCCGCATCGCGCGCCAGAAGACGAAGTGCTGATAGCGCTGCTGGATGCGCCGATCGAGTGCCCGTGCAAGCCGGCTCTGACCCAGCAAGCCTGTGGCGGTGGTACTCATGACAAGCCTCCATCGACAGAATGTCGATGCATGCTACGGAAGCCACCTGCTCCGGGCTGTAGGCGTCCTTAACCCTCCGGAAACGGCAGCGGGAAATTTTCGCCTTCGGGCGAAGCCCTTGGGGCTTCCATCATCGCCTCGAGAAAGTCGCTGGAGTCGCCGAGGTAGTGCTTGTCGGTCGCCATCGGGCTACAGCCCTGCGTGTGCACTTCGTCCGCGCCGTCGGGTTGCGTGCGATTGTCGATGAAGTAGTGAGTCATGGTGGGCTACCTCTTCCAGATCACTTTGCCGGATTTCGCGCGCGCCATTTCTTGATCTGCGCGTCGCTGACTTCGTCGGGGTAGCAAATGGGTTTGCCGCCTCCCTCGCGGCTCCAGGCGGAGTTGTCACCGCAGTGATTCCCCTTCGAATTCTTGCTGTAGGGGCATGGGCAGGCGGCGTCGTACCTGTCGATGGACTTCTTGATGATGTGCTCGCGCACTTCGACGTCGCTCAAATCGACGGCCCCGGCGGCCGCCATGAGCGTCATTGTGCACAGGCCTGCGATTGCATTATGTAGCCTCACGGCTCGCCTCCCAGCCGATTTCCGAAGGATCTCCTAGAGAGGTGTCATCAGGTGGCGCCAGGTCTCAGCTGCTATGTCCTGACAACTGTGAGCTGGCGCACAACCTGAAGCGGAAGGCGATTATTGTCGCGGCTGGCGCCGCCTCCTCACCAGAAATAGACGTAGATGGTCACGATGATCCCGACGATCACGCAGGTGTGGAAGATCTCCCAGAAGCCATAACTCTGCCGATCCTGCGAGGATTGCTGCGCGGAAACCGACCGATAGGTGAGCCCGGCGATCTGCTCGACCGAGGCCTTGGGCGTGAACTGGCTCACCACGAAGATCACCGCGCAGGTGAAGACAAACAACAGGAAGCTGAAGTACAGCCAGTTGATGTCGACGAAGTCCTGGATCAGCCCTGGCCACTCGATACCTGCGATTCCATGCAGGCCCTGCAGGAGCAGTCGCAACATTCCCAATCCGAATCCGACGGCGAGGCCCACGAGACCGGACTTGGGTGTGACGCTGCGTGAAAAGATGCCGGCCATGAATACTGCGGCGATGCCCGGCGCCAGCAGTGACTGCACCAGCTGCAGGTAGCTGTAGAGCTGCTGGCTCATGGCCTGCATGATGGGAATCCAGATCATGCCGATCACCACCACCGCCGCCGTCGCGATGCGCCCGACGCGCACCAGGTGCTGCTCGCTCGATCGCGGGCGCAGGCGCTTGTAGAAATCCACGGTGAACAGCGTCGCGGTGGAGTTGAACAGCGAGGCGAGCGCGCTCATCAGCGCCGACAACATGCCGGCCAGCACCAGTCCGCGCAGGCCAACTGGCAGCAGGTTGGACACCAGTACCGGAAACGCTCCCTGCGGGTTCGTGCCGATAGATTCGAAGCCCGCGGCGCCCTGCTTGTAGAGCGCCACGGCGATCATGCCGGGCAGCAGGAAGATGAATACCGGCGCGAGCTTTAGATAGGCCGCGAAGATCGTGCCCTGACGGGCCTGCTTCAAACCACGTGCCGACAACACGCGTTGCACGATGTATTGGTCGGTGCACCAGTACCACAACCCGATGATGGGCGAGCACAGCAACACACCGAGCCACGGCGTTTCACTGGGGTCAAACAAGAAACCGGGGAAGCCCTGCGTCTCGGCAGTGGTAGACAATGGCCGCCACAGGTGCAGGTTGTCGGGATTCGCGGCGAGCAAGGCGTCCCAGCCACCGATCTGGTTCAGACCCACGAACAGCAGCACGGCCGAACCTGTCAGCAACACCGGCACGTGCATGGCCTCGGTCCACAACACCGACAACATGCCGCCGGCGATCACGAACACGCCGGTGATGATCACCAGGAACGCGGCCGAGAACCAGAAGAAGTCCACCTCGCCGATCAACGGCAGTGGGATGGTCTCGTATCCGAGGATGGTCTGGATGGCGAAGGCGCCGGCAAAAATCGTTACCGACGCCTTGGTGAGGATGTAGCTGGCCAGAAATATCGCAGACAGCAGCGTGCGCGTCCCGGGCGTGTAGCGACGCTCGAGGAACTCCGGTGTCGTGAAGACATTGGCGCGCAGGTAGAACGGCGCGAACACCCAGCCCAGCACCAGCACCAGCCAGGAATGCAGTTCCCAGTGCGCGAAGGCCATGCCGGAGTTGGCGCCTGAACCTGCAAGTCCGATGAGATGCTCGGCCCCGATGTTGGAGGCGAAGATCGACGATCCGATCAGGAACCAGCCGGCGTTGCGACTGGCGAGGAAGTAGTCGGCGGTATCTTTTTCCTTCTGCATCGCCGCCCACACACAGATGGCGGTGTTGGCGATGAAATAGAGCGCGACGATCGCCCAGTCGAGGGTGCTGAATGAAACCGCGGTACCGGTCATGATGTCCCAATGAATAGACCCCCCTTCTCGTGGCAGGAAATGTCTAACTATCGACAGGCGCCATCCACTTCGGGCCGCAGGAGCGCGCTTGCGTGCGCATCGCCGCCGACTCCATGGGAGCGCCGGCGACCCGACTCCCCACGCACCGCCTGGCACGCGAGCTTAGAGGCTGCAAGCCAAACGGTGAAGCTGGACGCCCGGATTGGGACCGGAATTGGTGGAATGGCGACCCGGCGCCGACGCGCCCGGGCGTAACGCATATACGGGCGCCACGCCAGCGGCTCGGCTAGGCACTTTGGGCCATGGCAGGACCCTTACGGCGGACTCCAGAATCGCGCAGGGGCGCTGTCTCAGATCCGGGGAGCCGCGCGAGGTAGAAGTCAATGAAACGCGCAATCACATATCTGCGGGACCGTTGCCATTGCGGTATTGGTCGCCGGCCAGGCGGCCATCCAGGCACAGACGCCACCGGCACAACCGGCAGGCGCCGCCGCACCGGCCCCGGCAAACAAGACCCCGCCGTTCAAGAAAGAGGAGCTCGAAGCACTTCTCGCGCCAATCGCGCTGTATCCCGACGCGCTGCTGGCGCAGATTTTCATGGCCTCGACCTACCCGCTGGAAATCGTCGAGGCGGCGCGCTGGTCGAAGGAACATCCGGACGTGAAGGGTGATGCGGTGGCCGGTGCCGTGCAGAGCCAGACCTGGGACCCGAGCGTGAAATCGCTGGTGGCATTCCCCAGCGTGCTCGAGAAGATGAACGAGAAGATCGACTGGACGCAGAAGCTCGGCGACGCCTTCCTTGCCCAGCAGAAAGATGTCATGCAGGCCGTGCAGGTCCTGCGGAACAAGGCCAAGGAAACCGGCAATCTCAAGAGCACCAAGGAAGTGACCGTCAAGGAGGAGCCGGCGCCGGCCGGCTCACCCGCACCACAAACCATCATCATCGAATCGCCGGATCCGGAAGTGGTCTACGTGCCCATCGTACAACCCCACGGTGGTGTACGGCGCCTGGGCCTATCCGCATTACCCGCCCTATGCCTACTACCCGCCGGCATATTACGGGGGCGCGATGTTCTGGTCGTTCACCGCCGGCGTGATCGTCGGCGGTGCCATCTGGGGCAACTGCAACTGGGGTGGCAACGACGTCGATATCGACATCAACCGCCAGAACAACTTCAACAAGAACGAGATCAACGCCAACCGCAACAATGTCAACAGCGGTAATCGCACCGGCAATAACAGCGGCAACCGTGCCGGCAACAATAGCGCCGGCACCAAGCAGAGCTGGAACCATGACGCCTCGCATCGCAAGGGCGTCGGCTACAAGGACTCGGCCACGCAGCAGAAGTACAACCGCGGCGCCAACCAGCAGAATGTCGCGGCCCGCGAGCAATACCGCGGCCACGCCGAGCAGGGCCGCCAGCAGATGAACAGCGAAGGGCTTGGCAATCAGCGCGACATGGCGGGCAATCAAGTCGGCACGCGTGATACGCATCGCGGGATCGGCCAGCAATCGCGCCAGCAACACCAGCTCGGGCACGCGTGACCTCGGTGGCTCAAGCTCGAGCTCGAACCGTAGTACCGGCAGTTCCAGCCGCGACTATGGGGGCAGTTCGTCGCGCGGCTCGTCGTCGAATAGATCCTCTTCCGGTGCATTCGGAGGCGGCAGCGGCGCCAGCGCGCGCTCGAGCAGCAGTCGCGGCGGCATGTCGCGCGGCGGCGGTGGCGGCGGGCGGCGGCGCTGATACGGAGGAATGCATATGCGTACCAAGTTATTCGTAGTGATCGCCGCCCTCGCGGCGCCGTTGGCCTTCGCGGCTGTTCCCAAGGATCAGCAGAGTTTCGCCACGCCGGAAGCGGCGGTGCAGGCGCTGGTCAAGGCGGCGCAGGCCAAGGACAACACTGCCCTGCTGAAGCTGTTCGGGCCACTGGGCGAGCCGCTGATCAATTCGGGCGATCCGGTCGACGACAAGAATGCTCGCGCGAGCTTTCTGGCCAGGTACAAGGCTGCGCACTCGCTCGACAAGAGTGATCCGGCCAAGGTCACGCTCGAGATCGGCGAAGACAAATTCCCCTTTGCCATTCCCATCACGTTGAGTGACGGCCGCTGGTACTGGAACAGCGCCGCGGGCTCCGAAGAGCTCATCAATCGGCGCGTGGGCGAAAACGAACTGGACACCATCCAGTCGTGCCTGGCCTATGTCGATGCGCAGCAGGAATACTACCTGCGCAACGTGCAGAAGGACCCGCTGCAGCACTACGCAAACAAGCTCATCAGCACCGCGGGCAAGAAGGATGGCCTCTATTGGCCAGCAGCTGCCGGCGAGCCACAGAGCCCGCTCGGCGAGGAATTTGTCGTGGCGCAAGCCGAGGGTTATCTGAAACCCGACGCGCCCAAGAGGCTCAGCCGTTTCACGGCTACATCTATCGGATGCTGACGCGCCAGGGACCTGACGCCCCCGGCGGCGCCTACGAGTACTCGGTGAACGGCGAGTTGTTAGGTGGGTTCGGTGCTGATCGCCTTCCCGGCCGAATACGGCAGCTCGGGCGTCATGACCTTCATCGTGAATCACGATGGCGTGGTGTATTCACGCGACCTCGGGCCGCATACCAAGGACGTGGCCATGGGCATCGTCGAGTTCAATCCCGACTCGATGTGGAAGAAGGAAGACGGGACGGTCGTCGCCGGCCAGTAAACGCAAATGGGGACATTCCTATTTTCCCAGCTTCGGGAAAATAGGAATGTCCCCATTTTTTCTTAGCGGCGCAGGAGTCTCAGGAGCTGCTCGAGCTCCACGCGCATCTGCTTGACGATCTGCTGGCTCTGGCTGACGTCGACACGCGCCTCTTCACCTGCCAGCTTGTTGCGCGCACCACCGATGGTGAAGCCCTGCTCGTAAAGCAATGAGCGGATCTGGCGAATGATGATCACGTCCTGGCGCTGGTAATAGCGGCGATTGCCGCGACGCTTTACCGGCTTGAGCTGCGGAAACTCCTGTTCCCAGTAACGCAGCACATGCGGCTTCACGCCGCAGAGATCGCTCACTTCACCAATCGTGAAATAGCGCTTGCCGGGTATCGCCGGCAGTTCGTCATTGTTCTTTGGTTCCAGCATAGGCCTCGACTCGTGCCTTCAGTTTCTGCCCCGGACGAAACGTCACCACGCGCCGTGCGCTGATTGGAATCTCCTCACCCGTTTTGGGATTCCGACCAGGCCGCTGGTTCTTGTCGCGCAAATCAAAATTGCCGAAGCCCGAAAGCTTTACCTGTTCGCCGTTCGAGAGTGCATGTCGCACCTCCTCGAAGAACAGGTCCACGAGCTCACGCGCTTCGCGCTTGTTGAGACCCAGCTGATTGAACAGCGCCTCAGCCATCTCCGCTTTCGTCAGAGCCATGCTTTTATTCTCGAAATCCTGCGCCCAGAGTTGCACTCAGATCGGCACGAATCGCAGCTAACAAACGGTCCGCGTCCTCGTCCGCGAGGGTGCGAGAATTGTCCTGAAATATCAAGCCTAAAGCGACACTTTTTCTTCCAATTTCTATGCCGGGCCCCCTGAACACGTCGAACACCCGGATATCGCGAAGAAGGCTCGACGCAGCGAAGGTTACACGGTCATGTAGCTGTCTTAAAGAAACTTTCTCATCCACCACGACAGCAAGATCGCGCCGCACACGGGGAAACCGCGAAATCTCCTCAAAACGCGGCATTTTCGCCGTCAGGGCCGGCCCGTACTCGACTTCGAACAGGACCGGCGCATATGTGAAATCGAATTCCTGCACCAATTGGGGGTGCAGCTCGCCGATCCAACCGATGGTCTTGCCGCATCGCGTAATCCGGGCGCTGCGACCGGGGTGCAGGCACGGCAATGTATCTGTCACGTACCCGAACTCTTCTGACGCGCCGCTGCGCGCGAACACCGTGTCCAGGTCCTGCTTGACGTCGTAGAAATCCACGGGCCGTGGACTTGGCCCCCCACTGCTCCGGCCGACTCGAACCGATGGCAATGCCGGCTAACAGGTCTGTCTCCACGGCCCCCCGCCTCGAAACGCGCGCCATGTTCGAACGACGCGGACGCGATCCTGCTGTCGCCGCAGATTCTCCTGGGCCACCTTGATGAGCCCCGGCCACAACGACGCGCGCATGACGGCCATGTCGCTGGCGATCGGATTGTTGATCGCCGGCGTCTCGACGCCCGGGAATAACTTGCCTTGCAGCACCGGATCGACGAACGCGTAGGTGATCGCTTCCTGGTAGCCACGATCGGCCAGGATCTCGAGCGCCTGCCATTCCACCGGCGACTGTTCGGCCAGCGGCCGCACCCTCTGAGTTACCGTGGCATTCGCCTCCGGGATGGCTTCGAAACCGACGATTCGCGCCAGCTCTTCGATCAGGTCCGCCTCGATGTTGATGTCGAAGCGATGCGACGGCGGCGTCACCAGCCAGCCATCCTCTTTGGCCAGCACGCGCATTCCGAGCGACTCGAGCGTCAGCTTGACGTCATTGTCGGCAATGCTCGTGCCGAGCAACTTTCCGATGCGTTGACGACGCAACGCGACTTCCAGGCGCCGCGGCAGGCGCTCCGAGTCCTGCACCACGTGCACCGGTCCGGCCTTGCCACCCGCAATCTCCAGCAACAGCTGCGTGGCACGCTCGACCGCCCGTTCCTGGTGAGCCGGATCCACGCCGCGCTCGAAGCGCTGCCCGGCATCCGTGACCAGGCCATAACGACGCGCGCGGCCGGCAATGGCGGCCGGCGGGAAGAAGGCTGCTTCGAACAGGATGTCAGTGGTATCCGCGCGTGCAGGAGCTGGCGAGCCCGCCCATGACGCCACCCATGCCGACCGCCCCGTCGTGGTCCGCGATGACCACCACGTCGGGGCTCAGCTTGATCTGCTTGCCGTCGAGCAGCGTGATGAGTTCATCGGCGCGTGCAAAGCGCGCCTCGAGACCGCCCTTGAGCTTGGCGAGGTCGTAGGCGTGCATGGGCTGGCCGAGCTCGAGCATCACGTACTGCGTGATGTCGACCACCGGGCTGATGGGACGCAGACCGGCGCGGCGCAAACGCTCGCGCAGCCACAGTGGCGACTGCGTCTTGTTGTTGATGCCGCGCAGGACGCGGCAGGTGAACTTGGAACAGCCCTCGGGAGCGGACAGCTTCGCGGGAAAGGTGTCTGTGAGGGTCGTGGTCGGATTTGCTGCCGGGATCCGCACCGCGGTGCGCGCCAGGGCGCCGACTTCGCGCGCGATCCCCAGCACGGACATGGCATCGCCGCGATTCGGCGTGACATTGAGCTCGAGCAGCTCGTCATCGAGTTGCATGTAGGCTCGCAAGTCCTGGCCCACCGGTGCGTCGGCCGGCAGTTCCACGATGCCCTCGGAAGTTTCGGTCAGCCCGAGTTCCTTCGCGGAACACAACATGCCGAATGATTCGACGCCGCGCAGCTTCGCGGCGGCGATGGCATGTCCACCGGGAAGCACCGCGCCCACGGTCGCCAGTGCCGTCTTCAATCCGACGCGAGCATTGGCCGCGCCGCAGACAATCTGCAGTGGTTCAGGCCCGGTGGTACGTACCGTGCAAATTTGCAGTTTGTCAGCCTGCGGATGGCGCACGGCTTCGATGATTTCCGCCACGATGATGCCGCTGAACGCCGGCGCCGCGGTCTCGATGGATTCGAGCTCGAAGCCCGACATGGTCAGCCGCGATCCCAGCTCGCGCCCGTCCCAGGGAAAGTCCACGAGATCGCGCAGCCAGGAGAGCGAAATTCGCATGGCCGCCTAACCCGCCCTGAATTGCGCCAGGAAGCGCAGGTCGTTCTCGAAGAACAGGCGCAGGTCATTCACGCCATAGCGCAGCATGGCCAGGCGATCGATGCCCATGCCGAAGGCGTAGCCGGTGTATTTCTCCGGATCGACACCGCCCGCCTCGAGTACGCGCGGGTGCACCATGCCGCAGCCGGAGATCTCGAGCCAGCCGGTGTACTTGCACACGCGGCATCCAGCGCCCGCGCACAACACGCAACTCATGTCGACTTCGGCCGACGGTTCGGTGAATGGAAAGTACGACGGACGCAGCCGCATCTGGAGGTCGCGCTCGAAGAAGGCTTCGAGAAAGCCATGCAACATGGCCTTCATGTTCGCGAAGGTGATGCCCTCGTCGACCATCAGGCCCTCGACCTGGTGGAACATGGGCGAATGCGTGACATCGTGGTCGTTGCGATACACGCGTCCCGGTGCGATCACCGCGAATGGCGGCTTGCCCGTGAGCATGGCGCGGATCTGCACTGGCGAGGTATGAGTGCGCAGCAACCGGCCATCCGGGAAGTAGAACGTATCGTGCATTGCGCGCGCCGGGTGATCCGCCGGGATGTTGAGCGCTTCGAAATTGTGGAAGTCGTCTTCGATCTCGGGCCCGGACTCGACGGTGAATCCGGCCTGCCGGAACAACTGCTCGATACGCAACCGCACCTTGGTGACGGGATGCAGCCCACCTCGCGTCTCGCCGCGTCCCGGCAGCGTGACATCGATGCGTTCCTTGGCGAGTTTGTCCGCAACCGCGGCCTGGTCGAGCTCGAGTCGCTTCTTCTCGAAGAAATCCTGGATCTCTTCGCGCACGCGGTTGTAACGCGCGCCCCATTCCTTGCGTTCGGCGTCGGCGAGCTTGCCGAGACTCTTGAGCTTTTCGGTGAGCCAGCCGCTCTTGCCCAACGAACGGACGCGCGCCTCTTCGAGCGCCCCGACATCGCGCGCGCTCGAAATCGCGCCGAGAGTTTCCTCCCGGCGCGCGTCGAGATCTTTCGGAGCCTCTCCGCTCACGGGCTTCTACCCCGTCCGCTTACGCGGCTTTGTCGAGAGCGGCTTTGGCCTGTTTCGCGACGGCCGCAAAGCCATCCGGCTGGTTCACGGCGAGATCGGCGAGCATCTTGCGGTCGATGTCGATTCCGGCCTTCTTGAGGCCATCGATCAATCGGCTGTAGCTCAGCTCGTGCTCGCGCGCGGCGGCATTGATGCGCTGGATCCAGAGCGCGCGGAAGTCGCGCTTCTTCAGCTTTCGGCCGCGGTACGCGTACTGGCCGGCCTTGATGACGGCCTGCTTCGCAGCGCGGAACACCTTGCGGCGGGCGTTGTAGTAGCCCTTCGCCTTCTTGAGAATCTTCTTGTGGCGAGCACTTGCAGTGACGCCTCGTTTTACACGTGCCATTGGTTAGTCCTCGCTTACTTTGTGTTGGGCATCAGCTGATCGACGCGGTGCGAATCGCTCTTGTGAACGAGCGACGACCCGCCCGAACGCAGCTGGCGCTTGGTCTTGCGAGGCTTGTGGCCGAGATTGTGGCGGCGGCCAGCGGAATAGGACTTCCATCCTTTCGCTGTTTTGCGAAAACGCTTGGCCGCTGCCCGGTTGGTTTTCAACTTAGGCATTACATCAACTCCTTATTGCTACCGCTCACAAGGCGCATCGCGTGAGCGACGCACCCGCTTGCGGGCGAATCCACCAACTTCTTTCTAAGAAGGGCTGGCGGGTTACTTCTTTTTCGGCGCGAACATCATGACCATCTGGCGGCCTTCCATCAGCGGGTTCTGCTCGATCGCCGCGTGTTCGCGAAGATCGTTCACCAGCCTGTCCAGCAGCTTGCGGCCAATTTCCGTATGCGCCATCTCACGGCCGCGGAAACGTAGCGTTACCTTGGCCTTATCACCCTCGGTCAGGAAGCGAATGATGTTACGCAGCTTGATCTGGTAATCGTTCTCATCCGTACCGGGACGAAACTTGATCTCTTTGATCTGGATGTTTTTTTGCTTGCGCTTCGCGGCATGTGATTTCTTGTTCTGTTCGAACAGGAACTTGCCGAAGTCCATCACGCGCACCACCGGCGGATCCGCCTGTGGAGACACTTCGACGAGATCGAGCTCGGAGCTGCGTGCGAGATCCAGTGCCTCGAAACGTGTCAGCACTCCGACCTGTCCGCCATCTGCCCCGATGACTCTCACCTTCGGTGATGTGATCTCTTCGTTGCGCCGTACGCGCTTGGTTGCAATCGCTATAAATCATCCCTCCAGCAATGTGCGCCCGTGGCTCTCGACTTCCGCGCGGAGCCGACTAACAAAGTCTTCCGGGGACATCGTGCCGAGATCCTTGCCACTCAAGGAACGCACTGACAAAAGATTCGCCGCTACTTCCTTGTCGCCTGCCACCAATAAATAGGGCACGCGCTGCAGCGTGTGGGCGCGAATCTTAAAGCCCACCTTTTCGTTCCGCAAGTCGATCTCTGTGCGAATGCCTTGATTTCTAAGTGTTTCCGCAACCTGTTGAACGTAGGCATCCTGGCGGTCGGTGATGTTCATCACCACGGCCTGGGTCGGAGCCAGCCAGGCCGGGAGTTTTCCGGCGTGATGCTCCAGCAGGATGCCGAAAAAGCGCTCCAGGGAGCCGAAAATCGCCCTGTGCAGCATCACCGGCGTCTGCCGCTGGCTGTGCTCATCTATATATGTGGCGCCCAGGCGGCCCGGCAGATTCAGGTCAACCTGTAGGGTTCCGCATTGCCAGGTCCGGCCGATGGCGTCCTTGAGGTTGAATTCGAGCTTTGGACCGTAGAAGGCCCCCTCACCCGGGTTGTAGTCGCATTCGATGCCGGCGGCGGCCGCGGCGGCTTTGAGGGCCTTCTCCGACTTGTCCCAGATCTCGTCCGAGCCCACCCGCTTTGGCGGCCGGTCGGCGAACTTCACGGCCACCTCGTGGAACCCGAAATCCGCATAGATCGACAGCAATAGTTTGATGACCTTGACCGACTCCTCGGTGATCTGGTCCTCGGTAATAAAGATGTGTGCGTCGTCCTGGGTGAAGGCGCGCACGCGCATCAGGCCATGCAGAGCGCCGGAGGGCTCGTAGCGATGCACCTTGCCGAACTCCGCGAAGCGGATCGGCAGGTCTTTGTAGGAGCGGATGCCCTGGTTGAAAATCTGGATGTGCCCGGGGCAATTCATGGGCTTGATGGCGAACACGCGCTCGTCGGGCGTCTTGGTGAGAAACATGTTCTCGCCGAATTTCTCGAGGTGCCCGGACTTCTGCCACAGGGTTGATTCCATGATCTCCGGCGCATTCACTTCGCCATAGCCGGCCTCGTCCTGGCGCTTGCGCATGTAGCCGATGAGCTGCTGAAAGATACGCCAGCCCTTGGGATGCCAGAAAACCGCACCGGGCGCCTCTTCCTGGAAGTGGAAGAGACCGAGGTCCTTGCCGATGCGACGGTGATCGCGCTTCTCGGCTTCTTCGAGCCGGGTGAGGTAGGCCTTGAGATCCTTGTCGTTGAGCCACGCGGTGCCGTAGATGCGTTGAAGCATCTCGTTGCGGGAATCGCCGCGCCAATAGGCACCCGCGACCTTCATCAGCTTGAAGGCCTTCAGCTTGCCAGTGGAAGGCACGTGCGGGCCGCGGCACAGGTCGAACCATTCGCCCTGCCCGTACAACGAGATCTCCTCGTTACCCGGGATGCTGGAGATAATTTCGGCCTTGTAGTGCTCGCCCATGTCCTTGAACAGCTGCACCGCCTCGTCGCGCGGCATGACGCGCCGGCCGACCTTGAGATCCGCCGCGGCGATTTCCTTCATCCTGGCTTCGAACTTTTCGAGATCTTCGGGCGTGAAGGGCCGCTCGAAGGCGAAGTCGTAATAGAAGCCGTCTTCGATCACCGGGCCGATGGTGACCTGCGCCTTCGGATAGATGGACTGCACCGCCTGGGCCAACAAGTGCGCCGTCGAATGGCGAATGATCTCGAGCGCCGCCGGGTCCTTCTCCGTCACGATGGAAAGCTGCGCGTCTTCCTCGATCTGGAACGAGGTGTCCACGAGTTTTCCGTTGATCCGTCCGGCAAGCGCGGCCTTCGCGAGGCCCGCACCGATGCTCGCGGCAACTTCCGCCACGGTCACCGGCGCATCAAATTTTTTCTGGCTGCCGTCCGGCAGTGTGATCAGACTGAGGCATAGATGTTTGAGCCACCGCGCTAAAAAACAAAATGAGATCAATCAGTTGAGGGCCGCGCATCGTGCCAAACCGCATGCGGAGAATCAATTCCGACAGGTCGCAAGGGGCTTGGCTGATATCGGCATCCGGCCGCGGCGCTTCTACTGCCACGTATGGCGACGAAAAGGCCTTCCAAATCAGCAGCGCCGCTGCGCTTCGCGGTCGTGGGGCTGGGTCACATCGCGCAGGCGGCGGTGCTGCCGGCGTTCCGACATGCGCGCTCCCATGCCGAGCTGACCGCCCTGGTATCGGGCACCCAGGCGAAACTGCGCCAGCTCGGACGGCGTTACGGGGTCAAGAAGCTCTATTCATACGCCGACGCTGACAAGCTGTTCGACAGCGGCGCCATCGATGCCGTGTACATCACCACTCCTAACACCGAACACGCCGACTGGGCCGTGCGCGCGGCGGAATCGGGCCTGCACGTGTTGTGCGAGAAGCCCCTGGCCACCAGCGTGCGTGACTGCGAACGCATGATCGCCGCCTGTGAGCGCAACAACGTCCGGCTCATGACGGCCTACCGGCTGCACTTCGAACGTTGCAACCTCGAAGTCGCCGAGTTGGTGCGCAAGAAACGCATCGGCGAGGCGCGCTACTTCGATTCACAGTTTTCGATGCAGGTGAAGAGCGGCAACATCCGCACCCAGAGCCAGCTCGGCGGCGGGCCCGAGTGGGACATTGGCATCTATTGCCAGAATGCCGCCCGCTACGTGTTCGCCGAGGAGCCGTCCCACGTGTGGGCCACGTCGACCAACTCGGGCGACCCGCGATTTGCCGAGATCCCCGAGACACTGCACGTCATCCTGAAATTTCCCAGCGAGCGCATCGCGAACTTCATCTGCAGCTTCGGCGCCCACGACCGTTCGCGCTACGAGGTCGTCGGCACGAAAGGAAGTGTGGTGTGCGATCCCGCGTATGAATACGCCGAAGGACTCGGTTACGAGCTGACCCTCGGAACAAACAAGAAAAAGAAAAAATTCGCCAAGAGCGACCAGTTCGCGCCCGAGCTCATCTACTTTGCCGAGTGCGTACGGCTGGGCAAGACGCCGGAGCCTTCCGGCAAGGAAGGCCTGATCGACGTAGCCATCATCGAGGCCATCCATGAGTCGATGAGCAGCGGCAAATGGGTGGAGCTCACCACCACGCCACGCCGGCAACAACGTCCAACTCTGCGCCAGGAGATCCGCCGGCCACCGGTGCCGCGCGAACCGCCCATGGTGCAGGCGGAGAGCGGTCATAGCTAAGCGTAAACAGAGTAACGGCGACGACGCGGAGGCCGATGCCAAGCCGCGCGGCCGCGGTGCGCGCGGCCTGTGGAACGGCGCGATCAGCTTCAGCCTGATCCACATTCCCGTGAGCCTGCACACCGCCGCACGCTCCAGCACCGTCGACCTGGATCTGCTCGACAAGCGTGACTTCGCGCCGGTCGGTTACCAGCGCTACAACAAATCGACTGGCAAGGTCGTCAACTGGAACGACGTCGTCAAAGGATATGAATATGAGAAGGGCGAATACGTGGTGCTCACGGACGAGGACTTCCGCCGCGCCAACGTCGAGGCGTCTCGGACCATCGACATCCAGACCTTCGTTGCGCGCGACGCGATCGCGCCTTACTACTTCGACACGCCCTACTTCCTCGTGCCCGACAAGGGCGGCGAGCGGGTCTACGCGTTGCTGCGCGAAGCGCTGGAGCAATCGTCGAAGCTTGCCGTGGCGACGTTCGTGCTGCGTAGCCGTCAGCACGTCGCGGCGCTGATGCCGGTCGAGAAGACCATTGTGCTGAACACGCTGCGGTACGAGGAGGAGATCCAGCCACACCCGAACGTGACCGCAGCGGTCGCCAAAAAGGCGAATGGCAGCAGCGGCCGCGAGCTCGACATGGCGCTCAAGCTGGTCGACGAAATGACCGAGAAATGGCAGCCCGAGGCCTTCAAGGACACCTATCGCAACGACCTGATGAAACGTATCGAGCAGAAGGTGAAGTCGGGTCAGACCCACACGCTCACCGAGCCCGAAGCCGACGTCACCGAACAGCGGGCGACCGGTGGCGGCAAGGTCGTCGATCTCATGTCGCTGCTGCAACGCAGTCTCGAGCAGCGCGGCCGCGGCGCGGGCAGCGACGACGGCGCCGCGCGCGCCAGCAAGCGCAAACACAGCGCGGCGCGCCGCCGTAGCAGCAACCCGCGCGCCGCCCGCCGCGCCTGATGCATGGCCGACGCCGGGCATCGCCCAAAAAACAGGCGGCAGTCGCGTCTGCGGCGCTACACGCAGAAGCGCAACTTCAAAAAAACCGCTGAACCGGCGGCGGTCCGGCGAACCGCCAAGGCTGGCACTTCTCGTTCGCGTGCGACCCGAACGAAGGCACTCATCTTTGTGGTGCAGAAACATGCCGCCCGGCGTCTGCACTGGGACTTCCGCCTCGAGTGGCAGGGCACGCTGCGTAGCTGGGCCGTGCCCAAGGGACCGTCGCTCGATCCGGCCGACAAACGACTCGCCGTCGAAGTCGAGGATCACCCCATCGCGTATGCGAAATTCGCAGGCGACATTCCCAAGGGCCAGTATGGCGGCGGGCACGTCGACATCTGGGACAACGGGACCTGGGAGCCGATCGGCGATTTCAGCAAGCAGCTCGCCAAGGGTCATCTCGAATTCCTGCTCCATGGCAAAAAACTCAGCGGCAAGTGGCACCTGGTGCGAACGCGCATGCAGGGTAAGCAGCCGCAGTGGCTGCTGATGAAGAGTGACGATGAGGCCGCGCGTGTCGGCGCCGACGCGGATGTGATCGACGCCGGCCAGGCCAATAACCCGAAGCGCCTCACGCGGCGCGCGGCCGCGAAATCCATGCCCTCGCCAGCGAACCGCGCGGCCAAGGCGCCGCAGCCCCGCAGCGCCAGGTCCTCCGGCACGCGCGGCAACGCCCTGCCTGCTTCCCTGACACCGCAACTCGCGACGCTGGTGGACCAGGTTCCGGGCGACGACGGTTGGGTATACGAGCTGAAATACGACGGCGTCCGGCTGCTGTGCCGCTGCGACGGCGATGACGTGCGCTGCATCTCGCGCAATGGCATCGACTGGACCCACAAGGTGGAACCCATCGTCGCCGCGCTGGCCAGCCTCAAACTTTCCGGCGCCTGGGTGGATGGTGAGCTCATCGTCACCGATCCGAAGGGGCGCTCCGATTTCTCGCTGTTGCAGCACATGCTCGAACAGGGCCGGCTCGGAGGAGCTGCAGTTCTGCGCCTTCGACCTGCTCTACTGGAACGGCGAGGACCTGCGCGAGCTGCCACTGGCGCAGCGCAAGGCGAAACTGGATGCGGCCTTCGCGAAGCTGCCCGCAAAGGGGCCAATCCGGCTCGCGGACCAGATTCACAGCGACAGCAGCGCACTGATCGCCCGGGTATGCAATCAGCATCTCGAGGGACTGATCGCCAAGAAGGTCGATTCCACCTACGCCGGCGGACGTTCGGCGAACTGGCTCAAGATCAAGTGTCACCGCGAACAGGAGTTCGTGGTGGGTGGCGCCGCCTATCTACCGGGCCGCGGCACCGGCACGTTCTCGTCGCTGCTGGTCGGCGTGCGTTCAGGCAAAGGCAGCCTGCGGTACGCCGGTCGTGTCGGCGGCGGATTTTCGGCCGACGAGCGCGGTGAGTGGCACCAGCGCGTGCAGAAGCTGGCACGCAAAGACAGCCCGTTCGATCAATTACCGGACAAGCGTTCCGGCGAGATCTGGCATTGGATGAAACCCGAGCTGGTCATCCAGGTGGCGTTCGCCGACTGGACACATGGCGGCATCCTGCGCCAGCCGCGATACCTCGGCCTGCGGCAGGACCGCGACCCGAAGACCGTGGTGCGGGAGGAACCGGCGCATACTGAAGAGGTGGTCCGCAAAGACGGTGCCGGGCCGGCAAAGCGGCAAAAGTCCCGCGGCAAGTCGGCGCGCGGCACCGCTACCGCGGCTCGCGCCCACGACGGCGAAACGCAGGTCAGCGGCCAGCGCCTCACCCACCCCGACCGTGTGCTCTACCCGCACGACGGCATCACCAAGCTCGAGCTCGCCGAGTATTTTGCAGCCGTGGCCGAGGCGGCCATGCCGCATTACAAGGACCGGCCGCTGTCCATCCTGCGCAACACGCACGGCTCGAAGCCCTTCTTTCAGAAGCACTTCCTCGAGGAGTCGGGGGCCGGCTTGCGCGTGGTGCAGATCCCCAATGCAGACAAGGATCCGGACTTCGTGGTGTGCGATTCACCCGAAGGCCTGCTGCACCTGGCGCAGGTCGGCGCGGTTGAACTGCATAGCTGGGGCGCTGTGATGCCGCGGCCCACGCATGCCGATCGGCTGACCTTCGATCTCGATCCGGGGGCCGAGCTGCCCTATCCGCCCCTGCGTGACGCGGCGTTGGCCATCCGCAAGCTCATGAAAGAGCATGGACTCGAGTCCTGGGTGAAAACCACCGGAGGCAAGGGCCTGCACGTGGTGGTGCCGCTGGGCCGTCCACTGCCCGACTGGGACGCCGCCAAGGAATTCGCGCGCAGCGTCACTCTCTTCATGGAGCGGCTGGCGCCGACCATGTTCACCTCGAAGACCGGCGAGAAGAATCGCAAGAAGAAAATCTTCATCGACTACCTGCGCAATGGATTTGGCGCCACGGCCGTCGCGGCGTTTTCGCCGCGCTGGCGACCCGGGGTCGGTGTGTCAACGCCCGTCACCTGGGACGAGATCGACGACGACATCCGCGGCACGCATTTCAACATCCACAACGTGCCCGACCGTATCGCGCGCCAGCGCAAGGATCCCTGGGCGGACTACTGGCAGACGAACCAGGCGCTTCCGAAGAAACCACTGGACTAGGCCACTGGTCGCAAGCGACGCGTCAGCTCAACTCGCCGATATCCGGAACTCCCTCATCACTGCGTCCCTCACTGGCGCCGCGCCGTGCCTCGTGGGCGAGCCGGCAGTAGATGGCCCGCAGGCGCTCGAGCTCCGACTCTTCGAGTTCTTCGAGGTCGAGCAGCACGTTGTGCGCACCCGGCGATATGCGCAGTAGTTCGTCGAGCTTGATGTGCATCGCTTCGGCATCGCGGTTCTGCGTGGCCTGGATCAGGAAGACCATCAGGAAGGTGACGATGGTGGTGCCGGTGTTGACCACCAGCTGCCAGGTATCGCTCCATCCGAACAGCGGACCCGTGATGGCCCACACCAGGATGACCAGCAATGCGAGCACGAAACTCACGGGCTGACCGGTCACATGCGCCGTCACCTTCGAAAAGCGTGTGAACCAGGAGGACGATTTCGCAGGAGTCATGGCGTTACCTCGCGCCAGGCGCAGTTACGCCGAAGATCGCGAGTGGCGGCGGGGTGGTCTGTAAGGAAATTGGTAGTCGCGAGTGGGATCGAACCACCGACCACCTCCGTGTCACGGCGGTCATGGGCTTTCTGGTGCCGGGACGGCCCAGTGCGTGTCTGCGCCGTTTCTAGCGGGATGCCCAGACATGCCGACATGCCCGTGCCGAATTCGGGCATTTCCTGGGACTGCGGCACCAAATCAGGCACTTATGCGCGTCTTGACACTGTAATGTGATGCATTACACTGCAATCCCTCGCATTACAGGGTATCGTCTCCACCGTGATTCGCACGATTCGGCACAAGGGCTTGCGGCTGTTTTGGACCGACAGCAACGCCAGCAAGATTCCCGCCGAGCGAGCCGAGAAGATCGAACGCATGTTGGACCGATTGGACGCGGCGGAAGTGCCCGGGGACATGAAGGTGCCGGGGTGGCAATTCCACCCGCTGAAGGGCCGCGAGAGTGGCCGCTACGCGTGCAGCGTGTCCGGGAATTTGCGACTGACTTTTGCTTTCGATGGCAAAAATGCCATCGATGTTGATTTGGAGGACTATCACTGATGAACACCACGATGAAGCGCAACCCGAATCGCCGCCCGACGCATCCGGGCGTGATCCTGCGTGAGGATGTGTTGCCCGCGCTCAAGATGTCGCAGACCGAGTTTGCCGAGCGGCTGGGCGTC
This sequence comes from uncultured Pseudomonadota bacterium, assembly GCA_963839685.1. Lineage (GTDB taxonomy): Bacteria > Pseudomonadota > Gammaproteobacteria > Steroidobacterales > Steroidobacteraceae > CADEED01. Next base: position 30,985 of record CAWIVS010000002.1, on the reverse strand, counting down.
AGCCGTCTGTCGGTTTCCGAGCTGCTGCTGGAGAAGCGCGCGCTCACTGCCGAGATGGCGGCGCGCCTCGCCAAGCTGCTCGACACGACGCCTGAGAGCTGGCTACACATGCAGGATGCGGTCGCCCTGTGGGAGATTGCGCAGGAGCCCGCCAAGCTCGCGGCGGTCAAGCCGCTCCCGGCGAAGCGCCTGGAGGCGGTCGCCGCGTAAGCCTCGCCAGCGTCGCGATGTTCGATCTACGGGGCGCCTTCGGGCGGCGCGCCGTTTCGTTTAGGCGTGCGGGCCTTCGTCGCCCTGCTCTTCATGATGCTGGTCGCCATGCTGGTGCTGCTGCTGGTAGTGCTGGTATTGCTGTTCATCCTGGGCGCCATGGCCACCTTGAACATGATGCTGAACATCACCACCACCAGCGCCATCATGGTGATGAGCGCGCGCCTGATCGAATGTCGCGGCGAGATCACGATGGCGCTGGCAACGGCTGCTGCTCATCGAACAAGCGCTAAAACACCTGCGTGAGTGGTGCAGCGAGATCGAGCGCGATCCGCTGCATGGCATGCCGCCGCGTCCGACCCGGACGTTTTGAGGATTTGCTCAACCGCCTGCGCGAGCGCGAGATCGCATTTCACACCCGTTGACAACTGCGCGCACCGCTCCTCCAGCGAACGGGCGCCACCTAGCCGCCAAACTGCGAAAGGCAACCCCATTTGGCGACATGATCCTGTTTACACTCCGTCACGATGAGGAGCCGAGATCACGCCGTTCCTGAAACGGGCCTGCGTGACATTTGCCGGCCTAACCCCTATCTGCGAATTCAGCAATTGAATCCCATCACCCCCGACCACAATTCGTCGTTTTCCCAGCGGGCACGCGCCATATCTCGTATCGAAGATAGGCTCAGCTCAAGGGAGGTCAGGATGAATCGAAGTGCCGGTCTTTGGATCGCCGTGGCTGGTCTATTTTCCGCGGCAGGTTCGGCTCAGAACATGACCGCGCCGGCGTTTGCAGAAAGCATGTGCGAACGCCAGCCGGGCGACGCCAGGCGTAGCTGCACCGAACGCATGGCGGATATCTACCAGAGAATGGAACGGGCATTCGCTGCTGCCCATCGCGTCACGCCCGATGTCGCGGACGAAGCTGCGCAGCAAAGCTGGTTCGCCGAATTACGCAAGCGCTGCGTCGAATGGCAATGCATGCAGGATGCGCTCGCGGCCCGGACTTTCGAACTGCGAGCCATCGAAATGCGTTCATATGATGTCGCGGACAAACCGATGACGGACTCGGAGGCGCATGACGTGTGCGCGAGTGTGGCGGCGATCGAGTCGCGCGGCGACATCGACGACCTGTTGCTGCCGGCGCGCCAGCTCAAGAAATCTAGGGCCGCGCCGCATCGCCGACGTTCGCAAGGTTGGCGCGCACCAGCTGCGGCGTCGGCAGCGGAGCGAGCAAGGATTCAACGGCGGACGGATCGTTCAGCGCGGCCGTTTCGCGCGTCACAGTGAGATTCATTGCAGGAGTCTCCGGGGAAATCAGGGGCGCCATGTGCCAGGGATCATGCGCCCGAGTGCGCACGCGCGAGACGCGTTAGAACGTGCTGGCGATGCGCTGTGATCGCGTAGGAGACGAGATCGCTGACGGAGGTTGTTAGGGCCCAAGGGGTACGCGAGACGCGGTGCGGAGATGAGAAAACTACTCTCGTGTCCCCGATTCAGCGCGGTGTCCCCAGGGTGTCCCCCAAGCTTCGGGGACTACCCTCAACCTGCAACTGATTGATTTGATTGGTAGTCGCGAGTGGGATCGAACCACCGACCACCTCCATGTCAAGGAGGTGCTCTACCACTGAGCTACGCGACTACCGGGAGGGCGCGAAAGATACCAGAATTCCGGGGCCGCCCCCAATGGGGACATCCCGGTCTTTTTCGGGATAATCACACCCCGTGGCGACAATGACTTACCGGGGACTGTGGCGCTGGCATTTTCATGCCGGACTGTTCTGCATTCCCTTCGTCATCGTGCTGGCGCTGACCGGCTCGATCTACCTCTTCAAGCCGCAGATCGATGCGCTCGCCGATCGGGATGTGGATTCGCTACAGGTCACGGGCCGGCGCGCCAGCGGCGAGGCGCAGATCGCGGCCGCCATCGCCTCGATACCCGGCTCGAAACTGTTCGTCTACGAAGTCCCGCCCGAGCCCGACGATGCGGTGCGGGTACATGTTTATGCGCCCGACGGCGCGGGCCGCATCGTCTACGTTCATCCCGAAACACTCGCCATCCTGAAGTCGGTGCCGCACACCTCGCGCCTCACCGAGATCGTGCGCATGATTCATGGCGAGCTGCTGGTCGGCAAGACCGGCTCCCTGCTCGTCGAACTCGCGGCGAGCTGGGCGCTGATCATGCTGGGCACCGGCCTGTACCTGTGGTGGCCGCGGGAGACGCGCGGACTCGGCGGTGTGTTGTATCCGCGCTTCGGTGGTGGACGTCGCCAGTTGTGGCGCGACCTGCACGCGGTGAGCGGCATCTGGATTTCGTCGCTGGCGATCTTCCTGCTGGTGACGGCCATGCCGTGGACCACGGTGGCCGGCGACGGCATCGGCCGGATCCGCGGCTGGGTGGCGCCCGCGCCGCGCGACTGGGCCACGAACAGCGCGGACGAACACGCCGCGCATCGCCGCCAGGCTCGCGGCAGATTCGGTGGCGACGCCGCTCAAGGTAGACGACGTCATCGCGCGCGTCGCGCCGTATCAGCTCGACCCGCCCGTGCGGCTCTATCTACCCAACGAGAACCAGCCGCATTGGCGCGTGCGCTCGGAAACCCAGAACCGGCCGCGGGTGCGCGAACTGGCGCTCGATCCGGTCACCGGCGCCCTGCTCCACGAGGATCGGTTCGCGGACAAGTCGACGCTCGACAAGGCCATCCACGTCGGCATCGCGGCGCACGAGGGCCAGCTCTTCGGCATCGCCAACCAGCTGCTCGGGCTGTTCACCGCGCTGGGTCTGCTGACCATCTGCGTGTCCGCCATCGTGATGTGGTGGCGCCGCCGACCCGCGGGAACTCTCGGCGTCCCGGCGCCAGCCGTACCGGCATTTCGCATCGGCCGCGGACTCATGACCGGCATCGTCGCAGTGGCACTGTTGCTGCCGGTGCTCGGCGCCTCGGTGGTGGTGCTCGCGCTCAGCACCTGGCTGATTCCCATGCGGCGCGAGGCCTGACACCCCATAATCAAACCAAGGGGGTCTCACATGCGTAGTTTGTTTGCGGCGCTCGCCATGGGCGTCACGTCCCTCGCCCTGTCCGCCGACGCCACCGAGAGCTTGCGCGCCGGCGCGACGCTCATGCCCGTGAAGGTGTATTCGCTGGAAGACGACCGCAAGGTGCTCAAGGCCTTCGAAGGCCTGCGGGTCGCGGACGTTTCCGATGGCATGGACTTCGTGGGGTTGCAGGACATCGGCCTCGTCAACCCTGACATCCACCCGCTGTGGAAGGACACCGTCAACTACAGTCATCGCATCATCGGCATCGCAGTGACCGTGCGCTACGTACCCACGCAGCAGCCGCCGGCCGGCAAGCGTGCCGAGGCCGAATTCGACCAGTGGGTGGGTGACTTCTATACCCGGCGCACGCCCGAACCGTTCGTACCGCTGCTGCGCGAAGGCAGCGTGGTGGTGATCGAGGAAGCGCCGGAGACCGACGTCGGCTCCATCGGCTCCAACAACATCATGAACTGGAAATTGCACGGTGCGGTGGGCGTCATCACCAGCAACACCTGCCGCGACACCGACGAAATCATCACGCAGAAGGTGCCGCTGTATCTCAAGCAGGTCGGCCGGGGCATTCGTCCCGGGCGCAACGAGGTCGAGTCCGTCAACCGGCCCATCGTGCTCGGCGGCGTGCTGGTGATGCCGGGCGACGTCGTGGTCGCCGACGGTGACGGCGTCATCGTGGTGCCACGCGCGGTGGCGCTCGACGTCGCCGCCTACGCCCACAAGGTCATCGCGGGCGACAAGAACGCCCGCCGTGACCTCTACAAGAAGTTAGGCCTGCCCGAGGACAAATCCACGAAGTGATCCCGACCGGCTAGTCGCCTTTCGGATGACACCTCTCTAGCGAGTACACCAGTTCTCCTTCTCCGAGTGCCTGCCCCTCGGTGATCGTCTCGATAGCTCCCAGACCCTTGCGCACCAGCCACAACTTCGCACCGAGGTTCGGCTTCGGCGGCACTGGCGTTACGCAGGCAGCCGGATCGGTGAAGATGCGGTTGCGGCCGTTCTCCGCCAGGTCAACGTACTGGCCAAGAAAAGCGATCTCGTTGCTCACCCGGATGGCGCGTTTTTCCCAGTCTTCGACCGTGATCGGCGGCGGCGGCATCTCGCCGACCTGCGCGATCACCGTCGCGCATCCAGCGCCAGCCAGAAAAATCATCAAGCTTCGGACGACCGTCGTTTTCATTGTCATTCCCTCACGTGATTGATCAGGCGCCGCTTCGCAGCGCCGCATTTCGTTTCAAAAACGGATGATTCGCAGGCAATTGCCTGGCGAGCTCGACTTGCGCGGCCTCGTGCGCCACGCGAGCCGCCTCGGCGTTTCCGGCCCTCACTTCGGCGCTACCCAGCGCGTCCAGCAGCAAGCCGTGTTCGATCGGCGAAGTACCGCCGCCCGCGTGTTGCGCGTGCAGCTCGCGCAGCAGCTGCAAGCCTTCCGTCACGCGTCCGGCCGCGAGCAGGAACTCGGCGCGATAACGGCTGGCGCGCAACACGTCGATGGCGTTCGGCGCACGCCCAAGTGCCAGCAACTGACGCAGCACTTCGTCGACCTGCGCCAGGGCTTCTTTGGGTCGATTGGCGAGCGCCAGGGCGCGAGCGCGAATTTGCTGGGCGTATGGCAGTGCACTCGCGGCATCGTCTTGCCCGGCCAGTTTCGCGATCGCCGCATCGGCACTCTGCAGAGCGTTTGCGGCGTCTCCCAGCTCGATATAGACGGTCGCCAGCAGGCGCAATTGCAGCGCACCCTCGGCCGCCGCCACTGGTCGCGCCTGCAAGGCCATCAACCGGTCGAGCGCCGCGGCATAATGACCAAGATCAAAGTCGATCAGCGCCATGGTGCGATCCAGGCTGGTGCGATCCGCAGCGCGCATGCGCAGATCCTGCGCGGCCGCCACTGCGCGCTGCATGGCAGTGCCGGCTTCGATGAGGTGCCCGGCGTTTCGCGCGGTGATCGCCAGGCTCATGAAGGCCATTGCGGTCTCTTCGTGCCGCGCACCAAAGGCAAACCCGGTGTCCGACGCACTGCGCCGCATGGCAACCAGCGCACCCTCGTCGTCACCCTCGAATGAGGCGAGCTGGCTCAAAAATGACCCGCCGTAGGCGCGCGCCTTGGCACATTCCACGTCCGCGCTGGAGCAGGCATCGCGCGCCAGCGTCGCCAGCGCGCGGATCTGTGGCAGATCGTCGCCGGTGCGCATCAGCGCATCGGCCAGAAAGGCACGTCCCTTGTTGAGCGCCGGATCGTCCGGCGGCGCGTGGCGCTCGAGCACCGTGACGGATTCCTCCAGCACCGGCACCGCTGCCTCGGCCGCATCGAGCCGCAGATACATGCGCCCGAGCTCGCCTAACAACTCGCCCTGCAGCTGTGGCTGAGCCACGAAATCGCGGCGGGCACGTGCAACCGCGCCGTCGACCATCTGCCGGCCCGTGACCTCACCCTGCTGGCCTTCGGAGGCTTCCGCATCGTTGACCAGCTCGAACATGAAGTCGCGCACCGCCGCGGTACGCTCGGCGTGGGCGCGTGATTCGCGGTACTGCGTCCACGCCACGAGGCTGGCGCCGGCCACCAGCGTGAGTCCCACGCCGGCCACGCTCGCGGCCAGCCGGTGCCGCGTGATGGCGAGGCGCGCCGCATACCAGAAACTCGGCGGCCGCGCGGCGATCGGCTTCTGGTCGAGATAGCGCTTGAGATCATCGGCCAGATGTGCCGCCGAACCGTAGCGCTCGTCGGGCGCAATACGCAGTGCCTTGCCCACGATGGTGTCGAGGTCGCCGGCGAGTTCGCCGCGCAATTTCGCCGACGAAGCACGTCCGCGGGCAATGGCCGCGGCGTCATCGATGGCCGCGTGACTGGCGCGCGGCAGTGTGCCGCGACCCAGGCAGTCCAGTACTTCGACCAGCGACGCGCGCACCCCGGCGCCGCGATACGGCAGCGCGCCGGTCAGCAGTTCGTACAACACCACTCCGAGCGAATACACATCGGTGAGCGTGGAGATCGTCGCGCCGCGCAGTTGCTCGGGCGCCGCGTACAGCGGCGTCATCGCCGCACCGACCATCTCGGTCAACGGCGCGGCGCCTTCGTTCTCGCCCAGCAGTTTGGCGATGCCGAAGTCGAGCAGCTTCACCTGCCCTTCGGCATCGACCAGGATGTTGGACGGCTTCAGGTCGCGATGCACGATGAGATGTTTGTGGGCGTGCTCGACCGCGCCGAGCACCTGCAGGAAGAGCCGTAGCCGCGCGCGCAGGTCGAGCCGCTGCGCATCGCAATGGACGGTGAACGGCAGGCCGTCGACGTGTTCGAGCACGATGAACGGCTGGCCGGAGGGCAACACGCCGGCGTCATAAAGACGCGCGACGTTCGGATGACTGAGCGCAGCCAACGCGTCCCGCTCGCGCGCGAAGCGCTCCACGTCCCCACCCTGCAGCATGAACATGGGCATCTTGAGCGCGACCGCGCGCTTCACCACGCCGTCGGCACGCTCCGCCAGCCACACCACCGACATGCCGCCGCGGCCCAGCTCGCGAATCAGGCGATAACCGGCGAGCACGTCGCCGGGCTGCAGCGTGCGGGTGACTTCGACATTCAACCGTGCGACGCCGTCGAGCACGGGAGCCGCGAGTACGCGGGAGTTCTCCGGCGCCAGCGCATTGACCAGCAAGCGCTCGAGGCGTGCGTGCAGTTCTGGATCGTCCTGCTCGAGAGTGGCCAGCGAAGCGCGACGCTGTGGCTCATCCGCGGCGAGCAGCCGGTCGAGCCAGTCCAGCGCCTCGACATCGCTCACGGCTTGACTCCGAGCGCCTCGTACAAGTAGGCCTTGGCCCGTTGCCAGTCGCGCTTGATGGTCGGCTCCGATACGCCGAGCGCTTCGGCTACCTCTGCCACGTCCAGACCCATGATCACCCGCAACTCCGCCACGCGCATCAGACGCGCGTCCAGGTTGCCGAGGCGATTGAGCGCTTCGTCGAGCGCCACGAGTTGTTCGGGTGTGCCCGCCAGGTCCGGCACCTCGGCCCCCAGCGTCAATGGCAAGAGCTCCGCCGAACGCTTCTGCGCCAGGCGCTCGCGCGCCATATCCACCAGCAGCGAGCGCATCGCGCGGCTGGCATAGGCCATGAACGCACCAGGAGAGGCAAATTTCAGATCGGCACGACCGCGCAGGTTGAGATACAGCTCGTGCGCCAGCGTGACGGTCGATATCGGCGACCGCTCGCGCGACAGCCGCGCCCGGGCAAGTCGCAGGATGTCCGCGTAGCTCGCCTGGAAACGCTCTTCGATTCCCTCGGCCAAACAACCTCCGGCCCGGGCAGGAAGGCCGGCGATTCTGCAATAGGGTTTTGCGGGAAACCATGGGGCGCGGACGCTCTCGATGCCGAACTGTCGACTTTGACCATAGAGCGCAATTCCGGCCCGTTCTGGATCAAAAAGCTGCGGTGACAGCGGCGACCGGCGTCGCGCCAGCGGGTTGTTTGGCTTCGGCTACAAGTTTCGTCCGCTCTTCAAAGACATACGCTACTTCTCGATGCGGTATTCGACGCCGGCCCGCGTTTCCATGGGGCCGCGCTCGACTTTGACGCCCACATCGTCCGAGAGCTTGTAGCGCAGCGCGATCACTTCTCCCGGTTCGAACAAGCCCACTCCAAAGCTCAGGTACAGCTGGGGCGAGAGGTACTCACCGACGGTGAGCGCCGAGCCGCCGATCATCTCGTTCTCCTCGACGCCGGCTTCATCGAGTCCGAGGCGTTTGCCGATGCGCTTGGCGATCAGTCCGCCCGCGGCGCCTTCGAGCGAACGGGTGGCGGAGGCCAGCGCGTCCTGCGAGCTGCCACTGGCACTGCCCACGTCGGAGAGCGAGCGCCCGGTGACGAGGTAGGACAATGCATCGGCTTCACCCACTTCGGGCTCCGAAACCACCGTGACCACCGGTCGCTTCGCGGAGCCGGTGATGCGCAGGCCGGTAGACAGGTCTTCGTCGATTTCGCGCATGGCGACCAGCGACAGGCGCGGGTTGTCCAGCGGCGTGCCGGCGAACAGCAGCCGACCCTCTTCGATGGTGAGATCCTGGCCGTACGCCTTGTACTTGCCGGACACCGTGAGCTGGCCCGAGCCCGTGGCGGGTTCACCGGGCGCCTCACGTACCACGAGCTGCCCGGTGACGGCGGCGTCGAGGCCGTACCCGACGATGTTGATCTGTTCGCCGAGTTTGACCGTCACCGCGGCGGTGAGCGGCAGCACGGATTCTTTCGTGGCGGCCTGTACCACCTGCCCGTTTCGCACAATCACGACGTCGGGCGAAACACCCGGCGCCTCGTCCTTGGGCATCTTCTGCAGGTTGATGGCGGCGCGAAGAATGTCGACCTCACCCTTGAGTAGATAGCCCTTTTGATCTCCGGTGAGCGCCAGGTCCGGCGTCACGGTCACGTTGGCCGCGGGAATGTCGGCCGCAAGGAAGTTCTCGCCGTTGATACGGACGTCCACCATGCCCCGCTCGCTCATCGTGCCCTGCAATTCCAGGTGACCCTTGCCGGATTTCACCTGGCCTGCAAGCCGAAATCCTCCACCGCGCGCCGCCTCCGCGTGCACTTCACCCTCTCGCAACTCGATGCCGAGCTGACCCAGATCCGCCTGCAGCTTCGTGGCCTGCAACATTGCCGGTGAGCTCGGGCGCCGAGGTCGTGCCGCCGATCTGGATCCGGGCGTCCACCGAGCCGTCGAGATTGGCAACGGTCGGCACAAACGCCGTGAAAGGCGCAAGTGTCGGCATCGACGCGCTGACATCGCCGCGCAGCGCTGGCGCGGCGGCCGTCAGGTTGCTCATGGAAACGTTACCGGCAACTTTGCCGCCATGGTCGAGCCCCGCTGACAGGCGCGCACTGCCCCGCGTACCCTCGAGGTTCGCTTGTACGTCGAGATTCTCGTAGAGCAGGAAAGTGTGTTGTCCGAGCGCGCTTTCCCCGGGTTCCTCGTCGAGCAGCACCAGTTGTGCGGAGGGCGACGCAATACGTGCATCCCCGAACCATTGCCCATCCGGCGTGCGACGGACCTTGCCCGCTCCGCGCAACTCTCCGCGCAACTGCCCCGGCAGGGCATCCGGCGCGAGAGCATTCGCCAGCCCCAGTTGCACGCGATCGAATGAGTAGCTCGCCTGCAGCGCGCCGTCGCGCTCGAGGTTGGCGGCGAGGCACAACGAGCTCTCATCGGACACGAAGCAGCTCTCGGTGATGCTGAATGCACCGGCGTCGTAGACCACGCGCGCGGGAGCGCGCAGCGCGAGGCGCGCAACCTCCGTCGCATCGAGCTCGAGCTTTGCCAGCTCGCCGCTCCAGCCGCCCTTGGTGATGCCGCCGGCAATTCTCACCACGGCATCGAGCCGGTCACCGCTCGCCTCGAGCACGACCTGGTGCTTCACCTGGTTGCCGGAGCCGTTCAGGTGCGCATTCTTGAACTTCAGCCCCGCTGCCTGGACGTCCCGCGCCGTGATCTCGATCTTGCCTTGCGGATCGAGCGGCGTTTCCACGGATGCGGCAACGTGCACGCTACCCACTTTTGCGGCCGCTGCGTCCTGGCCGTTCGCGTCGCGCCTGGCGCCGACGGCCAGCGACTTGCCATCCGCCGACCCTTCGATCGAGAGTTTTGGCCAGGCGCCGCGCACGCGAAATTGCCCGGTCAAACTACCGCGCGTGTCGGGGATCCAGTCATTGAGCACGGCCACGCGCAGGTCCACCGTGGCGTTGATGGCTTCATCGGTCTCGCCGCGAACCGTGATACGGCTCTTGCCGGAAGCAAGCTCCACGACACCGGCGAGGCGCGACGGCGCCGCGAACTCCATCTCGCCCTTGCCGGCCAGCGGACGGCCGCGAAGTTCGCCCGAAAGTGTCGCGATCCGCACCGTCCCTCGTGGCCCCTGCTCTGCAAGAGCACCGCGGGTCGCGAAATCGAGATCGATGCGACCCGGCCATTGCGCGGCAAACGCGCCGGGATTGAAGTCATCGGCGCGGGCCGTGAGATTCCAGGCGAGGCGCGGATCGTATTGCACGTCCCCCGCAAGACTCAGTCGGCCGGCACGCTGCGTGACGTCAAATGTCCGGATGGTGGCCGCCCGATTCGTGCCATTGATCGCGAGCTCGATGTGGGCAAGATCTTCGGGCGGTCCGAAATCGAGCTTGCCGCGCGCGGCAAATCGATCCGGGGTCCCGTCGAGGTCCAGTTCACCTTCACTCGCCAGCGTCCGACCCGCGAGCTTCTCGGGAATGACCACGTCGCGCCAGCGGGCCTTCAATGCGCCGCGCACGGTGTTGCCCTCCGGGGTGATGCGGCCGCTCGCCGAAAGGCTTCCGGCAATATCCCCGGGCAGCAGCTCGAGGCGCTCGATCACCAGCTCATCCCGACTCCAGCGCGCGGCGACGCCCAACTGCCGCACCTGTACGAGCTGCTCGCGACCCTCGAAAACCCGCGCGTCCGCGAGCGCGAACTCCCTGACGACCACGTCGAGCGGCGGCTCGACCCACAGCGGCTGGTCTTCCTCATCTTCTTTTGGCTGCTCGGGCAGCGTAAAGGTGAGTCCCGCAACCGTGGCGCGCTCGATGCGCAGCGTGCGCGACAGAAGCATCGACAACGTGGGATCGACGGTTATGCGCTCGATGCGGATCTTCGCCTGCTCCGCACCACCCTCGAAACGGAAATCACGGACCTCGAGCACCCCGGCGATGGTCCCGTCGAGCGCGCCGTACTTTACCTGCGGCGCGAAGCGCTGCGTCACGGTGCCCGCAATCCAGCGCGCACCGGAGGTCGTGAAAAGCAACCAGGCGGTCATACCGGCGAGCAGCAACAAAGGCACGGCCAGCGCACCGGCCGTCCACGCCGTAACGCGCTTGAGTCTGCTGCGATTCACAGGTCAGGCCCCAGCAGCACGTGCAGGCGCCAGCTGCTTTCGAGTGGCAAGGCATGCTCGATCGGAAACGCGAAGTCGACCCGGATCGGTCCCAGCGGTGAGCGCCAACGAATACCGACGCCTACCGAGGCGTTCAGATTGAAGTCCTGCGTGAACGCATCGCCCGCGTCCGAGAAAACCGCCGCACCCCAATCCTCGGTGAAGTAGTACTCGTACTCCACGCTGCCCATTGCGAGGTACTTGCCACCAATGACCACGCCCGCCGCATTGGTCTCGCCAATTTCGTGATAGTCGAAGCCACGGATCGAGCGGTCTCCGCCCGCAAAGAAGCGCAGGTCCGGCGGCAGTGCATTGAAGTCGCGCACCGCCATCGCACCCGCCTCCGCGCGGAACTTGAAACGCCCGTTGTCACCCTGGGGCTGAAGCCAGGTGTAGCGGCTGAATACCTGCGCAATATCCGTATCCGAAACGAGCGCCTCGCTCGCCAGCCGCAGTCCCAGGTCGAACACATAACCACGGCGAGGTGCGATCCGGTCGTTGACGCGGCGGCGATTCAGCGTGCCCTCGGCAAACAGCAACGTGGACTTGCCGAACTCCTGTGGCTCGTCTTCCTCGCCAATCTCGAAGTCGCCGTGGAAATATTTCAAGCCGATCGTGCGCGTGTATCCGTGCCAGCGCCTTTCGGAGCGCGACGCTGCGAGCTGAAAATTTCGCGAGCGGCTGGTATCCGTGGTCTCGTCGCGGTACGCGGCGCCGAAGTCATAGGAACGATCCTCGCGGCCCGGCCGCGGGATCTGGTAGTGAGTCGCAATTTCTTGCAGGCGCTGGGAGTATTCGACCTCCGCGTCGGCCTTGTGGCCCTTCTTGTTGAGCCAGCGCCGCTCGGCTCCCACGCGCACGCCGGCGCCGAAATCAGTGCTGTAGTAGACCTCGCCGGTATACACCGTGCGTTCGTCGCGGTTCAGCAGCACATCGATCGGTACCCGGCCGTCTTTCTTCTCGTCGAGTGCCGGCTGCACGGAGACCAGTTCGAAGTAGTCCGCGTCCACCAGCCGCTGCTGCATGGTCAACAATCGCTCCGAGTTGAAGAAGTCACCCGCCTCCCACGGCACGAATTTCTGCAGGAAGTCCTCGGAGAACGGCGCGTCGCCCGAAAAGCGCACGTCACCGAAGCGGTAACGCGGTCCGCTTTCCCACGCGAGGTCGATGTCTGCAGCCTGCTCCTCGGGTCGCACGGTGATGCGGCGCTGCTGGTACTTCGCATCGAGATAACCCGCGCCGCGCAATGACGTATCGATCACTGCCTTGCTGGCCTCGTAGGTCGCATGGTCCAGGCGGTCGCCCACCCTGGGCGCGAATCCGGCCAGGGCCTCGGCCACGCGGCGCTGCTCCTTGCCTTCGCCATGCACCTCCACGCGCTCATTGCGCACCACGGCGGGCTGACCCGACGCCACCGTGAACTTCGCCTTCCATCCACTGGCTGCGTCGCCATTCAGTTGCTTCTCGACGTTGACGTCGTAAAAGCCGAAGGGCTCGAGCGCGCGTTTGATCTGCAGGTCGGATTCGCGAAACGCCGAGCGCAACTGCGCCGGCGAGATATCACGCCCCTGATATTCGGCAAGCTCGAGCGACGCGCGCACTGCGTCGCGCATTTCTTCGTTGAGGCCGTCGAGTTCGATCTCGACACGAGCCGCGTGCGCGCTCGCCGCGGCGAGCAGCCCGTATGCAATCAACGCCCGTACACAACCACCGGCGCGCACATCTAGAACACGGCTTTGAGCAGAACGATGACGACGATCAGGCCGATCAGAAAGATGATGCCGATCGTGCTTCCCAGGAACTTGAGCATGCAGTGAGAATCACCGCAGCGCGCAAAACGGTCTGTAAGGGGATTGGTAGTCGCGAGTGGGATCGAACCACCGACCCACAAACGTGGCGCATGCTCCGCTAAGGAGGCAGTCCTACAGCAGGCTGCGAGTTTGGTTCTTACCCTGCAAGCAGATCCGGATCGTTGAGACCCAGCTCCTGCTGCTTCATCTTCTCGATGGCATCGCGGATCCGGGCGGCCTCTTCGAATTCGAGGTTGCGCGCGTGCTTGTACATCTGCGCCTCGAGGCGCTTGATCTCGCGCACGATCTGCTCGGGCGAGAGCATGCGAAGGTTGGGGGCGGCCTCCTCGGCGCCACGCCTTTTCTTGCCCATCTTGTAGCCGAAGTCCGTGGTGTCGGCGCGCGCACCCTCCATGATGTCCTGCACGTTCTTGCGGATGCTCTGCGGCGTGATGCCGTGCTCCTGGTTGTAGGCCAGCTGTTTGTCACGGCGGCGTGTCGTCTCTTCCATGGCGCGCTGCATGGAACCGGTCACCCGGTCCGCGTAGAGAATCGCCTTGCCGTTGACGTGGCGCGCCGCGCGGCCCATGGTCTGGATCAGCGAGTTGTCCGAGCGCAGGAAGCCTTCCTTGTCGGCATCGAGAATCGCCACCAGTGACACCTCGGGCATGTCCAGGCCTTCGCGCAGCAGGTTGATGCCCACCAGCACGTCGAACTTGCCCAGGCGCAGGTCGCGGATGATTTCGACACGTTCTACGGTTTCCACGTCGGAGTGCAGGTAGCGCACCTTCACCCCATGCTCGTGCAGGTACTCGGTGAGATCTTCGGCCATGCGCTTGGTGAGCGTGGTGATGAGCACGCGCTCGTCCTGTTCGGTGCGCAGCTTGATTTCTGAAAGCACGTCGTCGACCTGCGTCGCCACCGGCCGCACTTCCACTTCCGGATCCACGAGATGCGTCGGGCGCAGCAATTGCTCGACGGTCTTCGCGGACTTGCGGGCTTCATATTGTCCAGGCGTGGCAGAGACAAAAATCATCTGCGGCGCAAGCTGCTCCCACTCCTCGAACTTGAGCGGCCGGTTGTCGAGCGCGCTCGGCAATCGGAAGCCGTACTCCACCAGCGTTTCCTTGCGCGAGCGGTCGCCCTTGTACATGGCACCCAGTTGCGGAATGGTCTGGTGGCTCTCGTCGATGAACAGCAGCGAGTTGCCCGGCAGATAGTCGAACAGGCATGGCGGCGGTTCACCCGACTGACGGCCCGACAGATAGCGCGAGTAGTTCTCGATGCCGGCGCAGTAGCCGACTTCCTTCATCATCTCCATGTCGAACATGGTGCGCTGCTCGAGACGCTGCGCCTCGACCAGCTTGTTCTGCTCGCGCAGCACCTTGAGGCGCTCGCGCAGTTCCTCGCGGATGTGATCGATGGCGCCGATCAGCCGCTCCTTGGGCGTCACGTAGTGCGACCCCGGATACACCGTGTATCGCGGCACCTTGCGCGCAATCTCGCCGGTCAGCGGGTCGAACAGCGCCAGGGAGTCGATGGTCTCGTCGAACAGCTCGATGCGAACCGCCTCGCGCGCCGATTCGGCCGGGAACACATCGATGACATCGCCGCGTACCCGATACGTGCCCGCCTGCAGGTCGAGCTCGTTGCGCGTGTATTGCATGTCGGCGAGCCGGCGCAGCAGGCGGCGCTGATCCATGATCTCGCCGCGATTCAGGTGCAGGATCATCTCGTGGTACGACTCGGGATCGCCCAGGCCGTAGATGGCCGACACCGTCGCCACGATGATGGAGTCATTGCGCTCCAGCAGCGCCTTGGTGGCCGAAAGACGCATCTGCTCGATGTGCTCGTTGATCGAGGCGTCCTTCTCTATATATGTGTCGCTCGAGGGCACATAGGCCTCGGGCTGGTAGTAGTCGTAGTACGAGACGAAGTACTCCACCGAGTTTTCCGGGAAGAACTCCTTGAACTCGCCGTAGAGTTGCGCGGCCAGCGTCTTGTTGTGGGCCAGGACCAGGGTCGGTCGCTGCACCGCTTAATGACATTGGCGGCCGAGAATGTTTTTCCTGATCCGGTCACACCCAGCAGCGTCTGATGCCGAAACCGTCGTGAATGCCCTCCAGCAGCCCCGCGATCGCGCCCGGCTGGTCGCCCGCGGGCTGGTAGTCGGCTTTCAGTACAAAGGGCTTTGATTCCATGGGCTTAGGGGTTCACTGTTCTGTGGCTGACGCGGCCGGATCGCGTAATATACGCGCCCGTTTGTCGATCCCAACCCCCACCAATTAATAAGAGTCCAAGCCGTGCCCAACCAGCTCTCGCGACGCGTTCAGCGCGTCAAGCCCTCGCCCACTCTCGCCGTCACCGCGCGCGCCGCGAAACTGAAGGCGGAGGGCAAGGACATCATCGGCCTGGGGGCCGGCGAGCCGGACTTCGATACGCCGTCCCACATCGCGGACGCCGGTGTCGAAGCGATCCGCAAGGGCTTCACGCGCTACACCAACGTCGATGGCATCGTCGAACTGAAGGACGCCATCATCGCGAAGTTCAAGCGCGACAATCAGATCTCCTACGAGCGCAACCAGGTGCTGGTGAGCTCGGGCGCCAAGCAGACTATCTACAACCTGTGCATGGCGGTGCTCGACCCGGGTGACGAGGCCGTGATCCCGGCGCCGTACTGGGTGAGCTACCCGGACATGGTGCTGCTGGCGGACGGCCTGCCCGTGACGCCTAACTGCCCGGCTTCAGCGGGCTACAAGCTCACGCCGCGTCAGCTCGAAGCGGCCATCACGGCGAAGACGCGACTGATGCTCATCAACTCGCCCTGCAACCCGACGGGCGCCGCGTATACGCGCGCCGAATGGCGCGCGCTCGCGGATGTGCTGCTGCGGCACCCGCGCGTGCTCATCGGCACCGACGACATGTACGAGAAGATCTGGTGGGGAAGCGAGCCGTTCACCTCGCTGCTCACCGTCGCGCCGGAACTCTACGAGCGCACCGTCACCATCAACGGCGTGTCGAAATCGTACGCGATGACCGGCTGGCGCCTCGGTTACTGCGGCGGCCCGAAGGAAATCGTCAACGCCATGTCGACGATCCAGGGCCAGAGCACCAGCAACGCGTCGTCGATCACGCAGAAGGCGGCATTGGCCGCCCTCAACGGCGACCAGAAGCCGGTCGAAGACATGAACCGAGAGTTCAAGAAGCGCCACGACTACTTCATCGGTGCGCTGAATCGCCTGCCGGGCATCACTGCCCTGCCTGGCTCCGGCGCGTTCTACGCCTGGGCCGATTGCAGCGCCGCGATGATGGCCTTTGGCATCAGGGACGATAACGCCTTCGCCGAGATGCTCATCAATGACGCGGGCGTCGCCGTGGTGCCGGGCTCTGGCTTCGGTGCGCCCAATCACTTCCGCGCCTCGTTCGCCTGCAACATGGCGACGCTCGAAAACAGCATCGAGCGCATGAAGAAGGTGCTGGAAGCGTGGACCGGTCAAGACCGATGACGGCTTCAATGCACGTAATGGGGACATTCCTCATTTCCTTGTAACAATCCGTCGAATTGAGGCAGACAACCCGGCCATGGCGGATTGTGACAAGCAAATGAGGAATGTCCCATCAGTCCGTCACACGCGCGGACATCGCCGCGTGGGTGCTGGCGGCGATCGCCCTCGCCCTCATCATCAAGCTGCACCTGCTGTCGTCGCTGCTGGCCGGCTTGCTGGTATTCAAACTGGTGGACGTGCTCACGCCGTGGTTGCGGTTGCGGGCGTTGGGGCGCGACGGCCCGCGCGTACTCGCGGTTACGCTGATTGCCACGGCCGTGATCGCCGCGCTGGTGGGTATCGGTGTCGGCATCGTCGCCTTCCTGCGCAACAGCGATGAAAGCGTTCCGTTGTTGATGCAGCGCATGGCGCAGATCGTCGAAGACGCACGCGCCATTCTTCCGGAAGGATTGCAAAGGTATATCCCGCAGAACACCGAGACCCTGCAGACCACAATTGCCGAGTGGCTGCGCACCAACGCGAGTTCCCTGCAGCTCGCGGGCCGCGGCATCGGTCGCACCCTGGTGCACGTCCTCATGGGCATGATCATCGGTGCACTGCTGTCGATGCAGAAGGCGAGTCATCCCACCGATCGGCGGCCGCTGACCGAACAGGTCGCACGCCATGCGGCGCGCATGGCGTCCGTGTTTCAGCGCGTGGTATTTGCGCAGGTGTGGATCTCGATGATCAACACTTTCTTCACCTGGCTATATCTCGACATCCTGCTGAGCCTGTTCGGAGTCGACCTGCCGCTGGTGAAGACGCTCGTGGCGCTCACCTTCATCGTGGGCCTGCTGCCCATCATTGGAAATCTGATTTCAAACACCGCCATCGTCATCGTCTGCCTGAGCCAGGGCGTGCCCGTGGCGATCGCCTCACTCGTCTTCCTGGTCGTGATCCACAAGCTCGAATATTTCCTCAACGCGCGCATCATTGGTTCGCACATCAACGCGCGCGCCTGGGAACTGTTGATCGCGATGCTGGTGATGGAATCGGCGTTTGGAATTCCCGGCCTGGTGGCCGCACCGATCTTCTACGCCTACTTCAAGGAAGAATTGCGCGAGAAGGGATTGGTTTGACGGCCGGATTCGGCAAAGTGAGGCACGAATCACTGGCGCAGCAAAGCCGGAAAGCCTATCTTCCGGGTATGCATCGCCTGGCCAGAAAGTTCGCCAAGCCGCTGGCGTTCCTTGTAGTCGCCGCGCAGCTTCTGCTGGCGGTGCCAGCCATGGCGTTCGCGCCTGCCGCGTCCACGGCCTCTGCGGAAATGCCCTGCGACGGGATGCCGATGCCCGCGGGTGACGAACCGTGTCCCTGTTGCCCCGACGGCGCAATGTCGATGACGGACTGCCTGGTCTCTTGCCTGCTTTCAGCGGCGACTGCGCCAACGCGTGTTCTCACTCAGGCCGTTTCGACGCCGGCCGAAGCCATCGTCGATCTGCCTTACACGGCGGAGACACTCTCCGACCCGCCGCTCAAACCTCCACCGATCGCCTGATCAGCACAACGGATGCGGTCGCGCGCGAGCGCGCTCCGCCCTTTCTGATCGCGAATCGACGGAGGGTTCCCATGAACCTTGTCAGATCCGCGCTTGCGGGCCTCGCGCTCGCAGGCGCATGCACAACTTTGCAGGCCAAGCCCATCGCCTTCTCGCATGGCACGACAGTGATGGCCGAATACGGCGCGGGCACGATGAACGAGGCACAGGTGTTCTATGCGCCGAAATATTTCTATTCTCTCGGGGCTGGGTATCTCGAGCTCGAAAGCGACATCGATGGGCGTCGGCGCGAGATCACGTACGCGCGCGCCAACTACCTGGTGAAGCGCTGGAACCAGGAATCGGCGCAGGCCAATGTGTTCGTCTGGGGTGGCGCGGGCCAGGCCTATGTGAGCGAGACCAACGATCACACCTTCGCCTGGAATGCCGGCGGACAGGTCGACTACGAGACCCGCCGCTTCTACTCATCGCTGAAGACCGACCTGCATCGCTCGAATGAGTTTTCGCATCGCGTCGACACACTGCAGCTCGGCATTGCACCGTACGAACATGACGTCGACACGCTGGCCACCTGGTTCGTCGTACAGGGCCGCCATTACACCGGCGGCATCCACGACGGCACCGAATGGGCCTTGCTGCTGCGCCTGTTCAAGGGTGGCGCCTGGATCGAGGGCGGTGTTACCGCCGACGGCAAACTTCAGGCCATGGCCATGGTCAATTTCTGAATCGAGGATCCTGGTATGAAAAATCTCCCGAAAATGACAATCGTCTGCACTTTCGCATTGCTCGCCGGCGCCGCCAATGCGGGCACTATCGAAATGAAAGTCTATGGACTCGTCTGCAGCTTCTGTGCCCAGGGTATCGAGAAGACACTGCGCAAGAACCCGGCGACGGCCGACGTGGTGGTGAGCCTGGAGAACAAGCTGGTCGCGGTCGCGACGCGCGAAGGCCAGGACATTCCGGACCCGGACCTTACCAGGGCGCTCACGGAATCAGGCTACGACGTCAAGGCGATCACGCGTACGCAGCGATCGCTCGATGACATCCGTGCCGAGCTCAAGCGGGCGAAATGATGGACCCGCTCAAGCGCAACATCGGTGTGGCATTCAGCTCGCTGCTCGCGAGTTCCGCCACGCTGGTGTGCTGCGTGCTGCCGGCGATGATGGTTTCGCTCGGCGCCGGCGCCGCCCTCGTCGGGCTCATCTCGGCGTTTCCACAACTCGTGTGGTTGTCGGAGCACAAGGGCTGGGTGTTCGGCATCGCCGGCGCCTTTCTGCTGTTCAGCGGCGCAATGCTGTGGCGTGCGCGCTCGCTGCCTTGCCCGACGGATCCCGCCGCGGCGCGTGCCTGCACGCGCCTGCGGCGAATCAGCGCTTCGCTCTACGTGGTCGCGACCGGAAGCTATCTGCTCGCCGCCACTTTCGCCTTTGCAGTACCGCTCGCGGCCGGTTAACGCCCCGTCATGCGTGCCATCGATGCCGGATAGCGTTCGCCCTGCACCGCGATCGACGCGGTCGCATTTTCGATCTTGCGCAGGTCTTCAGGTGTGAGCTGCAAACTGGTCGCGCCGAGGTTCTCTTCGAGACGTGTCAGTCTGGTGGTGCCGGGTATCGGCACGATCCAGGGTTTGCGTGCCAGCAGCCAGGCGAGTGCGATCTGTGCGGGGGTTGCGCCCCGGCCCGCCGCGATCGCGGCCAGCAGATCGACCAGTGACTGATTCGCCTGCAGGGCCTGCGGCTGGAAACGCGGCAGGCTGGTGCGGAAGTCGCCGGTCTCGAACGTGGCGTTTGCGGCCATCTTGCCGGTGAGAAAGCCGCGACCCAGCGGACTGTAGGGTACGAATCCGATGCCGAGTTCTTCGAGCGTTGGCAGAATCTCCTTCTCCGGCTCGCGCCACCATAACGAATATTCACTCTGCAGCGCGGTCACGGGATGCACGGCGTGCGCACGGCGGATGGTCTGCGCACCGGCCTCGGAGAGGCCGAAATGCTTCACCTTCCCGGCGAGAACCAGCTCGCGCACCGCACCCGCGACATCCTCGATGGGTACATCGGGATCGACACGATGCTGGTAGAAGAGATCGATGGTTTCGACGCGCAGACGCCCGAGGGATGCCTCGCAGACCTCGCGGATGTGCTCTGGTCGACTATCTAGTCCCTGGCCACCGATCCCGAAACCGAACTTGGTGGCAATGACCACCAGCTCGCGCAGCGGTGACAGCGCCTCGCCCACCAGCTCTTCGTTGGTGTATGGGCCGTAGACTTCGGCCGTATCGAACAAGGTGATGCCACGTTCCACCGCGGCCTGCATGAGCCGGATCATTTCGCCGCGATCGGCGGGTTTGCCGTAGCCGTGGCTCATGCCCATGCAGCCCAGCCCAAGGGCCGACACGCGGAGTCCGTTTCCCAGTGTTCGCTCTTGCATGCTCAATCCCTGTAGCGCCGTGCAAGGCGACAGTACCACTGACGCTTCGGCGGCGCCTCCACACCGTTGTTCGACTCAATGTGTCGCAGGTGTCAGCGCATGACTACTTGCGCTTGTACCGCAGCGCATCGACCACGAGCTGCAGCGCCGGCGAAGATTGTCGGCGACTGGGGTAGTAGATGTGATAACCGGGGAATGGCGCGCACCACGGATCGAGCACCTGGGTCAGCCGGCCGCGCTCCAGATGTGGAGCGGCGGTATCCTCGGGAAGATATGCCAGGCCAAATCCTGCCAGCGCCGCGTCCAGGATTTGTTTGCTGGAATTGAAAGTAAGCTGCCCATCAACGCGGACATTGATTTCTCGTCCACCTCTCTCGAACTCCCAGGCGTAGATGCCGCCGTAAGTTGGGAATCGCAGGTTGATGCAGTTGTGATTGGTCAGATCCTGCGGCGTGCGAGGCTCCTCCCTGCTCGAGAAGTAAGACGGTGCGGCGACCACCACCATGCGGAAATCCGGGCCAATCCGCACGGCAACCATGTCCTTGGCCACCTGTTCTCCCAGGCGAACACCCGCGTCAAATCGGTCCGCGACGATGTTTGCGAGACCGTAGTCCACGATGATTTCGACATGCACAGCGGGGTACTTGCGAAGTAATGGCTGCAGTCTTGGCCAGAGAATGGTCTCGGTAACATGCAGGCCCGCGGTGATCCGGACATTGCCGGAAGGCTTGTCGGCCAGCGCCGAGAGCGCATCCAGCTCCGTCTGGATGTCCTGGAAATGGGGGCCAACCGCATGGAGAAGTCGTTCGCCCGCCTCCGTCGGCGAAACGCTGCGCGTGGTTCTCGTGAGCAGTCTCAGGGCCATGCGCGCCTCGAGCGCGCGGATCGTATGACTCAATGCTGACTGGGAGACTCCGAGCTTGGCCGCGGCCTTGGTGAAGTTCTTTTCCCGGGCGACCGTGAGGAAGGCCAGGATGTCCCTGAAGTTGTCGCGCGCCATGGTTCAACCCTGACCTGCATTTGATGAAAATCTCTCACAAGTGCTTGCGGATTTTGCCACCTTATCAGCCGGGGCCGCACTTGTTACCTTCCACGCATGAAAAACCTCATGCGTAGACAGGGTCCTCTGGCTCTACTGGTGGGCGCCGCCATTGGTGTCAGCGCCGCATCCGTGCTGGCGGACTCGGACAAGCCCCAGCTCACGCTGATGCGCGCCGGCACGCGGCCGCTCATCGACGGGCCCGCCGCCAACTTCACCGGCAAGGCGAGGATCGACCGGCAAGTGCGACCCGATGACCCATCGCGCCCGATGGGCTCGATGGTCTACTTCGAGCCGGGCGCGCGCACGGCCTGGCACACGCATCCTCTCGGACAGACACTGATCGTCGTTTCCGGTTGCGGCTGGGTGCAGTCAGAAGGTGGGCCGAAGAAAATGATCCAGCCGGGCGACGTGATCTGGACGCCGCCCAACACCCGTCACTGGCATGGAGCCCAGCCAAGTGTCGCGATGACGCATTACGCCATGGCCGAATCGCTGAATGGCGTCGCGGCGCAGTGGATGGAGAAGGTCACGGACGAGCAGTACGGCGCGCAGGAGCAAAGCAAATGCATGACATGGACGACGAACTGAACCGCCGCGAGTTGTTGCAGCTCGCCGCGGCAGCCGCGGCGGCCAGCGCGCTGCCCTTCAGCGCGGACGCGGCGGAGCCTTCCGGTAGTGCCGCGCCGGTGATGTCGAAGGTGACCTTCGAGATCAATGGCAAACCACATTCTCTCGAACTCGACACGCGCACCACTTTGCTGGATGCA
Source organism: uncultured Pseudomonadota bacterium (assembly GCA_963839685.1). Lineage (GTDB taxonomy): Bacteria > Pseudomonadota > Gammaproteobacteria > Steroidobacterales > Steroidobacteraceae > CADEED01. The sequence goes on along the minus strand of CAWIVS010000002.1, from coordinate 8,733 downwards.
CTGCGCGATCATCTGCACTTCACCGGCACCAAGAAGGGCTGCGACCACGGCCAGTGCGGCGCCTGCACGGTGATCGCGGGTGGACGCCGCATCAATTCCTGCCTCTCCCTGGCGGTGATGCACGAAGGCGATCGCATCACGACCATTGAGGGCCTCGGGACCCCTGACAAGATGCATCCCATGCAGGCCGCGTTCGTCAAACACGACGGCTATCAATGCGGCTACTGCACGCCAGGGCAGATCTGCTCCGCGGTCGCGGTGCTCGCGGAAATCAAGGCCGGCATCCCCAGCCACGTCAGCGCCGATCTGCTCGCGCCGCCGCAACTCACCAACGCTGAGCTGCGCGAGCGCATGAGCGGCAACATCTGTCGCTGCGGTGCGTACTCCAACATCGCCGAGGCCATCACCGAAGTCGCGGGGAGCAGCGCATGAAAACCTTCAGCTACGAGCGCGCCAAGACCCCGGCGGAAGCCGCGGCGGCCGCTGCACGGATCAAGGGTGCGCGTTTCATCGCCGGCGGCACCAACCTGTTGGATCTCATGAAGCTCGAGATCGAAACACCGGCGCATCTCATCGACGTCAACAGCCTCGCCCTGGACAAGATCGAGGTGGCGAAAGACGGCGGGCTGCGCATCGGCGCACTGGTGCGCAACACCGACCTCGCCGCGCACGAAAACGTGCGTCGCGACTATCCGCTGCTGTCGCGCGCATTGCTGGCCGGCGCCTCGGGGCAGTTGCGCAACAAGGCGACCACCGCGGGCAATCTCCTGCAGCGCACGCGCTGTGCGTACTTCTACGACACCAACATGCCGTGCAACAAACGTAATCCCGGCAGCGGCTGCAGCGCGCTGCAAGGCTTCAGCCGACAGCACGCCGTCATCGGCGTCAAGCGAGGCCTGTATCGCCACGCACCCCAGCGATATGGCCGTCGCCATGCGGGCGCTGGATGCCACGGTGGAAACCGTGCGGCCCAATGGCGCTGCTCGCCAGATCCCCATCGCGAAGTTTCACCGACTGCCCGGCGATACACCGCACATCGAGACCACGCTGCAGCCGGGCGAGCTGATCACCTCGGTCACGTTGCCCAAGCCCGTAGGCGGCACGCAGCTCTATTACAAGGTGCGCGACCGCGCCTCGTATGCGTTTGCGCTGGTGTCGGTGGCGCTGATCCAGCAGAAGGATGGCTCCGGGCGCGTCGCGCTCGGCGGTGTCGCCCACCAGCCGTGGCGCGTCGAGAGCGCCGAACGCGCGCTGCCGCGAGGTGCCAAGGCGGTCGCCGAAGGTCTGCTCGACGGCTCCAAAACCACGCACGACAACGCATTCAAGCTGAAACTGGTCGAAGGAACGCTGAGTGCAGTGCTGGTCCACGCCAAGGAGCTGCGCAAATGAAGTTCGATACCCCCGAGGGCGCCAATCCGCTCGATCCGCAGAAACACCTTGGCCGCGCCACCGATCGCATCGATGGCCCGCTCAAGGCCACCGGCGCCGCACGTTATGCCTACGAATGGCACGACGAAGTGCCCAACGCCGCCTACGGCTACGTGATCGGCGCAGGCGTAGCCAAGGGGCGCATCGTGTCGATCGATGTGCACGGCGCGAAGTCCGCACCGGGTGTCATCGGCGTGCTGACTGCAGCGGATGTCGGACCTCTGCAGAAGCCCCAGCTCAACACCGCCAAACTACTGGGTGGTCCGGAGATCCAGCATTATCACCAGGCGATTGCCATCGTGGTCGCCGAGACCTTCGAGCAGGCACGCAGCGCCGCGCAACGCGTGCAGGTGAAGTACGCCCGCTCTCCCGGCGCTTTCGATCTCGAAGCGGCGCGCGGCACCGCCAAGCCGCAACGGGTCACCGGCGGACCTCCGGATACCGCCGTCGGCGACTTCGCGGGCGCTTTCGCCTCGGCACCCGTGCAGCTCGACGCCACCTACACCACGCCCGACCAGGCGCACGTGATGATGGAGCCGCACGCCTCGATCGCCGCCTGGGAGGGCGACAAGCTGACGCTGTGGACCGCCAACCAGATGGTTTTCTGGGCCAAGCGCGACATGGCCCTCACGCTCGGCATCCCCCAGGAAAACGTACGCATCGTCTCGCCGTATATCGGCGGTGGTTTCGGCGGGAAATTGTTCCTGCGCGCCGACGCGCTGCTCGCATCGCTGGCGGCGCGTGCCGTGAAGCGGCCTGTGAAAGTGGCACTGCCACGTCCGCTGATGACCAACAACACCGTGCACCGCCCGGCCACCATCCAGCGCATTCGGCTCGGCGCGACTGCCGATGGCAAGCTCGTGGCCAGCGCCCACGAATCCTGGTCCGGAGATCTGCCCGGCGGCAAGCCCGAAGCCGCGGTGCGTCCCTCACGCATCATGTACGCAGCGGCGAATCGCATGACGACCACCCGCCTCGCCGAACTCGATTTGCCCGAGGGCAATGCCATGCGCGCTCCCGGCGATACGCCGGGGCAGATGGCGCTCGAAATCGCCATCGATGAGATGGCCGAGAAGCTCAAGATGGATCCCATCGAGTTCCGCGTGCTCAATGACACCCAGGTGGATCCCGAAAATCCCGCGCGGCCTTTTTCGCAGCGCCATCTCATCGAATGCCTGCGCATGGGCGCCGACAAGTTCGGCTGGAGTCGTCGCAAGTCGACGCCCGCCAGCGTGCGAGAGGGAGAATGGCTGACCGGTATCGGCGTGGCCGGTGCGGTGCGTGACAGCCCGGTGCAGAAATCCGCGGCGCGCGTGCGTCTCGATTCCGCCGGCAAGATCACCGTCGAAACCGACATGACGGACATCGGCACCGGCACCTACACCATCATCGCGCAGACTGCCGCCGAGACCATGGGCGTTCCGTTGGAACAGGTCGTCGTGAAGTTAGGCGACTCATCGTTCCCGGTGTCGGCCGGCTCCGGCGGACAATGGGGCGCGAACAGCTCCACATCCGGTGTATACGCCGCCTGTGTCAAGTTGCGCGAAGCCGTTGCAACAGAACTGCGCGTCGACCCCGCCAAGGCGGAATTTGCCAACGGCGAAGTGCGCGAAGGCAAGCGCGCTTTCCCGCTCGCACAGGCCGCAAGGAAGCGCGAGCTGGTCGTCGAGGAGGCTGCCGAATTCGCCGAACTCCACCAGAAGAATCGCATTTACAGCTTCGGCGCGCATTTCGTCGAAGTGGGCGTGAACGCATATACCGGCGAGACGCGCGTGCGCCGCATGCTCGCGGTGTGCTCGGCGGGCCGCATCCTGAATCCAAAATCCGCGCGCAGCCAGATCATCGGCTCCATGACCATGGGTGTGGGCGCCGCCCTCATGGAAGAACTGGCCGTCGACAAGCGCCACGGCTTCTTCGTCAATCATGATCTCGCCAGTTACGAAGTACCGGTGCACGCGGACATTCCGTACCAGGAAGTCATCTTCCTCGATGAATCCGACCCGCTCGCCTCGCCCCTGAAAGGCCGCGGCGTGGGCGAGCTCGGCATCTGCGGCGTCGTTGCCGCCGTGGCCAATGCCATCTACAACGCCACCGGCGTGCGCGTGCGCGATTACCCGATCACGCTGGACAAGTTGTTCGGCAAATTGCCGGACGAGGCGCGTTCTCAAACCTGATTCGCGTTGATGCTAAGGAAGCTCTGATGAACTCGCGGCAATTCGAAGCGCGTTGAATATCTAACCACTTTGCTCACGTGTGAAACGTCGAGTTTCATCTGGAAAAATAGCGATTTCGCGATGAATTGACTCCGCGCAAAGCGTATACTGTACGCATACACAGTACAGTGAAAGCCGCTTCGTTACACGGGGTTGACATGCGTTCCATCGACGAGCTCGCCGCCGAGATCTGCACCCTCGACTGGCCACATCAACGCGGCGAACCATCGCTGGTTGATTCTCATCGCCGAATTCGATCGGCGCAATGGCTGGGCGGACAGTGCGACACAGTCGTGTGCGCATTGGCTGAACTGGAAGTGTGGAATCGCGATGGGCGCGGCGCGAGAGAAAGTGCGGGTCGCCCGTGCGCTCGAGAATCTGCCAAAGGTCTCCGCGGCGATGGCATGCGGACGCTTGAGCTACTCCAAGGCGCGTGAGATCACGCGTGTCGCCAGCGCCGAGACCGAAGACTACCTGCTGATGATTGCCGAGCACGGCACGGCGCAGCACGTCGAGAAACTCGTGCGTGCGTATCGCCGCTGCCAGGACGCCGAGGAGTTGTCGCGCGAGGCGCGCCAGCAGCAGAACCCGATGCGTGAACTTTCGGTACGACGACGACGGCTCGCTCGTCCTGAATTGCCGGCTGCCGGCGGAAGCCGGTGCGCTGGTCATGAAAGCACTCGAACTCGCGGTATTGAAGACGTTCCAGCGGGAACGTCACCGGAACCGGTCCCCTTCAGCGCGCGGCGCGCAGACGCCCTCGCGCTGGTGGCCGAGAGCTTCGTGGCGCACGATGTCATGGAAGCCCCTGGCACCGATCGCCATCAAATCGTCGTGCACGTGGCCGCGGAGACGCTGCGAGACCGAACCGCAGGCTGCTGTGAATTCGAACACGGGCCTTCGATGGCCGCGGAAACTGCGCGCCGGCTGGCCTGCGACGCGAGCGTCGTTGCCTTGATCGAAAACGATGACGGCGAACCGCTCAACGTGGGGCGCAAGACACGAACCATTTCTGCTCCTCTTCGACGCGTCCTGAATGCCCGCGACAAGGGCTGCCGCTTTCCCGGCTGCTGCGAACACGCGCTACATCGATGCCCATCACGTCGAGCATTGGGCCAACGGCGGCGAAACGAAACCGTCCAACCTCGTCTCGCTGTGCCGCTTTCACCACCACGCCGTTCACGAAGGCGGCATTCGCATCGAGATTCTCGACGACGGCGCACTGAGATTCGTGAAGCCGAACGGCACAGTCATCGACAGCGTTGCGCCCGGCTACACGCAGCCGCTCGGCGACTGGCGGCAGCTAACGGCCGGACCCCGCGCCACGGTGACCGGGTGGAGAGGCGAACCGATGGACTACGGTCTCGGCGTCGAAGTGCTGATACAACAGGCAAGTCGGGCGAAGCGCGTTCCAGCTGGAACGTAGTTGGCGTCTGGATACGTAGGGAACGTGTCGGCGCAGTCCCGCACGCAGCGCGGTTCGAGAGTAGTTCCATGGAGCACCGGCGAGGACGAATGCAGTGCGTTCAGTAACGGGAAAGTACCTTCAGCACGTCGCTTAGTGGAACCGGGAACATGAATTCGTTCGGCTTCCCTGCTACGCCGTAAAAACCTGACGTGGTTGTCTTTGACGATGTCGGTTGGCGGATGACGCGCGCACTTGCGCGCCATCCACCGCACGACATTGATCTACCGCAACGATTTGAAAGCCGCTCGCACCTCCGACGCAAAGAGCAGCGGCTCTTCCCACGCCGCGAAGTGCCCGCCCTTGTCCACCTCGTTGAAGTAAACAAGGTTCGCATAGCCGCCTTCCGCCCAGCGCCGGGAGGGCTGGTAGATCTCGCCGGGGAAGACGGTGAACGCCGCCGGGATGGAGAACTTCTTGGGGCCGAAGTACGGAGGCTTGTTGTCCCAGTAGCTGCGGGCCGAGGAGACCCCGGTGTTCGTCAGCCAGTAGAGCGTGATGTTGTCGAGCACGTCGTCCCGCGTCAGCCGCTCCGCGGGCTGTCCCTTGGTTGGTATGCGCATCGCCTCGAGGACCGTCGCCGCCGGCTGGTCGTCGCCGTCGCCGTGGTCGATCAGCCAGGCCGCGAGGGCGACTGGAGAGTCGGCATTTCCATAGAGCGTCTGCGGACGCGTCGCCATCTCGATCGCGTAGGCCGCGTTCTTGACGAAGAAGCCCTGCAGTTTGGCGAGCGCGCGTCGCTCCAGGTCGGAAGCATCGGACGGCAGCGGTGCGCCGGCTTGGATCGCGTTGGCCACGTCCTGCGAGAGGGCGAACAGGAAGTTGGTGTGGATGCCGACGAGCTCCGCGGGCGCCTCGACCGCCATGGCGTCCGTGATCTGTCCGCCCACGTCGCCGCCCTGCGCGACGTATCGCGTGTACCCCAGGCGCTTCATCAGCACGATCCAGGCGCGCGCCATGCGGGCATGATCCCAGCCGGTCGCCGTCGGCTTGCCCGAGAACCCATAACCGGGGATCGACGGGATCACGACGTCGAATGCGTCCTCGGCGCGCCCGCCAAAGGCGGTGGGGTCGGTGAGCGGGCCAACGAGCTTGATCTGCTCGAGGATCGAGCCGGGCCAACCGTGCGAGACAATGACGGGCAGCGCGCCCTTGTGCTTCGAACGTACGTGGATGAAGTGGATATCGAGCCCGTCGATCTCGGTGGTGAACTGGGGCAGGGCGTTGAGCTTCGCCTCGCACTTGCGCCAGTCGTAGTCCGTCGCCCAGTAGCGCGCGAGGTCCTGCAGCGGCGCGAGCGGAACGCCCTGTGACGTGTCCGCGACGGTTTCCTTCTCCGGCCACCGCGTGGCCTCAATGCGCCGCCGCAGGTCGACCAGTTCTGAATCGGGAACGTTGACGCGGAAGGGTCGAATCGCAGTGGGGTCACTGCTCGACTCCTTGAATACTGCACTCATGGCCTTGCTCCTGTCTGAAGTTTAGCAATTGAAGACCCAGGGTGGCCGGAGGCCTCAGTTGTGACGAAATCCCGGGAAGGTGAGGATTGAACGGTGTCGTGAGCATCACGGCTCACCGCACTGCGAAGTTTGATTCGGCGTGTAGATAGCTGGCTATTGGCATAAGGTATCGGTCGATACCATGGTGTCGGCCGCCGCGCGCCTTGGGCCTCAACAACTATTGCGCCACACCGACAGCCAAGTGATTGTCGTCATGTTTGGATGCACCGGCGACGCCGGTTGAGTCACAATCCCACGCATGCTCGTCTTCCAATCGCTCCTGGTCCTGCTGGTCGGCGCCATTTTGCTAGCGGCCTGCGCGCGTTACCTCAAGCTGCCCTATCCGTCGCTGCTGGCGCTCGGCGGCACCGCGCTGGCCTTCATCCCGAACGCGCCGTCGTTCAGCCTGGATCCGCACCTGACGCTGGCGCTGTTCGTGGCACCCGCCCTGCTCGATGCGGCTTTCGACACCTCGCTGCGGGATCTCAAGAAGTATTGGATTCCAGTCATGACACTGGTGTTCATCGCGGTCGGTATCACGATCGCCGCGGTGGCATGGCTGGTACACTACATGGTGCCGGACATGCCCTGGGCCGCGTGCATCGCCATCGGCGCCATCGTGGCACCGCCGGACGCGGTGGCGGCCTCGGCGGTGATGCGCCGACTGAACATTCCGCATCGAGTCCTGGTGATCCTGGAAGGCGAAAGCCTGCTGAACGATGCGACGGCGCTGCTGGTCTATCGCCTGGCGGTGACTGCCACGATGGGCGCCACGTTTTCTGCCACCGGCGCCGCCATCCTCACCTTCGCCATGCTTGGCAGCGTGGTCGTGGGCTTCCTGTTGGCTCATGGCTTGTTGCGCCTGGTGGAGCGCATCACCGATGTGCCGAGCGCCATCATCCTGCAGTTCGTCACCGCATTCGGCGTGTGGATCCTGGCGGAAGAGATCGGTCTCTCACCCATCGTGACAGTGGTCACCTTCGCGATCACCGCGGCGCGCATCACGCCGCAGCGCACGCCGGCGGCGTTGCGCATCCCGTCTTTCGCGGTGTGGGAGACGGTGGTATTCGTGCTCAACGTGCTGGCCTTCGTGCTCATTGGCCTGCAGCTGCGGCCCATCTTCGAGGGACTAGACCCCGCCGAGCGAATGAACTACCTGCAGATCGCGGCCGCCGTGCTGGGCATGGTGATCGTGGTGCGCATGGTCTGGGTCATGTTGTACAACCGCGTCGCGACCTGGAAGCACCGCTTCTTCGGTGGGGGAGTCTGGCCCGGCCAATTTGTGCCCACCGTCGCCGGTAGTCTGGTGGTGGGTTGGGCCGGCATGCGCGGCATCGTCACGCTGGCCACCGCCTATGCGTTGCCTAACGCCTTTCCACATCGCGATCTCGCGCTGCTTTGTGCCTTTACCGTGGTGGTGGGCACGCTGGTGTTGCAGGGAGTCACCTTGCGGCCGCTGATTCAACTGCTGGGCCTCACTGGCGATGGCACCGTCGAGCGCGAAGTGCGCGGCGCTCAGGACATGCTGGCGCTGGTCGCACTGGAGATCCTCGAGGCTGACGGCTCCGCGACAGCGCGCGCACTCCGCGACGAATTCCTCACCACGGAACTGATCGACGATGACGGACCCCATGCCACCGGACGCTCAGCGCGCAACCATCTGCGCGCGCGCATCATCGCGGCACAGCGCGACGCACTGGTAAAACTGCGCGACACGGCGGACATCGGCGACGACGCCTTCCACCGCATCGAGGAACATCTCGATCGCAGCGAACTGGCGGTGCGCTGATGCGTTACGCACTTGCCGCCGACGCCGTGATGGCGATCCACTTTCTCTTCATCGCCTTCGCGTTGACGGGCTCGTTCCTGGTGTTGTGGAAGCGCTGGATACTCTGGCTTCATCTGCCCGCAATGGCCTGGGGCGTATGGATCGAGGCCGGTGGCAATATCTGCCCGCTGACGCCTCTCGAGAATCACTACCGCGATCTCGCCGGGCAAACGACCTATGGCGAGGGATTCATTGCGCATTACCTGGGGCCCATCATCTACCCAGCCGGGCTCACGCGCGGCATGCAGTTCCTGATCATGGGGATTTTGATTGTGGTCAATCTGGTCGGTTATGGCCTCGTGA
>CAWIVS010000001.1:0-313869 GCA_963839685.1 uncultured Pseudomonadota bacterium | reverse complement strand
ACCAGAAGCTGGTGCGCACCATCGCGGCCGTCCGCGATGCGAAGCAGGCTGCTGCCTAGCCTTTCTAGAATCTCGTTCGCTGCTACGAGAAAATTTTTTGGAGTAATTAAAATGGCTGTTTCAAAAGACGAAATCCTCGAAGCGATTTCCAACATGAGCGTGATGCAGGTCGTCGAGCTGATCTCCGACATGGAAAAGAAGTTCGGTGTGACTGCCGCGGCCCCGGTCGCGATGGTCGCCGGTGGTGCGGGCGGTGCCGCCGCAGCGGCTGCCCCGGTCGAAGAGCAGACCGAGTTCTCGGTCACCCTCAAGGAATACCCGGCCGACAAGAAGGTCGGCGTCATCAAGGTCATCCGCGAACTGACGGGCCTGGGCCTGAAGGAAGCGAAGGACCTGGTCGAGGGCGTGCCGAGCCTCGTCAAAGACGCCGTGAACAAGGCCGACTCGGAGACCATGAAGAAGAAGCTCGAAGACGCTGGCGCGAAGGTCGAGATCAAGTAATTGATCTCGATCGCGTCCGCTTCGATAGACGATGAAAAGCGGGGGGTCGTCCCCATATCGGCCGACCCCCCGCGATATGACGATGAAGATTTCGTAAGTACGCGATTTTATTGGCCTCCCTGCAGGGCGGCCCAGGAGCACGACCGATGGCTTATTCCTTCACCGAGAAGAAGCGCATCCGCAAGAACTTTGGCAAGCAGGGCAGCATCCTCGAGACGCCGTACCTGCTTGCGATCCAGCTCGATTCCTACCGCACTTTCCTGCAGGCCGACAAGCCCGAAGAGAAGCGCGGGGACATCGGCCTGCATGCGGCGTTCAAGACCGTGTTCCCGATCTCCAGCTATTCGGGCAACGCGATCCTGGAGTACGTGAGCTATCGCCTCGGTGACCCGGTATTCGACGTCAAGGAGTGCCAGCTCCGTGGCCTCACCTATGCCGCGCCGCTGCGCGTCAAGGTGCGCCTGATCGTGCTCGACAAGGAAGCCGCCGGCGCCAAGAAGCCCATCAAGGACGTGCGTGAGCAGGAGGTGTACCTCGGTGAGCTGCCGCTCATGACCGACAACGGCACCTTCGTGATCAACGGCACCGAGCGCGTCATCGTCTCGCAGCTGCATCGCTCGCCCGGCGTGTTCTTCGACCACGACCGCGGCAAGAGCCACAGCTCGGGCAAGTTGCTGTTCTCCGCGCGCATCATTCCGTATCGCGGCTCCTGGCTCGACTTCGAGTTCGATCCCAAGGACGCGGTGTTCGCCCGTATCGACCGCCGCCGCAAGCTGCCGGTGTCCATCATCCTGCGCGCGCTCGGCATGAACGAGGGCGAGATCCTCGACACCTTCTTCGACAAGAACCGTTTCTTCATCGCCCGCGACGAAGTGTCGCTCGAGCTCGTGCCCGCGCGCCTGCGTGGTGAAACGGCGACGTTCGAAATCCGCATCGGTGACCAGGTCATCGTCGAGGAAGGCCGCCGCATTACCGCACGTCATGTGCGACAGCTCGAAGACGCCGGCGTGAAGAAACTCACCGTGCCGCGCGAGTACGTCTACGGCAAGATCCTCTCGCACGATGTCGTGAATACCGACACCGGCGAAGTGCTCGCCAAGGCCAACGAAGTGCTGACCGCCGCCTCGGTGGAAAAGCTCATCGAAGCCAACATCACCGAAGTGAACACGCTGTACACCAACGATCTCGATCGTGGTCCGTACATCTCCGACACGCTGCGCATCGATCCGGCCAAGACGCGCCTCGAAGCGCTGGTCGAGATCTACCGCATGATGCGTCCGGGCGAACCGCCCACCAAGGACGCCGCGGAAAATCTCTTCAACAACCTGTTCTTCAACCAGGAGCGCTACGACCTGTCGGCCGTGGGCCGCATGAAGTTCAACCGTCGCGTCGGCCGCGGTGAGATCACCGGTTCGTCGGTGCTTTCCAAGGAAGACATCCTCGACGTGCTGCGCGTGCTGATCGCCATCCGTAACGGCGACGGCGGCGTGGACGACATCGATCACCTGGGCAACCGCCGCGTGCGTTCGGTCGGCGAAATGGCCGAGAACGCCTTCCGCGTGGGCCTCGTGCGCGTCGAGCGCGCCGTCAAGGAGCGCCTGACGATCGCGGAGAGCCGAGCCGCTCATGCCGCAGGAAATGATCAACGCCAAGCCGGTGGCGGCCGCGGTCAAGGAATTCTTCGGCTCCTCGCAGCTGTCGCAGTTCATGGACCAGAACAACCCGCTGTCCGAAGTGACGCACAAGCGTCGCGTCTCGGCGCTCGGCCCGGGCGGCCTCACGCGCGAGCGTGCCGGCTTCGAAGTCCGCGACGTGCACCCGACGCACTACGGCCGCGTGTGCCCGATCGAGACTCCTGAAGGTCCGAACATCGGCCTGATCAATTCGCTGTCGGTGTATGCGCGCACCAACCAGTACGGCTTCCTCGAGACGCCGTACCGCAAGGTGATAACGGCCGCGTGACCGAGGAGATCGAATTCCTCTCGGCGATCGAAGAAGGCAAATACGCCATCGCGCAGGCGAATTCGTCGCTCAAGGCCAACGGCGACCTGGCCGACGACCTGGTGAGCTGCCGTTACGACAGCGAATTCACGCTCATGCCCAAGGCCAACATCAACTACATGGATGTGTCGCCGAAGCAGATCGTGTCGGTGGCGGCCTCGCTGATCCCGTTCCTCGAGCATGACGACGCCAACCGCGCGCTCATGGGCTCGAACATGCAGCGCCAGGCGGTGCCGACGCTGCGTGCCGACACGCCGCTGGTGGGCACGGGCATGGAACGTCCCGTGGCCATCGACTCGGGTGTGACCGTGGTCGCCAAGCGTGGCGGCCTGGTCGACTCGGTCGACGCCTCGCGCATCGTGATCCGCGTGAACGACAACGAGACCACCGCCAACGAAGCCGGCGTCGACATCTACGGCCTCACCAAGTACACGCGCTCGAACCAGAACACCTGCATCAACCAGCGTCCGCTGGTGCACGCCGGTGATCACATCGCGCGCGGCGACGTGCTGGCCGACGGTCCTTCGACGGACCTCGGCGAGCTGGCGCTCGGCCAGAACCTGCTGGTCGCGTTCATGCCGTGGAACGGCTACAACTTCGAAGACTCCATCCTCATCAGCGAACGCGTGGTGCAGGAAGATCGTTTCACCACGATCCACATCGAAGAGCTGACCTGCGTGGCCCGCGACACCAAGCTGGGCCCGGAGGAAATCACCGCCGACATCCCGAACGTGGGTGACGCGGCGCTGGCCAAGCTCGACGAAGCCGGCATTGCGTTCATCGGCGCCGAAGTGCGCGCCGGCGACATCCTGGTGGGCAAGGTCACGCCGAAGGGCGAAACCCAGCTCACGCCGGAAGAGAAACTGCTGCGCGCCATCTTCGGTGAGAAGGCCAGCGACGTGAAGGACACGTCACTGCGCGTTCCGCCGGGCATGGACGGCACGGTCATCGACGTGCGCGTGTTCACGCGCGACGGCGTCGACAAGGACTCGCGTGCGCTCAGTCCATCGAGAAGGCCGAAATCGAGCGCGTGCGCAAGGACCTGGGCGACCAGCAGCGCATCCTCGAGGACGACCTGTTCTCGCGCGTGCGCGACATGCTGGTCGGCAAGGTGGCCGCGGGTGGTCCGAACCGCCTCAAGGGCGGCACGAAGATCGAGGCGCGTGTACCTCGACGAAGTGGCGCGCGAGTCGTGGTTCGAGATCCGTCTCGAAGACGAAGACGCGAACAGCCAGCTCGAGCAGGCCGCCGAGCGCCTCAAGCTGCAGCGCAAGGCGCTCGAGAAGCGTCTCGACGAGAAGAAAGCCAAGATCACGGCCGGCGACGACCTCGCCCCGGGCGTGCTCAAGATGGTGAAGGTGTACCTCGCGGTGAAGCGCCGCGTGCAGCCCGGCGACAAGATGGCCGGCCGTCACGGCAACAAGGGCGTGATCTCGACGATCGTTCCGGTCGAAGACATGCCGTATCTCGCCGACGGTACGCCGGTCGACATCGTGCTGAACCCGCTGGGCGTGCCTTCGCGCATGAACGTCGGTCAGGTGCTCGAAACCCATCTCGGCTTCGCCGCGAAGGGACTCGGACTCAAGATCGGCAAGATGATCGAGGCGCAGGCGGCGGTCACCGACCTGCGCAAGTTCCTCGACCAGATCTACAACCAGACCGGCGGTCAGAAGGAAGACATCGACTCCTTCAACGACGCCGAAGTCGTGAATCTCGCCAAGAACCTGTCGAAGGGCGTGCCGATCGCGACGCCGGTGTTCGACGGCGCCTCGGAAGCCGAGATCAAGCGACTGCTGGAGCTCGCGGATCTGCCGCTGTCCGGCCAGATGCATCTGTACGACGGCCGCACCGGCGAGAAATTCGAGCGCCAGGTGACGGTGGGCTACATGTACATGCTGAAGCTCAACCACCTGGTCGACGACAAGATGCACGCACGTTCGACCGGTCCGTACTCGCTGGTCACGCAGCAGCCGCTGGGTGGCAAGGCGCAGTTCGGCGGCCAGCGCTTCGGCGAAATGGAAGTCTGGGCACTCGAGGCCTACGGCGCCTCGTACACGCTGCAGGAGATGCTGACCGTCAAGTCCGACGACGTGAACGGCCGCACGAAGATGTACAAGAACATCGTCGACGGCAATCACCAGATGGACGCGGGCATGCCCGAATCCTTCAACGTGCTCGTCAAAGAGATACGTTCGCTCGGCATCAACGTCGAACTTGAGCAGGACTAAGGAGCTAACTACATGAAAGACTTACTCAAGCTATTCAAGCAGCACGCTCCGGTCGAACAGTTCGACAGCATCAAGATCGGCCTGGCCTCGCCGGACATGATCCGTGCCTGGTCGTACGGCGAGGTCAAGAAGCCGGAGACCATCAACTACCGCACGTTCAAGCCGGAACGTGACGGCCTGTTCTGCGCCAAGATCTTCGGACCCGTGAAGGACTACGAGTGCCTGTGCGGCAAGTACAAGCGCCTCAAGCACCGCGGCGTGGTCTGCGAGAAGTGCGGCGTGGAAGTCACGCAGGCCAAGGTGCGCCGCGAGCGCATGGGCCACATCGAGCTCGCCAGCCCGACCGCGCACATCTGGTTCCTGAAGTCGCTGCCGTCGCGCATCGGCCTGATGCTCGACATGACGCTGCGCGAGATCGAGCGCGTGCTGTACTTCGAGGCCTTCGTGGTCATCGATCCGGGCATGACGCCGCTGCAGCGCGGCCAGTTGCTCACCGATGAGATGTATCTCGAAGCCATCGAAGAACATGGCGACGAGTTCGACGCGCGCATGGGCGCCGAGGCGGTGTGCGAGCTGCTGAAGAGCATCGACCTGCAGGCCGAGCTGCTGAAGGTGCGCGAAGAGATGGCCGGCACTTCGTCCGAGACCAAGCTCAAGCGCCTGTCCAAGCGCCTCAAGCTCGTCGAGAGCTTCATCGACTCGGGCAACAAGCCCGAGTGGATGGTCATGACCGTGCTGCCCGTGCTGCCGCCGGACCTGCGTCCGCTGGTGCCGCTGGATGGCGGCCGCTTCGCGACCTCGGATCTCAACGATCTGTATCGCCGCGTCATCAACCGCAACAACCGCCTGCGCCGCCTGCTGGAGCTCAACGCTCCGGACATCATCGTGCGCAACGAGAAGCGCATGCTGCAGGAAGCTGTGGACGCGCTGCTCGACAACGGCCGCCGCGGCCGCGCGATCACCGGCACCAACAAGCGCCCGCTGAAGTCGCTGGCCGACATGATCAAGGGCAAGCAGGGCCGGTTCCGTCAGAACCTGCTCGGCAAGCGCGTCGACTACTCCGGTCGCTCGGTGATCGTGGTCGGTCCGACGCTGCGCCTGCACCAGTGCGGTCTGCCGAAGAAGATGGCGCTCGAGCTCTTCAAGCCCTTCATCTTCCAGAAGCTGCAGATCCGTGGCGACGCCTCGACCATCAAGGCCGCCAAGCGCCTGGTCGAGCGTGAAGGTCCGGAAGTGTGGGACATCCTCGAGGAAGTCATCCGCGAGCATCCGGTGCTGCTGAACCGCGCCCCGACGCTGCATCGCCTCGGCATCCAGGCTTTCGAGCCGGTGCTGATCGAAGGCAAGGCCATCCAGCTGCATCCGCTGGTCTGCACGGCGTTCAACGCCGACTTCGACGGTGACCAGATGGCCGTGCACGTGCCGCTGTCGCTGGAAGCGCAGCTCGAAGCGCGCGCGCTGATGATGTCGCTCCAACAACATCCTGTCGCCCGCCAACGGCGACCCGATCATCGTTCCGTCGCAGGACGTGGTGCTCGGCCTGTACTTCATGACCCGCGAGAAGGTGGGCGCGAAGGGCGAGGGCATGATGTTCTCGGATACGCAGGAAGCGCATCGCGCCTACGAAGGCCGGCAGGTCGACCTGCAGGCCAAGGTGAAGGTGCGCGTGAAGGAGCACATCAAGGACGCCGAAGGCAAGATGACCGAGCGCACCCGCGTGGTCGACACCACCATCGGCCGTGCGCTGCTGTCGCGAGATCCTGCCGAAGGGCCTGTCCTTCGATCACGTCAACCAGGACATGACCAAGAAGATCATCTCCGCGACCATCAATGCCTGTTACCGCGCGCTGGGTCTGAAAGAGACGGTCATCTTCGCCGACCAGCTCATGTACACCGGCTTCCAGTACGCCACGCGTTCGGCGGTGTCGTTCGGCATCGACGACATCGTGATCCCGGAACAGAAGACCAAGATCGTCGCGGCCGCCGACAAGGACGTGAAGGAGATCCAGGACCAGTATTCCTCGGGTCTCGTCACCAACGGCGAGCGCTACAACAAGGTGGTCGACATCTGGTCGCGCGCCAATGACCACGTCGCCAAGGCGATGATGGAAAAGCTCGGCACCGAAGATGCCATCGATTCGCGCGGCAAGCCGCAGAAGCAGAAGTCGTTCAACTCGATCTTCATGATGGCCGACTCCGGCGCGCGCGGTAGCGCGGCGCAGATCCGCCAGCTCGCCGGCATGCGCGGCCTCATGGCCAAGCCTGACGGCTCGATCATCGAGACGCCGATCACGGCGAACTTCCGTGAAGGCCTCAACGCGCAGCAGTACTTCATCTCGACGCACGGCGCCCGCAAGGGTCTGGCCGACACGGCGTTGAAGACGGCGAACTCGGGTTACCTGACGCGCCGTCTGGTCGACGTGGCGCAGGACCTCGTGGTCACCGAAGCCGGATTGCGGCACCGACAAGGGCCTCACCATGATGCCGCTGGTCGAAGGCGGCGACGTGGTGGAAGGCCTGGGCGAACGCGTGCTGGGCCGCACCGTGGTCGAAGACATCCTCAAGCCGGGCACGGAAGAAGTGCTGCTGCCGAAGGGCACGCTCATCGACGAAAAGATGGTGCGCCTCATCGAGCAGGAAGGCGTCGATGTCGTGCAGGTTCGTTCGCCCATCACCTGCAAGACGCGCTACGGCGTGTGCGCCACCTGCTACGGACGCGACCTCGCTCGCGGCCGGCAGATCAACATCGGCGAAGCCGTCGGCGTCATGGCCGCGCAGTCGATCGGCGAGCCGGGCACGCAGCTCACCATGCGCACGTTCCACATCGGTGGTGCCGCGTCACGAGCCGCGGCCGCTTCGTCGGTCGAAGTGCGCAACAAGGGCACGCTGCGCTTCCACAACGTGAAGACCGTGCAGCACGAGAAGGGTCACCTGGTGGCCGTCTCGCGCTCGGGCGAGATCGGCGTGGTCGACGAATTCGGCCGCGAGCGCGAGCGCTACAAGATCCCGTACGGCGCGCTGATCAATTCGAAGGAAGGCGACAAGGTCGTGGGCGGACAGGTCGTGTCGACCTGGGATCCGCATACCCACCCCGTGATCACGGAAGTGGCCGGCCACATCAAGTTCACAGGACTTCGTCGACGGCCTCACGGTCACGACGCAGGTGGACGAGGTGACGGGCCTGTCCTCCACCGTGGTCCTCGATTCCAAGCAGCGCGGCGGCAAGGACCTGCGTCCGACCGTCAAACTGCTCAACGCCAAGGGCAAGGAAGCGACCTTCGCGAACACCGAGATCCCGGCCGTGTACACGCTGCCGCCCGGGCGCGCTCGTCGTCGCTCGAGGACGGTGCCCGCGTGTCGGTGGGCGACGTCATCGCGCGCATCCCGCAGGAATCCTCGAAGACCCGCGACATCACCGGCGGTCTGCCGCGCGTCGCGGACCTGTTCGAAGCCCGCAAGCCGAAGGACCCCGCGATTCTCGCGGAGAAGAGCGGCGTCGTGAGTTTCGGCAAGGAAACCAAGGGCAAGCGCCGTCTGGTCATCACCGGCGACGACCAGGAGAAGTACGAAGAGCTGATCCCGAAGTGGCGCCAGCTCAACGTGTTCGAGGGCGAAGGCGTGACGCGCGGCGAAGTCATCGCCGACGGCGAGCTGAACCCGCACGACATCCTGCGCCTGCAGGGCGTCGAGTCGCTGGCCAACTACCTGGTGCGCGAAATCCAGGACGTCTACCGCCTGCAGGGCGTGAAGATCAACGACAAGCACATCGAAGTCATCATTCGCCAGATGCTGCGCAAGACCGAAGTGCTCGAGATCGGTGAGTCGACCTATCTCAAGGGCGAAACGCTGGATCGCGCGCGCGCCAACCTGATGAACGATCGGCTGACCAACGACAAGAAGACGCCCGCGACGCTGCAGCCCGTGCTGCTCGGCATCACCAAGGCGTCGCTGGCGACCGAGTCGTTCATCTCGGCGGCGTCGTTCCAGGAGACCACCCGCGTGCTCACCGAAGCGGCGGTGCGTGGCCTCAAGGACGATCTGCGCGGCCTCAAGGAGAACGTCATCGTCGGGTCGCCTGATCCCGGCCGGTACCGGCTTTGCTGCCCATGAGCATCGCCGCGCCAAGGCCGACGCCAACGATCGCGGCAGCTTCATGGATGTGGGCGGCGGTGTCGCCGACATCGAAGAGGGCGGCGCCGTGGGCGAGGCCGGCCGCGTCGGAAGGCTAAAGATCGATCGTCGTCGAAGAAGAAGAAATGAAAGGGCCGGCCCTTCTATAAAAAGAGGGAGCCGGCCTTTTTCATTGCGGTGACGGGCGGGGAGCAGCTCCGGGACGGCCAGCCATGCCGGTCGGCTCGCGCCGTCTGTCAGGGCAGGGCATACTCCTCCTCATGGACCAGACGATTCGTTTCGTGACCACGAGCGACGGGGTCAAGCTCGCCTATGCCGCCTCGGGCAAGGGCCCGCCGTTGCTCAAGACCGCGAACTGGCTCAACCACCTCGAGTTCGACTGGCAAAGCCCGGTCTGGAGTCACTGGTTCAGTCTGCTTTCCACGCATCACACGCTGTATCGCTATGACATCCGCGGCAGCGGGCTTTCGGACTGGACCGACAACAATCTATCGTTCGACGACCAGGTCGCGGATCTGGAATGTGTCGCCGATGCGGCGGGGCTCGAGAAGTTTGCCCTGCTGGGTATTTCGCAGGGCGCCTCGGTCGCCATCGAATATGCCGTCCGGCATCCGGAACGCGTCACGCACCTGGTCATCCACGGCGGTTTCGTGCGCGGCTGGGCGAAGCGCGGTCCGGCGTCCGAGCGCGCAGGCCGCGCCTGGGTGGAGCTGGTGCGGGTGGGTTGGGGATCGTCGCGTACCGACGCCTACCACCGCATGTTCGCGGAGCTGTTCATTCCCGGCGCAACGGACGAGCAGATGGACTGGTTCACCGAGCTGCAACGCCGCAGCACGAAACCGGAGCTGGCCGCGCGCATCATGGAAGCTTCGGGGAACATCGACGTGGTCGACCGACTGGCGCAGGTCAGGGCGCCGACGCTGGTGATGCATCCGCGCGGCGATGTGATCGTGCCCTTCGAGCAGGGCCGCGTGATCGCCAGCGGGATTCCCGACGCCAAGTTCGTCGAGTTCGACTCGGCCAATCACGTGTTGCTCGAGAACGAGCCGGCCTGGCAGCAGATTCCGGGAAGTGGTCGGTGAATTCCTCGGCTGGCCGCGCGCGGCGCCGCTGCGGCGCGCGGCCGACCGGTCCACTGAAAGCGAAGACCTGGCGGCGCTCACCGGGCGCGAGCGTGAAATCCTGAGCCTGGTGGCCGGCGGCGCCAACAACCAGGCCATCGCCGACCAGCTGTTCATCAGCGAAAAGACCGTGCGCAATCACCTCACGGCCATCTTCGACAAGATAGGCGTGAGCTCGCGCTCGCAGGCCATCGTGTTTGCGCGCGATCGGGGCATGGCCGGCCGCCCGCACTAGCCGGCCGGCCGCATTCCGGGACTTTTGTCCCGGATTCCCGGGTCGAAATTGAGTCGCCTGCCTCAGGCGCTCCGAGTCCCGCATCGGAAGAATGCGCGCTCCAAAACTGGGAGTGCATCATGTTCAAACGAGTCTCGATCTTTCTGTATGGCGTGACCTGTTACGCCATCTTCTTCGCCACCTTTCTCTACGCCGCGGGATTCATCGGCAATTTCGCGGTGCCAGTGACCCTGGACGGCGTGCCTTCGCTGTCCACCGGCATGGCACTGCTCATCGACCTGGGGTTGCTGAGCATCTTCGCCCTGCAGCACAGCATCATGGCGCGGCCGTTCTTCAAGCGCTGGCTGACGCGCTTCATTCCCGAGTCTGCCGAACGCAGCACGTACGTGCTGTTGTCGAGCGCGGCGCTGATCGCGATGTTCGCCTTCTGGCAGCCGCTGGGAGGTGAGGTGTGGACCGTGACCGATCCGACTCTGCGCGGTGTGATCTGGGGCGTGTTCGCCTTCGGCTGGCTGCTGGTGCTGGTGTCGACGTTCCTCATCAATCACTTCGACCTTTTCGGTCTTCGCCAGGTGTGGCTGCAGCTGATTGGCCGCCGCTACACGCATCTGAAGTTCGGTACGCCGGGTCCTTACAAGCTGGTGCGTCATCCGCTGTATCTGGGCTGGCTGTTCGCCTTCTGGGCGACGCCGACCATGACGGGCACACACCTGCTGTTCGCATTTGTCACGACTGCTTACATCCTCGTGGCGATCCAGCTCGAAGAGCGCGACCTCGTCGATGCGCTGGGGGATGACTACCGTCGTTACCGCGAGCGCGTCCCGATGATCCTGCCGCTCGGCCGTAGTGCCTCGGGCGGAAAAAACAGCGCCTTCGAAGCTAGATAGAGAATTCAAGAAGAAAACATGGACCCATCCGGCGCCCGCCAGGGCGCTGGACGGGCGCCCGATGGGGTCGAGGGTCAGGGCAAGGAGGAACCCGGGCCTTGCCTGGCCGTTTTGCGGGCACGACGGACCACGGGTGCCAGGGGCGCAGGCGACCGGATTCAGGCGCTCCCGTAGTGGCGCTTGACGCATTGCAGCAATGCGTTGACACCCCCCCGTCACATACCTAGAATCGCCGGCCTTTGTCGCCCCACCCCCAAACCGGGCAGGGCGTAAATCGCGGACAGACGACCGGGCCGATCCCGCAAAAGGGGTTCGGCCCGGCCTTTTCTCGTACGCATGGGTTTCAACTCTGGAGATTGCATGGCCACAACGAGCCAGTTGATTGCGAACCCGCGTCGCATCAACAAAGAGAAGACGAAAGTCCCCGCACTCGGCGCGAGCCCGCAAAAACGCGGCGTTTGCACGCGCGTCTATGCGACGACGCCGAAGAAGCCGAACTCGGCGATGCGCAAGGTGGCGCGTGTGCGTCTCGTCAACGGTTACGAAGTCACTTCGTACATCGGCGGCGAAGGCCACAACCTGCAGGAGCACTCGGTGGTGCTGATCCGCGGCGGACGCGTCAAGGATCTCCCGGGTGTTCGCTATCACACCGTGCGCGGCACGCTCGATTGCGCGGGCGTCGGCAACCGCAAGCAGGGCCGTTCCAAGTACGGCGCCAAGCGCGCGAAGAAGTAAGGCCAGTAAAAGTGAGAGCAAACTAATGTCACGACGTGCACAAGCTCCGGTCCGTCACATCCTGCCGGACCCGAAGTTCAACAACGACATGCTGGCCAAGTTCATGAACGTGGTCA
Source organism: uncultured Pseudomonadota bacterium (assembly GCA_963839685.1). GTDB lineage: Bacteria > Pseudomonadota > Gammaproteobacteria > Steroidobacterales > Steroidobacteraceae > CADEED01. The sequence goes on along the minus strand of CAWIVS010000001.1, from coordinate 301,914 downwards.
TGCAGAGCGGCAAGAAGTCCGCCGCCGAGCGCATCATCTACGGCGCCATCGACCGCATCGTCGAGAAGACCGGCAAGGTCAACACGGACGCGGTTGCGCTGCTGACCACCGCGCTCGACAACGTCAAGCCCGTGGTCGAAGTGAAGTCGCGCCGCGTCGGCGGCGCCACCTACCAGGTTCCGGTCGAAGTGCGTTCGCAGCGTCGCCAGACGCTGGCCATGCGCTGGCTCATCGAAGCCGCGCGCGAGCGCAGCGAAAAGTCGATGGCGTTCCGTCTCGCCCACGAGCTCATGGACGCCGCCGAGAACCGCGGTGCCGCCGTGCGCAAGCGCGAAGACACCCATCGCATGGCAGAGGCGAACAAGGCATTCGCTCATTACCGTTGGTAAGAGAGTGAGCTCTCGAGAGAGTAATGCCGCGCAATACGCCCATCGAACGCTATCGGAACATCGGAATCTCGGCGCACATCGACGCCGGGAAGACGACCACGACCGAGCGCATTCTTTTCTACACGGGCGTCTCTCACAAGATCGGTGAAGTCCACGACGGCGCGGCCGTCATGGACTACATGGAACAGGAACAGGAACGCGGCATCACCATCACGTCCGCGGCGACCACCTGCTTCTGGAAGGGGATGGACAAGAGCTTCCCCGAGCACCGCATCAACATCATCGATACCCCCGGGCACGTGGACTTCACCATCGAGGTGGAACGCAGCCTGCGGGTGCTCGACTCCGCGGTGGCCTTGTTCGATTCCGTCGCCGGCGTGCAGCCGCAGTCAGAGACGGTGTGGCGGCAGATGAATCGCTACAACGTGCCGCGCATCGCCTTCGTCAACAAGATGGATCGCGCCGGCGCGGACTTCCTGCGCGTGGTCGACATGATCCGCGCGCGCCTGCGCGCCAACCCCGTGCCCATCCAGTTGCCGATCGGTGCCGAGGACGCCTTCGAAGGGGTCGTCGACCTCGTCAAGATGAAGGCCATCTACTGGGACATGGAAACCCAGGGGATGAAGTTCGAGTTCCGCGAGATCCCGGCCGATCTGAAATCCGAGGCTGAGAAATACCGCGCGCTCATGATCGAGGCCGCGGCGGAAGGCGACGACACGCTCACCGAGAAATATCTGAACGGCGGCTCGCTCACCGACGACGACATCAAGCGCGGCCTGAAGGCGCGCTCGATCAAGAACGAAATCGTGCTGTGCATGTGCGGCACGGCGTTCAAGAACAAGGGCGTGCAGGCGCTGCTCGATGCGGTCATCGAGTTCATGCCGTCGCCCATCGACATGCCGCCCACCAAGGGCACGAGCTCGAAGGGTGAGCCCATCACGCGCACCGCGCGCGACGAAGACCCGTTCGCCGCGCTGGCTTTCAAGATTCTCAACGATCCCTTCGTCGGCAATCTCACCTTCTTCCGGGTCTACTCCGGCACGCTGAACTCCGGCGATACCGTGTACGTGCCTACCAAGGACAAGAAAGAACGCATCGGACGTCTGTTGCAGATGCACGCCAACGAGCGCAGCGAGATCAAGGAAGTGCGCGCCGGCGACATCGCCGCGGCCGTGGGACTCAAGGACGTATTCACCGGCGACACGCTGTGCGACCTCGAGAAGGTGATCACGCTCGAGAAGATGGTCATCCCGATTCCGGTGATTTCGGTCGCCGTCGAGCCCAAGACCAAGGCCGACCAGGAAAAGATGGGTCTCGCACTGCAGCGTCTCGCCAAGGAAGACCCCTCGTTCAAGGTGTCGACCGACGAAGAATCCGGCCAGACCATCATCTCCGGCATGGGCGAGCTGCACCTCGAAATCATCGTCGACCGCATGCGGCGCGAGTTCAAGGTCGAAGCCAACGTCGGCAAGCCGCAGGTGGCTTATCGCGAAACGCTGCGCGCCAGGATCGAGAGCGAAGGCAAACACGTCAAGCAATCCGGCGGCCGCGGCCAGTACGGACACGTGTGGCTCAAGATCGAGCCCAACGAACAGGGCAAGGGCAACGAATTCATCAACGGCATCGTCGGCGGCTCGGTACCGAAGGAATTCATTCCGGCGGTCGAGAAAGGCATCAAGGAAGCTCTCGAGACCGGCGTGATGGCCGGCTACCCGGTGGTCGATACCCGGGTCACGCTGTTCGACGGCTCGTACCACGACGTGGATTCGGACGAAATTTCTTTCCGCATGGCCGCGATCTTCGGCTTCAAGGATGGCTTCCGCAAAGCGAAGCCGGTGATCCTCGAACCCATCATGAAGGTCGAAGTCGTGACGCCCGAGGATTACATGGGCGACGTGATCGGCGATCTGAATCGACGCCGCGGCCAGATCCACGGTAACGAAGACACGCCCGCCGGGAAAACGATCACGGCGGAGGTACCGCTTTCCGAGATGTTCGGTTACGCGACCCGTGTGCGCTCGATGAGCCAGGGCCGTGCGACCTTCACGATGGAATTTTCCAAGTACATGGAAGTTCCACCGAATATTGCTGACTCCATCATCAACAAGTAATTGGCTTGTCACTGGCTCGCGCCACGAATTCAATCGCGGTTTGCAAGAAACCGTGTACATGAGTAGTTAGAAAAAACTTTCAGGAGATCGTCGTCATGTCGAAGGAAAAATTTGAACGCAACAAACCGCACGTCAACGTGGGCACGATCGGCCACGTCGACCATGGCAAGACGACGCTGACGGCGGCGTTGACGAAGGTGATGGCGGAAACCAACGGTGGTTCGTACATGGCGTACGACCAGATCGACAAGGCGCCGGAAGAGAAGGCGCGTGGCATCACGATTTCCACCGCCCACGTGGAGTACCAGTCCAAGGCGCGCCACTACGCGCACGTCGACTGCCCGGGACATGCCGACTACGTGAAGAACATGATCACCGGCGCGGCGCAGATGGACGGAGCGATCCTGGTCGTCAGTGCCGCCGACGGCCCGATGCCGCAGACCCGCGAACACATCCTGCTGGCCCGCCAGGTCGGCGTGCCCTACATCGTCGTGTTCATGAACAAGGCCGACATGGTCGACGACAAGGAGCTGCTGGAGCTGGTCGAGCTGGAAGTGCGCGAACTGCTCTCCGTCTACAAGTTCCCCGGCGACAAGACCCCGATCATCATCGGTTCGGCGCTCAAGGCGCTCGAAGGTGACACTTCGGACATCGGCGTGAAGGCCGTGATCAAGCTGGTCGAGGAGATGGACAAGTACATCCCGGTGCCGAAGCGCGAGATCGACAAGCCGTTCCTGATGCCGGTCGAAGACGTGTTCTCGATCTCCGGCCGTGGCACGGTGGTCACGGGCCGCATCGAGCGCGGCATCGTCAAGGTGAACGACGAAATCGAAATCATCGGTATCGCCGCGACCCAGAAGACCATCTGCACGGGCGTGGAAATGTTCCGCAAGTTGCTCGACCAGGGTGAGGCGGGCGACAACGTCGGCGTGCTGCTGCGTGGCACGAAGCGCGAAGAAGTGCAGCGCGGGCAGGTGCTCGCCAAGCCGGGTTCCATTACCCCGCACACCGATTTTGAGTGCGAGGTCTACGTGCTGACGAAGGAAGAGGGCGGCCGTCATACGCCGTTCTTCAAGGGCTACCGCCCGCAGTTCTACTTCCGCACCACGGACGTGACCGGCACGATCGAGTTGCCGGGTAACACCGAGATGGTGATGCCGGGCGACAACATCAAAATGACGGTGCAGCTGATCAACCCGATCGCGATGGAAGAAGGCCTGCGCTTCGCCATCCGCGAGGGTGGCCGCACGGTCGGTGCCGGCGTCGTCGCGAAGATATTGAAGTAATCCGGAAAGGGGACAGGCACCAATTTCGCAGACGAAATTGGAGCCAGTCCCCGTTCGAAACCCCTGCTGCGTAACTAACTACGCAGTCGCTCTTTAGAAGGAACAGTCAAATGGCCAATCAGAACATCCGCATCCGTCTCAAGGCGTTCGATCATCGCCTGATCGACACCTCCGCCCGGGAAATCGTCGAGACCGCCAAGCGCACCGGCGCCACGGTCAAGGGCCCGATTCCGTTGCCGACCAAGATGGAAAAATTCACGCTGCTCGTGTCGCCGCACGGTGACAAGGATGCGCGTGACCAGTACGAGCTGCGCACGCACAAGCGCATCATGGACATCATGAACCCCACCGACAAGACGGTGGATGCGCTCATGAAGCTCGAACTGCCGGCCGGCGTCGACGTCCAGCTCAAGCTCAACTAACAAAACGGGTATGCTGCAGCCAGAGGAGCAACCTTGAAGCTGCAGCAACTCCGTTATCTCGCGGCCGTCGTCCAGAACGGCCTCAATGTCACCACCGCCGCCCAGGCGCTGCACACCTCGCAGCCCGGGGTGAGCAAGCAGATCCGGCTCCTCGAAGAGGAGCTCGGCCTGACGCTGTTCGTGCGCGACGGACGCGCGCTCAAGCGCCTGACACCCGCGGGTGAAGAAGTCGCGGCGCGCGCGCTGCGCATGCTGCGGGAGGCGCAGGCCCTCAAATCGCTGGCCAAGGATCTCAAGCAGGCCGACCGCGGTTCGTTGTCCATCGGTACGACACACACGCAGGCGCGTTACGTGCTGCCGCGGGTGATCCGCGACTTCCGCGGCAAATATCCCGACGTGCAGCTGCACCTGCACCAGGGCACTTCCGACCAGATCGCCGAGATGGCGACGCTCGATCGCATCGACTTCGCCATCAACACCGGCAGCCAGGAAAAGTTTCCGGACTTCGTGCTGCTGCCTATCTACACCTGGCACCGGCAGATCATCGTCCCCAAGGATCATCCGCTGGCGAAAGAGTCCAGGCCCACGCTGCAGCAGCTCGCCGAGTATCCGCTGGTGACCTACGTGTTCAGCTTCACCGGGCCTTCTTCGCTGCACCAGCAGTTTGCGCGCGCCGGTCTCGAGCCCAACGTGTCGCTGACCGCGCGCGACGCGGACGTGATCAAGACCTACGTGCGGCTGGGACTCGGAGTCGGCGTGGTGGCGAGCATGGCCATCGAGCCCGAGGACGAGAAGGACCTGGTGGTGATCGAGGCCGGGCATCTGTTCCCGCAGCACGTCACCTGGATCGGTTTTCGCGCCGGCGCGCTGCTGCGCGGCTTCACCTATGACTTCATGCAGCTGCTGGCTCCGCACCTGACGCGCGACCGCATCGAGCGCATCCTGTCCGCGCCGACCCCGGGCGCGCGTGAAAAGCTCATCTCCGCCATCGAAGTGCCGCGCTACGACTGAGTCGGCGCTTGTCATCTGGGTGAAATGGTTCGGCACGGCGGCGATATGTGATGCCATTCCGCCGTCTTCATGATCCGAACCCGTGACGTGCGACTGACTTCACGTTGGGCCGTGGCGGCCATACGTACGATTCGTACCATGTCACCCGAGAGCCGCATGCCGTCTGGGGAGCTACGCCGGCTCTTGGACAACCGGCTGTTCGCGACCCACTTTCAACCGATCTGGGATTCATCCTCTCAGTCCATCATCGGCCACGAAGCACTCACGCGGGGCCCGGCGGGTGTCGCATGGAATTCCCCGCTCGACTTGTTCGCCCAGGCCGACGCCGAAAATTGCGCGTCGGAGCTGGACCTGCTGTGCATCGAGCTGGCGCTTACGCGATATCGCGAGAGCGGAACGCCTGGCAAGATATTCGTGAATTTGATGCCCGCGACGTTGTTCGCCAGCGGCGAACTGGCCCACAGGATCGAGGTGGTGCTGGCACGTGGGAAGCTGTCCGCCAGCGAGATCGTGCTGGAAATCACCGAACACGGACCGTCGCGGGAACCAGCGGCAATCCTGAAAGCCGTCGAGCCGCTGCGCGAGTTGGGGTGCCAGATTGCCATCGATGATCTCGGTGCAGGGACCTCGGGACTGAAAATCTGGTCGGAGTTGCGACCGGAGTTCGTCAAGATCGATCGCTACTTCATCGACCGCATCGAAGCGGACTCGGTGACCGCGGAAATGTTGCGGTCGCTGCTCGACATCGCGCACGTCATGGGCAGCCGCGTCATCGCCGAATCCGTGGAGAGAGCCAGCCAGTGTGAGCTGCTGAGCGCCATGGGGGTCGACTACCTGCAGGGCTATTTCCTGGGCAAGCCCGAACCGATGCCTTTGCGGCACGTCAACGTTCCCAGGCCCAGTTCGACCGAGGAGCCGGCGCCCTCGATGAATTGCGCAGAAGGGCTGCTGATTGCGCGTCCCGCGGTTTCGTCGAGCGTGAAGGTCGAAGAAGTCGTGGTGCGATTTCAGGAAAACCGCGATTGGGATTGCATCGTCGTCGTCGAAAACACACAACCTATCGGCATCGTCCGCCGGGACAAACTGCTCACACTGCTCAGCAAGCCCCTGTATCCGGAGATCTACAACCGCAAGCCAGTCACGCGCGTCATGGAGGCCCATCCGCTCGTGGTGGACGCACGCGCGCGCCTCGACCAGGTCAGCCGGTTGGTGACGAACTCCGGGCAGTCACGCGTCAATGAAGATTTCATCATCGCGCGCCACGGGAGCTACCTGGGAATTGGGCGCACGATCGACCTGCTGCGACAGATCACTGCGCATCAGCTCGAGGCCGCCAAGCAGAGCAATCCGCTCACCCAGCTGCCCGGCAATCGCAGGATCGGCGAGGAATTGTTCCGGCTGCTGGCGCTGCGTGCTCCTTTCGTTGTGTGCCACGGGGACCTGGACTACTTCAAGCCATTCAACGATGAGTACGGCTACCGTCAGGGCGACCAGGTGTTGCTGCACGTGGCCGACCTGTTTCGGCGCGCAGCCCAGGAGGGGACGGATTTTGTCGGCCATATCGGTGGCGACGATTTCATCCTCATGCTGAGGAACCTGGACTGGCACGCCCGGTTGCAGGATCTTTTCGAGGGATTCAGCGCGTCCATCGCGAATTTCTATTCGGACGCACACCGGGCGCAGTGCGGATTCACCTCACTGGATCGCGACGGACTAGAACGGCATTTTCCGTTGCTCACCCTTTCGATCGGCGCCGTACTGGTCGATCCGGAGCGCGTCAGATCACAGGAGGAGGTCCTGGCGAGCTTGCAGCGCGCCAAGAATCTCGCCAAGGCCGAGCATGGAAACGCCCTGGCCTACCATCGCGACGGCTCGGTTCAGCTGCTCAGTACCGACGATTCCGCCATCCGGGCTGGGCCCGGTGCGCGGGTGCGACGGCCGCCGACGCCCGTCAAGACCGACAGCAAGGTGGTTCACTCGGATCTCTTCCGGCTTTCCCGAGTCGACAAGAGCTGACTCACCGCGACATGACCTGACTCGTTTCGCCGCAACGCGCCTCACACTATCGCGTCCCGGAAACTCCAGTGCTGCGGGCACATCCAAGCAACGTCCGCCAATCACCGGGAGCCGCTCGATGAAGATTGCCGCCGCGCTGCTGTTAGCTGCCTTACTACCTGCCGTTGCCTGCTCCGCCGACACTCCGGTGCCGAAGACCGCGAACCCGATGAAGATCGGCATCATCGGCACAGGAGAGATCGGCGGAGCGCTGGCCCGGCATTGGGGTGCGGCAGGACATGAGCTGCTGATCTCGTCGCGCCATCCGGAAGAGCTGCGGTCGCTCGCGGCCGAGATCGGGTCGAACGTTAATGTGGGAACTCCCCGCGAAGCCGCGGCCTTCGGGGAAGTGGTGCTGATCTCGATTCCATATTTCGCTACCCCTCAAGTGGGACGCGACCTCGCCACCGAACTCAAGGGCAAGGTGGTGTTGGACACCGGCAATCCGTACCCCGGCCGCGATGGCGACATGGCAGTGCGAGACCGCAAACGCGGCACGGGAGTGGCCTCGGCCGAATACCTGCCCGGTACCCGCCTGGTGCGCGCCTTCAATGCCATCAACTCAGGTCCGCTGGCCAACCAGGCCTTCGAAAAGCCCGAAAAGCTGGGCATCCCTCTGGCCGCCGACGATCCACAAGCCATGAAAGTCGCCGAGCAGTTGGTGCGCGACGCCGGATTTGACCCCGTGGCCGTCGGAGGACTTGCACGGGCGCGTGAATTTGACGTCGGTACGGCCGTCTACGTGCGGGGAATGACCGCTGCCGAGCTCCGTAAGGCTTTGAGCCTCAAATAGAAAACTGCACCCGGCCTGTAACCCGGCTGTTATTGCTGCATAACCAAAAGTGCTTTCCGGCACCCGTAGCCAACTGGCTAGAGTCCTACGCACTTCGTTATGCCGGCCCCATGGCCGGCTTCTTACGCTTGCGGAAAGGTCTAGATGCTTGCCCAGGTACAGTTGGTTACACCTTTGAAACCCGTCCCGGCTCCCCGCCGTGGCACGGGCGCGGCCGCACGGCCGACGCACCTGACCCACCTGGCGCGTCTCGAAGCGGAAAGCATCCACATCCTGCGCGAGGTGGCGGCGGAGTTCGCCAAGCCACTGCTGATGTACTCGATCGGCAAGGACTCCTCGGTACTGCTGCACCTGGCGCGCAAGGCGTTCTTCCCCGGGCGCATTCCCTTCCCGCTGCTGCACATCGACACCGGCTGGAAGTTCAAGGAAATGATTTCCTTCCGTGACGAGACCGCGAAGCGACTGAACGCCGAGCTCATCGTCTACACCAACGAGACGGGCAAGGCCGCGGGCGTCACGCCGTTCACGCATGGCGGCCGCTACACCGACATCATGAAGACCGAGGCGCTCAAGGCAGCGCTCGACAAGTACGGTTGCGATGCCGCCATCGGTGGCGCGCGCCGCGACGAAGAGAAATCCCGCGCCAAGGAGCGCGTGTTCAGCTTCCGCGATTCGCAACATCGCTGGGATCCGAAGAACCAGCGCCCGGAACTGTGGAATCTCTACAACGGTCGCCTGCGCAAGGGCGACAGCATCCGTGTGTTCCCGCTGTCGAACTGGACCGAGGTCGACATCTGGACCTACATCCACACCGAGAACATCCCGGTGGTGCCGCTGTACTTTGCCAAGCCGCGTCCGGTGGTCGAGCGCGACGGTCTCAAGATCATGGTCGACGACGATCGCATGCCGCTCAAGACCGGTGAGAAGCCGCACCTCGAGACGGTGCGTTTCCGTTCGCTGGGTTGCTATCCGCTGACCGGTGCGCAGGTATCGAAGGCCGACACCGTGCCCGCCATCATCGAAGAGATGCTGCGCACCACCACCTCGGAGCGCCAGAGCCGCGCCATCGACGCGGATTCCGCCGCGGCGATGGAGAACCGCAAGCGGGAAGGGTATTTTTGAAATGGCCGCCATCACCAACAAAGTGGCGCCTTCTGCAACGCCCCGCACGCTGGAAGAATTCCTCGCGCAGCAGCGCGAAATCGAGCTGCTGCGTTTCATCACCTGCGGCTCGGTCGACGACGGCAAGAGCACGCTGATCGGTCGCCTGCTGCACGACACGCGCCAGGTGTTCGACGACCAGCTCTCGGCGGTGGCCGACGACAGCCGCCGCTGGGGCACTACGGGAGAAGTGCCCGACCTGGCGCTGCTCGTCGATGGCCTGCAGGCAGAGCGCGAGCAGGGCATCACCATCGACGTGGCGTATCGCTACTTTCAGACTCCGAAACGCAAATTCATCGTGGCCGATTGCCCGGGTCACGAGCAGTACACGCGCAACATGGCCACCGGCGCGTCGACGGCCGAGGCCGCCGTGGTGCTGGTCGATGCGGAGAAGGGCGTGCGCGTGCAGACGCGCCGTCATACGCACATCGTCTCTCTCCTCGGCGTGCAGACCGTCATCCTTGCGGTCAACAAGATGGATCGCATCGGCTACGACCGCGCGAAATTCGACAGCATCGCCGCCGAGTTCGTCGCCTACGCCAACAAGCTGGGCGTCACCAGCGTCGAGGTGATTCCGGTGGGCGCATTACACGGCGTGAACGTCGTGGCGCGCGGCACCAAGGAAACGCCGTGGTATTCCGGTCGCACGCTGCTCGAGGCGCTCGAAGGCATCGAGGTGGTGCGCGACGACGGATTGAAGGAGCTGCGTTTCCCGATTCAGTACGTGAATCGCCCGGACGCCAATTTCCGTGGATATGCGGGCACCATCGCCAGCGGCGAGATCTCGGTGGGCGACGCCGTGCTGGCGCTGCCTTCGCGCAAGTCCAGCAAGGTGAGCGAAATCACCACTGCCGATGGACCGCTCGAGAAGGCCGGCGCCGGACAGGCCGTGACCATCGTGCTGGCGGACGAAATCGATCTGTCGCGCGGCGACGTGCTGGTGCATGCGGAACATCGCCCGACACTGGCGCGCACCTTCGACGCGCACCTGATCTGGATGGGTGAGACGCCGCTGCTGCCCGGCAAGCGCTACGAACTCAAGATCGGCAGCCGCTACGTCAAGGGCCTGGTCGACTCGATCCAGCACCGCATCGACGTCAACGATCTGACGACACGCGAAGCCGAGACGCTCGATCTCAATGGACTGGCGCGCGTGCGCATCGCGCTCGAGGAGCCGGTGGCCATCGATGACTACAAGATGAGCCGCGCCACGGGCTCGTTCATCATCATCGACCTGCTGCACTTCGGCACCGTCGGCGCGGGCATGGTCATTGCGCCCATGCATTCCACGCGTGCGAACACCGACGTGGTCTGGCAGCCGACGCGCGTCACCGCCGCGGTGCGCGCCAACCAGAAGAATCAGAAACCGGCCGTGGTGTGGTTCACGGGCCTTTCGGGTGCGGGCAAGTCGACGGTCGCCAACGCGCTCGAGCAGGCGCTGGTGCAACGCGGCCACCACTCCTATCTGCTGGACGGCGACAACATCCGTCACGGGCTCAACAAGGATCTCGACTTCTCGGAAGCGGGCCGCGTGGAGAACATCCGCCGTATCGGCGAGGTGTCCGCCCTGTTCGTCGACGCCGGACTGCTCGTCATCACGGCCTTCATCTCGCCGTTCCGCGCCGATCGTGACCAGATCCGCAAGCGTATCGGCGACGCGCAGTTCATCGAGGTGTACGTCTCGACGCCGCTGGAGGAGTGCGAAAAACGCGATACGAAGGGCCTGTACGCCAAGGCGCGCGCCGGACAGATCCGGAATTTCACCGGCATCGATTCGCCTTATGAAGCGCCGGTCAATCCACAGCTCACACTCGACACCGCCAAGGTGAGCATCAGCGCGGCCGTCGAGCAGGTACTGCGCTACCTGGAAAACAAAGGCTTCCTGCACCAGGCGGATCCCGGTCTATGAGCAACGGTGCCGTCATCCTGCAGGGCAAGTTTCCGATTCCGGACGAGCGCCGGGGTCTGCTCACGCAGCTCGCCACCGGCCTCGATCGCGAACAGCTGCTGTGGCTGAGTGGTTACTTCGCGGGCGTCGCGGCCGCCACGCCGAGCGGTGTCCCCGCCATCCAGGGCCATGTGCTTGGCGCACCGCTCGGGAGTGCGGCACCAGCCGCGCTGGCGCCAGCCGCGCAGGCCGCGCCGTCGCTCACCATCATTTCGGCCTCGCACACCGGCAACGGCCGCAAGATTTCCGAGAAGTTGCTGGCGGCCGTGCAGGCCGCGGGCGTGCAGGCACGCATGGTGAAGGCCGGCGACTACCAGCCGCGCGAAATCGCCAAGGAAAAGCTGCTGTACATTGTCATCAGCACGCATGGCGACGGCGATCCGCCGGACGAAGCCCGCGGCATCTATGAATTCCTCGGCACCAAGCGGGCGCCGCAGCTGCCGGAGTTGCAATACTCGGTGCTGGCGCTCGGCGATTCGAGTTATCCGAAATTCTGCGAGGCCGGACGCGTGGTCGACGAGCGCCTCGCCAAGCTCGGCGCCAAGCGGCTGCTGCCGCGTGTCGACTGCGACGTGGACTTCGAGAAGCTGGCCACGACCTGGGCCGACGACGCCCTGGCGCGCGTGCGCGAACATGCCGACAAGCTCAAGCCGGCGGGCGGAGTCGTCGCCGCACTGCCCGCCGCCGCGCAGGCGCCGGCGGTCGCCGAACTGACGCGAGCCCAGCCGGCCATCGCCGAAATGCTGGCCAACCAGCGCATTGTCGGTCGCGGTGCGCTGCGCGAAGTTCGTCACGTCGAGCTCTCGTTCCCCGGCCTCGGAAAGCTCTACAAGCCGGGCGACTGCACTGGGCATCGTGCATCGCAATCCGGATTCGGCCATCGAGGCGGTGCTCGAGGCGACCCGGCTCGATGCCAGCGCTCCGGTGACGCACGAGGGCGCCACGCATACGCTGCTCGAATGGCTGCGCGACGAGCGCGAGCTGACGCGTATCGCGCGTCCGCTGCTGGTCACGGTCGCCGAACGCAGCAAGGCGGATCTGTCGGAGCTGCTCGACCGCACGCAACTCAGCTCGGCGCTAGCCAAGTTCACCGAGACTTCGCAGGTGTCCGACGTGCTCGCGAAGTACCCGGCCGACTGGACGCCGGAGGCGTTGATCGCCGCGCTGCGTCCGGTCACCGGCCGCGTGTACTCCATCGCGTCCAGTCCCGCGGCTGTCGGCGACGAAGCACATCTCACCGTGGCCATTGTCGGCAGCGATACGGATCGCAAGTTGCTGGCCGGCGCCGCGTCGGATTTCGTGGTCAGGACGCCGGTGGATTCGAACGTGCAGGTGTGGATCGAACGTAACGAGCGCTTCCGCGTGCCGGCCGACATGGCGCGCGACATGATCATGGTGGGACCGGGAACCGGCGTCGCGCCGTTCCGCGGTTTCCTGCAGGAGCGCGAGGCCACCGGCGCGACGGGACGCAACTGGCTGTTCTATGGCGGCCGTTCGCTGTATCACGATTTCCTCTATCAACTCGAATGGCAGCAGGCGTTGAAGCGCAAATCGCTGCACCGGGTCGACGTGGCCTTCTCGCGCGACCAGCAGCAGAAGATCTACGTGCAGCAGCGCTTGAGGGAAAACGCCAAGGAGCTGTTCAACTGGCTGTCGAATGGCGCCAGTTTCTACGTGTGCGGTGACGCGACCTCGATGGCGCCGGACGTGCACGCGGCGCTGCTCGACATCGTGCGCGAGCAGGGCGGCATGGACGCGGACGACGCCCAGGCCTGGGTGGCTGAACTGACTGCCGACGGACGGTACCTGCGCGATGTCTACTGAAGTCCTGGAAAGACCGGTCGCGGTCCAACAAGGGGCGAAGCCGGAATCGCCGGTCGAAACCATCAAGAAGGCTTCGCGCGGCCTGCGTGGCACGCTGGTCGAAAGCCTGCACGATCCACTGACCGGCGCGATCCGCGAGTCGGATACGCAGCTCATCAAGTTCCACGGCAGCTACATGCAGGACGATCGCGACCTGCGCGCCGAACGCGAACACCAGAAACTCGAGCCCGCCTACAGCTTCATGATCCGTACGCGCCTGCCGGGCGGCGTGGTGACGCCCAAACAATGGCTGGCGCTGTCGAGCCTGGCGCGCACCTACGCCAACCAGACGCTGCGCCTGACCACGCGCCAGGCCTTCCAGGTCCACGGCGTGATCAAGAAGGATCTCAAGAAGACCATGCAGGCGATGAACGCCGCGTTGATCGATTCCATCGCCGCCTGCGGTGACGTGAATCGCAATGTCATGGCGAGCGCCAACCCGGTCGAGACGCGCCTGCACGAAGAAGTCTACGAGTGGGCGAAGAAGTCTCTCCGAGCACCTGAAGCCGAAGTCCCGCGCCTACCACGAGATCTGGCTGGACGGCGAGAAGCTCACCGGTCCGCCGGAAGAGGAGCCCATCCTCGGGCCGGTCTATCTACCGCGCAAGTTCAAGACCGCCATTGTTGTTCCGCCGCACAACGACGTCGACGTGTTCTCGCAGGATCTCGGCTTCATTGCGATCCTCGATCACGAAGGCCTCGAGGAAGGCTCGGTGCTCGGTTTCAACCTGGTGGTGGGCGGCGGGCTCGGCGCCACGCACGGTGAGCCCGAGACCTATCCGCGGCTCGCCGACGTCATCGGCTTCCTGACCCCGGACCAGGTGCTCAAGGTCGCGGAAACCGTGGTCATGATCCAGCGCGACTACGGCGATCGCACCGAACGCAAACACGCGCGGCTCAAATACACCATCGCCGATCGTGGCGTCGACTGGTTCAAGGGCGAACTGTTCAAGCGCCTGGGATTCGCGCTCGAACCGGCCCGCCCGTACAAATTCACCACGCAGGGTGATCGCTTTGGCTGGCTGCGCGGTCACGATGGACGCTGGCACCTCACGCTGCGCATCGAATCCGGGCGCGTCGCGGATCGCCCGGGCGCCATGCACCTGACGGGTCTCGAGAAAATCGCCGCCATGCACCAGGGCGATTTCCGCCTGACGCCCAACCAGAACCTCATCATCGCGAACGTGCCGCAGGGCGAGTGCATGAAGATCGACCAGATCGTGGCCGATCACGGACTCGGCCGCGCGCTGTTCACCACCCCGCTGCGGCGCGACGCGCTGGCCTGCGTGGCGCTGCCCACCTGCGGTCTCGCCATGGCCGAGGCCGAGCGTTACCTGCCGACCTTCGTCGAGCGTGTCGAAGAATTGCTGGTGAAGCAGAACATGAAGGAGATTCCGCTCACGGTGCGTATTACCGGGTGCCCCAACGGTTGTGCCCGGCCGTATCTCGCCGAGATCGGGCTGATCGGCCGCGCCCCGGGGCGCTACACGCTGCGGCTCGGCGGCGACGCCACCGGCGAGCGCCTGAACGTCATCTATCGCGACAACATCGACGAAAACGCCATCCTGGCGGTTCTGGACGAGCTGTTCGCGCGTTATGCGGCGCAAAGGCATAAGGATGAAAGATTTGGTGATTTCCTCTGGCGCGCGGGTGAGCTCAAGAATTGAGCCATGAATTCCTTGGCGCGCAACGTGATCAATGATTTCGACGGGACCCAGGCCAGCGTGCCACGGCTCGCATTGACGCCGGCCGAGTTCGCGCAGGATGCCGCCGCCGCCGCGCGCATCAACGAGTGGCTGGCCTCGGTCGACGCCACTACGCGCGTGCGCTGGTCGCTCGAGAATCTTCCGGGTCCGTTCGCGTTGTCGTCGAGCTTCGGTGCGCAGGCCGCCGTGACGCTTCACCTCGTGACTCGTGAGGATCCCGACATCCCGGTGATCCTCATCGACACCGGCTATCTTTTCCCCGAGACCTATCAATTCATCGAACAGCTCACCCGGCAGCTTTCGCTCAACATCCAGCGCTTCTCGAGCCCGCAGTCGGTGGCCGAATTCGAAGCGCAGCACGGCAAGCTCTGGGAACAGGGCCGCGAGGGTCTCGACCGGTATCTCGAGTTGCGCAAGATCGAACCCATGCGCCGCTCGCTGGCCGCGCTGAAGATCGCGACCTGGTTTGCGGGCCTGCGGCGCAGCCAGTCCGCGAGCCGCGCCGCGTTGAATCCCCTCGAAGTGCGCGATGGCCGCTTCAAGGTGCATCCCATCTTCGACTGGTCGGATCGCGACATCTATCTCTATCTCAAGGCGCACGGATTGCCGTATCACCCGCTCTGGGACAAGGGCTACGTGTCCATCGGCGACTGGCACTCGACCAAGGCGCTGCACGAAGTGGATTCCGCCGAGGAATTGCGCTTCGCGGGGCTGAAGCGCGAGTGCGGCATTCACGGCCTCGAAGGCTGAAAAAGCGCGTTGCGCTTCTGCTCCCTTCCAACGGCATAGGTCTCGGGGGTCCGCCCACGCCCGCGCCCTGGCGATCCAGCCGTGAACGAGTCGTGACATTCCGGCCGGAAGGCGGCGTTAGGCTGGACGAAACCCCCGGCGACTGGCACGGTAACTGGCAATGAAACGACTGCAGAGATTGCGAGCCACAGCGGCACTTCGGGACATGGTGTCCGAGATTGGTTTCGGCCAGAGCCAGCTCATCCAGCCGCTGTTCCTGGTCGACGGCATCGCCGCCGAAGAACCGCTGGCGGGTCTGCCCGGCAATTCGCGCCATACCCTCGACTCGCTCCTGGCCCAGTTCGACAAGGACCTGGCGGCGGGCGTGCGACAGTTCCTGCTGTTCCCGGTGCCGGCGAAGAAATCGAATCGCAGCTTCGCCGCCGAGTTCGTGGGCACGGCCCTGCAGAAGCTGCGGCAGCGCGCCGGTAGTGAGGCCGCGATCTGGGTCGATACCTGCCTGTGCAGTTTTACGGAGACTGGTCACTGCTGCGTGCACGATTCGCGCGGGCGCCAGGACCTGGCGGCCACGCATGCCGCGCTCGCCACGCTGGGACTCACCTATGTGAAGGCCGGCGCCGACGGTATCTCGCCCTCGGACATGAACGACGGCCGCGTCGCGCACCTGCGCGCCTCGCTCGACACCGCGGGCTTCGACCTCGCACCCATCATGAGTTACAGCACCAAGTTCGCCAGCAATTTCTACGGGCCGTTCCGCGACGCCGCGGACTCGGCGCCGCAATTCGGCGATCGCAAGAGCTACCAGCTCGATGTGCGCAACCGCAGCGATGCGCTCGCGTCGAGCCGGCGTTGCGCCGAGGAGGGCGCGGACCTGCTGATGGTCAAGCCCGGTCAGCCCTCGGCCGATCTGATCCGGCCCATCAATGAACAGACGGGGCTTCCCGTGGGCGCCTACCAGGTGAGCGGCGAATACACCTCGCTGGTGCTGCTCGCCGAATCGAAGTTTGTCGACTTCAACGCCGCGCTGATCGAGAGCTGGTACAACCTGCGGCGCGCTGGCGCGAGTTACATCATCACCTACGGCGCGCGCCTGGCGCGCGGCCTGGGCTTCTAGTCATGCTCTACTTCCCGCTATTCCTCGATCTCGCCGGCAAACCGGTGCTGCTCGTGGGTGGCGGCGAGGTCGCCGCGCGCAAGTTCAGCCTGTTGTCCGAGGCACAGGCCGTCGTCACGGTGGTTGCACCCGCGCTCGGTGTGGAGCTCACCGCCGCGCTGGCGCGCGGTGCGTTCCAACATCATGCGCGCGAGTTTGCGGCAGCGGATATCGAAGGCATGTGGATCGTGGTGGCCGCGACCAACGATCGCGCCGTGAATGCCGCGGTGGCGGCGGCCGCGAATGCGGCGCGCATTCCCTGCAACGTGGTGGACGACCGGGCGCTGTCGAGCTTCATCATGCCGGCCATCATCGATCGCTCGCCGGTGCAGATCGCGATCTCGACCGGCGGCACTTCCCCGGTGCTGGCGCGACTGATTCGCGAGCGGCTCGAAACCCTGCTGGATGGATCTCTCGGTTCGCTGGCCGCCTTTGCCGATCGCTGGCGCGAGCGCGTCAAGGCGCGCTTCGCGGATATCGGCGCGCGCCGGCGGTTTCTCACCTGGATGCTCACCGGACCCGTGGCCGCGGCGCTGCGTGCCGGCCGCGCCGACAGCGCGGATCAGATGACGCGGAAGGCGCTCGACGACAGCGCTTCGATTCCGCGCGGTCATGTCGTGCTGGTGGGCGCCGGGCCCGGCAATGCCGGCCTCATGACGCTGCAGGGCCTGCGCGCGCTGCAGGAAGCCGACCTCATCGTGCACGACCGGCTCGTCTCTCCCGAAGTGCTCGAGCTCGCGCGCCGCGATGCGGCGCGCTTCGACGTGGGCAAGTTCGTGGGCGGCGGCGGCGCCACGCAGGAAGAGATCAACAAACTACTGGTCGAACATGCGCAGCGCGGTGAGTACGTCGTGCGCCTCAAGGGTGGCGATCCTTTCGTGTTCGGCCGCGGCGGCGAGGAGATCGACTTCCTGCGCGCCCATGGCGTCTCCTTCGAGGTCATTCCGGGTATCACCGCGGCGATCGCCGCGGGGGCGTACGCCGGCGTGCCGCTGACCGACCGACGCCATGCGCAGGCGGTGCGTTTCCTGACCGGCAACAGTGACGAACAACTCGCGCAGTTCGACTTCTCGGATCTCGCTGCCGGTCGTGAAACCCTGGCGTTCTACATGAGCGTGGGCAGGCTCGCGCCGCTGCGCGACAAGCTCCTGCAATGCGGGGTCCGTGGCGAAACGCCGGCAGTGTTCATCGAGAACGCAAGCCGCGCCGAGCAGCGCGTGATCACCTCGTCGGTGGAGACCCTGCAGCGCGACGCCGTGATGCAAAAACTAAAGCCCCCCGCGATGCTCCTCATCGGCAATGTCGCCTCGAGCGCGGCGGAACTACAATGGTTCGGACGCGCCGTCACCGCGGGCGACGGCATCGCGTGACCGCGCATGGAAAGCAATCCGTACGCACCTCCCAAGGCCAGCGTCGCTGACGCGAAGTTGGCCGGGCCGATCGAAGTCCCGGCGATCGCGCTGGTCTACTCGGTCAATCAGATCGCGACCGCGACCCTTCTCGGCACCGTGCTGGCGGGCGGGTGGATGATGGCGGCCAACTACCGGGCGATGGGCCAGGATGACCATTCCCGCCGGGCCATCGGCTGGTCCATTGCCGGGTCTGTCGTGCTGCTGGGTGTCATGGCAGCGCTGCCCGGGGACTTGTCGGACTTCGGCGCGATGATTGTTTCCGCGGTCGTCGGCGCAATCACGCTGCGCGCATTGTCTGAAGCACAATTTGGCAAGATGCTCGAACGGCACCAGGTCGCTGGCGGAACGCTGCACTCCTGGGGGCGCGTCGTGGTCCTGGGCGTGCTGTTTTCGGCAATCCTGTTTTCCGTCGCGTATCTCGTCGTCCTGGTGTTCGTCCGCGTTTGGAATCTTCGTCGATGGTTGAAACTTACGGCCTCACTCACATCAGCCTCGCGGTCGCCGATCCGCAGCGATCGCTCGAGTTCTACAGCCGCGTGTTTGGTGTGAAGGAGTACTACCGCGACGACGAGCAGATCCAGGTGCAGGGACCGGGCCCCCACGATGTGCTGGCATTCGAGCGGAATCGGCAGAAGGCCGGCATGCGCGCCGGCATCGATCATTTCGGCTTTCGCCTCAAGCAGTCGGCGGACATCGATCGCGCCGTGGATGAGGTGCTGAAGGCCGGCGGGGAGCTGCTGCGCCGCGGTGAGTTCGCGCCCGGCTTTCCATTTGCCTACGTGGCGGATCCGGATGGCTACGAGATCGAAATCTGGTTCGAGTAGGGTGGCGCTGGCCACAGCGGGTGATGCCGCGGCCATCGCCGCGATGTCACGGGACGAGATCGAGCGTGGCCTGGGCTGGAGCTGGAACGAGGCGCGCGTGCGCCGGTCAATCCTCGATCCCAATACCAATGTGGCCATCATCCGCGAGAACGGCAGCATTGCTGCCTTCGGCATCATGAGTTACCGCGAAGATGCCGCCCACCTGCTGCTGTTCGCCGTGCGTCGCTCGCAGCAGCGTCAGGGCTTGGGCAGCACCATGTTGAGCTGGCTCGAAGAAGTGGCGCGGGCCGCGGGCCTGCAACGAGTCCATGTCGAATGCCGGCGCGTGAATGTTGCTGCACGCAATTTCTACGGCGAGCACGGCTATCACGAGCAGGTCATCAGCAAGGGGTACTACTCCGGTGTCGAGGATGCGATCCGCCTCGAGAAGTGGCTGGCAACCCGTGAGGGTGACTCACCGTAGAACCCGTGGAAGCAGTTCGCAGCGTTCTTGAATTGGGAGCGACGTATGCGCTTTTCACCAGCGATGCTTGTGTGTCTGCTGACGTCAATGCAGGCGACCTCGGAGTCACTTGATTTCGCGATCTACCGTCTCACCGGGGATACGCGAGCCTTGATTGCCGACGGAACGGGCGACTACGAGGTAAGCGACAATTGCCAGCCCCCAGTCAAGGTGCGCACCCGGGTATTTGCCTGCCGCTGAAATGTATGAAGCGTCGAATCCAGTCGACATAAGTCTCTTCGGTTCGATAACTGTAGTGCCGCAGACCAATCGCGGCCCGGACTGTGTCCAGGATCGGGGTGGGGTGGCCACGGGATGGCAAACCAAGCGTTGACCTGTTAGGCGTCACATGGTGAAGTGGAATCAGGGTCTTACGAGGAAGCGTCTGTGTTATCCGTCACTTCTGACGCGATTGAAAGCCGCATTTCTGCGGTCTACTTATAGTTAGACGACAATGACCACGTCGTTCATCGCACTGATTGTTCTTGTTCTGGCCATCAGCGCGGTCTCTCTCCTGGCGCGTCAATTTCTCAATACTATCGTTGTTGGGAGCGATCGCCGCCATGGCTGCAACAGCCATAGCTTCGATCATCTACATCGCAATTGACTATCGCGAGCTGTCTCTGTGGCCAGTACTTGTTGCCCCAATCTTCGAGGGCGCAGTATTGGGGTTGTTGGCCGCACCGGCGTTTAAGCTGGTCAGTACCAGGTTGCAGGCGCCTTCGTTCACTCTTCTTGTCGCTATTGGCGGCTCCTTCCTCGGATTCTTGCTAGGTGCTCTCTTCGTCGGCCACTCGCCGCATTTCAATCACGACAAAGCCGTTGCCGTCCTTTCCTCGGCATGGTTTGTGGTTGGGTTGGTCACCGCGTTGACGTACGTGTTGTCGTCTAACACCTCGCTGGAGCGCACGCGTGAGGGATAAAGTGCCAAGCTCATACAGCAGCGCGCGCGGCGCTCAGCTCAACCGTTAGGCCTCATGGACAGCGACGGCACGCTGGTTCGAAGGGCGCAAAGGGCTGATGCACCGCTGTTGGCGGCCGTTCGAGACGCGGTCATACCGGAGCAGCACACCGATCTGCGGCAGCTTGAGGAGCTGTTGGTGACTAGTGAAGATCTGGTTTACGTCGCTCAGGCACGAGACTCAGTTGTCGGGTTCTCAATCCTACAGCGACAGGCGCATCCGGCGGTCCCGGCGCGAAACCCGATTCAGCTCTGGCAGCTGTTTGTCTTGCCATCTTTCCATGGCACCGGAATTGCGGCCAAGTTGATGGATGCCGTTCTGGGCTATGCGCGAAGCAAAGAGCACGATGTCGTATGGCTTGGTGTCTCAGAGCACAATCTGCGTGGCATGGCCTTCTACCGTAAGCATGGCTTCACGGCGATTGGCTGTCATATTGTGGGCTCGGGCGAACACGCTCATCATGATGTGGTGATGTCATGTCAACTGCGATGAGGCCTAATACCTCGCTCGAGATCGAGGCCAATGACTTCGTCGATGTCTATTAGGCTTATCTTTTCGCGCCGGATGGCAGGGCGGTCCATGATGAATAGGACGACGCCGTGGATCTTAATGATGCTTTGGTTCGGTCTGCTGGTTTCGGGACAACCCGCATCGGCGCAGCTCGCACCCGGCTCCCTGGACATGAAATGGAGCGAGGGCGCGGAGCATTGCGAGGCCGGCCCACCGCAAGCGCCTATTCAGGTACACCAGTACAACGCCCAGACATTTATCCTGCGCGAGAGTCTGTGCGCGACTTTCGAGGCGCCTTTCATCTATCTCCTGCTGGGCTCATCAAAGGCGCTGCTCATCGATACCGGCGCTGTCGAGGACCCGAAAGAGATGCCGCTGGCGAACACGGTGATGGGTCTGCTGCCGATGGTGGGGGCCTCGAAGATGCCGCTGCAGGTTCTACATACCCATCGTCATCTGGATCATCGCGCCGGAGACCCGCAGTTCGCGAATCTGCCCGGCGTTCAAGTGGTGCCGGCGTTCTTAGAAGACGTGCGCATGCACTTCGGCTTCAACAGTTGGCCCGAAGGATTGGCGCAAGTGGAGCTTGGTGATCGAACCATAGACGTGATTCCCACGCCGGGTCACGACCCTACGCACGTCGCGTTCTACGACCGCAACACGGGCCTCTTCTTTTCAGGAGATTTTTTATTGCCGGGTCGCCTGCTCGTCGACGACAGCGATGAGTACCTGGCGAGCGCGCAGCGAGTCGCGGATTTCATCAGAAGTCGTCCGATCACTCACGTTCTCGGCGCGCACATCGAGATGAACCGTGAGGAGGAGCTGTTCCCTTGGCAGTCCACCTATCATCCGCACGAGCGTACGCTGCCCTTGACGAAGGAGGACCTGCTCTCGTTACCCGACACGCTGCGGACCTTCAACGGTTTCTACACGAAACATGGCAAGTGGGTGGTCATGAATCCGAACCGCCAATTGATGGTCGTGGGCGCCGGCGCCGTGTTGCTGATGGTTGCGTTGGCCGGGTTGGTGTGGTGGTATTTCCGACGTCGCAGAGCCGCGCGTGCCGCGGTCATACAGACCGGTGCGGCCATGCACAGCATGAGCCCTCAGGAGGGTGACGACGCGAAGTAGTCAAACCAGCGGTCTAACCCGGCGATGCAGCGGACCGGCTGCGCCGGCAGCTGATCGCCATGTTGTTAGGCGACATCCAACTGCCACAACCAGGCGTGAACCCATGATCGACTTCTGGGACGAAGGGCGCGTTCGCAGTGTTCGCTCAGCTCAACCGTTAGGCGCTAGGCGTGCTCGAACTCACGCGTCAACTGCTGAGTAATCCGGACCCCAAGGATCCGTGGGTACTTCTGGTCGATACATTGCGCTCGGCGCGTGAGCTCGTTGCCCTGCCGGAGAACGACTTCTCGTGGTCATCTTGGGCTGATGAAAAGGCCGCAGTTGAAGAGTTGGATTCACTCCTGGCGCTCGTGGATTCCGGCGTCTTGCCAGACCGACACAAGGTTTCCGTCTTGTTCGCCCCAACTGGACCGATTCAGGAAGTGAGCCTTAGCAATGGCTGGGCCGACGCTTTCGTGAAGCTTGCTGAGCGTTATGATCGAGCAGAGAGGTTGTTGTGGAAGTAGCCCAACAACGACCATCTTAGGGATCTTTAAGTGAAAACATCCGACTCTACCGTGAAGATTCTTGCACCTGCAAAAAAAGTATGGCTGGCCTTGACCAGTCCTGGCCTGGTCAAGCAATGGCAGTACGGCTCTGATCTACTGACAACATGGGAAGTTGGAACTTCTATCGTTTTCCGCAACGAATGGAACGGGCAAGTCTTTGAGCAGAAGGGCACAGTTCTCGAGTTCTCACCGGAGTCACGCCTGAAGTACTCATTGTTCTTCCCTCGGCCCGACCTGCAAGACATTCCAGAGCACTACTTTTTCATGACTTATGAGTTAGCTGAAAGCGACGGAACCACCTCTTTGCTTGTGCGCCAGGAAGATCCACGCCCATCCCCGCCTGATGAAACATCTGGTGGCGATGATGGCCCTGACGTACTTTCGTGTTTGAAAGAACTTGTTGAAGTCAAAATTCCGTGAGCGCAAATTGGCCTACCACCTCGCTCTAGTAGCCATGCTCCTATACGCTGCTCAATAGCCATTCACCAAAATCCAATACATCCGGAGTACGCCATGGACCGTAGGACCTCACTTATCGCGGCTTTCACACTGGCTGCTGGCGCGACAACAGCCGCGGAGAAAACGAGAGCTCAATCGGCTGGCGGAATCAAAGTTACCGTTCTTTATGGGCATCCAAAAAGTCCGGAGGACTTCGAAAAATACTACTTTGGGACTCACATGCCACTTGTCGCCGCAGCCAAAGGTGGAAAGAGAACAGAGACCTCAATATGTCCGCCTGCGGCTGACGGATCGCCGGCTCCGTACTACCGGATCTTTGAGATTTGGTTTGATAGCCAGGCAGATATGACCGCGATTACTGCTACGCCCGAGTGGAAGAAGGTTGTGGCCGATGTCCCAAACTATGCAACTGGCGGCATCACGCGGGTCCTGTCGAAGCTGGATTGATGCAGTATCGGCGGCAGCATATTATTGGCGTGCGCATTCACGTCGAAGTGCGGCCTAACAAATCGCTGGAGCGCACGCGTGGGGAATAAAGTGCCAAGCTCTAACAGCAGAGCGCGCGGCGCTCAGCTCAACCGTTACGCGCAACGCAGCATGCATAGACGTGGTTTCTTCCTTGGCGCGGCAGCAATGCTCCCAGTCGCTGCATCAGCACAGGCGCCGACTTTGCGCGACCGCGTACTTGGCTCATGGCGCATTATCGATGCGGAGACCGTGAATGTGACCACCGGCACGAAGCGGCCGTGGCTTGGCCGGCCCCGTCCGTACGCAGGCATGATCATGTACTTACCGAATGGTCTGATGAGTGTCCAAATAGGCGCGGCGCGCCCAGCCGCAAGAGTAGGAGCCGGCTTTGGTTCGCTTTCTGCCGAGGAGACTCGGTCATATGCAGAGACGTGGTATGCCTACTATGGTCGCTTCGAGGTCGACGAAAGAAAATCACAAGTCCGGCACTTCATCGAGGGATCGCTGTTTGCATTCGAAACCGGCGTGACCCTCGTGAGGAATTTGCGCCTGGACGATGGCGTATTAACTCTCAGGACGGTGGACTTACTCAAAGGACCGGAGGGTGAGACGTTCAATCAACTAACCTGGGCTCGGCTATGACATTGAAAATCGAAAGCGGGAAGCCTACGCCGGAAGCCCAGCTCCGGTCCTTCAACGACATGTTTGATCCGAAGCATCAAAAGTTCATTCGATCCGTCCGGGCTGCTCTACGCAAGCGATTCCCTACCGCCAACGAACTGGCGTACGACTACTCCAGCTTCTTTGTCATCGCCTATTCACCGACGGAACAAGGGATCGATGCCCCCGTATCGATCGCTGCACGTGCCGACGGTGTGGATCTGTACTTCAGTCATGGACCGCAATTGCCCGACCCGAAGAAGCTCCTGAAGGGATCGGGAAAGCAGGTTCGCTTCATCCGGCTGGAAGCGGCCAGGCAGTTGGCACATCCAGATGTGGAGGCGTTCATTGCCGCGGCGATTGATCATTCGAAAGTTCCGTTGCCATCCAAAGGGAAGGGCAGCCTCATCATCAAGACGAACAAGAGGGTTGCTGCGAAGAAGCGGCCACGCCGGAAACCGGCGAAGTGACGGCTCGCTGGAGCCCAACCGCTAGGTCTCTCTATATGGCGGTGGCACAAATCACGGTTCGCCTCGCGGTTGCGTCAAAGAGAAAGTCACTCGAAGCGCTCCAGTGGCGGGCCTCTCTGAACAATCCTGGTGATCGGGCCGCGCTATTGGGCAATCCAAATGCGGTGGAGCTTCCTAGCGGCCAGATAGAACAGGGCGGCGTATTCGTGGCGGAGGTAGCAAGTTCCCTCAAAGGATGGGCCGCAATATTGCCTCGCGATGACGGCGATGCTGAGCTGGACGCACTGTTCGTGGAGCCGGAAGTATGGGGGCGTGGCATTGGCTCGGCGCTGATCAAGCGCTGCATTGTCGAGGCGCAGGCCAGTGGAGCAAAATGAATTCACGTTGTGGGCAATCCTCACGCGGAAGGCTTCTACAGGAAGTGTGGATTCGAGATTCTGGGCCAGAAACAAATGCGATTTGGCCCAGGCCTGGTGATGAAGAGAGACCTCAAGTGAGCCAGCATCTCGTGTCTTTCACCGAGAGGCCTAACAAATCGCTGGAGCGCACGCGTGAGGAATCAAGTGCCAAGCCCAAGCCGCCGCAGTCGCCGCGCTCAGTTCAACCGTTAGGTAGCCAAGAGCATGGCCAAGGTCGACATTACTAAAGCGCGAGCGGAAGCGGACGTTGCTTCGGTAGGGGAATTGTTCCGAGAATATGCCGCAACGATCGGTGTTGATCTGGAGTACCAGGGATTCAGCTCGGAACTCGCTACTTTGCCGGGACAGTACGCACCACCTTCCGGTGACCTCCTGCTCGCCAGGGTCAACGGCGAGGTATCTGGCTGCGTGGCATTGCGCGCGCTTGATCAATCCATCCTGGAGATGAAGCGACTGTATGTGCGTCCGTCCGCTCGTGGAGCGGGATTGGGTAAGCTCCTCGTCGAGGCAGCCATTTCAACTGCTCGAGAAAACGGCTACATGGAACTGAGACTAGACACTCTCGGCAACATGGCTGCGGCGCAGCGTCTCTACCGCACATTGGGCTTTGTCGAGATTCCGCCCTATGGAAATGCCTTCCTTCCAGGCACGCGCTTCTATTGTCTCCGTTTGGCCGTCTAACACCTCGCTGGAGCGCGGCCGTGAACGATAAAGTACCAAGACCAAGCAACCGAGCGCGCGGTGCTCGGCTCAACTGTCAGACCGGCTGGAGATTGCCGCAATGATCAAGATCAGCATCCTCTACCCGCACCGTGCAAGTGCTCGCTTTGATTTCGACTACTACACCCAACGACACATGCCCCGCTCAATCGAGCTCCTGAGTGCACATCCGGGGTTTCGTGCCGTCAGCGTTGAGCGTGGCGTGGGCGGTGCAGAGCCAGGCTCTTCGCCTGCCTACACGGCTGCATGCTTCTACACGTTTGACACGGTTGAATCCTTTCTTGCCGCGTTCATGCCTCATGCCGCTGAGTTGCAAGCGGACATTGCAAACTACACTGACATCGGGCCGCAAATTCAATTCAACGAAATCCTCATTGGCGCCCAGGCGACGTCCTGACAAATCGCTGGAGTGCACGCGTGAGCCATAAAGTGCCAAGCTCCAATCGCTGCAACCGCGGCACCCGGCTCAACCGGTAGACGGCAGTTGTGTCGCGCTTCGAATCCACCTTTGGTGCGCTGATCCTTGCCCAAGCCGCGCACTCCATTGAGGAATCCCTCGGGCGCCTCTGGGAGTCATTCCCGCCGGCGCGCCTTGTTGCCGGTCTGGTGTCCACAGACCATGAGCGCGGGTTTGTGATCTTGAATGTACTGCTCGTGGGCTTTGGAGCCTGGTGCTATTGGTGGCCGATACGGCGCCATTGGGCGGTTGCCATCTCGTTGGGTTGGCTTTGGGTGGTACTCGAGACCATTAACGGTATCGTCCACCCGCTGTGGTCAGTCATGGAGCGGGGATACACTCCTGGTCTCGTGACGGCACCCGTGCTTTTAATCTTGGCCATTTATCTCGCGCTTCACTTGCGACGGCGGACACCTGGCTCGCCGACGGCCGTCTAACACAGAGAGAACGACGTGAGCTCAGATACGACTACCCCGATTTCCGGAAACGTTGCCGGCGCTTCAAAGGACACGCGAGGCTGGTTTCTTGGACACTTCATGCCGGGTGATGGGAATCCCCTTCGAACCTCGGAGCTGGAGCTGAAGTGGTACACCCATGCAAAGGGAGAGACGCGTAGTGAGTGGGCGCCTGGCAACCCCGTAAAGACGCTCAATATCCTGGTCCGCGGTCACTTCGTCCTGCTTTTCCCGGATCGAGAAATTGCTCTGGAGAAGGAAGGAGATTTCGTGCTCTTTGGTCCGGCTGTGCCGCACTCGTTTCGCTCGATGCAGGAATCCCTTGTCCTGACGGTGCGCTGGCCTTCGCTGCCGCCTGACAAATAGCTGGAGCGCCAGAGACCTATTTGTGTCCAGTTTTCTAAGGTTCGATGGCGCAGTGAGACACCAGCCGCAGATAGACCGGTGGTTCGACGCTCGCCGCCCTGAACTTGCGGCCATTGCCCGGGAGTGGTTTGCGGAGATGCGCAACTGTGGCCAGGACGTAACCGAGCTCTTGCACGACGGCCACCCTACGGCTTGCGTCGCAGACGCTGCCTTTGGTTACGTCAATGTATTCACGTCGCACGTCAACATTGGTTTCTTTCACGGCGCGTCGTTGGAAGATCCAGCAAGGCTCTTGCAAGGCACCGGAAGGTTCATGAGACATGTCAAGGCGGCGCCTGACACGCTTCCAGAGGTTGCGCCTTTGAAGGCGCTGGTCCGGGCGGCCTACGAAGACATCAAAGCCAGGCTCGCGACTGAACGATCGCCTCACAGTAACCGTTAGGCCCGCGGGGAGTCTCACCGTGAATCTTTCACAAATGTGAGGGAAGTTTCTAATCGGCCCTGCTGACGGACGATGGGATGCCGCTAAGCTCGTAAGCCAACAGAGCGCTGCCGCGTTTCTCGCATTTGCAACCAACCGCGAAAACATGTCGGGAATGGGTCATCGCGTCACTCCGAACTGAGGGACCAACATGCTTTTCATGGTCATCGAACGATTTCGCGACAACGACATGCTCCCCATTTACCAACGGGTACGTGACGGCGGCCGTTCGATTCCCGAGGGACTCAAGTACGTCGATAGCTGGGTAGAACCCAACTTCGGTCGGTGCTTTCAGCTCATGGAGTGCGACGATCTTCGGCTGATACAAGAATGGGTACTGAACTGGCGCGGAATGGGCGTCACGTTCGAGGTTGTCCCGGTGGTTCCCAGCGCTCAGACACGTGAGCTTGTCGCACAGCACCTCGCGCCAGGTGATTGAGCTCCATGAAATTCTTCCTTCGGATTCTCGGTTTCGCGGTTGGGTCTATCGCCCTGGTGGCGGTCTCCGCAGAGCTCGTCGTGAACCAGCAGAACGCCCGCACGTTCTATCGTGATTTCACACGCCTCACCAAACATCCCCACCCGGTGGCTCCACTCACAGCTACTCTTTGCACGACACCGCGCCATGCGGTTGTAGAACAGGAAAGCCGCATGACCGGGCCCCACTACAAATCAGAAGTCCATCTGTACGCCAATCCCGTCGCGATTCCCGCGATAACCGATCGGAAAACGCCGTTTCCCGTCGGCTCGGTGATCGTCAAAGAGAAGCTGGCGGACGGCGGCACGGTTTCGGGCGTGGGCGGTATGGTCAAACGCGCGGCAGGATACGACCCGCCTAACGGAGATTGGGAGTATTTCTACTATGGCGACCGCGGCGAATTTACGTCGGGGCGAATCACGAGTTGCAGTGAGTGCCACCGTACCGCCAAGAGTACCGACTATGTGTACAGTGTGTGGAGCGTCAGGTAACACATGATCAACAGTGCCAAACACCAGGGCATCGCAACTTCCAGCATCGAGGCGGGCCTCGACTTCGCGGGAAATCTGCTCTTGGGGGCCCTGCAGGACGCGTCCGCCGACCCGACAAGCGACCCGCGGATCCTCCTGGGCTCACTCGCACAATACTTGCGGTTTCGCTACGTCGGTGAATTGACGTTGGCCTTTGAGGAATTGTCTGCTCTCGCGGTTGACGTCAATTCTCATTTGAAAAGCCCCGAGCAATTCCAGGACCAGATGAAATGGCTGGAGAAGTCGCTCGGTGTTGTACCGCCTGAGAAATGGCCGGAGCGATAGGCGACGAGTGGCGACAGTCTTCGCGTTCGCAAGTTATCTCGGCACTCTCATCGTGCTCGGTATCATTTGTTTTGGCCTCGGAAGATTCAATCCGAAATACGGTGCAGAAGGCAGCTTCCTCGTGATGGCGGTGAGTTTTGCGATCCTCCTGCCGGTCGCAGCTCTTGGCTTCTACCTCGCCAAACGGAGTTTCGAGCACCGGGCCAGGGCCGTAGCGGTGGCCGGGCTTGTATCGGGAGTTGCCGCCGCGCTCCTGGTCTTGTTGTGCGACTGGATATTTTCAGGGCAGATCGGGACCTATCTTCTGCCGCTCTTCGGCGTTTTCATCGCGGGCTTCGTCACGGCGCGCTTGACGGAGTCGGAGCGCAAGCGTGAAGGATAAAGCGTTATGCAAGGCAGCGCAGCGCGACTGAAGTTCCACGAAGTCACCACGGATCGCTGGGCGGATTTCGAGCGTCTCTTCGAGGCCAAGGGCAGCCCGAAGTACTGTTGGTGCATGGCCTGGCGCGCCACACCGCAGGAGGCCAAACACACTGACAGCCAGCATCGCAAGGCGGCCATGGCGGCGCGCGTTCGACAGAACACGCCGGTCGGTATCCTGGGATACCTCGCAGGCGAGGCGGTTGCGTGGTGTTCCGTTGCACCAAGATCAACGTACCGCAGATTGGTGAGCAACGGCGGCAACGATGAAGGCATCTGGTCCATCGTCTGCTTCTTCGTGCTCAGGCAGCACCGAGGTGCAGGCCTGACCAAGCGCATGCTCGCTGCAGCCATCAAACTCGCCCGCGAGCGTGGAGCGCGGATCCTGGAAGCCTATCCGGTTGACGAAGATTCTCCGAGCTACCGGTTCATGGGGTTCGTGCGCTTGTTCCAGGCGGCTGGCTTTCAAGAAATCGGGCGCGAAGGCAGGCGTCGCCATGTCATGCAGCGAAAACTGCGCGCCTCCAGGAACGCCTAACATCTCGCTGGAGTGACCGGACTGATGAGAGCGAACATGCTTCGGGCGTTCCAAGTTGGGAAGGCTCTAACTAGCGACGAGGGGCCGTCGAGTCACCGACGGCCAGCGCTTTCACCTTCGCCTCATCGCCGGCACTCATGGCCGCTTCGATCTCGAGACTCAACAGGTCTTCGCCGAGCGTAACGACGGCGAGGATTTTGCCCTGGTGCTCAAAGGCCGCGACGTACTTGCGATCCGCGAGGCTGCCGCGCTCGATGATGCGATCCCACGCCTCCGCATGACCGACGTAGTTCAGCGTCACGTCGTAATGCGCGCTCCAGAAGAACGGCACGTCGCGGAACGGCTCTCCAATGCCGAGCATGGCGCGCGCGACCGCGCGTCCCTGGCGTACTGCGACTTGCCAATGTTCGATGCGTATGCGCGCACCAGTCCGGAAGTCGGGAAACGACGCGACGTCGCCCGCGGCATAGACGCCATCGGCGCTCGCACGGAACTGATCGTCGACGATGATGCCTTTGTCGACCGCGAGGCCTGCTGCCTCAGCAAGTCGGGTCCGGGGTGCAACGCCGACGCCGAGCACCACGAAGTCTGACGACAGCAATACGCCGTCGTCGAGTTCGACGCCTCGATCGCTGATGGCTTTCGGGGCAGGGCCGAGATGGAAGCGGACGCCGTGCTCTTCGTGAAGTTTTCGCACGAAACCACCGATTCCCTCGCCAACCACGCGTGCCAGCGGCACCTTGTCGACGCTCACGACGTCGACTTCCACCTTCCTGGCGCGCAGCGAGGCCGCCACTTCCAGACCAATGAAGCTCGAGCCGATGACCACGGCCCGTGCGCCCTCCTTGGCCCTTGCAACGATGGCGCGCGAGTCGGCGAGCGTTCGCAGCACGTGAACGGTCTCTGCCGCTGCCCCTGGAATCGGCAGCCTGCGCGGCTCTGCACCGGTCGCCAGCAGCAGCGCACCGTAGTCGAGTTTCTTGCCGCTTTTCAGGGTCAAGGTGTTGCCGACGGTGTCGATGCTGGTCGCGCCGTCGCCCACAGAAAAGTCGATGTTCATCTCGCGATAGAAATCGGCATCACGGAGCGGGATCCATTCCTCGGGCGCAGTGCCCGCGAGGTAATCCTTCGACAAGTTAGGCCGATCGACCGGGCCCGGCAGCTCGTCGGCGATCAGCGAGATCGGACCCTCGTATCCGAAACGCCTCAGGTTCTCCGCGCACGCCGCACCGGCCGCGCCGCCACCGACGATGACGACGCTCGCCGGCGCCGATCGCGGCGCATTCGGCTTCGCGGCTTGGCGCTTCTGCGTGACTCGAAGCATGCCCTTTTGTTCGATGACGTCGAAGCACGGGATCGGCGTGAGCGCAGGTCCTGCGGCAAGTCCGGTTTCGAGATCGAAACAGGCGTGATGCCAGGGACAGTGCACCGTCGTTCCGACAATCAGCCCTTCGGCGAGCGGACCGCCGTAGTGAGTGCATGACGCGCCCGTCGCGAATACCCTGCCGCCGCTGCGCACGAGCATCACCGCTTCGCCGTGAGCGTGCCCCAGGAACGGGCGGGCCTCTACGACGTCAGCCGCAGATACACCTCGGGTGAGATCCGGTCCTTTCAACTCGCTCGTACCGCTCATTGGGGTTTGCTCCGCGGTGATCCCGCCGGCCCGGGATCATAAAACAGCGCCACTTACGCGAGATGTCAGATAACTACTTGCGGTGGTTTGACGACGCGGCGATGCCTATGCTCTAGTCAAATCAGGCACATGTCGGAATGTCACACGCTTGCCCTTTCCCATGAGGCGGTATGCAAACGCCGATGCGCATCATCTTTGTTTCTCTCGGACTGGGTGTGCTGGGTGTTGCACTCTGGATTCGCCATATGAATCGCAAGGCCGCATCGTGGCCTGGCACCGCCGGGAAGATCACCGAGTCGAGACTGGAGCATGAAGCACACGATGCCGGGAGTACGGTGCGAATCGCCTACACCTACTCGGTCGGCGAGCGCTCGTTCCAGTCCACCTGTGTATCTTTCACTCCAAAGTCTGACCACCTTCCTGCCAAAGAAGAGTTAGTCGCCAGGTACCCCGTCGAGCGGAGCGTCACCGTGTACTTCGACCCTTCGAATCCCCAGCGATCGGTCCTCGAGCGTCAGCAATCGGCCGGCTGGCTTGCGCTGGCTGCCGGCGGCGCGATGTCGATCGCTGTCGGGCTGCTGACGCCGTAGCCTATGTCGATGCGTCATCCGCAGGTTTGCGTTCTTGGCAGTGCCGATCCGGGTTCCGCTGCCTATGAATTGGCGGCTGGCGCGGGTGGCCTGGTCGCGAAGTTAGGCATCACGCTGATCAGCGGGTGCGGAAGCCCGGCCACCAGGGTTGCCGCCGAGAGCGCGATCAAGGCCGGCGGCCTGGTGGTGAGCGTCATCCCTTCTGATCAGATGCCGGGTGCGGACTGGCCTGCCACGGTGGTCATCCCGTGTGGCATGGGTGATGCGCGCAACCTGATCATGGCCCTCGCGGGAGATGCGTGCATCGTCGTCGGCGGGCGTGCCGGCACGATCTCCGAGGTCTGCCTGGCCTGGTTGCATCGCCGCCCGTTGCTGCCGCTCGTGGGACACGGCGGTTGGTCTGACGGACTGCCGTCGAATCCACCCGACGAAAGACAGAACTCGCCGATTCTGCCGTGGAAGTCGTTGGCGGAGCTCGAGAGTCAGCTGCGCAGCCTTGGCCTGCATCGGACGTGATAAATCTCGATTGCGAAAAGTGCCTGGTGCGCGACTGGCAATCGTCGGACAAGGCATCGCTGCTGCATCATGCGAACAATCGCAATGTGTGGCGCAACCTCGCGCATCGTTTCCCGCATCCCTACACCGAGGCGGACGCGGATTCCTGGCTCGGGCTGGTGGCGAAAGGTGCGGCCAGGACGAACTGGGCCATCGACATCGGCGGCGAGGCGGTCGGTGGCATCGGCGTCGATCCGGGCGAGGGCATTTACGCCAAGTCCGGCCGGTTCGGATACTGGCTGGGTGAGCCATTCTGGGGCCGCGGTGTCATGACCGCCGCGGTGCGCGCGACTACTAGCTACATCTTCGACAATCTCGACCTCATACGGCTGGAAGCGCCGGTGTTCGAATGGAACCCGGCGTCCATGCGCGTGCTGGAGAAGTGCGGCTTCGTGCGGGAAGGAATCCTTCGCAAGAGTGTCTTCAAGGATGGTGAGATCATCGATGCTGTGTTGTATGCCCGCCTGCGTTGAATGAACACTCATAATCCCTGCGCAGCGCCGCTCACCGTTCGGACGGTGGCTCGGCGTGTTTCATCCTTGGAAGCGTGATCGCCATCTTGATGCTCGCCGTCGTCAAATCTGATAGCCGCCACACAGGGTTAGTTCTCGACAGTTCTCGGCAGCCGCGCCGGTGCAATGCTGGTCCTCACGCCACTGGGGCTGCTGCTCTACTTCCCGGCATTCTCGAAACGCGCACGCGCCTGGTACGCGAAGTAGGCGCCCGCTGTTGAGGCGCGCGCCGGACCCCCATGCACCGGGGTGAGGCAGCTGTGCGCAACCAGCCCTCCGGCTGGGGAATCCTGACCCTTTGATCCATGGCACAGCGGTTGCTTTACCTCCGGCATTGCCGCGGTGGATGAGGGCCAGAATTGCAATGTCCAAACGAATTATTGTCGTTGGCCACGGGATGGTCGGGCAACGATTTCTCGAAGCACTGACCAAGGACGAACCTGCGGATCTCGCGATCACCATGCTGGCGGAGGAGCCGCGGCTGGCCTACGACCGCGTCAATCTCTCCAAGTATTTTTCCGGCACCAGCGTCGAGGAGCTGACCCTCACCACCCGTGAGTTCTTCGACAAGAACGGCATCGAGTTGCAGTCCGGCGACCCGGTCACGTCGATCGACCGCGCGGAAAAACGTGTCATCACGAAGAGCGGCGCGGAGTACGAGTACGACATCCTGATCCTCGCGACAGGTTCCAGCCCGTTCGTGCCACCCATCCCGGGACGCGAGCGTCCGGGCGTGTTCGTCTATCGAACCATCGAAGATCTCGAGGCCATCACCGAGGCCGGCAAGAACTCCACGCGCGGCGTGGTGATCGGCGGCGGCCTGCTGGGCCTGGAAGCGGCCAAGGCGCTCAAGGATCTTGGACTTGCGACGAATGTGGTCGAGTTCGCGCCGCGGTTGATGGCCGTGCAGGTGGACGAGGGCGGCGGCGGCCTGCTGCGCTCGCGTATCGAGGCGCTGGGTGTGTCGGTCCACACCGGCAAGAACACCACGCGTATCGACGACGGCGAGTCCGCGCGGCATCGCATGCATTTCGCCGACGGCGGTTCGCTCGAAACCGATGTCATCGTGATTTCCGCCGGTATTCGCCCGCGCGATGAGCTGGCGCGGGCCGCCGGTCTCGAGGTCGCGCCGCGTGGCGGCATCGCGATCAACGGTGATTGCCGCACCTCGGACGAATCCATCTACGCCATCGGCGAATGCGCCGCCTTCGAAGGCCGCATCTTCGGCCTGGTGGCGCCGGGCTACCAGATGGCGCGTATCGCCGCGGCCCGAGTGCTGGGCGTACCCGGCGAAGTGTTCGCCGGCGCCGACATGAGTACCAAGCTGAAGTTGCTGGGTGTCGAAGTCGGCTCCATCGGCGACGCCCATGCCACCACGACGGGCGCACGCGTGTATTCCTTCTTCGACCAGCGCCGCGAGGTCTACAAAAAGCTGGTGGTCGACGCCGAGGGGAAAAAGCTGCTCGGCGCTGTGCTGGTCGGCGACACCTCTGACTACTCGCTGTGGCACCAGACGGTCATGAATGCCATGGCGCTGCCGGAGAATCCGGAAAACATGCTGTTTCCGGCGGGCGCGGCCGCTGCGGGTGCACAGCCACCGAATGCCGGACTGGCAGCGTTGCCCTCCAACGCTCAAATATGCTCCTGCAACAACGTGTCCAAGGGCGGGCTCTGCTCGGCCATCGAAGGTGGCTGTACCACGGTCGGCGCGCTCAAGACCAGGACGAAAGCCGGCACCACCTGCGGCGGCTGCACGCCGCTGGTGACGCAGATCCTCAATGCCGAGCTCAAGCGGCGCGGCGTCAGCGTCAACACCTCGATGTGCGAGCACTTCCCGTACACGCGCCAGCAACTGTTTCACCTGGTGCGCATCGGCGAGCTCAAGACCTTCGAAGACGCCATCGCCAAACATGGCCGCGGCCTCGGTTGCGATATCTGCAAGCCGGTGGTGGCGTCCATCCTGGCCTCGTGCTGGAACGAGTTCGTGCTGAAGAAGCGTCACGCGGCGCTGCAGGACACCAACGATTACTTCCTGGCCAACATGCAGAAGGACGGCACGTATTCGGTGGTGCCGCGCGTGCCGGGCGGCGAGATCACCCCGGAGGGGCTCATCGCCATCGGCGCCGTCGCGAAGAAATTCGGCTTGTACACCAAGATCACCGGCGGCCAGCGCATCGACATGTTTGGCGCGCAGGTTCACCAGCTGCCATTGATCTGGCGCGAGCTCATCGACGCGGGCTTTGAATCCGGTCACGCCTACGGCAAGGCGCTGCGCACCGTGAAAAGCTGCGTGGGTTCGACGTGGTGCCGCTACGGCGTGCAGGATTCGGTCGGCTTCGCCATCGATCTGGAGAATCGCTACAAGGGACTGCGCGCGCCGCACAAGCTCAAGTTCGCGGTGTCCGGCTGCACGCGTGAATGCGCCGAGGCGCAGAGCAAGGACGTCGGCGTGATCGCGACCGAAGGCGGCTGGAACCTCTACGTCTGCGGTAATGGCGGCATGAAACCGCGGCACGCGGACCTGCTGGCGCGTGATCTGGATTCGGCCACGCTGATCCGCTACATCGATCGCTTCCTGATGTTCTACATCCGCACCGGCGACCGGCTGCAACGCACCTCGACCTGGTTGGAAAACCTGGAAGGCGGCATCGATTACGTGCGCAAGGTGGTCTGTGAAGACTCGCTCGGCATCGGCGCCGAGCTCGAAGCCGACATGGCGCGCGTCATCCACACCTACGCCTGCGAATGGAAGGTCGCGATCGAGGATCCGGTGACGCTCAAGCGCTTCCGCCATTTCGTGAACTCGCAGGAGTCCGATCGCAACGTGTTGTTCGTCGAGGAACGCGGCCAGATCCGCCCCGCCACGGCGGAGGAACGCGCCACCGTCGGCCAGGCCACGAAAGAAGAGGTGGCGGCGTGACCGGCGAACGTTGGCATGATGTCTGCGCGCTCGAAGACCTGGTCGAGGGCACTGGCGTGGGTGCGCTGATCGGCGGGCGGCAGATCGCAATATTCCAGGTACACGGACGCGTCTACGTGCTCGACAACTTCGATCCGGCGAGCCGCGCCAACGTGCTGTCGCGCGGACTCACCGGCAGCCTGCAGGGCGAGCGCGTGGTCGCATCGCCTGTCTACAAGCATCATTTCGCGCTGACCAGCGGTCGCTGCATCGAGGACTCGACATTCAACGTCACCGCCTATCCGGCGCGCGTGGTCGACGGCCGTGTGCAGGTGGAAGTGCCGCGCACGCGTCAAATGCGCCTGGTGGTCGCCGGCAACGGCATGGCCGGCATGCGCGCGGTCGAGGAGCTGCTGAAACTCGGCGTGGCCGGCAGGTTCAGCATCACCGTGTTTGGTTCCGAACCGCGCGGCAACTACAACCGCATCCTGCTGTCGCCGGTGTTGGCCGGCGAGGCGCAGGCCGACGACATCATGCTGCATCGGCCGAACTGGTACGCCAGGCGCGGCATCACACTGCATGCCGGTGACCCGATCGTCGAGATCGACCGCAAGAAGCGCCAGGTTCGATCGGCCAAGGGCACGATCGCGCCGTACGACCGTCTGCTGATCGCGACCGGTTCCGATCCCATCATGCTGCCGCTGCCGGGCAAGGACCTGCCCGGCGTGCTCACGTTCCGCGACCTCGACGATGTCAACCGCATGCTCGAGGCGTCGGGGAACGGGCGCCGCGCGGTGGTCATCGGCGGCGGGTTGTTAGGCCTGGAAGCCGCGCACGGACTTTCCCTGCGCGGCATGCATGTCACGGTGGTACACCTGCTCGACACGCTCATGGAGCGGCAGCTCGACGCGCCGGCCGGCGCGCTGCTCAGGTCGGCGCTGGAGAAGCGCGGCATCGAATTCCGCATGCGCGCCAGTCACAGGCCATCCTGGGCACCGGGCGTGTCACGGGCCTGCGCCTGGAGAGTGGCGAGGAGATTGCGGCCGATCTCGTGGTCATGGCGGTGGGTGTGCGGCCCAACATCGGGCTCGCCAAACGTGCGCACCTGGCCTGCGACCGCGGCATCCTGGTTGATGACTGTCTCCAGACCTACGACCCGGCCATCTACGCCGTGGGGGAATGCGTGCAGCATCGCCGCCAGACCTTCGGCCTGGTGGCGCCGCTGTGGGAGCAGGCGCGCATCTGCGCGCAACACATCGCCGAGATCGGCGTGTCGCGGTTTTCGGGAGCCCTCAATGCAACGCAGCTCAAGGTGTCGGGTATCGAAGTTTTTTCGGCCGGCGATTTCTCCGAGAGCCCGACGCGTGAGTCGCTGGTGTTATCGGATCGCCGCCGTGGCATCTACAAGCGTGTGGTTCTCGAAGGCAACCGGATCTGCGGCGCAGTGTTATTCGGCGACACGCGCGAGGCGGCGCGACTCAAGGAGCTGATCGCCGAGCAGGCCGACGTCGGGCCGATCCGCGACCAGCTGCTGTTCGACGCACCGGCGGCTGCATAAGAATTGAGTATCGCGACTTCGACACGAACCACCTGTCCCTACTGCGGTGTCGGTTGCGGTGTGCTGGCCTCGCGCCACAAGGACGCGGTCGAGGTGCGCGGCGATCCGGCGCACCCCGCCAATCGCGGCAAGTTGTGCGTGAAGGGCAGCGCGCTGGGCGAGACCGTCGGTCTCGAAGAC
Source organism: uncultured Pseudomonadota bacterium (assembly GCA_963839685.1). GTDB lineage: Bacteria > Pseudomonadota > Gammaproteobacteria > Steroidobacterales > Steroidobacteraceae > CADEED01. The sequence continues at coordinate 264,244 of CAWIVS010000001.1, read as the reverse complement.
CGACTGCTGTATCCGCAGGTGCGCGGCAATCGCGCCACGTGGCCCGAAGCCATTGCCACAGTCGCCGGTGAATTCCGCCGCCACATCCAGACCGATGGCCCGGAATCGGTAGCCTTTTACGTATCGGGTCAGCTCCTCACCGAGGACTACTACGTCGCCAACAAGCTCATGAAGGGCTACATCGGCGCCGCCAACATCGATACCAATTCGCGCCTGTGCATGGCTTCGGCCGTCGCGGGTCACAAGCGTGCCTTCGGTGAAGACGTGGTGCCGGTGAGTTACGAGGACCTGGAGGAGACCGATCTCGTGGTGCTGGTCGGCTCCAACACGGCGTGGTGTCACCCGATCCTGTTGCAACGATTGACGGCTGCGCGCGAGCGCCGGGCGGGCATGAAGATCGTGGCGCTCGATCCGCGCCAAACGGCCACGACGCAACTCGCGGATCTGCATCTGCCCCTGGTCGCCGGCAGCGACGTGCACCTGTTCAACGGCTTGCTGGTCTGGCTGGCCGAGCACGGGCACCTGGACCGCGCCTTCATCGACGCGCACACGCGCGGCTGGGAAGAGGCGCTCGCGGCCGCACGCGCCGGAGGCGGCTCACTCGAGACGACGGCGCGCGCCTGCGGGCTCTCCGTCGACGGCCTGCGCAAGTTTTTCGAGCTGTTCGCAGTGACGCCGGCGGTCATCACCGCGTTCTCGCAGGGCGTGAACCAGAGCTCGTCGGGCACCGACAAGGTCAACGCCATCATCAACTGTCATCTCGCCACCGGCCGCATCGGCAAGCCGGGTGCCGGGCCGTTCTCGGTCACCGGCCAGCCCAACGCCATGGGTGGCCGGGAAGTCGGCGGCTTCGCCAACACGCTCGCCGCACACATCGATATCGAGAATGAAACCGGCCGCGCCGATGTGCAGCGCTTCTGGGATTGTCCTGCCACGCCCACCCGCCAGGGCCCGAAGGCGGTGGAAATGTTCGACCGCATCCACGACGGGCGCATCAAGGCCGTCTGGATCATGGCGACCAACCCGGTAGTTAGTCTGCCGGACGCCGACAAGGTGAAAGTCGCGTTGAGCAAGTGCGAATTCGTGGTGGTGTCGGACGTGGTTGCGAATACCGACACGGCCGGGCTCGCACACGTCCTGCTGCCGGCCCTCGCCTGGGGCGAGAAGGACGGCACGGTCACGAATTCCGATCGCACCATCTCCCGGCAGCGCCAGTTCCTCCCCGCGCCCGGCGACGCGCGCGCCGACTGGCGCACGATCTGCGACGTGGCGCGGGCCATGGGCTTCTCCGGTTTTGATTTCGTCTCGCCACATGAAATCTTCCGCGAGCATGCGCGGCTCACCGCGTATCACAATGATGGCCGCCGCGCACTCGACCTCGGCGCCTGGGCCGACATCACCGCCAGCGAATACATCAACTGGCAGCCGGCGGCCTGGCCCATGGCTCATTCACGCGAATCCGCACGCGGTCCGATGTTTGCGGACGGAAAGTTCCTGCACGCGGACGGACGTGCGCGCTTCGTCGCGCTGACACCGCGGGCTCCAGAGCACGCGCCCACGCAGGAATTCCCGCTGGTGCTCAACACCGGACGGGTACGCGATCACTGGCACACCATGACGCGCACCGCCAAGTCCGCGCGCCTGTCGGCGCATATCGCCGAACCCTTTGCCGAGATCAACACCGCCGACGCGTTGCGTTTCGCGGTGCGCGACGGGTCGTTGGCCACGCTGCGATCGCGCTGGGGATCCATGGTGGCGCGCGTGCGCAGCGGCGCCGACGTGCCGCCAGGAATGGTGTTCGCGCCGATTCACTGGAACCGCGCTTTCGCCTCGGATGCGCGGGTGGGCGTCGTGACCAACCCGGTGGTCGATCCCATCTCCGGCGAGCCGGAACTCAAGCATACTCCCGTCTGCATCGAACACTTCGCGGCCGACTGGTACGGCGTGATGCTCACGCGAAATCCGCTGCCGCCACCGCGGACGCGCTGGTGGGTGCGTGTCACCGGCGAACAATTCCTGCGCTACGAGCTCGCGGGCAGCAATCCCGCCGACTGGTCGCTCGAAGCACGTCACCTCGCAGGTGTGCCGGCCGGCGACGGGGACTCGGTCGACTGGATCGAATATCGCGATTCGGCACGCCTCGTGTATCGCGCGGCATGGTTCGTGGACGAGCGGCTCCAGGGCTGCCTGTACGCCGCGCCGACACCATCCCTGCCCGAGCGCGCCTGGCTCGCCAGGATGTTCGCCGCTCCGAAGCTCGACGCAGCCGCGCGCGGCAGCCTGCTCGCGGGTCGCGCGCTTGCGGGTTCCGACGCGGGAGCGCTGGTGTGTTCCTGTTTTGGGGTGGGGCACAATCCAATCGCTGCCTGCGCGCGCGAGCTGGGGCCGATGGCCACGCCCGCCATGATCGGCAAGCGCCTCAAATGCGGCACGAACTGTGGCTCCTGCGTCGGCGAGATCCAGGCCATCATTTCGCACGCGCGCGCCCTCCCGGCGAAAGGGAGAAATGGGGACATTCCTGATTTGTCGACCGTCTTCAGGTCCGGCCCCTTTTTCTGGCAATTGGGGAGTGTCCCCATTTGCCAACCCCGTCTATGCTGCGCGCTGCGTGAAATCAGGGGGATGCATGAACCGATGGACGTTTGCCACGTTGTCAGTGGTGCTGTTAGCCGCACCCGCGTTTTCCCAGAAGCTGCCGGTCACCGTTCGTTCGCCGGACGGCCGCATCGCCCTGAAGGTCGGCCGCAATGATGCCGGTCACCTCACATACGCCATTGAACGCAACGGCGAGACCGTCATCGCCAATTCCCAATTGCGCCTGCGCCTGGCCGAAGGTGACGTCTCGAGTGTCGACATTCGCGGCTTTACCCCGCGCTCGGTCAATGCGGTCCACAAGCTGGTCGCCACCAAGGCGGCGGAAGCCGTCGATCGGTTCGACGAGCTGACCATCGACGTCGCGCCGCGCTCGGGCGCGGTGTCATCGCTGCGCTGGATTTTCCGCGCCTATGACGACGGCGTCGCGTTCCGCTACCTCGTTCCCGCCGCTGCGGGTCTCAAGACGCTGCAGGTGCGCAACGAAGACATCGAGTTCACGTTCGGCGCCGACTTCAACTGCCATGGTTTCAACGTCGGACGCTTCGATTCCAGCCACGAGGGTGAATTCGATCCGGTTCGTGCCAGCCGGATTCGCGAACACAATACCTACGACCTGCCGCTGGTGTGCCGCACCGTCAGCAATGCCTTTGCGATTGCGGAGGCAGACCTGCGCGACTACGGCGGCCTGTATCTCGCGGGCCGCGGCGACGGCAAGCCCGGCGTGCAGTCACGCCTTTCGCCGCGACTCGACGACCGATCGCTGATCGCGCGCGTCGACATCGGCACCGCGGGCGCCGGCTCGCCCTGGCGCGTGATCATGCTGGGCGACAAGCTCGGCTCGCTCATCGAGTCCAATCTCATCGGCAACCTCAATCCCGGGCCGGCATTCGACACGGCGTGGATCAGGCCCGGCAAGACCGCCTGGGACTGGTGGTCGGGTCCGTACCTGCCGCCGCCCGACAAGGGCGGCACGGATATGCCGACCATCAAACGCTACGTCGATTTCGCCGGCGCGGCCGGTTTTGAATACATGATGATCGACGAGGGCTGGTGCCTCAATTCGGGCAGCGGCGGCCGGGCGCCCGACAACGCGGACGTCACGAAGTCAAAGCCCGATATCGACATGCCGGCGCTGGTCGATTACGCGAAGAAGAAGAAAGTCGGACTGTGGCTGTGGGTGCAGTGGTCGCTGCTCGACCGCCAGATGGATGCCGCGCTCGCGCAGTACCAGAAATGGGGCATCAAGGGCATCAAGGTCGACTTCATGGATCGCAACGACCAGCAGATGGTCGACTACTACCACAAGCTCATGCAGAAGGCCGCGCAGCACCAGCTGCTCGTGGACATGCACGGCGCCTATCCACCGGCCGGCCTCAACCGCACCTATCCCAACTACATCACCCAGGAAGGCATCATGGGTGCGGAGTACAACAAGTGGAGCCGGCGCGTCACCGCGACCCACAACGTGAGCCTGGCGTACACGCGCATGCTGCTCGGACCCCTCGACTACACGCCGGGCGGTTTTCGCAATGCGACCCCGGCTGATTTCCAGGTGATCAACAGCCCGCCGCAGGTGCAGACCACGCGCGGTCACGGCCTGGCGATGTTCGTGGTGTACGAGAGCCCGTTCCAGATGGTCGCCGACAGCCCCGATGCGTATGAAAACGCCGCGGGCTTCGACTTCGTGAAAGTCGTGCCGACGGTGTGGGACGAAACGCGGTTTCTCGCGGGCGACATCGACGATTACGTGGTGGTCGCGCGGCGCAAGGGCAAGGATTGGTACATCGGCGCCATGGGCAACGAACAACCGCGGGAGATTTCCGTGGGGCTCGGCTTCCTGGGCGACGGCAAGTTCAAGGCGAAGGTCTACGAGGATGGCGCTACACCGACGACACTCAACGCGAGCGCGCGCGACGTTGCGAAGACTGACACATTGAAACTGAAGCTCGCCGCGTCCGGTGGCGCTGCGGTACGAATCGCGCGCTGAAGAGGGGGATCATCATGTCCAGCCGGCGACAATTCATCTTGCAGTCCGTGAGCGCGGCGCTGGTGGCCTCTGCCGCCGCGAAGGCCGCCGCAGCGAAGCGCAAGTTTCAGCTGCGCTACGCGCCGCACTTCGGCATGTTCAAGGCGCATGCGGGCGAAGATCTCGTCGCGCAACTGGAGTTCATGGCCGCGCAGGGATTCACCGCACTCGAAGACAACGGGCTCATGGGCCGGCCCGTGGAGGTGCAGGCGAAGATCGGCGCAACGCTTGCGCGTCTCGGCATGACCATGGGGGTATTCGTCATCGACGGCGGTGACAACTGGAAGACCTCGCTCGCCACGGGCAAGGCGGAGTTCAGCGACCAGTTCCTGTCTACCTGTCGCGCGGCAGTGGAGGTCGGCAAACGAGTCAATGCGCGCTGGGCCACCGTGGTGCCGGGGTACTTCGAGCGCAAGTTGCCGATGGGCATCCAGATGGGCAATGTCATCGACGTGCTGCGCGCGGGCGCGAAAATCCTCGCGCCTCACAACCTGTGCATGGTGCTCGAGCCGTTGTCGGACAACCCGGATCTGTTCCTGCGCACCTCGGATCAGGCCTACGCCCTTTGCCGCGCGGTAGATAGTCCGGCCTGCAAGATCCTCTACGACATGTATCACATGCAGCGCAACGAGGGCGACATCATCGCGCACATCGACCAGACCTGGAGCGAGATCGCGTACTTCCAGATTGGCGACAATCCCGGTCGCAAGGAACCGGGCACCGGCGAAATGAACTACCGCAACATCTTCCGCCACATCCGCGACAAGGGTTTCGACGGCGTGTTTGGCATGGAGCACGGCAATGCGAAGCCCGGCAAGGAAGGCGAGCAGGCTTTGATCGACGCGTACGTGGCCGCCGATGCGTTCTGATCTCGCATTGCTCGCGTTCGGCGCGTCGTTGTTGATGACCGGCATGCCGGCGCATCCCGCCGAGCCGCCAAGGCTCGTGCCGCTCGACATCTTCACCGTGCCCGCGGGTCTTGCAGGTGACCGTGTGGGCGCAATCGCCGCAACTCAGGAACCCCACCAACATCGACATCGATGCGCAGGGTCGCGTGTGGGTGACGGAAGGCGTGAATTACCGGCGCCACAAGGATCGCGATGCGAAAGGCGATCGCGTCGTGGTGCTCGAGGATACCGATCACGATGGGCGTGCCGACTCCTCGAGCGTGTTCGTGCAGGAGCCGACGCTGGTGGCCCCGCTCGGCATCGCAGTGCTCGATAACAAGGTGATCGTCTCGAACGCGCCCGATCTCATCGTGTACACCGACGTGAACCGCGACCGGAAATTCGATCCGGCAGTCGACAAGCGCGAAGTGCTGCTGTCGGGTTTCGACGGACGCAATCACGATCACGCGCTGCATTCAGTGACCTTCGGTCCTGACGGCCGCTGGTATTTCAGCAATGGCAATGCCGGCGCGTTCTTCACCGACCGCGGTGGCCGGACGTTCCGCATCGGCAGCGCCTACAACCCGGTGCCCGATGGCGGCGCAATGCCGGTGTCCGGGTTCGCGCCGCCGGCGTACGCGGGAGCGCGCAGCGACGATGGGCATGTGTACGTCGGCGGTTTTTCCGCGCGCATGCAGCCCGACGGCACGGGCGTCGAAATTCTCGGCTTCAACTTCCGCAACAGCTACGAGCAAACCGTCACCAGCTTCGGTGACATCTTCCACAACGACAATGATGATCCGCCGGCCTGCCGTACCTCGTTCCTGATGGAGTACGGCAACTTCGGTTTTTTCTCGCGCGACGGCAAGCGCTACTGGCAGGCGGATCGCCGTCCCGGGCAGTCGATTCCCACCGCCGAATGGCGCCAGGAGGATCCGGGGGTGATTCCCGCGGGCGATGTATACGGCGGTGGCGCACCGACCGGCATCGTCTTCAACGAGGGCGACGGACTCGGCGTGAAGTACCGCGGGCTGTTGCTGTCCGCCGAGGCCGCGCGCAACACGATCTTCGGCTACTTTCCCAAACCCGCCGGCGCCGGATACCAGCTGGAGCGCTTTGACTTCCTCACCAGCAACAAAGCGCAGGCCTTCGCCGGCACGGACTTCAAGGGTGGCAAGGTCAACGAGGAGATCCAGACGTTCTTCCGACCATCGGATGTGGCCGTGGGACCGGATGGCGCGATCTATGTAGCCGACTGGTTCGATCCGCGAGTGGGCGGTCACGACGACAAGGACGACACCACCTCGGGAGCTATCTACCGCATTGCGCCCAGGGGTTTCGTGTCGCGCGTGCCGGCAATCGATGCGACGACGGTGGAAGGCCAGCTCACGGCGCTGCGCAGCCCGGCTGTCAACGTGCGCACGCTGGGTTTCAACGGCCTCGCGGTACGCGGGGCGGCCGCGCTGGCGCCCGTGCAGGCGCTCCTCGATGACGGCAATCCGTATGTGCGTGCGCGCGCCGTGTGGCTGCTGACGCGATTGGGCGCCGACGGTCTCGCGCGTGTCGAGGGGTTGCTGGACAACCCGGACGCTAACCTGCGCGTCACGGCTTATCGAGCCCTGCGGCAAGTGGGTACCGCGCAACGGCATGCGGCGCGGCTGGCGCGTGATCCTTCACCCGCGGTGCGGCGCGAAGTGGCGCTGTCACAGCGCGACGTGCCATTCGAGGCGGCGCGCGAGGTGCTGCTGACGCTGGCCCAGGGTTACGACGGCAACGACCGCAGTCTGCTCGAAGCCTGGGGAACCGGCGCGACACACAAGGAAGAGGCGCTCTTTGCGGCGCTGGCCGCGACGGCGCCCGGCGCTGACGCAGCGAAGTGGCCGCGAAGTTATGCGGATCTGGTGTGGAGACTGACGCCGCGTGCGGCGGTGCCCGCGTTCGCGGCGCGCGCCCAGTCGGACGCGTTGCCCGTGAGCGAACGCACCCGGGCCATCACCGCGCTGGGCTTCATCCCGACCCGTGAGGCGGCGTTCGCGCTGCTCGATGTGGCGCAGGGCGGTGGCAAGGATCTGCGCGATAACCCGGCGCTGTGGTGGCTGCTCAACTACAAGGATTCGCGCTGGGCGGAGGCCGGGATCGACGCCGAGCTCAAGCGCCGAGGTTTATTCGATCCGGCCACAGTGACGGTCAAGGACATCACCGTTCCGGCGCCCGCGGCGACCTCGACGCTGCCGACGGTGGCCGACATCGCGAAGCTGCGCGGCAATGCGAAGCAGGGCGCCACCGCGGCCGTTGCCTGCCGGATGTGCCATCGGGTCGGTGGTGAAGGGGTCGACTACGGCCCTGCGCTCGATGGATTTGCCAGCCGCCAGACGCGGGAAACCGTGATTACCGCAATCGTGAATCCTTCCAATGACATCGCGCACGGATATGAAGGCATGGAAGTGACGCTGCTGGACGGGCGCAAAGCTGCACGGGTTGCTGTTGAGCGGCGGCGATCCGCTCATCATCCAGTGCACCGGCGGCGTGACGCAGCTGATCCCGGCGAGCATGGTCAAGGAGCGCAAGCGGCTGGGGCGTTCGCTCATGATGAGCGCGGAGCAGTTAGGCCTGTCCGCTCAGCAAGTGGCGGACATCGCCACCTTCCTCAGGTAAATGGGGACACTCCCCTTTTGCTAGGAAAGGGGAGTGTCCCCATTTACGCGGTGCCGGTCTGGTCGGCGCCGCGCTTGGTGCCAAGTGCTTCACCGAGCGCGACCACCAGCGGCTTCATGAACCAGGAGTGTTCGGGGCTGGAGGAGACTTCAAACCCGTGTGAGCGGATCGCCTCGGCAACGATGGGCCCGACCGCGGCTATCATCGTGCGCGACAGCGCGCGTTTCACCAGCGGGGTCGGGTGCTGCGTCATGAGCCGCTCGATCTGCAACTTGCTGGTGAACGCGATGGCATCGACCTCGCCGGCCGCCATGCGCTCGAGCAACGAGTGCACCGTGGCGTCATCCGCGGCATTGCCATAGATGTAAGGCGCCACGGTCGAGACATCGGCGCCGCGCTCACGCAGAAAGCGCATCAGCGTGAGATTGGGATCATTGCCATACAGCTGTACAGCGACCCGCCGCTGCGCGAGAACCTGGCTGTCGAGCGCGCGGATGACACCCTCGGTGGTCGGCTCCGTGGCTTCGATGACCGGCTTCAGCCCCAGCGCACGCAGTGCCCGGGCCGGCTTCGGGCCACGGGTGATGGTGCGCAGCTGCGCGAGACCTTCGACAAAGCGCGGCCGCAGCGCCGGCTCATGCTTGTCGATGCAGCCCAGGATCCTGGTCAGGCCTTCGCCGGTGATGATGATGAAATCGTCGAAGCCGCCGTCGGCGAGTTTCACCGCGAACGCCAGCACCTGCGCGCTGTGCGGCGAGTCGTAGATCGTCACCAGCGGACAACGCAGCACTTCGGCCCCGCGGCGCTCGAGGAGCGCGCTGAGCACTTCCAGCTCGCGCATTTCGGGGACCGCGATTCGCTTGCCTTTCAGATTCCACTCGGCCATCGGGGCGGGACGATATCACTAGCGGCGCCGGCCCGCAGAACGCACACGCACGCGCGCAACAACCTGCACCGGTTTGCGCAAACGCCTGCACCCCTGCGCCGCGTTTCGGTGCAGGGCGCGAAACACTGCGCGCTACAGGAAAAGAAAGCCCCCGGCCAGTCGCTGGCACGCGTATTGCTCTCTGCAATTGGTTAGTCATAGTGCAGGAATGGAGATGTACAAGCACAGGTTCGCGCCGGGACTGATTGTCCTGGCGATTGTCTCGACCGGAAAGGTCCATGCCGAAGACACGGCTTCGCTGCAGAGCGCCTTCAGCCAGGCCAAGCTCATTCTCGACACGCGGCTGCGGACCGAGGATGTCGACCAGGCCGGAATCGCCAACGAAGCGAATGCCACCACGCTGCGCGCCCGCCTGGGCTTCGAGACCGGCAAGGTGTGGGGTACATCGTTGTTAGTCGAAGGCGAGGCCGTGGTGCCGCTCGAGAATGATTACCGGCCCGATCCGATGGATCCCGCGATGGCCACCTACCCGGTGGTGGCGGATCCCGAATCCTATGCGTTCAACCGTTTCACGCTCACCAATACCAGCATCCCGGGGACCACGCTGACGCTCGGCCGGCAGCGCGTCCAGCTCGACGACCAGCGTTTCATCGGCAACGTCGGCTGGCGGCAGAACGAGCAGACCTTCGACGCCTTCCGCGCCGTGAACAAGAGCGTGAAGAACCTGGTGCTCGATGCGACCTATCTCAACCGCGTCAACCGCGTGTTCGGCGAGGACTCACCGCAGGGCACCTACCAGGGTGACACCGTGCTGCTCAATGCGAGCTACCAGACCAGCATCGGCAAGGTCACCGGCTTTGGCTATCTACTGGAGTTCGATCCGATCGCCGGCGTGCCGGCGGCGGCGAATGACTCCACGTCGACCTACGGCCTGCGGTTCGCGGGCGAGGCGCCGGCGGGCAAGGTCAAGATCGGCTACCTCGCTTCCTGGGCCAGCCAGAGCGACGCCGGCGTGAATCCCTTGAGCTTCGATCTCGACTACGTCATGGCCGAACTCACCGCGACCTACCAGCAATTCGGCCTCGGGGCCGGCATCGAAATGCTCGACGGCAACGGCGTAAAGGGATTCACCACGCCGCTGGCGACGCTGCACAAGTTCCAGGGTTGGGCCGACAAGTTCCTGACCACGCCGGCGAATGGCATCGAGGACACCTACGTAAATGCCACCGTCAGCCTGAAGGCCATTGGCGGCATGGACAGCATCGGCATCGTGTTGAGTTACCACGACTATCAGGCCGAGGAAGTATCCGCCGACTACGGCTCCGAATGGAACGCGTCCATCGCCGCGAAGCTCAAGAAGGTGAATTTCATGCTGAAGTACGCCGACTACACGGAAGGCGTGCTCGCCTCGGCGCGCGACACCGAGAAATTCTGGGCGCAGGTCGAATTCATCTGGTAGCCCATTTCACTGATGGGCGAATCCGGGGGGTGCTCCCGCGCTAGGCTTGGCCGCTCGGGGCCGCTTCCTGGCCCCTTGGGGGCCGACCATGCCAACAGCCACTGCGGCGCGTGAATTCCCGCGACCGAGCTCGCTCAAGGTCGTGCCGGGTACGGAGGCCGCGCAAGCTGCATACCCGTATTACATGCAGTTCACGGCCGCGGACGACACGCGCTTCTGGTTCTACAACTCCATGCACTTTCCGGAACCCATGTCGGCATTCGACATGGTCACGGCGGAAGCCGCCTATTGCGCGCTCGGCGCGGCCAATACGCGGGTGCATTGCCTGCCGACCACGCTGGGCATCGACTACCGCATCCTGAACGGCCGCGTCTACATCGGCGGCAACGCGGTCACCGACCCGGCCGAGATCGCGCGCCGCACCGAGGAATTCAAGCAACGCGCGTTCTACTACTACGAGAACTGGGAACGGCTGTACGCGCAATGGCGCGACAAGATGCTGGCGCTGATCGGCGAGGCGCAGCGGCTGCCCAAGGTCTCGCTGCCGGAATTCGAGCCGCTCGAACACGTGCGCGCCGGCCGGGGCATCGCTTCCAACCACTATCTGCTCGAGACGTACCAGAAGACGCTCGAGGGATACTTCCGGATGTGGCATCACCACTTCGAGTTCCTGCTGCTCGGCTACGGCGCGTACATGACGTTCTTCGCGTTCTGCAAGAAGGCCTTTCCCGAGATCAGCGACCAGACCGTGGCCCGCATGGTGGCCGGCATGGATGCGGAGATCTTCCGTCCCGATGAGGAAGTCCGCCGCCTGGCGCGGCGCGCGGTGGATCTCGGCGTGCACGCGCATTTTGTCGAAGGCCGGAGTGCGACGGAGGTCATGGCGACTCTCCAGGGCGCCGGCGACGCTGGAAGCAAGTGGTTAGAAGAGCTGGCCACCTCGCGCGATCCGTGGTTCAACATCAATGTCGGCGACGGCTTCTATCATTATCACCGCTCCTGGAATGACGACCTGTCGATGCCGTTCGCGGGCATTCCCGGTTACATCCGCCGCCTGCAGGCGGGCGAGACGCTCGAGCGGCCGGTGGAAAGGCTGCAGGCCGAGCGTCGCCAGCTCATCGCGGATTACCGCGAGCTGCTGGCCACCGACGAGGAACGCGGCGCCTACGACCAGATGATCACGCTCGCGCACCGCGTGTTCCCCTATGTCGAAGGCCACAAGTTCTACTGCGAGCACTGGTACACCAACCTGTTCTTCAACAAGATCCGGGAGTTCGGCGCCTTGCTCGCAAGCGAAGGATTCTTCGGCGACGCCGAGGATGTCTTCCAGCTCACGCACTTCGAGCTCGAGTCGGCCATCGTCGATCTGATGACCTCCTGGTCAACGGGCTCACCGCCGCGCGGGCCGACGCATTGGCCGGCGAAGGTCGCCGAGCGTCGCGCGGCGATCAAGGAATGGGCTCGCCAGGACACCGCGCCTGCGCTCGGGCCAGTGCCCGACATCATCGATGACCCGGCCATCGTCATGCTCTGGGGTATCACGCGCGAGAGTCTCGATACCTGGCTGTCGGCGGAGAAGGGTGACGCAGTGACCGAAATCCGCGGCTTCGCCGCTTCGAGTGGCGTGGCGGAAGGGCCGGCGCGCGTGGTGCGCAGCGTCGAGGAAATCTCGCGCCTGCAGCCCGGCGACATCCTCGTGTGCCAGATCACCAATCCGACCTGGGCGCCTATCTTCCAGAAGATCGCCGGCGCCGTTTCCGACATCGGCGGCTCCATGAGTCACGCCGCCATCGTCGCGCGCGAATACGGACTGCCGGCCGTGGTGGGCACCGGCAGCGCCACCACGCGCATCAAGGACGGACAACGCATCCGCGTCGATGGCGGTCGCGGTGTCGTGACGATCATTCAATAAGGGTCCAAAGAGAGGTATCCCATGTCGGCCGTTCACATCCCCGGAATCACGGCGCCCCCGTCGACGGCATACAAGATCGTCGACGTGGCGGAGCCCTATCGCGACGTCATCAATCGCCACGGAATTCCCGGAACATTCGTGGGCCCCTCCCTGGAGGAGAGTCCGTGGGTGCCGTTCGGCGACAAGGCCGCGATCCGGCACCTGGCGTTCGACACTCGCCATAACACCTTCGGCAATATTCTCTGGATCAAGAAGGCCGGCGTCATCGGCACGCACAAGCACCGCGGCACCGTGGTGATGGTGTGCCTCGAAGGCAGTGCGCGTTATCTCGAATACGACTGGGTCGCGAAGCCCGGTGACTTCATCTACGAGACGCCGGGCCTCATTCATACGCTGGTGAGCGATCACCCCGAAGGCGTGAAGCTGTTCGGCTGGCTGCAGGGCGCCACCGAGTTTTACGACGAGAATGGAAAGTTCATCGAGACCCTCGATGTGTGGTGGTTCATCAATCACTACGAGACCTACTGCCGCGAGCACGGCATCCCGATCAACAAGCAGCTCTATATCTAGGCTTCGAAAGGCGTGACGTCGGGCGCGATCATTGGCTGGTTCGAGGCGCTGGGGCTCGCCGACCGCGCCGAAGTCGGTGGCAAGGGTGGCAGCCTCGGCGAGCTCACGCGCGCCGGCATCGCGGTTCCCGCGGGCTTCGTCATTCGCACGGCGGCGTTCACGGAATTCCTCGCCACGCTGGAGCGCGAGGCGCCGGTGCGCGCCCGCATCGAGGCGCTGCGCGCCGGCGATCTCGCCGCCATCGAGGCTTGTTCGGCCGAACTGCGCGCGCGTTTTCTTTCCCATGAGCTGCCTGCGACCCTGGCCGCCGAGCTGGCCGCGGCGCATGCCACACTGCGCGAGCGTGCCGGCGCGGCCGACGTTGCCGTGCGATCCTCGGCAACCACCGAGGACGCGGCCGACGCGAGTTTCGCCGGATTGCAGGACACCTACCTGTGGGTGTCCGATGCCGCGACGCTGCGCACACGCGTGCGCGCCTGCTGGGCCAGCCTGTATTCGGTGGAGTCCATCAGCTACCGGCGCGATCGAGGAATTGATGAAGGTGATGTCGCCATGGCGGTGGTGGTGCAATCCATGGTCGACGCGCGCGCGGCCGGCGTGATGTTCACCCGCAGTCCGACCTCGGGCGATCGTTCGGTGGTGACCATCGAAGGCGCGTGGGGGCTGGGCTCCGCGGTAGTGGGCGGCGAGGTCACGCCGGATCGCTGGGTGGTGGGCAAGATCACCGGTGAAATCAGCGTGCGCGATATCAGCGACAAACACATCGAACATCGGCGTGCGCGCGAGGGCGGTGTGGAGAGTGTTGCGGTTCCCGACGAGCGGCGCCGCATACCCTGCCTCAGCGATGCCGAGATCGGCGAGCTGCGGCAGATCGCACGCCAGATCGAGCGACACTACGGCTGCGCGCAGGACATCGAATGGGCGATCGACGCGCGCGGCGCGTTGCGCCTGTTGCAGAGCCGTCCCGAGACGGTGTGGTCGGCCAAAGAAGCGCAACCTGCGGCACGTCCCGCCGCGGATCCGCTGTCACACGTGATGTCGATCTTCGGAGGGCGCCGATGACCCTGACCGCGCGCGACATCGCCGAGATCACGCGCCTGCTGGAGGATTCGAGCTTCGACGAGCTCGATCTCGAAATCGACGGCCTCAAGATTCACCTGCGTCGCAGCGGCGCGCCGCCGCCGCGAGCGGCGACAACGCCTGCGCCCTCGGCAGTCGCTCGCCCCGCGAGCGCGACGGTGGCGCCGGCATCCGCGCCGACGGAAGATCCTTCCCTGGTCGTGGTGCGGGCACCGTTGTTGGGCACGTTCTATCGCGCACCGCGCCCCGGTGCGCCGCCGTTCGTCGAGGTGGGCGCCTGCGTCGAACCCGACACCACCGTCGGCATCATCGAAGTCATGAAACTCATGAACACGGTGCGCGCCGGCGCGCGCGGCGTGGTGCGCGAAGTCCGCGCGCGCGACGGCGTGCTGGTCGAGTACGGTGAGACGCTGCTGACGCTGGCGCAGGAGTCGGCTTGAGCCTGCGCCGCATCCTCATCGCGAACCGCGGTGAGATCGCGGCGCGCATCACGCGCACCTGCCGCAAGCTCGGTATCGAAACCGTGCTCGCGACGTCCGAGATTGATCGGGACTCCGTGCCCGCACGGCTCGCGACACGCGCGGTGTGCATCGGGCCATCGCATCCCAGCGCGAGTTATCTGCGACCGGAAATCCTCGTGCAGGCGGCGCGCGGTACGGGCTGCGACGCCGTGCATCCGGGTTACGGTTTCCTGTCCGAGCGCGCCGATTTCGCGCGCCTGTGCGAGCAACACGGGCTGGTCTTCATCGGGCCGACGCCCGCCCAGCTCGCCGCCGCCGGCGACAAGCTGGTGGCGCGCACCCGGGCGCAGGAAGCCGAGGTGCCGGTGGCTCCGGGTGGCGCGGTGCCGTCGGCGGACGAGGGGCGCGCGCTGGCGCGGCACATCGGCCTGCCGCTGCTGGTCAAGGCCGTGGGCGGCGGTGGCGGGCGCGGCATGAAGCTCATCGAACGCTGGCAGGATCTCGACGCCGCGCTGCAGCTCGCCGCGGCAGAGGCGGGCGCCGCATTCGGCGACGCGCGCGTGTACCTGGAGCGTTGCATCGTGCCGGCGCGCCATGTCGAAGTGCAGGTGCTGGGTGACGGCGCCGGCAACGTGGTGCATCTCGGCGAGCGCGACTGCTCCGTGCAACGCCGCTACCAGAAGCTCATCGAAGAGACGCCGGCGCCGGGTTTGTCCGATGCGCTGCGGCGCCGGCTGCACGAAGCCGCGTTGCGCTTTGCGGCGCGACTCGAATATCGCGGCGCCGGCACCGTGGAGTTCCTGGTCGATGCCGCGCGCGAGGAATTCTTCTTCCTGGAGATGAATGCGCGTATCCAGGTGGAACACCCGGTCACCGAAGCCGTGACCGGCATCGACCTCGTCGCGGAGCAGATCGCGATTGCCGCGGGAGAAGGCGTGCGTCATGCGCAATCGGCGTTGCGCATCGACGGCTGCGCGATCGAGTGCCGCATCAACGCCGAAGACCCGGCGCGTGAGTTCGCGCCGAGTCCGGGAGTGGTCAGCGAGGTGCAGTGGCCGGTGGCGCAGCACATTCGCGTCGATACCCATATCGAACGCGGCGCGCGCGTGCCGCCGTTCTACGATTCACTGCTCGGGAAAATCATCGCGCACGGCCCGGATCGCGCCACGGCGCTGCTGCGCCTGCGCGCGGCCATCGCCGCGACGCGCCTCGAAGGCGTCGCCACCAATCTTTGCCTGCATGCCGACGTGTTGTCCGAGCGCGAGTTCGCCGCCGGCGGCGTCGACACCGGCTATCTCGCGCGCCGCCTCAAACAACCTTACGCGCAGATCGCGGCGGTCAACCATGGCTGATGTCAGGCTGGTCGAAACTTCGCTGCGTGATGGCAACCAGTGCCTGTGGGCGGCGCTGGGCGTCGACACCGCACGCACCCTGAGCATCGCGCCGGTGATGGACCGGGTGGGCTTCAAGGCCATCGACTTCACCACCTCCACGCACATGGGCGTGGCGGTGCGTTTCAAGCGCGAGGACCCGTGGGAGCGCATCCGGCTGATGGCCGAGGCCACGCCCAATACGCCGTTGCAATTCATGGGCACGGGCTTTCGTTTCATCTCCTGGGAGACCGCGAGCGCGGACTTCATGGCGCTGGCGTATCGCACGCTGGCGCGGCATGGCATTCGACGATTCTGCCTCGCGGATCCCATGAACGACGCCGCGGCGAATGTCGCGAACGCGCGCCTGGTGAAGCAGTCGGGCGGTGAGTTCGTGATTGCGGCGCTGGTGTTCACGTTGAGCCCGATCCATGACGATGCGCACTACGCGGCCTGCGCGCGCACGCTGGCGGCGAGCCCGGACGTGGACGCGCTGTACATCAAGGATCCGGGCGGATTGCTGTCGCAGAAGCGCGCCGCGACACTGATTCCCGCGATCCAGGCCGCCATCAGGGCAGCCGGGGTCGACAAGCCGCTCGAACTGCACTCGCACAACACCATCGGCCTCGCGGAAATGACCTACCTGGACGCGCCGGACCTCGGGGTCAGCGCCCTGCAGTGCGCTTCGGGCGCGGCCGCGGATGGGATTTCGAATCCTCCCATCGAACGCATCGTCGCCAACCTGCGCTCGCTCGGGCATCGCGTCGACATCGACGACCAGGCGCTGGCCGCGGTGTCCGCCTATTTCACGGGTCTCGCCGAGGCCGAGGGGTTGCCGGCCGGGCGGCCGCAGGGTTTCGATGCTGCCTATCTACATCACCAGCTGCCGGGCGGCACGGTGGGCACCATGCGACGGCATCTCGCCGAGAGCCGCGTCGCGCATCTCGAGGGCGCGGTGCTCGAGGAACTCGACCGCGTGCGCCAGGAGCTCGGCTGGCCCATCGTCATGACGCCCTTCGCGCAGATGGTGATCGCCCAGGCGGTGATGAACGTCACCGGCGGGCGCTACAACACCGTGCCCGACGAAATCATTCGTTATGCGCTCGGGCGTTTCGGCAAGCCCAATGTGCCCATCGATCCCCAGGTGATGGAGCGCATCGATGCCTTGCCGCGCACCCGCGAGCTGCGCGCGGAGCCGCCGCCACCGGAGTTGCCGGAACTGCGCCGCCGCGTCGGCGCAACCTTGAGCGACGAGGAATTCCTGTTGCGCGCCACGATGCCGGGAGGACTGGTGGATGCCATGCGGGCCGCGGGGCCCGCCGCCCGTCACTACGATCCTTCGACCCGGCCGGTGATGGCGCTGCTGTCACGCCTGCTGGCACGGCACGACCTGGCGCAAGTCGAATTGCAGAAACCGGGTTTCCGCCTCGCGCTGCGCCGCGGCGCTGGTGTGGTGAACGCATGACGCCCGCAGCGCGGGCGCGATCCCGGGCATTTCCCAAACTTGCCGGCTTCATGTTCGACGTCGACGGCACGCTGCTGCTCAGCGATCGCTCGCTCGGCGGTTACGAGTTGCTGCCGGGCGCGGCGCAAACCCTGACCTCGCTCGCCAGCCGCGCCGTGCCCTATGTGCTGCTGACCAATGGCAGCGCCTATCCACCGGCCGAGCAGGCCGCCAGGCTGCGCGAGCTCGGTCTGCCAGTCTCCGACGAGCAGATGATCACTCCCTCGAGCGTGGCGGCCGAGGTCATGACGCGTAATGCGGTGCGGCGTGTGCTGGTGCTGGGATCGGAAGGCGTGGGCTTCGCGCTGCGCGAGGCCGGCATCGAGACGCGCGACGCGAAGCATCCGCAAGCCACGGAGGTGGACGCGGTGTACGTCGGTTGGCATCCGGATTGCGGCATGAAGGATATCGAGGCCGCGTGTAATGCCATTTTCGCGGGGGCGAAACTCTACGTGGCCTCCGACGTGCCGTTTTTCGCCACTCGGCACGGGCGCAGCATCGGCTATAGCTATGCCATCGTGGGCGCGATCCGGCGCGTGACGCGCGCGCCGATGATCCTCACCGGCAAGCCCTCGAGGCATGCGATGCGATTCGTCGCGCAGCGCCTGGGTGTGCCGGTGAGTCGCGTCGGAGTGGTCGGCGACGATCCGGTGGTGGAAATGTCCATGGCGCGCCGCTTCGGCGCCGCCGCATTCGGCGTCACCACCGGCGTGACCTCGGCGGCGGAATGGCATCGCCAGCCGCTGGGGCGCCGGCCGCATCGCGTGCTGCCGAAACTCGCAGACCTGTTGAAGCTGCTCGGCTGAGGGGCAACCCCGTGCCTGGAGGTCAATTCGCTCCCGGGTATGACCGCCACCAGCCTGCTGCCACAGGCTGCCAGGGCGGCGGGGATCGACTTTTCGACCCTGCTGGCGAAAATCTGCGCCGGCGATCGGCGCCAGGTGACATAAGCCATTGATTTTAAAAGCGGAAATCTCGGGCTCGGGGGTTCCACCTACCAACCCGGATGGCCGCGTGCACGCGGCTTGCAGGGTGAGGGTGTGCTGCATATACTGCGCGCCCTTTCGCAGGGTCCCAGGCCAATGGCCCGGAACCAAGCGATTGATTTTCAGCGAAATCGGGCGAGGTTGGGCGGGTCATCACAGCCCAAGACCACTCGAGCATCGCGGCTCCCGTTCGGGTAGCTGCGTTCCTCCAGTGTCTCCTCATTCGGGCTAGCTACCGGCGCGTCGCCAATTGTAGTGACGCGCGCAGGCGCGCGATAAGCGGCGCGCGAGAACGAAAGGAATGTCATGAGCGTTGCTCTTATCGGCCGCAAGGCCGGCATGACTCGCATCTTCACGGATGCGGGCGAGACGGTTCCGGTAACCGTCATCGAGGTGCTGCCCAATCGCATCACCCAGGTGAAGTCCGTCGACAAGGACGGCTACCGCTCCATTCAGGTCACCTACGGCAAGAAGCGTCCGCAGCTGCTGTCGAAGGCCTCCGCCGGCCACTTCGCGAAAGCGAACGTGGAGCCGGGCAAGGCGCTCGTGGAATTCCGCCTCGCCGACAAGGAAGGCAGCGACCTCGCCGTCGGTGGCGAGATCAAGGCGGACCTGTTCGCGGCGGGCGCGTTGGTCGACGTGACCGGTACCACCATCGGCAAGGGCTTCGCCGGCACGATGAAGCGTCACAACTTCGCCGGTCACCATGCCTCGCACGGTGTTTCCGTATCGCACAGAACCCCGGGCTCCATCGGCCAGCGTCAGACGCCGGGTCGAGTGTTCAAGGGCAAGCGCATGTCCGGTCACATGGGCGTGGTTCGCCGCACGATCGAAAATCTGAAAGTGGTCGAGATCGACGCCGAGCGCAATCTGCTGCTGATCAGCGGCGCGGTTCCAGGCGCCGAAGGTGGCCAGGTCATCGTGCGTCCTTCGGTGAAGGCCGCGGCCCAGAAGAAGCGCAAGAAGATCGCGCCGGCCAAACAGCAGGCTGCCAAAGCCGCGACTCCGGCCAAGAAATAAGCGGTGCCCGACATGAAACTCAAATTCGCCAATGGTGGCGCCGAGCTCGCGGTTTCCGACGCGATCTTCGGCAAGGAATTCAACGAAGCGCTGGTGCACCAGGTGGTCACCGCGTATCGCAACGCCGGTCGTTCGGGCACCAAGGCCCAGCTGACCAAGGCCGAAGTGCGTGGCGGTGGCCGCAAGCCGCGTCCGCAGAAGGGCGGCGGTACGTCGCGCGCCGGCTCGATCCGTTCGCCGATCTGGGTGGGCGGTGGCCGTGCATTTGCCGCCAAGCCGCGTTCCTTCGAGCAGAAGGTCAACAAGAAGATGTACCGCGGCGCGCTGCAGTCGATGCTGTCGGAGCTGGTGCGCCAGGATCGCCTGGTGGTGACGGATTCGTTCACCGTGGACGCGCCCAAGACCAAGCTGGTCGCCGAGCAGCTCAGGAAACTCAAGCTCGAGCACGTGCTCATCGTCGTCGAGGCCATCGACGAGAAGCTGTTCCTCGCCGCGCGCAACCTGATGCACGTCGAAGTCCTGCCGGTGTCGCACCTCAATCCGCTGTCGCTGGCCAGCTACGACAAGGTGCTGATGACTTCCGGCGCCGTGAAACTCATCGAGGAGCGTCTGCAATGAGCGCTGCCAAAGCCGAAAAGGCCGTAAAGGCGCCCAAGGCCCCCAAGACCCCCAAGGCCCCCAAGGCGACCAAGGGCAAGAAGGTCGTCGACATCAAGGACGCGCCGAAGAAAGTGGCGAGTCAGGAAAGACTCATTTCCGTGCTGCTCGCGCCGCACATCACCGAGAAGACCTCGCTGGCGATGCAGAACACGAACACCTACTCGTTCCGCGTGCGCCGCGACTCGACCAAGCCGGACATCAAGGCCGCCGTCGAGCTCATGTTCAACGTCAAGGTGGACGGCGTGCAGGTGGTCAACGAAACCGGCAAGACGCGCCGCTTCGGCAAGCTGATGGGCCGCACCCAGGACATCAAGAAAGCCTACGTTCGCCTGGCCCCCGGCCAGACGATCGACTACGAAGCCAAGATCAAGGCGTAAGGTAGTTAGACATGCCAGTCATCAAGATGAAGCCGACTTCCCCCGGCACCCGGTTTGTCGTCAAGATCGACAAGTCGCACCTGTGGAAGGGTGGTCCGCACGAGCCGCTGACCGCGAAGCAGAAGAGCAACGCTGGTCGCAACAACGTTGGCCGCATCACCACGCGCCACCAGGGCAGTGGTCACCCCCACAAGTACCGCATCATCGACTTCCGTCGCGACAAGGACGGCATCAAGGGTGTGGTCGAGCGCCTCGAGCACGATCCGAACCGCACCAGCCACATCGCGCTGATCAAGTACTCCGACGGCGAGCGCCGCTACATCCTCGCCACCAAGGGCATGCAGCCCGGTGACGAAGTGCGCTCCGGCTCCGATTCCCCGATCAAGTCGGGAAACTCGATGCAGCTGCGCCACATCCCGGTCGGTTCCATCGTGCACAACATCGAGCTGAAGCCCGGCAAGGGCGGCCAGATGGCGCGCAGCGCCGGCAGCTCCGCCAGTTTCACGGCGCGCGAAGGCATCTACGCGCTGCTGCGCCTGAAGTCCGGTGAGAGTCGCAAGGTGCACGTCGACTGCCGCGCCACCATCGGCGAAGTGTCGAACGACGAGCACAACCTGCGCGTGTACGGCAAGGCCGGCGCCAAGCGCTGGCTCGGCATCCGCCCGACGGTCCGCGGCCAGGCGATGAACCCGGTCGATCACCCGCACGGTGGTGGTGAGGGCAAGTCCGGCCAGGGCAACCCGCATCCGGTCTCGCCCTGGGGCCAGAACGCCAAGGGTCTCAAGACCCGGCGCAACAAACGCACGACCCACATGATCGTGCAGCGCCGCCAGAACCGTATTCGTTAACAAGGATCTGCCATGCCTCGTTCACTGAAAAAAGGTCCGTTCGTCGATCTTCACCTGCTGAAGAAAGTCGAGACCGCCGCCGCGAAGAGCGATCGCAAGCCGATCAAGACCTGGTCACGCCGCTCGATGGTCATTCCCGACATGGTGGGCCTGACGATCGCCGTCCATAACGGCAGGCAGCACATCCCGGTGCTGATCACCGAGAACATGGTGGGTCACAAGCTGGGTGAGTTCTCGCCCACGCGCACCTTCAAGGCGCACTCGGGCGACAAGAAAGTGGAGGCTTCGGCCTAACATGGAAGCGACAGCGAAGCTCAAGTACGCGCGCATCTCGCCGCAGAAGTGCCGGCTGGTGGCCGACACCGTGCGCGGGACGCAGGTGTCCAAGGCGCTCAACACGCTCAAGTTCATGCCCAAGAAGGGCGCCGACCTGGTGCACAAGGTGCTGTGGTCGGCCGTTGAAAACGCGCAGAACAACCAGGGTCTCGACATCGACGACCTGAAGGTCACCCGCATCATGGTCGACGCCGCGCCGGTACTTAAGCGCTTCGGCTCCAAGGCCAAGGGTCGCGGGACGCGCATCGTCAAGCGCAACAGTCACATCACCGTCGTCGTTGGCGACGGCAAGAAGGACGAGTAAACCATGGGTCAAAAGGTCAATCCGATTGGCATTCGCCTCGGCATCACCCGCGACTGGGTGTCCAAGTGGTACGCCAACAAGAAGCAGTTTCCCGTGCAGGTGCACACCGATTTCCGCGTGCGCGAGTTCCTGAAGAAGAAGCTCGCCGACGCGTCGGTCAGCCGCATCCTGATCGACCGCGCCGCCAAGCGCGTCAACATCACCATCCAGACCGCACGTCCGGGCATCGTGATCGGCAAGAAGGGTGAGGACATCGAGAAGCTGCGCGCCGACACGGCGAAGATGCTCAAGCTGCCTCCGCAGGACGTGCGCCTCAACATCGCCGAGATCCGCAAGCCCGAGCTCGATGCGCAGCTCGTGGCCGATGGCATCGCCCAGCAGATCGAGAAGCGTGTGATGTTCCGCCGCGCCATGAAGCGCGCCGTGATGAGCACCATGCGTTCCGGCGCCCTGGGCGTGAAGGTGCGCCTCTCCGGCCGCCTCAATGGTTCCGAAATCGCCCGCACCGAGTGGGCGCGTGAAGGCCGTGTGCCGCTGCACACCTTCCGTGCCGACATCGATTACGGCCTCGGCGAAGCCCGCACCACCTACGGCGTCATCGGCGTCAAGGTGTGGATCTTCAAGGGCGAAGTGTTCGACAAGGCCGAGCTTGCCCAGCAGGCCGAGAACGTCGAAGCCGCGCAGGCAGCGCAGGGCGCAGCCGCGAACGCCGCCGCCGCCGCTGCGGCCGCCGCGACGACGCCGGCTGCCTAACAAGGTTCTACGAATATGCAACAGCCCAAGCGCACCAAATATCGCAAGCAGTTCAAGGGAACGAACACCGGCCTCGCGCACCGCGGCAGCTCGGTGTCTTTCGGCGAATACGGCTTGAAGGCGACCAGCCGCGCCCGCATGACGGCGCGCGAGATCGAAGCGGCGCGCCGCGCCATGACCCGCTACGTCAAGCGTGGCGGCCAGGTATGGAACCGCGTGTTCCCGGACGTGCCGGTCAGCAAGAAGCCCCTCGAAGTCCGCATGGGCGCGGGCAAGGGCAACATCGAGTACTGGGTGGCCAAAGTGCTGCCCGGCAAGGTTTTGTTCGAGATCGAAGGCGTCGACGAGGCGACCGCGCGTGAAGCGTTCCGCCTGGCCAGCGCCAAGCTCTCGGTTTCCACCATGTTCGTGAAACGGCAGGTGCGTTGATGAGCGCCAAAGAACTTCGCGGCAAGGAGCCGCAGGACCTCGCGGGCGAGCTGATCAAGCTGCGCCGTGAGCAGTTTTCCCTGCGCATGCAGGCGGCCAGTGGCCAGAGCGTGAAGTCCTCGGATTTCGGCAAGGTCAAGCGCAGCATCGCGCGCGTGAAGACCGTGATGAGTGAAAAGGCCCGCGCAGGAGCCAAGAAATGAACGCCAAAGAAGATAGCCCCAAAGAAGCAGGACAAGCAGAAGTCAAGAAGCCGAGTCGTGCGCTGACTGGCAAAGTCGTCAGCAACAAGATGGACAAGACCATCGCCGTCGAGATCGAGCGGCTCATCAAGCACGAGCGTTACGGCAAGTACATTCGCCGCACGACCAAGCTGCTGGCCCACGACGAGAACAAGGAAGCCCGCGAGGGTGACACCGTCTCGATCGCGCCGTGCCGTCCGCTGTCCCGCCGCAAGTCCTACAAGCTCGTGTCCGTCATCGAGCGCGCGAGCGCAACATGATTCAGCTGCAAACCATGCTCAATGCCGCTGACAACAGCGGCGCCCGGACCTTGATGTGTATCAAGGTGCTCGGCGGCACCCGCCGTCGTTATGCGCAGGTCGGCGACGTCATCAAGGTGTCCGTGAAGGACGCGATCCCGCGCGGCAAGGTCAAGAAGGGCGAGGTATATGACGCGGTGGTGGTGCGTACCAAGCGTGGCGTGCGCCGCGCCGATGGTTCGGTGCTGCGCTTCGATACCAACGCCGCGGTGCTGCTGACCAACAAGCTCGAGCCGGTTGGCACGCGCATCTTCGGACCCGTGACGCGCGAACTGCGTACCGAGCGGTTCATGAAGATCGTGTCGCTCGCACCCGAGGTACTGTGAGATGAACAAGATTCGCAAGGGCGACACGGTGGTCGTGTTGTCGGGCAAGGACAAGGGCCGCCAGGGCACCGTCCTCGCCATCGACGGTGAAAAGATCACCGTCGAGAACGTCAACAAGGCGAAGAAGCACCAGAAGCCGAATCCGCAGCGCCAGGTGCCGGCGGCCATCGTCGACAAGACGATGCCCCTGCACATTTCGAAAGTGGCGCTGTGGAATGCGGCGGCGAAGAAGGCCGACCGCGTCGGCATCAAGACGCTGAAGGACGGCAAGCGCGTGCGCTTCTTCAAGTCCAGCGGCGAAGTCATCGACGCCTGAGGGGCGTCAGACACGAGGCAGCAATGGCCAGGTTAAGAGATTTCTATCAGAAGACGGTCGTTCCGAAGCTCAAGCAGGACTTGGGCTTCAAGAACGTCATGCAGATCCCGAAGATCACCAAGATCACGGTGAACATGGGCGTGGGCGAAGCTGTGGCCGACCGCAAGGTCATGGACGCGGCGGTGGCCGACCTCACCAAGATCACGGGCCAGAAGCCCAAGCTCTGCATGTCGAAGAAGTCGATTGCGTCGTTCAAGGTGCGCGAGAACCTGGCGATCGGCACCAAGGTGACGCTGCGCGGCGAACGCATGTGGGAGTTCTTCGATCGTCTGGTGACGATCGCGATTCCCCGCATCCGTGACTTCCGCGGCATCAACCCGCGTTCGTTCGACGGCCGCGGCAATTTCAGCCTCGGCATCAAGGAACAGATCATTTTCCCCGAGATCCAGTACGACCAGATCGACCAGCTCCGGGGCATGGACATCACGATCACCACGACGGCGAAGGATGACAAGCAGGGTCGTGCTCTGCTCAATGCCTTCAATTTCCCGTTCCGCAAGTAAGGAACCATAGGGTATGGCCAAGACAAACATGATCGAGCGCGAAAAACGTCGCGCCAAGATCGTGAAGAAATACGCGGCGAAGCGTGCTCAATTGAAGGAGCTCATTCGCAGCCCGAAGACCAATCCGGAGGTGCGTGCCGACGCGCAGGCGAAGCTGCAGAAGCTGCCGCGCGACGCCAGCCCCTCGCGTGGTCGCAACCGTTGCGCCATTACCGGCCGCTCACGCGGCGTGTATCGCCGCTTCGGGCTGGCCCGCGTGAAGGTCCGTGAAGCGGTGGCGCGCGGGGAACTCCCGGGCGTCTCCAAGGCGAGCTGGTAAGGAGCACATGGCATGAGCATGACTGATCCCATTGCCGACCTCCTGACCCGCATCCGCAACGCGCAGCTGGCGCGCAAGACGGAAGTGACGGTGTCGTCTTCGAAGCTGAAGACGGCGCTGGTCAAGGTACTGAAGGAAGAAGGCTACGTGGCCGGATTCCAGGTCACCAACGAAGGCGCCAAGCAGACGCTCAGCATCGAGCTGAAGTATTTCGACGGCCGCCCCGTGATCGACCGCCTCGAGCGCGTGTCGCGTCCCGGCCTGCGTATCTACCGCAGCAAGAGCGAGCTGCCGAAGATCCAGGGTGGTCTCGGTACCGCGATCGTTTCCACGCCCAAGGGCGTGATGACCGACAAGCAGGCGCGGGCCATCGGGCAGGGCGGCGAAGTGCTCTGCATCGTGGCCTGACCAGAGCCAGGAAAGACAGGCAATAAACTATGAGCCGAGTAGCAAAACGACCCGTCGAGCTGCCCCAGGGCGTCACCGCGTCCATGGCCGCGAACACGATCAAGGTCAAGGGCGCCAAGGGCGAGTTGTCGCTGGTCGTGGCCAGGGGCGTCTCCGTCGAGCAGCAGGACAAGAAGCTGCAGGTGAAGTTCGATGGCGAAGGCAGCCGCGTGTCCGCGGGCGCCGCGCGCGCGCACCTCGCCAACATGGTGGAAGGCGTCTCCAAGGGCTACGAGAAGAAGCTCGAGCTCGTTGGCGTCGGCTACCGCGCCGCGGTGCAGGGCAAGGTGCTGAACCTCACGCTGGGCTTCTCGCACGCGGTGAATTTCCCGATTCCGGATGGCATCTCGATGGAAACCCCGAGCCAGACCGAAATCACCATCAAGGGCATCGACCTGCAGAAGGTCGGCCAGGTCGCGGCGAAGATCCGCGGCATCCGTCCGCCGGAGCCTTACAAGGGCAAGGGCGTCCGTTACGTCGGCGAGCAGATCGTCATGAAGGAGGGCAAGAAGAAGTAATTCTTCGGCACTCATATGCAGATCACGAAAAAAGAGCGGCGTCAGCGCCGCGCCATCAAGACCCGCATGAAGATCCGCGAGCTCGGCGTCGCGCGTCTGACCGTGCACCGCACCCCGCAGCACATCTACGCGCAGGTGTTCGACGCCGCAGGCGCCAAGGTGCTGGCCACGGCTTCGACCGTGCAGGAGACGGTGGCCAAGGGTCTCAAGGGCACCGGCAATGTCGAGGCCGCCAAGGCCGTCGGCACCGCGATTGCCGAGGCCGCCAAGGCCGCGGGCGTCACCAGGGTCGCGTTCGATCGCGCGGGCTTCATGTACCACGGCCGCGTCAAGGCGCTGGCCGACGCCGCGCGTGAAGCCGGCCTCGAGTTCTAAGGGCTAACTACTATGGCACGAGTCGACAACAAATCGCAGTCGCAGGACGAGTTCCTCGAGAAGCTGGTCGCGGTCAACCGCACGGCCAAGGTCGTCAAGGGTGGCCGCCAGTTCGGCTTCACCGCGTTGACGGTGGTGGGCGACGGCGCGGGCCGCGTCGGCTTCGGATTCGGCAAGGCACGTGAAGTGCCGGTCGCGATCTCCAAGGCGATGGCGCAGGCGCGCAAGAACATGGTCAACGTCGCGTTGAAGAACGACACGCTGCACTTCGCGATGAAGGGCTCGCACGGCGCGACGATGGTGTACATGCAGCCGGCCTCGGACGGTACCGGCGTCATCGCCGGCGGCGGCATGCGCGCGGTGCTGGAATGCGCCGGCGTACGCAACGTGCTCGCCAAGAGCTACGGCTCGCGCAACCCGATCAACGTGGTGCGCGCGACGGTCAATGCCCTGGCGGCGGCGCGTTCGCCCGAAGACATCGCCGCCAAGCGTGGCAAGTCGGTCGAGGAGATCCTGGGTTAAACCATGGCTACCAAGAACATCAAGGTCACGCTGGCCAAGAGCCTCGCGGGCCAGTTGAAGAACATCCAGGCGTCGGTGCGCGGCCTCGGGCTGCGCCGCCGGCACCAGACGATCGAAGTCGCCGACACGCCGCAGAACCGCGGAATGATCGGCGCGGCTTCGCATCTGCTGAAGGTTACGGAGTAACTGATCATGACCATGCGACTGAACGACATGAAACCCGCCGCACGGCGCCCGCAAGGCCCGTCTGCGCGTGGGACGCGGCGCTTCCGCCGGCCAGGGCAAGACCTGCGGCCGCGGCGTGAAGGGCCAGCGCGCGCGCAAGGGCGGCTACCACAAGGTCGGCTTCGAAGGCGGCCAGATGCCGCTGCAGCGCCGCCTGCCCAAAGTTGGCTTCCGTTCGAAGATGGAACAGGCCGAAGTGCGGCTCGATGAGCTGCACAAGATCGAAGGCTCGGTCATCGACCTGGACGCCTTGAAGAAGGCCAACATCATCCCGACATTTGCCCATCGCGCGAAGGTCGTGCTGTCGGGCGAAATCAAGAAAGCCGTCTCGCTCAAGGGTATTGGTGCCACCAAGGGCGCCAAAGAGGCCATCGAGAAGGCTGGCGGTTCGGTGGAGGCCCTGCCTGAGCCCCCGAAGCCCAGCAAGCTGGCCAAGAAGCAGGCCTGAGGAAGCAAGGTAACGCCGTGGCAGACAGCTCACCAGAATCCAGCATCAGTGATCGGCGACGCGGCGCGTTACGGCGACGTGCGTCGTCGCCTGCTGTTCCTGATCGGCGGTTTGATCGTCTATCGCATCGGCACGTACATCCCCGTGCCGGGCATCGATCCTGCAGCGCGTGGCCGGTTTCTTCAAGGACAATGCCCAGACCATCTTCGGCATCGTCAACACGTTCTCCGGCGGTGCGCTCGAGCGCATGTCCATCTTCACGATGGGCGTCATGCCCTACATCTCGGCCTCGATCATCGTGCAGATGATGGCCATGGTCGTGCCGCAGTGGATGGAATACCGCAAGGAAGGCGAGTCCGGCCGGCGCAAGCTCACCGAGATCACGCGTTACGGCACCCTCGGCCTGGCCCTGTTCCAGTCGTTCGTCACGGCGAATGGTCTGCAGGCGCAGGGCATGGTGGTCGCGCCCGGCTGGCAGTTCCTGTTCATCGCCACCGTTACCATGACCACGGGCGCCATGTTCCTCATGTGGCTGGGTGAGCAGATCACCGAGCGCGGCGTGGGTAACGGCATTTCGATGATCATCCTCGGCGGCATCGTCGCCGGCATTCCGGGCGCCATCGGACAGACTCTCGACCAGATCAACAACGGCAGCATGACGGGCCTGTTCGCCATCGTGCTGATCCTGGTGGTGCTGCTGGTCACGGCGTTCTGCGTGTTCGTGGAGCGCGCCCAGCGCCGCATACCGGTGGACTACGCCAAGCGACAGGTGGGCCGACGGATGATGGCGGCGCAGACCACGCACCTGCCGTTCAAGCTCAACATGTCGGGCGTGATCCCGCCGATCTTCGCCTCGAGCCTGTTGCTGTTCCCCGCGACCATCGCGGGGTTCGGTGGCGCGAACAACGAGACCTGGTGGGGGAACGCGCTGCAGACGTTCTCGACGACGCTGGGCTACGGCCAGCCGCTGCACATTGCCGTCTACGCGTTCCTGATCATCTTCTTCTGCTTCTTCTACACGGCGCTGGTGTTCAACGCGCGCGAAACCGCCGACAACCTCAAGAAGTCGGGCGCCTTCATCCGCGGCATCCGCCCGGGACAGCAGACCGGCGAATACATCGACAAGGTGCTCACGCGGCTCACGCTGTGGGGCGCGCTGTACGTCACCGCGGTCTGCCTGCTGCCCGAGCTCATGATGATGCGGCGGCGGCGTGCCATTCGTGTTCGGCGGCACTTCGCTGCTGATCGTGGTCGTGGTCGCGATGGATTTCTTCTCGCAGCTGATCGCGCACACCCAGTCGCATCAGTACGGCAGCCTCATGAAGCGCGCCAATCTCATGGGTTACGGCCGCAGTGGCGCGCCGCAGTAATTAAGGAAGGTTCAGATCATGAAAGTACGTCCCTCGGTCAAGAAGATCTGCAAGAACTGCAAGATCGTGCGCCGTCGTGGCGTGGTCTACGTCATCTGCTCTGACACGCGCCACAAGCAGCGCCAGGGCTAAGGAAAACGCACATGGCACGTATTGCCGGCATCAACATCCCGATGAACAAGCACGTGGTGATCGGGCTCACGCACATCTTTGGCGTGGGACGTTCACGCGCCAAGGACATCTGCACCGCGACGGGCATCAAGCCCACCACCAAGGTCAAGGACCTGACCGAAGTCGAGGTCAACGCCATCCGCTCGGTGCTCGCCAAGACCGCGGTCGAAGGCGACCTGCGCCGCGAGAACTCCATGAACATCAAGCGTCTCATGGACCTGGGTGCCTATCGCGGTATCCGTCATCGCAAGGGCTGCCGGTTCGCGGCCAGCGCACGCGCACCAACGCGCGCACGCGCAAGGGTCCGCGCAAGCAGGCCGTGAAGCTGAACGCTCCTCCGGGCAAGGTTTAAGGTCAGGTAAGACACTATGGCTGAAGAAAAGAAGTCAGACGCAGCTGCTCCGGCAGCCGGTGCCACAGGCGCCGCCGCTGCCGCTGCCGCGAAGAAGCCGAAGAAGGCACGCAAGAACGTGCTGGACGGCATCGCGCACGTGCACGCGTCGTTCAACAACACCATCATCACGATCACCGATCGCCAGGGAAACACGCTTTCCTGGGCGACCTCGGGCGGCTGCGGCTTCCGCGGCTCGCGCAAGTCCACGCCGTTCGCGGCGCAGGTGGCGGCCGAGAAGGCCGGCGTCGCGGCGCAGGAACACGGCGTGAAGAACGTCGAAGTGCGCGTCGGTGGTCCCGGCCCGGGTCGTGAATCCGCGGTGCGTGCCCTGAACGCCTGCGGCCTCAAGATCACCAGCATCTCGGACATCACGCCGATTCCGCACAACGGCTGCCGCCCGCCCAAGAAGCGTCGCGTCTAAGAAGGTACTACACATGGCACGATACACCGGTCCCAAGTGCAAGCTCGCGCGTCGCGAAGGCACTGATCTGTTTCTGAAGAGCGGCGTCAAACCGCTCGAGAGCAAGTGCAAGTTCCAGGTGCCGCCGGGCGGCATCAAGGGCGAGCGCAAGCAGCGCCTGTCGGACTACGGTCTGCAGCTGCGCGAGAAGCAGAAGCTGCGCCGCATGTACGGCGTGCTCGAGCGCCAGTTCGCCAACTACTACACCGAGGCTTCGCGCCGTGCCGGCTCCTCGGGTGAGAACCTGCTCAAGCTGCTCGAGTGCCGTCTCGACAACGTGGTGTATCGCATGGGCTTCGCCGCGACGCGCTCGGAAGCGCGCCAGCTGGTGTCGCACAAGTCGATCGCGGTGAACGACGGCGTGGTCACCATCGGCTCGTACCAGTGCAAGGCCGGCGACATCATCACGGTGCGCGAAAAGGCCAAGAAGCAGTTGCGCATCCAGAGCGCGATGCAGATCGCCACGCAGGTGGGCCTGCCGGAATGGGTGGATGTGAACGGCACGGAATTCCGTGGCGTGTTCAAGTCGGTGCCGGGCCGGGACGAGATCCTGCCGGACATCAACGAAAACCTGGTCGTCGAGCTCTACTCGAAGTAATTGATTTTCACGGACCCGCCGTCCTAGGCGGGTTTGAAAGTGGTGCGTCAGCACCTGGAGATACTATGCAAGGTTCAGTCAGCGAATTTTTGAAGCCTCGTGTCGTCAAGGTGCAGCCCACGGCTCCGCGTCAGGCGCGCGTCGTGATCGAGCCGTTCGAGCGGGGCTTCGGCCACACGCTCGGCAATGCTCTGCGTCGCGTGTTGCTGTCGTCCATGCCGGGCGCGGCGATCACCGAGGTCGAGATCGAAGGCGTACTGCACGAGTACACCTCCATCGAAGGTGTGCAGGAAGACGTGGTCGACATCCTGCTGAATCTCAAGCAGGTGGCGCTCAAGATGCACACCCGTGACAGCGCCGAGCTGCGCCTGTCGAAGAAGGGCCCGGGCCCGGTCACGGCCGGCGACATCCATACGGACCACGACATCGAAGTCGTGAACCCGGAATTGGTGCTCGCGAACCTGACCAAGGCCGGCGAACTCACCATGACCCTGCGTGTTGAACGCGGGCGTGGCTACCGCCCGGCGGCGAATCGCGCCGCGTTCGAAGAGCAGAGCCGCCCGATCGGCCGCCTGCAGCTGGACGCGTCGTTCTCGCCGGTCCGTCGCGTGACCTACATGGTCGACGCGGCCCGCGTGGAACAGCGCACCGACCTCGACAAGCTGGTCATCGACATCGAGACCAACGGCACCATCGACGCGGAAGAAGCCATCCGTCGCGCCGGCGCGATCCTCAAGGATCAGCTGTCGGTGTTCGTGGATCTGCAGGGCGAGGAAGAGGCCAGCACCAAGGTCTCCGAGATGCAGTTCGACCCGCTGCTGCTGCGGCCCGTCGACGAGCTCGAGCTCACGGTGCGTTCGGCCAACTGCCTCAAGGCGGAGAACATCCACTACATCGGCGATCTCG
The DNA here is from genome assembly GCA_963839685.1 of uncultured Pseudomonadota bacterium. Classification (GTDB taxonomy): domain Bacteria; phylum Pseudomonadota; class Gammaproteobacteria; order Steroidobacterales; family Steroidobacteraceae; genus CADEED01. The sequence goes on along the minus strand of CAWIVS010000001.1, from coordinate 232,627 downwards.
TGCAGCGCACGGAAGTCGAGCTGCTGCGCACCCCGAACCTCGGCAAGAAGTCGCTCACCGAGATCAAGGAAGTGCTGCAGAGCCACGGCCTCATGCTGGGCATGCGCCTGGATGGCTGGCCGCCGGCCGGTCTGAAGCACGATGCTGATCGCGGAATGATCTGAAGTGGATCATGTAGCCGGCCGAAGGCCGGCTTTGAAAGTCATAAGAGAATAACCATGCGTCATCACCTCTCCGGTCGTCAGCTGTCGCGCAATAGCCCCGCACCGCCAAGCGCTGCTGCGCAGCCTGTCGGTGTCGCTGCTGCGTCACGAGACCATCCGCACCACGGTGCCGAAGGCCAAGGAGCTGCGCCGCGTCGTCGAGCCGTTGATCACGCTCGGCAAGGACGACAGCGACGCGAACCGCCGCCTGGCGTTCGCGCGCCTGCGCGATTCGGAGATCGTGGCCAAGCTGTTCGACACCATCGGCCCGCGCTTCAAGGCGCGCCCGGGTGGCTACACGCGCATCCTGCACATGGCGCCGCGTCCGGGTGACAACGCCCCGATGGCGCTGATGCAGCTGGTGGAGCGTTCGGCCCCGACGGCCGTCGAGGCCGCGCCGGAAGAAAAGAAGGCGAAGAAGGCCGAGGCTCCGAAGGTCGACAAGGCCCCGAAACTCGACAAAGCGACCGCCAAGGCTGAAAAGAAGGGCCGCGAAAAGGCCGCCAAGGAAGCGAAGGCCGCGAAGGCTGCCGAAAAGAAGGCCGCGAAGAAGACCGTCGCGCCGAAGAAGAAAAAGGCTGCGCCGAAGAAGAAAAGAAGGGCTCGAAGTAGTTCGATCCTTCATTGCAACGTGAAACGGGCGCCCCTCGAAAGAGTGGCGCCCGTTTCGTTTTGGGAAGCGTGTCAGGGCGGGCCGGCCTTCACCAGCACCAGGTCGCTTTGCGTGTCCTCGGTGTGCGTGTACAGCAGGGTCCTGCCATCGCGCGCGACGTCGAGTCCCAGGCCGCCCAGCGGGGTTGGCACGTTCGGCAGGGTCGCGGCGTTGAGGATCGCGCCGCTGGCGAGGTCGAGACGCAGGATGACCACCGGCCGGTGGGAGGTGTCGGTGAAGTAGATAGCCTCGGCGTTGGTGGTCCAGCTGTCGGCGTAGGCCAGGCGCGGCATGCCGGGGACCGGCTTTTCGGCGCCACCCGCGAGCGGCTTGATCCACAACACCACGCCACCGGGTTCGGCGACATTGAACACCACGCGTTCGCCCACCACCGCGGCCTGGTAGGAACGCAGCCCGGTGAAGCGCTGCGCTTCGCCGCCTTGCGCGGGAACGCGATACAGCGTGGCACGCCCGTCGCTGGCCAGCAGCCACTGGCAATCGTCGGACCAGACTGGCAGCGCAAGATTCGACTGCGGGGTCTCCACGCGGCGCGGTATGCGCTCCAGCGTGTCCACGATGTAGATGGCCGACATGCCCGACTCGCGCGAATCGAAGGCGAGGCGCCTGCCATCCGAGCACCAGGCGGGCGCGCCGGTCAGTGGCCCGTTGCTCGACGTGAGACGCACGGCGTTTCCGCCGTCGGCGTCCGCGATCCAGATCTCGGGGCTTCCCGAGCGGTTAGACTGAAATGCGATGCGCGTTTCATCGGGGGAAAATTGCGGTGTCAGCTGCTCGCGCGTCGAGAAGATCCAGCGCTTGGTGCGCGACACGCGGGGCTCGAGGGCGACCCGCCAGATGTCGATCACCTGCCGCGCACGCGAATAGGCGATGCGCCCCTGCGCGGCGCTCACACCGCTGCCGATGGCTTCTTCACCGATCTCCGGGCGTTGCAGAGTTCCGTCCAGCTCGAGTTCCCACACGCCACCGCCATCTCCCGAGTCATTCGCGATGAGCAGACGCTCCCGGTCCGTGGCCCATGCCAGTCCCTGCGGAAATCCCTGCAGTTTCGCGAGCAGTCGTGGCGTCGCCGCGGTCGCGGGTTCGGTGATGTAGATGCCGTAGACGGCGATGCTGGTCATGCAGATGAACGCCAGCCGCCGTCCATCCGGCGACCACGCGGGTGCGCCGGCGTGCCAGCACGCCGGAGTGTTGGCGAGCGGCCGGCTCTCGAGGCTGTCCAGCGCCAGCAACCACAGAGTCTGCGAGCTTGCGGCATCGATCGCCGAATACGCCAGCGTCTTGCCGTCGGGCGACCAGGCGGGCTTCGACAGCGACTCCTGTGCGAATGCGGCGTCCACGAGTTTTCGTTCCGTCCCGCCGGTGGCTGCGATCAGGAACACGCCGCCGTCTCTCGACACTGTTGCGCGCGAACGCGAGCTCGGTTCCATCGGGAGACCACGCCGCGCTGACTGCGAGCGCGGGAGCCTGCGTCAGGCGTGTGTGGCGCTCGGATCCGACCGGTTTCACGTAGAGATCGAAACCCGGCATGTCTGGTGATTCGCCGTTCCAGGCGAAGGCAATGCGACCGCCGTCCGGTGACAACTCGGGACTGCGTTCCTCTCCGACCAGGGAGGTGAGGGGAGTCACCAGGGCGACCACGGGTTCGGGCGGCAGCCGCAGGCGCCAGAACGCCAGCCCGGCCGCGACAGCCAGGAAGACGATGGCCAGGGCCATGAGCCAGGGAAATCCGCGCTGCGCCTGCAACAACTCCGGCGCCAAGGACTCTGGCGCCACGTCGGGCGTCGCCGCGGCCCCGGCCTCGAGCGTGCCGACGAATCGGTAGCCGCGGCGTGGCAGCGTCTCCACGTATTTCGGCTCCTCGGCGTTATCACCGAGCGCTTCACGCAGCCGGTTGATGACGGCGTTCAGCCCCTGCTCGAACTCCACCACCCGGTTATCCGGCCAGATGCGAGCGCGCAGGGTCTCGCGCGTGACCAGTTCGCCGGGTCTTTCGAGCAGGGCAGCCAGCGCCACGAAGGATTGATTCGGCAGACGCACCACGGTGCCGGAGCGCAATAGCTCCTGGCTCGCCAGGTCGGCGGTGAATTCCCCGAAGTGGACGCGTCGTGCGGAAGGCGTTTGCGGCATGTGAGACACGTGTGAGCCACGTATGAGGCCGAATCCATTGTCGCAGATGCCCGGGGCGCCGAAGTTCGCCTCCCATGAAACGTCACATGCTGCTTCTCTGTGTCGCCCTGGCCTGCCAGCCGGCGCCGGGTTCCGAAGGCTCCACCCCACAGGGAGCTGATCGGCTGCAGTACGCCGCTGACTGGTACGCCAGCCTTGCGCCGCGTACGGCGCTCGACATGGTGCGCCAGACCCCGGGTTTCACCCTTGTCGAAGGGGAGAAGCGCCGCGGCCTCGCCGGGGCGCTGGGCAATGTGCTGGTGGACGGGCGGCGTCCGAGCGCCAAGGACCAGACCCTCGAGGACATCCTCGGCCGCATTCCCGCGGCGCAGGTACAGCATATCGAGATGCTGCACGGCGCCGAGGCGGCTTCCGATCCTTCCGGTCACGCCATCCTGCTCAACGTGGTGCGGACGCCCTTCATCGGTCAGGGCTTTGGCTCGATGGGTCTTGAGCTCGCCCAGCAGAACGATCCCAAACCCAATGGCACGCTGGTGTGGTCGGGACGCGCACACTCGGTCGACTACTCACTCGGCGCCAACGGCTACAGCTTCGCCCGCGAACTACCGGGAACGCGTCAGCTCGTAGATGTCGACGGGCATCCGTACGGCAGTTTGCATGATGTGTCCCCCCGCGACTACGAGCAGTACGCGATCAATGGCGAGACCGCCTCGGATGTGGGTGGCGGCCGCCTGCGATTCACGGGCAAGGCTTCGTATTCGCGCTACCACGAAGACTCCGCCGTGGCGTCGTATGACGCCGGCGCCGAGCAGCTGGGTACGGACTTCAATCCCTACACCGAGAGCCGCCGTGGCGGCGAGCTTGGCGGACAGTTCGACCGCGCCCTCGGCGACTGGGCGCTGAGCAGCGTGTTGCTGCTGACGCGCAGCCGCTTCGAGGGCGAGATCACCTCCACGCACGCTGATCCGGCGGGCGCGATCAGCAGTGTCTTCGCACAACAGCAGTTGCGCGACAGCGGCGAATCCATCTTGCGCGCCACGCTGGCGCGCGAGCTCAGCCCCGCGCGGCGCCTGGAGTTCGGGCTCGAGGGTGCTCTCAACACCCTCGACGCGACGCTCGCGCTCACGCTCGACCTGGGTGATGGACCTTTCGGCATCCCGGTGCCGAACTCCAATGTGCGCATCGAGGAGCAACGCGTCGACTGCTTCGCCAGCTACGGCTGGCGCCTGGGCACCGCCTGGTCGCTGGATCTGCGTCTTGCGGGCGAGTTCTCGCGTCTCGAGTTCACGGGCGACTCGAACCAGGTGGTGCAGTTCGACTTCTTCAAGCCTTCACTGCAATTGACGCGCGCGTTCGGCGCGGCCAACCAGTGGCGTGTGCGCCTGGCGCGCGACGTCGGCCAGCTCGATTTCAACGACTTCGTATCGTCGGTGTCGCTCACCGACAAGCGCGTGGAAGGCGGCAATCCCGGGCTGCGGCCGCAGACCGACTGGTCGCTGGAGCTGGGCGCGGACCTGCGTCCGGGCAGCGATGTCGGGCTCACGCTCAATGTCTTCCATCGCTGGGTCAGCGATACCGAAGATTTCACACCGGTGGGACCGCCCGAGGCCCTGGTGGACGCGCCGGGAAACATTGCCGATGCGCGTATCTACGGCGCGCAGCTGATCGCGCGAGTCCCGCTGCGGATCCTGCGCGGCGCGGCGGCCAATATCGACCTCACGTGGCAGCATTCCGAAGTCACCGATCCGCTCACCGGCGCCTATCGTCCCATCTCGAAATTCCAGGACCTGCTGCTGACCGCCGGCTTCCGCCAGGACCTGCCGCGCGTTGCCTGGGGCGTGGGGTACACCAGCAAGTCCGCCACGCGTTCGTACCTGTTGCGCGAGATCGATCGCCAACGCGCCAGCCCGTCGCTCGATGCCTTTGTGGAGATTCCGCTGGCGCGCGGGCTGCGCCTGCGCGCGACGGTGATCTCCTTGTTAGGCCAGGAGCAGATCCGTGAGCGGCGGTTCTTCGATCCGGATCGCCGCGTGGAGGACTACAGCGCCGAGCGCAGCGAACGCGAGCCGGGGCATTGGTACCAGCTCAGCGTCTCCGGCAGCTTCTGATCGGCGGCGTCAATTTTCTCGAACCTTGCATACGATGACTTGGTGCTTAGCAGCGGACGCTACTGCATACCCTCGATGCTTTTTCCTCTTGACTCGGCAACGGCTCGCGAGTAGGAGTTTCTGCACCCACCTGCCCTGACCATTGACGGCATGGGGAACATCCATGTCGCCGACAGCTGTCGCAGAGCGCATCGATCAGCTCTCCAGGGTATAGGTACGGCCCGTGCAAGTCGGGTCCTCACTCGAATAGAAGGTCAGGGCACCGGTCTTGATCACAACGACCACCGGTCCGGGGTGGCTGTGCCATCCGGTGTGGCCACCAGGTCCAATCACGATCTGCTGCACGACTGGAGTCAAGATACGGCATAGCCGCCATTCTCACTGAGCTAACGCACTCTCAATTCCTCGCAAGCCAAGCAAATCGTCTTATTTGTTGCCGTGGATGAGCGCTGGTAGCCAGCACAGCTGTATGCAGCGCGCGAGCGAGAGGCGACAGCGGAGTTCAAGAAGCGCTATGCGGCTCGCGCTGGGGTCGAGGGCACATTCTCACAAGCCGATCGCGTTGTCGGTCTGCGTCGCACGCGTTACATCGGGTTGGCCAAGACGCATCTACAGCATGTTGTCACCGCGGCCGCGACGAATGTGCTGCGGCTGGTCGCATGGTTCGAGGAAGTCCCACGTGGGTTCACCCGTCGATCCGCTTTAGCGAGACTAGCATTGACACGTGTCTGAATTCGCCAACAGAATCCTGTCAAATCGTGTCCAGCACTGCTGTTCTTAAGGCTGCGAAAACTCGAATATCAACACCGGTCTGCCACTTGGTAGTGATCGCGGCACGAGTCGGGCGAGATTCTCCGGCCTTGCCCGCCTGTCGAGCAAGCCGTTGCGTACGAAGGCGACGAGCTGATCGAACTCAGCATCGGTTAGGGTGATCGGCGTCGTCAGCAGCGGATCAATGCACGCTAACACAGGTTCAATTGAGCCGGTCGGGCCGCTCAGATCGGCTGCGAGATTCTGGCTGGCTGGGGTGTAGCTCTGCGCGGACGAAAACACGTTCAGATGATGGCGCATCGCATCCTCCAGGTTCGTGAACGCGCCGTTGTGCATGAATGCTGGCTGTATGGCGACGTTGCGCAGCGGCGAGGTGCGAAACTTGTAGCGATCCGCTGGGTCACCCGTGACCTGTTCCTTGCCAAAGTCCTCGTTGGCGCCAGGCCCATCGAAAGCGTTGTTTGTCACCTGCGGCGCGATCTGCGGGACGCCGATGACGTGATCCTGGAAGTCGCTGAACATCTCGTTCGACTGGCCCGCAACCGCATGGCAGGCGGAACAGCGCGCCGTGCCGAAAAACAACAAGGCGCCTCGCTTCTCATTGTCGGTCAAGGCATTGCGCTGACCACGCGCGAAACGGTCGATCGGCGCATCGGCAAACGTTAGGGAGAACTCAAACTCCGCAATCGCCCGCGCGAACATGTCGTAGGTGATTGAGCCGCCGTCCTGCACTTCGGGGAAAGTCTTGCCGAAGAGCTTGCGGTACTCCTCGATGCCGTTCAATCGCTCGATCACCTCCGCCCGGATGGCATCGTTGTCGCCCACAAAGTCGAATCCCGCCACCTCGGTGCGCTCAGTCGGTGGGATGAACGCTTGCGCAGTGAGCAGGTGCGGTTGCGAGGACAATGACATCGCCTCCGGCGATGGAAACGAAAAGCCCGCGCTGTTATCGAATGGATTGCCCGACAATGCGACGAAGCGCGAGTTCAACATCAGCCTGGGAAAGAAGGCGTTGTTGATGACCATCGGCGCGCGACGCATGTTGCGCGGGCCAGTTCGATTGGGCCCAACAATGCCATTGTTCTGGATGCCGATGGCGATGGACTGCGTGTCGCCGAATCCATGCGTCGGCGAATGGCAGCCCGCGCAGGTATTGTCATTGTTCAGTCCGGTGATTGTGTCAAACCACAACAAACGCCCCACATCGGCCAGCTTCTGGTCGAGGCGACGGCCAAGCCTGGCTTCGAGTGTGGACTCGATCCGGCCGGTGAAGCCTGCCCCGAGGAGCACGGCCTCCAACTGTTGATCCAATGAGTCGTTACCCGGGAAGGTGTCGCGATGTTGGGCCGAGGCGGTGGACGTCAGCAGAAGCAGGGTGCCGACAGCTAAGACGACCAACCGGACCTTCGCGACCATGCATCGGCTAGACATGAATAGGCCTCCTGTCTTCGAGCAGGCAAGCGAAGCCGATTCTTAGAACCTGCCAGACGACTGCGATGGAATCGCTCTCACAACGATCGCTCTCACAACGATCGCTCTCGCAACGGTCGCCTAGCAGGCAGATCGGCGTGTCTCTAGACTCTAGTCCCTAGACCCTAGACCCTAGATGGGATCGCAGAGCAATGGTTCACCCCGGGTGTTCCGCTCCACGAGATTTTCCAGCGGAAGGACATCAAACGAGCCATTGGGATCCGTGTACGTCCAAGCCCAATTGAAGCCCACCGCCAAATGGCCAACGCTGCCATTGCCGTTGAGGATAAAGTTATCCTCCATGCTGATTTGGTGGACGCCTCCGCCGGCAGGTACCTGATCGATGCTGTGGTTCTCATAGACAAATTTGTAGGTGCCCGTTGCGTCCCAAGCGGTGCCCCTGACCACATCGTTGATGATGATCGTGGTGCTCCCGTCGGCATTGACTTTCGTAATGGTGACCCGGTGCCGCTCGCCGCTGCCGGTCAGTCCACCCGGAGCGGCAGGGCATTGACCGGCGGGCAGCGTCCAACTCACGGTCCCGTCGTCAACGACGTGGGTGTTTGTGCCCTTAGCGAGCGGCCCCGCCCATGCCGTGGATGTTCCAACTATTAGCGTCGCCACGACCAGTGTTAATGAAACGAACTTGCTTGACTTAGACATAGAATCTCTCCTTGAACGAATGCTCGACTGAGTAATAGGGTTCGACTGTGCTTCGACCAGATGCACGCATGAGCGACTGCTTGCTGGAAGGGATCCCTATGCAACCGCAACCGGCCACTTCATTGGCCAAGCGTGGTTTGCAAAGGCAGATAGCCTGCATGGTTCACAACATAGGCTGCCATCCTCCTCGAGTGAATCCCTCTTCGGTTCTTGTAGACCTGATCATTTCTGAAACTCTCCTATCGTTAAGAACAACCGCGATTGAACTATCGGACTGCGATGGCAAGGACGGCGAGGCCCGCCCGCTGCTGACAGCACTTCACTTCGCGCCTCTGCGCTGCTGCGCTGCTGCGCCGCGGTACACGCACTGACGTGCGGCAAGCTGTGGCCAGTAGATGGGAGTGCCGCGGAACCGTAGCAGAATGATCGGTCGGAATCTGTTCGGCAGCGTACGCAACGCCACCAACTCGTGAGCAACACGGGAACGCTTGTCGCGAGCTATGCGGTTGATGATTCGTCAACGACGTCATCCGTCAACATACGCCATTAAAGTGCACGTCGCATGACGTGAGGGCGCTCCGGTATCGGCCCAGTTTCTACGGCTGGTTTTCGCCACGTCTGCTTCTGGCCCGATTGCGGCCATCGCTTACGCATCTACACGCACCACCGTCGGCCCCGCCACTCCGACGAATTGCATATTCCTAAGCTCGCACCTGTGCTCGTCTGTTATTTTCCGCAGGATATTCTATACCCCACCCGCCGATCTGGGGGATTACTCTCCAATCGAACTCACCGGGAGTCTGAGCGGCTGCTGGTACACGTACGTCACCTCATCGCAGTTCCACCGGAGCGGCACGTATCAAGAGAAGGGAACCGAGATCTTCGTCGGCTGCATGAACGGCACGTGCGGCACATTTGAGACTACCTACACCTTCACGGCGAAATACGTGGACGACACATTCACGGAGGAGATCCACGGTCGTTGCCATCACCCGATCGCGAGCGGCACAGGGGACTTCGCGGGGGCGAAGGGCGTGTTCAACTTCAAGGATGACGTCGTCAACTTCAAGTTCGACTACAGGGGGCACATCAGCTTCGAGTGACCTGCTATCGCAAATTGCCGGCTTCTATTCATCCTGGCCGTGAGTCAGGCAACAACAAGCTGCAAAGCCCCGCGCCGTCGCGGGGCTTCTTGTTTGGTAAGTGTGGCTCGCGGCCACGGCTGGGGTGGTGCGGGTAATTGGGCAACGCCAGGCGCGGGAAATTCCTGCGGCATTCTTGCCTCCATGATCTTGTGCCGCTAGGTTAGGCCCGCGGTTCGGAGCGTCAATAAATAAACCTGTCCCCGGAGGAGCCATGAGTCTGGGAAAAGAATTCAAAGAATTCGCGATGAAGGGCAATGTCATCGACTTGGCCGTTGGTGTGATCATCGGTGTCGCGTTCGGCAAGATCGTCACTTCGCTGGTCGAGGACGTGATCATGCCGCCCATCGGCAAGGCCATCGGCGGCGTCAATTTCTCGAACCTTGCGTTGTCACTGGGCACGGATCCCGCGGGCAAGGAAGTGCTGCTGAAGTACGGCAATTTTCTGCAGATCAGCTTTCAGTTCGTGATCGTGGCGCTTGTGCTGTTCATGGTGATTCGCACCATCAACAAGTTGAAGAAGCCCGACCCCGCAGCGGCGCCTCCGGCACCGTCGCGCCAGGAAGTGTTGCTGCAGGAAATCCGCGACCTGCTCGCGAAGAAGCAATGAGCTCGAGCTGACTTGATGGCCGCCGTCCGTTACCCATGGATGTTCCGGGCGGCGGCCGTCGTCTATCTGTTCTTCGGGCTCAGCGGCATCTGGCGCTTCGGGCTAACCGACTATGATCCGCGACACCGGCTCCTGGGCGTGACACTCGGCGCGCTGGCCGTGATCGTCGGCGCGTTCCTGTTCCGTCGCGCGAAGTTTGCGATCGCGCTGTCGGCGATCGGCGCGGCCGTGATCGCGATCGCCGCCGCATTTGCCGCTCCCGTCATGCGCGGGCCGGTGATTCTCGTGTTTGGCCTGCTGGCCTTGTTGTGCGCCCTGTACGCGGCGCTGGCGACGCGCGTGTTGTTCGCGCGCGAGACCGGTGACCCGACTATTGGTTGAACGTGGTGACTCTCACCGGTTCATCCTGTGCGCGCGCCAGCGTCGAGCTTGCGGCGAGTGCCAGCGGCGCGCCACATCAGCGAATTGCCTTCTCATGCGCCAGCCGCGAATGCCGTGCGCGTCAGGTTCTCGTGTCCGCCCGGGCGTGCGACCACGTCGTCTTCGATGCGCACGCCGCCGAACTTCCTGAGTTGCTCGACCCGCTGCCACTCGATCAGTTTTCCGATCGGCTTTTGCTTCGCTTCAGCCAGGAGCTGATCGATGAAGTAGAAGCCGGGTTCGACGGTGACGACGAAGCCATCCTCGAGCTTGCGCGTCAGCCGCAGGAACGGATGGTTGGACGGGCGCTCGATTTCACCTCCCGCCGGATCGCGCTGTCGTCCACCCACATCGTGCACCTGCAGTCCGAGCAGGTGGCCGATGCCATGCGGATAGAACACGGAAGTGAGCGCGCGATCGATGGCCTCGTCCGCGCTCGCGTTGATGACGCCGATCTCGCGCAGGAATTCGCTGATGGCGCGGTACGAGGCCTGGTGAAAATCGCGCCAGTCCAGACCGGCCCGAACCTGGGCGCACAGCTCGAGCTGCAGCGCGTCGAATCGCCGGATGATGTCGGCAAACTCGGCATCGGCATACGAGGCCGTGCGGGTGATGTCGGATGCGTAGCCCGCGAACTCGGCGCCCGCATCGATCAGCAGCGAATGAATCTTCGCCGGCGGGCGGCGCTGCTGGAACTGGTAGTGCAGCACCGCGCCGTTTTCATTCAGCGCAACGATGGGGTTATACGGCAGCTCCTGCTCGCGCAGGCCGCAGGCCTTCATGAACTCGAGGGTGATCTCGAACTCGCTGGCGCCGGCGCGGAAGGCGCGTTCGGCGGCGATGTGGCCGCGGCCGCCGAGCACGTTCGCCTCGCGCAGAGCGGCGATCTCGTACCCGGTCTTTGCCGCGCGGCCGTAGTCGAGCTGCGCGAGCAGGTGCTCGGGATTGATGGCCGCCGGGCCCCAATCCATGAGCTCCGGGAAGGGAGCGCCGATGAATGCGGTGCGCGAAAGATCCCTGGGCAGTGCCGCGCGCGCCGCGGCTTGCGTGGCGCAGCTCACGATGTCGAATGCCGCGGTCCAGTAGGCATCGGGCATGGTCGGTGACTTGTGCCAATAGTCGACCGGCTGGTGAATCAGCAGCAGCGGCTTCTTGCCCGGCGTGAAGAACACGAACGAATCGGGTGCGTCGCGGAGCGGTGCCCACACCTTGAAGGGCGCCTGCGCGCGGAAGGGCAGGTGATGGTCATCGAGAAACAGCAGCGGCGGCAAGCCAGCGTGCAGCAGCAGGGCGTCGTATCCAGTGGCGGCAAGCGCGGCCGCGCTACGTTTCTTGACGATCTCCAGGTGCGCGGAGAACAGGCCGGACCAGTCGTCCGCGTTTTGTTTAATTGCAGGTGAACTCATGGCTCGATTCTATTCGGCCCGGCCTCACTGCAACTCGTTGATGCAGTGCATCATTTTGCCGTTTGAGCGCTTGAACGAGTGCTGGCGCGAGCAGATGTAAAGAAAGGGTTTTCCGCGCATGCTCAGCGGAGCTGTCGCCAGACACGGACAAAATTTGTAGTTGTTTCAAATGTGTTGGGGACTAGCTAAAATCCGCGCCGCGATGTGAATCGCGAACAAACGTTTGTTTGGTCTCTCTCATCACTAGATATATTTTTGGGGTACCCCTACATGAAATTGAACGTTGCACTCGCCGCGATCGCGGCCCTCGCGATGATGACCGCCTGCAGCAAGCAGGAAGCCGCTGCTCCGGAAGCTGCTCCCGCTGCTGAAGCCCCGGCCGCTGAGGCCCCGGCCGCTGAAGCCCCGGCCGCTGAAGCCGCCCGGCTCCGACGCTGAAGCTGCTCCGGCCGAAGCCGCAGCCGCGCTGGCTGAAGCTCCGGCCGAGGCGCCGAAGCAGTAATCGATTCGTCGATTATTGCATCGAGCCAATTGGCTCAATGACGGCCCGGGCAGAACGTAACAACGTCTGCCCGGGTTTTGTCTTTCTGGGGGAAGCGTGACTGTCAGCGTCAGGGATGCGCGCGGTGCGATGCGCGATCGCGAGTGGATCGAGAGCGTCTACCGCGACTATCTGGATGATCTCTCGCCGTTGAACACTGGCGTGTTCGACACGACCTCGCTCGGTGAAATCGGCTACAGCACGGCTGACCAGCTGTCGCGCTGGTTTGGCGATCCATCCGTCAATCCCCTTCTCATCCTGCGCGGCAACGAGCCCGTGGGATTCGCCATGGTGGCGCGCGGCAGCGGTCAGGCCGGCCGAAAATCGGTCGACTATCGCATGGCCGAGTTTTTCGTGAGCCGCACGTTTCGCCGCCGGGGCATCGGCGGGCTGGCCGTCGAGCTGATTCTGAATCGATTCGCGGGTCGCTGGGAAATCACCGAGTACCTGCGCAATCCCGTGGCGGTGTCGTTCTGGCGCCGTGTCGTGGCTAACTACACCAAGGGCCGTTACCAGGAGCGCGTGACCAATGGCGAAGTTCGGCAGGTATTCGACTCGGGCCTTTCACGCGCACAGAAGCCGGCCTGAGCAGCGACTGTTTCGCGGCATCGTTTTCGGGTTCACGGTACTCCTCGGCATGGTGATGCAAGACTCCTTCGCCGGGTCACCACGCCCGAGCGGATCCCTGGTGCCAACGCGCTCCGAGGTCATCGCCACGCAGGGCATGGCGGCGACCAGCCACCCGCTGGTGAGCCAGGTGGCGCTGGACATCCTCAAGCGCGGCGGCACGGCGGTGGATGCGGCCATCGCCGCGAACGCCACCATCGGGCTCATGGAGCCCACCGGCAACGGCGTCGGTGGCGATCTGTTCGCCATCGTCTGGGATGCGAAGACGAAGAAGCTCCATGGGCTCAATGCCAGCGGCCGCTCGCCGCAAGTCGCTGACGCTGGCGAAGCTGCGCGAAGAACTGCGCAAGCTCGATCGCAGCACGATTCCGCCGCGCGGGCCCTTGCCGGTCTCGGTACCGGGTACGGTGGATGGCTGGTTCGAGTTGCACGGCAAGTTCGGCAAGCTGCCCATGAAAGAGCTGCTGCAACCGGCGATCTCCTATGCACGCAACGGCTTTCCGGTCACCGAGGTGATCGCGGAAGGCTGGGCGATCAACGCGAAGTCCCTGAAGGACTTTCCGAACTTCGCCGAGACCTTCATGCCGAACGGCCGCGCGCCGGCCAAGGGCGAGGTGTTCCGCAATCCGCTGCTCGCCAACACGCTCAGCGCGATCGCCGAGGGCGGCCGTGATGCCTTCTACAAGGGCGACATCGCGCAGCGCATCGAAAAGTACATGAAGGCCAACGGCGGCTACCTCACGGCGGCCGACATGGCGGCGCATCGCTCCGAGTGGGTCGAGCCCGTGTCGACCAACTATCGCGGCTACGACGTGTGGGAACTGCCGCCGAACACGCAGGGCATCGCGGCCCTGCAGATGCTCAACATCCTCGAGGCCTATGACATCAAGTCCATGGGTTTCGGCAGTCCCGAATACCTGCACCTGTTCGTCGAAGCCAAGAAACTCGCCTTCGAAGACCGCGCCCGTTATTACGCCGATCCCGAATTCGCGAAGATTCCGCTGAAGACGCTGCTGTCCAAGGATTACGCCGCGAAGCGCCGCGCGTTGATCAGCCTGGAGAAGGCGGCTCTCGAGTACCCGGTGGACAAGGCTCTCGAACACGGCGACACCATCTACATGACGGTCGCGGATGCGGCCGGCAACATGGTTTCGCTGATCCAGAGCAATTACCGCGGCATGGGATCGGGCATGACGCCGGACGGCTGTGGCTTCATCTTCCAGGATCGCGGCGAACTGTTTTCGCTGAAAGACGGCCATGCGAACGTGTACGCGCCTGGCAAACGACCATTTCACACCATCATTCCGGCCTTCATCACCAGGGGCGGCAAGCCCTGGCTGTCGTTCGGCGTCATGGGCGGCGGCATGCAGCCTCAGGGTCATGTGCAGATCGTCGTGAATCTCATCGACTTCGGCATGAACCTGCAGGAAGCCGGCGACGCGCCGCGGGCGCGGCATGAAGGCTCGAGCGAGCCCACCGATGAAGTGATGCGCAACGGCGGCGAAGTGATCCTGGAAACCGGCTTCCCGGCCGATAGCATCAACGCACTCAAGGCACGCGGTCACAAGGTGACCGTGGACAACGACGGCGGCTTCGGTGGCTACCAGGCCATCAAGTCAGAAGGCGGTGTCTATTTCGGAGCATCCGAATCCCGCAAGGACGGCGCGGCGCAGGGTTACTGATCGACGTGTCCCGGGGAACCGGCAGGCGGTGTTGCGGCAACTCACCTGCGTTGGCGTCGGTGGTCCGGGACGCACGAGCCTTGTTTCCGATTGCGAGCGCCCGTGTATCCAGGGGGGTTCTGGGCTGCCGGCGCCCGCTCATGAGTCGCCACCGCAGTTGACGCGCGTTAGAGTACCGGTCGCATGCGTGCGAGCCGGCATTCCTGGATCCCGGTCGTTGCAGCCAGTGCGCTGCTGAGCGGCTGTGAGCCCGTGCATCCGCCGCCGGCGGGATACGAGAAGAACTGCTACGGCGGCAACTACAAGAAGACCTACGTCAAAAGCCGCACGTTCGTGACGTTCCTGGTCCATGCCCCCGAGTCGGAGTGGCCGAAGCTGGGTAAGTTGTTAGACAGCTTCGGGCGCGCGCACCAGGTGCAGGTGTTCGACACCAGCCTGATCCAGGACAACGTCCATCTGTTCAGTATCAGCCTCTGCGATGCCGATGGCCTGTTCGTGTACGCATCGAAGCAGAACTGGCAGAACAGCAAGACCTATGACCCTAATCCCCAGGCGGTGAGCATCCAGGTGTCGGCCTACGCGAATCACGAGCGCTGGCGGCCGCTGGCCGTGGATCTTGCCGGGCACCTGGAAAAACACTGGGAGGGCGAGGTGGCTGTCAGCTGGCAGCCGGAACCTGCGCTGACTCCGCAGTCAGCGGCAAATTGATGCTGAATATGGTTCCTGCGCCGGGTTGCGACGAGCAGTGTATCTGGCCCCCGTGCGCCTCCACGATCCCCCTGCTGATGTACAGGCCAAGTCCCGTACCAGTCTTCTGGTGTTTGCCGCTGGCCGAGAAGTAGGGCTCAAAAATGTGCGGCAGGTCATCGGCGGCGATACCGGGTCCCGTGTCCGAGATTTCGATGAGGGCTTGCTCGCCGCGCGTGCGGCTGGTGACGGTGATGCGATCGCCTGACTTGCAGAACTTGACCGCATTGCCGAGGAGGTTCTGAAAGAGCTGCATGAGCCGCGCACGATCAGCGTGGGCGGCCATCACATCACTGCCAGGTTCGTAGACCAGTGTCACACCCTGTTCGCGCGCTGGCGTCTCGAGTGCCGTGACGGCTTCTCGCAGCACGTCGTTGATGGTCACTGGGCCAAGGTCGATGCTCAACTTGCCGGCGCGCAGGTTGGCCAGGTCGAGCAGGTCGCCGATCATGCGATTCATGAGTTCGACATTGCGCCTGATGCGCTCGTGCTGTTCGCGCACCTGCTGAGGAGTGAACTGATACTTCGGGTTGAGCAGCATCGAGGCGGTGGTGTGGATCACGGACAACGGCGTGCGCAGGTCATGCGAAACGATGGCGAGCACGTCTTCGCGAGCGCGTAATGCACGGGCCAGCTCCTGCTTCTGCCGATACAGCTCGAAAAAGAGCATCGCCTTCTGACGGAGGGATTGCGCATTCACCGGCTTGAACAGGACGTCGACGGCCGCGGCGTCGAAGCCGCGAAACGCGGGCAGCGGGTCGTGGGGACCCGCCGTCGTCATGAAAACGATGGGAGTCGCGCTCGAGCGCTCGGCGCCACGCATGACCTCGGCAAGCATGAAGCCGTCGAGGGTGGGGATCTGCACATCGAGCAGCACGAATGCGAAGTCATGCTCCCGCGAAAGTTCCAGGGCCTGGTTGGCCGTGGTTGCCGTGAAGACCTCGCGGTCCGGGCTCCGCAATGCCGCCTCGAGCGCGGCCAAGGTCGCCTCGTTTCGATCGACGATCAGGCATTTCACCCGCTCGGATCGTTCAGCCACTGTGCGCCCACCGTGAGTTGCCGGTAATTCGGCGAAGTGTAGGGGAATTGCCGGGACGGCCTGCGGTGTCGCCATTTGGTTCATCGGGAGTTCACTGCGAAGTGCGTAAAAGCGACTCAGTCTGGTCCGCACCTCATTGTCGCGCCGACAGCGCACACCAACGGATGGCGTCGGGGTCTTCCTACAGCCGCTGGCCGCAGGAGTTCTCACTCATGTGCAAGTGGATGACGTTACTCGCGATTCTGGGGGTGAACGCTGCCCGCCCGGTAGGCGGCTGAGCCGCACCATCGAAGTCGATCCCCATGCAGACGGAATTGCCAATTACCGCGTCATCATCACAGACACGCTCGACGCCGCTGGGAATCTCGAGAGTACCTTGCGTGAAGTGGACTTCGAGGCCGATGGCATCATCGATTCACGTGTCATGACGTCATTTGGTGGGTAGACGCCGGATTACGACGGCGTACTGCTGCTGGCGCAGTACTACTTCACGCACTCCGCGCCGTAGTCAGGCGGCGAGCAGCGGCCGCAGGTAATGCGCGGTATAGGAGCCATTGTGGCGCGCGACTTCCTCGGGCGTGCCGCTGGCGACGATGCTGCCGCCGCCGGCGCCGCCATCCGGCCCGAGATCAATCAACCAGTCCGCGGTCTTGATGACGTCGAGATTGTGCTCGATGACCACGATGGTATTGCCCTCGTCGCGCAACCGATGCAGCACGTCCAGCAGCTGTGCCACGTCGTGAAAGTGCAGTCCGGTGGTGGGCTCGTCCAGGATATAGAGCGTGCGGCCGGTGGCGCGCTTGGCCAGCTCACGGGCGAGTTTGACTCGCTGAGCTTCGCCGCCTGAAAGTGTGGTTGCGCTCTGCCCCAGCTGTAGATAGGACAGGCCGACATCCATGAGGGTCTGCAGCCGCGAGCCCACACCGGGGACGTGCTGGAACAGCCGCAGCGCGTCTTCGACGTTCATGTTCAGCACTTCGTGAATGTTCTTGCCCCGCCAGCGGATCTCGAGGGTCTCGCGGTTGTAGCGCTGCCCCTTGCAGACATCGCAGGGCACATACACGTCCGGCAGGAAGTGCATTTCGACCTTGATGAGTCCGTCGCCCTGGCAGGCCTCGCAGCGACCGCCTTTCACGTTGAAGCTGAAACGGCCGGCGTCGTAGCCGCGCGTGCGCGACTCCGGGACTTCGGCAAACAATTCGCGCAGCGGACCAAACAACCCGGTGTAGGTGGCCGGGTTCGAACGCGGCGTGCGTCCGATCGGGCTCTGGTCGATTTCGATGATGCGATCGATTTCCTCGAGACCGCGCACCTCGTCGCAGGGCGCCATGTCCATCACGGTGCCGTTCAGCTTGTGATTGGCATGGGTGAACAGCGTGTCGTTCACCAGCGTGGACTTGCCCGAGCCCGACACCCCGGTCACGCAGGTGAACAGGCCGAGCGGAAACTCCGCGCTGACTTTCTTCAGATTGTTGCCGCGCGCGCCAATCACCTGGATGGTGCGCCTGGGATCGCGCGGGGTTCGCAGCCCCGGCAGCGCAATCTTGAGGCGCCCCGAAAGATACTTTCCGGTGAGGGAGTTGGCGTCCTTCACGATGTCATCCGGGGTTCCGTGTGCGACCACTTCACCGCCGTGCACTCCGGCGCCAGGGCCGATATCGAGCACGTTGTCGGCGGCACGAATCGCCTCTTCATCGTGCTCGACCACCAGCACGGTATTGCCGAGATCCCGCAGGTGCTTGAGCGTGGCCAACAGACGCTGATTGTCGCGCTGGTGCAGGCCGATGGACGGCTCATCGAGGATATACATGACGCCCGTCAGACCCGAGCCCACCTGGCTGGCGAGCCGGATTCTTTGCGCTTCGCCACCTGATAACGACTCGGCGCTGCGATCCAGCGTGAGGTAGTCGAGACCGACGTCGACCAGGAAACGCAGTCGATCGCCGACTTCCTTGACGATCTTGCCGGCGACTTCGGCGCGCCAGCCTTCGACGTCGAGCGAGCCGAACATCGTACGGGCATCACCCACGGTGAGATGCGCAATTTCCGGCAGGCTGTGCGAACCCACGAAGACATGGCGCGCCGTGCGATTGAGGCGTGTGCCGAGGCAATCGGGGCAGGGCTGGCTACCGAGGTACTTCGCCAGCTCCTCGCGCACCGGCAGCGAATCGGTCTCCTTGTAGCGCCGCTCGAGGTTGGGAATGATGCCTTCGAAACGATGCTTCTTTTTCGTGGTGCGGCCGTTGCCGTGCTGGTAGCGGAATTCGATCTCCTCGTTGCCGCTGCCGAACAGCATCACCTGCTGGGCCTTTTTCGACAGCTCTTCCCAGGGCGTCTCGGGATCGAACTTGTAATGCCGCGCCATGGCCGTGATCAACGCGAAGTAGTACGCATTCTTGCGATCCCAGCTCTTGATGGCGCCGCCCGCGAGCGAGAGATGGGGATAAGCGACGACCCGTTGAGGATCGAAGAAATCCTTGAGCCCGATACCGTCGCAAGTGGGGCAGGCTCCCGCCGGGCTGTTGAACGAGAACATCTTCGGCTCGAGCGTCGGCACGCTGTAGCCGCACACAGGGCAGGCCTGGCGCGCGGAAAACAGCACTTCGTCTTCTGCCTTCACCGGCTTCTCGGCATCGTAGGGCGCCAGCCGCACGGTACCGCCGGCAAGCTTGAGCGCCGTCTCCAGTGACTCGGCCAGCCGCGTGGCCGCATCCGGACGGATGCGCAAGCGATCCACCACGACTTCGATGGTGTGCTTCTTCTTCGGATCGATCTTTGGCAGCGCGTCGAGTTCGTGAACGCGCCCGTCGATGCGTGCGCGCACGAATCCCTGGCCGCGCAGCTGCTCGAAGATCTCCGCCTGCTCACCCTTGCGATCCACCACCATGGGCGCCAGCAGCAGGATGGCGAGGCCCTCCGGCATCTTCTGGATCTGGTCGACCATCTGGCTCACGGTCTGTGCGGCGAGCGCAATGCCGTGATCCGGGCAACGCGCGATGCCGGCGCGTGCGAACAGCAGGCGTAGATAGTCGTAGATCTCGGTGACCGTGCCGACCGTCGAACGCGGGTTGTGCGAGGTGGCCTTCTGTTCGATGGCGATGGCAGGGGACAGCCCCTCGATGCTGTCGACGTCGGGCTTGTCCATCATCGACAGGAACTGGCGCGCGTACGCGGACAGCGATTCGACGTAGCGCCGCTGTCCTTCGGCGTACAGCGTGTCGAACGCCAGCGACGATTTTCCGGAGCCGGACAGGCCCGTGATCACGATCAGCCGGTCGCGCGGCAGGTCGACGTCGATGTTCTTGAGGTTGTGGGTGCGGGCGCCGCGGATCTTGATCTGTTGCATTTGTCGAGCGCCAAGATTGGCGCGAATGAAACGAAACCAAGGAGTGTAAGCGGCGACCGGTGCCCGGCGCATAACCAGTAGTCACTCGCGCCGAGGCCTGTATGGCGACAGCCAACACAGGCGGATCAGTCACTTATCGCGAATCCGGGCCTTAGCATCCGCGGCCATGGCCTCGCACGATCGATGTTTCGATCCCATCGCGCGCGGAGATGCCACCACGCTGGTGCTTGGCACGTTGCCCGGGCGAAAGTCGCTCCAGGTGCAGCAGTACTACGCGCATCCACAGAACGCCATCTGGAAGTTGATGGCCGCCATTTTCAAGGCCGATGGTTCCTTGCCGATACCGCCAAAATCAATCTCCATTCCAGGCAGCAGCGTGAGCACCGGCCGCTGCCACCGGACTCGCGACCATCCTACCAGCGGCAGCAGCGCACGCACCTGGTCGGCGTCAGGTACCCCCGTGCCACCATCGAATTGCCAGGCACGCCGCAACACCCCGCTGGTGATGTCGAATTTTCCGTCCGACAGGCGCCAGACGAGTTCGGCAAAGTCGAGCAGTCGCGCAGTTTCTTCGTCGACCTCCATCGGCCGCCCGGCCGCCCCGTTGATGCGGGCAACGATGTTGTCCTCGCGGTACCGGCTGAACTTGTGGTCGAGGCGCAAGGCGCAGGCGGCAACCGCGCTAGCTACCGCCTGCGCCTGCTGCTCGCGGAGGGAATCCACGAGCACTTCGCATGGGCTGCCCAGCGCGCGGAACCGCGCCACACGCAGCCCAGCGGCGTTCAGAGTTTGAAGTGATAGCTGAATTGAAGGATGACCGCGTCGAAATCCGGCACCTGCGAGTTCCCCTGCTGGTTTCCGATCAGCTGCTCTACGGGAACCTTGCTTTCCTGGCGATAAAACTCAAGGCGGGTGCTCCATTCGTTGCCCCCCGAGGTGTGGTGGGCGTACTTGAGGCCGACGGTGTAGCCGTCGAGATCCGCGAGCCGCGCATCGGCGCTGGCGAACCCGGGTAACGGTGCGCGGTCGGCGAGACTGTACCTGTAGAACGACGCCGCCGACTGCGAGTAGTAACGCACGTGCGGCTCGAGGTAGTTCGACTCGCCGAGTGGGAAGCGGAATCGTGCTTCGAGGGTGTGCGAATCGATTTCCCAGTCGTCGGTGGAGTAACGGTAGCCGAGTTGCAGCACCTTGCCCGAGAAATCGTGGCGCAGCTCGGCATACAGGCCCTGACGCGTACGCGAATCCGGGCGATGTTCGAATAGATAGATCCCCCCGGGCCCTTCCACGCCTGGTGGCGGAGTACGGACCACGGGCTCTCCGGTGAGCGGATCCACCACGGTGAGAATCTTGTAAGGATCGGTGAGGTAGCCGCTGGAATCCGAGTAAGAATAGTTCACGCGCAGCAGCGTGTGGCGGCCAAGCACCTGCGTGACCCCGAGCAGTACGTCGAGAACGTCCTTGTCCTCGCTGTCGGCGCCGCGATTCGCCGGAACTCCTTCATCGCCGACCACGTCGCTCATGGCAGCGAATGGAATCGGGACATTGCCCACCGGCTTAACCTTGTCCTTGCCCATGGCAAGCGCGAAGCTCAATGTCGTGTTGCGCTGGTTGAAGTCGCGCGTCACGCCGGCGTTCAGGCCGAAGTGCTGGTAGTCGTATTCGGACGATATGCCGAGGCCGGCATTGAACGTATACAGGCGCGCGAACGGCTGCGACCAGCCGGCATCGACTGCTATGCGCGTGTCGAGGAAGCTGCTGTCGAGTGGGATTTCGCCGGCGGCAGTGGTGTAGGTCTCGCGGCCGGACGGAGTGGTGAAGGTCTGTGGCTGTTCGCCGGCGATGGCGCCGCTCGGCGACGCACCTGTCAGCGAGTCGATGGTCAGGCCCAGCGACAATTTGCGCTCGTCGCCGAAGTCGCGGACGGCCACACCGCTCAGGCTCGCGTCCTGCACGCGATTGTCAGTCTCGCCGTAGTAGAGGAGTGCGGTGTCGATATCCCATTTGCGCTCTGGCTCCGCGGCGATCGATGCCTTGGGCGCCGCTGCGCCCAACAGTCCGCAGGCCGCGGCGGCGAGCGCGCCGCCGATGCGTGTGTCCTTTTCCGCCATGATCAGTTACACCCGCAGCCGCCGCCGCCAAAGCCGCGTCCGCCGCTGGTACCTTCCTTGCTGAAATAGATGTGATCGTCGAGCGCCGTATCGAGGCGGTTCGCATCGGGTTGCATGGCGTCCCGCGCCAACACTTCGCGTTCCCAGGGTTTCACGCCGAGATTGGTACAGCCGCAGAACACCGTGCAGCTGAGAGCGGTGACAATCGCAATGAGTCGTATGCGCATGGTGGTTCTTTTACCGTTACGGTGTGTTCGCGGAGAGAAGGCTCGCAAGCTCGGTTTCGTGTTCCTGGCGGCGGTTTTCGCGAAAACCGTAATTCGTTCTCACGAGTTTTCCACTGCGGTCGTACACAAAGGAGCTGGGCATGGCCTGCAGACCGAACTGCTCGGCGAGTGTGCCCTGCGGGTCGTAGATCACGTCGAATTCAGCGGGAATGTCGTGCAGGAATCGATCGGCGTCCGCGCGTTCGGCATCGACATTCACTCCGATGATCACCAGGCCCTGCGCGCCATAGCGGCTGCGCATCTGATTGAGCCACGGAATGGAGGCGCGGCAGGGTTTACACCAGGAGGCCCAGAAGTCGACCACCACCACACGGCCTCGATAGGCCGCCAGGTCGAGCGCGGGCGTGGCAGCCATGGCCGCGGCGCAGCTGAACATGGCGACGACGGCGCCAACCACTGTCAGCCGGAAGGTCGAAAGCATGACGCCGTTAGACGTGACCCGCCGCCCCGCTCCTGCGCGAATTCGCAAAAGAGCACGAGGTGCCGCTCCGAGCAGGGGTCTGGCGGGGAGAGATCTGTTTTTTCGCAGTGCGGCGCGAAGGCGGGTAATCACCCGCCAATAATAATCCCTACTGGTAGACGCGTACGTAGTCGACTTCCATGCGCACCGGGAAGATGGCGTCATTGACGCCCTGCTGACCGCCCCAGTCGCCACCGACGGCGACGTTGAGGATCAGGAACTGCGGGCTGTCGAAAGGCCACTCGGCATTGCCGGAGTTGTCGTTCGAATACTGGTAGTAGTAGCGATCGTCGACGCCGACGGTGATGCGCGACGCGGTCCAGTGCAGCTGGTAGCGATGAAATGTCGTGCAGGCGTCGGCCTGGTTGGTGGTGGCGCTGCGCTGGTTGCCACGCGTGTGGTTGTAAGCGCCGGTGTGCACCGTGCCGTGCACCACGCCGGGGTCGAATCCCACGTGTTCCATGATGTCGATCTCGCCGTCGTCGGGCCAGCGCGTCTGCGGCGGTGTCGACAATGTCCAGATCGCCGGCCAGGTGCCGACGCCGCAGGGTAGTTTGGCGCGCACCTCGATGAAGCCGTAGGTCCAGTTCGCCTTGTCGCGCGTGATGAGGCGCGCGGAGGAATATCGCTGGCCGCCCCAGTCGGGCAGGCCGACAGCAGACAGGTCCTCGCGGCGCGCCGTGATGACCAGCATGCCGCCCTCGACCTTCGAATTCTCGAGGCGTGCGTTGCCGTAATACTGCAGTTCGTTGTTGTACCAGCCGGCGACGTTGCGCTCGATGTCGTAGCTCCACTTGGCTGCGTCGGGCAGCCCGGCGACGTCGAATTCATCGGCCCAGACCAGGCGATATCCGGCCGGAATACCGCCCGCTTCGTTGATGCCCGGGGTGCCAGGACCCGTCGGCTGCGGAGGCGTCGGTGAGGAGACAGGGGGACTGCCGGTGCCTTCACCTCCGCAAGCCGACGAGAGCAGTGCGGCTGCTAGCGCTACCAGGGGCGCGCGACCGCGAAAAACCCAAAATTTCGGCATGAAAGCGCTACTCATTCGAGACATCTGCGACGACATACAGGACAAGATGCTGGGCCATGTTCAGTGTGCTTGCCGTGAGCGCGCCGAGCATGCTAGCGTAAAAATTGTAAGCGCTTACATTTATTTCAGAGGGGGAACATGAAAACGCGCGCATTCAATCGCAGGCCTGTTGCACAGGCGATATCTCTGATTCTCGGCTCCACGGTCCTGGGGTCCACGTTGACGCAGGCGGCGGAGCAGGAAGCTACCAATCTCGATGAGATCGTCGTCACCGGTATCCGCAGCTCGCTCGAATCTTCCATGCGGCTCAAGCGCGATGCGCAGGGCGTAGTGGACGGAATCGTTGCCGAAGATATCGGCAAGTTCCCGGACACCAATCTCGCGGAATCGCTGCAGCGCATCAGCGGCGTGTCGATCGATCGCTCGATCGGCGAAGGTTCACGCGTCACGGTTCGTGGTGTCGGGCCGGATTTCAACCTGGTGCTGCTCAATGGCCGGCAGATGCCGGGCTCGAGCCTCCAGGACACGGGGGCTTCGAACTCGCGCTCGTTCGACTTCGCGAATCTCGCCTCCGAAGCGATCGCCGCGGTTGAGGTCTACAAGACCAGCCGTTCCGAGACGCCGACCGGCGGCATCGGAGCATCCATCAACATCAAGACCTCGCGTCCTCTCAACGCGCCGGGTCTGCACACCAGCATCGGCGTCAAGGCCGTCAACGACACCTCGTCCGACAACCTGCCGAGCGCCCTGCAGGGGGATTCGTTCACGCCCGAGATCTCGGGCATCTTCAGCAACACGTTCGCGGACGGAAAGTTTGGCGTCGCGCTGTCGGCCAGCTACCAGGAGCGCGATCTCGGCTTCAACCAGGCAGCGGTCGGTAACGGCTGGCGTCCGTTTGCAGGCGACGAGAACAACTGGGGCACGATTCCGCAGCCTGGCAACCCGGGTTCCGAAAACATCACCAATCGTCCCGACGCCGGCGACACGTATTCCGTGCCGCAGAACCTCGGCTACAGCGTGAACGGTATCGAGCGCAAGCGCACCAACGGCCAGCTGACGTTGCAGTTCCAGCCGGTTGACGCGCTCACCGCGACCCTCGACTACACCTATTCCGAGAACAAGGTGGCGCAGCAGCGCAACGAGTTGTCGGTGTGGTTCAACTTCGGTCCGTCGGTGACGAGCTGGACGGACGGCCCCGTGGCCGCGCCGATCCTGTACTCCGAGACGATCAACGGGCCGGGATTTGCCGACCTGTCGATGGGCGGCGCGAAGTTCGCCACCAAGAATGAGAACGAGTCATTGGGCTTCAATCTCAACTGGGAGGTGACCGATCGCCTCGGCTTCGCGCTCGACTTCCATGACTCGTCGGCGGAGTCGGGCTCGGACAGCCCGTACGGCTCGAACGCGGTCCTGGGTGCGGCCGGCTTCTATCGCGGCACGACGACGGCCGATTTCAGCGCCGACTTCCCCGTCATGAGCGTGGTGTTGCCAGCCGGTCAGACCGGCATCGACGCCGCGCAAATGCTGGTCACGGGCTCGAGCTTCCGTAACAGCTACATGCTGGCGGAAATCCAGCAGGGCAGACTGGACGGTCACTTCGACTTCACCGAAGCGTCACGCCTCGATTTCGGCGTGGCAATGACCGAGGTCAACAATCGCTCGGCGTTCTCCAACGTACAGCGCGACTCGTGGGGTGGCGTAGGTGACCTGGGCGACTATCCGGACGATGTGTGGAGACACGACACCGTGCGCCCCTACTTCGACAACATCAGCGGCAGCAGCAATCCGAACCTGTTCAACGAGTTCTTTACCTGGGACTTCGAGACGATGCGCCAGCTGGCGGCGACTGCCAGTACCGCCACTGTTGCCGCAGCGCCTGAGATGTACCAGGCGTCGCCGGATTTCACCACCGACCGGCGCACCAAGGAGGATTCGAACAGCGCCTACGTCCAGTACGTGCATAACTGGGACACGAAGATTCCGATCGAGATGGCCCTGGGTCTGCGTTATGAGAAGACCGAAGTCACCTCGAGCGCGCTCGTGCCGACGGCCACGGGCATCAACTGGGTGGCCAACAACGAGTTCTCGGTGATCTTCTCGTCACCAGGCTTCACCACGCTGGATGGCGAGTACGACTACGTGCTGCCGAGCGCTGATTTTGCCTTTGACGTGCGCGACGACATGAAAGTGCGCCTGTCATACGGCGAATCCATCGGCCGTCCGGGTTGGGGCGACATCCAGGGTGGACAGACCCTGGGCCAGCTCGCGCGCATCAACGGCGGCTCGGGCGCGCAGGGCAATCCGAGTCTGAAACCTCTCGAGTCGAAGAACTATGACCTGTCGTTCGAGTGGTACTACGACGAGGGCAGCTACCTGTCGGTGGGCTACTTCAAGAAGGACATCGACAATTACGTTGGCATCTCCACCATTACTGAAACGCCCTTCGATCTGCCGCATCCGGGGCAGGGCGCGTACTTCGACGAGGCGGTTGCCAGCGGTTGCGGTTCGGGCGATCTCACCTGCATTCGCAACTTCATCTTCGACAATCACGCCGGCGATCCTGGTGTGACGGCGCAGGGTGTGGACGCGAATGGCAATCGCCTTGGCATCATCGCCGGTCAACCGGGTGATCCGATTGCGACGTTTGACATCACCGTTCCGGCGAACCAGAGGAGCGCCGAGCTCGATGGCTGGGAACTGGCGGTGCAGCACATGTTCGGCGACAGCGGCTTTGGTGTGTACGCCAACGTCACGCTGGTCGATTCGGACCTGACCTACGACAACCAGAATCGGGGCGACCAGTTCGCGCTCGAAGGTCTGTCCGACTCGTACAACGTCGTGGCCTTCTTCGAGAAGAACAAGTGGGCGGTGCGCGCGGCGTACAACTGGCGTGACGAGTTCCTGACCGGTCGCTTCGACGGTACGGGACTGCCGAACCCGGTGTACACCGAGCCGTACGGACAGCTGGACCTGAACGCCAGCTACTCGCCCACGGACAACCTGTCGTTCCAGATCGAGGCCATCAATCTCACGGATGAGATCCAGCGTCTGCACGGCAGAGCCGACAATCAGGCGTTGTTCGTGACCCAGACGGGTGTCCGGTACATGCTCGGAGCCCGATACACGTTCGGGCGCTAGGCTGCACAGCAACTTCCCCCTGAAGTTGCCGTACGCTGGGAGAAGCCGCTGTAATGCAGCGGCTTTTCCTTTTTTAGCAGGAGCGACATGGTCAAACGACTGGTGATCGTCGGTGGAGGATCGGCCGGATGGCTGACCGCCGGCGTCATCGCGGCAGAGCATCGAGTGCGCGAGGGCCAGGGCCTCGCAGTGACGCTGCTCGAGTCCCCCGACGTCAGCCCCATCGGCGTGGGCGAGGGCACCTGGCCCACCATGCGCGACACGCTGCGGAAGATAGGCGTGAGCGAATCGGAGTTCATCCGCCAGTGCGACGCCTCTTTCAAGCAGGGCTCGAAGTTCGAGCGCTGGGTGGACGGCCGCGAGCACGACTATTACTTCCATCCCTTCGTCGTGCCGCAGGGGTACACCGAGACCAACCTGGTCGCCGGCTGGCTCAAGCGACACGCCAGCACACCGTTTGCGGACCTGGTGAGCTTCCAGCCGCACCTGTGCGCGCAGGGCAAGGCGCCCAAGCAGGCCGCGACGCCCGAGTACGCCGCGGTGGCCAACTACGCCTACCACCTGGATGCCGGCAAGTTTGGCCTCTTCCTGCGCGACCACTGCGTCGCGAATCTCGGCGTGCGCCACGTGTCCGACCACATGACGGCCATCGTGTCGGCTGCCAACGGCGACATCGCCGCGCTCCAGACGCGCAACAACGGTCGCATCGAAGGCGACCTGTTCGTCGACTGCACCGGCCTCAATTCCTGGTTGTTAGGTGACTATTACGGCGTGCCGTTCGTTTCGCAGCAACATGTGCTGTTCAACGACACGGCACTGGCGTTGCAAGTGCCTTACGCTGACGAGCGCGCGCCCATCGCGTCGCACACCATCTCCACCGCGCAGGCGGGCGGCTGGATCTGGGACATCGGATTGCCGACGCGGCGCGGTATCGGGTACGTGTTCTCGAGCGCGCACAGCAGTGCTGATGACGCCGAGCGCGTGTTCGCGGACTACCTGGAACGCACCACCGGACGGCGGCCGGAATCCTCGCCGCGCAAGCTCACGTTCCAGCCCGGTTATCGACGCGAATTCTGGCACCGCAACTGTGTCGCCATCGGGCTCTCCGCGGGCTTCATCGAACCGCTGGAGGCCTCGGCGCTGGCGCTGGTGGAGCTCTCCGCCGCCATGTTGAGCGACGAGATGCCGGCCACGCGGGAATCCATGGACATCGTCGCCCGGCGATTCAATGACTTTTTTACCTATCGTTGGGAGCGGGTCATCGATTTCCTGAAGCTGCACTACCTGCTGAGCCGGCGCGAAGACAGTGATTTCTGGCTGGATAACCGCCGGCCTGGGTCAATTCCCGACCGGCTGCGCGAACTTCTCGCGCTTTGGCGGCACCAGCCGCCTTCGCGCTACGATTTGCACCGGGTGGAGGAGGTGTTCCCGTCGGCCAGCTACCAGTACGTGCTCTACGGCATGGGATTCCGGCCGGAGCCGGAAGGTTTCTCGCGACGTGGAGACGATGCCGATCGCGCCGACGAGTATTTCCGCGAGGCGGCGCAGCTCACTCGCAAGATGCTCGGGGCACTGCCATCCAATCGTGACCTCATCGACTACATCAGTAAAAACGGATTGCAGCGCCTATGACCCGACACGCCCATCTCAACAACGTCGACCATCGTGACCTGCGCGTGGTCACCGCGCGCGGCGCGCAGTACGGCGACGACATCATGTACACACTGACGTTCCCGGCCGAGTTCCGCAACGTCCAGGCTCATTACCCGATCGTGTTCGGCAAGGCGCCGGATGGCGCGTTCACGCCGCTGGCCCTGCTGGGCTTTCACGAAAAGCAGAACCTGTTCCTGAAGGACGGCAAGTGGGATGCGAACTACATTCCGGCGATGGTCGAGCGCGTCCCGTTCCTCATCGGCAATGCGCCCAGTGGCAAGGTGGTGCACATCGATCTGGACAGCCCGCGGGTGAGCCGCACCGAGGGCGAGCCGATTTTTCGCGAGCAAGGCGGCAACAGTGAATACCTCGAGCACATCACCGGCGTACTCGGCATGCTGCATGAGGGCATCGAAGCCACGCCGGCCTTCATCCTTGCACTGCTCGAACACGACCTGCTGGAGTCGTTCGTGCTCGACATCCAGTTCCTGGATGGCGCCCAGCACCGCTTCGCCGGCTTTTACACCATCCAGGAGGAGAGGCTGGGCAAGCTCGACGCCACGGCGCTGGGCAAGCTGCACGAACGCGGCTACCTGCTGCCCATCTACATGGTCATCGCGTCGTTCTCGAACTTCCGCTCCCTGATAGAACGCGCCAGCAAGCTGAATGCTGCAGACCGCTGAAAAAATCCGCGAAGTCAGCGGACTCGATGCGCGCGCGCTGCCCGCCGGGCTGCTCGAGTCCACCGAGCCGCTGGTGCTGCGTGGCCTGGTATCGCATTGGCCCGCGGTGCGCGCCGCGCTCGACTCGGCGCAGGCCGCAAGCCGCTACCTGCTGGGTTTTTACCGCGACGCCACCGTGGGCGCGATGCTCGGTGCGCCCGAGATCGAAGGGCGCTTCTTCTACAACGAAGATCTTTCCGGATTCAATTTCAAGGCCGAGAGAATTCGCCTCGATGAGGTGCTCAATGAAATCGCGCAGCCCGCGTCGGGCGCGCCACCACGGTCGATCTACGTGGGCTCGACCACCATCGACGCCGCGTTGCCGGGATTTCGCGAACTCAACGACATCGACCTCGGTGCCCGCAAGGCGCTGGCCAGCATCTGGATTGGCAATCGCGCGCGCATTGCCGCGCATCACGATCTGCCGGACAACCTGGCTTGCGTGGTGGCCGGGCATCGACGTTTCACCCTGTTTCCGCCCGAACAGCTCGCCAATCTCTACGTGGGCCCGCTGGATTTCACCCCTGCGGGGCAGGCCATCAGCCTGGTGGACTTCGCCAGACCCGATCTCACCCGCTTCCCGCGATTCGCGCAGGCGGCGCAGGCCGCGCGCGTCGCCGAGCTCGGGCCCGGCGATGCGATCTTCATACCCAGCATGTGGTGGCATCACATCGAGTCGCTGGATGCGTTCAACGTGCTCGTCAACTACTGGTGGCGACAATCGCCCCCTTCCATGGATGCACCCATCGGGGCGCTCATGCTGGCAATCATGACGGTGCGTGACCTGCCACCGGCGCAACGTGCCGCCTGGGAGAACCTGTTTCACCACTACGTATTCGACGCCGACGTGAATACCGTGGCGCACATCCCGGAGAGCAGTCGCGGATCGCTGGGTACGCTGACCGACACTTTGGTGCGTGACATGCGGGCGCGCCTGATCGCGCGGTTGAATAGATGATTCGGAGGCAGGCGTGACGCTGAACAACATACCCGGCGGTGTGCGCCGCATCGTGATCGCGGGTGGCGGGACGGCAGGCTGGATGGTGGCCGCCGGCCTCTCCAAGACGCTCGGTCGCGTGCTCGACATCAAGCTGGTGGAATCCGACGAGATCGGCACCGTCGGCGTGGGCGAGGCGACGATTCCGACGCTGGTCACGTTCCATCGCCTGCTGGAGATCAACGAGCAGGAGTTCATGGCCGCGACGCAGGCCACCTTCAAGCTCGGCATCGGTTTCGAGAACTGGCGCGCGCCGGGCGAGAACTACATTCACTCCTTCGGTACCACCGGCAAGGATCACTGGACGGCGGGCTTCCAGCATTTCTGGCTCAAGGGCCGCGAACGCAAACTCGCGGGCGACTACGGTGACTACTGCCTCGAGCTGCGCGCCTCGCTCGAGGGACGTTTCGCGCACCTGCCGCGCGGCGGCATGAACTACGCCTTTCACATCGACGCGAGCCTGTACGCGAAATTCCTGCGCAAGTTCGCGGAAGGTTTTGGCGTCAAACGCATCGAAGGAAAAATCGTCGACGTGAAGGTGGGCGAACAATCGGGATTCATCGAATCGATCAAACTCGACTCGGGCGAGCTGCTCGAGGGCGACCTGTTCATCGATTGCACCGGCTTCCGCGGCCTGCTCATTGGCAATGCGTTGCATGTGGGCTACGAGGACTGGTCGCACTACCTGTTCTGTGACAGCGCCGTCGCCGTGCAGACCGAGTCGGTGGGCCCGGCGATTCCGTATACGCGCTCGATCGCGCGCGACGCGGGCTGGCAGTGGCGTATTCCGCTGCAGCGACGCGTCGGCAACGGCATGGTGTATTGCAGCCGCTACCTTGGCGATGAGCAGGCGAAGAATGAACTGCTGGCCAACGTCGAAGGCAAGCCACTCACCGAGCCGCGCGTCATCAAGTTCCGCCCGGGGCAACGCCGCCAGACCTGGCGACGCAACTGCATCGCCATCGGTCTGTCCAGCGGCTTCATCGAACCCCTCGAGTCCACCAGCATCCATCTCATCCAGCGCGGCATCATCCGCCTGATGCAGATGTTTCCGCGCGATGGCATCCGTCAATCCGACATCGACGAATACAACAACCAGACCAACCACGAGCTCGAACACATCCGCGACTTCATCGTCCTGCATTACCACGTGACGCGACGCCAGGACACGCCGTTCTGGCGCACGTGCCGTGCCATGGAGATCCCGGACACGCTGCGTCACCGCCTCGAGCTGTTCCGCGAAACCGGCCGCGTGTTCCGCGTGCCCAATGAATTGTTCGCGGAGAATTCCTGGATCCAGGTCATGCTGGGTCAGGGAATCGAGCCACAGCAGCATCATCCGGTGGCCGATCTCATGGGAGATGAAGAGTTGTCGCATTTTCTGGAAGGCATCCGCAGTTCGGTCGAGCGGACCGTCGCCCAACTACCGGCACACCAGACCTACGTGGAACAGTACTGCAAGGCGCCGCCCACGGGCGCGATGCCGGGGTAGACCGACATGGCGAACATCTACGAAGTGGCGGAACTCGCCGGCGTCTCGCTCGCGACCGTTTCCCGGGTGATCAATCCCGGCGCCAAGGTCAGCGAAAAGACGCGCCAGCGCGTGCTCGATGCCATGGACCAGCTCGGATACCAGCCGAATTCCATCGCACAGTCGCTCGCGACGCGCAGTTCCAACGCAGTCGGCGTGCTGGTGTCCGAGCTGCACGGTCCATTCTTCGGTGCGATGCTGTCGGCCATCGAGCAGACGCTCAAGGCGGCCGGCAAGTTCGTGCTGGTGGCGGCAGGCCACAGCAAGGAGGAGCAGGAACGCGAGGCGATCCGCTTCCTCGTGAGCCGCAACTGCGATGCGCTCATCGTGCACGTGGAGCGGCTGACCGACAAATTCCTGGTCGACCACGACCACAACACCACGCCACTGGTGGTCATGAACCGCAAGGTGCGCGGGCTCAACGATCACTGCTTCAGCCTGAACAACGAGCTCGGCGGCTACCTCGCCACCGAATCGCTGCTCAAGCGCAAGCACAAGCGTATCGCCTATATTTCTGGTCCGTTGGACTGGGTGGACGCCAAGCAACGTCTAGCCGGCCACAAGCGCGCGCTGGCGGAGGCGGGCGTCAAATTCGACGAGCGCCTGCTGCACGAGGGCGACTACCACGAGACCGGCGGCCAGGACGCGCTGAATACGCTGTTCGCGACGAACATTCCGTTCACCGCCGTGGTCTGCGCCAACGACGAGATGGCTGCGGGCGCCATGGCCGCCGCGCACGAACGCGGGCTGGAAGTTCCACGGCAACTGTCCATCGTCGGCTTCGACGACGCGCCGATATCGCGCTACGTGTATCCCAAGCTCACGACCATTCATTACCCCATCGCCGACATGGCCACCATGGCCGCACGCTGGGTGCTCAAACACGTATACGACCAGCGGCAGGATGTGCAGCAGGTGTTCGAGCCCAAACTGGTGGAGCGCGACTCGGTGTCGAAGGCGTAATGAAAATGGGGACATTCCTGATTTCTGCTGGCGACACCTCGCGTGAGCCCATATTGACTGCCGCGAGAAAAATAGGAATGTCCCCATTTTCCTTGTCCCCCATCGTCACCATCCTGATCGTCGCGCTCAGCGGCTTTCTCATGGGTTTCGACGGCTCGCTGTTCACCGGCGCCGTGGTGTTCGTGAAGGGGAAGTTCGGGTTGTCCGATCTCGAGCTCGGCTGGACGGTGTCCTCGCATACGCTCACGGCCACACTGTCGATATTCCTCGCCGGACCGCTGGCGGATCGCATCGGCAGACGCACCGTGCTGAGATTCGCCGCCATCGCATTCGCACTTTCCGCCATCGTGGCGGCCGCGGCCTCGAGCTACTCCATGCTGATTGTCGCGCGCCTGCTCAGCGGGCTCGGCGTGGGTTCGGTGCTGGTCGCCGCGCCGATGTACATCGCGGAGATTTCGCCGCCCGCGCTGCGCGGGCGCATGGTCACCATCAACCAGTTGTTCCTGGTACTGGGCATCTTCCTCGCCTCGGCCAGCAACCTGCTCATCATCCGCCTGGAGAGCTTCCAGTTCGACTGGCTCCTGCGGCTGCACCTGGCGGAATCGAACTGGCGCTGGATGCTGGGCATCGGCGCTTTGCCCGCAGTGCTGTACATGTTCGCGCTGCTGTTCGTTCCAGAGAGTCCGCGCTGGCTTGCCATGCACGGGCGATTCAACGCGGCGCGCCGCATTCTCGTGGGGGCGCATGGAGAGGCGTTCGCCGAGCGTGAGCTGGCCGAGGTGTCCGCCTCGCTGGCACACGAGACACGCAAGAGCGACGCCGGGCTGCGCGATCTGTGGGTGCCCGAACTTCGCGGTGTGCTGTTCATCGGGCTGGTGGTTGGCATCCTGCAGCAGATTACCGGCATCAACTCGGTGCTCGCCTACGCGACCATGATCTTCGCGAGCGCGGGCGGATCCGGCACCAGCGTCGAGAGTTCTTTTGCGCAGACCATGCTCATCACGCTGGTCAACGTGGTGTTCACGGTGATCGCGCTGTTACTCATCGACCGCGTCGGCCGCCGGCCGCTGCTGATCTTCGGCACGACCGGCATTGCGGCGTCGCTGCTCCTGACGGCCGCCGGCTTCCACAACTCGGGTGCCGCCCTCGATACCGCGTGGGTGCTGACGGGTCTGCTGGGTTTCGTGGCCTGTTTCGCGTTGTCGCTCGGTCCGGTGATGTGGGTGCTGCTGTCGGAGATCTTCCCGAATCGCGTGCGCGCGCTCGCCATATCCTGTGTCGGCCTCGTCAATTCCACGGTGTGCTTCTTCGCACAGCTGGTGTTTCCCTGGCAGATGAAACACCTCGGTGGCGCGCGCACCTTCCTGATCTACGCAATCTTTGCGGGACTGGGCGTGGTTCTGCTGACGCGCATCCTGCCCGAGACCCGCGGTCGCAGCCTGGAAGAACTCGAAGAGTCGCTGGTACGCCATCACTGAAGTACGCCGTATCGGCGCATTCCGATACCGGGACACGGTGGCTCCAAATACCTTGCGAACGTGTCGAAACGGCGACGGCTGGTTCGGCAATGAGGTGAACCCCCGAAACTGGAGTCACACGCATGCAATTCAGCCAGAAAATCGCCCCTTGTCTTTGGTTCGCGAGCGAAGCCGAAGAGGCGGCGCGTTACTACACCGGAATCTTTCCCGATTCGAAGGTCGGCAAGATCGCGCGTTACGGCAAGGCTGGATTTGAGACACATCGACAGCCCGAAGGCACGGTGTTGACCGTGCAATTCGAGCTGTCCGGGCAGCCCTTCACCGCGCTCAACGGCGGACCGATCTTCAAGTTCAACGAAGCCGTCTCGTTGCAGGTCTACGTCGAAGACCAGAAGGAACTCGACTTCTACTGGGACAAGCTCACCGCCGGTGGCGATCCCAAGTCCCATGTTTGCGGCTGGCTCAAGGACAAATACGGACTGTCCTGGCAGGTGGTGCCGCGCAAGATGATCGAGTGGTTTGGTGAGCCGAATGCGAAATCCGAGCGCGTCATGACGGCGTTGCTCAAGATGGGCAAGCTCGACATTGCCGCGCTCGAAAAGGCCTACAACGGCTAACCAGGTGAACGACGCGATACTCGATGCCATCCAGTGGCCGGCCATGGCGGTGACGCTGCTCGCCGCGTGGCTGGTCGCCTCGCGTGACAAGAAGCGGCGCGAGGCCGGCTTCTGGTGGTTCATCCTGAGTAACGTGTTGTGGATCGTGTGGGCCTGGCACGAGCAGGCCTGGGCGCTGATCGCGTTGCAGGTCGGATTGTTCGCGATGAACGTGCGCGGCGCCGCCAAGAACGAATGATCTCGCCGCTGGTGATCAGAGTTTCGGCTTGCGCACCATCGTGAGCTGGCCGTCGCCCTCGGTCTGGATCAGGTAGACGTAAAGTCCGCGGGTGTACACGGCATTGAGCTTCTGTCCCCAGATCAAGGTGCGCCCGAACAGCGGGCGGTTGTACGTGAGCACAGTGGTCGCATCGAAGTCCGGCAGCTCGTAGCGCTGCAGGATGGTCGAGAAGCTCATGGTGAGCAGGTGATTGTCCACCGGGTCGAACTCGACGCCGAATAACCAGCCTGGGAAGAATGACTGGTATTCGAGCGTCTCGGTGGAGTAGTAAGTTCCATTCGAGGTGATCAGCCGCTGGCCGTCGGGCGTGATCCACAGGTCGCCCGCGGGTTCGATGCCGGTGCTGGTTCCCGGAGAAACGGGCCGGTTGTTGCGAATGCCGGTGTCGGTCAGCTGGTTGCCGACGATTTCGAACTTGTGGATGCTGCTCGGCAGAGGTTTGGCGTACAGCCAGCGCTTGACAGGTTCATAGGCAAGATACGCGTTCGGCGCAATCCTCGCGGAACTGAGCAGCGCACCGGTGTCGGCTTTGTAGAGATGTAGCTCGGCAGACTGTTCGGAGGCGGTGCCGGAGGAGATCACTGGATCTCCATCCGTGGTCAGCACGACGTCGAAAGGATCAATGCCAATTTCGAAAAGATTCACCTGCTCGAGCGACGTCGTATCGATGACCGCTACGTATCCATACTTGTCCACCAGCGGGTCATAGTTATTTGGCCCACGCGGAGCCAGGAGGACAAACAGCTTCCCGCGTGCCTCATCCAGCGCGATCTTGGTGGTCTTGTAATCGAAAGTGATTTTCTTGACGACAGTGCCGGTCTCGATGTCGAAGATCGACAACGACTTGTCCACCTGGTTGGTGATGAACAGGCGGCCGCTATCCTCGAGGTACGCGATGTCGTGCAGGCAGATCGGCAGCGAGCCACCGTCGCCGGCGTAGGGGGCGAAAGCCAGGCGGAAATACCGGGTCGTGCCGTCATCGCCGACCCCGTCCCCGTTGGCGTCGACATACTCGTCGGCGTCCCAGGGGAAGGCATCATTTTCGTCCTCGACCCCGTCACCGTCGTCGTCAATGTCCTCGGCGTTCGTCCAGCTGTCACCGTCCAGGTTGATCACGGAACGCCCGATGGCTTCGATCCAATAATCGAACGCGACATCGGCCGACGCCAGCTGTGCCTTGCCCGCGGAGGCGAGAAACTGCGCGACGTTCGGCGACCCCTCGAAAGCGGACGGCGACAAAGAAAGATCCGCCAGCGTGACGTACACGTTGCGCGTCGGAGAGGCAAAGGCCTCGGGGATTTCCGGCACGTATTCCGGCCCCGTTGCAAACCGCCACCACTCAGGATCCGGCGTCTTGTTGGCCACCGTCAACACCAGCCGCGTGAAGTTGCGAATCTCGTTGGCGTTGTGATTACGGGTACGAAAGATCTCGAAAAGGCTGGTCTGCGAGACGGCGGGCACCCTCGGCAATTTCAGGTCGCCAAAGTTGAAGACGATGCTGTCGCCTTCGTGATAGCTGTATGTGTTCCTGTAATCGTGGTTGATTTCCACCCGGTACTTCAGGCCAGTGCTGGTTTCGGAACCCAGGCCCTGAATCCAGAATGCTTCGAAGCTGCCGCCGTATTCGGGAATGACCGGGGCGGGCGGCGGCGGAGGAGGTGGCGGCGCTGGCACCGGGGCAGGCGGGTTGCCAGAATTCGGCGGTGGCGTGCTCGACCCGCCCCCGCCTCCGCAGGCGGCGAGCAGCAGGGCTACGCTGGAAATTGCGAACCTGTGGCTCATGTTATTGATAGACCTTCTGCCATCGGCACCGTAATCGTAACAAGCCGCAGTGTCGACTAACATAAGGTGGAGCAATTGCGATCTGGGGGAGAAACATGACCGACCGTCGTTCGTTTCTGCGCGGGGCTTCCGTATTGATGGCCCACGCGGCATTGGGGCAGGTCGTAACCGCCTTCGCGGCCGCGCCCCGCAAGGCCAGCTACTTCACCGAATCGGAAATGCACACGCTGCGCGTGCTGGTGGACCTGATCCTGCCGGCGACGGATTCGCCAGCCGCCTCCGCCGCGGATACCCATTTCTTCATCGACCTGGCCATTCCCGCCTGCGCAAGACCACTGGCGCAGAAGACCTTCCGCGCTGGCCTGAAATCATTCTCAGGATTGGAGCGTCGCCCGGCCGGAGAAACAGGTCGCCGATCTCAAGGCGCGTGCGGCACAGGATATGGCGCTGCCCTACGACCAGTCGTTCTTCAAGATTCTGAAGGACTACACCCTCACTGGTTACTTCCTTTCGGAGATCGGCGCCACCCGCGCGCTGGCTTACGACAAGATCCCGGGAGGTTTCCAGGGCGACCTGCCGCTGCAGCCTGACCAGAAGGCGTGGGCAATCTGATGGCTGCCACTAACCAGTTCGATGCCATTGTCGTCGGCTCCGGCATGTCCGGCGGCTGGGCCGCCAAGGAGCTCACCGAGAAGGGCCTCAAGACCCTGGTGCTCGAACGTGGCCGCAACGTGCGCCACGTGACCGACTACACCACCGCGCTCAAGGACCCCTGGGAGCTGCCGCACAACAACCGGCCGACCAACGCGGACCGCGCGGCGCAGCCGATCCAGTCCACGCTCTATCTGTACGACCAGTCCACCAGGCAGTTCCTGGTCGACGACACCAAGTATTCGTACGAACAGGCGCAGCCCTTCAACTGGTATCGCGGCTACCAGGTTGGCGGGCGCTCGCTGCTGTGGGCGCGCCACGTGTTCCGCTTCAGTGATCTCGACTTCGAAGCCAACCTCAAGGAAGGCGTGGGCATCGACTGGCCCATTCGTTATGCGGATATCGCGCCGTGGTACGACCACGTCGAGCGGTTTCATCGGCGCCAGCGGCGAGAATCCGGGGCTGCCGCAGTTGCCGAAGCAGATCCTGCAGCCGCCGTTCGAGATGACCGCGCTCGAGAAACACATCAAGCGCGAGATGGCCAGCGCGTTCACCGATCGCCAGCTCATCTGCAGCTCGATCGCCGTGTTGTCACGCGAGCACAACGGACGTGGACCCTGCCAGGGGCGCAACCAATGCGCGCGCGGCTGCCCTTACAGCGCGTACTTTTCCTCGAACGGCGTGACGCTGCCCGCCGCCGCGGCCACCGGCAATCTCACGCTGCAGCCGGACAGCATCGTGCACTCGTTGATCTATGACGAAGGCAGGCAACGCGTCACCGGCGTGCGCGTGATCGATGCCATTCGCTTACAAGAGCTACCGAATATTTCGCGCGCGTGGTGTTCCTGTGCGCCTCGTCGCTCAACTCCACCAGCATCCTGTTGAACACGCGCAGCAGCCGCTTTCCCAATGGACTCGGCAACGACAGCGGCGAGCTCGGCCACAACCTGATGGATCATCACAACGGCGGTGGCGCCACCGCGAGCTACTCCGGTCTGCTGGATCGCTATTACAAGGGGCGTCGCTCGACCAGCATGTACATCCCGCGCTTCCGCAATGTCACCAGGCGCGAAGAGAAGTTCGTGCGCGGCTACGGTTACGAGGTGTATTCCGGCCGCGGCAACTGGACGCGCGGCGTCGACAGCGCGGATTTCGGCGCCGACTTCAAGAACGAAATCACGCGGCCCGGGGAGTGGAGCGTGTACATCGAAGGTTACGGCGAAACGCTGCCATACCACGATAACCGCATCTGGCTGTCGGGCGACAAGCTCGATCAATGGGGAATGCCGCGGCTCAACATCTCCATGACGTACCGCGACAACGAACGCGTGATGGCGCAGCAGATGATGGACGATGCCGTGGAAATGCTGAAGGCCGCCAAACTCGAGAACGTCGAAGGGTTCAACCACCCGGTGACGCCGGGAAGCGTGATTCACGAGATGGGCACTGCACGCATGGGCCGGGATCCAAAGACCTCGGTGCTGAATTCACACAACCAGGTTCACGGTGTACACAATGTGTTCGTGACCGACGGCAGCTTCATGGTGTCGTCACCGACACAGAATCCATCGCTCACCTATATGGCGATGACGGCGCGCGCGGCGGAATACGCCGTCGAGCAGTTGAAACGCGGTGAGCTCTAGACAATTGCCATGCCGATAACCGTGAGCGTCATCGTATTGGCCGGGCTCGTCGCGGGTATTTATGGCTTGTTCGCGTTCGTGCAAAAGAAGTTTGGTGCACCTGATGAGCGCACCCTTCCGCTACGGGAGATCGCGGGCCTGATCGAACAACTTCAGGCGCAACATTCCGCAGAAGCCATGGTTGCGATACAGGGGCCAACCGAATCTCAGTACTTTGAGATTCGTTTCGTGGATGGTCAGTTCCGACTCGAATACCAGATCGTGTTTCCATGTCAGGTGGCGAACGAGTCGAAGTTCAGGGACGCAGCGCGTCACGCGGGTGTCGCCACGGAATACTGGGGCGACGGATCGGATGGTTGGGACAAGTACGTTTCCGCGCAACTCGGGCGCAATGCCGGGGACGCCCTCGAAATCGTGGGGCGGATCCTGAAACAATTCGGCGGGCTGGATGCCTCGAGCACGGTCACCGTTCGCACACAGGACTTTTCAGTGCCACCACGTTGGCGTGAGAGGCAACCAGGATGAACGAGGAATTCCCCGGCGCGGTGCCCGAAGTACCGGTCAACAACCTGAGCCTGGCCGCCGCGTACTACGAGAAGTGCCTTGGCTTCCACAGGGACTGGGGTGAAGAGGGAATTGGCCAGGTCTCCCGGGGGAACTGCAGAATCTTTCTGACCGATCACGCTTTTCGCGAACAGAACCGAAGTGCCGGCGGCCCGGTGGTGATCTGGCTCAACCTCAAAAGCAAGGCAGAAGTCGATGCGTTGTACGAGGCCTGGAACAAATGCGGCGCGCGCATAGTTTCCAGGCCCGAATCAAAACCCTGGAATTTGCACGAGTTCACCGCCGCGGACCCGGATGGCAACCGTTTGCGAGTGTTCTATGACTTTGCCTGGGAACTGACTGATCGTGGAGGCCGCAAGGAGTAACGCTGCGCGCAAGGATCAGATTCGTGAAGCGGCGACCTGGTCAGTCCCGGCGACGCAGCAGGAGATGCGTCGCCCGTTCGCCGGCAATTTGCTGCGTACACTCGTAACCCAGCGCCCGCAGATTGAGCCCCGCGAACAGGTGCTCGCCGCGGCCTAACAACACGGGCCGCTGCGTCAGGTGTAACTCGTCGATGAGCCGCGCCTGCAGGTACTGGCGAACGGTGGCGACACCGCCGCCAATGCGCACGTCTCGCCCGCCGGCGGCCTCCCTGGCGCGCGCCAGCGCCGCCGCGATCCCATCGGTGACGAAGTGAAAGTCGGTACCGCCCTTCATGTGCAGCGTTGGCCGCGCGTGGTGCGTGAGTACGAACACCGGGCAGTGATACACGGGCTCCTCCCCCCACCAGCCCTTCCAGTTGTCGTCGGGCCAGGGCCCACGCACCGGACCGAACATGTTGCGGCCGAGAATCCAGGCACCGAGATTGTCGAGGCTCTTTTCTGCCATGGAATTGTCGACGCCGGTTTCACCGTCGCCTTCGCCGCTGATCCTGGTGCGGAACACGCGCGTCGGGAAGAACCAGTTCATGACTTCCGTGAAGTCGACGCCCAGCGGATTCTGCAGACTTTGCTCCGGACCCGCGCCGTAGCCGTCGAGCGATATCCCAAATGCGGCCACGCGTATCCTGGACATGCTTCATTTCTCCGCGATCGATGCGACGGCGCTCGCCGCCAGCAAGAATGCACCCACCCCGTAGAACTGCGTGTCGGTTTCCGCGACGTTTTCGGGTCGGTCACTGACCTGCTGCACCCAACCGAGTCGACCATCCTTGGCCACGGCGTGCGTCAGCGCCGCCCAGCCGCGTTCGATCGACGGACCATATTCCCGCGCATCGAGCAGGCCATTTTTCACGCCCCAGGCGAGGCCGTAGGTGTGGAAACCGGTGCCGCTGGTCTCGGGAGGCGAGTTCTCCGGGCCTAACAACGACGGTGCCCAGTAGCCGTCGGGCTTCTGGATGGCTTTGAGTTTTCCCGCCATCTCGCGAAACAGGGCTCTCGAGCCGCGCGCGTTGCGGATGATCCTTCGGCAGCGCGTCGAGCAGATTGGCCAACCCGGCAAACACCCAGCCGTTGCCGCGGCTCCAGAAAAGCTTGCGGCCCTGGGAATCGCGCCGTTCGAAAAAGCGGCTGTCGCGAAAATAGAGCTTCTCGACCGGATCGTAGAGAAAGTCGGTCGTGGCCCAGAACTCGCCGAGCGCGAAGTCAAGATAGCGCGCATCACCGGTCTGCCGGGTGAGTTCCGCCCACGCCGGGGGTGACATGAACAACGCATCACACCAGCACCAGCGGCGCAGGCAGGCGGTGTCTTCGTAGTTCTGCGGGATGTAGAAGCTCAGGTGCGTGACCGCGGGTTTCGCGAGGATGGCGTCGAAAGTGGCGCGCAGCGGTGCAATGGCCTCCGTGCCCGCGCCATGGCGCGCCGCCCAGAGATAGGACTGCGCAATCACGTGATCGTCCGCGTGATAGAGGCGGGGACCCGGCTTCCACTGATTGGCGCGACCTTGCGCAACGATGACCTCGCGGAAGCGCTTCTCGCCGCTGGCATCCGCGAGGCGGGTCATGCCGACCCAGAATGCGCCCTGTTCCCAACTCAGAGGACTGCGGGTCTCCTCCTTGAAATGCGTGATGTGTGCGGCATCCAGGCGCGCGAGCTGCCAGTCCGCGACGCGCGCTGCGAGCGTCAGTACTTCCTTGCGCGGCGGATGCTTCGGCACTGGCCATATTTGCCGCGAGCAGAATTGCGAGCGCGAGCCTGCGGGCACTGACGAGAAATGCTTCATCCGATGACCCCCAAGAGCTTCTTATGGATGCCAGCACCAGTTGCCGCGGCGGCCAAAAAGCGCTGCAGGGCTGGTGCGATCTCAATAGTATCCGCGGTCGAAAGTCTTGCGGGGGAGAGTTCGATGCGGATGCGGTCATACCTCCCGGGTTGCGCGCTGTTCGCGGCGTGTATGACATTCGCCGCGACACCGGCACCGGAGCTCGTGACACGCAATGGTCGCAGCGCGCTCATGGTCGACGGAGCGCCCTACCTCGTGTTGGGCGCGCAGGTGAACAACTCGAGCGCCTGGCCGGCCATGCTGCCAAAAGTGTGGCCGGCGGTGAGTCGACTCGGGGCCAATACACTCGCGGTGCCCATCGCCTGGGAACAGGTCGAGCCGGTCGAAGGCAAGTTCGATTTTTCGTTCCTCGACACGCTGCTCGCCGAAGCGCACGCGCATGACCTCAAACTCATCCTGCTCTGGTTTGCCACCTGGAAAAACAACGGTCCTAACTACGCGCCGGAGTGGGTGAAACTCGACAACCGGCGTTTTCCGCGCCTGATGGACGCGAAGGGCAAGGTGTTGAACTCGCTGTCGCCGCACGCGGCGGCCACCCTGGCCGCGGACACGCGCGCATTCGTCGCACTCATGCACCACCTCAGGCAGGCCGACGCGCAGCGCGCCGTCATCCTGGTGCAGGTGCAGAACGAACCCGGCACTTACGGCAGCGTGCGCGATTTCGGACCGGCCGCGCAGAAGCTGTTTGCCGGAGCCGTGCCGGCCGCGCTGGTTAAGGCCCAAGGCGGCAACGGCGGCAGCTGGAGCCAGGTGTTCGGCAAGGATGCCGATGAGTTCTTTCACGCCTGGGCCGTGGCCAGGTACATCGGCCATGTGGCGGCGGCCGGCAAGCGCGAATACTCGCTGCCCATGTACGTGAACGCCGCGCTGCGTGATCCGTTCCATCCGGGTGCGCCGGGTGGTTATGCGAGCGGCGGACCGACCGACAACGTGATCTCAATCTATCGCGCTGGCGGCGCCCTCCATCGACATTGTCGCGCCCGACATCTACATCAAGGAGTCGCCGAAGGTGGCGCGCGTCATCGAGTTGTACAGGGCCGGGCGGGCCGTTGCTGGTACCCGAGATCGGTAATGATCCGCTGTTCGCGCGCTACTTCTATGACGTGCTCGGCGCGCAGGGCATTGGCATCGTGCCCTTCGGCATGGATCACACCGGATACTCCAACTACCCGGTCGGCGCACGGAACGTCGATGACGCGCTCGAGGCCTTTGCGCGGCCGTACCGGCTGCTGGCGCCGATGGCGCGCGAATGGGCGCGCCTGAGTTTCGAAAAACGCGTGTGGGGCGCCGGCGAGCCCGATGATCACGCG
Source organism: uncultured Pseudomonadota bacterium (assembly GCA_963839685.1). Taxonomy (GTDB): domain Bacteria; phylum Pseudomonadota; class Gammaproteobacteria; order Steroidobacterales; family Steroidobacteraceae; genus CADEED01. Next base: position 189,572 of record CAWIVS010000001.1, on the reverse strand, counting down.
CCGCGCAAACTCGATCTCGGCCGCTGGACTGTCACGCTGGCATTCAACGAATGGCAGTTCGGGCAGAAGGAGTGGTTTCCGCAGGGCACGCCGATGCCTGACTGGGCGCCATATCCCTCCGGTGGCGCATTGCTCGCCGAGCTCGGTGCCGATGAATTCCTGCTGACCGGGCAACGCGTACGCGTGAACTTTGCGCCGGCTGCCGGCCGTGAGGCGAACGGACTCATCTTCGCGAGTGTCGAGGAAGGTGAATATCGCGACGGCAAGTGGACCCGCAGCCGCATCTGGAATGGCGATCAGACCGACTACGGGCTCAATCTCACCGACGAGCCGCGCGTGCTGAAGGTTCGTCTCGCCACGTACTAAATGGGGACACTCCCCATTTGCTGGCAAAAGGGGAATGTCCCCATTAAATCATCCAGCCGCCGTCGATGATGTGGATCTGCCCGGTGGTGAAGCCGGACTCATCGCTGGCCAGATGCACCGCCAGCGCCGCGATCTCTTCCGGCTTGCCAAAGCGACCCATCGGCTGGCGCGCTTCGAACTCGGCGCGCGTCTTCGCATAGTCGCCGTAGGCATGCAGGCGTGACTGCAGTGACGGCGTGTCCACCGTGCCAGGACAGATGGCATTGCAGCGAATACCCTGCGCGACGAAATCGGCCGCGACCGACTTGGTGAGTCCGATGACCGCCGCCTTGGTCGTGCCATAGGCACAACGATCCGCCACCCCCGTGATCGAGCTCGCCACCGATGACATGTTGATGATGGAACCGTTGCGCGCCGCGAGCATGCCGGGCAGAAAGGCGCGGATCATGTGATACATCGATTTCACGTTGAGCTCGAACGCGGCGTCCCACTTCGCCGGATCGACGTCGAGTATCGTGCCGCCCGGCACCGAGCCGGCACAGTTGAACAACACATTCACCGCTCCGACGCGTGCCGCGAATGCCGCAATCGCCGCCGCGTCGCGCACATCCAGGACGTGCCCCTCACAACCCTTGACCTCGCCCACGGCCGCAGCGTCGATGTCCAGCGCCAGCACGCGTGCGCCCGCGCGCGCGAAGGCTTCGGCGCTGGCGCGCCCGATGCCCGATGCCGCCGCGGTCACGATCGCTGTCTTGCCGGCCAATCGTTCAGATGCCATAGGTTTCTCGTGCAGTTCCGGAATAGATCAGCTCACGTTCGGGCGCCGCGAGTGTCACCAGCAGCATCTCGCTCGCCTGGTACCACTCTTCATACGAGCACACCAGTTCGCACACCGGCCAGTCGCTGCCCCACATGAGGCGCCGCGGCCCGAACACACTCACCAGGTGATCCACACATTCGGCCAGTATCGCCGGGTTGGCGCTGCCGGCCTCGGTCACCAGTCCGGACATTTTGCAGACGGCATGGGTGGAGTCGGCGATCGATGTGATGTCCGCTTTCCATTCGGCGAGATTTCCGCCGCGCAGCGGCGGCTTGGCAGCGTGATCCACGACCATGCGCAGCTCCGGGTACTGGCTGGCAAGTTCGCGCAGTGGATCGAGGTGTTTGGGCAGCACCAATGCATCGAACACCAGGTCGTGGTCGATCATGGCGTCGAACGCGGCACCGAGTTCCGGGTTCAGCATCCACAAGGGGTCGGGGATGTCCTGGATCATGGGACGCAGGCCCACCAGCTTGGTATCCAGGGCGAGCGCCTCGATGACTTCCGGAGCATCGGGTTTTTCGAAGTCCACCCAGCCCACCACCCCGGCGATGAAGGTGTGCTGCTGCGCCAGCTCCAGCAGGTATTGGGTCTCGGCCACGGTGGGCGCCGCCTGTACCAGGATGGTCGAGCCGATGCCGGCCCGTGCCAGCTGCGGCTCGAGGTCGGCGGGTAGATAGTCGCGGTAAATGGGTTCGAGTGCCGGGCTGAGCCAGCCATAGTCGCCGCGTTCCAGGCGCCAGAAGTGCTGATGGCTGTCGATGCGAGCCGTCATGTGAACGAGGATGCGGGGAGCGGCGCGCGCGCGTCGACCAGCCCGCGGTCGCGCAGGCCGCGCCAGAAATCGCCGGGAATGGAATGCGCAAACATCGCGGCGCAGTGACGCGCTTCCGCGGCGCTCACGCACCCTGCCACGACGCTCGCGACCGCGGGGTGCGCCAGCGGAAACTGCAGCGCGGCGGCCTGCAGCGGCACGGCGAATTCGTCGCAGAGCTGTTCGAGGCGGCGTACGCGTTCGAGTACTTCGGCCGGCGGGGCGGCATAGTTGTAGTGGGCCTGCGCGCCCGCGCGCGAGCCTGTGGCGAGGATCCCGGAGTTGAACGGTCCGCCGCAGATGATGGACACACGGCGTTCAACGCACAGTGGCAGGAGTGCCTCCAGCGCCGGCTGTTCAAGCAGGGTGTAGCGCCCCGCGAGCAGGATGCAGTCGAGCTCACATTGTCCGAGCAACTCGACACAGACCTCCCATTCGTTCACGCCGAGTCCGATGGCGCGCACCGCGCCACCCTCACGCAATTCGCGCATGGCGCGATACCCGCCGTCGAGAAATTCGCGCACCCGCGCCTTGTGACCCGCGCCGTGCGTGAGCCGGCCGATGTCGTGGCATAGCAGGATGTCGACGCGCGACACCCCGAGCCGTTGCAAGCTTTCCTCGTGCGAGCGGAGTACCGCCTCACGGCTGTAGTCGAAAATCGGTGCGAACGGGCGCGGCGAAAAGTAGCCCTCGCGACCCACGCTCGCGTCCTGCGGGCCAGTCGCGACCAAGCGGCGACCCACCTTGGTGGAGATCACGGGTGGCGATGGCGATCCCGCGAGCGCCTTGCCCAGGCGCTGCTCGCTCAGGCCGAAGCCGTAGAAGGGCGCGGTGTCAAAGTAGCGCACGCCCGAGGTGAAGGCTTCCTGCACCGCGGCGAGTGCGTCCGCGTCGGCGAGTTCGCGATAGAGATTGCCGATGCCGGCGCCGCCGAAACCGAGCGTGGTCACCGCGAGTCCGGTCGCACCCAGCTCGCGCCGCGCAAGCGCTGCGGTCATGCAGCGGCCGCGGCTGTGGCAGGCACTGCATCACGACGTGACACCCAGGCGAACAGGTACACGACGGCGAAACATATCGCCGGGATCAGCATTGCGAGGTTGATGGTGCTGGCATCGGACACCAGGCCCATCAATGGCGGCACGACCGCGCCACCCACGATGGCCATGACCAGGAATGACGAGCCGGACTTGGTGTGCGCTCCGAGACCACGAAGGCTCATGGTGAAGATCGTCGGGAACTGGATGGACATGAAGAAGCTCGTCGCCATCAATGCATGCAGCCCGATATTGCCACCAGCCGTGGCGGCGGTGACGCACAGTACGACGTCGGCGGCGGCAAATATCGCCAGCAACAAGGCGGGGCGGATTCTCGACATCAACAGCGTGCCGATGAACCGGCCCGCGAAGAACAGCGTGAGGGTGATCAACAGGTTGTTCGCGGCCACTTTTTCGGCGGTGCCCGGCGTATTGAACTGGGTGTAGCGGATCACGAAGCTCCAGACCCCTACCTGCGCGCCGACGTAGGCAAACTGCGCGAATCACGCCCAGCCAGTAGCGCGGAAACGCGGCGAGGCCGCGAAAACCGCCCGCGGAAGCATCGGCATCGCGTCCACGCGTTGCGCGAGGGGCGGGAACTTCGCAATCGCCACCAGCAGCGCCCACAGCAACACCACGCAGGCGATGCCGAGATACGGTAGTTTGACCGCGGCCAGTTCACTGGCCCGCCACGCCGCCTGCGCCGCGGGTTCCATGGCGCGGATCTGATCCGGCGTCAGGTGATGATCGGACAGGATCAGCTCCTTGCCGATGAATACTCCGAGGATGGTGCCGAGCGGATTGAATATCTGCGCGAAGTTCAGTCGCTGGTCGGCGTTTTCGCGCCGGCCCCATGGCGGCAATCATCGGGATTGGCGGAAGTCTCGAGGAATGACAGCCCGCTGGCGACTACGAACAACGCGCCGAGGAAGAAGTGGTATTCGCCGAACTGCGCCGCGGGGTAGAACAGCAGCGCACCGCTACCGAACAGCACCAGTCCCATCACCACCGCCGCACGATAGCCAAAACGTCGCATGAACAGCGACGCCGGAATTGCGAACACGAAGTAGCCGACGAAGGTCGCGAACTGCACGAAGCTCGAAGCGAAATCGCCGAGCAGGAACGTTCTTGCGGAATTGCGGAATCAGCACGTCATTCAGACTGTTCGACATGCCCCAGAACGCGAACAGCGCGACGACCAGCACCGTGGCGCCGATGAAGCCCGGCGTGATGAGTGTCCTGCCCCCCGTCGTATCGTTTCATGGAAGGTCCCCGTGCACGATCTCGGCCGAGATCTGGCGCGCCGCGGCGCGCACGCTCTCCACCGCCTGTGGCATTTCCATCACCAGCGGACTGCTGTGCACGAAAGGGCAGGTGAGTGCCGCCACCGCCGTGTCGCCGCGCAGGATGGGCGCGGACAAGTCCACGATGCCGCGCACGAAGTCGGACGCCGCTTCGTGATGGCCGCGCGTGCGCACGACGTCGGCGCGTTCCACGAAACTGTCGGCCGCTTCACCCTTGAGTCGGCAACGCTTGAGCCAGGTACGTCGCACCTCGTCGTTCTGGAACGCGAACAGCACGAGGCCGGAAGTGGCGCGCGCAATCTCGCGGCGATATCCGATGCGCACCGAAAAGCCCAGGTCGCCTGGCCGCTCGATGCGCGTGATCACGACGATCTGGTCCTCCGAGGCCACGGCAATGTGACAGGACTGCCCGATCTCCTGCGACAGCTTGCGCATGATGGGCAGTGCGGTTTCCACCAGCGAGCGCACCGGCGCCTGCGCCATGGCGAGCGCGAACAGCTTGTTGGTGAGCACGTAGCCCGAGCCGCTCTCGGCGGTGGTGATGAATCCCTTGAACTCGAGCACCTGCAGCATGCGGAACAGTTCGCCGGACGAGCGACCGAGACGCAGGGAGATCGCCGACAGGTTCAGCGGGGTCTTCTCGGCGGCCAGCAGTTCGATGACGTCCAGGCCCTTTTCCAGCGCTGGCGCGCGATATCGACTGGAGCGGGGCGCGTTTTCCGGCGCAGTCACTCGAGGAGAAGCCGGTTTTGTCGCCATGGATGCGCCGGGATTCTGCGCGAATATCCCCACTTCTGAAATCGCTTGATCTTCATTTTTCATTAGAGCATTGTACTTTTATTCGGGAAAAAGATTGCTGCCGTAGCGACGATTGAATGGGGTCGCGGGGTCCGCGCCCGTGACGTACCGAAGGCGAATTCCGGTGTTGCCGCCGGATCTCGCTTTCCGGCGGTTTCGCGGTTACATCTCTTCCCGGCCAAAAAAAATCCAATCAAGGTCGAGAGGGGTTCATGAAGATTCTGTCGGGCTTGCTTTGTGTCCTGCTGCTGGCTGGCTGCGGGTCGAAGACTCCGGAAGGCGCGTTCGTCCAGGACGCGGCGGGCGTGGTGGTCACACCGGCCGCGGGCGACGCGAAGCGCGTACGTCTCGAACTGCGCTCCGAGCGCATCGTGCGTGTCACGGCGGTGGGCGATGACAACCTCCAGCTTCCCGCGAGCCTCATCGTCGGCGCGTCGAGTGCGCCGCCGGTCGCGTACAAGCTGGAACGCAAGGGAGATGACCTCGCGCTCGCGACATCACAACTCGTCGCGCATGTGTCGCTGGCGAACGGCGCCGTGCACTTCACGGATCTGAACGGCAAGGCCCTGTTGCAGGAGACGCCGACGCGGGTGCTCGGCCAGGGGGTCTCACAACGCTTCAATCCGGGCAGTGACGAAGCTTTCTTCGGCATGGGCCAGCACCAGAACGCGCAGATGAACCTCAATGGCGAGGACGTCGAAATCGCGCAGCACAACATGGATATCGGCGTGCCGTTCGTGGTGTCGAGCCGCAACTACGGCGTGTTGTGGGACAACTACTCCATCACGCGCTTCGGCAATCCGAAGCCTTATGGCCTGGCGTCGCGTGATCTCAAGATTCGCGACGCCGCGGGCAAGGAGGGCGGCTTCACCGCGCGTTACTCCATCGACGGCCAGCTCAAGCTCGAGCGCGTCGAGAAGGACATCAACTACCAGTACATCCGCGACCGCTTCAACTGGCCGAAGGAACTGCTGGTGGGGAAAGAGCCACCGACCGGGGCGCCACCCAACATCCTGCCGAACCAGACCGTCACCTGGGAGGGCAGTGTCGAGTCCGCGCATGCCGGCCAGCACAAGTTCCAGCTCTACGGCAGCAGCTACTTCAAGGTGTTCGTCGACGGAAAGCTGGTGCTCGATCGCTGGCGGCAGAACTGGGCCGCCTGGTACCAGAACTTCGACGTGACGATGCAGGCGGGCAAACCGGTCAATGTGCGGATCGAATGGATTCCGCAGGACGGCTACCTCGCGCTGCTGCACAACGATCCGCTGCCGGATGCGGAGCGCCACTCGCTCACCTTCACCTCCGAGTCGGGCCGCGCCATCGACTATTACTTCGTCGCCGGCGACTCGCAGGACGAAGTCATCGCCGGATACCGGCAGCTGACCGGCAAGGCGGTGTTGCTGCCGCGCTGGGCCTACGGCTTCTGGCAGAGCCGCCAGCGTTACACCACGCAGGCAGAGTTGTTAGGCGTGGTGGCCGAGTACCGCAAGCGCGGGATCCCGCTCGACAACATCGTGCTCGACTGGTTCTACTGGAACGAGGACGCGTGGGGTTCGCACGAATTCGACAAGACCCGCTTCCCGGATCCGAAGGCGATGATCGACAAAGTGCACGCCCAGAACGTGCGCTTCATGATCTCGGTGTGGCCGAAGTTCTATCCAACCACCGCCAACTACAAGGAGCTCGACGCCGCGGGCTTCATGTATCGCAAGAACGTCGAGGAAGGCCTGCTCGACTGGGTGGGCAAGGGCTACAAGTCTTCGTTCTACGATCCGTACTCGAAGCCGGCACGCGACCTGTACTGGCGGCAGGTCAACGAGAAGCTCGGTGTGCTGGGGGTGGATGCCTGGTGGATGGACGCCACCGAGCCGGATCCGCATTCGAACCTGGATATCGATTCCATCAAGGCGCGCATCGGGCCCACGGCGCTGGGCTCCTCGACCGACTACTTCAATACCTATGCCCTGGTGCACAGTGGTGGCGTGTACGAGGGTTCGCGCGCCGCAAGGCCGGACAAGCGCGTGTTCATCCTCACGCGTTCGGGTTTCGCGGGCATCCAGCGCAATGCCGCGGCGGTCTGGAGTGGTGATATCGCGTCGCGTTGGGATGATCTCTACAACCAGATCTCCGCCGGTGTCGGCATCGGTTACGCCGGTCTGCCCAACTGGACCTTCGATATCGGCGGATTCGCCAACGAATCACGCTACAGCACGCAGCAGCCCACGCCCGCCGATCTCGAGGAATGGCGCGAGCTCAACCTGCGCTGGTTCCAGTTCGGCGCCTTCGCGCCATTGTTCCGCTCGCATGGCGAGTTCCCGCTGCGCGAGATCTACAACCTGGCGCCGCAAGGATCGGAGGTCTACGAAAGCCTGGTGTGGCACGACAGGCTGCGCTACCGCCTGCTGCCGTACATCTACACGGTTGCCGCCGATACGTATCACCGCGACGGCACCATCATGCGCGGCCTCGCCATGGACTTCACCGACGACCAGCAGGCGCGCGAGGTACCTGACGAGTATCTGTTCGGCAAGGCCTTCCTGGTCGCGCCGGTGCACAAGTTCAAGGCGCGGACACGGATGGTCTATCTACCGGCGGGCGCCGACTGGTACGACTTCCACACCGGCGAACGTCACGCCGGCGGCGGCCAGGCGCTCGTCGCGAAGGCGCCGCTCGGCCGCATGCCGCTGTTCGTGCGCGCCGGATCCATCGTGCCGGTGGGTCCGGCGATCCAGTACTCGGCCGAGAAACCGGGCGCGCCGATCACGCTGTTCGTGTTCACCGGCCAGCGACGGCTCGTTCGAGCTCTACGAGGACGACGGTGTGAGTTATGGCTACGAGCAGGGCGAATTCGCGCGCATTCCGCTGAGTTATGACGCGGCGAAAGGCACGCTGACCATCGGGGCGCGCACCGGCGGCTACCCCGGCATGCCCGAGGAGCGCACGTTCAGGGTGCGCTGGATCAAGCCCGGTGCCAAGGCGCCCGCGGACCTGGATGCCGCCGCCGATGTGAGCGTGGAATACAAGGGAGCCGCGGTCACAGTCGCGCCCTGAGATTGTGGTAAAACCCTCGCCACGGGGGGTGTTCTCTACTAACAAGATGGGAGTGCACCGTGGCGAAGATTCCACCGGGCGTCGGACCGCGCTTTCCGCAGGTGGTGGTACTGGTAGGTGCGACGGGTGATCTGTCCCGTCGCAAGCTGATTCCCGGGCTGCTGCATCTGGCCAGTGCCGGTTTCATCCCCGCGCTGCGAATCGTGGGCATGTCGCTCGACGCGCTCGACGCGGAGGGTTTCCGCAAGCTGGCGCGCGCCGCCTGTGATGAATCCGCGCGCAAGATTATCCGACGCCGACTGGAATACCTTTGCCCCCTGTCTCGACTATGTGCCGTTGCAGTCCGGCCCTGCGGCGCTCGCGGATGCGGTAACGCGTGCGGAAAAATCCATCGGCGAGGAAATCCGCCGGCTGCACTATCTTTCGGTGCCGCCCGGCGCCGCGCTGTCGGCGGTGCGCATGCTGGGCGAAGCGGGCCTGGTCGAGAATTCACGTATCGTCATGGAGAAGCCGTTCGGCACGGATCTCGCCAGCGCCCAGCAACTGAACGCCAAGCTGCACGAGGTGTTCGACGAGGAACAGATCTTCCGCATCGATCACTTCCTCGGCAAGGAACCTGCGCAGAACATCCTGGCGTTTCGTTTTGCCAACGGCCTGTTCGAGCCCATCTGGAATCGCAATTTCATCGATCACGTGCAGATCGACGTGCCCGAGACGGTGGGACTGGGCAAACGCACCGCGTTCTACGAAGCCACGGGCGCGTATCGCGACATGGTGGTGACCCACCTGTTCCAGATCCTGGGCTTCGTGGCGATGGAGGCTCCTACCCACCTTATCTCCCCGTGCCATCAGCGAAGAGAAGGTGAAAGTGTTTCGCAGCATGCTGCCCATCCGGCCGGCGGACGTGGTGCGCGGCCAGTACACCGGGTATCGCAGCGAGGAGGGCGTCTCGCCGGAGTCGGACACCGAGACCTTCATCGCACTCAAGTGCCACGATAGACAACTGGCGTTGGGCCGGCGTGCCGTTCTATCTGCGCACCGGCAAGTGCCTCGCCGAGGGCCAGCGCATCATCTCGATCGCGTTTCGCGAACCGCCCAAGAGCATGTTTCCCGAGGATTCGGGCATCGGCGCGCAGGGGCCGGATCACCTCACCTTCGATCTCGCCGACGCGGCGCGCACCTCGTTGTCGTTCTACGGCAAACGGCCCGGCCCCGGCATGAAACTCGATAAACACAGCCTGCAGTTCGCCATGAACGACACCGATCAGATCGGGGACGTCCTGGAGGCCTATGAACGACTGATCCTGGACGCGATGCGCGGCGACCACACGCTGTTCACCACCGCCGAAGGCATCGAGCGACTGTGGGAGGTGTCGATGCCGCTGCTGGGAGCGCCACCCGCCGGTACGTATTTATGCTCCGGGTTCCTGGGGTCCAAACGCCATTCACCAACTCATCGCCCCGCATGCATGGCGATTGCCATTTGAAAGGGTATGGCGCGATCCCAACCGGTAAGGCAGTTGAGGCGGACCGTGCGCCGGTAGGCGGTAGGTGAAGTCCGACAGCACTCAATTTTTGTGAAGCCTGCGCTCGCGCTTGGCTTAGGATGCTAGGTGTCGCAAAGGGCGTTCAGCACTCCTAGTTTCCAGACCCTGTGACAGCCAGAGCTTGGCCGTGAATGCAGCAACATTTCCAATTGTCGGAATAGGCGCCTCCGCAGGCGGTATCGACGCCTTCCATTCCTTCTTCAATCACATGCCGGCCGACTGCGGCATGGCCTTCGTCGTGATCCTGCATCTTCCGGCCGAACGCAAGAGCATGTTGGCGGAAATATTGACGCGCTGGACCACGATGAAGGTGATCGACGGCGACGGATGGAATGCGGGTGGAGCCAAACTGCGTGTACGTGCCTCCGCCGCACGCGGTGGTCACTTTGTCCGAAGGACGATTGCGGGTGACGCGCTCCAAACACGATGGCAGTTTCCGGCCCATCGACGGATTTTTCGATTCCCTCGGTACGGAACTGCGCGAAAAGGCGGTCGGGTATCGTGCTCTCCGGAACGGGCAGCGATGGAGCACTCGGACTCAAGGCGATCAAGGCCAGCGGCGGCCTCACCATGGCGCAGGGTGGAGATGGCAGCCCGCCGCAGTACTCCGAAATGCCGGAAGGCGCGATTGCGACGGGAGCGGTCGACCTGATCACGAGCGTGGAGGACATGCCCGCGCATCTCGTACGGTTGTGGGGCAGCAGCGAACCTTCGGCGACGCAGCCCAATGACTCCCCGGACAGGGAGCGCCAGCGCCTGGAGATCTGCCGCATCCTGCGGACGCAACTCGGGCATGACTTCAGCGACTATCGAGGCCAGACCTTCATGCGCCGGGTAGAGCGCCGCATGCAGGTGACGAATGCGACTTCCCTCGAGGACTACATCGGCAAACTTGCGAATTCTCCCGACGAAGCCGGCATGTTGTTTCGTGACCTGTTGATTCGCGTCACGAGTTTCTTCCGCGACCAGGAGACCTTCGATACCCTCGCGAGCAAGGTCATTCCGCTGCTGTTCAAAGATAAACACGCGGACGGCACCGTGAAGCTATGGGTGGCCGGTTGCGCCACTGGCGAAGAGGCGTACTCGCTCGCCATCCTGCTGTGCGAATACATGGATCGCATGAAAGGCGCGCCCAAGGTGCAGATATTCGCCACCGACATCGACGATTCCGCGATTTCGGCGGCACGGCTGGGCCGCTATCCTGCGGGTCTGCTGGAAGGGCTTTCGAAGGAACGCATCGAGCGTTTCTTCACGCTGTCGCATGGCAGTTACGTCGTCAGCAAGGAGATCCGCAATCTCTGCACATTCTCCGTTCACAGCCTGGTTCGCGACCCGCCGTTTTCGATGATGAGCCTGGTCTCCTGCCGCAATCTGCTGATCTACATGAATCCCTGAGCTGCAGGCGAAGATCATCCCGGTGTTTCACTATGCGTTGGCACCGGACGGCATCCTGTTGTTAGGGGGCGCGGAGTCGGTCGCGCAGCACTCGGACCTGTTTTCGACAGTCGACAAGACCGCACGGATTTTCCAGAGACGCGAATGTACGCAGTCCCGAGCTCAACCTGAGCTGGCAGCGACTGATGGCGGAGTCGGACAAGTCGACAGCGATCACCCGCCTTGAGCGCGCCTCCACGGCACGGCCGCGGAAGCCCGATGCCCGGCCAGCTAGCGTCGATGGCTCGGGCCGCGGCACGGAACCGCTTTCGCGAGCGACGGAGTATCAGTCGATGCTCGGTCCAGTCGAACCCACTCCACAAGTCGTGGCCGAGCTGCAGGGCGCACTCGCCACGGTTTTCGAAGAGCTGCAGCTCCCTGTCCGAGCAGTACCAGACGGCGCTCGAGGAGCTGCGCAGCGCCAACGAGGAGCTGCATTCCGTCAACGAAGAAATGCAATCCACCAACGAGGAACTCGAGACTTCGAAGGAGGAGTTGCAGTCGCTGAACGAAGAACTGCATACCGTGAACATGCGCCTGACGGACAAGATCGCGGAGCTGGATCGCAGCAACAGCGACCTGCGCAACTTGTTCGACAGCACCGAGATCGCGACGGTATTCCTGGATCGTCACCTCGTCATCCGCAGCTTCACGCCGGCGATTGCCACGCTGTACAACCTGATCCCCAGTGATCAGGGTCGCCCGTTGACCGATATCGTCAGCCGGCTGGAATACCGGGACCTTCGAGAAGATGTCACCTGGGTGCTGACGAAGCGCGAGCCCCTGGAAAGGCGCGTCACCCGCGCGGACGGCTCGACGCACTACATCATGCGGATCCTCCCGTATCGCGACCCGGACAGCACGGTGAGCGGTGTGCTGGTGACATTCATCGACGTCACGAGCATTGTCCAGGCGGAATCCGCGCTCAAAGACGCGGATGCGCGCAAGGACGTCTTCCTCGCGACGCTGGCGCACGAGCTGCGCAATCCGCTGGCCCCGATTCGCACCGCTGCGACGATCCTGCAGTCGCCGAAATTGCAGCCCGCGGAATTGCACAACGCCCAGGCCATCATCGCGCGGCAGGTTGCACACATGAGCACGCTGCTCGACGACCTGCTGGATGTCTCGCGAATCACTCGCGGCTCATTCCTTCTCAAGAAAGCCTATGTCGACCTGCAGACGGTGATCGACGCGGCAGTCGAGGCAGCAAGACCGACCATTGACAAGCGGGAACACACACTGCGCGTCGAACGATCGGCGCTGAAGATCACCATTGAGGCCGACGAGGTGCGCCTGACCCAGGTGCTGACCAATCTGCTGACAAATGCCGCCAAGTACTCGCCGCGAGGCGGTCGCATCTCACTGGGCACTCGCATGGACGGTAACTCGCTGGTGCTGTTCGTTCGCGACAGCGGTGTGGGTCTTGCGCCCGAGATGACACGAAAAGTATTCGACATGTTCACGCAGGTCGAATCGCAGGTGGGCCGATCCGAAGGAGGGCTGGGCATCGGATTGGCGCTCGCGAAGGGATTGGTCGAATTGCACGGGGGTCGCATCGAGGCGCGCAGCGAAGGATTGGACAAGGGCAGCGAATTCCTGGTGTATCTGCCCCGGAACATCATGGTCGAGCACGCCGGCGCAGCCTCCAAGGTCGACACCGTCAATGCGAATCACGTCGAAAAGCGCGTTTTGATTGCCGACGATCATCACGATGGCGCCGAAATGTTGCGGTTGCTGCTGGCGCAGTGTGGCCACGACGTGAGCGTTGCTCACGGCGGCGCCGACGCGTTCAATCTCGCCAGACGTGAGAAGCCGCAAATTGCGGTGCTCGATATCGGGATGCCCGACTTGAACGGTTACGAGGTCGCCACCCGCATTCGCGCGGAGGCCTGGGGCTCCGACATCACGTTGATAGCGGTGACGGGCTGGGGGCAGGAAGACGACAAGCGTCGGGCCCAGGCCGCAGGCTTCGATTTCCACCTGACCAAGCCCATCGATCCCCAGGCATTGGTCAAGCTGATTGACGACCGGAACAACCGGTAAATTCTCAATCCAGCGCGAGCGGTTACCGCGGACCAAGCCCGCAAGCACCTTGCGGACGCCGCCGCTTCGGCGGCGTTTTCCGTTGTGGCGGTACGCCTTTATAAGTGTCGGCCCAAATAGCAGTCATTCGCGGTTGCAAACAAGAATGATTCGCAATACGATGTGGCCCAGCTGGGTGGTCAAAGGGACCAACCGGTGGCCTACCTGGGCCGTTAGCCAGCCACTCCCGATCGGGATAGCCAGTGTGCCAGGGAACAACATCCGCATTGGGAGCCAGCCGTGTCGAAATTTGATCCTGTCTTCAGGCGTCGTAGCCGCGAACGCATCGTTGTCGCCGTGAGCCTCGCCTTGAGCGCCGCAGCGGCGCAAGCCGATACCGCGACAGATGCCGCCAAGATCATGCCCAAGATTTCGGTCGAAGCAACCGAACCGGACGCATACAGGGCGCCGGAAAGCCGCAGCGCCACCAAGACAGATACAGCGCTGCGCGACGTTCCCCAGTCGGTCAGTGTCGTGACGCGCGCGCTGATCCAAGATCAGTCCATGCAGAGTCTTGCGGACGTGGCGCGTTACGTACCGGGGGCCGGCATGGCGCAGGGCGAAGGAAATCGCGACACCATCATTCTTCGCGGCAGCAGCTCCACCGCGGATTTCTTCGTCGACGGTGTACGTGACGACGTCGAGTATTTCCGCGATCTGTATAACGTCGATCGCGTCGAGGCTCTCAAGGGCCCGAATGCAATGATCTTCGGTCGCGGTGGCGCGGGTGGTGTCATCAATCGCGTGACGCGACAGGCCGATTGGGACCGCGTGCGCGAAGTTTCGTTGCAGGGCGGTTCCTGGAGCAACGCGCGCGGAACGTTCGATGTCGGCGATGCCGTCAACGAGACCGTCGCACTGCGCCTCACCGGGATGTACCAGGACTCAGAGAGTTACCGCGATGGGTTCGATCTCGAGGGTTTTGGCGTCAACCCGACGGTTGCCTTCCGGCTCGGGGACAACACCGTACTGCGCGCCTCCTACGAGTACTACGACTACGACCGCATCGCCGATCGTGGCATTCCCTCGCTCGACGGCCGCCCCTACGAAGTCGACTCCTCGACGTTTTTCGGTGATCCGGATGTCAGCACCACCAACGCGACGGTGAATATCGCAACGGTGGTGCTCGACCATTCCTTCAGTGACAACGTCACGCTGCGAAACCGCACGGTGTACGGCGACTACGACAAGTTCTATCAGAATGTTTTTCCGGGTGCGATCGATCCGACGGTCACGACTGTGGCTATTTCCGCCTACAACAATGCGCAACAGCGCGAAAATCTCTTCAACCAGACGGACCTGACGTTTTCGCTCAACACCGGCGCGATCACGCATCGCATGCTTGCGGGCATCGAGCTCGGTCGCCAGGTGACTGACAACTTCCGCAACACCGGCTTTTTCAATGACACGGATCTCATCGTGCAGGCGCCGCTTTCCGATCCGACAATTTCGGTTCCGGTCACGTTCCGCCAGAGCGCCACTGATGCGGACAACCACGGCAAGGCGACCATCGCCGCGGTCTATCTACAGGACCAGATCGAGTTTTCCGAGCACTTTCAGGCCGTCCTGGGGCTGCGTTTCGACCAGTTCGACATGGACTTCCGCAATAACCGCACCGCCACGGACATCGAGACCTCTGATGACCTGTTGTCGCCGCGCGCGGGTCTGATCTACAAACCGATCGAGCCAGTGTCGATTTACGCCAGCTACAGCATGACCTATGTGCCGCGCGCCGGCGCCCAGTTGGCATCGCTCAACCCGACCAACGAGGCGCTCGATCCGGAAGAGTTCGAAAACATCGAGCTGGGCGCGAAATGGGACGTGAGCGAAAACCTCGCGCTGACCGCCGCGGTGTTCCAGCTCGATCGTACCAACGTCGTGATCCCGAATCCGACCGATCCGACGTTGTCGATCCTGGTGAAGGGTCAAACCAACGAGGGCGTCGAGCTTGGCGTGACCGGCAGGATCGGCGACGCCTGGAGTATCCAGGGCGGATACGCCTACCAGGACGGCGAACTTACGGCCGCCCTCGGCGGACTGCGGCTGGCGCAACTGCCGGAGCACGTGGTCTCGCTGTGGAACAAGTATGAATTCAACTCGCAATGGAGCGCAGGTCTCGGCCTCATCCACCAGACGGAGATGTTTGCCGCCGCCGACAATGCCGTGGCACTGCCATCGTTCACGCGTGTCGATGCCGGACTCTTCTACTCGCCGAGCCCGCGCTGGCGCGCGCAAGTGAACGTTGAGAATCTGCTGGACGAGAACTACTACGCGAACGCAAACAACAACAACAACATCACACCGGGCTCGCCGCTCGCGGTGCGCGCGGTCGTGACTGTGAATTTCTAGCGGCACCGGACCGGGAGGTCGTGGCCGCCGCGACCTCCTTCAGTTCGCCTGGCCGTTGGCGATGCGTTGCAGACGCCGTGCGACGCCCGACAGCGAGTGACGCAGCGCCGCTGGCGCACGCACGCTGAAATCGAACGGCAGACGCGCCAACTCGCGCGCAATCCAGTTCAGATCGTCGGCCTGGGCGCGCAATAGCACGCCATCTCCCGTCCATTCGAGCACACCCACGCTGGCGACCAGTTCTTTCTGCGCCGTCGCCAGGTCGGTGTCGAGCAGCACTTCCACGCTGTGCGCGCGCGGAATCATGGCGATGGATTTCTTCAGGTAGTCGAGCGCGTCGAAATCCGCCGGGCGCTCGAAATGGTCCGCCAGGCTGCTGGCCGAACCAACGCGATCGAGACGGAACGAGCGCAGGCCGCGGCGCAGGTGGCACCAACCGACGATGTACCAGCGTCCGGCGCGGTACACGAGTCCGTAAGGATCGAATTCGCGCTCGGTCTGTACCTCGCCGCGCGAGTGATAGGCCATGCGAACGCGCCGATGTTCCTGCGTGGCGGTGCACAGCAGTCCCAGCACCTGCTGGTCGATCACCGCCACCGGTCGGGCAAGCTCGAGCGCGATGCTTTCATCGACGGCGCGCAGCCGTTGCTTGAGCCTGACCGGGAACACGCGCTCGAGCTTGTCGCGGGCGCTGGCGACCGCGGGCATGGATTGCGCGAGCCCCAGCCCGCGCGCGGCCATCAGGCCCACCGCCAGTGCCAGTGCTTCCTCATCCGAGAAGATCATCGGCGGCAGCTTGAAACCCGGCACGACCTGGTAGCCGCCGTAGCGGCCCTGGGTGGTCACGATCGGGATGCCGAGTTCTTCGAGCGTGACGATGTAGCGCCGCAGCGTGCGGCGGTCGACTTCGAGCTCGCGCGCCAGTTCGGCGCCGCCGGTGATGGCGCGAGACTGCAACAGCTCCAGTAGTGCGAGCACGCGCGTGGTGGGCTGGGACATGGCCAAGTCTCGCACCGAATTAGGGCGCAGATTGTCCTATATCAGCGCTAGCCTGTCTGTCGGTAGATAGCCGCTTTTTTGCGCTGCAAGGAGGAGCCATGAAAACATCGACCGGGTTCCATTCGGCGTCGCGCGTGGCGCGATTGCTGGCCTGGCTGTCGCGCGGTGAGACTCCAGTGGACGGCTTCACGTATCTCGAGCCACGCGCCTCGCTGAACGATGAATCCCGGCGCAGCGAAATGGCGCGCTGCGTCCACGAGGCCGAGGAGGCGGGATTGATGCCGCGCGCCCCGGTGCGCTGGGGTAGCTATCGTTGATGCGCTACGGGTGAGGGCGCGGGCTGACGCTCGATGACCAGTCGTCGCGCGGGGTACTGCAGGGCGCCCAGCAGCCCGTCGCCCTGGCTCGAAACCACCCACACGACGTGGTTGCGCACCTCGTGTGTCACCGCATCGTCGACCAGCACGAAACTCAGCGGCGACGCGTCGCGCGGCGGAACGAGATCGATATCCGCCAGCAGGTAGTCGTGTTCCAGGTAGCGCGCATCGCGCACGCCGCGCAGCTGGATGCGCCACGGGATTCCATCAGGAGTCTCCGCCGCGATATGGCGCAGAAGATAGGCGATGAACTCAGGCTCGCCCTGCTCACCCGGCAGCGCCACGGCGAGCTCTGAACGCGGCACCATGACTTCGGCGCGCACCCGCTGCGGGCCGAACTCGAGTCTGACCACGGAGTTCGGCGCACGATGGGCAAGCGCCGACCCAATCACGGCGAATAGCACTAAAGCCGAGGCACGGGCCAGCTTCATTTGCCCACTTCACCGCCGTAGTCGGCGAGTTTGTCGCGCCACAACGCGTGATAGTGCAACTCTTTCTGGTTCGCGACCGCCCGTTGCACGATGAGCTCCATCCAGATGCGCGGGCCATCGATGCGCACGTAAGAGCCCTCCTTGCTGAAGTCTGTCGCTCCCGCGTAGCCGATGTAGGTCTCGGCAAGCGCGGCCGGTGATAGATAGGCCGCCACCAGCCCCTGCGTGATCGCCTCGCCCGGAAGGGCGGTGTAACTGTCGATGGCTTCGCGAACACGCGCCTGCCCGGCGGGCGCGAGGCGGTCGTAGCGGACGCCGCGGTCAGTCGTGCCGCTGGGATAGTCGTGCGGATAGCCGGTGTCGGTGCCACCCACCGGCGGCTTGCCCGGTACGAACTCGAACACGACGCCCTTGACCACGTCGGTAAAGGTTCCGGAGAGTTTCGCGTCCGTGTGCCCGGCGATAGCCACCGCCAGCTGGGACATTGCCGCGCTCTGCGCGCGCAGCGGCTCGTAGTCTTTCCCTTGCAGCGTGAACCGTATCGGCTCGGTACCGAAGAACAGCGGCGTCGCTCCCGGCAATCTGCCATTGAACGTCAGGTTGTATGCGACGTGATGGCCACCTACCTGCAGCATCCAGGGCGCATCGTTCGACGGAGTGCCGAGCAGGGTGAGGTAATAGTTGCGGCCATCCCAGCCTACCTTGCGTGTATCGACCGGAATCAGCGCATCGTCGGCCTTGCGGATCTCGTCGAGCATGGTGAGTCCACAGGCCGAGAGCGCCGTGGCCAGCATGTCGCGCGCGGCAGTCGCTTTCGCGGTGTCGAGATCACCGAGACGCAGGCCATCGCGCGGCACCACGCCCACGGGGAGGTTCGACCAGTGAATGGCATTGGCGCGCACCAGCGGCTTTTCGAGACGGGCCCGTTCGTCGGCCGAGAGCACGTTGCGAAACGCATCCGCCGCGACTACGACCGCACGCGTGTCGCCGCCGCCTTGCGCCTCACAGTGTTTCTGCACGGTGTCCGCGCCGGCACTCGTGACCATGGTGGCCGTCACCGCGATCGCCGCGAAACACCACTGGCTTCGATTACGATATCTCATCGCGTTCCCCCGCTGGACCTGCCGGCAATTATATCCGCGCCACGATGCACCTTACGCCAGCGTCGGTGGCACGACCTCCCGGATACTGAATCCGGCGAGCGGTTCGAGCAGGTCCTCGACGCTCAGCAGTCCCATGCACGGCCGTGCGCCGGGTGGCAGTTCAGTGCCGGCGGCAATCTTGTTAGTCAGCGCGATCGCGGCCGCACATGGAATGTGGGGCCCATCGTTGTCGCGCGCCACCAGGTTCCAGGTGAGTGACAGTGAGTCACCGTCCGTGTCCAGCCCGTCGAGCGTGATGAACATGGCGCCGCGATCGCTGAACAATGGCCGCATCCACTGTCCAAGGCTTGTGAGCGGTCGCGCGAATGGCAGTGCGCTTGCGAGTCGCTTGTCGCGCACCCAGCGTGCCAGCAGCTCGACGCACTTGTGCGCGGTGTGGCTGGCAAAGCCGGCGTGAAAACTCACGGTCTTCACCCCGGGATAGCGCAGTGGCAGAAGATCCAGGTCGGGCACGTCGCAGCGACCAATTCGGCGTTCGCCGACCGACTTGGGAAACTCGTGGACCTGGGGGTCGAGCCAGCCGTGCACCACCTTCCAGGCACCGCTTTCCCACACGCGGATCGGCTTGCCGCAGTAGCCAAGCACGGCGCGCACCGTGGCGATGCCGGGAATCACCGCGCCAGACGAGATGCCCATGCGGATTGAGTCGAGTCGCGAGAACTGCGGCAGATAGCGGTCGACCACGGCCGACGACAGCGCCGGTAGCGAGCTCACGCCCGAGAGCACTGCGACGTTCGCCGCGCGCGCCTGCGCGTCCAGTCGCGAAATGCCGGTGACAAAGGCGCGTCCGTCGGCGAGATCCAGGTAGTGACAGCCAGCTTCTATGGCGGCCTGCGCGACTGAGTACTTCTGCTGCTGGAACGGCCCGGCGGTATGTATCAATACGTTGATGCCGAGTTTGCGCAGCCAGGAGCCGAGACGCGGATCGGCGGCATCGGCGCGCCGGGCGTGACTGGCGGTGAGGCCGAGCTGGTACGCCAGCGCCGTGGCCTTGTTGAGGTCGCGCCCTACCAGCACCAGCTGCACGCGAGGATTGAGCGCCAGCGCCGTGCAGATGCGGCTGCCGAAGAATCCGTAGGCGCCGAGCACCAGGGTCCGTATGGGCCTTTCGGTCATGATTTCCGAAGGTTACGCGAATCCGCTGGTCAAGATTTGAACAGCCAAGATCACGCACTTTTTGCGTCTACATCTGCGTGGCGCATGACCGTACAATCGCGCCCCACACACAACTTTCGATGAAGGGCACACTGCCATGGCGCGGGGAATCAACAAAGTCATTCTGATCGGCAATCTGGGCGCAGACCCGGAAACCCGTGCCATGCCTTCGGGCATGACGGTGGCGAACATCAACGTGGCGACGAGCGAGAACTGGAAAGACAAGCAGTCGGGCGAGAACAAGGAACGTACCGAATGGCACAGGGTGGCCATGTTCGGCCGCCTCGGTGAGATCGCCGGCGAATATCTCAAGAAGGGTAGCAAGGTCTATATAGAAGGCAGCCTGCGCACGAGAAAATGGCAGGACAAGCAGGGCAACGACCGTTACACCACCGAGATCATCGCCAACGAGATGCAGATGCTCGACAGCCGCGGTGGCGGAATGGGTGGTGGTGGCGGCGATTATGGCGGTGGTGGCGGAGGCGGCCGCGGTCGTCAACAGCCACCCGCCGACGACTTCGACCAGGGCGGCCCGCCTCCGGGCAGTGACAAGGGCGGCGACAAGGGCGGCGGCGGCGAGTTCGACGACGACATTCCGTTCTGACATCGCGTTCAGCACCGCGTTTGAGCGCTGTCTGACTTCGTGCTGGCGCAGTCGCGCCATTCAAGACATTTCCGCCAGTCCAAGATTCCGTCACTGACGGAGGTGGTCATGAACGCATCTACGAGTCGATGGATTGCCGGTGCGGCGGGGTTTGCGCTGGCCGCCGTCCTGTTCGGCGCGCCGCGGCTGTTCGCTGCCGAAGAAGTGAAGCCAGTGCAGGCGCAGCCCGTGTTCAGCGAGAAGCTGCCGAACGTGCCAGGCAAGACGTTGACGGGTGTGCTCGTGAAGTACGCACCGGGCGCCAAGTCGTCGAGTCACGCACACGCCGGTAGCGTCTACGCGTACGTGCTCTCCGGAAAAGTCCGTTCGGAAAATTCGGTCACGGGTCCGGTAAAGGTGTATTCCGCGGGTGAGGGATTTTTCGAGCCGCCGGGCAGCACGCATGTGATCAGCGAGAACGCCAGCGACACGGAGCCGGCGAGTCTGCTGGCCATCTTTGTTGCCGACGATGGTGCGCAGCTGACGCGCGGCGCGGCGGAAAGAATAGAACTTAGTCCGCGAATCGGCTAGTGATCGAAACCGCGCGCTTCCTGCAGGCACATAACTAATTGATTTGTAAGCCGTAAAACTCGATCGGGGGGAATTGCGATACCCTAGCGCCCGCTTTCCCCCTAGTCCCGAAATGCCCGGCCGCTACTACATCAAGACATTCGGCTGCCAGATGAATGAGTACGACTCGACCCGCATGGGCGACGTGCTCGGCGCTGGCGCCGGACTCACCCCGACGGACAATCCGGCCGACGCCGACGTCCTGCTCATGAACACCTGCTCGGTGCGCGAGAAGGCCGAGGACAAGGTGTATTCACTGCTGGGTGAATGGCGCGAGCTCAAGAAACTGAAGCCGCACGTACTCATCGGCGTCGGTGGCTGCGTGGCGAGCCAGGAGGGCGACGCCATCACGAAGCGCGCGCCCTACGTGGACCTGGTCTTCGGCCCGCAAACCCTGCATCGACTGCCGGACATGCTGACGGAGCTGAAGCGCACCGGCCGCGCGGTCGTGGACGTGTCGTTTCCAGAAGTGGAGAAATTCGACCATTTGCCGGCACCCCGCGCGGATGGGTCCAGCGCGTACGTTTCGATCATGGAAGGCTGCAGCAAGTACTGCACCTTCTGCGTGGTGCCCTACACGCGCGGCGACGAGGTGTCGCGGCCATTTGAGTCGGTCATGGACGAAGTGCGTTCGCTGGCGCACAGGGCGTGGGTGAAATCACGCTGCTCGGCCAGAATGTCAACGCGTATGCAGGAGTAATGCTCGACGGCGCCATCGTCGATCTCGCCACGCTGATTCACTACGTGGCCGAGGTGCCGGGCGTCGAACGCATCCGCTTCACCACTTCACACCCGGTGGAATTCAGCGACAGCCTGGTCGAGGCCTACGCCAGCGTGCCGAAGCTCGCCAATCACCTGCATCTTGCGGTGCAGTCGGGTTCGGACCGGATTCTTGCTGCGATGAAGCGCGGCTACACGGCGCTGGAATTCAAGGAAAAGTTGCGGCGCCTGCGCACGGTGCGGCCTTCGATATCGGTTTCCACCGACATCATCGTTGGATTTCCCGGCGAGACGGAGCGCGACTTCGAGGCCACACTGAAACTCGTGCGCGACGTGAATTTCGACCAGTCATTCTCTTTCATCTACAGCCAGCGACCGGGAACTCCCGCGGCGTCGTTGCCGGACAATGTCGCGCTCGACGTGAAGCAGCAACGCCTCCTGCGGCTGCAGACACAGCTCAACGAACAGGCGCGCGCCATCAGTGAGACCATGGTCGGGAGCACTCAGCGCGTACTGGTGGAGCGACCTTCCAAGAAGGACGCCAACGAACTTGCCGGAAGAACGGAGAACAACCGCTGGGTGAATTTTGCGGGGCCGAAGAACCTGATCGGCCAGTTCGTGGAAGTGGCCATCGTGAAGGCGCTGCCGCAAAGCCTGCGCGGCCGGCTGGCGACCGTCGCTCCCGAAGGCGACGCGCGCCTCGCTGCCGTTGTCTGATGGACATGGGTTAGATGTCGACTCCAGCTCCAGTCGAACCAGTGCGCGAATTCGATCTTGTGCCGCCGGATAACGCGCGGCTCGCGAACCTGTGTGGCCCGCTCGATGAGAACCTGCGGCTCATCGAGGATCGCATGGCGGTCTCCGTGAAGCGTCGTGGCTCGACGTTTCGCATCGCCGGCCAGCGGGCGCACGCCGCCGAGGACCTGGTGCGTGACCTGTTCGCGGCCACCAGTCGCGAGGACATTTCGCTCGAGCGGGTGCACCTGGCGCTGCGCGACTCGCGCGATATGCCGGGCGCCATCGGTGCCGAGGAATCCGTCGAAGGTGTGGTGCGCGTGGCACGCGGCACCATCCGCGCGCGCGGCCGCAATCAGCGCGACTATCTCGCCAACATCCACGCCAAGGACCTTACCTTCGGCATCGGGCCCGCCGGCACGGGCAAGACTTATCTCGCCGTGGCCTGCGCGGTCGAGGCGCTGCAGGCGGATCGCATCCGCCGCATCATCCTGGTGAGACCGGCGGTGGAAGCGGGCGAGCGGCTCGGCTTCCTGCCCGGCGACCTCACGCAGAAGATCGATCCCTACCTGCGCCCCATGTACGACGCGTTGTACGAGATGCTGGGCTTCGACCGCGTCGCGCGCTTCATCGAACGCAATGTCATCGAAGTCGCACCGCTGGCCTTCATGCGCGGTCGCTCGCTCAATGATTCCTTCATCATCCTCGACGAGGCGCAGAACACCACGCCCGAGCAGATGAAGATGTTCCTGACGCGCATGGGTTTTGGTTCACGCGCCGTGGTCACGGGCGACGTCACGCAGACCGATCTGCCGACCGGAAAACTCTCCGGTCTCAAACACATCATCAACATCCTGCGTAACACGGATGGCGTAGCCTTTACTTTCTTCGACGCGGCGGACGTGGTGCGTCATCCGCTGGTGCAGCGCATCGTGCAGGCTTATGAAGCGCATTCGCCGAATGACAGGACATGAGCCGGGCAAGTGGCCTCAAGCTGGACCTGGCTCGCGGGACGCGAGCCTGGGCGCCGGCACGCTCGCGCATGTGTCGCTGGGCCGCCGCGGCGCTGGGTCGTCGCGGAGATGGCCGGGAGATGGCGGTGCGCATCGTGGCTGCGAACGAGAGTCGCGAGTTGAATCGTCTGTGGCGCGGCATGGACAAGCCCACCAACGTTCTGTCGTTTCCGGCCCCCGGGCAGTCACTGCGTGGCAAGCCGCAGGACTACCGCGAGCCGCTCGGCGACCTGGTGATCTGCGCGCAGGTGGTGCGGCGTGAGGCACAACGCGATGGCAAACAGCTCGCGGCGCATTGGGCGCACATGGTGATTCACGGCACCCTGCACCTGGCCGGTTACGACCACGAGGCCGGACGGCGTGAACGTCTGCGCATGGAACGGCGCGAAATCGCCGTGCTCCGAAGTTTTGGAATCGGGAACCCGTACACATGAGCGCAAGAGGAAAAGCCAGGGAAAAAGACAAGGAGAAGGACAAGGACATCGGCGCCAGTGGCCGATGGTTGCGCAAGTTGTCGCGGCGCATGTCCGGAGAGGCGCAGGATCGTGGCGAGGTCGTCGAATATCTGCGCGAGGCCACGCTGCAGGGAGTGGTCGAAGGCGATGCCTTGCCCATGCTCGAGGGTGTACTCGGGGTCGGCGACATCCAGGTGCGCGACATCATGGTGCCGCGCGCGCAGATGACAGTGCTCAATCGCGATGATCCCTCGCACGTGCTGCTCAAGACCGTGGTGGAAAGCGGCCATTCGCGCTTCCCGGTGATGGACGAGGATCGCGAGAAGATCGTCGGCATCCTGCTCGCCAAGGACCTGTTGCGGCTGGCGGCGCAGGATGATGACTTTCACTTCGATATCAAGGAATTCATGCGGCCGGCGGTGTTCGTGCCCGAATCCAAGCGTCTCAACGTGCTGCTGCGCGAATTCCGGCGCTCGCGGGTTCACATGGCCATCGTCGCCGATGAATATGGCGGCATCGCAGGACTGGTCACCATCGAAGACGTGATCGAGCAGATCATCGGTGACATCGAT
Organism: uncultured Pseudomonadota bacterium; assembly: GCA_963839685.1. GTDB lineage: Bacteria > Pseudomonadota > Gammaproteobacteria > Steroidobacterales > Steroidobacteraceae > CADEED01. The sequence continues at coordinate 165,140 of CAWIVS010000001.1, read as the reverse complement.
GACGAACACGACGTCGACGAAGACGTGAACATCCGCAAGGACGGCGAGCGTCAGTACGTGGTGCGCGGCCAGACACCAATCGACGAGTTCAACGAATATTTCCAGTCGGAACTCTCGGACGACGAGTTCGACACCGTGGCGGGGCTGGTGATGAAGCAGTTAGGCCGCCTGCCGCGGCGCGGTGAGACGCTGCAGCTGGCCGACTGCGAGCTCAAGGTCATGCGTTTCGACCGCCGCCGCATCGACACGATGCGCCTGACGGCGCCGCGCGACATCGTGCCGCCCGAAGACAGGCCTCTCGTAAAAGAGTGAACATCCGCCAGTTTCTCCAGCGTCGCTACGTCGGAAGCAGCGTCGCGCTCGTCGCCGGTGCCTCGCTGACGCTGAGTTTCTCGCCGTTCGGCTGGTGGCCGGTGGCCATCCTCGCGCCCGCGCTGCTGATGTGGATGTGGCACGGCGCGAATCCGCGCCGTGCCGCGGTGCTGGGATTCTGGTTCAACTTCGGCACGTTCTCCGTGGGCACCTACTGGCTGTACATCAGCCTGCGGCTGGTCGGCGGCGCGCCGATTCCGCTCGCGCTGGTCCTGATGCTGGGGCTGGCGGCGATCATGGGTTGTTACCAGGCCTTGTTGGGTTGGGTGCTGGCAAAGTACCTGCCGGCGCGCGGCGCGCTGCGCTGGCTGGTGGCGATGCCGGCGGCCTGGGTGCTGATCGAATGGTGGCGCAGCTGGTTCCTGACGGGATTTGGCTGGCTGGCACTCGGCTATGCGCACACCGACAACTGGTTAGGCGCGCTGGCGCCGGTGGTCGGACAATACGGCCTCGGGTATCTCACCCTGCTGATGGCGGGTGCCCTGGCCACCATTGCGCTCGGCGAGGCACGTGAACGAGTCTCGGCCGGTGGGTTGTTCGTCGCGATCTGGGTGGTGGCCTTCCTGTTGCGCGGCATCGAGTGGACGGAGCCTTACGGACGTCCCATCGAAGTGGCGGTGGTGCAGGGCGCCGTGCCGCAGGATGAAAAATGGATCGCCGGCAACCTCGCGTCCATCGTCGAGTTGTATCGACGCCGCACCCGCGAGGCGCACGGCGCCGACATCATCTTCTGGCCGGAATCGGCGGTACCCGACCTGGCTAACAACCACATCCGCTTCTATCGCGATGTCTACGCCGAGGCGAGCGCGCATGGCTCGGCGCTGGTGATGGGCACGCTGCGCGCCGAGCCGAATCCGCAAACCGGCGAAGAGGAGTATTTCAACTCGGTGCTGGCCATGGACAAGGCCACGCCTGGCATCGCCTGGCACGACAAGCATCACCTGGTGCCCTTCGTCGAGTTCTTCCCCGTGCCGCAGTTCGTACGCAACTGGCTCAGGCTCATGAGGCTGCCGTATTCGGATTTCAATCGCGGCGCGGCGCAGCAAGCCCCACTCGATGCGGGCGGCCAGAAGATCGCGGCCGGCGTCTGTTACGAAGATGCCTACGGGTCGACCCTGTTGCCGGCCATGCGCACCGCGACCATGCTGGCCAACGTCACCAATGATTCCTGGTTCGGACATTCGACCGCGCGTTATCAGCACCTGCAGATCAGCCGGCTGCGCGCCATGGAAACCGGGCGGCCCATGGTGCGCGCGGCCAACGACGGCGTGTCCGCGGTCATCGGCGCACGTGGCGAAATAGTCGCAGCCGCGCCGGAATATGAAGCAAACGTAATGCGCGCCCGGGTGCAGCCGCGCATCGGCCTCACGCCCTACGCGCGCACCGGGAACTGGCCAGTGTTGTGCCTGGCGCTGTTTTTGGGCCTTGCAGCCGCCTGGTTCGGCCGGCACGCCAGGCAGACTTGAAGGAGCGATCAATGGCCGCACACTGCTGAACTTCGAGAATTCGAGCCGGTCTACCCCGCATAGTCGTCGACTTACTAACGAGGATTCGCTGATATGTCGTTTTTTGTTGCGAAACGTTTTGGGCTGGTCGCCGCGGTGATATTCACAGTCGGCGCCTGCTCACCCCAGTCCTCTGCTGCGCCGCCCGTCGAAACCAAAGCCGCAACCGTTGCGCAGGTCGAGACACCCACATCTCCCCAGCCGGTCGGCTCTTTGAATGGCCGCGTGCTGCCTGACTTCACCACGCTGGTCGAACAGGTGGGTCCCGCCGTCGTCAATGTTTCCGTGGTCGAGAAGGCGCACCGCGTAGCAAACCAGTCTTCGCGTGGTGACGATGACGCGGAAGATCCGTTCCAGGAATTCTTCCGCCGCTTCGGCATTCCGGAGCAGGGCGGACAGGGCGAGCGTCGCGGCTTTCAAATTCCCCAGCGCCAGGGTGAGGGTTCGGGCTTCATCGTGAGCGCCGATGGCTACATCCTCACCAACGCGCACGTGGTCGCCGAGGCGGATGAAGTCACGGTGCGCATGACCGACCGGCGCGAATACGCGGCCAAGGTCATCGGCATCGATCGCCGCACCGACGTCGCGGTCATCAAGATCGAAGGCAAGAATCTTCCCGTGGTGCGCATGGGCGATCCATCGAAACTGCGCCCGGGTGAATGGGTGCTCGCGATTGGTTCGCCGTTCACGTTCGAGAACAGCGTCACCGCGGGCATTGTCAGCGCCACCGGACGTTCCATGCCGGGTGAAGACGGCCTGGTACCCTTCATCCAGACCGACGTCGCGGTGAACCCCGGCAACTCGGGCGGCCCGCTGTTCAACCTGAGTGGCGAAGTCGTCGGCATCAATTCACAGATCTACAGCCGCAGCGGCGGCTACATGGGCATCTCGTTCGCGATTCCGATCGACGTCGCCAGCAACGTGCAGACCCAGCTGGTGAGCACCGGCAAGGTGACGCGCGGTCGCATCGGCGTGCAGATCCAGGAAGTCGACGCCAAGATGGCCGAAGCCTTCAGTCTGGACCGGCCGCGCGGCGCGCTGGTGGGCCAGGTGCTCCCTGATGGTCCGGCAGCGAAAGCTGGCATCCGCACCGGTGACGTCATCCTCAGCGTCGATGGCAAGGCAGTGGAACGCTCCACGCAGCTGCCGTCGGTGGTCTCGTCGATCAAGCCGGGAACCACCGCCAAGGTCGAAGTGTGGCGCGACGGCGAGAGCAAGCTGGTCAACGTGAAGGTCGATGAATTTCCCGAGGAGAACGTGCGCGTCGCGAACCGCAACGTCGAAGAGCCCGTGGCGAAGCCGGACAAGCTCGGACTGTCGGTTCGCCCGCTCGGTGCCGATGAACGCAAGAGCGCCGAGACCGAAGGTTACCTGCTGGTCGAGGACGTCGATGGGCCCGCTGCGGCGGCCGGCGTGCGGCCCGGTGACGTCATCCTCGGCGTCAATGGCAAAACGGTGAAGTCCATTGCCGATCTGCGCAATGCGACCGCCAGTGGTTCGAAGACTGTGGCCATCCTGCTCGAGCGCGACGGCAACCAGCTGTTTCTGCCCATTCGCATCAGCTAACGCCGCAGGCTGCGAGACAGCGAACGCGCGGAAAGATACAGCCCGGTGTGCCGCCTGAGTGCATTGCGGATCCGCGGTACGACGCGCATGCGGTAGCGCTGCAGGCCGCGGGGCGGAATGCGATCGCCTAGCCCCTCCTGGATCGTATAGATACAGGGATTGCAGACACCGCAGGGCTCGCCCCGGATCGGGCGGTGGCAGAACCAGGTGAGCGCCATGAATTCCTCCAGCCCGGCGCTCCTGGCTTCGGTGCGCATCTGTTCCTTGGTCTTGTCGAACAGCGGAAAGCGAAATACCTTGAAGAGTTCGTAGCGACTGTCTCCCGCGTGTTTCGGATCCAGACTCTGGCGCGACGTGTCGATGAGATCCACGAGAAGTTCCCGGGCCTTGTCGTCGCGATGAATCGCCAACTCCATGTCCTCGATGTGTCGCTGGGCGCAGAACCTGGCCAGCCATTCGTATTGGCCGCCGATGAAGCCGAACCTGAGGCACTGCTCGAAGTGACCGGTGATGTTCGTGTGCCGGCGCGACCTCGGCGAAAGGGCACTCGATGGTGGCATGCAATCTGGCAGCCACGTCCGGACTCCGCGACGCGAGAGACTCCCGGATGTTGCGCATGGCCTGCTGTTCCTCCGGTACTCCCGGTCGGTACTTCAGGCGGTCGATCACGTAGTACGGCTGCACGGCGCGCTGTTCCAGGAACAGCAGTTGCAGCAGGCGGAAGGTGGAATCCCACCCACCTGTCCAAAGAAGCCGGGTCACTGGCGCCTCATCCGATGTTTCCATCACCTCTCCTTTAGCCGAGAACGCACATGCGGGGCCGTGGCTAGGTTGTAGCAGCGACTCGTTGCGGAAGGTCGGTCAATGGCTCGTCGCTGCGTCGGAATTGCCTTCGACCTCGTTGCCGCACGCGCCGGTGTGTGAGGAATCCACCTTGTTTCGCGTACGGGTGGCCGCTCGTGTATTCTTGCGCGCTTCTTAACCGCCTGAAAAACAAGCCTTTCCCGATGCAAGAACGATACGACGCGGCGACCGTCGAGCGCGCCGCGCAATCCTTTTGGGATCAGCAACGCGTCTTCGAGGCGCGCGAAGATGCCTCCAGCGAAGGCAACAAGTTCTATTGCCTGTCGATGTTCCCATACCCGTCCGGCCGGCTGCACATGGGCCATGTGCGCAACTACACCATCGGGGACGTGCTCACGCGCTTCCACATGATGCAGGGCAAGTCGGTGTTGCAGCCCATGGGCTGGGATGCGTTCGGCCTGCCGGCAGAAAACGCGGCGATGAAGAACGGGGTACCGCCGGCCAAATGGACCCGCGACAACATCGCCTACATGAAAGGCCAGATGAAATCGCTGGGCCTGGCCTTTGACTGGTCGCGCGAAATCGCCACCTGCGACCCGTCCTACTACCGCTGGAACCAGTGGCTGTTTCTGCGCATGCTCGAAAAGGGCATCGCGTACCGCAAAACCGGTGTCGTGAACTGGGATCCGGTAGACCAGACCGTGCTTGCCAACGAGCAGGTGATCGACGGGCGCGGCTGGCGTACCGGCGCGCTGATCGAGAAACGCGAAATCCCGATGTACTACCTCGCCATCACGAAGTATGCCGAGGAGTTGTTAGGCGATCTGCAGAAGTTGCCCGACTGGCCCGAGCGTGTGAAGACCATGCAGGCCAACTGGATCGGCAAGTCCGAGGGCTGCGAGATCGGTTTCCCGTATGCACCCGACGCCAGGTCTTCGATGGGCGCGGATGGCTCTCTCAAGGTGTTCACCACGCGCGCCGACACCTTGTTTGGTGTGACCTTCATGGCGGTGGCCGCCGAGCATCCGCTGGCACTGGCGGCGGGCGCGAACAATCCCGCGTTGCAGGCCTTCATCGACGAATGCCGGCGTGGCAGCACCATGGAAGCCGACATCGCCACGCAGGAAAAGAAGGGCATGCCGACCGGCCTGCACGTGCTGCACCCCTTCACTGGCAAGCCGGTGGAAGTCTGGGTGGCGAACTACGTGCTGATGGCCTACGGCGAAGGCGCCGTGATGGGCGTGCCTGGCCATGACGCGCGCGACTACGAGTTCGCGCTCAAGAACCGTCTGCCCATCGTCATGGTGGTGAAGTCGAAGACCGGCGCCTACGAAAACCTGGATCCGCCGTGGCAGGACGCATTCAGCGACTACGGGGTCACGGTGAACTCGGGCGAGTTCGATGGCCTGGAATTCCAGGCAGCGGTCGATGCGATCGCGGCGGCGCTGGAAAAGAAGGGTCTCGGGCGCAAGAAGGTGCAATGGCGGCTGCGTGACTGGGGCATTTCGCGGCAGCGATACTGGGGCTGCCCGGTGCCGATGATCCATTGCGAGAAATGCGGTGAAGTGCCGGTGCCGGACCAGGACCTGCCGGTGGTGCTGCCCGAGGGCCTGGTGCCCGACGGCCACGGCAATCCGCTCAACAAGACGCCGTCGTTCTACGAAACCAAATGTGTCCGATGCGGTGGGCCGGCGCGTCGCGAGACGGACACCATGGATACCTTCGTCGATTCCTCCTGGTATTTCCTGCGTTTCGCCTGTCCGGATGCGGACACCATGGTCGACGCGCGCGCTAACTACTGGATGCAGGTCGACCAGTACATCGGTGGCATCGAACACGCCATCCTGCACCTGCTGTATTCGCGCTTCTGGACCAAGGTGATGCGCGACCTGGGCCTGGTACGGGTCGACGAGCCATTCAGGAACCTGCTCACGCAGGGTATGGTGTTGCACCACATCTATTACCGCGAGCCCGCGCCCGGCCGCCGCGAGTATTTCAACCCCGCCGACGTCGAAGTGCAGGTGGATGACAAGGGACATCGTAGCGCCATCCTGCTCACCGACAACCAGCCGGTGGAATGGGATGGCCTCGGCACCATGTCGAAGTCCAAGAACAACGGAGTGGATCCGACGGAACTCATCAGCACGTATGGCGCCGACACCGCGCGGCTGTTCATGATGTTCACCGCGCCGCCCGAACAGACCCTCGAATGGTCGGAAGAGGGTGTGCAGGGCTCGTTCCGCTTCATCCGGCGGCTGTGGAAGGCGGTGCATGACCAGGTGAGCGCGGCGCCGCCGGCCGACGCCATCACCGCGACGGGTTTCGACAAGACGTCACTGAACGGCGCACAAAAGGAATTGCGCCGCATCGCGCATCACACGCTCGAGAAGGTGACCGATGACATTGGCAGGCGCCGCAGTTTCAACACGGCCGTGGCCGCGGTGATGGAATTGCTCAATGCGATCTCCAGGCACGACAGCTCGACGCTCGCCGGGCGGGTGGTCGCGCACGAAGCGCTCGAGATCGCGGTCATGTGCCTGTCGCCGATGATTCCGCACGTGACACACGAGTTGTGGCATCAGCTCGGACACGAAAACGCGCTGATCCACGAGCGCTGGTGGAGGCCCGATCCGGATGCGCTGGTGCAGGACACGATCGAGATATCGGTGCAGGTCAACGGCAAGATGCGCGCCCGTGTCACGATTCCGGCCGATGCGACACAGGGAGCGGCGGTGGCCGCCGCGCTCGCGGACCCGAACGTGCAGAAATACGCCGAGGGCAAGCCGATGAGGAAAGCGATCTACGTGCCCGGCAAACTGGTCAACATCGTCGTATGAAGCGAATCGCTGCAGCCGCGCTGGTCGCGACACTCGCCCTCGCCGGATGCGGTTTCCACCTGCAGGGGCGGCAGCCGCTGCCGCAAGCGTTCGAATACACCTACATCGACACCAAGGACGAGCAGACCGACTTCGTGCAGGACCTGCGCAAGGCATTGATCGCCTCGGGTTCGAAGGTGATCCGTACCCAGGGATCTTCCGGCGCCACGATCAGCGTGCACGAGGATGAGCTCACCGAGCGGATTCTTTCGGTGTCGGCCAGCAACATTCCCACCGAATACGAACTGACCTACAAGGTCGAGTTCTCGGTGAACTCGGGCGGCAAGATGCTGATCGAGCACGAAGAGGTCTCAGCGACTCGCGACATCAGCTTTGACGAGGCGCAACTGCTGGCCAAGGAACGCGAGCAGGAAATCCTGCGCGAGGGCCTGGCGCGCGATCTCGTGGCGCTGGTGATGCGGCGGATCGCCGCACTCTGAACCGCGCCTGCCGTGAGCGCATGTCCCGAGAGTGACTGCGTGCTGCGCGTCGGGCGGCAGCCTCATGCTTCCCTGGTCACACTCGCGCGACGCTTTGGTGCGGCTGCTCGAGTTGTGCGAGCCGGACGCGGCACTGCCGGGTTCATACTGGGGTGAAAGCGAAGCCGGCCTGCGCGGCAACGTGTTGTACGCGCGCCCCGACACTCCCTTGCATTCGTTGCTGCACGAGCTCAGCCATTTCGTGTGCATGTCAGGCGAGCGGCGCGCCGGGCTGAATCGCGATGCCGGCGGCGATGATGCGGAGGAGTGTGCGGTCTGCTACCTGCAGATACTGCTGGCCGATGAGCTGCCGCAGCTTGGCCGCGAGCGCCTGTTCGCGGACATGGATGCATGGGGCTACACCTTCCGGCTGGGCTCCGCGCGCGCCTGGTTCGAACGGGACGCGGCGGATGCGCGCGAGTGGTTGCGCCGCCTGGGTCTCGTCGATACCAACGACCGGCCGACGTTCCGGCTCAGGGAATGAAGAAGGCCGGGGGACGCACCGCAGGCGCGTCCCCTTTTCCATTTCAATATTTGATGGAGCAGCCGTACGGCTCGGAGCTCGCCTTGGAGACCGGCTTGCCGGCCATGGCCTCATTGAGCGCCGTCGAGACGTAATTGGTTGCGGTCTTCACGTCGTCCTTGCGCGCCGTGGGCTTGCTGTCGATGGCGCCGGCATACACCAGCTTGCCCTTCGGATCGATCACGAACATGTGCGGCGTGGTGCGCGCGCCGTAGGCTTGACCGATCTTGCCGTCATCGTCCATCAACACCGCGGTGGGCGTCGCGCCCTTGTCCTTCAACCACGCCGCGAGTTCCGAGGGTTCCTTGTAGTCGCCCTGGTCCTTCGCGGTGGAGCTCACGGTCAGCCACACGGCGCCCTTGGCTTCGGCGGACTTCTGCACCGCCGGCATGTTCGCGGTGTCGTAATGTTTCTGCACGAACGGGCAGTCCGGGTTGGTCCACTCGAGAACCACGAACTTCCCCTTGTACGCGGCGAGTGACTGTTCCTTGCCGCTCGTGTCCCTGACCTTGAAGTCGGGCGCGGGCTGTCCCACGGAGACCGTGGCTTGCACCAGTGCGGCGCCAAACACGATGGCCACCGCGGCGGCGAGAATGGAAGCGTAACGATTCATGTTGACTCCTTGTTCACAGGTTCCTCAATCGATGAGACTGCCGCGCGTACTTCCTCCACCGAAGGAAGTTCGCTCAACAGACGAGGCGCATTCGTGCCCTCGTAAAACACGTACACCGGCACTCCACTGCGACCGAGGCGTTGCAGCTCGGCGGCGATGACCGCGTCGCGCGACGTCCAGTCGGCGCGCAGCAAGGCTACCTTGTTAGCTTCGAACGCTGCCAGCACCTCCGGAGTTCGCCAGTGTAGTGCGCTTGTTGTACTGACATGTGACACACCAGGCCGCAGTGAAATCCACGAATACCTTGCGGCCGGCGGCACGCAGTTCTGCGACACGCGCGGGCGACCAGGGTTGCCAGATTTCGCCTACACCTGCGGCAGCGCGACTGTCTGGTGCGACGGGCCGCCAGAGCGGCGCTGCCCAGGCAAATCGCCGCGATGCCGAGCGCGGCGATCGCCACGCTGACCAGCACGCGCGCCAGCCCGCTCTTGCGGGCGCCGGCCCCACCACCATGCCGCCAGCGCCAGCACCAGCAGCGCGACCAGCAGTGCCGCGGCTCCGTCGATCCCCACCTGCTGGCCCAGCACCCAGGTGAGCCAGATGACCGTGGCGAACATCGGGAACGCCAGCACGGTGCGGAAGGTTTCCATCCAGCGTCCCGGCCGCGGCAGCCAGCGGCCTACGGCGGGCACCGCGCTCGCCAGTAGATAGGGCAATGCCACGCCGAGCCCGAGCGCGGCGAATACCGCGAGACTCTGGCTGGCCGGCCAGGTGAGGGCCGCGCCGAGTGCCGCGCCCATGAACGGCGCGGTGCAGGGAGAGGCCACCGCCGCGGCGAGTATGCCGGTGAGAAACGAGTCGAGGGTCGGATCGCGCGCCCGCAGCGAGGCCACGCTCGACGGCAGGAGTGACCCGAATTCGAAGACGCCGGCCAGGTTGAGGCCGATGAGCGTGAACAGGGCGGCGAGCGCCGCCACGATCGCGGGAGATTGCAGCTGGAAACCCCAGCCAAGCCCTGCGCCACCCGCGCGTGCCGCGATCAGCAGGCCCGCGAGCGCGAGAAAGGCGATCACCACGCCCGCGGCATACGCGAGCGCACTGGTCCAGCGTTCCCGGGCACTGGCCGGAGTGTTGTGCGAGCGCGAGCACCTTGAGCGACAACACCGGGAACACGCAGGGCATCAGGTTGAGGATGACTCCGCCTAACAAGGCGAACAGCAGCGCGGCGAGGAATCCCGGTTGGCTCAGCGTTGCACCCACGACGGGTGCTTCGGCGCCGGGATGCGCACTGGTCGCCGTGCTGACCGATGCAGTTGGTCCAGTCCGAGCGGACCGTCGCGACCACGCGCAGATTGCTGCCGTCGTCGAAGGCCAGCACCAGCGGAAAAGTGGCGGGGCTTTCACTGCGCTGCGCCGAGATCGGCCAGCGGGCCAGCAATGTGGCGCCATTCCAGTGCTGCGTAACCGGCGCCGGATTGTCGACCACGCCGGCAATCTCCGGAAACCAGGTGGCGCTGTGTCCGCGCAGGCTGTCGGGCAAACCCTGGAGCGTGAAGGCGAGTGCGCCGGCATCGACGCGTGCTTCTGCGGTGACGCCGGTGATCTCGCGCGGGCGCGCCGCCAGCGCGCGCGTGAATTCGGCCGCGTGTGAAGTCATTGCGCGGTTGACCGGAACGTCGAGTTCGAAAGAACCCGACTGCGGGATGCATTCGATCTTGCACACCAGCCAGTCGGCCTCGAGACGCACCTGCAATGCACCGTCGCCCAGCGGTGCACTGATGGTCACCGGCACGGGCAGCAACGTCTCGCCCTCGTAGCCGAAGTTCAGCAGTGGCCCGATAGGCAGTCGTCGCGGCGTGGGCCAGTCGATATCACCGGCGGAGGCGCCCGGCGGTAGCGTCCATGACAGACTGGTGGGCAGGCCCGAGTCGCCGGCGTTTTTCCAGTAGGTATGCCAGTGCGGGATGTGCTGGAGCTTCAGACCCAGCCACAGCTCGTTACCGGGCGCCACCCCCAGCGGCGCATGCGCGACGAGTTCGGCGCGGACCTGCTCGGTCTGCACGACATTGCCGGCGTACGCGCAGCAGGGCAGCGCGATCGCCGCCGCCGCCACCCACCGGAACCAGCCTTGCTTTCCGTGCATGCGGCGTTAAGACCGTCCCGCGGTCTCACAATTCCCGGGTCATTTCCCGCGCGAGTAGCGATCCGTTGCTTTCACCAGCTCGCGCGCGGTGCTCGGCTCGAACGCGGAGTGTCCGGAATCGTGCACGACACGCAGCTCCGCCTCGGGCCAGGCCTTGTGCAGGTCCCACGCGCTGCGCATCGGGCAGACCACGTCGAAGCGGCCCTGCACGATGATGGCAGGGATATGACGGATCTTGTGCACATCGTCGAGCAGCTGCGATTCGCGTTCGAGAAAGCCGCCGTTGGTGAAGTAATGGCACTCGATGCGCGCAAAGGCCGCGGCGAACTCCGCGTTGCCAGCCCGCTTCACGTAGTCCTTGTTCAATTTCATGTACGAGAGCGCGCTCTCCCAGATCGACCAGGCGCGCGCGGCCTCGAGCAGCGTATTTTTATTCTCGCTGGTGAGGCGCTTGTAGTAGGACTGGATGCAATCCTTGCGCTCCTCGGCTGACAGGGGCGTCAGATAGTGCTCCCAGAGATCGGGGAACAACGCGGCCGCGCCACCCGGATCCTGGTAGAACCATCCCAGTTCCCAGCGTCGCAGCAGGAAGATGCCGCGCAACACCAGCTCGGTGCAACGCTGCGGATGTTTCTGCGCGTAGGCCAGCGCGAGAGTGGAGCCCCATGAGCCACCGAACACCTGCCAGCGCTCGATCTTGAGAAGCTCGCGAATGGCCTCGATGTCGGAGACCAGGTGCCAGGTGGTGTTGTCGACCAGGCTGGCCGACGGCCGGCTGCGACCGCAGCCGCGCTGATCGAACAAAACGATGCGATAGCGCTTCGGGTCGAAGAAACGACGCATCTTCGGATCGGTGCCACCGCCCGGGCCGCCGTGCAGGAACACCACCGGCTTGCCCTGGGGGTTGCCGCTCTCTTCGTAGTAGATCTCGTGGACTGGCGAGACGCGCAGGTAGCCGCTGTTATAGGGGCGGATCGCCGGATAGAAATCACCGGCCGCGCGCCTGGCGGTCGCGGCCTTGCGCGACTTGCGCGCCGGCGCCTTCTTTTTTGCCTTAGCCATGTCTTCCTCCGGCGAGCATCGGACCGAGCGGCGCGCCGCCGAGCAGGTGCATGTGCAGGTGGAACACCACCTGCCCGCCATGTTGGTTGCAGTTCACGATGAGTCGAAAGCCGTTTTCGGCAATGCCTTCACGCTTCGCGATGTCGCGTGCCACCACGAACATGTGGCCGAGCAGGCGTTCGTCATCGTCGGCGATGTCGTTGACGGTGGGAATGGGCTTGTTAGGTACGATGAGCACGTGCACCGGCGCCTGCGGACTGATGTCGCGAAATGCGATCACGCGCTCGTCCTTGTGCACGATGGTCGCCGGAATTTCCCCGGCGATGATCTTCTCGAAAATCGTGGCCATGATTCCCCGGCGGTCGATGCCGCGTTCCCGGCAAGTGGGAGTGGCGAAGAATACGCGGCCATCCCGACTGGAGTCGACGGCCTCGCGTCGATCCGGCAGGCCGGGCATGCCGCCCCGGGGGTCCTCCGCGGCACATTGTCCGCCGGTTCGTATGGCTTCCGGCACGGTACCTCGCTCATAATCCGGGCCTTGAAGCTCTCGCTCGAAACGCTCCATCGGCATCTTTCAGGTGCGCCCGTCCCGGCGTACCTGGTTTCCGGCGATGAGGTGCTGCTGGTGGGCGAAGCGGCTGACGCCATCCGCGCGGCAGTCAAGCACGCCGGCTACCTGGAACGCGAGGTGTTCTTCATCGAGCGCGTCGCCGACTGGGATGCGGTGCGCGCCTCTACTAACAACCTGTCGTTGTTCGGATCCCGCAAACTCATCGAGCTGCGCCTGCCGTCCGGCAAACCGGGCACCGGCGGTGCCAACGCCATCGTCCAGTTGCTCGCCCGCGCCGGCACCGACAACGTCTTCCTGATGCTCACCGGCAAGCTCGAGCGCGAGCAGTCGGGTTCGACATGGGTAAAAGCATTCGAGAATACCGGCGCGTGGCTGCCGGTCTGGCCGATCGAGCTGGACCGCATGCCGCAGTGGCTGAACGCCCGCGCCGCGAGCCAGGGTCTCAAGCTCGACGAAGCCGCAGTCCAGTTCATCGTCGAACGCACCGAGGGAAACCTGCTGGCCGCGCAGCAGGAGCTCGAAAAGCTCAAGCTCACGGTGGCGCACGGCACGGCGGACCTCGCCGCCGTGCAGGCTTCGATCGGCGACAGCGCGCGATTCGACGTGTTCCAGCTCGGCGAAGCAGCGCTGGCCGGTGAGGTGACGCGCGCCCTGCGGATTCTCGCGGGACTGCGCAGCGAGGGCGTGGAGCCGACGCTGGCGTTGTGGTCGCTGGCGCGTGAGGTCCGCAATACCTGGGGCACCACGCAAAGCGAAGGACTCAACGCGCGCAGCTGGCAGCGTCAATCGGCGGCGCTCGATAACGCGAAGCGCCGTGCCGCACGCCTGCCGTACGCGCGCCTCGCGGCGCGCATCTCGCGTGCCGATCGCATGATCAAAGGACAGCACCGCAACGGCGATCCGTGGGACGAGATGTCATTATTGATCGTGGAATTCGCGGGACGGCGCACGCTGCCGCTCACCGGGACTCGCGCCGCTTGAATACTCCTGTCGGGCCCGCCGTGGGACCCATCGGCTTGTTCGGTGGAACCTTTGATCCGATCCACTACGGGCACCTGCGAACCGCCTTCGAATTGTGGCAGTCGTTGAAACTCGCCGAAGTGCGCTTCCTCCCCACGGGAAATCCGCCGCATCGGGAGGGCACACTGGCCGATGCTGCATTGCGCGTCGCCATGGTTCGTGCCGCGGTGGCGGACCAACCGGCGTTTGTCGTGGATGACCGCGAAGTGCGGCGTGCCGGCGCGTCCTACACCGTCGACACCCTGATCGAGCTGCGCCAGGAATTTCCACAGCGTTCCCTGTGTCTGTTGCTTGGAATGGACGCCTTTCTCGGGTTGCCCAGCTGGCATCGCTGGCGCGAGCTCTTCGAGCTCGCGCACGTGGTGGTGGCGCATCGACCCGGGTGGAAGGCGCCCACGCATGGACCGCTGGGCGAGTTGATGGTGGATCGGGGCACCGGCGCGGTGAATGAATTACACAAGTCGAAGGCGGGCCGGATTTTCGTGCACGCCGTGACACAACTGGAAATATCCTCGACAGAATTGCGGCAGATCATCGATGCGGGACGTGACCCGCGTTTTCTGGTGCCGGAAACGGTACGCGAGATCATTCGTGATTCGGGGTGTTATGCTCGGAACCGTTGAAGCCAAATACGGAGTGAAATGACCACAAAAACTCGTTCGCGTCGCGCCACAGCGGCGCCCAAGTCCTCGATCCCGCAGACCCTGCTGCGCATCGTCAACAGCGCACTCGATGACATGAAGGCCGTCAACGTCAAAGTCATGGACGTACGGCAGCTCACCGACATCACCGACATCGTCGTCATCGCATCGGGTAACTCCGATCGACATGTCAAATCCATCGCCGATCGCGTGGTGCAATTCGCCAAGCAGAACGACTTCCGCCCGATGGGCGTCGAAGGCGCGCGCGAAGGCGAGTGGGTGCTCGTCGATCTCACCGATGTGGTGGTGCACGTGATGCTGCCGCGGGTGCGAGAGTTCTACGGACTCGAAAAACTCTGGGAAGACGTCGCCGCGCCTGCCGAGGTGGCCGCGGTCGAGCCGCGCCGCAAGGTTGCCGGCAGGGCGCGCGCCGCGCGCTGATCACGCTTCCCTTTCATGCGCGTTCGCATCCTTGCGGTGGGTACGCGCATGCCCGAGTGGGTCACCACGGCCTACGAGGACTACACGCGTCGCATGCGAAAAGACATGCGCGTCGACCTGGAAGAGATTCCAGTCGGCCGCGCCCGGGTGGACGAGGAGAAACGTCTGCTCGAACGCATCGGCGACGATTACCTGGTTGCGCTCGACGAGCGCGGCAAATCCCTAACCACCCTGCAGCTTGCAAAATGGCTGGGTGAGCGCCAACAGGACGGACGCAATCTCACCTTCGTCATCGGCGGTCCGGACGGCCTGGGTCCCAATGTCCTGCTGAAGGCCACGCTACGCTGGTCACTGTCGACCCTGACCTTCCCGCACGCCATGGTGCGGGTGATCCTCGCCGAACAGCTGTATCGCGCGCACTCGGTGTTGCAGAATCACCCCTACCATCGCGAATGAATCGCGGCCGGGGGGCCGATGGCGGAAAAGCAAGAACAAGAGCCGGTGCTGCGCCTCGCGTCCGCATCGCCGCGCCGCCGCCAGTTGCTCGAGCTCATCGGCGTACCTCACCTGGTGACACCCGCGGATATTGACGAGAGGCCCTGGCGCGATGAGACGCCGTCCGACTATGTTTGCCGGCTCGCCAGGGACAAGGCGGTGGCGGTGCGCGCGCTGCACAGCGATCTGCCGGTGCTGGCCGCCGACACCACCGTGCATGTCGACGGCGGCATCCTGGAAAAACCCGCCAACGAAACAGACTGCATCCGCATGCTGAGCCTGCTCTCGGGCCGCAGGCACGACGTCTTCACCGGGCTCTGCGTCGTCAGTGAGCGGATCCCTTCGCTGGGATTCGCACATACCACGGTGGAATTCCGCGAGATTTCCCCCGCGCAAATACGCGCCTACTGGGCGACGGGTGAGCCGCAGGGCAAGGCGGGCGCTTACGCCATCCAGGGTTTCGGTGCGGTGTTCGTCGAGAAAATCACCGGCAGCTACACCAACGTAGTGGGCCTGCCGCTGTTCGAAACGGCCAGGATGCTGCAGAACCATGGCATTGCGGTCTGGAATGGGACATTGGCGGGGGTAACTGAGTGACGACGGAAATCCTGATCAACGTGGCTCCGCGCGAGACGCGCGCCGCGCTCATCGAAAACGGCGTGTTGACCGAGCTGTTCGTCGAGCGGCACAGCCGGCGTGGCATTGTGAGCAACCTCTACAAGGGCCGGGTACAGCGCGTGTTGCCCGGCATGCAGGCTGCGTTCATCGATGTGGGGCTGGAGCGCACCGCGTTCCTGCACGCCGCCGACATCGCCGCGCCGGTGCCGGAAAGCACGCTGATCGGCGAGCAGCAGGTCGAGGACATCCGGCGCCTGGTCAATGAGGGCGATGACATCCTGGTGCAGGTGGTCAAGGATCCCATGGGGACCAAGGGCGCACGGCTCACGACATTCGTGGCGCTGCCGTCGCGGCTCATGGTGTACATGCCGCGCGGCGAGGGCATCGGCGTCTCGTCGCGCATCGAAGACGAGGTGGAGCGCGCGCGGCTCAAGCAACTCGTGACCGAGGCCGTGCCGCAGCAAACCACCGGCGGCTACATCGTTCGCACCGCGGCGCAAGGCGCCACCGCGGCAGCCATCCGCGACGACATCCAGTATCTCGCCCGTCTCTGGCAACACGTCAAGGAAAAGGGGCTGCGCGCCTCGGCCGGAGAATTGGTCTACGAAGATCTGCCGCTGCCGACGCGCATCCTGCGTGACGAACTGGCGCGCGGCGTCGACCGGGTGTTGGTGGACAATGTCACCGCGCACTCCGGCATGCTGGAGTTCGCCGCCAGCTTCATGCCGGGCAGCACCACCAGCATCGAGTTTTACGCCGGTCAACGTCCGATCTTCGACCTGCACGGGGTCGAGGAGGAAATTGGCAAAGCGCTGGAGCGCAACGTGAGCCTCAAGTCGGGCGGCCATTTGGTCATCGACCAGACCGAATCGATGACCACCATAGACGTCAATACCGGCGGGTTCGTGGGTCATCGCAACCTCGAGGACACGATTTTCCGCACCAACCTCGAAGCGGCCGTGGCGATTGCGCGTCAGCTCAGACTGCGAAACCTCGGCGGCATCATCATCATCGATTTCATCGACATGACCGATCCGGCGCACCGCAACCAGGTCATGGAGGCACTGCAGCGCGCGCTCGCGGGGGACCATGCGCAAACGCACATCGCCAGCGTCTCGTCGCTGGGCCTGGTGGAAATGACTCGCAAACGGACCCGGGACAGCCTGGAACATTTGCTTTGTGCGCCATGTCCCAGTTGTGAAGGTCGCGGCTTCGTGCGGACACCCGAAACGGTATGCCACGAGATATTCCGTGAAATTGTGCGCCAGAGCAGGCAGTTCCAGACCCGGGAACTGTTAATACTTGCCCACCAGAATGTGGTGGATCGGCTTTTGGATGAGGAATCAACCGCCCTGGCCGAACTGGAACACCAGGTCGGAAGGCCGATCCGGTTGCAGGTGGAAGCGCTATACGGCTTCGATCAATACGACGTGGTCCTGGCTTGAACTGATGACCCGGAGAAATGGACAAGGCAACCCTTGAACAAGGGGAAGGAGACGGCGGTTCACACTGGGTGAAACGCACGGTCGCGGTCACGTTTTGTCTGGGTCTCATCGTCGCGCTCGTGATGGTCTTTACGCGCGTGATCGCCGTGCGCGTACCCGAGCAACGCGCCACCCTCGAAAAGCTGATTACCGACCGCACCGGTCTCGCGGTGCGCTTCGACAACGTGCATTTCGCCTGGGACCTGGACGGCATGAACGCGGTGTTCACGCGCGTCGAGCTCACCGACCCGAAGGCCGGCCGGGTGCGTGTCGTGGCGCCGGAGCTGCGCGTCGAATTCGACAGCTGGGATTTCCTGCGACACCAGCAGTTCTCACTCGGCCATGTCACCGTCTCGTCGCCGGACATCGAAATCATCGGTGATCCGGAGGAGTCCGCAGACGGCGTCGCGACGCGACGTGGCCGCGCGCAAAAGCCGGTGGCGACACCGATCGATGAACGTGCCCTCATGCGACGTTATCTGGCCTGGGCTGAACTCATGCCCGCCGGGCGCATCAAGGTCGAAGGGGCACGTGTGCACCTGCTGCGGCGGGGCACTTCACCGGGGAATGGCCCGGCGCGCCGCAGCTTCACGCTGAGCCAGGCGGTGGTCAGCCGTAGCAATACCAGCTTCAATGCCCACGGCACATTGCTGCTGTCGCAGGACGTCGGGCAGTCGCTGTTCGTGTCGGCCCGGCTCGAAGGGCTGGGCGCAGGCTCGAAGGTTTCCGGCGAGCTGCGCCTCATCGCGCGGCGCGTGTTTCTCGACAAGTTGCCGTCCTCGGCACTCAGCGGGCGAGGCACCATCGACGCCACATTCAGCCTGCGCGACGGCCTGGTGCATTCGGGACGCTGGCAGGCCAGCGCGCGCGAGCTCGAATTGCAGGGCGACGAGCACCGGCGCTTCGATCATCTGAGCGTGGACGGCACGCTGGCGCGCGAGGGTCACGAGGTGCTGCTCGACTTCTCCGACCTGCAGCTCACGCGCGGCTCGCGGCTGGAACGTGCTCCCGCGCTAAACGTGCGTCTGGCGTTGCAGGCCGGGACCACGCAGATCGAGCGTTCGATGGTGCGCGCGGAGCGCGTGCCGTTCATGGCCGCGGAGCTCATCACGGCGATACTGCCTTCGCAGCCGGGCAAACTACTGTCCACCACCACAGGCGATTGGCGGCCGACGGCCGGCGAGCTGCGCGATGTGAAATTCGATTCCGGAGAACGGCACGATCCGGACGCGTGGCAGTTCAGCGCGCGGGTTGCGAGCCTGGAACTCACCCGTCAGGCTGATGGCGCGAGGCTGGAGCAACTTGCCGCGCAGCTCAATTGCAATGCACGCGAGCTCACGCTGCGCTTCGATCCGTCCCAGGTGGCAGGCTTCCACGCCGGGCGCATGTCGGAGCCCCGGCCCTTGACCCTGTCCGGCGAGATGGCGCGGACTTTGTCTGGCACACCATTCGTGTGGCAATTCAGGGAATTCTCGGCAAGCAGCGAGTCCGCGGTCGTATCCGCCAATGGCCGGTGGGGCCCGGCCGCGCCCCAGGCCGAGCCGCTGCAACTGGGACTCGCCGAACTCGACCGGCCCCTGTTGCAGGACGCATGGACGATGTTGGCCGCGGATCGGCCCCTGCCGGAGTCGCTCGCGGACATCGAGCAACTTCATATCGTGAAGGCCAGTCTCCAGCTGACCGCCGATCTGGACAGTGCGGTGAACTGGAAGCGCTCGGATGGGGCGATCGAGTTTGCGGAACTCGTGACAGCGGGCAGGAACATGCCTCCGCTGAGCGACGCCCGCGGCGCCGTCATGCTCACACGCGGAGCCGCGCGCCTGGAGCTCGATAGCGGCAACTTCGAAGGATTTACCGTGCGCCATGCGCGCATAGACTGGCCGCACCGCGGGGCACCGCGTCTGCATGCCGCGCTCGATGGCCGACTGGATGCAGCGCTGTTGCACGATCAGCTGGTCGCGCAGGGCCTCGAACGCCTCAGCGGCATGGTGGCCCTCGAGGCTGATGCGCGCGGCGAGCGCGAGCTGCGCGACCCGGCACAGTGGCGCGTCACGGCGCATGTCAGCGATGCCACGATGCCGCTCGGTGACCGGCTGCCCGCGGTCGAAAAACTCGCCGGCACGATCCGCTATTCAGCGGGACAACTGCGCGGCCTGGCACTGGCGGGCAACTGGCTTGGCGGCCCGGTCGAAGTCGAGTCGCGGCGTGCAAGCGCGGGCGGAGACCTCGGCTTTACGGTAAACGGCGTCGCCGATGCAGCGCCGTTGCTCAGATTGTTAGGCCAGGAAGACGTCGCGCAGCGCGTGAGCGGCCAATTCGCATGGACGGGCTCGGCGCAGCTGAACACCGGCGACGGGCTGTGGAAGGTCTCGTTCGCGAGCAATCTCAGTGGCGTCGAAAGCCGCCTGCCGGCACCCTTCGACAAGGCGCGCGCGCGCGCCGTGCCGGTGGACGCGGAGCTCGCCATATCACGCGACGGGATACGCGAATTCGCCGTCGCCAGCAGCCGCGCGCTCGATATCCGGGGCCAGGTGACTGCCGGTGTCACCACGGCGCATTTCGAGGTTCAGGGCGTCTCGGGTGAGCTGCGCAGGTCTGCAAAAAACGCGACGGAGCCTCACCTGACCATCAAGCAGCTCGACCTTGCACGAGCGCCGCAAGTGCTCGCCGCGGCCGACGCCTTGCTTCCCGGCGACACCGAACTCGTCGTCAGCGTTGATGACGCACGTACTGGCGCGCGCCACCTGGGCGCGCTGCAGGCAACAATCACGCAGCAGGAGGGTGGCGTCGCGTTCTCGGTCGAATCCGCCGCCACCGCGGTACACCAGATCACGGCGAAAGGGGAATGCCCGAGCGACGGTCGATGCAGCGCCGAGTTCAGTGCCGCAACGGCGCATCTTGCCGCCTTGCTGGCCGATGCACGGCTGCCCGCGGAGTGGCCGACCGCCAGCCTGAACGCCAGGGGCACGCTCGATTGGCCGGTCGACGCCCAGGGCGACTTCTCGCGCTCAGTGGCCGGCAAGTTCCAGATCCAGACCGCGGGCGCCGACGATGATCATCAGCTCACGGCGAGCGCCACACTGTCGGATGGTCAGATCGTGCTCGCCGACCTGCAGGGGACCGGACCGGCACCCGACCAGGTGTTCCGGGGCAATGGCCGTATTGGTCTGAGCGCGCGTGACTACGACTTCACGGTCGACTACGAGCGGGTTTCGCTGGCGGCCGCCGCCGTACCCTCGCCGGCGCGCGCGCGGCTGGCGCGGGCCTGGAACAACGTGCGGGGCTCGGTGGCGCGACGCGGCTGGACCGAGGCGCCGGAGACCCGTCGCGTGCAATGGCACGGTAGCTGGGAATAAGAAGGCGGACGTCCGCCTTATCCCGTCCGCCGCCGTTTAGGCGGCGTTTTCTTTTATGTCGCTTGCACCTGAGAATACCCGGATGCGAGTAGCCGCAATCCAGATGACCTCTGGCCACGATATCGAGGCAAATCTCGAGTCGGCCGGCCGTTTTCTCAGTGACGCGGCGCGCCTGGGCGCGGTTCTCGCCGCCCTGCCGGAGAATTTCGCCTTCATGGGCCGCGATTCCGGCGACAAGCGTGTCATCGCCGAACCCGATGGCGCCGGCCGCATTCAGAACTTCCTTGCAGACACGGCGCGGCGTCTCAAGATATGGATCGTCGGCGGGACGGTACCCTTACGGCTAAGCGCGGATGGCCGCGTGAGCGCTTCATGCCTGGTGTACGACGCGCAAGGGCAGCGGGTCGCGCGCTACGACAAGATGCACCTGTTCGACGTGGATGTGCCGGGCAGCACCGAAACTCATCGCGAGTCGGCGCATACCGTGGCCGGACACGACGCGCGGGTGGTGGATACCCCCATCGGCAAGCTCGGGCTCGCCGTGTGTTATGACATGCGCTTTCCGGAACTGTTTCGTGTGATGTCGCGGCAGGGTGCGGACATGTTCGTGGTGCCATCGGCGTTCACGGTGCCCACCGGGCGGGCGCATTGGGAAGCGTTGTTGCGCGCGCGCGCCATCGAGAATCTTGCCGGCCTGATCGCGCCGGCGCAGTGGGGCGTGCATCCCAGTGGCCGCGAGACCTTCGGTGACTCGATGGTCATCGATCACTGGGGCAAGGTTCTGGCGCGCATGCCGGGCGGCACCGGTTGCGTGGTTGCGGACATCGATGCCGCGGCGCGCATGGACGCCCGCACGAGATTTCCGTCATTGGAACATCGTGTTATCTACAACACGTAGGAGTCTGGAACGCAATGTCGGTGCTGGTGATTCGCAGGGCGCACACGCCGCGCGACCTCGGACGCAGCTATCGCGTGCTGGTCGACGGCACGCAGCGCGCGCTCATCGGTAACGACGCGGCGGTGCAGATTCCGCTCACGCCCGGAGATCACGTGGTGCGCGTGAAGGCGCGCTGGTGCCGCTCGCAGGAAGTACAGTTTCCGATTCGCCATGGCGAAGTCGTGCGACTGGAGTGCAAGGCAGGAAGTCCATGGCTGGTCCCGCTCTACCTGACGATCTGGCGTGACAAGTACATTTCATTGAACACGGTGACAAATTGAACGCAGTAGTTAAAGACGAACCCCTGGCAATCGCCCGTGAGCTCATCCTGAGGCCCAGCGGACTCGACGACGCGCGTCTCGATCGCGCACTCGCGCAGGTGATGTCGAGTTCGGTGGACGCTGCGGATCTGTATTTCCAGCTGGCGCGCGAGGAGAGCTGGGCGCTCGAGGACGGCATCGTCAAGGAAGGCAGCGCCAGCATCGAGCAGGGTGTGGGTGTGCGCGCGTTGTCGGGGGAAAAGACCGGTTTCGCCTATTCAGACGAGATCGTGCTCCCGGCACTCGAGGAGGCGTCGCGCGCGGCGCGCGCCATCGCGACGCGCGGCCAGGAGCGCAGCATACAAAGCGTGCTGCCGACTTCCGGTCACCGCCTCTATCTACCGATCGATCCGGTGACCAGTTTCAGCTCGAGCGAGAAGGTTGCATGGCTGGAGCGGGTCGATCGCGAGACGCGCAGGATGGACCCGCGCGTGGTGCAGGTGATGGCGAGCGTGGTCGCGGTACACGAGGTCGTGCTGGTGGCCAACTCCGACGGGCACCTGGCGGCCGACGTGCGCCCCCTGGTGCGCTTCAATGTTTCGGTCATCGTCGAGCAGGACGGACGGCGCGAGCAGGGTTACGCCGGCGCTGGCGGGCGCATCACGCTGCCAGAGCTGGTCGAAGGCGACCGGCCGCTGGAGCTGGCGCGCGAAGCCGTCCGCCAGGCACTGGTGAATCTCGATGCCATCCCCGCTCCCGCAGGTACCATGACCGTGGTGCTCGGACCCGGTTGGCCCGGCATCCTGCTGCATGAAGCCATTGGTCATGGCCTCGAGGGTGATTTCAATCGCAAGGGCACGTCAGCCTTTGCGGGCCGCATCGGCGAACGCGTGGCCTCCGAGCATTGCACCATTGTCGATGATGGAACTCTGCCACGCCGCCGCGGCTCGCTGAACATCGACGATGAAGGCACGGTGACCCAGTGCACCACGCTCATTGAAAACGGCGTGCTCAAGGGATACCTGCAGGACAAGATGAACGCGCGGCTCATGGGAACTACCTCGACCGGCAACGGCCGACGCGAGTCCTTCGCGCACATCACTCTGCCGCGCATGACCAACACCTACATGCGCCCCGGCAAGACACCGCCGGAGGAGATCCTGGCGTCGGTGCAGAAGGGCATCTACGCCGTCAATTTCGGCGGCGGCCAGGTGGATATCACCTCGGGCAAGTTCGTGTTTTCCGCGAGCGAGGCCTATCTCATCGAGAACGGCAGGCTGGGTGCGCCCATCAAGGGCGCCACGCTGATTGGCAATGGGCCCGACGTGCTGACGCGCGTGAGCATGGTGGGCAATGACCTCAAGCTCGACGACGGCGTCGGGACCTGCGGCAAGGAAGGCCAGAGCGTGCCGGTGGGCGTGGGCCAGCCCACGCTGCGCATCGACGGACTCACGGTCGGTGGTACCGGCTGAAGCCCGGGCGCGCGAGCGCCGACTATTCGTTGACGTATGTTTCGGCCTTCAATTTCCGGAGCTTTACGCCGGAGAAAGTCTGCACCAGCGTGATGACGTCATCGCTGGTGGTGCTGATCCTGATACTGGTGCCAACGGTGAGAATGCGGTCCTCGGTGTAACTGACTTCACTGGTCCAGGGATGCAGCCAGTCGCGTTTCACGGTCACGTCGTTGAACTCGACGCGCATGGTGCGCGGTAGCGATTTCAGCGCGTTGACGGCGTCATGCGTGAGCTCGCAGAGCTCGTCCTTGCCGCCATCCAGGTTGCTGGCAGCCTCGGAGGTGTGATCCTCGATATGCATTTCGAGGTCCTCGTGAAACATCGCGCAGACATCGTCGGCCTTGCCGTCGTTCATCAGGGAATCCATTTCCCGCACGAAACGCATGGCGGCGGCTTCACCGAGAGTGACCCGGCCCGTCACGTATACGCCGATGACGGCCAGCAACACGAAAGCGACGACTTTCTTCATGTCTGCACTCTTACGGGGTGACGCCGGGAAGCTTGAGCGCTTATTCGTGCGCATTCCCGTAACAATTCACGGTACCGGCCATTTTTGCGCGGGTGCACTATCACAGCGCGCGGACGACAGGGATGTCGGCAAAGTGCGTCAGGATTTTGTCGCGAAGGGATTCGCGCCGCGCCTACACGCTGTCAGACACGAGCATAATGAAGTTCTCTTTTGTCGACATTGGAAACAGTGTGAATCCCGGCACACCATGCCCGCCTGATGGTTGAGCAAACTGCATACGCGTTCCTGCCCGATGCGGGCGACAACGCGCCAGCACCAATCCAACAAGAGCGGAGTATTCCAAAAATGCGCAACGACACGGCTGCCAGCGGCGAATTTCGCATCAATCTGCCGCCCGATGTACTCGCCGAAATGCGTCGTCAGAACGCGACCCCGCGTATGGCGATGCAGGTCGATGGCTTTCGCCCCGGCATTTTTGGACGTCTCATCAACCTGGTGACTGGCCGCCGCCGCTGATTCGACAGCGTTGAATCTGCGTGATCCGGACGACGATCCGGACACCATGGGGATGACGACATGGATATAGTCGGGGCTGTGCCCGCCCGAACGCGCATTTCAGGATCGAAGTCCCGTTCAGACGCGGAACTCGAACAGCACTATCGCGTCGAGATCGAGCTCGCCGGCCGGCTGCGTTCTAAGTCGGGAATCTAACGCGCGCGTACCGCGTCGCCGCGCGCATCGTCATCGACATCTTCGCTGGCGTCTTCGTTGGCCGCGTCTGCGTCGAGCGCCTGCAGGTCGTCGTGCGTATCGGAAAGGTGCTCCGAGTTGCTTTGGTCGACGTACAGCAGGTCGTGCTGACCGATGCTGACCACGTCGCCGTCGCGCAGCGTGTGGCGGCGAGCGCGTTTGCCGCCGATCAAGATGCCGTTGGTGCTGTTGAGATCCTCGATGACGCTGATTCCGTCGCTGCCCGTGATGATCTGGCAATGATGGCGACTGACGAACTTGCTGTCGATCTGCAGATCATTGTCCGGGGTGCGGCCGATCACCTTGCGGCCGGGGACCAGGTGCAGTTCGCCGAGAGTCTTGCCGTCCGAGGAGAGAATCACCTTGGACAATACCCGCGCCGGACGATCGCCGACTGGCGTCTGCGCCGCGCGCTTCGCGACGGCGCTGCTGGCGCGCGCCGCGAATTCCACCCACCGCAACTCGTCCACCGCCGCGGCGATGTCTTCGAGGGTGACGTGGCCACGGTCATCGTTGAACGCGGACATCATCGCCGTGTCGCACAGGGTGTTGATCAGCCGCGGCACACCGCCTGAATAGCGGGCGATTTCCGCAAAGGTGTTTTCGGCAAAAATCTCGCGCCCGTTCGCACCGGCGACTTCCAGCCGATGCCGGATGTAGGCGCGCAGGTCGTCGCTGGAGAGCGGGCCCAGGTGAAAGCGCAGGCGCACACGCTGCATCAGCTGGATGAGCTCCGGCGAGTCGAGCTTTTCGTTCAGCTCCGGCTGCCCGGCGAGGATGATGCGCATCACCTTTTCCTTGGTGGTCTCGATACCGGACAACAGCCGGATCTCCTCGAGAACCTTCGACGACAGGTTCTGTGCTTCGTCGATGACCAGCAGCACTTTGCGGCCGGCGGCGTACTGCTCGATGAGGAAACTGTTGATGGTCGCAATCAGCTCGGCCTTTTTCATCTTGAAGGGCGAGAAGCCGAACTGCACCAGCACCGACTGCAGGAATTCGACCGCGGAGATCTGGGTCTGGTTGATCTGCGCGATGACGACATCAGAATCGAGCTGGCGCAGGAAGCTTTCAATGATGGTGGTCTTGCCCGCGCCGATATCCCCGGTGATCACGACGAATCCATCGGTGAACCAGATGGTCGATTCCATGTACGCCTTGGCGCGCGCATGGGAACGTGACAGGAACAGGAACTGTGGATCCGGGCTGAGCCGGAACGGCTGTTCCTTCAGTTTGAAGCTGTCGGTGTACATCGGCGCCAACGATATTACGGTAAACCCAGCCTCGGGTCGTAGGAACCCTTACCCGGATTATCGAATTGCGAGCCAGGTCGCGCGATCCGTGCGTCCCAGTACCTTGAAGGCCCGAATATCACGCTGCCGGGCGGTCTTTTCCACCAGGGTGATGTGGCCTAGCTTGCGGCCGGGACGGGCGCTCTTGCCGTAGTCATGCCAGTGCAGGCCTGGCTGTGCCAGCAGGACGTCGCGCGCGGGCAACTCGCCCACTAGATTGATCATGGCCGCGTGGCCGCGTACCGCTGTGCTTCCCAGCGGCAGACCGGCAATCGCGCGCACGTGGTTTTCGAACTGACTGGTCTCTGCGCCTTCGATGGTCCAGTGCCCGGAATTGTGCACGCGCGGGGCCATTTCGTTCGCGATCAGCCGGCCACGGGAGGCGAAGAACTCGATGGTGAGCACGCCCACGTAGTTGAAGTGTTCCAGCAGCCGACGCGCGGCGCGTTGCGCCTGGCGTGTGAGCGCGGCATTGATGAACGGCGCGCGTGTCAGCCGCAGGATGCCTGCGCGGTGCACGTTCAGGTTGAGTGGATAGAAGACGATGCCGCCATCCTGTGCCGCGCACCGCGATGATGGAGACCTCCTTGTCGAAGGGCACCAGGTTCTCGTAGAGCAGCGGCGCGTTGCCGAGCGCGGCCCAGCCCGCATCCAGATCTGCAGGCGCCCGCAGTACGAACTGGCCCTTGCCGTCGTAGCCCAATGTGCGCGTCTTCAGCACGCCCGGCATCCCGATGGCGCGCACCGCCGCGTCGAGCCCGGCGCGCGAATCCACGGCGGCATAACGCGTGGTCGTGATGCCCAGCAGATCGAAGGTGCGCTTTTCGCTGAGCCGATCCTGCGCGGCCGCAAGTGCCCGCAGCGGCGGGGCAATGCGCGCCTTTCCGGGAAGCGTTTCCAGCGCCTCGACGGGAATGTTCTCCCAGTCGAAGGTCACGACGTCGCAACGTTCGCTGAGCTGGCCCAGCAATCCGCGGTCGGTGAGTGCGCCCTGGAGGATGGGCGCCACTTGTCCGCCCGGTGTGCGCGCGTCGCGGTCGAGAAACAGGAATTCGAGGCCGAGTGGATAGCCGGCCAGGGCCATCATGCGGCCGAGTTGCCCGGCACCGACGATGCCCAATTTCATTTTGCGGCGGCGGGATCCGCCATTCTTGGATCAGAATGGGCCAGTACTTTCGCCGTCTGCTCGCTGCGGAACTTCTTGAGCGCCGCGTCGATTTCCGGGCGCTTGTTAGCGAGGATGGCGGCGGCGGCGAGCCCCGCATTGGTGGCGCCGGCCGGGCCGATCGCAAACGTGGCCACCGGAATTCCGGCCGGCATCTGCACGATGGACAGCAGCGAGTCCAGCCCGTTCAGCGACTTCGACTGCACCGGAACGCCCAGCACCGGCAGCGTGGTTTTCGCTGCCGCCATGCCCGGTAGATGGGCAGCGCCGCCCGCACCGGCGATGATGACCTCGATGCCGCGTCCCTGGGCCTGCGCGGCGTACTCGAACAACAGGTCCGGCGTGCGATGGGCGGAAACCACGCGTGTCTCGTAGGGCACGCCCAGCTTGTCGAGTGCCTCGGCCGCGGCGCGCATCGTCTCCCAGTCGGAAGACGAACCCATGATGATGCCGACCAGTGGTTTCATCGCGAAATACTAGCTGTGCGGCGTGGGGTCGTCACGAAGAAGCTTCAAACAAGCTGCGCAGCGTACGAAACAACTCGCGCGAGGCGGCCTCGCGGCTGCCGGGATCGACCCGCGCCCCGGTGGCCTTGCCGATGAGCGTCTGCAGGGATTTGCGGTCGGCTTGTGGACACCATTTGACGAGATCGTCGAGCGCCGCGGGTCCTTCGATCAGCAGGCGCGTCCGCCACGCTTCGATGCGCTTGTGCTTTTCCGCGTCGAGGGCGGTGGCGCGCGACTTCGCACCGAGCGCCGCTTCGATCGGCGCGGTGTCGATGTCTCGCATGAGCTTGCCGATGTACTGCCGCTGGCGCGCCAGGCCGCCGCGCTGGGTGATGCGCTTGGCGAGCAGGATGGCATCGAGCAGTTTCTCGCCGAGATTCAGCTCACGCAGGTCGGATTCCTTGAGATCGATGAGTTTCGTCCCCAGGTCCTGCGCCGCGGCGGCTTCGCGTTTACGCGCACTCTTGCTCGGGCGCCCCCCGAATTCGCGACTTTCCTCGTCCTCCTGCATCGTACAATTCTGCCATGCAATCCCCTGTTCAATCGAAGCAGCTCGAGCCGCGCCAGGAAGTCGACGGCACCCGCATCCCGGAACTCAAGAACATCGTTGCGGACGCGCTGGCGCGTGCGCGCCAGCTGGGGGCGAGCCAGGCCGAGGCGGATGTGAGCCTGCAGAAAGGGCTCACGACCACGGTACGCCTCGGCGAGGTGGAGACGGTCGAATACCAGCGTGACCGGGGCATGGGGCTTACCGTCTATTTCGGCAAGCGCAAGGGCTCCGCGAGCACCGCGGACCTGTCGGCACGGGCGGTGTCCGAGACCGTGGAAAAAGCTTGCGATATCGCGCGTTATACCGCCGAAGACGATTGCTCGGGCCTGGCAGATCCCGAGGAGCTGGCGCGTGATGTCCCGGATCTCGACCTCGATCATCCGTGGGACATGTCGCCGGAGCAGGCGGTCGAATGCGCGCGCACCTGCGAAGCCGCGGGTCGCGAGGTGGACACGCGCATCACCAATTCCGAAGGCGCGACGGTTGGCAATCACCGGGGTGTGCGCGTGTACGGAAACTCGCACGGTTTTCTGGGCGGCTACCCGTCCACCAGCCACAGCATCAGCTGCGTGCTGCTGGCGCAGGTCGGTGAGGACATGCAGCGCGACTACTGGTACAGCTCGGCGCGTGACGCGCGCGACCTGGAATCCGCCGAGTCCATCGGCCGCAGGGCGGGCGAGCGCGCGGTCGCACGCCTGCGAGCGCGAAAACTGACCACGCAACGTGCGCGCGTGTTGTTCTCGCCCGAAGTCGCGCGCGGGCTCATCGGGCATTTCCTCGGGGCGGTGCGCGGCGGCAGCCAGTATCGCAAGAGCTCATTCCTGTTAGGCGCCGCGGGGCAGCAGCTGTTTCCGGACTTCTTCGAGCTGCGCGAACGGCCGCATATTCCCAAGGGGCTGGGCAGCACTCCGTTCGATTCCGAGGGAGTCGCCACCCGTGACCGTGAGCTGGTTCGCGACGGCACGCTTCAAGGCTACGTGCTCGGCAGTTACTCGGCGCGCAAGCTGGGTCTCAAGACCACCGGCAATGCCGGCGGCAATCACAACCTGCTGGTCGAATCGAAATCCGGCGGACTTGGGGTTGACGCTTTGACGCGCGAACTCGGCACCGGGCTGCTGGTCACCGAGCTCATGGGACAGGGCGTCAACGGCGTAACCGGTGACTATTCACGCGGTGCGTCCGGATTCTGGGTGGAGAATGGCGCGATCACCTATCCCGTGCACGAGATCACCATCGCCGGCAACCTGAAAGACATGTACCGCAACATTGCGGCTATTGGCAGCGACATCGATCTGCGCGGCAGCGTGCGCGTGGGTTCGATCCTGATCTCCGAAATGACCATCGCCGGCGACTAACCAGCTCACGTCCTGCGGCTGACCACGAACGACTCGTCGTTGAACCACAGGCCTCCGTGCCGGCGCAGCACGGCCTGCGTGGCGTCGAGATACCTGCCATTCGCGACCACTTCACCGAGACGTTCGTCTTCGATCTGGTTGACGTAGATGGCCGCATTCCAGGCGGCGAACAACATCGAGGTGCCGATGCGATCGCCGACCTCCGCGGGCAGCGTGTGCATCTCGTAACGGAACAGTGCTTCGCTGTCGGGGGGATCGGGCATCGAGTAACGCGCCGTATCAGCGCCGAGCGCACTGCGCAGCTCCGCGAGCAGCTTGTGGCGGTCGACCTGGAAGGGCGACTCACCGGGCCACAACGCGCGCACGATCTCGAGCCCCGGATCGTCGCCGCGCGACTGGATCACCAGCATCCGACCACCGGAAGCGAGCCGGCGCACCAGCGGCAACAACACCTTGCCCACCTTGAATTGCGCCGTCATGCGCGCCCGCCAGGGTTGTGAGGCGAGGATGAAGTCGTATTCCACCGCCGGTGATTCGGGTCGGGGAATCACGCTGTCGAGCATGAAGGCGTGGTCGTCGCGAAAGATCACCAGCACCGAGGGCCGCACGTAGACGGGGTTGCCGCTCGCTTCACTGGGCCGTGTGGCCCAGCCGTAGTCGAGAACCGCACCCAGCCCGTCGATCTGCCGCGCGTAATCGTGCGAGGAGTTTCCCTTGAGCCGCAGTACCTGCCAGTTGAGGCGCGTGAGATCGGAGGCTTCGCGTGGCCGCAGTGCAGGCGCGTCGGCGTACTGCAGGTTGGTCACCACCAGCACCGTGGTGGGATGCTCGAGGAAACGATCGGGCATCTTTTCGAGACCGAGCCGCACGTCCTCGCGGCTGATCTCCTTGGCGACCACGAGTTGCGGTACGGCAGGCCAGCGAGGCGTGGGCACTGCGCATCAGCCTGGCGAGTACCGTCGCGTCTCCCATGCCGGCATCGAACAACCGCAAGGCCGGGGGTACCGGGCGAATCTCCTGCAGCTCGTGGGCGGCGCGATCCGCCACCTTCTGCTTTTCGTTGCAGGTATTGACGAACGCCAGGTACTTCTGGCGATTGTCGTAGAAGCGGAACGGCGTATTGGCCGCCTTGCCCGCATCCGGAAGCGTTCCCGCAGGCTGCTGGGTCATCGCAAGTCCCCTCCGTCAATCTGAATGACAGTCTATGGGCCGGTCGCGCGGCCCGCGGCGAGATCGCGCGTAACGCGCGTCACGTGTTCACCCTGGTACTTGCACATGTCGAGCTCGAGCGCACTTGGCATGCGCGCCTCGGGTCCGGCGCCGGTGATGGAGCTGGCGCCGTAGGGAGTGCCGCCGGTCACCTCGCGCATGGTGCCCAGATCCTTGTAGGTGTACGGCAATCCGACGATGAGCATGCCGAAATGCAGCAGCGTGGTATGGAACGAGGTGATGGTCGTCTCCTGTCCGCCGTGCTGGCTGGCGGTGCAGGTGAAGACGCTGCCCACCTTGCCCACCAGCGCATGGCGGAACCACAACGTGCCGGTCGAATCCATGAAGTTGCGCATCTGCGCGGTCATGTTTCCGAAGCGCGTGCCGGTGCCGAAGATGAAGCCGTCGTACTGCTCGAGTTCGTTCGGGTCGGCGATCGGCGCCGGCTGGTCCATCTTGAACTTCGCGGCGCGCGCCGCTTCCTCGCTGATCAGTTCGGGCACGCGTTTGACGATCACGTCCGCGCCAGGCAACGCGCCGCGCGCCTTCGGCCTGCGCGTAGGCCATCTGTTCCACGTGTCCGTAGCAGCTGTGGTAGAGCACGAGTATTTTTGTCATTGCGTTTCCCTGTTGACTAACTACGCGGCCGCCGGCAGGTGGCGGCGTGCGAACTCGGACATGATCTGGTTGTAGGCAAGCGGTGCGTCGAGATTCGGCAGGTGTCCGGCCTGCGGGATGAACACGTGTTCGGCGGCCGGCAGGGCGGCGCGCAATGCCAGCCCCGCGCGGCGTCGCGCCTCGGAGTCGCGCGCGCCATTCACGATCAGCGCCGGGGTGCGCACCTGCGCCAGCAGGGTTGCGTCGAGGGTTTCACGCGTGGCGTCCGCGGCGCCGAGATCGTGGCCCGGATAACGCGCCAGGATGCGCGCCAGCAGTGTGTGCATGCGCGCGTCGCCGGTCAGCAACCGGGTGAGCGGGTGCGCGCTCCACTGGCGGCGGAAGGCGTCCAGGCCGTCGCGCGCGGCGAGCTCGCGGAAGTACTCCATCGGCAGATCCGCAGCGTCGGCGTGCGGGTCGCCGGTCGCCGCCAGCGGTGGCGGGCCGTCGAGCACCAGGCCGGAGGCGACGCCCGGGTGTCGGGCCGCGAACTCGAGCACCACGCGCGCGCCCTGCGACATGCCCACCAGCAATGGGCTAACTACCCCGAGCGCGTAGAGCAGCGCGCCCAGGTCGTCGATGTCCGAGTCCAGCGACGGGATTCCCGAGGACAGGCCGAAGCCGCGCCGGTCGTAACGCAGCACGCGCAGCTCCGCGGCCAGCGCCAGTTGCGGATCCCAGACGTCGAGATCGAGAGTCCAGCCGTGCACGAAGACCACGGCGCGGCCGGCGCCGTCGTCGCGGTAACGCAGACGGGCGCCCGGCAACTGCAGCTCGCGGTGCGCGCGGTTCATTTATTTCGCATATCGAAAAAGATTTCGCAAACAGGCTAGGGCGGACGCCGGGCAGCGTCAAGCAGTGTCGGCGCGGCCGCGTTCAGGTCTGGGCGCTCAGCGCGATGCCGGGTACGCGCGCGAGTTCGACCGAGATCTCGCGGCTCGCCTTGCGCAGCATCGCCAGGCGCTGGCGCACCAGCGAAGCCTTGGCAACGCGCCGCGAATGGCTCGAGCTGTTGAGCGCCGCGACCACGCGGCCCGACTGGTCGAACACCGGCACGGCGACCGCCACCACGCCGTACGCCAGCTCGTCTTCGACGGCCGAATAGCCGCTGCGGCGGCATTCCTCGATGAGCTGGCGCAATTTGCGCGGGTCGGTCACCGTCTGCGTGGTCAGCGCCACGAATTTCTGCGTGCGGAAGTACTGGTCGAGATTCTCGGGTGACAGGCCCGCCAGGAGCACGCGACCCATCGAGGTGACGTGGGCGGGAAACCGGCTGCCGACATGGGCTTCGAGACGCACCAGTGTGCGCACCGAGGTCCTCGCGACGTACACGATGTCGTTGGCGTCGAGCACCGACAGGGCCGCCGAATCGCCCGTGAGACGCGCCAGCTCCTCGAGATGAGTCTTGGTGAGGTGCTCGATGTCCATCGATTCCAGATAGGCGGCGCCGAGCTCCAGCACCTTGGGCCGCAGCAGGAACGCGCGCCCGCGGCGCGTCACGTAGCCGAGCTCCTCGAGTGTCAGCAGGCAGCGGCGCGCGGTTGCCGCGGGCATGCGCGCCGACGCGGCGATCTCGCTGAGTGTCAGCGCCGAATGGTCGCGGGAAAAGGACTTGATGACCGCGAGGCCCTTGGCAAGACCTCCCATCGCTTCGCGGCGGACGCTGTTCTTCGCAGGCATGGCCGCGAAGTCTATTTCGGTATGCGAAGAAATTGAAAGCCCGTGCCGGGACTCGCCCTGGCTTGACGCGGCAGGGCGCGCCGGTTCAGCATCATCGTGCGCCTTCGTTAATCGAATTCGATTTCGCTATGCGAAAAAACGACGGGGTGCACGAGGGGTTCGCGATGAAGATTGGCTCGCAGGCGCAGCGCAGCTCGGCGATTTCCGCGTCCAATGCGGAGACGATCGTGGTGCGTGGACGCGACTTGTGCGGCGAGCTGGTCGGTGCGATCAGCTTCACCGACCACGTCTGGCTGCTCATCACGGGCGAGCTCCCGGGTGCCGCACAGCGCCGCGTGCTGGACGCCACGCTGGTGGCCATCGCCGAGCACGGACTGGTTCCCAGTGTTGCCGCGGGCCGCATGACACTGGCCGCGGCGCCCGAGGCATTGCAGGGTGCGGTGGCCGCGGGAATTCTCGGTTGCGGTTCGGTCATCCTGGGTTCCGCCGAGGCCGCCGCGCGGCTTTTTGCGGGCATCCTCGCGCAGGCGGCCGGCGATTCACCCGAGGCGGCGGCGCGCACGGCGCTGGGTGACCTGCGCGCGACACGCCGGCCGGTGCCCGGCTACGGCCATCCCCTGCACAAGCGCCAGGATCCGCGCGTGACACGCCTGCTGGCAGTGGCCACCGAAGCGGGCATCGCCGGGCGGCACATGGAGATCGCGGCCCTGGTCGAGCGCCTGGTGCCGGAGATCTGGGGCAAACCGCTGGCGATGAACGTGTCCGCCGCGATTGCCGCCGTGCTGCTCGACGCCGGGTATCCGCTGTTCGCGGTCAAGGGCGTACCGATACTGGCGCGCACCGCCGGTCTCATCGCCCATCTCACCGAGGAGCAACAACGTCCGATCGGTTTCGTCATCGCCGACTCGGGCTCGAGCGCCATCGACTACGACGGCCAGCGACCCGACGGCTTCGTGCCGGGCGACGGCTGAGCGGCGCGGGCATGGCGATACAACCGGTCCTGCGTGGCGTGAAGATCGTGGAACAGGGCACGTTCATCACCGGCCCGTGCGCGGGGATGATGCTCGCCGATCTCGGCGCCGACGTGATCAAGGTCGAAAGCCCCGGCGGCGACCCGTATCGCGCCTACCAGGGCGGGATGTATTCGCCACATTTCCAGGCCTACAACCGCAACAAGCGCAGCATCGTCTGCGACCTCAAGCAGGCCGCGGACCGCGAGCTGTTCGAGCGGCTGGTCAGCGAGGCCGACGTCTACATCCAGAATTTCCGCCCGGGCACCGCCGAGAAGTTAGGCGCGGGGCCCGCGCGGATGCGCGAGCTGAACCCGCGCCTGGTGTATTGCTCGATCAGCGGCTTTGGCGCGAACGGCCCGTACGTGGAGCGTCCCAGTTACGACTCGGTGGCGCAGGCGCTGTCCGGCTTCCTGAGCGTGGTGGTCGATGCGGATCGGCCGCGGTTCCTCGGGCCGGCGCTCGCCGACGCGATCACCGGGATTTACGCGGCCTTCGGCGTGCTGGGCGCGCTGCTCGAGCGCGCCAGCTCCGGCCGCGGCAAGCTGGTCGAAGTATCCATGCTGGAAGCCATGGCGCATTTCGCCGTCGAGCCTTTCGCGGCGTTTTTCGCGCTGGGTGCGGTGCCGAAATCGTCGGACCGCCCGCGCCTCGCGCAGGCCTACATCCTGCGCACCGCCGACGGCAAGCTCATCGCCATCCATCTTTCGTCGCTGGAAAAATTCTGGCTGGGGCTGGTCAAGGCGCTGGACGCCGACGAGCTCGCGCGCGACTCGCGCTTCAGCGAGCGCCTGGCGCGCATCGCCAACTACGAGGCGCTGGGCGAGGAGCTCGACCGGCGCTTCCGGCGCCACTCGCAACTCGAGTGGTGCGAGCGACTCAACGCCAACGACGTGCCGTTCGCGCCGATCAACGGCATCGACGCCGTGGTCGAGGATCCGCAGGTCGGGCACCTGGGGCTCATCGTTCCGGTGAACGGCGCGCAGCAGGGTGGACGTGAAGCCGTGCGCCCGGCTCTGCAGTTCGACGGCGAACGCGCCCGCGCGGTCAGCGCCGCGCCACTGCTCGACCAGCACGGTGCCGAGATCCGTGCGGCGGTGAACGACAGCCGGCATTGGCCGGCGGGCATGGACGGGGCGGCGCCGCGCCGCGCCATGGGAATGGGGTGACAGGCATGAGCGAGACCAACCGCAGACTGTTTCCGACCACGCTCGTGGGCAGCCTGCCGCAGCCGGAGTGGCTCATCGACCGGAAGAAACTCGCCGGGCGTTTTCCGCCGCGCGTGCGAGCCCGTGAGTTGTGGCGCGTCGCTGAGGCCTTTCTCGAGGAAGCGCAGAACGATGCCACGCTGCTGGCGATCCGCGCGCAGGAAGAAGCCGGACTCGACATCGTCACCGACGGGGAAATTCGCCGCGAGAGTTATTCGAATCGATTCGCCACGGCGCTCGAAGGCGTGGACCTCGACAACCCGGGCACGGCCATCGACCGCAGCGGGCATCCGAACCCGGTGCCGCGCGTGGTCGGCACCATTCGCCGCAAACACGCCGTGCAGGTGGACGACCTGAAATTCCTGCGCGCGCATACCAGCAAGCAGGTGAAGGTCACGGTGCCGGGTCCGTTCACGATGGCGCAGCAGGCACAGATCGACGCGTACGGCGGCAGCCGGGAAGCGGCCGCGATGGACTACGCACGCGCGGTGAACGGCGAGATCCGCGACCTGTTCGCCGCCGGCGCCGACGTGGTGCAGATCGACGAGCCTTACATGCAGGCGCGTCCCGAGGAGGCTCGCGCATATGGACTCAAGGCGCTCAACCAGGCACTCGAGGGCGTTACCGGGACGACCGCGGTGCACATCTGCTTCGGTTACGCGGCCATCATCCACGCCCGGCCGTCGGCCTATTCCTTCCTGCCCGAGCTCGCGGGCTGCAGCTGCCGCCAGGTGTCGGTCGAGACCGCGCAATCGAAGCTCGACTGCAGCGCGCTCGTTCCGCTCAAGGACAAGAAGATTCTGTTAGGCGTGCTGGACCTTGCAGATCCGAATATCGAAACGGCGGAAGACGTCGCCGCGCGCATTCGCCGCGCGCTGCCCTACGTACCCGCCGAGAACATCATTCTCGCTCCCGACTGCGGCATGAAATACCTGCCGCGTGAATCCGCTCTTGGAAAACTCAAAGCCATGGTCGCCGGCGCCGCGATCGTACGCACAGAACTGTCGCGCGCCGCGTAGGAGTTTCATATGCACCTTCCGAAGAAGTTGAACTCGCTGGGACTCATCGGTGCCGCTGTTGCGGCGGCCGTTCTTTTTGACTGGCGGCACGCCCGCGCAGGCGCAAAACGCAACGCCCGTATCCGAGGAGGTCGAAGAGGTCCTGGTCACCGCCCGCCGGCGCAGCGAAACGTTCAAGGACGTTCCGATGACGGTCAACGTGTTCACCAGCGAGACCATCGAGGCCGCGGGTATCGACCGGCCTGCCGATTTCATCGCGCGTGTACCGAACATGACGCTGGTTGAAACGCAGAATGCCGGTAACGCCTTCGTGGTGATACGAGGCATCTCGCAGGCGCGCAACAGCGAGCCTTCGGTCGCCGTGCTGGTCGACGGCGTGCTCGAAACAAACCCCGCGGAGTTCAACCAGGAGCTGTTCGACATCGAACAGATCGAAGTCCTGAAAGGACCGCAGGGCGCGGTGTACGGACGCAACGCCATCGGCGGCGCCATCATCATCCAGACCAAGGCACCGGGCGATGAGTTCGAAGGCCGCGTGAAGCTCGGCTACGGCAACGAAAACTCGATGCGTGCGCAGGCCGGGATCAGTGGGCCGCTGGGCGACACGTTCGGCTACCGCGCCTCGGTTTCCTACTACGACACCGACGGTTTTCTGCCGAGCACGTTCCTCGGCGGCATGGCCGATCCGGTCGAGAGCCTGTCGGCACGCCTGCGCCTGGACTTCGAACCGAGCGAGACCTTCTCGGGCGACGTGCGTCTGTCGTACGAGAACCTCGACACGCGGGGCTTCTATTTCGTGATCCCGCGCGACGTCGAAGCGAATCCGTTCGCCACCTTCACCACACCACCCAACGCAAATGACGTCACCAGCCCCATCCAGGTCGACCAGACGGGCATCGACGAGCGTGACCTGCTTACCGGAGCGCTGCGGCTCAACTTCGACCTGGGTGGCGGTACGTTGACCTCGGTCTCGGCCTACAACTCCACCGAGGAGATCATCACCGGCGACGCCTACGATTTTCGACCGGCCGCCAATTCGATCTTCAACGTGCTGCTTGGATTCGATCTCAACCAGAGCCAGTTCCTCGATCTGGAATCCTGGAGCCAGGAAATTCGCTTCAGTTCATCGGACGAGGGCAAAGTCCGCTGGATTCTCGGTGGCTACTTCGTGCACACCGACCGGTTCATCTCCACCGGCAACATGGTGGACGACGGCACGGGAGTTTTCCCCGTCTATCACGAGCCGCGCCTGACGGGAAACAACCCGAGCGCCACGTTCCTGGCCGACACCCAGGACAACGATGCCTGGGCGGTGTTCGGCGACGTGGTTCTCGAACTCGACGAGCAGTTCGAACTCGATGTGGCCGTGCGCTACGACGTGGACAAGCGCGAGAACACCACCGAGACACCAACGGCATTCCTGCCGGATCCGTCCGCTTCCACGGGCGAGGTGCGCAGCGAAACGTTCAGCGAAACCCAGCCCAAGTTGACCTTTCGCTATAAGCCCAACGAGGACATGACTTTCTATGGCGGCTGGAGCCGCGGCTTTCGCAGCGGTGGATTCAACCAGACCGGCGTGGGTGCGGTGGCGGATGCCAGCGGCATTGCCGGCGTCAACGACATCTTCGAGGCCGAGGTCGCCGACACCTGGGAAGTCGGGTTCAAGGGGCAGTTTCTCGACCGACGCCTGAACATCGGCGTGTCGGTGTTCGATACTGAATCAACCAACGGCTATTTCTTCGTGTTCCTCGCCGCGAACTCGACCCAGAATCTCGGCAACCTGGATGCCGACTACCAGGGTGCGGAACTCGAAATCAGTGGGCAGGTGACCGACAACCTGGAGTTGTTCGCCAGCGCGGGCTGGACGGACAGCGAGATCACCGACATGGAAGACCCGTCGGTGATCGGGAACCAGGCGCCGCTGGTGTCCGAGGTCACTTACAACCTGGGCGCGCAATGGCGCCAGCCGCTCGGCGACAGCCTTGCGCTCGCGCTGCGCGCTGACTACCGGCATGTCGGCAGGACCTGGTGGGAGCCGTACAATGTGACCTCGCGCGATCCGATCGACGTCGTCGACCTGCGCCTCGGGCTGGAAGGCGAGAAATGGGCGGTGACGGCCTGGTCGCAGAATCTCACCGACGAGGAGTACAACGCCGAGTTCTCGCCGGGCGGATTCCTGTTCCGCGCGCTGCCGCTACGCTACGGCGTCGAGTTCAGTTATTCATTCTGATCCGGAGTAGATAGTCATGGCCACGAAAGCGAAATTGCCCTCGCGCCTGCACCATACCGCCTACGTATCGAAGGACCTCGAGGCAACCCGAAAATTCTACGAGGAGATCATCGGCCTGCCGCTGCTGGCGACCTGGTGTGAGAAGGACATGTTGTTCGGTGCCGAGCGCACCTATGCGCATTGTTTCTTCGGCCTCGGCGACGGCGGTGCGCTGGCGTTTTTCCAGTTCGCGGAGCAGGGCGACCAGGAGCAGTTCGGTCCCCAGATGCCGTTCACGCCGTTCCACCATATCGCGCTCAATGTCGATGCAGAAACTCAGCAGGGCATCGAGAAGCGGCTCAAGGACGCCGGCTACCAGGAGCCGCAGTCCTTCGTGCTCGAGCACGGCTACTGCCGCTCGGTATACGTCACCGATCCCAACGGCATGATCGTCGAGTTCACGCTCGATCATCCGGAAGTCGAGAACATCAACCGCAATGCGCTCGGCAAGGCGCACACCGAGCTCAAGCGCTGGCTGGCGGGCGATCACACCTCGAACAATACCTATCGTTGATGCGCACCAGCACCGATCGCATCCTCACCACGCACGTCGGCAGTCTGCCTCGATCACAGGCGGTCACCGACGTGTTGTTCGCGCGCGAGCACGGCACGATCACGGATGCAGCTGCGGCCGCGCGCGTGATCGCCGATGCCACCGAGGAAGTCGTGAAGCGGCAGGTAGCCGCCGGCATCGACATAGTCAGCGACGGCGAGATGAGCAAGATCAGCTACGCCACCTATGTCGCGGACCGCTTCACCGGTTTCGCCGGCGATACGCCCCGTGAACCCGGACAGGACCTGGTCGAATTCCCGCGACTGCTCGAGAAACTCGCGAAGCTCGGCTCCACGGCGAAATACCGCCGGCCACGCTGCGTCGGCGAGATCCGCACCAAGACCCTGGAGCCGCTGCAGGAGGACCTGCGCAATTTCCGGCGCGGCGTGTCCGCCGGCAAGCCGGCGGACGCCTTCCTCAACGCCGCCTCGCCGGGTGTGATCGCGCTGTTCCAGCCCAACGATTTCTACAAGACGGCCGACGAATATCTCGAGGCCGTGGCCGAGGCATTACGCGTCGAATACGAGGCGATCATCGCCGCCGGCTTCCTGGTGCAGATCGATGCGCCGGACCTGGGCATGGGCCGGCACACCATGTACCGCAACGCCACGGTGGCCGAGTACCTGGCGCGCGCCGCGCAGCACGTCGAGGTTCTGAACCATGCGTTGCGCAATGTGCCGGCTGCGCGCGTGCGCATGCATTGCTGCTGGGGCAACTACGAAGGGCCGCATCATCACGATGTGCCGATGAGCGACCTGCTGCCGGTGCTGCTCAAGGCCAAGCCCCAGGCCTTGCTGTTCGAGGCCGCCAATCCGCGCCACGCCCACGAGTGGACGGTGTTTCGCGACGCGCAGCTGCCGGACGACAAGATCCTGATCCCCGGCGTGCTGAGCTCGACCACCAACTACGTCGAACATCCCGAGCTCGTGGCCGAGCGGCTGCTGCGATTCGCAGACATCGTGGGAAAGGAGCGCGTCATGGCCGGCTCGGACTGCGGCTTCAGCACTTTCGCGGGTTTCGGCGCCGTCGATCCCGACATCGTCTACCTGAAGCTCGCCGCGATGGCCGAAGGTGCGCGGCTCGCCAGCCGCAAACTCTGGCAATAATGGGGACATTCCTATTTTCCCTCGAAGGAAAATAGGGATGTCCCCATTATTCATGATTGTTCGACGAGATCGCGCAGCGTGGTGTCGCCACAGCTCTTGCGCCAGGCCTCGTCCATCTTCGAGCTGATGGCATCCACCGTCGGCATCTTCACGTAGCGCGGCGCGACCTGGCCGGCCTTCTCGTTGCGCGCGATGTCGATGATCTCCTGGATGGAGATCTTGCCCGGGTCACGCGCCGGCAGCAGGTGTTCATCGTCGCTCAGCGTGACCAGGTACGCGGCTTCCAGCGCGTTCACCACGCGCGAGATCGCAATGCCCGGCATACCCAGCTCGTGGGCCACGGCATCGACCGTCCAGCGGGTCTTGCCATCGTGATAGGAGCGGGCCACCAGGTACATGACCTTGAGCGTGAGTTGCTCGCGCTGCACGGCGGACAGGCGCAGCTCGGTGAGGCCGAGCCGCAGGTAGTTGCGGTTCTGCACGTAGAACGAGAGTTGCGCGCCGACCAGCAGGATCAGCCAGCCGAAATAGGTCCACAGCAGCGCCGCGACGATGATGGCGAAGCCGGCATACACCACGGAGAGCCGCGTGGTGTAGACCACGAAAGCGGTGAACAATTGCCCGACAACCACCCACAGCATGCCGGCACCCACGCCGCCGATGAGCGCGGGTTTCCATTTCACCTTGGTGTTCGGTACGAACATGTACACCGCCGTGAAGATCGCGGTGACCATGAAAAAGGGCGCGGCTTCGAGCGACCAGCCCGTCAGTCGGTCCCAGAATGGCATGTAACGGCCGAGCCCCGCGGTGCTGTCGAGCGCACGATGGGACAGGCCGATGAAACTCACCACCACGATGGGTCCGACGATGAGCAGCGCGATGTACTCCGTGACCCGCCGGGCAAAGCTGCGCGCGTGTTCGACGCGCCAGACGAAGTTGAAGCCGTCCTCCACTTTCTTGATGGTGCCTAACAAGGTCCACAACAACAGCGCGAGACCCACCGAGCCGACCAGACCGGTGCTCACGCTGTCGGCGAATTCCATGACGCGATGAGTGAGATCCGCGGCGCCGGCCGTGCCGAGTGGGCGGAAGAATTCCTCGATCAAAGGCGACAATTCGCGGTGTGCGCCGAAAGCCTTGAGCACCGCAAAAGCGAACGCGATCAGCGGTATCAGCGACAGCAGCGTCGCATAGACCAGGCCCATGGCGTAGAGATTGATGCCGCCGCGCGACAGGTCGCGCAGGATCGCGTACGGATAACGCAACAGCCGCAGCGTCAAGGCCCCGGGCGTTGCGCCTTCGGAATACTCACCGAAGAGGTACCGGTCCAGCCAGTTCCAGAACGCGACATACATCGTGGCGCAAGAATAGGTGGCCGACACAGCGGTGTCACGATTAGATTGCATGCGCATGCCCGCCACGTATCCCACGCGCATCGTGTGTCTCACCGAGGAGACCACCGAGACCCTCTATCTGCTCGGCGAGGAGCGGCGCATCGTCGGCATCTCGGGTTTCACCGTGCGCCCGCCGCGCGCGCGGCGCGAGAAGCCGAAAGTGTCGGCGTTCACCAGCGCGAAAATCGACAAGATCGTGGAGTTGCAGCCCGACCTGGTGCTCGGCTTCTCGGACCTGCAGGCCGACATCGCCGCCGAGCTGATTCGCGCCGGCATCGAGGTGCATGTCTTCAACCATCGCAGCGTCGCCGAAATCCTGCGCATGATCGCGATGCTGGGAGCCATGGTGGGTTGCGCGCCGAAGGCAGCGGCGCTGGTCGACGAGCTCGAGGCCGGCCTCGACGCGGTGCGCGCCGCCGCCGTGCGCTTCGCGCGCCGGCCGCGCGTGTACTTCGAGGAATGGGATGAGCCGCAGATTTCCGGGATCCGCTGGGTGTCGGAGCTCATCGGAGTCGCAGGGGGTGAAGATTGCTTTCCGGAACTGGCGCGCGAACCGTTGGGCAGGAACCGCATCATCGCCGATCCGCTCGAAGTCCCGCGTCGCTCACCCGACGTGATCTTCGGATCCTGGTGTGGCAAGAAGTTCCGGCCCGAGCACGTCGTGGCGCGACGCCGGCTGGAGCGAGGTGCCGGCGGTGCGCGACGGGCAGCTCTACGAGATCAAGTCATCGATCATCCTGCAGCCCGGGCCCGCGGCACTCACCGACGGTGTGCGTGCAATGCATGCGCATCTTTCAGCCTGGGCACAATCGCACTGCGTCGAGGGTGGCCGTCAGGCCTGAGTAAGACGCTTGAGCGCCTCGAGGTACTTGGCGCTCGTCCTGGCGATGACCTCCGGCGGCAGCTTCGGCCCCGGCGCCTGCTTGTTCCAGTCGAGCGTTTCGAGATAGTCGCGCACGAATTGTTTGTCGAAGGACGGCGGGCTGATTCCTTCGCGATAGGTATCGGCGGGCCAGAAGCGCGATGAATCCGGCGTCAGCACCTCGTCGATCAGCACCAGCTCGCCGCCGGCACCCTGCGCGAACTCGAACTTGGTGTCGGCGATGATGATGCCGCGCTGGCGCGCATGTTGGGCGGCGAATTCATAAAGCGCGATGGCGGTATCGCGCACCCGGGCCGCGAGCGCGGCGCCGACCAGCTGTGCGGCCTTCTCGATGCTGATGGTCTCGTCGTGGTCGCCGATGGCCGCCTTGGTGGACGGCGTGAACAGGGTCTGTGGCAGCTTCGCGGCCTGCCTGAGCCCGGCAGGTAGTTTGATGCCGGCGATCGCCCCGGTTTTCTGGTAATCCTTCCAGCCCGAGCCGATCACGTAACCGCGCACCACCGCTTCCAGCGGTACGGTCTTCAGCCGCTTCACGATGACCGCGCGATCGGCCAGCATGGCGCGATCGGCGGGATCGCTCACGACATCCTCGATGCGGCGTCCGGTGAGATGATTCGGCACGATGTGCGTGGTGCGTGCGAACCAGAAATTCGAAATCGAATTGAGTACGCGGCCCTTGTCGGGAATCGGATCCGGCAGCACCACGTCAAAGGCGGACAAGCGGTCGGTGGTCACGATGAGCATCGAATCGCGCGTCGATCTCGTAGATATCGCGCACCTTGCCGGTGTGGATCTTTTTCAGGCCCCGCAACGAGGTGGTATGGACGGGCGGACTCGCGGCGTCGTGTAGCATAGTTGCCATGCATCTTAGCAATTCGCCCCGCTGCGCATGACCGGAAAACTCGTCGGCGCGATCCTCGGACTGCTGCTGTTTCGAAACATGTGGGGCCTGCTCATCGGCCTGGTGCTCGGCCACTTCTACGATCAGAGTGTGGCGGCGCGCGCTCGCGGACCCAACGTCGAAGCGCTCGAAATCGGCGTGCGTTTCTTCAAGTCGACGTTCGAAGTCATGGGACACGTGGCCAAGTCCGATGGGCGCGTCTCGGAAGCGGAGATCGCGGCGGCGCGCCAGGTCATGGCGGAACTCCGGCTCAACGGTGCGCAGATCCATGCGGCCATCGGTCATTTCACGCGCGGCAAGGATTCGGACTTCGACCTGGAAGGCACCATGCGTGAATTCGCCGAAGCTTGCGCGCACCGCCCGGACCTGCTGCGGATATTCCTGGAAATCCAGGTGCGCGCCTGCCTCGAAGGCGTGGACATGCAGGGCCCGGCCCGCGCCGTCATGCAGAAGGTCGCCGATCTGCTCGATGTGTCGCGCATCGAGCTGGCGCACATGGAGGCCGTGTTGCGCATCCGCCGCGAGCAATTCCGCGCCAACGCACGGAATGGCGGTTCCGCGGGCGGCCAGGCACAACCCAGAGGCATGCAGCTTGGCGCCGCCTACCAGATCCTGGAGGTCGATCCGAACGCCTCCGACGGCGAGGTGGCCAAGGCGTATCGCCGCCAGCTCTCCAAACACCATCCCGACAAGCTCAAGTCCAATGGCCTGCCGGATTCGATGCTGGAACACGCCAAGCAGCGTACGCAGCAGATCATCGAGGCCTACGAGCTGATCAAGTCCGCCCGGCAGAGGTAAACTGCTGCGCCATGCACACACCATTGATCGCACCGTCGATTCTCTCCGCGGATTTCGCGAGATTGGGCGCCGACGTCCAATCGGTGCTGGATGCGGGCGCTGACGTGATCCACTTTGACGTGATGGACAATCACTACGTGCCCAACCTCACCATCGGACCGATGGTGTGCGAGGCGTTGCGCAAGTTCGGCATCACCGCGCCGCTCGACGTGCACCTGATGGTGAAGCCCGTCGATCGCATCATTCCGGATTTCGCCCGGGCGGGCGCCACGTACATTTCCTTTCACCCCGAGGCGAGCGATCACGTCGATCGCACCATCGGGCTGATCCGCGAGCACGGCTGCATGCCCGGGCTGGTGCTGAATCCGGCAACGCCCCTCAGCTACCTCGATCACACGCTGAAGAAACTCGACCTGGTGTTGCTGATGTCGGTGAATCCCGGCTTCGGCGGCCAGCAGTTCATTCCCTCGGTGCTGGACAAGGTGCGCGCCGTGCGCAAGCTGATCGATGCCTCCGGCAAGCCGATCCGCCTCGAGATCGATGGCGGCGTGAAGGTCGACAATATTGGCGAGATTGCGCGCGCGGGCGCGGACATGTTCGTCGCGGGTTCCGCGATCTTCGGTTCGCGTGACTACCGGGCGACGATTGCCGCGATGCGTGCCGCGATCGCCGGGCAGAAGCTGGCCGCGGCTAACTAGCCTCGGCCCAGGCGGCGCGAATCGGCGCCCGCGAGCCGGTTCTTGTCGGGGTATTGCGGATTCATCTCGTCGCTGATGACCTGTATCGCCTCGTCCTGGGTCTTTCCGGATTTCCTGAGCTCGGCGGTGCGTGCGCGGATTCG
Organism: uncultured Pseudomonadota bacterium; assembly: GCA_963839685.1. Classification (GTDB taxonomy): domain Bacteria; phylum Pseudomonadota; class Gammaproteobacteria; order Steroidobacterales; family Steroidobacteraceae; genus CADEED01. Next base: position 120,245 of record CAWIVS010000001.1, on the reverse strand, counting down.
CGTCAGGTAACCGCGGTATCCCTCGATGATTTCCGTGCCGCCGAACGGACCATGGCTGGGCACGATGATTTTCGGTTTCATGGCCTGAAGCGTGTCCAGGCTCGCCAGCCAGTGCGTGATCGTCGCCTGCGGGTTCGTGAACGCCGGCTGCGGCTTCATCGCCACGTCTCCCGAGAACAAGACGCCGTCGACCAACACCACAGTGTCGCCGTGAGTGTGGTTCGTGCCCATGGCGCGGATCTTTGCCACGAGGCCACCGAGGTCGAGCGTGTACTCGTCATCGAAGACGATGTCGGCGTCGCGGTGCTTCGCATCCTTGAGCAGTTCCTGGTTGAGCCCGGAACGCGACGCGAACAGCGGCACCAGGTTCATGCCCGCGCCGGCGGCGATGTCTTCGACCTGGGATTTCGAGCGAAGCAGCTTCGAGTCCTTCGGAAACGCATGCGCGCCCATGTCGTGTTCCGGGTGCACGTGCGTGGTCACGATGTAGATCGGCTTGCCCGCGCCGACCTTGGCGACTTCGCGCTGCACGGCTTCGGCATTGCGCGTGCCCATGCCGGTATCGACCACCAGCACGGCCTTCTGGCCGACCACGATGCCGACATTGGGAACCAGAGAGGCGGAGCCGTCCGGAATCGCCCAGACATGATCGGTGAGTTTTTCGGTGACCCCCTCGCGAACCAGCGAGGGCGTGGGCGCGGGTTGTTGCGCCAGCAGGGGAGTGGCGAGGGTGGCCAGCAGGATCGCGATACGACGCATGAGGGATCGCTCCAAAGCGGGTTGCCAGGGGGCTCACGCCCGACAACGGAAAACGCCGTATTGTCAGGGGCTCACGCCCCACAACGGAAAACGCCGGCCAGGGGCCGGCGTTCATTCAGCTGAAGAGGGGCGCTGGCCCGTTCATCTATTCGTCGTCGTCATCATCGTCATCGTCGTCATCTTCGACGCGGGAGTTGCTGATCTTGCCGCTTCCCTTGCCGCCCTGGACGGGCACGACGACCGGACGCGTCTTCATCTTCGGACGCGCGTTGAACACGACGATGGTCTTGCCGGTGGCGCGCAGCAGGCCCTGGTCTTCGAGCACCTTGAGCACGCGGCCCGCCATTTCCCGCGAGCAACCGACGAGTCGTGACAGTTCCTGGCGGCTCACCTTGATCTGCATGCCTTCCGGATGCGTCATGGCATCGGGCTCGCCGCACAGGTCCATGATGGCGTGCGCGACGCGGCCGGTGACGTCGACGAAAGCGAGATCGGATAACTTGCGATTGGTGCGATCGAGGCGCGTCGCCAGCTGGGTGGCGAGTTCGAACACCAATCCGGGGCTTTCCGCCGCGATCTGGCGGAAGCGCGGATAGGTCATTTCCGCGAGCTCGCAGTGATTGCGGGTACGGACCCAGGCGCTGCGCAGCGGCGATTCATGGAACAGACCCATCTCGCCGAAGAACTGACCCTTGTTGAGGTAGGCAAGGACCATTTCGTTGCCTTCCTCGTCTTCCACCATCACTTCGACCGAGCCGCTGATGATGTAGTAGAGGACATCGGGCAGATCGCCCGCATGAATCACGACCGTTTTCGACGGAACAGTGCGAATACGGCAGTAACTCAGAAAGCGATTGATTGCCGGTATGTCGCTGAGGGGTTTGACCGCCTCTTCCATCTGACTCTCCCTTGCTGCTTGCATCAGTTCGCCCTTTCTCTGCGACTTTGCATTAAGTTGTATTACATAACTTACTGCTGTCGCAACCAAAAGGCCACGGGCTAACAGTGACCCGCGTCACAGCCGCCCGATCAAATTCGGTACGCAGTATGCGTCATTACCCTCGCTGTGCGCCGCATGAGTTCTCGGACCGGGGTCGGCAGGTGAGCTCCGCCGGCGCTCAATGCCTTTTCTCCATGGCCGACTTCGTCATGGCGCATGGCTTCGACAATGGCACGACTGCGCAGGTCGCCCTCCGGCAATCGGTCGAGATGCCCCGTCAAGTGGCCTTCGACCTGACGTTCGGTCTCGGCGACAAAACCGAGGCTGGCCCGGTCACCGAGCACAGCGGCCAGGGCGCCAATGCCAAATGAACCCGCATACCAGAGTGGATTGAGCAGGCTCGGACGACTTCCCAACTCCTGCAGCCGGACCTCGCACCAGGCAAGGTGATCGGTCTCCTCGCGCGCCGCATGCAGCATGAATTCGCGTACCTCCGGATCACGCGCGAACAGCGCCTGGGCGTGATACAGCGCCTGCGCCGCTACTTCGCCGGCATGATTCACGCGCATCAGGGCGGCCGACTCGCGCTTCTCATCTGCGCTGAGCTGGGCATCCGCGTCCTGCGCATCCTGCGTGGGCGGCGGAGGCACGGCGGGCAGCGGGCGGCCGGCGGCCGCGGGGGCCAGCAGGGCCCGCAGGGCGCGGTCGGCAGCCGATATAAAGGTGTCCAGGGAGGGGCCACGGGCCATGGGGGCGATTATAGGCCGGAATGCGAGGTTCCTAACCCTTTAGGGCTTCAGGAGTTTTGCAAAGCCGGGGGGCCTTGAGTACACTTGCGCCCCTTTTTCTGGGCCTGCCAGTCAGATCTCCACTGAGTTCATTGGTGGGTTCTTTCGCGGACGATGTGTGGGCCCTTCCGGTGGTTGGAGTTTTTAGTGATGTCTACTGTATTTGCGAAGAACGAGACGGTGCGCGGCGACTGGTTCGTCGTCGATGCATCCAACAAGGTGCTCGGCCGTCTCGCCACCCAGATCGCGATGCGCCTCAAGGGCAAGCACAAGGCGATCTTCAGCCCGCACGTCGACACCGGCGATCACATCGTCGTGTTGAACGCCGAGAAGATCAAAGTCACGGGCAACAAGCTCGACGACAAGATCTACTGGCATCACACCGGCGCCATCGGTGGTATCAAGTCCATCGCCCTCGGCAAGCTGCTCAAGGAGCACCCCGAGCGCGCCATCGAATTCGCGGTCAAGGGCATGCTCCCCAAGGGCCCGCTCGGCCGCAAGATGTACAAGAAGCTGCATGTGTTCGCGGGGGATAAACATCCGCACGCCGCCCAGCAGCCGAAGCAGCTCGAAATTTAAGGAACTGAAGAATGCCCGCCACTGCAAAGCCGAACTACGGCACCGGACGCCGCAAGACCGCCGCGGCTCGCGTCTACATGAAGCCGGGTTCCGGCAAGATCACGGTGAATGATCGTCCTCTCGACGAGTTCTTCGGCCGCGAAACCGGTCGCATGATCGTGCGCCAGCCGCTCGAGACCGTGCAGCTGACGAACAAGTTCGACTTCACCGTGTCGGTTTCCGGCGGTGGCATCACCGGCCAGGCCGGCGCCATTCGTCACGGCATCACGCGCGCGCTCATCGAATACGACGCCGAGCTGCGCAAGCCCTTGCGTGTTGCCGGCTTCGTGACCCGCGATGCGCGCGAGGTGGAACGCAAGAAGGTCGGCCGCCGCAAGGCGCGTCGTGGACCGCAGTACTCGAAGCGTTAACGTCGCTGGTATTGTTCGCAGACGGCCAGTTTTTGGGGGATCGTCTAGCGGTAGGACAACGGACTCTGACTCCGTTTACCTAGGTTCGAATCCTAGTCCCCCAGCCAACGTGAAAGACCCGCTTCAATGCGGGTCTTTCTTTTTCATCATGGACGCCGCCCCATCTCTTTCATGAAGGGGCGGCGTTTTCCGTCGTGGGGCGCAGCCCCTGAAAAGGTAGTTAGTCATGATGCGCAAACTCCTGCTGGTTTCGATGCTGGTGTTGACCTCCGCCGCCGCCCAGGCCGCGGACGACCGGGCCGCGGAACTCGGCAAGCTGTACGACGAGTTCTGGGAAGAGAACCTCAAGCTGAACCCGATCACCGCGACCTTCGCGGGTGACCCGCGCTACAACGGCGAGCTGCCGAACTTCCTGTCCGAGGAGTTCGAGATGCAGGACCGCGCCTTCCACCAGAAGTACCTGGATCGCGCGCGCGCGATTGTCGGCCCGCAGGGCACCGATGCACTGACGGGGCAGGACCGGCTGTCGTACGAGATCTTCACGCTCAACCGCGAGTCGGCGCTCGAAGAATTCAAATTTCCCGACCGGCTCCTGCCCATCGACCAGTTCAGGAACATCGCCAATTCGATGGCGCAGTTCGGCTCCGGCGCCAGCGCGCAGCCGTTCGTCACCGTCAAGGACTACGAGGACTGGCTGCGTCGCGCCGCGCGCGTGCCGGTGCTCCTCGAGCAGGCCATCGTCAACATGCGCGAAGGCATCAAGGCTGGCGTGGTGCAGCCGCGCGTGCTCATGGAGAAGGTGCTGCCGCAGCTCGATGCCAACGCGGTGGATGACGTGGAGAAGAGTGTTTTCTGGGGTCCCGTCACGAAGATGCCGGCGGATTTTTCCGCCGCTGATCGCGAGCGGCTCACGGCGGCATTCCGCAACCTCATCGGCACGCAGCTGACACCGGCCTACCGCAAGTTGCGCGCGTTCATCGCCGATGAATATCTGCCAAAGACGCGCGACAGCTTCGGTCGTGGCGCGCTGCCCAATGGCGCCGCCTGGTACGCAGCACAATGTGCGCGACAACACCATGCGCGCCATGACGCCGGCGCAGGTGCACCAGATTGGTCTCGATGAAGTGGCGCGCATCCAGGACGGCATGCGTGCGGTCGCGAAGGAACTCGGTTACGGCAAGTCCACCAGGACCCTGCCCGAGCTCAAAGCCTTCTTCGAATGGGTGAAGGCGCGCGACGACATGTACTTCAAGTCGAAGCGAGGAACTGCTCGCGGCCTACCAGGCCTTCGGCGCCAACGTGGCGCCCGTACTGCCGAAGTACTTCAACCTGCGGCCGAAAGACGGACTACGAAGTGCGCCTCGTCGAGCCGTTCCGCGAGGCCTCGGCTTCGTCGGGCCAGTACCAGGGGCCGTCACTCGACGGCAAGCGGCCCGGCATCTTCTACGTGAATTCCTTCGACCTGAAGGCGCGACCTCGCTGGGCACTGGCATCGTTGTCGCTGCACGAGGCGGCTCCGGGACACCACTTCCAGATCTCCCTGCAACGCGAACTCGCCGACCTGCCCATGTTCCGGCGCTTTTCACGCGACACCGCCTATATCGAGGGCTGGGGTCTGTACGCGGAGTACCTGGGATACGAGATGGGCATCTACAAGGATCCGGTGGCGCGCTTCGGTGCGCTCGACGCCGAATTGTGGCGCGCCATCAGGCTGGTGACCGACACCGGCATACACTTCAAGGGATGGACGCGGCAGCAGACGCTCGACTACATGCTGGCGAATTCGCCGGCCGAGCAGACCCGGGCAGTATCGGAAGCCGAGCGCTTCGCGGCCATCCCCGGACAGGCGCTGGCGTACAAGATCGGCCAGCTCAAGATCGTGGAACTGCGCAAGCGCGCCGAGAAGGCGTTGGGATCGAAGTTCAACGTCGCGGAATTCCACGACGAGGTTCTCAAGGACGGCGCGGTTCCGCTCGAGGTGCTGGAAGCCAAAATCGATCGCTGGATAGCCACCAGGCGCTGAGAGCGACCGCGAAGCCCGGCGGCTTTTTTGCGTGATTGTCCCCGCGGTTCCTCACGCACCGTGCGCTGCACGACGAACGCCGCATCGCCGCCAGTGCGTTGGCGGCGGACTATGCCGCCTACCGCAAACGCACCGGCATGTTCCTGCCGAAGCTCAGAGGTCACTACTGAAGGAGTGCCTGGTAGATAGACGCGCTGAACTTGTCCTTGAGATCCGTGCTGTTCGGCAGCAGCTGGATCATCAAGACCGTCGTCAGGCGCTCCTCCGGATCGACGCGGTACCAGGTGCCGTAGGCGCCGCCCCAGCCCCAGGAGCCCACCGACTCCATGCCGCTGGTCCCGTAACGATCCTGGGTTTCGAAGCCGAAGCCGAAGCCGTTGGCAGTCTCGCCGCGCAGCTTGCCGACCTGGTTGGTGGTCATGAGCTGCACCGCGTGCGGCGAGAGAAGGCGCACCTTGCCGAGCGCGCCGCCATTACGCAGCGCCTCGAGGAAGGTCGCATAGTCGCGCGCCGTCGAAATGAGTCCCGCGCCGCCCGAAAAGCTCTTGCGCGGGCCGTCGACATAGTGGCCCTGGCCCTTCTGTCCCTCCGGCTGGCGCACCGCCTTGCCGTCGGCGTCGCTGCCGTACACGGCCGCGAAGCGCTCGCGCTTCTCCGCCGGCAGGAAGAAGTACGTGTCCTTCATGCCCAGCGGGCCGGTGATGTGGGTGCGGAAAAATTCATCGAGCGAAACGCCGGAGGCTTTTTCGACGATGCAACCCAGGATGTCGGTGTTGTAGCCGTAGACGTATTTTTCGCCGGGCTGCGCGACAAAGGGCAGTGTGCCGAGGCGTTCGATGCTGTCGCAGATGGGCTCGTCCTTGTCCGAAAAGTAGTAGCCGTAGCCGGTCGCCGGGCCCAGCGCCTTGGCTTCGTACTGCGCGGCGATCTCGGGCTCGGTGCCATAGGAGATGCCGGCGGTATGCGTCAGCAGGTCACGAATGGTGATGGGCCGCTTGGCCGCGATGAGGCTGGTTCCGACGCCATTCTCGTTCTTGGTGCTGACCATGGTCTTCTCGAAGGTCGGAATCCACTTGCCGGCGCGATCGTTCACCGTGAGCTTGCCTTCCTCCATGAGCTGCAGGATGGCGACGCTGGTGAGCGCCTTGCTCTGCGAGGCAATGCGAAATTCCGTGTCCATGGTCATCTTGCGGCCAGCTTCCTTGTCGGCCCAACCCACCGCGTGCTGATAGACGGGTTTTCCGTCGCGCAGCACCAGCGCCACGATGCCGGCAACACGGCCTTCATTCACGTATTGGTCGAGGACCGCGTCCACTCGCGCCAGTCGTTCCACCGAGAAGCCATTGCGGATCGTGTCGGCATTCGCGGGCAGGACGGTGACAAGCGCGGCGAGCGCCACAAGGCAGAACTTCTTCGACATTGTTTTCCCCCTCGCACCGGCGACCGCCGGCGAGTCGAGAGCCTAACGGATTTGTCGCTTCACATCAGCCGGCGTGGCGCGCTGAAATCGGCCCTGACTACCGGGCGCGCAAGTCCTGGGTCCAGGTGCCGGCCGCACGCATCTCCTCTTCGTGTTCCGGGTCGCGCCAGCCCTCGGCCAGTGCCGCCTCGTACCACTGCTGCATCGCTGGCAGCTCGCGCAGCCGTGCCGCATAACGGCGCGCCGCCTCACCGAGCGGCAGATCGTAGGTCTGGATGCGGAACGCCACCGGCGCGAAGAACGCATCGGCGGCGCAGAACTGCGCGCCCGCCAGGAAGGGTCCGCCAAACCTGGCAAGTCCCTCCGCCCAGAGTTGCTCGATCCGTTGCAGATCACGTTCCAGCGGCGCTTCGATCGAATGCAGGCGGATCCTGAGGCCGCAGTTCATGCCACAGGTATTGCGCAGCGCCTGGAAGCCAGAGTGCATTTCGGCCGTCGCGCAGCGTGCCCAGGCACGCGCGATCGGCTCCATCGGCCAGACGCCGGGGTGACGTTCGGCGACATATTCGGTGATGGCGAGTGAGTCCCACACTGTAATGCTGCCGTCGACCAGGCAGGGCACCTTGCCGGTTGGCGAGAACGCACGGAATGCGTCGGGGTTCTGCGCGCCACCGAAAGGGACCAGGAGCTTCGCGAAACGGGATGTTCAGTTCGCGCATCAGTACCCAGGGGCGCAGCGACCAGGAAGAGTAGTTCTTGTTGCCGATGTACAGATCAAACATCTTGAAGGCCCTCTTGATTCACGAGGCTGGCAGCATCTTGTCGACCAGCTCGTAGCCCGCCCGGTCGGTGTAGCCGTGGCCGCAGTAGAAGGCGCGGGCCTCGGCGTTGTCGCACCGCCACCAGCTAGCTACCGTCCGGCAGCCAGAGCGAGACCAGGGCCCCGCCACCCGCACGATTGGCGATCCGCAGGCGCCCGCCATGCGCTTCGACGATCTCGCGACACAGCGTGAGACCGAGACCCGTGCCACTTTCCTTGGTGGAGTAAAACGGCACCAGCGCGCTTTCCAGCGCCGTGCCGGAGAAGCCGGGCCCGGAATCCCGCACCTCGATGCTGAAACCTTGCGCGACAGGGTTGACGGCGAGCTCGATGGTGGCGGGATCGGCACCGGATTCGCGTGCATTCTTGAGGAGATTGATCAACGCCTGCTCGATCTGCGGCGTGTCGAAGCGTGCCGTGCGCTTCGGCAGGGAGCCCACCAGCTGGAACGAAGTCACCACGCGCAATCGCTCGATCAGTATTTCCCAATCGACCGGCGTCAGGCGCGGCTGCGGCAGCTTGGCGAACCGGGAGTAGCCCTCGATGAAACCCGCCAGATGCCGGGCACGCTCCTCGATGGTCGAGAAGACGCGTAGCAGCTGCTCCGGATTGGGCGGGGCATTGGCGAGAATCTGACCGGAATGGGCCAGCGATGAAATCGGGGCCAGTGAATTGTTGAGCTCATGGGCGATGACGCGGATCACCTTCTTCCAGGTGGCAACTTCCTGGGAGTTGATTTCACGCGTGAGCTGCTTGAGCAGCAGCAACCGGTGCGGCAGCGAATTGAGCAGGAAGCTGCGCTGCGAGACGTGATAGACCTCGGGCTCGCCGCCGATCTGGAGCGTGAACAGCGTGTCGCCGCCACGCTCGATGGCCTCACGCAGCGGCCCGGGTGCGCGTTCGAGGTAACGCGCGAAACGGTCGCCTTCGAGCTTGCGGCCATCGGCAAACAGCCGCCGTGCGCTCGAGTTGCTGTAGAGCACCGCATCGGCATCGTTGGTCAGCACCAGCGCCAGGGGCGTGGCCTGGATTACGGTGTCGAGCATGAGCTCGCGCTGGTACAGGCTCTGTCGTTCGACACGCAGCCGGTCGCCGAGCCCGTTGTAATTGGTTGCCAGTTCCCCGACCTCGTCACGGGAGGTGCAGGTCACGTTCATGCTGAAGTCGCGATCCTTGAGGCTCAGGATGCCGTCATTGACGGCGCGCACCATGCGGCTCCAGTGCGCGGTCAGGCGTACGCCGCTCCAGGCGATCAACGGCGCCAGGATCAGCCCGACCACCGAGCCCGCCAGCCAGGGAATGGGGATGATGGAACGTGCGATCAGCGTGAGAACGATGCCGAGCGCGGCGACTCCGCCCAGCCACAGCGTGGCCCAGCCGGCCATGGACCATCTTCGAATGGACAATGGCCAGGGCATGTGGGGCGGTGGCTACCGAAGTCGTCAGGCCTTGGGGCCCGGGGACTCCTTGATACCGAGTTTTTCCATGCGGCGGTAGAGGGCCTGGCGGCTCATGCCGAGATGTCGCGCCGCCTGGGCCACGACCTGGCCGTTCTCGGCGAGCACGCGCTCGATGGTGGCCCGGTCGAGCACGGGCTCATCCGAGCGGGCGGGTAAAACGGCCGGGAGGTTCAGTGCGGCAGCATTGATGGGTATGTCGCCCGCGAGCAGGGCGGCGCGTTGCAGCACGTTCCTGAGCTCTCGGACGTTTCCCGGCCAAAAATAGGCGAGCAGCGCGCGCTCGGCGTCGGTCGTGAGGCGCGTCCCCGGATTCAGAAATGCCCGCGCGAGCGGCAGGATGTCGTCGCGACGTTCCGCGAGCGGCGGTAACGCCAGTTCGATCACGCTCAGGCGGTAGAACAGGTCTTCGCGGAAGCGGCCCTCGCGCATCGCATCGCGCAGCGGCATGTTGGTGGCGGCGACGATGCGCACGTTGGCGCGCCGCGTGGTGTTGGACCCCAGGCGTTCGTATTCGCCGGTCTGCAACACGCGCAGTAGTTTGGCCTGGCCGGCCGGCGGCAGGTTGCCGATCTCGTCGAGGAACAAGGTTCCGCCATCCGCGGCTTCGAAGCGGCCGGGGCGCGCCTTGGCGCCGGTGAAGGCACCGGCCTCGGTGCCGAACAGCTCGGCTTCGATGAGCTGGTCGGGCAGGGCGCCGGCATTCACCTTTACGTACGGCTGCGCCTTGCGCGACGAGTTCGCGTGCACGATGTCGGCGAGGACTTCCTTGCCCGCTCCATTGGGTCCGGTGATCAGCACCGGTACGTCGGCATGCGCCACCTGCGCCGCCATCGACGCCACCGTGTGCATCGCTTCGCTTTCGTAAATCAGGCCGCGCAGGTTGTAGCGTTCGGCGAGCTGGGCGCGAGCCTCCGCGCGGCGTGCGCGCGTCGCCACGTTTTCTTCCACCGCGGCGCGCAGCTCCAGCAGGTTGCGTACCGTGGTCAGCAGCCGCGCGTCGTCCCAGGGCTTGGCGATGTAATCGGCCGCGCCCGCCTTGACCAGGTCCACGGCGGTCTCGAGATGCGTCCAGGCGGTCAGCAGGATCACCGGCACGTCAGGATGCAGTGCGCGCAGCTCGCGGAACAGCGCGACGCCTTCCTCCCCGGAAGTGGCCTCACGGCGGAAGTTCATGTCCTGGATGACCAGGTCCACTTCATGGGAACGCACGGTCGCGAGTGCCTCGGCGGGAGATGAAGCGCCGAGCACCCGCGTCCCGTGCAGGGACAGCAGGACCTGGAAGGCCGTACGCACGGCCTCGCTATCGTCTGCAACCAGGACAGTGCGGTTAGCCAGGCGGTCCTCGACATTGGATGTCACTGAGGTCATGCGTAAGACGCTCGGGCCGGGCTTGCGGTTGCAAGCAGTGGTCATGATTGTTGGCGGACCAGGGTGAGTGGACGAGATTAGACGTTTCGGGTGGCCATGGCAGGCGATACCTTCGCCGCGCGCAATGACGGCTGCCAGGCCGCCAGCTGACCTACCGTCCACAAGCCGAGCACGCCCCCCAGAAGGTAATAGAGGTCGAGCCGCGGCAACTGATACTGGGTAGAGAGCCAAAAGCCCGCGCCCAGTGCCAGGCAGCACCCGATTACCACCCCGGCTGTCGTGACGAGCCAGTTCTCCGTCATGAAATAACGCACGATGTCGATCTTGCGGGCGCCCACCGCCCGGCGAGTGCCGATCTGACGGGTACGGTTGTTCACATTGAAAGTTGCCAATCCAAAGATACCGAGCGCGCTGAACACCATCACCAGTCCCGTCACCACGGTAAGCGTGAATGCCAGCCGCATGTCGCTCGAATAACTGCGCTGCTTGTCGTCGGACATCTTGCGCAGCTTGCCGACCACGCGATTCGGATCGCGTTTGCGCAGCGCCGTCTCGGTTGCCGACATGACGCTATCGATCTGCCCGGGGACAGTGCGCACGATATAGCGCGTGCCGGGGCCCGTGATCTGCGGCGACAGCATGACGCGATCGACCTTGTCCCAGTCCACCCACGAGCCATGCATGTGCTCGATGACGCCGATGATCCGGAACGGATGGCTCTGGTCGTCGTAAAAGGTCTTGCCCAGCGCTTTCTTTCCCGGGAACAGGGCATTGGCGAGCCCCTGGCTCACGATTGCGTTGGGCGGCTGGCCTTGAGCGTCCTGGTCCTTGAGCTCGACCATCTGCGGATCGAAGGTCTTGCCGGCGGAGAGCTTTACGCCGAGCGTGTTGACGCCGTGTTCATCGACGTCGAAGTAGTTAGCCGGCGACTCCTCGCCCTTCTTGTTGGGCAACGGGAAGTAGCCTGACGAGCTGCCACTGCCCGACAGCGGGACCTGCGAAATCGGGGTCGCATCGACGACTCCAGGCATCTGCCGCAGCATCGTCATGTCATCGCGAACCATGGCCTGGAAGTTGAAATCCTTTTCGAAGCCGGTCACGGACAACGAGAAGATGTTCTGGTCGTCGATGCCGGTGGGTCGGCCGACTTTGCTGACGCGCTGATAGGTCAGGTAGACCGCGTTGACCACGATGGCCAGCGTGATCGCGATCTGCAGCGCAACCAGGAGCGCCCCGGCGCGATTGCGCAGCAGGGAGGAAAGAATTGGACGCAGTTCCATGTTCATTGCACCTTGAGGTAGGAGGCGGGCGCTGCACGCCCGATACGCCACGCGGGATAGAGCCCTGCCAGCAGGCCGGCGAGCACCGCGATGGCGACCACGAGCACGAAATTCATCTCGTCGAAAGGTATGAAGTCGAGCGGGGCATCGAGAAAGCGCGCGTACCACGCACGCATCGCCCAGACGCCGAGCCACCCCAGCAGTCCACCGACCAGTCCGCCGGCCAGCGACACGAGTCCGGATTCGGTCAGGTGCTGCCAGAAGATGTCGCGCCGGCTCGCGCCGAGCGCACGCCGCACTCCGGCCATCGGAGCTGCATTGAGGAATTTCGCCAGCAGCAGCCCGACGGTGTTCACCAGGCAAACCGCGAGGAACGCGAACGCCAGGAACAACATCGCCTTGTTGTCGTCGTTGACCACCTTGTTGCGCTTGAGCCAGCCGTCGACGTCATACAGGTAGTTGTTCAGTGGACGGGGGAAGCGGCCATGTTTCTTCTGTTCCATGACGTAGGAGTCGAGGAAATCACGGAATGCGCGCTGCTTTTCGGACGTGCGCAGCTCGAACCAGGCGTGGAACCACACACATTCGGAGTTCAGGAAGGCCTGATAACTGTCGATGACCTCGGTTTTCCAGCAATTGGTGTTGCCATCACTGCCGAGCTCCAGCACCTGTCCCCATGAGAACGGGACATAGGCGCCCTCATTCTCGTTGAATGACCCGTTGCTCACGTCGAAGAACTTGGGCAAGGGTTCCCAGTCGTCGAGAACGCCGACTACGCGAAACTCGCGATCGTGCCAGCGGACCGTCCTGCCCACGCTGTTCACGCCGCCAAAGGCCTTGCGATTGGTCTCCTTGCTGAGTACCACCACCGGATCCGGTCCAGCGTCTGCCTTGGCGTTCCAGGGTCCGCCGAACAGGAATGGCACCTCGAACATCGGGAAGAAATCCGCGGTGGTCATGCGCGTCGAGATGTATTCGGGAGTCATCCCCTTGTCGTCGCGACTGAACGTGCCGCCGGCCCGGTACATGATGAGCTTGCGATCCGGAATGTTCGACGCGAACAATGCGCGCGCATCGCGATAAGTCAGCTGGGTAGGGGCCAGCGACTTGTCAGTTTCCTCTTCCCAGCCTCGTTCGGGATCCCAGCTGTCGATTGACGGCGCGAACAACACCTTGCCGCGTTCACCGGCCGGGTTGTGCGCGGCCGCGCGGTAACTCGTCAGTGTGATCATGCACACCGAGATACCCAGCGCGATGGCGAATACCATGAGTGCCGTGAGACCCGGGTTGCGCCGGAAGCTCGCGAGCGCGAGACGCAGGTAATAGGGAAACATTTCAGGCTCCCGCCCCGGCCGTGGACTTCGTGAGCGGCGCATGTGCGTGCGTGCCCGGCGCGGGCATGTGTGGCTCGTACGGTTTGAAATCGGAGATCTGGCCGTCCACCACCTGCACGTTGCGGTGCGCCCGGCGGGCCAGCTCGGGATCGTGGGTGACCATGATGATGGTGGTACCCATTTCATTGATCTTCTCGAGCAGGTCCAGGACCTGGCGTGCCATCAGTGAATCGAGATTGCCGGTCGGTTCGTCGGCCAGCACCAGCTTGGGGTCGCCGGCGATGGCGCGCGCGATCGCCACGCGCTGCTGCTGGCCGCCGGACAGCTGCGCCGGAATGTGCTTCATGCGGGCCGCCAGCCCGACGATCTCGAGCGCATTGGTGATGCGCTTGTCGCGTTCCGCGGCCTTCATGCGCCGGTATCGCAAGGGCACGTCGATGTTGTCGTAGACGTTGAGATCGGGCATCAGATTGAAACTCTGGAAGATGAAGCCGATCTTTTCGTTGCGCAGCCGCGAGCGGGCGTCGTCGGAGAGCTGCGTGACGTCGACGTCATCGAGCTTGTAGGTGCCGGTGTCGTAGGGCTCGAGCAGGCCCGCGATGTTGAGGAAGGTGGTCTTTCCCGAACCGGAGGGGCCGGTAACCGCGAGGAATTCACCGGCCTTCACGTCCAGGGAGAAATTGCGCAGCGCGTGTGTTTCGATGAGATCGGTGCGAAACACTTTGCTGACATTGGTCATCGAAAGCATGGGCTTGCCTCTTTGGTAATTGGCTCGTTAATTGCCGATGAGCACCGTGGGTGCGTCCTTGTAATCGCGCATGTCGGAGAGCACCACGATGTCGCCGACATTGAGTCCGTTGCGGACTTCGATTTCGCCGATAGCCGCAGCGCCGAATTCCACCGGCGTGCGTACCGCATCGCCGTCGCGCACCACATAGACGAAGCGCGTGTCCGAATCGTTGAAGGGACTGCGCGCCACCTTGAGCACTTCGCCGCGCTCATCGAGCACGATGCGCACCGAAGCGCGCTGGTTCTGGCGCAAGCCCTTGGGCTGCTCGGTGAAACGCACCCGGCCGGTGACCTGCGAATTGCGCACGTCCGGTGAGATGCCGGCGACCGTGCCGATGAGTTTGCGGCCGTCGAGCGTGACCTCGGCATTCATGCCCGGCCGGATCTCGTTGGCATAGGACTCGGCCACCTGGAACTCGATTTCCAGGGCCGAGAGGTCCACCACCGTGACCAGCGGCGCGTTTTCCGCCACCTGGGCACGTTCCTGCTGCGCCAGCGTGGCGACGATGCCGGCCACCGGCGATTTCAGGGTGAGCGCATCGACGCGTTCGCGCAGGCGGGCCACCAGCAGCGCCTGCGCATCGCGCTGCGAGCGCTGACTGCGCAATTCGAGCTGCAGGCTGTCCTTCTCGAGGCTCGCGGTCTCGACCGCGTGCTCGTAGTTGAGTTTGGCGGTCTCCACGTCATCGTGTGCGCGCTGGTAATCGCGCTCGGGAATCACGTGGATGTCCCAGGCATCCTGGGCACGCTTGTATTCACGCTCAGCGGCCGTGATGGCGACCTTAGCCAGGTCGCTGTCCTGGCTGCTCTTGAGAATCGTCCGCCGGACTTCGATGGTTTTCTGGTTGAGCGCGGCTTCAGCGCCCGCCAGGCCGGCGCTTTCGCGATCGAATTCGTTGGTCAGTGCGGCGCTTTGCACCACGCCCAGTACGTCGCCGGCGTTGACCACGTCGCCGGCGCGCACCTTATAGATGATGGTGCCCGGGGCCTCCGCGAACAGCGTGGGGCTGACCGCCGCCACCACCAGGCCCGTGGCCGCCACGTCGCGCACGAAGGGGCCGCGTTCCACCACCGCGGTGCGCATGCGGTCGCGCGGGATGACCTTCTCGGATGACAGCCAGGCATGAGCACTCCAGATGCCGAGCAGCAGTACGGCAAGGCCGATACCGACGGGCAGGCCATAACGCTTGAGCAGCGTCTTGTGCGGCTTGGTGTCAGTCACCGCACGGTCTTGCGCCTGGGTTCCGCGCATGGAGACGTCACGAAGCAGCATGGTCATGCCAGGGACAAAGCACATGCCGTGCCAGGTGTCGTCGGATCGACCTAACCGATTGAAAATTCGCGCAGGAATTCGCACCCACGCGCGCCGCGTCAGCGTACGAAAGTGTCCGTCGCCGGACAGCGGACAGGTGCGCGGACGTCCGTGCCCTGTATCCGGATTTCACGCCGTGCGCGTGTACTCCATGTACGCCGCAGTGGCCTGCGCGGCCTCGGCACCGAGGTAGCGTTCCACGATATGCAATGCCAGGTCGATGCCGGAAGTGAGCCCTCCCGCGGTCGCGATGCGGCCGTTGTCGACGAAGCGCAATCCGCGCCGCAGGGATATCCCCGGGAACTCCTTCGCGAAGGCATCGAAGAAGTGATGGTGCGTCGTCGCGGATTGGCCTTCGAGCAGTCCCGCGCGTGCCAGCTGGAATGCGCCGGTACAGACCGAGAGCGTGACGTCGGTTTCAGGCGCCACGGTGCGCAGCCATTCGAGCGCGGCCGGATGGGTTTTCTGGGCCGGCACTACGACCACATGAGGCTTTGGCGCATCCTTGAACGCATGCGTCGGCATGACTTCGAGACCGCCGGTCATGCGTATCAGCTCGCGCTTCGGGGCGACGGTGTAGAGCTCGAATGGTTCTCTCTCGTCGGCGGAGGTCGCGTCCTGGAATACCTCCCAGGGGCCGGCGGTGTCGATCACATTCGCGCCGGCGCCGAGCATGAATGCGACACGAATCGACCGGCGCTCCGGCAGCCGGGACGTCGTGTCGGCGGCGGCGGCGAAGCGTGCGACCGCAAGGCCGGTGAGGGTGTGAGCGAGGAAGGAGCGGCGTTGCATGAGAGTCTCCTGACGGGATTTCGCCGCAGCTTGAATGCGGACGCCATGCGGTACAGGCCAGACTGGCGTCAAATTACGCCACGTAAGTGAGGAGGGTGCAGTGATGGGTGTGCATCGCGTGGTCATGTTGGGGTTCGCAGGCGCGCAGGTCCTCGATGTCACCGGGCCGCTGGAAGTCTTCGCACGCACCTCGCGCTGGCTGCGGGATCACCGCGGCTTGCGGCGTGAGGCGTACAGCGTCGAACTGGTGGCCGAGCGCGCGGGGCGCGTAGTGATGTCAAACGGGCTGAGCCTCGTCGCCACTCGCGGCTATGGTCGGGTGCGCGCGGCGGACACACTGCTGGTCGCGGGCGGCATCGGCTACTCGGCTCTGCTCGCGGACCAGCAGCTGCGCGAATGGCTGCTACGAATGGCGCGGCGTGTCGAGCGCCTGGGATCGATCTGCACCGGCGCCATGTTGTTCGCGGGCGCCGGCCTGCTCGACGGCCGATGTGCGACTACGCATTGGGACTACTTCCAGAAACTCGCAGCGCTGGCGCCGCGCACACGCATCGATCGCGACGCGATCTTCGTGCGTGACGGTCACCTGTACACCTCGGCGGGCGTGACCGCCGGAATGGACATGGCCCTGGCCATGGTGGAGGAGGACTGGGGCAAGACGACTGCGCTGGCGGTGGCACAGGAGCTCGTGATGTTCCTGAAGCGGCCGGGCGGGCAATCGCAGTTCAGCGGATACATCGACGCGCAGCTGCGCGATGACCTGTTCGGCGGCCTGCAGCTGTGGATACACGAACATCTCGATGCGGACCTGTCGGTCGAGGTGCTCGCGGCGCGGGCGAACATGAGCGCGCGCAATTTCGGGCGGCTGTTCCGCCGCCGCCTGGGCAGCACCCCGTCACAGTACGTACGCCGTGCAAGGCTCGACGAAGCCCGCCGCCAGATCGAGAGCGGTGCGAAGCTGCGCCTCAAGGCGGTGGCACGCCGCTGTGGATTCGCCGACGAGCAGCAATTGCGGCGCGCGTTTCGTCAGGGAGTCGGGATCACCCCGGTCCAGTACCGCGCCCGGTTCGCGGCCTAGAGCCGTCGCAGGCCCGTTGGGCCGCCGAGGATGACGATATCGGCCGGGCGCGCTGCAAACAGCCCCACGGTTACCACGCCGACGATCTGGTTGATGGCGTTCTCCAGGGCCACGGGTTCGCTGATGCGCAGGCCATGCACGTCGATGATGTGATTGCCGTTGTCCGTGACCACCTTCTCGCGCCACACCGGCTTGCCGCCCATCCGCTCGAGCGCGTGCCCCACATGCCGGCGCGCCATGGGGATCACCTCCACCGGCAATGGGAACGTGCCCAGGGTCTCGACCAGCTTGCTCTCATCGGCGATGCAGACGAAGCGGCGTGACGCGGCGGCAATGATCTTCTCGCGTGTCAGCGCGGCACCGCCTCCCTTGATGAGTTCCCGCCGATGATTGGTCTCATCCGCCCCGTCGATATAGGTATCGATCTCGCCGACCTCGTTCAGGTCCAGCACCCGGTAACCGGCGGCCTCGAGGCGCTGGGTCGACCCATTCGAGCTCGACACCGTGCCCGCGAGTTGAATACCGCGCGCCGCGAGTTCGTCGATGAGGAAATTGACGGTGGATCCGGTACCGACGCCTAGTACCTTGCCCGGCAGCACGAATTCCAGCGCCGCGCATGCCGCGGCTTGTTTTCCTGTGTTTTGCGCGCTCACAACCATGCTCCCCGCCTAACGAATCCCGGATACGACAATGCCCGCGTCGGCGCGGGCATTGTGTTGAAAATGAAAACGGCGAGTGAGACTAGTCTCACTCGCCGGTTATTCCAAGGCCAGATTACTTCTTCTTGGCTTTCTTCTTGGCCTTTTTCTTGGCTTTCGCCATGGCACATCTCCAGTAGTTACGGGTTAGTCCGAGGCCGAGTATACGCAGGCGTTGACAAATTTCAAGCAAGTGCCTTCGAGAGACAACGAGTGAATCACATCGATGTGCATGTCGATCATCACTCGAGAGTGAGGATGAAGTTCCAGTGAGCATCACTCACCGGTGTGATCGACAGTCTGTTGCCGCGCTTCAACAGCAACATCCCATCTAGTGCGCGGTTTTCGTGTTTGCGAAGTTCATCGAGCGTGATCACGCGCTTGAAGCGGCGCTTGAGTTGCACGTCGACCACAAACCAGCGCGGATTCTTCGGGTCACTGCCCGGATCGTAGTGATCGTTCTTCTTGTCGAACGCTGTCGGATCGGGATACGCGGTGCGCACCACCTGCATGATGCCGGCGATGCCCATCACCTCGGTGCTGGAGTGATAGATGAAGGCCAGGTCTCCCTTGCGGAAGTCGTCGCGCAGCATGTTTCGCGCCTGGTAATTGCGCACACCGTCCCACATGGCGGTCTTGCGCGGCCGTTTGGCGAGATGGTCGATGCCAAAGGTCGAAGGTTCAGTCTTCATCAGCCAGTAGTTCATCGATCCCCCTCTCCGTGACGATGAAATCCATGAACACGTCGTTCGCCGCCACGGGTATGAACGGTACGACCTGGAAAGAATAGGCGAGGCCCACGAGGCGCGGCCCCTGCCAGTGCCGGCGCACGTGCCGGAACGCCAGTGCGCGATCGTAAAAGCCCGCGCCGTGCCCGAGGCGCGCGCCGCGCCGATCGAAGCCGACGCCGGCCACGAAGATGGTGTCGAGGAAGCGTGCGCCGATCCACGCGTCACCCTCGGGTTCGTGCATGCCGAAGGCGTGTTGCTGTGTATTCAGGCTCATGGGAACGAAGCGCATGCGGCGCGCCCGCATGCTGGTGATGCGCGGCAGGTAGACCCGGCAACCACGCGCGCGCGCCAGCTCGATGAGCGGTGCGGTGCCCAGTTCCTGCGGCATGGATGAGTACAGTCCGATGCGTTTGCCCGGCGCGAGCCAGCGGGTCGATGCGATGAGATCCGCCACGCTGCGCGCCGCATGCGCGCGCGCCGCGACGCTCGTCGAACGACGCAGCGCCATGAGTTCTTTGCGAAGGGATTGCTTCGTTACCACGACGAAGGAAGAAGAAAAGCGCTACCCGATAGTGCCGGTACGAGTCGTTGCTCTCGAACCAGAGCAACAA
Organism: uncultured Pseudomonadota bacterium; assembly: GCA_963839685.1. Lineage (GTDB taxonomy): Bacteria > Pseudomonadota > Gammaproteobacteria > Steroidobacterales > Steroidobacteraceae > CADEED01. The sequence continues at coordinate 101,053 of CAWIVS010000001.1, read as the reverse complement.
GGTGGGACCGGCCCCGACATTTAAGGCTTTCCGCTCGAGGCGGACTTGCACAGTACTGCCGGCAAGGCGTGGTCCCTGGGCGTTTACATTACGGTCGAGAGGTAACCCGACCCGCTATCGAACACTCCAGGCAGCGCAGAAGTCACTCTACTACAACAGGGGTGTAGGAATGCGTGATGTATCAGGGCTTGCGCCCACAAAAGAGAACGCCGTCGAAACCGACGGCGTACATGAGTGTAATTGTGACCCACTTCAAAGGTCGAGTTGACGGGTTCGTTGCAGGGCACCTTCGACGCGCTCGCGCATGTTCTTGACGCGCCCGCTGAGATTGCCTTGCAGCTCCGCATCCATCCTGCGCAGACGCAGCAGCTCGTTGGCCATGTTGAGCGCCGCCATCACTGCAATACGGTCCGCGCCCACCACTTTTCCGGTGTCGCGGATCTCGCGCATTTTCTTGTTCAGGTATTCGGCGGAGTCGAGCAGATCGGCGCGCTCATCCTGCGGGCAGGAAACGAAGTATTCCTTCTCGAGAATGCGTACGGTGACGTGCGCCGGTTCCTTGTCGCTCACGCGGTGTGCTCCATGGTCTTGAGGCGACCGATCATGGCCTCGACGCGCGCGCGCACCTGGTCATTGCGCTGGGCGAACGCCGAACGTTCGGCCGTCAGCGATTCCTGGCGCTGCCGCAGCGCGCGATTCTCTTCCTTGAGAGCGTCGACGTTGATGAGGAGTTCTTCGATGCGGCGTTCGAGGCGCCCGAATTCCGCATCAAAGCCGGTTTTGCCAGTCTTATTGTTGTCAGTGTCGTTCATGGCGCGGGAGTATGGGGTGCGGGTCAGACGGGGGTCAATCAGTCACGTGGCTGGGGCATAATTCCCCCATGTTGGCCGCAACTTACGACGAGTTCGAACGCGTCCTCCGGGACGCGCGCGCGCTCCCGGAGCCCTCCGAGGCCCATGGCACGCTGGCGGGGGCGCTGTGCAGTTCGAGCGACTACGGCCTGCTGGAATGGCTGCACGAAATCCTTCCCGACGACTCCCCCGAAGACGCGGCCCTGCAGAGTTCGGTGTTGCAGAACGTCTACGAGTCGATGGTGCGCACGTTGACCGGCAACGAAGCGGATTTCGGACCGCTGTTACCCGACGACAGTGTGCCGCTGTCGTCGCGCGCCGAAGCGTTGAGCCTGTGGTGCCAGGGCTTCCTGTATGGACTCGGTTCCGGCCCGGCTGCCGATCCATCGAAGGTGTCGACGGAGGCGGGCGAGATCATCCGCGACTTCACCGAAATCACCCACGTGGGTGTCGACGCCGGTGAAGAGAACGAAGAGAACGAGGTCGCGTTCGCCGAAGTGGTCGAATTCGTGCGCGTTGGCGTGCAATTGTTGTTCGTGGAATTCGCGTCCGCGCGTGGACAGGAGCCGGCGCCCGGCGCCGCGTCTATTCATTAATACCCGACGCAAGCGTACCCCCGCCACCACCGCCCGCGTGGCGACCATAGGTCGCGAGGAATTCACCCGCCGCCGCCGGGTGTTGATGAAACTCATGGGGCGCGATTCCATCGCCATCGTGCCCACGGCGCCGGTGCGGCTGCGCAATAACGATGTCGAATACGCCTACCGTCCCGACAGCGACTTCTATTACCTGACGGGATTCAATGAGCCAGAGAGCGTGGCGGTCCTGATCCCGCAACGTCCTCAGGGTGAGTACATCCTGTTCGTGCGGGATCGCGACCCGGCGCGTGAGACCTGGGACGGACGCCGCGCGGGACCCGAGGGGGCGACGCGCGACTTCGGCGCCGATGACGCCTTTCCGATTACCGACATCGACGAAATCCTCCCGGGTCTGCTCGAGAACCGCACCAAGGTGTTCTATGCCATGGGCACGCATCCCGAGTTCGATCAGCGCGTGGTCGGCTGGGTCAACGGACTGCGCACCCAGGCTCGCAACGGGCGCCACCCGCCGCAGGAAATCGTGGCGCTCGATCATGTGCTGCACGACATGCGCCTGTTCAAGAGCCGCGCCGAAGTGGAGACCATGCGCGAGGCGGCCCGCATTGCGGCAGGTGCCCATGTCCGCGCCATGCGTGCCTGTGTGCCGGGCAAACGCGAATACGAGATCGCAGCGGAGGTCGTGCACGAGTTCCGCCTGCACAACGCGGACCTGTCCTACCTGCCGATCGTCGGGGGCGGTCCGAACGGCTGCATCCTGCACTACCGCGAAAACGACGCGGCGCTGCGCGACGGCGACCTGCTGCTCATCGACGCGGGTTGTGAGGTCGACTGTTACGCCTCGGACATCACCCGCACGTTTCCCATCAACGGGCGTTTCTCGCCGGAGCAGCTCGCGCTGTATGAAATCGTGCTCGAGGCGAATTACGCCGCCATCAATCGCGTCAGGCCCGGCAATCACTGGAACGAGCCACACGAAGCCGCCGTGCGCGTGATCACGGAGGGGTTGGTGAAGCTCGGACTGCTGAAGGGGCGCATCGCCAAACTCGAAGAGTCCGCGGCGTACAAGAAATTCTTCATGCACCGCACCGGTCATTGGCTGGGCATGGACGTACATGATGTCGGCGACTACAAGATTGGCAACGAATGGCGTGTATTCGAGCCCGGCATGGCGCTCACCATCGAACCCGGCATCTACGTGGCGCCCGGTACTCCCGGGGCACCAAAGAAGTTCCATGGCATCGGCATTCGCATCGAAGACGACGTGGTGGTGACCCGCGATGGCTGCGAGGTGCTCACCGATGGTGTGCCGAAAGAAGCCGTGGCGATCGAAAGGCTCATGGCGTCGGTGGCGTGAAGAACTCGCGATGAAAGCCATTCCATGGAAGTAGACATCGCAATCGTCGGCGGAGGCATGGTCGGCGCCAGCTTCGCGCTGGCGCTGCGCGACACCAGACTGCGCATCCTGCTCATCGAAAGTGTGCCGCCGGATTCGGCGGCACAACCCAGCTTCGATGAGCGCACCACCGCGCTGGGCAACGGCTCGCGCCAGATTTTCGAGAGTCTGGGCGTCTGGTCAGCAATGGCTTCCGAGGCGGCGCCGATACGCAGCATCCATGTTTCGGATGCCGGTCGGTTCGGCGTGGCACGCCTGGATGCCGCCGAGCAGGGGGTAGCCGCCTTCGGTTACGTGGTGCCAAATCGCACCATCGGTCGCGTCCTGTGGCAGGCGCTGCGGCAGGCTCCCAATGTGACGCTCGCCGTTCCCTCGCAGGTCAGGGCCGCGACATTGCGAGATGACGCGGTGCTGCTCGAACTCGCCGGCGGCCATGCCCAAAACGATGGTGCAGGCATTCGCGCCGCCGTAGCCGTCGCCGCCGACGGCGCCGGCTCGGTGTTACGCGCCAGCGCCGGCATCGACGCGGATGTCGAAGACTACGAGCAGGTCGCCATCGTCGTGAACGCCGCGACCGACAGGCCCAATACGGGCGATGCCTTCGAGCGATTCACACCCGCAGGGCCACTGGCCGTGTTGCCGGTGACCGGCGGCGGCTACGCGGTGGTATGGGCGGTACGGCCCGCACGCGCCGCCGAGCTCATGGCGCTGGACGACCCGGCCTTCGCGACGGAATTGCTCAGTGCTTTCGGCTGGCGCGTCGGCCGCTTTACGCGTATCGGCAAGCGCCACACGTATCCGCTGGTGCTGTCGCGCGCCGCGGATACGGTCGCCGGGCGCGTAGTGCTCATCGGCAATGCCGCGCAGGCGCTGCACCCGGTGGCCGGGCAGGGCTTCAACCTCGGGCTGCGCGACGCGGCGACGTTGGCCGAAATGCTGGCCGGTGCCTCCGCGGCGCCGGATTTCGCCGAGTTGTTAGCGCGCTTTGCCGAGTGGCGCGCCGAGGACCGCAAGGGGGTCACGCGTTTCACTGATGGCCTGGTGAAACTCTTCGGCAGTGACCTGCCGGGTCTTGGGGTGATGCGCAATTTTGGCCTGTTGCTGTTCGACCTGAGCCCGACCGCCAAGCGCGCCCTGTCGCGCGTGAGCTGGGGATTCGCCGGCCGCATGCCGCGACTCGCGCGCGGCCTGCCGCTGGAATGAATACAGACTTCGAAGTCATGGTGGTTGGCGCAGGCCCGATCGGCCTCACCACCGCCATTCTGCTGGCCAGGCAATGCGGGATCCCGCCGGCCCGCATCGCCGTCCTCGACCGCCGCATCCCGGCAGCAGTGGACGCCGCTACGCTGCCGATGGACCTGCGAGTGTTCGCGTTGTCTCGCGCCAGTGAAAAAATCCTGCGCGTTGCCGACGCCTGGACCGATATCCGCGCCGTGCGTACCTGCCCCTTCGAGCGCATGCAGGTCTGGCACGCCGACGTGCCGCCCCACGGCGGTGACGCGCTGGTGTTCGACGCCGCGGAAATGGGCGAGCGCGACCTGGGAGTGATTGCCGAGAACCAGGTACTGCAGCTGGCGCTCGCGTCCGCGGCGCGCCGCGCCGGAGTCACGCTCGTGCAGGGTGAACTCGAGACACTCGAGACGGGTCGCGATGCCGCGGTGCTGCGCACCGGAGGGCGCGAGCTGCGCACACGGCTGGTCGTGGGTGCGGATGGCGCGCAGTCACGCGTGCGCGAGCTGGCGGGCGTGTTTGCTGCGCGCACCGACTATGGGCAGGTAGCCATCGTGGCGATGGTGAGTACCGCCAGGCCTCACCAGCACACCGCCTGGCAACGCTTCCTCGGTGACGGCACGCTCGCCTTCCTGCCGCTCGCCGACGGGCAGAGCTCCATCGTCTGGTCGATAGCCACGGCGCGCGCCGAGAAACTGCTGGTGGCATCGCCGCCGGATTTCGAACGCGAGCTCGAGCAGGATTTCGATGCGGCGCTCGGCACGACACGACTTGCCAGCGAGCGCCTGAAGTTTCCGTTGTGGCGCCTGTCGGCGGATAGTTATGTGACCGAACGTGTGGCCCTGGTCGGGGATGCGGCGCACGTGGTGCATCCGCTCGCCGGGCAGGGCGCGAACCTCGGCCTGCTGGATTCGGCTGCGCTCGCCGATGTGCTCGGCGCCGGCATCGCCGACGGCGAGGATCCGGGCGCATTGCGCATACTGCGACGTTACGAACGCTGGCGGCGCAGTGAGAACGAACTCATGAGCGCGGCGATCGACGCCTTCGACCGGCTGCTGGCGCGCGGCAGCGGACGTCTCGCCGATCTCGCGCAACGTGGCATGCCGTGGGTGGGTCGCTCGGGAATCGTCAAGCGCGCCTTCATCGAACGCGCCATGGGGCTGGCCGGCGAGTTGCCCGCGGCGGCGCGTTGAAGTCCGCCCCGTGTTAGGCCGATTGTTGTTGAAGAAGGGCAACGAAAAACTCGCCGGCATGGCGGCGATGCTGGTGGGTGTGGCCGCGTTCTCCTTCATGGATGCGGGCCTGAAGCTGCTCACCGCGCATTACTCCTCCGCGCAGGTGGCAGCGTTGCGCGGACTCGCCGCACTTCCGCTGGTGTTCGCGTGGGCGATGTACTCGGGCGGTTTGCGGCAGCTCGTCCAGGTGCGCTGGCCCTTGCACCTGGTGCGCGGCGTCATGTCCGTGTTCATGATGGTGACCTTCACTTTCGCCCTTAAATCGCTGTCGCTGGCCAAGGTGTACTCGATCTTCTTCATCGCGCCGCTGATGATTGCACTGCTGTCGATCGTGATGCTCGGCGAACGCGTGCAACGCGTGCAGTGGGGCGCGATTGCCGTGGGCTTCGTCGGGGTGCTCATCGTCCTCAAGCCCGAAACCAGCGGATTCGGCTGGTGGGGCACGCTCGCGGTGCTCGGCACCGCGGTGTGTTACTCGGTGTCCTCGGTCATCGTGAGGATTCTCGGCCGCACCGACAGCACCCAATCGATGATGTTCTGGATGACCGGCATGCTTGCCTTCGGGGCCACGCTGCTGGCCTTGCCGGGATGGCAGTCCATTGCAGCGGAGCACTATCCCATCCTGGCCGGAGTCGCGGTCACGGGCGCCATCGGTCAATGGGGCATCACCGTGGCGTTCAAGCACGCGCCGGCGGCCAGTGTCGCCCCGCTCGAATACACCGGGCTGGCGTGGGTGATAGCGATCGATTTTGCGGTGTGGGCCGCGGTACCGGGTGTGCGCACCCTATTAGGTGCCGCACTGATCGTCGCCAGCGGCATCTACCTGCTGCGGCACGAGACGCGCAGCGTCATGACGGCCGTCGACAAGCCCTGATTTCGCGACGCAGCGCAGATTTCCAGCGCGCCGCGCACGCCGCGTCTCCGTGTTTGGCGATACTCGCGCCATGGCCATCAACGTGGTGCCAAAATTCCTGCTGCCGACCATGGATACGGAGCGTTTCGAACGCTGCTCGTTTGGGCTGCATGAACGCAAGTCGTTGCTGACGGTGTACATGACGGATCTGCCGCCGTTCCTGATCCATTTCCACCGCCTGCGCTGGCACCGCTGCACGCCCCAAAAAGAGTGTGTGCCGGGACTCATCCAGGGATGCGACATGGCGGTCGCGGAAGTGCGCGATTCACCCGCGCTGAAGCATTACGTGAAAAAGGAAAATGTGCCGCAGCGCGAAGCGGCCGCCCTGCATCACTTCCGTATCTACCTGGGCAGGGGCGGATGCCACGAGGCTTTTGCCGAATCGGTGTATGCGAGTGGCGCCGGCAAATGGTCACGCCGCCTCGCGTCGTTCGCAAACGGCGTCAAGTTGCGATTGCGAATCTCATGATGGACGCCGCCGCTCCGGCGGCGTCATGAGTGGGGCGCGAGCCCCTGAGCAAGTCAGCGCTGAAGAACATCGATCTTCGCGGCGCAGATGAAATCGTTCTCGTGCAATCCGCCGATCGAGTGAGTCTGGAATCTGATGCGCGCGTATCCCCAGCCGCATTCGATGTCGGGATGGTGGTCTTCGACATTGGCGATGTGCGCGACGGCGTTCACGAAGCTCATGCTGCGGTAGAAGTCCGCGAACTTGAATTCGCGCTTGATGGCCTTGCCGTCTTCGATCAGTTTCCAGTCCGACTCGAGCAGGCCTAACTTCCCCTGCGCTTCGGCGGGAGTGAGCGCGCTCACGCCACCATGGCAGGGCACACACTTCTTGTTGATCAGTGTCTCGTCAGTGCTGCTGCTCATGCGTGAGTCTCCTCGGGCGCGGTGGCGTCCTTGCGTGTGTAACGGCGGGCCACGTATTTCTCCACCAGTTCCTGGAATTCTTCCGCGATGCGCTCGCCCTTGAGCGTCACCGTCTTCTGGCCGTCCTCGTAGACGGGCGCAACCGGACGTTCGCCGGTACCGGGCAGCGAGATGCCGATGCTGGCGTGTTTGCTCTCACCCGGACCATTTACCACGCAGCCCATGACCGCAACCGTCATGTCTTCCACACCCTCGTAGGACTTGCGCCATTCCGGCATGCGATGGCGGATGTGCGACTGGATCGACTGCGCCAGCTCCTGGAAATAGGTGCTGGTGGTGCGGCCGCAGCCCGGGCAGGCGACCACCATCGGGATGAAGGAGCGTAATCCCATGGTCTGCAGGATTTCCTGCGCCACGATCACTTCATTGGTGCGATCGCCGCCGGGCTCGGGTGTCAGCGACACGCGAATGGTGTCACCGATGCCTTCCTGCAGCAGCACCGACATGCCGGCGGTGGAGGCCACGATGCCCTTGCTGCCCATGCCTGCTTCGGTGAGGCCGAGATGCAGCGGCCAGTCACATCGCTCCGCCAGACGGCGATAGATGGCAATGAGATCCTGAACGCCGGAGACCTTGGCCGAAAGAATGATGCGATCGCGCGGCAACCCCAGTTCGACCGCGCGGTTGGCGCTCTCCAGCGCCGATGTCACCACCGCCTCACGCATGATCTCCTGCGCGGACAGCGGCTCGGGGCGCGAATTGTTCTCGTCCATCATGCGCGTCAGCAGATCCTGGTCGAGGCTGCCCCAGTTCACGCCGATGCGTACCGGCTTCTCATAGCGGCAGGCCAGTTCGATCATCTCGGCAAACTGCGGATCGCGTTTGCTGCCGCGGCCGACGTTGCCGGGGTTGATGCGGTACTTGGACAATGCGGCGGCGCACTCCGGATGCTCGCGCAGCAGTTTGTGTCCGTTGAAATGAAAGTCACCGATGATCGGAACCCCGACCCCCAGCTGTGCCAGCCGATCGCGAATCGGCGCCACCGCGGCGGCCGCCGACGCTTCGTTGACCGTGATGCGCACCAGCTCCGAGCCGGCACGCGCCAGTGCCTTGACCTGCTGCGCCGTGCCCTCGATGTCGGCCGTGTCCGTATTGGTCATCGACTGCACGACGATGGGCGCGGGACCACCCACGGTCACGCGGCCAACTTTCACTGCGATGGTCTTGCGGCGCGCCTGGCTCATATCACTTGGCCTGTGCCAGCTCGAGCAGCGTCGAGCTCCAGCTGGTGAGCTGCCAGCGATTGTCGCGCCACACCAGCACGGCAAGGTACGAGGCGCGAATGTGGCGTTCGACGCCATCGCGCGTGGCCGTGACCGCGACCTTGCCGGTCACCGCCGCGCTGTCGGTGAACAGTTTGATGGCTTCGACCGCGGGTTCGATCGACTTGTATTTGAGCGTGCCGGATTTCACCGCAGTCGACGTATTGCTGTTTGCTCTCAGCATTCGCCGCTGGAAGTTGCAGTACTGCAGATCGTCGGCGAGCAGACGCATCGAGCGCCGTGACGTCGGCGCGCAGTGCGGCCTTGAATCGCGCCAGCACCGCGTCTCTGGCGCCGGATTCCGAACGGGCCGGCGGTGGAGGTGCCGGTGGCCGGCTGCTGCGCCACGACGTCATCTGCCAGCGACTGTCTTTCCACAGCCACGCATCGTCATAGGTGATCTCAAAGGCGCTCGATCCGGTTGGACCCCCGACGGACACATTCGCGCGTCCATGGATCAGGCCGACATTGCCAATGACGCGCAGCTTTTCGATGGTGGGTTCTGCGGCGAGATAGTCACGGGTGCCGTCGCTCAACGCGGCGATGAAGCGAGCCTTGGTTTCCTGGGCTCCATTCGAGTGCGTGTAGTCGAGATCCGCGTCGAGCAGCCGGTCGAGTGCCGTCGCGTCGTTGTCGACACTGGCCTTGAAGCGCGCCATTTCGGCAGCACGCAGCGCGGATTCGCGCGCACCCTCTGTCGTGCCCGGCTCCTTTGCAAGACAGGCGCAGGACATCAGGACGGCCGCCGTCATCAGCAGGTACCTGGATATTTCCCTGGCCGTGGTGCGGCGCGTTTTCATGCATTTCTCGTAGCTGCCGGAAGGGGCTGGTATGATGCCACCCGCTCGCCAATTGACCAGACTCTGTCCGAGAGACCCTCTTAAATGAGGGCGCCGAAGGCGCAAGTTTCCGCCCGGAAACGCTCAGGCAAAAGAACGGCAGGGTCTGAGGCGGGCTCTGGAGAGTGATGGTCCCTTCTCGACGAAGGCTGGGCCATCCACCGAAGGGGTGCGGTTCCCAACTCTGTCTTAAGGAGTGGGTGAACCCGATCTCTCAGGTTCAAGGACAGAGGGGCGGCGGGAAGAATGGGGACATCCCTATTTATTCAAGCGGTGCGCCCTCAGGAGGTACGTCCCCTTTTGCACGCGAACGAGCAAATGAGGAATGTCCCCATTTTCCCGCCGCCTTTTTTATTGGTCCGCGCGGGGACCCGAGGAGAGCTTTCTTGGGCAGACGCACACCGCTCTACGACCTGCATGTCGAACTGGGCGCCCGCATGGTGGATTTCGGCGGGTGGGACATGCCCGTCAATTACGGCTCACAGATAGAGGAACACCACGCGGTGCGCCGCGACGCAGGCGTGTTCGACGTGTCGCACATGTGTGTGATCGACGCGCGAGGTGGCCGCGTGCGCGAGTTCTTTTCGAAACTCCTCGCGAACGACGTCGCCAAGCTCACGGTCTCCGGCAAGGCGTTGTACAGCTGCATGCTGAACGAGGCTGGCGGGGTAATCGACGATCTGATCGTGTACTTCATCGACGAGTCCTTCTTTCGCGTGGTGGTCAATGCCGGCACGCGCGACAAGGACCTGGCGTGGATGCGCGGCATTGCGCCGTCGTTCGGCGTGGAGCTTACCGAGCGTACCGATCTCGGCATGCTCGCGGTGCAAGGTCCGAACGCGCGCGCGCGCGTGGCGGAGCTGCTGCCAGCCGCGCAGCGCGAGCAGGCGCTGGCGCTCGATGTCTTCTGCGGTCGGGAAATCGGCGACTGGTTCGTGGCGCGCACCGGTTACACCGGCGAAGACGGCTTCGAAATCATGTTGCCCGCACCGGCGGCAGAATCAGTCTGGCGCGCGCTCAATGCGAAGGGAGTGAAGTCGGCGGGCCTGGGTGCGCGCGACACGCTGCGCCTGGAAGCCGCGATGAATCTTTACGGCAATGACATGGATGAGAACCAGAACCCGCTCGAGTCCGGACTGGGCTGGACGGTGTCATTCGAAAATCCATCGCGGGATTTCATCGGGCGCAAGGCGCTCGAAGCCCTGAAGGCGGCCGGTCTCAGGAAGAAGTTCGTCGCGCTGGTGCTCGAGGATCGCGGCGTGCTGCGCGGCCATCAGAAAGTCGTGGTCGCCGGCCAGACCGCGGATGACAACGAGGGCGAAATCACCAGCGGTACCTTCTCGCCGACGATGGAAAAATCCATCGCCCTGGCGCGCGTGCCGCGCGGTGCGGGCGCGGCCGTGCAGGTGGACGTGCGCGGCAAACTCCTCAACGCGCGCGTGGTCAAGGCGCCCTTCGTTCGCAAGGGCCAGGTGCTGGTTGATTAGTTTTCTCTGTTTCTTTTTGCGGAGAAGTGACATGAGCAACATTCCCGCCGATCTCAAGTACACCAAGTCGCACGAGTGGGTGCGCACACTCGCCGATGGCAATGTCGAAATGGGCATCACCGACCATGCGCAGGGTGCGCTCGGCGATCTCGTGTTCGTCGAGGTGCCCGAGTCCGGCAAGACTCTGAAGGCCGGCGACGCCTTCGCGGTGGTCGAGTCCGTCAAGGCCGCGTCGGATGTGTACGCGCCCATCGCCGGCGCGGTGATCGAAGGTAATCCCGCTCTTGGGCAGCCAGCCCGAACTCATCAACTCCGAGCCCTATGGCGCCGGCTGGATTGCACGCATGAAACCGAATGGTGCACCGGGCGGCCTGCTGACCGCCGCCGAATACCAGGCGCATCTCGCCGCGGAGGGTTGACATGCCGTTCAACCCGCACACTCCCGCCGACGTCGAGCAGATGCTCGCCGCGATCGGCGCGAAGTCCATCGACGACCTGTTCGACGAAATTCCGAACAACCTGCGCATCGAGTCGCTGGCCGGCATTCCGGACGCATTGAATGAAATGCAGATCGGCCGCCTGATGTCGGCGCGTGCCGCGCAGGACGGCACCCCGCTCAATTTCATCGGCGCCGGCGCTTACGAACATCACATCCCGGCGGCGGTGTGGGCCGTGACCACGCGCGGCGAGTTCTACAGCGCGTATACGCCGTACCAGGCCGAGGCCTCGCAGGGCACGCTGCAGCTCATCTACGAATACCAGACCATGATTTCCTCGCTGACCGGCATGGAAGTCTCGAACGCCTCGCTGTACGACGGGGGCTCAGCGGTCGCGGAGGCCTCGCTCATGGCCATTCGCGCGCATCGCAAGTCACGTTCGCAGCGCATTCTCGTCCCGACCACGCTGAACCCCAGTTATCGCAAGGTGGGCGTGGCGACGGCCAGCGGCCAGGGCGTGCGTTTCGAAGAAGTGCCTTGTCCGAAGGGGCATCTCTCGCTGTCGGATCTCAAGAAATTCGAAGGCGAAGACGTCACCGCCATTGTGGTCCAGCAGCCGAATTTTTTCGGCGTCCTCGAGGACGTGGATGCCATCACCGACTGGGCGCACGCCAATAACGTGATGGTCATCGGGTCGGTGAATCCCACTTCGCTGGGCATCCTCAAGCCGCCGGGCGAGTGGGGCACCCGCGGTGCGGACATCGCCTGCGGCGATTGCCAGCCGCTCGGTGTGCCTTTGTCGTCGGGCGGTCCGTACGCAGGGTTCATCACCACGAAGATGGAGTTCGTGCGGCAGATGCCTGGCCGCATCGTCGGGCGCACCGTCGACACCAACGGCAAGCAGGGCTTCGCGCTCACGCTGCAGGCACGCGAGCAGCACATCCGGCGTGGCAAGGCGACGTCGAACATCTGCACCAACCAGGGATTGCTGGTGACGGCGGCGACCATTTACCTGAGTTTGTTAGGTCCCGAGGGGCTCGCGCGCGTCGCCAACGAATGCCACCGCGCCACCCAGGAGCTGGTGGCGGCGCTCACGCGCGTCAAGGGCGTGAAACTGGCGTTCGATCGCGCCCGTTTCCACGAGGCCGTGCTGCTGCTCGATCGTCCGGTGGCGCCATTGCTCGCCGAGCTCGCGCGTCGTGGCATCGTCGGCGGCTTCGACCTCTCGGCGGACTACCCGGAGCTGGGTAATGCGCTGCTGGTCTGCGCCACGGAAACCCGCACCGCCGCCGACATCCAGGCGTACGCCGATGCGCTCGCTGAAACCCTGAAGGCCGCCGTGCGCGCCGCCTGAGAAGAGACTCCCATGGCAATGCTCAAACATCCCGAAAAGATCATCTTCGAGTATTCGCGTCCGAAGCGTGGCGCCTACGGTCAATGGCCGACAGAGGCCGACACGCCGAACGCGGTGGCGGCCGATATCCCAGAAAATCTGCGCCGCAAGAAAGCGCCGCTGCTGCCGGAAGTCAGCGAGCTCGAAGTGGTGCGCCACTTCACGCGGTTGTCGCAGCTCAACTTCTCCATCGACACGCACTTCTATCCGCTGGGTTCGTGCACGATGAAGTACAACCCGAAGGCCTGCAACCAGTACGCCATGCTGCCGGGATTCCTCGGCCGTCATCCACTTGCGCCCGAAAGTACCGGACAAGGTTTTCTCGCCTGCATGTTCGAACTGCAGGAAATGCTGAAAGAAGTCACCGGCATGCAGGGCGTGGCACTGTCGCCCATGGCCGGTGCTCACGGCGAGTTCGCCGGCGTTGCCATGATCCGCGCCTATCACCGCGCGCGAGGCGATCTCGCACGTAATGAAATCATCGTGCCGATCGCGGCGCATGGCACGAATCCCGCGACCGCCACCATGTGCGGCTGCGTGGTCCGTGAAATCCCGGTCAACGACCAGGGCGACGTCGACGTCGAAGCGCTCAAGGCCGCGGTGGGCCCCAATACCGCCGGCATCATGCTCACCAATCCTTCCACCTGTGGCGTGTTCGAACGCCGCATCCAGGAAGTCGCGAAGATCGTGCACGACGCGGGCGGCCTGCTGTATTACGACGGCGCCAACCTCAACGCCATCCTCGGCAAGGTGCGTCCGGGTGACATGGGCTTCGATGTCATCCACATGAACCTGCACAAGACTTTTTCCACGCCGCATGGCGGCGGAGGTCCGGGCGCGGGTGCGGTGGGGGTGAGCGCAAGGCTGCTGCCCTTCATGCCTATTCCCGTGGTTGGAAAAGAGGCCGTGGCTGGCAAGGACGGCGATACGTATCGTTGGCTGTCGGAGAAGGACCTGCCGCAGTCCATCGGGCGTCTGTCGGCCTTCATGGGCAATGCCGGCGTGCTGCTGCGCGCATACATATATATGCGCATGCTCGGCCGCGAGGGCATGCATCGTGTAGGCGAATTTGCCACACTGAACGCCAACTACCTGATGGCACGGCTCGCGAAAGCCGGCTTCGACCTCGCCTACCCCGAAGCGGCGCGCCAGCCACGAATTCATCATCACCGCGAAACGGCAGGCGCGAGATCTCGGCGTGACCGCCATGGATTTCGCCAAGCGGCTGCTCGATTACGGATTCCACGCGCCGACAACGTATTTTCCGCTGCTGGTGCCGGAGTGCCTGTTGATCGAGCCCACGGAAACCGAGAGCAAGGAAGCGCTGGATGGCTTCATCGACGCGATGATCGCCATTCAGAAGGAAGCCGAATCGCAGGCCGATTTCGTCAGGTCCGCACCGCACACCATGACGGTGCGCCGGCTCGACGATGTCCGCGCAGCGCGCCAGCTCGACCTCGTCTGGAAACCTACTTCTCAGGGGCTGCGCCCCACATCGGAAAACGCCGGCCAAGGGCCGGCGTCCATTGGGTAAAAGAGCACGGCCGTTTGGTACAGTCGCCGGATGAATGATGTAGGCGAGCGCTTCAAACCGACGGGTTTCACACGGCTGTTCCGCGCCTGTGGCGCAACCCTGAAGGGTCTGGTGGGCGCATACCGCGAGGAAGCGGCCTTTCGACAGGAACTCGGCCTGGCCGTGATAGTCATTCCACTGGGGTTGTGGTTAGGCCGCAATGGCATCGAGCGCGCGTTGCTCATCGCGCCCATGTTCCTGGTGCTGGTCGTGGAGCTGGTCAACAGCGCCATCGAGGCCACCGTCGACCGCATCGGTTTCGAACGGCACAAGTTGTCGGGCCTCGCCAAAGATATCGGGTCGGCTGCGGTGTTCATGTCGCTGTTGCTGCTGGCCGTTATCTGGGTGCTGGTTCTCTGGCGATGAGCTGCTAACAACACGAAGGACTGCGCATGAAGTTGAGCCGAATCCTGACTATCGGCCTGAGCCTCGTTGCTCCCGCCATTCTTCGTCCGGGCATGGCGCAGGATCCCCAGACGCAATCGGCGCAACGGCAGATCGCCGCGCAATCCGCCACCACCCAGGCGCAGTTGCCCCAGAGCGAAGGTGAGAGCGCCGCGTGGCGCGGCACCCTGGCGCGCGTCGCCGAGAGCGTGGTGGCCATCGAAATCGACCAGACGCGCGCCTTCGATACCGAGTGGAATTCTTCATCCCAGGCCACCGGCTTCGTGGTCGATGCCGAGCGCGGACTGATCCTCACCAACCGGCACGTGGTGACTCCCGGGGCCGGTCACGGCCGAGGCAACGTTCCTGAATCGCGAAGAAGTGCAGCTCTATCCGGTCTATCGCGACCCGATCCACGATTTCGGCATCTATCGGTACGATCCGAAAAAATTACGCTTCATCAGGCCGCGCTCGCTGTCCCTGTATCCCGACGGCGCGCAGATTGGTCGCGAGATCCGGGTCATCGGCAACAATGCCGGTGAGCAGCTGTCGATTCTCGCTGGCACGCTCGCCAAACTCGATCGCGATGCGCCCGAGTACGGCATCGGCAAGTACAACGACTTCAACACCTTCTACCTGCAGGCGGCCTCGGGAACTTCCGGAGGCTCGTCGGGCTCGCCGGTCATCGATATCCAGGGCCGCGTGATCGCGCTCAACGCCGGCGGTGCGACCGGCAATGCGTCGAGCTTCTACCTGCCGCTGGGCCGCGTGAAGCGCGCGCTCGAGCTCATCCAGTCGGGCAAGAGCGTCTCGCGCGGCGCATTGCAGGTGGTCTTCAAGTACACGCCTTACGATGAGCTGCGTCGTCTTGGGCTCAACGAGAAGACCGAAGAGGCGGCACGCAAGGCGTTCCCCGCGCTCACCGGCATGCTGGTGGTCAACGAAGTGCTGCCGGGCGGCCCCGCCGACGGCACGCTGCAGCCCGGCGATGTGCTGGTGCGCGTCAATGGCAAGCTGGTGTCGGAATTCGAGCCGCTCGAACAGGTGACGGACGATGGCGTGGGCGGCACGGTCGAGCTCGAGCTCGAGCGCGGCGGCCAGGCGGTCAGCGCCAAACTCAATGTCGGCGACCTGCATGCCATCACGCCGTCGGCATACCTGGAATTCGGCGACGCAGTGGTGCAGACCGTTTCGTACCAGATGGCACGTCACTTCAACGTGGCGGTCAACGGCGTGTACGTGGCCAACCCGGGGTACCTCTTTGGCGCCGCCGGTGTGCCGCGCGGCGCGGTGATCGCGAGCGCCGATGGCAAGCCCACCCCGACTCTCGCGGCATTCGAAGCCGTGGTGACGGGGCTCGCCGATGGCGATCGATTCACCGTGCGTTACTCGACCGTCGACGATCCCAACGGCTCGAGCGTGCGCAGCGTGCGCATGGATCGGCGCTGGTTCCCGTCCCGTCACTGCCTGCGTGACGATGCGGCGGGCTTGTGGCAGTGCGCGCCGCTTCCGGCGCTCGGCGCCGCCAAACCCGAAACCGGTGGCGCCACGCGCTTCTCGCGACCCGACGATCCGCGCGCGGCCGCGCTCGCACCCTCGCTGGTGGGAGTGGGATTCGACATGCCGTATTCGGTGTCGGGCATCACCGAGCGCAACTACCGCGGCACGGGCCTGGTGGTCGATGCCGCACGCGGGCTGGTGGTCGTCGATCGCAACACGGTGCCGGTATCCATGGGCGATGTGCGCATCACCTTCGCGGGCACGCTCGAAATTCCCGGCAAAGTGGAATTCGTGCATCCGCTGCACAATCTCGCCATCGTCAGTTATGACCCGAAGCTCATCGGCAGCACGCCGGTGAAGAGTGCGCGCATGTCGGATCGCCGCATCACTCCCGGCGAGGAGGTCTGGGTGGTCGGCATGGGCGCCGACAGCGAGCTCAATGTCCGTCCCACGCAGGTCGCGGCCCTGAATCCGATCCAGTTGCCGCTGTCGCGGACCATGCAATTCCGCGAGAGCAATCTCGAGACCATCCAGCTGGTGAATGGCCCGGCCGACTTCGACGGTGTGCTGGTCGATTCCACCGGCGTCGTCATTGCGCTGTGGTCGAGTTTTGCCTGGGAAAGCGGCCGCGAGCTGCAGCAGGAAAATCGCGGCGTCGCCATCGGAATCGTGCAGGACATGCTACGGCGAGTGCTGACCAAGAAACCGGTGTACTCGCTGGAAGCCGAGCTCGTGCCCCAGCCGCTGGCATCGGCACGGCGGCTCGGACTCTCGGACGCGTGGCTGAGGAAGCTGGAAGATGCGAGCCCCAACCAGCGCCAGGCACTATCCATCTCGCGACTGGTCGGCGGGTCGCCCGCGGTAGGTCGACTGAAGCAGGGAGATATTTTGCTAGCCATCGACGAGAAGGTGGTCACGCGTTTTCGCGAAGTCGAGCTGGCTGTCGCCGACAAGTCCCAGGTCTCCGTCACCGTCTGGCGCGACGGCGAAGAGACAGTCGTGCCGCTGGCCACCGCGGCGCTGACTGGTCACGACATCGATCGGGTCGTCATGTGGGGTGGGGCAACCTTGCAGGCGCCGCACCGGGCCATGATCGCGCAACGGGGCATACCGCCCGAGGGTGTGTACGTCGGTTACTTTTCCTATGGATCGCCCGCCACGCGATATGGGCTGTTCCCGGGTCGACGCATTGTCGAAGTGGATGGTATCCCCACCCCGGATCTGGACGCCTTTCTCAAGGTCGTTTCGGGACGGCCGGACCGTTCGGCCATCCGCTTGCGCACCATAACGTGGAACAACGCACCCGAAGTGATCACACTGAAACTGGATCAACATTATTGGCCTACATACGAGCTCAATCGGACCGGGGAAGGCTGGGAGCGGCGAGATCTTGAGTAGAGCCGGTACACTAGGCTTCTATGGTTCGCGTCGTTCGCGCCACACTCAAGGAATTGGAAAACGCCGTCACCGCATTGCGTGACGGCGAGCTCGTCGCATTTCCCACCGAAACCGTGTATGGGCTCGGAGCCAACGCGCAGAACCCGGCAGCCGTCCGCCGCATCTTCGAGCTGAAGGAACGCCCCGCCGATCATCCGGTCATCGTTCATCTCGACAATCCCAAGTACCTGCACCGCTGGGCGCGAGAGGTTCCCGATAACGCCCAGAAGCTGGCGACGAGATTCTGGCCAGGTCCGTTGACGATGGTCCTGCCGCGCTCGGAAAACGTGCACGACGTGGTGACGGGCGGGCAGGACACGGTCGCGATTCGCGTGCCGTCGCATCCCATGGCACAGCAACTCCTGACCGCCTTCGGTGGCGGCATCGCGGCGCCCTCGGCAAACCGTTTCGGACGTGTGAGCCCGACGCGCGCCGAACACGTGCGCGAGGAATTCGGCGATGCGGTGCGCGTGGTGCTGGATGGCGGCGAAAGCCAGATCGGCCTCGAGTCGACGATCGTGGGCTTCGACGGAGAGCAGGTGCGCCTGCTGCGTCCCGGCTTCATCACCTATTCGCAGCTCAAGGATGTAGTCGGCGACGTGATCGTCGGTGCCGTGTCGGGTACGCCCCGCGTGCCGGGTAACAAGGTTTCGCACTACGCGCCGATGACGGCCATGACCATCGTGCCCGTGGACGAAATCGACAAACGTGCAGAAACACTTTCCGAAGGCGGCCGCCGTGTAGCGGTGCTCGCCATGCGACTGCCGCTCAAGACCTATCCGTCGGTCACCTGGATCAACGCCGGCCGCCGGGCGGATTCCTATGCACACGATCTGTACGCCAACCTGCGCGTGCTGGACAAGGCCGGCTGCGAACAGATCCTGGTGCAGGATGTGCCCAGCGACGAAAAGTGGACCGCGATTCGCGACCGGCTGAGCCGCGGCGCGGCAGTCGGCAGCAGCAGCGGGCATGATCAGTTTGCGGAGACGGGCGGATACAGCGTCCTGCCCTGACCGGCGCATTCAACCGTCCTGCGGTTATCGACAGGCTCGGGAACGAGATACCGGGAGTGAATCAGAAATGAACCGCAGGCAAATATTTAGCGGCTTGTTGTGGCTGTGTGCCCTGACTTCGCAGGCGGAAATCACGCGGCATGGTGGCAGCAACGATGCGTTGCCCGACAAGCAATACATCCACGTGGTGAGCGAAGCCGAGTCACCGGTCATGCAAACCTGGATCAAGGCGAAAGACGGCCTGTACATCGCGGCAGCGGTGCGCAAACCGAAGGGCGAGGGTCCGTTCCCGGCAATCATCATCTTTCACGGGGCACC
This sequence comes from uncultured Pseudomonadota bacterium, assembly GCA_963839685.1. Taxonomy (GTDB): domain Bacteria; phylum Pseudomonadota; class Gammaproteobacteria; order Steroidobacterales; family Steroidobacteraceae; genus CADEED01. The sequence continues at coordinate 82,256 of CAWIVS010000001.1, read as the reverse complement.
TGGCGGGCGTGGAATGGATCAGCTCGTGGGCTGGTCGCGCGGCGATCACGGTGGGCCGGTGTGGGAGCGGTTCCTCAAGGAAGGCTACGTGGTGGCGGTGGCCGACTATCGCGGCGGTGACTGGAATCAGATGAACAAGCCGTCGTCGACGGGTCTGGTGACGGCCATCGACGACGGCATCACGGTGGTCGACTACGTGCAGAGTCTGCCGTACGTGAAGCGCAGCGAAGTCAGCGTCTACGGCGTGAGCCTCGGCGGAAACCTCGTGATGTACCTCGCGTCTCGGGTGCCCACGCTGCACGCCGTCGTCGCGGGAGCTCCGGCGCCCATCTGGTTCCTGGGCAACAAGATCAATCCCGACGGCTCGCGGCCGGACTTCGCCACGATGAAGCCCGACCCGGTGACATCGCGCGAGAACATCGTGCCCATCAAGGTCCCGGTGTTGATCATCGTCGGCAGCGAAGATCGCTTGCTCGCGTTGGGTACGGTCCTGCACGACGAGCTCGCCAAACATGGCAAGGCCGTGCGCATGGAAGTCTACGAACACGGTTATCACGACTTCGTACTCGGTAATCAGGGTCAGCAGCGAGGTGATCTGCCGCGCGGCGAGATACTGCTGCCCGGCGCGCTCGAGGCACTCGAGCTCACGATCACGTTTGTGAGGAATCCCAGGTGAACGCGCCATCGCGGCGTGTCTTGCCTCCCATCTGGATGGTGATCGCCTTGCTGGCGACCTATGTGCTGGACCGCTGGCTGCCCATTGTTGAGATTGTTCCGTGGCCGTGGATCCTGGCGGGGGTGCCATTGATCGTGCTGGGCATCGCCATGTCGGCCTCGTCCGCCGGCGCTTTCAGGCGAGCGGGCACGCCCGTCATTCCATTCGAGACGTCCACTACGCTGGTGCTGCGCGGCTGGTATCGCGTGACGCGGAATCCCATGTACCTGGGCCTCGCCTTGGCGCTGGCCGGAGTGGGCGTGCTGCAGGGCTCGCTCGGTGCGCTGTTACCACTGCCGGCGTTCATCGCCATCCTGCACTTGCGCTTCATCCTCGGCGAAGAGCGTTTTCTCGAGGGCATCTTTGGCGAGGAGTACCGCGCCTATAAATCGCGCGTGCGGCGCTGGTTCTAGCCGTCAATAGTGAGGCGGTTTTTCGTGCGCCGTGGCGCTGGGCCCGACGTCGGATTCGAGCGCGGTCAGCTTGTCGAGCAGCCGTTGGTTGCGTTCCAGTGCGCGGTCCAGATCTTTCTGCTGACGCGCGACGACATCACTGAGCTGGCTGACCGCCTGCTCCAGGTGCGCGAGTTTCTCTTCAATGGTATCGAGGCGTTCGGGCATGCAGGCGCAAGTGTGCCTGAAATCGCGGTGCCCAAAAAACATCGGCGCCCAGGAATCCCATCCTGGGCGCCGGCGATTCCCGCTAGCTCGGGCTTTTCTCAGTACCAGATGTCATAGAGCACATCGAGGACGATGCCGGTCGCAATCGCGGTCAGCAGCACGTCGTTGCCCACGCGCACCCAGTGGTAACCGTAAGGCGGCGAGTACAGGCGGTACGGGGCGTAGTTATTGATTACGTAGGGGCGCGCATACCAGGCGTAGGGCAGTCGGTCACCCCGGTACCACACACGATGGTAGTAGCCATGCGGCGCGCGGTACTGGCCGTAGTGGTACCGATAGCGCGCGTAGTCGTGGCGATCCTGGCGGCGGTTGTCCCAATAGTGCGGATGACGGTTCCAGTCATTCCGGTAACGGTCCCAGCGATCGTTGTGGGTGTTCCGGTGGTTGCCGCCATTGTTGTTGCCACGGTCATTGCCGCGGCCGTTGTAGTCGTGGCGGTTCCAGTTGTTGCGATTATCGTCGTGGCGATTCCAGTCATGACGATTGTCGTTGCGGTGGCCATTGCCGCGATGATCGTTCCGCGGTGACCATTGTTGCCGCGGTCATTGCCGCGATGGTCGTTTCCGGGGCGTCCATTGTGACCATGGTCATTGCCGCGATGATCATTATCACGGTGACCATTGTTGCCGCGGTCATTGCCGCGATGGTCATTTCCGGGGCGTCCATTGTGACCATGGTCATTGCCGCGGTGATCATTGCCGCCATGGTTGCCACCACCGGGATTGCCACCACCGCGTGGTTATTGCCGCCATGGTTGTTACCGCCACCGCCTGGTTGCCACCACCGTGGTTATTGCCACCGGGGTTACCACCACCGTGGTTATTGCCACGATGGTTGTTACCACCGTGGTCATTGCGGCCGTGGTTGTTGCCGCCGCGGTTGTTACCACCACGATCATTTCCGGCGCGAACCACCTGGGAGATCTTGCTTGCCGACTCGCGCGACATACCGTCGGCGAGCGCAGTAGCGCTGGCCAGCATAGAAGCCACGAGCAAGAAGGTCACTGGGCGTTTCATCTGTCTCTCCTTTGCGGACCGAAGGCGATCCGTCACGGCGCCAGTATCTGAAACGCATGCTGAGCAGATCCTGAACGTCGCCGTTCAGGTTGTTCAGCTTCGAGTCCGCATTATGTCAGCGGTTTCCTGCGACGCAGAGAGTGTGCGGCGTCAAGGTAGCGCTGCGCGCGCGATGTCGACATCGTGGAGAACCTCACGCCCGAGTTCCTCCCAGTCGACACGACCGACGCGATTGGTCCAGTAGGGCCCGTACACGGTGCTCACGCGCAGCACATAGGATTTCCAGAAATCAGCTGCGGCGTTCAAGTGGCGCAGCGCCAGCTCCTGGTGCTGCCGATCGCGCGTGGCGCGGTACAGCGCCAGCTCGGTTGCGCCGCGGATCTTGGCGGCGTAGTACTTGCCAAGCAGCGCCATCAATCGCACGTCATTGAACGTCGCGACGAACTCGGCCTGGTTGGTGCGTGGTGTCTGGCGGAACACCGGCAGGGCGGCGATGGCGGCATCGGCGCGCGCGTCGATGAGGTCCGCCACCTCCGGGGGAGTCACGCCCGGCGGCTTCGTGCCGTTCACGATGCCGGCCACGTATTGCGGAATGGTCAGATTCGTCGTGCCCGGATGCACCTTCTGCGAAATGAAGGTCTCCACGCTGTGAAAGCCGCTGGCGGTGCGCGCGGGCCCCGGCCGGCTGCGGCAGGCTTCGATATACCACTGGAAATCGAAGTCCGCCCAGTGAAAGCCGGTTACCAACGGATAGATCATCGACGCGTTCTGCCAGGCCGCGAGCACTGTCTCGCCGTCGACGCCCGGAAAGCGCAGCCCGACGAGTTGCGCAATCCGTGCATCCTCGAGCGTCGGGTCGTAGCCGAGCCGGCCCCACAACAAAAAGTGCAGCCAATGCTTCTCGACTTCGAGTTGCCGCTGTGTGCCGGGAAGCTTCGAGAGAAACTCGCGGCCCCACACCCACATGTCCGAACCGAAGTAGTAACCCTGCGACTTCTCGAGGGGAATATTGCGCACGAATTCGCGCACGAAATCGGGCGCCGCCCAGCGCAACAGCAGCGCGTCGTCGTTGCGCAGCGTCCAGAGAGTCTTCAGATCTCCCAGGGACTCGAGGTAGCCGTGGTGGAAAGTCTGAGTAGTCGAGGACAGGAGGTGCGCCTGCGCGTATTTGAAGCTGAACACGAAGTCGACGTTGGGCTGCGCTATGACGGGCCTGAAAGTGGCAGCGATGTCCTGGGCGCGCGTCTCGTGCTGGCGATGAATGAGGCGGAACCGGCGCGCGGGCTCTGCTTTTGCCGCGTCCAGCACGCCCTGGCCGTAGGTGGCGAACACCCAGTCCTCCTTGGCCTGGAACGCCTGCTGCCCCGAGATTTCGCCCATATTCTCGCCGGTGGTGAGGCCGATCCCCGCCAGCAGCGGATAGCTGCGGAACATTTCTCGTACGCTGGCACGGAAGTAGTCGCGGGTTTTCGGATTGTCGATTGCATCGGTGATGCCGTACTTGCCGTCGACCCCGTACGTGAAGATGTTCCAGGTGACGATGTAGAAATCGATGTTGCGATCCTTCGCGTATTGCATCACGCGGCGCCAGAATTCGATCTTCTGCGCGATGCTGAGCTGCCTGACGACTTCCTTGTTGGCGAGCATCGCGGGCGTCACGATGCCGGTGGTGCGCGTCGAATAGTCCTCGTCGAACTGGATCTTCGATCGCCAGACGTCGTTGAGCGCAACGTCGGGGAATTCCGGAACCCTCACCATCGATGGAAACGGGTGCAGGTTCCAGAGAGAGACAAAGTTGTAGCGATCGCGCGCCAGCTTATCGAGATAGGCTCGCCAGAAATCGAAGTCCCAGACCGTCGCGATGTTCTCTTGTGCCGAGTCGCTCATGTCGCTGTAGCTCGGCGTGCGCAGGTCGAGCGGGATGTTGAACTTCGTCCCGCGCATGGTCATGTAGGCATTGCGGTCGATATCGACCACGCCGTCCACGCCCTGCGTGCGGATCTGTTCGGCGAGTTCGAGTCCGCCGTACATCGCGCCGCCCCGGTCGATGCTGAACACTTCGAAAAGCCTGTGCTCGCCATCACGTGTAGCCCGGATCGCGAAGCCCTCCGGCTTCATGGCCGGAAATTCCGCACCATGGGGGGCGTTGGCCTGTCGGAACTGGATCAACACGCCTCCGTTGAACGGCGCCTCCTGCGCAGAGCGTCGGCCTCGGCGAATCACGGTGTAGTGGCGCGCGCGCAGCGCTGCGTCGAGCTCGTCGACCGCGAATACCAGCGGTGCCGCGGCCGGATCGAAACCGATCACGGCGTCGGTCGCCGCCGCCGCCTCAGCGAATGCGAGGACCGCCGATGTCATGCAAATCGCCGTCAGGGAGCTGGTCCGCTTCATCTCTCCCCGAGCGTACACTGCGTTCGCAATGGTGCCGCAGCTACCGGTGTATTTCATCTCTCACGGCGGAGGCCCATGGTCGTACATGGACGATCCCTCGCGTGCCGCTTACGCGAAGCTCGAAGCTTCACTCGCGGACATGCCGCGACAGATCGGTTCGACGCCCGCCGCCGTGCTCATGGTGTCCGCGCATTGGGAAGAGGCGGAATTCACGCTGACCGCGAGTCCCCGGCCGCCCATGATCTACGACTACTACGGCTTTCCGGACTACACCTACCAGATCCACTACGACGCGCCCGGCGATGCGGCGCTGGCGGCCCGTGCGCGATCCCTGATCGAGGCCGCGGGTTTTCCGGCCCGGCTCGATCCGGACCGCGGTCTTGATCACGGCGCCTTCACGCCGCTGAAGGTCATTTATCCCCAGGCAAATGTGCCCGTGGTGCAACTGTCGCTGAAGGCCGGGCTGGATCCCGCGGCGCACCTCGCGCTCGGGCGCGCTATCGCACCCCTGCGCGCCGAAGACGTGCTCATTATTGGCAGTGGCCTGTCGTACCACAACCTGCGGCAATTCTTCAGTCCCCGCGGATGGGGCCCGTCACGCGAATTTGACGCCTGGCTGGGCGGCGTTCTTCTGGGAGGCAACCCGATGGATCGCGACAAACTACTGGCCGCCTGGGAGGCTGCTCCTGCGGCACGCGCGGCACATCCGCGCGAGGAACATCTCATTCCCCTCATGGTGGCCGCGGGCGCCTCCGGAAACGACCCGGCGGAGCGGACATATCACGAGAAAGATTTCTTGGGCGGACTCACAGTCAGCAGTTATTGTTTTTCGAAAGTCACGGCTTCTTGAATTCCTAGTTATAGTCACCATTGCCGGGACACACATATAAAACATCCGGCGGGGGATCCAGGCCATGGTTGAATGGTTTGCTTCGCACAACGGCATCGAACAGTTGTTCCTGCTCAGCGGCCTTGTCGGTGGACTCATTCTTCTCTTCAGAATGATCCTCATGATCGCCGGTCTCGATCATCACGGCACCGATGTCCACGTCGACAGCGACGCCGGCTTCCAGGCACTCACCATCCAGGGTGTCTCTTCCTTTCTCGCGATGTTTGGCGTGGTCGGCTACACACTGATCCACGGTGCGGCGCTCGGGGCCGCTCTGGCCGTGGTCGGTGCAGTCGGCTGCCGGCGTCGTTTCGATGTGGATCATCCACAAGATTTTTCGCGGCATGCTGAAGCTGCAATCCAGCGGCACGGTCAGCCTGTACGCGGCGGTCGGCAGCGAAGGCTCGGTGTATCTCACCGTCGGCAAGGATGGTGGCCGGGTACAGATCAACTTCGCCAATCGTCTGCGTGAGTTCGAGGCCGTGTCGGCCGACGGGTCGACGTTGCCTACCGGTACTCCCATTCGGGTACAGAGCGTTGCGGCCAATACCCTGATCGTCGCGCCGACAGATCGCTGAAGGGCGTGATTCGTAGTTAGTTAGCGCGCAGTTCGCGCGCGGAGGGACTCTGATGGATCTCACGATGGCATTGTTGCCGATGGTGGTCTTCGTGTTGCTGGTGATGTTTACCATCATCTTCCTGGCATCACGTTACAAGCGCTGCCCGTCCGACAAGATCCTGGTGAAGTACGGCAAGGTGGGCAAAGGGCAATCCGCGCAGTGCATTCATGGCGGTGGCTCATTCATCTGGCCGCTGTTCCAGGACTACACGTACATGAGCCTGACGCCGCTCACCATCCCGATTCCGCTCACCAAGGCGTTGTCGCTGCAGAACATCCGCGTCAACGTGCCGAGCACGTTCACGGTGGGCGTGAGCACCGAAGAAACCATCATGAACAACGCGGCCGAGCGCCTGCTGAATCTCGCGCAGGAGGACGTCGAGAGCATGGCGCGCGAGATCATCTTCGGCCAACTGCGTCTCACGGTGGCCTCGCTCACCATCGAGCAGATCAACCAGGACCGCGAAAAATTCCTCGACGCGATTCGCCGCAACGTGGCGCCCGAGCTCAACAAGATCGGCCTGTATCTCATCAACGTGAACATCACCGACATCACGGACGAGTCGGGATACATCGAGAGCATCGGCAAGAAGGCGGCGTCCGAGGCCATCAACCAGGCCAAGATCGACGTCTCCGACCAGGATCGCAAGGGTTCGGTAGGCGAATCCGAGCAGGTGCGCGAGCGCACCATCAAGGTGGCACAGAACGTGGCCGAGTCGGAGAAGGGCAAGAAGCAGGCCGAAGCCGACAGGCGCATCTACGTGCAGCAGCAGGAAGCGTTGGCGACCATTGGCGAGGCCGAGGCCAACCGCGACCTGCAGATCAAGGTGTCGCAGAACGAAGCCACTTCGGTACAGGGTCAGAAGAAAGCCGAGGCGGAAAAGCGCATCTTCGTGCAGAGCCAGGAAGCCGAGGCCATCGCCGGGGAGAACCGCGCGCGTGCGTTGATTGCGGCTTCAAATGCTGAGCTCACGGTGCAGGCGGCGCAGGCGTCGCAGCGTGGCCAGGTGGCGCAGTTCGACGCGCAGGCGGAAATCCAGAGGGCGCAGGCCAAGGCGGAACTGCAGCGCCTGACAGCCTCAGAGGTCGTGAAGCAGCAGATCGAGAAGCAGAAAATCACCATCGCGGCGGAGGCCGAGGCCGAAAAGGTCCGGCGCGAAGCGCAGGGTCATGCCGACGCCACGCTGCTCAAGTACGAGGCAGAGGCGAAGGGTATCCGACAGGTGCTGGAAGCGAAGGCGCAGGGTTACCAGGCGCTGGTACAGAGCGCCGGCAACGATGCACGCGCTGCTGCGACGCTGCTGCTCACCGAGAAGCTCGAGCATCTGGTCGCCATGCAGGTCGAGGCCATCAAGGCCATCAAGATCGACAAGGTCACGGTGTGGGACGCCGGCGCGAACGGGAACGGTAACGGCGGCAGCACCACGGCCAACTTCCTCGCCGGCATGGTGAAGAGTCTGCCGCCGCTGCATGACGTTGCGGCCATGGCCGGCCTCGAGCTGCCGAAGTTCCTGGGAGACGCGACGGTGGCCGAGCTGCCGGCGCCCAACGGCCGGGAAAAATAATGGGGACATTCCTCATTTCGTTGTAACAATCGACCGCTGATGACCAAGCAGGCCCCTTTAACGGGGCCTGACTTTTTTCGCATGTCGCGCAGCGATCGTTAGTCGGCCGGGACGGTTCGCTCTGCGGCCCAGTCGCGCAGCTCGGCGATCTTCTCGGACATGACCACAGACAGCGGCCGTGTGGCCGCCAGCTCGCCGGCAATCAGCCGCGCGTCCACGCTCTGTTGGTTGGAATGCGCGGAATACAGCGCCGAGACCACGGCCTGCTCGATTTCCGCGCCCGAGAAGCCTTCGCTGCGTGCCGCCAGCGCCTGGATGTCGCCGTCGGACAACGCGATGCTGCGCTTCTTGCAATGAATCCCGAAAATCTCCACGCGCGCCGCGGGCGAGGGCAGGTCGACGAAAAAGATCTCATCGAAGCGTCCCTTGCGCACCAGCTCCGGCGGCAGGGCGGTGATGTCATTGGCCGTGGCGACGATGAACACGCGCGCCCGCTGCTCGGCGAGCCAGGTGAGAAATGCGCCGAGCACGCGCCGCGAGGTGCCGCTGTCGCCTTCGCCCGTAGACAGCGCTTTCTCGATCTCATCGAGCCACAAGACGCAGGGCGCCAGCGCCTCCGCGGACTTGAGCGAATCGCGCAGGTTCTTTTCCGATTCACCGTGCCACTTGGAATACAGCGCGCCGAAGTCGAGCCGCACCAGCGGCACGCCGAGCACACCCGCGGCTGCCCGCGCCGCGAGGCTCTTGCCGCAGCCCTGCACGCCCAGCAACAGCACGCCCTTGGGAGCGTCGAGTCCCGGCGCGCTGCCGTCGAAGGCGGCCTTGCGCTGCAGGATCCAGCGCCGCAGGTTCTTCAGCCCCCCGATCTCCGCGAAGCGCGCGGTATCGGCCTCGAACGACAGGGTGCCGCCGCGATTCAGCAGCTGGTACTTCGCGGCCAGCAGCGGCTTGAGGTCATCCTCGGTGAGTGCACCGTCGGTGAAGATGGCCTGGCGCGTGAGTCGCAGTACGTCGTGCAGCGGCAGCCCGGCGAGGTTGTCGACCAGCTTTTCCGCTGCCTTGACGTCGATCTTGGGCATGACGCCATTCAGCTTCGCCCACTCGCGCGCGGTGCGCGTCACGATCATGTGCCGCTCGTTCTTGTCCGGCAGGCGGACGCTGAAGCGCGCGGCCAGGTGTTCGAGTTCCTGCGGCAGCTTCATCTCGAAACTGATGAGCACTAGCGTGCGCGCGCATTTGTCATACTCCTGCGCGATGTCCTTGAGCGTGCGCACGAACAGGGGATTTTCGAGATAGGGGTGAAAGTCCAGCAGTACGTAGATGCCGGGCATGTTGGTCGACTTTATGTGCCGCAAGAGCTGATCGGGCTGCGCCAGCGTGCGCTGCGCTCCGCCCATGTCCACGTCCACGCGCATCAAACCCTCGGTGACCGTCCACTGGAACACGCCCCAATTCCGGCCCCGCTGGGCGCGCATGGCGGCATCGCGGACCAGCTCGATGACGCGGGCTTCTTCGCGGCTTTCGATCACCACCAGTGGGACGCGCGACGCGAGCAGGGTCTGGATTTCTCCGGCGGGGGAGATGTCGGCGGCCACTGAATTCATGTGCGGGCACTGTAGCAAAACGCCCGGTTTTGCAGCGTCGAATCAGTCATGACACGTGCATCAGGCTTCCCTACAATTCGCCTCTTTGGAGAAAACGGTGCTGACCCGAACGCGTCCAGTGCGCGCTGCGCGCAGCTTCATCGACCCCTTCACGACGCCGGAGATCCGGCGCCTGGTGGCCGAATTCGGCTCGCCGCTGCTGATCGTCGACTGTCAGCGGGTGCGCGAGCAGTACCGAAAACTGCACAAGGCGCTGCCAGGCGTCGATCTGCACTATGCGCTCAAGCCGTTGCCGCATCCGGCCGTGGTCGAGACCATCGTCGAGCTCGGCGGGTGGTTAGATCTCGCCACCACCGGCGAGACCCAGCTGGTAACCCAGCTCGGCGTCGATCCGTCCCGCTGCATCCACACCCACCCGATCAAGCGTGACATCGACATCCGCAACGCACTGCATCTCGGCGTGAAGATCATGGTGGCGGACAATCCGGACGAGGTCCGCAAGTTCGAGGCATACCGCGGCAAGGCCGAACTGCTGCTGCGTGTATCGTTTCGTTCGCCGGGCGCGGTGGTCGACCTTTCGCGCAAGTTCGGCTGCGATCCCGAGGATCTCATCGAACTCGCGCGCCTGGCACGCAAGCTGGCGATACCCGTACGCGGCTTGTCGTTCCACGTCGGCTCGCAGGCGACGGATCCCGGCAAACACGTCGAAGCCATCGAGGTGTGCGCGAAACTCATGGCGCTGGCGCGCCGCGAGAAACTCGGCGTTTTCGACACCCTGGACATCGGCGGCGGGTATCCCATCGAGTACGGCCAGAAGGTGGCCGACATCGGCCGGTTCTGCGCGCCCATTCGCGCGGCGCTGGCCAAACTACCGTCGCGCATGCGTGTGATCGCCGAACCCGGCCGCTACATCTGCGGCCCCGCTGCCATCGGCGTCGCGACCGTGATGGGCCGCGCAAAGCGCGAAGGCCACTGGTGGTACTACCTCGACGACGGCTTGTACGGGTCGTACAGCGGCCAGCTCTTCGATCACGCCAAGTACCCGGTCGAATCGCTGAAGGAAAATGAGGAGAAATTCCCTTCGGTGCTCGCCGGACCCACCTGCGACAGCATCGACGTGATCGCTGAAAACCTCATGCTGCCGGCGCTCAAGGCCGGCGATCTCATCGTCGGGCGCGCCATGGGCGCCTATACCTGGGCGAGCGCCTCGGAATTCAACTTCTTTCCGAAGGCCACGGTGGTTTCGGTGAATCGCCGGCCCGGGGACAACGGTTCGGTGATTCCGCTGGCATTTTGAAGATTGCCGGCGGGGCGACGTGCCAGCACACTGCGCCGCATGCGCCTGCCGTTGGTCGCTTCCGTCTTCCTGGCCGGCTGTGCCGGCGCTCCCGCCACGCCCGTGGATGCGATCAAGCCCGGCCAGGAATTCACGCTGACGCTGCGTGGGGACGTGCGCCTGGCGGATACGCCCTACGTCATCATTTTCGAAAAGGTGCTGGAGGATTCGCGTTGCGCGCGGGGCGCGACCTGCGTGTGGGAAGGAAACGCCCGTGTGCAGCTCATCCTGCGCGAATACAGCGGGATGGACCGGCGTACGCTCGAAGTGCTCGATCTGAATATCGAGCTCGATACGCATCCCCGCCAGACGCGGCAGCGGCGATTTGACGACTACGTCATCGAGCTGCGGGGGCTGGAACCTTATCCTGCGCTCGGCACTCAAACCGGGTCATCGTCTGCCTACCGGGCTACCCTGTTCGTAGACCATCCGCCTCCGGGCGCGGCTCGAGGAACTCAATGAATCCAGTCTGGACCCGTCGTCGAATCCTGCAAACCGCCTGCACCGGCAGCGTTGGCGTATTCACCGGCTTCGCTTTCGCTCAGGGCGAAACCGTAGGCGAAACCCCAGCGCCGCAGCGCACGCTCGAGTTGCACAACACTCACACCGGTGAATCCCTGCGGTTGGTGTATCGCCGCGGCGACGACTATGACGCGGCCGCGATCGCCAGGCTGCGCAACCTCATGCGCGACCATCGCAATGGCGAGGCGCATGACATCGATCTCGCGCTCTACGACCAGCTCCACGACCTTGCGCTGGCGGCCAAGCGCGATCCACGCTTCGAAATCATTTCCGGGTACCGCTCGCCCGAGAGCAACGCGAAAATGGCCGCTGCGAGCCGCGGCGTCGCCAAACGTTCGCTGCATATGGAGGGCCGCGCCATCGACATGCGCCTGCATGGCTTCTCCTGTGCCACCCTGCGCGACCTGGCGCTGGCCGCGGCCAGTGGCGGCGTGGGGTATTACCGCAGCTCGGACTTCGTCCACATCGATACCGGCCGCTTCCGTACCTGGGCCGGCTGACCGACGGGGCAGGTTGGAAACCGCGATCCACAGGCGCGTCAACCAGGCACGTGCCGGCCGCGATCCCACCGTGTTGGGTCGATGTGCTTCGGGCTGGGCAGTCTTCGGTCACCAGCAGTTCGTCCAGGGATACCTGCTGCTCCTGCCGGATCCGGTGGTGCCCGATCTCAATGCGCTGAGTGGCGAAGGCCGCGCGCAATTCCTGCTCGACATGTCGCGTCTCGGCGATGCGCTGATGCGCACCACTTCGCCGGAGCGCATCAACTACGCGATCTTCGGCAATCTCGAACCAGCGCTGCACGCGCACGTGATCCCGCGTTATCGCAACGAGCCGGAGGCCCTGCGCACCCAGCATCCCTGGTCGTACGACTGGTCGCGTGCGCCGGTCTTCGATCCCGTCATCGCGGCGCCGCTGATGCGCGCGCTGCGGACCGAGCTCGGTCACCTCGGCGCGCTGCAGACACCCTGACATGAGCGTTCAGCCCCAGTACCTCGAGTACATCCTCGAGCAACTCGGGGGCCTCGGGGGTGTGAGCTTCCGGCGCATGTTCGGCGCAGTGGGTCTGTACCGCGGCGAGTTGTTCTTCGGGCTCATCGACGACGACACATTGTTCTTCAAGACCGATGGATCCAACAGCGCCGAATACCAGGCGCGCCACATGCCGCGTTTCATGCCGCCGGCAAATCGTCCAATGGGGCCCATGGGTTATCACCAGGTGCCCGCCGACATCATCGAAGACGGCGAAGCGCTGGTGTCATGGGCGCGCAAGTCGGTTGCCGTCGCGCTGGCGTCGCACGCGGCAAAGGCAAAACCTGCCGCTCGCCGGTCAAAGAAGAAGGCGGGCAATGTTGCCGGGCGAAAGCCGGCCGCGGGCGCGAAGAAGACGCGCGTCCGGAAAAAGCCGCGCCGCCGCTAGCTGGCTAGACCCGGGACTGCGCGGTGCGGACCAGGTCCCCCAGGGACTCCACCGGCGCCGAGCATGTCGACCCGCGGCAAAGGTAGGCGCGCGTGACGGCTCCGGGCACTTTGTCGGCGATCGAGCCATCGAGGTCGCCGAGATCGGCGGGAATGCTGAATACCATCCGGTGCGGCGCGTACATCTTGTCGAGCTCGCGCTGCCATTGGCCGTCCGGTGCGCGCTCGCGGATGATGATGACTTCGGGTGGTGCGAGGTATTCGTCGAGTGCTTCGAGCAGGCTCATGTGCCCGTGGGGAAATCGATTGATCGCCAGCCACGCGGCGCGCAGTGTGCGTTCCGCGGCCTCGAGATAACGCGGCTCGCCCAACAGGTAGCCGGCGCGGATCAGGACGCGCGCGGCGATGCCATTGCCGGCGGGAATGGCGTCATCGCTGAAACTCTTGCTGCGGTGGATCAGGGCTTCGTGGTCATCCGAGGTGAAGAAGAATCCGCCGAGGGCGGCGTCCTCGAAGTGCGCGAGCATGGCGTCGAGAACCTGGCGCAACCAGGAGACATCGTCGTTGCGCCAGCGGAGCTGCAACATCTCGAGCAGCGCGTCCGCCAGGTACGCGTAGTCGTCGAGGTAGGCGTTGAGATGCGAGACGCCGTCCTTGGATGTGGCGAGCAGGCGTCGGTCGCGCCAGGCGTTGGCACGCAGGAATTCGAGCGCGCGTCCGGCGTCGGCGCCGAACTCCGGTTTGCCGAGCGCGCGTGCCGCCCTGGCCAGGCCACGAATCACCAGTGCATTCCAGCTCGTGAGGATCTTGTCATCGAGTCCGGGCCAGACGCGGCGGCTGCGGATCGCGAGTAGTTTGGCACGCGCCGAATCCAGCCGACGGCCTGCCTCGGCCGGTTCGAGTTTCGACTGCTTCGCAATCTCGTCCAGCGACGCAAAGACATGCAGGTGATGCGCGCCTTCGAAGTTCGGGGCCCGGTCGAGGCCGAAGCGCCGCGCAAATACGTTCCATTCATCAGGCGAAAGCGCGGCCTGCACCTCCTCGCGCGACCACGCGTAAAATTTGCCTTCGTGGCCTTCCGAATCGGCGTCATAGGCCGAATAGAAGCCGCCGCCTGCCTTTTCTGAAGAGGCGTCCTGCATCTCGCGCCGCAACCATTCGCCGGTTTCGTTCGCAATGCGCCGGAACAATTCGTCGCCGGTGGCGAGCGCGGCGTCGGCGTAACTCGCGAGCAGCGCACCGTTGTCGTACAGCATCTTCTCGAAGTGCGGGATCATCCAGTATTGATCCACCGAGTAGCGCGCGAAGCCACCGCCGAGCTGGTCGTACAAGCCGCCCTCGGCCATGCGGGTCAGCGTCAGCGTGGCCATGAACAGCGCCTGCAGATCGGGCGTTGGCGTCGCCGCGCTGGCATACCAGTGATGCATGAGGCGATCGATCGAACCGGGATGCGGAAACTTCGGCGCGCCACCGAAGCCGCCGTGTTGCCGGTCGAAGGTGGCCGCGAGCTGCGCGCGCGCGCCGTCGAGTGGCGCGGCAGTGAGAGGTGCGGCCGGGTCGACGGGCGCGGGCGTCAGATCGTTGAACACATCCATCAACGTGTCGTTCTGTGCGCGCAATTCTTCGCGCTGTGCGTGGTAGTACTCCGCCACGCGTTCCAGGATGGTCGGGAATGCGGGCATGCCATAACGCGCCACGTCGGGAAAATACGTGCCGCCGAAAAAGGGCTTCTGGTCGTCGTGGGTGAGGAACATGGTCAACGGCCAGCCGCCGCCGCGTTGTGTCAGCACCTGGTGCGCGAACTGGTAGATCTTGTCGAGGTCCGGGCGCTCTTCGCGATCCACCTTGATGTTCACGAACAGCCGGTTCATGAGCGCGGCAGTCGCCGGGTCCTCGAATGACTCGTGTGCCATCACGTGGCACCAGTGACAGGCCGAGTAGCCGATGGACAGCAGGATGGGTTTGCCGCTTTGCCGTGCAAGATCGAGGGCATCCTTGCCCCACGGGTACCAGTCGACGGGATTCGCAGCGTGCTGCTTGAGATACGGGCTGGTTTCTGTTGCCAGCCGATTCCCGTTGGTCACCTGGGGCACGTCCTTGTCCTGCATAGGAAGCTAGAATAGCCGCGATGTCAGTTCCCGTCCTCAAACTCAAGCGCGGCGAAGATCGTCGCCTGCGTGCCGGCCATCTGTGGATCTTCAGCAACGAAGTCGACACGGCCGCCACACCACTCACGCAATTCGAGCCCGGTGCCACGGTGCAGGTGCATTCCGACCGCGACCAGTTCCTGGGATTCGCCTACGTCAATCCGCGCACGCTCATCGCCGCGCGCATCGTCGGCCGCGATGCCGCCTATCCACTCGATGCATCGCTGCTGGTGCACCGGCTGCGCGTCGCGCTGGCGCTGCGTGAACGCCTGTATCGCGAGCCGTACTATCGCCTCGTGTACGGCGAATCCGACGGCCTGCCGGGACTGGTGCTCGACCGCTACGGCGAAGTCGTGGTCGCGCAGAGTGGCACCGCCGGCATCGACCGACTGCGTGGGGAAATCGAGGCCGCGGTTGCCAAAGTCATCGGGCGTCAGGAACCTGGTCTGGAAGAACGACTCCTCGGCGCGCGAGCTCGAAGGCCTGGAAAAACACGTCGGTGTCCGCGTCAATGACGAGTGGACTGCCGCGCCGGCCGAAGTCACGGTCCGCGAGCAGGGACTGGAGTTCCTCGCGCCGCTGGCCGAAGGACAGAAGACCGGCTGGTTCTACGACCAGGCCGCCAATCGCGAGCGCATGAGGCGCTATCTGAGTTCAGGCGCACGCGTGCTCGATGTCTGCAGTTACGTGGGCGCTTGGGCCATCACTGCCATGAAAGCGGGCGCGAGCAGCGCGGCGTGCGTCGACTCGTCCGCCACCGCACTCGGTTATGTCGAGAAAAATGCGCGTGCCAATGGCGTGCGCGTGGAGACAGTCCGCGACGATGCTTTCGATGCCCTCAAGGAGCTGCAGGAGCAGGGCGCACGTTACGACGTGGTGATCCTCGATCCGCCGGCGTTCGTCAAGCGGAAGAAGGATGTGCCGCAGGCCCAGGCCGCCTATCGCAAGCTCAACCAGCTCGCGCTGACCCTGATCGAGCGCGACGGACTGCTGGTGTCCTGTTCCTGCTCGTTTCACATGGGTGCGGATGAGCTGGCAGCGGCCATCCAGGGGGCGGCGCGTCACAGCAGCCGCTTCGTCCAGTTTTTGGAGATCGCGGGGCAATCACCGGATCATCCCGTGCATCCCGCGATTCCCGAAACACGTTACCTGAAATCATTTTTCTGCCGCGTCACGCGCGACTAATTAAACTACGGTCCCCATGCTCCAGTATCCCGGCTTCGACAAGGTTGCGTTCCAGATCGGACCCATTGGCGACTACGGTCCGCTCAAGGTCCACTGGTACGGAATCATGTACCTCGTCGCCTTCACGGTGGGCTGGTACCTTGCGCGGCTGCGCGCGAAGAAGCCCGGCTCCACGTGGAAGCCGGCCGATGTCGATGACTTCATGTTCTATTGCATGCTCGGCACCATCATCGGTGGCCGCCTGGGCTATGTGTTTTTCTATGGCCTTTCTTTCTGGGCCAAGGATCCCTGGTATCCCTTCAAGGTGATGGACGGCGGCATGTCGTTCCATGGCGGCCTGATTGGCGTGTTGGTCGCGCTGGCGATCTTCGCGGTGCGCAACAAGCGCCGGATTGCTGACGTGTTCGATTTCGCGCGCGCCGTTGCCCGGCCTCGGCATCTGCGCGGGCCGCATCGGCAATTTCATCAACGGCGAATTGTGGGGCAAGACCACCGACGTCCCCTGGGGCTTCATGGTCGACGGTGAAGTGCGCCATGCCACCCAGCTCTACGAGGCGGGGCTCGAGGGTCTGCTGCTGTTCGTCATCATGTGGTGGTATACCTCCCGCCCGCGGCCGCTGCTGGCGCCGACCGGGTTGTTCCTGGTGTTGTATTCGCTGGCGCGCATCACGGTCGAGTTCTGGCGCATTCCCGATGAGCACATCAACTATCTGGCCGGCGGCTGGTTCACCATGGGCATGTTGCTGACGCTTCCCATGTTGCTCATCGGGCTGACGCTGATGTTCATGGCATACCGCCGCAACCAGTCGTCGGGCAACATCGTGGGCGTGCCGGTTTCATGAGGCCCAGCGAGTGAAGCAATATCTGGAATTCATGCGCCACGTGCGTCGCAACGGCGCGCGCAAGGCGGATCGAACCGGCACCGGCACACTCTCGGTGTTCGGCTACCAGATGCGTTTCGACCTGGCCGCGGGCTTTCCGCTGGTGACCACCAAGCGTGTGCACTTCAAGTCGATTGCCTACGAGCTGCTGTGGTTCCTGCGCGGCGAGACCAACACGAAATTCCTGCGTGATCACGGCGTGACGATCTGGGATGAATGGGCGGACTCCGCCGGTGAGCTGGGCCCCGTCTACGGCAAGCAATGGCGCAACTGGCCGACACCGGACGGCCGCCACGTCGACCAGATCAGCGAAGTGGTGCGCCAGCTCAGGGACAATCCGGATTCGCGCCGCATCATCGTCAGTGCCTGGAACGTGGGTGAGCTCGACCAGATGAAGCTCATGCCCTGCCACGCGTTCTTCCAGTTCTACGTGTCGGACAAACGCCTGAGCTGTCAACTTTATCAACGCAGCGCAGACATTTTCCTGGGCGTGCCCTTCAACATCGCCTCCTACGCGCTGCTCACGCACATGCTGGCGCAGCAATGCGACCTCGACGTGGGCGAGTTCATCTGGACCGGCGGTGACTGCCACCTGTATCTCAATCATCTCGCGCAGGTGGACGAACAGCTCGACCGGCTGCCGCTCACTCTGCCGAGGCTCAACCTCGCGCGGCGCCCGCGCGACATTTTTGACTACACCTACGAAGATTTTCAGATCGTGAACTACCAGCATCATCCAGCAATCAAGGCACCCGTCGCGGTATGAAGAGCAAGGCCAGGAAAATTCCCTACGACCAGTCACAACCGACGCGCGGTGGCCCGCCACTCGTGAGCTCGCCGCTCGTGGAAGTCCGCAATTCGCCGGTGCACGGCCGCGGCGTGTTCGCGGCGGCGTTCATTCCGAAAGGCGCGCGCATCATCGAATACCTGGGCGAGCGGCTTTCGCACCGGGCCGCGGACGCACGTTATGAAGATCATGACGTCAACGACAATCACACCTTCCTGTTCATCGTCAACAGGCACACGGTCATCGACGCCGCCGTCGGCGGCAACGATGCACGCTTCATCAATCACCAGTGCAAGGGCAACTGCGAGTCCGTCATCGAACATCGTCGCGTGTTCATCGACGCCGCGCGCGACATCGCGGCCGGCGAGGAGCTGGGCTACGACTACGAGATCGGCCGTGAAAAGGACGATCCGCCCAATGTCGACGAGATCTATGCGTGCCGCTGCGGCTCGCCCCAATGCCGCGGCACGATGTTATGGCCAGCGAAGAAGAAACCCGTAAAGCGTCGCAAGCCGGCACAGGCGCGCAAGAGCCGCCGGCCGCAGGCGGCGCGACGCGGCGAACGCACGCGCCGGCGCGCCCCATTAGTCGGTTGATAGAGCAGCTCGCCGCGCGCGGCTGCGGCATCGTCGACGATTTCGTGGGCCCGGAGCTGCTGGCCGAACTGCGCGCACGCTGCCTCGCGCTGCACGCCCGCGGCGCGCTGCGTCCCGCCCGCATCGGTCGCGGCGCGAGCGAGCGCTTCGCACCCGAAGTGCGCGGTGATTTCATCGCCTGGCTGTCCGAGCCGGAGCTCGATGCGGAGCAGAAGTTGCTGCGCCAGCTGGACGATCTGCGCATCGCGCTGAATCGCGATCTCATGACCGGCCTCGAGGATTTCCAGGGTCACTTCGCGCTGTATCCCAGCGGCGCGGCGTATGCGCGCCATGTCGATCGGCTGGCGGGCACCGATGTGCGGGCGATCTCGATGGTGCTGTATCTGAACGAAAACTGGCTCGCCGGGGACGGTGGGGTGCTGCGCATCTACACCGGCAGTGGCGCGAGTGAGGACGTGCTTCCGCTGGGCGCAAGGCTGGTCGCGTTCCTTTCAGAAAGGTTCGAGCACGAGGTGCTGCCGGCGCAACGCGAACGCCTCAGCTTCACCGGCTGGTACCGCCGTCGCCCGCTGGAAGGCTTCGTATGAACGCGCCAATGGTGACACTCATCGTCGCGGTGGCCGATACGGGTGTGATCGGCCGCGACAACGCCCTGCCATGGCACCTGCCCGCCGATCTGCAACGTTTCAAGCGCATCACCATGGGCAAGCCCATCGTGATGGGTCGCAAGACTTTCGAGTCGATCGGCAAGCCGCTGCCCGGACGCGAGAACATCGTGGTGACGCGCGATCCTAACTACCGGCGCGACGGAATCCGCGTGGTGCACGATGCCGAGGGTGCGCTGCGTGCCGCGGGAGACGCCGCCGAGATCATGGTGATCGGCGGCGCCGAACTGTTTCGCGCGTTCCTGCCGCGCGCCGCGCGCATCCACCTGACGCGTGTGCACGGCAACATTGCCGGTGACGTGACGTGGCCTGGACTCGATGAACGGGCCTGGCAGGTGGTGGAAAGCGAAGTGCGCCCGGCCGACGAGCGTCATGCATATGCCATGACATTCGAAGTGTGGGAAAAGCGGTAATCGCGGCAAAAAAGGCTGTGCGCGAGCCTGCGCGGCAGGCTAAGCTCGCCGCCCTATGAAAAAGCTACTGGCCATCGCGGCACTCAGCACCCTCGCATTCACCGCTTGCAACGCCGATGCGGGGAAGGACAAGGCCAAGGCCAATACGGGTCCCGTCACCGAAGAAGAAAAGACCCTTTACGCCATTGGCGTGTATCTCAGCAAGCAGGTTGCGCCTTTCGACCTGAAGCCCGAAGAGGTTACGCAGGTGCAGAAGGGCTTCGCCGATGGCGTTGCCGGCAACAAGCCCGTCGTCACAGTCGAGGAGTACATCCCGAAGATCCAGGCGTTGCAAACGGCGCGCATGCAGGCAACGTCCGATAAGTCCGCGGCGGAAGGCACGGCCTACATCGAGAAAGCGGCGCAGGAACCGGGCGCAACCAAGACCACCAGCGGCATGGTCATCAAGCACACATCCGAGGGCACGGGTGCATCACCCGCAGCCACCGACGAGGTGAAGGTCAACTATGCAGGCCGGTTCATCGGCGGCGAGGAGTTCGACAGTTCGGTCAAGAACGGCGGACCGGTGACGTTCCCCCTGAACCAGGTCATCCCTTGCTGGACCGAAGGCGTGCAGGCCATGAAGGTGGGCGGCAAGGCGCAGCTCACCTGCCCGGCGGATCTCGCCTATGGCCCGAACGGCAAACCACCGACCATTCCGGGAAACTCCACGCTGGTGTTCGACGTCGAGCTGCTCGAAATCGTCAAGGCGCCGCCTCCGGCCAAGAAGTAAGTCACCATCCAAGCGCTGGATTGAGCGCGGCGCGTAACGCCGCCGCCGGATCGGATGCGCCGTTCTCAGCGCGCCATGCCACGAAGCCGTCGGGGCGCACGAGAATTGCGCCAGACGCCGATATGCCAACGCTGCTGATGAACTGCCCGGTGGGATCGGCCAGCTCCGCTCCCACCCGCCATGTGTCCAGCGGCAACGTGGAAAACGACTGCGCCGCAGCCTGCGCCGCGTCTGACCATCGCGTTCCTTCGGAACCTGCGAGCAGCAGCCAGCGACCGGTGAGATCGAGCGTGCTCAGTCGTCTACCGCCACGCTCCAGCCAGTAATGTGGCAGGCGCGAGCCGGGCATGCCACGGGTCGTGCGCGGATCGGCATGCACTTGCCCGCGGCCATAGAGATAGCCGATCTCGATGTCGAAATCGTGCGCCAGCGGATCGGTCTGGTGCGCGGCCGCGAGCCATGGTGCCGTCCGCGCGACGTAGCGTGAGAACGCCTGTTCGACCGTGAAGTGGGCCACCGGCCGCCGTTCGCTCGCATAGCTGTCGAGCAGGCGAGGGTGCGCGTGCCCGCGGATGACCTGCGCGAGTTTCCACGCGAGATTGTGAGCGTCGTGGATGCCCGTGTTGCCGCCGAATCCGCCATTGGGCGGCATGAGATGCGCGGCGTCGCCGATGATGAACACGCGGCCATCCTGGAATCGCTGCGCGATATCGGCGGTGGCGCGCCAGCGCGAGTAACCGTCGATGCGTACCGGCAAATCCGGCTGTCCCACACCGGCGCGCACCAGTTCGGTCATTCGCGCCTCGCTCACGTCCGCGGCGGCGTTCATCGCCGCCTCCGGATCGCGCTTCGGGTCGCCGATCGTATTGACACCCATGAAGCCGACACGGCTCGAGCGGTTCATGCGGAAGAATCCGGCCAGCACCGGATTGTTCACGTAGATGATGCTCCAGGCATTGTCGCGGATCCACGGCGACAGGTCGGCGGTGAAGTAGATAGTCAGCGATCGGGAGAACGCACCGCGGCCTTCATATCCGATGCCCAGCAGCTCGCGGACCTTCGAGTGGCCGCCGTCGGCGGCGATCAGGTACTGGCCCGCGAGTTCCCGCTCATTGCCGCCATCGACGTCACGCACAGTGAGTGTCAGGCCGGAACTGTCCTGGCGCAGCCCCGTGACCTCGGTTCCCTGGAGTATTTCCGCGCCCGCGGCGCGGGCCTTTTCGCGCAGGATGGGCTCGAGGCTGGGTTGGTTCAGAAACCAGCGGTGACAGGGGCTCACCGCGTCGACACCCTCGTTGAGATTCGAAATGATGTCCGCCAGCTTGCGTCCCGAAACACAGTCCATGGCGATCAGCGCACCGTCCGGAATGAATTCCTTGGCCGACTCCTCGCGCACGCGTGCCTCGATGCCGAGCTCGCGGAACATCTCCATCGTGCGCATGTGGAAGAAGGCGGCACGCGGCAGGGGCGAGCTTTCCTTCAGGCGCTCGATGGTGATGAGCGGATCCCCTGCTGCGCGAGGAAAGACGCCATGGCGAGACCAGTGAGTCCCCCGCCGGCGATCAGAACCGGTGCCTCGTTGCCCATCGTGTCGCTCCGCCAAGAACGAGGTGCGAGGATATGCCGTAGCGGCCGGACCCGCGCGACTGCCGAGGAAATGGGGCGCGAGCTGCAAGCCGCTGTGAGCAACGCATCGAGAAAAACAGCCCTTTCACAATGTATCGGCTCCGTGTCAGGCGTATACTGTACACATACACAGTGACGTGAACATCTAACTACACGGAGTTGCCCATGCGTTCGATCGATGAGCTTGCGGACGAAATCTGCACTCTCGCCGGACACATCAATGCGGCGAACCATCGCTGGTTGATGCTGGTCGCCGAGTTTGATCGGCGCAACGGTTGGTCGGACAGCGCGACGCAGTCGTGTGCTCACTGGGAACCGACCGCCATCAAATCGTGGTGCATGTGGCCCAGGAGACCTTGCGAGACCGGACGGCGCTGCGGTCGACAGCGTTGCCCCCGGTTACACACAGCCGCTCGGCGACTGGAGGAATCTACCGGCCGCGACGCACGGTGCCGCGACACGCTGGAAGGGCGAGCGCATGGACTACGGCCTCGGGGTCGAAGTCCTTCTGCAGCAGTCAAGGCGGGCCAAAGGCGTTCCAGCGCGAACGCCAATTACAGCTGGAGCGCAATAGCGCCGGGGATCAGTAACCACGCTAGTCACCAGGCGCGGCTGGCTTCACAGCGGCACTTCGCAGAGTTGCAGCCTCCGAGTACGATATTTCCGGGTGAAACATCACCATTGAATACCGCGGAATGAAATTCGGATCCTTCTTCTCCAACTCCTCCGCCTCTTTCTTTTTCCTTCGGTACTCCGGATCCAGCACCGTCTCGCGCATCTCCTGGTAGTTCTCCAGCGCCATCTGCGCAACGGCGTCGGTGTTCGGTCGCCGCTCGTGTTCGAAGGCCTCGAACAATCCGTGCCAGCCGTGATGTTCATCCATCAGCCGCATGAGCTCGGCGCAATCCTCGAAGGCGCTGTTCATGCCCTGGCCGTGAAACGGCACGATGGCATGCGCCGCATCGCCTAACAGCAGCACATCGCCGTTCAGGTGCCAGCCGCGGGTGTAGACCGTTCCGAGTGAGCCTTGCGTGTGCTCGAAAAACTCGCGGGTAAGGTCCGGCATCAGCGCGCGCGCCGACGGGAACTCGCGCGCGAAGAAGCCATCGACGGCACCGGGCGTGCGTAGCTGCTCAAAGCTGTTGGCACCGGTGCGCGCCAGGAACAGGGTGGCAGTGAACGTGCCGTCGAGATTGGGCAGGGCGATCAACATGAATCCGCCGCGCGGCCAGATGTGCAGTGCGTTCGGATCCATCGCGTGCGTGTCGGCGAGCCTGGGAATGGTCAGCTCCTTGTAGTCATGATCCAGCGGCACTTCGCGCACGATGGCGATTTCGCGCGCCAGCAGCGAGTCGCGCACCGCGGATCCTGCGCCATCGGTGGCAATGCTGGGCCGCGCATCGGTGTGATAGATGCGCCCCGTGGCCTCGTCACGCATTTCGAGCACGGTTTTTTCGTGCGCGAGACCCAGACACAACTGCCCGAACCGAAACTCCACGTTGGGCAGTGCTGCCGCGGATTCGATGAGCACGCAATTCAAATCCGTGCGCGACACTGAATAGATCACTTCCTCGGGCCGCACGCCGTACATCTGCAGCTCGGCCGAACCATCATGCTCATGCACCAGGCGTCCGCGCATGGAAATGGCCAGCGGCATGACGCGCTCGAGCACGCCGGCGAGTTTCAGGCCGCGAATGCCGCGCGCCGCGAGTGCCAGGTTGATCGACCGGCCGCCGTCGGCGATGACCTTGCGGGGGTCGGCGCGCCGCTCGTAAACCGTCACGCCAAATCCGCGTTTCGCCAGCAGGATGGCCAGCAGGGATCCCGCAAGCCCCGCACCGATGATGTTGACGCCGGGCACCGACGTCAGGCTCAAGCAATCTCCTTGAGCGCGGTGACCAATTCTTCGACGAGCTCGAAGACGTCGATGAACCGGTTGTACAGCGGCACCGGCGCAATGCGGATGATGTCCGGCTCACGCCAGTCGCAGATGATGCCGTGATCGGCGAGGGCATCGAAAATCCGCCGCCCGCGGCGCGGACCATCATTGACGCGCAGGCTGAGCTGACAGCCGCGGTCTTCGATCGCCCCGGGCGTGATGATGCGGATGTCACTGCCACAGCGCTCGCGAATCATGCGCTCCGCGTAGGCCGTGAGGCGCACTGACTTGGCGCGCAGGTCCTCGATGCCCGCGGCGCGGAACATTTCGAGCGATGCCAGCAGCGGCGCCGCCGAAAAGATCGGCGGATTGCTGACCGCCCAGCCGGCGGCGCCGGCCGCGGGCCGGAACTCCGGCATCATCTGGAAACGGGTCCTGGGCTCATGTCCCCACCAGCCCGAAAGGCGCGCCGGCGCACCTTCGAAAAGCTTCTCGTGCACGAAGCAGCCGGCGAGCGCGCCGGGTCCGGCGTTCAGGTACTTGTACGAGCACCACACCGCGAAGTCGACATCCCAGTCGTGTAGTTGCAGCGGCAGGTTGCCGATGGCATGCGCCATGTCGAAGCCCGCGGTGGCGCCGACGTCGTGGGCGGCGCGCACGATGCGAGCGCAGTCGAATGCCTGGCCGGTGCGGTACTGCACGCCGGGCCAGAGAACCAGTGCCAGCTCGCTGCCGAGGTCGTCGATCCTGGCCTCGATGTCTTCGATACGCAGGGTTTCTTCGCCGGGCCGCGGCGCCAGTTCCACCAGCGATTCTTCGGCGTCCAGCTTGTGCCAGGAGAATTGCCCGAGGATGGCGTGCCGGTCGGAAGAGAAGGCGCCGGCTTCGATGAGCACCTTGTCGCGCATGCCGACGGGCCGATAGAACGAGGCCATCATCAGGTGCAGGTTCACGGTGAGCGAATTCATGGCGACAACTTCGCTCGCCAGCGCGCCGGTCAGGTGCGTGAGGCCCTTGGTGAAGTTCTGCGCATAGTCGATCCACGGGCGCGTGGCGGTGCGATGGCCACCGACACCGAGCGTCGCCCAGTCGGCCAGTTCCTCGCTCACGTAGTCGAGTGCGGCGCGCGGCGCCAGGCCGAGTGAATGTCCGCAAAGGTAGATCAATGGCTGTCCGCTGGCGCTCACCGGCAGTTCGAACTTCTTGCGACAGGGAGCGAGGATGTCCGCGGCATCGCAATCCAGTGCGAAGTCGCGCGACACCGAGAACTGCGGCAGTACGTCAGCGCGTTGACCTATGTCTCTCGGCGAGGCATTCATGGCACGAGAGGATACACAATCGGCTGGCTGGGAACGGCATCGCCTCCGATCGCGGGCACGGCCAGTGACAACACACAAGGCCCGTCGTGCAATTCGTCGGGCACGAAGGCCAGCTCGGTGATGGTGGAGCGCGATCGTGCCGCATCGCCGCGCGATGTGCTGCCCGGCGGGAGTCCAAAGAACAGTCGATGGCCGACCATGTGGCCTTCATCGTGGGTGCGATCGAGCGATGGCACGTCGAGTACCAGGTGTTCGATGCGCTTTTCCACCAGCCATTCGACCGCCTCGCGGGTCAGGTAGGGCGGCACCAGGTTGGCGTAGTCGCGTGTGCGCTTGCCGGGGTCGTTGGGCAGGGTGCGAATTACCACCGCCACCGGATCGACCATGCGGCCCATGGGCCAGGCGGCGCGCAGGCGGCGCCTGGAGATCAGGGTGTCCGTGGCCCAGGGCTGTGGATCGGTGCTCTCGCTGGATTCGCTGGCGGGCTCGGGCACCACACTAACTACCACGGCGGGCAGCAGGCCGCGCGGCACCACGCGCCAGGCGTCCCCGGATTCGCGCGTCAGGTGCGCGACGCTTTCGGTGTGTGTCGTCTGGCAATGCGGGGTGAGGGTCACGGTCGAGCAGTTGGCCGATGCGCCCGCGACCACGCTGCCCGAAAAGTTGCCGCTGACGAAGGGTCGCGAGGTCGGGGCAGCGGCGCCGAAGTGTCGCGGGCCGGGCGCGCCGAATTCCACCGCGATGGCCAGGCTCACACCGCGATCGAGCGCGGCGCGCACCTTCTGGCCGCCGAATGACAGCTCGCCGATCATTGTTCTGGCTGGCCGGGCCGTTGCATCACGGTGCCGCAGTGGCGGCAGGCGAGGTGGGCGGGTGTGCCAAAGAAGCGGTCGAACACCGGCGGCAACTGCGTCTCGATGTTGGTGATTTCGAGGAACTCCTCGTAGAGCTTGCGGTAGCAGTTCTCGCAGTACCACTGAAAGCCATCGCGTTCGCCCGGCCGGCGCGTGCGCTCGATGACCAGCCCCACCGTATTGGCCGGACGGCGCGGCGAATGCGGAATGTTGGCCGGCAGCAGGAAGATCTCGCCCTCGCCGATGGCAATGTCCACTCGTTTGCCGTCCTGCATGGTGGCGAGCGTGATGCCGCCTTCGAGCTGGTAGAAAAACTCCTCGCCGGGATCGACGTGGAAGTCCTTGCGGCTGTTCGGACCGCCGACCACCATGATGATGAACTCGCTGTCCGTGAACACCTGCTTGTTGCCCACGGGCGGCTTCAGCAGGTGACGATGCTCGTCGATCCAGCGTTTGAAGTTGAAGGCCCTGAGTTCTTTGCTGGACGGCTCGCGCATAGGGGTGGCGTCTGTGTTGGGGCGTCTATGGTATTCGCTGGGGAAGCTCTGGGCACATCATGTGACGGTCTCCACAGTTGCGCGCCCTGTCGCCGCCCGGCGTCAGCCCTGCGAGCCTGCAGGCCCTGGGGCCGTGTTATGTTTGCGGCCATTATTGAGCTCTAACAGTCCGGAGTCGCGACCCCGTGAAGTTTCGCCTTGCGCTCATCGCCGGCCTGGCCCTCGTGGCCGCGGGCTGTTCGACGCCCAAGATCTGGCCGTTCTACAAGAAGCCGCCGCCGGTGCCGGAAATCGTGCACGAGGTCGATCTGCTGAACGCCGACGGCACGCCTGCGAGTTACCCACAATCCTGGAAGCGCAACACCCTGTTGATTGACCTCTCCGGCGTCAGTGGCACCGGGTCCGTGGCGGCGCGCCTGCCGGCCGAGACCACCTGGCCGGTGCGTGTGGCCGTGCGCGTGCGCCCTGGCAGCGTCGAGCAGCTGGAAGTCCTCGGCGAACAGCGCAACGTGATGACAGTGGCGCGCGAAGGCACGCTGCCGATCGAGCTGGAATTTCCGGCCAGCGTCTACCGTCCGACGACCGGGGCTATCTACATCAACTGGGGCTACATGCCGCAGTTCGCGGAAGTCGTGGTGGAACCCGAGGCAGGATTCGTGTCACCGACCGCAGTGCCCGACAAGGCGGCAGGGCCGGACAAGGTGGCGGATCCCGAGAATCCGAGCGCCAGCGACATCATTTCCCCGTCAGAAGTCGCGCCGCCTCAACGCTAAGTTTCCTGGCTTTCGCCGCCGCCCGGCTCCACGTGCCCATTGCAGGTGAGCTGGATCGGCTCCTCGTTCACGTCGAGATTCACCGCGGTCAATGAGCCGCCCCACACGCAGCCCGTATCGATCGCCAGCAGGTCGTCGCGTCGCTTGAACCCCAGCGTCGACCAGTGCCCGCAGATCACGCGCACCTCGCGACTGGCGCGTTCGGGTATGTCGAACCAGGGCAGGAACCCTTCCGGCTGATGGCCCGGCGCGCCTTTGACTTTCAGATCCACGATGCCATCGGCCGTGCAGTAGCGCATGCGAGTGAACGTGTTGATCACAAAGCGCAGCCGGTCCATGCCACGCAACTGCTCGCTCCAGCGGTCCGGCTTGTTGCCGTACATGACATCGAACAGTGTGCGCGGGTCCTCGCGCAGCACGGCTTCGACTTCCCGGGCAAGCTTGGCCGCGAACAGTGGTGTCCATTCCGGCACGAGGCCGGCATGAACCAGGAAGTCACCGCGCGGTGCGTCGAACACCGCCAGCGGACGTTGTAGCAGCCACTCGAGCAGCTGGTCGCGATCGGGTGCCGCGAGCAGTTCGTCGAGCGTGTCGCCGTCCTTGGGTTTGCGCCTCGAGCCGAAGGCCAGTGCCAGCAGGTGCAGGTCGTGGTTGCCCAGCACCACCGTGGCATTGGCGCCGAGGTCGCGTACGAAGCGCAGCGTTTCGAGCGAAGCCGGACCGCGGTTGACGAGATCGCCGACGAACCACAGCTCGTCGCGGTCTGGGGAATAGTCGCAGCGCCGCAGCAGCGCCTGCAACTCTTCGCAGCAGCCCTGGACGTCACCGATCGCGTAGCGTGCCATGTCAGGTCAGTGCAGCATCCCGGGCATGGCGAGCCGGAAAGCGGCGATGGGCGCGTTGAATTGCGCGCCCTCGTCCGTAACCATCTGGTAACTGCCTTGCATGGCGCCCACGGGGGTTTCGAGGACGGCGCCACTCGAATAGCGGAAGCGTTGCCCCGGCTTGAGGTACGGCTGCTCACCGACCACGCCGTCGCCGCGCACTTCCTGCACCTTGCCGTTCGAGTCCGTGATGATCCAGTGCCGCGTCAGCAGGCGTGCGGGCACGCTGCCTTCATTGCGGATCGTGATGGTGTACGAAAAGACGAAACGACGTTCCTTCGGATCGGATTGCTCCGCGAGGTAACTGGTGTCGACGTCGACGCGAATCTTGTGGTTGCTCTCTTCCATGCGCCCCGGATGATACCGGACTATCAATCAGGCTCCGCCACCCGCGCAGCCAGCGCGGCAAATTGTGCCGGCGAGAGGGTTTCGGGCCGCACACCGGGATCGATGCCGGCGGCGACGATCGCCTCCGTGTCCAGCACGGAGCGCAACGCGTTGCGCAGGGTCTTACGCCGATGAGAGAAGGCCGCCGACACGGTGCGCGCGAACGCCCGGGGGACGGCGAATGCAGCTTCACGCCGCACCTTGAGGCGCGCCACCGCCGACCAGACCCGCGGCGCGGGAGTGAACGCGCCCGGTCCCACGTCGAACAGGCGACGTGCCTCGATCCAGGGGGCGAGCATCACCGTGAGACGCCCGTATTCGCCGCTGCCAGGCGCCGCGACGATCCGGTCGATGACTTCCTTCTGCAACATCACGTGCAGGTCGTCGATGTGCTCATGGGCGGCGACGACGTGGAACAGCAGCGGTGTGGAGATGTTGTAGGGCAGGTTGCCGATGACGCGCAGTCGTTGCGAGCGCCGTGTCGCCAGGCTCGCAAAATCGAATTCCAGCGCATCACATTCGTGCAGCTCGAATCCCGTGGCGCCGCCGAGACGCTCGCGCAGCAGGGCGACCAGGTCCCGATCGATTTCCACCGCATCGAGCGTGCGCGCGCGTCCCAGCAGTCTTTCGGTGAGTACGCCGCGTCCCGGGCCGATTTCGACCAGCGCCTGGTCGGGCTGCGGCGCGATCTCCTTCACCAGGCGGTCGAGCACCGAGAGGTCGTGCAGGAAATGCTGCCCGAAACGCTTGCGTGCCAGGATCATCTGGAACGCGCCGCGAACTCGATGGCCAGCTGCGTGGCGGCGATCAGGCTGCCGGCATCGGCGCGGCCGGTGCCCGCCAGGTCCAGCGCCGTGCCATGGTCCACCGAGGTGCGCACGATGGGCAGGCCCAGCGTCACGTTGACCGCGTGACCGAAGCCCGCATGTTTGAGGACCGGCAGGCCCTGGTCGTGGTACATGGCCAGGACCACGTCGTAGTTAGACAGGTGACGCGGCACGAACACCGTGTCGGCGGGCAGCGGACCATCGACCAGCATGCCGGCGGCGCGCGCGCGTTCGATGGCGGGCTGGATCACGTCGCGGTCCTCGACTCCGAGGTGCCCGCTTTCGCCGGCGTGCGGATTGAGTCCGCACACCGCAATTCGCGGACGCGAAATGCCCCACAGGCGGCGCACGTCGTCGTGCAGGATCCTGAGCGTGGTGTCGAGCAGGGCGGGCGTGATCGCATCGCCGACCGCGCGCAACGGCAGGTGAGTGGTGGCCAGCGCCACGCGCAAGTTGCCGGCCGCCAGCAGCATCACCGGCTGACGGGCGTGCGTGCGATCGGCGAGGTATTCGGTGTGGCCGGTGAAGGGCACGCCGGCGTCATTGATGATGCTCTTCTGTACCGGCGCGGTGACCATGGCCGCGAACTCGCCCGACGTACAGCCGTCGATGGCGCGATCCAGCAGGTTGAGCACATGGCGCGCATTGGCCGTATCGAGGCGGCCGGCCATTGCCGGTGCGCCCAGTGGCTCATCGAGCACGCGCAGGACACCGGGGCCGGGCATCTCGGTGGCGCCCGGTTGGTAGGGTTCCAGCCGGGTATCGCTGCCCAACAGATGCGCGCGCTCGGCGAGCAGCGCATGGTTGCCGATGATGACCAGGTCAGCGGGAAGATTGGCTTGCGCCAGCGCGATGCACAGGTCCGGACCGATGCCGGCGGGCTCTCCGGCGGTAACAGCGATAGGCTGTTGCGCCGGCTTCAGAGCTTGTACTCGACGTACGCCTCGTCGCGCAGCCGGCGCAGCCAGAGCTCCGTTTCTTCATCCGCCTTGGCTTCGCGCAGGGCGGCGAAGGCTCTCTGGCGCTGCAGGTCTTCAGTGTTGTCGAACTGGCGGCGGCCTAACAACTGGATGATGTGCCAGCCGTACTGCGTGCGGAACGGCTGGCTGATCTCGTCGGGCTGCAGCTGCGCAAGTTCCTTTTCGAATTCCGGCACGAATGTGCCCGGGTTGCTCCAGCCGAGATCGCCGCCCTCGGCCGCGGAGCCCGGATCTTCCGAAACCACCGAGGCCACGGCCGCGAAATTCTCGCCCTTGTTCAGGATGCGGTCGCGAATCGAGACCAGCTTCTGCTCCACCGTCGCGTCGTCCTGCAGCTCGTTGGTCTTGATCAGGATGTGGCGCGCGTGCACCTGGTTGACGATGGCCTGCGTATTACCCTTGATGTCGTTGAGCCGGATGATGTGATAGCCGGAGGGTGTACGCATCGGCTTGGTGATGTCGCCCGCCTTCATGCCGGCAATCATCTCGGCCAGGAAGGTCGGCAGCTCCGGTCCCTTGCGCCAGCCCAGCGATCCGCCTTCGAGGGCGGTCTGCGCGTTGGAAAACTGCACCGCCAGGCGTCCGAAGTCCTCACCGCCCACGGCCTTGTCGTAGACCTCCTGGGCTCGCTTGTCCGCCGTATCGAGCTCATCCGGTGTCGCGGCCTGCGGTACCGCGATCAGAATGTGCGACACGTTGTACTCGTTCGACTCGGACGGCATCTTCTTCTGGCGCTCGAGGAACTGATCAATTTCACGCGGCGATACGTTGATGCGGCCGACCACGTCGCGCTGGCGCAGGATCTGCATCGAGAGCTCCTTGCGGAGTTGTTCGCGATAACCGGCATATTCGATGCCCTGTTGCGCGAGCACATCTGGCAGGTCCTTGAGCTCGATGCCATTCTGCTGCGCGACATCGCTCAATGCATTGTTGAGGGTCTCGTCGGACACCTTGATGCCGGCGCGATTGGCGCGCTGGATCTGCAATTCCTGCAGCACCAGCCGATCGAGCACCTGCTTGCGCATGACGTTCTGCGGCGGCAGATCGACGTTTTGCGTGCGCATGCGGGCGGCGATGATGAGCATCTGCTCGTCGAGTTCGCTCTGCAGGACCACGCCTTCGTTGACGGTGGCGGCAACCCGGTCGAGCAGCACTCCCGAGCTCGAAGTTTCGCGCGTCTGGGAATACGCGGCCTGCGCGCCAAAGACGGCGAGGACGATCACCCAACCGTGCAAAAATACCTTATGAATCATGGATTTACTTTTCTCGCCGCAGAACTTTCGGGGGAGTATCCCCGAATTGCGCGCTCCAGGAAAGCGTCGGTGGTTCCGACACTGGCAAGGCCGTTCAGTTCCAGCTGGATATAAAAGCTGGTCTCGCTGGAACCGTCGCGATTGGAGACCGAGCGTCGCAACACGCCGCGCAGCTTGTAGCAACAGGCTTTGTATTCAAAGCCCGCGAATTCATCGAGGGTCTTCGAGTCGAGCAGGCTGTAGACAAAGCGCCCGAAGGCGTTCCAGCGCTTGCCGAGCGGCCAGGCGCCGGCGATATCGGCCTGTTCGAGGCGCTCGCGCTGCGCGCGATAGGCCAGGTTGATGACGCGATCACCCGCGGGCCGGTACTGCAGGCGGAATTGCGAACGTTCGCTGCGGTCGTCTTCCGGATTCCATTGCACGCCCGCTTCCACGTTCCAGTTCTTGTACGCGGTGAGGGAAACCTGCGCGATGAAGTCCGAGGTATCGCGATTCGCCTGCGGCTCATCCGGCAGCACCACGCGCGGATTCTCGAAGTAATACGTCTGGCCCACGCTCACCGCCAGGTATTGCGCGCCCGATTGGGAGTCGAGCAGGCGGCTGGTCATGCCGACCGCGATCTGGTTGGCGTCGTTGACGCGATCCGCGCCGACGTAGCGGTTGGTGCGAAACAACTGCACCAGGTTGAGATCGGGAAGTCCCGTGTCGAACAACGGCAGTTGGCTCTGCTCGCGAAACGGCGTGTAGAGGTACAAGGCGCGCGGTTCGAGCGTCAGGCGCCGCTGCCCCTGCGATCCGTTCATGCGTTCGAACACCAGGCCGGCGTCCAGCGTTGCGATCGGCAGCGAGCGTGTCGGCGAATCATCTGTGCCGGGGACCTGGTCGTCGAGCGCGTACTGCGTGTAGCGGAAACCCGCCGAGGGGCGCACGAAGTAACCAGGGCCGGACCAGTCGAATCCCACGCGCGGCGCGGCGTCCAGGCGCCAGCCGGTGACACCCACGTCGCGCTCGAAGCTCACGACTTCGGCGTCGAAGCCGTAGTCGAGGCCGCCGAGCACGCGCGAATCCCAGTCGCCGGACGCCAGCAGGCGCGGTGCGCGCGCATAGGGCCGGTCTTCCTCGGCGAGTGCTTCGTCGATGGTCTGAAAATCCTGGACCTGGGCACGCAGGTTGAGGTGCTCGTCGCGGTAGGTCGCCTCGGCCAGCCGTTCCGCGAACGGCACACTGGTCCCTTCAGGGCCGCGGGCGAAATCCTCGAAGTAGTCGGTGTCGCTGACGTCGGTGGCGTCGATGCGGAAGCGCCACTCTCCCGGCAACTCCGCGACGTGTGTCAGCGTGAAACGGGTGCGATCGCGATCCGCGAGTTCGTCGTGCGGTAGATAGTTGAACG
Source organism: uncultured Pseudomonadota bacterium (assembly GCA_963839685.1). Classification (GTDB taxonomy): domain Bacteria; phylum Pseudomonadota; class Gammaproteobacteria; order Steroidobacterales; family Steroidobacteraceae; genus CADEED01. The sequence goes on along the minus strand of CAWIVS010000001.1, from coordinate 49,388 downwards.
AGAACTTGCCCTTTTGCCGGCGCGTCAGGTAACGAAAGTCGCCCGCCAGATCCAGACCCCGCTTGGAGTAATAGACCGGCAGCGCGGTGAAATCGAGATTGGGTCGAATGTTCCAGTAGTAAGGCACCAGCAGTTCAAAGCCGCTGCGCGACGAGCCGCCGGGTTCCGGAAACAGGAAGCCGCTCTTGCGTTGATCGCCAATCGGAAAAGTGATCCACGGCAGGTAGATGAGCGGAACACCCTTGAACTCGATCCGGGTGCCGTGCCCGGTGCCATTGCGTGACTGCGTGTCGAGCTCGATCTGCTTTGCCTGCAATTGCCAGTCCACCTGGTTAGCGGGGCAGGTCGTGAAGGTGACTCCGTCCAGTGTGACCTTGCTCTGGCCGTCCACTTTCAGATTGGTGGCGGAGCCGCGGGCGCCGACCTCCGGCAATTCGAACTTGGCGCCTTCAAAATTCGCCCCGAGCGCGGGCGAATATTCGCCGCTGTTGCCACTGACCACGAGGTTCGGACCCGAGTATTCGACCCCGCCCTGGAACTTTGCGCTGCGATCCTGCGGATTCAGCTCCAGGTGGTCGGCGCGAATCTTGCGCTCGCCCTGCTGCATGACCACGTTTCCCGACAGCACCAGATTGCCATCGACCTGGTACTCGACCTTGTCGCCAGTGATGTCGGTGGGAAGTTTGGCCGGATCGGTGGCGTCCGCTGGCTTCTCGCTGGTTGGCGATTCCTCCGCGGCAAGGCCGGCGGGCGGACACGGCTCGTCAGCCTGCGCCACTTCGTACGTGAGCAGCATCGCAAGTCCGAGGCCGCAAAGCGCAACCTTGATCGAAGTCTCTGGCACAGTGTTGCGCACTATACTTATACGAATGCTCGAGCACGACCCACGACTCACACTCATTCGGAACTGGCTGACACGCGATCTGGGATGGCGCGTCGGTCGCATCAGCGTGGCATCCGCGGATGCCAGTTTCCGGCGATACTTCCGCGTCTCGCGCGGTGACGTCGACCCCGCGGCATGGGCGCCAAAAGCCGACACACTCGTCGTCATGGACGCGCCCCCCGGCAAGGAAGACATCGCGCCGTATCTCAAGGTCTCGACGCTGCTCGAGCAGGCCGGCGCGCACGTGCCACACGTGCACGCCTCGGATGCGCGCCGCGGCTTCGTCGTCATGGAAGACCTGGGCAACATACAGTACCTGTCGCTGCTCAAGACCGGTCGCGGAGTCGACAAGCTGTACGGCGATGCGCTGACCACGCTCGCCAACATCCAGGTACGCGGACTGCGCGCCTCGCAACAGCTGGCGCCATACGACCGCGAACCGCTGGAACGCGAATTGAACCTGATGCCCGAATGGTTCCTCGGCAAACATCTCGGACTCGAGCTGACTCCCGAGGAACGGGCGTTGATCACGGTGACCTTCGAGTTCCTGATCAACGAAGCGATGTTGCAGCCGCAGGTATTCGTGCACCGGGACTATCACTCGCGCAACCTCATGGTGCTGTCCCGATCCTTGATGGACAAGGGCGGCCCGGGAGTCATCGACTTCCAGGATGCCTTGCGCGGACCCATTGGCTACGATCTCGTGTCGCTGCTCAAGGATTGCTACATCAGCTGGTCGCGCGAGCGCGTGGAACGCTGGGTGAAGGGCTACCGGCGCGTGTTGGGTAACCTGGGCGCGAACGTCGGCGACAGCGAATACCAGTTCATTCGCTGGTTCGATCTTGTCGGCGTGCAGCGTCACGTGAAGGTGCTCGGCATCTTCTGCCGGCTGTGGCATCGCGACGGCAAGGTCGCCTATCTCGACGATCTGCCGCTGGTGCTGAGTTACGTGCTCGACGCCTGCCGTCGTTATCCGGAGCTGGTGGAATTCGGTCGCTGGCTGGAATGGCGCATCGCCCCGCAGCTTGCCGGCGCCAATACGCGTGAAACGCTGCGTGCCCAGGCGCGCGCGGCCAGCGCCAGACGCCGCGCCGTCGCGGCGCGCAGGACAAAACGGCGCAAGCCGCCGCAGCAACGCAAGAGCGCGGTGAAGCGCAAGGTCGCGGTGAGGCGCAAGGTCATTGTGAAGCGCAAGGTCACTGTGAAGCGCAAAGTCACCGTGAAGCGCAAAGTCGCTACGAAACGCAGGTCGATATCGAAGCTCAGGGCGGTGTCGAAGCGCAGGCCCAGGGTGTCGCGAAACGCGCGACGCGCACGCGTGGCCAGACTTAAAAACTCGCGCGTCAGGCTGAAGTCATCACGCGCAACACGGCTCCGCAAACGCCGACTTGCCCGGCGCAAACCCAAGTGAAGGCCATGGTCCTCGCCGCGGGACGTGGCGAACGCATGCGTCCGCTGACCGATGCGGAGCCCAAACCACTGCTGCGCGTTGGTGGCAAGCGGCTCATCGAGTACCACCTCGAGCGTCTTGGGCATGCCGGCTTTCGCGAAGTGGTCATCAACACCGCCTGGCTGGGCGACCGGATCGAAAGCGCGCTGGGCAGCGGCGCGCAGTTTGGGCTTGCCATAACGTACAGCCATGAACGCCCCGAAGCGCTCGAAACGGGCGGCGGCATTTTCCGGGCGCTGCCGCTGCTGGGATCCGGGCCCTTCCTGCTTGTGAATGGCGATGTCTGGACCGATATCGACCTCGGTGCCCTGCACCGCGATCCTCCGCGGGAATCATTGGCCCACCTGGTGCTGGTGCGGAATCCGCCGCAGCATGCGCGCGGCGATTTTCTGCTCGAGAACGGCTGGGTGGCGGACGGCGAGGGTTTGCGGCATACGTATTCCGGAGTGGGCATCTATCGCCCGGAATTTTTCGCCGGGTGTACACCGGGAAAGTTTCCATTGCTGCCGTTGCTGCGCCGGGCGATCGCGGCGCGCGCGTTGAGCGGCGAGTTGCACTCGGGCCGCTGGTTCGACGTCGGCACGATCGAGCGACTGCAGGCTCTCGATGCCGAGCTGACGGCCGCAAGAGTTTCGTAGGGAGGCACACGTGAAGAAAATTGTTGGATTGCTCGTCGTCCTGGTCCTGCTGGTGGTGGTGGTGGTGGCGCCGTGGGGCATCGGCCGGCTCGCCGAACAGCGCGTCAACGCCGGCCTCGACCGACTCGTCCAGGAAGCGCCATACCTGAGCATCGTCGAGCGCAAGTGGACTGCGGGCTGGTTCCGATCGGAGCAGGAAGTAACCTTCGAGTTACTCGGCCCGTGGATGAAGGCGATAAATCCCGCCACCGTTCTCGCGGAAATCGAGAAACGCGAAGCAACGGCTGCGACAAGTGAAGAGGCGCAGCGTGCTGCCGCTGCCGAAATAGCCGGGCAGGCCGGTGAGCAGGCAGGCGCGGAATCCGGTAGCGCAGAAGCGCCCGAGGCGGAATCATCCGAGGCCCCGACCGCCGCAGTGGCCCCGTTCCGCTTCACGCTGCGTAACGAAATCCTGCACGGCCCGGTGCTTTGGCCGGCGAGCCTCGGCATTGCCCGCGTCAACACCAGGGTGGTGCTCAGCGAAGACATCCGCAAGAAGCTGATCGACAACTTCGGCACGGACGAGCCGGTGCGTATCAGCTCGCGCGTCGGTTTCTTCGGCGGTGGCAGCACGCGGTTGTCGGGTGACGGCCAGACCGTCAAGTTGCCGGACGGTGCGGGCACGGTTTCCTACGATGACTACCAGCTCGATATCGGCTACTCGAAGAATCTCGATGACTTCGACATGACGGGTGAATGGCCGCGCATCGAAGCCAACAATCCCGCGACCGCCGAGCAGCTGGTGTTGACTGACATGTCCCTGGTCGGCGAGAGCGAACGTGTGCAGGGGGAGGTGTACGAGGCTGACTACAAGTTCGCCATCGACAAAATTCTTGCCGTGGGCGCTGACAAGGTCGAGACCACGATCGAGGGCATCAAATACCAGGTGACTTCGTCGGTCGATGACGGATTCATGGACGTGGGCGCCAGACTGGGCACCGGCAAACTGAAAAACTCGGCACTCGCCGATCTCCAGTTCGACATCGACGAGATGCACTACGATTTCACGCTGCGCCGCTTGCATGCCGGGACACTCGACAAGCTGATGGCCGGGATCAAGGCCGCCTACAGCAAGCGCGTGTCGACGGTGGCGGATGTGGACGCCGCCATGATGACTCCCATCAAGGAACACGGTTTCGCATTGCTGAAGCACGATCCGGAATTCGTCGTCGATCGAATCGGCGTCGTGACGCCGCAGGGCGAGGGCGTCATCAAGGGCGTACTGCGTTTCAAAGGAATGGACCAGGCGGACTTCGCCCCGGGCTCCATGGCGTGGCTCAACAAGGTCGAAGCCGATTTCACCGTGGAATGCGCCCAGAAGCTGGTCGAGAAATTCCCCAACGGCGCCACCGGTGCCGGGCTGATGGTCGACCAGGGATATGCGAAACGCGAAGGTGACAAGCTCGTCAGCCACATCGAATACAAGAAGGGCGAGCTCAAGGTCAATGGCAAGGCCGAGCGGATCCCGGGTCTCGGCGGGCCGCCGCCCGATCAGATCGCGCCGGAGCCGACCGCTCCGGAGTAGAATCCGCGCTGCAAATCGTCATGTCCTCGCTCAAGAACATTCCCGTCGTCACGGAAGCCCGCGCGCCCCGCAGCGGCGAGAAATACGTGACTCCCCAGGGCTTCACCGCCATCAAGGACGGTCAGAAGTCGCGTGCCGCCGAAAACCCCTCGGCGCGCGTCGGAAAGCCGCGCTGGATCATGGCGCCGCTCGCCACGGGTGCGGGATTCAGCGCGGTGAAAAACATCGTGCGCGAACATCGGCTCGCGACGGTGTGCGAGGAAGCGAAGTGTCCGAACATCGGCGAATGCTGGAATGCCGGCACGGCCACCATCATGTTGATGGGCGCCGTGTGTACACGTGCCTGCCGGTTCTGCTCGGTGGACACCGGCAATCCGCGCGGCTGGCTGGACGAAGAAGAGCCCGAGAACACGGCGCGCAGCGTCGAGCTCATGAAGCTCAAATACATCGTGCTCACCTCGGTGAATCGCGATGATCTGCCGGATGGTGGCGCGACGCATTACGCGGCGGCAATTCGTGCCATCAAGCGGCGCACGCCGCACGTCGCCGTAGAGGCGTTGACTCCGGATTTCCAGGGTGTATTGCGTGATGTGGAAATCGTGCTCGATTCGGGACTCGAGGTGTTCGCGCAAAACGTCGAGACGGTGAAGCGCCTGACACACCCGGTGCGCGATCCGCGTGCTGGCTATGAGCAGACCCTCTCGGTACTGGCGCACGCGAAAAAATACCGCCCCGAGGTGCTCACCAAGACCAGCCTCATGCTCGGCCTCGGCGAAACCGACGAAGAAATCGCGGCCACCATGGACGACCTGCGTACGGCGCACGTCGACCTGCTCACGCTCGGCCAGTACCTGCGTCCCACCCCGCACCACTTGCCGGTGCAGCGCTTCGTCACGCCCGCCGAGTTCGACAAGTACCGCGAATGGGCCCTGGCCAGGGGCTTCCGCGAATGCGTGTCCGGCCCGCTGGTGCGCTCCAGCTACCGCGCCGAGCAGGTGCTGAACGGCAACAACGCCGGCTTGGTAAATTCGGAAATGGGGACATCCCTGATTTTCCCGACTGAGGCCGGCCGCGACGAGACGGTCTAGTGACACGTCCGGGAAAATAGGGATGTCCCCATTTTCCGTACCCACCGTCAAGTGGATAGGCAAGGTCGAATACGAGCCGACCTGGCGGGAAATGCAGCGCATCACCGATACGCGCGACGAGCACACGCCGGATGAGATCTGGCTGCTCGAACATCCGCCGGTGTTCACACTGGGACTCAACGCCGACGCGGGACACGTGCTCGCCGCGGGCGACATCCCGGTGGTCAAGATCGACCGCGGCGGACAGGTGACCTACCACGGCCCGGGCCAGCTCGTGGTCTATCCGCTCATCGACATTCGGCGCGCCGGGCTCGGCGTGCGTGATCTCGTCACGGCCCTGGAGCGGGCCGTCATCGAGTACTGCGCGGGATTCGGCATCAAGGCCGAGTGCCGCAAGAACGCACCCGGTGTCTACGTTGACGGCCGCAAGATCGCCAGCGTGGGCCTGCGCATTCGCCGCGGCGCCAGCTACCATGGCCTGGCGTTCAACGTGAACATGGAACTCGAGCCCTTCCAGCGAATCAATCCCTGTGGCTACGCGGGACTGCAGATGACGCAGCTCGCGGAGCTTGGGTTGCCGAACGCGAACGTCGAAGAAACCGGTCGCGGCTTCGCGCCCATCCTGACCCGCGCCATCGCTCAGCTGCGCAAGTCACGCTGAGTGTCGCGCGAGTTGGCTGCCGAATGACGGGAGTCCGCTTGATCACGACTCGATTCATCGCCGCGCTGGCACTGCTCGCGGTTCTGCAGCCTTCGATGGCGCAGGACGAGGCAACACAACAGGAAATCGTGGTCATCGATCTGCGGCCCAAGGACGAGCGGGAGGGATTCGGTCTCGCGCCCCTGAGCGGCAAGTGCAACGAGGACGTATTTCGCATTGCCGACGTGGCCTCGGACCCGCTCAAAGTTGAGGTGCTCAAGGGCGACCTGGCACCGCTGTCGGGCACCAGCGGCAAGACGCTCACCGTGCTCAACTGGTCCATCTACTACAACAAGCAGGTGCAGAAGAAAGGCTCCATGCTCGAGAGTGTCGGCATCCAGGGCTACTCGGTCCCCGGCAAGAAGAAGGAGAAGATGCCGGGAAGCAAGTGCTCGCAGAAGGAATCCGCGGGAGGCTGGTACGAGGGCAAGGAGGCCACGACCGTATATTTCCCGCTCATTTCAGAATTCGAGGGCACCTTCGGCGGCAAGCAGTTGACCGTGCGGGTGGTGTATTCGCCGCAAAGGAAACTTGCCGGAAAGTTCGAGGGCGCCGGTGAAGACAAGGAGGCCTTGCTCGAGGCCGTGCACAAAACCTCTGAAGCGGTGGCCACGGCCATTCTCCAGTAGGCTGCCGTCGCAACACACGTGCGCTACTTCAGCATGCTGCCGGCCGGCAAGGTCGCGTTGTGGTGCTTCCTGATCTGGTACCTCGCCACCGTCATCCATCACTTTGACCCGGCGCCGTTCATCTGGCTGAACGCGCTCGGTATCAGCGCCATCATCGGCGTCGCGCTCTATCTATCGGTTCGCGAGCCCGGCAAGCCACCGCCGGATGGCTGGACCACGCTGCGCCTGTTCCTGATGCCGTTTTGCGTGTCGAGCTTTTCGCAGCTCATCAAGGACCAGGGATTCGTGCTGATCTTCCCGCCGGACCTGCACGAGATCGCAGTCTCGATTGCCGCCTGCGCGCTGTTCGTGATCGTCGTGTACGTGATCAAGCGCCTCGCGCGTCCCGCAGCCGCCTGAATTCGTCAGTTGCTGTCGGGCGGCTGTGGCTCGGACTGGCGGCGCTTTTCGAGGATCTGCGCCTGCACGCCGGGATTCACCCGCGATTCGAGTTCGAATGCCGCGAGAAACATGAAAGACGCCGTGGCGCTGCGGGCCTCGTCCTCATTCGGGGGAGCACGCGGTACATCCATCCAGGGCTTGAGCTTCTGGTACAGCAACTGCAGCAGCGTATCGCCCAGGGTGCGGGCGGCAACGCAATCACCGGTTGACCAGTCACGGCGCATGACCTCGGCGAGCGAGGTTTCTTCGAGTTCGATGTGCCCCAGCGCGATCGAGTAGTCGTCGTCGGCCAGGCTCGCGAAGCGGCGCAGGTCGAGCTCCTGCAGTTGCGCGAGTGACTTGCGGTACTCCGCGACGTCGGTCGGCGGGCATACGCGTAAAGTCGCGCCAAATCTCGCGAACAGCTTGCGGTCGTACTGGCTGGCTTCCTCCAGCAGCAGGCTGCCCACGGCGGCAAGGCGCGCCTGCAATTGCTCGTAGCTCTCGACCGGCTTCGCCGCGATCCTGATCGACGTGCGCGCCGAACGTCGTCAGCAGATCGAGGTAGTCGACCACCGAGACGGAACTGCTGGCCGTCTGGATCTGCTTTTCTGAACATTGCGCGCGAAACCGCGTCGCACATTGCCGGACGAGTTGGTTTGCGGCGCGGATGAGCAGCAGCGGGCGTTCGAGACCTTCGGCATGAAAGCGCACCTCGCGTGCGGGCACGGGTGTTTCGGCGCACACCCTGTGGCCTTGCCCGGCGAGTGTCGCGAGGACCACGCAAGCCAAAGCGATCCGGCCGATGCGCGGCATGTCAGATCAGCATGATCACGTCCTTGCTCGCCTGCAGGGCGTTGGCAAGGGCGACGACCTGTTCGCGGCTCGTGGCGTTGATGGTGTAGGTAATGGACAGAAAGTGCTGCTGGTTGCTCGCGCGCTCGCTGATCTGGCTTTCCTCGAGATCGGGCACGTGCGCGCGCACGATGGCGTCGATGTTGGCGCGCATGGATTCACTGCGGCGGCCGACGACCTTGATCGGGTATGCCACCGGGAACTTGAGCAGCTCATCGCCGTCGCCCGAAATGTCCTTCACCATGGCGTCTCCGCGAGCTCGCGTTTGTATGCCTGGAAAGCATCGTACAACTTGCGCCACACAGGTCCGGGCGTTCCGGCGCCCACGGGCTTGCCGTCGAGTGAGGTGACCGGTTGCACTTCACGTGTGGCGGCGCCCAGCAGGATCTCCGCGGCAGAACGCAGTTCCGCCTCGGACAAGCCCACGGCACGCCATTTCACACCGGCCTTGTCCGCCACTTCTTCGATGACGCCGCGCGTTGTCCCAGGCAGCAGCTTCCAGGAATTCGGTGGCGTGCGCAGCTCGCCGTCGATCACGACGTGCACGCTCGACGCGCTGGAATCGGTGAGCTGGCCGTCGCGCAGCAGGATGCATTCGGAGGCATTCTCATCGACCGCGAGCTGGCGCAGCAGCACGTTGGCGAGCAATGACACGGACTTGATGTCGCAACGTGCCCAGCGGGTGTCGGCCGCCGTGACCGCGGGCAAGCCATGCTCCCGCCACCCGGCGCGTCCTTCAGGCCAGGGCGCCGCGAACGCGAACACGGTGCGCGGCACATCGGGCAGCGGCGCGTGGTTGCGGCCGTACTCGGCGCCGCGCGTCACCTGCACATATATATAGAGATCGCGCGGGCCGCCGTTGCGCGCGATGAGCTGGCGATAAATCTCTCGCCATGCTTCGCGCGCCAGCGGATCCGCCATGCGGATCTCCTTCAGGCTGCGCGTCAGGCGGTCGTGGTGTTGCTGGAAGCGGAACGGCCGACCGCCGTACACCGGCGTGACCTCGTACGCACCGTCTGAATAGAGAAATCCACGATCGAGAGGCGAGATGCGCGCGTCGCGCAGCGGCAGGTACTCACCGTTGAGATAACAGATCGGTAGCGGCTCGCCCATTCAGGCAGCTTCCTCATTCCATCCAGAGGGCGACGCCGTCAACCATACGCGTCCACCAGCCACCCTCCGGAACTGCTTCTTTCGCCACCAGCGGCACGCGCGCCACCACATCCTTGCCGTCCGAGACCGTGAGCTCGCCGAGCGCCTGCCCCGCCTTGATGGGCGCGACCACGGGCTCTTTCACCGTGGCCGTGGACTTGAGCTGCGAGGCCGAGCCGCGGCCGACGGTGACATATACATCGCGCGCCGGCGCGAGTGTGACCATCTCCTCTTCGCCCTTGTAGACCTCGGGCTTGAGTATCACTTCGCCCGCACCCTTGGCCTTCACGGTCTCGAAAAAGGTGAAGCCGTAGTTGAGCAGCGCCGCGCTGGCGTCTTCGCGCGCCTTGAAGGACTTGGTGCCGAGCACCACCGAGATCAGGCGCATGTTGCCGCGTTTCGCGGAGCTGGCGAGACAGTAGCCCGCGGTCTCGGTGTGGCCGGTCTTGATGCCGTCGACCGTGGGGTCGCGCGCCAGCAGGCCGTTGCGGTTCTGCTGCTTGATGCCGTTCCACTCGAACTCGCGAATCGAGTACCACTTGTACCATTCGGGGAATTCGCGGATCAGGTGCTGCGACAGCGTCGCGATGTCGCGCGCGCTCATGTAGTGCGTGGGCCCGGGGCCGCCCCAGCTGTTCTCGAAGTGTGAGTTCTTGAGGCCGAGCTGCTGCGCGTAGGAGTTCATCATCTGCACGAAGCCGTCCTCCGTGCCGCCTAACTTCTCGGCCAGCGCGATGGTGGCGTCATTGCCCGATTGCACGATCATGCCCTTGATGAGCACCTGCGCCGGGATCTGCGAGCCCACCTGCGCGAAGGTGCGCGAGCCTTCGGCCTTCCAGGCGTGTTCACTGATGGTGACGAGATCGTCGAGTGTCAGGCGCTTGTCCTGCAGCGCGCGGAACACCAGGTAGCCGGTCATGAGCTTGGTGATGCTGGCCGGTTCCATCTGCAGGTCGGCCTTGTCGGCGCCGATCACGCGGCCGGTGTCGTAGTCGATGAGCACGTAGGCGCGCGCGTCGAGCGCCGGCGGCTTGGGAATGGGGACCGCGGCCTGCGCGCTCACACCAACGAATGCGAACAGGAAAAACGGAATCAGCCGGAATCGCGGCATCGCAGAGAGCTCCGAAGGGGATATCAGGGCGGCGATTGTACGCTCGAAATCCGCGGGGAAACGTCGATTCAGTTCGTGATCAGCCGTGCGTCGGTGATGCCGAGCTCGAGCAGGCGTTTCATGTTCAGGTCGAATTCCTCGACGCTGGCAAACGGGCCCACGCGAACGCGATGCAGCGCGCGCGGACTGGAGATTTCTTCGAGGCTGGCCAGCTCGATCCCGGAAGCCAGCAGCACTTCCACGCGCCGGCGTGCGTTCTCGTGATCCGAGAAAACGCCGGCCTGGATGAACATGGGAGCCGCTCCGGGAACGCCCGCCGCTGGAGCATTCACCACCGTCACAGGCGGCGCTGAGGGCAGTGGCGGCGCCACGGGAGTCTCCGGAGGCAGCGCCGAGCCAGGCGCTTCGCGACCCGGCGTGAGCACGCGCACTTCGACCGGAGCCGTGCCCGCGGTCAGCATGTCGAGTTTGGCGGCGGCGGTGTACGACAGGTCGATGATGCGATCGCCGACGAATGGACCGCGATCATTGATGCGTACCACCACCTTGCGACCGTTGCGCAGGTTGGTGACCTCGGCGTAACAGGGGATGGGGAGCGTCTTGTGGGCCGCCGTCATGCCGTACATGTCGTACCGCTCGCCCAGCGATGTCGAGGCGGAGTGGAATCCAGGGCCGTACCACGAAGCCGTGCCGCGCTCCACCCAGCCATCGCTCTTTGCCATCACGAAGTAGCGTTTGCCGAACACTTCGTAGAATGGTGGATTGCCACGTTTGCCGCGAGGCTCGGCACGCGGCACCGCGTCGGGAATGGCGAGCACATCCGGGGGGCCCTGGGGCACCGTCGATCCGGACGGTATGGCGCTGCGCGGCGCCGGGGAGGGACGGCGTGTCAGGCTGCAGCCCGCGAGGACCATGCAAAGGATGACTGCGAATAGCCTGTATGAGTCCGTCACGCGTACGACTCTACCGCACCGCGCGGCAATAACATCGCGCCGCTTGGCTCAACGCGTCGTGGTGTGCTGGTCGTCGGCGGATTCGTGCGCGGCGAGCTTCGAGGTTTTCCCGTCCTGCGCGGCATCGACAACCGCCACCCGTCCCGCGATGGTCTGCGCCAGGTCGTGCACCGCCATGGCATAGCGGACGCTGCGGTTGTAACGCGTGATCACTTCGAAATTCTTGAAGCCGACGCGATACGAAGGCCCGAGCTGTGTCTCGGCCGGCACCAGCAGCACCGGGGTGCTTTCTACCTGCGCCGCCGGGTCGAAATCCACGCCCTTGGCCTTGAGACCCGCGACGGTATCGTTGAGCGACAGATTCCCGGGATCGGCGACCACCGGCGCGTCGGGTTGCAGCACGGCGTCGGCGAGCACCGGGCCGTCGGCCACCCAGCCGTGTGCCTTGAAGTAGTTAGCGACGCTGGCGATGATGTCGTCCCAGTCGGCAAACAGGTCGCGCTGGTTGTCGTTGCCACCATCGACCGCGTAACGGCGGTAGCTGGACGGCATGAACTGGCTGGCGCCCATGGCGCCGGCGTACGAGCCCAGCGCGGTCAGCGGATCGACCTTTTCTTCCTGCGACAGCGCGATGAATTGCTGCAGCTCGCTGCGGAAGAATTCTCCGCGCGGCGGATAGTCGAAGGCCAGGGTCGCCAACGCGTCGAGTACACGGTACTTGCCGGTGATGCGGCCGTAGAAGGTCTCCACGCCGATGATGGCCACGACGTATTCGGGCGCGACGCCGGTTTCCTTGTGCGCCTTGTCGAGGCGCGCGCGGTGTTCGAGCAGGAACTGCGTGCCTTCGTTGACTCGTTGTTCCGTGATGAAGCGCTCGCGGTACTGCCACCACGGCGAGACTTTTTCCGCGGGCTTGCTGATCAGCTCGATGATCTTCGGTTGCGGTTCCGCCTTGGCCAGCAGGCGGTAGATGTCGAGCGGCTGCATCTTCTGCGCGGCCGCCGTGGTCTCGACGAATTCCTGGATGTCGGTGCGGTCGAGATCGAGACGCGTGCGGCCGGAGAACGACCCGTCCGCGTGTGCGGCACCCGAGGCCCAAAGAAATGAGACCCAGAAGAGCGCGACAATCCTGATGTCGTAGATGCGGCGTGTCACGACGAGATGAGCTTCCGATGCGAATACAGTGACATCAGAATACCGAAGCTGGCGAGCAGGGTCACCATCGATGTGCCGCCATAACTGACGAGCGGCAGTGGCACGCCGACGACCGGCAATAATCCGCTGACCATGCCGGCGTTGATGAATACGTAAACAAAGAAGGTCAGCGCAATGCTGCCCGCCAGCAAACGCGCGAAAGTGTCCTGCGTCTCGACCGCCAGGTACAGGGCGCGACCTACCACGAACAAATAGAGGAGTAAGAGTATGGCGGCCCCGAGCAACCCGAGTTCTTCACCGACCATCGCATAAATGAAATCGGTGGTGCGTTCGGGAAGGAACTCGAGCTGACCCTGCGAACCGTTGAGCAGGCCCTTGCCGAATACGCCGCCCGAACCGATCGCGATCTGCGACTGGATGATGTGATATCCCGCGCCGAGCTTGTCCGATTCCGGATCGAGCAGCGTGAACACACGCTGTTTCTGATACGGGTAGAGCACGTATTGCCAGGCAAACCACGCTGCGGCAGCGCCCGCGGCGGCCAGGCTGAACATCACGCGAAAGCGCAGTCCGGCCATGATCACCACCAGCATGCCGCCGATCAGGATCAGCCCGCCGGTGCCGAGATCCGGCTGCAGGATGGTGAGCCCGGTCGGTATGCAGATGATGAGCGCCACGATGAACAGCGATTTCCAGTCCGGCGGCAGCGGCCGCTCGTGCAGCCACCAGGCGCAGGTCATCGGAACCGCGAGTTTCATGATTTCGGAGGGCTGGAAGCGAATGAATCCCAGGTCCAGCCAGCGCTGCGCTCCCTTGCCGATGTGGCCGGTGATGTCGACCACCACCAGCAGCAGCACGCCGATGATCCACAGCGGCAATGACAGCCTGCGCAGGAAAGCGGGTTTGACCTGCGCCAGGGCGCACATCGCGATGCCGCCGAGCGCCACGCGGACGGCGCCATCGATGACGCGGTTCCAGTTCTGGCCGGAGGCGCTGTAGAGCACCACCAATCCGTACAGCGTGATCAACCCGAGCCCGACCAGCAGCGGGCCGTCGAGCTTCAATGCACCCAGAAGGCGCGCGGCGAAGGAGAACGTGCGCTGGCTGCGGGAGCCGACTTCAATGGGTTCGTACATCACTCGTCTCCCGCACGCACGCGTCGGGCAATCGCCGTGGCGCCGTCTGCCTCACCACGGGCGGTGGAATCTCAGGCGTGGTGGTGCGGCCCAGGAGGTACTGGTCGAGCACGCGGCGCGCGACCAGCCGCGGCCGCCGTGCCGTGTTTGCCGTTCTCGATGAGCACGGCGACCGCGATCTTCGGAGCATCCGCGGGCGCGAAGGCGATGAACCAGCCGTGATCGTGCAGCCGCTCGTCGAGCTTGGACTCTTCGTACCTCTCGTTCTGCTTGACGGTGAACACCTGCGCGGTGCCCGTCTTGCCGGCGATCTGGTATTCGGCGCCGGTCTGGCTGCGCCAACCGGTACCGGGGTAGGTCATCACACGGATCATGCCGTCGACCGCAATCTTCCAGTTCTCCGGCGAGGCCACGTCGATGGTCTCGAGTAGTTTGGGTGCGATGGGCTCGAGCTTGCCGGTGCCCTGTTCGCGGTAGGCCTTGACCAGGCGCGGCTGGTAACTCTTGCCGCGCGACGCGACGATCGAGACCATGTGCGCGAGCTGCACCGGGGTGACGATCAGGAATCCCTGGCCGATGCCGAAGATGACGGTCTCACCCGGGAACCAGATCTTCTGCGCCGGATCCTTGAAGTACGCCTGCTTCCAGTCGCGTGTCGGCAGGATGCCGCTTGCGCTCACCACCGATGTCGATGCCGGTATAGCTGCCGAGTCCGAAGTGTCCGAGGAAGCCGGACAGCCGGTCGACGCCGATCATGTTGGCGAGATCGTAGAAATACACGTCGCAGGACTGTGCGATGGCAGTTTCCATGGCCACGATGCCATGGCCATGTGGCCGCCAGTCGCGGTAACGATGGCGGGAGCCGGGCAGCATGAAATAACCCGGGCAGGACTTGGTCCGTTGCGCCGTCGTGACGCCGGTCGACAGGCCCGCGAGCGCGATCACCGGCTTCACGGTGGATCCCGGCGGATATTCGCCCTTGAGCGCGCGATTCAGCAGCGGCTTGTCGATGTTTTCGTTGAGCGCCTTGAATTCGGGCCGGCTCAGACCACGGCCGAAGGCATTCGGGTCGAAGCCCGGCGTGGACACCAGCGCGATCACATCGCCGCTGGATGGATCGATGGCCACCACGGCACCACGGCGTCCCATGAGTCCTTGTTCGCCCACCAGCTGCGTCGGTAGATCGATGGTCGTCAGGATGTCGCGGCCGGCAACCGGCTTGAGCTCCTGCAGGTCGGGCGTGAGAGTTCCCTGTTGCAGCACCGAGCGGCCCGCGGCATTCACCAGGATCTGTCTTGAACCGTCGCTGCCGTGCAGTTGCTTCTCGTAGGATGCTTCCAGCCCGAGCTTGCCGATCAGCGAGGTGCCGGCGTACTTGGTGAGCTGATCGTCGCGTTCGAGTTTCTTGACATCGCTTTCGCTGATGGCGGCCACGTAGCCGAGGGCGTGCACGGCGTGTTCGCCATGCGGATAGAAACGGGTCAGGCGGGTGGCGATGTCGACGCCCGGAAATTCGAAGCGGTGCACGGCGAAGCGCGCAATTTCTTCGTCGGTGAGTCGCAGGCGGATCGGCGTGCTCTCGAAACCGCGCCGCGATTTCACCAGCTTGCGCGTCTCCTCCAGATCGTCGGCCGGCAGTACGCCAATTTCTATGAGGCGCTTGAGCGTGGCATCGACATCCGGCACACGTTCGCGCACCAGTTCGAGCTGAAAGGCCGGTCGGTTTTCCGCCAGCACGGCTCCGTTGCGATCCAGGATCAGGCCGCGCTGGGCGGGCAGGGGTTCGACGCGCACACGGTTACCCTGCGACAGCTCGGCGTAGTAGTCGTAGCGGACCACCTGCAACATCACCAGCCGGCCGATCAGCAGCAGCGTCAGCGAGATGATGATGACCACGGCGGCCAGCGCGCGGCGCTCGAACAGTCGCTGCTCGCCCCAGTGATCCTTGATGCGGACGGTTCCCATGGTCGGAGCTTCCCGCTAGACGCGCGTGTGGGTGCGACCGACGAGCAGCGCCACGAACGGCCACAGCATCGCGCCGACCATTGGCTGGATCCAGCGCCAGGGAGTCGCCACCGCATGTCCGCTATAACCCTCGATGCTCCACACCACGACCTCGTTCAACGAAAGCATGGCGAAAACGAACAGCGACTGTTGGATCAGAGTCTGGTTCCGGAGACGCTGGTGCAGGCTCATCGTGATATACGCCACCAGCGCGATCGCCAGGGCATTCTGTCCAAGCACGTCGCCCTTGAAGACGTCGAGCGCGAGGCCGACGATCCATGGCGCGAAGATGCCGCCGGCATGCGGGGCAAAGATGCTCCAGTACACCACGACCAGCGCGACGAACGACGGGCGTACCACCGAGAGCCAGTCCGGCAGTGGCAGCACCTGCAGGATGAGCGCGAGCAGCACCGTGAGAGTGACGGCCCAACGAGGTTCGCGGCGAGCCATGTTCATGTCTGCGGCACCTCGGCCGGTGCGATGAGGGAGGATCGACAGGGGATCGACAGGCGGATTGGCAGGCGGGCTCCGCCGATTGCGGCGTCGCCGGCTCAGGTGCCGGAGTATCCATCGGCGCCGGTTGCGGAGTGCTGGTGGTGCCGCGGCCGCGGGCTTGCGTGCGGCGGGTTTCGGTGCTGCCTTCGGCGGCGGCGTGGGTTTTGGTGGTTCGACCGCCAGTGCCTCGGCGGTTGCGGGCGTTGCCGGATGACCGGGTCGCGCCCAGATGAACAACACCTCGCGATCGGCTTCGATGCCCGCGAGGGGCGCGGCGAAGATGTGTGCCAGCGGCTGCGCCGGATCGCGCTCGACCTTGGTCACGCGCGCCACCGGCAGGCCGTACGGAAACACCTGGCCGAGGCCGGAAGTGACCAGCAGGTCACCCACGTTCACGTCGTAGTTCTGCGGCACGTACGGTAGTTCGAGGGCCGTGGCGCGGCCGGTGCCCAGTGCGATGGTGCGCACGCCGGAGCGCAGAACCTGCACGGGAAGGGCGTGTTCGGCATCGGTGATCAGGATGATTTCCGAGCTGAACGGACCGGTGCGAAAAACCTGGCCGATCACGCCGTCGCCGGTGATCACGGGCTGCGACTTGTAGACGCCGGAGTTGCCGCCGCGGTTGATGAGCAGGCGCTGGCGCAGCGTCGAAACCTCGACGCTGATCACTTCGCCGATCAGGCGCTTCTCGATGACCTCGGGCAACGTCGAAGTGAGTCCGCGCAACGTGGCGTTTTCGCTCTCGAGCGCCGCCTGTCGCATGCTGATGAGTTGCTGGTCGCGCAGCTGGTTGCGCAGCGCGTCGACTTCCAGTTGCAGCGTCTCGCGCGTCGCAAAACTTTCCTGCATCCAGCGCCAGGCCGCGGAGGGTGAATTGACGGCCAGCTGTAGCGGATAGACCGCGGCCTGCAGGCCGTAACGCGCGGTGTCCAGCCAGCCGCCACGACGGTCGTAGAACATGAAGATGACCGACAGCAGGGCGTAACAGAAGAAGCGGAAGCCGAAGGACGGTCCGCGTCCGCCTCCGATGCGGCTGCCGCCGCTGCCGAACACGGCCACGGCCTACTCGAGGCCGAAGCTTCCCGGCCCGACCTGGTCCTGGAGCTCGAGAATTCGGCCGCCGCCCCGCGCCACGCAGGTCAGCGGATCTTCGGCGATGACTACTGGCAGTCCGGTTTCTTCCATGAGTAGTTTGTCGATGTCGCGCAACAGCGCGCCACCGCCGGTGAGCACGATGCCGCGCTCTGCCACATCCGCACCGAGCTCCGGAGGAGTCTGTTCGAGCGCCTGCTTGACGGCGCCGACGATACCCTGCAGCGGTTCCTGCAGTGCCTCGAGGATTTCGTTGGAATTGAGCGTGAAGCTGCGCGGCACACCTTCGGAGAGGTTGCGACCCTTCACCGAGAGCTCACGCACCTGCTGGCCGGGATAGGCCGCGCCGATTTCGATCTTGATGCGCTCGGCGGTGGCTTCACCAATGAGGATGCCGTAGTTGCGGCGCACGTAGTTCATGATGGCTTCGTCGAAACGGTCGCCACCGATTCGCGCCGAGGCGGCATACACGATGCCGTTCAGCGAGAGCACGGCGACTTCGGATGTACCGCCGCCGATGTCGAGCACCATCGAGCCGCGCGCCTCGTTCACGGGCAGGCCCGCGCCCACCGCGGCCGCCATCGGCTCGCTAACTATCTGCACGCTGCGGGCCCCGGCGCCCTCGGCCGACTCCTTGATGGCGCGGCGTTCGACCTGCGTCGAACCGATGGGCACACACACGAGGACACGCGGCGAAGGTTTGATCATCCGATTGCCGTGCACCTTGCCGATGAAGTACTGCAGCATCTTCTCGGTATAGGTGAAGTCGGCGATGACGCCGTCCTTCATTGGCCGGACCGCGTTGATGTGCCCCGGCGTACGGCCGAGCATGTTCTTGGCTTCGGCGCCCACCGCGACGATGACCTTGCCGCGACCACCTTGATCGTCCTGCACCGCGACAACCGAGGGCTCGTTGAGCACGATGCCCTTGTCGCGGACGTAAATGAGGGTATTGGCTGTTCCCAAGTCGATCGAAAGATCACTCGAGAAGTAGCCGCGCAAACGTTTGAACATGGGATAGCGACCGAAGCGCGAAAAAGTGGCGGCAATTTAACAATCTGCAGCACGGTCCACAAGGCAACAGGTATGATTCCGCGCACATTTCCAACATCTTTTGCTTGAGTTTCCGATGAGCCTCAATCGCGATCAGATCAACTCCATCGCGCATCTCGCGCGACTTTCACTGACCGATGCCGAGATCCCCGTCTACCAGGACAGTTTGTCCAAGATCGTCGATCTCGTCGGCCAACTCGAAGCTGCGCAAACCGCGGGAATTGAACCCATGGCTCATCCACTTCCTGGGCTCGCACAGCGCATGCGGCCCGACGTCGTGACTGAAAGGGATCAACACGAGATCTACCAACGCAACGCTCCGCAAGTCGAAGCCGCGCTGTATCTCGTTCCCAAGGTCATCGAATAGGAATTATCGGAGAAATGCACACGTTTACGCTGGCGGAGCTCGCGAAGAAGCTCCGCGCCAAGGAATTTTCCGTGACGGAGATCACGAAGTCCCTGCTGGCGCGTATCGACGCCTCGCAGCCGAAGCTCAATGCCTTTGTCACGATCACCGCCGATCTGGCCCTGGCGCAGGCCAAGGCCGCTGACATTGCGCTTGCATCCGGGCAAGCCGGACCGCTCACTGGCCTGCCACTCGCCCACAAGGACATCTTCTGTACCCGGGGCGTCAAGACCAGTTGCGGGTCGCGCATGCTCGACAACTTCGTGTCGCCATATGACGCCACAGTGGTCGAGAAGCTCAATTCCGCCGGCATGGTCATGCTCGGCAAGACCAACATGGACGAGTTCGCGATGGGCTCGTCCAACGAGACCAGCTTCTACGGCCCGGTGAAGAACCCTTGGGATCTGGGATTGGTGCCCGGCGGATCCTCGGGTGGCTCGGCCGCGGCGGTGGCCGCGAGGGTTTCCCCGATCGCGACGGCCACCGACACCGGCGGTTCGATCCGCCAGCCCGCTTCGCTGTGCGGCGTGACCGGCTTCAAGCCAACCTACGGGCGCGTCTCACGCTACGGCATGATCGCCTTCGCCTCGAGCCTCGACCAGGGCGGACTGATTTCGCTGTCGGCCGAGGATGTCGCCATGGTGCTGGGCGCCATGGCCGGGTTCGATGAGCGCGACTCCACCAGCGTCGACACGCCGGTGCCCGACTATGTCGCGACCCTCAACGCGCCGTTGACCGGGCTCAAGATCGGTCTCATCAAGGAGTTCTTCGACCAGGGCCTGGACGCCAACGTGGAGAAGCTGATCCGCGAGGCGCTCAAGGTGTACGAGAAACTGGGCGCGAAGCTGGTCGAGGTCAAACTACCCGCGTTGCCGTTGTCCGTACCCACCTATTACGTGGTGGCGCCGGCCGAGTGTTCCTCCAACCTGGCGCGTTTCGACGGCGTGCGCTACGGCCACCGCTGCAAGGATCCGAAAGATCTCTTGGACCTCTATAAAAGATCGCGCGGCGAGGGTTTCGGCGCCGAGGTGAAGCGGCGCATCATGGTTGGCACGTACGTGTTGTCGGCGGGCTATTTCGACGCCTACTACCTCAAGGCGCAGCGCGTGCGGCAGCTCATCAACCAGGACTTCAAGCGCGCCTTCGGCGAAGTCGATGTGTTGATCGGGCCGACCGCGCCCGACGTCGCCTTCGCGATTGGCGCGAAGACCTCGGATCCCATCCAGATGTATCTCAACGACATCTACACCATCGGTGCCAATCTCGCCGGCGTGCCGGCCGTGTCGATTCCCTGCGGGTTCGTGCGCGGATTGCCGGTGGGCATGCAGATCGCAGGTCCGCACTTCGCCGAAGCGAAGTTGCTCAACGTCGCGCACATGTACCAGCAGGAAACCGACTGGCATCGCCAGGTGCCGGCCGCGTTCAAAGCGGAGATTGGAGCATGAGCCATCCGAACTGGGAAACCGTCATCGGTCTCGAGGTGCACGCACAGCTCTCGACGAAGTCGAAGATCTTCTCGGGTTCACCCACGGCCTATGGCAGCGCTCCGAATACCCAGGCGAATCTCGTCGATCTCGCGTATCCCGGCGTCCTGCCCGTGCTGAACATGGAAGCCGTGCGCATGGCGGTGAAGTTTGGCCTGGCGATTGGTTCCACGATCGCACGGAAGTCGGTGTTCGCACGCAAGAACTACTTCTACCCGGATCTTCCCAAGGGCTACCAGATCAGCCAGTACGAGTTGCCGGTAGTCGCCAGCGGGCACCTGGACATCGTGCTCGACGACGGGGCGAAAAAACGCATCGGCATCACGCGCGCACATCTGGAAGAGGACGCGGGCAAGTCACTGCACGAAGGACTGCCGAAGCAGTCCGGCATCGATCTCAATCGCGCCGGCACGCCGCTCATCGAAATCGTCTCCGAGCCGGACATGCGTTCGGCGAAGGAGGCCGTGGCCTATCTCAAGAAGGTGCACACGCTGGTGCGTTACCTCGAGATCTGCGACGGCAACATGCAGGAAGGCTCGTTCCGCTGCGACGCGAACGTGTCCGTGCGCCGCAGCGGTGAGCACAAGTTCGGCACGCGTGCCGAGATCAAGAACATCAACTCGTTCCGCTTCGTCGAGAAGGCCATCAACTTCGAAGTGGCGCGCCAGATCGACGTGCTCGAAGGCGGCGGCAAGGTGGTGCAGGAAACACGCCTGTACGATCCCGACAAGGGCGAGACCCGCAGCATGCGTTCGAAGGAGGAGGCGAACGACTATCGCTACTTCCCGGATCCGGACCTGCTGCCCGTGGAGCTGGATGCGGCGTTCATCGAGAAGGTGCGCGCCACGTTGCCGGAGCTGCCGGACCAGAAGGCCGCGCGTTTCGTCGCCACGCTCGGACTGTCGGAATACGACGCCGGTGTGCTCACCTCGAGCAAGGAGCTCGCGGCGTACTACGAGGACGTCGCCAAACTACTGGCCGCTGGCGCAGGTAAGGACGCAGCCAAGCTGGCCGCCAACTGGGTGGCCGGTTCGCTCGCCGCCGCGCTCAACGAGCACAACCTCGAGATCACCGAATCGCGCATCGATGCGCGGCGCCTGGCCGGATTGCTGGCGCGCATCGTCGACAACACCATCTCGGGCAAGATCGCCAAGGACGTGTTCGAAGCCATGTGGGCCGAAGGCAAGGACGCCGATGCCATCATCGAGTCCAGAGGCCTCAAGCAGATCACTGACACCGGCGCCATCGAAAAGGCCATCGACGAGGTGATGGCGAAGAATCCGGGCCAGCTCGCCGACTATCGCTCCGGCAAGGACAAGCTGTTCGGCTTCTTCGTCGGCCAGGTCATGAAGGCCACCGCAGGCAAGGCGAATCCCGCGCAGCTCAATGAACTTCTGAAGAAGAAGCTGGCTGGTTGAAGTCCGGCGCATGAGCATGCTGCCGTTGGATCGAGTGTGTCACTGAGTTCCGATCAAGTGCGCCGTTTCGTACTCGAGCGGCATCCCATTCGCGGTCACACGGTGCGACTGTCGCGCGCCTGGCTCAACCTGCGCGAACACCAGGACTATCCACCCGTCGTGCAGCAGTTGCTGGGCGAGGCCGTGAGCGCCGTGGTGTTACTGGCCGCCACGCTCAAGTTCAAAGGCACGCTGACGCTGCAATTGCAGGGCAAGGGACTGGTGAGCCTGCTGGTCGCGCAATGTACGCATGACTTCAAGGTTCGTGGCATGGTGCGCCATGAGCCCATCGAGGGTGAGCCGGGATTTCGCGCCCTGACCGGAGAAGGGCAGATCGTGGTCACGGTCGAAGCCACCGATCGCGCTTCGAGCTACCAGGGCGTCGTGCCGCTCGCGGGTGACTCACTCGCGGAGTCGCTGGAGGCGTACTTCTACCAGTCGGAACAGTTGCCCACGCGCGTGGCGCTGGCGGCGAGCCCCGGCGTAGTCGCGGGCATGCTGGTGCAACGCATCCCCGGCGAGGGCGGCAAGCAGGGCGATGCGGATCCCGCGGCGCTCGAGGCGGCGTGGATGAAAACCGATCACGCCATGGTCGCGCTGGCGCCTGCCGAGCTGCTCGCCGATGACGTCGAGCAGCGGCTGGTGCACATGTTCGGCGCGGACGAGGTGCGCGTGTTCAGGGAGCACGAAGTGACATTCGAATGCCGTTGCAGCCGTGTGCGCGTCGCCAACGTGCTGCGCTCGCTGGGCGTCGAGGAAGTGCGCAGCGTGCTCGCCGAGCAGGGCGGGGTCACGGTCACCTGCGAGTTCTGCCAGAAGCCCTACAAGTTCGACGCCATCGACGCGGAACAGTTGTTCACCGAAGGCGCGCCGCGCGGCAGCGACGCGATCAACTAGTCTTTCGCTTCGACGCCGCCTTGCGGCCGGGCGAGGTGCGGGGTGGCGCCGTCGGATTCTCCAGTTCGTCCAGGTAGTTGGGACCGCCGAGCCGGCGCATCTGGTCGAGGATGAAATCCCGGCGCTTGATCACGTAGGGCGAGGGGGCCTGCGCGCGCAACGTGATCGGATTGGGCAGGACCGCGGCCATGGTCGCGGCCTCGTATCGGCCAAGGCGTGCGGCCGGCACTCGATAGAAACGCTGCGCCGCCGCCTCGACGCCATACACGCCGTCGCCGAACTGCGCGACGTTGAGATACACCTCGAGGATGCGCTCCTTCGGCCAGGTGAGCTCGATGAGCAGCGTGAAATACGCCTCGAGCCCCTTGCGAAGGTAACTGCGCCCCGGCCACAGGAACAGGTTCTTGGCGACCTGCTGCGATATGGTGCTCGCGCCGCGCACGCGCGGTCGCTTGCGCGCCGCCTGTTTCTCGTTGGTGCGTATCGCCTCGCGGATCGACCTGAAATCGAAGCCGGTGTGGAACGGGAAGAACTGGTCCTCGGCGGCGATGACCGCCACGGCCGCGTGCGGTGAAATCTGCTCGAGATCCGCCCAGCGGTAGTCGGTACGGTAGTTAGTTCGACCGCGGCGCGAGGCATCGAGCGCCGCGTCCAGCATGAAGGCGCTGTACCACGGGTCCATCCAGCGCATGGCCACGACCGGCAGCGCGGTGGCGAGAAAAACGGCGACCGTGCCGATGGCGAACCATCGCACCAGTCGCCGCCGCCAACTCTTCTTCACGCCGGCTTGCGGGATGCCTTGGTGATGACGACGTCCGCGGCCGGCACGTTCTGGTGGCCCGCGCGATTGGTGGTGGCCACCTTGGCGATCTTGTCGACCACGTCCATGCCCGCACTGACCTTGCCGAACACCGCGTAGCCATAATTTCCCTGGCCGGCATGGTCGAGAAAACCATTGTCCACCAGGTTGATGAAGAACTGTGCCGTGGCGCTGTTGATGTCGTTGGTGCGCGCCATCGCCAGCGTGCCGCGTTTGTTCTTCAGGCCGTTGGTCGCTTCGTTCTTGATCGGCGCATTGGTCTTTTTCTGCTTCATGCCCGGCTCGAAGCCGCCGCCCTGGATCATGAACCCTGGCATGACGCGATGAAAAATAAGGCCGTCGAAGAAGCCGTCGTCGACGTAGCTCAGGAAGTTCGCGCTGGACACGGGAGCTTCCTTCTCGAACAACTCGACCTCGATGGTGCCGAGCGTGGTTTCAAAAACGAGCATGGGAGATGTACCTTCAGGAGGAGGGCCATTGGGCTTCGGAAACGCGCTCGTGGCCGGCGAGATCGCGGTGCGAGGTTACGTGAGCGAACCCGCGCGCGACAAGCGTCGCGCGCACTGCGGGCCCCTGGGCTGCGCCATGTTCCAGCACCAGCCAGCCGCCGGGTTTGAGGTGGTATGGGGCTCCATTGACAAGTATGGCAAGCGCACTCAGGGCATCCGCGCCAGGTGACAGCGCACAGCGGGGTTCGTGCCGCACGCCGTCGTCGTGCAGGGCGGGATCGTCCGACGCAATGTATGGCGGATTGCTGGCAACGGCGTCGAAGCGGCGGGCGGCCAGCGGGGAGTACCAGTCGCCGGACAGGAATTCGATGCGTCCATTCGCCAGGCGCTGTGCATTGCGCTGCGCCAGTTCGAGCGCGGCCGCAGAGGAATCGGTTGCCGTCACGCGCCACGCGGGCCGTTCATGCGCGATGGCGATGGCAATGGCGCCGGAGCCGGTGCCGAGGTCGGCGACCTCCGCCAGCGGTACATGCACGCGGTGCAATACGCGTTCCACCAGCAACTCGGTCTCCGGGCGCGGCACCAGCGCCGCCGGTGAGACTTCGAACGGTAGCGACCAGAACTCGCGCCGTCCCAGAAGATAGGCCACCGGCACGCCCGCTGCGCGACGCGCACAACTCTCGGAGAAGCGTGCGACGACATCCGCGGGCACCGGTTCCCGGGCGCGCGCCAGCAGCTGGGCACGGGTCAGCGCCCAGGCATGGGCGAGCAGGATCTCGGCATCGCGGCGTTCGATTGCGAGCTCCGCTTGCGCCAGCAGGCGATCACTGTCGGGGTAGTCCGTCATCGGGCAGCGATGATACGAGTTCCACCCGGCATCGGTATCATGCCCCGCATGAGCCGCGCGCCCTCCTTGTCAGCACCGAACGGCCTGCTGCCGCTGCCGCGGCCGCTGATGATCGCGGAGGTGCTGGATGCGGCATTCCGACTGTTCCGTGCGGGCCTGTTGCGCTGCCTGCCTTACTCGGGCATCGCGGTGCTGGTGCTGGAGCTGCCCACGCTGATTTCGACTTTCCACGAGGACGGCTTTCGAATCCCGGTGTTTGGCAGTGCGCTCGGAGGTGGCGGCGTCGCCGTGCCGGGGATCACCGAGAGCCAGGTGGCACTGCTGGTTTCAATGCTGCTCGACGTTGCCTTGTTCGGCATGATCACGTTGCGGCTGTATGCGCTGTCGCAGGGTGAGCGACCCAGTTTCCGCGCCGAAGTCCGGACCGCGGTGCGACGCTGGCCGACCGCCATCATCGCCACGATCGGCGCCCTTGGCTTTCCGCTGTTGTTGTTTGGTCTCGGCCCGATGTTCACCAGCATGTTGCCCGGCGAGGCGCTGTTCGTGGTTGCCGTCCCACTGGTATGGCCCACGGCCCTGTTCATCGTGGCGCTGCCCGCCTTCTGGTGCGATCGATTCGGGCCTTTCTCGGCAATCGCCTGGGCGGTGCGGATTTCCCGGCGCCGCTCGTGGCGCATGGTGGGAGCGATCATTGCGACGACCTGCATCGTCATGGTGTTCTACGTGCTGTCGTTGTTGCTGGTCGCAATGCTGTCGCCGATTCTCGGCCGCGCCGACCTGTTCCTCATCTCCACCGCGCGAATGATGCTCACGCTGGTGGTGGGCGCGCTAGGCGTGCCATTCATACTGGCGGTGCTGATCGTCGCCTACCAGGACCTGAGGCTGCGGGAACAGGAACGACGCACGGTGTTCTTGTGAAGCGTCTGTTGCTGCTGGCGGGACTGTTGTTCGCCTCGGCGGCGGGTGCGGAGGATGCGGCGCTGCGCGTGATCGACGCCTGCCGCGCGCGCCTGGATCCGCGCGTCGACATTGGCACCGAGCGTGTTGCGCGCCGTTGCCCTGAATTGATACCGGCGCTCGAGAAAGCGCCGTGGCGGGACCTCCTGCCCAGCACTCTCGGGGAACGGAACGAGGAGATCTCCGCGGACAGCCTGCGCGCGCTTGCCGAGCTCGTCAGGCATGCCGGCGATCCCGGCGAGCGCCGCGTCGCGCCGGACCAGAAGTCGCTCGCG
The DNA here is from genome assembly GCA_963839685.1 of uncultured Pseudomonadota bacterium. GTDB lineage: Bacteria > Pseudomonadota > Gammaproteobacteria > Steroidobacterales > Steroidobacteraceae > CADEED01. The sequence goes on along the minus strand of CAWIVS010000001.1, from coordinate 23,418 downwards.
CCGGTGCTGGCCGAGCTCGGCGAGCAGGGCCAGCAAGGTGCTTCCCGTTGGGAGCGCTTCAAACGCTGGCTCCAGGAGAAATTCGAGAATCGCAAGGACGACGATGAACCCGGCTGGCTCGAACAGTGGAGCCGGCAATTCAGGACCAGCGAGGGAATCGCGCAGGCCATTACCTATGCCGGTTACGCGCTGGTCATGGCGCTGGTGGTGTTCGTCATCTGGGCGGAACTGCGCGCGGCCGGCCTGCTGGGTGGCGCGCGCCGCGAGCAACGTCGTTCCAGTCCGGCCGCCGAATGGCGTCGGCGCCTGATGCTCACGGATGTGTTTGCCGCTCCGCCCAGCGAACGGCCCGGCATGATGCTCAGATTGTTGGGCGAGGCGCTGACCCGGGCGCATCGACTGCCAGCCGCCGACGGTCTGCCGGCAGGAGCGATCGCGCGGCGCGCAAGACTCGACTCGGAGGCAGAGCGCGCCGAGCTCGCGCGTATCGCCAGCACTGCCGAGCAGGTGCGCTACGCGCCGCTGCAGCCGGACGACGAGGACATCGAAGGCGCGGTCGCCAGCGCGCGCGAGCTGCTCGGCAAATTCGCACGACTTGCGGCGGAGCGGCGCTGATGCACGAACGCGGCATCACATTCCTGCTGGCGCTCGCGGCGCTCGTGGCGTTCTATGGATTGTGGCTGCGGCCCGCGCCTTCACTCGACCCCGATGCCGACACCGCGCGTCCCACCAGTGCCGAACGCCGCGGCAATGGCTACGCCGGCCTCGCCGAATGGCTGCAGCGCTCGCGGGTCGGAGTGCGCTCCTGGCGCGAGCGTTACACCGCGCTTGCGGATCTCGACGTCCCGCCGCGCGGCAACCTGCTGATTCTCACGCTGCCCGGTATGGAGGTGTTTCGCACCGACGAGTTCGGCGCGCTCGACAAGTGGGTGCGGCGTGGAAATACGCTGCTGATCAACGCCGCGTTGCTCGACCAGCCGGGTTGGGCGGTGGGGCGCGAGTCGGGAACGGTGGTCGAGGTCGAGTCGCTGACGGCGCTCGAGTTCGAGACGAGCGACGGGCGCGAAGCGCGCCTGGATCCCACGCCGCTGGCGCAGCGCGTGCGCGAAACCGACGAGCGCGACCGCAAACAGGATGAGGACCAGGAAGACGAAGACGAAATCGAGGAAGTGACACCATTCACCGACGAGTGGTCGCCGCCCGAAAAGATCGTGCTGACGGTCACCGGGCCGCACGCGCTGCTCGAAGGCGTGCGCACGCTGGCCATGGAAACCGACTACAAGCCCGCAGAATGGTCGTTGCGCATGCCTTACGACAACTTCGTGCTGACACTGGCGCGCGCCGATGATGGCGAGGGCGCACTCTTCGAGCAACGCGTGGGGGCCGGGCGCATCCTGCTCTCCGCCTCCGGCAGCCTGTTCACCAACCGCGCGCTGGGGAACGACGACAATGCGCTGCTCATGTCCAACATCGTGAGCACCTGCGTTGCGTCCGATGGTGTCGTGCTGTTCGACGACCTGCGCCAGGGCCTGGCGGCGAGTTACGATCCGGTGCGTTTCTACCGCGATCCGCGCCTGTACAAGACCATTTTCATTGCGCTCGCCCTGTGGCTGGCGTGGGTGCTCGGCGGCACGCGGCTGCGTGCGCCAGCCATCGAGCGGCACGACCCGTCGGAAGCCGCGCTGGTGCGACATGCCGGCGGGTTGATCGCGCGCACCGTTGCGCCGTGGCAGCAGGCATTGCGACTGTACGATCATTTCTTTGACGGCGTGGCGCGCGCCACCCGCGGAGTGAATGGATTGCACGGCGCCAATCGCGGGGAACTCTGGCACTGGCTCGAGCACCACGCGGCGATACTGCCGCAGGAACTCGATCAGCTGAAAACCTGGTACGCCGATGCACACGCGATGCGCAATCTGCCGCTGGTATCCCTGCAGAATCTTCTCGACAACCTGGAGCGACGACTCAAAACATGAATACGACGGTCGCAACTTTCGAACAATCCGTGCAACGCGAGCTGGCGCGAGTCATCGTCGGCGCCGAGGACGTGGTGCGGGCCTTGTGCATCGCGCTGCTCGCCCGCGGGCACGTGCTGGTGCAGGGTCCGCCCGGTCTCGGCAAAACCCTGCTGGCGAAGACCCTGGCGCGGGTGCTGGGCGGTGAATTCAAGCGCGTGCAGGGCACGGCCGATCTCATGCCGAGCGACATCGTCGGCACCCACGTGTTCGATTCCTCGAAGAACGACTTCGTGTTCCGGCGCGGCCCGCTGTTCGCCGACGTATTGCTGGTCGACGAGATCAATCGCACCGGCCCCAAGACACAGTCGGCGCTGCTCGAAGCCATGGAGGAGCGCCAGGTCTCCTCGGAGCGCGATCACTACGCACTGCCCGAGGACTTCCTGGTACTGGCCACGCAGAATCCGCGCGACTTCGAGGGGACCTATCCACTGCCGGAGTCGCAGCTCGACCGCTTCATGTTGCGCATCGACATGAGCTACCCGGAGCGCGCTTCCGAAGGCGAGATCCTCAAGCGTTATGGCACCGAACTCGAGGCACGCGATCCGATCCCGAGCGACATCGGCGGCATCGACCGCGTGCTGCTGCACCAGGCGCGCGCCGCGGCGAGCGCGCTGCACGTATCGGAGGCGCTGTCGGACTACGTGCTCGACCTGGCGCGCGCCACGCGCGAGCATCCCCGCGTGGCGCTCGGTCTTTCGACGCGTGGCGCCCTGGCGTTATTGCGCGCCGCGCGCGTGCACGCCGGACTGCGCAGTGTTGACTTCGTCGCTCCCGACGACGTCCAGGCGGTAGCCCGCTGGGTGCTGGCGCATCGCCTGGTGCTGAAACCCGAGGCGGCGCTCGATGGTGATACCGATCTCGGCGTGGTGGGTGCGATCCTCGAAGCAACCCCGGTGCCGCGCTGATGGAAGCCGCGGCGTAGAGGTTCCAGGTGCACTTCGCGATCCGCGGCTACCTGTTCATCGTGCTGACGGCCTTGTTAGGGGTGGCCGGCACCTGGTCGGACGAGCCGGCATTCGCTACCGCCTGGTTGTTTCCCGCTTTCATGCTGCTTGCCGGCCTTGCGCTCGAGGCCTGGTACCAGCGCGGTACGCGGCTCGCGGTGCACATGCACGTCGAGTCGCGGCTCAAGCTGGGCAAGGCGGCCGCGGGCGCGTTCGCCTTCGAACACAATCGCGCCCGTGAGCTGAGAATCCAGTACGCGCGCGTGCTGCCGCCCGAGATCCGCCAGACGGACGAGGTGCGGGAGGTCGGCCTGCCGCCCGACGCTGAGCTGCGCGATTCGATCAACTTGCTGCCACTGCGACTGGGCACGGGGCAATTCACGGATGTACCGGCGCGCGTGTTGGGGCGATTCTCGCTCGCGTGGTGGTCGCGTTCGCTGCCTCAGGGTCAGTCGTTCGTGGTGTCACCCGACAGCCTGCCGCGTGGCGCGCGCCCGATCGCCGGTGAGTCGGCTGGCGAGACGCCGCGGCGCCTGCCGGGTGCCGGCGTCGAACTGCTGCAGTTGCGCGATTACAGCAGTGGTGACGCACTCTCGCGTATCGACTGGAAGGCGACCGCGCGCCGCGGCGCGCTGGTGTCACGCGAATACAGCGAGGCACAGCACCTCGAGATTCTCATCGTCGTCGATGCGAGCCGTGCCAGCCGCGTGCGTGCCGGAGATCTCGATCGACTGGGACTGTACGCGAATGTGGCCGCACGCCTCGCCGAACATGCCGTATCGGTGGAGGATCGCGTCGGATTGCTGGTGTACGCGGAGCGCACGCTGGGCGCCTGCCTGCCGGATCGCGGCATGCGTGCGGTGACGCGGCTGCGACGTACGCTCGAGATGCTGCACGCCGATCGCGGCGAGCCGGATCCGGTTGCCGCCGCCATCCAGGTGCGACGCATGCTGCGACATCGCGGCCTGGTGGTGTGGCTCACCGATCTCGCCGAGCCGGGGCGCAACACGCAACTCATGCAGGCGCTGAAGGCGCTGGTGCCGCGCCACATGCCGGTCGTCGCCGCGCCGCATGCGGCGGAGATTGCGCAGCTCGCGGAGGCCGCCGCCATCGGGTGGCGCGATCCGGCGGTCACGATCGCCGCCCGCGAACACCGGCAGCGCGCGCAGCAGCAGGTGGCGCAACTGCGCCAGCAGGGTGTCGTGGTGCTCAACGAACCGGACGACACGCTCGACCGGGCTGTGTTCGATGCCTACCTGCAGCTGCGCCGAAGAAAGCGCGTCTAGGTCCCTTGGGCTTCAGTCATCGATTGCCTGGCCGCCACGGCTGCGCCCGAAGACATAACCGCGCAGCAGCGACAGCATGAACAGCCAGTAACCCACGCCGATGGTCACGCGCGCCCAGCGCGGTACTTCGGGATCGGGAGAAATGTAGCCCTCGATGAAGCCGCAGATGAAGAGCAGCAGCGTGACGACGAACAACACGCGCAGGCCTTCGCGCGCGGCGCGGCGGAACGCTTCGCTGCGCGTCAGCGCGCCCGGGCGCACCAGTGCTTCGCCAAGCATGGAACCCGCCGCACCGGCGATGCAGATGCACGACAGCTCCACGCAGCCGTGTGCGACCACGAAGTCGAACAGCCGGCCGGCGAGTCCGTGCTGCCCCGTGAAAGCGAAGATGGCGCCGAGTGAAAGACCGTTGAGACCGACGAGGTAGAAGGTGCCCAGCCCAAAGACGATGCCGGAACAATAGGCGAACACCGACACCACAATGTTGTTGGTCAGAAGTTGCACCGACATCACCGCCGAGGGGGTGACGTTCAACAGGCCGTCGGTCCACAAGTCGCCGCGTTCGACGGTGGCGATCAGGTCCGGACTGACAAACATGCCGATGAGGTCCGGGAAGCTGTACACCAGCCAGGATCCGGCGACTGCCGAGGTCACGAACAGCAGGGTGACGGCGAGCAGGTGGACTCGCATGAGGCGCACCGCGGCCGGCACCTGGTCGCGCAGCAGCGACCACAAGACCCGCCAGAATCGCCGCGCGGGACGGTGGATGATGTCGTGCAGATCGGCGTACGTGGCTTCGAGATATTCTCCGCCGGGCGCGCTGGCGGCGGCGGCGTTCGCAGGCCGGCTCGCGGCGAGACTGTGCGCGGCGCGACGATAGTCATCGACGACCGCGAGCGCCCCGTTCACGTCAGCGTCGCTGCGTCGATTGAGCAGCGCGGCCCGCTGGTGCACTTCGTGCCAGGTGTCGTCGGCGTTGCGGCGCTGTCGCGCGAGTTTTTCCAGGAAGGGCGCGCGTTCCAGCGCGAGCACCGTGCCGGCGGCCAGATCGCCGAGGCGCAAATGCCGCCTGCCGAACATCACGAACAGCAGACCCACGATGTACAGGACGGGCAGCGAGTCGATGATGCGAAACACATTGCGCGTGACGAGCGCACCGACGCTCGGCACGACACCCTCGGGCGTGAGCACGCGCAAGCCGATCATTCGTTTGCCGGGCGTTCGGCCCGCCATGAGCGTTTCGAGCACCAGGTGGTACAGGAAATAGATCACCGCGGCTGGCACCTGGCCGGTGAGTAGCCACAGCGTTTCCCGCTCGGGCGGAACTTCGAAGTTGAGGTCGCCAAACATGGCCCACGCGGCGACCATCAGGTATGCCAGTGACAGGCAGGTGCGGATCACCCAGTCGAGCGCGAACGCAATGGCGCGCGCGCCCGGGCCGGCGAGCACGACCCGTGCGTCGACGCCGGTGGCGCTCGGCACGCCCATCTCCGGCGCCGCGGCGAGCGCGAAACCGGATGCGCTGGCCGCCGGGTCCGCGGCGCTCATCGGCGGCCGCGCGCTCTCATGCCGCGCCCCGCTGCTCTTCCTCGGCGAGCTGCTCGGCCTGGTGTTCGTGCTGCAGGCTGTCTAACAACTCATCGATCCTGCCCTGCATGATGTCGGCGAGTTTGTAGAGTGTGAGATTGATGCGGTGATCGGTGACGCGAGCCTGCGGGAAGTTGTAGGTGCGGATGCGCTCAGAGCGATCGCCGGTGCCCACCTGGAGCTTGCGGTTGCGCGCCACTTCGCTGTCGCGTTTTTCCTGTTCGGCGGCCATGAGCTTGGCCTTCATCAACGCCATGGCGCGCGCGCGGTTCTTGTGCTGCGAGCGTTCGTCCTGGCATTCGACCACGATGCCGGTGGGCAAGTGGGTGATGCGAATCGCCGACTCTGTCTTGTTGACGTGCTGGCCGCCGGCACCCGACGCACGATAGGTGTCGACGCGCAGCTCGGCGGGATTGAGATCCGTGGCTTCGACTTCGTCGGGCTCGGGCAGGATGGCAACGGTCACCGCCGACGTATGGATGCGCCCCTGCGCTTCGGTCGCCGGCACACGCTGCACGCGATGTACACCGGACTCGAACTTGAAGCGTGCGAACACGCCGTTGCCGGCGATGCGGCTGATGATCTCGCGATAACCGCCATGCTCGCCGGGGTTTTCCGACAACACCTCGACGGTGAAGCCGTGGGTTTCCGCGTAACGCGCGTACATGCGGAACAGCTCACCGGCAAAAATCGCGGCCTCGTCACCGCCGGTGCCGGCGCGCACCTCGAGGTAGATGTTCATGTCATCGCGCGGGTCGCGCGGAATCAGCAGCATCTTGAGCGCGTCTTCCGCCTGTTCAACCACCGGAGCGAGCCGCGCGACTTCCTCGGCGCCCATTTCACGCATGGCCGGATCATCATCACTCTGCATTTCTCGCGCCGCGGCAAGCTCGCGCTCCAGGGCGCGAAACGCGCCGAATTTTTCCGCGACCGGCGTGAGGCGGGCATATTCCACCGACAAATCGCGGAACTCCCGCTGTCGGCCGATGACGGCGGGATCGGCCAGCGAGCGCCCGATCTCTTCGTATCGGTCGATCATTTTTTCCAGGCGCAATCGAATCGAGTCTTTCACGCGAACCATTGTACGGGGCGCGGGTCGAGATATAGTGCCCTCCATGCCACGAAACTCCCTCAGACTCGTCATTCCCGTACTCCTGGCCGCATTGATACCGGCGGCCGGAAGCGCCCTGTCCACCACCAATACGGACACGGCCGACCTGATGCTCGCCGACATGGCCTTGTCGCGCGGTGACTGCCGCGGCGGCACCGAGCGCTACCTCAAGGCGGCACTGAACACCGACGACGTCAAGATCTCCGAGCGCGCGAACAAGGTCGCCGCCGAATGCCAGCAGATCGGCGCCAGCGCAAAAAGCGCGCGACGATGGCAGAAGCTCGATCCCGAACGGGCCGACGCCGCCGCGGCGGTTGCGCTGGCCGCGGTGCAGCTCTATCAGCCCGAGGACGCGGGCGCCGCCATCCTGCGTACCCACCAACTCGGCGGTGACCCGGCGCTGATCGAGTTGATCGGCAAGCTCAGCGATGCCGGTGGGTCGGCGATCGCGCTCGACACCTTGCGACCGATGCTCGAATCGCCGCAGGTATCCGAAAGAATGATGATCGCGGCGGTGGAACTGGCGCTCGAGAATTTCGATTTCGGCACGGCGCACAAGTACGCCGATCGTGTTCTCTCCAGCGATCCGGCTTCCGCGGATGCGCGCGCGCAGCTGGCGCGCGTGTTGACCGCCGAGGGAGATACCGTTGCCGCCATCGCCATATCCCAGGAGGCCGCGGCGCTCGATCCCGAGGCGCATCGATTCGCCTACGCCGACACGCTGCTGCGTCTCGACCGGATGGACGAGGCGCGCCAGGAACTCGACAGCCTGCGGGCCGATGCCTCGGTTCGTGACGAGGCCGACCTGCGTCTCGGCAAGCTCGCCTACCAGATGGGCGACATGGCCGAGGCGGGACGCCGCTTCAGTAGTTTGATCTCCTCGCCCGAGGCGGCGGGCGAAGCGTTCTTCTACCTGTCTTCGATCGCCGAACGCGATGGGCGCACGGACCTGGCGCTCGAAGGTTATTCGCGGCTCGCCGAAGCGGGTGCCGGACTCATCGTGCGCGGCCGCGCGGCGCGCCTGCTCATGAAGAAGAACGATCGCGACGCGGCGTTCCGCATCCTCGATGACTACGCGGCCAAGGAGCGCTCCGAGGCGCTCGACGTGGAATTCGCCAAGGCGTCGCTGCTCGAGGAAGCCGGCAAGGCGAACGAAGCGGTGGCGTTGCTGAAGCTGGCGCTCGAGCGTTATCCGAATCACCCCGGCGTGCGTTACCAGATCGGGCTGATCCAGGACAAGGCGGGGCTGACGCACGAGTCGGTACGCAGCTTCGAAAGCCTGCTCAAGGATCGTCCCGAGGACGCGAGCCTGCTGAACGCGCTCGGATATTCGCTGGCCGACCGCAACCAGAAGCTGCCGCGCGCCGAGGCGCTGATCCGCAAGGCTCTGGACGCATCGCCGGACAATCCCGCGTTTCTCGACAGCCTGGGCTGGGTGCGCTTCCGGCGCGGCGACATACCGGGCGCGTTGCCGTATCTCGAACGCGCGTATCGCATCTTCCCGGATGCCGAGATCGCCTCGCATTGGGGCGAGCTGCTGTGGGTCAGCGGCAAACAATCCGAGGCGCGTGCCCTGTGGGCCCGATCGCTGGCCCGCTCGCCGGATTCCAAGCCGCTGCGCGCCACCATCGAACGGCTCACCGGCACGAAGATGGATCCGGTCGCGCCCAAACCGGCGGCCTCGCCCGACGCCGGCGCTGCGGAGGAATCCGCGCCACCCGCGAACGCAACCCCTCCGCCCACCGCCCACCTGGGTAGTTAGAGAGCGGCTGCATGGCAGGCGCAGTGGCGCGGGCTGCGCTCGGTGCCGTGGCGCTGGCGGTACTGCTCGCCGGTTGCCGCACGGTACCCGCTCCTGCGCCGGGACCTGGTCCGGGCGCCGATGCACCCTGGCCGGAACAGCGCGCCGCCCTCGAAAGCTTCGACAACTATTCGCTGACGGGGCGGGTCGCGGTGGCGGCCCGGGGCGAGGGATTTTCCGGTGCGCTGCGCTACCAGCAGCAGCCTCGCCACTCCGATCTTGCGCTCGATGGGCCGCTGGGCATGGGCGGTTTACGGGTGATTCTCGATGGCGAACAGCTCGCCATCACCACCAGTCGCGGCGAACAGCTCGACGGTGGCGCGGCGCGTGCCGAGCTCGAGGAGAGCCTCGGGTTTCCCATGCCGATCGCGGAGCTGCGCTGGTGGTTGCTCGGCATCCCGGCGCCAGGTGAAGCGAACATCGACACCGATGCGGCCAGTGGCGAGATACGCGGCTTCCTGCAGAACGGCTGGAAGATCAGCATCGATGCACGTGCTCCGGCGTTGGGATTCGCATTGCCGCAGCGGCTCACCGTGATGCGAGAAGGCGCGCGCTTGAAGCTGCTCGTCGACCGCTGGCAACCGTGAGCAGCAGGATGCTCCTGGTCGGCGCCGGCGAAATTGAACCTGATGCTGCACGTCGTCGGCCGTCGGCAGGATGGCTACCACGAGTTGCAGACCGTCTTTCAGATCATCGATCTCTGCGATCGCATCGACATCACCGTACGGATGGATGGGTCCATCACCCGTTTGGCCGGTCCACCTGGAGTCCCGGAGGCCGACGATCTGGCGATCCGGGCCGCGCGGACGCTGCGGCAGGTGAGTGGCACGCCCTTGGGCGCCGAAATCTCCATTAAGAAGAGAATCCCCATAGGCGGGGGCTTGGGCGGTGGCAGCTCCGATGCGGCTACGACCCTGCTGGCTTTGAACCAGATGTGGCGCACGGGCTACTCTTCGGCGCAATTAGCGGATTTTGGCGAGCGCGTTGGGCGCAGATGTCCCCGTTTTCGCTGAGGGCAGGTCGGCTTGGGCGGAGGGAATCGGCGAACGGCTGACGCCGCTCACCCTAGGGGCGGATTCCTGGTATCTGGTCGTTTTTCCGGGAGTGGCGGTGCCGACCGCATCGGTATTCCAGGCTCCTGAATTGACACGCAATTCCCCCGCCACGACAATGCGCGGCTTTTTGGAAACGGGTGGGCGAAACGATTGCGAGGCGGTCGTTCGCACGCGCTTTCCGGTGGTGGGTGAGGCACTGGACTGGCTCGGGCGGCATGCACCGGCGCGACTCACCGGAACGGGCTCCTGCGTATTCGCGAAATTTGCGCGGGCCGCGGATGCTGAACGCGTTGCAGCGCGTGTTCCGGATGAGTGGCGCGCCTTCGTCGCGCGCGGGCTCGATGAGTCGCCGCTGCTCGAAGAGTTAGGCCGTTGGGGTGTCGCCAAGTGGTAAGGCAGCGGGTTTTGATCCCGCCATTCGGAGGTTCGAATCCTTCCACCCCAGCCATAAGATGATGGGGACAGGTTGTCTTCAACCTGTCCCCATTCAAGTAAAGGGTGGTTAGGTGGTGGAATCGGAAACGCTGACGTTGTTTGCGGGCAATGCCAACCCGGCGCTGGCCCACGATATCGCGCGGCTTTCTGACCACGCCCACTGGGACGAGCGTATGTCGGAAGATTTTCCGACGGTGAAGTGAACATCGAATTGATGGAGAACGTGCGCGGGCGCGATGTGTTCATCGTGCAGCCCACGTGTCCGCCGACCAACGATCACCTGATGGAGTTGCTGGTGATGGTCGATGCCTGTCGGCGCGCTTCCGCGGCGAGGATCACCGCGGTGGTGCCGTACTTCGGCTACTCGCGCCAGGATCGCCGGCCGCGCGCCACGCGCTCGGCGATCACCGCGAAGCTGGTGGCGAACATGATCCAGAGTGCGGGGGTGAATCGTCTGCTGACGATCGACCTGCACTCGGACCAGATCCAGGGATTTTTCGACATCCCGGTCGACAATGTGTACGCATCGCCGGTGTTGTTGGGAGATGCCTACCGGCAGCGCTACGAGAACCTGATCGTGGTGTCGCCGGACGTGGGTGGTGTGGTGCGCGCGCGGGCTCTCGCCAAGCGCCTCGATGATGCTGACCTGGCGATCATCGACAAACGCCGGCCGCGGCCGAACGAGTCGAAGGTGATGAACATCATCGGTGACGTCACGGGCAGGACCTGCGTGCTCATCGACGACATGGTGGATACCGCGGGCACGCTGGCCGCGGGCGCGCAGGCGTTGAAGGACGAGGGTGCAGTGAAAGTGGTGGCCTACATCACGCACGCCATCCTCTCCGGCAACGCGGTGGACAAGATCATGAAGTCGGCGCTCGATGAGCTGGTGGTGACCGACACCATCCCGCTGTCGGCCGCCGCGAAGCAGAGTGGCCGCATCCGGCAGTTGTCGGTTGCGGGGCTGCTGGCCGAGACCATTCGTCGCATCCGCGACGAGGATTCGGTGAGTAGTTTGTACTTGGATTAGTGGAATTGATGGGGACATTCCTATTTGTTAGCAAAAGGGGACGCGCCTAAATAGGGACTTCCCGTTTTGCGGCAAATCAGGGATGTCCTCAGGTGGCGGCACTGGTCGCGGTGTCCGCTGTGTTGGTTGGTAATCTGGAGTCTTAAACAATGCGTATTTCATTCGAACTCGCCGCCGAGTTCCGTGATGGCCAGGGCAAGGGTGCGAGCCGCCGCCTGCGTCATTCCGGAAAAGTGCCGGCAATCCTGTACGGGGGTAACGTCGAGCCCCGTGCCATTTCACTCGATCATCAAAAGATGATGACCCTCATCGACAACGAGCGGTTCTACTCGTCGATCATCAACCTCAAGGTGGGCGACAAGTCACAAGCCGCGATCGTCAAGGATCTGCAGATGCACCCGGCGCGCAACGCCATCGTGCACGTGGATTTGCAGCGCGTGCTCGAGACCGAGAAGATTCGCATCCACATCCCGATCCACTTCAAGGGCGAGGCTGCCTCGCCGGGTGTGAAGTCGGAAGGTGGCGTGGTCTCGCACCGCGTCGCCGACGTGGAAGTGTCGTGCCTGCCGAAGGATCTGCCCGAGTTCATCGAGCTGGATCTCTCGCAGATGCACATGAACGAGTCCAAGCACCTGTCCGACCTGCCGCTGCCAGAGGGTGTCACGATTCCGGCCATTGCCAAGAGCAATGCCGTGGTCGTGTCCATCCATCCGCCGCGTGCCGAGGAGCCGGAACCGACCGCCGAAGTGGCTGCCGCGACGCCTGCCGAAGGCGCTGCCGCTCCTGCCGAGGGTGCTGCGGCCGCCGGCGCGAAGCCGGGCGATGCCAAGGGTGCCGCTCCGGCGGGCGATGCCAAGGCCGCTGCCGCTCCTGCCAAGAAGGAAGGCGGCAAGAAGTAATGCCAGCGGGTTGGGGCGCGCGCCTGCGCGCCTCATACTCGCTAACTACTTCGCAACTGCTCGGGCGGCGTGGACCGGCAACGGCACGCCGCTCGTTTTTTTGTATCCTCCTTGAACATGGCTGGCAACGTCATCAAGCTCATCGTGGGTCTCGGCAATCCCGGGCCCGACTACGCGCGCACGCGTCACAACGCCGGCTTCTGGCTGGTGGAAGAGCTGGCGCGTCGCCACGGCGGCACATTTCGCCACGAACCCAAACACCAGGCGGAGCTGGCACGGGTGCGCATCGCTGGAGAGGAAATCTGGCTGGCGAAGCCCATGACTTTCATGAACCGCAGCGGCGGTCCGGTGTCGAGCATTCTCGGTTTCTACAAGATTGCGCCGGCCGAGATGCTGGTGGCGCATGACGAGATCGACCTGCCGAGCGGCACGGTGCGGCTCAAGGATGCCGGGGGTGCCGGTGGGCACAACGGCCTGCGCGACGTTATTTCCGCGCAGGGCGATGGATTCTGGCGGCTGCGTATCGGGGTGGGCCATCCCGGCGCAAAGAACGAGGTTGTCGACTTCGTGCTCACCCATGCCGGCAAGGACGAGCAACGCGTCATCGACGAGACCATCCTCGCCGGCGCGGATGCCATCGAAGACATGTTGCGCGACGGCGCGCAGATCGCCATGAACAAACTGCACTCGCGAGGCCCCGCGAACGCGGTCCCTCAAAAGGAAAAATAGATGGGAATCAAGGCAGGCATCGTCGGAATGCCGAACGTCGGCAAGTCCACGTTGTTCAATGCGCTGACGCGTGCACAGATTGCGGCCGAGAACTATCCGTTCTGCACCATCGATCCGAACGTGGGCATCGTGCCGGTGCCGGACACGCGGCTCGACGCGCTCGCGAAGATCGTCGATCCCGAGAAGATCGTCCCCACCACGGTGGAGTTCGTCGACATCGCCGGGCTCGTGGCCGGCGCTTCACAGGGCGAGGGCCTGGGGAACAAGTTCCTGTCGCATATCCGCGAGACCGACGCCATCGCGCACGTGGTGCGCTGCTTCGAAGACGCCGACGTGGTGCACGTGTCGGGCGGCGTCGATCCGATCCGCGACATCGAAATCATCGACACCGAGCTGGCGCTCGCGGACCTGCAGTCCGTGGAGAAGGCGGTCGATCGCAACGCGAAGATGGCCAAGGGCGGTGACAAGGACGCCACGCGCAAGCGCGACTTGTTCGAACGCATGCGCAAGCATCTCGACCAGGGCAAGCCGGTGCGTTCGATGGGACTCAGCAAGGAAGAGAAGGCCGACAGCCAGGAGCTGCACCTGCTGACCGCCAAGCCCGTGATGTACGTGGCCAACGTCAAGGAAGACGGCTTCACCAACAACAAACATCTCGACGCCGTGGCGGCGCGAGCCAAGGGGGAGGGCGCGGTGGTCGTGGCGGTGTGCGCCGCCATCGAGGCCGAGATCTCCCAGCTCGAGGAGGCCGACCGCGCCGATTTCCTCAAGGACCTGGGGCTGTCCGAGCCCGGACTCAACCGCGTAATCCGCGCCGGCTACGAGTTGTTAGGCCTGCAGACCTATTTCACGGCCGGCGAGAAGGAAGTGCGCGCCTGGACGGTGCGCTCCGGCTCGACCGCGCCGCAGGCCGCGGCCGTGATCCACACCGACTTCGAACGCGGCTTCATCCGCGCCGAGGTCATCGGCTACGACGACTACATCAGGTTCAAGGGTGAGGCCGGATCGCGCGATGCCGGCAAGCTCAGGCTCGAGGGCAAGGAATACGTCGTCAAGGAAGGCGATGTCATGCACTTCCGCTTCAACGTGTAATGGGGACATTCCTGATTTGCGGCGTAGCCTAAGTGCTTGTTTTCGCGGGGATTGCCTTGACAGGCTGGCGCGCCGCCATGAGAATCGCGGCCCCTTCGGGTTCCCGGTTTTTCGGGACGTGGAAAGGTAGCTCAGCTGGTTAGAGCACGGCACTCATAATGCCGGGGTCGAGGGTTCGATTCCCTCCCTTTCCACCATTTTCCAAGCGACGAATTTAAGCGGACCTGATCGACGCCGACGGCGGCCGGACGCCCGCCAACCGGCACGCGTGTCCGGGTGTGGCATCCTGCGGCGATGACGTTTGGAACCCGCGGACGAGGGTGGCTCGCAGGAGCAATCGCCGCCGCGCTGGTCGCAAGCCTGGCCGCGGTGTTGCTGCGACCCATGCTCGAGCGCGCGGTCCGCGAGCGGATCGAGTCCTCAGCCGAACGCCACGGAATGGTTTGTCGAATCGGTTCGGTTCACGTCGGCGCATGGCCGTTTTTGCGACTGGAAGGCTTCGATCTCGACCTCGGCCATGGAGTGCGACTGCATGCCGACATGATTGCAGCCACGTATCCTGGCCGCCTGCGACTTGCAGTTCAGGCGGCCAATCTAGTCGGCCCAGGAGGCCTAAAGGTCAGCTCGCCAATTACTGCATGGTATGTGACGGGCATTCGCGGCGAGGATTTCCAACTCACCCTGATAGAACCACAGGCAGGCCTGTCAATCCGTCAGCAGGCGGATTCGGTGAGCAACGGGTGGGACGTCGAGGCGACGGGGCTCGACATCGGCCGCCTGCTCGATGTGCGGCGCGAAGGTTACCCGCTCCTCGATGGTGGTATCGCGGACGGCAGCGTGAATCTTCAGTCGAGCACCGATGCGCTCCGTTTCCACGTCGACATCGGCGCGCGCGGTGCGCGTTTCGGAGCGCTCGCGGACAACGCCGGCGACGAACCACAGCTCGGCGATGCTACGGACGTGACCCTGCGATTCGACGGCGACTTGCAGCGAGCCGAGGGCACGATCGAAATCCCCGAGATCCACGGAACGTTGGCCGGTGCGGACCTGTCGGGCTCGATAACGCTGCGCGAGATGGATACCGATCCGAGCGTCGATCTCGCACTCGGCGTGCGGCAGCTGAAGTTCGGGCGACTGTTGGGCGCAGCCGGCCTCGCGGTGCCCGAAAGCCTGGGAGTGGCGCCCGGCGGCAGCCATGATCTTGGATCGGCCACGATAGAAGTGCATGTGCGCGGACGTGCCGCAGAGCCTGCCGCTCTCGTGGTGACCCAGAAAATCAACTTCAGTCCGCCAAGCCCGATGCCGTCGGCGATCTCGCGACTGCGCGGCGACTTCGTCTTCCGCTCAAACGGCGGAGCCATCCCGCATCGCCCCATCGATGTCTCGCCCTCATCCCCCGACTTCATCGCCTTGCAAGACGTTCCGCCGCTGTTCGTCCGCACTCTGCTGCTTGCGGAAGACGCGGGCTTCTACGGGCATCGCGGCATCGACCTTCGCGAACTACCCTCCGCGCTGGCCACCAACTGGTCGCGCGAGGGCGCGGCACGCGGCGCTTCGACGATTACCCAACAGTTGGCCAAGAACCTGTTTCTGTCGCGTGACAAGGAGGTCGGACGCAAGCTGCAGGAACTGGCGATTACGTTCCTGCTCGAGTCGGCGCTCGGCAAGGATCGTATCCTCGAGATCTACCTGAACATCATCGAGTGGGGACCTGCGCTGCGGGGACTGCGGCCCTCGGCCCACCACTATTTCGGGTGCGAACCCCAGGCGCTAACGCCGGCCCAGATGGCCTTCCTGGTCGCGATCATCCCAGGACCGATCAAATACCAGCGTTCATTCGCGCGCGGCACGCCCGGGCCTGGTCTGCGATTGCTGATCGACAATCTGCTAGCGAAGCTGCGGTCCGTCGATGCGATTGGAGAGGAGGAATATCAGCGAGCGCTCAGCGAACTCATCGTCGTTGCCGGCGGGAGGCCGCCCGGATGATTCGCTCAACGCGCGCGGATCCCTAATTCGCTTGCGGGCGTTGATGCTGCATGCGCTAACGATGGGAAAGCGATGGCGACCAATAAGGAATTGGCGGGGTTTGTGTATGAAAACGCCGACGGAACTTACAATTGATGTGTCCGGCGATTCGAGCAATCCACGGATCCAGGCGCGGACAGCGCTTTTCAGCTACTTGCGGGTGATGGGAACCAAGCCGAACAAGCCCGCGGTGTTGCGGTCGAACAGCTGGAAGCCATCCTTGCCGTTCCAGTCGGCATCCCAGTAGATAGGCTTCATGCCTTTGAGATTGGCGGAATCGACAACCTTCCGGTCGAAATACGTCCGCGCCGGTTGCTTGCCGGCGAAGAAAACGCGGACAGGGGGCTTGTGAAACGGCCGCCCCCGTGGGAATTCACCGCAAGCGTGAATTCCCACGGCAGCTAGACAATCTTCCGTCCGAAGGAACGGGAGGGCCTTACTTGGCACACACCCCCAAATCCGTCCACGGATCAGCCATTCCACCCGGGGCATCGTTGCTGCCACAGGCGCCGTGACCTCTCTTGTTTGTCCACTTCCAATCGCGAAGGCTGAAGGAAACAATATCGCCCACACAGTAAGTCGTGGTCGAGTTGTAGGCCGGGTTCCTGCACGCGGTTCCGGCGGGCGGGGTCGGCGGCGGCAGCGCGGCGCCTCCCGTCAACGCAGCCTTGTTGTCCGCGTCAACGACCGCGCCGGTATTCCAGTCGAACAGCGCGAACCCATCCTTTCCATTGAAACCATTGTCCCAGTAGATGGGCTTCAGTCCCTTGCTGTTGGCTTTATCTGACGAGGGTCTTATTAAAGTAGGTCCTCGAAGCGATGTGCAAGTCGAGGTCGACGCCCGTAAGGTCCGAATACCCGGTGCGCTTGATGACGCCAAATTCACCCACCACCACGGGGATTCCCTTGCTGACGAACTTGGTGACCATCCTTTGGAAGAGCCCATCCATGTCGGATTCTTCGCCCCACGTCGCGTTGCGCTTTTGCAGGTTGGGGTTCCAAGTGTCATAGCCTTGTCCCCAGAAGTAGGCCTTATCGCCCCACCATTGGTCTCTGCCAGTCATCAAGGTGAACTGGTAGGGAGTGTAATAGTGGACCTCGACCATCAGGCGGCCCGGCGTCGGGTCGCTGGGCAGGGTGTTCATCAGCTGGTCGGTGAGTTCGATGTCGGTGTTCGGCCCTTGGACGATCAGCCAGCGGGTGGCGTTGCTGCCACCGGTGGCCCGGACCGCGTTGATGAACGTCTGGTGATAAGCCAGCAACGTGGACATCTCCGCCTGCAGTGTCGAACGTTCGGCTCGTTGGCGCCGGCGAACAGCAGCCGACTGTCGTAACCGATGAAGGCGTTGGCGATCTGCGTCCAGTAGGCTCTCTGCTTGGCGTTGATCGTCGTGTTCACACTGGATCGTGATGTTGTTCTCCAGCCAGCCGTTGTCCCAGTGGCTGTTGATGATGACGGTCAGGTTATTGGCGTAGCACCAGTCCACCACCTGCTTGACCCGCGCCATCCAGGCGGGATCAATTTGATAAGTGGTCTGGTTGGCGTGGCTGTCCCACGCGACCGGGATGCGAATGGTGTTGAAGCCGCCCGCGGCCACCGCGTTGATGAGCGTTTGCGTTGCCGCTGGAGCCCAGCAGCCTTCGCCGCACGGCGGTTCCATGGTGTTACCGAGGTTCCAGCCGTAGGTCGTCGTGGGCAGCTGCGCCAGCGCGGCCAATGGAAGCATGAGCATCAGAGCAACCGAGACCATCAGAATATTCTTTCGCTTTTTCATTCCCTATCTCCTATGTTTCTGGCACTTACGGAAGGGGTGCCAAAGATCAAACAAACTCGAGAGCTCTTCATCATCCGAAGGGCGATTCACCTCCCCGCTTGCGGCTGATACCGCGCCGATCGGTCCTGATTCCCCTTCCCAGACCGAACAATGTTGCTATACACCCTGCATTAAGCGCGGCGCACCGAATGCGAGCAATACGGAAGATCAACTACGGAACGGGCAAAGATGGGAGTGCTGAATCGATCGCCGATGCGCAGCAGCCCCTTCGTCGTGCAGTGGCTCGGCGAGAGCACGGTGACGATTCCGCTCTCGCGTTGAAGTAACTGCGGGACTTTTGCGTGAGCAGCTTTGCTCAGTCGTGCTCAGTGCGGATGCTCGGCAACGGACGCCCGCGGCAAGTGGTTGATTATTAGATTCGTTGGAGTGATCGACCGCTCTCATAATGCCGGGGTCGAGCGTTCGATTCCCTCCCTTTCCACCAATTACTCCTTGTCCATTCCGTTCACATGGGTAACGGACTATTCCGAGGACATGGGTAACGCCTTGGCAGCGAACGGGCGTTCGGCGCACTTGAAGCGATTGCTCTCGTGGTCGATGGCCTGATGCGGCCGTTCCTGGTTGTAGCAGTCGATGAAGCGATCGAACTTCTCCTGCTGCTGCAGGAAGTTGTTAGCCGCGGGCTTGCTGGTCTCCTTCTTCAAGGTCAGATGCATGCGCTCATGGCGGCCGTTCTGCTGAGGCTGTCCAGGCTGGATGCGCTCGATGCCGATACCGAGCCTCAGCCACGACATCGACAGCCTGCTCAAGCCGAGGATGGCGCTGGCGCTTGCGAAGGGCGTGCCGCGGGGTAGTGATGGCGTTCACGCCTGCGACTCACCAGGCCGTTCCGATCAAGCACCGCATGCACGGTGCTGATGGCCGTCGGCTTGATGTCCGGGAAGCGTCGCCGCAGCTTGGCGCGGATCTTTGGCGCGCCCCAGCTAAAGTGTGTCGACAAGCGCGGCCGGTCTCCGCACGATGCCCGCATGGAGGCATCCTGTAAGCTGCACAGCGATGGTCAGCGGGTCTTGGTCGCGCCCCGCAGCCACGCGCGCAACTCGCGGATGGAGCCGAATTGGGAGGCGCCGACCGCAGCTAGTGCCGGCGCATAGCTCGCAGCTGCGGTGCCACCAGCGATGATCGCGGTGCTCGCCGGAAGCGCCGCGCGCAAATCGCGTAGCGCACCAGCAATCGTCGGGTCCTCCGTCGGGTGCAGGAGGCTGAGCGCAACCGCGGTCGCACGGGCGTGGTTCGCGGCGACGGCGATGTCACGGGCCGGCAGATTCGCGCCGAGATAGACGACGCGCCAGCCATGACTGGAAGCCGCGGCCGCTGCGAGCATCGCGCCGAGCTCGTGGGTCTGCCCTGCAAGAGTGGCTACGACAATCGCCGGTGCCATGGGGGGCGGCGTGCCGTTCTCCATCATCCAGGTCAGCGTGCGACGAACGACGGCAGTGGCGAGGTGCTCGTGAGCCGGGCTCAGGAGTCCGGCATGCCAGTGCGAGCCAATCGTGAGGAGGAGGGGGCCGATGACCCCGTCCAGCATTTCGTCCATCCCGAGTCGCATGGCGGCGCCGCGGAGCGTGAACTCCAATTCGGCGGCATCGAAACGTTCCACGGCGGCGAGCGCTGCGGCGTGTATCGATTCTCGCGACTCGGACGCGATCGCGCTCACGGGCGGGGCGATGACGCTTAGGGCGATTGCATCCTTCTCGACGATTCTCTGCAGCTCGCGCAGGGGCAACTTCGCAATCTGTCCGATGGCGCGCCCACCTTTGACCGCCCGCGCAAGCAGCGAGAGACGCTCGACGTCCGCATCGGAATACAAGCGCTGGCCGCCGTGCGATCGAACGGGCGTCACCACTCCGTAACGTTTCTCCCAGGCGCGCAGTAGGTCTGGCGTGAGCCCCGTGCGCAGGACCACGAGCCGCATGGGATGCCGCTCGTCGGTGGGCTCGGATTGGGGCATGCCGTGGACTCTGCCCGTATTGTCTATGTCTTGTCAATATAAATGACCTGAATAGGCTTGACATTACATGGACAAAACGGCACATTAGCTAGACCTGACCTAGACAGCAGGCAGACCCTTTACCAATCCCATCGAGGAAATACCCAATGAAGCTTCAAAACATAGTGGCGGCTGCTGCCGTTGCCCTGGTTTCGATCGGCGCTCAGGCAGCTGGCATAGCACCGTCCAAGGACATCGTTGACACCGCGGTCGAGGCTGGCTCATTCAACACGCTGGCAACAGCGCTGAAGGCCGCCGACCTGATTTCTACCCTGAAGAGCGAAGGCCCGTTCACGGTGTTCGCGCCGACCGACGCGGCATTCGCGAAAATCCCGAAGGCCGACCTCGACGCGCTGCTCAGCGACAAGCGGGCACTAACCGAGGTGCTGACGTACCACGTTGTATCGGGCAAGGTGATGGCCGCAGATGTGGTCAAGCTGACGCAAGCAAAGACGGTGGAAGGATCTCCCGTCAAGATCAGGGTCGTGGACGGCAAGGTGATGATCAACAACGCGAACGTCTCCGCGACGGACATTGCTGCGTCGAACGGCGTGATTCATGTGATTGACACGGTCATCATGCCTGTCAAGAACTAGCCGCAGGACCGGGGCCTCGCTTGTGGGGCCCCGGTTCCGATTCAAGCATGCGTATCGGCGCTCCAGGTCACGCGCGTCGCGGCAAGCGCCTGATGCAAGTCCGGATGCGCATGAGATTCGTGCGCGGTCTGACACGCAAAATTGGATCGAAGCGCTGCGTCGCATCATCGTCGAGCACCGAGTTATTGGTTAACGAGCGTGCCACTACCTAACGATCGTTATTCATGCGCGCTGAGCCTTCATGGCAACCGCGCCCAGCACAAGGAAGCAGATCGGCATGAAACGGATCATTCGGCTTTTCGCAGGGGTGCTGGTCATCTGCGCATCATCTGCTGCGATGGCGCAAAGCGCAGATGGTGGGATGCGCATTGCAGTAGTCAGTATGGAGACACAGCGACCTCTCGAGGGCGTGACTGTGACCGTGACCGACCGCGACGGTAAGGTCATTACCGGTCGCACGGCGGCCAACGGAACTGTCGAGTTGAGTGACCTTGACGCGGGGCTCTATGCGGTCACGGCAGATGGCCCTGGCTTGATTACAGCCAGTGAACCCAGCGTACGTGTAGTTGGCCGCAAGGTGACTCCGCTGAATCTCGAGATGCTCGCCCGCACGGAGGCGCTCGAGGAAGTCCTAGTTGTAGCCCGCGCGCAAATTGCCGATCCGCATGGGGCGGTGAGCAACTCCTTGCTGAACCGGGAGGAACTGCGCAGTGCCGCTGGCACAGGTAGTGATGTCCTGCGAGCGCTTGACGGCCTGCCGGGGCTGATTTCCGAGGGCGAATTCGCCAGCTTCTCGGTGCGCGGCCGTGGACCCCGAGACAACCTGATTCTAGATTGACGATCTGCCCTTTGACCGTGTGGTTCACTTCGACCAGACACTCGGCGAGGAGGAGGACATCGGTGGCGGTGGTCGCTACTCGATCTTCGCGCCGAATTCCATCGCGAGTGCGGAATTCTCGCCCGGCGGCTGGAGCGCTGCGTACGGAGGGCGCTCGGGCTCCCTGCTGAAGCTCGACGTCGCTGGCGGCAGCCCGACGCCCAGCGCCAGTATGCGGGTGGACATCGCAGGGCTCGAACTCGGCTACGAGGGGCCAAGCGGCATCCATGATGATACGACCGTGTTTCTCACGGCGCGCCAATTCGATTTCGGCGGCGTCTTCGAAATGATCGAGGAGTTGGACATTGGCCAGCCGGAACTGACCGATATCGTCCTCAAGACGGTGACTTCCCTCGATGCAGACAACACGATCGAATTCCTCGGTATTTACGCGCCGGAGGAATACACGCGGGACATCGACAACGTCCTCGAGTCTCCGAACTTCGAGGACGTGTCGCTGATGGACACCGAGCAGGACCTGTACCTGACGGGGCTGACCTGGCGCCGCCTGGTCGGGGAGACCGGTGAATGGACGAATCGGATCTACTTCCGCGCGAACGACAAGACCTCATCGGAGGGTGAGGCTTACCCGGATCTGGTGCCGGAGGGCACGCCGGCCCCGGATATCCCGGTGCGCGAGCGCTTGATTACCGTCACCGAGAAGGAAACCGAGATCGGCTGGCATAGCGACTATGTGGCTCGCAACCGCTTCGGCCAGGGATCGGCCGGGCTGCGCGTCTGGCAGACCGACGTCGATTATTCGACTTTCCTCAGAGAAGAATGGGATCGATTCGTCTATCGTACGACGGACCCGCGTCCGCCCGGCCAGCAATACATCACGTTGACACCGGATAACGTCAACTCGGTTTATGGGGCGAAGGAGACTAGTTATGCCGCATACGGCGAACAGGTGTTCGAGTTCGCTCACTGGGATCTCAGAGCAGGGCTTCGTTACGATCACGATGGCTTTGCGGACGAATCGCTCGTCTCCCCGCGGCTTGCGGCGAATTGGCGCCCCGAACCGGGCATGCGAGTGTCGGCAACCGCGGGCGTGTTCTATCAGTCGCCGCGCTTTCTGGTCCGCGCGGCCAGCCCCGAGAACTTCGCTATCGAAAACGAGCGAATCACTCACGTGAGTGTCGGCATCGAGCGGGACTTCGGCCCGGACTGGTCGCTGCTCGTCGAGCCGTACTATCAGTGGCTGGATAATGTCATCGTCGAGCAGGAACGCACGAGTGGCCGGGTCACCAACGACGGAGAGGGCACGAATCTCGGCCTGGACGTCGTTCTGTCACGGCGCTTTGAGGATGGCTGGTTCGGGAATGTCGTCTACGCCTATAACGATGCGCGGATCGATGATAACGATGGCTTCGGGGACTATGACGCCGATTTCAACCGCGAGCACTTCTTCTCCATCGGCGGCAGCTGGGAGATCAGCGAACGCTGGAAGTTCGGTGCACGCTGGAAATGGGCGACCGGGCGACCCACAGACGCCTTCATCATCAATGATGACGTGCTGGGGCCAGGACAGCCGCTGCGCTACTCGAAGGAACTGACGCAGCAGAACGCGCTTCGGCTCGATGACTCTCACGCGCTCAATATCCGGGTTGACTACCGGCGTACTCTCGGCCCGGTGGACCTTGTCGCGTTCCTGGACGTGATCAACGTCTATGGCGGCCCAGGCGGTGATTCGCAGGAATTCGACCCGCGGCGGGGCGTAAATGTCGCAGACGAAGGGGAAGCATTTCCCATCATCGGCCTGATATTCGAGCGCGCCTGGTGAGAAACCTGCGTGCAAGACTCGCGCCGACGGGTCCCTTCGAGCAGCATTTATGAAGAGAAAATGAGCACACTAGGCAACCTCCTCGATGGCTACCTGTCTGTGGCGAATTTCGGGTCAGGCAGCGACGGGTAACTGATACAAGCCGCGACAGTGAGACTGCCACTGATAATCACTGAGGCTCTTGGCACCCTGTCTAACGAACTCGATGTTCTGAACCGCGCCTGAAGTCGTGCGAGGGTATTTCTGCTGGTATGAAAATTCGCGCGAATTAAGAAATTCCTTGGCAAACAGCGCGATACGCGCCCAGTATTGATTCCTCCCTTTC